>NZ_CP035921.1:0-3226711 GCF_009665415.1 Vibrio cidicii | reverse complement strand
TCCAAGCTCCACGCGTTGCCTGTCACCGTCGCTGTGTATTTCTCACCACCGATGGTCACCGTCACGGTTTGACCGTCTTCCACGTTGGTGGTGGTACCACTGATGGTCAGTGGCTCGTCACTTTCCGCGGCATTGATGATGTCATCGCCTGCGATTGGCGTGGTGATGCCGATGCTCGGCGCTTCGGTATCGACCGTGATGTCATGGCTCGCTTGCGGTGCTGGGTTGCCCGCTTTATCACTCACGTCCGCCTTGATGGTCTGAGTGCCTTCCGCTAACGCCTCAACGGCGCTTGCCGGTACTTCCAAGCTCCACGCGTTGCCTGTCACCGTCGCTGTGTATTTCTCACCACCGATGGTCACCGTCACGGTTTGACCGTCTTCCACGTTGGTGGTGGTACCACTGATGGTCAGTGGCTCGTCACTTTCCGCGGCATTGATGATGTCATCGCCTGCGATTGGCGTGGTGATGCCGATGCTCGGCGCTTCGGTATCGACCGTGATGTCATGGCTCGCTTGCGGTGCTGGGTTGCCCGCTTTATCACTCACGTCCGCCTTGATGGTCTGAGTGCCTTCCGCTAACGCCTCAACGGCGCTTGCCGGTACTTCCAAGCTCCACGCGTTGCCTGTCACCGTCGCTGTGTATTTCTCACCACCGATGGTCACCGTCACGGTTTGACCGTCTTCCACGTTGGTGGTGGTACCACTGATGGTCAGTGGCTCGTCACTTTCCGCGGCATTGATGATGTCATCGCCTGCGATTGGCGTGGTGATGCCGATGCTCGGCGCTTCGGTATCGACCGTGATGTCATGGCTCGCTTGCGGTGCTGGGTTGCCCGCTTTATCACTCACGTCCGCCTTGATGGTCTGAGTGCCTTCCGCTAACGCCTCAACGGCGCTTGCCGGTACTTCCAAGCTCCACGCGTTGCCTGTCACCGTCGCTGTGTATTTCTCACCACCGATGGTCACCGTCACGGTTTGACCGTCTTCCACGTTGGTGGTGGTACCACTGATGGTCAGTGGCTCGTCACTTTCCGCGGCATTGATGATGTCATCGCCTGCGATTGGCGTGGTGATGCCGATGCTCGGCGCTTCGGTATCGACCGTGATGTCATGGCTCGCTTGCGGTGCTGGGTTGCCCGCTTTATCACTCACGTCCGCCTTGATGGTCTGAGTGCCTTCCGCTAACGCCTCAACGGCGCTTGCCGGTACTTCCAAGCTCCACGCGTTGCCTGTCACCGTCGCTGTGTATTTCTCACCACCGATGGTCACCGTCACGGTTTGACCGTCTTCCACGTTGGTGGTGGTACCACTGATGGTCAGTGGCTCGTCACTTTCCGCGGCATTGATGATGTCATCGCCTGCGATTGGCGTGGTGATGCCGATGCTCGGCGCTTCGGTATCGACCGTGATGTCATGGCTCGCTTGCGGTGCTGGGTTGCCCGCTTTATCACTCACGTCCGCCTTGATGGTCTGAGTGCCTTCCGCTAACGCCTCAACGGCGCTTGCCGGTACTTCCAAGCTCCACGCGTTGCCTGTCACCGTCGCTGTGTATTTCTCACCACCGATGGTCACCGTCACGGTTTGACCGTCTTCCACGTTGGTGGTGGTACCACTGATGGTCAGTGGCTCGTCACTTTCCGCGGCATTGATGATGTCATCGCCTGCGATTGGCGTGGTGATGCCGATGCTCGGCGCTTCGGTATCGACCGTGATGTCATGGCTCGCTTGCGGTGCTGGGTTGCCCGCTTTATCACTCACGTCCGCCTTGATGGTCTGAGTGCCTTCCGCTAACGCCTCAACGGCGCTTGCCGGTACTTCCAAGCTCCACGCGTTGCCTGTCACCGTCGCTGTGTATTTCTCACCACCGATGGTCACCGTCACGGTTTGACCGTCTTCCACGTTGGTGGTGGTACCACTGATGGTCAGTGGCTCGTCACTTTCCGCGGCATTGATGATGTCATCGCCTGCGATTGGCGTGGTGATGCCGATGCTCGGCGCTTCGGTATCGACCGTGATGTCATGGCTCGCTTGCGGTGCTGGGTTGCCCGCTTTATCACTCACGTCCGCCTTGATGGTCTGAGTGCCTTCCGCTAACGCCTCAACGGCGCTTGCCGGTACTTCCAAGCTCCACGCGTTGCCTGTCACCGTCGCTGTGTATTTCTCACCACCGATGGTCACCGTCACGGTTTGACCGTCTTCCACGTTGGTGGTGGTACCACTGATGGTCAGTGGCTCGTCACTTTCCGCGGCATTGATGATGTCATCGCCTGCGATTGGCGTGGTGATGCCGATGCTCGGCGCTTCGGTATCGACCGTGATGTCATGGCTCGCTTGCGGTGCTGGGTTGCCCGCTTTATCACTCACGTCCGCCTTGATGGTCTGAGTGCCTTCCGCTAACGCCTCAACGGCGCTTGCCGGTACTTCCAAGCTCCACGCGTTGCCTGTCACCGTCGCTGTGTATTTCTCACCACCGATGGTCACCGTCACGGTTTGACCGTCTTCCACGTTGGTGGTGGTACCACTGATGGTCAGTGGCTCGTCACTTTCCGCGGCATTGATGATGTCATCGCCTGCGATTGGCGTGGTGATGCCGATGCTCGGCGCTTCGGTATCGACCGTGATGTCATGGCTCGCTTGCGGTGCTGGGTTGCCCGCTTTATCACTCACGTCCGCCTTGATGGTCTGAGTGCCTTCCGCTAACGCCTCAACGGCGCTTGCCGGTACTTCCAAGCTCCACGCGTTGCCTGTCACCGTCGCTGTGTATTTCTCACCACCGATGGTCACCGTCACGGTTTGACCGTCTTCCACGTTGGTGGTGGTACCACTGATGGTCAGTGGCTCGTCACTTTCCGCGGCATTGATGATGTCATCGCCTGCGATTGGCGTGGTGATGCCGATGCTCGGCGCTTCGGTATCGACCGTGATGTCATGGCTCGCTTGCGGTGCTGGGTTGCCCGCTTTATCACTCACGTCCGCCTTGATGGTCTGAGTGCCTTCCGCTAACGCCTCAACGGCGCTTGCCGGTACTTCCAAGCTCCACGCGTTGCCTGTCACCGTCGCTGTGTATTTCTCACCACCGATGGTCACCGTCACGGTTTGACCGTCTTCCACGTTGGTGGTGGTACCACTGATGGTCAGTGGCTCGTCACTTTCCGCGGCATTGATGATGTCATCGCCTGCGATTGGCGTGGTGATGCCGATGCTCGGCGCTTCGGTATCGACCGTGATGTCATGGCTCGCTTGCGGTGCTGGGTTGCCCGCTTTATCACTCACGTCCGCCTTGATGGTCTGAGTGCCTTCCGCTAACGCCTCAACGGCGCTTGCCGGTACTTCCAAGCTCCACGCGTTGCCTGTCACCGTCGCTGTGTATTTCTCACCACCGATGGTCACCGTCACGGTTTGACCGTCTTCCACGTTGGTGGTGGTACCACTGATGGTCAGTGGCTCGTCACTTTCCGCGGCATTGATGATGTCATCGCCTGCGATTGGCGTGGTGATGCCGATGCTCGGCGCTTCGGTATCGACCGTGATGTCATGGCTCGCTTGCGGTGCTGGGTTGCCCGCTTTATCACTCACGTCCGCCTTGATGGTCTGAGTGCCTTCCGCTAACGCCTCAACGGCGCTTGCCGGTACTTCCAAGCTCCACGCGTTGCCTGTCACCGTCGCTGTGTATTTCTCACCACCGATGGTCACCGTCACGGTTTGACCGTCTTCCACGTTGGTGGTGGTACCACTGATGGTCAGTGGCTCGTCACTTTCCGCGGCATTGATGATGTCATCGCCTGCGATTGGCGTGGTGATGCCGATGCTCGGCGCTTCGGTATCGACCGTGATGTCATGGCTCGCTTGCGGTGCTGGGTTGCCCGCTTTATCACTCACGTCCGCCTTGATGGTCTGAGTGCCTTCCGCTAACGCCTCAACGGCGCTTGCCGGTACTTCCAAGCTCCACGCGTTGCCTGTCACCGTCGCTGTGTATTTCTCACCACCGATGGTCACCGTCACGGTTTGACCGTCTTCCACGTTGGTGGTGGTACCACTGATGGTCAGTGGCTCGTCACTTTCCGCGGCATTGATGATGTCATCGCCTGCGATTGGCGTGGTGATGCCGATGCTCGGCGCTTCGGTATCGACCGTGATGTCATGGCTCGCTTGCGGTGCTGGGTTGCCCGCTTTATCACTCACGTCCGCCTTGATGGTCTGAGTGCCTTCCGCTAACGCCTCAACGGCGCTTGCCGGTACTTCCAAGCTCCACGCGTTGCCTGTCACCGTCGCTGTGTATTTCTCACCACCGATGGTCACCGTCACGGTTTGACCGTCTTCCACGTTGGTGGTGGTACCACTGATGGTCAGTGGCTCGTCACTTTCCGCGGCATTGATGATGTCATCGCCTGCGATTGGCGTGGTGATGCCGATGCTCGGCGCTTCGGTATCGACCGTGATGTCATGGCTCGCTTGCGGTGCTGGGTTGCCCGCTTTATCACTCACGTCCGCCTTGATGGTCTGAGTGCCTTCCGCTAACGCCTCAACGGCGCTTGCCGGTACTTCCAAGCTCCACGCGTTGCCTGTCACCGTCGCTGTGTATTTCTCACCACCGATGGTCACCGTCACGGTTTGACCGTCTTCCACGTTGGTGGTGGTACCACTGATGGTCAGTGGCTCGTCACTTTCCGCGGCATTGATGATGTCATCGCCTGCGATTGGCGTGGTGATGCCGATGCTCGGCGCTTCGGTATCGACCGTGATGTCATGGCTCGCTTGCGGTGCTGGGTTGCCCGCTTTATCACTCACGTCCGCCTTGATGGTCTGAGTGCCTTCCGCTAACGCCTCAACGGCGCTTGCCGGTACTTCCAAGCTCCACGCGTTGCCTGTCACCGTCGCTGTGTATTTCTCACCACCGATGGTCACCGTCACGGTTTGACCGTCTTCCACGTTGGTGGTGGTACCACTGATGGTCAGTGGCTCGTCACTTTCCGCGGCATTGATGATGTCATCGCCTGCGATTGGCGTGGTGATGCCGATGCTCGGCGCTTCGGTATCGACCGTGATGTCATGGCTCGCTTGCGGTGCTGGGTTGCCCGCTTTATCACTCACGTCCGCCTTGATGGTCTGAGTGCCTTCCGCTAACGCCTCAACGGCGCTTGCCGGTACTTCCAAGCTCCACGCGTTGCCTGTCACCGTCGCTGTGTATTTCTCACCACCGATGGTCACCGTCACGGTTTGACCGTCTTCCACGTTGGTGGTGGTACCACTGATGGTCAGTGGCTCGTCACTTTCCGCGGCATTGATGATGTCATCGCCTGCGATTGGCGTGGTGATGCCGATGCTCGGCGCTTCGGTATCGACCGTGATGTCATGGCTCGCTTGCGGTGCTGGGTTGCCCGCTTTATCACTCACGTCCGCCTTGATGGTCTGAGTGCCTTCCGCTAACGCCTCAACGGCGCTTGCCGGTACTTCCAAGCTCCACGCGTTGCCTGTCACCGTCGCTGTGTATTTCTCACCACCGATGGTCACCGTCACGGTTTGACCGTCTTCCACGTTGGTGGTGGTACCACTGATGGTCAGTGGCTCGTCACTTTCCGCGGCATTGATGATGTCATCGCCTGCGATTGGCGTGGTGATGCCGATGCTCGGCGCTTCGGTATCGACCGTGATGTCATGGCTCGCTTGCGGTGCTGGGTTGCCCGCTTTATCACTCACGTCCGCCTTGATGGTCTGAGTGCCTTCCGCTAACGCCTCAACGGCGCTTGCCGGTACTTCCAAGCTCCACGCGTTGCCTGTCACCGTCGCTGTGTATTTCTCACCACCGATGGTCACCGTCACGGTTTGACCGTCTTCCACGTTGGTGGTGGTACCACTGATGGTCAGTGGCTCGTCACTTTCCGCGGCATTGATGATGTCATCGCCTGCGATTGGCGTGGTGATGCCGATGCTCGGCGCTTCGGTATCGACCGTGATGTCATGGCTCGCTTGCGGTGCTGGGTTGCCCGCTTTATCACTCACGTCCGCCTTGATGGTCTGAGTGCCTTCCGCTAACGCCTCAACGGCGCTTGCCGGTACTTCCAAGCTCCACGCGTTGCCTGTCACCGTCGCTGTGTATTTCTCACCACCGATGGTCACCGTCACGGTTTGACCGTCTTCCACGTTGGTGGTGGTACCACTGATGGTCAGTGGCTCGTCACTTTCCGCGGCATTGATGATGTCATCGCCTGCGATTGGCGTGGTGATGCCGATGCTCGGCGCTTCGGTATCGACCGTGATGTCATGGCTCGCTTGCGGTGCTGGGTTGCCCGCTTTATCACTCACGTCCGCCTTGATGGTCTGAGTGCCTTCCGCTAACGCCTCAACGGCGCTTGCCGGTACTTCCAAGCTCCACGCGTTGCCTGTCACCGTCGCTGTGTATTTCTCACCACCGATGGTCACCGTCACGGTTTGACCGTCTTCCACGTTGGTGGTGGTACCACTGATGGTCAGTGGCTCGTCACTTTCCGCGGCATTGATGATGTCATCGCCTGCGATTGGCGTGGTGATGCCGATGCTCGGCGCTTCGGTATCGACCGTGATGTCATGGCTCGCTTGCGGTGCTGGGTTGCCCGCTTTATCACTCACGTCCGCCTTGATGGTCTGAGTGCCTTCCGCTAACGCCTCAACGGCGCTTGCCGGTACTTCCAAGCTCCACGCGTTGCCTGTCACCGTCGCTGTGTATTTCTCACCACCGATGGTCACCGTCACGGTTTGACCGTCTTCCACGTTGGTGGTGGTACCACTGATGGTCAGTGGCTCGTCACTTTCCGCGGCATTGATGATGTCATCGCCTGCGATTGGCGTGGTGATGCCGATGCTCGGCGCTTCGGTATCGACCGTGATGTCATGGCTCGCTTGCGGTGCTGGGTTGCCCGCTTTATCACTCACGTCCGCCTTGATGGTCTGAGTGCCTTCCGCTAACGCCTCAACGGCGCTTGCCGGTACTTCCAAGCTCCACGCGTTGCCTGTCACCGTCGCTGTGTATTTCTCACCACCGATGGTCACCGTCACGGTTTGACCGTCTTCCACGTTGGTGGTGGTACCACTGATGGTCAGTGGCTCGTCACTTTCCGCGGCATTGATGATGTCATCGCCTGCGATTGGCGTGGTGATGCCGATGCTCGGCGCTTCGGTATCGACCGTGATGTCATGGCTCGCTTGCGGTGCTGGGTTGCCCGCTTTATCACTCACGTCCGCCTTGATGGTCTGAGTGCCTTCCGCTAACGCCTCAACGGCGCTTGCCGGTACTTCCAAGCTCCACGCGTTGCCTGTCACCGTCGCTGTGTATTTCTCACCACCGATGGTCACCGTCACGGTTTGACCGTCTTCCACGTTGGTGGTGGTACCACTGATGGTCAGTGGCTCGTCACTTTCCGCGGCATTGATGATGTCATCGCCTGCGATTGGCGTGGTGATGCCGATGCTCGGCGCTTCGGTATCGACCGTGATGTCATGGCTCGCTTGCGGTGCTGGGTTGCCCGCTTTATCACTCACGTCCGCCTTGATGGTCTGAGTGCCTTCCGCTAACGCCTCAACGGCGCTTGCCGGTACTTCCAAGCTCCACGCGTTGCCTGTCACCGTCGCTGTGTATTTCTCACCACCGATGGTCACCGTCACGGTTTGACCGTCTTCCACGTTGGTGGTGGTACCACTGATGGTCAGTGGCTCGTCACTTTCCGCGGCATTGATGATGTCATCGCCTGCGATTGGCGTGGTGATGCCGATGCTCGGCGCTTCGGTATCGACCGTGATGTCATGGCTCGCTTGCGGTGCTGGGTTGCCCGCTTTATCACTCACGTCCGCCTTGATGGTCTGAGTGCCTTCCGCTAACGCCTCAACGGCGCTTGCCGGTACTTCCAAGCTCCACGCGTTGCCTGTCACCGTCGCTGTGTATTTCTCACCACCGATGGTCACCGTCACGGTTTGACCGTCTTCCACGTTGGTGGTGGTACCACTGATGGTCAGTGGCTCGTCACTTTCCGCGGCATTGATGATGTCATCGCCTGCGATTGGCGTGGTGATGCCGATGCTCGGCGCTTCGGTATCGACCGTGATGTCATGGCTCGCTTGCGGTGCTGGGTTGCCCGCTTTATCACTCACGTCCGCCTTGATGGTCTGAGTGCCTTCCGCTAACGCCTCAACGGCGCTTGCCGGTACTTCCAAGCTCCACGCGTTGCCTGTCACCGTCGCTGTGTATTTCTCACCACCGATGGTCACCGTCACGGTTTGACCGTCTTCCACGTTGGTGGTGGTACCACTGATGGTCAGTGGCTCGTCACTTTCCGCGGCATTGATGATGTCATCGCCTGCGATTGGCGTGGTGATGCCGATGCTCGGCGCTTCGGTATCGACCGTGATGTCATGGCTCGCTTGCGGTGCTGGGTTGCCCGCTTTATCACTCACGTCCGCCTTGATGGTCTGAGTGCCTTCCGCTAACGCCTCAACGGCGCTTGCCGGTACTTCCAAGCTCCACGCGTTGCCTGTCACCGTCGCTGTGTATTTCTCACCACCGATGGTCACCGTCACGGTTTGACCGTCTTCCACGTTGGTGGTGGTACCACTGATGGTCAGTGGCTCGTCACTTTCCGCGGCATTGATGATGTCATCGCCTGCGATTGGCGTGGTGATGCCGATGCTCGGCGCTTCGGTATCGACCGTGATGTCATGGCTCGCTTGCGGTGCTGGGTTGCCCGCTTTATCACTCACGTCCGCCTTGATGGTCTGAGTGCCTTCCGCTAACGCCTCAACGGCGCTTGCCGGTACTTCCAAGCTCCACGCGTTGCCTGTCACCGTCGCTGTGTATTTCTCACCACCGATGGTCACCGTCACGGTTTGACCGTCTTCCACGTTGGTGGTGGTACCACTGATGGTCAGTGGCTCGTCACTTTCCGCGGCATTGATGATGTCATCGCCTGCGATTGGCGTGGTGATGCCGATGCTCGGCGCTTCGGTATCGACCGTGATGTCATGGCTCGCTTGCGGTGCTGGGTTGCCCGCTTTATCACTCACGTCCGCCTTGATGGTCTGAGTGCCTTCCGCTAACGCCTCAACGGCGCTTGCCGGTACTTCCAAGCTCCACGCGTTGCCTGTCACCGTCGCTGTGTATTTCTCACCACCGATGGTCACCGTCACGGTTTGACCGTCTTCCACGTTGGTGGTGGTACCACTGATGGTCAGTGGCTCGTCACTTTCCGCGGCATTGATGATGTCATCGCCTGCGATTGGCGTGGTGATGCCGATGCTCGGCGCTTCGGTATCGACCGTGATGTCATGGCTCGCTTGCGGTGCTGGGTTGCCCGCTTTATCACTCACGTCCGCCTTGATGGTCTGAGTGCCTTCCGCTAACGCCTCAACGGCGCTTGCCGGTACTTCCAAGCTCCACGCGTTGCCTGTCACCGTCGCTGTGTATTTCTCACCACCGATGGTCACCGTCACGGTTTGACCGTCTTCCACGTTGGTGGTGGTACCACTGATGGTCAGTGGCTCGTCACTTTCCGCGGCATTGATGATGTCATCGCCTGCGATTGGCGTGGTGATGCCGATGCTCGGCGCTTCGGTATCGACCGTGATGTCATGGCTCGCTTGCGGTGCTGGGTTGCCCGCTTTATCACTCACGTCCGCCTTGATGGTCTGAGTGCCTTCCGCTAACGCCTCAACGGCGCTTGCCGGTACTTCCAAGCTCCACGCGTTGCCTGTCACCGTCGCTGTGTATTTCTCACCACCGATGGTCACCGTCACGGTTTGACCGTCTTCCACGTTGGTGGTGGTACCACTGATGGTCAGTGGCTCGTCACTTTCCGCGGCATTGATGATGTCATCGCCTGCGATTGGCGTGGTGATGCCGATGCTCGGCGCTTCGGTATCGACCGTGATGTCATGGCTCGCTTGCGGTGCTGGGTTGCCCGCTTTATCACTCACGTCCGCCTTGATGGTCTGAGTGCCTTCCGCTAACGCCTCAACGGCGCTTGCCGGTACTTCCAAGCTCCACGCGTTGCCTGTCACCGTCGCTGTGTATTTCTCACCACCGATGGTCACCGTCACGGTTTGACCGTCTTCCACGTTGGTGGTGGTACCACTGATGGTCAGTGGCTCGTCACTTTCCGCGGCATTGATGATGTCATCGCCTGCGATTGGCGTGGTGATGCCGATGCTCGGCGCTTCGGTATCGACCGTGATGTCATGGCTCGCTTGCGGTGCTGGGTTGCCCGCTTTATCACTCACGTCCGCCTTGATGGTCTGAGTGCCTTCCGCTAACGCCTCAACGGCGCTTGCCGGTACTTCCAAGCTCCACGCGTTGCCTGTCACCGTCGCTGTGTATTTCTCACCACCGATGGTCACCGTCACGGTTTGACCGTCTTCCACGTTGGTGGTGGTACCACTGATGGTCAGTGGCTCGTCACTTTCCGCGGCATTGATGATGTCATCGCCTGCGATTGGCGTGGTGATGCCGATGCTCGGCGCTTCGGTATCGACCGTATGCGTTGAAGTGGTAGAGGCGGAGTAAGGATTTCCTGCACTATCCACACCCGTTACTGTTGCAACAAAACTGTTATCGTTTGCTAGATCGGTACCAGAGACCTCCACACTCCAAGTTTTGTTTGCCAAAACCGTTGCTGTGTATAGGGTGCCGTTAATTGTCATCGAGACTAGATCACCAGCTTTAGCATCGAAACCAACCCGGCCACTGACAGTAACGTTTGACTGACTCTCTACAAAATTAATTACATCATCGCTAGTGATAGGGTTGACACGTATTGTCGCCAGTGATGATGTATCAACAAAGTATACTTCGGTAGAGGTAGATGAGCCGATTTGTCCCTTGCTGTTCACAACATCGACAACAGCTGTCACTTGTTTGTCAGAGTCGGCAAGTAGCTCACTTCCAGGAACATCAATTTCGTATCTACCGTCAACAACTTGCCCACTAAACTCTTTGCCATTGACAATTAGCGTTACCGTTCCTTGTGCAAACTCTTCCCCCGAAACGGTACCAGTAATAGTAATATCACCTTGAGATTCACTTGCATTGATTACCGAGTCTTCGGTAATTGGATCGATGTCAATGTTCACGATAATAGGCGTATCATCAAACCGATGAACCGATTCCCCTGTAGAGGTAACTTCGTTACCTGCTGCATCGGTTGAATTAACGGTAACTTCAAAAGCTGTGTCGACAGCAAGGTCTGAACCACTTACTGATAGCTCCCACGTACCATCTTCAGAAACGCTACCTTTGTATTCGTTACCGTTAATGATTGCAGTAACAACATCTCCGGTTTTGATGTCACCACCAGTCGCAGAACCAGTCACTGTAATAGTCTGATTTTTCTCTGTTTCTGTAATCACATCATCTGAAGTAATTGGATCAACAGAAACCGTACCCGCCTGAGCTGTAGTATCGAGAGTAAACGTCAGCGTGCTGCTGCCAGAAGTGTTGCCTGCAGCATCGGTCTGGCGAACGATGATGGTATTTTCGCCTTCTATTGGTGTTGGCGCTGTGGTTGTCCATTCACCATTGACAAAGTACTCCAACGTCGCACCATCTTCGGTACCAGCAACAGTGAAGTCGCCTTTATTAGTAAGGAAGTCATCGGCCAAGCTGCCGCTGTCAATATCGAGAGAAATCTGCGGTGCATCTGGCACGGTAGTATCTAAAGTAAAGGTGAGCGTGCTGCTGCCAGAGGTGTTGCCTGCTGCATCGGTTTGACGAACGATAATGGTGTTTTCGCCTTCTACTGGTGTTGGCGCTGTGGTTGTCCATTCACCATTAACAAAGTACTCCACCGTCGCACCTTCTTCAGTGCCTGCAACAGTGAAGTCGCCTTTATTAGTAAGGAAGTCATCCGCCAAACTGCCGCTGTCGGTGTCTAGTGAGATCTGCGGCGCATCTGGCGCTGTGGTATCTAAGGTGAAGGTGAGCGTGCTGCTGCCAGAGGTGTTGCCTGCTGCATCGGTTTGACGAACGATAATGGTGTTTTCGCCTTCTACTGGTGTTGGCGCGGTGGTGGTCCATTCACCATCAACAAAATATTCGACCGTTGCACCTTCTTCGGTACCAGCAACGGTGAAATCGCCTTTGTTGGTAAGGAAGTCATCGGCCAAGCTGCCGCTGTCGGTGTCTAGTGAGATCTGCGGCGCATCTGGCGCTGTGGTATCTAAGGTGAAGGTCAGCGTGCTGCTACCAGAAGTGTTGCCTGCTGCATCGGTCTGGCGAACGATGATGGTATTTTGACCTTCAACTGGCGTGGGTGCGGTGGTGGTCCATTCGCCATTAACAAAGTACTCCACCGTCGCACCTTCTTCAGTGCCTGCAACGGTGAAATCACCTTTATTGGTAAGGAAGTCATCGGCCAAGCTGCCGCTGTCAGTGTCTAGTGAAATCTGCGGTGCATCTGGCGCGGTGGTGTCTAGAGTAAACGTCAGCGTGCTGCTACCAGAAGTGTTGCCAGCCGCATCTGTTTGACGAACGATGATCGTATTGTCACCTTCAACTGGTGTTGGCGCTGTATTTGTCCATTCACCATTAACAAAGTACTCCACCGTCGCACCTTCTTCAGTGCCTGTAACGGTGAAATCGCCTTTATTGGTCAGGAAGTCGTCGGCCAAGCTGCCGCTGTCGGTGTCTAGCGAGATCTGCGGCGCATCTGGCGCTGTGGTATCTAAGGTGAAGGTGAGCGTGCTGCTGCCTGAGGTGTTGCCTGCTGCATCGGTCTGGCGAACGATGATGGTGTTTTCGCCTTCCACTGGCGTTGGCGCTGTTGTTGTCCATTCACCATCAACAAAATATTCGACCGTCGCACCATCATTTTGTCCAGAGACGGTGAACGAACCATTGTTGGTTAGAAAATCGTCCGCTTCAGAACCACTATCTTCATCTAGTGTAACGGTTAACAGAGGCAAAGTTTCTGCTGGACTGATAGTTGCCGCATCTGAAGAAAGAGAACTGTACACATCAAAAAGAGAAAGACTTTGCGCTTGGTTAAGCCCTAGGTCTTGCAAGCCTTGGGTAGTAAACGCGGTACTTGCTAGGGTCTCGCTCCCATCACGAGAGATCGTCCCTGCCGACACCAAGCTTGAACCGCCCGTTTCGCCTGCGGCGGTAGCAAACTCATCACCCAGTTGGGTTGGGTCTTGCCCATCTTCCAACGCTGCAAAAATCTGCTGCACATCATCAGTAATGTCATTGCTGCCGTTTTCTGTCGCCACTCGAACTGTAGGCACCTCAGATTCATCTAGGGTATCAATCACAACTTCGCCAGGTGCAGGTGTTTGTCCGGGCGCTAGCATTCTTATATTACCGTTCAAATCAATAACAACAATTCGACCAGCGGTAAGGGCAGCTCCAGAAAGAAAGGCTGAGAAATCCATAAGTAAACCTCTGTGATGACGGTGCAGCTCTGCCAATATTTTGACGGGCACATTAATTCTATTTTCTTAACCATTAGTATATCAAACGGGGATCGCTAGAACATCCGAAAAGCCATTCTCTTTTACATTTTTGTCACCTATTGGGGACTTTGCTCACACAGTCTCATTTATGAAGCAATATCACAGATCTCGTCCTGTCATTACGGAACTGCATTTCTTTAAAACATCCATTTCAACAAGTTAGAAAAAGGCGATGGAATTCGTTACAATGACTGATATTTTGCGATTGAGCACGCAAGCTCAGCATTGATTTAATGATTTGTTGCGCTAAAAAATTGACGTTTTATAGTGATCTTCTCAAAATTAAGACAGCTAATCTCTTAGACTTAGCGCAAACAACGAGTAGGAGAAATTGAGTGAAGTGGACCCGAATAAGCACATTAGCCGCTGGGTTAGTGATGTCACTTCCTGCTGTGGGGCAAACATTAGAGCAAGCGGTTGCCATTACGCTTGCCACCAACCCTGAAATAAAAAGTGCATTTAACGAGTTCTTAAGTAAGCAATATGCTAATCAGGCCTCTTCTGGCGCTTACTTGCCCAGAGTGGATTTAGAGGCAGGTGTCGGTTTCGAATCCATCAACCCTGCCGGTAATCCTCCTCGTGAATCAACCGATATGACACGCAAAGATGCCTCTTTAACCCTAACGCAACTGATTTGGGATGGTTCTGCCACACTCAATGATATGGATAGAACAGCAGCGGAAGCGGAGTCGCTACGTTACCAACTGTTAGCAGATGCGCAAGATAAAGCACTAGAGGTGACCAAAGTTTATCTGGATGCTGTGAAAGCGTACGAAATCTTAGCGCTTTCTGAAAGCAATCTCATGACTCACAAACGTATTTACAGTGACATTAAGAAACGAGTCAACTCTGGCATCGGTTCTACCGCAGATTTGTCTCAGGTCGAAGCTCGATTGGCGAAAGCGCACGGTAACTTAGCCGCTGCACAAAATAATTTGTTTGATTCTCATACTATGTTTACTCGTTTGGTTGGGCAAACACCACAATCACTGATTTTTCCACGAGCGGATCAAGAGCGAATTCCATTTACCGTCGATGAAGCGATTAGTCAGGCTTTTGAGCATCACCCGGTAATTAAGGTCGCAACGGTGGATGTCGATTCGGCCCGTTTTCAGTATAAGCAGACCAAAGGGCGCAACTATCCTACCTTTACGTTTGAAGCGTCACAGACTTGGCGTAGCGACGCAGGTGGCATTGAGGGACAGAGTGACGAGCTAACAGCCATGCTTCGTATGCGTTACAACTTGTACAACGGAGGAACGGATTCCGCGAACTCTGAAAGTGCCGTTTATCAACTCAACAAAGCAAAAGATCTTCGCGAAAGAAGTTACCGGAGCGTCGAAGAGGGTTTGCGCCTAGCTTGGAGTGCGCTTGACCTTACTTTGCAGCAGAAAGAGTTTTTGGCCGATCACGTTGACTCAGCATCCGATACAGTGATTGCTTACGAAAAGCAGTACCGTATTGGCAAACGCACTTTGCTGGATTTGTTAAACACCGAGAACGAACTGTTCGAAGCTCGCAAAGGTTACTTAGATGCTAAGTATGCAGAGCAATACGCCAAATTTCGTGTGATGAATGCGACTGGGCAATTGCTCGATACGCTGCGAGTCGATATCCCCAAAGAGTGGACCCAAAAGGTGGAATACTAATGAAATCATACACTTTACCTTTTGCCTTAGCTGCTGTTTTGGTATCTGCCTCCATACTGGCGGACGAATACGATTACCGCCCCACTCCGGTTGCAGATCAAATTGATGATTTACAAGACCAAGACAGAGATGGCGTAATTAACGCCCGCGATTTGTGCCCCGATACGCCAAGTACCGCGGAAGTTGATAACGATGGCTGCGGAACTTACATCAAAACCACGCAG
This sequence comes from Vibrio cidicii, assembly GCF_009665415.1. Classification (NCBI taxonomy): domain Bacteria; kingdom Pseudomonadati; phylum Pseudomonadota; class Gammaproteobacteria; order Vibrionales; family Vibrionaceae; genus Vibrio; species Vibrio cidicii. The sequence goes on along the minus strand of NZ_CP035921.1, from coordinate 3,211,366 downwards.
CAGATGCAAATTCGGGTGTTATTTGCCAACAACTCCGACGTGATTAACCCGGTATTTCGCAGTCAAATCAAAGAACTGGCTGAGTTTTTGAAACTTTATCCATCCACGTCAATCGAACTGCAAGGTTTTGCCAGCCGTACGGGCAATGCAAAGCTAAACCTAGAGCTGTCTCAACGCCGAGCGGATAACGTTAAAGAGATGCTCATCAGTTATGGTATTTCATCAAACCGAGTGCGTATTGTCGGTTTTGGTGACAGTAAACTGGCGAATGATGGAGATGACGAAGTCAGCCACGCTTTGAATCGTCGCGTCGTGGCCTCCGTCGTTGGTCACAAAGGTGACATCAAAGAAGAGTGGACCATTTTTACCCGTCTACCAAAAAATAAGAAATAATCTTTAGGGGCGAAATAGCCCCTTATCTTCGTCGAGCCGCCACCAACGTAAACTCAGATACTCATTGGTAAGGCTGCGATAAAATGATACCCTACGCGGGTCTTTTCATATCGAGATTTTAAAATGAGCAAATTAACTGCGGATATTCAAGCGAATCTGGACCTTTTCATTCAAGAAACTCAAGAAACCAAGCTGGTTTGGGGCCTTCGAAATGAAGAAGGATGGCTGGCTTGTGACTCTTCAGAATTCGAAAATAGTGAAGTGATGCCGTTTTGGTCCGCGAAAGAAGATGCCATCGCACACAATGTAGAAGAGTGGGCTGATTTTGAAGTACTTGAAATTCCTCTTGATATTTTCGTTGAAGATTGGCTCATTACGTTAGATGAAGATGGCGTACTGGTCGGCATTAACTGGAACGCTCAGCTAGAAGGTAAAGAACTTGAGCCGGCTGAGCTGGCAAAAATGTATCTTTAATCGTTAAGCAATGTTTGCTTAATTGAGAGGCTGGCTCTGTACCAGCCTTTTTTACAGCTTTGCTGCACTGTAGATACATTTATCAACTCTGGTATATTGCTCTTTGATATACGACGTATTGTATATTTCACTATCTCGAATGCATCACACCTTTTCATTTACAAAAAGATATCATTCCTGTATCTCATTTTTACCATCAAATCAGCCCATGTTTAAACGCAAGCTACTACTTTGGCTCGCCATCAGTACTTTTTCTTGTATGACGCTCGCAGACAACAGCGGACTGCATCAGTGGCTAGGCGTCTACCAACAAAAACTCAGAGCCGATGACAATCGCGCCTTAGATCTCTTGCAAGATCGTTATTCCGCCCTCCTTCCAGGCGCGGAAAAGTTGTATGTGAGTGGCTTACTATTTGACTATCTTTCTGCACGCCATCAGCCCTATTATGGCGCGAGCCAAAACAAAGATACTCACTTCTCTCGCCAAGAATCACTGTACATACAAGCGCTATATGACCGACAGAAAGGCCTGTATGAACAAGCAGTTAAAGGTTTCACTGCCTTACTAAACCAAGCAACGCTGAACGAAGCACCAAAGTTGCAAGAACTACTTCAATACCAACTTTGCTATACGCTCAACGAACAAGGCGATTACCACAAAGCCAAGTTTTTCTGCTCTCAACTCAAGCGATTTGCCACTGAAGAGAGTGAATCTCTGTTACCGAAATATTTGGTTTATCGCGTGATCGCCAATAACGAACATTTCCGTGGCGAATTTGAGCAATCTCTTATCCACTATCAAGCGATGTTACGCCATTTACCTGCAAACGCAGATGTCTCTGGCGCTTACAACGATACTGGCAATTTGCTACGCGAATTAGGCCAATACGCGCAAGCCGAAGAGTATTTGCTTAAAGCCAAGGAAATTCGCGAAAGCGGGCATTCTCCGGCTGCCTTAGCACAAATATTGCACAGCCTCGCCGAACTCTATCACGATCGTGGCGATCAGCCGCAAGCAATCCTCTACTACGAGCAAGCACTCGCGATCTTGATTAAGGAAAATCACACCTTTGGTCTGGTCATGACGTATCTTGGTTTGGGGTCTCTCTATCTGCAAATGAATGATGCAGAGAAAGGGTCATACTATCTCGAACTCGCGCTTAAAGCGGCAGAAAAAGGGCAAAACCACCGTTTAGCTGCCGAAGTTCACTCTCGATTTAGCCTCGGTTATCTTGAGATGGGCAAGCTCAGCGAAGCGATGACGCACGCGACACAGGCTTATAACCTCGCAGTATCGATGGATATGCCCGTAATCGAAGCGAACGCCTTATTATTGCAGTCGAACATCGATGTGCTGCAAGGGAACTACCAGAAAGCCTATCAACACTACACGCAGTATTCCCAACTCGAACTTAGCTTCAGAGACAAAGATACTACGAAAGCGATTGAGGCATTGGATCTCGCACAAAAGCAATTCGACTATCAGTTACGCTTAACACAGCTTCAAAGTGACACTGAGCGTAAAATGCGCTTAGTAAAGAGTCTTGAACAAGAGAAGTTTCTCTACTCACTGTTGTTGATTGCGTTGGTGACTCTACTGCTCGTTTTGGCGTTAGCCAATCATCGCTACCGTAAGCAGCGACAAACCGATCGATTAACAACGGCGTTGAATCGCCGATCAATCATTGAGGCAATTGAAGCGCAAACGACCAACCGAGCTGCACATAAAGTGCCGGTACTGATTTTGTTTAATTTAGACCGTGTTAAAGCCGTTAATCGGGAGTTTGGCCACGCGTATGGCGATGAGCTATTACATACTATTGCTTGTAATCTTATCGCTCATCTTTTGCCGGGTGAGTTATTGGGACGACTCAATGGAACAGAGTTCATGGTGTTGCTGAAAGAGGTAGACGAGATAGATGTGCCAATGCGCGTTGAACAGCTAAACCAACGTATCGCCAGCAGCGTGATTCATGCAGAAACTGGCGAGCCGATCCAGCTTAACGCCTATATAGCCTATCTTGTTTTAGAGCGTTCAGCGCCAAGCTTCGACTGCGTCTATAACAAACTCGATTTCGCGCTCTCTCAACGGCAGAGAGAACGCAAAATAGGAGTCGTTGATGCGAGCCGTCTGCCGGTTACGCTTAAGCCTGTTTCTCAAGCAGTGATGCCATCACAAGCGGTTGGTTATTAAGGTAGTCATCAAGCCCCGCTTTACGCAAGTGACATGATGGGCAATCACCGCAGCCATCGCCGATCACACCGTTGTAACAGGTCAAGGTTTTCTCCCTCACCAGTTGCAACGCTTTATTTTGATCGGCCAATGCCCACGTCTCCGCTTTGTTTAACCACATCAGAGGCGTTTTAATGGTCAAGGCTTTATCCATCCCTTTAACCAACGCACTGTTCATTGCTTTGACAAAATCGTCACGGCAATCGGGGTAGCCAGAAAAATCGGTTTCGCACACGCCCGTAATCACTGTATCAGCACCGATTTGGTAGGCGTAAATGCCTGCCAAAGTCAGGAAGAGAATGTTGCGCCCGGGCACAAAAGAGTTCGGTAATCCATTGGCTTGAAGCTCATGCGAAACAGGAATGTCATCACGCGTCAGCGAGCTAATTGCCAGCTCATTGAGCAATGTTACATCCATCACTTTGTGTGCTTTGACACCCAAGTCCGCGGCAAGTTGTTGTGCAACTTCAATCTCCAAACGATGGCGCTGACCATAATCAAAGGTGATGGCATGGACCTCATCATACTCATTCAGAGCTTGCACAAGACAAGTGGTTGAGTCTTGACCACCACTAAAAACCACTACCGCTTTATTCATCGCTTATCCCTTCTAGGCAATACTTAAATATTTGTGGGTTTGAACCGATAAACGCCAGTTACGCGCAATACAAGTCTCAATACACAATTGCGTCGCTCTGGCTTTCTGGCTAATCGGTTGCAGGGCTATCGTCGTTGTTGCTGGCACTTGGGCTCTCGCCAACAACACGTCTAACTGTTCAATGTCTTTTTCTGTGCCGACCGGATGTTTGATTTCATTGGCTCGCAGTAAAGCGCTATCAAGCACGGGCAATTTGCCTTTCATCGCCACTTTGGGTGACACTGTCACCCAAGTTGCAGGCGAGGTCTGCACGGGATAGGTACCACTTGTTTCGATTTGGCATTGGCAGCCGATCGCTTCAAACGCCTCGGTTAGAGAAGTTAAGTCATAAATGCATGGCTCGCCGCCGGTGATCACTATGTGTTTGGCATTGAAACCTTGCTGTTGATACTGAGCCACAATCTCCTCGGCGTCAGCATTACACCAACTTGGGCTATCTCCCGATTTGAGAATGATTTCGCCAAACGTGCGTTGATCCTGCTCTAAAGCCTGCCAAGTTTGTTTGGTATCACACCAAGAACAGCCTACTGGGCACATTTGCAAACGGACGAACACCGCTGGCACACCAGTAAAAACGCCTTCACCCTGAATGGTTTCAAACATCTCGTTAACTTTATACAACTTAACTCTCAACCCTAACAATAATTCGCAAGGCGCAGACCTTAAAGGAGTCCCGCTCTCAGGTCAAATTAATCTGCTGGGAAGACAAAAATTCAGTGTTAATCCGTCTCGTTTTGGTGTTTCATTACCACTTTGTCTTCTTCTTCAAAGTTTAGTAGGTAAGTATGTTCAAGTTAATTGCGCTGGATATGGATGGCACTTTGCTCAACAGCGACAAGCAAATCTCCGACGAAAATAAGGCGGCGATTACGCGTGCTCGCGCGGCAGGCGTGACGGTAGTACTGGCTTCAGGCCGTCCACTGGAAGGCATGCAAGACAAGCTGGATGAGCTCGATATCTCCTCAGACCGTGACTTTGTTCTTTTCTATAACGGCTCGATGGTAAAGAACGTCGGCACTGGCGAATTAATCCATGAACAAATTATCGATGGCAAAAGCGCGAAGCAGCTTGCCCGCTTAGCAGAAAAACTCGGCGTTTACGTTCATGCCTTCAGCAAGGAGCACGGTTTGATTACCCCTCAAACTAACCCTTACACAGAAATAGAAGCCAAGATCAATGGCTTGCCAATCACTGAAATGAACTTCGACGCACTCGCAGACGATCACCCAATCATCAAAACGATGATGGTTGCCGAGCCGTCGCTGCTCACCGAAACCATCGCCAAACTGCCTAGTGAGCTGCACCAACAGTTTACCGTGGTGCAAAGTGCTCCATTCTTCTTAGAGTTTCTTAATCCATTGAGCAACAAAGGCATTGGTGTCGCGGCAATTGCCGAGCATCTCGGCATTAAAGCGGAAGAAGTGATCTGTATGGGCGATGCGGAGAACGATCACCATATGCTGCAATACGCGGGCGTAGGCGTGGCAATGGCCAATGCGATGGAACAGACAAAAGCGATTGCCGATTACATCACCGCATCCAACAATGATCACGGCGTCGCCAGAGCGATCGAAAAATTTGTTTTTCCGAGTGAGCAGGGTTAACTCATCACCCAAAATAAACGCCTCAGTCGAGGCGTTTATTTTGATCTCACAGGAAATTGCTTACGCTTCTCTAGCCTTGCAAAGTGGCAACATCAGTAGCATTGCGGCCAAGAGAGATAATGGATAACGCAGCGTTTGTAAAATATAAGAATAGAGCCCGCTAGAAGAAAAGTGGGTTTGCAGCAAAGTGACCAACAGGTTAAGCGTTAGCAGCACCACAATCAGCACTAACGCACGCGGTTGAGTTAAACTGCACGCTTTTTTGCGCCACATCAGCACCAGAAGCGGCATCAACATCAATGTAGCAAGCCAAGCGGAAAAGACCGGCAACGGCCAGATGAAAGTCAAGCCAACAGCCACGGCGACAAGTGCTCCCCACACTAAAGGAGAGGCAAACAGTTGTCCCAAATCCAGCTCCGCTTTTTGTTGCAAACGAAGCAAATGCCAAGCAACCAAAGCGCCCAATAGTGCGCCAATCAGCAGATCAGAAAGAAACTCAGCTCCGGCATAAAACCGACCTAAAGCGACCAAAACGATAGCCCCAAACGCCCATTTGCCCCACACTTCCCCCCCTTCCCTCTGCGTAATCAGCAACGTCAAGCAGACCCAAACGGCCATTGAAGCGCTGGGAAAACTAAAACCTGAGCTTGGAAGCAACTCCGTATTAGGCAGATACACATGGGGCCGAGGCATCGCAAAGCCTTGCTGCGCAACCAAAGCCAGTAATGAAGTGACGGTCACTGCAAACAGCGCATGCAAGGTAAAATCTCGTCCGAAGCGCCAGAAAATGAGCGGCATGACCACCAAAAGCAGGGTGGGAGTGGTGAGATAAAAAGCCAGATGTGCAACGGCCATGGCAATGGATGACAACACTTGCGATTGCGCCGACCAAGATTGGCTAGCGGCTAACCAACCAAGGCCAATTTGACGATACGATGGCGCGGCCTCTTTGAGATCGCGCACATAACTGGCGGGTTGATTGGTGGCACGAGTAAACATTTCACTGACCAGCGGCCACTGTTGGGGAAAACGGTACTGCTCCGCTTTGAGAGCCGTTGGCTCAAGCAGCATCGCGGAAGCAATTTCTACTCCATAATGCGGCGCAAACCAAATAGGTAAGGTATTTCCACCTAACGCATGCTGAGTGTTGTAAGCGACGATCGGCGAGTCCGACACACAATCATAAAATACCGCGGTATCACTGTAGCCCAGCGCTTCCCCCACCGTCACCACTAGGCCAGTTTCTTCCCACACTTCTCTTTGCGCCGCTTCGGGTGGCGGCTCACCAGCGCTGATGGTTCCACCGGGCAGCGAAATTTGACCGGTCAAAATTTCATTCACCAGCAATAACTTGTTGTCGACACGCACAATGCAGAGCGCGCCTTTAATTCCTTCGGGTAATGGTGTTGGCAATCCAGCGGCAGAAAATGCGCTGTAAAATAGAGAAAAGACGCCAAGGGTGATGATGAAGGCTCGTTTTAACACGTGTGAAAACCTTTGAATTGCATGTCGATCTGGCGTTGCATCTAAACTCGACAGAATGTTTTAGTGAGCAACAATAAGAAAATTTGTCGTCATGATGGCAGGAAGTCAGATTTTTTTCGACAAAAATTAAGCGCACAAATAGAAAAACATCCCGCAATGGGAGACTGAGCAAATTGCCAAACTGAATGCGAACTGTCAGAAGCGTTATTTCCCGCTGGTGAGCGCTTTTCGCAGCCAATGAATATGATGCTGAAAACCCGATTTTTGATAAAGCGCGATCGCATTCTGATTAAAATGCCACACTTCGACAAACACTTGGCTGACTCCGTAGTCAGTGAAGGTTTGCTCGATTTTTTGCAGTAGCGTTTGCGCGATGCCCTTATGGCGATAGGCATTTACAACAAACAGTTCGTCGACACTGCCCATTGGCAAAGGTTGACTCACGGTCGAAATCAGCTCGCAAAAGTGTCCGCTGACAAAACCAATCACCTCTTCATCTCGCTTTGCGACAAAAACCAAACATTCCGGGTCATCCAGATAGCGAGCAATGCTTTTCTCTTGTTCAATCTCTTCGGCAGTTTTGAAAAATTCGGGACATTGCTGATGGTGCTCGTCATGCAGAGCAAACATCAGGTCATTGAGCGCGTCGATGTCGTTTGGCTGTGCTGGTGAGATGGTGAAGTCGTTCATGGAGAGATCAATCAATTGCAAAACGACAGTGTGTCGCGCGCAAAGGAGGATAGCAAGATAATTTGTTGTTGCTCCGACAGTTATCGCTCTGGAGGGGCGCAATGAAATAAGCCAGTCCAGCCTTTGTACTGGCAGGACTGGCTCTTGTCTTTGTACCGTCATCACTCTCGATGCAGCACCTTCTCGATTTCATTCAAGCTAGAAGGGTCATCAATGGTGGAGGGAACGACGTATTGCTCACCATCTGCGATCTGGCGAATGGTGCGGCGCAATATTTTACCCGAGCGGGTTTTGGGCAAACGCTCGACAACCATGGCATGTTTAAAGCAGGCCACCGCACCAATCTCATTTCGCACTTTGCCGATGAGCTCTTGCTCCAACTGCAGTTCATCGACTTTGACACCATCTTTGAGCACCACAAACCCGATTGGCAACTGCCCTTTCAGTTCATCGTGCACACCCACCACCGCGCATTCCGCCACCGCTGGGTGCGCGCCGACGATCTCTTCCATTTCACCGGTCGAGAGGCGGTGACCAGCGACGTTAATCACATCGTCAATGCGGCCCATGATGAACAGGTAACCATCTTCATCCAGATAACCGCCATCACCTGAGACGTAGTAACCTGGGAATTGTGACAAATAACCGGACTCAAAACGGTCGTGATTGCGCCACACAGTCGGCAAACAGCTTGGCGGCAACGGACGTTTCAGCGCCACAAAGCCTTGCTGATTCGGCGGCAGCACCTCGCCGAGTTCATTGAGGATTTCCACTTGATAACCCGGAATCGGCTTAGTCGCTGAACCCGCTTTAATCGGCATCAGTTCAATGCCCGTTGGGTTGCCGGCAATCGCCCAGCCCGTTTCGGTTTGCCACCAGTGGTCAATGACCGGTTTGTCGGTTTGCGATTCGACCCATTCTAAAGTTGGCGGATCCAAACGTTCACCCGCCATGAAGATGGTTTTCACGCTCGACAGGTCATAGTGCTTAAGATACTCGCCATTCGGATCTTCTTTCTTGATGGCTCGGAAAGCCGTTGGCGCCGAGAACAGTGCAGTGACTTTGTATTCCTGACACACGCGCCAGAAGGCACCTGGATCCGGCGTACGCACCGGTTTACCTTCGTACAAAATGGTTGTGCAGCCGTGAATCAGCGGCGCATACACAATGTAAGAATGCCCCACCACCCAGCCCACATCCGATGCGGCCCAGAACACGCCATTTTGCGGCATGTTGTAAATACAGCTCATCGAGTATTTCATCGCGACAGCATGACCGCCGTTGTCACGCACCACCCCTTTGGGTTTGCCCGTCGTTCCTGAGGTGTACAGAATGTAAAGCGGGTCCGTTGCCAGAACGGGCACACACGCATGCGGCAGCGCGCTTTGAATCAGCGTGTTCCATTCCAAATCGCGTTCACTGGTTAAATCGGCCGGGCATTCCGGGCGTTGATACACCAACACTTTTTCCGGTTTCCAACGACTGTCGATGATCGCTTTATCGACCATCGGCTTATAAGGGATCACTTTGTTGACTTCTATGCCGCAAGAGGCCGTCATGATGACTTTGGGTTCGGCGTCTTCAATACGCACCGCCAGCTCGTTTGGCGCAAAGCCGCCAAACACCACCGAGTGAATGGCGCCCAAACGCGCACACGCCAGCATCGCCATCGCCGCTTCCGGGATCATCGGCATATAGATGATTACGCGATCGCCTTTGGTGACGCCCTGCTCGGCCAACATGCCCGCCACGCGCGCGACACAATCCCGCAGCGCGGTGTAGCTGTATCGCTGCTTTTTGCCCGTCACCGGCGAATCATAAATCAGCGCCGTTTGGTCGCCGCGACCCTGTTCACAGTGGTAATCCAGTGCCAACCACGAGGTGTTGAGCAAACCATCCGGGAACCAGCGTTCAATACCGTGTTCGTCTTTTTGCAAAATGGTTTGAGGGAATTCAAACCAGTCGATGTTTTGGGCTTGAGCTTTCCAGAACGCTTGCGGCTCATCCTTTGCCCATTGATATTCCTTTAAATATGCAGACATGGTGCTTCTCCTTGATTGTTCTGGCTTAGCCGTGGTTGATGTTTTCTGCGGGCACTCGCACCCAGCCTTCCATCAAAATACGTGCGCTGCGACCCATCACGGCTTTTTCTACCACCCAACCTTGCGTCGTTTCGCTTGCACTGGCGCCAACTTTTAATGTTCCCGAAGGGTGACCAAAGGTCACCGACGTTTTCTCTCCGCCACCGGCGGCCAAATTCACCAACGTTCCTGGCACACACGCCGCGGCAGCGATGGCAACGGCAGCGGTTCCCATCATGGCGTGATGTAATTTGCCCATCGACAACGCGCGCACCAGTACATCGACATCACTGGCCACAACGGATTTGCCGCTGGATGCGGTGTAAGTTTGTGGTTTGGAGACAAAGGCAATTTTGGGCGTATGCTGACGGGTTTGCGCTTCGCTGAGGTCTTGAATCAGCCCCATTTTCAGCGCGCCGTAGGCACGAATGGTTTCAAACATCGCCAGCGCTTTGCTGTCGTTGTTGATGTCATCCTGAAGCTCCGTGCCCTGATAGCCAATCGACGCGGCATCAACAAAAATCGTCGGAATGCCCGCATTGATTAACGTGGCGTTAAATGTGCCTACGCCCGGAACATCAAGATCATCGACCAAATTTCCGGTCGGGAACATAGAGCCTTCACCGTCGGCCGGGTCCATGAAATCGACCTGAATTTCCGCCGCTGGGAAAGTCACGCCATCGAGTTCAAACTCGCCCGTTTCCTGCACCAAGCCATCTTTGATCGGCACATGTACGACGATGGTTTTGCTGATGTTGACCTGCCACACGCGCACCTCAACCACACCGTTGTGAGGAATGCGCTCTGGCTCAATGAATCCGGCGTAAATTGCAAACGGACCAATCGCCGCCGACAGATTGCCGCAGTTACCGCTCCAGTCGACAAACGCTTTATCAATCGACACTTGTCCAAACAGATAATCGACGTCATGACCCGCTTGAGCACTTTTCGACACAATCACGGTTTTACTGGTGCTTGAAGTGGCGCCGCCCATGCCGTCAATCTGTTTGCCGTACGGATCCGGGCTGCCAATCACACGCATGAGTAAGCGATCACGCGCGGCGCCCGCAACCTGCGCCGCTGGCGGCAGATCGCCCAGACGGAAAAATACCCCTTTGCTGGTGCCGCCACGCATGTACGTCGCGGGCACTCGGATTTGAGAAGACTCTCGGTTTTGAAAAGATAGGGGCTGAGACAGCATCTCAGCGGTGGTCCATGGAGAAGCGGTGCTGACATTGCTCATTGCATCACTCCTTCTCAGTTCGCCAAAAAGTCTTGCGCAAAACGCTGCAGCACACCGCCTGCGTTATACACATGCACTTCATCGGCGGTATCCAAACGGCATGTCACCGCGACGTCCAGCTTCTCGCCGTTTTGACGAGTGATCACCAGCGCCAAATCGCAGCCCGGCTTGATGTCACCCACCACGTCGTACAGTTCGGTGCCATCGAGTCCCAGCGTGAGGCGATTCACGCCCTCTTTGAATTGCAGTGGCAACACGCCCATGCCGACCAGGTTGGTACGGTGGATGCGCTCAAAACCTTCGGCGACAATCGCTTCCACACCGGCTAAACGCACACCTTTGGCCGCCCAGTCGCGCGAAGACCCTTGGCCGTAGTCGGCGCCCGCCACAATGATCAGCGGCTGTTTGCGCTGCATGTAGGTTTCAATCGCTTCCCACATGCGCGTCACTTTGCCGTCCGGTTCGATACGCGCAAGCGAACCTTGCACCACCTCGCCATGCTCTTTAACCATTTCGTTGAACAGTTTCGGGTTGGCAAACGTTGCGCGTTGCGCCGTCAGATGATCGCCGCGGTGCGTCGCGTAGGAGTTAAAATCCTCTTCCGGCACGCCCATTTTGGTCAGGTATTCACCAGCCGCGCTGCTGGCCAGAATCGCGTTTGATGGCGACAGGTGGTCGGTGGTGATGTTGTCACCCACCACCGCCAATGGGCGCATGCCTTTAAGCGTGCGTTCACCCGCCAGTGCGCCTTCCCAATACGGCGGACGGCGAATGTAGGTACTCATTGGGCGCCAGTCGTACAGTGGATTGCTGTTTTGCTCGGCGTCATCGAGTTTAAACATTTGAATGTAGACTTGATTGAACTGCTCAGGTTTAACGTGCTGATTCACAATCGCATCAATCTCTTCATCGCTTGGCCAGATATCGTTGAGGTAAATCGGCTTACCGTTGGCATCATGCCCCAGCGCATCGCGCTCGATATCAAAGCGAATCGTACCCGCCAGCGCATAAGCCACCACCAACGGTGGCGAGGCCAGAAACGCTTGTTTGGCGTAGGGGTGAATCCGACCATCAAAGTTACGGTTGCCCGACAACACGGCGGTCGCGTACAGATCGCGAACGATGATCTCTTGTTGGATCGTCGGATCCAGCGCGCCACTCATGCCGTTACAGGTGGTACACGCATACGCCACGATGCCAAAGCCCAACTTTTCCAATTCAGGCAGCAGATTGGCTTCTTCAAGATACAATTTTGCGACTTTGGAACCCGGCGCAAACGAGGTTTTCACCCACGGTTTACGCACCAAGCCCAGTTCATTGGCTTTTTTCGCCACCAAGCCAGCCGCGACCACGTTGCGTGGATTACTGGTGTTGGTACATGAGGTAATCGCGGCGATGATCACAGCACCATCAGGCATTTCGCCCGCTTTTTCTTCCCATTTTCCGGCGATGCCGCGCTCAACGAGTTGTGAGGTAGGCAAGCGGCGATGCGGGTTGGAAGGCCCAGCCAAGTTACGTTCTACTTGGGAGAGATCAAACGTCAGCACGCGTTCGTATTGCGCCGTCTCCAGTGCATCCGCCCACAAGCCAGTTTGTTTGGCGTACTGTTCAACCAGCGCCACTTGTTCGGCATCGCGGCCAGTCAGTTTCAGGTAGTTGATGGTCTGCTCATCAATGTAGAACATGCCCGCGCTGGCACCATATTCCGGAGTCATGTTGGAAATCGTCGCGCGGTCGCCGATGGTGAGCTGTTTCGCCCCTTCACCGAAAAATTCGAGATAAGACGACACCACGCGTTCGCCGCGCAGAAATTCGGTGATCGCCAAGACGATGTCGGTGGCGGTAATGCCCGGTTTGCGTTTGCCGGTCAGTTTCACGCCGACGATGTCCGGCAGGCGCATCATGGATGGGCGACCGAGCATCACGGTTTCAGCTTCCAAACCGCCGACGCCAATCGCGATGACGCCAAGAGAATCGACGTGCGGCGTGTGGCTGTCAGTGCCGACACACGTATCAGGAAACGCCACGCCGTTTTTCAGTTGCACCACGGGCGACATTTTTTCCAGGTTGATCTGGTGCATGATGCCGTTGCCGGCAGGAATCACGCTGACGTTTTTAAACGCGGTTTTACACCATTCGATGAAGTGAAAACGATCTTCGTTGCGGCGATCTTCAATCGCGCGGTTTTTCTCAAACGCATCCGGTTCAAACCCTGCGTGTTCGACCGCAAGCGAGTGGTCAACAATCAGCTGCGTTTCCACCACCGGGTTCACTTTGGCCGGATCGCCGCCCTGCTCTGCGATCGCATCGCGCAGGCCAGCCAAATCAACCAACGCCGTTTGGCCAAGAATGTCGTGACACACCACGCGCGCCGGATACCAGGGGAAATCAAGGTCGCGTTTGCGTTCAATCAGTTGTTTCAGGGAGTCTGTCAGTGCTTCGGGTTCGCAGCGGCGAACCAAGTTTTCAGCCAGAACGCGCGAGGTATAAGGCAGCGTCGCGTAGGCACCGGGCGCAATTGCGTTGACCGCTTCTTCGGCATCGAAATAACTGATATTTGTGCCGGGCAGCAGTTTGCGGTATTGGCTGTTCGTTTCGTTTTGAGTGGTCATAGTATCCATCCGATTCATTACTATTCCCTTGCCACTTAAAGCAGAAAGCGTGTTGCCAGTACTTTAAGTTGTTTGGGCTTCACAACCGTGGCAGGCAAATTCGCCCTTCGGCGAACCGCATTAAATTGATGATCGCACCTATTGGGCACGGTCATTCCTTGGCGAGTTAGCCGCGTTTTTCAATCGGCAACCATTGCTGATGATCCGGACCAACATAGTCAGCACTTGGACGAATGATGCGGTTGTTCGCACGCTGCTCGTACACGTGGGCAGCCCAGCCCGTCAAACGGCTCATCACGAAAATTGGCGTGAAGAGTTTGGTTGGAATACCCATGAAGTGATAAGCGGAGGCGTGGAAGAAATCGGCGTTACAGAACAAGCCCTTCTCGCGTTTCATTACCGCTTCAACGCGCTCAGAAACAGCATAGAGTTGGGTGTCACCGACTTTTTCGGACAATTCTTTCGACCAGCGTTTGATCAGGGCGTTACGCGGATCGCTCTCACGGTAAATCGCGTGACCAAAGCCCATGATTTTCTCTTTGTTTTCCAGCATGCGCAGAATGTTTTGTTCTGCTTCATCCGGCGTTTTCCAGTTCTCGATCATCTCCATCGCCGCTTCGTTCGCGCCGCCATGCAGCGGGCCACGCAGCGTGCCGATCGCGCCTGTCACGCACGAGTGAATATCAGACAGCGTGGAAGCACAGACGCGAGCCGTGAACGTAGATGCGTTGAACTCGTGCTCTGCGTACAGAATCAACGAGCAGTGCATCACTTGTTTGAACAGATCGCTTGGCGCTTTGTCAGTCAGCATTTTTAGGAAGTAACCGCCGATACAGTCTTCGCTGGTGTCTTCGGTATCAATGCGCACACCATCATGGCTAAAGCGATACCAGTAACAGATGATGGCCGGAAACAGCGCCAGCATGCGTTCTGTCGCTGCAAGCTGCTGTGAAAAATCTTGTTCAGTTTCCAGGTTACCCAGCATTGAACAACCCGTCCGCATCACGTCCATCGGATGCGCATCAGCCGGAATACGCTCCAGCACTTCTTTCAGTGGCTGAGGCAGGCCGCGCAGGCCAATCAGACGGGTTTTGTATTGGTCCAGTTCGGCTTGCGTTGGCAAATGACCGACCAACAGTAGATGAGCAACTTCTTCAAATTGAGCGTTATTTGCCAGATCTGTGATGTCATAACCACGATAGGTCAGACCGGTTCCAGTTTTACCAACGGTACATAAAGCAGTGCTTCCAGCGCTTTGACCACGTAGACCTGCTCCGCCTAGCTCTTTCGATGACATGTCGAACTCCTTTTCTTGCTGCGCTTTAGATTCTGGTGAATCGACCTCATTGGATCAGCGTATGCTCAATGGCGCAGCGGTTTCACGTTATTGGGTTTGGCCCTTAAGGGCTCTGTGTACAATTTCCGACTTTTTCTTGGGCTTCCCCACCAAAAGGCTTCCTTTTAGGAGGATTTTTCTGAAAACAGCTGATCCAGCTTGTCTTCGTAATCATGATAGTTGAGGTATTTATACAGCTCTTTGCGCGTCTGCATCTGCCCCAGCAGCGCTTCCTGATTCCCCACTTCCAGCAGATGGCGATACACCATCTCGGCTGCTTTGTTCATCGCGCGAAATGCGCTCAGCGGGTAAAGCACCATATCCACTTTCGCTTTGGCGAGTTCTTCACCGCCGTACAGCGGCGTTTGGCCAAACTCGGTGATATTGGCCAGAATCGGCACATGCTTACCTGTGGCAGCTTGTAGCGCCGTTGAGAACTGCTCATACTGCTGCAGCTCTGTCATCGCTTCCGGGAAAATCATGTCAGCGCCTGCTTCCACACACGCAATCGCACGCTCAATCGCACTGTCCATACCTTCCACCGCCAGCGCATCGGTACGTGCCATGATGACAAATTCTGGATTACTGCGCGCATCCACCGCTGCTTTGACGCGGTCCACCATCTCTTGTTGACTGACAATCGCTTTGTTTGGACGGTGACCACAGCGTTTTTGCGCCACCTGATCTTCCATGTGCACCGCCGCTGCGCCAGCTTTTTCCATCGCCTTGATGGTGCGGGCAATGTTAAACGCGCCGCCAAAACCGGTGTCGATGTCGACCAATAAAGGCAGATCACACGCATTGGTGATGCGTTCCACGTCCACCAGCACATCGTTGAGTGTCGTTATGCCGAGATCCGGCAAGCCATAAGAGGCGTTAGCGATACCACCACCAGAGAGATAGATCGCCTGATGACCGAGTTTTTTCGCCATCATGGCGCAATATGGGTTGATCGTGCCGACAATTTGTAGCGGATCGTTTTGTTGGACGGCGAGTCTAAACTTCGCCCCGGGGGATAAATTCATCACATTTTCCTCTAATCTTGCAGAATATGTTGTTCAATTAGTTTCCTACTGCCTGAAATATGGCGTCTCATCAGCATTTCTGCCAGTTCTTCATCACGATTACGGATCGCTTGCAAAATATACTTATGTTCATCCAACGCTTCTTTGGGTCGTGATTGAGCTCTGGGTGATTGATAACGGTACATGCGCAGCAGGTGGTAGAGCTCGTCACACAGCAAAGCGATGAGCTTGCGATTACGACTCGCTTTGATGATCCGGTAGTGAAAATCAAAGTCACCGTGTTGATGGAAGTACGAAGATCCTTCCACTTCGTCGATATGTTTCGAATGGGTCGAAAGCAGCAGCTCCAAACTCAGCAACTCTTCTTGAGTGATGTAACGTGCGGCCAATCGGGCTGCCATGCCCTCCAATGCTTCGCGCACCGCGTACAGCTCAATCAGTTTTTCTGGAGAGAAGGTAATCACGCGCGCGCCAACATGCGGAACGCGTTCAATCAAACCCAGCCCCTCCACCCGCATGATCGCTTCACGCAATGGCCCACGACTCACTTGATAATGTTTTGCCAGCTCCGGCTCGGAGATTTTACTCCCCGGCAGCATGTCGCCGTTGATGATGGCTTCGACCAACAGCTCCGTCAGTGTCTCTGACTTGGTATTTTCTTTCTCGTTTACTGGCACTTTAAGGTGAGCTCTCTCTTCGACATTCATTTTCATCACGCTTCCAGACACGCTTATGTGTCTACACCCTTATCTCTTGACGCTAACATAGCGCATAAAAGTGTCGACAATCAAGCCAATTGTCGACACTTTAGACTAAGGTATATATCTCAATGGTTATATTAAAAACGCCAATCAATTGAAGAAACTTGCCAAAATCAGCTCAGCGCAACCTTTCATCTTATTGTTTTTATTGATTTAAAATATTCAACAGCAACATCTTCACTGATAAGCAAAGTATCAGTGACAAAAAACTCTGAGCAAACAAAAATGGGAAATTGTCGACAGTTTTTGTCATTGGGCAAAAACGCAAGAGATGGTGTGAACTTTATGCACAAAATTCACTTTATGACCGTTATTTTTTTTAACTTCCTATTAGAGACATTTTGTTAACATGTTTTTAACCTTTCTCTATTCCTGCGACACAGATGCTGTGGTAGTGGGAAAAAACCATAACGATAAGCAGCTTCCTCTTCGCGAGGAAGCGCCGACATAAGGAACGTGAAACATGTTTAAGGCACTCAAACCGACTCTGGCAGCCTCAATCATCGCCGCTACTTTTTCTCTGAACACTTTTGCCGCTGATATTGAGAAGATCCACTTTCTGATCCCAGGTGGTGCAGGCGGCGGCTGGGATATGACCGCACGCGGTACAGGGGATGTACTGATGAAAGCGGAGATTGTCGACAAGGTCTCCTATCAAAACCTTTCCGGTGGTGGTGGCGGCAAAGCGATTGCGCATCTGATTGAAACGGCCAAACGCCAAGAAGACACGCTGATGGTCAACTCAACGCCGATCGTTGTTCGCTCGCTCAGCGGCGTGTTTCCGCAATCGTTCCGAGATTTGACGCCTGTCGCTGCCACAGTGGCAGACTACGGCGCCATCGTGGCGTCAGCAGATTCGAAGTACAACACTTGGGAAGATGTAGTGAAAGATTTCGCCTCAAATCCTCTCAAAGTGAAAGTAGCAGGCGGCTCTGCACGAGGCTCCATGGACCACCTTGTTGCTGCCGCTGCGTTTAAAGGTCAAGGTTTTGAAGCCAAGGATGTACGCTACATTGCTTATGATGCTGGTGGTAAAGCGATGGCGGCGCTACTTTCTGGAGAAACTCAGTTGCTTTCCACCGGACTTGGCGAAGTACTGGAAATGTCTAAAGCTGGCCAAGTCAAGGTGCTAGCGGTAACAGCGCCCAAACGCCTTGAAGCCGCGCCCAACATTCCAACACTGACTGAATACAACAACCCAACCGTCTTTGCCAACTGGCGTGGTTTCTTTGCCGCACCGGGCGTGAGCCAAGAGAAAATCAACGAGTGGAATGCCGCGCTCACCAAGATGTACGCCACCGAAGATTGGAAAGTGGTGCGCGATCGCAATGGTTGGATTGACAACTACAAAGCAGACAAAGAGTTCTATGCCTTCCTTGAAGAACAAGAGAAGCAGATGGGCGACCTGATGCGCGAACTCGGCTTTTTGAAATAATCCAGACGGGGCAGGTTTCCCCCTGCCCTTATCACCCTTTTGCCGTTTATGAAGTGCTGCCTCAGCAGTGTTTGATTACTCCTTTGTTTATGAATCCTCGCAGGTCGTATGGTCTGTTTTGTCAGTGAATCCTTCTCATTGACGCTTCATTTACGGCGCTTTTCTCTCTTGAATCATGGAGTTGGCTATGTCGGACTTACCAACCACTTCACTCAAAAGTAATAAGCTATTCTCGACTGAGTTGCTACTCAGCCGGGACCGCGTTGGCGCGCTGATTTTCTTGCTTCTCTGTCTTGGCTACGGCTATCAGACGTATGAAATCCCGCTTTATCCGGGCGATGAACTCGAACCCTTCACTGCCCGTACCTTGCCGTTTGCGCTCACCATCATCGGCAGTTTGCTATCGCTGTTGCTGCTGATCTCCGGTCAACCTGACAGTAAAAGTGGCGCTGTGGTGAATTTTAACTGGAAACTGCTGATCGCTTTTATCGTCCTCATGGCGTTATATGGACTTGGCCTTACTTATCTTGGCTTTGTGCTCGCTACCGGTTTTTTCCTCATGGCTGGTTTTTACTTGCTTGGCGAACGTCGCAAAAAAGTCTTATTTGGCGCTTCTTTTCCCTTTGTGATCGCGTTTTATCTGCTGCTCACCAAAGGCTTGGATGTTTACCTTGAACCCGGCGTGATCTTCACCCTGTGGTAATCGGCTTTATAGGATAAATGTTATGTTAGATGGAATTTTGCAAGGCCTTTCAACGGCGGTAATGCCGATGAACCTTTTGATGGTGATTGTTGGCTGTTTTGTTGGCACCTTCATCGGTATGTTGCCGGGGCTTGGCCCGATTTCGGCGATTGCGCTGATGATCCCAATCACCTACGGGCTCGAACCCGCTTCAGGCATGATCTTGATGGCTGGGGTCTATTATGGCGCTATTTTTGGTGGCTCCACCTCGTCGATTTTGATCAACGCTCCCGGCTGTTCATCCACTGTTGTAACGGCCTTCGATGGCTACCCAATGGCGCAAAAAGGCCAAGCAGGTAAAGCGCTAGCACTGGCTGCGTATGCTTCGTTTACCGGCGGAACGCTCTCCGCCATCATGCTATTAATCGCCGCACCAGCGCTCGCGACCGTCTCGCTCAGTTTTCAATCTTCAGACTATTTTGCTCTGATGTTGGTTGGCCTCTCTGCGGTGGCAGCGTTTGCGGGCAAAGGCCAAGTACTTAAAGCCTGGATGATGACCATTCTGGGTTTGATGCTGTCAACCGTGGGTATCGATAAAGGCGTCGGTGTTGAGCGTTTTACCTTTGGTCTCACCGACTTGATGGATGGCTTTAGCTTCCTTCTGCTTGCTATGGCGACATTCGCGCTCGGTGAAACCTTAATGGGCATTTTAAAGCCAGAACAAGACACTCGCGGCGAAGAACAAAACAAACTCAGCAACATCGGTTCAATGAAAATCAGCAAAGAAGAGCTCAAAGAAGCAGCCCCAGTTTCCATTCGCTCATCGCTGCTCGGTTTCTTTACGGGTGTATTGCCGGGCGCAGGTGCCACCATCGCGGCTTTCCTGAGCTACGGTATGGAGCGCAATCTCGCGCCAAAAGAGAAGAAAGAGGAGTTTGGCAAAGGCAGCCTGCGCGGCTTAGTCGCGCCAGAATCGGCCAACAATGCCGCGTCCAGTGGTTCCTTTGTTCCCCTTTTGACGCTGGGTATTCCTGGCTCAGGCACCACCGCCATCATGCTCGGTGCACTCATCGCATACGGCATTCAACCCGGCCCGCGTCTGTTTGTTGACCACCCCGATGTGTTTTGGTCGGTGATCATTTCGATGTACGTTGGCAATATTGTTTTGTTGGTACTAAATCTGCCTTTGATCCCTTACATTTCACGTCTGCTTGCGGTGCCTAAAACCGTACTACTGCCGATGATCCTGTTTTTCTCGATCACGGGCGTGTATTTGGTGTCGTTCAACACCATGGATGTGTTCGTCATGCTACTGGTGGCCATGGGTGCGATTGCACTGCGTTTAGCCAACTTCCCGCTGGCACCACTGCTACTCGGGTTTATTCTCGGCGGTCTGATGGAAGAAAACCTGCGCCGTGCACTGATGATTTCCGACGGCCAGCTCAGCTTCTTGTGGGAGCGGCCAATCACGCTGGTGTTTACTCTACTTGCCGTGGTGATGCTCACCAGCCCACTGTGGGTGACTGTGTATCAAAAACTCAAAGCAAGCGGCAACAAAACGGCGCAAACTGCCAAATAATGCATAGACCGCCTTGTTTGAGGCGGTTTTTCATTGATGCTAACTCAGTCACTGTTTGCCTTTTGTCCACTATCACTGATCGTTGTCTTTCGCTAAGGTGAAGAAAAAAGGACAGCTAACACATGGATATTCTTCTACTTTTCTTCGCTGGTGTTTTTGGTGGTGTGCTCAACTCCATTGCGGGCGGCGGCAGTTTCATTACGTTCCCAGCACTCATGGCGGTCGGCGTGCCACCTGTTATCGCAAACGCCACCAATACATTTGCCTCTTGTGCTGGTTACCTCAGCGGTGCTTGGGGTTTTCGCCATGAACTGAGTCGTCATCGCGATGTGTTGCCAAGAACCATCATAGTCAGCCTAATGGGCGGCGTGCTTGGCGCCGTTCTGCTGCTGACCACCGAAGAAAATGACTTTCTCACTGCGATTCCTTGGCTGCTGCTCTTCGCCACCTTGCTGTTTATCTTTGGGCCACGTATCAATCGCCGCCTTGCTCAAGGCTCACACGCCAAAAAATCGAGCTTCACCCGCAAAATCTTACCTGTTGCTTTTTTACTTCTGGTCTCGGCTTACGGAGGCTTTTTTAATGCCGGGCTAGGCATCGTCGCGCTTGGCTATCTGAGCCTTTGCGGTTATCACGATATTCATTTGATGAACGGCCTCAAGCTGCTTATTTCTAGCTGCGTTTCTCTCGTCGCTGTGGCTATTTTTATATGGCATGATTCGATTGATTGGCTAAATGGCATGGCGGTGCTGGTGGGCAGCTTAGCTGGCGGTTATGTTTCCGCGATGGCATCCAAGTTCATTGCCCGCCTCTGGATTCATCGTTTTGTGGCGATCTCTTCTTTGCTGATCACGGGTTACTTTTTTATCGAGGTTTATGCCTGAGCAGCGGAGTAAAACGATACCGAATGCGTTGTCTGACCGGTCAAAATTGCTGACATTGTAAGCAAATGACAAATTTTGCTTTCGCCTCAGTCGATATTCTGTTTGCAACCGAATGAAACTTGTTTGCAACAAAATAGCGCCTGTCTTACTATTGAGCCAAACTATAAATCAGGTTTTCTTTTTTGTTGTGCCGCTGGAATGCGACACCTATTTCATTAGTCACTTTTAAGGATCTAAAGTGTTATGAATCACCTTTCCTTTAAAAATAAGATCATTGCACTGATCATCGCAATCATCACATTAACCATCGTCACTTCCTATTTCAGCGTCAATTACTTCATCAGCCGCTATATAGAAGAATCTGACAGCAAAAACATTACCCATAACGTCGATCTTATCCAGCGTAAAATTGAGGCTGAGCTAAACGGTAAACTGTCACTGGCAAACAGTTTAAATTTCAGCATGATGGACATCAGCGAAACCAAAGAGAGTTCGGGTTTTGACAAGATAGTCAAAATCGTCAACGGCTATGCATTTGACGATACAGGCAATATGAGCGACGAGGATGCTCAGCAGTACATCGACTTGGCAGAAAACCACCCTAGCGAAACCGTCGTCAGCCCAGTCAGTATGAACAGTGGCGTACCGATGATTACCTTTTCTATCAAGCGCATTGATGATTCGGTTGATTTCTTTGTCTTTAACTTAAGCCAATTTAGCAAAGTCATTACCGACTATACCAGTGAAGGCAGTTACGCCGAATTGATCGCGCATGGCAGCACCATTTTCAGCAATAAGCATGGCAACAACCTCACGCCGATTGTACGTAGCATCTCGTTTGCCGGACAACAATGGGATCTGGTCGGCTACATCGATCTCGATAGCATCCAAGCCAATACTGACCAGCTCAACTGGATGATCACCCTCGCCCTGTTAGTGTGTGCAGCAGGTATTATTCTGGTTAGCGTGCCACTACTGCATGTGTCATTCAAACCCCTTGCCCGCTTGCAATTGGTGGTGGCTGGTCTTTCGCAAGGCAATGGCGATCTGACCCAACGTCTTGATATTGAAAGCCAAGATGAGATCGGACGTATCTCTCACTCGATCAACTTGTTTATTGAACGTCTGCAACAGATGTTTATCGAAGTGGCCGACTCTTCGAAAGGCATCGACCACGCCGTGGCCAACTTGGGCGAGCAATCCAGCTCTAACCTTTCTACGCTCAATCAGCACACTCAAGAAACCGAGCAAGCCATCACCGCGATTGAGGAGATGAGCGCGACCGCCAGTGCCATTGCCCAAAGCGCTGACGAAGCGGCGAAACTGACCGACAGAACCAATCGCTACGCTGAAGAGTCGAAGCAGAGTGTTACGGGCGCAGTGCACAGCGTGAACGATTTGGTCACGCAAGTGGTGTCAATGTCAGACACCATCACGCGGATGAGTGACGATACCAAGCAAATCAATTCGGTATTGCAAGTGATTGGCGATATCGCAGAGCAAACCAATTTGCTTGCCCTCAACGCTGCGATCGAAGCTGCGCGCGCAGGGGAACAAGGCCGCGGTTTTGCCGTGGTCGCAGACGAAGTTCGCGCCTTAGCGGCGAGAACTCAGCAAAGTACCGCGCAAATCAATGAGATGCTGGCCAAGCTAAAAACCACCACAGAAAACGTAGTGAATGAAATGGGTTCGACGCGCACACGTTGTGAAGAGACCGCCGAACGTACTAATCATGTGATGGATACCCTCAATGTGGTGACTGACTCAGTCGCAGAAATTAATAATCTCAATACGCTGGTGGCTACTTCCGCAATGGAGCAGCGCCAAGTGACCGATGAGGTGAGCAAGAACATGGCCGCCATTCAAGAAATCATTCGTCAGTTGAACAGCAATGCTGCCCAGACTAACTCGGTGAGTGATGAACTTGATGACACCTCTCAGGCACTTTCTGCGGTCGTCAATCGCTTTAAAGTACGTTGATTCTTCACCGCATTTTAAAATAGGACTATGGCGCTACTTCCGTGGCGCCTTTTTATTGCTATTCTTTATGTGTCCGAGTGCACATATTCTTGTGACTACGACGGAAATAACCCTGTTAAAGATGATGAAATTCTAACTTCAATGCATTTTGTGTTAACGACATGTAGCATTATTGATACATTGGTCGCCTCAATTTGAGGATCGGGATCAAACCTCACAAACCACGCTAAGAAGGGGCAAAAAGGATGTTGGACTACCTCAGGCTTAACCAAATTGCATCGCAAAGCAAAGAGATCGTCACTCTCTTAGACGAGTTATTCCAGCAACTGTGCGACGCATTTCCACCGCTATCTCGCTTCTCTGTCGTGCTGCTAGGGGATAAACAAGCATCCAATTACTATGTGCGAGATAGGCTGATTGATAAGAATGTCTCAACTGAGCTGGATTTTGCGGAGCACGCGTTAACGACCGATTCTTCGCTCACCCATCTTGCCTTCAGCAGTGCTATTCGCATTGTCAATGACTTGCAGCAGATGACACAAACTGACCGAGTGATGAGACTGATAGCTCTTGGCCATAAAAGCAGCTATACCGTCCCGTTGAGTTATCGTAACAAGACGCTTGGATTTCTTTTTTTTAACGCTAAGGTGACCCACTACTTCACCAATCAAGAAGTGCAAAAAGATTTGGCATTTTTGTCCAATCTCATTGGCCAGCTTTTCATCCATTTACATGAAAATCAAAAACACTTTCAGGCGGTGTTGAGCGTTGCGCTCAACATGGGGCACGCTCGCGATCCCGAGACAAAAGAACACCTCATCCGCATGGGCAAATACAGCGAGCTACTTGCAAGGTTGCTTTCTCAACAGCACCCCGAAATCAGCCATCAATTCATCCATCGTATAAGGCTTTACGCGCCCTTCCACGATATCGGCAAATATAAAATTCCCGACCATGTGTTGTTTAGTGACAAGCGTTTTACCGATGAAGAGCGCTGCATTATGAACATGCATACAATTTACGGAGAGGAGATCATTGAACAAGTAGTGCATCTCTCAGATGCCGAGTTAGTATCACAAGATGAAATTGCATTTATCAAGCACATTGTGCGTCATCATCATGAACATTTTGATGGTGCCGGGCTACCAGACAAGCTTTGTGCTGATGAAATCCCTCTTGAAGCTCGCATCGTCACATTAGCGGATGTTTTTGATGCGCTGCTTAGTCGCAGAGCTTACAAACCAGAATGGTCGGTTGATGCTGTAGTGGATTTTATTCGCACCCATACAGGCCAAATGTTCGACCCACAGTGTGTAGCCGTTCTACTTGGTAATTTGGAGCAGTTTTTGGCGATTCGCGAGAAATATCTAGATAAAGAGGAACAGCCGGGAAAGTGCATTGCCTAGCTTCGTCTACAGAAGCAGCCAATCGAGGATGAAATTTCTTTAGGAAATGAGAAAAAGGATTGAGGCTATAAATTTTATTGAGCGTAAATGAAAAGTGGTGCGACGAATCGCACCACTTGTCTTAAAAACTGGTTACTGATTACAGTACAGTTACTTCAGAAGCTTGAGGACCTTTTTGGCCTTGCTCAACATTGAAGCTAACTTTTTGGCCTTCAGCCAGAGTTTTGAAACCGTCAGAAACGATTGAACGGAAGTGAACGAAAACGTCCTTGCCGCCGTTGTCTTGAGAGATGAAACCAAAGCCTTTAGTTTCGTTGAACCATTTTACTGTACCTGTCATTTTTCCAGACATAGTGACCTCTTTAAAAAATTAATCAATTATTGAAAGTGGCTATACAAAGCTATGAATGATTTATCAAGAGAAAGTTTACGCAGGTCTAACGAAAGGTTTCGAGAAATAACTGAGAAGGAACTTTGACTAAATCTAACATTACCACTCTTTTGTAAGAGCCGAGAGATACTATACGCCTACTGAAAAAAAATGCTAGCAATTTCGCTAACCAAAGTTACTGATCGGTTAAAAATACGCCTAACACATTGAAAGTGGGCAGAAATTAGAGTTTCCACCCCAATTTTAACCAGAAAATTAAGCGAACCATTTCAGCTTTTCGTGCAAAGCTGTAACGTGACCCACAACGATCAGCGCAGGACTTACTGCCTGCCGGGCGAGACTTGGTAAATCTTGTAAGGTTCCACGCAGTACTTTTTGCTCTCGGCGCGTACCATTCTCAATAATTGCACACGCCATATTGGCATCCAGTCCATTTTCCAGTAGCTTCTGCGCGATGTACCCGGACTGTTTGAGCCCCATATAAAACACCAAAGTGGTATTGGCTTGCGCCAATGAGGACCACTCTATTTCTTTGCCATCTTTTTGAATGTGGCCCGTAATAAACTGGACACTCTGTGCGTGATCGCGATGGGTCAGCGGAATCCCCGCGTAGGCGGTAGCCCCGGCCGCAGCGGTAATTCCAGGAACCACCTCAAAGCGAATACCGTGTTCAGCCAGTACCTCGAGCTCTTCTCCGCCTCGACCAAAAATAAACGAGTCCCCGCCTTTGAGGCGCACGACACGTTTACCCTCTAATGCCTTATCGAGCAAAATTTGGTTGATTTGGTCTTGTGGCACACAGTGATAATCGAGCTTTTTGCCGACGTAAATTCTCTCGGCGTTTTCACTAGCGAGAGCAAGAATTTCAGCAGAAACCAAACGGTCGTAAACCACCACGTCCGCTTGTTGAATAACGCGATACCCTTTTACGGTCAAAAGATCGGGGTCACCGGGCCCTGCACCGACCAAAGAAACAAAACCTTGAGTTTGAACGGACGTGAGCGTAATTGACTTCATTGTTGAGCCTATAGAAATTTTGATGATAAAAAGTGGCACTCACAATGGCTTATTTGTTAAGTGGCCACTTGTTATCAGCAACTCTTTAGCGTAAGCGAGTATCTGGCTGATGAGCGTACTCGCTCTCCTTCGACTATTGACTTGCCCTGAAACCACACTGTTTCAGGGCACGACTTAGGTTATTTGCCATTCAACACAGGTTGAATGCTTACTGCAGTTTGCTCGCCAACACTATCGAGCGCTGGCGCGGTTTTCGCGTGCGTTAGATAAAGAGGAATGCAAGTGAAAAGTAAGCCACCAACGATGTTCCCTAAGATGGTTGGGATCAAGTTGAAGTTTAGCCAAGTCGCGATGCCGAAGTCCGCTCCCAACATCATACCGAGTGGGAATAGGAACATGTTGACCACGGCGTGTTCAAACACGAGCGCGAAGAAGATAAAAATAGGTAACCACATTGCAGCGATCTTTCCTGCCACAGTTCTGGCTGTCATGTTACCGACAACACCTAAACAAACCATCAAGTTACACAAAATGCCGCGCACAAAACAGGTGATCCAACCATCTGCACCTAGATTTTCAAAACCCACCGTACGCGCTGTTGCTGCTTTAATGAAGGTTTGGCCGACTGCATTTGGCTCTACGCTAAAGTTCATGGTTAAAGAGAGTGCGATAAGCGCCGCAACAAGCAGTGACCCCATTAAGTTGCCAAGTCCAACCAGTCCCCAACAACGAAAGACGCGTGACCAAGTAATACCAGGACGACTTTCAAACTTGGCTAACGGCGCCAGACCAAACACACCTGTCACCAAGTCGTATCCCATCAGGCTTAAAATGCAAAAGCCCACCGGGAACACAAGCGCACCGACAATGCCTAATCCGGTTTGCGTAATCGCGGTAATCGCCACCACCACAGCGAGCGATAAAATGATCCCCGCCATCGTGCCGCGCAAAATTAAGTCGCGCGTTGAGGTTTTTATTTTCGCTTCACCAACATCAATCATGGTTTGTACGAATTCTGCAGGTCTTAAATCAGACATAGAGCGTCCCTTTATCAAAGTTAAAATTGAAGATGAAATAGAGAAAGGCTCCCTGCTCTTTTTCGTCTTTTCCCTGCAAAAATCCGTTGAGGAAACAAGAAGCCTTTGTGCTATTGAATCTCAAGCCAATGATTAAGCCGAGATTTCTACTCTGCCGTTGTTGACACGAGCTTGGTATGCCTTAACGTTAAAGCGCTCATCTTCCATACACTGACCTGTTGCAAGGTTAAAACGCTGCTTTTTCAACGGGCTCGCCACCCACAGCTCGCCTCTGTGCTGTGCGATCAAACCGCGAGACAGTACGTTTGAGCGTGCAAACGGGTCCGTGTTGCTGATGGCAAATACCTGCTCGTCTTCACCAGGACGAAATACCGCGACTTGCTGTCCGTTTACCAGTGCACACACTCCCGTACCCGGAATAATGTCTTTAATGTCACATACTTGTTCGAATGCCATGATGGGCTCTCCTCTTATTCCGTAACCGCGACATGCAAGATGTCACCTTGAAGTTCAGGGTGTTTCTCAACAAACGTGGCCGGGCGATGTTGCTGACGCGCTGGTACAAACACGACGTTGTCGTCGCGCTTATCTGAGTTAATAAAGTGCGCAAAGCGTTTCAACTGAGTTTCGTCGTTGATAGTCTCATTCCATTCACAGCGGTACGCGTCAACCAATTTGGCAATGTCACCTTCGAGCTGCGCATTGATGCCCAATTTGTCTTCGATGATCACTTGGCGAAGGTAATCCACGCCGCCTTCCATGTTTTCCAACCACACCGATGTACGCTGCAGTGGCGCAGAAGTGCGGATGTAGAACATCATGAAACGGTCGATGTATTTGAGCAGCGTTGCTTGGTCTAGGTCGCTAGCCAGTAAGTCTGCATGACGCGGCTTCATACCACCATTACCACACACGTATAGATTCCAGCCTGCATCTGTGGCGATAATGCCGAGGTCTTTACCCTGCGCTTCAGCACATTCACGCGTACAGCCCGACACACCAAACTTCATCTTGTGCGGCGTGCGGATGCCTTTGTAGCGGTTCTCGATAAACACGCCAAGACCCACCGAGTCTTGCACACCGTAACGACACCAGGTTGAGCCCACACAGGTCTTCGCCATACGCAGCGCTTTGGCATACGCTTGGCCTGTTTCATAGCCAGCGGCAATCAGTTTTTTCCAGATCTCAGGAAGGTCATCTTTTTGCGCGCCGAACAAACCAATGCGCTGAGCACCCGTTACTTTGGTGTAGAGGTTGTACTCGGCCGCGACTTCAGCCAACACTTTCAGCGCTTGCGGCGTCACTTCGCCACCCGCCATACGTGGGATCACCGAATAAGTGCCGTCTTTTTGTATGTTGCCAAGGAAGTTGTCGTTGGTGTCGTGTAGCTTAACCAGTTGAGGTTTCAAAATGTGCTCGCCCCAGCACGAGGCCAAAATAGAGCCCACCACAGGTTTACACACTTCACAGCCATAACCTTTACCATGTTTCGCTAGCAGATCATCGAAGGTTTTGATCTCTTCGATGCGAATCAGGTGGAACAGCTCTTGGCGAGAGTAAGCGAAGTGCTCACAAATATCGCTTTTCACTTCCACACCCGCTTTCGCAAGCTCGGCGTTTAACACCGAAGTGACCAGTGGAATACAACCGCCACAACCAGTGCCTGCACCGGTGACGGCTTTGATATCAGCAATGGTGTGATGACCGTCGGCGACCGCTTGCGCGATCTTGCCTTTAGTGACATCAAAACACGAACAGATCACCGCAGAATCTGGCAACGAGTCAGCACCGAGTTTTGGCTTCTCGGCACCAGCGCGCGCTGGCAGGATCAAAGTATCTGGATGCTGTGGTAGCTCAATTTCATTCAACATCAGTTGCAGTAAGTCACCGTAATCCGACGTGTCACCTACCATTACTGCGCCAAGTAGTTTCTTGTTGTCTGCTGAAACGATCAAACGTTTGTAAACTTCAAGCTCTTCGTTTTGATAAACGTAGCTCTTGCAACCAGGTGTACGACCATTCGCATCGCCAATCGACCCTACTTTGACACCCAGCAGTTTGAGCTTGGCAGACATATCCGCCCCTTCAAACTTGCTGTCAACGTTGCCTAGCAGGTGATCCACGGCAACTGTCGCCATTTTATAGCCCGGCGCAACCAGCCCGTAGAACATCTTATTCCATGACGCACATTCACCAATGGCGTAGATATTGCTGTCTGTGGTTTGGCAGTGGTCGTTAATTTCAATACCGCCACGAGGTGCGATACCTAGGCCCATTTGGCGAGCCAGTTTGTCTTGAGGACGGATACCCGCAGAGAACACGATGAAGTCCGTCTCAAGCTCAGTGCCATCGGCAAAGCGCATCACATTGCGTGCTTGTTCGCCTTCTGCTGCAATTTCCAAGGTGTTTTTGCTGGTATGAACTTTCACGCCCATACGTTCGATTTTTTGCCGAAGTTGGTCGCCGCCCGCTTGGTCGAGCTGCTCAGCCATCAGTTTAGGGGCAAACTCGACAACGTGCGTTTCCATTCCGAGTGCTTTCAGCGCACCAGCGGCTTCCAAGCCAAGCAAACCGCCGCCAATCACCACACCACTTTTACTCTTCTTCGCACAGGCTTCGATGGCTTTCAGATCTTCGATGGTACGGTAAACAAAGCAATCTTTGCTCTCATTACCTTTGATTGGTGGTACAAATGGGTAAGAACCTGTTGCAAGAATCAGCTTATCGTATTGAATTTCACGACCCGAACTCGAATACACCGTTTGTTTTTCACGGTTAATATTGATCGCGCGCTCACCTAACAACACTTTGATCGCGTGCTTTTCATAAAAGCCCGTTTTCACCAATGAGAGTTCATCGGCGGTGTGATGTGAGAAATAAGAAGAGAGATGGACGCGATCGTACGCGACGCGGGGTTCTTCACAAAATACGGTGATGTCAAAGTGGGAAACATCCGTTTTATCAACCAGATCTTCGATATAACGGTGGCCGACCATCCCGTTACCGACAATCACTAGCTTCAACTTGCTCATAGTACTTCCTAAGGGTTAGGTTCTTATCTGAGCGCATTGTTCATTATGAAAGAAAATGAAAAGATGATGTAAATCAATTACGAAATCAAACTACCCTAAAGGGGTAGATGCTTTTGAAGGCTCGAGTAGCATGCGCGATTCACAGCAGAATCACCCTTTCGATAGTGAAAATAGCAGTAACGAATCACTGTAGATGTAATAAAGTAACGAAAAAGAGAAACAAGATAAGAAACGGATGAAAAATGACCGTGCGGCGATACAACTAGGCAAGATCAAACACTGGAAAGCAACAAAGCCTGCTCAATGAGCAGGCTTTGTGTGTTCATACTGAACGAATTTGGTGCGTCCAAGTGGACTCGAACCACCGACCCCCGCCATGTCAAGGCGATACTCTAACCAACTGAGCTATGGACGCTTTACGCACAATTCTCAAGCTAACCATTCAGTGAATGGTGCGTCCGAGTGGACTCGAACCACCGACCCCCGCCATGTCAAGGCGATACTCTAACCAACTGAGCTACGGACGCATTCCCTGAGAACGAGGAGGATATTAACCACTGCAGCGGATAGGTGCAAGCATATTTTTTCGCTTTCCGAATCGTTTGCTCTATTAATAATCTTTTTGCTCTGTTTTTGGTCTTATTCAGTATCAATCGATTGATCTAACTCACATTAATCACCGGAGTTGGGCAATCGGATCACCACTCTTTTCTCAAGGTTAAGTTTTTTTAAATCTTTTAACCAATAGGTATCGATCAAACGTTGCAGCAAGCCGCTTTTGTCTGCCTTGTCCAATGCCTCTTGCAGTAAGGTTTGATGCCGTTCGGCACTTTCACTGAGATAAAAGCGAAAATCTCGCTCGTATACGATCAATAGACGTTGCTCGATGTCCAAATTGGGGACTAAGCGTGCTTCTGTCATGATTTCGTTGATGCCTCGCGGGAAGTAGTTCACGGGCCCAACTCGACTCAGTTTGTCATATAAAGCGCGCCATTCGCCATCTTGCGGGTAGTAGGCCAGGTGATTCGCTTGCCACACTTCAACATCAAACCAATTGGAACCCAGCCCAGCCACCAAGCCGCTGCGCTGTAAATCTTCAAGCGAGTTAATCTGGTTATACTGCGCTTGGGCCCCTTTGGGAATAAACAGAACGCGTTGGCCGATCAACCCTTTGGTGACAGGAGCGTTGATAAAGGGATACTGCGCATCTCTCTCGCTGCTCTGCACTAACCACATTAACGACAGTTGATTGTTCTCGACCATCTTAACCAAGCGTTTTTGCGGAATATGCTCAAAAGGGCTGTTGATGACGAGTTTTACGCCAATGTCCGCTAACGACTGTTTGAGCAACTCATGATAGAACAGATGAGTGCCGTCCATTTGTGTCGGTAGGGTTAAAGTAATTGATTTTGGATTAGCGTTGGCGAAGGATAAGGGGATCCATAGCGAGAGTAAAAATGCAAGCCATTTCATAGCAAATCCCCAAACAAGTTCAACTACTTACACTATAGAACGGTTTGAGGATTTTGAGTAATACGGGTAATAAAAGTGTTCCATCACTGTAAGTTAAAAGCGCGTATCACGTTATTCGTCATCATCGGTATCAAACACCACGTTGTAGTTTTCCGTATACGTACAGTTGGGTTGTCGGCTGCAGGTGAAAAAGCGTCGCCCTTTAAATTCACCTTGTGAGGCAACTTTGATCACCATCGGGCTGCCACACTTTTTGCAAAAGCGGATCTCTTTGTCCGGCTCAATGAGATCGATGTGCGCCGCAAGCAGGCGTCTTAATCGCCCCACCTGATAACTGTGTTTTACCGATGTTCCGATGAGTGGAATATTGGCGCTTTTGCACACTTGCATCAGCAGTTTCTCTCGTTCCACTTTACTTTTATTGAGCTCTTTGCCGTTATCGAGTTCAATCACTACTCTTGGCTCAAAGGTTCTTGGATCACAGATGAGATAATCAAAATGGCTACGCGAGATCTTGTTGCTGGCGATGAAAAGCTGCTTTTTACTGACAATGTCACGCGGAGCAATCACACTGCTCATGTTCACTTTACTAAATACCACCCCATGCTCTCCAACGGCGGTTTTCAGCGCATTAAAGAAGGCGACTTCCTGCGACCTGAGCACCGGCCCTTTGACACGATAAGCGTAATCTTTGCTGTCATCTTGTTTAACCACATATTTCTGGATGATGAAAAAGAACAGGATCAGTAACGCGACGATGATAAAGATATTGGTCATGCTGCAATGTCACTCAAAACATACACTTGGGTTGCGAATACACTATGTGGAAAGCCTACTGAACTCAAGAAAAAAGCCGTTGTGCTCGTATTGTATCGTTACGACTTTGGTCGATCTCACAGTTCAAATTGATCAAGATCATTTTTGCATCTGATTAATCGGCGTAAATTTAACACCGTTAGCAATTGGTTAACAATATTGCAATTTTCATCGGAGGTCATATGGAATTGAAACAAGATCCTCGCTGCTACACGGATGTCTGCTTAGAAGGTAAGTGGTATCACTACGACCACTGTGGGACAACCGCTTACATGCTCAAAGGCGGAAGTCCCGAAGAGATAGAGTTGGCCAAAGAACCTGCCACCGAAAGTGAGCTGATCGAACTGCTCTTAAACCGCTAAACGCCCAACGAATAAACACCGCACAACTCACAAGAAAACCTCACAAGAAAACGCCCTTTGATGATGCTATCTATCAAGGGCGTTTTTGGCGTTGCTTGTGTTATCACACCGCGTCAGGTTGGTTTTCCGGTTTAGCGGCGATAAACGCGGGCAGCTCATTGCAAGCCGCTACCACTGCGTTGATCAGTGGATAGTTCTCCATGGAAACGCCAAAACGCTGCGCGTTATACACTTGTGGAACAAGGCAAATATCAACAATGCTTGGGCTATGGCTGATGCTGTATAAACATTCGCCGTAGTGCTCGCGATGCCTGCGCAATTTCTCTTCCACCGCTTGAAAACCTTGCTCAATCCAATGATGTATCCACTCAAGTTTGTGCTTTTCGTCAAGCTCAAGTGGCCCTTCAAGGTACTGTAATACGCGCAAGTTATTCAGCGGATGGATCTCTATGGCGATATCTTGCGCCAGTGCCAGCGCTTGGTAACGCAGCGCACCGATAGAGGGAATCACTTGCACCGCCGAGTAATTATCATCCAGATATTGGATGATGGCCAAAGACTGGTTAAGTACCATCTCCCCATCGACTAAAACGGGTACCAGCTGCACGGGATTGAGTGCACGATACTCTGCGCTGTGCTGCTCTCCGCCCTGCTTAACCAGGTGAATAGGTACACTTTGGTAGTTCAGCTGTTTGAGGTTAAGGCAAATACGCACGCGATAAGCGGCGGACGAGCGCCAGTAACCATACAATTTGAGATTGTCACTCATCGCTTATCCCCAGTTACTTTTGATACCGGCTCACTTGCTGCTCAATCGCACCGAAAATACTGTGCCCTTCATCATCCAGCATCTCTAAGCGAATCGAATCACCAAACTTCATAAAAGATGTTGTAGGTTTGCCATCACGGATCGTTTCAATCATGCGAATTTCCGCGATACACGAGTAACCGACGCCGCCCTCTTCAATCGACGTGCCGTGTTCTGTGCCCTGTTTATTCGACACCGTGCCGGACCCTATGATGGCCCCAGCGGATAACGGTCGCGTTTTCGCCGCATGCACAATCAAATCGGCAAAATCAAAAGTCATGTCGATGCCCGCGTTGGGTTTACCAAACGGTTTGCCGTTATAGGTAGAAAGCAGTGGAAGATGCAGCTTGTTCTCACTCCACGCAGAGCCCAGCTCGTCGAGCGTTACTGCCACGGGAGAAAACGCAGACGAGGGTTTTGATTGGAAAAAACCAAATCCTTTCGCCAACTCAGCCGGGATCAGACCACGCAGCGAGACATCGTTAACCAGCATCACTAAGCGAATCGACTCCTGCGCCTGTGCGATACTCGCCCCCATCGGCACATCGCCAGTGACCACCGCGACTTCACCTTCAAAATCGATGCCCCACTCTTCACTGGCAAATTCGATATTGTCGCGCGGGGCGATAAAAGCGTCAGAGCCGCCTTGATACATGAGCGGATCGGTCCAAAAACTCTCCGGCATCTCTGCACCGCGCGCTTTACGCACCAGCTCAACATGATTGACGTATGCAGAGCCATCCGCCCACTGGTAGGC
The DNA here is from genome assembly GCF_009665415.1 of Vibrio cidicii. Taxonomy (NCBI): domain Bacteria; kingdom Pseudomonadati; phylum Pseudomonadota; class Gammaproteobacteria; order Vibrionales; family Vibrionaceae; genus Vibrio; species Vibrio cidicii. The sequence goes on along the minus strand of NZ_CP035921.1, from coordinate 3,177,112 downwards.
GCGTGGCAAAGGTGACGCCACTTGGCTCTCATCAAATGGCGCGCTGCCCGCCACATCACCTTGGTTCAACGCCAAATACAGTTCTTGCAGCTGTGGGCTGGTTTGCGACCAATTATCCAAAGCTGCTTGCAAAGTGGGCGCAACTGCTTTCGCCGACACATAGCGAGTCAGATCGCGACTCACCACCACCAGTTCGCCATCACGCGAACCATTTTTCTTTGTCGCAAGTTTCATGGTTATCCCTTCTCTTAGTCGCCCGATGACTCACTTTCACGCCAGCTGTAGACGTACTCTTTGTTCTCTACGCTGTCGAGCTCGGGCGCAAATTGCAGCGCATGGCGCGTATCGATCATCACCGCCACTTCGTCGGTGAATTTTTTCTTATATTCTTGACCCGCTTTAAACGCTTTTGGGTGCGGACCGTGCGTAAACCCGGCGGGATGGAACGTCACCATCCCCGCTTCAATGTTGTCACGGCTGAAGAAATCACCCGCGTGATAGAACAGCACTTCATCGTAGTCGTCATTGTTGTGATAAAACGGCACTTTCAGCGCGCCCGGATCGCTCTCAATCGGACGAGGAACAAAGGTACAAACAACAAAGCCGTTACCGACAAACGTCGTGTGCGCCGAAGGTGGCAAGTGGTAGCGGTGCGACATCAGTGGACGAATATCGCGCCAGTTGAGTTTCACCACCGACAAATCACCGTGCCAGCCAATCGCATCGAGTGGATTAAATGGATAAGTGATGACACTGACACGCTCATGGCGTTTGACCTCGACACGAGTACTCTCTTCGCCATATTGCGCTTTGAATTTGTCGTTGATCGCCGGCACTTCCAGCACCGCAGGGTCAAACACGGCATGGTTACCCACTAGCCCTTTCTCGGGCAACGAGTAGGCAGCATCGCTGTTTTCAATCATCAGGATGAACATCGGCTCAGACGGTTCTAACCGCCAGTTGGTCGAGCGCGGGATCAACACGTAATCGCCTTCGCCGACCTCTAAATGGCCGTAATCGCAATAGAGATCCGCTTTACCTTGATGGATAAACAGCAGCTCATCGCCATCGGCATTGCGCGCGAGAAAATCCATCTTCACCTGAGTTTTCCATACGCGCACTTTGCACTGGGCATTGTGCAGCAGATGAGGAACACGCCACGGCGAATGCTGTGCGGTGTGTTCAACACGGGTGAAATCAAACGCTCTCGGCCTGAGTTCCCCTTCCCATTCGCTCCAGCTTGTCGGGGCATGCTGATGGTGGAAATGGGCCGCAGGGCCAAAAAAGCCACTGCGCCCTGCTTCACGTTCATAAATCGCCTCTTGCGGGAAGTCGGCGTGTGCCTGTTTAGAGCACACTCCCTCCCGATGAGGGAAGGAGATCCATTTATGCATCGCTCAATACTCCACGGCGGATTTGGTCTTCTTCAATCGATTCAAACAGCGCTTTGAAGTTGCCTTCGCCAAAACCTTCGTTGCCTTTACGTTGAATGATCTCGAAGAAAACAGGACCGATAACAGTTTGGGTAAATATTTGCAGCAAGATGCCATCTTTGGTCGGCGCACCGTCAATCAAAATGCGCAGCTCACGCAGTTTGTCGACGTCTTCTTTGTGACCAACCACGCGATCATTGACCTTCTCATAGTAAGTGTCTGGAGTGGGCATAAAGTCCATACCGCGATCACGCAGGGTTTTGACCGTGTCGTAAATATCGTCTGTGGTCAAGGCGATGTGCTGAATGCCTTCACCGTTATATTCGCGAATAAATTCTTCGATTTGCGATTTATCGTCAGAGGACTCATTGATTGGAATACGGATCTTGCCACAAGGCGCGGTCATCGCACGGCTGACAAGGCCCGTGAGTTTGCCTTCGATGTCGAAATAGCGGATTTCACGGAAATTGCCAATGCGCTCATAAAAGCCCGCCCAAGTATCCATGTTGCCGCGTTTTACGTTATGGGTCAGGTGGTCAATCTCGTACAAGCCTACGTCTGCTTTCGCCAAACGCTCATCTGCATCATCATAAAATCGGAAGTCGACGTCATAAATGCTCTGTTTGCCATAACGGTCAACAAAATAGAGCAAGCTGCCGCCAATGCCGTACACCGCCGGAATGCTTAACTCCATCGGGCCGATCTCGGTTTGATATCTTTGTGCGCCGTTGGCGAGGGCGTGTTCAAGCGCGTGGTTGGCGTCTTTGACACGAAAGGCCATGCCGCACACCGACGGGCCGTGAATACGAGCGAACTCTTCGGCTTGGCTATGAGGTTGGGCATTGACCACGAAGTTGATGTCACCTTGACGATACAGCCATGCTTGCTTAGAGCGATGTTTTGCTACTTCAGCAAAACCAAGGGAAGCAAACAATCCTTTCAACTGTTCAATGCCCTCATTATTGGCTGCTGTATATTCCACAAACTCGAATCCGTCTGTGCCCAGAGGGTTGATCGCGTCTACCATGACTTTCTCCTTGTACTATTCGTTTGTTTTTTAACACTCCGTTAACTTGAATCAGACGCACAAGAATTGGAATAGACAGGCAACTTTCTCCGCTCGGCCACCCAAACCGCAAAATATGTAAATTTATTGTTACAGCAAAAATTAGAACAAATACTTCGCCGCAGTCTTTTCATCAAACATTAGATTTCAACCAGTTAGCTTGTCATGTTTCCTGTACACCACCACGTCAAATGTAAATACCTTGTTATAACGATCAGCTTGCAAGAGAGAAGTCGAGGTGTGAGGCGAACGTTTGTCAGTAATGGGTTAAATAACCTTGCCACACGTGGTGTTCCCCTTGCTTAGGGTCTAGTATGCGTTGAAATCAATCAGGAAGAAGTGGTATGAAACGAAGTAAAGAAGAGACACAAGAGACGATCAACACCATCTTAGACACTGCCTTTCGTCAATTACTGAGTGGTGGGTTTGAACGCATGTCTTACACCAGTTTGAGTGAAGAATCCGGAATTTCACGTACGGGAATTTGTCATCACTTTGGTAAGAAAACTAAGATTCCGTTGCAACTCAAAGACCGTTTACTGCAACATTTACTGGAATACCTTGATTTCTCTGCCGATATCAAGCTGTTTCGCGCCAGTTGGGTCAGTGCAATCCAACAGCAAGAATTCCGTGATATCTGGCGAGTCGCTTATCAACTACAAATCAATGAGCAAGTCAGCGACATCATCACGCTGTTCAATCAAGCGCTGCAAGAGAAATGTGAGGTGAACTTTGGCCATAATTGCCAGCAAGAGATCGTAAGTTTAATGGGGTATACCTTGTTACGTCTTCACTCTCTTAAGTAATGTACGCCTTTGTTCACTGCTGTGTTGACGCCAATACCTGTACAACAAACCACACGTTGCTGATTTTCCCTGTCGACATCACAAAAAAAATAGGATAGGTTTAGATGTATAGACGTCCAAAACCATAAGCTTAGGGAGAAAGCTGTGCCTATTCGTATTCCAGATCAATTACCCGCCGCTGATGTATTGCGAAATGAAAATATCTTCGTGATGAGTGAAACGCGTGCGGCCAGTCAGGAAATTCGTCCTCTGCGTGTGTTGATCCTCAATTTGATGCCAAAAAAAATTGAGACTGAAACCCAGTTCCTTCGCCTGCTGTCTAACAGCCCGTTGCAAGTGAATGTTGAACTGCTGCGCATTGATGACCGCCCGAGTAAAAATACCCCAACGGAGCATTTGGATAATTTCTATCGCCAGTTTGAGATGGTTAAAAACCGTAACTTCGACGGCCTGATCATCACTGGCGCGCCGCTCGGCCTGGTGCAATTTGAAGATGTGATCTATTGGGAACATCTACAGACCATCATGGAGTGGGCAAAATCTCATGTCACTTCCACTTTGTATGTGTGTTGGGCGGCCCAAGCGGGCCTCAAGCTACTCTATGACCTGCCGAAACGCACCCGCAAAGAGAAACTTTCGGGCGTGTATCAACACAAAATTCATCATCCTTACCATGCGATTTTGCGAGGTTTCGATGATACCTTTTTAGCGCCGCATTCACGCTACGCCGATTTCTCGCCCGAATATTTGGCCGAGCACACCAATCTCGACATTCTCGCCACCTCAGACACAGCTGGCGTCTATCTGGCCAGCACCAAAGACAAGCGCAATGTGTTTGTGACCGGTCATCCAGAATATGATCTGCACACCTTACACAATGAGTATGTACGCGATATCGCGGAAGGGCTGGAGCCGGCGATTCCGGTCAACTACTACCCGAATGACAATCCGGATAATGCGCCGATCGCCAGTTGGCGCAGCCACGGTCATTTACTCTTTTCTAACTGGCTCAACTACTGCGTTTACCAGCAAACCCCATTCGATCTAGACCATTTCAGTGAAGACGCCTTCACCAAAGACGAATAGCCGAAGCTTCTGCTTCTCTCTTCTCAGGCCACCGCAAGGTGGCCTTTTTGCCGAATATGCAAAGTGACTCGCATCTTAATCGCAGCTTGATAGGCATGGCGGTCAGAGGAATTATCATCGTGGTAACTTTTGCATCGCACGAAGAAAATTCATGATGAATCAGATGTTTCGCTTCATTCCACTGCTGAGTTTTGCCCTGCTGACGGGTTGCGTCACCATCACTGAAGGGCAAGTCGCCAACAATGCCGACCCGATTGATATGGCTGAATCTCGCATTGCTTTAGGGCTTGGTTATCTCGACAATGGCGCGATGGTCAAAGCCTACGACAACTTACAACAGGCGCTAAACCACGCACCGGATTACTACCGCGCTCAGCTCTCCATGGCGCACTACTACGAGCTGGTCGGCGAAAATGGCAAAGCGCAAGATCTCTATCGAAAAGCGGCCCGCCAGCACCCCAAAAACGGCAATGTACTCAACAACTACGGCACTTTTTTATGCAAACAGGGCGACTACGCGCAAGCAGACAAACTGTTCAACCAAGCGATTGCGCAGCCCTACTATTATTTGATCCCAGCCAGTTATGAAAACGCGGCATTTTGCGCCTTAAAAGCGGGTTTTAAAGCCAAAGCGCAAACCTATTTCACCCGAGCAATCGATTACGATCCGCACCGCCCCAAATCCATCCTCAACCTCGCTAAGCTGGAAATCGAGGCAGGCAACTACACGCAAGCTCGCCTGCGTTTGATTCGCTTTCATCAAAGCTACGGCTTACAGTCGCCCTCACTGCAGCTGCTGATTGAGCTAGAACAAAAGGCGGGGAACCAAGCGTTGGTGAAAAGATATCAGCAGGAGTTAGAAAAGTTGACGGCCAAGCAGAGCTTCAGCGCCATTTAATGCAAAACCGCCTGAGATTCACTCAGGCGGCTTAAACTAACGTCTTGATGTGGAATTGCGGATTTTATACCTGTCTTTGCGGTGCGTATCGCGCAGTTTTCGTACCTGATTCTTGCGTTTTATCGTGCGGTACTCACGATAGATAATTCGAATAAACGCCACCAATCCAACCAAAAGCAGGACAGTAAAAACGCTCAGGAAGCTTTCACACAGCCAATCTGGCTGACAGGGTAGATAAATTTCAAAATCCATCGCATGCCCTCCTGTTACGCAACCTATTCGTTTTCGCTGGTCAATGACGCAAAGCCAAACACTGACGTCACTTCAACTTAACCCACTCTCCTCGCTGTTGCCGATCCATATACGACCAAGCGACAAAACGACTCACTTTTTGCCCTTGGCTCATCTCGACGACACGAATACTGCGTACACCTAATTTTTCCAACTGTTTACGTAGAGGTCTCACATTGTCATTTTTTGAGACTAGCGTACTGAACCACAATACTTGGCTGGCAAATCCTTGGCTTTCATTGGCCATGCGGCGTAAAAAGGAGGATTCTCCACCATCGCACCACAATTCAGAATTTTGACCTCCGAAGTTAAGTATAGGGTTGTTTTGCGACAATTTTTGTGAGCCCGCTTTTGCCTTGACACCTTTTTTCAATCGGTTAGCAGAGAGGTTGTTCAGTTTACGCTGTGAGCCCATCGCCGCTTCTTGCGCCGAAGCGTGAAACGGTGGATTGCAGGTGGTGACATCGTAACGTTCACCCGGCGCAATCACACCGCGAAAGATGGATTGCGGATTATCTTGCTGCTTAACAATGAACTGACCCGTCAACATCGGATTAGATTTGGCAATCAGCTGTGCCGACTGCACGGACTTCGGATCAATGTCGCTGCCGGTGTAGTGCCAACCATACTCGTGAATGCCAATGATCGGATAGATGGCGTTCGCGCCGACACCGATATCCAGCGCATTGACTTTGCCGTGCGGATAGTCACCAGCCCCATGTTCACTTTCTAGCAGTTCAGCCAAACGGTGGATGTAGTCAGCGCGTCCGGGGATGGGCGGGCATAAATAACCGGGCGGAATATCCCAGTGTTGGATCTGGTAATAGGCGCACAGCAGCGCTTTATTGAGCATTTTCACCGCGCTGGCATCAGCAAAGTTGATGCTCTGCTCCCCTTTGGGATTGTGCAGCACAAAAGGAGCCAACGCAGGTAAGGCGGCGGTCAACGTTTTGAAATCGTATCGCCCGCGATGTTGGTTGCGCTGATGCAACCCCGCGCGGCTGACTTTAGCAAAATCGACACTGGCCGATGAGGGTATCTGCTTCTCTGCGGGCTGACTCTGGGCTCTAACTGTTTGGCGCTTGTTGGTCATGACTGTTTTTTTTCCTGAGCTTTGAGATCGAGATAAATCATAAAGAGACGAGCATCGAGCTCCAGTTGATGATAGTTCGGTTCCATGTGGCAACAGAGCGCGTAGAACGCCTTATCGTGTTCTTTCTCTTTGATGTGGGCCAACTCATGCACCACCAACATACGCAGTAACGGCTCGGGCGCGTCTTTAAAAACACTGGCAATGCGGATCTCATTTTTCGACTTTAGCTTGCCGCCGTGGTTACGCGAAATCACACTGTGTAGCCCGAGCGCATTGTTGATCAGATGGATCTTCGCGTCGTAAACCACCTTGCTGATCGGTCCGGTTTTCTTCATGAACTGGTTTTTTATCGCCATCGCGTAATCAAACAGCGCTTTTTCACTGCGAATATCGTGACGCGTTGGGTAACGCTGATCAAACCAGCCGATTAAGCGGCCCGTGTCGATAAGTTTGCTCACTGGCTCAACAATGTGGGCGGGATATCCCTGAATATAACGAAGTGACGGATGCAAGATTGCTCTACCCTTGGTTTCTCGTGCCACTGAAACGTAGCGCTAAACAAAGCGCGCTAGTTTACCCGACTCGACGCCTTGATTCATCGCATTTCTCATTGGCTCTTTTCCCGTCGCGATTAATTGGCTACACTTGCGCCCCTTTTTCCTTGCATCGGTAGCAAAACATGAAACGAATTGTCCTCTACATCAAAGACAAGTGCCCTCACTGTAAAGACGCACAGCGCTATCTCGATAGCAAAGGCATCCAGTACCGTTTGTGTAATGCCAAAATGCAGCGCGGCAGAAAAGAGCTCGACGCGATTGGTGCGCGCTCGGTTCCGGTGCTGAAAATCGGTGATCGTCTGATGATTGGCTGGAACCCAAGCAACTTTGAGCGCATGTATAAAAGCTAAACGTACTGCTTGATAAATTCGATAAAAGTGCGATCCGCCACCGACAAATAGCCGCCGCGGCGCCACGCGAGCGCCAAGTTGAGCGTCACTGGCGGGTCAAAAGGGACTCCTTTGATGCCACTTTCATGTTCGGTAACCAGTTCCAGCAATGCTGTGATGGCAAACTCCCGTTTGACGATTTTTAAGATCAGCGGCAACAAGTTGGTTTCAAACGAATACTGCATTTCAATCCCATGCTGGGCACTGAAATGGTCGAGGAAATCTCGATGGAAATAGCCCGATTTAAACATCACCAACTCGTGGCGGAAAAACTCCGCAAAACTTAACGATGTGCGCTCCGCTAGGGGATGCTCGCTAGCAACCACCGCCATCATCTGGCTGGAAAAGAGGTGGTCGGTTTCCAAATCCTCCGGCAGATCGTTTTCTGTGATCACGCCAATATCGAGTTCACCTTCAAGCAACATACGCCGAATCGACTGCGTGCCCGCTTCTATCAAGGTCAGTTTGAGATTGGGATAATGGCTTTTGAACGCCATCAATATCTCCGGAAAAAAATAGCTGCCCATCATGCTGGGCGCGCCAAGACGCACTTCTCCTTTTTCCAATCCCTTCAGCTCGTTAATGGCGAGTTCGGCGTCATGCAACTGCTGCACAACCCGTTTGGCGTGCTGATAGAGCGTTTGCCCTTCTGTAGTCAGCGCGATCTGTTTGTCATCTCGCTTAAACAGCGTCACGCCCAAACTTTGCTCCAAACGTTTAATGGATACACTTAGCGCTGGCTGGGCAATGTGCAACGCCTCAGCAGCCCGCGTGAAATTACGATGTTCTGCCACCGCGACGAATTGTTTGAGTTGTTTCGATTCCATGAAGATCAAAAATATATCGTTATCATATTTTTAATATATTTTGTTTATCGTAAGACGACTGATACTGTGCTCACAAATCGACAGGTGGATGAGATTAGAGATGTACGACCTTGGCAGCAAACAGTATCGACATATTACCTTTGCACTCGCACTGGGCTCTTTTTTGGTGTTCTGCAATCTGTATCTTTTCCAACCCATGCTGCCAAAACTGGCACTCGAATACGCCGTTTCAGAAACGCAGGTTAACTGGATTTTTGCAGCCACCACACTCGGCCTCTCTTTTAGCCTTGTCCCGATGGCCGTATTGTCCGAAAAAATTGGCCGCCGCCGCGTCATGCTCTCTGGCCTGTTTGCCATTCCACTGTGCAGCGCCGCGCTGCTCTTTAGTGACTCCTTTCTGTTTGTCGTTGCCTGCCGCGCCTTACTGGGTGTTGCTCTCGCAGCGTTTGCCGCCGTTGCGGTAGCGTACATGGCAGAAGAACTCAGCCCAAGCGCTTTTGGTCATGCCATTGGCGGCTACATTGCGGCGAACTCGCTGGGTGGCATTAGCGGCCGGATCAGCGGCGGTTTGATGTCGGATTGGTTTGGCACCACCACCGCCATTCAAGTGATGCTGGCGTTTACTTTGCTTGGTGTGTTCGCCGTGGGCTTGCTGCTTCCGGCGCAAAAAAACTTCACTGCCAGCAAGCACACTTTGTGGCAGCACAACCAGACCATCGTTCAGCATTTGCGTCACACTCGGGTATGGCTGGCAATGCTGATTGGCGGTCTCAACTTCGCTTTGTTCGTCAATCTCTACTCGGTGATGGGCTTCCGCTTGGTTTCCGAGCCGCATAATCTGCCCGTCGGTCTTGCCTCGTTGATCTTCCTTTGTTATCTCGGCGGCACGGTGAGTTCAAAATACACGGGCAAATGGAACCAGCACTTTCACCCGGTAACGGGGATGTTAACTGGCGCGGCGATCAGTTTGAGCGGGATGTTGATTGCCTCAATTGAGCACCTGTTTGCCATGCTGCTCGGCTTGGTGCTGATCTCTTTTGGTGCCTTTTTTACCCACACCTTGGCCTATGGTTGGGTTGGACAAAAAGCGCACAAAGCCAAAGCCACCGCTACCGCGATGTATCTGGTGCATTACTATGTCGGCGGCAGTCTGGGCGGATTTCTCCTGCTCTATTGCTGGCAGCACTGGCAATGGCCGGGCGTGACTTACGGTGCGCTGGTACTGTATGCATTGCTGATTGCCGTTATCGTGAAACTGCGCAAGCCCAAATACGCCATGCTAGAGGATAAAGTAGCGCTATCAGAAAAGTAGGTTTTCGCGCCGGGTATCGCTATACTTGGCGCCCATTTTTCCAAAGCAATAACGACAATGACACAGCGCTCAACTCAAGAAATCAAACAGCAAGTGAACCAATGGTTGGATGATGTGGTGATTGGCCTCAATCTCTGCCCTTTCGCTGCCAAGCCGCAACGCAATCAACAGATCAAAATTCACGTCAGTGATGCTGACAACGAAGAAACGCTGCTGCAAGACATTCTCACTCAGTTACTCGAATTGGATCAAAGCGAACCGAGCGAGTTGGAGACTACGCTGGTGGTGGTGCCCAACATACTGGAAGATTTCTGGGACTACAACTTTTTCATTGATTGGGTGGAGGCGCTAATCAAACAGCAAGACTGGGAAGGAATTTTTCAAGTGGCGACCTTCCATCCCGATTACTGTTTCGGCGGCGCGCAACCGGAAGATGACGAAAACCTCACCAATCGCTCTCCTTACCCGATTTTTCATCTGATCCGTGAAGAGAGCATGGAGAAAGTGCTGCGTCACTATCCCAATCCAGAAGCGATTCCGGACACCAACATCGCGCGTGTTTCAGCGTTAACGCCAGAACAGCGTAAACAACTGTTTCCGTATCTCTTTTCGTAAGCGGTGGCTTTCATTAAGCAGATGCTTTAACTAAGCAGACAGTTTAACTAAGCATATGGTTTCACTAAGTAGATGGTTTTACCAATACGCAGACGAAACCCGCGCTAGCATGAGCCTAGGGTAGAGCTTGCCGGTTCGCTCTGGTATCATTCGCGCTTAGTAAAAACCAATGGAAAAGCACATGTATTTGTCTCAACTGACCCAAGAGATTTTTGACCACCTGTACCGCGACATCCGCGAGTTTCGCAGCACCTTCGATTTGCCAGTCGCTTCGCCTGAAAGCCTTGACGACAAAGCGGACACTCTGCATACCTCGTTGATCATTGAAGAGATGACAGAGCTCGCCGAAGCAGATAATAAAACAGAACAGGCTGATGCCATCGTCGATTCGGTATATGTGTTGATGGGCAGATTGGTGCATCTTGGTCAAGCGGAGGTTGAAGACAATCTCGCCATCAGCTACCTGATTGATCTGCTGCTTAACGTGGCAAAAAACCGCGGCATTGATTTCATTCCTTGCTGGGATGAAGTGCATTCAAGCAACATGAGCAAAGTGTGTCGCAACGAGCAAGAATACGCTGACACCGAAAAGTTCTACGCTGAACAAGGCGTGAAGCTGATGGCGGTGCAAAAAGGCGATTACTTGATTGCCAAGTGTGCCGAAGATTTTGTCAGCGAAGGCAAAACCATTCGCCAAGGTAAAGTGCTGAAATCGGTTTACTACCGCCCAGCCGATCTCAGCGCGTTGACAGCCTAATCACCGCTCAGTTTTTTGCTTAAATAACCCGCGCATAGTCGCGGGTTTTTCGTCTCTATGCTTAGGTGAAAAACAGATAGGCTCAGGTAAAAATCAAATAGGAGTTATCGTCCACCATCACTTTCTTCACTGAGGTGCGAAATACCTTTTGCAGGTGCTCAACCGTCATCACCTGCTCTGGCGTGCCATAAGCCTCCATCACACCCTGATTGAGCAGCAGGACTTTATCGGCATGCTGGCAAACTCGGTTTAGATCGTGATTGGCGACCACCACCGTAATGCCCTGCGCTGCGATGACATCGATCAATTGATAGAGCCATTTCTCTTGCGCCACATCCAGCGGCGCGGCTGGCTCATCCAGCAGCAAAAGCTGCGAAAAAGGGTTGAGATCACGCCAGACTTGCAGACAAACAGCGGCCAAACGCACGCGTTGCCACTCGCCGCCCGACAACGTCTGCACGCGGCGATGCAGTTTATCCTCAAGCTGCAATAATTCGCAGAGCTGCGCAACAGCTTGCTTGACATGGCTATCACTGGGTTTGCACCCGGCGGGTAAAGAGAGCGCCAACATTTGATAGACATCGATATGAAACGCTGGTTTGGCCTGCTGGGATAAATAGGCGCGAAAGCGCGCCTGTTCGGTCAGCGGTAGCGTCAGTAAACTCACCGTATCCAGTTGCACTTCGCCTTGGCCGCCATCACGCCGACTCAAAACGCCAGATAACGCAGAAAGTAAGGTGCTCTTGCCTGAGCCGTTTGGCCCAACCAGATAGACTTTTTCACCCGTTTGGCATTGAAATGAGAGCGGGAGAAGCCGATGGCCGACGCCGATGTGATTAACTTGCATCTTGGCTCCTTAGCAGCATCCAGATGAAAACTGGAGCGCCAATGGTGGTGGTCAGCACACCCAGCGGCAGCTCGGCCGAATCGAGCAAAGTGCGCGCCCCAATGTCTGAGAAAACCAGCAAAGCAGCCCCAGCCAAGGCGGATAACGGCAGCAAGAAGCGGTTTTCACTACCAAATGCCAAACGCAAAAGGTGCGGCACCACTAGACCAACAAAACTGATGATGCCTCCAAGCGCCACGGCGCAGCCGATCAATACCGACACCGCCAGAATCAGTTGCCAACGGATTTTGTGCACATCCAGTCCAAGCTGCGCAGCGTGCGTTTCGCCCAGCATCAGTTTGTCGAGCACTTTGCCCTGTAAACAGAGCCAGAGCAGCACAGGCAAAAGCACTAAAGTCACCAGATGATGATGCCAACTGGCACCGCCGATGCTACCCATCAACCAGTACATCAGTTGCCTTAGGCTCAAGTCATCGCTGAAGTAGAACGCCCACGTAACGGCTGCGCCAGAGAGAATGCCAAGCGCCACCCCAACCAATAACATTCTCGAAGTAGAAAGAAGCATCGCCCTCGCCATGCCGACCAGCAATAAGGTAAAAACCAGTGCGCCTAAAATGGCTGAAATCATGAACACGCTTGGTGTTGGCATAGCGGGGAGAAAAAACATCGCGATCACCATCGCCAAACTGGCTCCGCCCGAGATGCCCAGCACGCCGGGCTCGGCCAACACATTACCCAGCAGCACTTGTAAGGTCGCGCCACTAACCGCCAGCGCTGCACCAATTGCCAGCGCCGCTATGAGTCTTGGCAGGCGTAAATCCACCAGCAGTTTTAGCTCGAAACTGGAAAGTGAAGTGAATGGCGAGAGGAAAACTTCACCCACCATCAGATAGATGGCCGAAAGGAGAAGCAGAAGCAAGGCAACCAAGATAAGCGTTTTTTGCCAGCGCTGCTGTTTGTGGTCAATAAGCTGGTGAAATTCCATGATAATCAGGCCAAATGCGGCGCAAAATAATAAAGGCCTAACTGTAACGTTAAGCCTTTCAAAAATAAACCTTCTGCGTGTGTGGCGAGCGGATTAATCGTAAACCAGCTGCCCATCTTCAAAGCGTGTTTTCACTTCACACACCATCAGCGCTGCACGTTGTCCAATCGCCACTTTGCGGTTAGGGAAGACAATGGCTTCATTGTCATTTTTCGCCATCAGTGGCTTGTCACCATCATGACCAAACACTTCGCCGTGCATAAACGAAGTGAAGTTTTCCACATCGTCATCAAATCTAAAGGCAAAATCTTCATGTAAACGCACAATCGTGCGGCTGACGCGGTAAGTCACTGCCGGTTTTGGCAAATGTTCAGGTGTCATGTCAGCAACCAGATCGCGCAGAGTAATGTCGAGTGCAGTAAAGCGACTTAGATCGTTGTCACCGATGCGCGCCACACGACCCAGTTCCATGGTCAACGCTTGCGCTGAGTAGTTTTCCGCGCTGAACCAGCTAAAGGTACTGGATGGCGAATTGGACAGCAGCAGCGCTTCTACATGGCTGTGGTTGACAAAATCCACCAGCGCTCTGGAGCGCGTCGGATGGCGGGTTTTCGGGCTGATGGCGAACGAATAGTGTTTCGAACCGCGGATCGCACAGTGCAAATCAAGATGCCAACGCGTCTCTTCGTCCGTATCCGCAAAAAAGTCTTTCACCAAGATTTTCAGCGTATCGGCAATCACCAACTCTTTGCTCATCGGGTGATCTTTATCATCAAACAAGCGATTGAGGTTCTCTTCAAGAAATCGCGTATGGGCATTGGTGGCTTCTGGGTGGGCAATGATAAACAAGCAACGTGCTTTGACCGCTTGAAATCCCGTTTCAATGTCACGAACGATCTTGTCGACCAACTCCATCGGCGCCGTTTCATCACCGTGGATACCAGTCGAAATAATCATATTTTTGCTGCTGGCGGTGTAACTGGCCGGGATGACTTCTAACACACCGCGCTGATGCAGCTTAAGTTGCACCCCACTTGGCAGCGTCGTTGTCTGCGCATCAACGGCCTGCTGCATATCTAGGGTGTCTAACAAAAACGATTGGCGAAACAGAGAATTCGTCATGCGTTACTCCTTAATTGCACGGCGGTATGTTAATAAAATGTTTTGATGATTTATGTTGCTAGGATCCCACTTATGAAGACGAATCAATAAAATGGGTGCAAAACAGGCAAATCATACTTTCTTTTTATATGCAACTTGCAAAAAGCTTACTTATTGAACAATAACAATATGTTAGGGAGCGAACTCTATCACATCCCTAACCATTTTCGTTATAGCTGGATCAAGTTATCTTACTGCGACACTTTTGCCAGTAAACGCTCGAACTCATCCACTTTGGTGCTGATTAGATCAATACTCTTTTGCCAGAACTCGTCTTGAGTTAAATCCATCGCCAAATGCTGAAACACCACAGCTTCCGCCATCATTGAGCCCGTATCACGCAGCAGCGAGACATAGTCTTGATAGAACTGCTCGCCTTTTTCACTGCGCTGGGCGTAAATGCCTTTGGAGAACAAGTAACCAAACAGATACGGGTAGTTGTAAAAACTGATATCAGAAATCGAGAAATGCAACTTACTGGCCCAGAAATAGGGATCGGGCTCTGACATCGCTTCGCCATACCATTCTTGCCAAGTGCTGCTCATCAGCGCACACAGCTCATCGGCCGATAGCTCGCCCTCACGGCGCTGCTGATAAAAGGCTTTTTCAAACTCATAGCGCACCGGAATGTTGATCATCAGCGCTAATGCAGACGAGAGTTCTTCCCACAGCATTTCCAACTTCTCTTCGTCGCTTTGCGCTTTGGCAATCAAGTAGTCCTGCACAATATTTTCAGCAAAAATCGACGCAGTCTCGGCCAAGGTCATTGGGTAACGGGTTTGACACAAGGGCATATCTCGCATCACCCAATTATGGAACGCGTGGCCGAGTTCATGCGCCAATGTCATCAGATCAGAGCGGCTACCTGCCCACGTCATAAACACTAAAGGCGTTTGGGTCGCCGCAAGTTTGGTGCAATAAGCGCCCAAGCGTTTGTTGTCGCCGGGAGCGGCATCAATCCAGCCATTTTCAACCATCATGTCAACAAACGTCGCCATCTCAGGGTCGACTTGAGCGAACGCCGCGCGGATCACCTCAATCGCTTCTGCAAAACTATAGACCTTGGCGTGTCCCGAAAAAGCAGGCATGGCGGCGAGATGATTCCATGGCTTCATCTCGTTTAAACCATGCACCTTCGCCATTAAAACGCCTGCTTTTTGCCCCACGTGGCGATTTTTTCTGGTCACCGAGATCATGGTATCCAACGTCTGCGGCTGAATACGACTGCTGTACAAGCTGGGTTCAAGGAAGTGAATATCGCGCTGGTGAGAGCGTTTTTGATATTCGGTTAAACGCCAACCGGAAAGCGCATTTAAGATCGCGGCAAAGGTTTCGCGATGCGTCGCCATCGCTTGTTGAATACCGCGCCACGCGCTCTCCTGACGCGCGAAGTCCGAGCCGTATAAAATCGCCGCGGCTTGAGAAAAGCCGAGGGTCTGCTCTTGGCCGTCGGGCAGTTTAAGATTTACTTTCAGCGTTCCTGTCAGGTTGTCGTATAAACGTCCCCAACCGTCACGGCCATCCACAGCCATTGCCGACAGCAGTTGCTCTTGTTCCACACTCAAGCTTTGATCCGCCAACTTACGCAACTGCGCAATCGCGAACGCCTGTGAAGCGACATCTGGATTATCACTTTCTAAAACATTGACAATGAAATCGTCATCGGCGTGCATTAGGGCCAACTCGTACGGACTAAACGCTTGATCCATTTCTGAACTGAGTTTGGCCATACGGCCTACCAGTGCTTTCGCTTCGGCATGGGTCACATCGACTGAAGTGTGACAGTTGGCAAAGGTATAAATGGTTGAAAGTAAACGGCCTGCCGCTTCTTTAGTGACGATGGCGTTTTGCATTACGCTGACCACTTCTTTCTGCGAAGCTTGAGTTTTGAGCAATTTAATGCATTGCTCGATCAGCTCAATATCTTGTTCGATACGTTCATCGTTTAGATCGGCGTAGGCGATAGTGAGATCCCAACTTGGCGCTGTCATGCTGTTTTCCTTAATTAAATCTGTTTTTATTACCAATTTTGCTTCGTCTGTTCGTCCCTGAGTCGCAGCGGCAGCGCAATGCTTTTCACCGTAGGGTAAGATTCCCCGTCGCTATCGGTAAACAAGTTGATGTGCGTCAGGCTTGCGTTTTCAATGGTTAAACGTTGATACCAATGAGGATTTCGCCAGTCTACACCCAAAAGGTGGGCGAGAATAAGGCGAATGACGCCACCGTGAGTGACGATTAACACTTTATCAGCTTGTGAAGTGGCGATCTGCGCCCAAGCATGAATCACTCTGTGTTGAAAATCAGCCAGACGCTCTCCACCGGGCAACTCAGTGTGGGCAGGGTCACGCGAAAAGGCGTTGAGCAAAGGCCACGGGTAATCTTGCTGCGTAAATGGCCGTCCGTCGAGTTCGCCAAAGGCCATTTCTCGCCAGCCATCGTCAACCACCAGCGGTGTGCCGAGCAAACTGCCGACCTGCTCAGCCAACACTCGGCAACGGCTCAGCGGAGAAGTGACAATCCGAGTGAGCGGAACGATTTGCTCTTGCGTTAGCTGCTCGCACAAGGCACTCGCTATCGCGTGTTGCATCTTGGGGTCTACTTTTGCATCGCTGGCACCGTAAAGGCCCGGCGGCGCAGTGGTTTTTCCGTGACGAAGCAGATAAATCTCTTTGCTAGACATGCCATTCAGCCTTCTTCAAGTCCAGTGGCAATCCGGCAGCGACCAGTGTTACTTGCTGGCAGATTTGCGCTAGCCGCTGGTTCATTCGCCCGGCATTATCAACAAACAGGCGGCTCACTTTACCCATTGGCACCACGCCCAACCCCACTTCATTGGACACCAGTACCACGCTTGCCGGACAAGCGATTAACGCTTGGCAAAGCTGAGCCACTTTTTCTTCGAGCTGCGCGTTATCCGCCTGTTCTGCCAGTTCAAACAGCCAGTTATTGAGCCACACCGTCAGACAATCAATCAGCACCACATCTTGCGCTTCGAACCTTGCCAGATACTCTGCTAGCAACAGCGGCGCTTCGTGCTCTTGCCAACCGTTGCCACGCTGCGCTTTGTGATGCGCAATCCGTTCGCTCATTTCGTTATCAAACGGCACCGCCGTGGCCAGATAGTGAAGCGTGCCAGCGCTTTGTTCACACCAATTTCGCACCAGTGCTTCCGCGTAAGACGATTTCCCTGAGCGAGCCCCGCCGAGTATTAATGCTTTCATTTGCCGCCTTAACCGTTATGGATCATCGCAATCAGCACGAGGTAGATCCCAAGCTCCATCAATTGCTGCGCAGCGCCAAGGCAATCACCGGTAAAGCCGCCAAGCCGCGCCATCAACCAACGCTTAAAGCCGATACGAAATAGCGCAGCAACCAGCAGCAGCAACAATCCTTTCGCCATGCCCAAGGTCAGTGCCGCTATCACACCACAAAAGAGCAATACCGCCAGATCGAACGAGGATTGCGCGCTGGCAAGCGGTTTGCTCTTACTCTGGTCGGCATCACTGACGTAAGGCATGTCGTAAATCAGCGACGCCGCTACCGCTCGGCTTAAGGTATAAGCAACGATGAGAATCAGGACAAAATCCGCTTGGCGCGCTAATGTGGTGAGAAAGACAAATTTACCTAGCAGCGCCATGGTCAAGGTTGCACTGCCGTAAGTGCCGATACGACTGTCTTTCATGATGGTGAGGCGCTTTTCTACCGTCATACCGCCGCCAATGCCATCCGCCATGTCGGTGAGTCCGTCTTCATGAAACGCGCCGGTCAGCAATAAGCTGAAAGCCATCATCAACAAGATAGCCACCTGAAACGGCACAAGTTGCGCGGCCAAGGTGTAAAACAGCGCGCACAAACCACCCAGCAGCGCACCAACCAAGGCAAAATAACGCCCAGATTGATTCATTCGCTCAGGGGAATACGGCGTGTTGGCGGGCACTGGCAAACGGCTGAAAAAACTCAGCGCCAGACAAAACAGCTCGAACTGGTAACGAAGAAACGCCATTTACACTGTGACTCCTGCACTTTCAAAACTGGCCATCTGGTTGTAAAACTGTGCCGCCGCTTTGACCAATGGGTACGCCAGCGCGGCGCCAGTGCCTTCTCCCAAACGCAAGCCGAGGTCGATCAGCGGCTGTGCGTCCAACAGTTGCAGCACGATTTGGTGCCCCTGCTCTTCTGAGCGGTGGGCAAACAGCAAGTAATCTCGTACGTTTGGCTGCAAAAGCGTAGCAACATAAGCTGCTACCGAAACAATAAAGCCATCGACCAGCACGGGCGTTTTCTGCTGTTCTGCAGCCAAAAATGCCCCCACCATAGTGACGATTTCAAACCCGCCCACTTGCGCCAGCACTTCTTTGACGGGCAACTCATGACAGCGACCGACGCCCTGTGCGACCAGTTTGATCTTCAATGACAACTGCTCTGCAGAAATGCCAGTCCCTTTACCGACACAGTGATCCACTTCATGTCCAGAGAGCGCGCTCAGCAGCGCCGCAGCCGAACTGGTATTGGCAATGCCCATCTCGCCAAACATCAATAAATCCGCCCCGAGCATACAGCGCTGCTTAACAATCTCTGCGCCATTGCTTAAACCTTGTTCGACTTGCTCAAGACTCATCGCCGCTTGCTGGGCAAAATTGTGCGTTCGATCGCCCAAGCGACGTAACAGTAAATTGGGTGCAGCCTGCTCCACCGGATACAAAATGCCACAGTCGATGACCGTCAGTTCAATATCGTTGCCGCGACAAAAACAGTTGATCGCCGCACCACCAGCCAAAAAATTCAGCACCATCTGCTGTGTCACTGCGCTGGGCGCGATGCTCACCCCTTCATCCGCGATGCCGTGGTCACCAGCAAACAGCAACATTTGCGGTTTACGCAGTTCAATCTCCACCGCCGCTTGGCTTTGGCCCTGACTTTGGATGAGTGCCAGTTGCAACGCCACTGTCTCCAATTGACCGAGAGCGCCAAGCGGCTTGGTTTTGTTATCGATAATGTGTTGAATTTGCGCGGCAAATTGTTGATCTAACATGACGTCCTCTGTCTTAAACTGACGGGAAAAAGAAGTGACTTAGTGTAACCTCTAGCGACAGCGGATCGCTAGCGCTAAGCTAATGATAGTAAAGACGACTTGCTGAACACTATGAGCGGCGAATCAATTAGGAGTAACGATGAGTATCAATCAGGACAATCACTGCGTAATCATTGCTGGCGCGACTGGCTTGGTTGGCTCAAGGCTACTTCAGCACATTTTGCAGCACGACGCGATTAGCACCGTCTACGCATTAAGTCGCCGGCCGCCACAGGTCGAGCATACAGGCAATGGTAAGGTACATTTACTGCTCGATCCTGAGCTCAAAATTACCGCTTGGGAAGAAAGTTTACCAAGGCCCACCATCGGGTTTATCTGCTTGGGCAGCACGCGAAAGGAAGCTGGCAGCCGAGCAAAACTGCGACAGGTGGACTTTGAACTTGTCTGTCATGTAGCGCAGAGTATGAAGGTGCTTGGCGTGTCCAAGTTGGCCGTCGTCTCCAGTTTGGGCGCGGATGCACATTCTCCATTCCACTATCTAAAGTGCAAAGGACAGATGGAAAATGCATTGATGCAGATGGAGTTTGAACAAATGGTGATCGCCCGGCCCGGCCCGGCCCTTTGCTAGGAGCGCGAGAGCAGCAACGCCAAGACGAAAAATGGCTGCAATGCCTGATGCGACCAATCACCCCTTTGCTGCGTGGCCGGCTACACAACTGGACACCCGTCAGCGCAGACACGGTCGCCGAAGCAATGCTTTATCGCACCTTCAGCCATCCTCATCGCAAAATAGAGATTTTGCATAAACTTGAGATGGAACAGTTGTTGTCACAGTTTCGCTAGGTTTTACGCTGCGAGTCGGGTGTCTGACCGTTTGATGCTCTTTGCCCTTTCTGCGCTTAAGCGCCTGCGAAGTCGTTGCCAGCGCTGGCGTGCAATGGTCTAATACACCTTTTGCAGCTCTCAATGGTACGCCGGATGCACCAGGATAATCAGCCTACATTCTTCTTTTTTGATTATGAAACTTGGGGAGTAAGCCCCGCTAAAGACCGCCCTTCCCAGTTTGCGGGGGTACGCACCGACGAAAATTTCAATGTGATTGGCGAGCCGCTGGTTATCTACTGCCGATTGCCAAGCGACTATCTTCCAGCGCCAGAAGCGGCCTTGATTACCGGCATTACCCCGCAAAAAGCGATGCAAGAGGGGCTGTCTGAGCCCGAATTTATTAGCAAAATCCATGCAGAGCTGTCAAAACCCAACACCACTAGCCTTGGCTACAACAGCATTCGTTTTGACGACGAAGTCACTCGCTATACCTGTTATCGCAATTTCATTGATCCTTATGCGTGGAGTTGGCAAAACGGCAACTCGCGTTGGGATCTGCTGGATGTGATGCGCGCTTGTCACGCCCTTCGCCCAGAAGGCATTACTTGGCCGGAAAATGATGAGGGCTTTACCAGCTTCAAATTGGAGCATCTGTCCGTCGCCAACGGCATCGAACACAGCAACGCGCACGATGCGATGGCCGACGTTATTGCCACGATTGAGATGGCCAAAAAGCTCAAAGCGGCCCAGCCGAAACTGTTTGATTACTTTTTCAACATGCGCCATAAACGTAAGCTGAATGCGCTGATTGATATCGTCAACATGACCCCCTTGATGCACGTATCCGGCATGCTTGGCCGTGAATGTCAGTACACCAGTTGGGTGGTGCCTTTGGCTTGGCATCCGACCAATAACAACGCTGTGATCGTGATCGATTTGGCGAAAGATCCACAGCCGCTGTTTGAGCTAAGCGCCGAGCAGTTACACGAACGCCTTTACACCAAGCGAGAAGATCTTGACGAGCTGCTGCCAGTACCAGTGAAATTGGTGCATCTCAATAAATGTCCCATTTTGGCTCCTGCGAAAACGCTGACAGCAGAAAATGCGGCGAATATTGGTATTGACCGCGAGCAGTGTTTGGCCAACTTAGCGCAGATACGTCAACACCCAGAAGTGCGGGAAAAATTGGTGCAACTTTTTTCCATTGAACGCGAGTTTGCCGATAGTGATGATGTCGACAGTAAGTTGTACGACGGTTTCTTCTCACCAGCCGATCGCGCCGCGATGGATATTATTCGTCAAACCGAGCCAAACAACCTCGCTGCGCTCGACATCACCTTTAACGACAAGCGCATTGATCCGCTGCTGTTTCGTTATCGTGCGCGTAACTATCCGTGGACATTGAATGAGAGCGAACAACGTCGCTGGGCCAACCATTGCCGAGAGTACTTCGAAAGTCGTATTGAAGAGTACATGCTCAATTTGGAAAACTTGGTGCATGAGCACGAAAGCGATGAAAAGAAAATAGCGATATTGAAATCGGTTTACCGCTATACTGAGAGCTTGATCTCATAATTATCGAGCGCCATACGGCGTTGACTTAGCAGTGTGTTTCTACTCAAGATGAAATTCTCTTTGAAAACCCTACTTGACCTGATGTTGTCATTTGGCCTTATTTTTCTTTCGCTCAACATCGGCATGGCGATTTCCCACTGGCTAGAAACCTCCATTCCTGCCAGCGTGATTGGCATGCTGGTGCTGTTTCTCGCCATGGCGAGTGGGCTGGTCAAAGTCGAGTGGGTCAAGCCGGGCGCAAGTTTGTTGATCCGCTACATGATTTTACTTTTCGTGCCAATCAGCGTGGGTTTAATGGAGCATTTCGATCTGTTACTCGCCAACGCGCTACCCATTTTAGCCAGTGCGATTGGTGGCACCTTGATCGTTTTAGTCAGCCTCTCTTGGCTACTTGATCGCGTTTTGCATAAGGAGAGCTGATATGTGGTTACTGGTTACTCTCCTGGTGTTTTTCTTTGCCCGCTGGCTGGCGATAAAAATCAACAAGCCGTTGGCGAACCCTTTGCTGATCAGCATCGGTATTTTGATCCCGCTGCTTACTTATCTGAAAATCCCGTTTGAACGCTATTACGCCGACAACCAGTGGATCAGTTACATGCTGCAACCCGCAGTGGTAGCACTGGCTTATCCGCTTTACGAGCAGTTGCCGCAAATCAAAGCCAATTGGCGCATCATCACTTTCGCTTGCCTGATCGGCAGTGTGATGTCGATGATGACCGCGACCGCTATTGCTGTGCTGTTTCACGCCGACATCACGCTAATCGCCAGTTTGCTGGGGAAATCAGTCACCACACCGATAGCGATGGAAATTTCCAGTCAGTTGGGCGGCGAAGCGGCGGTTGCTGCCATTCTCGTGCTGCTGGTTGGCTTATTTGGCGCGATTCTCGCCTATCCTATTTACAATCTCATTGGCATAAAACACCCGATTGCACGTGGTTTAACCATGGGCACGGTGTCACACGCACTCGGTACCGCGACCTGCGCGGAGAAGCAGCCTGGAGATGCCGCATTTTCTTCACTTGCTCTGGTCCTGTGCGGCGTGATTACCTCGATTCTCGCACCCTGCTTCTTCGCTTTAGCCATTTGGGCATATCACTAATGGTCAGGCCCACTCTCGGGCCTGCACCTGTTGATCTTAAACCGTCAATCACTCGCTAAAATGGCAATATTGGTGTTAACTGTAGACTTTGAAAGATAAAAATCGCATTGGGAAAAACTGCGACCTCGTTAACAGTTATTTTCAATGCAATCGAATACATGTGTGAGCTCACTCTAACTATGCAACGTGCAAATTCGTTGCACCCTTAAATGTGAGATGTATCACTGTAGGTTTTTGTCGTTCGCATAGAATATCCTTCCATGCAATAACAAGGATTCATCATGAAGAGTCGTATTGAACAAGCGCTAGCAAGCGCACCGGCATCAATTTCTCAATACCTTGCACCTATCGTTTCAGACGACCATTTTGACGCGACCCTTTCCAAACAGCAGTTCGATGAACTATTGGAAAAGACAGGACTGGCAGACAACGAACTGCGTGTCGCGCTGTTGCCTTTCGCTGCGGCTTATTCTTACGCCCCTATTTCAGAGTTCTATGTTGGCGCGATTGTTCGCGGTCTATCCGGAAAGCTCTATTTTGGCGCGAACATGGAATTTAATGGCGTACAACTGGGCCAAACCGTCCACGCCGAACAAGCGGCGATCAGCCATGCGTGGATGAAAGGCGAAGAAGGCATTGCTGACATCACCATTAACTTCAGCCCTTGTGGACACTGCCGCCAGTTTATGAATGAGCTCTCTACGGCGAAAGTGCTGAAAATTCAGCTACCTCAGCGCGACGAGAAAGTACTGCACGACTACCTGCCCGATTCTTTTGGCCCGGCAGACCTTGGCATTGAGTCCGGCTTGATGACGAAAGTCGATCACGGTTTTTCCACTGACGAGAGTGACGAGCTGCTCAAAGCGGCCATCTCGGCGATGAATCGAAGCCATGCGCCCTACACACACAACTTGAGCGGTGTCGCTCTGCAAGTGCGTAGCGGCAAAACCTATCTGGGTGCTTATGCGGAAAACGCCGCTTTCAATCCTAGCCTCCCACCGCTGCAAGTGGCCTTGATGCAACTGCTGCTTGATGGTGAACGCTTCGACAACATCCAGTCGGCGGCTTTGGTCGAGAGCCACAAAGGCAAAATCAGCCACCTTGCGTGCACCCAATCTACTCTTGAAGTAATCAACCCTGATATTCCGGTGACTTACCTCAATATCTAATCCATTTCCGTTTGCCCTGTTTTACACAGGGCTTTCTTTTGCCCGCACCAGCAAACGTTTGCTTTGGCAGTGAATTTGGGTATCATCCCTCGCTGATTATCTTACTGCTCTCACTCTCTAAGGAAAAACAAACTATGTTCGGTACAGCTACCCGTGAAGGAGCAACTCGTGTACTACTGCTGGGTTCAGGCGAGCTCGGCAAAGAAGTGGCGATTGAGTGTCAACGCTTGGGTCTGGAAGTGATCGCCTGCGACCGCTATGCAGATGCTCCCGCCATGCAAGTGGCCCATCGCAGCTATGTGCTTAATATGCTCGATGGCGACGAACTGGAAAAAATCATTAAAGCGGAAAAGCCCGCCTTCGTCGTACCAGAAATTGAAGCTATTGCTACCGATAAACTGGTAGAGCTAGAGGAACAAGGCTTAAACGTGGTGCCTTCTGCCAAAGCCGCCAAACTCACCATGAACCGCGAAGGCATTCGCCGCTTAGCGGCTGAAGAATTAGGGCTAGTCACCTCACCGTATCGTTTTGCTGATAACTACGAAGAGTTTGTCGCTGCGGTTGAAGCGGTCAACATCCCGTGCGTGGTTAAGCCCGTGATGAGCTCTTCTGGCAAAGGGCAGAGCGTAATCAAATCTGCGCAAGATATTGAGAAGGCTTGGCAATACGCACAAGAAGGCGGCCGCACTGGCGCAGGGCGTGTGATTGTCGAAGGGTTTATCGATTTTGATTATGAAATCACTTTATTGACGGTAAGAGCCGCTGATGGTGTGCACTTCTGTGCGCCGATTGGTCATCGCCAAGAAGATGGCGACTACCGCGAATCTTGGCAGCCACAAGCCATGTCAGAAAACGCGCTTAAAGCCGCAGAGTACGCCGCTGAAGAAGTCGTCAACGCCTTGGGTGGCTACGGTATTTTTGGTGTTGAGCTGTTTGTCAAAGGCGACAAAGTGATCTTCAATGAAGTGTCACCTCGCCCTCACGATACTGGCATGGTGACCATGATTTCTCAGGAAATGTCGGAATTTGCCCTGCACGTACGCGCCTTTACAGGAATGCCGATTGGCAAAATCGTCCAGTACGGTCCTTCCGCATCAGCGGTGGTACTTGGCAACGGCAAATCAGACAATATCCGTTTCGATGGGATTGCCGATGCACTGGAAGCGCCGCAAACACAGTTGCGTTTGTTTGCCAAGCCGGATATCGACGGGCGTCGTCGCCTTGGGGTTGCCCTCACTCGTCGCCAAAGTTTAGAAAAAGCGATTCAAGGCGCAATAGACAGCGCGAAAAAAGTGAAAGTGATTTACTAAACTAAGACCGTTTCAAGCGATACCATTTGCACGAATGAAAAGGGTTGGCATTTCGCCAACCCTTTTTGCTTTCGACTCAATTAGGCAGTAGCTTCAATCAAGTAAACATGCTCAGCAAAACGGCTTAACCCTTTTTGCGCAATTTTCGGATGACGTTCATCGGCAATGTCGTCAAACAGATGTGTCACCTTCATACCCGCGAAAAGACGCTCTACTTCGCTTTGTGCAACGCTAAAAGGCGGTCCTGACATCTCTTCTTGCGGATAATCCAAGGTGATCAACAAAATCCGCCCACCCGGGTTTAATAGCGAACGCACTCGCTGCACGTATTCAAGCCGCATCTCTTGGGGCAGCGCAATCAGGGCTGCGCGATCGTAGACGATATCGGCTTTGGAAAGCGGCGCCGTGAAGAAATCACCAGCATAAATGGCGAGTTCATCAAACTGATACAGCTCATGCTGGCCTGACAGTGTGGTCACCGTCGGGGTGTAAAAGTGCTCTGCAAAAAACGCCCGAACGGCAATGTGGCTGAGCTCCGCGCCTTCGACTTGGTCATGTTTTGTCGCCAGCCAAGCTAAATCTTCCGATTTACCACACAGTGGAACAAGTACCTGATCACTGCGCTTAGGCTTTGTTTCCTGCCAAAAACGCACCAGCAACGGATTAACGTCTTCTAGGTGGAAACCGATATGATTAGCGGCCCATTTGCCGTGCCAAAACTCTGGATCTCTCATATTATCTTTCTTTTAAAGTGACTTTCGCCCTAGCCTAACCAAAAAGAAGCGCTGAAAACAGAAAAATGTTAGGCCATTCACCTTGTGTTAATCGAACAACGTTAAATTGGCTACTGAACAGAAACGACGACATCGAGGTCAGTAACCATAACAACGTGATTTGCAACACAGTTACACAAGGTATTGACTCTTAGGTCTTGTTTTTCGTCATCACACCCCAATTAATTAGATAGCTTGATTTGTGTTTTAGCCTTTAGTTACACCGTTTACTAGGACAAACAAGTTAAGGAGAGTGAATGAGCTTGCTTCTTCGTACTACCGCATTGATGCTTTTATTACTGAGCCGTGCCCCCGCATTTGCGGCTATTCCCAATGCTCCATCAAATCAAGAAGAGCCGCGTGCCAACAGCCAAGGTCAAGTCTCTTCTAAACTTTTCCGTCACAGCCTGAGTGGTTTATACGGTATTCAATCAACTCACACCCAACCGACTCAACCCTATAGCGACTTCGATATTCTTTATAGTAAAGCGCACCAAGCCCAGCTTGAGTTGGAAACCATTGTCAAAAGTACAGCCCTGCTGACCGATACTCACCCCTACTTCGCCGGAGTAAAATCGGCGCAACGTGCTAAAGAGAAAATTGCGTTAGAGTTGAACGGAGATGCAAGTCGAATCACAGACTTGGCTCGCGCAACAATTGTAGCCAATGACGTAGCTAGCTTAGTGAGTGTTTACGAGGTGTTATCACGAGAAACTCGCGTTGTGAAAGTGAAAAACCGCTTCAAGACGCCAGCCGAGTCAGGCTACCGTGATTTGAACCTGTTGGTGCGTTTGCCAAAAACCAACCTAGTGGCCGAAGTGCAACTGCACTTAAAAGCGATTGCGGATGTGAAAAGTGGCCCAGAGCACGATCTGTATGAGCAGATCCAAACCATAGAGCGCCAAGCTTCGGCAGCTCAGCGCGACTTAAATGAAATGGAGCTGGCCGCAATCAAACAACTGAGAAACCAATCGAAAGACCTTTACCAACAGGCTTGGCAACCTTATTTGACGACACATCTAGAAGCGGCGTAAAACACTGGGTGAAATGGCCAACTTAAATAGACAAAGACCACACATTGCGTGGTCTTTGTATTTGAAAATCGATTAAGGCTTTATATTCTCAACTCTGGCTTTCAATTTTTGCCCTGGACGGAATGTAACAACACGTCTGGCTGTGATTGGAATGTCTTCGCCTGTTTTCGGGTTGCGGCCAGGTCTTTCATTCTTATCACGTAAGTCAAAATTACCAAAACCTGATAGTTTCACCTGCTCGCCGTTTTCTAGTGCTTTACGAATCTCTTCAAAAAACACCTCAACCGTTTCCTTGGCGTCCCGTTTACTGAATCCAAGTTTCTCAAACAGGTTCTCTGCCAAATCGGCTTTTGTGAGCGCCATAAAAACTTTCCTCAAAGCTATGTTAAACCTTGCTACACCGTAGGTAGCGCCAAACCAATTTGCCCTACCAATCAACAACATATCGGGCTTACATCGGAAAGTGTATGCCAAGCTTCTGATTTACGCCAACTTTTTATTTGATCTAAATCTCGCCGTGCTACGAAAAATCCCACAGTTTTAGGTTGGTTTTTGAAGGATTACAACAAAAAAACTAATAAAGCATTCACTCATAAAGATGTTTTCACCAATAAAGTAGAACTTATCAGCAAATAAATCTATTTGATATTTTCGATATCAATGGATTGTTTTTTGTTCACCAAGGAAAAACTTCTTACTTAATCAGTAGCTTGTGTTAGCAACCTAATGCACATCATCACCCCACCTCCCAGTGATTTATGTCAAAATCACTGGCTTCAGAGCAGTTCAATTTGCTCTGCATCTTGAACACAAGTCACACCCAAAGCACACAACTGTTCAATCACCGAGGGGGCCGATTCAGCAAAGACAGCTTTAGTGGCGGCTAAGTTCAACACAACGCGAAAGCCCGCTGCAATCAATTGTTCAATCGATTTTTTTACACAAAAGTCGAGCGCTAAACCACCAACGATCACCGTATCAATTTGATTGGCGCGCAAAAACTCAATACCACCCGTGGATAATTTTTCGGCCTGATCGTGATAAAACGCGCCATACGGATGCGCATCTGGATCGATACCTTTGTTGATCTGGAAGTCGTATTCGCGCACCGCAGGAAGCCCCGGAAGCAGCTCGACACCCGGCGTGCCAACCACACAATGCGGGTTCCATTTGATGTCCACTTCCGGCAAGCCCACTGGCTCAAGCATGTTGGCGGGCGTTTTTGCTTCCCACGCTGCGCCCGGAGGGTGCATATCACGCGAAACGAGCTTCAGTTTCGCTTTTTGATGGTTGCGTGTCAGCTCATCAACAATCTCTAGCGCCCCAGCGACGGGCAACTCCGACGGACATAACTCGCTAAACCCCTTTTGCGGGTCCACATCTAATGCGGCTGTCGTTGCTCTGTTAATACGAATCATGGTGATTCTCCTCGTTGGTCTAACGTAGACAAGTTTGAAAATAGGTCACGTGTTTATCTGCCAAACTATAAACTTGGGCTGGTTTGCCACCTTTGCCTCTACTACTGGCGGCTATCTTATTGGCACTTTCAATGACTCCCGTATCGATAAGGCGCCGCTTAATGGTCATGCGATTGACCTCCACACCAAACTGGGCATACGCAGAAATGATGTCAGAGACGAGAAACTCTTTCTCCAAAGCAAACAGCACCACCGAAGTGTATTCAATCGCTGCTCTGAGTTTTGTCCATGCCAGCTTAATCAAATCGGCATGGTCAAAGGCCAACGCCACTTCACCGTTTAAAATCCGCTCGAGCGCAAACCAACCCAATTGTTTGTCGCACAAGCCACAATTATCTATCTGTTCGACATTAGTTTTATTGAGCAGCGCGTAATGGGCAATTGTCACACTCCACCCTTCTGGATCACGTTTTGGGTTTCCGTCCACCATCGGTTCACTAATGTAATGGGGGTAAGTGTGAATTTTCTGTCGGCAGATGCGTCTTCTCGCTGAATCAAAATCCGCATCCGCGGCCTGTCCGCTCTGCGCGCTCAAATCGTGCTCAAAAACAAACCCACCGGGAATCGACCACATACCAAATTGAGGCCGCTCAGGATTGTTGCGCTTAATCAGCAACACTTCTAAGCCATTTTCGCCCAATTTCAGACAAATCATATCAATGGTGACTATCATTCGACGTCTCTCAAAGCCTTGTTCTGCCAATACCTTACTGGTGGTGGTGTTTGAGGTCAATATGAAAGTAACGTTTTGTTATTAACTGCGAGCACACTCAATTCTCGTGTAACCAAAAAAGTGATTACGCTCACTGGTCATTATCTACTTAGCGTTACAGCAGCCTTGTCAATAAGGCAACTCCAAGTTAATAACAAAGTTTGACAAACCAAGGTGAGTTGATTAGAGTTCTGCCATACTTACAAACAAGATGTTCTTAACCTAGTTTGGGTGGAGAGAATTTCATGAGCACAGCACTTTTTCAATCGCCGATCATTCAGAGCGTTCTCGATCTCGATGTGTATAAAATCAACATGATGCAAGCGGCGTATCGCTTCTACCCAGAAACGCAGGTACGTTATGAGTTGATCGTACGCTCCGATGATGATCTCTCTGATTTGATTGAAGAAGTTCGCCAAGAAATTGAAAAGCTGGCGCTGCTCACCTTTACAGCCGAACAAATCACATACTTGAAAAACCAAGCGCCTTACTTAACAAACGAGTTTCTCCAATACCTGCGCCATTTTCGTTTTGTGCCGCAACAACAGGTTGTGCTTGAGACAGTACCCAGCCAGAGTGGTCAATCCCAACTGCGCGTTGCTATCCAAGGGATATGGCACGAAACCATCTTGTACGAAACCTTGGTGATGAGCATCATCTCTGAAGTGAGAAATCGTCGCCACTGGCAAACCATCCCCTACTCGCAGTTTGAGCAAGTGCTTACGAATAAAATCAGCCAGTTAAAGAATGAACTGCAGCAGCGACGCATCAGCAATTTCCGTTTTTCTGAAATGGGCACGCGTCGGCGTTTCAGTGCCAAGGTGCAACGGGATACGTTGGACTACTTACGCGCGCATGTTCCTGAACTACTTACCGGCACAAGCAATTACCATTTAGCCCAAGAATTTGCACTCACCCCAATTGGTACTGTGGCGCATGAGTGGTTTATGGCTCACCAAGCGCTCGTCAACGTACAGGACTCACAACGCGTGGCATTGGATAGATGGCTCGAGGCATTTTCTGGCCATTTGGGGATTGCACTTACCGACACGATTGGTATTGATGCGTTTTTGCAAGATTTCAACCCACAAAGAGCTCATGCTTATGTTGGCGTTAGGCACGACTCGGGTTGCCCATTCACTTGGGGTGATAAAATCATCAGCCACTATCAATCACTTGGTATTGACCCGTTGAGCAAAACGTTGATTTTTACTGATGGCCTGGATTTTTCCCGCGCGCTGGATATCTGCGAGTACTTTGCCGGCCGTGCGCAAATCAGCTTCGGCATTGGTACTTTCCTTGCCAATGACATGGGCGATTGGCAAAATGCGCAAGGTGAGCGCTATCAAGCGCTTTCCATGGTGGTCAAAATGGCGGAATGTAACCGCTCACCCGTTGCCAAAATCAGTGACGAACCAGAAAAGGCGATGTGTGAAGACATCTTCTTCCTGCTCAACCTCAAGCAGCGCTTTGGCCTCCCGCTTGAGATGGATGAGGTGATCGCTACCCTGACCAGTTTGCAAAAAACGCAGGGCATTGCGTTTCAGCATGTTGCGTAGTCGCTCTGAGCAATCGACCACAGCAAAGCCTACATGGCTAAAGCTGTTGTAAGAACTCAGACAAAGGCACTGGCTTAGCGAATAGAAATCCTTGCAGATAGTTCACATCGTGATTTCGCAGATATTCAACTTGCTCCTCGCACTCAACGCCTTCGGCAATAAGATTGAGAGACAAACGTTTGGCAAGTTCAATCGTGCTTTCAACTAAGTGTTCAGCGACCGGATCTGCACCGATATTTTTGATAAAAATCTGATCAATTTTTAAATAATCCAAGTCGATTTTTTGCAAGTTGATCAAACTCGAGTGCCCCGTGCCAAAATCGTCGATGGCAATTTTGCAACCCAGTTGCTTAATATTGCGGAACAAAACATCGGTAGCATCAGAAAACTCAAGTACCTCTCGCTCGGTTAACTCAAGTACCAGTATGGTTTTATCGCAATCAACGAGGTCATAAAATTTCTGACATTCAGTAAAAAGATCGTCATTCTTACAATGCTGCGGAGAAATATTGATCCCAACATGAAATTCGTTCGGCAACACATCTCTATATGCTCGTAACTGTCGCGCCGTTTCTTTAAATAATAACTGCGTCATCGGAATGATGAGTCCAGATTCCTCCGCTTGAGGAATAAACAGATCTGGCCTAACGATCCCCTGGATCGGGTGTTGCCAGCGCATCAAGATCTCAATCCCGGTTACTTGTTTAGTTTCTGCGTGGACGATAGGCTGAGCATAGGGAATAAATTCATGCTGCAGAATGGCTCGTTGTAACTCTGCGTCTAATGTTTTAGGACGGTTTGCAAGCCACCAATAACAGAGAGAAAATGATCCCTGCATAAACAGAATCAAGAGGATATAAAATTTTCGCTCGTGCCAAAAGGCATTCCAAGTGGATGGATAAGAGAAACCGGATTGAATGGCAAATGGAAACTGACTGGATTGCGTATGCTGAAAAATAATCAGTCCTTTTGTGGGATCTTGCTGCGTCATTCGGCCTTGCTCATCCAGCCAAGCATCACCGATTTTCAGGAACACAGAGAATGCGTCGATAGAAGATTGATTTAACGCGTGACGAATATGCAGGCCATCAATACCACTTAATGACACTTTATTACCCTGGGTTGTGCGCACGACAACCAATGGATGTTGTGATTCCACTTTACTCCCTTTCATTAGTAGCAGTTCTCCAGCAACATACGCTTGCGGCGTGTCGACAAATGAGCGCTCTCCCCACAGCGATGTACAATATATTTTATTGTCATGCGCTAAATTGGTGGTCCTAACAAAAGGTACTGTGGCAACTATTTTCCGCAACTTAACAATAACGTCATCACAACTTTCCCCATTGCTAACAATAGACAATATTCTTTGATTCGCTTCTTTTCCATAGCTAAAAATGGATTCGATTTCTAACGCTATTTTCTTCGCATACTCTTGTGACTTCTCTTGGTGTAAATGAACAAAATAAAAATGCGACAGCTGTATAATAAGGAAACAAGGTACAATGGTAAGAAAGATAAACTGGATCGGCTTTACTTGGCCTTTATTAATCATTATTTTCCTCATTATTATATTAAGCATATTAAATCATTTATACCTCTAGTTTATTGCGGCTGACTCTACCGTATTTAGAATCTTGAAGTGTTAAGTATAAGTTATAATTTAAAAAAACAACGACAAATCCACTCAAAAAATGTAGACGAATTATGAGTGGCGAGCTGGATTGAGAAGGTGTTCGAGAATAAAAAACGGCCCATTTGGGCCGTTTGTCAAAGCTAAGTTCTGCTTGCGAGCAACTTATTGGTTTGTGCTTAATCGCGTAGTGACGCGCCAAATTTCTCAGCAACGTGCGCGACGATTGCATCAACCGCGCCTGCGATATCGGCATCTTCCAACGTGCGTTCATTTGACTGCAGTGTCAGGGCAATAGCGAGGCTCTTCTTGCCTTCTTCCACGCCTTTACCGACATAAACGTCAAACAGTTTTGCCGCTTTCAGGAACTCACCGCCCGCTTCCAAACACGCATTGACGATGTCGCCAGAAGCAACCGTTTGATCAACCACTACTGCGATATCACGACGGTTAGCAGGGAACTTAGACAGCGCCACCGCTTCTGGGATCACTTTGCGATTGATCGCAGACCATTCGATTTCAAACACGATAGTGCGGCCGTTTAGACCAAACTTGCGCTCAAGTTCTGGGTGAACCGTACCAATCACACCGATTTCTTTTCCATCGAGCACGATAGCCGCAGACTGACCCGGGTGAAGCGCTGGGTGCTTGGTTGCCACGAAACTGTACGCTTTGTCATTGGCAGAGAGTTCAAGAATCGCTTCCACATCGCCTTTCAGATCAAAGAAATCCACCGTATTGGTGTCGATGTTCCAATGCTCTTCGCTGCGAGTACCGGCAATCACGCCCGCCAACATCGGCTCTTGACGCATGCCATTTTCCGCTGATTCACATGGGATGAAACGTAGGCCGTATTCGAACAGACGAACGCGTGGCTGTTGGCGTTTTTGGTTGTGAACCACAGTGTTTAGCAAGCCTTGAATCAGGCCAAGGCGCATCGCTGACATTTCTGCAGAAATTGGGTTTGGCAGAATGAGTGCATCGACACTTGGAACAACCAGTTTTTGTTGCTCTGGTTCAACAAAGCTGTAAGTGATCGCTTCGTGGTAACCACGGTCAACCAGCAAATCACGCACGCGTTTTAGTGGCAGTTTGGCTTCTTGATGATCGTGCATCTTAAGCGCGGCGGTTGGGTTTTGGTTTGGAATGTTGTCGTAACCGTAGATACGGCCCACTTCTTCCACCAAATCTTGCTCGATTGCAATATCGAAACGCCATGTTGGCGCTACCGCAACCCAGCCTTCCGCTGTGGTTTCGACTGCCATACCAAGACGCTCTAAGATTTCAACCACATCACTATCGGCAATGTGATGGCCTAGGAGGTTATCCAGCTTCGTGCGGCGCAGTGCCACTTTGTTTGGCTTAGGCAAATCAACTTGTGATTCTACCGCCACAACAGGCGCAACTTCACCACCACAGATTTCCACTAGCAGCGCGGTCGCACGCTCCATTGCGCTCACTTGCAGTGCGTAATCGACACCGCGTTCAAAGCGCATTGAAGAATCGGTGTGTAGGCCATAGCTACGCGCGCGGCCACGAATGTGGTCTGGTGCAAAGAAGGCACACTCAAGCAATACATCTTTGGTTTCTGCGTTCACGCCTGAGTGCTCGCCACCAAAGATCCCGGCAATTGCCAGCGCTTTGTTGTGGTCTGCCACAACAAGAGTATCTGCGTTGAGTTCTGCTTCGCTGCCGTCAAGCAAAGTCAGCTTCTCGCCCTGCTCTGCCATGCGCACCACGATGCCGCCTTCGATCTTCGCCAGATCAAACGCATGCATCGGTTGGCCTTGCTCAAGCAAGATGTAGTTAGTGATGTCCACTACAGGATCGATAGAGCGGATGCCGCAACGACGCAGCTTTTCTTGCATCCACAGTGGCGTTTGCGCTTGAACGTTTACGTTCTTCACCACACGACCAAGGTAACGTGGACACGCCGCCGGTGCTTTTACATCGATAGACACTTTGTCTTCAATCGAAACCGCCACCGCTTCTACCGAAGGTTCAGTGACGTCAGCGCGGTTAAGTACGCCCACTTCGCGCGCCATACCACGGATGCTGAAACAGTCGGCACGGTTAGACGTTAGATCCACGTCCACCGTCACGTCGTTCAGGGCGAGGAAATCACGGAAGTCCATACCGATTGGTGCGTCTTCAGCCAGTTCCATGATGCCGTTTGATTCCACATCGATACCTAGCTCGGTAAACGAGCAAAGCATGCCGTGTGAAGGCTGGCCACGCAGTTTGGCTTTTTTGATTTTGAAATCACCAGGCAAAGTGGCACCGACGGTTGCCACGGCCACTTTCAGCCCTTGGCGACAGTTGGCCGCGCCACAGACGATATCAAGCAGCTCTGCTTCACCTACGTCTACTTTCGTTACACGTAGTTTGTCGGCATCTGGATGCTGACCACATTCAACAACGTGACCCACTTTAACGCCATTGAACGTGCCTGCTACAGGAAGAACATCGTCAACCTCTAGACCAGCCATAGTGATTTGGTGTGTTAGTTCGTCAGTGGTAATCGCAGGATTTACCCACTCACGAAGCCATGATTCGCTGAATTTCATTGTGCTTAAACCTCTGGATTACTTGAACTGTTTCAGAAAACGAAGATCGTTTTCGAAGAAGGCGCGCAGATCGTTCACGCCGTAGCGCAACATGGTCAGGCGCTCAACACCCATGCCGAATGCGAAACCAGAGTATTTTTCAGGATCGATGCCTACGCTGCGAAGTACGTTCGGATGAACCATGCCGCAACCCAGTACTTCTAGCCACTTACCGTTTTTGCCCATTACGTCAACTTCTGCTGATGGCTCAGTGAATGGGAAGTAAGATGGACGGAAACGCACTTCCACTTCTTCTTCAAAGAAGTTACATAGGAAATCGTGCAAAATGCCTTTCAACTGCGCGAAGTTGACGTTTTCGTCAACCAGCATGCCCTCCACTTGGTGGAACATTGGCGTGTGTGTTTGGTCGTAGTCGTTACGATAAACACGGCCCGGCGCAATGAAACGGAACGGCGGTTTGCCATTTTCCATGGTACGGATCTGCACACCAGAGGTGTGGGTACGCAACATCAGATCAGGGTTAAAGAAGAAGGTATCATGATCAGTACGCGCTGGGTGGTCTGCGGCAATGTTCAGTGCATCAAAGTTGTGGAATGCATCTTCAATTTCAGGACCAGACTCAACGTTAAAGCCAAGCTCACCAAAAAACTGTTCAATACGCTCAACGGTACGCGTCACTGGGTGCAAACCGCCGTTTTCGATACGACGACCCGGTAGCGTCACGTCGATCGTTTCCGATGCCAGTTTCGCCTCAAGCTCTGCTCGTTGAAGTGCCTCTTTACGCACCGCTAAAGCGTGTTGAACAGCCTCTTTCGCTTTGTTGATCTCTTGACCAGCTTCACGACGTTCTTCCGGTGGCAATTTACCTAGGCTTTGAAGTTGAGCGGTTAGCTCGCCTTTTTTGCCCAGATACTGAACTCGCACTTCATCAAGTGCGACAAGCGACTGCGCGGCATCGATCGCAGCATTCGCGTTAGCAATGATCTCTTCTAGATGTTGCATCGTTTCCTCATCTACCTTTTGGTAGTGTCCATAAGGGAGTAATTGGTACTTTTTTGATAGTCGTACATAGTAGCTAAAGCCGCCACTAATGCCAAATTGAATTATTAAAAGAAGAGGTTATTGAATAAAAAGGCGTCAAAGCAGCACAATTCAGGCTTTATCAAACAAATTTAACGCCTGAATTGCGACAAGAAGACGAAACAGATACGGTTATTGAACTTGATATTGGCAAGGAGTCATCCCCATCGCGTTTTTCTCGGAAAAATGCTCGCCCTGAGTGGTCATGACTCGGTTTTTGCCTTGGGATTTAGCGAGGTACACCGCGTCATCGGCCGCTTTGATCAGATCGGTGTAGGTTTGCATCTCTTTAGTACGCTGCGCCACGCCAACACTGATACTGCCGCGCCATGGTTCCATACCCGTTGGGATCAGTAGATTGTTCACCTGCTTGCGTACAAGCTCAGCAATGTACAGGCCACCTTGCAATTCGGTGTTAGGGCAGATAACCAGAAACTCATCGCCCCCCAAACGGCACACAATATCGTCGCTGCGGAAGCTGTGTTTTAAGCTGTGCGCCAGCTCTTTTAACACCGCATCGCCCGCGTCATGGCCGCAACTGTCATTGACCTGTTTAAAGTAATCGGCATCCACCATGATGCACACCATCATGTCGCTTTCGGCGTGATTCTCTTCCCACAGCTCTTTTAAGGTACGAATGGCGAAACGCCGATTCGGTAGTTTGGTCAGTGAATCGGTAAACGAAAGCACTTCCAGTTGCTTGTTGGCTTCCACCAACTGACGGGTACGCTCTTCGACTTTTTGTTCAAGCGATTGATTGAGCATCAGCAGCTCACGGTTGCGCTCAGACACTTGCATAAAGAGCGCGCTAAGTGCATCTATCAGCGGTTTGGTTGACGCATCGGCTTTACGCTCTTCCTGCTCAAACGCAGCTTGGGGAGAAAGACCCGATTCGATGGCGCGCACTTGCCTTGCCATATTTTGATCGATGCCAAGAATATGGTACGCCAGCCAGTGGATGAGGAAATTGAGGAGTTGTTCGGCCGATTCACGATTTTGCTCGCTAATGAAGCTTTGCATCGTCATAACATCGCTCATAAAAGCGCGATGGATCTGAATGTGGTGTTCTAGATGCTGATGGTAAATGCCCGCCTGACGCATCAAGTTTTCTTCTTCTTTGAAGTGAAACTCCGCATAACGCGACAGCTCAAACAGCGCCATCTGGATTCCTTGCAGCGAGATGTTGTTTTCCGACAGAAGTTCACCATATTTATTGATAAATCCCACCAGAAATTGATGCTGCTCATCGACATCATCAAGGCCCGTCTCGAAGTTTTTATCCCACTTGAATGAATTCAACCTGCCATCCTTACTGCAGCTCCGCGATTACAGAACGTCGCCCATCGTTGCTCAGACTATAAGAGAATTTTATCCTCTTTATCCAATAAGGGCTTTAGGCAAATGTTGAAAAAATGAGGTAGATCGAGTTTGAGCGGCTATCTGTGCTCAGTTACTTATAATCCACCTCAATTATTCAGCATAAAACTTGCGCCACTAGCGAAAACAGACCCTAAAAGTAATAGTCGACCGCCAGTTCAACAAAATCATCCCGACGCGCGAAGTAGAGCTGATCGCTTGGCGTATCGTTGGCAAACAGCCAAGCATCCAAGCGCCATTTCCATTGATTGTTGATGCGTCGACTCGCTTCCAGTTTGGCGTTGTACACATCGTGGTTGTCGAGATCTTGCGTGACGCCCGCGAGCACTTCCGTTCCCTGCTCGTCGTTAAACGCTAGGCGCATGCCAGCAAACAGATCGTTTTGACCAATACTCTGCGCCTTGCTACCTCGGCTGTCGTAAAGATACTCGGCGATCCACCCGACATCCATCTGGCTGTCAAACGCGCCAACCCAGGTGTATTCAAAACCCGTCACTACGGCGGTATGGTTGTCTAGGCTGTCGCGATAAATGCTTTCTAGCTTCCACAGCCAATCTCCGACAATGCCTTGGACATCCAGCCCAACTTGGCTCATCTGCGCGTAATAAGGATGAAGTTTCCCTTGCTGAAACTGGAAATAGGGGTCGCGATTGGTGCCGTGAAAATAACTTAGCCCAAGATCCCAATCGCCAAGCATGCGAGTGTAGCGCAGCGCATAGTCAAGATGGTGCTCTTTTCGGGACGATTCATAGCGAGCCTCTCCATCGACGACTGGGTCGCTTCTCAGCCTCCCATCTTCACCTGAAAAGGTGCGCTCGCGAAAATAGGGCAGCAGCATCGCATCCAGCGTGCCCCACTCTTTAACACTGGTGAAATGCAGCATCGGCTGACCTAGCTTGTCTTCACCATCAACCGATTCCACCGCATCGGTTTGATTGATCACATCCACCAGATGCGCCGATTCCGTCACGCCCCAAAACACTTTACCAACACCTGCTCTGAGTTCGTACTCACCCCAGTAATTCAGGTACAGCGCTTCGCGAATATCGCCGTGGCTGCGCTCTTCATCCTCGCTGTCTAAGCGGTAAAAAGGCGTGAAGGTAAAATGGCCATTCCCTTCGGCTTGTTGCCAGTAAAATTCGGGCTGCAACACCAACGAGCTCTGGCCTAAATCTTGCCCTTGCAAACCCGATTGAAAAAACTGCCGATGCTCCACGCTAACCTGTCCAGCCAACTCAACGCCAAAACAAGGCAAGGCGATCACCGTCGCAAGTCCGGAGGCCAAAATCTGGCCTCCATTGATTGTCCAACGCGTCATATCACTCCCTCTTTATTTAATCCGTTTGAGTACATTCTGCTCAAAGTCGTCCGCACTCAGGCCAGTACGAAAGGCCAAATCGGTGGTCAAGAGTTCGGTGCTTTTGCCTGTTTGATGGTTAATCATGGTCATCAGGTGCGCACGCCAGTACTGGTTGAGGTATTGCTTGTAATCATCAAAGGTGAGTGTTTTGAGCAGTGCATCTTTGCGGTCATAAAACTCCACTTTAAGCGGACGGTAGAACTGTTGATCCAGCCAAACGACCTGTTTGGTGTAACCTGAGTTTTCGTCAGTCGGAATTTGTTCCAGCACAAAACTCGGCTGGCCATTGAGCACTTCGTCTCGCAGGTAGTTAAAGCGGTACTTTTCCAGCTCAAATGAACTCAAATCTTCATAGGCAAACTCGCTGCCCATAAATGGCCCCGATTTATTACGCGATGAGATGCGCTTCACGCGTTTTAGTGCTGGCAGATAAAGCCACTGATCGTCGGCTTCGCTGGTGTGCGAATGGTTAAGAAATGCCGTGCCTTTGACATCGCGCGGCTCGTCGAAAATCGTCAGCCCTTTGTCGCCGTCGCCATCCACTTCCAAAGATTGCAAACGCATCAGTCTTGAACTGCTTTCACCTTGCGCATTTTTCAGCAACATTTCCATGGTAGCGACCGAGTCTTGCCAGCCGAGGTCGCGGTTTTTGCGCTCTGTGGCAATCTCCAATCCTTTGTTCGCCAGCGCCAATGAAGAGAACATCAGGCTGGAGGCAAGAATAAGTGCGGTGGTGATTTTAGTTGTAGGTTTCATAGCAATCTCCTTATTAGGCTTGGGTTTGTGATAATTCTGCCGTAACGCCACTTTGCTCAGGCGCCTCAAGCGGATACTCAGCTTTGTCAAACAGCATCAATAACGTTGGCAGCAGGACGAAATCGATGACTAGTGCGAGGAAAATCACCAAGGCGCTGAGCTGGCCCATATCCGCGTTTAAGCGGAAGCTGGACATCGCCAGTACCGAGAATCCAGCCACCAGCACAACGGTGGTGATCCACAGCGCGCGACCAACGGTATGGAAGGCGTAGCGCACCGCTTGCTCAGCGTTTTGGCCTTGTTTGCGCGCCCGTTGATACTTAGCTAAGAAATGGACCGCATCATC
Organism: Vibrio cidicii; assembly: GCF_009665415.1. Classification (NCBI taxonomy): domain Bacteria; kingdom Pseudomonadati; phylum Pseudomonadota; class Gammaproteobacteria; order Vibrionales; family Vibrionaceae; genus Vibrio; species Vibrio cidicii. Next base: position 3,137,304 of record NZ_CP035921.1, on the reverse strand, counting down.
CACCACGATCCCGAGCGTCAGCGTCACGACCACCGACAAACCCAGGTTGATTTCACCAGAAAGTAGTGCCCAAAGACCAAAGCCGATAATGGCTGGCGCGATGTTGGGGACGAGGCTGATCACACCCAATTTCCATGAGCGCAGAGCAAATATCATCAAGGCGGAAATCAGCACCAGTGTGATCGGCAGCGTTGAGAGCATACTTGCCATATTGGTTTCACCAATGTGGGCAAACATCAGAGACGGGCTCGATGCAACCACTTGGTATTGCGGCGCATGTTGAGCAAACCAAGCGTAAATACGCTGCTCCAGATCAACCAGCTCGACACTACCGAGATTGGCGGTGGTCAGCACCAGCTTCAGCGAGGACTTATCCACGTTAATTTGGTTGTTGAGATCCAAACCGTATGGGAGAGACATCTCATACAGCAGCAGATATTGCGCGGCCAACTCTCTGTCTTGCGGCAAGCGATAGTAGGCATCATCGTCGTTGTGCATGTTTTTGTTGAGGCGTTTATACACGTCGGCCAACGAAGCCACATGGTCTGTTTCTGGCTGAGCTCGCAGCCACGCGGTGAAATCGCCCAGTGCAGTCAAAAATTGCGGATCGGCAATCCCTTGCGCTTGATTGGTTTTGATCGCAATGCTGATATTCGTCATGCCACTGATGCGCGCCTCCATAAAATCAGCCGCTTGGCGAAATTCACTGCTGTGGCCAAAATACTTCACCGATTCATCGTTAACTTTATTGAGAGGGATAAGCGCGCCGCCAAGGGCAATCACCGCAACCGACAGAGGTAAGAGCATGCGGCGTTTGGCGACGACAAAATCGCCCAGCTTGTCCATAAAATCAGAGCTGTCACTTTGCGCTTTTGCCGTGATGTGGATAGGCAGCAGCGTCAGCAGTGCTGGCAACAAGGTGACTGACAGCAGACAAGCCAGCATCACACCCAGTGCGGATAGATTGCCGAAATCACGCAGTACGGGAGAATCCGACATGTTCATCATCAAAAAGCCAATCGCGGTGGTGACAGAGGTAATCACAATCGGCACAAAATTGATGGCGATACTGCGCTCTACCGCTTGCGCCCGTGACATCCCAGACAGCATGGATTGGCGCATGGTCGCAATCACATGAACACAGTCGGCAACCGCTAATGTCATCACCAACGTAGGCACGTTCACCGTGGCAGTATGTAAGAACATTCCCGCCCAACCCGACAACCCCATCGTGGCGAGAATCGCCCCAATGATCACCGCAAGCGTGGCCAGAACGCTCAAAAAGGTGCGTAACATCAAGGTAAGGAACAGCAAAATCACCAACAGCATCGCCGGAACGAGCGTGGCACTGTCTTCTTGCGCTGCAACCATGAAAGCATCGTTTAAAGCAATAATACCCGCTTTGTAAAAACTGATTTGCGGATATTGCGCTTGATAGCTGGCGACCAAGTCATTGATCGCATTTATCACTTGCTGTACTTCGGCGGTTTTGTCAATTTCTGGCAACTGCACCGTGACGTTAATAACCGCCACATCACCACGCTGCGAGACCAGTGAATTCACTACCGCGGGCTCACTTAATGCGATGGCTTTTACTTTGGCAATCCGCTCAGCCGTGAATGCGTAGTCGCGATACAGCAGATCTTCCACGATGAGATCATCATCCAGCGCCTCGGTATGCTGATAGTTCGCCAGTGAATCGACGCGACTAGAAAAAGGAACTTGCCACGCCGCTTCGGTAAGCTTTTGCAGCAGGGCTAGGTTTTCAGCATCAAAAATGTTGCCGTTTTGCGGCGCAATCACCAGCGCAATGCTATCGCTCTTGGCAAAAGTGGTTTGGATTTCATCATACGCCTGCAACTGCGTATTCGAACCATCAAAGAAAATATCGTAATCGCCACGAAAGTAGAGATTACGGGCTCCGAGGGTGGCAATTACAATCAAGGCGATTGAGATCAGTAGCGTCCAAAAACTCCACTTGGTTGGGATGGATGACCAAGAAAAGGGCGCGCTGTGGGAAGAAGTTGGGTATTTCATCACACTCTCCGTTTGTGACGTTTCGTCAAATACAAGTCTTTAAAAACCAGCAAATGCTGGCGTTATTAACTTATGTGTAAGTTATTACACGGAAACTCACTCACCTCCGTGCAATCTCGTGTCATTTTTTGACGATTCGTCACTCGGCGTGATGAAAAAACCAATCCTCAGATTGGTTTTCAGCCACTAACGTCCGACAGATTCTAAGTAAGTCAACTCTTCAGCGAATAGCTCCTGCTCCACCCTTCTCCAGGTTTTACGGTAGTCCCATTCGCTGGAAAGTGGTTTCCAACCCAGCCCGTCTAGCAGCATGTTCGCATTGTGCAGTACGGTAAACGGATCTTGCAAACGATTGATACAACGGCTGTTTGATGCATTCTGCGTTAACGCATTAGAACCAAACGCAATCGACCAGTTAGCAAACACAATCGCATCCGAACCAATCGCAGGAGAGAACTTTAAATCCCCGATGGCTACCGCATGACTGACGAGCGCATCCGCGCCATCGATCATCCGCTCTTCCAACTCATTGAGTTCACTGACTCGACTTGGAGACGCTTTCTCCAGTACCCATGGCGTTTTCGCCATGATCGCGCAGGTAGATAAGATGGGCTCCAACCGTGCGTAAATGCGAAAGCCTACATGCATCGCAATCATTTTTTCCCGCGTCGACCCTTCAAAAGCGGCTGTGCGGTTAAAAAACATCGCTTCATTCTTTAAAGAATGGATGCATAAAGCCAGAACTACGTCCTCTTTACTGCAAAAATGGTTGTAGATTGTCCCTTTCGAATACGAGCTTGCCGCGGTCAACTTGTCCATCGTCAGGTTGGCAAAACCCTCCTTCTGCACAATGCCTTTCGCCAGCAGGATCAATTCAACTTCTCTATCGGCGATCGCTTGTTGCTTTTTCGTCTTGATTGACGAAAAGGCACACTCTTTGCGTTCATCGCTTTTCTTACAGCCAAAGTTAAACATCTTTCACTCACCCGTATCGATTTACTCCTGCCGCGATTGTAACATGATTCTTTACTAAAGAAATGACGCACAATGGTGACGAACCGTCATAAATGACACTTCGTCATAATAGCGCATTAATCACTCAAAGCAAGCCTTTCATCAAAGATTCATTTTCTTAGTCGATATGAGATGAGTAGAGTGTGACAAACCACCAGTTTTAGAACACAGAAATATAGAACATCATTCTGTTATACCTAAACGTTCTGATGAAAATCCATACAGATCGAACCGCTGAGTGAGACGCTTGTTTACAGCCCAAAAATCAGCGTATTTTTGTTTAAAAAGAGATTAACGCTTCATAATTGTAGATTTAAAAACGATTATATTGACTCCATAAATATAAAAGACCATTCTGTTAAATTATAAATTCCGCACAACACAATCCAATTATTGAGCAAAAAGTCATCAGACCCACCTGATTGTACCAGTCGCATTAAATACTGATACTTTACATGAATAAGTTCTCTTGTTGACTTAGTTCCTTTAGTATTCGTCAATTACAAAAAACACAACATTACTCACAAATTACAAGGAAAGTTTCGTGAAACAGTGTCACTATGCACTGTGTGCGCTCTTTGCGACTTGTTTGCCGTTAACAGCACATGCAGAAAGTCCCACCGACGAACAAGCCAGCGTGGAAAGCGACCAGCCCTGGAGTTTCTCTGCGTCGAGCTCTTACAGCCGAAACGCCTATCGTGATACCAGCTACCTTGCCTCACGTTCGATAGATGCCAGCGTAACCCTTGGCTATCGATTCGACGATAACTGGTCACTGAGTGCCGATATTGCAGGCATTCACCAATTTGATGGTGAAAAAGGCCAATACTGGCAAAACGCGTGGATCAAAGCCAAATACGCCGATCTGTACCAACCTACAGAGAATCTGAGCTTCTCCGCAGGCATGCGTGTCTTGATTCCCCTGTCCGAGACAGCGCAAAAAAGCGACCTTTCTACTGCGATCCGCGCCGATCTCAATCTCTCTTACGACATGGCTTTTTTGCTCGAAGGCCTGACTCTGACCGATTCGCTGCGTATTCGAAAGAACTTCCACCGCTACACCACCGTGGGGACAACACAACTGGAAGAGTATCGCCTCAGCAACTCTTTTGGTTTGACGTATGAATTTGGCGATTGGTGGCTTTCTACGACCATCGACAGCTCAACGTCTTGGACCTATCGCGGCAATGAATATTCTCCTGAGTTCAGTCACTCAGAAGAGCTTGGTTACAACGTAACTGAAAACATCTCACTGGCTGTTGGTTTAACCAACAGCGCACGGTATTTCGATGCCGACCGAGGACCAAACCCAATCGACACCTTATTCGACTTGGACAAGCCAACTTACTACCTATCAATCACTTATAACTACTAATCTGGTGCACAACATGTATAGAAAGTTATTACTCGCCACTATGGTGTCTGTGGCATTGTATGGCTGTGGCGCAGAGGAACGCGCATATGAATACGAACCGAGAGCAGCTGAGCAGATCAGCAAAAGCTCTTTAGACACAGAATCACTTTGGCTTTATATGCCATCAACGGGTGCTGCGCCGCGCTATGCGGCCACACAACGTGGCTTCTTCCAAGGCACGCCCAAATTGGTCACCTTACGTTTTGACCAGAAGAACGGCATCATCGCCGAAGAAGTGGATCGTGATACCCTAGTCGATGGTAAACCGAGCCGCTACGACAGCAGCATCAACCTTGCTCCGGTGTTGAAAATCCCTGGCGAATTTCAACAGTATCGCTGTGCCGAAGATCAGTTTGATGAATGCACCAACAAAGAAGAGCTCAACACCGATGCGAGCTTAAAATGGGAAGAGACCACCCATTTCACGCCAGATTACACCGGCATTAAGTCGCTGGCCGTCGATACCGTCGATGCTTGGTGGACCGCAGACAACGTCACAGAGTCGGCCGATCCGCGCTTGGTCCATTGGGAGTACGATGCCGATGCTGGCGTGATTAACGTCGAAGTCGAACGGACTTTCACCGCCGATGCCGACGATATGTACCAGTTTGGTTCTGAACTAGAAGATCTCTCCTTCAAAACGCGCTTTTTCTACTCTTTGGTCAAGCTCGACAAGTTAGCCAGCAAAGATTATGAAGTCGTGCACTACCCCGGTCGTGACTCTCAGCGCTATGGCTTCTTTAACCAAGAAAAAACGCCGCTTTCAACCAATGGTGAAGCGGACTTAGAAGGTGAAAAATACCGCCTTATCAATCGTTTTAACCCGAAAAAAGCGTCGATCGATTACTACTTAAGTGACAGCTACTTCACGCCAGAGGGACGTGAGTTCCTAGAAACCACTATTAATACTATCGATCATGTCAACGAAGTGCTTGCTGGAACGGGTGTGCCGACAATTAACATTGTCAATAAAGAGACACCAGCAGGTAAGCACCCTGGTGACTTGCGCATCAATATGTTTAACCTCATCACCGATCCGGTCGACAATGGTTTGCTCGGTTATGGCCCTTCAGCCACCAACCCGCTTACCGGTGAAATTGTTCATGCGCACGTCAATCAGTACGCTGGCGTTATCCGCGCCTCCGCTCGTGAGATGTGGCGTCGCCTAACGGTGCACTACAACCGTCAAGAGATTGCACGCCCGACTGAAAACGATCTCGATAATAACCAAACCACGACGAACGACGACAATACTGCCGCTTCTGAACCAGCGATAATGACCTTTGGCGGCGAGCGCGTTTCTAACTTGGTCATGGCGAAAAACATCACCAATATCAGAGCGTCACTTCCTATGGTCGCGGCCAGCGAACCTCGTTTCGATAATGGCGTCGTCTCTTGGCTTCGTCCAGATATGCAGCAGGAACACAGCTTTAACAAGCAGGCCCTAAGCTATGCGAAGCAGTTTCAAGCGTACGCTGAGCAGAACATGTATTCTGATCAGTTCCTTTGGGTGAGCACTCAATCGAAAGGGTTAATTAAGGGCATTGATTATATCAACGGCGGTTACTTTGATAACGCGCATTTGGATCCTTCACAGCCAGATTACGCCGACAAGGTCAATACTAAGCTCAAAGCGTGGGAAGATCTCAACGCAGATCAGCAAGCGCAAGTGACCAAACAGATTTCACAGCACATTTATACGTCGACCTTAGTCCACGAACTTGGCCACAATCTCGGTTTACGCCATAACTTCATGGGCTCAATGGACAAGAATAACTTCTACAGCGAGCAAGAAATCACCGCGCTTGGCTATGATAAGGTCCCCGCTTACAGTTCGATCATGGATTACGGCGCTTCGATTTTTGACGAACTGCCAACCTATGGTAAGTACGACATCGCTGCACTGCGTTTCGGATACAATCGCCAAGCCGAAGTGAATACCGTTGATGATCAAGGTGAACCTACTGTCGCATACGCTAGCTTAGACGCCATTGACGCTAAAGTACGTCAGAACTACCGTGGTTACCCACTCGGTACTTTGGAGGCGCTCAAAGAGCAGTTGGCAAAACAAGACGATAGTCAACCGACTCAAAGCGTTAAAAACTACTACTACTGTACTGATGAAAACACCAGCAGCACGACCACCTGTAACCGCTTTGACGAAGGGACCAATATCCTTGAGTTGACCAAGTTCCGCATTCAGCGTTACTGGGACAGTTACGACTACCTCAACAAACGCAACGGCCGTGATAGCTTTTATGAGAGTAGATTGTTCGGCTACACGGTGGCTCGCCTTAACCAGTTCAATGAGATCCGTGAAGTGGTTGAGGATCTTGGTGAAATTGACTACTACTTTGCCCAGCTAAAAGGCGAAGAAGAAGAGAGTTACGGGCAAAACGTAGCGAATTTCTACACCGACAACTGTCAAAATGCGTCAACTCGCAGTCGACTGCCGCAAGGTGCACAAATGATTTGTGACACCTTTGATGCAGCCTTATTAGCGGCAGATTTCTTTGTTGAAGTGATGGCACAGCCGGATCATGTTTGCGAAATTGAGGTCACCACTGGCAGCGGTCAGCCGTTACAGCTATTTTCCTCATTAAATGATTTGTGGGCGCAATACGGTCCAGACATGAGCTATAAAACCACGCTACCAGAATCTTGTTTCGACAAGGACTTGGTCGCTAAATTGGCAAGTGGTTCTCAACCAATCAAGGTATTATCAGAAACCCGTGATGGCCGTCCATATTCGGATATGAGAGCCAACAACCCCAACCAGATTTACTCATCGGCAATCGATTTGATGGGGATCTGGCCAGACAAATTACTGGCAGCACAGACACTGGTGCAAAGAAATGATTGGCGTAGTTCGCGTGACAAATCCAATATGGCGCTGATGGATGTTTCTGACGTTCGCAGTGGCACCAAAGGAACGCCAGTAAAAATGAAAGAGTACCTAGGCTACATAGGTTACGGCGCGACCAGCTTCCGCGGCCCGGTATTTGTTGACGAGAATGGTGAGAGTGTCCAAACCAAAACACGATATCTACCGGATTTACGTAGCTCTATTGAAGTGCTTCCGTATTACGATGTACTTAAGGGTTATTTCCAGTTGTCACCAACCACAGTGACACCATTGTTTAATGCATTGTTGACCAACTTGGTGGCGTTCGGACAGGCAGATGAGTACGGATTAGCCGACAGCGCTCAACACCTGATCGATGACATTTCAATCAGAAAACCAAGTATGTCTGTTGACCTAAATGGTGGTTATGAATTTAGCTGGAAAACACGTAACTACATGGTGACGCGTCGTAACGGTTTGGCCAAAAACATGGCACTTAAAGCGATGTTAATTGACGGACGTGATGAGCAACGTGAGCTTCTGGAGAATTCACCTTACACCGTAAAACAAAACTTGCGTTTCACTCAGTTAGGCATTCGTACGCAAAAAGACGCCACTTTGTACCTGCTGCGTGATACCGATGCAGTGAACCTCCTGAAATCAGCCGTTTATTTTGAATCGCTGTTTAGAGGTACCCCTTTCACTCCGGCTAAATTCGCCTACGACAGTAGCCAAAAATGCTACTACCCAGCGAAGAAAAGTGCCGATGAGGGCTGCCATAACAAGGATGACCTACTGCTTGCTTGGCAAAGCATCAATGAGAATAAAGATAGCGATCCGGAGTACTTGGAGGCTCTACTTAACTTCTCAGCAACTCAGGCGACGGAAATCGCAGCACAGATCGCAGACAACCCTGAGCATGCCAAGTTCTACGCCATCCCAGCAGAAAGCATCTGGCTATGGAGCACAGGCGAGTACCGTCGTTACCGCCGCGCCATTGAGCAGTTGCCTTTGATGGACTAAGTCACTGGCCGGTAAGCCCGATGCTGGCCTAATTATCCCTGCCAAAGCAAAGCGCCGTCATGTCACCATGACGGCGCTTTTTTTTGCCCAATCAATTCCCCCCTACACAGGCTCGATAAAAGAGTTCTCTGAACTGTGATTTCTACACAGGGAATCTTTAGAAAAACGCCACTGCTTTTCCTTTCTCGCCATTTTTTTAAAGTTTTTCCAACGCGAGATTTCGTCTAATAACCTCATCACAAACGAGGACTAAAAGATGAATTCAGTCATTGCCATTGACCTAGGCGCATCAAGTGGTCGCGTCATGGTCGGCTTTTTAGAAGATGGGAAAATTCGTTTAGAAGAATTTCACCGCTTTCAAAATCAACAGGTGACCCATAACAACCAATCTTGCTGGGACCTTTACTCCATTTTGGAAGAGATAAAAGTTGGCATCAATAAAGTGCTGGCAAGCAATATCGATGTTCGCTCATTAGCCATCGATACATGGGGAGTCGACTTTGTGCTCCTCGACAAATTTGGTAAACACCTTGGGGCATTCGTCAGCTATCGTGATGCGCGCACTGCAGGCATGTTGGACAAACTTCTCGCCGACAGCGGTATGAACAAAGAAAAAATCTATGCTGCGACGGGGATTCAATTTCTCACCTTCAACACCGTTTATCAACTCAAAGCGATCGCTGACGCACAGCCAGATTGGTTTGATGAGATTGATACACTGCTTTTTATTCCTGACTACCTGAACTACAAACTCAGTGGGGTGAAACATTGTGAATACACCAATGCGTCCACCAGTCAATTGCTTGATTGTCATGAGAAAAGCTGGAATAAAACGCTGATCGATGCCTGTGGCGCGAAGATGAACTGGTTCCTACCACCCAAAATGCCAAACCGTATTGTTGGCCAATACAAACTGGGAGATATTCATATCCCTGTCTGTTCCGTGGCAAGTCACGATACCGCGTCGGCCGTCGCCGCCACACCGATTTTCAACGACAACACTGCATACTTAAGTTCAGGAACTTGGTCCTTGGTTGGGGTTGAAAGCCTTGAACCCGTCACTTCAAATCAAGCATTCGCCTACAACCTCACTAACGAAGGTGGTGTGGATGGCCGCTACCGCATCTTAAAAAACATCATGGGGTTGTGGCTTATTCAACGAATTAAAGCGGAAAACCCTTCGCTGGCATTCTCTGACATCGCTTTACTTGCGAAACAAGCAACACCGTTTGAATTCGTCATTAATCCCAATGATGATGATTTTCTCAATCCGCCGTCGATGGCAGAGGCAATTAAAAACTGGTTTAAGGTGCGCCACTTACCCGCCCCAGAGAGCTTGGCTCAAGTCGTGCGCTGTATCTACGACAGCCTAGCACTCGCCTACAACGACGCCATCGAACAAATCGCACACGCGACGCAACGTTCAATTACCGAGCTACGCATCGTAGGCGGAGGTGTGCAAGACGAATTTCTCAACCAACTTTGTGCTGATGTATGCCAGATCTCTGTATCAACACAGCCAAAAGAAGCCTCGGCACTGGGCAACGTAATCAACCAGTTTATCGCCCTCGACATTATCTCCTGCTTGGATGAGGGCAGAAAAATCATTGATGCATCATCTCAAGTCAATGTCTATCAACCGAACCCTATTGCTGGCTTAGAAAACATCAAAGCACAGTATCAATTAGTAAAATAACCAGGTGAAAATATGAACGAACAGCAAATCTTATCGGCCTACCAATACGCAAAAGAAGCGTTTAAACAACATGGGGTAGATACCGATAAAGCGCTTGAAATCCTTAGTAAAACGCCAATTTCCATCCACTGTTGGCAAGGCGACGACGTGCGCGGTTTCGAATCTCCTGATGTGGCTTTGAGCGGCGGTATTCAAGCGACGGGCAACTATCCCGGCGCTGCCACCACGCCAACGCAACTGCGTGCGGACATGGAACAAGCGTTCTCACTCATCCCCGGGAAAAAGCGTGTTAACTTGCATGCCATTTACCTAGACAGTGATGAAAAAGTCGAGCGCAACCAGATCGCCCCAGCGCACTTTTCTCGTTGGGTTGAATGGGCGAAAAAGCACGATTTGGGATTGGACTTTAACCCTACGCTGTTTTCTCACCCATTAGCCGATGATGGTTTTACCCTTTCTCATCCGAATGAAGAAGTGCGTCAATTCTGGATTGAGCACGTTATCGCCAGCCGTAAAATTTCAGAATACTTTGGCCGCGAGCTTGGTACACCGTCGTTCATGAATATTTGGATTCCAGATGGTATGAAAGACCAGCCCGTCGACCGCCTCTCTCCACGGGCGCGTTTAGCCGATTCTCTCGATAAAGCCCTCGCAGAGAAAATTGATAGCAAATACCACAAAGACGCTGTGGAAAGTAAGCTTTTTGGTATCGGAGCGGAAGCGTTTACCGTCGGCAGCAATGAGTTTTATCTCGCTTATGCCGCGACACGTGGCACCGCTCTGTGTCTTGATGCTGGCCACTTCCACCCCACCGAAGTCATCAGCGACAAGATAAGCGCCTGCTCTCTGTACGTGCAAGATCTGCTACTGCATGTCACGCGTCCAATCCGCTGGGATTCAGATCACGTGGTCTCGTTTGATGATGAAACACAAGCGATCATGCGTGAGATCGTACGTAACGACTTACTCGATCGCGTTGCAATCGGCTTAGATTTCTTTGATGCATCGATTAACCGTATCGCCGCATGGGTTATCGGTACACGTAATGCACAAAAAGCGCTGCTGAAAGCCTTGCTAGAGCCAACAGAGAAACTTCATCAAGCGGAGCAAGCGTTCGACTACACCACGCGTTTTGGTCTGATTGAAGAAACACACTCTCTACCTTGGAGCGCAGTCTGGGATTACCACTGTCAACAAAACGGCGTGCCTGTCGGCTTTGACTGGATCAACCAAGTGAAAGATTACGAAGCAACAGTGCTCGCCACTCGTTAACCCTAACTCGGGCACTGTTGGCGACACCGCCGCAGTGCCACTTACCTCACCCCGAAATAATAGATAATAAAAAAGGAAATCAATATGTCTGTAGTAGCTGGTATTGGCTGGCATTTAGTGGGGGCGGCATCTGCTGCGGCCTTCTATGCCCCGTATAAAAAAGTGAAAGGATGGTCTTGGGAACTGATGTGGTCGATTGGAGGCTTGTTCTCTTGGGTGATCATGCCTTGGCTCGTCACCGCTATGCTGGTGCCAAACCTAAGTGAGTTCTATGCCAACGTTCCAATGTCCACCTTCGCCATGCTGATCTTTTGTGGCGCGATGTGGGGTATTGGCAACATCACCTATGGCTTAACCATGCGTTATTTGGGCCTATCGATGGGCATCGGCATTGCTATCGGTCTCAACCTAGCGGTTGGCACCCTGCTTCCGCCTATTTTAAAAGGTGAACTTGGTGCACTCATCAGCTCTGCGGGTGGCAGCCTGACGATGATAGGTATTGCGATTGCACTCGTCGGAATTGCTATCGTGACTTACGCCGGCAATGAGAAAGAGAAAGCCATGGGCGAGAAAGTCGAAGAGTTTGACCTGAAAAAAGGGGTCACTTTGGCCATTGTCTGCGGCATTTTCTCCGCTGGGTTTGCCTTTGGCTTGGATGCCTCTGGCCCGATCCGTGAACAGTCTGAACTGCTTGGCATCAATTACCTATATGTCGCAATGCCTGCTTATGGCTTCATCATGGGCGGCGGCGCACTGGTCAACTTTGCTTTCTGTCTCTACAACATTTTTTCCAATAAAGAGATTTCCGTACGCCGCGATCTGTCACTCGCTAAAGGGCTGATGATTCGCAACCTCCTCTTCACCGCTATGGGCGGGATCATGTGGTATCTACAATTCTTCTTCTACGGATGGGGAGAAGCCTCAGTTCCTGAGCATCTTGGTTATATCAACTGGATGCTGCACATGTCTGGTTATGTGCTCTTTGGTGGCGTCATTGGCCTCATCATGGCCGAATGGAAAGGCGTTGGAACCCGTCCAGTACGTATCCTAGTGTTTGGACTTTTGGTTATCACCGCCGCGGCAAACGTCGTTGGTATGGGCATGGCAGCATAAGGAGTCAAACTCGTGGAACGCAAAGCATTTTTGATGTTCGTTAATCCAGAATGTCATGTTGAATACCAAAAGCGCCACGATGAGATCTGGCAGGAGATGACCCATCTCCTGCAATCTCACGGGGTATCAAATTACTCGATTCATCTGTTTGCTGAACAAAACATGCTCTTCGGATATGCCGAAGTGCAAAGCGAAGCGCAATGGAATGCGATCGCAGATACAGCTATCTGTCGGAAATGGTGGGCTTATATGAAGGATGTCATGCCATCCAATCCGGATAATTCCCCAATTTCTAAACCACTTAAAGAGGTTTTCTATTTAAAATGATTTCATTAAACAGCACCGTATTACACGAAATTGCCAAAGTCAGCGAAGTATCTCAATACTTGTGGCAGCGAGAGTGGGCTGAGCGCAATGGCGGTAACATTTCTGTCGACCTCACCGATATCTTCGGCCCCGTCGCCAACACTGAGGTCGTCTATAAAAAATTGCCTCTGCCGTTACCCAACAGCTGTGCGAGCCGAATTTACTACGTGAAAGGAACCGGGCAGCGAATTCGTGAACTACGTGACGCGGCCTATGCTGGCTGTATTTTACAGATCAGCCCAGAAGCGGATAGTTTTGCGATTTTGTGGGGAGGCAATGCGTCAACTGACTTTGCACCGACTTCCGAATTTATTAGTCATATCAAAATCCTAGAAACAAAACGTGCGCAAGGTTCGAGTCACAAATCCGTGGTACACACTCATCCACTGGAACTGATCGCTCTTTCACACCATTCAGACGTATCAAAGAGCAGCGATCTCTTTACGCATACTTGCTGGAAAATGTTGCCTGAAGTGCGTGCATTCGTGCCGAAAGGTGTCGGCATGATCCCTTACTGCTTACCGTCATCGGAAGAGCTTGCGGATCTCACTACCGAATCTTTACTTCAACGTGATGTGGCCATTTGGGAAAAGCATGGCGCAACTGCCTCAGGTGATGACGTTTTACAAGCATTCGACTACATCGACGTCGCCAACAAAGGAGCTAAGTTGTACCTGATGTGTCTTGCTGCAGGGTATGAGCCAGAGGGCGTGACACAAGAGAACATGGATATTTTGAAAAACGTTTTTAACCTGTGAGACGAACATGAGTGTATTTAAATTAGCCTTTCCCAAAATTAACCTGTCTGGCGTAGGCGCAATTGAAGCGTTAGTTGAACGCATTTTGCAAACTCACGGCCAAGAGCCGGGCTTGCTCATCTGTGATCCTGCAATGGTTGAACTTGGGTTTGCCAGCAAACTTATCGATAGCCCGTTGAATATCCACCTTTTCCAGGACGTCAGACCAAATCCAGACACCAACACGGTCCTAAGCGCGCTGGATGCTTTTGAGACATCAGGCGCGACTTACCTCATCGGTTTTGGGGGTGGTAGCGCCATCGATACGTCAAAAGCCATTCGCATCTTGTCGGCTAACCCACTGCCAATTGCCGCGTACAACGGAGTGGAGAAAGTTAGCAAACTGGGGGTACCTCTTTATGCGATCAACACCACAGCAGGAACAGCGGCAGAAGTCACCAGCAATGCGGTGATCACCGACACACTGACTCACGTTAAGCACGTGATCATCTCAGATAAGATCATTCCTGATGTGTCGGTTAACGATCCCAGTGTCATGCTCGGTATCCCTAGCGCGGTGACAGCGGCAACGGGAATCGATGCACTGACGCATGCGATTGAGTCCTATGTTTCTGTCGGTGCTCATACCCTGACAGACTACATTTCGCTGGAATCAATCAAACTTATCGCACAGAGCTTGCCGAAAGCGGTAGACAATGGACAAGACATCGATGCGCGGACCATGATGGCTTATGGCCAGTTTGTGGCGGGTCTGTCATTTAACAGTGCAGGTCTTGGCATGGTACATGCCATGGCTCACCCTGCCGGCGCACAGAAAGATCTCCCACATGGCGTCTGTAACGCTATCTTGCTGCCCATCGTATGTGAATTTAACCGACCACATCAAGTCGAGAAATTTGCCAACATTGCTGTCGCGCTGGGCGTCGATACCTCGACAATGACGAGTGAAGAAGCCAGTTTTGCTGCCATCCAAGCCATCAAAGATCTTAACCAGCGCGTTGGCATCCCATCAGGCTTTGGGGCCTTTGGCATCACTGAGACTGATATCCTCGCTTGGGTTGATGATGCGCTCGCTGATCCATGTGCAGGTGGTAATCCTGTCGCAATGGATAAACAGCAAGTGATAGAACTTTACAAGAAAGCGCTGTAAGAGAAAAAAGCTGAGAGGTCACTCTCGGCTTTTTTATTATCTCCACGATATTATTAAGGCCATTTTATTGCAGGAATAAATTAATCGTGTTGCTTCTCAAATCTGACGAATATGTTGGCCACGACCACTCAATTAGAGTGTTGAGCCGCGAGCCTCAAGTGGATTATCCAGAGCATCGCCATGATTTTTCTGAACTTGTGCTGATCAGTTCAGGCTGCGGAATACACATTGTCAACGGCCACCATTCGGTGGTGCTTCCTAACACTGTCGCTTGCGTCAGCGATCGTGACTACCATCAATACATTGACAATAAAGATGTCAATTTGCTGAATATTCTCTACAACAAGAACCATTTACCAATCAGTCGCTGCGCCGCAGATGTGATCAAACGCTTGGAAAGTAATCACAGCCATTTTCTGATTAACGCTCAGACCTTTGGGCAGCTTCACGCCATTGGGCAACAGATCAAGCAAGAGCAACTCAGTGCAGAGAAACATTCTAATGCGCTTGTACAACTGCTGTTTGAGCAGTTGCTACTTTGTCTCGATCGCTTAGAGTGTGATAAATATCAGCACGCCCCAGTCATGCAGGCAATCATCTATTTATGCAACAACTACAGCGATCAAGATCTCTCGGTGCAAGGTGTCTGCGAGCTTTTTCAAATATCGCCCAAAAGCCTCAGCACGCAACTGCAATCGTTGACTGGCTTATCTAGCAATTCCTTCATTAACCAACTGCGCATACGCAAAGCAATGTCACTACTAAAAGCCGGAAAGTCGGTGACTCAAGTTGCATTTTCCGTGGGATATAACGACAGCAACTACTTCAGTACGAAATTTAAAAGTACCACTGGTGAATCACCAAGAAGCTACCTCAGAAAATGCAATTAATGGCTCTACAGGTAGGGATTAGGAGAGAGGCTGGTTGACGACCTAATAAAGCCGCCAACCAACATTACAGTGCCAAACTTGGCTTTTGCCCAGCTTTATCAATCGCCTCTTTGATTTGATTGAGGAAATCATTAGGCAGCTTACCAATGCCGTCGGAGAACATCAACGGCTCGTGTGGGCTGGCAATCAGCAACACATTTTTAAAGTCAGACACTTCAAAATTACCATCCGCCATATTCTCGCTGTGGTACTTCAGTACCTCTTTCGCTAACGTCTTGCCAATCGCAGTAAGCTGATCATCCGTCAGGTTCATGCGCGAAAAGCCGATCCGTACACAGTCTTTGTAAGCGGTTGTCTGCTCTTTCAGCGTTTCGGTGTACTTTTTGTTCAGCTTTGAATTGTCGGCAAAACGGTAATACATCGGTCCAACCAAGCTGAATTTATTGTCTTCGGTGAGTTTAATCAAACCCAACATTTCCAGGGCGCGAAAGTAGGAATAAGTAGTTGAGTCATCTAACTGATATTTGTCTTTCATCCAGAGAAAACCGTCTTTGTCGCGCAAATGACGGATTTCTCTGTAAAAATCATAAAGTTCTGGATGGTTAAAAAACACTTCATCCTGAGTATGGTTGAAGTAGTTTTCATCATTTGTCTGTAACTGCACTGCAATTTTCTGCAGCTCATCAAGGGTAGAATCAATCTCTCGGCAGTATTCAATCAACTTATCAAGCGTAATGTTCGAGCTATAAAGATGGCGTTTGAATGTAGAAAGAGGAATTCCTAATCTGTCAGACAACTCTCGATACGTTAGCCCTTTGCTTTTAATGATCTGCCTTAATGCGGCTAACAGATACTCGGGAGTAGTTCCTCGCATATCTTCTTTCCTTTTTATTTTACAACCGGACTATATTTGTAGCGTGAAAAAAATCTTTCGCAACCGTTACCGTGATTTTTTAATAAATAATTTGATATAGATACACTTTTTCCATTTATGCATTCAATATCACAAAAACAACAATACTCTGTTTAATAAATGTGAGGCAGTCAATTATTCACGTCAGTTAACTTTAACAATTTATTAATAATCAAAAGATTAGCAGAATAACAGAGATAGTGCTTTACCAAGATAAAAAAGTAAGCAGGCAAAGAGAGGAATAGCATCGATTTGAAAGAATAATTTCCCGTCATAGCCACATTAAACCGTGTTTTTCAATTTACGCAGGTTCAATTGATAGCGAAAACAATCCACATAATGGCCATGCAATCGCACATAGTTTGGTACTAAAGCAGCTTGAGAAAAACCGCACTTCTCCAGCACTCGTTGCGATGCCAAATTATCCACCGCTGCAACAGCGACAAGACGTCGAAATCCAATTTCCCTGACGGTATCAATGCCCTCCATTATCATTTCACTCGCCAACCCTTTGCCACATGAGCGTTCGGCGAATCGGTAGCCCAGCGCCGCTTGCCCTTGGTTAAACTTCACATCGTGGAAATTAATCCGCCCGAGGATCTCACCTTGGCTATCAACCACCACCATCGGCAGCAGGCGCTTCTCCTCATACTCTTCTAAGCAAAACTCAATATGTTCTAGAATGCCGTCAGAGGAGAGCATAGAAGCCTCCCTTGGTGCGATAAATCGTTCAAACCACTGACGATTCTCTAGCTCAAACTCAAGCAGAGCGTTACTGTCTTTCTCACTAAGTAATCTGAGTGTAACTGTCACTGCGACACCTTCTTTATTTGACCAAGCTCGATGAGCCTATTTTTTTTACTGCTCACTAGGCTATTTTCTGCCAAGCCTACTTTGCCATGATGCTATCGGCTTTTGTCATAATCTCAAAGTGTGACCTATATTAAAATTGCCCACACAACGAGGAGAAAAATCATGAGTCAGGCTGCGTTAATTACAAGACTAAACGAACTACCACGCATTCAAAGTCTGCTGCAAGAGCTACTGGAAATGGTCAATCGTGACGAAGTCGATTTTGTTCAACTCACGAAGAAAATTTCCATGGATCAAGTGCTCAGTGCCCGCTTATTGCGAATGGCCAACTCCGCCCATTTTGGCGGAAGTAAAAATGTCGCTACCATCAACGATGCGCTCATCCGCGTTGGCACAGAAGCGGTAAGAACTTTAGTCGTTGCTTCTGTGCTTTCCAGCGCCTTTCCTAAAATTACGACGCTAGATATGGAAAAATACTGGACCGACACTTTTGAAGTCTCGGTGATTTCCGCCAAATTGGCGGGAGAAGCGGGCATGGATGTTAATGAGACCTTTACCACTGGCGTTTTGCACAACATCGGTGAGCTCATGATCCATACCCTCGCACCGAGTGAAGCGCTATTGATCAATCAACGTGTCGCCAACGGTGAAGATCCGATAGCGGTACAGGAAGAACTCTTGAACGTCTCCTCTCCTACTTTGGGCGCAAAACTGGCACGTAGCTGGAACTTTCCCGAAGAAATGGCGGATGCAATAGAGCATTTCCCAGAGCCACGCGAAGCGGACGTCTCCCCAAAACTCGCCAGCATTTTGCACTTTGCGCGTGCTATCAACAACCGTTGGGATGAAATGACAGAACCCAGCGAAAAAGCCCTTTTCCTCGCCAACCACCCCGATTCAAGACTGCTTTGCATCTCTGCCGCCTTTGTCGATAAGCTTGATAAGATTCGCGGTAACGGCCGAGAATTGGCGCAACAAATGGTGGCAGCGTAATCAAGTTACAAGGTCGCAATCTCATTGACTCTTCCTTCTCAAACACACGTGATATTGCGACCTACAGACCATCTTTCTCCTGAGGGCTACCCTATTTAATGACCGTTGAATAATGTTTAATCAATTAAGCACTGCTGGAAAATCAGGCACTGCTCGAAAGTGATTTTTGCATGAATGAATATATTCATTATTTGCATTAGCAACGTGAGGCCTTATGGCAAATTAGAACGTTCTCTCACGACTCGAAAAGCGCAAAAAAAACCGGATAACTATCTGAATAAAAGGCGATTACTCTGACAACAAACCGCGGTTTCCACACCTAGAGCGGGCAACATTTTACCCCCTGAATATCAAGTGCTTACTCACTGTTATTCAATGAAAATTCGTTTGTTTTTCGTCGAGGTCACAATAAGAAACTGTTGTCGTAAAAATTAATTTTATTCATTAGACTCAAATGTTAAATTGTCCGTTAATTCGCGCAACACGCGTTGCGTGTCAGGCCATGAGAGGCTCAGCCCACTCATGTTTTGTTCTTAAATATCCGTTGCAGTTCTGCGGATATATTCTGTGAGATTAGATGTGGAACAAACATCCAAACTAGACCGCGTTCGCGCAGATTACAACGTACATTACTGGAGCCAAGGCTTTTACGGCATTGACGATCATGGAGAAATGTACGTTTCACCTCGTAGTGACAATGCTCACCAGATTCAGTTAAGCAAAATCGTCAAAGCACTGGAAGAGCGTCAGCTCAATGTGCCGGTGTTGGTTCGCTTTCCACAAATTCTGCATCAGCGTGTTCATTCGATCTGTGACGCGTTTAACCAGGCGATTGAGGAATATCAATACCCCAATAAATACCTGCTGGTTTACCCAATTAAAGTAAACCAACAGCGTGAAGTGGTGGATGAGATTCTGGCAAGCCAGGCACAACTTGAAACAAAACAGCTGGGCCTTGAAGCCGGCAGTAAACCAGAGCTACTCGCAGTGCTTGCCATGGCGCAACAAGCGAGCTCTGTGATCGTCTGCAATGGCTATAAAGACCGTGAGTACATCCGTTTAGCGCTGATTGGTGAGAAGCTGGGCCATAAAGTGTTCATCGTGCTTGAGAAGATGTCGGAGCTGGACTTGGTACTGCGTGAGGCCAAAAGTCTTGGTGTGACGCCACGTCTAGGCATTCGCATTCGCCTTGCATCTCAAGGTACAGGCAAATGGCAAGCTAGCGGTGGTGAAAAGTCAAAATTTGGCCTCTCTGCTTCGCAAGTGCTGAATGTGATCACCCGTTTGAAGCAAGAGAACCAGCTCGATACGTTGCAACTGGTTCACTTCCACCTTGGCTCACAAATGGCCAATATTCGCGATGTGCGTAATGGAGTGAACGAATCGGCGCGTTTTTACTGCGAACTGCGTACCCTTGGTGCGAACATTAAATATTTTGACGTAGGCGGTGGCTTGGCTATCGACTACGACGGCACGCGCAGCCAATCGTCCAACTCAATGAACTACGGTTTGGTCGAGTATGCACGTAACATCGTCAATACGGTCGGTGACGTGTGTAAAGATTACAAGCAGCCAATGCCCGTGATCATCTCTGAATCCGGTCGTTCATTAACCGCGCATCACGCGGTATTGATCGCCAACGTCATCGGTACAGAGACTTACAAGCCAGAAACGGTGACCGAGCCGGACGAAGATTTCCCAATGCTGCTCAACAACATGTGGCGCAGTTGGTTGAACCTGCACAACGGAACCGACGCACGTGCATTAATTGAGATTTACAACGACACCCAGAGCGATTTGGCTGAGGTGCATTCTCAGTTCGCCACCGGTGTGTTGACGCTTGAGCACCGCGCTTGGGCAGAGCAAACATCGCTGCGCATCTATTACGAGCTCAATCGTTTGATGAGCAACAAAAACCGTTTCCATCGCCCTATTTTGGACGAATTGGCCGAGCGTCTGGCAGACAAGTTCTTCGTCAACTTCTCGCTATTCCAGTCGCTGCCTGATTCTTGGGGTATCGATCAGGTTTTCCCGGTGATGCCTCTGTCTGGGCTGCAAAATACCGCAGACCGCCGCGCTGTGATGCTGGATATCACCTGCGATTCAGACGGTGCGATTGATGCGTACGTAGATGGTCAAGGTATCGAAAGTACCCTCCCCGTTCCCGCTTGGAACGCGGACGAACCTTATCTGATGGGCTTCTTCCTTGTGGGGGCTTACCAAGAAATTCTCGGTGACATGCATAACCTGTTTGGTGACACCCACAGTGTGGTGGTCAATGTCGGTGATCAAGGCGAAATGAATATCGATTTTGTCAACGAAGGTGACACCGTCGAAGACATGATGCGTTATGTGCATATTGATGTGGACCAGATCCGTAAGAACTACCAATCTCTGGTTTCACTTCGTGTTGAGGCCAAAGAGCAGCAACAAATCCTGGCAGAGCTCGAACAAGGTCTGTCTGGTTATACTTATTTAGAGGATTTCTAAATGAATGATTTGTTTACTAAAACTGATTATTCGCTTTACTCGAACTCAATGAGTTTCGTGCGTCGCCCGTATGTTAAAGATCCAGTCGCCGCAGATGCTGATCTGGTGGTGTTTGGTGCCCCATTGGATATGGCAACCTCTGGCCGCCCGGGTGCGCGTATGGGCCCGGATGCGATCCGTCGCGCCTCCGTTAACCTCGCTTGGGAAGGCAAAAAGTTTCCTTGGGACTTTAACCTGTTCAAGAAAGTAAAAGTGATCGACGGCGGTGACTTGGTCTTTGACTGTGGTGATGCAGAAGACTTTACCTACCGTATGGAAGCCGCGACCTCGGCTATTTTGCAAAGTGGCAAAACCATGTTGGCGCTGGGTGGCGATCACTTCATCACGCTACCAGTGCTGCGTGCTTATGCCAAACACTACGGTGAGATGGCACTGATCCACTTCGACGCGCACACCGACACCTATGCAAACGGCAGTAGCTACGACCACGGCACCATGTTCTACCATGCGCCAAAAGAAGGTTTGATCTCACCGAAGCACTCAGTACAAGTCGGTATTCGTACTGAATACAAACAAGACGGTCATGGCTTTAACGTCATCAACGCGATGCAAGCCAACGACATGACGGCCGAAGAGATTCTGGCCGACATTCGCCGCATCGTGGCAGATAAGCCAGTGTATGTGACGTTTGATATTGACTGCTTGGATCCGGCGTTTGCGCCCGGAACCGGTACGCCTGTTTGTGGCGGTCTCAACTCCGACAAGATCCTCAAAATCATCCGTGGTTTGAAAGACGTCAACATCGTCGGCATGGACGTTGTGGAAGTCTCTCCGCCATACGATCAGAGCGACCTGACCGCATTAGCAGGAGCCACCATCGCGCTTGAACTTATCTACGCATGGGCAGCGAACAAAGAGTTCGAAGAGAAGTTCTAATTCGTTGAATTATTGATAAAAGGGAGCGCAAGCTCCCTTTTTATCACCCTTACTTTTGCATTATTTTTTCTAATGCATATGATAGAAATTAATCTTGCTTTAGATCACATTTTCTCATTGCTTACCCTCCGAGCAAAGACTAACATCTCGCGCCGTAACCTCCCGTGTTTACGTCATTTATTGGCACTTTTTTACTAAAGCGCCGGGGAATATTGTTGTCTTTTTTCCGGAGAAAATACGCAGATGTCCGCGTCATTTCCATTAGTCAAACTTACCTTTTTAATCGCTATACTGACGGCTGTCGGTCAAATGACACAAACCATGTACGTGCCCTCGATTGGCTACATGGCCGACGAATTCCTCGTTTCACCAGCTGCTTTGCAGGCGGTCATGGCCTGCTATCTGATCCCGTATGGCTTATCGCAGTTTTTCTACGGGCCGCTGTCTGATCGCATTGGTCGTAAACCGGTCATCATCATCGGCTTGGTGATCTATATCCTTGGCACACTTGTGACGCTATTTGCCAAGCAGTATGAGTGGTTTTTGGCGGGTAGCTTTATTCAAGGCTTGGGCATTGGCTGCGGCGGAGCGATGTCACGCACCTTGACACGCGATTGCTTTGAAGGAGCAGAGCTGCACCGCGCCAACAGCCTGATTAGCATGTGCGTGATCTTTTCTCCCTTGTTGGCTCCGGTGCTGGGTGGCTACTTGACGGAAACCTTTAGTTGGCGTTCAAGTTACCTCTTCCTTGCTCTGTTTGCGATCGCGGTCATCATCACCATGATGACCAGCATGATGGAGACATTGCCAAAAGAGAAACGCAAAGTGGAGTCCGTCGCACGCAGTTACCGCTATGTGCTTTCCAACCCACGTTTCCAAGGCTATTTGCTCTGTTTAGTCGCGACTTTTGCTGGCGTGGCGGTGTTTGAAGCCGCGGCAGGCGTGCTGTTAGGCGGCGTGCTGAATCTACCAGCCACCACCGTCAGTATTTTGTTTGTCTTGCCCATTCCCGGTTATCTGATCGGTGCTGGTCTGTCGAGCTACATCGCTCAGCGCCGCTCGCAAAAACGTGCGCTCAATGTGGGTTTGGTGGCGATTTTGCTTGGCGCGGCCATCGTTTTGATCCCTGGCGTATTTGGTCAGACGACGGCACTCACGCTTGTTGGCGGCGCGACCATCTACTTTCTTGGCGCAGGTATTTTATTCCCAGCGGCAACCACTGGCGCACTGGCCCCTTTTCCTTATCATGCCGGGACGGGAGGCGCGATATTAGGCGGGATGCAAAACCTAGGAGCGGGCATTGCAACGCTCATCGCATCGCTGTTTCCAGCACAAGATCAACTGCCGCTGGGCTGCTTGATGCTCGTCATGTCCATTCTTGCCATGCTTGGGCTGCGTTTGGTGTTTCGTAAACCCGATTCATCCAATGAAATGCCGCTGGCGATTTAATCAAGAGAGCAGGTATCCCCTGCTCTTTCAGTTTACAGATTGCGATGCGTCTTGAATGCGCTCTAACGCTTCGACTCGTCGCCACTGCTTTTGAGCAAAGCGGCTGGCTCGCATCGCTTCAATCTGCTGCTGCTTTTGTTCTGCACTAAGAAAGTCTGCCTGCAGAATCTCGCTGCGGGCAAGCAGATAGCTCTGCAACTCATCGGCAAACTGCTGGCGCTGCGCGTCGAGTTGACTCAACCGCTGCGCCCCAACCTCTCCCACCAACTCAGCTCGCTTTAAGTAGGCACTTTGCCTGTCCTCTTGCTCAGTTTGGCTAAGTTCACCAATCAACCTGCAATTCGCATCACTTTGCTGAATATACTCTGGTAAATCAGCTAATTGAGCTTGCCACATGACCTGCTGCTCTTGCTGATTGAGTGCGCTGCTCTGCAGGCGCATTTTCTCTATCGCGAGCGCTCTCAACTGATTTTCTTCGGCAAAAAGCAGTGCTATTTGCTCGTCGGTAAAAAAGCGCTGCTGTAGCGCCAACAAAGATTGGTGTAACTCGGTGAAGGCAAGGCTATCGAGCGTACTCCAATTGGGTTCTAACTCGACGAGTGCTTGCTTATATTGCAAATAGGTCGCAAACAGACGCTCGTCAATTTGCAATGGTTGAATCACTTCGCCAAGCGCGGTGAATTCACTTTGGATCTGATGCAACGGTTTTTCACCCAAAGCGCTGAGAGAGTAATCCATTAGCGCCCGACCAGAGGCGATATCGAGCTCGGTATCCTTTTGAGCAGCGGTGCGAATGTCTTGCACCGCCGCTCGTTCTGCCGTTGGATAAAAGACCGCAATGAAGCTCCCCAAGGCGATCACAATAATTATGCTCAATACGGTCTTTTTCATTGGCTATCCTTACAAACCTTGCAGTTTCAAACGATTCGCATGCTGACGATACAAGGTCACCGGATCGGTCTCAAACAGATGATGAATGCCAAGCAGGCCATTGATTTCATCTAGATGATTCATTTTGTAGTCATCACGGATCACTTTGCCCAAATGCGCACTGCATGTACTGACCAGACCATCGCTTGGCTCACTAAATGCCAAACCCAAAATCGCCATCGGTGCATCAATCGGATCTAACACATTGGTGAACGTGCTTGCACCTGTCCAAGAGTAGTAATAGACGCCATTCGCAGCGAGAAGATCCCCTTCACCGCACTCTGAACTTGGAATGCCTTCAGGGTAAAACTGGTTAAAGCGCAGCGAACCTTGCGTGGTCAAGGCATCAAGCGAGGCGAGTGGATCTTGCTCAAGCGAGCTGTCACCAGAAAGCAAACCAATCAGCCCACTGAGCCCTTCGGCAAGTTTCACCGCCAGCGCTTCCGTGACAGAGCCTTCAGCAACGTGGCCACGCACTAAATCTGCCACTTTTGAACCTTTGTGAACACCGCCAATACTGGTCACCGACGCCACCAAATCAGGCCGAACAGAAGCAACATAACGTGCCGTTGGCCCACCATGGCTATGGCCAATCAGGTTCACTTTTTCCGCCCCAGTGGCTGCGAGCAAGGTTTCAACTTGCGCGAGCAACTGCTCACCACGCACCTCACTGCTGTTGGTCGCGGAGACCTGCGCCACGTACACCTTAGCGCCGTCTTTAGTGAGCGATTCTGGAATGCCGTAGAAATAGTCGACCCCAGCTAGCTTATCAAAGCCGAATAAGCCGTGCACAAGCACAATGGGATAGCGAGTTTGGGTATAACCTGTTTGATCAAGTGAGGCAGCGCTGGTTCCGGCCAAGCTACTGACACTCACTAGCCAGAGAGCAGCAAAGAGTAGTTTCCTTTTCAATTTTCTATTCCTTATAACTAGTCAGACCTCTGAGGAGCTCATTAACCGTAGGATAGATTTTCAAGGATTGGTGGGATTTGTAAATTATTTGTTAATTTTTGTGATAACCACTCAATGCTCAACAAATTTTATAAACATCGTATCACATATGTAAATTACTGTTCGGCAAACGGACATTTTCACATGTATTACAATTATTTGCTAAAACTCCGTAGTTACCTGCGTTTTTACCGAGTTGGCAATAAAGCAGTGCTGTTGAGCCAAATGATGCCACTTTTCTAGTTGCTCACGTGTCGGCTTCAACTCACCAGCGAAGCGAATTTTCGGCCTGAGTACCACCTGCGAAACCCACATTCTGCCTTGTTCATTCTCTTCCATGCGGCCAACCGCGTGATCGATATACTCTTCCACCACGTAACGCTTTTTCGCCACAATTCCCAGAAAAGTCAACATGTGGCAGCTCGATAGCGCGGCAACAAAAGCCTCTTCAGGATCGACGTTTTGCTCCACCGATAAAGGCAAAGGGACCACATGCGGCGACGCTGAAGCGGGAACCACAACCCCACCATCAAAACGCCACTCATGTCCGCGGCTATACAGATTATCAGAAAACGGCTCGTCAGCTTGACGCTGCCAATGAACTGTCGCGGTGTATTGAGACATGACTTTTCTCTCCTTGAAACAGGGACAACACGTCGGAGTGGTTCCCTCAGTTGGAAAGAAACACTACCCCAGTTTCGCTCTCTAGTGCAACTTGACTGCCAGCGGTTTTGATGTGAAACAGCACACCATTGAGGCGAATCGTCTGATTTTCATACTTGTAAATGCTGGTGTAGCCGTTTTCTTCACCGGGTAAACTGTACATTGCGGTGGGCGTCTGAGTGTCAAATTCAATCACACTTTGCGCCGTACAAGCCAAACAACGAGGATCACTGTGGTCGCCAGCCACTTGTTCAACAAATACCCGTCCTTTGACATAACGGTTAAGCAATGTTTCATCTACACTGCTTGCCTCGGCAAGTACGCCGTGGCTGAGCGGGAGAAAAAAGAGCAATCCGAGGGCAGAGATTTTTCCTGTTTTCATTAAAATTCATCCAGTTAGCTTTACAAAGCAGATGATGAAAAAAAACGCCTTGAGTATCAACTAAATCCCGATTCTGATATTTTATAGCGCTATAAAATCGCCTCGAACAATGCACCTAACCACCATGTACGACGAACATTTAGAGCTGCAACACATACTTTTAGAAATCAAAGCCGAACGCTGGCACGCGATTGAACGCTTTCTGTTTCCCTACTACTGCTATCGCCATCGACTGGTGAGTCGCCACGGCAAACCGGACTGGAACTTAGCGCGAGAGCAACTGCCGCGTTCGAGCAAGATAACTCACCGCAAACAGAGCGTGATTGAACCTTTAGTACCAGAACTCAGTGTGGTTGGCTTACTGAAAGGTTTTTGGAAAGATAATGAAAACATTACCTTGGAGCAGCTAGAGCGTTTGCTGGCAACTTGGCTAGAGTATGTGGTGATTAGCAAGGAGGAACTGAAAGCCTTAAAACAGGCAGGGTTGGAAAAGTCGATGCCAAGCGAGTGGTATCAGACCGATCAACCAACAATTGGTGCGCGCTTTGACAAAGTGGGGATAAAAATAAACCGCTAATAAATTAGCGGTTTATTGGATTTACCATGATAAGTCGAGCGGCTTATAGGAGATGAATTGTCGCGTTGAGTGAGAAGGTACCCACATCGTCTTTATCTGTAGTGTAGTTCATGTAGCTTGCGCCAACAGAAAGTGGACCAAAGATAAAGTATTCTGCGCCAACACCGTACATGATATCGACGCCATCGTCGTCTTGTGCAGATAGGCCAGTAACAGACTTATCCCACTGATGAAGGCCACCTTTTGCCCAAACGTGCAGTGGGCCTACATCGATACTTGGTTTAAGTGCTGCGTAGTAAGAACGTAGCTTGGTATCACGCTTCGTGCCTGAGTAATCGATATCAAAAGTACCGTGTTGAGTTAGGCCAGCTTCGATACCAATGATTGGCAGAATGCCTGTACCCGCGTGAATTGAGTAGGAAGTGCCGCTTTCGCCTTTAAAGTCAGACTGACCGACCGTCGCACCGCCGTAAATCCATGAATCCGCCATCGCTGTTGATGACGCGCCAACAAGCGCTAGTGCTAAAAGAGTCTTTTTCATCGTTAACCTTCTCTCGTTTGTTTGTCAGTCTGTCAGGAGGCAGGTTTTTGCCTCCTGATAGACGTATCAATGCCCGCTATTATACATTCTGCAATTAATATGCCTACATCCAAGTGCGGAATTAGCAAGCATCTATTGCATTTTTAACCCGTTTATCCGAAACCGGATACGGCGTGCCAAGCTGCTGGGCAAAATAACTCACGCGCAGCTCTTCCAGCATCCAGCGAATCTCCTTCACATTGTCTGGTACGGCCATCCCTTTCGGAATTTTATTTAGCAGTTCTTTGTAGTCATTCACCACCGATTCGATCTTAAGCATATGCAGACGATCTTTGTTTGGATCGATCGGCAGCTTCTCCATGCGACGCTCAATTGCACGCATGTAGCGCAGAATATCTGGCAAACGCTTCCAGCCGCACTCCGTAGCAAACCCTTTGAAGATCAAACCTTCAATTTGCGCCTTGATGTCAGACAGTGCAAACGCCATGGTGAAATCAATCTTACCTTTCAACTTCTTATTTATATTAAAGGCGGTAGTGAGGATAGTTTCCACTTGTTTGGCAATTTCAACCACAGTGTCACCCAACTCGGCACGAACATGCTCTTTGAGCGCCTCGAATTTTTCGGGCTCCCAGACCAAACCACCCTGCTCTTCAATCAGCTTATCCACACCACAGGCGATACAGTCGTCAATCAGATCGAGCACTTTGCCATACGGGTTGAAGTAGAGGCCAAGCTTCGACTTGTTCGGCAAATTGGTGTGCAGATACTTAATCGGCGATGGCACGTTGAGTAAAATCAGACGGCGCTGACCTGCGCGCATGGCCGCAACCTGCTCTTGCTCAGTTTCATACAGCTTGATCTCCACGCTGTCTTTTTTATCGACAATCGCTGGGTAGGCTTTGACTTGATACCCACCGCGTTTTTGCTGATAGACCTGTGGAAGCTCACCAAAGCTCCATGTATGCAAACCTTGCTGCTCGATGTCGTCATCAGCCACTTTGGAGAGCGTCTCCTGCACTTTCTCTTTCAAACTCTCTTTCAGTTCGTGCAGATCTTTGTGCTCTTTCAATTTGCGATTTTTCTCGTCCACCGCGCGGAAAGTGACTTTCAAGTGATCGGGTACCTGATCGAGTTTCCAATCCTCGCGCAGCACTTCCACACCTGTCATACGGCGCAGCTCTTTCTCCAACGCGTCCAATAACGGCATTTCCATCGCGCTCACACGCGCCAAAAACGCATCTGCATAGTTCGGTGCGGGAACAAAATTCTTGCGTAGTGTCTTTGGCAGCGACTTAATTAAGCTCACCACCAGCTCATGACGCAAGCCTGGGATCTGCCAGTCAAACCCAGCCGCATCCACTTGGTTGAGAATCGGCAGCGGAATATGCACCGTCACACCATCGCTGTCATCGCCCGGTTCAAATTGATAACTGAGCTTGAGTTTCAGGCCGTTTTGATGCCAGAAATTCGGATAGTCCAAATCAGTGACATGGCTGGCGTCGCCTTTAAACAGCATCTCTTTTTCGAAGTTCAGCAGTTCAGGGTCTTTCTTCGCCGCTTGTTTCCACCAAGAGTCAAAGTGCTTCCCAGAGACAACGTCTGTGCCTACACGCTGGTCATAGAACTGGAACAGCTCCTCATCGTCGACCAAGATGTCACGGCGACGCGACTTATGCTCAAGCTCTTCCACTTCTTGCAGCAACTTGCGGTTTTGCTTGAAAAAAGCGTGTTTGGTTTCCCATTCTCCTTCCACCAGTGCGCTGCGAATGAAAATCTCCCGGCTCACTGCGGCGTCAATGTTGCCGTAGTTGACCAAGCGCTTTGGCACGATAGGAATGCCGTACAGCATCACTTTCTCATAAGCCATCACTGCTGCACGCTTTTTCGACCAATGAGGCTCGCTATAACTGCGTTTTATCAGGTGTTTGGCGAGCGGCTCAATCCATTCTGGTTGGATCTTCGCTACCACGCGTCCCCACAGTTTGGAGGTTTCCACCAGCTCGGCCGACATCACCCATTTCGGCTGCTTCTTAAACAGGCCGGAGGCAGGGAAAAGATGGAAACGGGCATTGCGTGCGCCCTGATATTCGTTCTTCTCCTGATCTTTCATGCCGATGTGCGATAACAGACCGACCAAGATGGCACTGTGAACCGCATCAAATGAGCCCGGTTCATCATTCAGCTTGAAATCCATTTCCCGCATCGACTGATGGATTTGGAAATAGACGTCTTGCCATTCGCGCACCCGCAAGTAGTTGAGGTAATCCTCTTTGCACTGGCGGCGGAACTGGTTACCCGAAAGCGCTTTTTGCTGCTTTTGAATGTAATTCCACAAATTAACGAAAGTAAGGAAATCAGACTCTTCGTGGAAGAAGCGGCGATGTTTATCGTCCGACGATTGCTGTTTGTCCGATGGACGCTCGCGCGGATCCTGGATGGAGAGCGCAGCGGCAATGATCATCACATCTTTCAAACAGCCATACTTAGGCGCTTCCAACACCATGCGCGCTAAACGCGGGTCAATCGGCAAACGGGCCAACTGCTTGCCTATCGCGGTCAGACGTTTGTTGGCATCTTTCGCTTGCGAGTCAATCGCGCCCAGCTCTTCTAAAAGACGCACACCGTCTTGGATGTTGCGTTTATCCGGCGCTTCAACAAAAGGGAACGCTTCAATATCGCCAAGGCCGAGCGCCGTCATTTGCAAAATGACCGAAGCTAGATTGGTGCGCAGAATTTCCGGATCGGTGAACTCTGGGCGTGAGTTAAAATCTTCCTCAGAGTAAAGCCGAATACAGATCCCCTCTTCCACCCGTCCACAACGGCCTTTACGCTGGTTGGCACTAGCTTGCGAAATGGGTTCAATCGGCAAACGCTGCACTTTGGTGCGATAGCTGTAACGGCTGATGCGCGCTGTACCCGGATCAATCACATATTTAATCCCCGGTACCGTCAGCGAGGTTTCCGCGACGTTAGTCGCCAGCACAATGCGACGCCCAGCGTGCGGCTGGAAGATTTTATTCTGCTCGCCGGCTGACAAACGCGCGTACAACGGGATAATTTCGGTGTCTTTGAGCTTTCGTTTCGCCAAGGCATCGGCGGTATCGCGGATCTCGCGCTCACCGTTCATGAAGATCAGGATGTCGCCCAGCCCTTCATCACACAGCTCATCAACGGCTTCAAAAATACCTTCGAGTTGATCGCGATCGTCTTCATCTTCGCCACTTAGTGGGCGGTAGCGAGTGTCAACCGGATAGGTTCGGCCAGAAACTTCGATGATCGGTGCGCCGCTAAAATGATTAGAAAAACGCTCCGGATCAATCGTCGCGGAAGTAATGATGATTTTGAGATCTGGACGACGCGGCAACAGCTCTTTGAGGTAGCCGAGAATAAAATCGATATTGAGGCTGCGTTCATGCGCTTCATCAATGATGATGGTGTCGTACTGATTGAGAAAACGATCGTGCTGAATTTCCGCCAGCAAAATACCGTCGGTCATCAGTTTGATCTGGGTATTTTCAGAGATTTGATCGTTAAAACGGACTTTGTAGCCGACGAAATCGCCAAGCTGGGTCTCCATCTCTTCGGCAATGCGGCTGGCGACAGAACGAGCGGCCAAACGGCGTGGCTGAGTGTGACCGATCAGGCCAAATTTACCTCGGCCCAACTCGGCGCAAATTTTCGGTAGCTGGGTGGTTTTCCCTGACCCTGTTTCCCCGGCCACAATCACCACCTGATGCTCAGCGATCGCTTTCGCGATGTCATCTTTCTTCTGGCTAACAGGCAGGATTTCAGGGTAGTCGATTTTTGGTTGCAGACGACAGCGCTGCTCCACTTCCATCATCGATTTAGCGATATCTAGTGCTATCTCATCAAACACGGCGTGACGTGCTGACTCTTTTTTGATTTTGCTGGCACCCGAAATGCGCTTACTGAGACGGAAGCGATCTTTGA
Source organism: Vibrio cidicii (assembly GCF_009665415.1). Lineage (NCBI taxonomy): Bacteria > Pseudomonadati > Pseudomonadota > Gammaproteobacteria > Vibrionales > Vibrionaceae > Vibrio > Vibrio cidicii. The sequence goes on along the minus strand of NZ_CP035921.1, from coordinate 3,106,134 downwards.
TCAAGCACTGACTGAGCGCTTGGCGTAACGAGGCGGCGGTATTCGCCTGAGCCTTTTGCTCCGGCGGCTTGGATTGTGTATTGGGCTGTGACGACGTCAAAGCATTTCCTATTCTTTTCATGACTTAAAACTGCGCGGATTGTACCACAGCCTCAAGAAAAGCCACCAACGAGCATTATTCTAATTTTTCGAATGAGATTACCAAGTTCCTTGACTTCTCACTCAACAAAAAGGGACTAAAATGGCCACATACTTTGCAACAAAGCTTAAGGAATCTCCTATGTCTCGTCTTCTCGTTCTTAAATCCAGCATTCTTGGCGACTACTCTCAATCCAATAAACTGGTCGATGAATTGGTCAAAAATATCGACCAACAAGAAATTACGGTGCGTGACTTAGCGCAGCAACCTCTGCCTGTATTGGACTTCCAAGTGGCGACAGCACTGCGTGCCAGCGGCGAGTTGAGCGCGGAGCAACAAGCGATTGTTGCGCTTTCAGACACGCTAATTGCCGAAGTGAAAGCAGCAGATACGCTGGTTATCACGGCCCCAATGTACAACTTCACGGTACCGACTCAGTTGAAAAACTGGATTGATCTGATTGCGCGCGCTGGTGTGACGTTCAAATACACCGAAGCGGGCGTACAAGGTCTGATTGAAGGCAAAAAAGCAATTGTGATCACCACACGCGGCGGGATCCACAAAGACGCCGCCAGCGATAACGTCACACCATATCTGCGCACCGTATTGGGTTTTATCGGTATCACTGAGGTTGAATTTGTCTACGCAGAAGCGCTCAACATGGGTGACGAATTTGCCAGCAGAGGCATCGCTTCAGCAACGCAGCACTTGGCGACGCTGAGCGCCTAATCACTGCGCCTAGTCACGAGCGCACCATATCCACTGTCTGGTACACCAATGGACTGAACGCATTTTGCCCACTTTCGTGCCGGTTAGTTTGTGCCCTCACATGATGTGAGGGCCTTTTTACAACTGCGTACCGAGTAAAGCATCAGGGCTTAAAAATCAAACTGCAGATACACAGTGTTGTAATTGCTGCCGCCTTTAATCCGGCCAAATTGCGAGGCATTTTCAAATATCGCCGAGCGATGGTGAAGCGAGTAGCCAAACCAGACATTCTTCCATTCTGATTGACCAAACAACTCTCCGGCATTCACATCAAACGAAAAGTCGAGATAGTTGAGCAAATGGCTTGGCGTGTAGCCTTTTTCATCCATTTCGGTCTGTTCGATATAGGTAATGTTGTCGATGTAGGACATCCCTTCGGCAAAACCAAAACGCCACTTAGTCGGCCAATTGAAGGTGTAATAAGCTTTAATGGACACAACTGTTTCGGTACTCGAGCTCTGCACTTGCGATGCCCAATGATGGCCGATTCCCGAATGCAGGTAGATATCCAAAGGCAGGCCAAATAGCTCATCGGTTAAAGGATGACCATAAAAAAATGAGCTCATTTGGTTGTTGTACGGATCTTTTTCTTGTTCAAATTTAAAGATTTCGCCAATATTGGACGGCGTTGCCCAACCGTGAGCCACACGTACGTAAGCTTTATTGCTCAAAGACGACTTGCGTTCTTTGTTCTTGTCGTTGAAAAATCCAAACCCGACAAAAAACTCGCCTTGATAGCGATCTTCCACGGCGTGGCTATGGTAGGCATTGCTGTCTAAACGAGTCACACTGGCTTGCCCGAGCAGATAGAGATTTGACGCCACGTGATAGCGCGTTTTCAAACCCAAGTTCGCATCAATTCCTGCCCCAATGTGCTGCTGAGTGATATCAGAGAAGGCAAAGTAGGTGCTGTTGAAATCGGCTTCTTTATACCTGAGCGTAAACGACGGCTCCAATTCCCAATCGCCCCAATCATATTTGGCCGCCAAACGATAATTGGAGTGAAAACGGTACTCGTTGTCAGCCATAATTTCCGCTTCCAAACGCCAGTTTTCGTCCCAATGATGCGCTAGCTGCAGACCGAAATCCGCTTTGTCGCCTTCAATCGAATTTTGCGCCACTTTAGGGATATCGATAAAGCGCAGTCGAGTTAACGCGTTGAGCTGCCACTTTTGATTTTCGGATTCGAGTAGATAAAATCCGCCTTCGGTGCCACGAATAAACAGGTTGTCATCGTTGTAAAACATCATCGGGACAAAGGTGCTCACTGATTGGTCGCCGCCGCTAGTATCAAATGGAATCGAGGCAACTCGATACATAGCCGCGATCCCCCAATCCGGTTGCTGAGCTTTAACCGTCTGACTAGGCAGAAAAAAAACTGCACCAAGCCCCATAATGAATAACTTTTTCTTCATCTATATACACATTCCATCAATGACAGTGCGTCAAGCGTAAATAATTAACAAAACCATGAAAAACGGTTTAGGCTCATCGATATTTAGCCGTTACAATAATAGATATTGCCTTTGATTTGAATTGAATGTGAAAGCTTCCGAACTTAAAAACATCCTCATCTCATTACCCGATGATTGCGATCCTGACCTTGTGATGGGAGAGGAATGGCTACCCGAAAGGCTGGTGAACACTCGCTTAGACGGCGATTTGCTGTTTCTTGAATTTGATAACGCGCCCGATGATCTGCAAGGTGAAGAGGAAGGACGCGGCTTTGTTGAACATGAAATCGCCATGATCCGCCATCGTTTCGAACAGATTTTAGCCGAAGCCAGCGACACCAAAACCAAAGCCGATGCGATGTTGGCGATTTTTCTCATGGGACACGAACTTTCCAGCGCTGAAGTGATCGAAGTGCTTGAAGACGACACTAACGATAACTAGTTACACCGCTAGGAGTAAGGATTGACCCAGACAAACCCGCCGCACTCTTCTCTGCCGCTGATTCTGGCAGGCCCAATTCTCAGGAAAACGACCGCAAGCGAAATCAACCTTTGGCTGGTGAGCAGCGAACCGATTGAGGGCACTTTTCAGGTCTTCGATGAAAGCGGCGAAAAATTACTCTATCAAGCGCCGCTGAGCCTTTCTCAGCAACAACAAGTGGGTGAGCATGCTTTTGTCGCGCTGTGGCATTTTGCTGGCGAATACCCAACCAACTGCGCGCTGTTTTATCAAATTCATACTCAAGCGGGAGCGATCACTGAGCTTGTGCCGCACCTTTGCTACGAGGGAGATGAAACAAAAGGGATTGCATTTTCTGTGCGAACAACCGCAGATTACATTCTGCATGGCTCCTGTCGTAACCCGCACCATCGCAGCGCTGATGCCTTGATCGCAGCGGATAAAAAAGTTGCCTCGCTTTCGCCAGCAGAGCGCCCTGATCTCTTGCTGCTAAGTGGCGATCAAATTTACGCTGACCATGTCGCCGGACCAACGTTGGACGCCATCACGCAGCTCATTGAGCGGCTCGGTTTAGCCAACGAAACGTTTGTCGACGCGCCTTTTCAAGACAGCTTGGCGCTCTATCAAGATCCGCGCTGCTTTTATGCTCGCGATCAGATTCTTCCAGATTATGTCGACCAATCCACCCTGTTTGCTCGTTTAACGCGTTTTCGCCGCCAACCGGTGTTCAGTTCCACTGAAAGCGAAAACCATCTCATCAGCTTTGCCGAGTTTTTTGCCATGTATCTGCTGGTGTGGTCGCCGCAGGCGTGGCAACTGGTTAACCGAGAGCGCCTGAAAGAGCAAGCGTTTGAGTGGGCTGGGCAGACACTGAGCGAGAAATGGCAACAGTTGTGGCACAAAGAAATCAAACAGATTGACGATTTTGTTGCCGGTTTGCCGAGTGTGCAACGCTTGCTCGCTCACTTGCCGACTTACATGATTTTTGATGATCACGACGTGACCGACGACTGGAACCTCACCATTGGCTGGGAGACGGCCGCCTATCAACATCCGTTTTCTCGCCGCATAATTGGTAACGGGTTGCTCTCTTATTGGCTCTGTCAGGGTTGGGGCAACGCGCCGGAAAAGTTTGACGAGCGCTTTTTCCTCGCGGCGCAGCGCTATTTTCACTCCCCGACTGCGGAGCATCAAGACGCGTTTATTCAACTGCTCTATCGCTTTGAAGATTGGCACTACACCATACCTACCGAACCCAAAGTGGTGGTGCTGGATACCCGAACCCGACGCTGGCGCTCGGAATCACGCATGAATAAGCCGTCTGGTTTGATGGATTGGGAAGCTCTGGTCGAACTGCAACAGGAGCTGATGCATCAAGAAAAAGTGATCATCGTTTCTGCCGCGCCGATGTTTGGTGTCAAGTTTATCGAAATGCTGCAACGCATCATGACCCAGCTCGGTCAACCTTTACTGATCGACGCCGAAAACTGGATGGCGCATCCGGGCAGCGCCAATACGCTCATCAGCATTTTTACCCACACCAAAACGCCAACCAACTTTGTCATTCTCTCGGGAGATGTGCACTACTCGTTCGTCTATGACATCAAGTTGCGCTTTCGCAAATCCAGCCCCAATATCTACCAAATCACCTGCAGCGGATTAAAAAATCATTTTCCTGCGCGACTGCTGCGCTTTTGTGATGCGATGGATAGACTGCTTTACAGCCCTCGTTCGCCGCTTAACTGGTTCACCAAACGTAAGCGCTTGAAAATCAAAAAGCGTAGCCCAGACAACCAACGCTTTTACCGTTTAGTTAACCACAGCGCCATTGGCGAGCTCTATCTTGATGCTGACGGAAAGCCAAAGCGAGTCAGCTTGCTCTCCAGTGATGGCCGTTGTGTCGATTTTCCAGCGACCAGTGCAGAAGAGTAACAGCGCGGCAGAATAAAATTATTGATAGCGGTTGTGAAACGGCATTAACGCTATCATGTTAAAAGAGTATTGCGATTGAAAAGGTCACCGACATGTTTAACAAACTCACCACTCTCTTTAAACAGTTGCTTGATGGCACAGATTTGAGCCAAAACGCCGCCAACAACCCCAATCTGGCCATTGCCAGCTTATTGTGTGAAGTTGCTGGCGCCGATCATCAAATCGACGAGCGCGAGCAAGCGGTCAAACGTCAGTTACTTAAGCGCCTGCTCAATTTAAGTGATGACGAAGTAGAAACGTTACTTACTCAGGCGCAAAGTGGCGTTGCTCAAGCCGCGTCGCTGTATGAGTTCACATCACAACTAAGAGAGCTTTCGCAAGAGACGCGTTTTGAGTTGATCAAAGGTATGTGGGAGGTGGCGCACGCCGATGGCGATATTGACCCATTGGAGGACTCAGTGATCCGCAAAACGGCCGAGCTGCTCTATGTGGATCACCGCGAGTTTATCCGCGCCAAACTGCAAGTGATCGATAAGTCGTAAAGCGAATTCGCCAATCAAAATGCAATAAAAAACGCGCACTCGGCGCGTTTTTACCTTATTCAAAGATTACAGGACGGGTTTTTGATGCCAACGGTAGACTGCTCCACTACCGAACACAAATACCACACTCCAAAGCACGGAAAGTAACATCTTTATTTGCCAACTGAGTTGTTATGATTTGTAGCAAGTTTAGTGGCGCAAGATGAACAAAAATGAAAAGCGAGATGAAGATTTAATGACGCTCGCTTTTCATCTGAGCCTAAAACATGGTTAAAGCGAGTTTGGCTAAATTGTAGGCATCCACATAGCCCGAATGCTGCCTCCCTTCCCAATCGATGCCTTTTGCTTCTTGCGCCTGACGATGGCCAATGCGCTTATCTTTGAGGCGACTTTGAATGCGGTATAAAGTAGCCAAGTTGATAAACTCACTAAACGGGGGCTCAATCCCTTTCGCGTGGCACTCTTTGAACAGGATCTGGTCGTCTCTGCCCCAGGAGGTATAGATCTTATTGCTGCCGCCGAAATTTTTGATCATCGACTTCACCACTTCGGCGAGCGGCCGCCCTTGCTTCTCAATTTTTCGCGGCGTAATGCCCGTCAGTTCGGCGCAAAACAGCGACACTTCGTCGTGTTCCGGTTTAACGTAATACTGCGCGCGTTTCACAATCTCACCTCGGAGCAAATCAATTTCCGCCAAACCAATTTCAATGATTTCACCAGTGCGCCCGACGCCATCCTCGTTCCAGCAGCACATTTCCAAATCAAAGCAAACAATTCGGTTATGGTTCATAGATTGCCTTTTTCTCGCGGTTGATTGTTAAAGGGCGAAATTGTACCCCAGAGAAAGCAGAAACTCGACCTAAGCGCGGTTGTTTGCTTATTTTCACCCCAACTGTTCAAGATTCTTTGTGCCTTGTGCACGTTGGCGAAAATCCGTCGCCAAAAACAGGCCGCCATTTGACGATATTTTCAGCAAAGCCGCCGTAAATTCAGGGGTTGCAAGCGGTTTTAATACAATCTCCTCACTTGAATATGCTACTATCAGCCACCATTTTTATGTCTAGACTAGGTGCACGTCGCAAAATCGCCCTTGAATTTGCGGCAAATGAGCCAATCCACGCACCTTTAAATCAATCGATTAGAGAAAAAATAGCATGAACATTGATTTAAACCTTATTCCTCAAACATTCGATATGCTGCATGCAGGCCTTGCGGCGTCGAGTGTTTTGCTTCTCTTGGTTGCCGTTTCGCGCAAAAGCAAAGTGATCGAAAAAGTGGTTGAGAAACCGGTTGAAAAGATCGTTGAAGTGGAAAAGCCGGTCGAAAAAATCGTCGAAGTAGAGAAAGTCGTTGAAGTTGAAAAAGTGATTGAAAAAGTGGTGGAAGTGCAATCTAAGCTTGCCACCGCATCCACCGATTCTGCGATGCAACTGCTTTCCATCATGCAGCAAGAAGCTCGCTTGATTGACTTCCTACAAGAAGATCTCACCACATTCTCTGATGAAGAAGTGGGCGCTGCAGCGCGTGTTATTCATAACGGTGGCCAAAAAGTACTGAAAGAGTACGTGACGCTCGAAGCGATCCGTAACGAAGACGAAGAGAGCCGCATTGTGGTTGAAGAAGGTTTTAACCCTCAAGCGATCCGTTTAGTCGGAAACGTAACGGGTAATGCGCCATTTAACGGCACCTTAATCCACAAAGGTTGGAAGGCTTCTGCGATGTCGCTACCTAAACTGGCGGAAAACTACGACGCTTCGATCATCGCACCCGCAGAGGTTGAGCTGTAATGGAAATGCATAATACACCTGCGGCTGAGCAAGCCGCCAAATTCAGTATCGGTATTGACCTTGGCACCACCCACTGCGTGCTCTCTTTCCTCGATACACAAGACGAGCACGCTCGCGTACAAGTGATGGCTATTCCACAATTGACGGCGCCGGGCACCGTTGAGTCTCGCAACCAGCTTGGTTCTTTTCTTTACCAGCCGCATGAGCATGAGATGAACCCTGCATCACGCGTGTTGCCATGGACGACAGAGCCGACTGCCCTTGTCGGTGCGATCGCCCGTAATCTGGGCGGCAAAACGCCTTTGCGTTTGGTGGCCAGTGCGAAATCTTGGCTTTGCCATGGTGGCGTGAATCGCCGTGATGCGTTTTTGCCTGCAGGCAGCCCAGAAGAGATTGAAAAAGTCTCACCATTGCGCGCCACCGAGCTTTATTTAGAGCATCTAAAGCAGGCGTGGGATCACGCACAACCAAATCACCCGCTATCAGAGCAAGACGTGACCATTACGGTACCAGCGTCGTTTGATCCTGCGGCGCGCGATCTGACTGCAGAAGCAGCGCGCAATGTGGGTTTTGTCCATCTTACCTTGTTGGAAGAGCCTCAAGCGGCACTTTATAACTGGATCGACAACAGCAATGACAAATGGCGCGATGAAGTCACCGTTGGTGATATCGTGCTGGTGGTGGACATCGGCGGTGGTACCACTGACCTTTCTTTGGTGGAAGTGACCGAAGAAGAAGGTAATCTGACCCTCAAACGTATCGCTGTCGGTGAACACATTCTGCTGGGCGGTGACAACATGGATCTTGCCCTCGCCTACAGCTTGAAGATGAAGCTGGCTCAGGAAGGCAAAGAACTGCAACCTTGGCAAGTACAAGCCATGACGCACGCTTGTCGTGACGCGAAAGAAGCGCTGCTCAATGATGCCGAACTGCAATCGGTACCGATTGTCGTGCCAAGCCGCGGTTCTAAGTTGCTCGGCGCAACACTGAAAACCGAGCTGACGCAGCAAGAAGTGCAGCAAATGCTCGTCGATGGCTTCTTCCCTAAAGTCGCGATCACCGAACACCCAGTACAACGTAACCGCGGTGCACTAACCCAGATGGGCTTGCCTTATGCACAAGACGCAGGCATCACTCGCCACATTGCGGCTTTCTTGTCGAAGCAAGCCAATGCCAACGGTGAAGCGCTACCTGGACAAGATTACAACCCGTTTGTTGGTGGAATGCCGGGCATGGCTCAACAAGCTGCTGTCGATTTCATCAAACCGACCGCGATTTTGTTCAATGGTGGTGTGCTGAAATCATCGCTATTGGCAGAACGTTTGGAAGAGACCATCAACGAATGGTTGCTTGACGCTGATGCAGAGATGGCAAAACGACTCACCGGCGTCGATTTGGATCTCGCGGTGGCGAGCGGCGCGGCTTACTATGGCGCAGTGCGTCGTGGTCAAGGTGTACGTATCCGCGGTGGTATTGCTTCAAGCTATTATGTCGGTATCGAGAGCGCAATGCCTGCCATTCCGGGTATGGCTCCTCCAATGGAAGCACTGTGTGTGGCTCCGTTTGGCATGGAAGAAGGCACCAGCGTCGACGTACCAAGCCAGCAGTTTGGTTTGATCATCGGCCAACCAGTGAACTTCCAATTCTTTGGCTCAACGGTTCGTCGCGACGATCTTGCAGGAACACATTTGGACCATTGGGGCCAAGATGAGCTTGAAGAGTTACCAGAAATTCAAGTAACGTTACCGGTTTCCGAAGGTCGCCGTGAAGGCGAAGTGGTGCCTGTGACATTGGCCTCACGCGTGACTGAACTTGGCACGCTGTATTTAGAAGCGATTGCAGTGGACAATGGTCAAAAATGGCACGTGGAATTTGACGTGCGTGACGATGTCTCTCTGGCAGAATAATCGAACAAAACAAACGGCATCCGAAGGGTGCCGTTTTTAAATCAATCAAGGGTTTGTCATGGCATCTCCTCGCTATCTTGTCGGCATTGACTTAGGCACCACGAACACGGTGGTCGCGTTTTGCGAACTGACCGAGAACTTACAACAATCCAACGTCTCCCTTTTCGATATTGACCAGCTTATCGGCCCCGGTGAAGTGGTTCGTAAACCGCTGCTTCCCTCTTTTCGCTACCACCCTGCCAACGGGCAAATCGCGCCTGCCGATCTCACCTTACCGTGGGAAAACCAAAATGTGCCTGGCGACATTGCTAATGTGATCATTGGTGAATGGGCACGCGAACTGGGCGCGAAGGTGGAAGGGCGTCAGGTTTCAAGCGCTAAGAGCTGGCTTTCTCATCAAGCGGTTGATCGCCATTCAGAAATACTGCCTTGGGCCGGGGTCAGCGATGTTGAGAAAGTCTCCCCTGTTATTGCCAGTGCCAGTTACCTTAATCACATTCGCCAGGCATGGAATCATCGCCACCCGGGCAATCTGCTTGAAGACCAAGAGGTGGTGATCACCGTACCGGCATCATTTGATGAAACCGCACGTAAGCTGACCTTAGAAGTCGCTCAACTGGCAGGCTTAAGCCAAGTGCTTCTGCTCGAAGAACCTCAAGCGGTTTGCTACGACTGGTATGCGCGCCACCAGCACAGCGCCGCAGAGTTATTAAAAGAAATCCCGCTGATTTTAGTGTGCGATGTCGGCGGCGGCACCACCGACTTAAGCTTGATTGAAGCAAAATTTAACCAAGATGCACTCGCCTTGGATCGCATCGGGGTGGGTGAACACCTCATGCTCGGCGGCGATAACCTAGATTTGGCCCTCGCGCATTTAGCGGAGCAGCGCTTTAATCAAAGCAAAAAACTCAATGCTGCCAGCCTCACCAAACTGATTCAACAAACACGCAAAGCCAAAGAGCAACTCCTCTCGAGTAAGGCACCGGAAGAAGTGAAGATCACCATGCTGGGCAGCGGTTCCAAACTGCTTGGCGGCACCAAGAGCATCGCTTTGAACAAACAAGAAGTTCATCAAATCGCCCTCGACGGCTTCTTCCCGCTTTCTGATTTTACTCAAACGCCGGATAAACGCCGCAGCGCCGTGGTCGAATTTGGTTTGCCTTATGTTGCCGATCCTGCAGTGAGCAAACACGTGGCCGAGTTTTTATCTCAGCACCAACAAGTCTCTCATGCTGCGTTAGGAGAGTTAGAGGGTGAGCAACCTGCCATTCCGGTAGGTCTGTTGTTGAACGGCGGTGTGTTTAACAGTGACCTCGTCACGGCGCGGATGACCGAGTTGCTCGGTCGCTGGCGCGGCGCACCGGTCACCGTCCTTGATAACCCGCATCCCGATTGGTCGGTGGCATTAGGGGCCGTAGCCTTTGCCAAAGCCCGCCGCGGTGCACAACTAAAAATCGGCGGCGGTTCTGCTCGCTCTTACTTTTTGCATCTGCAAGAAAAAAACAAAATGGGCAAAGCGCTCTGTTTGCTTGCAAAAGGCACCGAAGAAGGACAAGAAATTCGTCTCACTGGACGACGCTTCTCGCTCACCCTTGGTGAACCCGTACGCTTTAACCTGCTGACTTCAACGCACGATGCCTTGTCGCACCATGTGGCGATTCAAAACGGCGTCATGGCGGACATCGACCCTGATATCTTCACCCCACTTCCCCCGTATATCGTTACATTGCAGGGGGAAGGCGCAGAATTGGAAGCAAACCAGAAAGAGCGTGTAGAAGTTCAACTCGCCTGTCAATTGACCGAAGTCGGCACCCTGAAGATGGAGTGCGTCAGTGTCGAAGAAGAGGACAAACGTTGGGCACTGGAGTTTGAAGTTCGCAACAAAAAAGCGGAAGAACAAGAACACGCCACACTTCACCCACGATTGAATGAGTGCAAAGAACTCATTACTCGCCTCTATAGTGGCAACAAGAAAAGTGGCGAAGGCAATGAGATCAAAGTGTTAGCCAAAGAGCTTGAACGCAAACTTGGCAAGCGAGATGAATGGGACTTCACCACCCTACGCCACTTGTTTGATGCCTTTGCACAAGGCCGAAAACGTCGTCGCCGCTCTGAACAACACGAAAAGAACTGGCTGCGCTTAGCGGGCTTTTCTCTTCGCCCGGGTTTTGGTGATGCCACGGATTCTTGGCGTATCGAGCAAGTGTGGGGGCTCTACCAACAAGGAATCCAGTTCCAAAATCATCAAGGTTGGACCGATTGGTGGGTATTCTGGCGCCGTATTGCTGGTGGTTTGAACCAAGAGCAACAAGAAACGCTGCTTGCCGACATTGCCAAGTACTTGCACCCTGGCGCGATGAAAAACCCACAAACAGCAAAAGCCGCTCAAGATATGGGCTACGAAGCCATGGTTCGACTGGCCGCGTCTCTAGAGCATCTTGAAGTGGAAGACAAAGTTTTGCTAACCAGTTGGTTTTTGAGCAAAGCACTGAATCAAAACCAATTTGAACAAGCACACTGGTGGGCAATCGGCCGTTTGGCCTCTCGTACACCGCTCTACGCAAGCCAACATCGTGTCATTCCACGTGAGCAAGCGGAACAATGGTTACCGAAGCTATTGGATCAAAACTGGCAAAAAGAACCGATGATCGCCTTCGCTGCGGTGATGATTTGTCGTAAAACAGGTGATCGTCTCTTTGATATCTCTGAAGATTTCCGCCAACAAGTGCTCACAAAACTGAAACAGAGCCGAGTGCCGGATGCGTGGATAAGCTTGGTCGAAGAGGTCAAAGCGCTTTCTGAAAGCGAGTCTAAACGCGTGTTTGGCGATGCTCTTCCTAGCGGTCTTCATTTGGTCAGTCACTAAGCTGTCGCTTATCTCGCAACTAAAACAGCCAGCGAAATGCTGGCTGTTTTTTATCTTTAGGTGCTTAACTTAAACTGGCAAGTCGCGCTGCAAACCCCATAAACAGCAGCCCAAGCAATCCGTTGCCTAATTTGCTCAGTGTCTGATTGTTCTTAAACAGCTGCGTGAGCGAGGTACCGACAAAAATCAACACGCTCAGGTAGACAATGCTGAACACCTCCAAAATCGTGGCAAGGATCAGGTACGAAATCCAAGTGTGCTCATAGGTGTAATCAATAAACTGAATAAAGAAGGAGACATAAAACAAGATCGCTTTCGGATTGGTGAGGCTCAAGGTGAGCGCTTTAGCAAACACCTTTTCCACTTTGCGCGGACGCGCAACACCTTGATCATCTAACATCGGCTTTTGCCAATATTGTTGGATCAGTTTGAAACCCAAATAGAGCAGATAAGCCGCGCCCAGATAACGAATGATGGTAAACAGCAGCGGTGAGGTTTGGATCAAAGACGCCACACCTAAATAAGAGAGCAGGATCAAAATCGCATCACCAACCAGTACACCCATCGCCGCTTTGTAGCCGGTTTTGATGCCAAAAGTTGAGCTAGATTTGAGCACATAGATAGAGTTGGGACCGGGGGCCAAAATGATCATCAGCAGCCCCAGCATATAGGTCCAAATATTAATCACACCAAAACTCTCAAACATGCGCTGCCTCGCAAAAACGATTATGGGAAGCATGTTGTATAACGCAAAGTATCATTAAAGTCTATCCACCAATGGTCTCCTCACATCGCTTCTCTCACCAACAGCGCAGCAAACGTGAATCTCCGGTCAGCCAAGAGACCCAACGCCGCTTGGAATTGAGCACAAAACTCTCTTTGGCCTCAATCCCTTGCACAATATAGCCATCCGCCTGCGGTAATTTCGCTGCTCCTTTTCGCGGCCAAAAAACAAACTGCCATTGATCGCTCAGTATCCTTTCACCACTGAGTAAAGCGTGATTGAGCTTATCGCTCATGACTATAATTGACAGCCCAGCAGCTTCCTCAATTCCAAGCCCGCTGTCGCCTATCTGCCCCACTGCGACGGGCACTGAGAGCGTGCAATGCTGACCTTGCTCATTCATATGTGTGTAGCGTCCATCCCCGACACGGCCACGCAGCCAGATCAACTCGCCTTGGTTCATTTTCCCGACAGAAACAACCCCGAGTGCGCCTTGCGGTAAGTTGTGTGTCATTTCATCTTGTCCCCATGCTAGCGGAGCGAGCAATAACAGCAGAGTCAGATAAGGCTTCATCCTGCGCTCCTCTCTCTCGCAAAAGGCCCTTTCAGCGTTAGCCAATACAGCAGTAGTAAAGGGCCAAAAATGGGCAAAAGAAAAACCAAACACCACCAGCCAGAGCGCTCTATGTCATGTAAACGTCGCACCGTAATCGCGAGTAACGGCAGTAATGTTGCGACGCTGTACAGCAGGTCAAACAAGCTCCCATTTTGCCAAGCGATATCCAAGCCAATGCACAACAACGTCAGTAATAGATGGAACAACATAAACATCCAAAACTCTTCTCTCGATGTTCGCCCTGCAAAGTCCGCGTACTTCTGCCAAGCCAAAATATAGAACCGCATCACGCATCTCCTTTTAATCTGTGATGTGCTTATAGTGGCCAATGAGCTGGGCGAAAGCGTCCTAAATCCGGTTTTAGCACGTGGCAAAACCGGTATTGGTTCTTTAGGGCTATATTGTTCAGATTCAAAGCGTTATGCTAAAACACTCTATTGACTGGCACTGCGCAAAGCCAAAACAGGACATTTCATGCTCGCCATTCCTATTCCTTTTGTTGTCTCTTTGCTGCTCGCGTTACTCGCGATCACCTTATATGTGCGCTTTGCCGAGCAAGCTAAAACCGCCTGCTGGTTTCTCATCCTTTGCGCTCTGACAACGGGTCTGGTTGGAATGCGTTGGAGTTCCAACCTGCCGCTTTTTGCTCTGCTCCAGCCCCTATTTGCTTCCTGCATTCCGGTATTTGCTTGGTACGCCTTTACCCATCTCAGCCACACGCAAACACTGACTCAATTTGCCGCCAAGCATGCGGCTGGACCACTTTTGGTACTCGTCAGCGTGACCATTCAGCCGCATTGGTATTTACCGCTGGATGAAATTCTCACCGCCATTTATCTGGTTTACGGCATCGCGTTGGTGCGTTACTCCACCAAGGAGTCAGTGCTGATCCACGTTTCCCTCAGCAGTTGGGAAAGCGTGAAAAGAGCCGAGAATATTGCGGGCTGGATGCTGCTTTTTTCCGCGCTGATTGACGGTGCCATGTCGCTCGACTTTACCTACAACCAAGGCGCGTTGGCTCCGTTTATCTTAAGCATCGGGCACTTGGTGTTGCTCCCTGTTCTCTCTTTGGCGGTGATTCTGGTCGCAATGAACACCGCAAACCATGATGAGGCCGATGAACTTTCGGACAAAGAAAGCAAACTCGAAGCACCGCTGAATAGCATCTCCAGCCTCAGCGCGCAGCAAGCGCAAACCATTGTCATCGCACTCGATGAACTGATGAAAACTAAACACGCCTACCTAGATCCTGAGTTGACGCTGTCAAAGCTGTCTCGCAAATTGTGTGTTCCTGCCAAACAGATCTCCAGCGCGGTGAACCAAGTGAAGCAGAAAAACATCTCTCGTGTCATTAACGAATACCGTATCGAACACGCCAAACAGGCGCTGCACAGCAGCGATGCTCCGATCACACAAATATTTATGAACTGTGGCTTTCAGACCAAGTCCAACTTTAATCGCGAGTTCTCTCGCCTCACTGGCATGACACCCAGTCAGTACCGAAAAACGGCGACACTTGCTGAGTAACTCGAGATTTTGCAAGCCTTCGCGAACGGATTGAAGCTCGTCATACCATACGCTCAACATGCAAAGGAGAATCGATTATGCCTTTAGAAAAATTTGCCGATATTTATCAGCGCGCTGCCGAGCGCAAAGGAGGCGAAGCGCAGCTCGAAGCACTACTGACCACACCGCTCAATACCGAAGCGATCACCGCCATCAGTGATGATCGCTGGTTATCCGCTTTCAGTATGAAGATTTTTCAAAGCGGCATTTCATGGCAGGTGGTGCGCAATAAATGGCCCAATTTCGAGGAGGTATTTTTCGGCTTTCGGATTGAGCCACTGCTGATGCTCTCCGACGAACAGTGGGACGACAAAGCCAGTGACACACGTATTATCCGTCACCATGCGAAAGTGATCTCGATTCGCGAAAACGCGCAAATGATCCATAGTGTCTCAACGCAGCACGGCTCATTCGGTCAAATGGTCGCCAACTGGCCCAAAGATGACATCACGGGGCTATGGTCGTTTTTGAAAAAACACGGCAGTCGACTGGGCGGCAACACTGGGCCGTACAGCCTTCGTCAACTCGGGGTCGACACCTTTATTCTTTCTGGTGATGTAGAGGCGTATCTGCGCAACTGTAAGGTGATTGAAGGTGGCAAAGAGACAAAAAAGAGCCAGCAAGCCGTCAACCTCGCATTTGCCAAGTGGCAGCAAGAGAGTGGTCGCAGCTTAACCGCTATCAGTCAGACTATCGCCTTTAGTACTGGCGATAACCGCGTTTAGATAACCCAAGTTATCCCCTCCTAGCTAAGCGCGGTGGCTATTTCGCGCTTAGCTAACGCCGCCCTTTGTTTTATAAATCACTCCGATTCAAGCAATTATTTATAGTTGTCACAACTTTATAACATGCCTGTCATCACTATCTTCTAGATTATCCACCGATTTTAAACAGATAGGATAATGTAAATGGATATTTTCACTTGGCGAACCTTACTGCCTTTGTTGTGCAGCGCTCCTGTTTTGGCCGATACCGATGTCTACCTAACCAATAACAGCGACCAAACCTTGACGATTCAAGTACAACACAGCGGCTCAGATCGCCTCACTTTAGGCGACGAGTGGCTGCAACACACAGACCAAATTGGTCCTTGGGAAACCAAAGCGGTGATCAGTTTTAATCGTTGGACGGGCGTCAAAGCGGGCGAGCACTACCAATTTGATACCGTCGTCACCAACTTGCAAGGCGAAAGCGTCACACTACACCAAACCATGAATGGGCACTGGTACAACTCTTCCATTGAATACGGCGTGAGTGCGGCCGATGTTCCGCTCTCCTTACAACAGGATAGAGAAGTGCACCGTTTTCGCAGTGATGCCTTTGGCACAGCCAACACCGAACTGGGACTCAAATCCGACGCCACTGCCCGCTATGATGATCTCTACTACACCATCACGCCCGCCAAAGTGGACGAGCAAGCCGAGCCAGACGGGAACACCTTAAAAATGATGACCTACAATATTTGGGCGTTGCCCGGCGTGGCATCGCATATCGGCGATCGTTTTTCAATTATTCCCGATCACGTGAAAGGCTACGACGTCTTAGCCTTGCAAGAAGTGTTTGCCAGCGGCCGCAGCGCTTTTTTACGAGAACTGGCCAAAGAATATCCTTATCAAAGCAAGATGCTCGATAAAGATGGCATCAATATCTACGATGGCGGTGTGGTGATCGTGAGTCGCTATCCTATTGTCAATCAAGCACAGTACGTCTTCCCTGATTGCAGTGGCACTGATTGCTTTGCGGACAAAGGGGTAAATTATGTAGAAGTGATCAAAAACGGTCAGGCGTATCATGTGTTCGCCACCCACACAGCTTCGTTTGATACCGATACTGCGCGCGAATATCGTCAGCGCCAGTTCAAACAGATCCGTGCATTGGCACAATCACTGAACATTCCTGCCAATGAAACTGTGGTTTACAGCGGCGATTTCAATGTCAACAAACTGAAGTTCCCGGGCGATTACCAACAGATGTTAATGTACTTGAATGCGCTGGAGCCCCAATACTCAGGCTATACGGCGTCGACTTTCGATCCGCGCATCAATGATTTTGCTGGTGAAGCACTCTCTGGCGGTGAGAATGTCGAGTATCTTGATTATGTGTTGCTTAGCACAGAACATGCGAGCAAAACATCGAATGATAACCGCGTTGACGTGCCCCGTTCCACCGATGCCAGATTGTGGCAGCATTACAATCTTTCCGACCATTTTCCGGTGAGCGCGGTGATTAAGTAATGAATCGAAAACGTGCTTTTTTCCTGCTCGCCCTTGTGGCGAGCTTGATTGTCGGCTGGCAACTTTGGCCACAGAGCAAAAAACAAAGTGAGCTGCTAGCCTCACCTGCTCTCATTTCCCCTACTGACGCCGCGCCGGAAAGCAGCGCAAACTCAGTTCCCCACAACATCGCAGAGACAAATCTGCCTTTGGCTTTTGCAGCGAAAGCCGCTCAACCCGCAAATTTGCTGCTTGATCCTCACAAGCTACGCGAACTACAAGGCCGCGTTTTACGTGAACAATTAGAAAGTTTTTGGCGCGAATGTGTGCATAAACAGAATTGTGAAAAGCAGCTTGCTCAACTTCAAACCTCGCTCTCTGTCGAGTGGTTTCAACTGCTTCAAAACTTCCGCCAACGCAGCCGACAATGGCAGGATGCACAGGCAAACATGCCACTGGAGTCGCTCGATAGCCTCTCCCAGCGGATCGAGATGTTTAAGCAAAATGCGCTGGAGATTTGGGGCCCACTGAGCACTGTCCTTTTGGCCGATCAATTTGCCATATTGGAGTTTCGCTTAGACAGTGTGCCACTGACACAAATCGAAGCCAGTCAGTTTGTTGAGCAATATCAAAGCTTGATCGAGCGCTGGCAACAACAGGGCGACGTGCTTGAGTTTGAGGATAAGCAAACTCATTACGAGCGAGCACTAAGTTTGATTCCTAGCCACTATTCTGCCGACGAAAGAGAACAGATCCGCCAAACTTTGGCCCAAAAATATCTTAGCGATGAGCAATCAAGCGAGATTGCTTTTCGAGCGCAGCAGGAGCGTGAACAAGAGAAACAAGCGGAAGATTACCAACGAGCCTTGGCGCAACTGAAAGCCAGCTTGGAAGAGCAAAGAGCCAGACGCTACGCGAGTTGGGATGAGCCGCAGTGGCAAAGCTACTATCAGCAGCAAATCGCCCGTTTTCGCCGTGAGTTTTTTGCTACACCATAACGCCTTACTGTGCGGCAACGCGCTCTGGCGCTGCTAAGAAATTTGCTTTTCTTCTGGGAAGAGATAACTGCTCCAAATGAGCACCGACTCACTATTTTTGGCGCGGTACATATCTTCATCAGCCAGCTTTACCAAGTGGTTGATGGAGCGGGTTTGATCAGGATAAAAGCTGATACCAATACTTGGATAAACGTGCAGCTTTTCTCCGTTGAAATCGATCGGTTCACTGACCATGCGAGCAAACTTTTCTGTTTTTGGCAGTACGCCATTGAAGTCTTTCAGTAAATCGAGACACACGACAAACTCGTCACCACCAATACGCCCCAAAATGTCGGTGTTGCGAAAGCAAACCTCCATTCGGCGCGCCACTTGGCGTAGTATTTCGTCTCCCGCATAGTGGCCGAAGGTGTCGTTTATTTCTTTAAATTTATTTAAATCAATAAACAGCAAGGCCATCTTTAATCCGGTACGATTCGCTTTCGCTGTGGCATTTTCTACCGCCGCCATAAAGGCGCGTCGATTATTCAAACCAGTCAGCGGGTCTTTCTCTGATAGGTATATCAACTGCTCTTTCTGTTCACGGAGCTCCGCCGTTTGCCGCAACACTTCTTGCTCTAAATGCTCACGAGTAACGGTGCTCTGTTGTAGGGAATCTTTCATCGAATTAAAACAATTTGCCATGACCGCGAACTCCTCATCCAGTTCTGTCGAGGTGATCCGGCTCTCCATATTTCCGCTGCGCATCTCATCTAGCCCTAAACGCAGTACCTTAAAGCCTTTGCGAAAGCGCTTTAGCATCAAGTAAGTGACGCTGCTGATCAATAGGGTAAAAAAAGCCAGTGAAAAACCACTGGTAAATACCGCTTTGCGCAACTTATTCAGTCGCTCTTCGAGAACATTGCGCTGCAAAGCAGATAACTCCTCGTCCATACTCTGCACTATCATGTTGTAACGGGAGTGCAGCAGTTCTTTCGCCTGCAGATTGGCTCCAGCGAGATTTTTCTCATGCAGTAGCAGCCTTTCCAAAGTGTTGTTCATGCGTTCTAAATTAGTCATGACCTTTTGAAAACGCTTAGTATTGTGGATTTGCTCCGTCATTTTGTTCTGCGCAAGAGTCAGTTGCGTAAAACTTTCATCGTCTTTGTATTGCAGATAAAGCGAGAGTTGATTGCGCAGAAGTTCCAAGTTGAACTGAGCTTGAGTAATAATCTCCATTTCGTTTTCAATGTTCTTTTGCTCTTCAATCACATTCCACAATGAATGAGTCACCACTCCGACCAACAGCACGGTGGAGAAGAAAAGCAAAGTGAGTTTGTATGAAAACGAACCTAACGTCATTTCACGTCTAATCCTTTACGCCTTTGCGCTTGTATTAATATATGCCGATCAACAATCTTACGATAATCGGGCATTGGCCCTGTGACTAAACCTTTTTCAAGCGCCCAACGAGCCTGAACTTGTAAATTAGAGAGTAGCCCATTACCCAAAGAGAGTCGGTAGATGTAATCATTCCAAGACCAAGACAGTTGTCCAAGAGGGATATCCAAGGAATTGGCCACCCGTTTTTGTACCTCCAACGGGTGAGCTTGAATCCACTCTTCGGCTTCTTCCAGCGCCAGTAGAATCCTGATGCTCTCATCCTGATAACGGGTAACATTCTCCCTTGTCGTCAATAAGTTAAATGACAGCTGGTAAATGCCGGGAATACTGAGATCGACCACATCAACCCGTGGGTTGTTTTGCAATTGGTAACCCAGTGGCTCCCACACTGAAACCGCGTCGACCTCACCGCTGATCAGAATGTCATCCAATCTCGTGAAAGGGGCGTACACTTTTTCCACTTTTGTCCCGGGGACATCACTGGACATGAGCATAGAGTCCAAGAAAAACTCACTGGCACTGGCCTTTACCACCCCAACCTTTTTCCCGTTCAAACCTGAGATTTGATAAATGTCGTTTTCAGCTAAGGTGAGAAGTTTAAGATCAAATCCCGACTCAACGAAGCTGGCCAACATGACAAAATCGTCACGTTTAAAGCTTTCGAACATCACTACCGATTCTGACGCCGTGGCAAAATCGACATTTTGCTCAAACAGAAAACGGGCGCACTCCACCCCTCCGTAACAGGGCACCACATCCACCTTCACACCATATTTTGCAAACAGCCCACGCTGCTGGGCAATAATCAAAGGGGCAGATAATGGTGTCTGCGACACACCGATTTTTAATACCACAGGAGTAGACGAGATCGACTCACTATGTTTCCACCGCACCCCTGCGATAGCCACAACAGCAAGTACAACGAGTAAAACGGCAATGAGCACGTGTTTTCTCAAAATCATCTTTGCAGCCACATTTATACAATTCGTTTAATATAATCCTAGCTGCTTTTTTGTTGCTGTGAATTAAAATTTTCCCCACAGAGGAGAGGCTGGCTCTAAGTATTTAATAATTAACTATCAGATAGATATAGTAATAGTACTATTTTTTAACCTTTTGAAGCGTAAACTTGCAAATGGATAAAAAGAGCAAGCTAAGCAGTTTTTTTGCTTATCTGATTCACTTTTGCGACATTTTATAAATGAAATCACCAGCTATTCTGTCGCTATTGTAAGCATCGACGATATCAAATCGTTCGCTGAAGTGACCAAAAAAAGCAGCGATCACCTCGCTGCTTTTTACTCTCTCTATTGACTCTCTATCTTTGCGTTTTTCTGTTGCCTTCCTCAGTTGTCTCTTCGCCACTTCAGTTCGCTTTCATTATATTTTCCTTAAACCTCATCGATTATCAGAATTTGATCACATATTCTGACCCTTTGATGTTATCAATAAGTAACATTGTGTCGTTTTTTTGCTCAAGATAAAAATCATCTTGTATTCGATGGATGAAACACAATAATTGAAGGTTCCAGCCCATCATCCTCAATGGCATTTTTTGCAGAGAATGCAATATAAACCGAACGACTTACGCCAAAACAGCGCATTGTTTCTGTCGTACTGGGCAAAAATAATTTCAACATAACAATAAATTAGAGACATTTTTGTGTATAAAATTGCTTTCAACGCCATTTTTGTCTCATAGCCACACAACTCAACATTTTCTTATCCCGGTTTAAAAGCTGTTCGATCTACTTTCAGCTCCGGGTCAACGTCCAGACTCTCTGAACGGAAATCGGTTGAGAGTGCCAAGCTCAACGCGATCTTGTACGGCATCGCCTGATCACCAAGCACTCTTTGCAAGACGCCGACG
The DNA here is from genome assembly GCF_009665415.1 of Vibrio cidicii. Taxonomy (NCBI): domain Bacteria; kingdom Pseudomonadati; phylum Pseudomonadota; class Gammaproteobacteria; order Vibrionales; family Vibrionaceae; genus Vibrio; species Vibrio cidicii. The sequence goes on along the minus strand of NZ_CP035921.1, from coordinate 3,084,912 downwards.
CAAGCTTTGCCATTAGGGAAATCTGGTACAAATAACAACAGCAGGTGCAGGAGGCGCAGGTGAAAATTTTCTGGCAATTACGATGGTTCTTTAGGCTCAGGTGGAAACACTATTGCGGCTCAATACTGTTATTTATGCTGATCTCGGCAATGCAATTGATCACCCCAAAAGCGGTGGGCAATATCGTTGACGGGATTGTTGCCGATACCATGTCTACTGATGAGATGATGCAGTGGCTGGGTCTGCTGCTGCTGGTTTGGCTAGCTATTTACGTTTGCCGCATTTTGTGGCGTGTCTGGTTATTTGGCGCCAGCATTGAGCTCGGTACCATATTGCGCAATCGTCTTTATCAACATTTATCCACTCAGCCGCCTCGCTTCTTCGAACGTTATAAAACGGGCGACTTAATGGCGCGCGGCACTAACGATGTGAAAAACGTGGTGGTGACCGCCGGTGAAGGGGTGCTCACCGCCACCGATTCACTGATTACCGGCATCGCCGTATTGATCATCATGATCACCCAGATCAGTTGGAAGCTAACGCTGGTCGCCCTGCTACCCATGCCCTTTCTTGGCATTGCGATTTTCTACATTGTGCGCATTCTCCATCAACGTTTTAAAGTCGCCCAAGAAGCCTTCTCCGATATGTCGGATTTAACCCAAGAGTCGTTAAACGGCATGAGGATGTTGCGCGCGTTTGGTCTTGAGAATCAAGAGCAGCAACGCTTTGACGCCGTTGTGGAAGATACAGGCAACAAAAATATTGCCGTCGCCCGTGTCGACGCCCGTTTTGATCCAGCGATCCAACTGACGATCAGCCTCTCTTTTTTCCTCAGTATCAGCGTCGGCGCGTACTTGGTGCATCATCAAGAAATCACGCTCGGCGATCTCACCGCCTTCACCATGTATCTTGGCTTGATGATTTGGCCAATGCTGGCATTTGCTTTCTTGTTCAATATTCTCGAACGTGGTTCTGCAGCTTGGAATCGTCTAGAAGAGATCTTTGCGCAGAAGCCGGAGATCGTGAGCGGTAATGAATCGCTCTCGAAAGAGCCTCAGCCTCTGCATGTCAACATTGAGAGCTACCATTGGAGCGCGGATCTCCCTGCCGTACTCAGCCAATGCCACTTTACTGTCACTCCGGGTTCAATGCTTGGCATTGCTGGCCCCGTTGGCAGTGGCAAATCCACCTTACTTTCGCTGCTGCTACGCCAGCAAGAGATGAAACACGGTGATATTCACTATCGGCAAGTCGCGCTGAAAAACGCCGATCTTGAACAGTGGCGCAGCAAGTTTGCCGTGGTCAGCCAGTCACCGTTTCTGTTTTCCTGTTCTATCTTTGAAAATATTGCCTTGGGCAGCCCCAATGCTTCTAAAGAAGAGGTCTTTCGCGCGGCAAAACTGGCCTGTATCCATGACGACATCCTTAAGTTTCCTGATGGTTACGACACTGAAGTGGGTGAAAAAGGCATCACACTCTCTGGCGGGCAAAAACAGCGTATCGCCATCGCTCGCGCCATGTTACTCAATGCGGAAATTCTGATTTTAGATGACGCACTTTCTGCGGTCGATGGGCGCACAGAGCATCAAATTCTCCGCAACTTGGAGCAACATTATCGCCACCAATCGCTGATCGTGATCGCCCATCGTCTGACTGCTTTAGAAAAAGCCAATGAGATTGTGGTGCTAAACCATGGCCATATTGTGGAAAGGGGCTCGCATAAAGCACTGCTGGATAATCACGCTTGGTATGCCGAAATGTACCGCTACCAGCAATTAGAACAAGCCATGGAGGAGGCATAAGCAATGAAATCCACTACCTTAAAACGTCTGTTTGCTTATCCGTTGGCTCAGCCCAAAGCGATGCTAACTGGGCTGCTGTTTTTGTTTATTGCCGCACTCGCCAATGCAGGCGGTCCTTGGTTAATTCAATATTTTATTGATGAACACATCACCAAAGATAACTATAGCCAATCCGTTTTACTGACCTTGATCGCGAGCTATCTCGGGCTGTTGATCTGTTCGGCGCTCTTTCAATATTTGCAAGGCTTGCAATTCAACATTGTGGCCACGCATATCATCAAGACCATCCGACGTCAGGCGTTCAATAAAGTGATTCGTCAGCCGCTGTCAGCGTTTGACTATACACCGACTGGCAAACTGGTTTCCCGTTTAACCAATGACACCGAATCCCTGCAACAATTTTACGAACTGCTGATCGCCTCGGTGGTGAAAAACTTGGTCATGATTGTGGTGATGTTGGCGGTCATGTTTATTTTAAGCTGGAAACTCACCTTGGTGGTTTTAGTACTGCTGCCGATCGTCGTAGCCTTTATGGCTTTATTTCAAAAACTTAGTACGAGTTCATATCGGTTGATGCGCGATTTGCAAACCGACATCAACGGCAACCTCAGCGAATCGATTCAAGGCATGGGCGTGATTCAACTGATGCGCCAAGAGAAACGTTTTAATCAGCAATTCAACCATCTGACTGAGGCGCACCTGCAAGCAGGTAAAAAAGTCATCACACTCAACGGTGTGCTACTACGCCCTTTAATGGACTTACTCTCGGGCATTACTCTTCTTACTCTGGTGGCGATTTTCGGTTACAGCGGCGTTGAAATGATTGGTGTCGGGGTTTTGTATGCCTTCATTAGCTATCTTGGCCGTATCACCGAACCCTTGATTGAGATGACGCAGCAACTTGCACTGCTTCAGCAAGCCTTAGTGGCCAGTGAGCGAATTTTTGAAATGATTGACGCACCGGAACAAACCTACGGCAGTGACAACCAAGCACTTGCTACGGGAAGCATCCAGATCGCAGGGCTCAATTTTAGCTACGATGGCAAACAGCAAGTGCTCAAAGAGATCAATATTGACGTCCCTCATCAAAGTTTTGTCGCTTTAGTCGGCCATACTGGTAGCGGGAAAAGCACTTTGGCTTCCTTGCTGATGGGATTCTATCCGCTGAGCGAGGGAACATTAAAGATTGATGGCCGCCCGCTCTCTTCGCTCAGTAAGGAAGTACTACGCAGAGACATTGCGATGGTGCAGCAAGAACCGCACATTTTGCCCACATCCGTCAGAGAGAATATTGCCCTAGGGCGCGACGTGAGCGATGAAATGATTTGGCAATCTCTAGAGCAAGTGGGCCTTGCTGAACAGGTACGACGCTACCCGGCAGGTATTGACACCCAACTGGGCCAAGGTGAAACCAATCTTTCTGCAGGTCAGAAGCAGTTGTTGGCTATGGCGAGAGTGTTGATTGCGAAGCCAAAAATTCTCATCTTGGACGAAGCAACCGCCAACATTGACTCAGGCACCGAAGCTTTGATTCAACGCAGCTTAGCGGCACTGCGTCATGATATGACGCTGGTTGTTATCGCCCATCGTCTTTCCACCATACTCGATGCCGATCAGATAGTCGTGCTGCATCATGGTGATTTAGTCGAGTCCGGTAGCCACAGACAACTGCTTGCAATGAAAGGCCGCTATGCGCAAATGTACCAACTACAACAAGCGAACCAACACATCAAAGAGATAGAGAAACAGGAAGAGGAGCAACTCGAACAAGCCTCTTAAAACTATCACGAGCGCGCCAAGAGTCACTTGAGGGCTCTTGGCACCTTGCTTGATGCACTTGCATCTTTCATCGAAGCGACCGCTTATCTTCGCATTAAAACTGCACCTGCCCACTGGAGTTCTGCCTATCGCAATCCAATCCCGCTGATACTTGGAAACATCTTTTCTCTCGCCATCTAACAGGCGACTATTGTACAATAGTTGAGCTTCAACGATTTAAACACGTGGCAATACGGCTTAAGTTGCCGCTAAATTTTGGGTTTAGTCGCGTGAGGTAAAATGTTTTTCGCAAAATACTGACTACAATGAAAAACAGGTTGTTACTCTCATTTTCAATCACATCAACAACTAGTGTGTATTGTGTCCATGAACGAAGACAAATTTACTCATATATATCGCTTGCCTGGCTCACTGCAAATTCGCATTGCTAAATGGCAACAAACTTTCCGCGGTACGTCCGATCTGGTGTTGCATAACGCTCTAACAGTGCGCAACCAGCAGTATCAAAAGCCCGATTTTTTTCCTAAAGGATGGTGTATTCCTTTAGTCGATGAAGCGGAAATCTCCATTACACATCATGGTAAGTATATTCAAACGGCGATGCGTACCATGGTGGATCGAAAAGTCTCGTATAAGCGAGTATTTTTATCACGCTTTCCACTAGATCAGGCACAAGAACTGCTCATCCAATATAAAAAAGAGTGGATCAAGAAACACAACCAAGTTGCGAGAAAATACAATCAGATCAAGAAGAAAGAGTTCATGAGTTTCGCTTGGGAAGAAGTCGAGACGCTCTACCCTTCCATTCCAAAAGAGAAATTCGATAAGGCGCTTTGGAACCGTCTGGTGTTAAAAGAGTTCGGACCAGAGAAAAAATACAATAATCCCTATTTTGTCAAGAAAGCCGATTTCTAACAGCCATAAAAAAGCCGCAATTTAATTTGCGGCTCTAGCTAAAGTTAGGGTTGACGTTAATGTTGTTGCTGATGTTCACGATGGCCAAATTCTGTTTGTTGATAAATATCTGCCAGAGATTTCGGTTTGTTTATCCGGCGTTTCGTTTTAGGACAAAAAACTGCCTGCTCTTGTTCACTGAGAGCTTGTTCATGCTCTTTTGCCGATTGAACAAAATCAGGATTAGACATGGCTTGTTGACGCAGCCTGTTTACACGTTCTAAGGTTTCCCACAACATAGCGTTACCTCCTCCAAGAACCTGTTCATACATCCAGTATAGTGCTTAATGCGACTTCGTCAACCCACACTGGTCATTTATACAGCATTTTTTTGTGCAAGCCGTTTGCGACCAGCTTGCACTAGTTGTCGCTTACTCTTATGGCTTTTTATTGCAAGTAAGCATTAAGCATCCAAACGAGTTTTTCTTGCTCACGAATGTAGTCGCTCATCTGCGAGGCGGTCCCTTCGTCATCCGCTTCACTCGCCTGTTTAAGCAGTTCACGTTGCTGATGCACGATTGTCGTGAAGCCATTGAGTAGACCCGCGACGCACTCTTCACCAGTTAAGGCATTTTTATGCTCTTTGATCACACTGTACGCAAGGTAGTCACTAAAGCCGTGAACGGGAGTAAAACCTAATGTCAGAATACGCTCAGCCAGTTCATCAATTTTCGTTTGTAGATCAGTGTAGATCTCTTCAAACTTTGCATGTAATTCAAAAAACTGCGGCCCTTTAATATTCCAATGATACCCGCGAGTATTCATGTAAAACACCTGATAGTTTGACAGTAAGGTGTTAAGTTGTTTGGCTAGATTCAGCGCTGCTTGTTGTTCAAGCCCAATTAAATTTGTTTTGTCAGTCATAGTAATCACCTTCTTATCCGAGCTGAATGAGAAATCTTTTCCTCTTTAACGACTATTCTATGCTGACCAATAAAAAAGGCAAAAGCGATTAAATCTATTCATTTAATCGTTTCTGCCTATTTAAAGAGCCTGTTTTGCGTGCGCGCTGAATCAATAAAAGCCATCTTTGGGATCGTGCTCAGGAAAACGTGCCACGATCTGCTTTAGTTTATCTTGATGTTCTCTCAAAGCGTTGACACAAGCCTTGTCGAGTTTTCCTTCCGCGACCATTTTTTCCATTTCCAGCAACGCATGGGTGATAGACCAAGCTTGCCGATAGGGCCTATGAGTGGTTAATGCGTCAAAAATATTAGCCACCGACACGACTCGTGCCACTGGCGGGATTTGCTCACCCTGCAAGCCAAATGGATAACCAGAGCCATCAAGGAACTCGTGATGATAAGCCATCACTTGCGTCAACAGTGTGATGCTCGGATGGTGCGGATTTCCCAGAGACTCAATGATCTTGTCCATTATCTCAACGCCACTTTCGATGTGGTTGCGCATTTTCGACGTTTCACTGCCATCCAGATTGGCGGTTTTACACAAAAGATCGATGGCGAGGTTTACCTTGCCAATATCGTGGAAACGAGAAAAAAGGCACAAATGCTCGATGGTTTCATCATCAAACCCCCATACCTCTGCCGTTTCACTGGCAATAATGCGAGTGTACCGACTGATCCTTTCTTTATGCGCCAGAGAATCTTTGTTGTAAGAAGGTGATAAGGCTTGGGTTTTCTCCGCGCACTCAGCAATCGCATGCACGATTTGATATTCGGAGAAAATGGCAAATTGGATGATGTCAAAATAGGGCTTCATCTTTTCCACCAATTCTGGGGTAAACGCCGCCACCTTTCTCGAGTTGACAAACAGAAAGCCGATAAATTTATCTTGTTCAAAACAGGTCGCGGCAATCGAAGAGCGGTAACCGGAATCGATCAAGGCTTTGACATGCACGCTCGGGGAGAGCTCGTTAAGATCATCAATAATGCGGAAGCTTTTCTCGTTGACGCAGCGAGTTAAGGCGGGGAAATCGTCCAAATGTGCGCGGTAGTGAGCCAGTTCCGTTAAAGCGCTGCTGTCAGCATACGTTTTTAGCAGCCCATGCTCTTCGTCGAAGACGGCAAAGGATATACGCTCAATGCTGGCATCATGAACTTGCATTCTATGCAGTATGCCTTTGAGCTGATCATTTAATGATGAAGCATTATAAAAATACGCGCAATTTGCTGATTCACTCCACAAGTCCATCTCTTTGCTCCTTTGCCATACACAAATTGACGCCAAGCACCAATTTGTATTTCCCCACATGGATAAGTCTAGGCGCTAACTAGAAGGTTATCCTGAAGAAATTAAGGTAAAATCAAAGATATTTGATCGCGGTTAAATCAAATGGGTGAATTAGAAGGCAATTAATCTATTTTCCTCATGCAAAAGAATAGAGACGCAGTGGAGAGCAGCAATAACGGGGTGGTTAAGTATCCACTTAACCGCCCCTCATCGCTCTGCTATCCCAATGAAGGTAACAGACCGAGGCTGATTAAAAGTTGTGCCGTCACAATCAACACACCTACCCCGCCAGTCAGCAGCAGAGAAACTTGGCCACCAGCAACGCGATATGCCCGTTGTGGATTCTGCTTTCTTACTTTATTGACCATAGCCACTGGCAGGAAAATAGCTAATATGGTCAGCGCAATCGCAGCATAACCCAACGCGGTAATGAATCCTTGTGGATAGAACAGTGCAAAACCCAGCGGTGGCGTAAAGGTCACAACCGCGGCTATCACACGATTGGAGTTTCCCTGCTGCTTTTTCAGCGTGTCGCCAAGAAACTCAAACAGACCCAGACTAACGCCAAGGAAGGAAGTCAGAAGCGCAAGATCCGCAAATACTCCCACCAATGTGCCCAGTTGCGACTGATGTACGGTGATCGCTAGCTGTGCAATCAAGCCACTAAGCGCAGAGTTAGCAAGTAAATCATCTTGCTTTACTACCCCAAGCGTCACAATCTGCCAGAAGATGTAAATGACTAATGGGATCAAAGAGCCAAACAAAACCGCTTTACGCAGAGAGCCTGTATCACCATCGAGGTAACGGACAATCGCCGGAATACTGCCATGAAAACCGAACGAGGTGAAAATGACCGGAATCGACGCAACGACCAAACCCTGTTCGAGCGGCATACTCAGCAAATAAGCCTGACTCACATTCGGCGCTAGGAAAAACAACACAGCTACCATGGCAACAATTTTGAGCGTAAAGAGCACCCGGTTGACTTTATCTACCGCACTGGTGCCAATCGTCACTATGGTTGCAACCAATAGTGTAAACAGCGTAGTCGCCAGCGCGCCATCAACTTGCACGCCAAACCACTGAGTCACTCGGGTCGCAAATTGTGCCCCGCCCCCTGCGATATAGGCAGCGCAAAGCGCATAGAAGAGAAACAACATCGAGAAGCTTGCAATCAATTTGCCCCTAGGGCCGAGAATTTGCTTTGCCAAGGTATGCAAGGTCGCGTTACTTTGCGCTTCTTGATGGACTTCAACCATTAGCAAAGCGGTAAAAGCCATCAGCGCCCACAATGACACCATGATCATCAACGAGATGGAAAATCCGATACCTGCGGAAGCCAGTGGCAAAGCCAACATACCCGCACCAATGGTTGTGCCGGCAATAATCAAAGTACTACCAAAAATCTTTGAGCTATGCATGGGTGTATTCTTTTATTTACACATAAGGAATATCTTGCAGAGATTGATGGTAAAAAAACGCCAGTCAACCTTGCAAAACGCTAGATTAATGGTGATTCTGTAGTATCTATGATTAGAGATCAAGATAAATGTAATGATTTCAAACCAATGGTGTAATTTTATTTTTACACACAGAGATAACTGAGAAAAGAAACGTATGAGGCTGCATATAAATTTCGATGGGTAGTCAGCCAACTCACTTGTACAGGTAGGCCAGAATAAGCGTGCAGCGTTTTAAGCAAAGTCGCATTGTTGCTAAACAAGGTTGTCTAATCAGAATGTTAACGGTTTGTGAGCAAGCTCTCTGTTTTCTTTTCTTGTCCTGATTATGAGTGTCAACTCGATAAGTAAAAAAACAGATAACTGCTAGACTCAAATAACAATTTAATCGCTTTTGGATTGGGATATGGCAGCTTCTAAGCTCGTGTTCACGAGGTTTATCCAAAACCATGCTACGTAACTCACTTTTAGCCTCACTCGTTTTCTTCGCAGCCAGTATGAGCACAAGTACGCACGCCGAGCAGAAGGATGTCGTGCGTTTTGCATTGGGTGAATGGCAACCTTATACCTCTGCTGACGACGGCATTTTAGAAAAAATAGTGCTTAAAATTTACAATGATCAGGGCTTGGATGTTGAGTTTGCCTACTACCCTTGGATGCGCAGCGCCAAACTGGTCGAATACGGCAAAGCCGATGCGACATTCCCTTGGTATGCCACCGAGGAACGAAGAGCAAGCTACCTGCTCTCTACGACCCCTTTGCTTCACGCCGATACTGTGATGTTTTACCACAACTCGGTCAACTTAGAATGGAATGAGCTTGCTGATCTCGCTAAGTACCGACTCGGCGCTGTCGATGGCTACACCGTCACGCAACTTATGCAAGAGAACGGATTGACGCCTGTGATCGCCTCTGATCTAAAAGAAAACTTTCTCAAACTGCACAGAGCGCGCGTCGAGGCGATTCCTGCAGAAAAGCGAGTTGGCCGCTATATGGTCAACCGGGTAACGGAAAATGACCCAAGAGTTATTTTGGTCAACCCAAAGCCACTGCTCAGCGACCCTATGTATGTGCTTTTTCAACCCACAAAACGGGGGAAAAAATTGCAAACTATCTATGAAAAAGGGATCCACGCATTGAAGCAGTCGGGATGTTACGAAATTATGCTTGAAAACAATCCTTGCCCCGAATAGCTCGTTTGCGGCCGAGTCTACACCCAATGCGGCAGCCTTATTTGTGCGACTCATCCGAGCTGTCTATTCTGCGCTTTTCATCCCTTTGCGCTGAGACGCATGACGTTTATCATCTATGAAATCTCGTGCACTATTGCATGATATGAATGAAATGTGACAACTAAGATACACTTAGCTACTGATAAAACACTACTCATATCAAAATAATCAACAATAGCGCCTGTCAAGGATAATAATTCCAAACACTTCCCTGTATCATCGTTAAGATAAATGCGCAAAGCTTACACGCATTGCCGCAAAAAATAATAACTACAAAGTAACGTCGGAAAAATCATGAACGAGACATGCTCCTTAGGCACTGCACACTTCGAAGTAGACCTAAAACAAGCGCTGATCTGGGTTGCTAGGGCCTTAGATTACGTTGGCGTCGATGACACCCATCACAATCACCGTGTCGCCTACATCGCCTACAAATGCGCATTAAAAATGGGCTGGGATATTCGCAAAGCAGAGTTCAGCTACTTCGCTGGAATGGTGCACGATTGCGGTGTTTCAGAAACCAAAGAGCATTTGATGCTGCTAGAAAAACTCATGCCTCAAGATGCACAAGCACACTGTATACGGGGGTATCAGTCGCTGCAGCAATGCAACATTTTGGCTCAATTTGCCAAACCGATTCTTTACCACCACACCCGCTGGGATGAATTGGAACAGCTCGATATTGACCCCTTTGACAAAGATATTGCCGCACTTCTCTATCTTTCCGATCGATTGGATTTTTTACGTGCCCACTACGCGACCGACTGCCATTCTGATCTCGTCACGCTACACGAAGAGATGATCGCCGATAGCGTCATGGCTCATGCAGGAACGCTGTTTAACCCTGATATGTGCCAAGCGATGGTGCCGCTTATCATGACAGATGGTTTCTGGTTTGCCATGGAATCGGAAAACATCGAGACGATTGGCTTGGGTTTTGATCACATCGACTGGTTGCAAAAGCAGTTGACGGTACAAGATTTAATGACGCTCGGGCTATTTCTCGCTCGCATTGTCGACGCCAAAAGTCCGTTTACCTACCAACACTCACAGAAAGTCGCGGAAGTGGCCCGTTTCCTGGCCGGAAAAAGCGCTTTGACCGAACACGAACAAGAGATGATTTTCATCGCCGGACTGGTGCATGACATCGGTAAACTGAAAACACCAGATGAAATTTTGCACAAGCAAGGGCGCTTAACCGATCAAGAGTACACTCGCATCAAGCGACATACGATTGATACCGAGCTGGCATTGCACAAAGTTTTCCCAAAATCAAAGATTGCCGAATGGGCTTCTAACCATCACGAACGTTTGGATGGTTCCGGTTACCCATACCATAAAACGGAAGCTGAGTTGGATGTGCCATCACGCATTATTGCAGTGGCAGACGTGTTTCAGGCGTTGTCGCAAGACAGGCCGTATCGTGGTCGGATGCAACAAGAGGAAATAGAGGCATTAATGACGCAAATGGTCGAAGACGGCAAACTGTGCCCAGCCGTATTTAAGACCCTTAAAAAACATATGCATACTTGCTATCAGATTTCGATTCAAAGCCACTAGCAAGCCAGATTGAAGACGCCAAAGACCATCGTTTTTCGGTCTTTGGCGTTTTGAGAAGATTCACTTCACGTTTTGTCTAACGAGAGATGTCCAACATATTGTCTCGCACACCGTTTATGCGAAACCAGCCAGCAATACTGAAGCGATCAACATGGCTGGTTAGTACCTCGTGTGGAAACTGTTCCGAGAGAAAGACCACCAATCGCCCACCTTTGGGCTGAACCGTCTGTAAATGCTGATCTTGCAAATCGTACATCACCAACTCACCGCCGTTGCCTTCCTGCCAAGTATCATTGAGATAAAATACGGTGGTCAGTTTACGGTTTTCCTGCCCGCGAAAGCTATCAAGGTGCTTTTGATAAAAATCGCCTTGCTCATATTTGGCAAAATGCGCTTCGTATTCAAACAAACCAAGATAAAGATAGCGATTGACCGCGAGGCGAATTTCTTCCATTTTGGCAAGATATTCATCAACGGCTTGCGACTTCCCTGCTTGTAGCCACTGAATTTTGTCGCTGCGAATACGTTCGACTTTGATCAAATCATCGTTTCTCCCGATTCGGGCTTCTTTCCATTTCTCTGGAATGGCGTCTCTTAAACGCAATACCTCTTCACTTTCTAAGAAATCATCCCAGATAAAATAGCCTTGAGTAATTAGCGCATCGATCAACGGGTCCATTTAGGCTCTATTTTGACATCAAATTTGGTGCGCTGTTTATAGTCAGTGTTGGGCTGAGAGACAACTGAGCCTTATTGTCGTCTAGATTAAATTATCTTGTTATTCCAAACGCTTGACTTTCTGTACTTAGGGAGGGAATTCACGCATTGGCAGTCGCAGAAAATTCTGCTCTAATGCCCGATATCCTATTCAAGCCCGTATTTTATGGATTACATCTCTCTTTCTCGCATCAGTTTGAAGCATTTAACGGTTTTGCATGTGCTGCTCACCACCACCAGCGTGACCTGCACAGCGCAACAATTATGTGTTACCCCTTCGTGCGTCAGCAAAATCCTCGCTCAGCTTCGCGCGTTACTCAAAGATGAACTTTTCTATCGCGAGGGCACACAACTGATTGCCACGCCATATGCGCTAAGTATCGCTCCTGTGGTTCATGGCATTTTAGCCAGCATGAACGGCGTGATTCACCAGGGAACCTTTCAGCCCGACAGTTACAGCGGCGCGTTTTCACTGGCGATGCGTGAGAGCACTTTCGAAGTGTTTGCCCCCCTGTTTAGCGAGATCCTAAGCCAAACTCCGCAAGTAAATATGAGCATCTATGCCAAGGAACAGCACGGTTTTGATTCTTTGTTGCGCGGCCAAGTGGATTTTCTTTTGCTGCCGCATGACATCAGTCAGCCACCGACGATGAATAAAGAACTGGTTTGGCAAGCAATTTTAGACGATGAAATGGTTTGCTTGATGAACTCTGCTCATCCGCTAGTTGGAGAAAACTTGACTATAGGCAGTTACCTTGCCTGCCAACATATTGGTATTCATGAGAAAGAGTTAGCCGTTCCCTACTTTGAGCATATTTTGACTCAATGTCACCAACCCAGAAATATTGTGATTTCACTGGCGGATTTTGGTGCAGCCGCAGTCATGTGCCATCACTCTCCGCTACTGTTTACCTGCTCAAAACGCTGGGCAGAAACGGCTTTGCAGGCAAAAGGATTGGTGCAAAAAGCCTTGCCTTTTGATTACGGACAAGTCGGTTACAGTTTGGTGTACAACAAGCAGAGCCTCAATGATCCGGCGTTGGTGTGGCTTAAGCAGCGATTAACGGAGATGATCTAGCACCGTTTTCGCTGGCAAGATAATCGGATGAGCGATGTGCTGACGAAGACGCGCGGCAAAGCGTTCGATCTCAGCGTAATCGCATTTTGCCCAAGCTCGCGCTTCACCTTTCACTCCATGTGTTTGAAAGGCATTGAGGCGGATCTGCACATTGTTAGGCAAGGTCTGCAGCAGTTCGCACAGCGCGGCTAGTTCACTGTCTAAATCACTTTTACCTGGGATGTGTAGCAAACGGAGTTCATGTAGCATGTTCAGTTCAACAAGATGCGTTATCGACTGTATGACTCTATGATTGTTGCGCCCTGTTAACCATTGATGGGTTTCCGATTGCCAAGCTTTTAGGTCAATCATCACACCATCGGTGTACGGGGCTAACTTTTCCCAGCCATGAGTTGTTAGTGAACCATTACTGTCGATAAAACAGCTTAAATGAGCCAGTTCCCCATCGGTTTTAATCGCTTGAAACAGCGCTAAAACAAACGGAAGCTGTAAGGTTGCCTCGCCACCGGATACGGTCACACCACTGATAAACAGATGTTGCTGCCGAATCCTCTCCATCACTTGCGCGACGCTCCACTCTTTGATTTTTGGATTGGAGTGAAAAGAGCAAACGTCGGTACAGGTGTCGCAGTGCGTGCATACCTCTTCTCGCCAAACAACTTGGTTGTTGGCATCTTGGGTCAAGGCCCCGGTTGGACAATGCTCAACACACTCACCGCAATGATGACAGTGGTTGATTGTGTGAGGATTGTGACAACTCTTGCAATGGAAATTACACCCTTGCAAGAAGATCACCAGGCGATTTCCCGGCCCATCAACACAGGAGAAAGGTAAGATACGACTCACTTTCCCCTTCTTGTTGAACTGAACAGCTGACATGAGTTATTGCGCGTCGTAAAGTGGCGTCGTTTCCATGCTGACGACACGCGCTTTTCTTTGTAATACCTCAGTGTTGCTTGCCGCTTCGGCACCTAAAAAGGTGGTATTGCTGCGTGAACCCTGTTGTGCATAGCGGGCAATATCTGATAGGCGCACCATATAACCAGTGATTCTCACCAGATCGTTGCCTGCCACGTTGGCGGTAAACTCGCGATAACCCGCCGCCAGCGCCCCTTTGCACAGATTAAACATTGCTTCAGGATTATTTTTCACCGTCTCATCAATGGTGAGAATGTCACTAACGCCCGCAGTATAAAAAGCGTGATGCGCTGCATTGGCCAAAACATAACTGACCGGATCGGGCTCGTGACCATAAGCAATACGCACGCCCGGTGTCACGCCACGGTCTAAACTGATGCCGCCTTGTGCGTGCAGTAACGCTTTCCCCGCCAAACCATATTTGACCTCGCGACTTTCGACCAGCTCCGCTAAGCGCTGAGAAATGGCAAGGCCAAGTGTGTTCGCCTCTTCGCTGTGACCATATTTTTGCACGCTGCCTTGTTTATTGAGCAGAAGTTCTACCGCTTCCGCCATGCCATAAATGCCGAACATCGGGGCAAATTTGGCTTCATCAATCAGTGCTTCTTTCACCAAGAAACTATCAAAAAAGCCCGATTGCTCATGAAGATACGAGGATCGCGCATCCATAAGTTCAAACATCAACTCTGCAAACTGGGGCAGTTGTTGAGAGAAGAAATCCTCTTGCTTCTCAGAGCGCTGCGCCACCTCTTTTAAGTTGAGACGAACCAAGGTGTTCGCTCCACCCGCCAAAGGCAGCGCGTTATAACAGCTGACGATGCCAAATTGCCTGTCGCCGTATGCCGCCGCGTGCAAAGGATAGTTGGCGATGTGCGGTTTGCTGCATTGGCAAATGTTGTCCGTTGCCTGTCGCAGCAAAGCGTCTGGCGTGACAGCCGGATCGTACAGGAAGGTCAAATTAGGCGCGATCTGCTTAAGTTCGGCATCCACCTGTAAAATCGTCCGGCAGAGAATGTTGTCTGTTGGTCCTACATTGACATGCATAAACGCATCCGGCAGGGTGCGATCGAGCATAATCCAAAATAATTGTATTTTTTTATACAGCTGCGCTTCACTGAGATCACCAAGGTAAGGCAGCAGCAATTCATCCAATTGGCCAAGATAAACCGGAATATTAGTCACAGAAGGAACGTGATGATACAAAATGGTCAGCATATTGAGTGCATCATCAAAGTCTTGTGCTGGACTAAGCTCAAGATATTCACTGCCTTGACGCAGAAAACGAGCATAGTCAGGCAATACGTAACGAGGCTTGAACGGCGCATGCCCTTCAAACATATCGCAAATGATCCCTTGCGCCATCGCCTCTTGCAGCGCGGGCGAAATTGACACGTACTCCAGCATCGCTTCGGCTTCTAAGGCAAGAAACTGATTTTTCTGCTTTACCGATAATTTGGCATCATTAACTATAGTTCGTAGACGCTGGCGCAGACTCGCTTCACTGTGGCTCATAAAGGCTTATCCTGTTTATTTTTCAGTAGATTAGCTTTTATTAATAATTTCCACTATTGAAAAACAAACAAAGAGATATTTCCGTTTTGGAAATTTCTCTTTGTTTAGGATGGCTGCGGTAGCCTGCCGCCGACAACAGCAAATGAAGCTATTTAACTGGCAACTTGATTTCTTGAGTCACCACAAAACTTCTCCATTGCCTCTTGCTCTGGCAGCGGCTTGTAGAAGTAATAGCCTTGGATCTCGTCAATATTCCACGTTTTCAGCTTACGCAGTTGGCTTGCTGTCTCTACGCCTTCTGCCACCGTGGTCAAACCAAGCTCTTTGGCCATCCCTGCGATGCTGCGGATCAGCGTTCTGGCCCGATCGTTATTTTCCAGTTGGTCGATGTACGATTTGTCTAACTTCACGATATCCAGCGGAAAAGAACATAAGGTACTAAACGAAGAGTAACCTGTGCCAAAATCATCCAATGCCAATTGAACGCCCAAAGATTTAATCTCTGTCATTCTCTCCAGCGTTTCGGATTCAATACCAAGCAGGGTACTTTCGGTAATCTCGACCACCAATTGTCCTGGGGCAATACCAAACTCCGCCATAACTTGGCGCAGATAGGCAGGTAACCTCGCATGATAAAAGTGAATAGCACTGAGATTCACATGTACGGAAAGCGGTAACAAGCCCAATTCCTCACGCTGACGATTGAGGGTAGAAAGGAAGCGACACGCTTGGCGCACAATAGACTCTCCCAACTCCACAATCAGCTGGTTTTGTTCTGCTAAGTGGATAAAGATCTCTGGCGAGACAAAACCCAACTCAGGATGAATCCAACGGGCAAGCGCTTCAAATCCACCAACTTTACCACTTTCAGTATCAACAATAGGCTGGTAGTAGGCGATGATCGAATTTTCTCGCACCGCAGTAACAATATCTCGGCTGATCATCAGCGCGTGCTGCGCCTTGTCCGCCGTCGCTTTGGTAATTTGAATCACCTCAGTGACGCGATCATGGTGATAGGTTTGGATGGTATAGGCCGCCGCTTGGAGTAGATAGCCTAATGGCTGATCGCTAAGAGAGGGGTCGATGACGGCCACTTTGCTGTTTAAATCAAGTTCAATCCCTGAGACTTCACGGGTTTTGGCCAGAATATCCATAAATCGATTGGCGCCCATTAGCGCCTCATCATACTGTTCCCCCTCGGGGATAATGGCGATGAACTCAAACTCGCTAATGCGGCCAACGTCAAACCCATTCAGCGCTTTGCCAAACACAGAGGCAACATGCTTTACCACATCATCGAAAACCAAATGCCCGTACACTTCTGAGATTTGTTTGAATTTTTCAATCGAAATGTACAAAAACGAAAAACGCGTGGGTTCGGTTTCGATCAGTTTATCCAATTTGGTCAAAATTGCCGGGCGGTTGTACAAACCTGAAAGTGGGTCACGTCCAACCAGATCCTTAATCATTCGCTCTTGCTTTTTCTGCTCACTCAAATCACTGAGCGAAATCATCAAGGCTTGCTGATTCTCGTGATGAATTGGCGTCAACTCGACCAAGCATTCAATTTTTCGCTCGCCTTTGGCTTGCATCAAGGCTTCAAAACGGGTCTTGCCATTCTCAGCAGCGTGCTTAATCTTCTCTTCACTACATCCTTGCTGATCTTCTGCGCAAATACACCTTAACTCTTGGTTAATCAGCTCCTGCTTGGCGTAGCCCAGAAGCTGGGCGGCCGCTTGGTTTGCATCGATGATTTCACCGTCAACCACCAGCAACATGCCGATAGAACGGTTTTGATACAAGGCATCCAGCTTCTGTAATGTGTCATTCAGCTTGCCTTCGGTCAGCGAGGTATTCTCGGCCAATACTTCCACCAGTTGTGTCATTCGCTCCAGCTCATCACTACGACGATTCGACAAATCTTCAAGCTGGTATTTGGCAAATAACTGCATGACCGCCTGTTCAAAATTAGCAAAGCGGGTCGAAATACGGTTGTTGAACAGAAAGAAGGTGGCTACCGCTATCAGTCCTGTGACTATCGCGACAACAACGATCAAGTAGACAAAGAGGTTGCTCCCTTTGAGGTAATACACTCTTGGTTGCTGGGTTTTTAAATAGGCAATCTTGCGGTTAGCCAAATCCGTTACTGGAGACCACATTGCCAGATGCTGAGCCGTTTTCTGCAACCACCTATCCGTGGCGACAGCGTACGCTTCCGTGGGAACAGCAAACCCCTCCATCACCACATCTAGCTCATTGTCCGACGATAAAATGTCGGCAAAGCCCCCGGGAAACCGACTTGAAAGATCTTGCCCCCAGATCAGCCAACCCGCGACCGCAGAAGACCCTTCGCTATTGCGCACAGGAGTAAGAGAAAAAAGCCATATTCTGTCCCCTATTCGTTCTAAACCCGCAAGGCTTTTTTGTTTTCCATCCAGTTGACGACGCATCTCATGGAGATGGCTTTGAACATTTTGATTTTGCACCGCCTGTGTGACTAAATCAGGTGAGATTGCCGCAGAATCATCCCGTACAAGTGACTCAATGAGCTCCCCTTGCACCGTTACAAAGGCCATCAAATCAAGCCCAAGCGTATCAAGTGAACCTTGAAAGAGGTTGAGTTCACGATATTCTTCAATATTCCGCTCAGTAAAGAGTTGATAAGTATCATCCCAATACGCCCAATCGTAGGAGCGCTCTTCTAACTGCCTCGCCATCATTTGGATAACAGCCAGCGCTTGTTTGTTAGCACTTTCCAGCTCCAAATCTTCAAGCTCGTTGATGCTGTATAAGAAAAAATAACGTGTAATCAATAAGGTACTGAGGATAACGGCAGTCAAGCCGATGCTAAAGTACAAAGCCGTGCGACGGCGCAGTGTTAAGTGAAACAAACGAAATCGAGGCATACAAACTCATCGTCATTTAATATGATTCTGTGGTGAGTGTAGGCCAAACATTTAGCGTATGATTTGACCCATATTCAACTATTTAATGAATTGATCCCACTTAAGCTTTGTTACTTGCATCAGAAATCAGTTATAAAAGGGCTTTGCGTCCACTTCTAACGAAGAAGGAGCGACTGCCCTTTCAATCTTGAGTGTACTGTTTTTAATATCCACCATCGCAACATCAACATAACGTTTGTATTTGCGCGAGTAGAAACATTTCACTTCAGGCTTAAGTGGCTGAGTCGCATTAGAACTCCAAACGATGCCAACACGACCATCACTTAGCTCCACAATCGAGCCTACCGGATAGATACCGATACAGTTAATGAATTTGTATACAAGGTCAGCATCGAGATGAAATGGCGTCAAACTGAGAATGATCTTAAATGCCTCCGCCGAGCTCATGCCTTGCTTATAACAGCGATCGGCAGTAAGCGCATCATAGATATCAACAATGCAACTCATTCGACCATGCATCGGAATCTCATCACCTTTAAGCCCTTTCGGATAGCCTTTACCATCCAGTTTCTCATGGTGCATTAAGCAAACATCGCGGCTGATGTCACTCAGTCCCTCAACGTGCACGATGATCTCTTCCGCAAACACTTGATGCAATTTCATGTGTTCAAACTCTTCTGGCGTCAATTTTCCGGGCTTGTGCAAAATAGCATCATCGACTTTAATTTTGCCAATATCGTGAATAATCCCGCCAATCGCCATTTGTTTGAGGGTGTCACGATCAAGACCTAAATGCTTGCCAAAAGTAACCAGAAGGCAAGCAACATTGACTGAGTGTTCAAGCAAATAGGAATCCTTTTGCCGTAGCGCTGAAACGCAGTGCAACGCGTCAGAATCAACCAAAGCCGATTCGATCATCTCCTCTGCCCAATCGTCAATCTCATCGACGAGAATGACTTTACCTTCGAAAGTCTGATTCAGCAGTTTTTGTGCTAAGCCCTTTGCCTCTGCAATGAGCTTTTTGGCTTTCTTCTGTCTTGAATCTCGCCCATGACGAGTTCGAGCGGGAATAGAGGCGACAGGTTCTTCTTCGGGCGGCTCTTCGCGCCTTTCAATGGATGGTGTGATGACACAATTACGCGCCGATAAGCTTTTATCGACCCAGACAAACTTTACGCCACTTTCGAACAAGCGAGCAATCGCTGTTTGCGACTGCACCCGACCAGGATGCGCTAGATTCACTTTTTCACTGTTTTGAATCGCGGTAACAAACATCCCAATACTTAAATTGGCGATGTCGATTTTGACTGAATTTTCAGGATTGTACTGCATAGTTAAGGCGATTCTCGCTACTGTCTAACTCCCACTTCTGCTGCCAAAATCAAGCGAAAGTTAAGGAGGAAAAATAGAATAGTCATTGCCAGTTCTGAGTTGTTTATTTTGAGCTTACAAATAAACAAGAGTTTTGCAACCTCAGCGAGAAGAGATTTTGAAGTGGATATAATCAACTAATTGAAATGGGTAAATAGTAGCAACGCCAATGTAAGGAAAAAAAATAACCACAAATAAATAGTGCAATTAATCGTGGTTTTACATCATGTTTTTTTGCTTTTTTGCATGACGAACAGTATTCGGGCTGTTAGCTTGGTAAAAATACCGATTCGAGAGCCTTTAATGCTTGTCAAAGTTTTTAGCATCCTCTTTCCCGTGTTCGCTTTAGCAGGCGCGGGCTTTGCCGTTGGTCACTTTCTAAAACCGGACTTTAAGCCGATCAACCGCATTAATATGGATGTTTTCCTGCCCGCTTTAGTCTTCTCTTCACTAGCAACCATGCCGCTGGATGCAAACCAACTGCCACTAATTTATGCGTCCGTCATCGCCGTTTTGGTTCCAGGCTTAGTGATGATCCCTGTGTGCCGCTTTTACCACTTGCCTTTTAAAACCTGGGCACCACCGCATATGTTTCGTAACAGTGGCAATCTAGCCATCCCACTGTTTAGCTACACTTTTGGCGCGGCGGCTCAATCCAGTGCCGTACTGCTGTTTGTGATGTCGGCATGCATCCACATTAGCCTTGGACTGGCGCTCTTAAGTAAAGGCAGTTCCCTGCTGCACATTTTCCGAATGCCAGTATTTATCGCCGCTTTTGCTGCGGTCACGTGTAATCTGAGCGGTGTGATCGTCTGGCAGCCACTGCTCGAAGCCTCCGCCTTACTCGGGCAAGCGGCCGTTCCAGTTATGCTACTGTCACTCGGTGCACAAATGGTCAATCTTAAGCTTGACGGGCTCAAAGTCGGCGTTATTGCCACATTGCAGTCTTTGCTCACAGGCCTCATCGCTTTCTTGATTATCTACTATTTTGTTCCGCTACCAGCCCTACAAATGCAAATGATGGTTCTGTTTACTATGCTGCCTGCAGCAGTAATGAACTACTTATTTGCAGAGCGGTTTCATATCGAGCCCGATAAAGTGGCTTCCATTGTGTTGTTTGGTAACTTTTTCAGTCTGTTTAGTTTGCCTGCACTGTTGTGGTTTGCACTGACAATTTAAAATTCAGCGAGTAAATTTCAATTATATTGATAATAAAGTCATAGATAACCTGCCATCTATTTAAATTAGCCGTACATTCGTCATTAATCGTTAACATGAATTGAATAGGCTAAATACTCTATTTATAATCATCCTCTTGATGGCTCTTTCATCACCTCGTGCGCTTTTACACAATTTATAAAAAATTCACTAGTAGTCAGCGCGGCTTTAGTGTAATTAAATCAATACTAAACGAGATTGAATGCCTTTTTCTGTCCTAACGAGAGATCAGACTGAGCAGTACTCAAATTATGGATATAACACCAACTCCAGACAAAATCAGCGATGATTTTGATCATATTCTTGAACGACGCTTTATGCATATTTTTGATGTATTTAGTGAGGGTCTATTCCATATGGACGAACAAGGCGTGATGGTGTTTTACAATCATCAATTTTACGAGCAATTCGGGATCAGCGTTGGCGTGATTGAACTCGGGGCTTGGCTCGAGATCGTTCACCCGCTAGATAGAGCTCGCCTTTCATCCAAAGTGGATGAGCATCTAGAATCGGTCGATTCACGTGTAACGACAGAATATCGTGTGCGTAAGCCCAATGGCCAATACGTTTGGATTGAAGGCACAGCGGTAACTCGTCACTCTGAACATGGCAGTTTTATGGTTGGTAGCCATAAAGACATCTCAGAGCGCAAGTTGATGGAAAGTTACATCCATCAAGTGGCCTTTCATGATAATGCTTCAGGCATGGCCAATCGCAGCCGTTTATTGCTGGACATTGACGAGTTTTCTCGGGCAACCACTCTTCCCTATTCTTTGATCTACATACAAATTGAAGAGATCAAATCGTACTTAAGCCACTACGGTACCGAAATTCTCAATCACGTAGTGCACAGTATGCTCACTGCGGTAAGCCATCTTCCCGGACAAGTCAGCAAGCTTTATCGGGTCAGCGATGATGACTTTGCCATCATGATAGAAGGCAATTTTACCGATCGACAACTCACCAATATCTGCGAGAAGATCAAAGCGCGTTATCACGATGCGGTGATGGAGCAAGGGCAATTGCTTGGCTGTGGCATCAGTATGGGAATTTATCCCAAATTAAACGCCGCTCTCAGTGCCGAAGAGATCCTGCGCAAAGCCACCCGCACCAGCCAGTTTGCCAGCAAGAAAAAAGCCAATCGCATTGCGGTTTACAGCGCAACCACCCAACAAGTGGTGGATCGCTTTTTCTATATAGAGCAAGGACTTAAAGCGGCGATTGAGTCGCAATCTTTGGCGGTGAAGTTTCAACCGATTGTCTGTGCCAATAGTTTAGACGTCGCCAGTTTTGAAAGTTTGGTTCGCTGGCGCAGCGAAGAATTTGGCGAAATATACCCAGACGAATTTATTCCGGTTGCGGAAAACAAGGGGCTCATTGTCGACCTTGGTTACTTTGTCTTGCGCAAAGCTTGCCAATTCATTCGCGATTACAATCAACGCCATCAGCGCAATACTCGAGTTAACGTCAATGTTTCCGTGCTGCAACTGCTCAACAGCAATTTTCCAAGCCGGGTGCACGAGATTGTCAGCGAATATCAAATCGCGCCTAAAAACTTAGTCATCGAACTGACTGAAACACTGATCCTCGATAACAATCTTTTGGCCATCGAACAGCTAAAGCAGCTGGCAGAATTAGGG
Source organism: Vibrio cidicii (assembly GCF_009665415.1). Lineage (NCBI taxonomy): Bacteria > Pseudomonadati > Pseudomonadota > Gammaproteobacteria > Vibrionales > Vibrionaceae > Vibrio > Vibrio cidicii. The sequence continues at coordinate 3,062,572 of NZ_CP035921.1, read as the reverse complement.
TTTAATCTCTCACTCGACGATTTTGGCTCTGGGTACAGCTCACTCAACACCTTCTTTGACTTACCAATGAGCCAAATCAAAATCGACAAGTCAATGGCATGGCGAACGGTCACTAACAGTGATTCAAAACAGTATTTGGCCTTTTTAATCAACCTATGCCAGAAAAACAAAATCGATGTGGTGATTGAAGGGATCGAAACGCCAGAAATGTACAAAACCTTTCGCAAGATGGGCGCGACCTATCTGCAAGGATATTGGTTCTCCAAACCTCTATCGATTGCCTCTGCCAGCCGCTACACGCTCGCCCCGATACCTGTCGACTAAGACGTTATAAATGAGCCGTGAGCTCAATCTAACTTTTCCCTCTTGTCATAAAAACTTAATTCAACGTGTCTGGCTGGCGTTTTTTTAGGCAGATACTATGACCCTGTTATACTTGGTCCACAGGCATTATGGTTCTCTATTATTCAGGGGTCTCCCCTTCTAAAGCGACGGTTGAATTCAGAAGCCTGCTACTCATGGTGGCGGTGATTTTTCTCTTTAACACGCCAATGAACTACATCAAACAAGAAAAGTTGCAGAGCTTGTCGAGCCAGCTTGGTGAAACCGCGGAAACATTAATCTTACGTAAGCAGTTGGTATCCAGTTACCTTTCGCTTCGCTACAGCGAAGTGGTGAAGCAATATGCAACCTATCCTAAACTGTTTGATGACTTGGCTCAGCACCTACTCAGTGAGCAAGATCTGGTGGTTGCTATGCAAGTGGTGAGCAAAATCCCAGAGCCAGACTATCGCTATTACGATCGTATTCTTGCTTACAATCGGTTCTATACCAGTAACCTCAATCAGTCCCAAGTGCAGACTTTACTTGAAGCAGAACAAGGCCATTTTCTCGAATTTGCCCCCATCTACGCCGACGGTATTTTACAGGGCTATCTCGTTCTGACTGTCAATCTCAATCTATTGGCTAGTGTCGATCAAAAAGACATGCTACTGCTTGGTTTGGATGGCTTTGTCTATTCCAGTTCCTATTTGGGCATTCCCCCCTACAGCTATTTGGAGGATACCCACCCGCTTTTGCAGCAAGAGCTCAATCGCACTCGCAAACATTCCGGTACCGTGGAGTATGACGACTTTACTGTGGTCTATCAAAATATCGGTGTATTAAATGGTAAGGAAAACTTGCTGTTGAAAGTCGTTCGTAATGAAGATCTGCTCCCCAAATATTTCTATCTGTTTTTGCTGCTTGTCACCTTAACACTTGGCGTGTCTTACTACTTGTATCGGCTACGCAAAGACAAATCAGAACTGAAAAAGATCACCTATTTAGACGCTCTGTCAGGGCTGCACAATCGTCACTATCTGCTGGAAATAGAAAAGAAAATCACGTCAAGCAGCCGCTACTTTGTCGGCATGTTGGATATTGACCACTTTAAGTTGATTAATGATCGCTACGGGCATGACATCGGCGATCAGGTGATACGTCGCGTCGCCAACGTGATCAAAAGCCGTATCCGAGTAAGCGACTATGCATTTCGCATTGGCGGAGAGGAGTTTCTCCTGCTGATTCAGACCAATACTGCGGAAGATGCACGGGTTGTCTTAGAACGTATTCGCACCGATATTGCGCAAGCCAACCAAGCACCAAATGTCACCATTTCCGGTGGTTTTTGCTTGCTAAACGGCTCACTGGAAGAATCATTGCGTTTGGCAGACAGTAAACTTTATGAAGCAAAGCATGCCGGACGCAATAATATTCAACCAGCGACCTAATTCATTGGTGCAAGCGCTGCAACACCACTGCTTGATCGAGTTCTTCCTGCCAAGCGCTGTAATCCAAACCTTGGTCAAAAATAAACTCAGTGACTAACGTGCGCACACAGTTGACCAAATCCGCTTTTTGCCACGGCTTTTCAAAGTAGCGCACAATCCCAGCGGAATTGATAGCAGCAATGGTGTCGCTATGAGTTGCTTGCCCGGTGAGCAATATTTTTTTTGTCTGCCGAAAGCGCACATCACCGTGCATTTCCCGTAGCAGTTCTACGCCTGTCATACCGGGCATCACGTGATCAGAAATCACTACGGCAACAAACTCGCCATCGGCATCCAACTCATCAATCAGATCCAACGCTTCGCTTCCCGATTCACACTCTTCAATATTCAACCAAGCCGACAGCGTTTCTAAATCTTGCGACACGGCATTTAATACCTCACGCTGATCATCCACGCAAATGAGATTCAGTTTCTCCATGATTTCCCTCCACTGGCAGTTTCACTCTGAAAATGGTCGCTTCTTGGTTACTTTTTACCGCAATCGACCCACCTAACCCAGTCACAATTCGCCGCACAATTGCCAACCCTAGGCCCAAACCAAACGACAGTCCACCTTTCTTCGTGGTGAAATTCGGCTGAAAAATTTTGCGCCGAGTCGCTTCATCCAACTCGGGGCCGTTGTTTGCAATTGTCACCAAAATCTTGTTGCCATCCTGGCGTACACGGATGTCAAGCGCAGGCACTGGCGTCATCGCCATAGCGTCACAGGCATTTTTGATGATGTTGACCCACACTTGCACCAATTCTGTATCGGAGGCCCAAATTGTGTCGACATTGGATGGGCGCAGACGAACATCCACACGACGTAACTCACTTTGCAACAGCGCCAATGCCTGGTTAACTGTATCATTCACATTCACTTTGGTGATGCGATCGGCATCGGTACGGCCAAGCTGTTTCACCGATTTGACAATGCCCACCGCATGACGCGAAGCCAAACGCAGATCATGCAAATCGCAGCCAATGCTCCAGTAACGAATGGCCTCGTCGGGGTTGTTTAACCAATGGGCGTTCAGCATGCCATAAGGCAGCGCTTTGGCGAGCGCCTTAGCCTGATTGCGCTCAATCGAGTATGTTTGCTCTAGCAGCTTGGCGCAGTTTCTCGCCTCACTGGTGGGGACACTTTGTCCCTGTAATAAGCCAAAATCAAAAAACTGGCTCGCCTCGGGATGCAGTTCTTGCAGTAATTGCATGATGATGTTTTCAAGGCGCTGCGACTTACTGCTAACCACGCCAATCGCGTTGTTTAGCTCATGAGCAAGACCTGCCGCCAACTGGCCTAAGGTGGTCATTTGCTCTGCCATATGCAGCCGCTGCAAGGCTTTCTCTTTAGCCACGGCCTCTTGTGTCAACCGTCTTTGCCTGCGTGACAACTCATTGACAATCACAGGCATAAATTGGCTGGTTAACGGACCATGCTGTTCGCTGTCGATGGCCGTGGTGCGCCGGTCAATCCATGCCAATGTAGAATCTGTCTTTGCAACCACCGTTGAAGAAGCCGTCCACGTTCCAGAGAAAAAACTGTGCACGCCAATAAACGCACCGGGAGAGGCAGAGAATATCCGCGTCTGCTTATTTTCACCTAGCTCAGTGTAAAACCCTTCCAGTTCACCTGACTTAACCAGATAGAGGCGGTCATTATGGCCATTTTGCATAATGATCACCGACCCTGCGCCGACAGTTACCTGACGTAGCGGATCGGTGAAATAGCGTTCAACTAAGGCTTCAAGCTTTGTCATGTACATCGCTTAACCAATGTGTCCGACTGCGTGGAGTACCCAAACCATGACAAAGCTGAGCAATACCCCGACAACTCCGAGTATCACACCGACTTTAGCCATTTGATTACTCTGCACATTGCCTGTCGCATGTGCCAGCGCGTTTGGTGGTGTACTGATTGGCAAAGACATCCCCAGAGATGCCGCGAAAGTCACTACCAGAATTAAAGTCACTTCGCCGCCGAGTTCATTGAGTGATGCCATCGACGTGCCAAGCGCCGCCATAATTGGCATCAGTAAGTTGGCCGTGGCGGTGTGCGACATAAAGTTCGCCATCGCAAGACAAAGGAAAGCCGCGCCAAACAGCACTACCAAGGGTGAGAACAGGTCAAACGGAATGCTCTGCACCACCAGCGCAGCAAGGCCAGTTTTGTCCAATGCAAGGCCAAGCGCGATACCACCCGAAACTAACCAGAGCACATCCCAAGAGATCTTTTTCAGATCTTCTTTGTTGATAATGCCTGTGATAGAGAAAATAGCGACAGGGATAAGCGCGACTGTGTATGAGTTCATACCATGCGCAGAGCCCATCAGCCAGAGTAAAATGGTTAGGCCAAAAGTCACGTAAACCACAATCGCTTTCGGCGTTTTCAGAAACTTACCTTTGATCGATAACTCGATTTTTGGCATTTCTGCCGGAAACAATCGGCTGATCAAAAGCCAAGCTAACGCCATCATAATCACCACAAAAGGGACGCCAAACATCATCCACTCCCCAAAAGTGATCAGGTTATCGCCAACTAAGTATTTCAAGGCGATGGCGTTAGGTGGTGTTCCAATCGGAGTACCGATGCCACCGATGTTGGCGGCGACCGGAATGCACAGCGCAAACGCAATCCGCCCCGGATCTTTGGGCCCAAACACGGCGATGACCGGCGTTAAGATGGAAAGCATCATGGCTGTTGTGGCGGTGTTTGACATAAACATCGAGAAAATGGCGGTGATCAACATAAGCCCTAGCATCACGAACTTAGGATCTTGACCAAAAGGCTTGAGCAGCACCCGAGCGAGGTTGACGTCTAAACGGTATTTGGTTGCCGCCATCGCTAAGAAGAAGCCACCTAAAAACAACATGATGATCGGGCTGGCAAAGGTCGCCATGATCTCGTTGTAGGAGAGTAGCTTACCAAACTGAGCGCTCCCTTCTCCCACTCGAAACAGGTACAAGCCTTTGTTCGAGACCAACAACAGTTCTAACACGATGATCACAACCGAGGTGGCGTAAATAGGGATCGGCTCAAATACCCAACATAGAGCCGCTAACAGGAAGATGGCAATGACGCGCTGTTGCACCAACGTCATGCCTTCAAAGGGGAAAGCGGAGAGTGGCAAAAGCAAAATAATCGCCGGAATGAGGATCGGAATAATGTACTTAAGATATTGACGCATAAACAACTTCTCTTCCTGAGATTTCGACAACCACCGCTAGAGTTTAAACTCTATCAGGACCGAAGTTGAATTATCGCCTTTTTCTGACTCGAGGTTTTTGGGGTTAGATCAATGAATAACAAATCCTTGCTAAAAACTTGTTACATATGTGTCAGTGCTCACTATCTGCATAAAAAAAGCAGCGTTTTCACACTGCTTTCTCCTATGAAGTCTATTTGCGCTCACCCAGTTTGACCGTTCCATCAGTCGAAAACCACAGCGCTTGGTTTCGGCGTCGCCCGAGCAAAATTGGGCCATCGTCGTAAAAAAGAAAATTCTTCCAATGTTTGCGGAAAGTACTCCACTTAGTCTCAATAATGTTGTACTTCTCATAACAAAAATAGACGGTAACATCATCTTGCCAATCGATATGCTGCAAAATAGCATCAGGTAATTGAGGATCATCCGCTTCCCAAGCTGCCATCCAATCAATTTCCTCTCGCCAGTTGCTGGCTTTCATTGGCCAATCTTGGCTACTAAGACGCTCAGCGTCCGGGCTTTGCGGGCTGATATTCTCTTTCCAAAATTGTGCCGCTCTTGCCTGACTCATTGGTCGGATATGCATCAGCTCGTCTTGCGGCACTGGCATCGACTGGTGAGTAAAAATCCATTTCCTTTGGTATTCATCCAAAGCTAAATAAGACATTCATCTTCCTTACGCTTTTAACCACCCGTTTTGGGTCGCTTGTTCAATAATTTCTTGCGCTTTTTCCCACAAAGCGTGAGAACCAAGCTCAATTTTCCGGTTAATCGTCAGGGCTTGCTCGCGTGTAACGCTATGTTCACGCCAACTCTGCCCTTGATTATGAAAATTGAGCAACATGGGAATCAGCCTATCCAACGCTTTGGCAAATTTGGCGTCGGCACTTTGCGCCTCTTCAAACTCATGCCACAACGCTGAGAGCTCATCGCGCTGATCGTCAGGCAGCATGCCAAAAAGACGCTGCGCCGCAACCAACTCTTTTTCTGCTTGCTGCTCTGAAGCTGCGGCATCATAAACAAAGGTGTCGCCCGCATCAATCTCCACCACATCATGCAGCAGCAACATTTTTACCACGCGACTGATGTCCACTGGCTCATTAGCGTGTTCTGCAAACAGCAATGCCATTAGCGCAACATGCCAGCTGTGTTCGGCGCTGTTTTCTAACCGCTTATCCGCGCTTTTCACCCGTATGCGGCGCAAAACCGCTTTGAGCTTGTCTAACTCCATCAGCAGCGCCAACTGTTTTTCCATTCTTTGCATGCTTAGCTCCTTGGCGACCAATCTTGGTGGGTCAGCGACATCAAAACATGATCGCGCCATTCGCCATCAATCAACAAGTAGTCTTGCGCGTACCCTTCTCTGACAAAACCCAGCGCGTTGAGTACCGCTTCACTACGCTGGTTATGAGGCATATAAGCCGCTTGAATACGATGCATATTCTGTATTTTGAACATGTACTCGCAAGCGAGTTTGAGCCCTCGACGCATGTAGCCTTTCCCTTGTGCACTTTCGGCCAGTGAATAGCCGACAGAACAGGCGTGAAAGGGGAAACGGGAGACATTGCTAAAAGAGATGGTACCAAGCATTTGCTGCGTTTCAACATCGATTAACAAACAGTAAAAGCCCAAATTCATCCGATGCAGTTCTTCCAGTTTGATGAGCTTTTTTGTCCACCCTTCGACAGTGAAAAACTCCTCTTCTCTCACTGGCTCCCACGGTTTGAGAAATGCACGGTTATTCTGAAAATAGTGGGTAATCATCTGCGCGTCCGCAATCGTCGCCGTGCGTAACGTAAATTCTTGTTCTGTTTTATGTAGACCTAACTGACTCTCTTCCATCATGGTTAATTTTTTCTTATTCCGTAATCCCTGAGTTTGTTGGCAATCGAGGTGTGTGACACATTCAGTCGTTTTGCCAGTTTGCGACTGGATGGGAATGATTGATAGAGACGCTCAAGCACCTGAGCTTCGTAATCGCGCATAATGTCATCAAGAGAGCCATCTAAGTTCAGTTGTGTCGCCGCCCCTGCTACCGTTTGCGGCTGAGGTAAGTGGAAATATTCCGCTTTCAGCTCTTCCTCTTCCATTTCGGTCAAGGCACGCAGCACCATGTTGTCCAACTGGCGCATATTGCCAGGCCACTGATAAGCCATTAGCTCATCCAATAGCCCCTCTTCATAGTTCGGCTTGCGAATACCCAGCTTCTGCGCATGTTTGGCAACAAACAGATCCAGCAGAGCAGCGATGTCATTTGAACGGCTACGCAAAGGCGGAATGGTCAAGGTGAGGACATTCAGCCGATAGAAGAGATCTTCACGAAACGAACCTGCTTCGGCTAACGCTGATAATTGATGCTTGGTTGAAGCGATGATGCGTACATCCACATGCATTTCATCTTCAGCACCAACACGGCGAAAGTTACCATCTTGCAAAAAACGCAGCAGCTTGATTTGCAAGTGAGGGCTCATCTCACCAATTTCATCTAAAAAAACCGTACCACCGTTGGCTTGCTCGAAAATGCCTTTGTGCCCCTGTTGGTGGTTAAACGAGCCAGGTGCGTGACCGAAAAGTTCGGTTTCCGCGACATCGTCGGGCATCGAAGCACAACTGAGCACGAGAAATGGCTTGCCTGCGCGATTGGAACGGTTGTGGCACGCTTTCGCCAGCATCTCCTTGCCCGTGCCTGTTTCACCTTCAATGAGCAGTGGTTGGTCGAGCATGGCTAACTTCTTCGCTTGACTGATGAGCGCTTTATGACGATTCGACACACCGACAAAATGTTCAAAGCCAAGCTCATTGTGCAGCGGTAGGGTATCGCCGACGACGGTGTTTGCTTTAACACTGCGGATCATCACGACCGTACTGGCGAAGGTAGACTCTTTGGCTTCATCTTGGATATACACTGGCATAAATTCCAGCATGTAATCTAAGCCATCAATCACCATACTTTCCCGTTGGCGATTACCTTCAGCCCAGCGGCTGAATTTGAGATTGGGCAGCAAGGTGCTGATGGGGGCACCGATCACCTCTTTTTCGTTTTTGCCAATCAGTGCCAGTGCCGCTCGGTTCGCCATATCTACCGCACCTTTGACATCCATCGCCAGCACAGGATCGGGCAGATTGTTAACCAGTGAGATCAGTTCCGTGTTGTGCCGCTCCATCGGCATAAACTGGATCTTCCGCACGTCTTTCACACCAGAAATGCGACGAATCTCGGCCATAAGTAAGCTGAAGGTATCAAAATCAATGTCGGGGCAATTGAGATAGATGATGCCACTGATATCAATTTCGATCCCCCGCAGGTCGATATTTTTTGATACCAGAATATCGAGCAGCTCTCGGGTCAGGCCGAGTCTGTCTTCGCAAAAGACTTCAAGACGCACAGATTATCCTAATTCATACTGTCACGAAAAGTTGACAGTAGTTTCTACCAAGCTTGGTCTACCGTCAAGCTAACCATAAAGAAAGCTTAAGGTTTGAGAGCGAGAGAAGCGACTTTAGTGATAATCTCCTTGCGAATCGCCGAGAGTTTCACTTGCGTTTGCGGCTGCCAAGGAATTGGCCGAAGCAGCGCCATCGCTTTTAAGCCAAGCCTTGCGGTCAAAATGCCCACACCGACGCCTTGCCCAGCGCGCGCAGATAACTTACCCGCAAGATCCATCGACATCAGATCCACGCCAGCATCAATCGCCAACTCGCTTGCCCCAGCTAAAGCCATGTTTGCCAGCACGAGACGCAGAAGTTGGATGCGAGAGGCGTAGCCCAACTCCACCCCATAAACTTGCGACAAGTTATCAATCATCTTGAAATTGCGCCAAGCCACCAGCAGCATGTCAGCTAAAGCCAAAGGGCTGATCGCCACCAACGCTGCCGATTCGGTGGCGTGACGCGAGACCAGTTGCATTGCCAACTTATCTTGCTGGGTAACGACCATTGCGTCGTACATCTGCAACACTTCGGCATCGCTATGAGTGGCGTTGACGCTGTTGCGCCAACGATCGTACGCGGGGTTTTCAGCAGGGATACCACTTTGCCGTGCCATCTCCTGACAAAACGCTTTCCCCTTGCCCACACCGTCACTGGAGAGCAATTGCTCGGCTTGCTGTTGCGAGCTAAAAAGATGGCGCAGTTTGCGCAGCTTCCATAGCTCTTTCGCGATCGCAGACAACCCAAGCCCGGCCACTAAGGAGAGAAATGCTGACCAGCCTAAGGTAAGCCAGTCCCCCGCTTGTAGTGCCGTCAGCAACGTATCCACCGCCTGCCAGCCCACCAAGCCAGCGAAGGCACTAAATAGCCCGCCAAACCACCAGCGACGCGACGATGACGGACGGATAACCTCGGCCAATTGCAATTCAGCCGATTGCTCTTCTTGTGCCGTTTCATTGGCGGCAGGAACAAATGTTTCTGCCGCGGTAAACTGTTGCTGCGCAGTTAGCTCGGGCTGCTGAGGATCAGCAGAAAAGCGGGTTTGCTCAAAAACGTGTTTGGGTTTGAAATCACTCATTGCAGTTTATCTCCCAGCAGAAACTCTAACGCTTTGTCGAGGCGAATATGTGGTAGCGGCTCTTGCCAATCGGCAGACAGGGGACGAAAAGCGGTGAAATCAAAGCCGCTGCGCTGCCAAAAATCGACATCAGGGACTTTCTTTGGCACTTCACCCGGAAACAGCGTCAGTGAACGTCCATCCAGAGTGTGACCTTGAATGGCGGGTACACTTTCACTGCCATTGGCGATAAAACCCGCCTGCGTGGCACGCACCGACGCCATGGATATGCAGCTGATCTCAATGTTTTCATAAGCAGCGGTTTGCCACGCTGGATGCACCATCTGTTGCAGCAAAGAGACTAAATTTGCATGTTGATCCGGCGTTATGTGGTCTGTTTTGGTGGCGGCAAACAGCACTTTGTCGATTTTGGGGGCAAAAAGACGTTTGAGCAGCCCACTTCTGCCATAGCGGAAACTCTTCATGATCTGCTCAAGTGCCTCGCGCATATCATAAAACGACTCACTCCCCGCGTTGAGTGGCTGCAAGCAATCCACCAGCACAATTTGGCGATCAAAGGTGGCAAAATAGTGCTTGTAAAAGCCTTTGACGACTTTCTGCTGGTACTCTTGGTAACGCTTTTTCAGCATCTCTAAATTGCTGTTTTTCTTCACCTCGGCTGCTGCATCGAAACGACAAGGGAAAAACTGCAGCACAGGTGCGCCCGCCAGTTCCCCCGGTAAAACAAAGCGTCCCGGTTGCACCCAATGCAGCCCAGCCTCTTTACAGCGGTGCAAATAGTCGGTGTAGCTTTCGGAGAGTTGCTGCAACTGCTTTTCATTGACGTCTCCCTCAAGATCGAGCTCTGCCAGCTTATTGAGCCAATCTTGCGCCAGTTCAGCACGTCGCCCTTTTAAAGCGACAAATTGACTGTTTGACCAAGCGTTAAAGTCCAGATCAAGCAGGGGTAAGTCCAACAACCACTCACCGGGGTAATCGATAATGTCGAGATGTAAGACCGAGGTTTTACCGAGTAATTTCCGGCTGCGTTTTTGTGGGCGATATTTGATCGCTAAGCGAATTTCGCTCACATCCCGCGTAGGCTGCGGCCACTGCGGCGTCGTTTGGCAAATGTGCTCCATCGCTTCATCATAGGCGAATCTGGGCACCATCATGTTACTTTGTGGCTCGCGCCTTGCGCCGATCAGGCGTTTGTCTTGAGCGCAACTCAGTAAAGGTAAATTGTCGTGAGTCGAGGAGTGCAACAGTTGATTGACTAAGGACGTGATAAACGCCGTTTTGCCGGCACGCGACAAACCTGTCACGGCGACGCGCAAATGTGAATCCAAGCTGCGATGGATGAGGTCATTCACTTCGCGGGTAATGTTCTTCATTTTTCTTTAGCTCCTCGCGATTAGTCGTGGCTTTACGCCGATTAAAATCTGATTGCGCACCATAACGTTATCAATATTAATCGCAAATGAACAAAAAAGCCTCTGATAACAATCAGAGGCTTACAGAGACAATCACGAAGATTTAATCGTCTTCGATCAGTTTGTAGATAACAAACAGAGCAATTTCTAAGATCAGCCACAGTACGCAAGTGACGGTAACGTATTTATCGTTAAAAATGCTGATGCCGTTAAGAATCAGATCGTAACCGATCAAACCACCGATAACGACAGCCAAAATGATTTGTAGAATTTGAATAAAACGAGGCATTGAGCTCTCCTGATCAGATGATGCGGATATCCAAGCCATATGGACCCGTTTGCTAGTAAGACAAAGTGCAGCTTGCGCTGCACTTGTGTCAAATAGGACCCAGTGAAATCCGTCCTTTGTCACATTCTTACTGGTGCAAATCCATTTCCTGAATTTTCACTTTCCAAGTATCCGGACCGATTTGGTGCGCATTCGCACCACTGGAATCAACCGCCACGGTGACAGGCATATCTTGCACGTCAAACTCGTAAATCGCTTCCATGCCGAGATCTGCAAACGCAACCACACGCGCTTTCTTGATTGCTTTCGCCACCAAATAAGCGGCGCCGCCCACAGCCATCAAGTATACCGCTTTGTGGTTTTTGATTGATTCAACGGTTGCAGGACCGCGTTCCGCTTTACCAATCATGCCCATAATGCCCGTTTCATCAAGCATCATGTCGGTGAACTTATCCATACGTGTTGACGTTGTTGGGCCTGCTGGGCCAACCACTTCATCACCCACCGCATCCACCGGGCCAACGTAGTAGATAAACTTGCCTTTGAGATCAACCCCTTCAGGCAAACCTTCACCGTTTTGCAGCATGGTTTGAATGCGTTTGTGCGCAGCATCGCGGCCAGTGAGGATCTTGCCTGACAGCAGCAAGGTTTCCCCTGTTTTCCACTGCTGAACCTCTTCTTTGGTTACGGTATCGAGATTGACACGACGCGCACTTGCGCCCGCATCCCAAGTGATGTCTGGCCACTCTTCCAATTTCGGCGGGGTCAGCTCAGCGGGGCCACTGCCATCAAGGGTGAAATGGACGTGACGTGTAGCGGCGCAGTTCGGGATCATACACACAGGCTTAGAAGCAGCGTGTGTTGGCGCGGTTTTGATTTTTACGTCCACGACTGTGGTCAAACCGCCAAGACCTTGCGCGCCAATACCCAAGCGGTTCACACGGTTGAAAATATCCAAACGTAGCTCTTCTTCGGCATTTTGTGGGCCACGCTCAATCAGTTCTTGAATGTCGATGTGCTCCATCAAGGATTCTTTCGCCAGTACCGCCGCTTTCTCAGCTGTACCGCCAATACCAATACCCAGCATGCCCGGTGGACACCAACCCGCGCCCATCAGCGGCAAGGTTTTCTCCACCCACTCCGCAATGTCATCTGACGGGTTGAGCATCACCATCTTGGTTTTGTTCTCAGAGCCACCACCTTTGGCCGCGATCTGAATCTCGACTTTATCACCGGGAACCATGTTGATATGCACCACCGCCGGAGTGTTATCTTTGGTGTTGATACGTTTTCCTGCTGGATCCATCAGCACCGACGCACGCAATGGGTTGTCTGGGTTGGTGTAGGCTTGACGCACGCCTTCATCGACCATCTGCTGTACCGTCATTTCGGTGGAATCCCACTGCACACCCATGCCAATGTTAACAAAACAGGTCACGATACCCGTGTCCTGACAGATAGGACGCTTGCCTTCTGCCGACATGCGTGAATTGATCAGAATTTGCGCAATCGCATCTTTCGCGGCTTGGCTTTGTTCACGGTGGTAGGCTTTTTCAAGGGCTTGAACGAAATCGAGAGGGTGGTAGTAAGAGATGTATTGGAGTGCGTCAGCAACACTGCTGATCACGTCCTGCGTGCGAATTACTGTCATTGCATGCCTCGTTATAGTTATGCTTCCGTATAACTTATTTAGTGTTCAGCACCGGTTGAGCGGAAAATCGAACAAAATCAATCCGACTTAGTGTTTCATGCTGAGCGAACTAAGTAAGCGAAATTATTTCGTTTTATGATACCCTTGCTTTCCATCACACGCTATGCAGCAATCAAACTCTTTGTCACAAATTAAACAAATGAACAACAGCGATATCAATACCATTGCGGTCAAAGCATTACGCTATCAATCCGATCTGGCTCAGTCATTATTTTCGCCAATTCAACACCTTCCCTGGGCGATGCTATTGCGTTCTGCGTCCGAGACGCACATAGATAGCCGCTTTGATATTTTGGTCGCCAATCCGCTGGCCACCTTACAGACCGAAGGGCGACAAACCGTCGTCTGCATTGATGGCGAAACTCGCTACTATGAAGATGATCCTTTTGCATTGCTTGATCGCTACCAAAGTGAGTTATTGCCTGCGCTGCGCTTTGACGCAGACTTGCCGTTTATCGGCGGAGCGCTTGGCTATTTTAGCTATGATCTTGGTCGGCGCATTGAACAGATGCCAACACTGGCCAGCCAAGATATCACCGCCCCCGACATGGCGGTTGGTCTCTACTCTTGGGCGCTGGTAGTGGATCATCAAACTCAAACAGCTCAACTGGTTGGCGTCAACCCGCAGGCCGCTTGGCAGTGGCTCAGTGAGCAAAGCGCAGCAAAGCAAACGCCGTTTGCCTTACGCTCTGCATGGCACTCCAATATGAGCCGTGACCAGTACCGCTCCAAGTTTGAGCAAGTGCAACAGTACTTACTCAGTGGCGATTGCTACCAGATCAATCTCGCACAACGTTTTTGCGCCGAGTATCAAGGTAACGAGTGGCAGGCATACCAAAAGCTGGAAAAGAGCAACCAAGCGCCCTTCTCTGCGTTTATTCGTTTGCAGCATGCCGCAATCCTAAGTGTCTCTCCTGAGCGCTTTTTGCAGCTAAAAGAGAACGTGATTGAAACCAAACCGATCAAAGGCACTCGTCCGCGCAGCCTCGATGCAACGCAAGATAAACTGGCCGCACAGGAGCTCGCCAGCGCAGAAAAAGATCAGGCGGAGAACCTGATGATTGTCGATCTTCTGCGCAACGACATCGGCCGCGTGGCACAACCCGGCAGCGTGCATGTGCCTAAGCTCTTTGACATTGAGAGCTTTCCTGCAGTGCATCATTTAGTGAGCACGATCCGCGCCAAGCTCAATTCGCCCTACACGGCCGCCGATTTACTGCGTGCCTGTTTTCCCGGCGGCTCCATCACTGGCGCACCCAAAATTCGTGCCATGGAGATCATCGAGGAACTGGAGCCGCATCGTCGCAGCGCCTATTGCGGCAGCATTGGCTATCTCAGTCGTCATGGGCACATGGATACCAGCATCACCATTCGCACTTTAGTGGCCGAGCAAGGCAAATTGTACGCATGGGCGGGCGGTGGCGTGGTGGCAGACAGCCAATGTGAGGCGGAATATCAGGAGACACTCGACAAACTTGGAAAAATACTGCCAATATTAGAGTAACTTCCGTCAAATTTTCATCGAACGATTACCACGAGGTGCGACTTTGCTTGAGCTAAATAGAGACACACTACTGCAAAAGTTTCAGTTGCACCTTCCGGTTGGTTACCATGCCGAAAGTTTAGGCCGCGTGGCCCATCTCAATCCCACTCAGCTGAGAAAAGCCGCGGTATTGGTCGGTTTTGTCGAGCGTAGCCATGGGCTGAATGTGATCCTCACCAAACGCGCTTCGCATCTCAAACATCATCCGGGGCAAATCAGTTTTCCCGGCGGAAAATTTGAACCCGACGATTCGTCGCTAGTGGCCACCGCGCTCAGAGAGACGTTTGAAGAGGTGGGCATTGCGCCATCACAGATCTCTGTATTCGGCCAGATGCCCGAACTGGTGACGGTCAGCCGCTATAAAGTGACCCCAATCTTGGCTTTTGTCGCCGCTGATTACCAAACGCGCATCGACAGAAACGAGGTCGAGGAGGTGTTTGAAGTGCCTGTGCGCCATCTTCTTGATCGCCAACAGTTGAAAAGTGCCAAATTTCGCGTCAATCAGTCGCATCATCGCGTGTTCGCCATTCCCTACCAGCATCATTTCATCTGGGGAATGACGGCGCAAATCATTCACGCCATGCAGCAGCAACTGGTGAAATTAAGCTAACCGAAATTACCTCAGCTAATCTTGTTGCCTTAATTTATCTCATGAAAAAATAAAGCAAACGTTTAACGTGAGAAAAATTTATACAAACCGCCCTTCGAATAACTTTTTCTAATCGATTGCATTAGCAATAATCAGGTGTAGCACATCATTTTCGTGATAAAAAACCGGTTTTTGACATATCATTCAATAAGCTCAACCAATACATGATTTAGATCTACTTTTCTTGCAAGAAAAAATTGCAAAATTGCACCCGACTTATTTCCTGTTCCCAAAAATGAGTATTACAAATGAATACAACCTCTAATACGGCTTCTGCCGTACGATCGTCTAGTAAGTTTACTTACCAAGATTTCACCTGGTGCCTATCGCTGTTTGGTACCGCTGTCGGTGCTGGTGTACTGTTCCTGCCAATTAAAGCAGGTGCAGGCGGCTTCTGGCCATTAGTTATGTTGGCTCTGATCGCCGCACCAATGACGTGGTTCGCGCACAAATCTTTGGCACGTTTCGTCCTTTCCTCTAAGAATCCTGAAGCAGACATTACAGACACTGTAGAAGAGCATTTCGGTAAGACTGGCGCAAACCTTATTACTTTTGCCTACTTTTTCGCTATCTACCCAATCGTTCTAATTTACGGTGTTGGTATCACTAACACAGTGGATTCTTTCCTCGTCAACCAAATGGGCATGGCTTCTATTCCACGTCCACTGCTATCTGGTGCGTTAATCCTAGCGATGACCGCCGGCGTGGTGTTTGGCAAAGAACTGATGCTCAAAGCGACTTCCGCGATGGTTTACCCACTGGTTTTTGTTCTGCTGGCGCTCTCTTTCTACCTGATCCCAGAATGGAACACTTCCATGATGGAAGTAGCACCGGATTGGTCAGCGATGCCTACCGTGGTTTGGCTAGCTATTCCAATCATCGTGTTCTCCTTCAACCACAGCCCGATCATTTCTCAGTTCTCTAAAGAGCAGCGCAAACAGTTCGGTGACGAAGCGGTGAAGAAAACCGACGCTATCACTGGCGGCGCAGCAATGATGCTGATGGGCTTTGTGATGTTCTTCGTTTTCTCAGTAGTACTTTCTATGTCTCCTGAGCAACTGGCGTCCGCGAAAGAGCAAAACATTTCGGTACTTTCTTACCTAGCAAACGTGCACGAGTCTCCGCTGATCTCTTACTTAGGTCCACTAGTGGCGTTTGCAGCGATCACCTCTAGCTACTTCGGCCACTTCCTCGGTGCACATGAAGGTTTGGTTGGTCTGTTCAAATCTCGTTCAAACGCATCAATCAGCAAGATTGAAAAAGCTTCTCTTGTGTTCATCGTGATCACCACTTGGATTGTCGCGATTGTTAACCCAAGCATCCTTGGCATGATTGAAACCATGGGCGCGCCAATGATTGCCGCTATCTTGTTCTTGATGCCAGTGTTTGCAATGCAGAAAGTGCCTGCAATGGCGAAGTTCAAAACTTCAGCGCCTGTACAGATTTTTACAGTTATCTGTGGTCTTGCGTCTATTACTTCTGTAATCTACGGCGCGCTTTAATCTCACGTTGCTACGATCAGAATTGCGATGAGAATAAAGAGACAAAAATAACCATAAGACCAAGCCTCCCACTCCCTCGGGAGGCTTACTTTTGAGGTAATCAAAATGATTAGTGTATTTGATATCTACAAGATCGGCGTTGGTCCATCCAGCTCACACACAGTTGGACCAATGAAGGCGGGTAAAGAGTTTATTGATGACCTACGTTCAATGGGAAAATTGCGCGACATCACTAAAATCACCGTTGACGTCTATGGATCATTATCACTGACAGGGAAAGGTCACCACACCGACGTCGCTATTATCATGGGTCTTGCTGG
The DNA here is from genome assembly GCF_009665415.1 of Vibrio cidicii. Classification (NCBI taxonomy): domain Bacteria; kingdom Pseudomonadati; phylum Pseudomonadota; class Gammaproteobacteria; order Vibrionales; family Vibrionaceae; genus Vibrio; species Vibrio cidicii. Next base: position 3,045,622 of record NZ_CP035921.1, on the reverse strand, counting down.
CAATACCCCTGAGAAAGTCGATATCGACGCCATTCCGGGCTTTATCGCTCGTGTAGAAGAAACTGAACGCCTGCCTGTTGGTATGCACTGTCATACCGTCTCCTTCCCTCGTGAAGGCGGCATGAACTTCCATCGTACTAACCTCGCGCTGCATGAAAATGGCATGCAGATCCACGCTTGGATTGACGATGAAAAAGTCTACTCGAAAACCTACTACTCGATCGGTGGTGGTTTTATCGTAGACGAAGAGAACTTTGGCAAAGAGACCCAAAGCTCGATCAAAGTCCCTTACCCGTTTACCAGCGCAGAAGAGTTGGTCAACCAGTGTAAAGAGAGCGGTCTGTCGATCAGCGCACTCGTCATGAAAAACGAGCACGCTCTGCACTCTGATGAAGAAACACGCACTTACTTCGCCAACATCTGGCGCACGATGCGCGAGTGTATGGAACGCGGCATGAATACCGAAGGCATTCTGCCTGGGCCACTGCGCGTACCACGCCGTGCGGCGGCGCTGCGTCAACAACTGCTGACCTCTGAAAAAACCTCCAACGATCCAATGGCGGTGGTTGACTGGGTCAACATGTACGCCTTTGCCGTGAACGAAGAGAATGCGGCGGGTGGCCGTGTCGTCACCGCACCAACCAACGGTGCGTGCGGTATCATCCCGGCGGTTTTGGCTTACTACGACAAGTTTATCCAAACCGTGACGGAGAAAGATTACATTCGCTACTTCGCCGCGTCTGGCGCAATTGGCGGTCTGTACAAGCGTAATGCTTCGATCTCTGGTGCCGAAGTTGGCTGTCAGGGTGAAGTCGGCGTTGCTTGTTCTATGGCGGCAGCTGGCCTGGCTGAGCTGATGGGCGGTAGCCCTGAGCAAGTCTGTATGGCGGCTGAAATTGCCATGGAGCACAACCTTGGCCTCACCTGTGACCCAGTCGCAGGTCAAGTACAGGTTCCTTGTATCGAGCGTAACGGCATTGCGGCGGTCAAGTCGATCAACTCGACTCGCATGGCTTTGCGCCGTTCATCGGCACCCCGCGTTTCTCTGGACAAGGTTATCGAAACCATGTTGGAAACTGGTAAAGACATGAACGCGAAATACCGTGAGACCTCACAAGGTGGTTTGGCGATCAAAGTGATCTGCTAATTCACCCTTTTAATGCACAAGCCCGATGTGAAAACGTCGGGCTTTTTGTTTGTGCTTTACTTTTCTTTACTTAGTTTTACCTGCTAACGGCTTGTTTCAATTTGTGATCGGCTTATAAATAGAGCTCACGATTTTTCTACCTCAACGTTGATAAACAAGCCCATGTCACAAGCCACCCTCAAGAAAAAACTGCTGATATTTCTGGCAATCATCCTGCTCGCCAGCACGGTCGGCTACTTTTTTTATCCGCAACAAGCACCTTTGAGCTTTGCGACCGAAACCGTCCGTCGCGGCAACATAGAACAAACGGTGCTGGCAACCGGCATGCTGCAAGCGTCCAAGTTGGTCGCTGTCGGCGCGCAAGTTTCCGGGCAGATCGAAAAGCTCGCCGTCCAGTTAGGAGACGAACTGAAACAGGATGATCTGGTCGCGCAGATAGACAGCCTGACTCAGCAAAACAGCCTTAAAGAAGCCAATGCAGCACTAAACAGCCTCAATGCACAAATACGCGCCAAACAGGCACAAATCCAGCAAGCCCAAGCTGAGTACAACCGGCAAAAAGGCATGCTGGCAGAAAACGCCAGTTCACGCTCGGATTACGAAAGCGCCGAAGCGTCGTTAACCATCTATAAAGCGGAGCTGGAGCAACTGAAAGCCGAACTGGAACGCGCAAAAATTAGCGTCGATAACGCCAAACTGGATTTAGGTTACACCACCATTCGCGCCCCATTTGACGGCACCGTTGTTTATAGCGCGGTGGAAGAGGGACAAACGGTCAATGCCAACCAAACCACGCCAACCATTATTGAGCTGGCAAAGCTGGACAAAATGACCATCAAAGCACAGATTTCCGAAGCCGATGTGGTCAATGTCCACCCCGGATTACCCGTCTATTTCACCATTCTTGGCAAACCGAACAAGCGCTATCACGGCACTTTGCGTGCGATTGAACCGGGCCCTACGCTAATGGATGGCGACGATAAAGACCTGTCAGTCAGCAACGATGAAGCCATCTACTATCACGGCCTATTTGAGGTTGATAACCCGGATCGCGTTCTGCGTATTGGTATGACAGCGCAAGTGTCGGTGGTGCTGGACCAAGCCAACGATGCTTTGTTGGTCCCCTCGCAAGTATTGATTCGACAACCCGGAGCCAAGGCTCGTTACCAAGTGCCCGTTTTGGAAAATGGCAAAGAGGTTCTGCGTGATGTCACTGTCGGCATCAACAACAAAGTCAACGCACAAATTACCTCAGGCTTAGAGGAAGGCGAACAAGTGATTCTCGGCATGCCAGGGCAAAGCGCGACCTCATCAGGTCGTCGCATGGGACCACAGGGGATACGCTTCTGATGTCACAGCCATTACTGCAAATTCGTAACGTCTATCGCCGCTTTACCGCCGGAGAAGAGAGTCTGACGGTACTCAACAACATCAACCTTTGCATTGAGCGCGGCGAGATGGTCGCCATTGTGGGCGCTTCCGGCTCAGGAAAGTCAACCTTAATGAATATTTTGGGTTGCCTTGACCAAGCCAGTGAGGGCGAATACTGGATCAATGGGCAAAATACGTCGTTGCTCGGCAGCGATGAACTTGCCCGACTGCGCCGCGAATACTTTGGCTTTATCTTCCAGCGCTATCATCTGCTCGGCGATCTCACCGCACTTGGTAATGTTGAAATCCCTGCCATTTACGCTGGCTATGACAAAAACGCTCGTCAAGAGCGTGCTGCGGCACTGTTACGTCGCCTTGGCTTATCTGATCGGCTAGATCACAAGCCCAACCAGCTCAGCGGCGGCCAGCAGCAACGAGTTTCCGTCGCCCGCGCTTTAATCAACGGCGGCGATGTGATCCTCGCTGATGAGCCGACAGGCGCATTAGACAGTAAAAGTGGCGAAGAAATGATGCGGCTTTTACAAGAACTGCATCATCTCGGTCACACCATTATCCTTGTCACCCACGACATGCAAGTGGCTGAGCACGCGGATCGCATCATCGAGATCAAAGACGGCGAAATTTTGAGTGACAACGTCACCAAAAAACAACAAATCAGCCAAAATCAAGACACACTGGCGCAAGCAGAGAACGCAACGGCACTTGCTCGCAGCCGCAGGCTATTTGACGATATTTGGGAAGCATTAAAAATGGCGCTGCTGGCGATGTCGAACCACCGTCTACGCACATTTCTCACTATGCTCGGCATCATCATTGGCATTGCGTCTGTGGTCTCTGTGGTCGCTCTTGGCAACGGCTCGCAAAAGTCGATCCTCGATAGCATCTCCTCCATGGGCACCAATACCATTGATGTGATGCCCGGCAAGGGTTTTGGCGATCGGCGCTCTGGGCGAGTGCGCACCCTCACCGCCGCCGATGCTGATGCCTTGAGTCAGTTGTCTTTTGTTGACAGTGTCACTCCGTCGCTCAATACCTCTGTCACTCTGAAGTATGGCAATCAAGCCGTCACCGCATCGGTGCAAGGCGTCGGGCCAGACTATTTTCGTGTGCGAGGCTATGAGCTCAGCCGAGGCCAATTTTGGGACAAGTCCAGTATCACCACGATGGCGCAAGAAGCGGTGATTGACAGCAACACGCTGAAATCGCTGTTTGCCAATCAAAACCCGATTGGCGAGGTGATCTTCGCCGGCAATTTGCCTATCCGCATTATTGGCGTCACGAAAGCGAAAGAGAGTGCCTTTGGCAACAGCGATTCTCTTAACATTTGGCTGCCCTACACCACTGTCAGTGCGCGCATGGTTGGTAAGAATTATCTCGACCGCATTTCCGTGCGTGTCAACGATAACACCCCAAGCGATGCCGCTGAACAGGCGATTATCGCCCTACTTAAAATGCGTCACGGCACACAGGACTTCTTTACCATTAACACCGACACCATTGCGCAAAACATTCAGAAAACCACAGCGACTATGACGCTGCTCATCTCAGCCATCGCATTGATTTCGCTGATTGTCGGTGGGATAGGCGTCATGAACATCATGCTGGTTTCAGTGACCGAGCGTACCCGCGAAATTGGCGTACGGATGGCGGTTGGCGCGAGGCAAAGCGACATTCTACGTCAATTTTTGATTGAAGCGGTTTTAGTCTGTTTATGCGGTGGTGCGATTGGTATCGGCGTGGCGTATTTGATCGGTGTGCTGTTTGCTACCTTCGGCAGCAGTTTCAACATGATTTATTCCGCGGCGTCGATTATTTCTGCGTTTGCCTGTTCCACCCTCATTGGCGTTCTGTTTGGCTATTTACCAGCCAAAAATGCCGCGCAGCTCAACCCAATCGATGCCTTGGCACGGGAGTAAATGATGATGGATCCACGTTATTGCACTTTGGCGCTTTCTCTGCTGTTGCTCGGTGGCTGCGCTTCTCGTTCAACCTTGCCAGAACAAAATCTGCACATCCCTGAGCAGTGGCAAACTCACTCTCAGCCATCTAGCGTACTTGTAAGCCATTGGTGGCAGCGTTTTCAAGATCCACAGCTTGAACAGTGGGTAGAGAAAGTACTCGCTAGCAACAATGATTTAGCTTTGGCCACTTTGACGCTGAAACAAGCCAGGTTACAAGCCGGGTTGGCGGTAAGTGACACTCACCCCGACTTATCAGCCAACCTTGCGGCCAGTCGCAGTCAATCCCTTGAAGGCGGAGACAGTTCGGCAAACTACCAAGCCAAACTGGGCGTGAGTTATGAGCTGGACTTGTGGGGCAAACTGGCGGCGGCGGAAGATGCCGCGATGTGGACCGCGCTGGCGACACAAGAGGAGCGCGAAGCAACGGCGCAAAGCCTGGTTTCGACCACCGCTCAGCTTTATTGGCAGATTGGCTATTTGAATCAGCGAGTGGCACTTAGCAGCCATGACATTCAGGATGCACAAGAAACGCTTGCGCTAAGTGAAAGTCAGTATCGTCACGGCTCTGTGTCCAAAATTCATGTACTGGAAGCCAGACGAACTTTGGCGGGTTTAGAAGCGACCCATCGCAACTATTTGCAGCAACGAAGCGAGGCCGTGAATGCTTTCAGCCTGTTGTTCGACCAGCCACCACAGGATCTGGCCGCGCAGATCCCCGCGTTACCTGAGTCTGCCCTGCCCGAGATCGCTTCTGGCGTGCCAGCCGATGTGCTCGCCCGTCGCCCCGATGTTAAACAAGCGCTGCTAGAGCTTAAGTCCGCCCTCGCAACAAAAGATTACAGTGACAACAGCTACTTTCCTGCGTTGACCTTGACAGGCGCTTTGGGTGGCTCTTCGACGGAACTGCGTAAACTGCTAAGCGATCCGCTTGGTACGCTTGGGGCCGATCTGACTTTACCCTTTCTCAACTGGAATGAGATGCAGCTCAACCGAGACATTGCAGACGTGAAGTATCAAGCTGCGATCATTGCGTATCGTCAAACCTTGTATACGGCATTCGCTGACGTAGAGAATGCGCTCTCGGCAAAAGAGAATTACCATTTCCAAGCCGAAAAGTTGCAAAGTCAGTATGACAATGCCGCTGAAGTGGCGCGAATTTATCGCAGCCAATACCAATATGGGGCGATTGATATCGCGACGCTACTCGATGCTCAAGAGAACGAGCGCAGCGCTAAGGCTTCCGTACTGGAAAACCGTTACAACCAATTGGTCAATCTCGCCACGCTTTACCAAAGTTTGGGCGGTGCGGATCTTATCAAGGAGTAGAGTTTCTCGAGGTTTCAGGGTTTGGGCTCAGAGAGATTTGATAAAAAGGCCTAGCAAATCGCTAGGCCTTATCTATCAACGTATCTCAACTATTCTGAGTAGATACAACCTGCGGTACAGGTTTCTTTAATCTCAACTTTACTCAGCAGTGGTAGAGATGGTTTGAGCTGCTGCCAAATCCATTTTGCCAACACTTCGCTGGTTGGATTTTCTAGCCCTTCAATGTCGTTTAAGTAGTAGTGATCCAAACGATCATAAATGGGTTTAAATGCCGCTTTGATCTCAGCAAAGTCGACCACCCAACCTGTATACGGATCCACTTCACCTTCCACATACAAGCGAACTAAGAATGAATGGCCATGCAAACGTCCACATTTATGACCTTCTGGAACGTGCGGAAGGTGGTGGGCAGCTTCAAACATGAACTCTTTGTATAATTCGGTTCTCATCGTAATTCTCGGGCTTTCAAAAGAGACGCAATACTAAGGATTTCTTGCTTGTCAGACAAGAAATACCTCGTGGTTTGGCTAAAGCAGCGATAAGCCATTATCTGTACAAAATGCCAACATGCTCACATAGTGTCAAATAACACACACAGTCAATAACACATTCACAACGCACTCACATCACATTTACAATAACCACACTTTGTATGGCATCACATTCGTACAATCTCACATTCGCGACATTTTCTAATCCCTTCTAAAATAACAGAGTCTTATCCATACATAATTAAAACCTATGCGCTCAACCATTACGTTTAAACTTCTGATAGCTCTCATTACGGTTTTCAGCTGCGTCCTTGCGGTGTCTACTCTGTATCAATACTATCAGCAGAAACTGCTGATAAATTCCGTGTTGAGCGAACAACTGCACGATAAAGCCAGTAACTATTTTGACAGCCTCAACATGATGATGCTGACAGGCACCATGGCACAAAAAGAGACGTTGCGGCAAAAAGCCTTAGCGCAAGAAGGCATAGAGCAAGTCAAAGTGCTGCGCTCAGACGCCGTCAGCAAGCTCTATGGACCGGGAAATGCCAATGAGACGCCCACCGATGAAATTGATGCACGGGCCTTGGCGGGCGAATTGGTCATAGAGCCGATTGAAGCGAGCTGGGGACAAGGTATTGTGGTGGCGCTGCCGATGAAATCCAGTGAAAACTATCGTGGTACCAACTGCGTTGCCTGCCACATGGCACCGGAAGGTGAAGTGCTGGGTGCAATCCGGTTGGAATACAACCTCAGCCATGTTAATTCACTGATTAACAAGCAAGCACTTTTGGCGATGGCTATCATGTCTTCGATCGCTTTCGTCGGCTTTTTGATTACCATGAGCCTTATCCGACGCATCATAGTCCGTCCTATTCAATTCACCTCTCAATTTATGACCAAAGTCAGTGAAAGCAAAGATCTCTCACAACGACTAGATACCAAACAAAACGATGAAGTGGGCTTGCTGGCCACATCGATCAACTCCTTTATGGAAACCGTTACAGACAGCCTGCATAAAGTCCAAGAAACCTCCCATTCGTTGGCTGATTCCGCCAACCGCTTGACGCGGGTCGCGCAAACCACCGACGATGCGGTTAACAACCAGCAGCGCGAAACTACCGCGGTGCAATCGGCGATCGAAGGCGTTCAGCAACAGCAATCGGAAGTCGAACAAGCGACCGTCAACACGACCAAACTGGTTAACCACACTGTCGATGTTGCAAGCAACAGCGCTTCATTGGCACATAACGCCAGTGAAGATATTAAGAACTTGGTGGGTGATATTGATAAAGTGCGCGATCGCATAACCCAACTCAACGCGCAAACTGATGAGGTGTCCTCTATATTAAGCGTCATTCACGGCATTGCTGATCAAACCAATTTATTGGCACTCAACGCAGCGATTGAAGCGGCGCGTGCTGGTGAGCAAGGACGTGGATTCGCGGTGGTGGCCGATGAAGTACGTAACCTCGCCTCTCGTACTTCAGAAGCCACTGGCAACATCGGCACAATTATCACCAACTTCCAACAAGGCAGCTCTGAATCGCTGCAAGCTGTAGCGAAAGTGTCGGAGCATGCGCATCAACGTTCATTAGAAGTCGAAGCTCTGTCCGATACCATCCGCAACATGGTAGAAGAGATGCACCAAGTGCTCGAACACGCCAAGCATATCCAAATGCAAACTGAATCAGCAGGGGCGAGTTGCATGTCGGTGCAGACGACGGTCGATACCATCGCCAGACACGCAGACGACACCTCACGCTCAGCCACTGAAACAAGAAACATTAGTATCGAGCTTGAGCAACTGTCTGAGCGTTTAGAGCTTCTGCTCAACCAATTCTCCTTAACAGAGAACAAAGTCAGAGCAAAATAGCTAATTTCTTTGTTGGAATGAACATTAAAGGTTGATGCTGACGATTTGACAGGTAATATGTTTCGTTGAATCTGTAAAATTCTACCCAACCCAATGTTTCGCTTAATCTTTGAACAACTAAGCAAAGCATTGGGTTGAATGTTTACCTCAATGGAGATTATTTAAAACATGACTTACGCGCCTGTAAAAGACGTATTAAGCGGTAAGCTGGCAGTAGACAGTGAAGTCACTGTACGCGGCTGGATCCGTACACGTCGTGATTCCAAAGCTGGAATCTCTTTTCTTGCCATCTACGACGGCTCTTGTTTCGACCCGATTCAGGCCGTGGTCCCAAATAATCTGAATAATTATAACGACGAAGTATTAAAGCTCACCACGGGCTGCTCTGTTGAAGTAACCGGTAAGGTTGTTGAGTCCCCAGCGTCTGGCCAAGCGTTTGAACTGGCAGCCACAGAAGTAAAAGTGGTTGGCTGGGTTGAAGATGCTGACACTTACCCAATGGCGAAAACTCGTCACTCAATTGAGTACTTACGTGAAGTGGCTCATCTTCGCCCACGTACCAACGTCATCGGTGCGGTCGCTCGTGTTCGCCATACGCTGTCTCAGGCTATCCACCGTTTCTACCATGAGCAAGGCTACTACTGGCTATCTGCCCCATTGATCACGGCATCCGACGCAGAAGGTGCGGGTGAAATGTTCCGTGTATCCACACTGGATCTGGCTAACCTGCCACGTAAAGAAAACGGCGATGTCGACTTTAACGAAGATTTCTTCGGTAAAGAGACTTTCCTAACCGTATCTGGTCAGCTTAACGGCGAAGCGTATGCGTGTGCTCTGAGCAAGATCTACACATTTGGCCCAACGTTCCGCGCGGAAAACTCAAACACCAGCCGTCACCTTGCGGAATTCTGGATGGTTGAACCTGAAGTGGCGTTTGCGGATCTCAACGACATCGCGAAGCTTGCGGAAGATATGCTGAAATATGTATTCGCCGCGGTACTTGAGGAACGTCGTGACGATCTTGAATTCTTCGCCAGCCGTATCGACAAAGATGCCATCACCCGTCTAGAGCAGTTTGTCTCTTCTGATTTTGCCCAAGTGGATTACACTGATGCGATCCAAATCCTGCTGGATTCTGGTCGCGAGTTTGAGTTCCCTGTGGAATGGGGTATCGACATGTCTTCTGAGCATGAGCGTTACCTTGCAGAAGAACACTTCAAAGCGCCAGTGATTGTGAAGAACTATCCGAAAGACATCAAAGCGTTCTACATGCGTCTCAACGACGATGGTAAAACTGTAGCGGCGATGGACGTTCTTGCCCCTGGCATTGGCGAAATCATCGGTGGTTCTCAACGTGAAGAGCGTTTAGATGTCCTAGACTCACGTATGGTGGAAATGGGTATCGACCCTGAGCACATGAGTTGGTACCGTGACCTGCGCCGTTACGGCACCGTGCCACACGCAGGCTTTGGTTTAGGCTTCGAGCGTCTGGTTTCTTACGTAACGGGTATGGGCAACGTACGTGACGTGATCCCATTCCCACGCACACCACGCTCTGCAAACTTCTAATTTAAACAGAAGCTTAATACACAAAGGCCTCCAAATTTGGAGGCCTTTTTCATAACTAGCCATTTTGATCTGCTCGTTGTGCGTACCTGACGCCCACCACACACAGAGCAAGCAGCACAAATGGAATCACCGCCGCGGTGTACTCTGTCCATACCAATTGAGCGAAGGATTTCGCCAAGATCAAATGCGCAAACACCAACAGCAAAGCACTGAAAATAGCGATACCGATCAATCTCACTTCATCTTTCACAGCCTGTTTTGCCATGATTACCTCCTCAGTTCGTGCTGACATTGAAGCACAAAAAACGGCCATCACTCTGGTACAGTTTCGCTTGAAAATAGCTAAACAGTTCTTAGAGAGCGAATCACCTGCGCCATTTTTTCCATGATTGAAATAAAGTCATCACGCTCAGAAAATGAGCTATTTAGCCTTAAATAGTTGTCATGGCGATCATCACGAGCAAACAATCCACCGTAAGCGGAAGTCACTCCAGTTTCGAGTAGCTTTTGGTAGACCTCAAGGCTATTTACCCCATCGGGTAACTTGATCCATAGAAAATAACCGCCTTGAGGCACAAAAAAACTGACCTCTGCTGGAAAGGAAACCTTAATGGCATCGACCATTTTCTGCTGACGCGCTGATAAACTTTTGCGCAATTTTCTCAGGTGATTGTCATAACTGTCATGCTGCAAATAGTGCGCAACACCAAGTTGCACAGGCGCACTGCCTGACAAGGTTGACACCAGTTGCAACTTTTGAATGCGCTCGTGGTAGGTTTGATTCACCACCCAACCGATGCGATAACCTGGGCATAAACATTTGGAAAACGAGCCACAAAGCAAAACACGGTCTTGTTGATCATACGCTTTGAGGGGCAGCGGCCTTGGCATGGCAAATGAAAGTTCCGCGTAAACATCATCTTCAATCACCACCACGTCGTAGCGGTTTGCTAAGTCCAGCACTGCTTGCTTTTTCGTTGTATCCAATGTCGTTCCGGTCGGGTTATGAAAATTGACCATCAACCAACAAGCGCGGACTGGATGATTGGCAAAGGCTTCTTCAAGACGGCCTAAACAGAGCCCTGAAGTGGCATCAACTGGCACCTCAATCGCATTTAGCCCCAAACGCTCAACCGCTTGCACCGCACCATAGAAAGTCGGGGTTTCGATAACCACATAATCCCCTTTATTGACCACGGCCTGAAGGCTGAGGTTTAGTGCTTCCAACGCGCCTGAAGTGATCACAATGTCGTCGTGTGAGATGTCCATTCCTTGTTGTATATAGCGCTGCGCAATCAGCCGACGCAACGATTCACAACCGGGCGGCAGGTTATCAGCCAGCAAATCTACCGACATCTTGCGCCCCGAACTGGCCAAGTTGCGATTAAGTGCCGCGAGTGGAAACAAGCTCGGGTCAGGAAAGGCCGAGCCCAAAGGCACCGAGGCTTTATTACTTTGGTGCTTGAGGAAATCATACAGCTCGTCGTCAATCGATTGCCGTATGGCAGGATTGCTCGCTTTCATATCGGCAAAACGCGCTAAGTCCGGAGTCACAAAATAGCCCGATTGCGGTTTTGCACTGATCCACCCCTGCGACTCTAACAGCTGGTAGGCTTGCAATACCGTACCAGGGCTAACAGCGTGGCTGCGGCTGGTCGCTCGGACTGAGGGCAGTTTCTCCCCCGCTCGCCATGTTTTTTGTTGGATCTGTGTTTTAAATAGCTCCGCAAGTTGGCGGTAACGACTCATAAGTTCCTCAGGTAGATTTGTGCTAAAACGTTGCTCTATTAATGAAAAAAACCTATCAATATTGCAATCTAATTCATCGTGGTTTAGCGCCTTTTTAAACAGCAATATAGGCTTTTGTACTCCATACTTTCAAAGACTGATTCTAACCAAGGAGAACAAAATGAAAGTATTTACTCTAGACGATCTCTCGTATAACGGAGCTCACCAAGGCGTTCACAGTTGGAATCACCCTCAAGGAGCGGATCCTTACTATTGGCATCCCGACTGGTTACATATCGCCGAAGACGCTACTGGCTTGCATATCAAGCGTCAGCTAGATATACCAGAGGGAGAAACTCCAACAGAACAACATGCTGCAGAAGCGATTGTTAAACATCTCAACGGCGAATAGGGCGTGATTTTTCCATAGCTCATGCAAATTCGAGAGAGAAAAATGCTGAATTGAGACCTTCGCAGGTTTAACGTCGCCTAGCCTAAAAATAACGAGATGATCTTCACGTTATTTTTATACTCTTTTGTTACATTTACTGTGATTTGCGTGACAGCAAGCACGGCTGTCCCTTAACCAAGAGATGGAAAACATGAAGAAATATAACGCAGATGATATCCAATACAAAGGCGAATCGAATGGTGTACATAGCTGGAGCACCCCTTCAGGTCAGCCGTATTACTGGCATCCAGATTGGCTGCATATTGCTGAAGATGCGACAGGGTCTCACCCCAGACAGAAGCTGGAAATAGAGAGCGGTGTTCAAGCGACCAAAACGCACGCGCTTAAAGCCATAGTAAAGCAAGTCAATGATTGGGCGAGTAAAAAATTGGCTGACAACCCAGAGATAGAAACCAACGCAATCGAATCTGAGTTTGACTTGAAAAAATAGCAACCTAGCGGCCCAGCGGAAACGAATCGCTCAAGCTATATAAAAAAACGCCCAAATCACGGGCGTTTTTCTGTGCGTCACTCCTAGCTATACGTTATCTGTCAGCGTCATGACGCGATAAAGTGCCCATTATTTGCCATGTCAGGCATAACGGTACGCTAGCGCTATTGGCAGAAGATGCTTTACTCTAAACAGATCCCTTTTCCGTCACGGCAGCCACATGACCTACTACAACTCGTCTCTTACATTGAAGCTGTACTTTCTCGCCGCTCTCATTTTTGGTACCTACGGTGGCCGAGTCTGCCCGATGCTGGCTTCACTCACCCCACTAGAAGTGTTGGCACAAACCGCGTCTGTCTTTGCTCTGCTGTTTGCCCTGCGCCACTTTGTGCTTATTCATCATCGTTGGAGCCAGGCGCTTCTCTTCGCGCGCTTAGACACCAGTTTGTTTTTTGTTGGCAGCCTTCCTCTGGCCATCTATTACAATCTGCAATATGACTTCACTATCGACAGTAACCTCAAGGTACTGTTCGGTATGACGCTGTTTGGCTTTTTTACTGGCCTCTTATTGCAATTGGAAGCTAAAACCAAACAATTCGACACTTTATCGTCTGATAATACTTACCCGTTAGAGCTGACCGGACAACGGCACTCTATTGTTAAACAGTTGATTGTAATGATGATTATTTTAATCGGCGCATTAACTATTATGCTGACCATGGTGGCAGTCAAAGACATTTTCTGGCTGGAACACAACCCAGAGCGATTACTCGATGGCAGCGGAAGAATCAGTATTATCAAAGAGTTTACCTATCTTGCCTTAGTTCTTGGCGGTTATGTTGTTGCGATTTTGCTCCTTTGGAGCAAATTGATGAAGAAAGTCCTACTAAGCCAAGAGCGCAAGTTACAACTCGTGACGCAAGGCGACATCAGCCAGCGCTTGCCGGTTTTTGAGCACAACGAACTGGGTGCCATGGCCTCGCTCACCAATAAAATGCTCGACAGCTTAAAATCGGCGCAGGATGAAGTGCAAACCACCCGCGACGTTGCCATCGTCAGCTTAGCCGCACTTGCTGAGTCTCGGGACAACGAAACAGGCGCGCACATCATTCGCACCCAAGAATATGTGCGAGCACTCGCCACTTTTTTGGCACAAAGCCCACAGCACCAGTCACTACTGACAGCCAAATACATTGATCTGTTATACAAGTCCGCTCCACTACACGATGTGGGTAAAGTGGGCATTCCTGACAGCGTGTTGCTCAAACCCGGAAAGCTTACCGATGAAGAGTTTGCCATCATGAAAGGCCACCCGCAGATCGGCGCAGATGCACTCTCTATCGCCGAAAAACGTATGGGTTCGAGCTCTTTTCTGCGAGTCGCCAAGGAAATATCCCTCACTCACCATGAAAAATGGGATGGTTCCGGTTACCCTAATCAACTCTCCGGTGAAGAGATCCCGCTTTCCGGACGCTTGATGGCACTGGCCGATGTTTATGACGCACTTATCTCCAAACGAGTTTACAAACCGGCATTTAGCCATGAAAAAGCGCGAGAAATTATCTTAGAAGGGCGAGGAAAACATTTTGACCCGCAGGTAGTTGACGCTTTTCTTGCCGTAGAGCAAGATTTCTGCGCGATTGCGGCGCGCTATAAAGATGGTCAAGACTGATAAGACCAGTCGTTGCCTTTTTACACCTTGGAAAGTCGCTGTTTCCAAGGTGTTTTATTATAAAAATTCGCAATTCATTGACACTTCGCGATCAAATCAAAATTATTTTAACTTTTCCTGCCACTAGGTGTTGTCACTGATCTGGCAGAAAGGTATAAATATACACCGTCTGCTCCAATCTTATTCGTCAGCATTCGCTGCTACTTTGCCAGATGCTCGCAGACATAGGCGTTTCCAGATAAACGAGCGGGTCTGATTATGTTTCATTGACTTCTGCGCCTTAGCACTGAAACATAAACAGACCTACCCCTTCGATTTAACATGGATGAAGATTATGTTTGAAAAAGTAGTTGCCGCCCCGGCTGACCCGATCCTTGGCCTGACTGAAGAGTTTAAAAAAGACCCTCGTCAGGGGAAAATTAACCTTGGTGTTGGTATTTATAAGAATGAACAAGGTGAGACCCCTGTTCTTGCAACGGTGAAAAAAGCAGAAGCTGCTTTAGTTGAAACCGAGAAAACCAAGTCTTACCTGACTATCGAAGGCACCGCGGAATACGCTCTGGCGGTTCAGAAACTACTTTTCGGTGAGGATTCAGACATCCTCGCTTCTCTACGCGCTAAAACCGCCCAAGCGCCGGGTGGTACGGGTGCATTGCGTGTGGCTGGCGAGTTCATCAAACGCCAACTGGGCGACGTAAAGATCTGGATCAGCAACCCAACTTGGGCAAACCACCACGGTGTGTTTAAAGCCGCTGGCCTTGAAACGACGGAATACAGCTACTACAACGCGCAAACTAAAGACAAAGACTTTGCTGCCATGGTTGCGGATCTAGAAAAAGCCAGTGCTGGTGATGTGGTATTGCTTCACGGATGCTGCCACAACCCGACAGGTATCGACCCAACCGAGCAAGAGTGGGAAGTGCTGGCGAAACTGGTGGCTGAAAAAGGTCTGCTGCCGATGTTCGATTTCGCTTACCAAGGCTTTGCTAAAGGTGTCGAGGAAGATGCGCAAGGTCTGCGTACTTTTGCTAAGTACAACAAAGAGATCCTCGTTGCGAGTTCCTTCTCAAAGAACTTTGGCCTGTACAACGAGCGTGTGGGTGCGTTTACCCTAGTGGCAGAAAACCAAGACGTTGCCGAAACCGCATTCTCTCAAGTGAAAGCCATCATCCGTTCTATCTACTCGAACCCACCTGCGCACGGTAGCGCCGTGGTTACTTACATTCTCAGTGATGCCGCGTTACGTGCTGAGTGGGAAGCGGAAGTGGCAGAAATGCGTGACCGTATTCAAGAGATGCGTGAGCTGTTCGTGGCGACGCTTAAAGCGGAAGGCGTTGATGCTGATTTCAGCTTTATTGAACGCCAAAACGGCATGTTCTCTTTCTCTGGTCTAAACAAAGAGCAAGTAGCGCGCCTCAAAGAAGAATTTGCCATTTACATCGTCGGCTCTGGTCGTATCAGCGTAGCGGGTATGACTAAAGAGAACATGGGCCCTCTATGTAAAGCTCTTACACAAGTGCTGTAATCAGTGACGAAAGAGACAAAAGCAAAGGCCGAGTTTCTCGGCCTTTTTTAATGTCAATCACTGAGTAAAGCGCTAATAGATCACGCGTGCACTGATACCACCCTCGCTGATGTAATCTTTGCCGGCATCACGATATTTGTAAAAAATGCCTGTGCCAAAGACGTCATTCCATTGATAGTTGAATGCCAGTTTGATGTTGTCCTCATCCACCCAGTCACTGCGGGTAAACTCGCCTTCTAAAGTGAGCGTCACTTCCCGGTTAATCAGATAGTTAAACCCCAACCTTGCACCTTGGAGTAAATCCGATTGAGAATCGAGTTTTTTGTCCGTTTTATTGTCTCGTTGTTCATAACCCAGAAGCCCGACACCATACAGCGCATACACATCTAATCGGCTTGTGATGTCATGGTGATACCCACCGGAAATCAGCACGCGATCCACCCTTGCCGTAAAGTTGTCTGGATGGAAAAACTGCACAGAGTAATCTACCTCCATCAACCAACCAGAAGAGAGCGGCTTGTTGAACCTGATCTCGAAAAACGAGGCATTCGAGCCATCAAACCAATTTTTATTTGTCGTGCCAGATCCAATGAACGCAGAGAAATGGTTATACACTTGTTCTTCTTCGACAGAACCATCGTCACTTTCCGCCCTAGCAACACCAACGCTACCAAGAACAATCGCCAATACTAACCAATTATTTTTTATCATATGACATCCTTCTTAATTGGTAATAAACCAGTTCCAACGCGGTTACTCATCGGTATCCTACGTCTGACTTTTGGTAATCTTAGTTCAAAACAGACTCTTAAGACGAGACCTCGCTCCCTTTCAGCCACGAAAGCAGAAAATGTGGTCAGTTTGAGGTAAGATAGCAGTCCACCTGCATATCAATGTTTACGGGTCACCATAGGCTCTAAACCCAAAAGGTTTGAATATGGATGCTGAATTAACCGAAATTCTTAACTTTCTCTCGCAACACGCGCCGTTTAGCGAGCTCCCAGAAGAAACTCTGCTCGACGTCATCCAACACATCGAGATTTCTTATTATCGTAAAGAGACGCCTATCATTCGCAGTGGTGATGAAATTCATGATCTTTTTATGCTGCGCAGTGGCGTGGTGGAAGTCTACCGCCGCAAAGGCGAGCTTTACAACCGTTTAGACGAAGGCGCCCTGTTTGGTCAAATGGCATTACTCACCAACAACCGAGTCAAATTTCCCGTCACAGCAGTGGAAGATTCGTTGCTCTATTGCATTCCGGAAACCATTTTCCAATCGCTCTACGACCACTTTGATTCCTTCGCAGACTTTGTTGAGGTGGAAAAAAGCACCCGTTTGCGCCAAGCGGTCCTTGAAACTAAAGAAGCGAACGACCTCACGACCTCAAAAGTTCGTACCTTGTTGACCCGTGATGCACCAACCATTGAGAGCACTCAGTCGATCCAAAGTGCCGCGGAGATGATGGCTAATGAACACGTCTCTTCTCTGCTGGTGTTAGATTCCAAGACACAAGCCTCTTCCTCATTGGCCCCCGTGGTCGGTATCATCACAGACCGCGATTTGTGTACCCGTGTATTGGCTCAGGGAAAATCACCGCAAGATGCCGTTGGTAGTGTGATGACAGACCAAGTGATCTCACTGGATCACAACGCCTATGTCTATGAAGCCATGTTGACCATGCTGAGGCACAATGTGCACCATCTGCCTATCATGCAGGGAAAAAAGCCGCTCGGTATTGTCGAAGCGACAGACATTGTCCGTTATGAATCTCAGAGTTCGCTGCTCTTGGTCAGCCGCATTTTTCAACAGCAGAGCTTTGAGGATCTCGCGCAACTGGCGCAAGAAGTAAAAAACAGCTTTGTCCGCCTAGTGAACGAAGATGCCAACTCACACATGGTCGGTAGTGCCATGTCGGTAATTGGCCGCAGTTTCAAGCAGCGCATCATTGAATTGACCGAAGAACGTCTCGGCCCACCACCCATTGACTACTGTTTTCTCGCATTGGGTTCTATGGGGCGCGACGAGCAATTGTTGGTCACCGACCAAGATAACGCGATTATCCTTGCCGACAGCTATCGAGCCGAAAAACACGACGCTTATTTCAGCCAATTTGCCGAGCTAGTGTGTGATGCACTCAACGAGTGTGGCTACAAATATTGTACTGGCGATATTATGGCAACTAACCCGATTTGGCGTATGACACGTGCGCAGTGGCGTGATTGCTTTGCCGACTGGATTGATGACCCCAACCCTAAGGCCCTACTTAACGCCTCAATTTTCTTTGATTTAGATGGCGTTTACGGAGAGCTCGCATGGGCATCACAACTGACCGATTTTATCGTCAACAAAGCCAAACAGACCCCTCGTTTTCTCGCCTGTTTGGCGCGTAACGCCCTGAATCGCACGCCACCACTAGGCTTTTTTAAAGATTTTGTGATGGAGAAAGATGGCCGTCACAACAATTCGATTAACCTCAAACGACGTGGTACTGCGCCATTGGCCGATCTCATTCGCGTCCATGCATTGGCGGTCGGGTCGAGTGCCAGAAACTCATTTGAGAGGCTCGACGATGTGATTGATGCCGGTATTCTGCCTAAAGGGCGCGCGCAAAACCTCAAAGATGCGTTGGAATTTATCTCCATGGTGCGCATTCGTCACCAAGCAGTGGATGTGCAAAACGGTATTGAGCCTGATAACAATATCGAACCCGAAAACCTGTCGGATTTTGAACGCAGAACGCTCAAAGATGCCTTTCAGATCCTAAGCAATGCGCAGAACTTCCTGAAGTTTCGCTATCAAGCTGGCAACAGTTTTAAATAAGGGAAAATATGTCGTTATTTAAACCTGCTCCCCTTGAATGGCAGCAAAAATTTGCCCAAAAATGCCAGCGTGTGCAGGATGCTCGCTTGCAACGCTTCTATGCTCAGCCACTGCCACTCGCTTGCACCCCCATAAACGAACTTGAGATGGTGGCGTTGGACTTTGAAACCACCGGATTAAACGCGCGCAGTGATGATATTCTCTCGATTGGCTTAGTGCCGTTTGATCTGCAGCGCATTTACCTAAACCAAGCCCACCATTGGACGGTGCGTCCACGGCAAAACCTCAGCGAAGAGTCGATCGTCATTCATCGCATTACTCACAGCGATATTGAGCATGCACCAGATCTCGAGACGATTCTTGACGAGGTATTGCAACAGTTAGCCGGAAAAGTGGTGGTGGTTCATTATCGCCATATCGAACGCGATTTCTTTGATGCCGCATTAAGACAGCGTATCGGTGAAGGGATTGAGTTTCCGCTGCTGGATACATTACAGCTCGAATCAGATTATCTTAGCCAAACCAAGGGCGGATGGTGGCGGCGCTTAAAAGGCGTCAAACTGCCTTCGCTGCGTCTTGCCCAAACTCGGCGACGCTATGGTTTGCCTGACTATAGCGCCCATCATGCATTGACCGATGCCATCGCCACCGCTGAACTATTGCAAGCGCAATTTGCCCATCACTACGATGCGCAAAGTGCCGTCGGTGAGTTCTGGCTTTAGACTTTTTGCATTTTGCTTTTTGTTTTTTGCTTTTAAGCCCAACAAAACAAAAGAGGAGCACTTGGCTCCTCTTCTCATTAGACTTTATCTTATAGCTTAAAGCGTCTGATCTCTTGCTCAAGTTCATGAGAAAGATCCGACAACATGCTGGCTTGCGCCGCCGCTTCATGCGCCTCGGCAGCCAGCTCGTTTGACACATCGCGAATGCCTTCGGTATTGCGCGTGATTTCAGTGGTTACCGATGCCTGCTCTTCCGCCGCCGATGCAATTTGCGTCGCCATATCGCTAATACGCACAACAGCCGTATGAATTTGCGTTAAGCTTACCGCCGCCGAGTTGGCATCATCAACGCTGGTCAGCGCCAGTGCACGACTGTCGTCCATAATGTCAACCGCCTGTGACGTGGTGCCCTGCAACTTCTCGATAGTTTGCTGGATCTCTTGCGTTGACGCGTGAGTGCGTTGACTCAACACACGAACTTCATCCGCAACCACTGCAAAACCGCGCCCTTGCTCACCCGCACGCGCCGCTTCAATCGCCGCATTGAGTGCCAGCAAGTTCGTTTGCTCTGCAATACCCTGAATGGTTGAAAGAATGGTATTAATACTGTTGCCGTGCGCTTCCAGCTCTTGAATTACATTGGTCGCCACTTGCACTTCTTCTGACAAGTTCTGAATAGAGCCTTGCGTTTGCGTCACTTGCGAAGAACCGTGAACACACGCAGACACCGCTTCTTCCGCATTTTGCGCTGTGTGATCAGCATTGCCTGCAATTTCTTGTGTCGCCGCCGCCATTTCGTTGACTGCGGTTGCGACCATGTTGATTTCATCTTGCTGCAATGAAATACGCTGGCTGCGCTCCTCAGCTTGCTGTGCGGTCATTTTGGCTTGTTCAGACAGTGATGCCGAGACTTCGCTCAACTTGCTGACCATAGTGTGCATGTTGCCAACAAAACGGTTGAAGTTCTCCGCCAGTTTACCCACTTCATCGTCACTGCGCGGCTCTAGGCGCTGAGTAAGATCCCCTTCACCGGAGGCAATTTCTTCCAATGCATGAGAAACGCGGCCAAGATCGCGGAACAAAAAGCCCACCAGCCAGTAGACAGCTGCAATCACAGCGGCAGTGATTAAAGTGGCAGTGATGAGCATTTCGCGCATCAATTGACTCAAGCTGGCCTCTTCGGTGGCGCGATCCATCTCAATCGCAAACATCCAAGAGGTTTGAGGTACTTTAACGAAGTAGAACAGCTTTTGCTGGCCATTGACGATCGCTTCTTCAATTGCGCCTTGTGAGGCCGCACGCTCGATATCCTGCATGGTAAATTGTTTCAGCAGAGTGTTCACAGGCTTAAGCGAAAGCGCTTTATTGGGATGTGCTAAGAAAGTGCCATCTTGTGTATCAATCAACATTGCATGAGCATTTTTGCCCGCATCTAGGCTGATGACATCATTGATCAATTGATCAATCAGAACGTCGGCACCCACCACACCAACCAGTTTGCCGTTGTGACGCACAGGTTCAGCAATCGTCACCAGCAGCGCGTTGGTAATCGCATCTTGATAAGCGGTGGTAATGATCTGCTTACCCGCTGCAGTGGCGTCTTTATACCAAGGACGCACGCGAGGATCGTAATCGGCACGGTTACGCTCTGGATGTGAGCGGTACATTTCACCCGCTGGTGTCCCTAGGAAAATATCGTCAAAACCACCCGCTTTGCGCGCTTGTTGTAGATACGGCACAACATCACTTTCTTCGCTGTAGTCATTAAAGGCTTTGGCGATATTCTTACGGATCGAAATCCAGTCAGAAATACCTTGCGCCGCCGCTTCACCGAGGCTCTGCGCACGGGCATATACGCCATTGCGGGTTTGATTGGATAGCTGTCCTGCGGACAGCCAAGTTAAGGCGGCAGCCATGATCACTACCGCTGATAGGCTTGCGCCTATGAGCTTCTGCTTTAGTGTCAATTTCATTGTTGTCAAATTTCAGTTGGGGGAACAAATTTTCGCCCGCGATATTACACACAAACCCAATCACATGCACGTATTATCCTTCGCCAACCAAGTAGTAACCCCTTGTATTCCAGATAATTTTAGCGTCATTTTTATACCGTACGACAAAAATAAAGCCAGCTTGATAAGCTGGCTTTATGAGCAAATAAAAAGTAGCGATTACTGTTTTTCGGTACGCATACCTAAAAGCAGGCTGACACACATCGCCAAGAGGATAAAGGTAAATGGCAACGCCGTCGAAATCGCCCCAGCTTGCAATGCCTGAATCGCCTCTGTACCACCAATCCAGAGCAGAGCCACTGCAATAGCGCCTTCCATAAATGCCCAGAAAATACGTTGTAGGACTGGCGCATCCATTTTACCGCCGGCGGTAATCGAGTCGATGACCAGAGAACCGGAGTCAGATGAGGTGATGAAGAAGACCAGCACCAATACCACGGCAATCACTGACAACATAGTGCCGTATGGCAGTTGGTCAAACATCTGGAACATCGCCAAAGGCACGTCGGTTAGTCCTTTGGCACCAAGCTCACCAACGCCATTGATCACTTGATCGATGGCCATACCGCCAAACACCGACATCCAAAGCAATGTTACCGCGGTTGGCACCAAGAGAACCGCAGTCATGAATTCACGAACAGTGCGCCCTTTTGAAACACGCGCAATGAACATGCCGACAAATGGTGACCAAGAGATCCACCACGCCCAATAGAAGACAGTCCAGCCTTGGAACCAAGCTTCATCTTCACGCCCCATTGGGTTACTGAGCGGGATAATATTCTCAACATACGCCATGAATGTTGTTGGCACAGAGCCAAGGCTCACCGCCCAACCGATCAAACCCACCAAACCAAGCAGCGCAAAAGCGACCAACATGTTGATGTTACTGATGACCTTAACCCCGCCATCGATACCACGAATGACAGAAATGGTTGCAAGTAGCGTCACCGCGACAATCACAATGATCTGTAAAGTCAGGCCAGCTTCAATTCCAAACACATGGTGAATACCACTTGCTGCTTGTTGAGCCCCCAAGCCAAGCGACGTCGCTAAGCCAAATAGGGTGGCGACAACCGCCAGAATATCGACAATGTGCCCTGCCCAACCCCAAGCACGATCACCCAGTAGAGGATAAAAGATCGAACGCATCGAAAGCGGCAAGCCTTTGTTGTAGGCAAAAAAGGCCAGTGATAAGGCCACAACACCATAGATAGCCCAAGGGTGTAAACCCCAATGGAACATGGTCGCGCCAAGAGCCAGTTTGGCCGCTTCCGGTGAATTCGCAGCAACATTCAATGGGGTTTCATACCATCCGGTAAAATAAGCCACCGGCTCTGCTACACTCCAGAACATCAAACCAATTCCCATCCCTGCTGCAAACAACATGGCTAGCCAAGATAGAAAAGAGTAGTCCGCTACGGCATCAGAACCGCCCAAACGAATCTTACCCATAGGTGAAACGATCAATGCCAGACAGAACACCACAAAAACATTACCGGACCAGATAAACAACCAATCAAATGACCCAATAATTTGCCATTTGATGCCATCGAGTACCGTCTTGGCGGTGTGGGCGTCCAGTACCAATGCGGCAATCAGAAACAGCGCCACCAAACCTGCGCTAATGCCAAACACTGGGTTGTGAACATCAAAACCCCATCGTTGAACATTATCCTGACCAACCGTGTAGTCTGTACTGTCAATACTGTACTTATCTATACCTGTTGTCATTCTCACTCACTTAAAAATGCTTTTTCTAAAATGTACCAATCAAGGAAATAGTTAGAATACGACACATATTTCCAAAATATCGGTTATTAAACTAACAGAAAACATCGTATAAATGCAAATTGACAGCAAAGAAAAGGCTTTTAAATCGGCACTTATGGCTTAATGCAATACAAAAAAGCAACAAAACAAAATGCTCACAAATCTTTTGTCATCAAATTATTATTCGATATTCATCCTAAGGTAACATCGCGGTGTAAACCAAACCTGTACTCGCGGCCCAGGGTCGCCGTTGGTTTGTTGACCTATTCGAGCCACTGATGCGTTGCAGCGCTTTCAATCACCGATAAATTGCGGTAGTTTTGGGACCAAATCATCGACGGGCAGACATTTTGGAAAAACACGAAGAAGTTCTCATCGCCATCAGACAGATCATCCGCGCCATCGATTTACATTCGAAGAAGCTCAATAAAATTTCTGGACTGACTGGCCCTCAGCTTATTTTGATGCGTGCAATCAAAGAGTTAGGCGAAGTTACCATTCGCCAACTGGCCAACCATACCAATATGAGCCAAGCAACCGCCACGGCAATTCTGGACCGTTTGGAAAGAAACGGGTATGTAGAGCGAGTTCGCAGCAAAGAAGATAAACGCAAAGTACACGCCCATCTCACTGCCGACGGGGAGCGCATTCTCAAGCAAGCGCCAATGCCATTGCAGGAAAATTTCATCTCTGAGTTTCAGAAATTGGAAGATTGGGAGCAGTCACTGCTACTTTCGTCTGTGCAGCGAATCTCCAGCATGATGAGTGCAGAGCAAATTGATGTATCCCCCATTCTTGAACTGGGTAGCATCAAGCCAGAGTAAGGCGTTTACTGCACTAGCCCCTGCTCAAACGCATATTTCGCCAGCTCCGCGGTCGAGTGCAGATCTAACTTATGCTTAATATTGTGGCGGTGGGTTTCCACCGTCCGATAGCTGATATCCAGTAGGGTGGCAATTTTTTTGCTGCTGTGCCCCTGTGCCACCAGCTTGAGTACCGCCTCTTCACGGCGACTAAGCGGGTTAGCCCGTTGAGCTGCGGGGACGATCTCCTGAGTAAAAAGGGTTTGTGTCACCGACTCGCAAAAATAGGTCGAACCTTGATTGACGGTTTTGATCGCTTGCACCATTTTCTCTGCCGAAATCTCTTTCAGCATGTAACCAACCGCCCCTTCCTGCATCACTTTCATGATGTACTCTCGATTGTCGTGCATGGTCAACATCAAGACCTTGCACTCAGGAAACTCTTCTTTGATCAAGCGAGTGGCTTCAATGCCATTCATAATCGGCATGCTGATGTCCATCAGCACCACATCGGGTTTGTGTCGACGAACAGCATCCAATGCTTCTAAGCCATTGCTGGCCGTTCCTACCACTTCAATCTCGGGTTCTATCTCTAAGCGAGCCATAAAACCATCGAGTACCACTTGGTGATCATCGACGATCACGATTCGAATCGGTCTATCCATAGGTCAATCCATCCAAATTCAGTAACACGGTAATTTCCGTTCCAAAACCGGGTTCACTCATCAGTTCGAAATCTCCGCCTAAGAACTCGACCCGTTCGCGCATATTCCTTAGGCCAATTCCTTGTTTGCGCAGCGCATCGGTTACGGCAAAGCCACAGCCATCATCGCGGATCAGCAGTTGCAGTATGTTGCCCATCTGCTGCAGGCTCACCGTGACTTTACGCGCCGCCGAGTGCTTTTCGATGTTGTTGAGTGACTCTTGCGCCACACGGTACAAGGTCGTTGCCACTTCTGATTTGAGCTTGTGCGCTTGGGTATCAAAGTGGATATCGGTATCGATACCCGAATGAGCGCGAAAATCTTGTAACAAGCTCGACAACGCAGCCTCAAGACCAATGTCATCTAACGCACTGGGGCGTAATTGATGCGAGATGTGCCGAACTTCATTAATGGCCGTCATCAGTGATTGTTGAGACTTTTCCAGATGTTGGCGCAGTGAAGGTTGATCGATCTTGTTACTCAATAACTCTAAGTGACATTTACTTGAGACCAGTAACTGGTTAATGCCATCATGCAGTTCACGGGCGAGATGCTTCTTCTCATCTTCTTGAAACATCACGGTTTTATGAGCCAGCTCTTTGAGGTTTTTATCTGCGAGACGATGCTCATGCAAGTTGATCGCTAAGGTCAGCACAATGATCACCGCCACCGTGACCAACAAAATCACCACCACAGAAAAAAAAGTCGTTTCGATGTTTTTGTTCACCGCGGCCTGCATTTGGGCAACTTCTTGGCGAATGTCTTCGATATACAGCCCAGTGCCAATCATCCACTCCCATTTACTCAGCCAAGCTGCGTAGCTAAGTTTCGGCACGGTTTCGCCTGTCGAGGGTTTTTTCCACAAATATTGATGAAAACCGCCCCCCGTTTGCGCTTGATACAGCAGCGCTTCAATCAGATGATCACCATTTTCATCTTGCAGATTGAGGAGATTTTGCCCAACAAGTTCAGGTTGGATAGGGTGAACCAGATTGGTTCCCTGTTTATCGTAGGCAAAGAAATAGCCATCGGAGCCATAGCGCAGCTGAGTCAACATGGCTTTTACTTTCTGCTGCGCTTGCCCCTCACTCAAAGAAGCATCATTGTGGATGTACCCAATCGCGTCAAACGCCAGATCGACGCTGTCTTGCAACGCATTTTCACGAGATTGGATCAGGCTTTGACGAAATATCTCCACCTCTTTTTGCCCTAACATTTTCGCCTGATAGATGGAGATCCAACTGATACTCGCTGAAACCAGAAGCAGCGGCAGTAGCGTTAGCAAGATCAGCTTCATTTTCAGCGGCATAGCGTGTCCTTATACAACAATGGCTGCCCATCCTTGGCAGCCATTTACTCTAGCAACTAAGTTTCAAACCTAGCAAGATTTACCTCACGATTGTGCGCCCTAGCCCATGCCATAAAATTCTGGGAACAGCAGCAATGAGGCAAGTACTAATATTTGTAAGCCGATGAATGGCACAACACCGCGATAAATATCCCGCGTGGTCACCCCTGCCGGCGCCACCCCTTTGAGGTAGAACAGACTAAAACCAAACGGCGGGGTCAGGAAGGAGGTTTGTAAATTCATCGCCACCAGAATAGCAAACCAAGTCATGTTGATGCCCAACGTCTCAGCCACTGGCGCTAAAATAGGTACAATAATGAAGCAGATTTCAACGAAATCGATAAAGAAGCCGAGGATTAAGATCACCAGCATGGTGACGATCAAAAAGCCCCATTTCTCACCGGGAATATTGAGCATCCACTCCTCGACTAACAGATCACCGCCAGTGTAGGTAAAGGCCATAGAAAACGCGGTGGCACCAAGCAAAATCGCAAACACCATCGCGGTTACATTGACCGTTTCTTTGGCCGATTCGTACACCATTTTCCAACTGAACTGGCGATAAAGCAGTGACAGGACGATTGCACCCGCACCGCCCAGCGCTGCCGATTCGGTTGGTGTCGCCACCCCGGCAAAGATCGACCCCAAAACCACCACGATCAGCGCGAGGGGTGGAATGACCGCTTTGAGCGCTTTGATCACTTCCTCACGGCGGCTAATCGTTTCATCACGTTCAATCGGCTGCGCTGCTTGTGGATTGAGTTTGGCGTAGATAAGGATGTAAACCACATACACGCCCACCAGCACGATGCCCGGCCAAACGGCAGCTTGGAACAAGTCGCCGACTGGCACGCCGAGCACATCGCCCAATAAAATGAGCACGATCGATGGCGGAATAATTTGCCCTAAAGTGCCCGACGCACAGATGGTTCCGCACGCCAACCCTTTGTCATAGTTGTATTTGAGCATGACAGGCAACGAAATAAGGCCCATTGCCACTACAGACGCACCAACGACACCCGTCGATGCCGCGAGCAGCGTTCCCACCAACACGGTAGAAATCGCGATACCACCGCGCACACCACCAAAAAGACGCCCCATCGATTCCAGCAGTTGTTCCGCCAAGCGCGTCTTTTGCAGCACCAAGCCCATAAAGACAAACAGTGGCACCGCCATCAATACGGTATTTTCCATGATGGATTGAATGCGGTATGGCATGAAGGCAAAGATCTCTACTCCTTCCGCCCACACACCAAATAGAAGTGCGATACCGCCAAAGGTGAACGCCACAGGAAAGCCGAGCAGCAACGCAAACAGCGCGACAAAAAACATCACAATTCCGATCATCCTGAGCTCCTACGACTTATCTGAATTTGAAAGGTGCAACAAGTGCGGATTGACGATCTTGTTGAGCGAATGCAACATCAAACCGACGCCACTGATGGCCATGAAGGCAAATGAGAGTGGGATCATCGCTTTGATTATCCAACGATAGGGCAGCCCACCCGGATCGCCGGAGGTTTCTCCCAGTGCATAGCTCTCTTTGGCAAAGTCGATACCAAACCAAGTCACTAGAAGACAAAACGGAATGAGGAAAACGATCGTTCCCAGCAAGTCAATGATCGCTTGCGCGCGATGAGAAAGATTTTCGTAAAAGAGGTCAACGCGAACATGCCCGCCCGCTTTCAGCGCATAAGGGATACCCAGCAGGAAAACCGCGGAAAACAGGTGCCATTCCAACTCTTGAAAGGCGATAGACACATCGTTGAAGGCATAACGCATGATGACGTCGTACACCACGTTGGCGAGCAGAACCACAAACAATATGCTGGCAAGCCATCCGAGGAAGTCCCCGAAACGATTAAACAGACGCTCGATATAGATCAGACTTCTCATTCCCTACTCCATGGAATTTTGAAAAATGGCTCCGCTTGGCAAGCCAGCGGAGCTCTGTTATTGGCTCATCTCAAGATAGAGTGAGCTTTCTTGGGCTCCTCACCAGAATCACTGGCGAATTTTATTGCGCCTGACCATTTAGGTATGCGCGGGTAGAAATGTCGGTCCAAGGACGAACCTGCTTGAGATAAGCCGCTTGCGATTCTTGGATCTCTTTGGCAAGTGCATCTTTCTCAGCATGCTCTTTGAGCAACTTGTCGTTGGCTGCACGCATCGCAGACATCACCGCTGACGGGAAGTCTTTCACTTGAACATTGGGGTATTCAGATTTGATCGATGCCCAGTTCTTACCATTTTCATGTTTGGACTGGGTATACATGTCGTACGCCGCGGTTTTCATTGATACCAATAGAATTGCCTTCAGGTCATCAGGCAAGCGTTCCCAAGTACGCTGGTTGACCAGAAATTGCAACTCAGTCGCTGGCTCATGCCAACCTGTGTAGTAATAAGGGGCAATTTTGTGAAAGCCCATGCGTAAATCCAGTGATGGGCCAACCCACTCAAGTGCATCAATCGTGCGACGCTCAAGTGAGGTATACAGTTCACCCGGTGCAATGTTGGTCGGTTTCGCGCCAAGCTCGGCTAAGATTTCGCCTGCAAAACCGGGAATGCGCATCTTCAACCCTTGCAGATCGTCCACCGAGTTGATCTCTTTTTGGAACCAGCCGCCCATTTGGGTATCCGTGTTACCCCCCGGGAAAGACAGCATGTTGTGCGGTGCGTACACTTTCTCCATCAACTCCATGCCGCCGCCGTAATAGAACCAAGCGTATTGTTCCATCGGCAACATACCAAACGGCATTGACGTAAAGTAGAGCGTGTTCGGCACTTTACCTTTCCAGTAATAAGACGCAGAGTGCCCCATGTCGTACTGTCCTGACTTCACCATGTCGAACACGCCAAGCGGTGCTTTGTGCTTGTTGGCAGAGTCGATACGGATCTGCAAACGTCCGTTGGACATCTCTTCTGCCATTTTCGCCATATTCTTGGTCGCATCACCGAAGATGGGAAAGTTGGGCCCCCAAGTTTCTGCCAATTTCAGGCGGTACACTTTTTCTGCCGCATTGGCCGATGTCGCAAGCAGTGCCAAAGCGGCCGCCACGGCAGTACTTTTCAGCACACGTTTTAAAGATTGTTGGATAAGACTCATGTTTCACGTCCTTGGTTTTATTGTATGTCACATCAATGAACACTTGTTATTCATGTTAAAGATGTAACAAAAACCAACGACATGTAATCGGCAGGAACACGCAAGCTGTATCGTGTTCGGCGAGGCAACTCGACCAATGTATTACGTATTAGTACGTAAGAGTAAAGGCACCTATCAGTTTAATTAGTTGATTAATATAAATATTAAGAATTTATAAACAAATTTAGATCTGAACAGATACTTACGTAGTAAAACAAGTCAAGTATTAACAGTTTTTAGCAAAAATGTGACAAATAAGGCTGATTAAGAGCAACAGAGAAGACGCAAGATTGGGGGAAATGGGATAAAGTGCCCCGGGCAAGCCGAGGCAAAGTAGTATGCTGCTAAGTAAAGTTAAGCACGCTTGTAGATCACTTTATTACCGCTTAGCTGCTCTTTGGTGACGAGATTTTCTTCAAGCAGTTTTTTTAGCGCCCCAGTGGCCCATGAAGCCGCTTTTGCTTCGTCTTGCCCGGCGGCGAGACCAATACTTTTGGGATTGATGCCATCAACGTTGGCCACGACAATATCCAGCACTTGCTGCTGTTTTGGGGTCAACGTGAGGTTGCTTTTCACCGCTGAAACGGCAACGTTTTTCACTTCAGCCACTTCGCTGGCGGCAACCTTCTTTTCAGCAACCAGCGCAGATACTGTTGCTTTGCTCGCCACTGGCTTCGCTTTTCTCGGTGCCGTCGCCAAGTTTGCTACAGCGGCTTGAATGCGTTTTTGCAGTTTTGCCTGCACGTTACGCTTATGAGAAAGTCTCATTGAATTGGTCTCCAGTTCACTGCTTGTCAGCAGGGATGAAAATTTTGAAGCGCGTTTTATAGCAAATTTCAGGGGTAATTTGTAGGCTTAAGCGGCGAAAGGTCATGAAAAATGCGTGGTTTGGGCAGAAAGACTACTATTTAAACAAGCACAAAGCATTGAATGCTGAGTATAAATACAGTGGTAATAATCACTAAAAATGCAAAGGGGTGAGTATGCAAACGCTGCAATTGTGCAACTACGATCTCAGTCTCAACTCGGCTAAAGGTCGGGGCTTGATTGGCGGATTCTTGGCCGCCGCTTTACTGCTTTTTTCTCTCTCTACCAGTTGGTTACAAGCTTTTGTCGCCATCACGCTGCTGCTTTTTCTAGCACTACTTGGCATCTATTTAATGCTGCGCAGCCAAGTGAAATACACCCTTACCGCCACTCACTTCCAACAACATCTGTTTAAGGGTGGTTGGGTGGTAAAATGGCGCAATATTGAAAAAATTGGCGTCTGCACTGTTGAGACACAAGGTTGGCATCAGCCGCTACCTTGGATCGGCATTAAACTCAAAGACTATACGCCCTATCTGGATGCAATTTGTCCCCGACTCGCCAGCGACATTCTCCTCAGTCAACGAGCCCTACTTTACTTGGGCGCACATCAACATCAGTGTATAAACCAATTTGAAGATATGGTGCTCAACTCAGATCCCGTCCACATTGGCGATGAGCGTTTGTATACCGGATTAAAAGCGATGCTCGCCAACCGCATGCGTTATCAGCGGCGTTTTTTTGATTACGACATTTTTATTTCGGCGCAAGATTTGGACCGGGAAGCCGACGATTTTGTCGGGCTGGTCCGGCGCTATTTAGCCGCCGCCGAACCAGATTAAGTGAGTGAAGAGAGACTCAGTAGAGTGGCATTTCGTCAGCGACGAATGGATTGGTTTTGCGCTCATGGCCAAAGGTTGACTCTGGTCCATGCCCCGGAATAAACGTCACGTCATTGCCTAAAGGCCAAAGCTTGTGTTTAATCGAAGCGATCAAGGTGTTGAAATCCCCTTGTGGGAAATCGGTACGGCCGATGCTGCCATTAAACAGGACATCGCCGACAAAAGCGCGACGAGCTTGTTCGCTAAACAGCACCACATGGCCCGGTGTATGACCTGGAGTATGCAGCACTTGCAGCACTTGGTGTCCAAAGCGGATCTCGTCACCATCCTGTAACCACTGATGCGGTTCAAATGCTTGTGTCAAAGGAAAACCGAACATTTGGCTCTGCCCTTCCAAACCTTGCAGCCAGAAGTTATCGGCTTTGTGCGGGCCAACGATTTCCACTTGACCTAAGAGTTCAGACAAACGTTCCGTTCCACCAACATGATCCAGATGGCCGTGGGTTAAAACCAATTGCACAACCTCAACGCCGAGCTCTTTGATACGTGCCGCCAGTTGTTTCTCATCGCCGCCTGGGTCAATCACAATGCCTTTCATGGTTTCATCGCACCAGACAATCGAGCAGTTTTGCGCGAAAGGAGTAACGGGAACAATCTGATATTTAAGTGCCATAGTAACCTCGGACCAAGAAAATCTGGCCGGAACTATGACACTTGAAGAGGGGAAAAACAAGAAGCGGCTACCATTGACGAACGGGGCCGGTGTCGATGTGCACAAAATCACTGCGCGGATAATAACCAACACCACCCGCGTTGAGCGTTAGGGCGGCCTCATGGACCGTGGCGATGGCAACGCCGTCGATACGAAAGTCTATTGCTTTACCCAGCATGTGATAGCTTTTCTTAGCGACCGCCGAAGAGCGAGCTCTTAGCGCCGCGTTGGTCACGGGTGAGCGATAGCCCGAAATGATCTGCACCTCGTTTTGTGTGCCAATCAGAGCTTGAATTTGCGTGAGTTGATCAAACAGACGTCTGTCCATCGGATGTGCTTCGTTTTGGCGAAAGTCCCGGCATAAATGGTCAAGGCGAGCCAGCTCTTCTTCAACGTAGCTCACGCCATCGAAGTAACAACTCTCCAACCACTCACCGGTATGCAAATTGTTCATTGCCAATTCCCGAGGTGCATCAGGCAGCGAAGCAAATGCTCGACTGGGCATGCACGAAACCGCTGCGACAGTCGCACTCGCCATACAGATAAAACGCCGACGCGAAAGCGGCTCAAATTTCGACTTCACTCAAATTCCCACACTGATTGATAACAGCGGGGCACCATAGCGAATGCCTTGCTCAGCGTCAAATAGCTTTCTGGTTGGTAACGGGTTCCATTTGCATCAGGGATGAAAGTTAGTGATTGAAGTGACTACTCTTTTCCACCTATGTAAATTTCTGGCAAATTTCATCCCTGCTGGCGAATCAAATCGAATTGGTAAATATCGTCACGATAATTGATCTCTTCACCATCAAACCAAACCGTTTGATAAATAATGTGCACAGGCACGCGAGTCTTGAGCGGGATCATGTTGTTAGGCTCTTGCCAAGCAGACTGTCGCGTGAGTTCTTCTTCTAGCCCTTGGGTTTGCAGTAATAAATGGGCAAATTGATCGGCATTTTCCACCCGCACACAGCCGGAACTAAACGCCCGATGATCTCTGGAGAACAGACGCTTAGAGGGCGTGTCATGTAGGAAAATGGCCCGTTTATTGGGAATGTTAAACTTATACAAGCCTAAGGCGTTTGTGCTGCCTGATAACTGACGCATTTTGTACGGGAAATTGTGTCGCGAAACACGTGACCAATCGATGCTTTCAGGGTCGATGGTCGTCTCAGAGTCCCACGCTGGCAAAATCTCAATATTTTGTTTTTTAAGATAGTTTTGGTCGCGCTTCAGCTTAGGCAAAATATCTTTAACCATAATTTTGTTCGGCACATTCCAAACCGGGTTAAGCACGATACCATCCATTTTTCCTTCCATGATTGGTGTTTTACGGCTGATTTTTCCGACCACCACTTTCGATTCGAATACCTCTTCGCCTTTGTACCAAAATTGCATTTCATAGCCAGGCACATTGACCAGAATGAGCAAGTCTCGCTCTTGCGGCCATAAGCGTGAACGTTCCGCATTCAGTGCCATCGAGTGCAAGCGTTGTGCTGGCGAGACATTCAGCCATTTGACGGTCGCAGGACCTATGACTCCATCCTGAGCTAGACCATGCATCTTTTGAAATTGCTTGATGGCCTTAGCGAGCGACTCATCATAGATGCCCTCTGTGCTTGAGCTTGCGGAGGTATCAATACCGACTATTTGCAAACGCCTGAGCAAAATAGCTTTACCCGTAAGGATGTCACCGGTTTTTTTGAGACCTTGTGGAGGATACTCCGTCGTAACTTGGTGCTGTAATTTCCATAACTTGCGATAACGCTGCTCAAATTGAGGGTTAAGCTGTAACGGAGAGCGCAAAGAGGCAATGTAATCGGCAAGCGAATTTGAGCGAATTTCTTGTACGAGATTGCTAAGTGATCGTGGATGAGGCGCGGGTAAACTTTGACTTAATGGCGAAGCAAACAGCCAATCTTTGCCATTGCGCGTCAGTTTGTCGAGATAACTCAGGTAGGAGAGCAAGATGTCGGTGGCGAGAATGTCATAACCCAACCACTGTTGCTGCGCTTTATAGCGATTGAGTTTAGCAACTTGATGTTCAAAATAAGGACTCACTCCGGCCGTTTTGAGCAGTTCCAGTTGAAATTCAAATTGCTCAATCGCTCTCGCATCCGCCCAAATTCGTTGGTGCCCGTGCTCTTGATACAACTGCTCCACTTGATGAGGATACTGCACATAGGCAAGAGCAGCAGAATTTTCAATACGCCAATGGGTATCTTCCTGCTGGGTTAATGCCCACAAAGGTGGAGCGAAGAACACTAGCAACAAAACTATCAAAGACTTAGACACCTTTTTCGCTCCCGAAGATCAAAATTTGCCATAGGCTAAGTATGGCAAATTTCGTCCGGGTTACGAGCGCAAAAGTGAGAAGTTTTTTTTAAACAATTTGTGACCAGTGATTATCCCATTGAATATTCGACTGGATTTCTCTTCGACCTTGCTCAATCGAAGTGGTCACAACTGTGCCAGCACCTGAACTGACACGAAATTGATCTTGATACACAACCACACCGGAAGCGTCAGGCAAAGCCCCCAGTTCCACCAGCTTGCCACTCTGTTTGGACCAGATACCGTAGCAACTGCCCGGCGGAGATGTGGCAAGAATCCACTCAGACGTGGCGGCAATACTGGCAATGTAGTGGTTGAACCTCGCCCACTGCTCTGGCTCTGCGTACAACGACACCATCTCCCTCCCGCGAGTGTGCATGGCCAGCAATGACGGGTACTCGTCTGGCTCACCGCGATATTGCTGACCACACAGCACCGTATCGCGGCCGTCATGCGCAAGATGGCGAATGCTCAGTTTGGGATCGGCTAAAGTCACTTGGTCGAGCAACTCACCATTTTGCGCTAAGTAACTGAGGCTGGGTCGCATACTCGCTAAGTTGAGCGGCTCACGCCCATTGGTATGCACACCGCCAACGCCGATCACTAAGGTGCCATCAGGCATGATGATCACTTCGTGCGGGCCAATGCCAAACCCACTCAGCTCGTCGACTTTCTGATAATTATGCTGCACATCATAGACGCCGATGATGCCACGGCTGGTGCCGCGCTCTCCTTCGGTGGCAAACAAGTAGTTTCCGTCTAGAGAGTAAACACCGTGTCCGTAATAGTGACGATTTTCTGCTGCCAAACTAAGATGACGCATTTCCCCGCACTGATAATCGAACACCATGAAGAAACTGCCCGGACGCCTTGCAAAAACCGCCGCGTGCCCCGCCCGATTCGTCGCCACGCCATGTCCGCGCGCCGGAAGCGGCAATTGATGCAAAGGGTAGCCATATTCATCCGCCACCACCGCACTAAACTGCTCACGCCCGGTAATGGCACAGCCAATTAAGGCTGGTTTTGACGCAGCCAGAGACGCACAACCAAAAGGCAAAACGGGCGTTACTATGCCTGCTAAAGCGGCTTTCAGCAGGCTTCTGCGTTGTAAATCAGTCACCATCTGTTGCGTTAAACCCTATCACTACGCCCAACTCCACCGCCACCTCATCATGAATGACGTACTTCAACTGCTCGAGCTTATAATATTGCGCTAATGCTAGGCGGTAGCCGTCCTTCGTCGGCAATGCACTAAATAGGCTGCGCTCTTGCGGCCAAGTGGCCAGCATAGTATCGAACTGATTCAGCACACGATCCGCCAGATCCTGCTTGCCCATTTCGCGCAACATCGCATCCAAACCATGCCCATGAGCAACATACAGTTGACGAAGTGCCTCGATGTTCGCTTTCAAGTTAGAAAACGAAGTTTCAGAGCGCCAAGATTCCGCAAAATAAGGTCGTGGCTGACCAATATTTGCCAGTGGACGCGCCATTTTTTTCATCGCGTATTCGAGCTGATTCGACAGCAGCGAAATGTATTCTGACCGCCACTCTCTATCATCCAAAGCCACCCACGGATTACGTTGCCAAGCCGTAGCGATTTTGGCTGCATTGCGCTTAAGATTATCGGCAATCGCCACACCAGTGTCGCAAGTCTGCGGATTGTTTGATAAGTTAGATTGGCTATCGTAGAGCAACCATTCCAGCGCCCCCAAGCCCTGCACAGTCACGCTTTGTACCGCTATCTCATCCACCGACCAACTCTGCTCACGGTGGATCAAGGCAGACATTTTTACTCCAGTGGTATTTTTCTTGTCGGGCCAAAACTGTACGTTCCAGCTCTGTTCCAGTGCCGCAGCCGGGCCTCTTTCCTGACCTTGCAGAGCCATCCAACTGAGCATGGTTTGATGCCACCGCTGGCGCACTTCGCTGGCTTTCTGCGTCGGCGCAGAACAATAATCAGCAAACGATTGAGAGAGCAGTTCGGTTTGGCGATAAAACTGCTGAGCCGCGGCAAACTCCACTTCGTAAACTGCTTGGCTAGCATGATGTGTTTGCTCTGCTTTCTTCTCCATCTGCGAGTCGAACGACTCGCATCCCGACATGGTGACAAGCGTGCCCGTCATGAGCGCAATGAAAGAATATTTCACACTAAAATTCCTATAACGATTCTTATAACGAATTGAGGAAAGCGATCAAAGCGTCTCTCTCCGCTTTGCTCATCGCCAATACTTTTTGTTTCGCGGCTTCTGCTTCACCACCATGCCACAACACGGCTTCAAGTAGATTGCGAGCTCGCCCATCATGCAAGAAGTAGGTATGGCCATTAACCTCTTGCGTATAACCAATCCCCCACAGTGGCGGCGTGCGCCATTCGCGGCCATTAGCCAGAAACTCGGGGCGATTATCCGCCAATCCTTCGCCCATATCGTGCAGTAGCAGATCGCTGTATGGGTGGATGGTTTGCTGCGATAAGGCCGGTAAATTCGGTCGTTTGGCTGTCTTCACCTCTTTTTTATGGCAGATCTGACAACCCACTCGCTCAAACAAAGCTGCACCTTGCTGAACCTGAGGATCGAGTAAGTTCCTTCGTACTGGGACTGCGAGATGCTGTGAATAAAATTCAACAAAAGCGAGGATATTATCGCTAACCTCTGGCTCACCACCGTTTGGCAGTGTTTCACACAGTGCTTGCTTTGCGGTGCAGTTTTCTTGTGGAAAGAGACGACTGGTTAGGCCAATGTCTCCATTGAACGCGGCGGCATTTTGCTGCATCAGACTGGGTTGCCCCGCCTTCCAACCAAAGCGCCCAATGGCGAAATCTTGCTTTTGTACATCCCAAACGCGGTTGAGTTTACCTGAGATGCCATCGTGATTGGCGTCATCCGGATCGGCCCATTGGCGCAGTGTCTCTTCCGGGATGCTTTCCAGCAAGCCAAGACCGATCATGGGCGGCGCAACTCGGGCAGACAGCATGACAGCAGGATGCATTGCCCCGTATCCCAACTCGCCGATTGTCACATGGGGTTTACGCAGCACCACCTCACTGCCATCTTGGAACCTGACTGGCACGGGCGAATAGGTGACTATGATCTTGCCCTCTGCTTTTTGATCCGGCAAGGCAAAATCTTGTAATTGATCGCCATAGGTCGGCTCTGGCACCACTCGCCCTTTGAGCAAGGCTTGTTTTTGCTTATCCGTCTGTACGGGAATGCTGAGCCGAACCAGCATTGAGACGGAGTGCGAGTCACTGGCTTCAGGTGGGTGGCCGCGGCCATCTTTGATATGGCAATTTTGGCAGCCATTGGTATTAAAAAGCGGACCGAGGCCATCTCTCGCGTCCGTTGAAGCAGGCGCTTGAACCCAAGGATTACGGAAGAAACTGTTTCCTACACTAAAATCCAGACGTTCACTCATCGGCAAATTTGCCGCTGGCAAGGAAAAAGCGTTTGGCCCCTCTTTTCTTACGCTAGTGTCGCCGCCCGATTTTTCGTTCTCTGCAAACACAGCACCTGAAATGGACAGCACTAAAAGGCTCAATAAATAAGACTTCATCGATCACTTCCTGAAAAAACAGGTTGTTATTCTTAAATAGCAAAGGGCTCCAAAAAAGAGCCCTGAAAAACATCATGCTGTGCTGATTAGAATTCGTGGTCAGCGGTATCTGGGTTGAGGCTGTCAATACCCACAATACCTGCCGCACGTTCAATGGCTGAGGTTTGCGCCACGAGTGACATGATGGTTGCATTGACTAACGCATGGCCCTGCGTGTTGCCAGCTGCAATCAGTTGATCAAAATGCTGATTATTTTTTTCTGCTGAAGTCACTAACTTACCAACTTGTGCACGAGTCACATCAAACTGCTTTTGGATCTCTTTTGCCGCTTGTGGATCTTTTTGCTTCACCAAGTCATGCAAGCTTGGACCTGAGAGTAACGTGCCATCAGCGCGTTTGTACAGCCCAGTATAAACGTTGTAGATGCCTTGTTCGTTGTAGTAGTGCGAGTTGTGCGTGTTGTCCGAGAAGCAGTCGTGCTCATCTTCAGTAGAATTGGCTTCCAGCGCCACCTTCATACGCTCGCCCGCTAGCTCACCGAGAGAGAGAGACCCCATACCAAACAGCATCTTACGTAGACCATTTTCGCTCGATTCTGCAAGCAACTCTTGGCGATAGTTTCCTTTACCTTCGGCAGACCACTGCTTTTCCATCCACTCAAGATCTTGCACTAGAAGCTGTGCTGCGGCTTTTAAGTAAGCACCACGACGGTCACAGTGGCCGTTAGTACATGCCTCACCCACAACAAAGTCTGTGTACGCACGTTGACCCGCGCCAGCGTTGGTGCCGTTGAGATCTTGTCCCCAAAGCAAGAATTCAATCGCGTGGTAACCTGACGCTACGTTTGCTTCAGAGCCACCGACTTCGTTTAAGTCTGCAATCAACTCTGGGGTGATATTCGATGCATCCAAGGTGCTGTTGCCAATTTTCAGCATGGTATTGGCAATAATATTGGCTTTGGCGCCTTCATTACCCAGTTCATGTTGGTAATCCGCTGCTACGTAGTCAATCAAACCTTCGTCAAGTGGCCAAGCGTTTAACTGGCCTTCCCAGTCATCCACGACTGCATTACCAAAACGGAACACTTCTGACTGCTGGTAAGGAACGCGCGCGGCAAACCAAGCTTGTTTTACTTCGTTGAGTTTTGCTTCTGACGGCGCAGAAAGGAACTGTTCTACTTTTCTTTCAAGTACTTGTGCCGTGGTTAGTGAATCAGCAAAAACCGCGTGCGCAATGTCAGCATAGTGTGCAACGACCTGTTGTTGAGTGACATTTGCCGCCAGCGCGCCGCCACTAGTAAGCAAGATTGACGCGGTAATAGAGTGGAGCAAGAAGTTCTTGGCATTCATTGAAAGCATCCTTGTTGAGCATTTGTTAATATTATTGGTAGTGCTAACTATTCTCATTTGCACTTTTGTTGCTGATCATACAAATTTACATTTTTTTTGCAAGCCAGAAACGAAAAAAGCCCCAATTTAGTGAGGCTTTTGTTAGAAAGTTGGATATCAATCAATGACCAGCGCTTGTCTCAGTCAACTTTAAGGTTGTGTTTGCCATGCGAGACTTTGGCACGTAAGTAGTTTTCGTTGCCATCTTTAATATGCGCAGAGGTGTTGACCACTTCAACAATCTCAATCCCATATTCTTTCAGTTCACGAATTTTCTTCGGATTATTTGTCACTAAACGTATCTGTTTCACCCCAAGCGCTTCAAGCATTTGTGCCGCTTCAGTGAAGTCACGCAAGTCATCACCAAAGCCTAAATGATTATTGGCTTCGTA
This sequence comes from Vibrio cidicii, assembly GCF_009665415.1. Taxonomy (NCBI): domain Bacteria; kingdom Pseudomonadati; phylum Pseudomonadota; class Gammaproteobacteria; order Vibrionales; family Vibrionaceae; genus Vibrio; species Vibrio cidicii. Next base: position 3,006,678 of record NZ_CP035921.1, on the reverse strand, counting down.
GGTATTCATCCCTTGGCTTTGCAACAAGTAAGCATCAATTTTGTTGTACAAACCAATACCACGTCCTTCTTGGCGCAAGTAGAGGATAATTCCACCAGATTGCCCCATGCGAGTGATCGTTTCTTCGAGTTGTTCACCACAATCACAGCGTGAGGAGTGAAATACGTCGCCCGTCAGACACTCTGAATGCATTCTCACTAACGGTACCGACTGAGTCTTGTCGGCTGACTTAAAAATCACCGCGACATGTTCTTTGTCGGAGTTAAGACCGCGAAACGATAAAATCTCCGCATCAATATCACTTTTTGCGCCGACTTTAAAATCGACCCTGGCTCGAACTTCCGCCATACCTACACTCACTTGATTTGTTAATTTTTGTCTATCTGATATTGCATACATGATCTGCTCTCACTTATAGGCCAAATATGAGGTCTGATACTGAGAAATTCAACATACGGATCACAAATGAATTTTTTGTTATATTATAACAATTCAACCTCGTGGCAACCCTTAGGCGTAAAAAAAACCCAAACAAAAGTTTGAGGTTCATCTGATGTCTTACTTTCTTTTATCTTAGTGAGTTTGGTTTTTCTTCCAAACCACCAACTCTATCCATGCGGCTTCCAGCTCGCTGAGTTCTTCTTCTGTTAATACCGCTAACGTTGAAGTCGATTGAGACACAGCACTAGACTGTAGAGAATAAATCTGTGAATAGAAATCTTTTTTTAGTTGAGTTTTGACTGTATCCACTGCGACTACCCTATCAGCACACGTACTATTACCAGAAATAAAATCGTTAATTCTCAAAAATAATAACAGCTTGCATGATAATTGTACAATTAATTATCGACAATGGAATAGTCATCACATTATTTTTCAACTTCGATCTTGATCTTATTCTCCTTACAAATGATCCCTATCTAGCGTGCGATGTTTTTGATCTTTTACTGAAGAAAAGATCGCATTCAACCCTGAGGTATTTTCCTAAGACAAAAGAAATTTCGTTGCCACAAGAGTCATTTAAATTGCTTCTCTGCACTTTACTAAAGCAATCCTACGGAGGAAAAATCATTTAATTCAAGCAAATAAATACAGGTCCAGCGCTCTATTTAGACTGACGATTTAGCCCCTTACTGGACGAAGAAAGGCCACCCTCTCAGTTTCACCAAGCTCAATAGCAAGATCAAAAAGACAGCAAGAATTGATCTTCCATCGCATATGGAATGATCTTTTCTCGTAATTCCCCTATTGTATTTCTTATTTAGCGCTGAAAATTAGATTAGATCATCAAATAAGATCTTTATCGATCCAATAAAATAGCATTATTAGCTTACTCTGGTTGAAACCATTGCAAAAGTTCAATGGCTAAAAAAGTATCGCTATGAATATGCGCGATCATAAAGATCAATAAAATCAGAGCAAAAAAGTAATTAAAGCGATTAACCCACTTCTGTTTCGCTAAACGACAGCCACTATTTGCTAATTTGACCCCGACCAAAGCAAAAGGGTAACCAATCAGCAGTGCCATCATCACTGCCAGATAGGTCGATAGTGAGGAAGCAGCTTGCAATTCCATATGTACATCTCCTGCGCAAAAGCAGTTACTTTCTCTTACTGCTTTTTCCTATAAGTGCAGGCTATCAGATTAAAAGGCGAGCGAGCGGTTTTAAGCTCAAGAAATGTCGGAATTACGGGGTTGGGTTCCAAAAATAAGAAAAAGCGTCCAGTTGCATAACTGGTATTTTGCCAAGCCGTTCACTTTTCGCTGGAAAATGGGAGCAAAAATTAAAAGCCGGATAGAAAACTACCCGGCTTTTATCAATATACGCTTGTTTTCTCAACAAGAGAGCGCGTTATTCCTGCTCGTCTTGAGCATCATCGACAACCACATCAGTCTCTTGCGCTTCATCGCCTTCTAGCGATTCCACCTCTTCGACTTCTTCGATACGTTGTAGACCAACCACCGATTCGTCTTCTGCAGTACGGATCAGGGTGACACCTTGAGTGTTACGGCCCACTTGGCTCACTTCCGCTACACGGGTACGAACCAGTGTACCGGCATCGGTGATCATCATGAACTCGTCGCCTTCGTCAACTTGAACCGCACCGACAACGCTGCCGTTGCGTTCAGAGACTTTGATCGAAACCACGCCCTGAGTACCACGACCTTTGGTTGGGTATTCAGACAGGCTGGTACGCTTACCGTAACCATTTTCAGTGACGGTTAGCACGTCACCTTCTGTCTTAGGTACGATGAGCGATACGACTTGGTCACCATCGGCCAGTTTCATGCCTCGTACACCCGCGGCAGTACGGCCCATAGGTCTTACGCCTTTGAACTTGATCTCTGGCTGACCGTTTTCATCCAGCACAGGTTGACCATGTTCATCGACAACTGCGGTTTCCTCAGATTCTTTAAAGCGCACTACTTTGCCGAATTTAGAGAACAGCATAATTTCGCTTTCGCCGTCAGTGATATCCACACCAATCAGTGAGTCATCATCACGTAGGTTAAGCGCGATAAGACCGTTTGCACGAACGTTAGAGAACTGATCAAGCGAGGTCTTCTTAACCGTGCCGTCTCCAGTTGCCATAAAGATGTATTTGTCTGCGCTGAATTCTGTTACTGGCAGAATAGCAGTAATACGTTCATTTTCTTCCAGCGGCAACAAGTTAACAATCGGCTTACCGCGAGCCGTACGGCTTGCGAGAGGCAATTGATACACTTTCAAGCGATAAGTTTTACCACGAGTGGAGAAGCAAAGAATGTTATCGTGCGTGTTGGCCACCAGAAGACGCTCGATATAGTCTTCATCTTTCATGCGTGTGGCACTCTTACCTTTACCACCGCGACGCTGAGCTTCGTAGTCGCTCAGTAACTGGTACTTCACATAGCCTTCGTGCGACAGTGTCACAACCACATCTTCACGAGCGATCAGCTCTTCCATGTCGATATCGTGAGTTGCCGCGGTAATTTCAGTACGACGAGCATCGCCAAATGCATCGCGAACCGCTTCTAGCTCTTCACGGATCACTTCCATCAAACGCTCAGTGCTGGCAAGGATATGCATCAGTTCAGCGATTTCTTCAAGGAGTGCTTTGTACTCATCAAGGATCTTCTCGTGCTCAAGGCCAGTTAGCTTGTGCAGGCGAAGATCAAGGATAGCTTGCGCTTGTTGCTCGGTCAGGAAGTACAGGCCATCACGAATGCCGTATTGAGGCTCTAGCCATTCAGGACGAGCCGCATCGGTACCCGCGCGCTCCAGCATCGCCGCTACATTACCCAGTTCCCAGCCACGTGCAATCAGGCCTGCTTTTGCTTCTGCCGGTGTTGGCGCTTGACGGATCAAATTAATGATTTCATCAATGTTGGCCAAAGCCAGCGCCAAACCTTCAAGAATATGGGCACGCTCACGCGCTTTGCGCAGTTCAAAAATGGTACGGCGAGTAACCACTTCACGACGGTGATCAACAAAACACTTCAACATCTCTTTCAAGTTGAATAGCTTCGGTTGTCCGTTGTCCAACGCAACCATGTTGATACCAAACGTCGTTTGCAACTGAGTTTGAGCGTAAAGGTTGTTTAGAACCACTTCACCCACAGCATCACGCTTACATTCAATAACAATACGCATACCGTCTTTGTCAGACTCGTCGCGCAGTGCACTAATGCCTTCGACTTTCTTCTCTTTTACTAGCTCTGCAATCTTTTCAATCAAGCGAGCTTTGTTCACTTGATATGGGATCTCAGTAACGATGATGGTTTCTTTGCCATTCTTCTCGACTTCGATATCCGCTTTCGAACGCATATAGATTTTGCCGCGCCCTGTTTTGTACGCGTCAACAATGCCTTTGCGTCCGCTAATCAGCGCAGCCGTCGGGAAATCTGGGCCTGGAATGTAGTCCATCAGCTCATCAATCGTGATGGCTTCGTTATTGATATACGCAAGGCAGCCATCAATCACTTCCGTCAAGTTGTGCGGAGGAATGTTAGTTGCCATACCTACGGCGATACCGGACGAACCGTTGACCAGCAGGTTAGGAATTTTGGTTGGAAGCACCGCTGGGATCTGTTCTGTACCATCATAGTTAGGCACATAATCCACGGTTTCTTTATCTAGGTCTGCTAGAAGTTCATGGGCAATTTTCGCCATGCGAACTTCGGTATAACGCATTGCCGCTGCGGAGTCACCATCGATCGAGCCAAAGTTTCCTTGGCCATCGACCAGCATATAACGAAGCGAAAACGGCTGTGCCATACGAACAATAGTATCGTATACCGCACTGTCACCATGTGGGTGATATTTACCGATTACGTCGCCGACTACACGGGCAGATTTTTTATATGGTTTATTCCAGTCATTGCCTAGCACACTCATCGCGAACAATACGCGGCGGTGTACTGGTTTTAGGCCATCACGCACATCTGGAAGAGCACGACCAACGATAACGGACATCGCGTAGTCGAGGTATGAACCTCTCAGCTCATCTTCAATGTTTACGGGCGTGATCTCTTTAGCTAGATCGCTCATAGAGCCATTATCCCTCTATTTTCTGATCGTATGTACAATACGTTTAAGGTGCAAAAATATAACACACAATTCCCCGTTGCGGCATCCCTTTCCCTTTCCTTTTATCAGGTTGTGAGGTTGGTTGTGAATCAATTGCAGAGAAATTGCACATTATTTCTCTATCACGCTGATTGCAGGTGATTATTTAGCCATATTCAACCAAAAATGCCTTTCCCTATGGAGGAAAAGAACGATGGCGTTATAATGCGCCATCTTTTCACGGAAGCAGCACAGCGCGGACGAAGCATATGAATAAAACACAAAACGTTGATCCAAATGAAATCAGAAAGTTTGAAGAGATGGCTTCCCGTTGGTGGGACTTAGAGGGCGAGTTTAAACCGCTCCACCAGATCAACCCTCTGCGTCTCGATTACGTGCTCGAAAAAGCGCAAGGTCTGTTTGCCAAGAAGGTATTGGATGTTGGCTGCGGCGGTGGCATTTTGGCCGAAAGCATGGCTCGTGAAGGGGCGATTGTCACTGGCTTAGATATGGGTAAAGAGCCACTAGAAGTTGCCCGTTTGCACGCTTTAGAAACGGGTACCAAACTGACTTACGTGCAAAGCACCATTGAAGACCACGCCGAACAGCATGCTGGCGAATATGATGTCGTGACCTGCATGGAAATGCTGGAACACGTGCCGGACCCCTTGTCGGTGATTCAGTCTTGCGCGGCATTGGTTAAACCCGGTGGCCACGTTTTCTTCTCGACACTCAACCGCAATCTCAAGTCTTATTTGTTCGCGATTGTCGGTGCGGAAAAACTGCTGAAGATCGTCCCTGAGGGCACACACGACCATGAAAAATTCATTCGTCCCTCAGAGCTCATCAAGATGATTGACCAAACCGATCTCTGTGAACAAGGCATCACAGGTCTGCACTATAACCCGTTGACTGACAGCTACAAGCTCGGACGCAATGTTGAGGTCAACTACATTGTCCACACGCAAAAATTCTGATCTCGATGTCGCTATAACTTCATTGGCAGTAGCATAAATCTACTGCCTTTTTTAGTTGTTCACTGCGCCATTTTTGTGCTTTTGCTTCCAATTTGAACAATCCAATATCGGCTTACAAAATGACTGAAAGATCAAGAAAAATATTTTTGCAGACGGTTAAGATTGAACCGATCCAAAATTGTCATTTTTCTCTACTCAATTGAGCTCTTTTGTCATCGGTAAGTGTTTACTTACTGTTTTTTTCGATTTCACCACTTATCCACAAGTCATCCCAAGGCTATAACTTGAAATGACCTGCCAATAGCACTATCTTGTTACCCGCAAACCGTAGTGCCCCTATATGTTGTGTTTGTACTACAATATATAGATAGACTTTGATCACAAAGCCGTAACGATATTTACAATCGTTTCAGAAGAAAGATTCAAAAATGCGGCTTTAATCAGTTTTCTTAGGGAAATAAAGCAGAATGAACCAACAACTTACCGTCACCAAGCGTGATGGCCGTAAAGAAAATATTGATCTGGAAAAGATCCACCGCGTCATTGCTTGGGCCGCCGAAGGCCTGCAAAACGTCTCTGTCTCTCAAGTCGAGTTGCGTGCGCACATCCAGTTTTACGACGGCATCACCACGTCTGATATTCATGAAACTATTATCAAATCTGCGGCAGATTTGATCTCCGAAGAGACGCCAGATTACCAATACCTAGCGGCTCGCCTAGCGGTGTTCCACCTACGTAAGAAAGCGTATGGCCAATATGAGCCACCAACGCTGCTTGACCACGTGACGCGCATGGTTGAACTGGGTAAGTATGACAAGCACATTCTACAAGATTATACCCAAGCAGAACTCGCTGAACTCGATAGCTACATCGATCACAAACGTGATCTCGATTTTTCTTATGCAGCGGTAAAACAGCTCGAAGGTAAGTACTTCGTACAAAATCGCGTAACAGGTCAGATCTACGAAAGTGCACAGTTCTTGTACATTTTAGTCGCCGCCTGTCTGTTCGCTAAGTATCCTCACGAGACCCGTTTGTCTTACATCAAACGTTTCTACGATGCGACGTCGACGTTTAAGATTTCGCTGCCGACGCCAATCATGTCTGGCGTGCGTACCCCAACTCGTCAGTTCAGCTCATGTGTACTGATTGAATGTGGTGACAGCCTAGACTCAATCAACGCGACTGCCAGCTCTATCGTGCGTTACGTTTCTCAACGTGCAGGCATCGGCATCAACGCAGGTCGTATCCGCGCGCTAGGTTCTGAAATTCGTGGTGGCGAAGCATTCCATACAGGTTGTATCCCGTTCTATAAGTACTTCCAGACAGCGGTAAAATGTTGTTCGCAAGGTGGCGTTCGCGGCGGTGCGGCGACGGTATTCTACCCGCTTTGGCATGGTGAAGCGCAGTCTCTGCTGGTGCTGAAAAACAACCGTGGTGTGGAAGAGAACCGTGTTCGTCATATGGACTACGGCGTGCAGTTGAACAAACTCATGTACCAACGTCTGGTTGAAGGCGGCAATATTACCCTGTTCTCGCCATCCGATGTTCCTGGGCTTTACGACGCTTTCTTCCAAGATCAGGCCGAATTCGAACATCTGTATGTGAAATACGAAAACGATGCCTCGATTAAGAAGACCACCGTCAAAGCGATCGAGATGTTCTCTTTGCTAATGCAAGAGCGCGCCTCAACTGGCCGTATCTACATTCAAAACGTTGACCACTGTAATACACACAGCCCATTTGACGCCGAAGTGGCGCCAGTACGCCAATCGAACCTGTGTCTGGAAATTGCGCTGCCAACCAAACCTCTGAGCAACGTGGAAGACGACTCTGGTGAGATCGCTCTTTGTACACTATCGGCATTTAACCTTGGTGCCATTAATTCGCTGGATGATTTAAAAGAGCTGTCTGAACTGGTGGTACGTGCATTAGATGCACTGCTCGACTATCAAGATTACCCACTACCAGCGGCTTACAAGTCAACTATGAACCGCCGTACTCTGGGTGTGGGTGTAATTAACTACGCATACTATTTGGCAAAACATGGCGTGAAGTATTCCGATGGCAGCGCCAACGGTTTGACTCACCGCACTTTTGAAGCCATTCAGTACTACCTACTGAAAGCCTCTGTGGCGTTGGCCAAAGAGCAAGGTCGATGCCCACTGTTCCATGAAACCAACTACGCAAAAGGTCTGCTGCCGATCGATACCTATAAGAAAGATATCGACCTTATCTGTGATGAGCCTTTGCATTACGATTGGGATGCACTGCGCGTTGAGATCATGGAGCATGGTTTGCGTAACTCTACGCTTACGGCGCTGATGCCTTCAGAGACCTCTTCTCAGATCTCCAATGCCACCAACGGCATCGAGCCACCACGTGGCTATGTGTCAGTCAAAGCGTCTAAAGATGGTATCTTGAAACAAGTTGTTCCCGATTTCACAGAGCTGAAACACAACTACGAACTACTTTGGAACATTGGGGCTAATGATGGTTACCTACACCTTGTGGGCATCATGCAGAAGTTTGTTGACCAAGCGATTTCTGCCAACACCAACTACGATCCATCGCGTTACGACAGCGGCAAAGTGCCAATGAAGAAACTGCTGCAGGACCTGCTCACTGCATACAAGTTTGGTGTTAAGACGCTTTACTACCATAACACGCGTGATGGTGCGAAAGACGAACAAAAAGATGCGGTTCAACCACAAGATGATGATTGTGCGGGCGGCGGTTGTAAGATCTAACCCGCGTAAAAACACCATCCATAAAGACAGATTATCGAATACCTCCCTTGCGGGGGAGGTATAAAAGGAAATGAGGCACTATGGCTTACAGTACTTTTAACCAAACAAAAAATGATCAACTCAAAGAACCGATGTTCCTAGGACAATCGGTCAACGTTGCTCGTTACGATCAACAGAAATTTGAGATCTTCGAAAAGCTGATCGAAAAGCAGCTTTCTTTCTTCTGGCGTCCTGAAGAGGTGGATGTATCAAGCGATCGCATCGACTACAACAAACTGCCCGATCATGAAAAGCATATCTTTATCTCAAACTTGAAGTACCAAACCCTGCTGGATTCGATCCAAGGCCGCAGCCCAAACGTGGCACTATTGCCACTGGTTTCGCTGCCAGAGCTGGAAACATGGATTGAGACTTGGTCGTTCTCAGAAACGATTCATTCTCGCTCGTACACCCATATTATTCGTAACATCGTCAACGATCCGGCGATCGTCTTCGATGATATTGTAGAAAACGAACACATTCTCAAGCGCGCCAAAGATATCGCGCATTTCTATGACGACCTTATCCAGTCAACGAATGACTACCACCGCTATGGTGAAGGAACGCACACCATCAACGGTGAAAGCGTCAAAGTTAGCCTGTATGATCTGAAGAAAAAGCTATACCTATGTTTGATGTCGGTTAACGCGCTAGAAGCGATTCGTTTCTACGTCAGTTTTGCCTGCTCGTTTGCTTTTGCTGAGCGTGAACTGATGGAAGGTAATGCAAAGATCATCAAGTTGATTGCTCGTGACGAAGCGCTGCATCTTTCTGGTACGCAGCACATGATCAATCTACTGCGTAACGGCCAAGATGATTTTGCCTTCCTACAGATCGCCGAAGAAGCCAAACAAGAGTGTTTTGATCTCTTCAAAGAAGCCGCTGAGCAAGAGAAAGAGTGGGCTGAATATCTGTTCAAAGACGGTTCTATGATCGGCCTAAACAAAGATATTCTTTGTCAGTATGTAGAATACATCACCAACATCCGCATGCAAGCAGTCGGTTTACCGATTGCTTACCCAGCAGCGACGTCGAACCCAATTCCTTGGATCAATGCTTGGCTCTCTTCTGACAACGTGCAAGTTGCCCCTCAAGAAGCGGAGATCTCCTCCTACTTGGTTGGCCAAATTGACAATGAAGTGAGCATTGACGACTTCGAGGGCTTCGAACTCTAATGCCGAGGATCAAAATCAACAAACTCGTCAGCATCGAGTCGAACCGCTCCAACACGATTTTGGAGACGATGGAAAGCGCAGGGCTGCTGCCGGAATACAATTGCCGTGATGGCCACTGCGGTGCCTGTCGCTGTACGCTCGACGCAGGCGAAGTCGAGTATGTTGGTTTTGCCATGGCTTACACACAAGGCAACGAAATCCTGCCCTGCATTTGCAAGGCCAAGACCGATGTGGTGCTGAGCCAAGTCAATTACAGCCTCAAAGAGAAACGCGCCTAGTTGGGCGTCCTTTCTCACCAGCCATGATATTGGCCAGCGGTGATACGATAAAAAGCCGGGTTTGTTCACCCGGCTTCTTTTTTACACGACGTCTTACTGCGCTTATTTCACCACGCTACTTGGCAAAAACATCTCTTTGGTTTTCTTCAAAGAAAAATAGTCACCAAACATGGGTTTGCGTTCTAAATAGCGACGCAGCAAATCGGCGGCAGCGGCACTGATGATTTTCACCGCTTCTTTTCGTCCATATGGGCGGTTAAACTCCAGTACCATCCCCCATTCGCCCCCGTGCGCAGAAAGTGCGATGGTGAATTGATTCTCGTCCATTCGCCCTGTGACTAAGGCAATGTCAGTGGCGCACTTTTCTCGCGTCGCCCCAGCCAATGCAAAGGTAGATGCCAGTGGGTTACTGTGATCAATCGCTTCACTGTCTCGGGTCGACAAAATCCAGCTATGACCACTTTGCCGACTGATCTGTTCATCGCTTTGCAGCCAACTGGTTAAATAGCCAAAACTGCACTGTTCCGCCGTTGCCAGCGTCAACCCTTTCTCCACCAGTAAATGCCCTAAATGTTCAAGCATCGGCTCATCCACGCTCACCACATTCGCTTCAAGCAACTTGTAGATAAGTTGCATCACTCTGACGCGTTCTTCTAACGCATCCTGAGGACCAAACAGTTTCACTTCAATAAAGGGCAAGTAAGAGCGGTAACCCAGCTCATAGCCGACGGGTAGTTTCAAACTGTCTAGCTTGTCTGATATCGCAGACTCAGACAGGCCAAAGGTGTACAAACGACTGCACTGGAAAGCAGCATTGTTTGGCCAATCACGTTGCAAATCAGGCAAAATTTGCTGCTCTACCATGACTTTGAACTCTTTAGGCACACCGGGGGTGAAATAAAACACCGCGTCATTGATCAGCATTTTAAATCCACAGGCAGTACCGATTGGGTTATCAATAATTTGTGCACTTTCAGGGAGCATGGCTTGTTTCAAGTTGCTTTCAGGCATTTTACTACCACGCTGGCTATACATCGTTTCCATGCGCTGTAGCCATTCCTTGAACAAAACCAGTTTACAGTCAGCAGCTTGTGCCGCCGCGGCGGAACTCAAATCGTCCGAAGTGGGGCCTAAACCGCCGTTAACAATCACAACGTCATTGTTAAAGCTCAGCATCAGAAGCTCTTCGGTAAGAGCAGATAATTGATCACCAACCGTGGCACGTTTCACCATAGCAAAGCCATGCTCATACAAGTAGCTAGAGAGCCAGGCGGCATTAGTGTCGACAATATCGCCGTGAAGCACTTCTTCACCGGTACTCAACATGGCAATTTTCACGATCTTTTTCCTCTTTCTCGCTGCTTTGTTAAGCAACCCTATGAATTTTCTTTTTTTAGACCCGAAGCGGTGCACTTTGTTTCGGATAAATTTGTGGCAACTGTTTCCATCCCCAGAAGATTCAGGGATAATCGTGCGCTTAATTATTTACGAATATATACTGGAGACATTCGTGCCAAAGCCATTACCTCTCACAAAAGCTTTGAGTGGACTTCTTCTTACCGCTTCTGTTTCAGCCCAGGCTAATCAGTTTGATTTCAGTAAGCACACAGAAACTACCTACGCAACGGATTGTCTTCAAGAGTACTGCGTTAACGATGGCTTGTATAGCTTCAACAACGCCCAGCTTCTCTCTCTAGATGAGAGTGAACCCAAGCTCGATCTTGATGCCAACACCCAGCCTAAGTATTTGATCGTCCCGCAAGATAAAGACTGGGATTATTTGATGGGCCAAACCTACACCATCTTAGGCTTAAGTGTAGCAACCGTCGGCTTGATGACCTTATTGCCGCAAAGCATCACCAAATGGGATGACGACTCGCGCGATCTGAGCAACTTAGGAAGTAAGTGGAAAGACAACGTCACCTCTGGGCCAGTCTGGGATAGAGATGAACACGTCTTGAACTACATCATGCACCCCTACTTTGGCGGCGTGTACTATACGGCAGCACGCCACGCAGGCTACAACGAATTTGAGTCATTTCTTTATTCCGCCACCATGTCGACTTTTTTCTGGGAATATGGTGTAGAAGCGTTTGCGGAAGTGCCCTCTTGGCAAGACATTTTTATCACACCCTTTTTTGGCGCGGTAGTCGGTGAAATGATGCTTGAAACGGAACAAAGTATTTTAGCCGATGGTGGCGAAGTGCTCGGTTCCAAAACCGCTGGCGATGTGTCGCTTTTCTTCTTAAACCCTGTCGGTCATATTCATCACTGGGCATCAAACCTGTGGGGTGGCAGTGCGGACGTGAGCTTCACCTCCAACCCTTGGTTTGGTAACCAAGACGCGGCGAAATTTGCTTTAGACGCAGGCTACGCCTATGACAATCAGTTTTATGGTCTGGACTTTAAAGTCACGTTTTAACTAAACACTTTGCAAGAAAGCGGCTAACGAGCCGCTTTTTTTGTGCTCTTTTACAGAGTTTTTAGGATGGCTTGTCACATTCATTGGAAAATATGACCTCCATCAAGTCAGGCAGGTTGGCAAAACTTCTACACTGAATCTGAAAAGGATTATTTCTGTGAATCAATGAGTTGTTTGATGTATCAGGGGGAAATTATGAACAGTGTATTCATCGTGAGTTTCATCGGCAAAGCGTCACCGACGACCATCAAACAGTTAGCGGCAATCACGCACGAGAATGGTGGTAAATGGTTGATTAGCAAAGTCAACTTTATTGAAGAGCAAGTAGCAGCAGTGATCAAAGTTGAGTTACCCAAACAAAATGAAACCTTGGTCAAAGAGGCTTTTTCCGCCCATCCAGAGTTGGTTGTGCAATTTGTTGATACAGATTTAACAGCCAATAAAAGCGATACGATCCATCAGTTACGTGTCGATTCCAACGACCGAGCGGGCATCGTCAATGAGATTACTCATGTACTCGACAATCAAGGTATTAGTATTCTCGATATGGACTGCCAACGCGTATTTATTGCTGGCGGTGGTGGTGTCAGTTCGAGTCTGTTTACCGCAAACCTAGCGATCAAATTACCGGGTGAAGTCGACATTGAAGACGTTGCTAACGAGCTTGAATCACTGAGTGAAGATACGCGGGTCATGGTAGAGTCATAATCACTTCGTTCTCTAATAACCCTGCTACAGGTACAAAAAGAGCAGCTCAAAAGCTGCTCTTTGTTTTTTGGGGATCCATCGGCTTTAACCAGTTAGCTCACCGACCACAACGACAGAGAACGCTTGAAATCTTCATAGCCAAACTCGTTGAGTTTTTCGATCTCACCACTGGCACGTTCACAGTAAACCGAAGGCATTTTCAGACCGTTGAACCAATTCAATTTCACCATGGTATAACCCGCACTATCGAGAATGTGCAGTCGTTGGCCAATTTCGAGTGGCTTATCGAACTTAGCCACACAGAACTGATCGCCAGCAAGACAAGAGCAAGAACCAATCACGTACTCGTGTGAACCCGTGTCCGATGCCTCAAGCACTGACGCTGGCTCTTTGTAAATCAAGGTATCCAGACGGTGCGCTTCGGTAGCAGAATCGACGATAGCGGTTTTCATACCGTTCTCAACGATATCGACCACAGTCACCACCAGATCGGTTGTTTTGGTAATGATCGCTTCACCCGGCTCCAGATACATCTGCACGCCATGTTTTTCTGCAAACGCCTTAAGTGCCAAGCCCAGTTTTTCTACATCGTAGCCCGGCCAGGTGAAGAACACACCGCCGCCCATGCTGACCCAATCAAGCTTGTCTAGGTATTGACCGAAACGCTGTGAGATTGAATCCAACAAAGCAATAAACGCATCAACATCTTTGTTCTCACAGTTCATGTGGAACATAACGCCGTTGATGTTCTCAAATACCGCCGGATCAATGTGATCCGCTTGTACGCCGAGTCGAGAAAATTGACGTGCTGGATTTGCCAGATCTTGCCCCGCGTAGCTGACACCGGGGTTAAGACGCAGGCCAATCGACGCTTTACCTTCCACGATGTGACGATAGGCCGCTAACTGAGATTGCGAGTTGAAGATGATCTTATCGCACATATCGGCCACTTCACGCACGTCTTCTTCACTGTAGCCAACGCTGTAAGCGTGCGTTTCACCGCCAAATTTCTCATAGCCAAGTTTCACTTCAAACGGACCAGAGCTGGTCGTGCCATCCAAATAAGGCTTGATGATGTCAAACACACCCCAAGTGGAGAAACACTTCAGAGCGAGAACCAGTTTAACGCCTGAGATCTCTTTCAGTTGTTTGGCAATTTCCAAGTTTCTGATCAACTTCGCTTCGTCAATCATGAAAAATGGCGTCTTCAATTGTTCTTTATTCATTGTTCAATCACTTTAACGGAATAAAGCCGGCGCAAAGCACCGGCTTGAGTTCATTACTGAAGATTCTTAACGCACACTTATTTCAGTGTGTGAATGGTCGGTTGTCCCGGAACCAGTTCCTGGACATCCCAGCTCAAACCAATGCTTGGCATGGTTTCGAGGAATGAATCTGGGTCAAGCTGTTCTAAGTTGAACACACCTGCATCCGCCCATTCACCACGGAAGAACTGCAACGCTGCGGTGATCGCTGGCACACCCGTGGTGTAAGCAATCGCTTGATGCTCCACATCTTGGTAAGCCACTTCGTGATCCGCATTGTTGTAGATAAACACGCTGCGCTGTTTGCCATCCTTTTTACCCTGTACCCAAGTACCAATACAGGTTAGCCCCGTGTAGCCCGGTGCAAGAGATGTCGGATCTGGCAGCATCGCTTTTAGAACTTGTAACGGCTGAACCACAGTGCCGTCTTGCAGCGTTAACGGCTCTGGGCTGAGCAGGCCGATATCTCGCATACAGTTGAAGTAGTTCAGGTAGCGGTCACCAAAACCCATCCAGAACTCGATGCGTTTCGCCGGAATGTACTCTTTCATCGAGCGAACTTCATCATGCGCCATGGAGTACACTTTGAAGTTCCCACATTTCGGAAAATCGAATTCCATCATACGGCTGTGGCATGGTACGCGTTTCCACTCTTCGTTATCCCAGTAAAACGAGTCACCTTGGATTTCCAAAAGGTTTGTTTCTGGGTCGAAGTTGGTCGCGAACTTCTTACCATGATCACCGGCGTTGATGTCCATCACGTCAATGGTGTCGATTTCATCAAACAGATGCTTCACCGCGTAGGCAGCAAACACCGACACCACGCCCGGATCAAAACCCGCACCAAGAATGCCGGTGATACCTGCTTCTTCGAACTTCGCACGGTATTTCCACTGTTCGTCGTACGCTTCAGGGACTTGCTGTCCCTCACTGCATAGGTCGACGGCCACAGACGTATCAAGGTAAGAAACTTTCGCTTGGTAACACGCTTCCATAATGGTCAGGTTTACCCAAGGAGGTCCAGCGTTGATAACGAGATCAGGTTGAACTTCCTTGATTAGTGCAACCAGTGCATCCACATCATCAGCGTTAACAGCACGAGCTTGTAGTTTCTTACTCGAATCTTTCAGGTTGTTACGACCATGAATCGATTCAATGATCTTTTCGCATTTGTCTAGCGTGCGAGAAGCGATAGTAATATCACCCAGAACATCGTTGTTTTGTGCTGCTTTGTGTGCAATTACCCAGCCTACGCCGCCTGCACCAATCTGTAAAATTGCCATTGTTTTCCGTTACCTTTATTGCGCTAGCTCTTCCGCTAGAGTGTTGATTTTAGATAGTAAAGCTTCAAAATCTGAAATCTTCAGACATGGGTTAAGAATCGTAAACTTCAGAGCAGTCTTACCATCTACAATCGTTTCACCCAGGACCGCTACACCACGAGTCAGTGCTTCCAGTCTTAGCGTTTTATTCAGTTCATCCAGATCCGTTCCGTTAGTTGCACGGAATAGAACGGTGGACAGCGAAGGTTCTGCCAGTAGCTCAAAGCCTTCATGGTGACGAACCAGATCAGCCACTTCCAGTGTCTGAGCCAGAATGTGGTCGTACATTGCACCCAGTGCTTTCGGACCGACGCTCTGCATAGTCATAAAGACTTTCAATGCATCAAAGCGTTTTGTTGTTGCCACAGATTTGTCAACCAAGTTTGGCAACTCATCATGTTCGCGGTTTAGGTAGTCAGCGTGATGAAGCAAGAAAGTGAAGTTTTGCTTATCATTCACCAACAACGCACCACAACTGATTGTTTGATAGAACAATTTGTGGAAATCCACGCTCACAGATTGTGCGCGCTCCACACCTTTTAGACGTGGTTTCTGGCTACTGAGGAGCAGCGCACCACCGTAAGCGCCATCGACATGCATCCACATGTCGTGCAGCTCTGCTACGTCAGCAATTGCATTAAGATCGTCAATAGCACCGTGGTCGGTGGTACCTGCCGTGCCAACCACCGCAAATGGGATCAATCCTTCTGCTTTGGCTTGCTCAACGGCTTCAGCTAGCTTGCTGACATCCATAGTGCCGTTTGGATGTGCATCAACGGTCAGGACTGCTTTTTCACCTAGGCCCATCCAAGAAGCGGATTTTTGTACTGTGAAGTGCGATTTCTTCGAACAAACGATACGCAGCTTATCGGCATACTCAGGTAAGCCAAGCTTTTGGATGGAGTGGTTGCTCAGCTTGTTGGCAATCCAATCGCGCGCCAACATCAGACCCATTTGGTTACTTTGCGTACCGCCACTGGTAAAGATGCCGTCAGCTTTATCGCCTAGTTCATACTTATCACATAGCCAATCAATCACTTTCTGCTCAACATACGTTGCCGAAGAAGATTGATCCCAAGAGTCCATGGATTGGTTTAGCGCCGCAATCATGCTCTCGGCAGCCACCGCAGGCATCAAAGGAGGCGTATGTAAGTGTGCGATACAGTCTGGATGCTGAGTGAAAATCGAGTTTTTCGCCACCAGCTCCGCCGTTTCGTCAATCACCGCTTTCAATGACGCGTTTTTGTTGTCTAGATCAACGGCATAGATCGCTTGCTCAAGTGCTTTCGGATCCATTCCTGAGTACGGGGCGCTGACTTGTTCAAACACCGACTTCATTGCTGCTGTGGTGTGATTCATCACAGAGGCAAACTCTTTGCTGCCATTGGCACCCGTGTGGATGAAGTGTTTTTTCCATTCAGGGTTCTGTTCTGCTTCAACACGTTCACCGCCCGCAGCAAGAATCGCTTCTTCCAGCACACGTAGAGCAAAATCGATCTGCTCGAAAGAGATGATCAACGGTGGAAGGAAACGAATCACAGAGCCGTCACGACCGCCTTTCTCAACCATCAGGCCGCGCTCCAGCGCCGCACGCTGAATCGCCAACGTCAGTTTGCCATCCGAAACAGGCTCACCAAATTTGTTGAGTTCACTGCCTGGCTTGCGAATTTCCACACCCAGCATCAAGCCTTTACCGCGAACTTCAGCGATACAGTTCACACGTTGTTGGATTTTCTCTAGTCCGTGACGCAGGTATTGACCCGCCACGTTGGCATGTTCAACCAGATTATCACGAGTAATGATCTCCAGTGCTTTCGCGCCAGAAACCATCGCAAGCTGGTTACCACGGAAGGTGCCCGTGTGCTCGCCAGGACGCCAGGTATCGTGCTGCTTGTTAATAACCAGCAAAGACATCGGCAGACCGCCACCAATGGCTTTAGAAAGGCACAGAACATCTGGCACAATGCCCGCTTCTTCAAACGCAAAATTGTAGCCAGACTTACCGACACCGCATTGAATTTCATCGAAAATCAATAGCATGCCGTGTTCATCACAGAGACGACGCAGTTCGCGCAACCAAAATGCAGGCGCAGGGATCACACCGCCTTCGCCTTGAACTGGCTCAACGATGATGGCTGCAGGCTTCATGATGCCCGCTTCATCATCATTAAGAAGACGCTCAATATAACGGATGCTTGCTTTCGCGCCCTCATCACCACCCAGACCAAACGGGCAGCGCAGGCTGTAAGGGAACGGCATAAAGTGAACATCAGACATCAAGCCAGTACGGCGGGCTTTGGTATTTAGGTTACCCATCATGCCCATGGTGCCGTTGGTCATGCCGTGGTAAGCACCACGGAAAGCAAACATGGTGTTGCGACCTGTCGTCTGCTTCGCCAGTTTGATAGCCGCTTCGACCGCATCCGCGCCCGACGGGCCACAAAATTGAATGACACAGTTATCACCCAGCTCTTGTGGCAAGAAACCTTTCACTGTTTTGATAAAGTTGGTTTTCGCCGTAGTTGCGATATCCAGCGTTTGATATGGCAGACCCGAGTCCAACTGCTCTTTTAGCGCTTGATTAATTTCTGGATGGTTGTAACCCAGCGCCAAAGTACCCGCACCCGCCAGACAGTCAAGAAAGATCTGACCACGCGTATCCTCAACTAAACAGCCGAACGCTTGCTTAATCGCAATTGGGATACGACGAGGGTATGAACGCACTTCAGACTCGTGTGCAGCTTGATCAAGCAGGACTTGATCCGGAGTTAAATCGTAAGTTCCCTCAACAACAGGAACTTGGGAAGAAAAAATTGTAGCGATAGCGTTAGTATCGACTTCAAAGGCGGTGCTCATACATTTTCCCTTGAAACAAAAAATGATTCTCGCCCCCTGCGCACTGTGTAGCTTTTTAGTACGAGATTGGGACATGACCAAGCCTTCCGATTGGGTCTAAAAAGACGGTTACGGAATAGCGACCATTACGACGAATGGTAGATGTCGGTGTTAAAAATCAAGGCTCGGTAATGCTTCTGTTTTGCAATACAGGGCATTTAGGAAGTATGAAGCTGATTAATGTGAGATTATTAAAAAAGTTCAACGTTGGGTTTCCCATTTACATGCCGCTGCTTAAGCAACATTAGTATCCCGTCTATCGACAAAAGGCTCTGCCGATACCTACCCTACGTAGTTTCCCAATCAGCCTGAATGGTCACTACGCGTATCCCCCAGGACTACTGCCCGAGATTGCGCGCGAATTTATCATAACTAGAAAGCAACAGGCAATCCTTTTTACCAACAAATTTCCGCTTCCTTCGACAAGTTAATGTTTCAGAAGAGATAAATCGCAGAAAACAGACAAATAAAAAACCCAGCATTGCTGCTGGGTTTAATGTTTGGAGCGACACACGAGGTTCGAACTCGTGACCTCAACCTTGGCAAGGTTGCGCTCTACCAACTGAGCTAGTGTCGCATATTGTCTTTTAATGGTGCCCCGGGCCGGACTTGAACCGGCACGACTCGAAAGTCGAGGGATTTTAAATCCCTTGTGTCTACCGATTTCACCACCAGGGCACGCAAATCTTTGCGATGGAGACACCATCTATAAATACCGCTTTCGCCGTATCTTTTAATTTGGAGCGACACACGAGGTTCGAACTCGTGACCTCAACCTTGGCAAGGTTGCGCTCTACCAACTGAGCTAGTGTCGCAAATGGAGGCGCGTCCCGGAGTCGAACCGAGGTCCACGGATTTGCAATCCGCTGCATAGCCACTCTGCCAACGCGCCTTCAAACCTTAAGAGATAACTCTCTCTCGGGTACGGGATGCATTCTACGCAATCATCTCACTGAGTCAATACTATTTTTATTTTTTTGAATCGTTTGAGCAGAAAGTGTGCGAAACACAGCAAACTGCTTATTTTAAAGGCAGTTAGTCTTTAAAAAGGAGCTTTTGACTTCACCACAAATGTGCTTTAAACGGGTCAGAATGGCTATTTTCAAACATAAAAAACGGGCTTTCGCCCGCTTTCTTAAATTCAGTGATTCTCTTCACTCAGTAAGTCATCTTTGGCCGCCATCAGGTATTGCACCATCGACCAGTAAGTTAAGAATGTCGCAATATAGAGCGCTGCATAACCGAGCCAAATCATCCAGTCATCATAGCGCCAAATCAACACCCACAAAGCAAACATCTGTGACAGTGTTTTCACTTTGCCAATCCAAGAGACGGCAACACTTGCCCTCTTACCAATCTCCGCCATCCACTCACGTAAGGCAGAAATAATAATTTCTCGCGCAATCATCGTGACTGCCGGAATCGTCACCCAAATCGTGTGGTAATGCTCGGTGATCAGGATAAGCGCTGTCGCGACTAAGACTTTGTCTGCGACCGGATCGATAAATGCGCCGAATCGAGACGTTTGGCCCAATTTTCTCGCCAGCATGCCATCGAGCCAATCGGTAAAGCCCGCCACCCAAAAGACCATCGCTGCCGCAAACGGTGCCCATGAATAAGGAAGATAGAATACAACCACGAACACCGGAATGAGAAATAATCTCATTAATGACAGGAGGTTAGGGATATTTAGACGCATATTATTATTCTCTTACACTTTGCGCGTTAATGGTGCTGGATTTTCACTATTGTTTCAATGCTTGATAGATAATTTCTGCTAAAGAATGGCTAATCCCCGGAACTTTGGCGATTTCTTCAACAGTGGCTCGTCTAAGCTCTTGTAAACCGCCCATATACTTCAGCAGTGCTTGGCGTCGTTTCGGTCCAACTCCTTCAATACCCTCTAGAGCACTGGTTTTACGCGTCTTTCCTCGCTTAGCTCTATGGCCCGCAATCGCGTGGTTATGACTTTCATCACGAATATGCTGAATCAAATGCAAAGCTGGCGCGTCACTTGGCAAGTTAAACTCCTCACCTGACACGGTAATTAAGGTCTCTAAACCCGGCTTGCGCGTCACGCCTTTCGCTATTCCTATCATTTCAGGTCGTTTGGGCCAATCGCCCCAATACTGTTCAATGATCTCGTGCGCACGATTTAACTGCCCCTTACCACCGTCGATAAAGATCACATCAGGGATTTTTTCCACGTCGAGTTGCTTCGAATAACGCCGTTCTAAAGCCTGCCCCATCGCAGCATAGTCATCGCCACCGGTAATCCCGCTAATATTGTAGCGGCGGTACTCTTGCTTGACGGGCCCTTCGGTGTTGAAGACCACGCACGACGCGATGGTGCTTTCACCCATGGTGTGTGAAATATCAAAACACTCCATTCTTAGAATATTTTCCTTACCCAACACTTCGCGCAATGCTTTGAAACGTTGGTTGATGGTCATCTTGTGATTGATTTGTGTGGTAATAGCAGTCAGCGCATTGGTATTCGCCAGTTTAAGATAACGGCTACGCGTCCCAGTTGGATTGGCATGAAAAGCAACTTTACGCCCGGCAACCTGACTGAGCGCTTCCTGAATAGCCGCCACATCCACCGCCAGATCCTTATTGAGAATAATGCGCGTCGGAACGGTTCGCGCTTCATTGTGGCTAAGGTAGTACTGGCTTAAGAAGCTATCAAATACCTCTTGCGCTGTGGTGTTTTGTGGAATTTTCGGGAAATGGCTGCGACTTCCCAGCACTTTACCCTGCCGAATCATCAAAATATGGATACAAGCTATGCCATTTTCTTGGGCAAAACCCAGTACATCCATATCATCCATACTGTCTTCAGAGACATATTGCTGCTCTTGCACTCGACGAATCGCTTGGATCTGGTCGCGAAAACGAGCAGCATCTTCAAAGCGCAGTGCCACACTGGCGTCTTCCATCTTGCTAACCAGCAGTTCAAGTACCTGATTATCTTTACCTTGTAAAAACAGGCGAAGATAATTCACCAGCTCAGCGTACTCTTGATCGGAAATCACACTGCTCACGCAAGGCCCTGCACAGCGGCCGATCTGATACATCAAACATGGTCGAGTACGGTTAGCATAAACTGTATCTTCACACTGACGCACCGGGAAAATTTTCTGCAACAGATGCAGCGTTTCTCTTACCGCTCCGGAGTCAGGATACGGTCCAAAATATTCACCTTTGCGTTTTTTCGCGCCACGATGCAGAGAGACTCGAGGATGCTTATGACCACTCACATAGATGTAAGGATAGGACTTGTCATCACGCAGCAACACATTGTATTTAGGTAAGTATTGCTTGATGTAGTTGTGCTCAAGGATCAGCGCTTCTGTTTCTGTATGCGTGACCGTGACGTCGATCTTAGCAATATTGCTGACCAACGCGCGCGTTTTCTCACTGTCGACTTTCTTACGAAAATAACTCGAGAGGCGTTTTTTAAGATCTTTGGCTTTACCGACGTAAATCACCACAGCGTCGGCGTTATACATTCGATAAACGCCGGGCTGATGAGTCACTGTCTTAAGGAAAGATACCGAGTCGAAAGGAAGGGTCACAACTAGAGAGTCTCGGTATCCAGCATTCCATGACGGATGGCAAGGTGCGTCAATTCAACGTCACCGTTAATATCCAGTTTGTTAAACAAACGGTAGCGATAGCTGTTGACCGTTTTCGGGCTGAGGTTCAACTGCTCAGAGATGTCGGTGACTTTTTGTCCCTTAGTGATCATCATCATGATTTGCAGCTCACGCTCTGATAAATCTTTAAACGGATTTTCAGAGGCTGGCGAAAACTGGCTCAATGCCATTTGCTGTGCGATTTCCGGAGAAATATAACGCTGTCCGCTATTCACAATGCGGATTGCATTGACCATTTCATCTGGACCAGCCCCTTTTGTTAAATAGCCAGAAGCCCCGGCTTGCATCACTTTAGTTGGAAACGGATTTTCCGTATGAACAGTCAAGACGATGATTTTTACATCCGGATTAACACGCAGGATTTTTTTGGTTGCTTCCAAGCCGCCAATTCCAGGCATGTTCATATCCATTAAAACGACATCAGCATGATTCGTGCGACACCATTTTACTGCATTCTCACCGCTATCAGCTTCTCCTGCTACGTTCATTCCACGGACGTCTTCAATAATACGTCGTATCCCTGTGCGAACCAGCTCGTGATCATCTACAAGGAAAACATTAATCAAACTTGTATCTCCACACTATTTAATGGCTCTGCACCCACATAAATGTGGATATCAGTACGCTTGCCTATACTACCGCATTTCCTCAGAAATGCCTGCTAAGAATATGTGCCTAATCGCAAACTTTAGCAAGGACTTATTCAATGCCGACGCGAATATAGCGAGCCACTCTAACAATTTTGTTTTAAAAAGGAGACTGTTAGTTGTGACCAATGCTCAGTAATTTTACCTACATCATGTTTATCATAGAGTAAATGTTCAATTATCCATCAATCACGGCTTATCTGACGATAAAGTTCTGAACCTTTTGTAGACTTTGCTAACATCAGCAGAGCAATAGCATCTACAGGCAGATATTTTGACCACCACACCTGGGTTCGTTCTAACACGCCAATCTCGCGATAAGTTTGCCACAACTCAACTTGAGTTGTGGCTGAGCACGCCACATGGCCCTTACCAACTGCTGATCGAAGGTGAAAAACCCGTCTTCTTTGTGCTGCAAAGTGATCTGCCTCGTATCGAAAACTTGCTTCTGGAGGGCGGGCATCACGCGCAGCTTACTCCTCTACCGCTGAAAAACTTTGAGTACCGCCCTGTGGCGGCCTGCTATTGTGCCACCATCAAAGAGTCAACTAGCCTCGCGGCTTGGTTACAACAACACGATATTCTGGTGCTAGAGGCCGATGTTCGTCTCGCAGACCGATTTCTGATGGAGCGTTTCATTCAAGGCTCGGTGGAGTTTATCGGCAAGCCTCAACCACAGGAGAAGTTTGTTCGCGTCAAACAGGCCAAATGCCGTAAAGGTGACTATGTGCCGACGCTTTCGGTGGTGTCGCTGGACATTGAATGTTCGGAAAAAGGCATCCTCTACTCTATCGGCCTCGACAGTCCAATGGATAGCCGAGTGATCATGATTGGCCAAGCTCAAGATTCACACACGCCCATTGAGTGGGTCGATGACGAAAAGCAGTTGCTTGAGCGGCTGATTCACTGGTTTGAACAGTTCGATCCGGATGTCATCATCGGTTGGAACGTAATTGATTTTGACTTTCGTTTACTGCACAAACGGGCTGAGTGGCACAAACTAAAGCTCACCTTGGGCCGAGGCAATCAAAGCAGCTTTTTTCGCTCTTCAACGCAAAGTCAGCAGAGCTTCATCACCATTCCCGGTCGGGTGGTGCTAGACGGCATCGATACACTCAAAACGGCCACCTACCATTTCCGTTCTTGGTCTTTGGAATCGGTCTCCCAAGAACTGCTTGGTGAAGGCAAAGCCATCCACAATGTCCACGATCGCATGGCGGAAATTAACACCATGTTTCGCGAAGACAAACCTTCACTCGCTAGGTACAACTTACAAGACTGTGTTTTGGTGAATCGCATTTTTGCCCACACTCACTTGCTTGAGTTTGCCATCGAACGCTCCCGTCTTACTGGCGTAGAGCTGGATCGAGTTGGCGGCTCGGTGGCCGCCTTTACTAATTTGTATTTGCCACGATTGCATCGCGCTGGTTATGTTGCGCCGAATCTTCAACCAGAGAATTGGGTAGCCAGCCCTGGCGGGTATGTGATGGATTCACTTCCCGGATTGTATGATTCGGTACTGGTGCTCGATTTTAAAAGTCTATACCCATCCATTATTCGCTCCTTCTTGATCGATCCTCTTGGCCTTATCGAAGGTTTACGACTTGAGATGGGTAAAGAGGTGTATCAAGCCGTACCCGGTTTTCGCGGGGGGCAGTTTCATCGCAGCCAACATTTTCTGCCTGACTTGATCGAACAACTTTGGGCCGCTCGCGATGTGGCGAAAAAGAACAATGAGAAAGCGTTCTCCCAAGCGATTAAAATCATCATGAACTCCTTTTATGGGGTACTCGGCTCCTCGGGTTGTCGCTTCTTTGATACGCGACTTGCGTCTAGCATTACCATGCGCGGTCACGAGATCATGAAACAGACCAGCAAGTTGATTGAGGCAAAAGGTTATCAGGTGATTTACGGCGATACCGATTCTACTTTTGTTTCGCTCAATGGCGCTTATACCCAACAAGAAGCGGATGCAATTGGCCAGTCACTGGTGCGCGACATCAATCTGTGGTGGAAACGGCATTTGCAGCAAGAATTCAACCTCACTTCGATTTTGGAGTTGGAATATGAAACCCATTATCGCAAGTTTCTCATGCCAACCATTCGGGGCGCGGAAACGGGCTCGAAAAAGCGCTACGCAGGGCTGATCAGTGAAGGAAAAAACGAAAGTATTGTATTCAAAGGGCTAGAGAGTGCACGTACAGATTGGACGCCACTGGCACAAAAGTTCCAGCAGCAGCTCTATATGATGATATTCCATGGCGAAGATCCGACTGACTATATTCGCCACACCGTAGAACAAACACAAAATGGTGATTTTGACCACGATTTGGTCTACCAAAAACGGTTAAGACGTAAATTACATGAATATCAAAAGAATGTGCCACCGCAGGTTCGGGCAGCACGTCTTGCCGATGAAATGAATACTCGTTTTGGCCGCCCTTTGCAGTATCAGAACAAGGGGTTGATTGAGTATCTGATCACAGTCAATGGCCCAGAGCCAAGAGATTATCGCTCGAGTGCCATTGATTATCAGCACTATATCGACAAACAGTTGAAACCGGTAGCAAATGCGATTCTGCCGTTTATCGATATGGATTTTGACCAACTCGCTGCGCCACAGCTAGGGCTATTCTAGTCAGAAAAGACTACAGGATTTTGATATTATTTGCTTTTTTACAGTAGTGAATAAAATCAGCGTATTGCAACGAACGGCTATAAAACCATCCTTGCACCGAAATATGATCGCGGATAGGAATGTGGCTTAACTGCTGTTTCGATTCAACCCCTTCCACTACGACTTTTAATTTGAGCTGCTCAGCAACCGACAATAAGCTCATAAACACTTTCTTCCCTTTGTCATTATCCAACGCCAAAACAAACGATCGGTCGATTTTGATAGCGTCAACGTCAAAGCGATTGAGATAAGAGAGGGATGAAAACCCGGTACCAAAGTCGTCTATCGATATCTCCACGCCTAACTGATGCAAACGGTTGAACGAGATCGCCAGCATTTGCTCGTCAACCAATAGTGTTTCTTCGGTGATTTCGATATGGACTTGTGACGCCACAGGCGCAATGATGTACTCCAACTTTTCCATATACTCTTGGTCAACCAAAAATTCGGGGGTGATATTAATACTCACTGGGATATAAATTTCATTGCGATTCCATTGCTGGATGTCAGAAACCACTTTTTTCAGCACCCATAGATCCACCTCTTTCATTAACCCCGCCACCTCGAGCCAAGGAAGAAAAGCGCCAGGATAAATCAATGTACCATCGGGCTCTGTTGCCCGAATTAACGCTTCACAACCGACCACACGACCATTTTCCGCCGATACTTGCGGTTGGTACTCTACGCAAAATTCTTTACTGCCAATGTGTTCCAATTTTTTCTCAATTTCTCGAGCACGACGCGCTCTGTCATTGGCAGTCGCAATAGGATCCTCTTTAAGTGTTTCCGCTTCTTCTTGGCGGCGCACATACACTGTGTCGAGGAAATGAATTTTGATCGCTTGGTTACTGTACAACCGATTCAGGCTTCGTACCGCTGGATAGTAAATCGCCACTCCCGTCAGAATATTCAACAGCTGTAGCAACATACCATTGACATCTCCGGACGTCGCCAGCCATGCATTCACCAGAATCGGGGCATTAAACGGAACACTGGCGCTAGGCACAGCAATAAAACCGCTTTCAACCGCAAGCAGGCTAACAACCACATTCACCACCGGCGTGATCAAAAAGGGCAAAAACAGCCTTGGATTCAAGATAATTGGCAGACCAAAGAGCAAAATCTCATTCACATTAATCAGCCCAATAGGTATCGATGCGAGAGCGATAAGTCGGTGACTTTTTTGTTTGGAAAACAACAACAAGGCAATCACCAGTGACAATGTTGCTCCACTGCCTCCGATAAAGACGAACGTCCCCATCAGCGACAAATTCATCACGTACTGACCGGTTCCCCCTGCAACAAAAGTTGAATAGTTGAGTTGGCTGGCTTGCTGAAGCAGATCCACCATCGGCAGCAGCGAGTAATACCCGTGGATGCCTAAAAACCACAACACTGAATTGAGTGCACTGAATAGCACACCGAACTGATACGGCTCATTCGCATAGTCAAGACCTATCGACTGAAAACTGATACTCACATTCAGTAAGCTAAAAAGTAGATAATTGATGATGAGTACAATGGCCGCTGTGATTAAGGAGGGAAAAACTAAGTTAAGTGACTCCTTAACCAGTTTGCCACCGCTTTCAGAAGAGGTAATACGCAGCTGTGGCACATGTTGCAAACGGGCTAAGATCGGCACGGCATAAAGCGGCGTAATAATAGCAATGACAATATGAAACATCTGCATTGTGCGCTCTTCAGGCACAATTTGGCTGACAATCAAAAGAAACAACATGGATAACAACGCCATCGGTGGGCGAGCAAGCTTCCATTGCATTGCCAAGACGTAAGAAATTGTCGCGGTCATCAAGTAGGGAAAAAAAGTCGCGATAGCGTTATGAATGTCGTAAAGGGTGACGATCCACCAGCTTCGACCTCCGCTAAAAAACTCGCCAATGCTGGCCAAAAAAAGGGCAAACGCAGAAAGCATCAGGCATGGGATCAGCCAAATCATTCCCTCTCTAACCGCCAATAAGGATAGTGAGAGCGACTTAAGCCGTTTTTTCAAACCAGATCCGAGCCAATACAATGGCGCAGCCGCTTGCTTATCCATATGCTCACCTGAAAATTGTCTTTTACCAATTAAAGTTAGCACAAGCAGGATGAGTCGGTATCGACTCTAATGACAATGCGATCAATTAGCCGATTTTAAATTCAGTTTTCTGATAGTGCTTCACAAGCCAATCGCCAAAACTGTCTAACAAACCAATCACCGAACGCTTTTCTATCAGTTTGCCAGACAGCAAAATCATCAGACGACGGATCTCAACCGATTTTTCCGGATGATACTGCACAAAGTGCTTTCCACACTCGATCGGATCATCAAACCATTGTTGGTCTTTATGCATGATCAGCGAATAGCTGGCTCGCAGCAGCTTCTTAGCGATGATTTTCTGATTTGTCACCAACAGTTCAGGCGTATTGGCGCGGACAATTTTATTGCGATAGACCGCCAGCCAGTCTTCTACATCCATATTCCAGTGTTTGGCAATTTCCCAGCTCGGAACGTACTCACCAAAACACTCTGCTAAATCATCACCATAAACGCAGACACAGCAATGTTTAAGCATAAAACCCCAAGTGAACAGGCTATCAAGTGACGCAATATCTTTCACTTCAGCGGTTTTTACCGCCACGCCAATCACTTGAGGAAAGCCCTTTTGCACACGCCATTTTAGGGTATTAAGAACCGTGGCACGACTTTCCGTAAATGGGCGGTGAGTCACTACCACAAGATCCAAATTAGACAAACCTGCGATGGCTGTTTTGCGTGCCACACTGCCGTAAACATAAACACTGTGCAGATTTTCTCCGAGACCACCTTTAAGACACATCAATACATCATTGATAACTGGTTGAAATTCAGGTTGAAAA
Source organism: Vibrio cidicii (assembly GCF_009665415.1). Taxonomy (NCBI): domain Bacteria; kingdom Pseudomonadati; phylum Pseudomonadota; class Gammaproteobacteria; order Vibrionales; family Vibrionaceae; genus Vibrio; species Vibrio cidicii. Next base: position 2,978,437 of record NZ_CP035921.1, on the reverse strand, counting down.
GGTGTTTTGGGATCGATTACAGGTAAGGTCATAACCAGTTTAGATTCTTGATAATTATGATGTTTAGGCAATCTTCGCCCAGTTAGCCCACGGAATCAAGCGCAATACAACGTCGCCAAAGCTAAGCGCGATTCAGAGCAAAAACCGCGTGATGAAGTAATTTTTCTTGGTACTCGCAAGTTAGCAGGAGTTGAGTATATAATTCAGCGATTTTGAGTAACTCTTAAAAAACGCAATAGGAACAGATATGCCAAAGGCAAGTGAAATTAAGAAAGGTTTTGCAATCGAATCTAACGGCAAGACTCTTCTAGTTAAAGATATTGAAGTGACAACCCCTGGTGGCCGTGGCGGTTCAAAAATCTATAAAATGCGTTGTACAGACCTAACAACTGGTGCTCGCGTAGAAGAGCGTTACAAGTCAGACGACGTGGTAGAAACCGTTGAAATGAACAAACACGCGGTTTCTTTCTCTTATATCGATGGCGATGACTACATCTTCATGGACAACGGCGACTACTCTCAGTACGTGTTCAAACACGCTGACGTTGAAGACGATCTGCTGTTCATTAACGAAGAAACTCAAGGCATCCACGTAATACTCGTCAACGGCGACGCGGTAGGCCTAGAGCTGCCTTCTTCTGTTGAGTTGGTTATTGAAGAGACCGACCCATCGATCAAGGGCGCTTCTGCCTCTGCTCGTACCAAACCGGCTCGTCTCAGCACTGGCCTTATTGTACAGGTGCCAGAGTACATTGCGACTGGTGATCGTGTGATCATCAACACCGCAGAACGCAAATACATGAGCCGAGCGTAAGCATGACGGATCTGATCTCTTACGATGATGCGATTGATGCCGCGTACGATATCTTTCTAGAAATGGCGCCAGATAACTTGGAGCCAGCTGACGTGATCCTGTTCACCGCACAGTTCGATGAGCGTGGTGCGGCGGAGCTGGTTGATGTCGCGAGCGATTGGCCTTCCCACGTTGGCTTTGATGTTGATGACGAAGTCTACGCCGAAGTGCTGATCGGTTTAGTCAACGAAGAGAACGATGTCTTAGACGATGTGTTCGCCAGAATGCTGATTAGCCGAGATCCCGATCAGAAATTCTGCCACATTCTGTGGAAACGCGATTAACCGCGATAAAAAAGGCTTGCCACTGGCAAGCCTTTTTATTATCTATTTTGCTATCACTTTTAAGCACTTAGCGCTGAGTATTGCTGCGAGATGGACGTGCGCTTGGCGTGTTTGCACTACCCGCCTTGTTAGTCGCGGGCTTGCGACGTGACGGATTATTGCTGCGACCTTTTGGTGTACTCACTCGCTCTTCATGACGCTTCACCGCACGACGGATTTTTTGGCTGCGGGCACGGTCACGTTTACGCGATGAGCTGTTCAGTTCAATCATCGTCTCTTTTTCTGGACGCAGTTCAACCAGTTCGCGCAGATAGTTGACGTCTTTCAGCTCCAGCTCCATCCAACCACCGCGGGGCAATTTCTTATCCAGATAGATGTCACCGTAGCGCACGCGTTTCAGACGGCTTACCGTACAATCTTGTGATTCCCACAGACGACGAACTTCACGATTACGACCTTCGTTGATCACCACATAGAAGGTGTGGTTCATTCCTTCACCGCCAGTGTAGACAACGTCTTCAAAGCGAGCGAGGCCATCTTCCAGTTGTACCCCATTGACCAAGTTGCGTACTTTGTGCTCGTTCACTTCACCAAACACTCGAACTAGGTATTCACGCTCAACTTGGCGGCTTGGATGCATCAGACGATTCGCTAATTCACCGTCGGTAGTAAACAGCAGCAGACCGGATGTGTTCGCGTCCAATCGACCGACAGAAATCCAACGTGAACCGCGGATCTTAGGTAGACGGTCAAATACAGTACGACGACCTTCTGGATCGTGACGGGTACAGAGCTCTCCTTCTGGCTTGTAATACGCCAGCACTCGACAGATCACTTCCTCTTGTGCCTTAACCGACACAACGTGACCATCGATGCGCACAACCGCATTTTCGTCTTCCAGTCGCTCACCCAGTTTCGCCACTACACCATTTACACTTACACGTCCTGATTTGATTAATGCTTCCAATTCGCGACGTGAACCGTGACCGGCTCGCGCTAAAACTTTCTGTAATTTTTCGTTCATTTATCTACCTATGTGTCGTCTTCTCAGACGTCGTAGTCATACCAAGCATAGACCAGACTTAGTTATCTACCCGAAGCTCGGAATCGGGGGCGGCAATTATACGGGAAATAAATCCGCAATGTAAGATCTCCGCCCCTCGTCATCGGGCGAATCATGGAAAAATTCTCGCTAAAAATCACCCATTAGCACTGTCGATGGTGAGAGTTAACTTTATAGCAACAACTTGATGAATATTAATAAAAAAGGAGCACTCGGCTCCTTTATCTTAAACAGATTTTTCTCGTTTTGGCTTACTCAAATGGGGCTGGATCGCCCGCGCCAAGACGAGCAATAACCGCCTCACCTTCGCTAAAGTCAATTACCGTGGTTGGTTGCTCGCCCAGATAACCGCCGTTGAGAATCACATCTACGGCATGCTCGAGTTTATCGCGGATCTCATCGGGGTCCGACTCGGTGTAGTTATTTCCCGGCAGAATCAGGGAAGTTGACATCAAAGGCTCACCCATCGCTTCCAAAAGATCGAGGGCGATACGGTTATCTGGTACACGAATACCAATCGTTTTGCGTTTGGCATTCATCAAGCGACGAGGCACTTCTTTTGTTCCTTTGAAGATAAAAGTGTACGCGCCCGGCGTGTTGTTCTTTAGTAAACGAAATGCGGTGTTGTCTACGCGTGCGTACAGCGACAACTCCGACAAATCGCGGCACAACAGGGTGAAGTTATGTTTTTCATCCAATCGGCGGATCTGACAAATTCGCTCCAGCGCTTGTTTGTTTTCCAACTGACAACCGAGTGCATAACCGGAATCGGTCGGGTAAACCACCACACCGCCATTACGGATGATTGCTACGGCTTGATTGATCAAGCGAGCCTGGGGGTTTTCAGGATGAACGTAAAAAAACTGGCTCATTGTAATTCCTCATTATCGAGCCTCTCGGCTCTATAGGACTGGAGTGTGGATGCTTGTGCTGGCTCCAAAGGAGCGGACTCTAAACCCCAATCTTTCCAAACTGGTTCTACGCCGGAGGGCAACCAGAGGTTTCTTCCCAACTCCATCCACGGGGATGGATAGTGAAAATCGCTGCCTTGGGAAGCTAATAGTTTGTATTGTATAGCATAATCAGCCAACGTGCGTCTTTCTTGTTGCGATTGTTGTGGTTGGGCCACCTCCATAGCATCCCCACCGGCCTCGACAAACGCTTGCAACAACCGTTTTAACCACTTGGCCGTTAGATCATAACGCCCCGGATGAGCCAGCACGGCCAGGCCCCCCGCGGCATGGATCGCGCCGATGGCATCAGCCATTGAACACCAATTCGGCGGCACGTAACCGGGATTGTTGCGTGTCAGGTATTTTTTAAACACCTGCTGCATATTCTTTGCAAAACCGTTATCCACCAACCATTTGGCAAAATGGGCGCGAGTCACTGGCGCACCATCGGCAATGGCTCTGACCTCTTCAAGTACTCCTTCTCGCGTTGCTTTGCCAAGGCGCTGCGCGATCATTTCCGAGCGAGCGACTCGATGCGCTTGCTGCTGAGCGATCAGTTGGCTTAATTGAGCATTTTGTGGGTCGATATTCAAACCAACAATATGGATATCTTTGTTTTGCCACACGGTCGAAATTTCAATGCCGTTAATGATAGTGAGCGACAATTGATTCTGCGCCACATAACGGTGAATCTCCTCCAGCGCTTGCACAGTATCATGATCGGTGACCGCTAAAACATCCAGCTCAAAGCTGATTGCGCGGTCAATCAACTGCGCTGGTGTGAGTCGGCCATCAGAGGCAGTGGTATGGCTGTGTAGATCTATTCTCATATATTTGCTTCTTGGGGGTTGACTTTTTACCCTTGCACTAGTTAACTAGTACACAAATACAAAGTACCTGACTGTAAGGCCGACTATGTTACAAGAACTTAACCAAAAGCAAAAAGCGAAACTTGCTCTGCATGACGAGAAATCGAATGCAGCGGAGTTAGCTTGGTGGCGCATCTGGACAAGTTCTTGGTGGGCAAACGTGTACTTTTAATTCAGGACACTCATGATACGAAGCCCGCCTAAACAGCGGGCTTTTTGTTTTGTTGTATAACTCACGTTCAAGCGATTAAATATTCACCAGATTGACTAAATTGTACGTTGGGCGAACGTTTGCTTTGTGCGAGTATGTACAGCAGGAAGCTAGAACAGATTTGAAATAATAAGGAGGTCTTGTGAACAAGGCCATTAAGATCAAAACCTTGGGCAAGTTAGATGTGATTACGGCATCGGTCCCATACACACAAGACCCGACTCGTCTGTTCCATACCTTATGCGAAAGCAAGACGGACAGCTTGTTGCTCGAATCTGCCGAGATTGATTCGAAGCAGGATCTCAAGAGTCTGTTAATTGTCGATTCCGCCGTGCGTATTGTCTGCTACGGGCAAACCGTCACCTGCAATGCCCTCACGGATAACGGTCGTCATCTGCTGGCGCATTTACAGGGGAATATCCAACCTGATATCAAGCAGCAGTTCGACGGACAAACACTGACGTTAACCTTCAGCGAATCCGACGACACCTTAGACGAAGATTCGCGTCTGCGCGAAGCGTCTAGCTTTGACGCACTGCGTTTAATTCAGCACAGCTTTGATTTAGGTGGTCATGACAAACATGCGCTGTTTATCGGCGGTCTGTTTGCTTACGATCTGGTGGCCAATTTTGAACCTTTGGGCCCCGCCAGCGCCACGAACCAATGTCCAGACTACGTATTTTATGTCGCAGAGACACTGCTGGTGGTCGATCACCAAACGGAAAGCTGTCACCTGCAAGCAACGCTATTTGCCAACAGTGAGCAAAAATCCGTACTTGAAACACGCATTGAGCAAATCAGTACACTCTGCGCCGATCCAAAAACTCTGCCTCAAGCGGTGAAACTTGCACAAGTGGATGCCACTCCGAGTGTCAGCGACGAAGCTTTTTGCCAAATCGTCCGCGATCTCAAACAGTACGTGGTCAAAGGCGACATCTTCCAAGTGGTGCCATCACGCCGTTTTACGCTCCCCTGCCCTTCGCCGCTGGCAGCGTATAAAGAGTTGAAGCTGAGTAACCCAAGCCCTTACATGTTCTACATGCAAGATGAGTTGTTTACTTTATTTGGCGCATCACCAGAAAGCGCACTGAAATACGAAACCGACACCAACCAAGTGGAAATCTATCCGATTGCGGGGACCCGCCGTCGCGGCAAACGAGCCAATGGTGAGATTGATTTTGATCTCGACAGTCGTATCGAGCTGGAATTGCGCACCGACAAAAAAGAGAACGCCGAGCATATGATGCTGGTGGATCTTGCGCGCAATGACGTCGCACGAATCTCACAAGCGGGCACTCGCCATGTTGCCGATTTACTCAAAGTTGACCGTTACAGCCATGTGATGCATTTGGTCTCACGCGTGGTAGGACAACTTCGCGCCGATCTGGATGCGCTGCACGCCTACCAAGCTTGCATGAACATGGGCACCCTGACTGGCGCGCCAAAAATCCGCGCGATGCAGCTTATCCGCGATGTGGAAGGCGCGCGTCGTGGCAGTTACGGCGGTGCGGTCGGTTACCTAACGGGTGAAGGTACCTTGGACACCTGCATCGTGATCCGCTCAGCTTACGTCGAAAACGGCATCGCTCAAGTGCAAGCGGGCGCAGGGGTGGTGTTTGACTCCGATCCACAAGCCGAAGCCGATGAGACACGCGGCAAGGCGCAGGCCGTTATTTCTGCCATCCAGAAAGCACATAAGGAGTAACGGACATGGCTGACATCGTTTTTATCGACAACTTCGATTCGTTCACCTACAACCTAGTGGATCAGTTTCGCTCACTTGGCCATAAGGTAACCATTTACCGTAACCACATCCCTGCGAAGGTGATTGAGCAAGCCATTGCCAAGCTCGAACAACCTGTGGTGCTTCTCTCACCGGGTCCGGGCGCTCCGTCAGAAGCGGGCTCGATGCCGGAGCTGATTCAACGCGTGAAGGGCAAAGTGCCGGTGATTGGCATCTGTCTTGGTCATCAGGCCATCGTCGAGGCGTATGGCGGTACCGTTGCTGGTGCGGGTGAAATTATTCACGGCAAAGTGTCGATGATGGCGCACCAAGGCCACGCGATTTATTCTACTTTGCCTTCGCCTCTCGCGATTGCTCGCTACCACTCTTTAGTCGCGACAAAAGTGCCCGAGAGCTTGACTGTCACCGCGGAAGTGGACGGCTTGGTCATGTCGGTAGTGAATGAGCAAGACAAGGTGTGCGGCTTTCAATTTCACCCAGAATCGATCATGACCACATACGGTGCGACACTGCTCGCCAATGCCATTGACTGGGCGCTAGCGTAAGGACAGGGAGAGACCATTATGCAAACTATCATCAACAAACTTTATGGGCAGCAGTCGCTGAACGAGCAAGAGAGCCAGCAGCTGTTTGACACTATTATTCGCGGTGAGTTGGACCCGATTTTGATGGCATCAGCGCTCACCGCATTAAAAATCAAAGGCGAAACGCCCGATGAGATCGCTGGCGCTGCAAAAGCCTTATTGGCCAACGCTAACCCTTTCCCTCGTCCAGATTACGACTTTGCTGATATCGTCGGCACTGGTGGCGATGGGCACAACACCATCAACATCTCCACCACAGCCGCGTTTGTCGCCGCGGCATGCGGGCTGAAAATTGCCAAACACGGCAACCGCAGTGTGTCGAGCAAATCGGGCTCTTCCGATCTGCTTGACTCGTTTGGTATCAATTTGGCGATGAGCGCCGAAGATACCCGCCGAGCGATGGATGAGATTGGCGTCGCCTTTTTGTTCGCGCCGCAGTATCACAGCGGTGTCCGCCATGCGATGCCTGTGCGCCAAACCATGAAAACCCGAACGATTTTCAATATCCTCGGCCCACTGATTAATCCGGCGCGGCCCAACATCGAACTGATGGGCGTCTACAGCCAAGAGCTAGTCAAGCCGATTGCACAAACCATGTTGAAAATGGGCATGAAGCGCGCGGCGGTGGTACATGGTAGCGGGTTAGATGAAGTGGCGATCCACGGCGAAACCACGGTTGCGGAAATCAAAGATGGCGAAATCCATGAGTACACCCTCACGCCCGCCGATTTTGGCCTGCAAACGCACCCGCTTGAAGCGATTAAGGGCGGCGATCCGCAAGAAAACCGCGCCATCATCACGCACCTCTTGACAGGCAAAGGGAGCGAAGCGCAACTTGGTGCCGTCGCGGTTAACGTCGCACTGCTGATGCGCCTGTTTGGTCATGAAGATCTCAAAGCTAACACTCAGCAAGCGATTGAAGTGATGAACTCTGGTAAAGCCTACCAACTGGTTGAACAACTCGCGGCACACGCCTGAAAGGAAAAGAGATGAGCGAAAAACTGTCCGAGCACGTATCGGTGCAAGAAGCGCAAATGGCCGAAGTGCTGGCAAAGATTGTACGCGATAAATATCAATGGGTTGCTTTACGTAAACAGCAGCAACCTTTAAATACCTTCGAAGCGGATCTCATCCCTTCCGATCGCAGCTTTTATCAAGCACTGTCCACGGGCAAAACGGTGTTCATCACTGAGTGCAAAAAGGCATCTCCATCGAAAGGGCTTATTCGTCAAGAGTTTGATTTGGATTACATCGCCTCGGTGTATAACCGACATGCAGACGCTATTTCCGTCCTGACCGATGAGAAATATTTCCAAGGGAGTTTTGACTTCCTGCCGCAAGTACGCAAGCAAGTGAAACAGCCCGTACTGTGTAAAGATTTTATGGTCGACCCGTATCAGGTCATGCTGGCACGACACTACCAAGCGGATGCAATTTTGCTGATGTTGTCCGTTTTGGACGATGAGCAGTACCAAACGCTGGCAAACCTTGCCCACCGGCTCAATATGGGCGTGCTGACCGAAATCAGCAATGAGGAAGAGTTAGCCCGCGCGGTCAACTTAGGGGCAAGAGTCATTGGCATCAACAACCGTAACTTGCGTGATTTGACCACCGATCTGAATCGCACCAAATTACTCGCGCCTACCCTGCGCAAACTGGCGCCCAATGCTGTTGTCATCTCTGAATCGGGGATCTACACCCACCAGCAAGTGCGCGACCTGGCTCAGTTTGCCGATGGTTTCTTAATTGGCAGCTCGCTAATGGCCGAGGAAAATCTTGAACTGGCGGTGCGCAAAGTAACGCTAGGTGAGAATAAAGTGTGTGGTCTGACTCGACCCGACGACGCAGCCAAAGCGTACCATGCGGGGGCCGTGTTTGGCGGGCTGATTTTCGCTGAGCAATCAAAACGTGTGGTAGATACCGACAGCGCACGCTTAGTAATGAGTGGCGCGCCGCTGCACTACGTCGGCGTTTTTCAAAATCAATCGCTTGAATTTGTGGCGCAAACCGCCAATTCACTCGTTCTTGCCGCAGTGCAGCTGCATGGCGAAGAAGATCAACACTATGTGACGCAGTTGCGTAGCCTACTCGCCGAGCATATCGCGATTTGGAAAGCCTACGGCGTGACCGATCACGCTCCGCAGCGCCTCACCCAACATGTCGACAGACATCTTCTCGATGCCCAAGTCGGCAACCAAAGCGGTGGCACAGGCAAAGCCTTCGACTGGAGCTTAATCGGCGACCCGAGCAAGGTGATGCTCGCGGGTGGCTTGAACGCAGACAATGCAAAGCAAGCGGCTTCACTCGGCTGTCTAGGATTGGATTTCAACTCCGGGGTCGAAAGCGCACCGGGTAAAAAAGATACACAGAAGTTGCAACAAGCGTTTGCTGCGATCCGCAACTACTAAAAATTGACGAGAAGGATGAAAACCATGGCAAAACTGAATGCCTACTTTGGCGAATACGGCGGTCAGTACGTTCCGCAGATTCTGGTCCCAGCGTTAGAGCAGCTTGAACAGGCTTTCATTGATGCGCAAGAAGACGATGCGTTTCGCAGTGAGTTTATGGGCTTGCTGCAAGAGTATGCAGGCCGCCCAACCGCACTGACCTTAACGCGCAACCTTACCAAAGGCACCAAAACCAAACTCTATCTCAAGCGCGAAGATCTGCTGCATGGCGGCGCGCACAAAACCAACCAAGTGCTCGGCCAAGCGCTGCTTGCCAAACGCATGGGCAAACACGAAATCATCGCAGAAACTGGCGCAGGCCAACACGGCGTGGCAACGGCATTGGCCTGCGCACTGCTTGGCCTAAAATGCCGCGTTTACATGGGTGCAAAAGATGTGGAGCGCCAAAGCCCGAACGTGTTTCGAATGAAATTGATGGGCGCCGAAGTGATTCCGGTGCACTCTGGCTCCGCCACGTTAAAAGACGCCTGTAACGAAGCGCTACGCGACTGGTCCGGCAGCTATGAGACCGCGCATTACCTTCTCGGCACAGCGGCGGGTCCTCACCCATTCCCAACCATAGTGCGTGAGTTTCAACGTATGATTGGCGAAGAGACCAAAAACCAGATCCTCGCGCGAGAAGGTCGCTTGCCTGACGCGGTGATTGCCTGTGTGGGCGGCGGCTCCAACGCCATCGGTATGTTTGCTGATTTTATCGAAGAAGAGTCGGTACGTTTGATTGGTGTTGAGCCGGCGGGCAAAGGCATCGATACCGACCAACACGGCGCGCCGCTCAAACATGGCAAAACCGGGATCTTCTTTGGCATGAAAGCACCACTTATGCAAGATGAAAACGGCCAAGTGGAGGAGTCTTACTCTGTCTCTGCTGGCCTCGATTTCCCGTCGGTTGGCCCTCAACATGCGCATCTCAACGCCATTGGCCGCGCCGAGTACGACAGCATTACCGACGATGAAGCACTCGATGCGTTCCAAGAGTTGGCTCGCAGCGAAGGGATCATTCCCGCCCTAGAGTCTTCTCACGCACTCGCTCATGCTCTGAAAATGGCGCGCAACAATCCTGACAAAGAGCAACTGCTGGTCGTTAACCTGTCGGGTCGCGGCGATAAAGACATCTTTACTGTACACGCAATTTTAGAAGAAAAAGGAGCGATCTGATGGACCGTTATCAAGCCATGTTCGAGCGTCTGGCAGAGAAACAACAAGGCGCATTTGTTCCGTTCGTAACGGTTTGCGATCCCAATCCTGAACAGTCACTGCACATCATGCAGACCTTAGTCGAAGCAGGTGCAGACGCTTTAGAGCTGGGCATTCCCTTCTCCGATCCATTGGCCGACGGCCCAACCATCCAAGGGGCGAATATCCGTGCATTGGACTCAGGCACGACGCCAGACATCTGCTTCGACCTGATTGCCGAAATCCGCGCCCAGTATCCACAGTTGCCAATTGGCCTGCTGATGTACGCCAATCTGGTGTACTCGCGAGGGATTGAAGATTTCTATCAACGCTGTGCCAAGGCAGGCATTGATTCTGTACTGATTGCCGATGTGCCCACCAACGAAAGCGCCGAGTTCGTTGCCGCTGCAAAAAAATTTGGCGTGCATCCGATTTTCATCGCACCGCCCACGGCCAGTGATGAAACGCTCCAAGAGGTGGCAAAATTGGGTGGCGGCTACACCTACTTACTCTCACGTGCAGGTGTTACCGGGGCAGAAACCAAAGCAAATATGCCTGTCGGTGACATGCTGGCGAAACTGACCCAGTTCAACGCGCCGCCAGCCCTACTCGGATTTGGCATTTCTGAGCCCGCGCAAGTCAAACAAGCAATTGATGCTGGTGCTGCGGGGGCAATTTCCGGCTCTGCTGTGGTCAAAATCATTGAGGCTAACGTGTCCACCCCCGACGAGATGTTAAATAAACTCAGCACTTTTGTTTCAACAATGAAATCTGCAACGCAAAAATGACGTGTTAGACACGTCAACTTCTATGGGATCGATTTCTTATTTTCGGTAAGAAATCGATCTTTCTCTTAACATTCACCACCGCCACTCCCACTCAGCAATAAACAGCAAATCCTCAATAAAATCCGCCAATTTTATAGACTCTGCCAATAGCAAACGTTTGCTATTGGTCAAAAAGTTGTCACTAATCAATAAAGTTGTCGTTAAACGCAACATTTAAAAATGACTCATCTTGATAAATGTGAAATTAACGTGTAAAAAGCTTCTCGAAATATTTATCCAAAGAATACTTTTTGTTCAGAGGGTAACACTGGAATTTTAAATTTTGTTAGCACAGAGGTTATGGAAGTGTTAAAAGAAAAGAGTTTGCTAAACAACATTGGCGTACAAGTTGTCATCGCCATGATTGCAGGTACTACCGTTGGTGCCTTCATGGGTGACAGCGCGTCAGCTTTTGCTCCATTGGGTGCTATTTTCATCAACTTGATCAAGATGCTGGTTATCCCTCTGGTGGCGGTGGCTCTGATTTCTGGCGCAGCTGGTCTTGGTAACAGCCAATCAGCAGGAAAAGTGGGCTTGGTGACCTTAAGCTACTTTGGTATCACCTCTGCACTTGCCGTTGCACTAGCGTTAGTGATGGGCGAAGTTTTCCAACCTGGTGCAGGTATCGACGTTTCAGGCATCGAGAGCATGTTCTCGGCCGAATACGCTTCTAAAGGTGAACTCCCTACTTTCTGGGCAACCGTTACTGGTATGATCCCAACCAACGTTTTCCAATCACTCAACGAAGCCAACATTCTACAGATCCTTGTCTTTTGCATGTTCTTTGGCATCGCAATCGCTAAGCAGCCTAAAGCAAAACGGGAACCTATCATCAACGGCGTAAACTGCATCGTTGACGCTATGGTGTGGATGATCAACAAAGTGATGATCATTGCTCCTATTGGCGTGTTTGGTCTGATGGCGGAAGCGGTCGGGACATTCGGCTTTGGCGCACTCATGGTGGTGTTCAAACTGTTCGTGGTGTACGTTGCTGCTATCCTGATCTTCGGCTTCGTCGCTTACCCGCTGATGATCCAACTGTTTACTAAAACCTCGGCGAAAAAATTCATTCTAGCGATGAAAAAACCGCAAGCCGTGGCACTGTCTACCGCGTCATCAATGGCAACACTGCCTGTCACCATGGACACAGTAGAAAAAGAACTTGGCGTGCGTAACTCAACCGCCTCATTCGTTCTGCCGCTGGGTGCAACCATCAACATGTCTGGCAATGCGATTTACTACGGTTTAGTCGCTATCTTCTTTGCACAGCTGTTTAACATCGATCTTGGCATGGGCGCATACATTGCGATCATTATTACTTCGACCCTAGGCGCCGTTGGTCAAGCGGGCGTACCTGGGCCATCTTTCCTTGTTGTGGCGGTTTTGCTGGCGGCTGGTATTCCAATCGAAGGTCTGCCACTGTTGTTCGCTCTTGACCGTATCTTCGATATGATCCGCACCGCACTGAACATCACTGGCGATGCCGCTTGTGCCGTTATCGTTGATGCGCTGATCGAAGAAGAAGCCAGCGAAGCGGAAATGCAAAAGCAAGAAGCGTAATTTGCCGATTGCAAAGAGAAAGAATGAAGGAGTGGCATTTGCCGCTCCTTTTTATTTCGCCGCACAGCGATAAAGACTGGCATTACTATTGCTTGAACTTCTCACTCTAAGAGATGTCAAAAGTTTTACTATTGGCCTCTTCAAGCGAACATGAGGGTTTTTGTCATGAGCTTACACAGACGCACTTACTACGGTTTGATTCATCATGGTTATAAAGCACTGCTTTTAGACCGCTTCGGCCACTTCAGCGAAGATGAATACCACCACTACCTCAACCTCACTACGGGCAAATCTACCTGTTTTGCCATGACCGATGAAGAGCTGCGCGACACCGTCGATAACTTGCGTAGTGAAGGCTACTTAGCCGATATGAAACAAGTCATCAGCGAATATCAATCGGGGGCTTACTACAACTAAGCAACCATGGCGCATTCCCTTTCATACTCGCAAGCCGCCGACGCGCGGTTTGCGTAACCAATTTTGTATCCATTTGTCTCGACCTCTTCACATTGAGTGAGTTTTAGATAGACTGTGGACAATTCAATAAATAGGAAATTCTTTGCCTCATGAAGCAAATTCTTGATTTTATTCCACTGATTATCTTTTTTGCCCTTTATAAGATGTACGACATCTATACCGCGACTGGTGCTCTGATTGCCGCAACCGCGCTGCAAGTGGTTGTTACTTACGTGCTGTACAAGAAAGTCGAAAAGATGCAGTTGATCACTTTTCTTATGGTGGCCGTCTTTGGCGGTATGACCATTTTCTTGCACGACGACAACTTCATTAAATGGAAAGTCACCATTGTTTACGTTGTGTTTGCCATCGGCTTAGCCGTTAGTCACGCTATCGGTAAGTCAGCGATCAAAGGCATGCTTGGCAAAGAGCTCACTTTGCCTGATCGCGTGTGGAATAACATCAACTGGGCATGGGTTGCCTTCTTCTCCTTTTGTGCTGGCCTCAACGTTTACGTTGCTTACGAACTACCACTGGATGTTTGGGTCAACTTTAAAGTGTTTGGTCTTTTAGCTGCGACACTGAGCTTCACCGTACTGACTGGTGTTTACATCTATAAGCAGATGCCAAAAGAGGATAAAAGCCAGTCATCGGATGTCACAAGCGATGAATAATCCTGATTATTTGCTATAATCGCCACTTATTCTTACAGCGACCCGTTTGGTCGCTGTTTCGTTTGTTGCGGATGTCGAAATGAGTCAGAAATACAACTCTCCAAAGGGTCAACTACTGCTAAGAACCCTTGCAATGCCAGCAGATACCAACGCGAATGGTGATATTTTTGGTGGCTGGATCATGTCACAGCTCGATCTTGCAGGCGGTATTCTCGCCAAAGAGATCTCTTCTGGGCGAATTGTTACCGTATCGGTCTCCGATATCATTTTCAAAAAACCAGTCAAAGTCGGAGATGTGGTGTGTTGCTATGGTGAGTGCACCAAAATTGGTCGCACCTCAATGTCGATTGATCTCGAATTGTGGGTCAAACCAATCCGTGACCACGGTGTGGAAGATCGCTTCATGGTATGCAATGCCACTTTCAACTACGTGGCGATTGACGGCGAGGGCAAACCGCGCCCCGTGCGTTAAGAGGCTAGAATTGTCGCACCGTTTCACAAAACGTCGAATTTCTCTGTCTGGGCCAAGCAAACTGCGGTAGATTAAGCGCAAATTCACCTTGAAATACGGAAGGAATCAACCATGTGGTACGTTATTTTTTCTCAGGATGTAGAAAATTCATTAGAAAAACGCTTAAGTGTTCGTCCGCAACATCTGGCCCGCTTACAACAGCTTCAAGATGAAGGACGCTTGCTCACCGCTGGACCAATGCCCGCTATTGACTCTGAGAACCCCGGTGAAGCTGGGTTTACTGGTTCAACCGTGATTGCGGAATTTGCCTCACTGCAAGAAGCACAATCCTGGGCAGATGCTGATCCGTACATCGAAGCCGGCGTGTATGCTAATGTCATAGTCAAACCATTCAAAAAAGTCTTCTAAATGTTTAAGAAAATTATCTGCGCTGCTCTCGTTTTCTCTGCGTTAGCAGGCTGCTCTTCAAATGATGAGCGAGAACGTCAATTGGAACTGATGGCTTCAAATCGTGCTGGCATGCTGTCGGCGGGGTTACCGCTAGAACATGGCCCACTCAAAGTTATGCGTATTTCAGCCAACAAAAGCGTGATCGAGATGATGATGATTTACAACAGCGACGCGCAAGGGGCTAAGCCGACCGAGCAAGTGTTGGCAAATAGCATTCAAAGTTACTGCAACAGCGACGAAATTCGCAGCCAATTAGAGTTAGGCTTAGCCTATCGTATCAAGATCCGTAACTCCCGCGGTCAATTGGTCGCAGACCAACTGGTTACTGCACAAACCTGCGCGGCAAAATAAGCTTTATACCAACGGAAACTGACAGGGGTTGACTCACTCAACCCCTTTTCTTTTTAGCGCTATACTTCTGTGAGTGCTTTGCGCAATGTTTTCGCCGCCGCAACGAGATTCGCCAATGCCGCTTCGGTTTCAGGCCAGCTGCGCGTTTTCAAACCGCAATCTGGGTTCACCCACAAACGCTCGAGCGGAATTTTCTGCGCCGCTTTTTGGATTAAATCCACAATCCACTCCTCTGTCGGAATGTTCGGTGAGTGAATGTCATACACACCCGGGCCAATTTCATTGGGATAGTTAAACTCTTCAAACGCTTTAAGCAGCTCCATATTTGAACGCGAGGTTTCAATGGTGATGACATCGGCATCCAGTGCTGCGACCGATTCAATGATTTCGTTGAACTCGCTGTAACACATATGGGTATGGATCTGCGTTTCTGGCTTGGCACTGCCCGCCGCAATGCGAAATGACTCTACCGCCCAGTCAAGATAGGCTTGATGATCGCGCTTCTTCAATGGCAGTCCTTCGCGAATCGCTGGCTCATCAATCTGAATGATGTTGATCCCTGCTTGCTGTAGGTCTGTGACCTCGTCACGCAGTGCCAGTGCGAGTTGTTGGGCGATCGCTTTACGTGAGATGTCCTCACGGGGGAAAGTCCAACACAAAATCGTCACTGGACCGGTGAGCATACCCTTCATATGTTTTGAAGTCAGTGATTGCGCGTACTTGGACCACTCAACCGTAATGGGTTGTTCACGCTCAATGTCCGCAACCACGATGGCTGGTTTCACGCAGCGCGAACCGTAGCTTTGTACCCAGCCAAACTGAGTGGTTTGAAAGCCAGCTAAGTTTTCAGCAAAATATTCCACCATATCGTTGCGCTCCGCTTCGCCATGCACCAACACGTCTAGATCCAACGCCTCCTGTCGTTTCACGGCATCGGCAATGTGCTCTTTCAACGCCTGTGTGTACTCGACCTGCGACAACTGGCCTGCGCGGTAGGCACTGCGCTGAACCCGGATCTCGGCCGTTTGCGGAAAAGATCCTATTGTGGTGGTTGGCAACAGCGGCAGTTTTAGTACTTCGGCCTGATGTGCGGCTCGCTGCGCATAAGGGGCACTGCGCTTGGCAAACGCGGGCGAAATCGCATTCACACGGGCTTGTACCTGCGGCTTATGAACATGACTTGCTGACTTTCGCGCTTGAATTGGTTGGCTATACACAACGCATTGCGCAATCGCGTCCTCGTTTCCGTCCAAGGCGCGGCCAAGCAGTACCACTTCCGACACTTTCTGCTTGGCAAACGCCAACCAACTGCGTACTTCTTCATTTAAGGCTGGCTCAAGATCTAAATCCACCGGACTGTGCAGCAGTGAGCAGGAACTCGCAACCCACAAACGTTCACCAAGCTGCGCTTTCACAGGCAGCAAGCGTTGGTATTGCGCTGCGAGATCAGAGCGCCACACGTTGCGACCATTGACCACACCGACCGACAGCACCCAATGCGCTGGCAATAGCTCAAGCACCTCGTCCAGTTGTTCAGGGGCCGCGGCAAGGTCGATATGTAAACCGTCCACGTCAAGTGCCACCACTCGCTCTAAGCAATCGGTCACGGCATCGAAATAAGTCGTCAGCAGCACTTTGACCTCACCACGGATCACTTGATAGGCCAACTTGAAGGAGTCCAGCCACGGCTTTTCCAGCTCAAGTGCCAGAATAGGCTCGTCAATTTGTACCCATGTCACTCCTTGTTTTGCCAGCTTGGCCAAAATCGCCTGATAAGCGCTAAGCAGACGGGGAAGCAACGTCAGACGCTCGAAACCTTCTTCTACCTCTTTACCCAAATAGAGGTAGCTTAGCGGGCCAAGCAGCACGGGTTTAACCTTATGCCCAGCTTGAATCGCTTCATTGACCTCTTCAAACAGCTGTGGCCAGCTCACCTCAAACGTATCATCGCGGCTAAATTCCGGAACGATATAGTGATAGTTAGTATTAAACCATTTGGTCATGTCCGATGCTGCTGCGCCATGACAGCCACAGGCGGACTGCGATTGACCGCGGCCAACACGAAACAAGGTATCGAGATCAGGAAAACCATGACGATGACGTTTCGGCACATGGCCAAGCAGTAGTGTGGTGGTCAGCACATGGTCATACCAAGCAAAATCACCAACGGTGGCGTAGCTCAGCCCTGCTTCTTTTTGCACTTGCCAGTTCTGCTGACGTAGCTGAGCGCCGACTTGCTTCAGCTCGGTTTGGTCAATCTCTCCGCGCCAGTACTTTTCTTGCGCAAACTTGAGTTCTCGTTTTTCACCAATACGTGGGTAGCCGAGGATGTGCGTTGTGGTCGTCATGGTCTTATTCCTTTTTCTATGCTTGGTCTATTCGTTGTTCGATAATTTGGTTTGTATCCCGTCAGGATGTCCAGATGGCTAAACTATCTCGCCAATCCAACCATGGAACAAGCGCCAAATATTCAACTTGTTTATTAAAAAAATTCATGACCCAACTAAACGTCGACACAAAACAAATAGACGTCTAGATGTTTACAGCTCCAAAAAATCCAGGTAAGTTACAAAGACTCATGCACACAGCAAGGAAGATGAGAGGGATTCATGATCGAGTTGAAACACTTAAAAACCCTGACATCGCTACGCGATACTGGCTCACTCACCGCGACAGCAACGGCGCTGCACCTCACTCAATCCGCCCTCTCCCATCAGATCAAGGATCTTGAGGCAAGGATAGGTGGTCAGTTATTTTTGCGTAAAACACGTCCAGTAAAATTTACTTCCGAAGGGGAGATTTTACTGCGCGTCGCCGACGAGGTTTTGCCCAAACTTGCCCGAGCCGAAAACGAGCTTGCTAGCCTAAAAGAGGATGTGAATGGCCGTTTACATATGGCGATCGAGTGCCACTCCTGTTTTCAATGGCTGATGCCTGCTTTGAAAGAGTATCAACTAACGTGGCCGAGCGTGACTCTCGATTTCTCATCGGGTTTTGGTTTTGAACCTTTACCTGCGCTGATGGCGGGCGAATTGGATTTGGTGATCACTTCAGATATTCAACCGCGCGGTGAAATCCACTATGAGCCTCTGTTTGATTTTGAGATGCGACTTATCACCGCCACCAATCACTCATTGGCAAATAAAACACGCTTAGAACCAAGCGATCTGGCGGATCAAACCATGCTGACTTACCCGGTGCAAAAGCAGCGCTTAGACGTGGTCAAACACTTTCTGGCCCCCGCTGGCGTAGAGCCGGCGAAATGGAAGCAAGCAGATAACACATTGATGTTGGTGCAGATGGTGTCGGCGGGTCTGGGCGTGGCTGCGTTGCCAAACTGGGCGATTAGCGAATTTTCCCGACAAGGACTCATTACCAGCATCCCGCTGGGCAAGGGCTTGTGGCGTCGCTTGTTTGCCGCAACGCGCAATAGCGACAAAGAGAAGCGCTATCTGCAAGCTTTCTTTGCCACCGCACGCCAGCAATGCAAAAGCCACCTTGATGGTATCAAGATGGCTTAGAAAATCGCTCAGCGTGAGTAAGATTTAAACTGGTTGGTCAGTGGATCGTATTGATAACCAAGCACATCAAGCTTGACGATCACCTGTTCAACATCCATTTCATACGTGCTTATCAGATCGTCAAAACTGTCACATTCTAGGCGCAACTTTTCATTGACGATCCCCAGTAGAATAATACTGTCTAAGCGCTCTACATTGCTCAGATCCATCGCTACGCTCCTTTTTGAGTACTTCAAGTAATAAGCGTAGCCACAAATCCGTAGATAAAAAGTGAAGCAGGTCTAAATCGCGCTATCAGACAGGGAGACTAAACAGCATATGCATGCAACTTGCTGATGCCAACAGCATCAACCACGCCGTGGCTAATTGAATTTTGTGCGCGGCTTTGCCTGAGAAAATGTGCCAACACCACATGACTACACCTACGATCATCAGCACGAGGCTTGCGAGCATTAATGGAGTAACTTGCTCTAACTGCTCAGCACCAAACCCAGAAGCGACGCCCAGAAGAGCCAGCGCCGTCAACATTGCCGCAATAATGCCGCTAAAGGGCAAAATTCGATGAAATGCCTGCAAGCGTGAGCGAGCAATCACCAACAGCAAATGAGCAAAAATCGCGCCCAGCAATACCGTTAAAATCATCGTTACCAGAGCGCCGCCCCAGTGACCTTGTTTTGCGGCTTGCAAAGCAACAAAAGAGAGGGCTAAACCGTCGGCCAGATACAGTACCCAAAGCGGCCCTTCTTGACGCGTTTTGCCTGTCTGCACTTTGGAATAAAAGTAGAAAATGGCAAATACCACTAAAAACGCCGCGATTTCCAGCGAGGAAACCGCCATCCACATCAGCCCCAGAGCGGGCAACACTTTGTGAATGCGACCACGCTGCCCCGGGCAAATGTCGCCTTTCACCAGCACGAGAGTGAGAACCAATTGGGCACCAAGCAGCATGGGTGCGAATGAAGAGAGTAGAAACTGGATCATGATTGTTTAATTTGAATGCAAACCGAGCTCGGATGATACCGAAAGCCATTCACAACGGCAATCGATAGCATCGAGCTAATATCTCACTGCCCTGACGATGAAAAACTTCTCTGCATCAGATACTTTAGTGCGGTATGCATTTCCACCAAGCCTTTGTAATGCCCTTGGTCATCGACCAAAATCCAGGGAAACGCTTTGGTCTGGTTAATCACACTCGGTAAAGCGCTGAGCTGCGTTTGCCAATGCACCTCTTCAAACGCGGTTACCATCACTTGATTTATGCGTTTGTTCCACAACGAGGCCTCTTTCATGCTTTCGGTATCCGTGCCCATATGTGGGGTTAAATGCAGATTCATTGCTTCACGATCCACAAAACCAACGCACTCTTTTTCATCAACTACCGGCAATACATTGAGATCCTCCTTCGCCAGGTACTCATAAGCCAAGGAAATAGGTTCTCCTGGATCAAGATGTGGCGTTGCCGGTGTGGCCAGTTCAGCAATCACCCCTTTCGCACCGAACTTATTGCGGTAATGCTGCAAAAGTTGTGGGTCAAATGCCCCCTCTTGTAGGCTTTGTAACGAATAAGCTTTGGAGAACAAAAATCCCTGCACACTATCGACACCAATACTGCTGATAATTTCCAGCTCTTCTTCCGTTTCTACGCCTTCAGCAATCACCTTAAGACCCAGTTGATGAGATAACTCAGTCAACGAACGCACAATGCGGTATTGATTCGAGCAACATTTAATGTCGCTGACAAATACGCGGTCAATCTTCAATAGGTCAAAATGGCACGCTTTGAGATAACTGAGTGAGGAGTAACCCGTGCCAAAATCATCTACCGCTAAGGTAACGCCTGCGTTCCGCAGTACCGTCAACGCGTGATGATGACGTTCTTCACTTGCAAAATAGGCACTTTCCGTAATTTCTAACGTCACACTCTGCGGCGCAACGCCACTTTCATCAATCAGCAAAGCGCTTTGATCGAGAATAGCATCCACGCTCACTGAAGAGTGAACTGAACGATTGAACGAAATGCCCACCTGTTCCCCAAACAGTGCTTGCAGTTTCGGTAAATCACACAGTGCTTGTCTCGCCACCTGTTGGTCTAAGGTTTCAATCATTTCCAAGTCTTCAGCAATCGTGATGAGCTCTTGTACCGACGCTTCTGCATTGAGCGCCGGAGGAAAACGGCACAGCGCTTCGAACTTTTCGACTCGCCATTGGTGAATGTTGACAATCGGCTGGTAGTGAACCTCAAGCTCTGCCGCTTTCACGCAGCGAACCAGCAGATCTTCTAAGCGTTTTTTCTTGTCAATCTGCTCATGCATTTGGTGATCATAAAAACTGATGTGATTTTTCTGCCCGGAGTGCATTTCGAGCAGCGCTTGATTGGCATGCGAAAATAAAGTGCGCGAGGTTTTTGCATCCAGTCCCAACACGGAGACCCCCGTTCGGCCAGAAGTCAGCGCTTGTGCCAACAGTAAATCGGCCGCTTTGAATGCGTGGAAAAACAGTTTGATCGCTCGGCGGATGGCGCGGATCTTTTGCATCTGCTGCGGATGATGAAACTCAATACACACAGCAAACTTATTGTGCCCGATGTAGCCGCTCAGTACCGCATTGGTCTGTTGCTGCAAATAGTTGGCAAACGCTCTTTTGATATCCGGCAGATCTTGCTCAGCAAAATTGGGCTGAATGGCCAACAAAATACATCCTGTGTCTGGATCCTCACTACGCTTTCGACATAATCCATCCAATAACGAGAGAAAGCGATCTTTGGCTGGCAATTGAGTGAGCAGATCCACTCCGCCGTGCTCATTATCATTAATTCGCTCAAAATGGGCCGACAGATCGGTGCTAAGGCCAAGATAAAATTTACGCCCGTTGCCGACGCTGACGCGCTGAATGGTTAACTCTTGCGGCAAGTTTTCACCAGATGCGGTACGTGTCAGTATGGTTCCGGTCCAATAACCATGCTCTGACAAATTTTGCCACAGCGCCTGATAGTAGCTGTCGGAATGTTTATCGGCGTTAAAAATGTTGGTTTTTAAACCTGCGAGTTCACTGCGCTGATAACCCGTAACGCGCTCAAAATAGCGATTGCAGGCAATAATACGCGTCTCTTCATCGGTCACTAAAATGCCATGATGCGCATTTTCAAATACCGAGTAGAGTACCTGCGCCACCTCTTCCTGACTGGTGACAGTAAACAGCGGTGTCAAGGTTCCCTGCAGTTCACGGGCAGAAATTTTTTCCACATACAGTTCAACCAAACTAAAAGCGTGGTTAGGTAGCAAAATCGGGCAGCGTAAAAACTGTTCCTTGCCCGAGGTAAGGACTTGCTTGAAGGTCTCAATCACCCGCTTTTTTTGTTCTGTGGCAACAGACTGAATCAATCGGCTCAAAGGTACTGGGGTTGCGTCAAAGCCAAACCAAACACAACACTCGGCCTCACAATGAAAGGTTTGCTCTGAGGTGTCGATCCGCCAGTCAATGATGTGATTCCAAGGCTTGGTCGGTTGAGACATCGGCACAATTGCCGATGATTTTTGCGTGAGGTCATCCATACAGCAAGCTTCATCCTCAATATAATTATTGTTTCATAAGTATATTCAAACCACGCTGACACAACCTTGACTCGGCTTGCAAATTCTCTCCAGTGACGCTGGATGATGGTAAACACACGTGAAATCTGGGGTCATGTTGAGGTGGATACTGATCACACGAGCCGCTATAATTCGCGCTCGCGAAATCTGAGGTTATTTTATGTACAGCGATATCACACCAATTCATCAATATAAAAAATACTGGGCGGAGTGCTTCGGTACCGCTCCATTTTTACCCACCAGTAAAAAGGAGATGGACGCTCTGGGTTGGGATAGCTGTGACATCATCATCGTCACGGGTGATGCGTATGTCGACCATCCAAGCTTTGGCATGGCGATCATCGGCCGTTTGCTGGAAGCGCAAGGATTTCGCGTGGGCATCATTGCTCAGCCGCAATGGCAAGATAAAACCGACTTTATGGCGCTTGGTAAACCAAACCTGTTTTTTGGCGTGACCGCGGGCAACATGGATTCGATGATCAACCGCTACACTGCTGACAAAAAACTGCGCCACGATGATGCCTATACGCCAAACAACGAAGGCGGCAAGCGCCCAGATCGCGCGACCTTAGTTTACTCGCAGCGCTGTCGTGAAGCTTACAAAGGTGTACCGATTGTACTCGGCGGGATTGAAGCCAGCCTGCGCCGCGTCGCGCACTATGATTATTGGTCTGACAAAGTTCGCCGCTCAGTGCTGCTCGACGCCAAAGCCGATATTTTGCTATTTGGTAACGCCGAACGCGCTCTGGTGGAAGTGGCACATCGTCTGGCAAACGGTGAATCCATTGCCCAGATGACCAACATTCGCGGCACCGCAGTCAACCTCGCTGCGGAGCCGGAAGGCTACACCATCATTGACTCTTCTCGAATTGAAAAACCGCGTAAGGAGGCGTTTATTCCGCCAAACCCTTACGAGGTCGAAACGCAGTGCGAAAGCAAAAAAGACGAAGAACCCAAAGCGCAGCCGATTACGATTCGTCCGTCGCGTCATGATGCTGCCACCACAGCGGTGCGTCTGCCGAACTACGAAAAGCTGCAAAACGATCGCATCTTATACGCGCACGCTAGCCGTATTTTGCACTTAGAAACCAACCCCTATTCTGGCCGTGCGCTTATCCAGCGCCATGGCGATCGTGAACTGTGGGTCAACCAAGCGCCGATCCCACTCTCAACCGAAGAGATGGACTACGTATTTGGGCTGTCGTACGCACGCGTGCCACATCCAAAATATGGCAACGCAAAAATCCCTGCGTATGACATGATCAAAACGTCAGTCAACATCATGCGCGGCTGTTTTGGTGGCTGTTCTTTCTGCTCAATCACCGAGCACGAAGGGCGCATTATCCAAAACCGTTCGCAAGAGTCGATTTTGAACGAACTGGAAGAGATCCGCGATAAAGTTCCGGGCTTTACCGGCACCATTTCTGACCTTGGCGGCCCAACGGCCAACATGTACCGCTTGGGTTGTAGCGATCCGAAAGCGGAGATCAACTGTCGCCGTCCGTCGTGCGTCTTCCCGGGTATTTGTCACAAGCTCAATACCGATCACAAACACACTATTGATCTCTATCGTGCGGCACGCCAAGTCGACGGGATTAAGAAAGTGATGATCGCCTCCGGTGTGCGTTACGATTTGGCGATTGAGTCACCTGAGTACGTCAAAGAGCTGGTAACGCACCACGTCGGTGGCTACCTGAAGATCGCCCCTGAGCACACCGAAAAAGGCCCACTGAACCTGATGATGAAACCGGGAATGGGCACCTATGATCGCTTTAAAGAGATGTTCGAGAAGTACAGTAAAGAAGCCGGGAAAAAGCAGTATCTGATCCCGTACTTTATTTCCGCGCACCCCGGTACCACTGATGAAGATATGCTGAACTTGGCGCTGTGGCTGAAAAGGCACGACTACGAGTGTGACCAAGTGCAGAACTTCTACCCATCGCCGATGTGTAACGCCACGTCGATGTACTACTCCGAAACCAACCCGCTTAAGCGCGTTAAGTACAAACAGCGTGAAGAAGTGACGGTGGCCAAAGGGGAGCGTCAGCGCCGTTTGCACAAAGCGCTGCTGCGCTATCATGATCCAGCGAACTGGCCAATGATCCGCGAAGCCTTGATCAATATGGGTAAAAAATATTTGATTGGTGACAAACCGGGTTGTCTGGTGCCAGCAGAAGATATGGATTCCAGAACGCCAGCACAGCGTCGTAAATCGGGCCGCCACGGTTCAAACCGCTTTGCCACTAAGCACACCAGCACACAACCGGGATTCCCGGGAGACAAAGCGGTGCATGGCAACAAACCACGCCCAGCGTCGAACACCACCAGTGGTAACGCGCGCAGCGAAGGTGGGCAGAAAAAGCATGGCGCTCAGAAACCAGCGGGCGGACAAAACCGAGGCCGCTCTACAGGAAATGGGCAAAACAGACAGCGCGCAGCGCAGCGCTAATCGACGCACATGCTCAATCGCCATCCCACTCGGATGGCGATTTTGCTCCTCAAGCCAATAACTTAACCCTTACTCACCGCTATGAAACTCAACAATAGCCCCATCACGCAACATCGCTTCGCAGATCGCACCTTTTTCCTTAAACGAGACGATCTGCTGCATTCACACTTTTGCGGCAACAAAGCGCGCAAGTTCAGCGCATTGCTCACCTTGGAACAACCTCAAGTACGCACACTGATCAGTTACGGATCCGCCCAAGCGAACTCACTCTACTCTTTGGCGGCGCTGGCACGCATCAAAGGTTGGCAACTGGAGTTTTATGTCGACCATCTGCCCAACTGGCTTAAGCAGCGGCCGATGGGGAATTATCGCGGTGCGCTGGAGCTCGGCGCGGACATCATTGAAGTGGGCACACTCGCTGCGGGAATGCATCCGAGCGAATACATAGAAAAAGTACGCCAGCCAAACGAAACGTGTTATCTGGTCCCCGAAGGCGGGCGTTTTACCTTGGCCGAACAAGGCATTAAAGAGCTGGCCCGCGAAATACTCGACTGGACACGCTTTGCCAGCCAGCACTCATTCGTCGTGGCATTGCCCTCTGGCACTGGCACCACCGCCCTCTACCTGCACAAATACCTCAAGCCGCATGGCATCGAAGTGCTGACCTGTGCTTGCGTTGGCGAAGAGCGCTACCTGATTGAGCAGTTTGCTCAGCTTGGAGAGCAAGACTATCCGACCATCCTGACTGCACCGCGTAAACACCACTTCGGCAAGCTCTATCACGAAGACTACCGCACTTGGCAAGCGCTTTTAGACCAAACCGACATCGAGTTCGATCTGCTTTACGATCCCCTCATGTGGCAATGTTTAAGCCCTTGGCTAGCCAATCATCGAGACAAAACGCTCATTTACCTGCATCAAGGTGGACTACTCGGCAATGAAACTATGCTGCCCCGCTATCAACGCAAATGGAGCGATAAATAAATTTCACCGCGTTTGGAAAATGACACGAATGTTACAGTCAATTGATGTATGCTTTACAGTAACTTAACGATTGATTGGGAGGCAGCGTTCGTTGAAAGCGAGAATATTACAGCAGTGGTTCCCGGGGTTACTTCAGCTTAAACAGTACCAGCGCGATTGGTTCACCGCCGATCTGCGCGCGGCACTTTCTGTCGTCGCGGTCGCACTGCCCGTTGCCATCGCCTATGCGCAGTTGACTGGCGTCTCCGCCATTGTTGGCCTCTATTCATGCGTATTACCTATGCTGGTTTATGCCTTGATGGGCACATCGAGACAGTTGATTGTCGGCCCTGATGCGGCCACCTGCGCCGTAATTGCCGCGGTCGTCACCCCCCTGGCCGCAGGCGATTCCACCAAACACTGGCAATTGGTGATGACCATGACCGCGATGACGGGCATCTGGTGTGTTTTGGCCAGTCGCCTTAAACTCGGCATTCTCGCGGATTTTCTCTCTCGGCCGATATTGCTTGGCCTGCTTAACGGCGTCGCGCTGACCATCATCGTCGGCCAGTTTGCTAAAGTTCTCGGTCTTAAGTTTGAGCAGCGCTACCTTTTGGAACGGCTATGGGAAGCGCCACAATTGCTGAGCGAACTTCATTGGCCAACGCTGGCAATGAGTGCAACCACCCTCTTTTTGTACCTGCTGACCAAACGTTTTCGCCCGGGTTGGCCTGCGGCGATGTTGGCCATTGTCGTCACGACCGCAGCGGTGTGGTTGCTCCATCTGGAAAGCATGGGGGTGAGCGTGGTTGGCGTAACGCAAGGTGGTTTCCCTGATTTTCAAACTCCACAATTTGATATCGGCGTGAGCCGCGAACTGGTGGTGCCAGCGCTGAACTTAGCCATGGTCAGCTTTGTCAGCATGATGCTCACCGCGCGCAGCTTTGCGGCCAAAAATGGCTACGACATTGATGCGGATAAAGAGTTTCGCGCCTTGGGTTTTGCCAATATTGCTTCAGCGTTCTCACAAGGTTTTGCTATCAGCGGCGCAGACTCACGCACCGCCGTTAATGATGCCAATGGAGGAAAATCGCAACTGGTGTCAATCATCGCCGCCACCGTCATTGCCATCATCGCCGTGTTTGCCTACCAGCCACTGCAATATATTCCCATTGCCGCTTTAGGTGTCGTGTTAGTGTTCGCTTCGCTGTCGCTGCTCGATCTCAAAGGCATTTGGACATTAAGAAAGCGGGACAAAGACGCGTTTTATCTCGCCAGCGTCACTTTTATTGCGGTGTTAATAGTCGGTGTGATCCCTGGTATCACCTTGGCGGTGTTACTCGGCTTATTCCAGTTTTTGCGCATTGTGATGCGCCCAAGTGACCAGGAGCTCGGCCTAGACGAAGAAGGCACTATCCGCACCATCGACAGCACGGGCAAAGCCAACCCGATTCCGGGTATGGTGATCTACCGTTTCAACTCGCCACTGACATACTTCAACGCGCCCTACTTTAAACGCCGGCTGCTAGAGTGTACGGAGAAAAGCACTGGCGATGTGGGCTGTGTGGTGGTGGACGCCGTTTCCTGTTTTACCCACCTCGATTTGAGTGTGATGGCGATGCTCTCGGATGTGCATACCATATTGAAGCAGCGCGGCATCCGTTTAGTGCTCGCCGGACGCAAGCGCAGCATGCGAAACTGGTGTGAGCTCACGGGTATCAGCACCAGTGAAGGAGGCATCCTGCTGCGTGCCGACCTCTATTTAGCGGTGAAACTGAGTGGCTGTTACCTTAGCGCAGTGGGCGACGGTCAAGTGCCCGCGATCCAAAAAGAACCCGACCCCGAGGCGCCCGCCAAGCCGATTCCCGAAGTGGCTTAAACGGCTACCACTAAGCAGTTTGCTGTTTTGACGGCCTGATAAACGCAAAACAGCAAACTGGGACACTTTTTCTTCGCCCACTTCATCAATACTGATCCCACTTCAATTTGTGGGATCAACCATGTTATTTCGTTACCCCATCACACTGCGCTTGGTGATCAAACTCAGTCTCAAGCGTGTGACCCTGACTTGGCTCATCGTCTTGGCAGAGAATGTCTTGATGATGTTGTTACCACTTTTTATCGGTTTTGCCATTGATGGTCTGCTTGAGCAAAACTTGCGTCCGCTGCTGACACTCGGATTTATCCTCTTTGCGCTGGTGGTGATCAGCGTGGCGCGGCGTGTCTACGACACCAGAGTATACGGAGCAATCAGAGTCAGGTTGGCCAAGTTGGTCGCGCGCAATTTGCGCGCCGTGCCCATTTCCGTGAAAGATGCGCGCCTGACCATGTCTCGGGAACTGGTGGACTTTCTAGAGCAACATCTGCCCGCCGTGATTACCGCGCTGGTGCAGTTGCTGGCAACTTTAGTCATTCTCGCCAGCTTTCATTTCACTCTCGCCCTGTGCGTTCTGGCCGCAGGGCTAGCCATGCTATTGCTTTACACTTTGTTTCATCGCACCTTTACTCGTCTCAACGCCACACTCAATGATCAACTTGAGCAGCAAGTCGGCGTGCTGGGTGGCCGTTCGTTCGCCGCTATCCGAGCGCACTTTGAGCGGTTGAAACAGTGCGAAATTAAACTCTCTGATACTGAAGCGCTGGTGTATGGACTGATTTTTATCGCGCTCTTTAGCTCGGTGGTCGCTAACTTGTGGCTGGTGAGTCATCTGCCCGCGCCCACCGCGGGACAAGTATTTGCTGTCGTCACCTACTCACTGGAATTTGTCGAAACCGCGGTCATGCTACCAATCACGCTGCAAACCCTCTCGCGTTTAGAAGAGATCAGTCAGCGGCTCAATCAGCCAGCGAGCAACTTAGCCGCACCGGAGCATGCCAAATGAAAAAAGTTCTTGTTCTGCTGGCTGGTGCGAGCAGCATTATCGCTGCGCTGCTAGCGCTAGAGGCACTTGAGCCGCAACCTGTCGCATTTAAAGAAAAAGCGCAGCCATTGCCAACCACCACGGTAGTGGAAGTGGTGCCAACTGATTACGCCCCTCGGCTTATATTGCTTGCCACCACTACGGCTCGCTGGCCAATTGAACTTAAAGCCACCAGCAGCGCGCAGCTGACCTGGTTGCATCCAAAGGCAGAACCCGGAATGCGGGTTGAAAAAGGCACAGAACTGGCAAAACTCGACACTCACGCGCTAGCCGCCGATTTAGCCGAGGCGAATAGCCAGTTCAAACAAGCGCAGCTCAACTTACAACAGGTTGAACACGAACAAACCGTGGCACTAAAAATGTTAGCTGCCACGCCAAGTTCCGCATTTGCCCGTCGCGAGCCTCAAGTCGCCGCGGCGAAAGCTTTGCTTGCTCAGACAAAACAAAGAGTGACCAGTGCAATGGAGCGACTGAGCCAAGCCAGCATGATCGCCCCCTTTGACGCGGTGATCCTCAAACGTTCGGTGAGCCCAAACCAGTGGCTGGATGCTGGCCAAACTGCGTTTAGCTTAGCGGCCAGCGACTCACTCGACGTCACCGTCCTAGTCTCTGAGCGTCATTGGCAGCAACTGCAAGCGGAATTATCCAGCGCCCACGTTAAGGTGCAAGATCGCGCCGGACAAACGCGGCCCGCTTATCTGCGTTATGTGTTGCCTGAGGTTGATGCTCTTACTCGCCAAAGGCAAGTGGTGTTTGCCGTTACTGAGCCTTATCAAGGTAGCGCGAACTTACGCCCAAACCAATCAGTCAATGTCATCGTCCAGCTTGCCAAACAGGCCGATATTACCGCTCTACCACTTAGTGCCATCACTCGAGATGGTGATGTCTGGACACTAGACGAGCAGCAACGCCTGCAAAAAGAGCGGGTGACTCTGGTCTCACAAACACCAGAGCATGTGTACGTACGTTTTGTTGAGAACAGTAATAAAACCCGCCGCGTCGTGCTCTATCCGCTGCTTTCTATGCTCGAGGGTCAACAAGTTTTACCACAATCACGCACTGCTTATGTCTTACACGAGGATGCGATGCGATGAACTGGCTAACAAAGTGGTTTATTCACCACCCGGTTGGGGCAAACTTGCTGATGTTCGCCATTCTAATCAGTGGCTTGTTGGCTTATGGTCAGTTGCGTGTCGAGTCTTTCCCCCAAATCGCGCCATCTTCAATCGCCATTTCGGTGAGCTATCCCGGCGGCAGTGCGCAGCAGATTGATGACAGTGTCACGCAGCGTATTGAAGAAGCCATCAGCGGCATTGCTGGCATCAAGCAAGTCACCAGTCAATCCGTTGCGGGAATGGCCAATATCATCGTACGTAAAACCAGCAGTGCAGACCTTAACCAACTGCTCGATGACGTGCGTAATCGTGTCAACGCCATAAGTACCTTGCCGACACTGGCTGAAAAGCCGCAAGTCACGCGCAATGAGTTCACCAATTTGGCCGCTTTTGTCGTCATCTCCGGCCCTCGCAGCGATGATGCGCTGCAACCCATCGCTCGTCAGGTTGAACAAGCACTAAAAAGGCATCCCGATATTTCCAGCGTCGCCAATTGGGGACGGCGTAAACCTCAGTTGGTGATTGAGCCCGATCCGGCCCGATTGCACGCACTGGGACTTAGCTTGGAAGATCTGGCGACAACCATAGAGCGGATGTCTCTACAGACTCGCAGCGGTGAGCTGGTGAGCGAACGTGGCAGGGTGCTGCTTCGAGGAGACTGGATCGCCGATGATTTGCAAAAACTCAGCCGCCTAACCATCGTTTCTCAGACCGAAGGACGTATCACTCTCGGTGACATCGCCAAGTTAAACCGTGGCTATGAAGCAAGCGGTGCCATTGTGCGCAACAATGGTGAAAATGCGATTGCCCTGCTAGTCAGCACCAGTCAAACAGACAACCTGCTGGACGTCAGCGCGGCGATAGCAGAGACCTTAGCTGCGCAGCGAAAATCGCTGCCCGCCGACATCCAGCTCAGCACCATCGCCGACATGGCGCCCTACATTGAAGATCAACTGCAGCGCTTAGGCAACAATGCTTGGCAGGGATTATTGATTGTCATCGTCGTGCTTGGCCTCTTTCTTGACTTAAGACTAGCCTTTTGGGTCGCGGCAGGCATTCCCGTTGCGCTTGCAGGCACCTTGACGGCGATGCGCATTGCCGATTACAGCCTCAATGACATTACTCTATTTGGCTTTATTCTGGTGCTGGGTATTCTGGTCGATGACGCGGTGGTGGTCGGTGAAGCGATTTATGACAAACGCAGCAAACAACTAAACGCTCGCAAAGCCGCTTGGCAGGGCGTGCACTCGGTCTCGGTGGCAACGGTATTTGGCGTACTCACCACCATGGCTGCGTTTTCGCCGATGTTGTGGATCAACAGTGACTTGGCTCGTCTCCTTGCTGGTTTTTCGGCCGTGGTGATCTTTGCTCTGTTCTTCTCCCTGCTGGAAAGCAAGTTTATTTTGCCATCGCATCTGGCGCAGTTGTCAGTAGCAAAAAAGAGCCAAGGGCGATTCGCTACGCTGCAAAGGGCGGTGCAACAAGGGCTGAACTGGTTTATTGCTCGCGTCTATCTACCACTGCTCAAAGCCGTGCTGCGCCACAAACTTGCCGCCTTGTTTGGCTTTATCTCCGCAGTGGTGCTGGCGTATGGGATGTGGGCAAACGGCACGATTCGCAGCGCTATTTTCCCCGACATTCCTGGTCGATACCTCACCGCCAAGGTGGTATTGCAACAAGGCGCACCCTTGCCACTACAAAAGCAAGCGGTGATGCAACTCGAACACGCCATGACTCAGGTTGAAGAGCACCTGCTAGAGAACGGCAGCTTAACCACGCCGCCCGTGGTTAATTTGCTGGCTTGGTCGGACGGCCATGGCGAGATAGAAGTCACGGCGCAACTGAGCCGTGAGGCGCTTGGCACCTTACCCGCATCATCGCTGACCGAGCTTTGGCGTCAAGCCACCGGTTCCATCGAAGGTGTTTATTCTCAGCAATTTAGCAGCGCTGAAACGCCCGCCGGGGAAATTTTTCTCTCCATCTCAGCCTCTGAGCGAGAGCTCGCCAAGCAAGTTACACGCCAGTTGGCACAAACGCTACGCAGTTTACCCGGTGTCAATGACGTTTATGACGATGGCCAAGACGGGCAACCGCAAGTGCGGTTGCGGCTTAACGCATATGGCCAACAGTTAGGTGTAACGCAGGAACAACTTGCGCGTCTCGCGGGAGAGGCGTTTGGCGAGCGAGAAATCCACCGTTTGCTGGAGCAAGGCCAAGAAACGCAAGTGCTGCTGCGCTATCCCTCCAACGAGCGCAAGACCATAGCGCAGCTTGAGCAAACTCGCTTGCCGCTCGCTCAGGGGCAAAGTGTGTTGCTCGCTGATATAGCTGATTTTCATTACCAACAGCCGCCGCAAATCCTCTATCGACGCGATCGTGACCCTGTGGTCAATCTGTTTTGGCTGCAAAACCGAGCCATTCAAGCTCCCGAACAAACGCTGATGCAACTGCAAGATTCGATTGAATCGCTCAATCAGCAGTATCCGCAAGTCACGATCCGCGCAGGCGGTGAGCTCGAAGAGATAGGCGAAGTGTCTGACGGATTTCGCTCGGCAATGCTGCTGACCTTGTTGCTGATCTATATTCTGCTGGCGGTGCCGCTGCAATCATACTGGCAACCACTATTGATTATGACGGTGATCCCATTTGGCTTTGCGGGTGCTATCTTTGGACATTATTTGCTGGACTTGCCAATCAGCCTGCTGTCGCTGTTTGGTATGATGGCGATGAGCGGTATTGTTATTAACGACTCGTTGGTTCTGATCACCTATTTCAACCGCGAGTATCGAGCGGGCGCCACGCTGACACAGGCGTTAATCAATGCAGGAGCTCGCCGGTTTCGGGCGATTTTTCTCACCACCCTGACCACGGTATGCGGCTTATTGCCACTGTTAAACGAAAGTGCCGAACAAGCGCAATATCTCAAACCTGCTGCCGTGTCGTTGGTCTTTGGTGAACTGTTTGCCACCGCAGTCACCTTATTGTTAGTCCCACTTTTACTCGCGTTAACTCACTCCAGGCCGAAAGAAACGACGCTTGAGACTACGCGTGTAGAATCAAACTTAAATTCCGGTGAAAGCGCAAAGAATGGCGCTATTTAAGTGATATGGAGAATTGACCATGAAAGTCCTGACCAAAATTCTGCTTAGTACCTTGCTGCTCTGTTTGAGCGTGAGTTTTCCTTTACACGCCAAAGAGCAGAGAATTCGCTTTCAAAGTGGCGACAATATCCTCGCTGGCTACTATTTATCGGCCGAAAAGCCAACCGACAGCAAAGGGGTGATTCTTTTTGTGCATGGTGATGGAGCGCTCAGCTATGACGCCTATGGCTATTATGAGCCAATTTGGCAACGACTGATTGACAATGGCTATGCGGTTTTTAGCTGGGATAAACCGGGCGTTGGCGACTCGACGGGCAATTGGCTTAACCAGTCCATGCAGGATCGCCAACAAGAAGTTCACGACGCCATCGCGTTTGTCAAAAACCATTTCCGTCACCAAACCAAAAGCCTTGGCTTGATGGGCTTTAGCCAAGCAGGATGGGTGGTACCGGCCGTTGCAAAAAGCAATGATGAGGTGGATTTTTTCATCGGCGTCGGCTTTGCCATCAATTGGATGCAGCAAAGCTGGTACTTGACGAAAACACGCCTAGAAGCAAACGGGGCCAACGAAAGTGACATCGCCAAGGCCTATCAGCACCATTTGCAAGAGATTGCTTTTTGGCAAGCCAATCCCACCTACGCCGATTATAAAACGCAGTACGCCAACCAACCGGACTTGATGAGTGAAGAGCGCTTTCAATTTGCCAAACTGAACGCCTTTGCGGATGCGAGCAATGATTACCATAATCTGACAAAACCCGGGCTCATCTTACTGGGAGAGCAGGACCTCAATGTGGATATCAACCACACTCATCGGCGACTAAGCAAACTATTTGAAGGGAAAAGCAGCCTGACCATCAAGCGAATTGCTAACGCAACACACAGTTTACTTAAGCATCCCACATTCAATACCCAGACCCCAGACCTTTGGTTTCTCATCAAGCTCAGTTGGTATGGCGACGAGGCGTATGCCCGCGAATTTTTCGACACTCTTGACACTTGGCTTAGCCAGGTTGCTCAAGCTCAATAACCTAGGCACGTGAATAGCGAGCCGCAGCAAGGAGGCTACTTTTGTATTGTGTTGACCTTATCAAGTTAACGGACGATAGTAAGTCGGTTGCCAAATTGGAGCCCCTATCGATGTCTGCATCACGCCAATCGCCGTTCAACCTTGTGCCAGAAATTGCCCTACTCCAGCCATTACCAGAACACTGGCAAAAACGCTTTGCCGATGCTCTAACGCTGATGCATCAAGATTGGCAGCAACCCCGCTCTTGGCAAGAAATAGCCACCGCCAGCGCGATTTCCCCGTCGCATTTTCATCGACAATTTACCGAGCTTTTTCACGAGACTCCGGGCCAATATCTTGCGCGGCTACGGCTGCAACACGCCGTGAACCTGCTGCTGAGCCAAGAGCAGCACAACGTGACCGACGTCGCCCATGTGTGTGGTTTTTCTTCTTCGCAAGCGCTGGCCAAAGCCTTAAAAAGAGAGCTCGGTATCAGCGCCAAAACCATCCGCCAAATGGCAGATCACGCCACTCCGCATGAAACAGCAGAGCTCATCGCCAAACTCGCCCACCCTAGCCCGCAACATTCGCTCGAAACAGAACTGGTACAAGCGATGCCAACCGAATTGGTCTGGTATCCTGCGCGCGGGATGAAAAAGCTCACACTTGCTAACCCTGACTGGGATAACGTCATAGGTATCTATGGAGAGAAA
Organism: Vibrio cidicii; assembly: GCF_009665415.1. Taxonomy (NCBI): domain Bacteria; kingdom Pseudomonadati; phylum Pseudomonadota; class Gammaproteobacteria; order Vibrionales; family Vibrionaceae; genus Vibrio; species Vibrio cidicii. The sequence goes on along the minus strand of NZ_CP035921.1, from coordinate 2,944,060 downwards.
TCGCGACGCTTGCTCAGCGCAACGCCCATCGCGCAGTTAGACAGCCCTTGGCAGCTGATTGAAACCTTTATCGGCGATTGGCAAGCCCAGCAGAGCCAGCACGACTTCACCTTGCCTGAAGGATACTACCTTTGCGCTGAAGTTTATCTTGTCTCTGATGTCGCCTATAGCGCTGCCTTAGATGCCCTTTTTGCGATCGCAGCACGTAAACAACTGGAGATCGATCAGAATGCGTTTTTGCTGGAGTTCGTACGCGATGTCGAACTGACACCCACGGGCGGTGCGACCTTCTCTTTTCAGCTTCCCATCGTTACGCCAAATCATGACGAAGACTAACCTCTCTATCGTTTAGATCCTGCGAGACTCAGTCTACCGCTGACAACGATCTTTGTGGCTGAGATGGAATCACTTCGCTCTCACGCGACAGGCGATGAATTAACGCTTCGCGGCGCAGATCCAGAATTTCATCGATGAGTTTTTCCTTCGCATGGATGCCAAAATGCTCGGCATAATTCTTCACTTTCGTCACTTCCTCAGGATGTAAGCGATAGACATCCTGCTTGAGTTTTGCAACGGCTTCACTTTTGATCAAACCACGCTGTTGCAAAAGCTTGATAATGGTGGAATCGGATGGATTGAATTTCTTACGCATGGCACTTCACATTATTTGGGGCTTATCAACCGCCTCGATAAACTCGCCGCACAAGTTAACCACTTAATATGACAGTAGAATTTCACACCAAAAAGTAAGCACAACTCTCATTTTAAATATCGCACTCCGCCCAAGCTCGTCATAATCTGCTAAAGCTAATCTTCAGTTAGGCTCAACAAGGTCGTTAATCGCTGTTGAGCTGGTTCGCCTAGACCGTCGGGAAGACAACCAGAAGGAAAGAAAAATACAATGTGTACACGCATTCTCAACAATATGGATAACAAACAAGTCGCTGTGGCTCGCAACATGGATTGGGAGTTTCACCTTGATGCCACACTAATGCTTACCCCAGCGGGCGACTGCGCAGTCGGCATGAGTAAAGCGGAAAGAAAAAAAGAAGGGATAACAAAAAAGCAAGTGCTTAAGTGGCAGGCAAAATATGCGAGCATAGCCACCTTACTAGGCGATGACGAAGATAGCTTTGGTTTTTGCGATGGCATGAATGAAAAAGGTTTTGTCGCCAACGTGTTATACGACACCAACTGCACCTTTCACCAAGGGTCACTCAGTGACGAGCAAAAAGGCTTGAGTGTTCTACGCTGGGGGCAATTTATGCTGGATTGTTTCGCGTCTGTTCGAGAAGCGGTGAGCTATTTCTCGTTCCCAGAACCGGGTATGGAGATCTGCTTTTTCGGCGGCAGCGTACCCGGTGATCCCAACGCCCCCGCACAGGTTCATGCAGCGATTTCTGACCGACACGGTGATTCCGCTATTTTGGAAATTCATCAGGGCAAACTAACCATCTATCATCACCGCGACTATACGGTCATGACCAACGAGCCGGATTATCAGACCCAGATCAACCTAGATACGTACTGGCGTTATCAATGGAACAAAACCAAAAGCGCGAATCAAAACCCAGTCTTTACCACGCCGGGAGGCCATACCTCGGTACAAAGATTTGAACGCGCTAGCTACTATCGGTTGCTGCAAAACGAGAATTTAACTCAGGTTGATCGTGTTGCTCAAGTCGCGGCCATGATTTCCCCATGTAAAGTCCCACAAGGGTTTGAAGCGCTGCATCCTAACAATCTTGAAGAGCAATTGGAGAAAAAGGCTGGCATCACCTTCAACTCTTTCACCTTATGGACCAACATCAGCGACTGTAAAAATAAGCGCTACTACTTACAAAGTAACGACACTATTCAAACTGTCTGGGTGGAGTTTCCTAAATCGCTTGAACAAGCACAGTCGATCTGTCTGGATGCCACCTTTAGAGCGGCGCAAGTGATGGGCGATGTCACCAAGAAGATGCACCCTGTGACACAACACCCTCTTCACACGGCATAGTCAAACTTATCCATAGCAAGGCAATACTGATTTTTGCCTGAGGCTTTGGCACGATAGAGCGCTTCATCGGCATGAAGCAGAGCACTACGATGGTACTCTGGCTGATGAAGTGCCAAACCGATACTGACCGTCACAGGTTGTCCAATCGCAAAATCATATTGGGCAATACTGTCTAGCAATCTCTGCACCTTCTCTTTGGCAATTTGCTCATGGCTTGCATCGATGGACACCAGAAACTCCTCACCTCCCCAACGGCCAACCAAATCGCCCGGCTCCACCACTTTTTCTAGGCAGCGAGCAAGATTGGACAACACCGAGTCTCCGACATCATGCCCCAATCGGTCATTAATCTTTTTAAAGTCATCCACATCAATCATCGCAATCCAACGAGTCTGCTGTACGTTGTGCAAAAAATCATCCAAGCATCGGCGGTTTGCCAGCCCAGTCAGAGGGTCTTTAGTGGCTAACTCGTGCAATTTTTGGTTTGATTTGCGCAAGGACTCCAATAACTGACGACGGCTATGATCGTAAAAAAAACCGACAAAAAACAAAAAGGCAAATACTGTAGTGAAATGAATAAAACTGATCGTCTCAAAATAGGCCGGCTGCCAAGAGTCCATCGTCGTTAATATATAGGATGCAGTGATAAGGTAAGTTATGCTGCTAAACCAAGCGCCCAACTTGTAGCCCAGAATCAGCATAGACACCATTGGGGTGATAAAAATGAATGCAAGTGAAAATTCGTGGTGCCCTTCCTGAACAATGATAGACATGCTCGAAAGGGTCATGTTTAACTGCATGATAAACGCTGCAATTTTTGGCGCTCGACACTCTTTCATCAGCAGCAAACTGATCACACACGAGACCATACCAATCGCCAAAGTGTTACGCATTGGCGTGTTGGGTATGACAAAGATATTGTAGTAGAGAAAGAATAGATTGGTGAAACCGAGAATCATCAAGGCAATCACCAGAAAAGAGTAATCTTTATAGCGTTCGTCATCGACTCGCAGCGCCAGCCATTTTGCGATCCACGCACTCAACATGTGTCTTCCTTAATCTAAACCAACCCATAGAATTACCCGATAGATTAGCGCTGTATATTGACAATAATAATAACGAATTATAGTGAATGATGAAGAGTATGCAATTGACATCATTCAAACTATTAAATGGCGTTAATTTTCTAAAAAATAATCACAAATTGTCACGTTTTGGCGATCTTCACCACAATTTCTTTATTCAAACAAAATACAAACAACTCATATGCAATAGCATTTATATTAAACAAATCCTATTCACCACATTTTTGTTTACTATTTATTCAAACCTGTTATGGTACCGTTCCCACGAATAGGTGTGGGTTCTTTTGAGGTATCTATGAAGCACAACCTTTTATCGACAGCATTTGGAACGTTACTGCTGTTTTCTTCTTTTACTGCTTCTGGAATGGAATCTGATATCACAGCTCGACTGATCGGCGGTGATAAAGCGCAACCTAACGCATGGCCATTTATGGTCGCCTTAACCCGAAACGGCGCAACTCAGCCATTTTGTGGTGGCAGCCTCATCGCCAATCAATATGTTTTAACCGCCGCGCATTGCGTTGACAAACAAACGCTCGCTTCCGACTTACAGGCGGTGGTGAATGCCTACAATTTTGATGACTTATCTTCTGCGGTTAGAGTCGAAGTAAAACAGATTTATCGCCATCAAAATTACCAAACCGCCTTTGATGGCGACGATATCGCCATTTTGGAGTTGACTCGTGCCATCGATAATCCTTTACTCTCCGTAGCAAAAAGCGCTGACTTTAATGAGCTAAACGAAAATCTCTCATTGAATGTGATTGGCTTTGGTAGCCGTCATTATGACCCGGTGAAAAAGGCCAGCAGCGACAATCCAAGAGTGCTTCATCAAGCATCTGTGCCCTTTGTATCTCTGGCAAAATGCAAAGCATCGAACAGTAGCTACAAAAATCTTGGTGACCACGTATTTTGCGCAGGTGAAATCGGTGTTGACAGCTGCCAAGGTGACAGCGGCGGTCCAATTATGTATGACGCCACCAACGGCCTCAAACAGATGGGTATTGTCAGTTGGGGCGTCGGCTGCGGTCTTAACCCCGGAGTCTATACCAAGGTGAGTGACTATCAGAATTGGATTGAGGATCGCACCGCGGGTCTTTCTTATCGTCAAAGTAAAAACATTGGCATCATTGACCTTGCAGCGAACCGCAAGCACATTTTTACCTTTACCAACCAATCCAACAACAGTATTGAGCTGAAAAATCCTCAAGCGACGGTCAACGGAAACACTTGGTTGACCATTATCGCCCCCGCGAAGGACACTTGTTCAGGCCTCCTCTCTCCCGGCGAGCAGTGCCAAATTGAAGTGGATTACAGCATTGTTGAGTACACACTCGGTCGAGTTTTGCTTGAGTTCGAATCAAGCGACCTTAAAGAGGGGAAGGTCGCCGCATGGTTGGACTATGATGCGCTCCAGCCTGCGTCTCACGCAGTCAGAAGCTACCTCAACGTACTACCCCATCACAGCGCTTACGAGAACAATCATCGCTGGCAAGTTGAAGGGAACGTGTTATCCAGTGCAACTGACCTAGAAGCAAATCAAACCTCTGAGTTAGTGCTTGATAACCTGCCAAGAGGTGAGTTTTCATTTGATTACTGGATCAAGTCCGATGGCGGCTTAGATTCATTAACGGTTTACTTAAACGGTAAAAAAGAGAAAGTATTCTTCGGCTATGCCAATGAAATACTGAGTAAAGGCAGTTATTCGCTTGAAATGTATAGCGCGAGTAACAAAGTTCGATTGGTGTACCACCGCAGTCAAAACAGTAAGCAGAGTGATAGCCACGTGAGCCTCACTGAGCTAAAACATGGCAAATTGCTCACCGATATCCTGCAAGAAACGCTGGATCTCATTCGCAGCGATAATAGTAGCGACGCGGGTAGTTTCGGGATCGGCTCCGGATTGGCTTTATTGGCTATGCTGTGGCTGCGCCGATCACGACGCCAATAAGAGCACTACCCACATTCTAGTAATCACAGCCAAGCGCGCTATTGATCAAAACCGAGCGAGGTTAAGTCGCTTGGTTTTTTTGCGTCTGATAAACAGAGTAGGCTCCAAAGACCACCAATAGATGGGTAAAAATGAGAAGAATGTAGCGGAAAATTCTCCACATACTGTCTTGATCGATAAAGAGCCAGATACGTAAAAATCACGTTCAGTAAGCAATTTCAAGAGAAGATAGCGTGAGTAAAAAAATTGGCCTTTACTGGTTTACCAACGACTTACGAGTAAACGATAACCCGCTACTTGAGCAAGCAACGCAGCAAGTGGATCGCTTGATCTGTTTGTACTGCTATCCCTCGATTACGCCGTTTTTGGCGCACTATGCCCAGCAAACTCAATGGGGCGAAGCCAAGCAAAGGTTTCTCAACCAAACCTTGGCTGACTTAGATCATTCGCTCAGTACGCTAGGCCAAAAGCTTTGGGTGACGCCACTTTTGCCCTATCAAGCGCTGCGCCATCTACTGACTCAAGTCGAGATTACGGATATTTATGTGGATGCAATGGCGGGCTCAGATGAGCGTCAAGCTATCGCGCGCATTCATCAGGACTTTTCTTCTGTGCACATCCATCAGCAAGCTCTGCACAGCTTATTGAGTGAGCCGCAGTTGCCGTTTGCACTTGAGGCGCTACCGAGCACCTTTACCCAATTTCGTAAGCAAGTAGAAACGCTCTCCCTCTCTGCGCCGATGGGTTATCCGCGTGTTTTGCCACCCATTGAGCAAGGCTGGCAGTTGCCTTTACTGGACATTGTCGCCGAGCCGAATCACAGCGCCTTTATCGGTGGGGAGCACGCAGGGCTGACGCATTGCCAAAACTATTTCTCCTCCATGCTCCCCAGTTGCTATAAAGAGACACGCAATGGGTTAGACGGCATGGATTATTCCACTAAGTTTTCGCCTTGGCTCGCGCTCGGTGCGGTTTCGCCAAAAACTATTTATGCCATGTTGCAGCGTTATGAAGCTCTACATGGCGCGAACGATTCCACCTACTGGATTTTCTTTGAGTTACTGTGGCGTGAGTATTTTTACTGGTACGCGCGGCGCTATGGCGCAAAACTGTTTCGCTTCTCTGGGATTGGCGAGAAAAAACCGCTCACCAGTTTCTATGCGCAGCGCTTTTTACAGTGGAAGCACGGAGAAACGCCTTTCCCCATTGTGAATGCCTGTATGCGACAACTGAATCAAACGGGTTACATGTCCAACCGTGGTCGACAGTTAGTCGCCAGCTGTCTAGTTCACGAACTAGGCTTAGATTGGCGCTATGGTGCCGCTTATTTTGAAACCCAGTTGGTGGATTACGATGTCGGATCCAACTGGGGCAACTGGCAATATTTGGCGGGAGTCGGAGCCGACCCACGCGGCTCGCGGCAATTCAACCTCGAAAAACAGGCGCACACTTACGATCCAAAGGGCGAGTTCGTTGCCAAATGGTGCGGAACGGCTTGTGACAAGCGAAATGCTCTCGAAAATTTGGCGCTCGACAGTGTCGATATGGTTGACTGGCCAATCGCCGCCAGCGCGTCTCATCTTATCCATCATCCTCAAAATAAGGAAAGCTCATCATGAATATCGTGATCATCGGTGGCAGCGGCGGTATTGGTTTGGCGATGGTGCAAGAAGCGCTGAACCGGTTTAGTAAGGCCAACGTGGATGCGACTTACCATAGTACTACGCCGACGTGGCAGCACCCGCGGCTGACTTGGCACGCACTCGATGCCACCCAAGAAGCGCAGGTACAAGCCCTGAGTGAGCAATTTAGCCAAGTCGATTGGCTTATCAACTGTGTCGGCGTACTGCATACAGCAAATAAAGGACCAGAAAAGAACCTCAATGCCTTAGATGCGGATTTTTTCCTCTACAACCTGATCCACAATGCCTTGCCTAGCCTACTGCTTGCCAAGCATTTCACCGCCAAACTGAAGCAGAGTGAGGCGGCCAAGTTTGCCACGCTTTCCGCCAAGGTCGGCAGTATTAGTGATAACCAACTCGGCGGTTGGTACAGCTATCGTGCCTCGAAAGCGGCGCTCAATATGCTGCTGAAAACGTTAGCGATTGAATGGCAACGCTCACTGAAAAAAGGCGTGGTGTTGGCACTGCATCCCGGCACGACCGACACCAAACTCTCTGCGCCCTTTCACAGCAATGTCGCCCAAGAGAAACTGTTCAACCCCGCCCGTGTTGCGCACGATTTGATTGGTTTGATTGCAGCGGCAACACCTGAACAAAGCGGCGGATTTTATGCCTATGATGGCAAGGAGCTTCCTTGGTAACTTGGGTAGAGAGCGAGCTGTATCGTTAATTAAGCTCGATACAATTGATCCCACCAATTAATGCAATCGAGGCAAGTGATTGGACATTCCCGCCCACTCCTTGCAAAGATACGCTGGTGAAACCACAACATGCGCGATTAAAAGCCCATTTCGCCTCTGTTGTGGCTAATCTGCTCTTAACTCGTTGCTGGTCATTTTTTTAAGTAGAGCAAGCTCTATCTGCTTTCTAAAAAAACAAAAATACAGGTTTGGGGGGCGCCCCCCAACCATTTCGTTTGCTATGAGGAGAATGAAATGCAATACCTCGCAAAATTAAAAGTAAGGACGCGTTTGGCTCTAGGTTTTGGCACCTTAGTCGCTCTGATGGGCGTACTGACCATTATTGGTATTCAAAAAGTCAATTTTATCGATATGAGCTTAGAGGAGGTGACCGACATCAACTCCGTGAAGCAGCGCTACGCCATCAACTATCGAGGCAGTGTTCATGACCGAGCGATTGCGATTCGTGATGTGGCGATGGCCCGAAGCGCAAGGGAAATTAGCCAGTTTGAAGACGATATTCGCCATTTGGAAACCTTTTATCAGCAATCTGAGCAAAACATGCAACGTATGATGTCCGACGGCGTTCCGTTTTCAGCGAAGGAAAGAGACATTCTGCGACGAATTGATGAAATACAAGCCAAGACTCTGCCCCTAGTGCAAGAGGTCATCGCGAAAAAAACCAGTGGCGTTGATGTTACCCCGCTTCTGCTGGATAAGGTTCGGCCAAGTTTCGCCAACTGGTTAACGGCGATCAATGAATTTATTGATTATCAAGAATCTCTCAATCAGCAACTTACGCCAATAGCGCGAGCACAAGCCAATGGATTTCAAAGCCTGATGCTGGCTTTAAGCGGTATCGCGGTCGTGATCTCCGCACTGGTGGCCTTTATGATCGAACGCAGTTTTCGTCTTTCCTTAGGCAGTGAACCGTATGTGGCACAGAATGCCATTCAATTAATGGCCAGCGGCGAACTCACTCAGCACTATGAACCCAGTGAACGCGGTAGCATTCTCCATTCTCTGTCACTGATGTCCGACAAACTGAGCTCGATTGTGCTCAATATCCGCCGCGCATCAGAGCAGTTGGCAACCCAGGTAGAAGCCGTTTCTAGCGGATCTAGCTCGGTGTTTGATTCAGCGCAGCAGCAGGCTATTCTGACGCAGAATATGGCAACTCAGTTAGAAACCATGCACGCGAGTATTGATGACATCGCCAAAGTGGTCAGTCTTACAGAGCAAAACTCGGTCAACACATCGGACAATGCGCGCGATGGTCGCGTTCGCATAGCGGCAGTTGCTGAACAAATGCTCTCTGTCACCACAGCGGTCAATGACACCGTGGCTCAGGTCAAACAGCTTGAGGCAAAAACGCGCGATATCGGTGGAATCGTCAATATGATCAGCGGTATTTCAGAGCAAACCAACTTGCTTGCGCTGAACGCGGCGATCGAAGCGGCACGTGCAGGCGAATCCGGACGAGGTTTTGCCGTGGTAGCTGATGAGGTGCGAAGCCTAGCCAAACGTACTGGCGAAGCGACAACACAAATTGAATCAATGCTCAAAGAAGTACAGGCCCAGACTGTAGCAAGCGTGACCGCCATGGAGAACACCCAGCCTAAAGTCGAGAGTTGCCAGAAAAATACCGCGGAAGCAAGCCAACTGCTGGTGAGCATTGAGCAGCAGTCTCAGGACTCACTCAATCGAGTGCGTGACGTTGTCATTGCGACCGATGAGCAAGTGGGAGTGGTTCGCGAGTTAGTCGTCGCCATGCAACAAATCTCCAGTATGTCGAACGAGTCCATCCGCTTAATGGAGAATAATCAAGTCGCCAGCCAGAACTTGAATGCCCTTTCCAACCATCTCAAACAGGAAGTGGCCTTCTTCAAAGTGTAACGAGAACGGCTTGACCTGTAAAAAACGTAAAAAGCTCAGTATGTTGTCATGCTGAGCTTTTTTGAGCGCTTTACGCTGCCAGCATTTCCTCAAAACTATCGATGCAAGCAAGCGCTCCGCTCAAATCATTTTTGCCGTTGAATGCATGCCTGACGGCGACCACATCACAACCACTCGCTTGGCCTGCCAAGACGCCGGCATTGGAATCTTCAAATATTAAAGCCTGCTCGGGTGTCACTCCCAGTTTTGATAAGGCTAAATGAAAGGCTTCCGGATCAGGCTTATGTTTCGTCACATGCTCTTGAGTAATCACAACCTGAAATGCGTCCCTCAGTTCGAGAGCGCTTAAGATATTATCAACCATCCACGTTGCTGCTGAACTCACCACCGCGCATTGCTTGCCTGATGCATTCAAGTGCTCAATGTATGATTTCGCGCCTTGATTCAACTCTAGATTTTCGGCCAATAAGCGCTCGTAGTGGGTACGAAAATGGCGATTGAACTCCGCCAGTTCGGGGGAGAGATTCGCGTGTGTGAAAAAGTGCCCCGTTACCACAGACCAACTTTCACCCATCACTTCCTTGTAGAGGTTGAAATCAACGTTTGATCCATAATCACCGCAAGCTAGAGCTAACGCTTTGCCTTTTAGTGGCTCAGAATTGACTAACGTGCCATCCATATCAAACAGGTATACCTGATACTCTTTCAAAACGGTCTCCATTCTATTTGGGGTTATTGTTTTCATCACAGCCAAAAGATATTCACCATCTATCGTGAAGCTAATACGGTGGGTGGCTGAACACATCTCTATTCACCCAACGTATTCTAAGGCCTCTGGCTAGTAAAAGAGCCTTTGAATTCGGGTCAGCAGCGAAATGGGCACTGATGGCCACATCATTAATTGGCTCAAGTTTTGGGTCCATTTAGATTGCAGCTCATAAGAATGACGGATGTACGCGTGCGTCAGTCTCCCAGCTTGAAATGCGGTGTCAAGCTCACGCCCCGACATAGTTGCTTCAACGCCGTTGATGGTAAAGACAGGATAATACTGGGTAGTCAGATCCGGATGCCGGACCAAGACACGCTTTAAGGTCCAAGTCGCTTCACAAGGAATAGCACGCCGACTAAGCAGATGTTTTTCATCGACTTCGGCGCCGTCAAAAACTAATGTAGCGTATTGATAGCCAGTGAATTCTTTGCCGTATGTGATAGCCTCCCAGCCACAACTGGCAGTAAACTCGTCACCTATCCAAGGGTAGATGATGGTGTTCTCTTCATGCTGCCAAGCGAATGGCAGTACCATCAATACGATGCCACATAATGTAATAACTCGTGCCTTGAATGAAAAGTGCCTCAAGAGATAAAGAAACACAGCGACGAAAGGCAAAGCAAGTGTAAAGCCACTAAAACCTTGATTCACCGCTCCTGCGACAATAAATACGGCACAAGTTGCCAACATAAAGAAAGAGATTATTTTTCTCATCATACTGGTATCACTAGTTTGTCTCACGCCTTAGCACTCCAACTCGACACAGGCTATTCTGGTACTATTTTTACCCATTGTGCCCGCCATTCAGGGGCTGGCATGGACTCTGGCCAAAACTCTTTTTGTTTGCAGATGAGTCCATCTGCAACGGTGTGAAAAGTAATAGCACGCGCTTTTTGTACACCGTCGGTGATCGAGACGTCCGTCACCACCGTATCGCCGTCGCCAACCACAGAATGGATGTCGAACCGCCAGACGCCATTAGCAGGATAATAGGAATTGATGGCGGTGAAATTCTCTCTGCCAACAATCAGCTCACGCGACTGCGGCCAAAAGCCCTCAAAATCCACACTTAGCCATTCACTGGCTTTGGCAAAATCGTTACTTTTCATCGCTTGCCAAAAGGCTAAAACGACCTCTTTTGCTTCCATTATTCTCTCCCAGTCCATGATTCTGTGTTTAGAAACAAGTAATGCGTAATCCGCCTTAGGCAGAGCGTGACATCCCCTTTTGACAGTACCAACTTAAGCCTCAACATGCCAAGCGTTGCGATTCCGCCTTCACTATTTGAAGGCTGGATGCTACCTCACTCGCATGCCGGACAGCAATAACCAATTCGCTCTTATCCACTCCAAACATAAGAGACTGATTCAAATATAAAAACTTCGCGTGTGAACCGCTATCATTCATTGTTATCATTTCCGCATACACAGGCTTACTCTAGTATTCGTTGTTAACACGCTTGAGGTATAATCTTCACCACTTATGACAGCCCAACTGCTTGGGCATTCTTACCACGGAGGTTATTTTGTCCAAACCCACAGCGTTATGGCTAGGTCTTGTTGCGTTACTTCATGCTTACCCTATTGCAGCAAGCGATGGTTCAGCCATGACCAAGGAACAACTCGGGCAGATGTTGTTTTTTGATGTCAATCTCTCGCAAAATCGAACGCAATCTTGCGCCACTTGCCACAATCCGAACCATGCTTTTATTGACAACAGAGAGTCAGAGTTGGAGGGAATGGTCTCAAAAGGCGACGACGGGGTGTCGTTTGGTGACCGCAATACACCAACTGCCTCTTACGCCAACAAAATCCCTCGCATAACCCGTAATGACGCGGGCGAATTTAAAGGCGGGCTCTTCCTTGATGGCAGAGAGCGCGATTTGGCTGGCCAAGCTGGTGGCCCTCCTTTAAATCCACTTGAAATGGGCATGCCTAACAAACAAGCCGTAGTCGATCGGCTCAAGGAAAACCGTGTCTACGTGCAAGGGTTTACTGCTTTATTTGGTGATGCGATATGGTCAGACACCGACGCCGCCTACCTTGCAATGACAGAAAGCATTGCCGCGTTTGAAAAAACGGACTTTTTTTCGCCCTTTGATTCTAAATACGACCGCTATCTGCGTAATGAAGTCAAGTTGACTCAACAAGAGTCGTTGGGTGAGGCTCTGTTCTTTTCTCAGCAGTTTACCAATTGCAACGCATGCCACCAGCTAAAAGCTTTTCCGAACAGCCAAGGGGAAACATTTAGCAACTATGAGTACCATAACTTAGGGGTTCCGGTGAATACGGCAGTGCGTAAGGTTAACGGCCTAGGCACGAAGCACATTGACAAAGGGCTGCTTGAACACCCGCGCATCAACGATGAAGCGCAAGCTGGCAAGTTTAAAGTGCCGACACTGCGCAACGTCGCCGTGACTGGCCCCTATATGCACAACGGCGTGTTTAAAGACTTGCGTACTGTGGTGCTGTTTTACGACAAATATAATAACTCAACCCGCACGACTAACCCGGAAACAGGCCAGCCTTGGCGAGCGCCTGAGGTTGATAAAAACTTAGCGCTGACCGAAGCAAAATTTCAATCGCGCGCTTTGACCGATCAGCAAGTGGACGCGTTAGTCGCCTTTATGAAGACACTCACCGACCAACGCTACGAATACCTGCTCGAAGAAAAATAAAAGAAAAATAAACAGCAGCTCGCATCCATCGCCCGATGGATGCGAGCCGGCGTAATATGCTTCACAAAGCGCGAGCGGTTGAAGCCTTACATTGTGCGTATTAACTATGCCCCACAGAATGTGATGATTTTCACGCTTTAGCGCTCACTCACTCTTTTCTAGGAATTTTTCTTAGCCAATCTAAGCCCTGCTCTCATGTGATTCAAAAACGGACTCTCTACAATCGCCAGCAGGTAAAAGAAAGCGAGCACGCAAGTGCATCCCCCTAATCCAAGAGAGTTCACGATGTTAAAATTCCTTGAACAAGTCCGGAAGCCGACCCTCGATCTTCCTGTCGAAGTACGTAGAAAAATGTGGTTCAAGCCATTTATCCAATCTTACCTAGTGGTATTTATTGGTTACTTGACCATGTACCTGGTCCGTAAAAACTTCAACGTCGCGCAAAACGACATGATCTCCACTTACGGTTTGAGCATGACCGATCTCGGTTTAATTGGTCTGGGTTTCTCGATTACTTACGGGATTGGTAAAACCGTCGTCTCTTACTATGCCGATGGTAAGAACACCAAGCAGTTCCTCCCTTTCATGCTGATCCTTTCAGGTCTTGCCATGCTTGGTTTCAGCTTCAGCATGGGTGGCGGCAGTGCGAGTTTGTTCTTGATGGTGGCTTTCTATGCACTCAGTGGCTTCTTCCAAAGTACGGGTGGTCCTTCTAGTTACTCGACCATCACCAAGTGGACTCCACGTAACAAGCGTGGCTCTTACCTAGGCTTGTGGAACATGTCGCACAACGTCGGTGGTGCTGGTGCTGCTGGTGTCGCTCTGTTTGGTGCTAACTACCTGTTCGACGGTCACGTAATCGGTATGTTTGTCTTCCCTTCTATCATTGCGATCATCGTGGGTTTCATCGGCATGCGCTTTGGTAGTGACTCTCCTGAAGCTTACGGTCTGGGTAAAGTAGAAGAACTTTTCGATGAAGCAGTGAGTGAAGAAGACACCGCCGCTGAAGAAAACCAGATGACCAAAAAAGAGATCTTTGTTGAGTATGTACTGAAAAACAAAGTGATCTGGCTACTTTGCTTTGCCAACATCTTCCTTTACATCGTGCGTATCGGTATCGACCAATGGTCAACGGTTTACGCATACCAAGAGCTTGGTCTATCAAAAGAAGCGGCAATCTCTGGTTTTACCCTATTCGAAGTGGGCGCACTCGTCGGTACGCTAATGTGGGGTTACCTATCTGACCTTGCAAATGGTCGCCGTGCTTTAGTGGCTTGTGTCTCTCTTGCATTGATCATTGTATCCCTTGAGTTCTACCAACATGCAACCAGCGAGTTCATGTACCTAGCGTCGCTGTTTGTGCTTGGTTTCCTCGTGTTTGGTCCTCAGTTGCTTATCGGTGTTGCGGCAGTTGGCTTTGTGCCTAAGAAAGCAATCAGTGTGGCAGATGGTGTAAAAGGCACATTCGCCTACCTAATTGGTGACAGCTTCGCGAAACTGGGGCTTGGTATGATTGCAGACGGTACGCCAATCTTTGGTCTAACCGGTTGGAAAGGCACCTTCGCAGCCCTAGATACCTCAGCAATGATTTGTATTGTTTTGCTTGCTTTTGTTGCCATCGCGGAAGAGAAAAAGATCCGACATAACAAGAAGAAGCTTGAACTCGCAGAAAACCAAGCTTAATCAACCTGTGCGCTTTGCCAGTCAAAGCGCACTAGATCATTAAATAAACTTGGTCAATTTAGTATCATCGTAGGATTTTATTGAGTTCTTTAAGAACTCATTTTCGTTTGTTTATTGCTGAAGTTTGGTATTTAAGATGATTAACGTAGCGCTTGTGGATGACCATGTCATTGTTCGTTCAGGATTTGCTCAGCTGTTGAGCCTTGAAACAGACATGAATGTTGTCGGTGAATTTAGCTCGGTAGCCGAAGCTCGAGTGGGATTACCTGCATGCAAGCCAGATGTGGTTATCCTAGATATCTCGATGGCAGACGAAAGTGGGCTTACCCTACTCTCCGAAATCCCTTCTGGCATTGCGTGTGTCATGCTAAGTGTTCACGATTCTGCCGCGATGGTTGAGAAATCACTGAAACTGGGCGCGAAAGGTTATCTAAGTAAACGCTGTAGTCCAGATGAGTTAATCCAAGCCGTAAGAACCAGTGCTGCTGGCGGTTGTTACCTAACGCCCGATATTGCGTTAAAGCTGGCAACACCAAGTGGCAAGGCCGCGACGCAGACTCAACTGACTCGCCGTGAAAACGAAGTGTGCCAATTGCTGGCTCGCGGTTTGGATGTGAAGTCGATCGCCACTGAGCTTGGCTTAAGCCATAAGACGGTTCACGTTCACCGTGCAAACGCGATGGATAAGCTCGGCGTCAAGAACAACGTTGAACTTGCCAAACTGTTCTCGCAAGAGTCGTTTTAATGCGTAGCTACCTCATCACCTCCATTTGCGGTTTATTCATGGCAGGATGTTCATGGTTCTGTCTGTGGGTGATCGCGTATTACTTTGTCAACGATGCTGAGCTTGCGATCATGCTGTTCCCCTTCGCGTTGCGTTTGGGATTAACACTGCATACGCGTAAAAAATACTGGGCCACGATTTATCTCGCCGAATGGGGATTGACCGTCGCACTCGCTCTACTTCTTGAACAACCTCAATGGTTGATGGTGTTGGTTGCTAGCGTATTAAGTATTCCAGTGGTTTACCTTGCTAAGCGCTATTACAAAGGCGATCAGAATCAGCACTTAGCGGTTATGGCTGTCGTGTTGCTCGTAACGTCTTGCATTAATGTGCTCGCGGTTGGCTACCATGTTCAATCGGTCTATATGGCGTGGTTGGCAAGTATTGCCGGCGGTTTGTTGGTTCTGCCAATGTGTTACTTGCTTTGGAACTATCTCTTCCAAAGCCCTTGGTCGCCCTTGACCTCAAATTTGTTAGCTAACGACATTCAATTCAAAGTTCGTCATATCTTGCTTTATAGCGTGTTATTGATCGCCAGCATTTTGATTCAAACCAGCTTGCCGGATGAGCTAAAACGCTTCGCCCCTTTTTGTATGGCCATCCCAATCATTGTGCTTGCGCTGCGCTATGGCTGGCAGGGTGCGCTGCTTGCGACCATGTTAAACAGTATTGCCTTGATTGCTGCGCGAAGTGGGGTGTCGAACTTAGAAATCACTGACCTGCTGCTCTCTCTTTCTGCACAAACCTTAACCGGCATCATGCTCGGTTTAGCGGTGCAAAAACAGAAAGATCTTAATCAAAAGCTTCGGGGTGAATTGTCAAGAAACCAAACCTTGTCTCGCCAACTTATTCAAGCGGAAGAGTCGGTGCGACGCGACGTAGCAAGAGAGCTGCACGATGAGATTGGACAGAACATCACAGCGATTCGAACCCAAGCAAGCATCATTAAGCGAGTCGATAACGCAGAAATGAACACACGCTGTGCCGAGATGATCGAGAATTTGTCGCTCAATGTTTATGACACTACTAAACACCTGCTGAGCAAATTGCGCCCGAAAATGCTCGACGATCTGGATTTGAAGGATTCTGTTCACCAGTTAACCCGTGATATGGAGTTCGACAATCATGGCACACGCGTTGTGCTTGATTGGCAAGGCGACCACGAGTCTCTGGGCGACACATTAAAAGTCACTCTGTTCCGTTTGTGCCAAGAAGCGCTAAACAACGCAGCGAAGTACGCGAATGCGACGTCTATCGTTATCGAGCTCTCTATAGACGAGAACATTTCATTGCACATCGCTGACAACGGCATTGGGTTTAAAACCGAAGAGTGCATGAAAGGGATGGGCGTTCGCGGCATGCAAGAACGGGTGCAAGCGCTTGGCGGGAAAATGTATATCTACTCTTTGAACGATCATGTAGATGGCACGCAAATCGCCATCACATTACCTAAGGTGTAACGAGCATGTTTGGATTATTTCAGTCTCCGAGCTATGACCGAGCTCCCCTTAGCAAAGAGAAAGTGGATGAACGCTACCGTTATTGGCGTCTGCACATCATGCTGGGGATGTATCTTGGCTACGCGGGCTTTTACTTCACGCGAAAAACGTTCAACTATGCCGCACCCGCGATGATTGCTGATCTAGGTTTAGACAAAGCCGATATCGGTATGATTGGGACGCTTTTCTACATCACCTACGGTTTATCCAAGTTTATCTCCGGCACCATTTCTGACCGTTCCAACCCCCGCTTTTTCATGGGTGTCGGTTTAATCGCCACCGGCTTAATCAATATCGCGTTTGGCTTCTCCAGCTCTTTGGTTGCACTCGCAGTTCTGTGGGTAATGAACGCTTGGTTCCAGGGTTGGGGCTGGCCTTCATGTTCTAAGCTACTTACCACTTGGTATTCACGCTCAGAACGTGGCTTCTTGTGGGCAATTTGGAACACCGCTCATAACGTCGGTGGGGCTTTAATTCCCCTACTCGTTGGATTTCTTACGTTCCACTATAGCTGGCGGGAAGGCTTTATCGTTCCGGGAGTCATTGGCGTCATTCTCGGTGTGGTTGTGTGTTGGCGCTTGCGCGATAAACCAACCACTCAAGGTCTACCAACCGTTGGGCAATGGCGCAACGATCCATTAGAACTTGCCCAAGAGAATCACGGACAAGGGCTGAGTTACAAAGAGATCCTCAAACAATACGTGTTCAACAACAAGTACATTTGGTTGCTCGCATTTAGTTATGTTCTGGTTTACATCGTGCGTA
This sequence comes from Vibrio cidicii, assembly GCF_009665415.1. Classification (NCBI taxonomy): domain Bacteria; kingdom Pseudomonadati; phylum Pseudomonadota; class Gammaproteobacteria; order Vibrionales; family Vibrionaceae; genus Vibrio; species Vibrio cidicii. The sequence goes on along the minus strand of NZ_CP035921.1, from coordinate 2,926,587 downwards.
CCGCAATCAACGACTGGGGTAACTTGTACCTGACAGAACAGCACCACTACAGCCTAATTAATGCCAACGCTGCAGTATCTATGTTTGAAATTGGTGGTTTTGTCGGCTCTCTGGTGGCGGGTTGGGGCTCGGATAAACTGTTCGGCGGTAACCGAGGCCCGATGAACCTGTTATTTGCCGCAGGTATTTTCCTCTCTGTCGCAGCGCTGTGGTTGATGCCGTTAACCAACTTTACGTTTCAAGCGGCGGGGTTGTTCTCGATTGGCTTTTTCGTGTTTGGCCCACAAATGTTGATCGGCATGGCTGCGGCGGAATGTTCGCATAAAGATTCCGCTGGCGCAGCCACTGGCTTTGTGGGTTTGTTTGCTTACATGGGCGCTGCGCTTTCTGGCTACCCGCTCGCATTGATTCTTAAAGAATACAGTTGGACTGGATTCTTCATCACCATCTCAGTATGCGCTGCCGTCATTGGCTTGCTGTTATTGCCGTTCTTGCAGGCTCAACCTTCGAGAAAGCCGCTCGCTCCCAAACTTAGGCTGTAGACATCTCATTGTAGAAGCGACTTCTACCTCTCTTGGGGTGAGTTAAGCGCTCACCCGTCCAATCACCACTATTTTTTGCTTCCGATTCCGTTCGGAGGGTTTTCTACGGGTAAAATTCATGAATTCGAATACTATTTCATCAAAATGCTTCTTCAAAATGGACAATAAGATCCAAAACTACGACTGGGGAAGCCGCACTGCGATCCAAGATTTGTTTGGCTTTGCTAACCAAGCGCAGCAACCTCAAGCTGAAGTTTGGATGGGTACGCATCCCAATGGTTGTTCTATGGTAAAGCAAGGAAGTACCCATGTTTCGCTGTCGGAACTGATCAAACAAGATCCGTCAGCCTTTCTATCGCAAAGCACGGCAAAGACCTTTGGTGACCTACCTTTCCTTTTCAAGATCCTTGCGGCGGATAAAGCCTTGTCTATCCAAGTGCACCCCAACAAACAAGATGCGGAGCTTGGTTACGCCAAAGAACAAGAGCTGGGCGTACCACTGAGTGCATTCAATCGTAATTACAAAGATGCCAACCACAAGCCTGAGCTGGTTTACGCACTAACGGAATACCAAGCAATGAACGGCTTTCGTCCGTTTGATGAAATCATCGCTCAGTTTCGCCTGTGTGACATTCCTGAGATTAACGGCTACCTAGAGCAGTTTGAACGTAACCCTAGCCAAGACGGCTTGTGCCACTTCTTCGTTGAGATCCTTTCTATGAAGGAAGCACGTAAGCTCAATGCAGTCGATCACCTATTAAGTTACGCCGCAATGAACCAAGCACGCCCAGTGTGCGAATTGATTTTAGACCTTGCTGAGCAGTACCCAAATGATGTGGGTTTGTTTGCCCCGTTATTGCTGAATGTTATTACGCTTAAACCGGGTGAAGCCATGTTCCTATGTGCAAGAACGCCTCACGCCTACATCAAAGGCACGGGGCTGGAAATCATGGCGAATTCAGATAACGTACTTCGCGCCGGTTTAACACCGAAACACATGGATGTGGAAGAACTGGTTAAGTGTACCGACTTCGTTCCAAAGCCAATCAACACCCTATTAACCCAAGCAGAAATCAGCGGCTGTGAACATCACTTCCCTGTTCCTGTGCAAGATTTTCAGTTCTCCGTCTTCCAAGCGCCAAAAGAACAACGAGTCGAGATGAGCAGTGCGGAAATCTTAATGCCCATCGATGCGGACGTAACACTTCTCGCACAAAGCGGCGAAACATTAGTACTTGGTAAAGGGCAATCGGCTTTCATTCCTGCGTATGTGGGAACATACAGGTTAAGTTGTGAAGGTCGTGTCGCTCGCGCGTTTAATGGCTAAGTCGATTTCCAATTAAAATAAACTGCGGTTGGCATTCATCGGGTGATGGATGCCAGCCTATATTTGTGCGTCATTCTCTTAAACAGAATCAATAGCTTAATCTCACGCAAACGGCTGTACCACGTAGAAGAAAGAGAACAGATAGTGCAAAATAGTCTCTTTCAATGCACTGGCTGTCCGCTCTATGAACATCACCGACCAATATTACACCGAGAACGCTCAATCTTTCTTCGAGTCGACCGTAAGCGTCGATGTTGAGAAACTGTATGACCAGTTTCTTCCTCATCTAAATCCGCATGGTGCGATTCTCGATGCGGGGTGTGGTTCTGGCCGTGATGCCAAACATTTCAAAGCGCTAGGCTTTAAAGTGACGGCGTTCGACGCCAATCAAGCCTTGGTTGAACTCGCTTCTCGCCATTTAGAGCAAAACGTCATCCATGCTAAGTTTGATACCTTCCGTGCTGAGCCCAACAGCTTTGATGGCATTTGGGCGTGCGCCTCTTTGCTGCATGTCCCAGACCAAGAGTTAGCCGCAACCTTTTTCACACTCAGCCAGCTATTAAAACCGCAGGGTATTTTTTATTGCTCATTCAAATATGGTCAGGCGGCTCAAGTACGTAACGGACGTTTTTTTACCGATATGGATGAGCATAAGCTACACGCGACACTCACGACATCGCCCTTAACGATCAAGCAAACTTGGGTAACGTCAGACGTAAGACCGGGTCGAGGATCGGAACAGTGGCTCAACGCCATCTTGGTTAGATGATAGTTAGGAAACGGTAGATGTCACATCAGTCGCTTACTCTTAAAGACGCCCTATTAACCACTGGCGGTGAAGACCCTCTGCTGCCGCAGCTGATCCACGCGATCAACCATGCGACCGAAATCGAGATTGCGGTGTCCTTTATTCAACCCTCTGGCCTAGATTTGCTTCTGCCAAGCATTCACGAGGCGATTGAACGTAAAAAGTCACACCAGCAGCCCTTAAAACTGCGCATCCTAACGTCAGATTACCTGCACATCACTCATCCTATTGCGTTGCGCTCTCTGATCGAATTAGAAGGGGATGAGATAGAAATTAAGATTTTTGAAGCCAATAACCGCAGTTTCCACCTCAAATCGTACATCTTTGTTCGCAGCGATGAAGCTCGGTCCATTTACCAAGGAACCGCTTTTGTTGGCTCTAACAACATCAGTAAAACCGCACTCACCGATGCCCATGAATGGTGCCTACGTTTAGATTACCAGCAACCAGACAGCTCCCCTCAGGCGGTACAGTTTCACAATATCCGAACTCAATTTGACAAACTGTTTCATCATCCATCTGCCATATTGCTGACGGATGAATGGATTGACAGCTACATCAAAAGAAGAACACCTCCGAAGTTTTGCGCTGTTGGCGACACAACACTATTGGATGACGAAGAGTATTCACCCAACTCAGCACAATTGGAAGCATTGCAGCGACTCAGCGAGACTCGTCAAAAAGGCAATGTGCGTGGATTGGTTGTGATGGGCACTGGCATGGGGAAAACTTGGTTATCTGCGTTTGATGCCAAACAACTGGAAGCAAAGCGAGTTCTGTTCGTTGCTCACCGCGAAGAAATTCTGACTCAAGCACTGATGACTTTCGCTAAACTTTGGCCGCAAAAATCCGCAGGCTACTATCACGGTAAGAGCAAAGAAAGAAACAAAGAGATGCTGTTTGCCTCAGTGCAAACTTTGGGTAAAGCAGCACACCTCAAACACTTTGCTCCCGACCATTTTGATTACATCGTGGTAGATGAGTTTCATCATGCCAGCGCCAAAACCTATCTCAATATTCTCAATTACTTTGAGCCTAAATTTTTACTCGGGCTAACGGCTACTCCAGAACGGACAGACCAAGCGAACATCCTCTCGCTTTGCCACGACAACTTAGTATTTGAACGTAACTTAGTGCATGGTATCGATGATGAAATTCTGGTGCCTTTTCACTACTACGGCATTTGGGATGACTCGGTCGATTACCAAGAGATCCCATGGCGAAATGGTAAGTTTGACCCCACCGCTCTTGACGCCCAGTTTGCAACCACACGACGTGCCAAACATATTTTTAAACATTGGCAGAACAGGCAACAAACTCGCACCTTGGCGTTTTGTGTATCCAAAAAGCACGCAGATTTTATGGCGCAGCAGTTCAATCAAACTTTTGCAACTAAAGGCTTGAAGGCGCTTTCTGTTCACAGTGATTCCTCAGTTCGTCGTAATGAAGCGTTGAGCATGCTCGACAAAGGAGAAATTCACGTTCTCTTCTCGGTTGATCTGTTCAATGAAGGGACAGATTTACCCTCAATCGATACCGTGTTAATGCTGCGCCCTACTGAATCCAACATCGTTTTCATTCAGCAATTGGGCCGAGGACTTCGTCGCCACAAAGGCAAATCACACTTGGTGGTGTTGGATTTCATTGGCAACCATCGCTCGTTTTTGAACAAGAAAGACATTTTAGGGATCAGCGCATCAAGCTCACTCGAACAACTGAGTGGGCAGTCACAAACACGGCCAGAATTAGGCAAAGGTTGCTTTACCAACATCGACCCGAAAATCATCGATTTTTGGCAAACGCTAACAAAGCAGCTTCGCTATTCCGCTCAAGAAGAATTTGAACATTTGACCAATCATTTGGGCCATCGACCTCGTGCGGTCGAGTATTACCGAGCAGGTTACGACCTTGCCAAAGTGAACAAGCAGCACGGCAGTTGGCTAGAGTTGGTAGCAAGTATGGATAAAGATCCGGAGTTAGATTACCTCGTTCGCGAACATCGTGACTTCTTTGCCAACGCCATCCAAAAAGCAAGCATGACCAAGAGTTTTAAAGCGATATTACTTGAAGCCTACCTCGAGCTAGATGGGTTCAGAGATGCCCCGAGTCTCGAAGTGCTCGCGAGTAAAAGTTGGCACGTGCTCTCTCGTTATCCCAAGCTAAAGGCATCCGATCTGTCAGAGGACAACCTACGCTTAACCGCAGACTCTCCGGCATGGTTAAAATATTGGCGCGGTAACCCTATCAAGGCATTTTTAGGTGAAAACAAAACTAAGAGTCGTGCTTGGTTCAAGCTTGTCAACGGAAAGCTCAAAGCTGACTTAGATGTTGCCCCACTCCACCAGCAAGCGTTCCATGACTTTGTCAAAGAGCTCGTGGACCTACAACTTGCTCAATATTCAGACAGGCCACCTAAACAGTCTCACCAAGTAGTGGCACAACCGACCACTCAAGCAGAGGCTGCCAATGAAGGAACCTTGTTGCCCTACTACCCAAACCTTAAGATCGCTTGTGGCCATTTTAAGACAGGCTCTCATGAAGAGGTTGAATACATGCCCGTTGATATGGCTAACCTCAATCCTCAAAAACATTTCTTAGCCAGAGCCTCTGGCAATTCCATGAACGGGGGTAAAACCCCCATACTAGACGGTGATTTGCTGTTACTCGAGTTTGTGACGCCGATTTCCGCTGGCTCCATCACAGGCAACACCATGGCGATCGAAATCCAAGATAGCTCAGGCGAGAATCAGTACCTACTGCGTGTGGTGCAGAAAGATGCACAAGGCCGCTACTGGCTAAAAGCCAATAACCCAGATTACGAGTTAATGCCTGCCAATGACTCGATGAAGACATTTGCGAGGCTGAAAAAGGTTATGACGCAGTAACTTCATTCATTATCGTATGCATAAGAGAAACAGCGGCAGGTATTACTTGAAACCGTGGATTTGTTGAACGAGCTTGCAAGAGCTCGGACTTTAACGTGTTGCTTTAAGTATTTACAGACGTAAAAAAAGACGCCCTAGGACGTCTTTTTTCTTGAATGTGGCGGTGAGTGAGAGATTCGAACTCTCGGTACGTTGCCGTACACACACTTTCCAGGCGTGCTCCTTCAGCCACTCGGACAACTCACCGAATTGTTGTTGGGTTTCCCCTCTCAACGAGGCGCTAATTTAATGATTATCTTGGGATTGGTCAAGCCCAGTTTTTAAAAAAAGCGCCCCAAGCGGTTCAGTTGGTCAGTTATTGACTAAATCGACCACTCTACCAGCAACTACGCTTGTTGATAGTAACCCGGCACTTTAAACCAGCGGCGACACATATCTAGGAAGTAGCCATATAGAACGCCCATTCCACAGGAGATCACCGCGTTACTGGTTACGGCTGTGACGATCTGCTCTGTCGATGCGCCCACGGCAAGCAGAATGCCTGCGTAAACTGGGGATTGGAACAGCACATACGCCACCAAGTCGGAGACGTTTTTCATCAGTCCGCTAGTCGACACTTTCGCGCCTTGACGTAATACCCAGTCGCGGAACACACCATAAGGCCAAGCGATAGCGATGTTGACCGGAATCGACAACGTTCGTGATGCCAATGATTGCTGGAAAGTCATTCCAGAAATCAGAATCTCGATAATCATCCCTGAGATAAAACAAAAAACCACCATAGCAAAAGTATCTGCTGCTGCATGACGGATACAAAATGGCGCACGAGATTTCATTTACGTCCTCTAAAATATATAACTATAAAAATGGCAATTTAACGACATCATGAACTGGATATAAAAACCAGAGCAGTTCATGGCGCTATTAGAGCAAATAATTTGTAGTTTTAGATACCGTATTTGAAATTGAGTTGTAAATTTATGACCAAAAAACACACCAAATGTAGATAAAGTCACCAGAAATGGATAAAACCTCATTTCAACGATCTTTGAGATGTAATTTAACTACATATAATGATTTTGCGTTGAGAAGAGAAAGAAGACCTTTTATGCCTCACGACGGTATTGGTAGAGCAAGTCTGCATGCCGGAATAACGCATCATCGAGTTCTTTCTCTACAATCGGTTTTGCGATGATGTGAGTGGCACCGGCCTCGCACATACAAACTCGTGTTTCTTTGAATACATCGGCAGTGCAACCGAAGATCAAGACTTGGTTAATTGAGGTTGGCATGGCACGAATGGCGCGAATGGTTTCAATACCATCCAGTACGGGCATGTGATTGTCCATTAAGATCAAGTCGAATGATTGCTGTGGTAACAGATCCAACGCTTCTTGGCCGTTTTCGACACAAGTGGGAATAAAGCCTTTGTTGCGCATAAACGTTTCAAGAATGATAGCGTTGGTACGGTTGTCTTCAACAATCAGCACGGTCAAACCTTGATAATCGAGGTGATAATTTTGCTCTTGCTCCACACTGCCCGCTTCACACACTTGCAGTGGTAATTCGACGCTAAAGCAACTGCCAAGCCCTTCTTGACTGGAAACGCTAATTTTACCACCTAACTTTTCAACGATTTTTTTAACGATTGCAAGTCCAAGGCCAGTGCCACCATAACGTCGTGTCGTCGACGATTCGGCTTGTTCAAATGGGCGGAAAATACGTTTTTGTGCCGCAATAGGAATGCCTATCCCTGTGTCTTTAACTTTAATCACAAGGTAGTTCATCCCTCCTTTGAACACTTCTTCCAAGTAGACTTCAACCACTCCGTGGGAAGTAAATTTCACCGCATTATTGAGTAAGTTGAATAGTATTTGCCGCAAGCGTGCACGATCTGCATGATACCAACGTTCTTTGGCAACCTGTGAATAGACGCGAAATTGCAGTCCTTTTTCTGTACACAGGGTGTAGTAGATGCTGTTTACACTGCCAATAATCGAGTCAAACGGGAATGGGGCGAGATCAAATTCCATGTGTCCTTGCTCGATTTTAGAGTAATCCAAAATTTCATTGAGCAAAGTCATCATGTGATCACCGGAATCGTATAGCGTTTTTAGGTGCTTTTTCTGCTCGTCGGTCAATGGGGTTTTCAGCAACAGCTGCGCCGTGCCCAATACGCCATTCATGGGTGTACGAATTTCGTGTGACAAAGTGGCTAAAAAGGCGGTTTTGGCGTTGGTTGACGCTTGCGCTTTGACTTTTTCTGCCTCCAGATAGACGGTTTTCTCGTTAAACGCATCAATCAGATGTTTGATCTCGTCATCGCTTTGATAATCGATATCAACGATCCCACCGGTTTTTGAGTTGTCCACGCTTTGCGCAATCGTGATGATTGGTGCAATCAAATAGCGATTAAGTAAGTAGTAACCCGCCAAAACGCAGATGAGTAAGAAAGGCAAAATGCCCCATTCCACCCGTAGCACTTTGTCGAATACTTCGTCACTTATTCGCTGGCGAGCATTGACTACTTTCATCTGCCAATGAAAATCGCTGAGTTCAATCTGGCTCACATAACGCCCCCGAACAAGACTGTAGTTATGCTCGGTGATCAAGCCGCCATTTAATGCGCTGATGGTGACCCCAAGTTGGTAAATCTCGGTATGCTTGCGAATAAAATCAAACAGTGCTTGCAAGGAGAGATCAACCGCTGCCACTCCAGCAAACTGCCCATCAAGGTAATAAGGTTTGGATGCGGTGATCATCTGCACTTGCGTATAAGGGTCGATGTACACCTGCGACCAATTTAGCTGACCTGAAGGTTGATTGGCAACGGACTGATACCAAGGCTGAAGATGATACCCTTGGGATTCCGGGTTGTTATAAAGATGCACCTGCCTTACTTCACCTTGCTTGGTTTTATTAAAAAACAAGCTTCGATAGACAGGTTTCGCTTGATTGAGTTCCGGCTCAGGCCAAAGCCCACCACTGGCGATAATCTTGCTGCTGGCGGCGATGAGATTGGCAACACCACGCGAAAGTTGCGCTTGAGGGGGGTTACCTTGAGCGAAGCCGACGAGGCTGTCGAGTAATCCGAGCGAGCTATTGAGCGGCTCTTCAATGTGTGCGGCAAGCAGCTCGGTTCTCAAATCCAAATTCTGCTCGATTTTGCTGCGAACTAAAGGCTCAACCACGAAATAGGTGACGCTGCCGATGATAGCGAGAAAAAAACAGAGGTACAGACTCAAGGCGAGAATGCTTTTGTTGCGAAGTGATGAGCGAATTTCCATATGATGATAGCGTTCCCTGTTAGCTCACTTTAGTGTATTACCATACCCAGCACCTCTCAAGGTACGGGGATCAATGACTTACTTTTCTTAGCAACAACGACACAGAGGAAAAGAGCGACAATCACTGAAACTGGCGCTCTGCCCTTTTTAATGGCGGCCGAGATTGGTAAGATCCCCCCATTCACTCGCCCTTAACATCCAAGGTATTCTATTTTGACGTTATTTGACATTCTTTCCCTTGAGGAATTAGACGGTAAGTTGCTCAATCTTGCTAAAACGCAAGGCTTTGTCACTTCAATGGCGGCGGCGCCCAACATCCTCGACCCACATGAATGGCTACCTTTCTTATGGGGAGGTGAAGAAACTGCACCTTTTTCCGACGGTGAACAGCTTGAAGCCTACATTGACGCAGTAGTGCAACTGTGGAATCAGGCACGCCCAGCGCTGCTTGATGGCTCTTGGCAGTGGCCAGAAAACTGTAAGTTAGATGACGCGGAAATTGTTAACCAAGCCACTCGTGATTTTTGTGAAGGTGTACTGCAAGGCTGGCAACTGGCGCGCGATGATTGGGAAACCTTGATGCCAGAAGAGAGTGAGGAAAATGCGCTGCTCGGCGGAGTGTTGCTCTCTTTAACGATGCTTTACGACCCAGAAACCACCATTGCGACATTGAGCGAGCAGGGCTTTGAAGGGCTTGAGCAGTTTGCTGAGATCTTTAATGCCATGCCGGTGATGCTTTGCGGCCTAACCCAACGTGGTGTGATGCTCGCTGAGCAGCAATAAATCCTCTTTCCCGCGGCGAGTGGTGTGCCACTCGCCGTGCATGCCTGTTTGTTTTACCCACTTCTTGTCGACTGACTTTAGCCAACACATTACGCATATCCAGCCAACCACTCATAATCAAACACAATAATAATCACATAAATTATACCAACCAGTAAAAATAGCATTACATCTCTAGCGGTTATTTGTTAGTATCCGCGCCAATTTCGGTTAACTCAATGTTGCAATGAACCTACGCATAAATCCGCAAACCAAACAAACAGCAGTGGCGTTTTACGTCATTATTGCTTTGTTGTTTCAGATTTATCTGTTGGCGACCATGGCGCTCAACCCTTCTCAAGTTAATCGACAAAACTGGCTATCAGACAGCCAAGGCGGCAAAGTGCTGCTGTGTACCGCACAAGGCTTTAAGTGGGTGGATATCAGTGAACTGATTGAAGCCAATAACCTTGAAACATCGGATGCGGACAGCGGCCATGAGAATCTGAAGTTTCACTGCCCACTGCTCAAAGCATGCCAGTTTTCTTTAAGCCTGGCTGTTCTCTGCTTAGCCATCATCTTGGCTTGGCTATCTCGCCCCGCCCCAACACCTATCTTCTATCAACACCTTCTTTGTTTACAAAAGGTGTATCTCTCCATCGCCCCGAAACAATCTCCACCACGTTCTTTCTTCGCCTGATCTCTGAGCCATCGGCTCAGCCGAGTCATTCACGCTCAACATTAAAAAAACGCCACCTTTAACGGGATGGTGCGCGCGTGCTGTTTGCTATCCGTTAATGCTATCTGTTAAACGGCGCGCGCTGACTAAAAATTCAGAAGGAAGAATCATGTTTAACCCATCATTAAGCGCTAAAACACTTGTCTCTATCACTCTTTGTAGCTTATTGGCCGCATGTGGCGGCAGTGACAACAGCAGTTCGGGGGCAAGTAACACCGATAGCAAAACCAGCCAAGAGGTAGCAATTCAGTTTTCGGCACGAGTCGGCAATGAAGAAATTCGCTGCGAAGCGATGAACAACAGCGTGGTAGGCACAGCCAACAGCCAACCCACTTTTAGCGATGTGCGTATGTATATCTCGGAAGTTGCGCTGATCAACGAACAAGGTGAAGCGGTATCCGTCGAACTTACCCAAGACGGCAAATGGCAGTATCAAAATGTTGCCCTGCTGGATTTCGAAACGGGCACGGGCAGCTGTGCGAACGGCAATCCAGACACCAACCATACCATTCGCGGCAAGGTTCCACAGGGTAAATACACCAGTCTTCGTTTTACCCTCGGCGTGCCAGCAGAGCTCAACCACTACGGTATTGATGGCGATGATGCTGTCTCTCCTCTTGATGTCACGGGGATGAACTGGAGCTGGCAAAAAGGGCACAAACATTTGCGCATGGATGTGGCGGGTTGGAACATCCACCTTGGCACCACAGGCTGTGAAGTGACCGATGCCAACGCAGAAGTCGTCGACTGCTCAGGCTCTCGCCCGAACCGCCCACAATATCAGTTGGATAACTTCAATCTAGCCACCAACAAGGTGGTGTTCGATTATCAAAAGCTGGTCGCCAACAGCGACATCTCTAAAAATACGGACGCAACGCCATTGGGCTGTATGTCGGCGAATAGCGACCCTGATTGCCAAGGCGTGTTTGATAACTTAGGGTTGGATCTCACCACGGGTCAGTGCTTTGCAGGCAACTGCTCAACTTCACAATCTTGGGTGAGTGTGGAGTAATACCGATGTCAGCAAACCTCAAAAGTGGTTTGCTGACACTGCTCGCGCTGACATCAGTAACGGGCTGTGACGGCGAATCAAGCTACGACGTCACTGCGGCGGGTTCAACCAACCTCAGTGGATTTGATTTTCAAACGGGCTCTCTTCCCATGCCGAGAGAGCCAAACGATAACCCGGCCAGCGAAGAAAAATTCCAGCTGGGACGACACCTTTTCTACGACAAGCGTTTATCGGGCAATCAGACCTTTGCGTGTGAATCTTGCCATCAGCAGGCGCTCGCATTTACCGATGGGCTGGCGGTTCCGACTGGTTCAACCGGCGAGGTGCTACACCGCAACTCGCAAACGTTAACCAATGTGGCTTACAACGCCTCCTACACTTGGGCCAATCCGGTGTTGCACACCATAGAGCAACAACTGGTGATCCCACTGTTTGGGGAATTTCCGGTTGAGATGGGGATTAACGATGCGAACCGTGACGAGATTTTGCAACGCTTTGAGCAAGATCCCCGATATCAGACGCTGTTTAACCAAGCGTTTCCGAACGAGCAGCAACCCGTGACTTTGCCCAACATCATCAAAGCGCTGGCGGTGTTTAACCGCGCCTTGATTTCTAAAGAGAGCGATTTTGATCAAGGTACGATGAGCAGTGCGGCGCTACGCGGTCAAGCACTGTTCAACAGCGAAAAGATGGAGTGCTTTCATTGTCACAGCGGCTTTAACTTCAGCGATTCGACCTTGCACGCCGATACGGTATTTGTCAGTCGTCCGTTTTTTAACACCGGCCTGTACAACTTAGATGAGCAAGGCAGCTACCCAGCGCAAGATAATGGCCTGTATACAGTGACAGCAAACGCAGCGGACAAAGGCAAATTTCGCCCGCCCACGCTGCGCAACCTTGCTTATACCGCGCCATATATGCACGACGGCAGCATCGCCACACTCTCTGAAGTGCTGGATTTTTACGCCGCAGGCGGCCGTCATATCGAAAGCGGTTTCTACCAAGGCGATGGGCGACTCAACCCCAACAAAAGTGAGTTTGTCAATGGCTTTACTTTAAGCCCGCAAGAGAAGCAGGACGTACTGGCCTTTTTGGGGGCGCTCAACGATGAAGCCTTTGTTCGCAACCCGCGCTATGCCAACCCATTTTTGCCGGAGGATAACCAATGAAACACGCTTTCACACTCACGGCAGTTAGTTTGCTCTCTAGCCATATTGCCTATGCCAACCCGAGCCATGAGCCAAACATTGAAGTAAAAAGCAACGTGTTCGCTCAACTCGGCTACTACCATCAAAGTCGCGATCAGCAATTTGCTATTCCGGGTATTTTGACCAGCGCAGATGCGGCGCACCAAGAGCAAGGCCTGCAGTTGATGCACGGTGAGCTAGGGCTACTAGCCATTTGGCCGCAAGTTGTCGCCGGGAAAATCATCCTCGGTAGCCACCACGGAGAGAATGTCGAGGTTGAAGAGCTCTGGCTACAACCGCATCTCGGGCAAAACTGGACCTTACGTTTAGGCCGTCAACTGTCGCCCATTGGTTTATACAATGACGTGCATGAGCACGACTGGCGATTTGTCGATGCATCGTTGCCACAGCAAGCATTTCTTGCCAACCAGTATCAAGACGACAGCATCAAGCTCACCTACGCCAATGGTATGCATGATCTTACCGCTTGGGTTGGGCGCGGCAATGGCTACCCCGCCCAAGCGGATGCTAGCGAAAGTACACCCGCTGCGCTTGGTTTGAGCTATCAGTGGCAAGGATTTAAACAAGCGCATTCGTGGCGAGTTGTCGGCTCGTTGGCCCATTTCGATGCAACCCAACGCGGCGCACAAACCAACCAAGGTCATAACCATACCACCACGAGCAGCACGATTATCTTTGATGGCACCACCACCTTGGTTGCTCTCGGCGCTCAATGGCAGTGGCAACAATTTGGCATTGAAGCGCAATGGATGGGGCAACAAATCGACGCTCGTCTTAGCGACTCTCAGCAGATGCAAACCGACCTCGATGCCTTTCAGTATGGGGTGAGCTCGCAGATAGTTTGGCAAAGAGAGACGCTTGAACTGGCACTACGTTACGACGCGCTCATCAGCGACAACCAAGTCAGCAGAGAGAGCAGTGAGTTTAGTCAAGCGCTCAATGCCGAAGGTTTGCGTCCTCAACGTATTAGCGCGGTGCTCAACTGGCATTTCGCCCCAGCGCAAACGCTGCGCTTACAAGGTAACTACGAAGAGATTACTCACCTTAGCCAAAACGCATTTTGGCTGGTGTATCAGGGCAACCTGAACTGGTAAACCAAGAAAAACCACAAGGTAAATTAAAATGAAAAAAACCATCCACACATTGCTCATCACACTGCTGTCTTTGACCACTGGCAGCGTTTTCGCCCATGACTACCATCAAGGCAGCATACAAATCGATCACCCTTGGAGTCGTGAAGCGCCACCGACGGCGACGGTGATTGCCGGTTTTTTCCAATTGAAGAACACCGCAAGCAGCGACGACTTTTTGCTCAGCGCATCAACCCCAATCGCTGAGCGAGTGGAAATTCATACTCATGAGATGGCTGACGGCATGATGCAGATGAAGAAAATTGACGCGGTGCGCGTTGGCAGTATGCAAAGCGTGATGTTCGAACCCGGCAGCTATCACCTGATGATCTTCAACCCAAGCAAGAACTATAAGAAAGGCGAACGCTTCCCGATGACGCTGACATTTAAAAAAGCGGGCAGTATCGAAGTCGAGATGGCGATTGAAGAGGCGGGCCACGTGCATACCCACACTCACTAATACCACCTGCCATGATGAAGATGTAATAGCGAGATAACTCACGAAAAAGAAAAGGCACTGAGGCAAAACCCATAAGGGCAACCTCGGTGCCTTTTGCTAATAGGACGTTACACGATCACGTGCGGCAAGTAGCGAGCCAAGTCTTGAGTGATCAAACTTGAGTCTTCACGAATCGAAATACCCGCCGCTTTGTCGTTGACTAACCAACTACCGATTAAGGTGTGGCTATCGGCAAACTTTGGCAATGGGCAATATTGTTGGACAATAAAACGCCCTTCCCCATACGGCCCGTCGGTTTTATGGCGAGATTTCCCATTACGTACGATCTCAATGTTTGCCCCTTCACGAGAAAACAAGGGCTTACGCACAAAATCACTCAATGCGCTCGCTTTTGTATCATCGGCAAAATAGGCCGGTAGAAGGTTTGGATGCCCCTCGAACTCTTGCCATAGCAAAGGCAACAACGCTTTATTCGACAATACCGACTTCCACATCGGCTCCAACCAATTGATTTTCGACGTGGTGAGAAACTGGCTGTACTCATCATGGAACATCTCTTCCCAAGGGTAGAGTTTGAACATCCAATGAATAACCCGATTCTCGAGATCGACAAATTGCCCTTGTTCATCGACACCAATGTCTTCGATATAGACAAACGCGGTTGAAAGTCTGGCTTCTCTTGCACAATCCTCAAGATACTGCACGGTCGCTCGGTCTTCTTCAGTCTCCTTACAGCAACTGAAGTACAAGGTTTGCCCCGGCTGCAAACGGGCAATATGGGCCAACCGTTTGATAAGATAGTCTTGCAAGATATTGAACTGGTCGGCACGTCGAGAAATCACGCCTCGATTCACCACATCTTCCAACCATATCCACTGCCAAAAGGCTGTTTCAAACAGCGAAGTTGGGGTATCGGCATTATTCTCGTACAACTTGGCCGGGCCGTTGCCTGAATAGGCGAAATCAAGCCGTGAGTAAAGTGATGGCTCTTGCATCAACCATGAACGGCGCACCGCCTCCCACATCGTTTCGGGTATGGCAAAACGGGTCAAAAGCGCTTCGTCGTGTACTACTTTGTCGACGATGGACAGGCACATTTGGTGGATCTCTTCCGTCGGCGCTTCGAGATCGTGTTCAATCTGCTGCAAATTAAACTGATAATAGGCCGATTCATCCCAATAAGGCTGCCCGTACATAGTATGAAAGCCAAAGCCGTAGCGCTCGGCAAGTGCCCGCCAGTGATCTCGCTCTTTTATTTCGCGACGAAACATTTAGCCGCCTCGACTGATAGAGACCGACTTGCCAAACCCGCCACGCGACATCACTTTGCCTATCGTGCCGCCGCTTGACTTAATCGAGCTGGTGTTGATTTTCATCGCTTGGCCCAATTTGGTGCCATAAGAAACACCATTGCCAGAGTAGTAACCACTACGATAGCGGTAGAGCGGCTGAGAGAAAAAGGCGCTTGAGCGAGACGTTAAACCGCTGGTGTCACGTGTGTAAAAGAAACTGCTCATGCGTGGCATATAAGAGTGATAGGTGCTGCTGTAATAGCAGTCATCCGAATCATAGCCAAACTCTCTTTTACATTCACTTTCTGATTGATAGCGCGGCGCACTGAACTCCGCGCGTGCGAGTGCTTCTTTGTAGGCCAGTTCGCACTGTTCGAAATAACCGGGATGGTTTCTTTTACACTGTTCGCTGTCTCGGTAAATGTAGCCTTCTGTCTTAGGCTCATAGAATGAGTAAGCCGCGACACCACCAACAAGAAGATATGGAATGGCAGGCAGGACCTTCTCAAAAGACGATTTTTTCACGTTAGCACTGCGTTTCATCTCGACTCCTAGTAAGACATGCACGCAGCATTGAGTACACCCACAGACACCGAAACCGTTGCCAAAACAATCCCCGCTGGTACTTCATCGTTCTCAATTCGCTCACCGATGCGCGGCAATAACACCAAACGAACAATAGCAAACGCGACCAATTGCGCCATCAAGGCAACGACACCCCAAACAGCAAAATCAGCAATGTTAACCGAGTTTTTCGCCGCGCCGGAGATGGCCAAACAGTACCCCAAAAAC
This sequence comes from Vibrio cidicii, assembly GCF_009665415.1. Taxonomy (NCBI): domain Bacteria; kingdom Pseudomonadati; phylum Pseudomonadota; class Gammaproteobacteria; order Vibrionales; family Vibrionaceae; genus Vibrio; species Vibrio cidicii. Next base: position 2,910,343 of record NZ_CP035921.1, on the reverse strand, counting down.
GCGCCACTAAGGGCAATCGCCGCTGCGGTATTTTTGTGGTCCTTTATCAGCGTCCACTCATCATAAGGTGTCAGTCGGACATAGATAAATTTAAAAGCCAGCACAAAAGCCAACGACAGTGAAAAATAGAGGAGAAAGTTGGGGAATCCTGCCAACAACTTAGAGATCATTTCCATGATTTTACCTAGATGTTTACCTTAATTGATTCATTGTTTGCCAGTGGAACGACTCCACCCGCTCGTCTGCTATGTAAAAGAGCTTGCTGCCGGATGGAATGCGCTTGTTGAGTGGTGGATTGAGTTCAATCCCTTGGCCAACATCCACGGCAATTAGCGTTGCCTGATGCTGTTGCTTAATAAAGGTGAACACACTGTCGACATCGGTCTCAGGTTGCGTGTTCGGGTACAGCACTGAGTATTGCGTCATCCCTCTGGTCGACGCGAGTAGCTCTTGATGCAAAGTGCTAGAGCCAGGATCCACCGCCGCCTTGGCCAGCATTTCCGCGCCAACCGCAGGAATGCATTCTGCGGTTGGACAATGCTGACTCAGCAAGCGGCCAAGCGCTTCATCTTTGAAATAGGCCACCAAATGGGCGTTTGGAGTGACGCTCGCACAATAAAGCGCGGCGGACAGAGTAATGTCATCTTGCTGAGTATCAACGATGATGCAACTCGCTTGCTCCACATTGGCGTTGATCATCTCTTGGCCATCGGTATAGCTGGTCACTTTAACAAAACCTATCTCGCCGGGTAATGGATTCTCAATGTCTGAACGGCTACAGAGCACAATCGGCCGCTTACCCGCCTCTTAATGTTGTAACATGCGGATCAAGTGAATCGTTCGCTGGTTATTCCAGCCTAATAAAAGAATATGATTTTCCACTCGAACTCTCCTTTTGCCCAAGACGCCAGCACGCCAATAATCAATCGCCCCACCCGCGATACGACTGAGTAACGCAGCAAACAGACTCAATCCACCAGGAATAACAACGAGAACCACAACCCAGCGACCAAAGGTGGTGCTGGGTGATAAATCGCCATACCCCACGGTCGATGCCGTCACCATTAAGTAGTAAACAAATACCGAGAGATCACGGGTAATCGCATCCTCACCAGCCCAGCGTAATAATCCCCAGCAAAGGCTCAGGTACACGCCAACCAGTAACAGTAAATTGCGGTTGCTTAGCCTAAATACATGGGTTTGAAACCACTTTTTTAGCACCAACCAAATTGACATAGTGAACCCCTTCATTCATCAGGATGCTGAATATAAGTCAATTATTTGAGATAAAAAAACCAGCCGATTAGGCTGGTTTCCATTTTGTGATCTTGTGCGCAGTATTAGGCGTTTCCTTTTACCTGCATGTTCAATCTTTCGGCAAAGTCCAACATACGGTTTAATGGAATCAAAGACTTAACACGCAATTCTTCATCTACAAAAATCTCATGTCGTTCGCCACCATCACGCAAAGCGGTCTCAATGGCTTGCAGGCCGTTCATCGCCATCCAAGGGCAATGGGCACAACTGCGACATGTCGCGCCGGCGCCAGCTGTCGGCGCTTCAATCAACTCTTTCTCAGGCACGAGCTGCTGCATTTTAAAGAAAATGCCTTTGTCGGTCGCGACGATCATCTTCTGCTGAGGTAATGCTTTAGCCGCTTTGATCAATTGACTGGTTGAACCTACGGCATCGGCCAGTTCAACCACACTGGCTGGCGATTCTGGATGCACCAAAATAGCAGCGTCGGGATAAACGGCTTTCATTTTGCGAAGCGCATCGGCAGAGAATTCATCATGCACGACACATTCGCCTTGCCAAAGCAGCATATCTGCGCCGGTTTTCTTGGCGATGTAAGAGCCCAAATGGCGATCTGGCCCCCAAATGATCGGCTTATCTTCGGCGTCCAAATGCTCGACAATTTCAAGTGCGATACTGGAAGTCACCACCCAGTCAGCTCGTGCTTTGACGGCGGCAGACGTGTTGGCATACACCACCACTGTATGGTCTGGATGCGCGTCACAAAACTCCGTGAACTTGTCTGCAGGGCAGCCCAGATCCAAAGAACATTCAGCTTCCAATGTCGGCATCAAAATGCGTTTCTCTGGGGTAAGGATTTTTGCCGATTCACCCATAAAGCGCACACCAGCAATAATCAAAGTGCTCGCAGGGTGACGATTACCAAACTTAGCCATCTCCAGAGAGTCGCCGACAAAACCACCGGTTTCTTCAGCGAGGGCTTGAATTTCAGGATCGGTATAATAGTGGGCAATCAGGACGGCATCTTTCTCTTTCAACAATGCTTTGATGTTGGAAAGATGTTGCTCTTTTTGTTCCTGCGTCAAAGGGATAGGCTTTGGAGGGAAAGGATAAACCGTGTCAATCTTGTCTAAAATGTGGCTCATTGCTCGTGCTCTACGCAACTTCCTATAGTTCGCGTATTGTAACCTCAAGCGAATAGAAGATGCAAAAGCCATAGCATGCAGAAAACTGGCAAAAAAATAAGGAGCCTGAGCTCCCTATTCTTGCAATTTTGATTTAGCGACCTTGGCCGAAGCACTACTAGGATGTTCATCAATCGCTTGCTGATAGAACTTCTTCGCTTCCGCTTGATTGTTGTTGCGAGCCGCAATATCACCCAGCTTGACCAAAGCGTCAGCACGCTTGTTGGAATCACGGTAAGTCACCACCGCAGCAAAACTCTTAGCCGCCTCTTTATCCTGCTTTTGCGCAAAATAAAGCTGACCTAGCCAATAACTGGCATTCGCTGCATAACTCGAATCTGGGAAATCTTTTTGAAACTGAATAAACGCGGCAATCGCACCAGCGTAATCACGCTTTTTCAAAATCATGTCGACTGCATTTTGATATGCGGTCTGCTCATCCACGTTGGTACTGTACACACCTTTATCTGCACCCGAATCCACCTCGGCTGCTGGTGAGCTCGTATTCCCTACGGACTTAATTTCACCCCGCACGCGATCCAGCTCGATGAACAATTCACGCTGTCTTTCTAGCATTTGCTGCATATCGTAGCTATTGCGCTCAAGCTTGCCACGCAGCTCCGCAATTTCTAGCGACATTTGATCGATTTGTTGCTGCATCTGCAGTTGAACTCGATTTCGGTTTTGCAGCAGACGCTCAAGACGCTGAACATCTGTTTCAGGCGCAGCGTTAACGACAGATTGGCTAGCATTGACAGCAGACGCTGTCGCGGGCTCGCTATTGAGATCAGATACTGGGGCTGGTGCAGCGAATGCAATATTCGCTGCACTTGCCAGTAACGTAAGCGTAACCGCTCGCTTAGTGTTACTGAACATGAGGCATATCCTCAATTAGTAAACCAATACTGCGCGACGGTTTTTCGCGTAGATTTCTTCGGTTTGACCAAGAAGAAGAGGTTTCTCTTCACCGTAACTCACGATAGAGATTTGATCCGCTTGAACGCCCATCGCTTGCAGATATTTCGCAACTGCTTGTGCACGACGCTCACCCAGCGCGATGTTGTACTCAGGTGTACCACGCTCGTCGGCGTGACCTTCGATAGTTACTTTCAGTGACGGGTTTTTGCTTAGGTACGCTGCGTGCGCCGCTAACATCTCTTCGTAGTCACTTGAGATAGTTGAATTATCAAATGCGAAGTAAACGGTTTGAGTTTCACGCAGAGTTTGTTCTTTAAGCTCTTGCTCAGATAGCTGACCGTTTTGGTTGATCGGCGTGATCACTGTGGTATCAGTACCACCAGTCGTCGCTGAACCACCAGACGTTGTTTGGTTAGTTTCAGTGCTGGTGCCAGCGTTAGACGCTGCGTCATCACTTGAGCTACACGCAGTAACAGCCATTACTGGGAGTGCGATTAGAAGCCCTTTAAGAACCTTGTTAAGTTGCATCTTATTTTCCTTTATTAATCAAACTTAGTTGCTACAAAAACGGAGACCATGCGGGAGCTCTGACACGCCCATTCGTTGCCGGTAATCTAGCTTTAAAGCGACCATCGATAGACACCATCGACAGTACATTTTTCTTATCGTAAATGGAGCTATAAATAACCATACCTCCATTTGGCGCAATACTTGGTGACTCGTCAAGTAAGGTTTTTGTCAATACTTGAACTGCACCCGTCTCCAAATCCTGTTTGGCCAGATTAAAGCCGGATTCACTACGATTAACCATGATCAGGAATCTTCCGTCCGGAGTAATCTGTCCACCCAAGTTCTGGCTACCTTGCCATGTAAGACGGCTAGTCGACCCGTCGCTCAAATTTACTCTATATATCTGTGGTTTACCACCCCGATCAGAAGTAAAGATGAGCGATTTGCCATCAGGATGCCAGAATGGCTCCGTATTATTTGATCTATCCCGCGTTATTTGGGTTAACTGGCGAGTTTTTAAGTCCAGCGTATAGAGCTGTAAAGATCCCGTTTTGGACAGAACAAGCGCCAATTGACTCCCATCTGGAGAGAAGCGTGGCGCACCATTATGACGTGGATATGACGTTAGTTTCTCATGTTCGCCAGTATAAATATTCAGTATGAAAATTTCCGCCTGACCATTTTGAAAACTCACATAAGCCAGTTGTCGACCATCAGGAGACCAAGCGGGTGACATCAGTGGTTGCTTTGAGCGCAGCACTAAACGTTCATTAAAGCCGTCGTAATCTGAGATTCTCAGTTGATAGGGGAATTTGTCGTTGTCGTTGACTACTACATACGCTATGCGAGTCAAAAATGCGCCGCGTTCTCCGGTTAAACGCTCATAGACTAGGTCGGAGATGCGATGGGCGTATTCGCGCAGACGCTCGCCTTCGACGGTTGCGACTTTGGTAAACAACACATGATCTTTTGATAGCACGAGTTGGCCGTCTTCCAATGCCCGACTTTGACCGTTGGTGAGCATACCACGCACGACATCGATCAATTGATAGCGGACGACATACTCACCTTTCTCATTTTGACTGATGCTGCCAGTTACTAACGTATCAACGCCCAAAGCCGTCCACGCGTCAAAGTTAACCTCAGACTCGTTGTAAGGAGTCTGAGGCATTTTATTGGTTGCGATTGGGCTAAACTTACCGCTACGTTGCAGATCGGACGCAATCACCGCGGAGACATCGGCTGGAAGTGCTGCTTTTCCTTGCCATTTAAACGGAACAATAGCGATAGGCCTTGCCGAATCGATACCATCCGTAATTACAATTTCTAGTTTTGCATTTGCTGTAAGTGGCACTAGCACTAGGAGCATACAGAACAATGGCCGCAATAAGCATTTCATTAATTCTTTCACGTCAGGTCCCTATAATTTAAATCTAAAGTCAAAATCTCTAAACTCCTTTTGAAGCTCCGGTTCCTTTGGAAAATCAAACTCTTTTGCTTTCACGATGGATGCTTTCGCAGCACGGCAAAGTGCAGGATCTCCCTCAACAACAGTAGCTTCGGAGACAAAAGCTTTGTTGTTTCCAGTGGGAATCAGTTTTATGTTCAGCACACAACTACGCCCGTTGTACGGTTGATCTTTAATTAAATTATTTTCAACTGTTGTTTCATAGATTGCGATGTAGCGAGAGCGCTCATCAGATAAATATTTTGAACGTGCCGATGAATTAGCTTCCAACTCATTTTCTAAGCCCGAAAAAATATCATCGAGCGCTTCTTGTTTCTCTTTGCGTTCTTTTTCCAGCTGCTGCAAACGTGCTTTCTCTTTGCGCGCCTTTTCCGCTGCCTCTGCAGCGGCTTTCTGTTGAGCAATCCGCTCTTGCTCTGCTTTTTGTGCAGCTTCGCGCTCACGGAGAGCCTTTTCTTCGGCTTCTTTAGCCGCTTTTTCGTTTGCTAAACGCTCTTGTTCCGCTTTAGCGGCAGCCGCTACTTTCGCAACGCGCTCTTGTTCGGCTTTTTTTATCGCTTCTTCTTTCAGTTTCCGCTCAGCTTCTAGCTTAGCGGCACGATCTTTTTCCTGTCGCACCTTCTCTTCTGCGACTCTTTGCTCTTGCTCTCTCTTTTTGCGCGCCTCTTCAGCTTCACGTGCTGCTTTCGCATCACGAACTTGCTGCTCTTTTAGCTTACGCAGTTGCTCTTCTTCTGCTTTACGGTTCTTTTCTAACTGTTCTGCTTCACGACGCAACTTGTCCAGCCGTTCCTGTTCTTTCTTAGCGGCTTTTTCTCTCTGCTGACGGATTTCATTCGCTTGCTGTTGTACCAACTTAGGATCAATCACCACAGCCTGTACCATTTGCCCAGAAGCTTGCGGTTTAGGCATATTAAAATCGGTGCTCCAAAGCAAAGCGACAACTAAGGCGACATGCAGGAGTAGTGAGACCACAATGGGGACTACGAAATCATTCTTTTTATTTTTCTTTTCTCTCATGATCGCGTCTGACTTATTCTATGTCGGTTAGCAGGCCAACTTTGGGGATGCCGGCTTTACTGAGTTCATCGAGCAATAACACAATTTCCGCGTACGGTGTTGCGGCGTCACCACCAACAGCAACAGGCGAATCAGGTTTGAGAGAAAGCTCTGCTTTAACTCGCAAAATAACGTCGGCCAACGATAGACCACGTTGCACTTCTTCGTTATTAACGCTTAACCCGAGCTGCCCATTCTTATCGATTTCAATGACAATGTAAGAAAGGCTGCTCTCAGAAGCCTCACCAGTACTTGCCTTCGGTAGTTCTACATCCACCCCTTGAGTCACAAAAGGGGCGGTCGCCATAAAGATGATCAACAAAACCAACATAACGTCGATATACGGCACCACGTTGATCTCCGCGGTCATCTTGCGTTTTTTCGGTTGATACCCCGCCATCAGTGGCTACCTGCCATGGCTTGACGGTGCAAAATACTGTGGAACTCTTCTGAGAAGGTGGCGTAGTTGTGCTCCAACTTCGTCACTTTATTACTCAGACGGTTATAGGCCATAACAGCAGGGATAGCGGCAAACAAACCCATAGCTGTAGCAATCAAAGCCTCAGCAATACCAGGGGCGACCATAGAAAGGGTGGCTTGTTTCACTTCACCTAAAGCAATAAAGGCGTGCATGATGCCCCAAACGGTACCAAATAGTCCAATGTAAGGGCTGATTGAACCAACCGTTGCCAAAAATGGCAGACTGTTTTCTAAATCATCCACCTCACGGGAAACGGCAACACGCATTGCTCTGCCCGTTCCTTCCATAACGTAAGCTGGTGAGTTGGCATTGGTTTTACGTAATCGAGCAAACTCGGTAAAACCAGCATAAAAAATCTCTTCTGCGCCAGAGAGGTTCTCTTTTCTGGCTTTCACTTGTTGATAAAGCTGAGAAAGGTCGATACCAGACCAAAATTTGTCTTCAAACTCTTCAGCATCTTTGCTCGCCTTCGACAACACTTTGCTACGCTTGATGATCATGGCCCAAGAGACGACTGACATACCAAGCAAAGTTAACATGACCAACTTAACCAACAGGCTCGCTTGTAGAAAAAGATCTAAGATAGAAATATCAGCAGTCACTATTTGTTAACTCCGAAATAATAGATGTGGGAATGGCAAAAGGTTTCATTTTCAAATTATCGATACATGCTACCTTAACTGTTGCTTTACACAACAACCGCCCTTCTTCATTGACCAACTCTTGACAAAAGGTCAGAGAAACGCGCTTAAATTCGCCAATTTTGCTTCGTACGGTCAACTTTTCATCGAGTCTTGCTGCATGTATAAAATCGATATCCATATGTCGGACCACAAAACCGATATTTTGTTTCAGTAGCGCATCTTGTGAGATCCCAGCCGAGCGTAGTAACTCTGTCCGAGCGCGTTCGAAAAACTTGAGGTAGTTAGCATGATAAACCACCCCTCCGGCGTCCGTATCTTCATAATAAACCGTCACTGGCCAAGTAAAAGCTTGGTTATTGCTGTTCAATGTCGTACCGATTCAGTGCATGGATTAAAGCGATTACTATAACTTAAGTCACATAAATTGGTACTACACGCCTGCCTTTTTTTGAATTGTGTGGAGAAAATAAAAAGCCAGGCACTTGGCCTGGCTCAAATATTAACCATCTCGGTTACAAAATGTGTAAAGCGGTTAAAAACAGCAGAATTGGGATTGAAAAATAGGGACTGAACAAGAGCTGCCAATACCAATTTTTCGGCGTAAACCCAATACCATACACCATGCTCGAACACACCGCCCAAATGAGCGCTGGACCAATCAGCACATTAAAACCGCCGATTGCTGTTGCGTAGGCGTGAGGCTCCCACATCACTAAACCAACATGAACAAACCCGAGTACTAGCGTGAATGCTTTCAGCCACGTTCTGTCGAACGGTTCATGCAGTGTCGCGATCTGTTCTGCTAGTTTATTCACTGTCTTTGTCCATCATTTCTGAATGCTCTAGCCAAAGAGCGTTGATGATGCCAAATGCACAAGCAAGCAGTACACCGAGAATCCATGCGAAATACCACATAGTCTTTGCTCCTTAGTAAAGTGAGTTTTTGTTGTCTTCAATGAATTTGCTGTCTAGGCGGCCAAACATTTTGTAGTACGACCACGCAGTGTAGGCCAAAATGATCGGCACCATCACAAAGGCAACGCCCGTCATCAAATTCAGTGTCAACTCAGATGAAGTCGCATCCCACATCGTCAAGCTGTGACTTGGCATTAGATCCGATGGCATGATGAATGGGAACATGGCAAATCCAGCCGTAAAAATCACACCCGCATTTCCTAGGCTTGAAGCTAAGAAAGCCAACGCCCCTTTTTCAAGACGAGAAGCAATCACGGCCAGTAAAGGCATGAGTACACCCAGAGCTGGTGCAGCCCATAGCAGTGGATAAGCTTCAAAATTGTTCATCCAAGCACCCGCTTGACGAACTACTTCTTTATTCAGTGGGTTTGATGCGGCCATGGTATCGATGCTGCCAACAATGACGTAACCGTCAATGCTCTGGATCCAAAAACCTGCTGCCACAAAAGCAAGCGCTGTCAGCACACCAGTCAGTTGTGCAACATTGCGTGCACGAACGTGAACCGCATCTGTGGTTTTCATTTGCAGCCAAGTCGCGCCTTGCATCAGGATCATAAACAAGCTCACCAAACCACAAAGCAATGCAAACGGGTTCAGCAGACCAAAGAATGAACCATGATAGGTTGGCATCAAAAAGTCACTCAGTTGGAATGGCACGCCTTGCAGTAAGTTACCAAACGCCACACCAAAAATGACAGGCGGCACAAAACCACTGATCGAGATACAGATATCCCAAGTGTTGCGCCATTTGGCATCTTCAATTTTTGAGCGGTAATCGAGACCAATCGGACGCAGCCATAGCGCGGCCAACGTTACGATCATTGCTAAGTAAAAACCAGAGAACGAGGTCGCGTAAACCAGTGGCCAAGCGGCAAACAGGGCACCACCAGCGGTGATAAGCCAAACTTGGTTACCATCCCAGTGTGGCGCGATCGAGTTGATCATCACGCGGCGTTCATTGTCATTTTTACCAATTACAGGGACGAGCGCACCCACCCCCATATCGAATCCATCAGTAATTGCGAAACCAACGAGTAGCACACCGATCAGTACCCACCAGATTAATCGCAAGATTTCGTAATCAAACATCTTGTATCTCCTTGACCTTACGCTTCGACCTGACGACTGACTTTGTCTGCAACAGAGTCTGCATTTTGTTCGAAGTGATAACGACCTGTTTTCAGGCTGCTTGGGCCTTTACGGGCAAACTTCACCATGAGGTAAACTTCTGCGATTAAGAACACGGTATAGAGCGCTAAAATAGCGAACAACGATGTCCAGATTTCGCCAGCGCTCAGCGCAGAGGCTGCCACATTGACAGGTAAGATTTCGCCGACGGCCCAAGGCTGACGACCAAATTCAGCAACAAACCAGCCTGCTTCGACTGCGATCCAAGGAAGTGGAATACTGAATAGCGCCGCTTTGAGTATCCATTGCTTTTGTTCGATCTTTTGACGACAAGTTTGTACAAACGCGGCACCAAACACGAACAACATAATGAAACCACAAGCAACCATGATGCGGAATGACCAGAACAGTGGCCAAACCGTTGGAATAGAATCATCCGCAGCCGCTTGGATCTGCTCTTCTGTCGCATCGGTCACTTTGTCTGTGTAGCGTTTCAGCAACAAGCCATAACCTAAGTCACCTTTGACCTCATCAAAAGCCGCCATGTTGGCAGGTGATTTATCGCCAGCGCGCAGTTTTTCCAACAGTTCATAGGCGTACATGCCGTTACGAATGCGGTCAACGTGCTGATCACGCAGGTCACGCAAGCCCGTCACTTGTTCATCAAATGAACGCGTGGCAATAATACCCATCACATAAGGGATCTTGATGGCGTAATCGGTATGCATCGCATCCTGATTCGGCAGACCAAACAGCGTGAAAGCGGCAGGCGCTGGCTCTGTGTGCCACTCGGCTTCAACAGCGGCTAGTTTCACTTTCTGCACTTCACCAAGCTCATAGCCTGATTCATCACCAAGCACGATAACAGAGAGAATAGCGGCCATACCAAACGAAGCGGCAATAGCAAAAGAGCGGCGAGCAAAGGCGATATCTCGACCCTTAAGCAAGTAGTAAGCACTGATGCCCAAGATGAACATTGCGCCAGTGGTGTAACCAGAAGCCACGGTATGAACGAACTTCACTTGTGCCACTGGGTTAAGCACTACTTCGGCAAAACTCACCATCTCCATGCGCATGGTTTCGAAGTTGAACTCTGCGCCCACTGGGTTTTGCATCCAACCATTCGCCACGAGAATCCACAATGCAGAGAAGTTAGAACCTAAGGCCACCAACCAGGTTACCGCTAGGTGTTGACGTTTAGATAGACGATCCCAACCGAAGAAGAAAAGACCAACAAAAGTGGATTCTAAGAAGAAGGCGATCAGGGCTTCTATCGCGAGAGGTGCACCAAAAATATCACCTACGTAGTGCGAATAGTAAGACCAGTTGGTACCGAACTGGAACTCCATGGTTAGGCCTGTCGCCACACCTAGAGCAAAGTTAATCCCGAACAGCTTACCCCAGAACTTTGTCATGTCCTTATAGATCTGCTTATCGGTCATTACGTACAGTGACTCCATGATGGCTAACAGAAAAGCCATGCCCAGAGTCAGAGGTACGAACAGGAAGTGATACATCGCTGTCAGTGCAAACTGCAACCGCGATAGATCAACTACGTCAATCATAGTAACTCCTATGTGTCGGCTGAATGACACTCTCTACATTTTACAACTCACCAGTGTTGAGAAAGCTTAGCACTTGTTTAAACAAAACAAGTATTTGTTGCAAAAATGTACCGTATTGGTTAGTTAATTGTTAAGCGTCAGCTAATATAGCTACAGCTAATACTACTGCTAAAGCTATCTTGTTTCAAAAAATTTATAGGGAGATTCTGCGTTGATCCAAATCAAGATAATCTGTTCATTTTTGAGCAAAAAAGCGTCAAATTGATCTAAATCAACACTCAAATAGAGGGTTTGTTAAATGCAGGTAACCACAGAGAATCAAAGGGAAAATAAGTAACACCAAAGATTAACAATTGACCACTTTTTCTTACCTACAAAGGGGTGGTAAGATTTCAAATAATGTGAATTAAATCACATTAAGTAGAGAGCCAGATCTGACGTTCTGGCTCTGCAAACTTATTTTTCTATTCCGAAATGGAGATAAGCCCTATCTGTTGCGATCCGGCCTCTGGGTGTTCTTTGTAAATAACCTTGTTGAATGAGATACGGCTCAAGTACATCTTCAATCGTATCTTTTTCTTCACCGATCGCTGCAGCCATATTGTCTAGCCCAACCGGGCCGCCAGAGAATTTCTCCATGATAGCGAGCAGCAGCTTTCTATCCATGTAGTCGAAACCCTGCGAATCAACATCCAACATATTCAACGCAAGATCCGCAACCTCAGCTGAAATGTGCCCATCACCTTTCACTTCGGCGTAATCTCGTACACGCCTCAACAAACGGTTGGCAATACGAGGAGTACCACGTGCGCGGCGCGCCACTTCCAGAGCACCTTCTGCATCCATTGAGAGATTCAAACAACTGGCACTACGCTGGACAATATTTTGCAAGTCAGGAATGTTGTAATACTCAAGACGCTGAGTGATGCCGAAGCGATCGCGTAGCGGCGAGGTAAGGGAGCCCGCTCGCGTAGTCGCGCCAATTAGAGTAAAAGGCGGCAAATCGATTTTGATCGAACGCGCCGCAGGGCCTTCACCAATCATGATGTCGAGTTGATAGTCTTCCATCGCCGGATAGAGTACCTCTTCAACCATTGGGCTAAGACGGTGGATCTCATCAATAAATAGCACATCATTCTCTTCGAGATTGGTCAGTAGCGCTGCCAAGTCCCCTGCCTTTTCTAACACAGGCCCAGAAGTCGTACGAATATTGACGCCCATTTCGTTGGCGACGATGTTAGCCAAGGTGGTTTTCCCCAAGCCCGGAGGACCAAAAATCAACAAGTGATCCAACGCTTCACTACGCAACTGGGCCGCTTTGATAAAGATTTCCATCTGGTCACGCACATGATCTTGGCCTTGATAATCAGCCAGCTTTTTCGGCCGAATAGCACGATCAATCACGTCTTCTTCACGAAATGTAGGGTTTTCCGGTGCAATTAAGCGATCTGCTTCAATCATTTCAATATGCACCCTTAGATCATGGATTTCAGCGCTTCGCGGATCACCTGCTCGCTGGTCATGTCCGGTTTAGCCACTTGCGCGACGACTTTCGACGCTTGAACAGGTTTGTAACCCAGCGCTAACAACGCGCTCACCGCTTCGTCTTCGGCGTTACTGCTTGCCGCCGCGCCGATATCTGCTGGTGCGGCATCAGTGAACGGGGTAAAGAGATCACCAGCGCTCCACCCTTTGAGGCGATCTTTCATTTCAACCACTAACCGCTCTGCGGTTTTCTTGCCAACACCCGGTAGCTTCACAAGAGTCGAGATATCTTCACGCTCAACCGACGCGACAAATTGACTGGCCGTCATACCGGACAAAATGGCCAGACCCAGTTTCGGCCCCACACCATTGGCTTTAATCACCTCACGGAACAAAGCACGCTCTTTGACCGTATTAAAACCGTACAGCAGTTGCGCATCTTCTCTCACCACAAAATGAGTATAAATCACGGCTTCTTCCCCCACATGAGGCAACTCGTAGAAACAGCTCATCGGCATCTGCACTTCATAGCCGATGCCGTTAACTTCTATCAAAACTTCAGGGGGTTGTTTTTCCAGCAAAATGCCGCGAAGACGTCCGATCACGTTAAATACTCTTTGGAAATGAATTTGCGACAGAATAATAAAGAACTGGATAGACATCCAGTTCTTTATTGGCGAGCGTTCAGATTTTTGAGACGACTTGTTCTAACTGGGATGTCAACTGACGAACCGTGTCAACTTGCTGCCTCAATTGCGTACCATTCGCCGCGACAATTTCAGAGATACTTTTTGTGTTCACTACGCCTGACGCTACTTCGCTACTGGCTTGATCCAACTCGTTAAGCGCAGTCATTTGCTGACTCATGATATCGGCCAAGCTGTTAACGTCAGAGGAAATAGTTGTCACTTGGTCGATGATCTCAGCCATTCGCTCAGCACTGGAGTGAATCACGTGCTGACCATGCTTCACTTCCTGCTCACTACGATCAAGCAAATTTCGGATCTCAACAGCCGAGTGGCTGCTTTGCGAAGAGAGTTCACGTACCTGATCGGCAACCACAGCGAACCCGCGGCCTTGTTCACCCGCTCTCGCTGCCTCAATCGCCGCATTCAACGCCAATAGATTGGTTTGCTCCGCTACTGAGGTGATCAAATCCGCCACTTTCATGATCTGTTCGTGGCTTTCTAAGATCTGGCTGATAGCCTCTGTCGAGGCATTAAGCAGCTCTGAGCTTTTTTCAGCTTGATGATGTACCAGCTCACTCTTTTGCCGCAGCTCTTGCACAAAACGTCCCGATTCTTCGACCCCTTGCGCCATTTGGTGTACTTGCTGGCTCATTTGCTCTGCGGCACTGGCTTGCGACTCACAATTGAGATTCAGTTGAGTGACTTGGCTATCAAGCGTTGTCGATTGGCTTTCCAGCGCTTGAGAAACGATGTTCAACTGGTTGGTATTGGTAGTGGCATGCGCCAGCACAGTCGACAGGTTTTTCTCCCCCTCCTTCGCTTGCAAAGCCACCGCTTCACTTTGCGCTTTCGCCCGTTCAGCCCCTTCAATTGCATTGTCACGCTGCCGGGCAGTAAACGCCTGAGCAATGCAAATCACCACCAGCGGCAAAATGGTTCCCGACCAAATCTCTACACGTGTCTCTCCAGCGGATAACGTTAAATGGGGAAAGGGAGTCCCTGCAATATGTTGATAAGTCATGATGGCGGAAATCGCGATGACAATGCCACTCCAAGTGAGCGCCATAGCGCGTGTCGCTGAGAGGAAAAAAGCCACCACCAACAGCGGAACCCAATAGGTCTGGGTCGAGTCCACCACGCCACCGCTTTGATAGATGATGTTGAGCGCATGCAACGTCATACCGACAAACCCCAAGTTGAGAGCTAAGGTCGGATTTTTAAACCACTTGAGACAAAATGCAGCCAGCAACTCGAGTGCGATTAACGCGATTGACGTGGTGACAAGGCTTTCGCTGCCATGCTTACTCCACTTGATTAAACTGTAAACGCCAACGAGAAACGCGATGAACGTAAAGAGAGATAAGATGTCAGCTTGCCGCTGCTGAGCGCTTGTCCACTCGCTTTGCGAGGGAACAAAAAACTGACGCCATAAGGTGGCTGGATTCATGCTCAATCTTCCTGATCGAAACTGTTATGACCTCCGACCACTATATCTATGTAACATTTGGATAACAAATCTCATTTTTGATTCTGTTTCGCCTGTCTCATTTTTCTGCATCGCTTGGTTATCAGCGATAACGACCTTTTTTGGCACTGGTGGCTTGGCCTGCTAATGCAATCAAGGTCTTATTGGTATTGGCGTGACAAATCGCCACCCCCAACGCATCCGCCGCATCCGCCTGCGGCTTAGCGGGTAACTTGAGCATATGCTGTACCATGTGCTGAACTTGCACCTTGTCAGCCCCACCGTTACCCACCACGGCCTGTTTAATTAGACGCGCCGCGTACTCATACACTGGCAGCTCTGCATTCACTGCAGCCACGATCGCACTCCCCCGAGCTTGGCCCAGTTTCAGCGCGGAGTCGGCGTTTTTTGCCATAAAGACTTGTTCAATGGCAAACGCATCCGGTTGGAACTGAGTGATGATTTCGCTTACTCCAGCGTAGATCTGTTTCAGCCGACCGGGCAGATCTTTTTCCGAAGTGCGAATACAACCGCTACCAAGGTAGTAAAGGTGGCGACCGTTTTGACGAATCACACCGTATCCCGTGACACGCGAACCCGGATCAATCCCAAGAATAATAGACATGACTTTCCCACTTTCTTTTTGTCATGTGGATAGACTGGCTTCATCTTAGAAAAGATGGCTCCAGTGTGAAAACAAAAACTCCCGCAAAGGCGGGAGTTTTTTCACAAACTTAACGCTTACTCAGCGCTTTTCTCTTTTGCTAGCGAGACCGAAATTGCCAGCTCTTCCAACGCCGCCGCATTAGCAAGACTTGGCGCATCGGTCATCAGACACGCTGCCGCAGTGGTTTTCGGGAAGGCAATCACGTCACGGATGTTTTCCGTTCCACACAGCAACATCACCAAACGGTCCAGACCAAACGCCAAACCTGCGTGAGGCGGTGTACCAAATTTCAACGCATCCAGAAGGAAGCCAAATTTGATTTTCTGCTCTTCGGCTTCAATGCCCAGTAGATCAAACACGGCAGCTTGCATTTTCGCGTCATGGATACGCACTGAACCGCCACCCACTTCGTAGCCGTTTAGAACCATGTCGTATGCGTTAGATAACGCACCTTCTGGGTTGGCTTTCAGCTCTTCTGGCGTCATGTTGAGTGGCGAGGTAAATGGGTGGTGCATCGCGGCAACATTGCCTTCACCATCACTCTCAAACATTGGGAAATCCACCACCCACAGCGGCGCCCAAGCGGACTCGTTAGTGATAGCAAGATCTTTACCCACTTTCAGACGCAACGCGCCCATCGCTTCGGCAACCACGTTGGCTTTATCGGCGCCAAATAGGATGATATCGCCAGATTGCGCGCCCGAACGCTCAATGATCGCAGCGACGATGTCATCAGAAAGGAATTTGGCCACTGGTGACTGAATACCTTCCATGCCAGCGGCAAGATCATTAACTTTTAACCATGCTAAGCCTTTCGCGCCATAGATCGCCACAAATGACGTGTATTCGTCGATTTGTTTACGCGTCAAAGCCGCACCGCCTGGAACACGCAGAACCGCAACACGACCTTTTTCGTCGTTCGCCGGGCCAGAGAAGACTTTGAAATCAACGTCTTTGAGCAGATCAGCCACGTCAACCAATTCCATCGGGTTACGTAGGTCTGGCTTATCACTACCAAAACGGCGCATCGCTTCGCTGTAAGGCATCACTGGGAACTCGCCCAAATCAACGTTCAGCAACTCCAGCCACATTTCACGGATCATTTTCTCCGTAATAGCACGCACTTCATCTGACGTCATGAATGACGTTTCAATATCGATCTGAGTAAATTCAGGCTGGCGGTCTGCACGCAAATCTTCGTCACGGAAACATTTGACGATTTGGTAGTAGCGGTCAAACCCAGACATCATCAGCAGCTGTTTAAACAACTGTGGTGATTGAGGCAGCGCATAGAAATTACCTTTGTGCACTCGGCTTGGCACCAAGTAGTCACGCGCACCTTCCGGCGTCGCTTTGGTCAGCACTGGCGTTTCGATGTCAAGGAAACCATTGGTATCGAGGAAACGGCGAACAAAGCTCGACGCTTTGGCACGCAGTTTAATGCGATCGCTCATTTCTGGACGACGCAGGTCCAGATAGCGATATTTCAGACGTTGCTCTTCTGAGTTCTTCTGGTTGAAGTCCAATGGCAGCACGTCAGAGCGGTTAATAATCTCAAGACCTTTGGCCAAGATTTCCACTTCACCCGTTGCCATCTCCGCATTGATTTGGCTTTCTGGGCGCGCACGAACTTCACCCGTGAGTTTGATACAGAATTCATTACGCAGTTGGCTTGCGATCTCGTACGCGTCCGCCATATCCGGATCGACGACTACCTGAACGACACCTTCGCGATCTCGCATATCGATAAAAATCAGACCGCCTAAATCACGACGGCGGTTAACCCAGCCGCATAGCTCTACAGTTTGTCCTGCAAGGGACTTGTTCAGGTGACCACAGTAATGGGTACGCATAATGAAATTCCCAATCTCTCTTAAATTGATAACGACTCCGCCGGTGAATTTCTCCGCAGAGCAAAGGTCCATTTATACGCTGAAAGTCTAAGAAAATCGACTAGTCAGAATACAATTTATTGCGTTTTATCATGCATTGGTGCTTTTTAATACAACAACTGTTCAAAAGCACAGCAAAGCATAAAAATGGGTCGCGATTATAGCGTGAAAGTACCTATTGGGGCAAAACTGCCGTAAAGTAATCAGGTGGAATGAGAGCAAGGTAAATGATGAATAAACTCCCTATGCGACTCGGCTTAACGATGTGGTCGCACAACCAGTGGCAACAGAGCTTTTATGGCTCCGGCACTAAGCCTGCACAGCGATTGGAAAAGTATGCGCAAGTCTTTCATACCGTAGAGGGCAACACCACCTTTTATGCCACGCCTAACGCATCTACAGTGAGCAATTGGTCTGTAGCCACACACGATGAGTTTCGCTTTACCTTCAAATTGCCCAAAGCGATTACCCATCAACAAATGCTGCAAGGCTGCCAAGCAATGCTGGCGGATTTTCTGCACATTATGGCCCCTTTGCATGCACGCATCGGCCAATGGACGATTCAATTGCCTGCCGCCTTTGCTCCCGAATATTTGCCAAGGCTACAACGCTTTTGTCAGCTTTTTCCGCGCGATTTTCCGCTTGGCGTGGAAGTCCGCCATCCGGCCTTTTTTGCCAAAGGCGACGACGAAAAATGCCTTAACCACTGGTTAATGGAGGCCGGCATCGATCGCATTATTATGGATAGCCGTCCGGTTTTTGCTGCCGCTCCCACCAGCGATGCCGTCATTGATGCCCAGCAGAAAAAACCGCGCGTGCCTGTGCACGCGATTGCTACCGCCCATCATCCAATGATCCGCTTTATTGGTCATCCGGCTCTTGAGGCAAACCTGCCCTTTTTCCAGCCTTGGCTGGCAAAACTGCCACAGTGGATAAGTGAGGGAAAACAGCCCTATGTGATGATCCATACGCCCGATAACATCTTGGCGCCCGAGCTCGCGCTCAAACTCTACCGACAGCTACAACAAATGGTGCAATTACCTGATTTGGCAAATTTTCCAGCAAACGACAACCAATCGCAGATATCGATGTTCTAAACAGGGCACGGCAAAACATGACACACGCGTCAATTTCCCCTAAAATACGCGCCTTTTTAGTGCCTGCGTCGTTGTAGGCCAGTTGCATGCAGAGAATGGCTATGAACCCCAAAAGCAATCCAGATACTATTTTTTCGGCTCCAATCGATAAAATTGGGGATTTCACCTTTGATGAGCGTGTTGCCGAAGTCTTTCCGGACATGATCCAACGCTCGGTGCCGGGTTACAGCAACATCATCTCTGCCATCGGCATGCTGGCTGAGCGCTTCGTCAAACCGCACAGTAAAGTGTATGATCTGGGCTGCTCGCTAGGGGCCGCGACCTTATCAATGCGCCGCCGTATCAAACAAGAAGGGTGTCAGATCATTGCGGTCGACAACTCACCAGCGATGGTCGAGCGTTGCAAACTGCACGTTAACGCTTATCGTAGCGATACACCGGTTGACGTCATTGAAGCGGACATTCGCGACATTGATATCGAAAACGCCTCAGTGGTGGTACTCAACTTCACGTTACAATTTTTAGTACCTGCCGACAGAAGAGCGCTACTGGAAAAAATCTATCAGGGGCTGCGCCCAGGCGGTATTTTGATCTTGTCGGAAAAATACGTGTTTGAGGACAAAGTCTCGAACGAACTGCTGATTGACTTACACCATGACTTCAAGCGCGCCAACGGCTACAGCGAACTGGAAATCAGCCAAAAACGCAGTGCCATTGAAAACGTAATGCGCCCAGATTCTATCGCAGTGCACAAAGCACGTTTCGCTGAAATTGGCTTCTCCAGCTTTGAAGTGTGGTTCCAATGCTTTAACTTTGGCTCAATGTTTGCCATCAAATAGTCACCAGGTGCCATACATAGCGGCCAGCATTGCCGTTCAAACACATACTTAAAAATGACTTTACCAACAGTGATCAATTAACCATGTTTAACTTTGCAAATTTTTATCAACTTATTGCTCAGGACACTCGTCTGCAACCTTGGCTCAATGTACTGCCACAGCAACTGACAGATTGGCAAAACGCGGAGCACGGTGATTTTGATCGCTGGTTACGTGCACTCAACAAAATCTCTGCCGACACACCAGACAACATCGATCTCAAGCAGTCGGTGACCATTTCAAATCACCAACCCATGCCTATTGGTGAGCTGAAAAAACTCGAAAGCTTGCTGCGCACTTTTCACCCTTGGCGCAAGGGGCCATACCATGTGCACGGCATTCATATTGATACCGAGTGGCGCAGTGATTGGAAATGGGATCGTGTTCTCCCGCATATTTCGCCACTGAAAAACCGCAGCGTGCTGGATGTCGGTTGTGGTAACGGTTATCACATGTGGCGCATGCTCGGCGAAGGAGCACGTCTGTGTGTAGGCATTGATCCTTCTCATCTGTTTTTGATCCAGTTTGAAGCAATTCGCAAACTGATGGGGGGAGATCAACGTGCTCACCTTCTGCCTTTGGGGATTGAGCAACTGCCAAAGTTGCAAGCGTTTGATACCGTATTCAGTATGGGTGTGCTCTACCATCGCCGTTCACCGCTCGATCATCTGATCCAACTGAAAGATCAGCTCGTTGCTGGGGGTGAATTGATTTTGGAAACACTGGTCATCGAGGGCGATGAAAACGCCGTCTTGGTACCGAAAGAGCGCTACGCGCAAATGCGCAATGTCTACTTTTTCCCTTCTGCGCGCGCATTGAAAGTGTGGTTGGAGTTGGTCGGCTTTGAACAAGTGCGCATTGTCGATGAAAATGTCACCTCGATTGGAGAGCAACGTAGCACCGATTGGATGACTCACAATTCACTGCCCGATTATCTTGATCCAAACGAAGCGAGCAAAACCGTTGAAGGCTACCCAGCGCCTCGCCGCGCCGTGTTAGTTGCGAAGAAGCCATAATTGACACTCTCTTGACTCAGAAATTTGAGTATCACCATACCCTTACATGAGGATGCTTCACGCATCCTTTTTATTAAGCTAAACTCCCAAATACAAATACTTAATCCTCATAAATATAAGGCTTTCAATGTTACTACGATTGACGCCAGCACTCGCTTTTGTTCTGTTATCTGGCTGCACATTAACCAACAGCGAGCAACACCAACAACAAATGCTTTCCGCCTTACAAGATTCTGAAGCGCGTATTACCAACAGAATCGAAAACCTGACTCTTCAATCGTCCAATCAGGTCGATTACATTGAAAGCTTAGAAAATCAGATCCTCGAACTACAAAAAAAAATCGCCGAGATGCCGCAACCTCAAGCACCAGTAGCCGTTGCCGTTCCTAAGGCGGTTCAACCTGAAGTCGTCGCAGTCAAGCATGCTCCAGCCAAAACGGACATTGTTCTCGGCGCAATTGAGAAAGTGACGATTGATTCGATTAAGCAGTCTTTTGATGCCCGCGTTGATACAGGTGCGGCCACCTCTTCTCTTAATGCTATCGATATTGAAATCTTCGAGCGCAATAGCAAGCAGTGGGTACGTTTTCATCTCGCCGACAACACTCAGCCTGCAACCGAGGAAAATTGGATTGAAGCGCCGATTATTCGCTTCGTCAAAATCCGCCAGTCCACTAGTGATGAAACCGAACGCCGCGCAGTCGTTGAGCTGTGGGTGAAAGTGGGGGCGATTCATGAAAAAGCACAGTTTACATTAGCAGACCGCTCACAGATGAGCCATCCGGTTCTGCTCGGCCGCGAGTTTATTCGCGATATCGCTCTGGTGGACGTCAGTCGTACGTACATTCAGAGCGAAGCAAAGAAAAAATAAGGTAGATCATGACTTCCCGAATTCCTTTTTACCTATCGATCATCTTGCTGATCGTCGCCGGGGTAACATTAAGTGTTTTTAGACATCAGACTTATGGCGTTCCTTGGACTCCTGGCGAAAGCCGCCAAATTTGGGATATCGAGGCGCGCATTGAATTTAACGCGCAAGGTCAGGAGGTAAAAGCCTCTCTTGCCGCCCCAAATACGCAAACTGGTTTTACCCTGATTAGTGAAACAGCCTCTTCGCCAGGTTACGGTGTCTCCTACGTGAACACCGATTCAGGCCGCCGTGCAGAGTGGTCGATTCGCAAAGCTTCTGGTGCACAGACCATCTATTACAAAACTCAGTTTTTGGTTGATCCGCATGCTAAAGCCACGCCTATTCCTCCGGCAGAAACCATCGAAAAACCGACCTTTACTGGCCCCGAACAAACCGCGGCCGATGCACTGATCAATCAAGCAATGAGCCGTTCTTCAGATAACGTGACGTTTACACGTGAACTGATCAAAACGCTCAATGACCCCGATAGCCAGAGTGCGGCGCTGCTGCTTAATAGCCAAGACAAAACCACGACGCTCTACAAACTGCTTTCCAACGCCGAAGTGCAGAGCAAAATTGTCGGTGTCATTGAGCTTGAAGATGGACGTCGCCGTCAAATGATTCAACCTATGGTCCAAGTATGGAATGGCCAAGAATGGGTGCTGTTTTCACCCAATTCAGAGCAGCACGCAACATCGGCCAACCTACTTGTGTGGGATGAGTCCAACATTTCTTTGTTAGATTTGATGGGCGGTCAGAACAGCCAAGTGCACTTTTCGATGATCGCTCAGGACATCTCTCCGCAGCAAGCGACCAACAACAAGGTCGAAGCCGATGGCCTACTGAATCTTTCTATTCACAGCTTGCCGCTTGAAGAACAAGCGATGTTTAAGACTATTATGCTGATCCCGATCGGCGCTCTAATTGTCGTTTTCCTCAGGGTTATCATCGGTCTGAAAACCTCAGGGACCTTTATGCCGGTACTGATCGCAGTGGCGTTCGTGCAAACGCAACTGGTCACGGGCATTGTCGGCTTTTTGCTGATTGTCGGTACTGGCTTAATCATCCGCAGCTATCTTTCCAAACTGAACTTACTGTTGGTCGCACGGATATCAGCAGTGATCATAACGGTGATCTTAATCATCTCCATATTCACTGTGGTGGCGTTTAAGATCGGTTTGACAGAAGGGCTTTCAATCACCTTCTTCCCGATGATTATCCTGTCTTGGACCATCGAACGTATGTCCATTCTGTGGGAAGAGGAAGGCGCCAAAGAGGTTATCTTGCAAGGTGGTGGCTCGCTCTTTACCGCCGTGTTGGTCTACCTTGGTATGACCAACAGCTATGTGCAGCATCTGACCTTTAATTTTATCGGCCTACAGTTGATCGTCCTTGCCGCTATTTTGCTGCTGGGTACTTACACAGGTTACCGTATCACCGAATTACGCCGCTTCAAACCTCTGGTGGAGGACTAATTGATGCTATCGATTTTGTCCAACTACACCTCGCCGTTTAAGCTGCGCCGTAAAGGGATTATGGGCATGAACAAGCGCAACCATAGCTACATTGGCCGCTATAACGATCGCTCTAAATACCCTTTGGTGGATGACAAGCTGCAAACCAAAATCATCGCCCAGCGCGCTGGATGTACGGTGCCGCAATTGATTGGTGTGATCAGTAATCAGGTTGAAGTGAAAACCATTCATGAGATGGTCAAAAGCTGGCCTGGCTTTGTTATCAAACCAGCGCGTGGCAGTGGTGGCAAAGGCATTTTGGTGGTCACTTCGCATAAAGATGGCGTGTATACCAAACCCTCTGGGGCAACCATCAATAGGGAAGAAGTCGAGCGCCATTTAAGTAACACACTGGCAGGGCTCTTTTCTCTGGGCGGAAAAAACGACGTTGCTGTGGTGGAAAACCTCATCAAATTTGATGACTGTTTTGACGGTTTCAGTTTTGAAGGCGTCCCGGATGTGCGCATTATTGTTTTTAAAGGCTATCCAATCATGGCGATGATGCGCTGCTCGACGGCTGCATCCGATGGCAAAGCCAACTTACACCAAGGCGCCGTCGGAGTGGGCATTGACATTGCGACAGGTAAAGCGGTGCGCGCGGTGCAATTTAACCAGCCAGTCACCCACCATCCAGATACCGGAAAGGAGCTGGCAACACTGCAGGTTCCCCATTGGGAGCGCTTACTCACATTGGCCGCCAGCGCATGGGAAATGACCGGGCTTGGCTATATTGGCACCGACATGGTGTTGGATAAAGAAGAAGGGCCGATGGTGTTGGAGCTCAACGCTCGTCCGGGTTTAGCGATTCAGATAGCCAATGGCTGTGGCTTGCTACCAAGATTGCACCATATTGAAAATTTAGGTACTCAGCTTACGTATCCCACACCGGCAGAGCGCGTCGCATATTCAGCCAAACAATTTGGCGTGATCACATCACGCTATTAATCGCCACAACGGCCCACAACCAATGTGGGCCTTTTTCTGCCTAGCTCACGTGTTGTTTTCCACTGGCGGTTATCGACTGTCTTAGATACAAACGGGCAAATCCAGCCATCGACTTTATAGATTTCTGTCGGCCTTGCCGACAAACAGCCGCAAAACCAGCTTTTGAATCAAACGGCCATAAGGCGGAGAAAATAGGCTGATCGGAAACCAATCTCGCATTAGCAAAACGCTGCGCGCATGGCTCAGCTCACGAAAGCCTTCTTCACCGTGATAGTTACCGATACCAGAATTGCCAATTCCGCCAAACGGCACCGAATGGTTCATCACATGCCAACCCCAATCGTTGATGGTGACGCCGCCGCTATGGGTCTGCGCTAGGATTTGCTCGCGCTGAGCCTCATCGTGGCTAAAGAGGTAACAAGCCAGCGGCCGTGGACGTTGGTTGATGTAATCAATCACCTCTTGCACGTCTTGATAGCAGTGCACGGGAAGCAGTGGGCCAAAAATCTCTTCCTGACAAATGCGCATCTGTGGCGTTAGTTGTGTCACGACATAAAGCGGCGTTTGTCTGCCATCGCCATACTCAAGACATTGTGTTATCTCTGCACCTTTTTCGCGAGCATCCTCCAGAAGCTGATGAAAACGTTGATATTGCGCCTCATCTACCAGCGAGGTGTAATCCTGATTACCAGAAAGCTGGCGATACATTTTGCTGTGCGCTTGTTTCAGCGCCGCCACAAATTTGGCCATTTTCGCTTGCGGTACAAAGGCATAATCAGGTGCGATACAAATCTGCCCTGCATTAAACCCTTTACCATGGGCGATACGCTGCGCCGCCTGAGTGATATCAAAGTCATCCAGCACAATGGCTGGCGATTTACCACCGAGCTCCAAAGTCACTGGGGTGAGATTGGCAGCCGCATTCGCCATGATAACCCGTCCGCTGGTTGGCGATCCGGTAAAAACCAAGTGGTCAAACGGCAAATGGGAGATCTGCATCGCTTGAGGGTGAGTGCCATCCACCACACACACCAAGTCTTGGGGGAAAGTTTCACTCAACATCTGCCTCAAAATTTGGCTGGTTCTCGGGCAGTTTGGCGGCATTTTTATCATGCAGCGATTACCTGCCGCCAAGGCAGTAATAAGTGGCCCAACAGAAAGATAAATCGGAAAATTCCACGGACAAATGATCCCCACCACTCCTTTGGGCTGATAACGCAACTCCAGTTTATTGCCCTTAAACATCAGCTCAGTGGCGCGGCGGCGCGGTTTCATCCAACCTTTTAAATGACGCACAACGTGGTTGATGTCTAAAATCGGCGCGAGTACGTCAGCCATTTTCGACTCAGTGACGCTACGGCCAGAAAAATCGTCACTCATCGCCTGCGCAAGCACATCTTGATAGCGACTTAACTGTTTTTTTAGCGCCAGCAACCGCTGCTTCCTTTGGCTAAAGCTTGGCATTGGCTCTTGCTGATAAGCGCGTTTGAGTGCATCAAACCAAGACTCAAGCTCATTGACTGCATGAGTGGATGTTGCTTCAAAAGGGATATCCGTTTCAGGTTTCACCAGTGCATTCATTGCCTCTTCCTCTGTCATCGCTGGCTTATATTAACATCTTGTTTACATGACGAACAGTTGCAATTGGCAGCGAACATGCTGTGATGATCGGCATTGTTTGCTTTTAGTTGCCGCCACAATCAAAAACACCCGCCATATTGGGCGGGTGTTTAACTTACATCGGAAAGATTAGAAGGCTTCCAACAGCTCCTGAGCCTCGCTCTTTGGCTTCTTCTCTTGACCAAATCCGCGCAGCCCAACCACATGCACGTGTTCATGATCTTTAAACACTTTACGCACCAGTTTATAGGTTGTGCCTTTCTCTGGGCTGATGTTCTCAGGCGCGGCGATCAAAAGTTGCATGTCGAGACGATCACACAGCTCGAACAGCGTCGAGATCGATTTCGCGTCGAGACGTGCAGCTTCATCCAAGAACAGCAAGCGACAAGGAACAATGTCTTTGCTGCGCAGACGACGTGACTCTTCTTCCCAGCTCTGAATGACCATCAGCAGAATCGACTGACCAGTACCAATCGCTTCACCGGTCGATAGCGCGCCCGATTCGGCTTGCAACCAACCATCTGAACCACGGTTGACCTCAATGCTCAACTCGAGGTAATTGCGGTAATCCAGCAGCTCTTCACCAAGCACTTGCGGCGAACGTTGGCCCATATCAATGTGTGGGTTGACCCGTTGGAACAGTTTCGCCATCGCTTCCGAGAAGGTATAACGCGGCGATTCAAACAGATCTTTGTGCTGTTCTTGCTGCGCGGCCAAACCGTTCAGCAACACTTCATGGCTTTCCCGCACTTTGACATTCAGTCGCACCCCTTTCACCTGACCAAAGGCGATGTTGGACAAGCCTTGGTTGAGCATGCGGATACGATTTTGCTCACGCTGAATGGTTTTCTGGATAATACTCGCCACCGATTCAGAACTGATCGCTAGGCGGTTTTCACGCAGCGTCAATTCTTCGGTCAAACGAGCCAGTTCCACTTCCATCTCTTCAATCGCTTCCACCGGATCATCGGTACGGATGATGTCTTGGCGAATACGCTCACGCAGATGCTGATAGACCGCAATGTAGAACAGGACTTTGCGCTCTGGGCGGGAGTTATCTTCCGACAAGCGCAGCGCATCACGCAGATCGTCGTTATTCGCCACCGCTAGACGCAATGCGCCAAGCGATTTATCCGACATTGAGCGCAGTTCATCGGCCGAAAGGTAAGCCAGCTCACGCTTGTGTAAGCGACGCTCAACGTCGTTTTCACGTGCTAAGCGTAATACCGAACACCAACCCGCTTTGGCAGCCACAACGAAGGTACGCAGATCGCTGTAATCTTTCTGCACTTTTTTCAGACGTTTGACGAGGCCTTTCATTTCAAGCTCGGTCGAGGTGATGGTGCGCTCGTATTCGCTCTTGCGACTGCGCGAAGTGTGTAGCCGCTCATGCAGTTCATCACGACGACGAATGGCTCGCTCTTGCGCACCGTCATCAGCGTGCACACCAAACTCTGCCAGTTCTTGCTTAAATTCTTGCACCGTTTCCAGTTTGGCTTGATACGAGCTCTTCAGTGACGCCAGCACTTGGTTGTATTGGTTCATCTGTCCTTGGGCTTGTTTCAACTCTTCGCGGTAACGAGTACGGCTGCGCTCCGCTGCCACCAATTTGCCGCGAAGCTGCTCACTGAGCTCGCTGCCTTGGTTAAGCAGATCAACCGAATCGGAATAAGCAAAGTAGTGGCGACGTTCCACCAGATCCGACAGCGCAAAAATCTGCTTTTTCAGATCTTGCAGAGCGAGATCGGCGCTTGCAAATTGGGCCTCGAGCGCGTCAAACTGCTCTGGATCAGCCTCCAACACCGAAGCCATTTTTTCCAGTTCCGCGAGCGCTTTTCCATGCTCGCTGATAAAGGCTTTCGCTTGAGTAAGTTGGCTAATTTGCGCTTCAACTTCGGCAAAACGCGCTTCGATCGTCTCGTCTTCAACCAATCGCATGTTCGGCGCAAGTTTATCTAGTAGCACCAAAGCTTGCTTACTGCTACTGATCTGCGCTCGGTATTGTTGCTCTTTGCCTTCCAGTTCACTCAAGGTGCGAGTCAATTGGTTATGCGTATCACGCGCTTTGTTCAGCGCCAGTTCAGGGTCAGCGGCAAACGCCACTTGGATGTGTTCAGCAACAAACTGGTTGAAGGCTTGGAACAGACGTTGCATCTTCTGCGCATCAAACGCCGCTTTGGCATGCTGCTCAACCACCTCTTCACGCTCGCTTCGCAGCAATTCTAAACGCTGCTCACGCGCCGCGCGGCCGAACAGAGGAATTTCCGGCAAGCGCGAGTAACGCATTTGACGCTCATTCAGGCGCACGCAGACTGCGCCATGCAGTTCTTCAGCGTTGAAGGAGCTGTCATCAAAGGCGTCGATATCCCCTTCGATGATGTAAAGATCTTCGGGGCAGTCGTCCAGCTCAACCAATTTTTCTTCGATGCCGGACAGATCAGACACCACGATGGCGTGGCGCGCTGGGCCGTACATGGCACTAAAGTACGGCGCATCATCGATGGTGATGTCATCGTAAATCTCCGATAGCAGCACCCCGCCAAGCGTATCCGCCAAACCTTTCAGGCGCGGATCGTTCGAGCCGCCTGGCGATGCCAAACGTTCAATCTCGCCTTCGAGCTTGGCGCGGCGCTCTGCCAACTTGTCTTTGTTCAGCGACAGCGTTTTTTCGCGCTCGAGCACCATCTGCATCTGTGACATCACCGATTGGCTGTCGGCAAGCTCAGCGCCACTTTGCTCTCGGAGTTTCTCCAGCGCATCATTGGCCGCAATCCAACTCGGCGCGAGCACTTGCAAATGTGCGATCTCAGCGCGGGTGTCTTGTTCTAGACGGCGCTGCTCACTGCGCTGCTCACGGGCTTCTTCTAAGCTCATCTCCAGAGAATCAATCAGCTCGTGGTGACGCTCACGCTCTTGCTCGAACACCAGCTCATCGCTTAGCGAAACATTGTGCTGCTTGCGGTATTCATCCGCCATTTCTTGGGCTTGACGCTGTGCGTTCAGGCTACGTTCCAAATCACGATGCTGTGCACGCCACTGAGATTCATTGCTCAGCAACTGCTGCGCCGCACGCGCTTGTTGCATGACGCTGCGGGCCTTCTCTGCCGCTGACGCACGCTCAACGGGGCCAGTGATACTTTGTAACCACTTCAGCGCGTTTTCAAACTGCTGCGCAGCGGCCGAAGACATATCCAGCTTGTGTTTAAGTGCTAATAGGGCTTGGGTTTGTTGCGCTTCGCTCTCTTTGAGCTGAGCAACCATTGACTGTGCACTTTCCGCGCTCACTTCATCGTTACCAAGCAGCAGTTTGGCTTTTTCCAGCGCTTGCACCGCTTGCTGGTATTGAAGCGCGCGCGTTTGTTGTACATCCAGCGCCTGTTGATAGTCAGCGAGCTGAGTCTTGAGGCTATCCACCTCTTCTTCGGCCACCGTCGCCTGCTCTTCGGCCATCAATACGCGCTCTTGCGCCTCCTCAACGACCATACTCTGCTCTTCGAGACGCTCGTTCAGTTCTTCAAGATCTTCTTGATAACGCTCGATCTTCTCTTGCTGACGCAAGGCGTTTTGTACCAACTGCAAGTGATCCGACGCCGCTTGATAATCTTGTTCTAATGCTGATTCCGACTCGATCAACAGCGCCAGCTCTTCCTGAACGCGAGTCAGTAAGCTATTTTGTTCAATCAGCATTTCGCGTGAGCCAAACAGCTCAGAGCGCAGAGAAAGTGTTTGCTCTAACTTGTTGCGGCGATCGTTGGCGTGGCGCATGTAGTCGGCGGCCACGTAGTTGGTTGATTCGGTGATCAGGTGTTTGAACAGATCACGATCCGCCTGCGTGGTTTTGATCGCTTCCAGCGTCATGCGGTTTTCGCGCAGAGCCGATTCCATGTCTTGGAAGGCTTTTTTCACCCCACCGTTTTGCGGTAAGAGATAATCGCGCAAAGAGCGGGTGATGGCGCTTGAGATACCACCATAAAGCGAGGCTTCAATCAGGCGATAGAACTTAGAGCGGTCACTTGAGTTACGCAGCTTTTTCGGGATCACGCCAAACTCAAACATTTGCGAGTGGTAATCGACAATCGATGGGAACGATTTAAAGTGCGCGCCCTCAAATTGGCCGACACACTCTTTCACGTCATTCAACTGGCGCACGCGAGCCTGAGTAGACGAAACAGTTTCAATCAGCACATCGGTCGGCTTCACATGGCTCGGCAAGCCTTGAATCACAAACGGTTTGATGTCGACTTTTTTATCGCGCCCTGCCACCTGCTGCAGTTTCACTGCAAACAGCAAACGTTGGTTGCGCGAGTTCACCACATCCAGCGCCGCATAACAGGCACCTGGCTGCAACTTACCGTAGAGGCCTTTGTCACGTGAAGCTTGGCTACTCCCCGCCTCAGTGGTATTGCGAAAATGCAACAAGCTTTGGTCTGGGATCAAAGCGGTGATAAATGCCGCCATGGTGGTCGATTTACCCGCACCGTTGCCGCCCGAGAGAGTCGTCACCAGACCATCGATATCAAAAGTACGAGCAAAGAAGCCGTTCCAGTTGACCATGGTCAGCGATTGATACTTACCTCTTTCAATCATGCTTCACCCTCTAATTCTGCTTGCTCGTTAAATTCACTATCGTCTTCATCACCCAATAGGCTGCCTTGTGTTGGCTCTTTGGTATGCACCACCGCTTCACCGTCGCGGATAAGGCGAAGCTGCGCTTCACGCATGTCATCGCCAACGCGAACGTCAGCGCCAAAGCGGAATACCGCCTCACTGATGCTGAATTTACCGGTATCGCCGATATGGATGATCATGCCAAGACGGCGCAAACGACGAAGTGAGGTGCGCACTTTCTCAAACAGCTTTTCGCGGTCAAGATCCGAGCCAGAAGCGCGGTTAGTGACCAGCTTCATCAGCTTCTTCTCATCCGCCAGTGCCAGCAACTCTTCGTACAGTTCTTGATTGGTGAAGATGCCTTCGTGCGCCAAACGTTCTGGGCTAAGGTAAAGGAAACAGAGCACTTTACCCACCAGCATGTCCAGTTCAGACAAAACGCTGCGACCAATCAGCGAGGTCGAGCGCGGGCGCAGATAGAAAAAGCCTTCCGGCGCTTTCACCAGCTCGGTGTTGTAGCGCTGATAAAAAGACGATAGCTCAACTTCAAAGTCGCAAAGTAGCGCGTGGTTATCCAGATCTTCGCTGGAGATATGACGTCCTGCACGCAGCAGGCTATCTAAAGCGGGAAAAAGCGGGTTACAAATCGCTTTGGCCAGATTCTCTGGCATGTATTCATTAATATCGGTTGATGACATTTGCTTGTACCTTTGCACCAAAATCGTTGATCGCCTGCCAATCGGGCTGAATCGCCTGATAATCCGACTCGGAATAGCCAAGACGAACCGCTTGGTCGATAACCATTCGTGCTAAATCAAAATGATGAGTCTGAGGATGTTGCGCGAGGTAATCGCGCAGTACTGCGCCAAGATCAATCGGTCTACCCTGCTCTTTATGCGCTTTAAGCATGCCGCCAATACGCTCAGCAAGCTCATCATTGACTTGTTGAAACTCTTCATATTCCACTTCTGTGGGGACTTGTCCGGTGACTTCTTCATCACGCAACATCAGCGCTTCATCGCGAAGATCGCTCAGGCGCTCTGCATCGGCATAGGTGAGATACCAAGGCAGGTCAAAGTAGTCCTTCACCGATTGGCGTAGGCGCGAGCTAAAGGCGCGGTTCTTATCCATATCGATGGCCGTACGGATAAACTTGTGCACGTGGCGGTCATAGCCGATCCACAAATCAATCGCCTGCTGTCCCCAACTGACGATGCGATCAAGTTTCATCTGCAAACCAAACAGCGTCTCTTCGATAAACTCCAGTTCAGGATCGCCATAAACCAGTTCTTGGATATCCAAAATCTGCGTTTGTAGCTCGTCGCCTGCCGCTTGTAGCGTATCTTGTAACTCTTTGAGTGTATTGGAGGTTTCAGACAGCAGAGACTCACAGTTGTTGATCGCATCACGCCAGTCTTTGTTGAGCAAATCAGCAATCTGCTGTTTAACCGATTGCTGCTGTTCATCCATCACACGCTGGTTGAGATCGATCTGGTCAAAAATCTCACCGACCGAGTACTTAAGCACCCCATAGACATTTTTCTTCCAATGCTCTGCGGTTCCCCCCTTCTGAGCGGCATCAATGGCTCTGGCCATTTCACCAGCCACCATAGAGAGCTGAATCGAGAGGCGGAGTTTGGAAAACTCTCGGTGACGGACGTAATAGTCGGTGATACCAATCGCCAGTGGTGACAAACGATAGATGCTTGCTCCATCGGTCACTTCACTGGTAAAACGGCTGATAAGGCGCTGTTTAACCAGTTCGTTAATTGCGTTGTTGGCTCGAAACGCCGACGCCTCACCTGTTTCTTCAAATAATCGAGTGACGATAGTAAACGCATCATGCAATTCACCTTCACCCAACTCTTCATCGAACCTTTCGTTACTTAACACCGCGATGGCTATCAAAAATGCCAGACGTTCTGTGGTCAGGTTCAATGAGAAATCGTGCTGCTTAACCCAGCTCACCAATTCATCGATTGGTTGCTCTGCAGCATTGAGAGTTGTCTCACTCATTGTTATTCCTGCTTTTCTTTCTTTTTCGCCCATACGTGGATGTATCGGCCTAACGAGAGGTATGGTTCTTGTCGGCACAACTGTTTTTCCAGTGCCAACACGTCTTCATACTGGTAGTCGCCCATATTCTGTCGGTTACCTATGTAATCGCTAAAACAGCGAATACCGGATTTTCCACCAATCTCAAATCCTGCATCTTCAATCCACTGATAAACCTGTTGCGGATCGAGGCCTTTTTGCGGTTGCAGTTTAAAGCGTTTGCGATGCGGCATGCCTTGCAAAACATGTGGAATATTACCGCACACCACATTTTTATAAACCAAACCATGATGGTTATAGAACATGATGGATGCCGCCCCGCCGGGTTTCACTTGCTCAAGCAGCGTCTCTAACGCACTTTTCGGATCGGCTAACCACTCCATGACCGCATGAAACAGCAATAAATCCACTGGTTGCTCCAAATGTTCAGCAATGGACTGCACCGGAGAATGGATCAGCCGATACTGCGCAAGCAAACCGTTTTTTGCAATATCCTGTTCAGCCAATTGCAGCATTTCAGAAGATAGATCACATAACGCAACCTGATGTCCGAGCTTAGCAAGCTTTTGCGACATTTGTGCTAAGCCACCGCCCGCATCGAGAATAGTCAGCGCCTTCGTGCCAGCATCGATTGCGGTCAAAACCTGCTCAAGGTCTTCCCAAACAATCACTTGGCGGATCTCACCTTTATCTGATCCGTAAATATTTTTTGCAAATTTGTGGGCAATATCGTCGAAATTACGGTCTTGGTTCACTGTGGCTTGGGTTATCATATCGAATCGTGCTGCTATTCTGTCATAAGGAAAGCAGGAATAAAGAGGGATTCTCTCTTTTTTACTGTCAAGTGATGTTTTTTCGGACTATTTCTGTATGTTTGAGCTGAAAAAAGCGGTATCTGCGCTTCTCATGCCTTTGCCTGCGCTACTCATCATCGGCCTGCTCGGCCTGATGTTGATTATGTTTACTACCAGGCAAAAAACAGGTTGCTTTGTCATTTTATTCTCTTTTACTGGCATTTTTCTGGTTTCATTCCAACCCGTTGCCAGCAAACTTTTAATGCCTCTAGAGCGCCAATACTCGGTCTTTCTACCTGAAGTGCAAAGTGTCGATTACGTGATGGTATTGGGTAATGGCCATGTAGTGGACGACCAAATTCCCCCGACCTCTGAACTCAGTCGCACCGCCTTGATGCGCCTTGCTGAAGGGATTCGCATTTTGCGTATGTACCCGGGAGCAAAAATGATTTTGTCTGGTTACGCTGGCGGTTCTGAAATCAGTCATGCCCGGATGATGGCGAATGTGGCTCTAGCGCTTGGGGTAGCGAAATCCGACATTATCTTGTTGGAAGATGCCAAAGATACTTGGGAAGAAGCACGACAGGCCGCCGCTTTTGTTCGGCAGAAGCAGTTGGTGCTGGTTACCTCGGCCAGTCACATGACCCGAGCTTTGAAAGAGTTTAACGATGCCGGCTTAACCCCTTTGCCAGCCCCTACCAACTATTTGGCGCAAAAAGAGATCACCCAAGCTTGGGACAAATACGCGCCAAAAGCGCTCTATTTAGAGCAAACCGAACGCTATTGGTATGAAACTTTAGGCATTATTTGGCAATCTTTGCGCGATTTACTGACCACTGCACCTAACAACGAAAAAGTCGCCGCGAAAAATCCTGCTTAAAACGAAGCCATCCAATAAAAAACGAGCTGACTGTGCAGCTCGTTTTTTATTGTTCGACACTGAGATCAAGCGGTCTGCTTTAGCGCATTTCTGGCTTTTAATCGCCTGCGAACATATAGCCTTCGCCGTGAACTGTGACAAAAATTTGCGGATTCTTGGGGTCAAACTCCATCTTGGCACGCATGCGGCGAATCAGCACGTCGATGGTGCGATCGTTAGGCGCATCAACACGATGGCTAATCATGTTTAAAATGCGCTCACGGCTCAGCACCTGGTTGGGATATGACGAGAGTGCTACTAATAACTCATACTCCGCCTTGGTTAATTTTACCGGTTCACCATTGCGGCTCAATGCCCGACGATGAATGTCAAACGTCCAATCAGCAAAGCGCACAACATGCAGCTCCTGCTCGTCGGCACGCCCTTTTTGCTTTGCCGTATCGGTTAAAGACATACGCCATAGCAGGTTCTTCACTCGAACTAACAGCTCTCTTAACTCAAACGGTTTGGTCACGTAATCATCCGCCCCCATCTCCAAACCAACAATTTTGTCTATGCTATCCGTGCGACCTGTCACTAATATGATGCCGATATCCGATTGACCACGCAGTTCACGGGTTAAAAGCAAGCCATCTTCTCCAGTGAGATTAATGTCCAACATCACCAAATCGATGGCTTGGTTGTTCAATACCTCACGCATTTCTGCTCCACTTTCTGCTTCACTGACGGTATATCCTTCATTTTGGAAGTAACCCACCAATTTAGCTCGTGTCACTACATCATCTTCTACGACTAATACGTGATAGCTCATTTACACCACTTTCTGTCATTCTTGTCTACGCCGATTTATTCTATTCATAAATAGTCACATTTCTAGCGTCACATCAAAGTTAACCCAACAATCTCAGGTTTTATTGATTCAAGACAAGCTTATTTTTTGCCCATTTACAAGGTGACATATAATTAAATAACCCATTAATAATTAGGGCGACCGCTGTTCATTTTTATTGGTTAGACTAATCAGAGAAGCCTTGAGGAGCAGGAATAAAATGCAAGAAATCAAAACCTTTAATGAAAAACGTGCCGAAATTTACTGGTGGTTTTCGAGTCTTTTTGCCAAAGAGTTAAACCAAGTCGAACTGGACAAATATCACAGCGCAGAAATTCGCTCATTTCTTTCTGATTTAGCCGAAAATGACCGTTTGCGGATTGAAGCGCAGCAACTGGTGGAAACACTGAATAAACTGCTTGACCGTCAAGATGCTCAACTTGAACTGGCCGCAGACTTTTGCGACCTTTTTCTGAAAAGCGCAAAACATGGCGCTTTGCCTTACGCTTCTATCTATCTCGATCAATCCGGGTTACTCAACGCTGAACCTGCCAGAATAATGGAAAAACTGATGACAGATCACGGCGTAAAAGTGAGCGAAAATATCAATGAACCTGCGGATCACCTCGCTATTCAACTGGACTTTTTAGGCCATCTAATTATCCGCTCGAATGAGCTGGAACAAGAGCGCCATATGGAAACCGCACTTGCCGAGCAGCAGCAGTTTATTGAAAGCATGCTGCTTTCTTGGCTGCCGCAATTTTACCAGCAGTGTATTCAACACGACCAATTTGGCTTCTATGCCAGTGTCGCAAAACTATTAATTGCATTTTGTAAACTGGACAGTGACTATTTACTTAGATAATAATTACAGGCTTATCAATAGAGCAATCACTCGAGTGAAGCTTAACCAATAAAGTGTGAACACGGATACAATATTCGCGTGCTGAGCTGGTTGCCTGCTGACGTATCTCGATATAAAATTGAGACCGCAAACGATAAAATATGAATTTAATGCAAACCGCTGAAAAACAGCGGTTTTTGTGTTTTTTTAGCTAAGCTGCTGCTTTTCTTGGGTCTCTTTCCATGTTCAAGACCGATGCAAAGAAAGGTAGCAAGAGCGTTACCCGGCCAACTATTCCCGCGGTAACCTTGGACAGGACAAGACTATGGCCACAATTAAAGATGTCGCACGTTTAGCCGGCGTATCAACCACGACCGTTTCACACGTGATCAACAAAACCCGCTTTGTTGCAGAAGCAACTCAAGAAAAAGTAATGAAAGCGGTGGATGAGCTCAACTACGCGCCCAGCGCCGTCGCACGCAGTTTGAAATGCAATACAACTCGCACCATTGGCATGCTGGTTACTCAGTCAACTAACCTCTTTTTCTCTGAAGTGATTGATGGCGTAGAAAGCTACTGCTACCGCCAAGGTTATACCTTGATTCTATGTAATACCGGTGGCATCTATGAAAAGCAGCGCGACTATATCCGTATGCTGGCAGAAAAGCGCGTCGACGGTATCTTGGTGATGTGTTCAGATCTGACCGAAGAACTGCGTGAAATGCTCGATAGACACGCCGATATTCCAAAAGTAATCATGGACTGGGGTCCAATTAGCTCACAAGCCGACAAGATCATCGATAACTCGGAAGAAGGTGGCTATCTCGCAACCAAGTACCTGATTGATAACGGTCACAGCAAGATTGCCTGCTTGAGCGGTCATTTTGAAAAAGCGGCGTGTCAGGAGCGAATTCTTGGCTTTAAACGCGCAATGGCAGAAGCGAACCTAGCGGTCAACGAAGATTGGATCTTAGAAGGTAATTTTGAATGTGACACTGCAGTACTGGTCGCCGATAAGATTGCCTCTTGGGACGATCGCCCAACCGCGATTTTCTGCTTTAACGACACTATGGCACTTGGTCTAATGAGCCGTTTACAACAACTCGACATTCGTATTCCCGACGACATATCAGTGATCGGTTACGACAACATAGAACTGGCCGAGTACTTTTCTCCACCGCTTACCACGATTCACCAGCCAAAGCGCCGTGTGGGTAAAAATGCATTTGAAATTCTCCTAGAACGCATTAAAGACAAGGAGCACGATAAACGCATTTTTGAGATGCATCCAGAAATCGTTATCCGCGACACAGTTAAAAAACTGAACTGAGAATGTTAAAAAACAGACGCCATTTCGGCGTCTGTTTTTTGTGTCAAAACAAAATCATTATTGTGACAAATAACCAGATACTGTCGCACACGAGTTTTTCCTCATTTCCCGCAAACTATTACCTGAACCAAGATCACACTTTCAATCCTAAAATGTGATGTTAGTCCAATAGAAATCGTATCCTTTAGCTGTCACGCACAGGGCAAACCATCTGAAAGGGTGGGACGCAAAGCCTCCGGCCTAAACCAAATACTGTTTTGGTAGGTAGCGGGGTTCCCGATGGCAAAAATGCATTACATTAAGTTGACTCTCTAATGACATCTTGTATGCATTGGTTTGCTAATCTCTCGGACCTGATTTATGGGTGGCGTAATTGTAATTACACCGAGATAACACATCATGGATAAACCGATACTCAAAGATTCGATGAAGCTTTTTGAGCAACTTGGTGCGATAAAATCTCGCTCTATGTTTGGCGGATTCGGCCTTTTTGCAGATGAGACCATGTTTGCATTGGTCGTCAAAGATCAGCTCCATATTCGCGCGGATCAAAATACAACCTCATTGTTCGAAAAACAGGGCCTTAGGCCTTATGTTTACAAAAAACGTGGCTTCCCTGTTGTTACCAAATACTACGCGGTAACCGATTCACTTTGGGACAACAAGACGGCATTGATGAGCGTCGCAAGACAAGCTTTGGACAGCGCCCGAAAAGAAAAAGAGCTTCAAGCTGTTGCCAAACCCGATCGTCTGAAAGATTTACCAAATCTAAGGCTGGCAACTGAGCGTATGCTGAAAAAAGCAGGTATTGAAACGGTTGAGCAGTTGGAAATTCAAGGCTCTGTTGGTGCTTATGAAGCGATCAAAAACACGCACAGTGGAAGTGTTAGCCTTGAACTATTGTGGGCGTTAGAAGGCGCTATCAATGGGACACACTGGAGCGTCATTCCTCAAAAGCGCCGAGATGAGCTAGTCAACAAGCTTTCCTCTTAAGCTTGAGTAAGTTTCTGAAAGCCACTTTCACAATGAAGTGGCTTTTTCTTTACTCGGCGTATTCAACGCTGTGCTTAGTTTTTTCGCTTTGTATGAAATTTTTTTGTGCTTTTTCCTGTCTTAGATTAAAGAATTTAACTTGGAAAATACGATGAACAAAAAACTGCTTTTTGGCCTTCTTTTAGTCAGTGTGATGGCTATTTTACTCTATCACTTTGCGCCCTACCTCACTTTAGAAAATGCCAAAGCTCAACAGCAATTACTTAGCAACTTTATCAGCCAACATTGGCTAACGGCCGCAATCACTTATTTTTTTCTATACGTTGCTCTGACTGCTTTTTCCATCCCCGGAGCCACTGTCGTTACCTTACTCGGTGCTGCTTTGTTCGGATTTTGGTTTAGTTTGTTGCTCGTCTCTTTCGCCAGTACCGTTGGGGCTACATTGGCATTTTTAAGCAGTCGATATTTGCTAAGAGAGTGGGTGCAAAAGAAATTTTCTGATAAGTTACAGGCCATTAATCAAGGTGTTGAGCGAGATGGTTCTTTCTATCTGCTATCACTTCGACTAATCCCCGTGTTTCCTTTTTTTCTAATCAACCTTCTGATGGGGCTCAGTAAAATGCCTGCCAGTCGCTTTTACTTAACCAGTCAAATTGGCATGCTACCCGGCACGGTTGTCTATCTAAACGCCGGAACACAAATCGCCGAGATCGATTCACTCTCCGGGATCGTTTCACCTGCCGTTTTGCTGTCGTTTCTATTACTTGGGCTTTTTCCTATGGTAGTGAAATGGTTGATGAACAAATATCGCCCTCAGTCTACTGTAGAGAGTGAACGGTAAAAGATGCGTGTATTTACTGCCAATTCTCCTGTTGAGGCACATATCGTCTGTCAACTATTGAGAAGTGAGAATATCGAGTGTGAGATACGGGGAGAGAATCTGTTCGGTTTAAAAGGTGAGCTACCTGCGACCAGTGAAAGCGACCCCTATATATGGATACATGAACCTCAGCAATACCAGGCAGCAATGAAAATCGTTAGCCAGTACTTGCACCAATCCTGCGTTTCTACTTATTGGTGCTGTTCAAATTGCGGTGAGGAAAATGAGGGGCAATTTGCTCTCTGCTGGTGTTGTGGCGAACCCGACACCAGCAGTTAAACACAGATTAAATTGGAATTTGTCTGCGAATAAAATTGATTGAATAGCGATTAAACTCTTCGGGGCGTTCGACATTGCAAACATGTCCACAGTCGCGGATCTCCAACAGTTCGCTCTGTTTATGAACTGCGACCATCTCTTTTACTGGCTTGATAAACATGTAATCCTTGTCGCCCATCAAATAGAGCGTCGGGATAGGCAGCTCTCTTTCTTTAAAGTAGCGCATCAGTGGGTTAACTTCTGCCGCTAGGATAAACCAGCGCTTGAACTCCTTTTGGCACAATTTTTTGGCCTCACGGATAAACAGGTGCCGAGATTCTTGTTGATTCCTTTGCGGCATCACGATATAGGCAAACAGTTTGTATAGCCACATGTAAGGAAGAATGTGTTTACCCACATTACCAAGTGACACCAAAAACTGCGAACGAGCGTCTAAGCGAGTAATCGCGCCACCAAGTACCATCGATTTCACACGTTCACTTGCCATCTCTGCAAGATTTCTAACAATAATGGTGCCAAGCGACATACCGACAAAATGAGCTGAGTGGATTTTCAGATGATCAAGCACCTGAAGGATATCGTGCGTCACCGCTTTAAACGTGTAGCGGCTACTCATCAGATTTTTAAACAACTGATTCGATTTTCCGTGTCCTCTTAAATCCACCAATAACAGATTGAAGTGTTGTTTATACGCTTTTATCTGTTTAAACCATATTGAGGAGCTACCTCCCGCACCATGGACAAAAACCACCCACTCCTGGCTGGTTGGATGTAAATAGGTTTTATGAAACAGTAACGTTTGAGGCATGGATTATACCGCTCATTCACTCTTAGCTAACTATAGGGCGGAAATCCTACCATAGAAAGGCTCAATAGCGATTTGCGTTGGAATAAAAAAAGCAAAAAGGCACGTAAAAGCGTGCCTTTTACTCAATTTCTGACTTTGTTAACCAATTCTTAGCGCCGCTTTATAAAGGCTTAAGTATTGCTGAGCAGCCTTACTCCAGCAAAAATCTTGCTGCATCGCTTGCAACTGTACCCGGCGGACTTCCGCTAGATTTTGTGCATAGAGAAGTAAAGCGCGCTGCATACTGATCAACAGAGCTTGAGGGGTTGGATCTTGGAAAACAATTCCAGTTGCCTCGGCAGGATTTGCGTCGTAATCATTCACACTGTCCTTCAAACCACCCACACCACGAACGATTGGCAAGGTGCCATAGGCCATGCTGTAGATCTGATTTAAACCACATGGTTCAAACTCAGAAGGCATCAGAAAGAAATCGGCAGCCGCTTCGACCAAGTGTGCAAGTTGATTATCGTATGCTTCGACAAAGACAAGCTTATCAGCAAAACGGGCAGCTACATCTCTGAGTTCCATCGCCAGTAGTGGATCGCCAGTACCGACAATCACCAATTGAGCTTCATGCTTTAAAAACTCACTCAGGATCGGCAACAGATAGTGTACCCCTTTTTGATGGGTCAGCCGGCACACCATACCAAACATCGCGACGTCTTTGACGGGAAGCCCGACTTGTTGTTGCAGTGCCGCTTTACAGTCGCGTTTGCCTTGCTCCATGCTGTGCAAGGTCGCTTCATAGCGCGTCGGCAGGAAGGCATCGGTCTGAGGATTCCAAGCCGAATAGTCACAGCCATTTAAGATGCCCACCAAATCCACAGCGCGGTATTGAAACTCCCAAGCCATGCCATGACTACCCAGTTCGGTTTTAAGCTCTTCTGCATAGGTAGGACTGACCGCATTGATCTTATCTGCGGTCATCACTCCTGCTTTGAGCATAGTGATGTGAGTTGCACTCACCGCCACTTCAGGGACATATCGGCTATGAAACTCAGGCAAGCACTGAAGTTCTTGATAACTGAAAACACCTTTGAACACAGCATTGTGGATAGAGAGGACGCTGCGTGTTTCAGCGAAAAACTCGTTGTTGGCGTAACGATACTTGAGCAGAAATGGGACTAAGCCAGTATGCCAGTCATTGGCGTGCACTATGTGTGGACGAAAACCGATCTTAGGCAACATATCCAAACAAGCGGCACTGAAAAAGGCAAAGCGCTCGCCATTATCAGCATAAGATTGATTGTTTTCCGCATACATGGCTGGTCGATCAAAATACGCAGTACACGCAATCAGATAGACGGGTAAGTCACCTAACATCCGCTGCTTAACTTGATAAGAGGTATGGGGCCAGAAATCCAACTGACTCTCCAACACCACTTCATCGTCAGCAAGACCATCTATCGCTGAATAGGCCGGAATAACCAGCCTAGCGTCTTGCTCAAGTTCAACCAAGGTTTCCGGCAGTGCCCTGGCGACATCCGCCAAGCCACCGCTCTTGATCAACCCTTCAGCCTCAGAAGCAACAAACAAAACAGACAAGTTGCTAGTAGCCAACACGAGCTCCTTTTGGAATCACTACGATGCCCTCTTCCGATACATGGAAGTGTTTCTTATCTTCCTGTAAGTTCACACCAATCTGCGTGCCAGGTGCCACATCGACCTCTTTATCCATGATCACGCGGCGCAACACGCAACCCTCGCCGATTTTCACATCGCCTAACAGGATGCATTCACTGATGTCACACGCTGAAGCGATGTTGCTACGAAAACCTAAGACAGATTTTTCAATTCTTGAACCGCGCACATAACTACCATTGCTGACCAGACTATCAATGATCTGCACGCGACCATTAGCCGAGTCGGTAAACGTCGCTGGTGGTAGTGGTGGGTGATAGGTATGTAGCGGCCACTTACGGTTATATAGCGAGAACGGCGCATCGTGTTTCAAAAGGTCCATATGCGCTTGCCAGTAAGAGTCAATCGTGCCGACATCACGCCAGTACACTTGTTCTTTCTCTCCAGGAATACGGTTTAAGCTGAAGTCGTAGACGAATACATCACCACGTGGGAACATTTTCGGAATAATGTCTTTACCAAAATCGTGCGATGACTCTTCATCATCGGCATCTTCAATCAATTCCGCGAACAGTACCTTTGCCTCAAACACATAGTTACCCATTGAAACTAATGCATGCTCAGGATCTCCAGGGATAGACTTCGGATTCTGTGGTTTTTCTTGAAAGCCAATCATGCGGCCATCAGCATCGACTTCGATGACACCAAATTGTGACGCTTCAGAAAGAGGCATGCGCAATGCCGAAACCGTTAACGACGCTTTTTTCTCTTTGTGATAATCAAGCATCTGCTTGATATCCATTTTGTAGATGTGGTCTGAACCAAAGATACACACTTGATCAGGCTCAGAAAGCTCCATAAAACGTAAGTTCTGGTAAATCGCGTCGGCGGTTCCTTCATACCAACGTTTTCCTGTCCGCATCTGTGCAGGGATCGGGTCGATAAAGCGATCCGTAATGCCATTAATGTTCCATCCCTTCTTCATATGATGGAATAGAGATTGTGATTTAAATTGAGTCAATACGTAGATGCGCATCAGATCAGCGTTAACAAAGTTGTTCAACGCAAAATCGATAAGACGATAGCTACCGCCAAAAGGGACGGAAGGTTTACTTCTCGATTCCGTCAAAGGACGTAATCTTGAGCCTTCACCACCAGCAAGAATCATTCCCAAAACACCAGCCATTCGTTGTTCTCCATTTCGTTATAGTCTGGAAAGATGACTCAGTTACTTAAATAGTTTATGGGGAGTAACTGAGCATAATTATTTGTTTTAAATTTATTTTTCCTGAGCTTTATCATTCATTTTTATCAATATGCTCAAGCGTTACATGACTATTTCATGCTTTTGTATAAGGTATCTCATTGCCAATAAAATACAATTTCAAAAGTGGCATTGTGTGTACAGTACAACCGTTACGTTGGGAAGACGTTAGCCAAGTCACACTCAAACGAGTGTTTAGTTACATAAGTGGAACAATTGGCTCACAGATTACCGACACCTGCCTGTTTACTCAATGATGAACAAGATAAGAAATCGGTGTTAAAAAGAAATGACAGCTTGCAAACCGAGAAAATGCCTAGCACCGCAAGACACATATGATGCAATGGTCGTTGCGAGTAGGCGGTAGGATTGGAACGAAAAAGAGCAGCGATGCTGCTCTTTGATTTTATTATTACATTGACGAGTGGTTTACTTCGCTTTCTTACGCTTATCTGAAATATCCCATTTCCCGTTATCGTAGAGCGCGGTCCAGCCTGTTGGCTTACCGTCTACTTCTGTTCGAACGTAGTTTTCCTTGCTCTTACGACTAAAACGCACTACTGCTTCTACGCCATCGGGATCGTGCGTCGGTGCCGTAGCCAAGTATTGATATTTCTCAGGTAAGCGCTCAACAAAACGCGCTAACTCAGACACCAATGGCGCTCTCGTCTCTCGAGATTTGGGGAAATTGCTCGCCGCCATGAACAGACCTGAGGCACCATCACGCAGCACAAAGTAAGCATCTGAAGTACTACAAGGTAACTCAGGGAAATGTACTGGCTCTTCTTTCGGTGGCGCTACTTCTCCATTTTTCAGGATCTTACGCGTATTTTTGCAACTTTCGCTGGTGCAATCCATATATTTACCGAAACGGCCATTTTTCAGCACCATATCAGATCCACATTTATCGCACTCAACCACTGG
Organism: Vibrio cidicii; assembly: GCF_009665415.1. NCBI lineage: Bacteria > Pseudomonadati > Pseudomonadota > Gammaproteobacteria > Vibrionales > Vibrionaceae > Vibrio > Vibrio cidicii. Next base: position 2,866,865 of record NZ_CP035921.1, on the reverse strand, counting down.
GCCATCATACCCTTTCACTTTGAACTCACCGTATTCAACGAGGTAGCCTTCGCAGTTTGGGTTGTTACCACATACGTGCATTTTCCGCTTATCATCAATCAGATAGGCGTCCATCGCCGTCTCACAAATCGGACAACGTTTCTTCGCGCGCAGGGCAGCAGTCTCAACATCCTCTTCAAGAACGTTGATAATGCCGTCTTCATCACCGAGGTTAATCGTGGTTTTACAACGCTCTTTTGGCGGAAGTGCATAGCCTGAGCAGCCTAAAAAGACACCAGTTGACGCGGTACGTATTCCCATAGGGCGCGAACAGGTCGGGCATTGAATATCGGTCATGACGATATGATTCAATTTCATCCCGCCTTCGCTTTCTTCTTGCTCTGCTTTCTCAAGATCTTGAGTAAAATCAGAGAAGAAGTGATCGAGTACAGCCTTCCACAACACATCACCTTCGGCAATTTGGTCCAGCTTTTCTTCCATCCGAGCGGTGAAATCGTAATTCATCAAGTCCTTGAAACTTTCGTCTAAGCGATCGGTGACAATTTCACCCATTTTCTCTGCATAGAAACGACGTTGATCCACTTTGACATAGCCGCGATCTTGAATCGTTGAAATGATCGACGCATAGGTTGATGGGCGACCAATACCTCTTTTCTCGAGTTCTTTCACTAGCGCGGCTTCGGTAAATCGCGCAGGTGGTTTAGTAAAATGCTGTTTCGGCTCAAGCGATTCAAGCGTTAGTTTCTCCCCAACTTGAACTGCAGGTAAAATCGTGTCTTCGTTTTTACCTAACGGTCTTTGTACGCGTGTCCAACCATCAAATTTGAGAATGCGCCCTTTGGCTTTCAACGTGTAATCAGCCGCTTTGACACTCACGGTCGTCGAATCGTACTCCGCTTCGGTCATTTGGCAGGCGACAAATTGGTTCCAGATCAACGAATAGAGTTTATGAGCGTCACTATCAACCCCTTCTAAATCATCAGATTTAATTTGGACATCGGATGGACGTATCGCTTCGTGCGCTTCTTGAGCGCCTTGTTTGCTACCGTAAACCAGCGGATTGGCTGGCAAATAACGTTCACCAAACTCAGATACGATGTAACCGCGTACGGCCTCCACCGCTTCACTACTTAGGTTGGTCGAGTCTGTACGCATGTAAGTAATGTAACCCGCTTCGTACAAACGCTGCGCGAGCATCATGGTTTTCTTCACCCCGTAACCTAAGCGTGTGCTCGCTGCTTGCTGCAAGGTGGAGGTGATGAAAGGTGCTGATGGCTTGCTCTTCGTTGGACGATCTTCACGTTTGCAAACTTCCAATTGAGCTTTTTGCAAAACGGCCATCGCCGCTTGCGTTTCCGCTTCGTTCACAGGACGGAAGGTATCACCAGATTTTTGCGCGACCAAGAGTTTGAACGCGGCCGAATCTGCGGTCATGGTATTCGCGTGCAGATCCCAGAACTCTTCGGGGACAAACGCTTTGATTTCGCGTTCACGCTCCACCAGCAACTTCACCGCTACCGATTGAACTCGTCCGGCGGATAAGCCTCGAGCGACTTTTTTCCACAGTAATGGTGAAACCATAAAGCCCACCACTCGGTCCATAAAACGTCGAGCTTGCTGGGCATTTACGCCATCCATATTCAACTCACCAGGGCGCTGGAACGCCTGCTGAATCGCATTCTTGGTTATCTCGTTAAACACCACTCGTTTGTAACGCGCTTCATCACCACCGATGATCTCACGAAGATGCCACGCTATAGCTTCCCCTTCGCGGTCCAAATCGGTTGCGAGGTAGACAAAGTCAGCGTCTTTCGCGAGCTTTTGGAGCTCACTCACCACTTTTTCTTTGCCCGGAAGGATCTGATAATTCGCTTCCCAACCGTGATATGGGTCGATCCCCATCTTTTTGATCAACGATTTACGATCTTTCTCTTGCTTAATACGAGCTTTCTCTTCTGCGCTCATGCCTTTAGTTGAAATGGCAGCCGCTTTCTCACCCGTACTTTGCCCAGCCGTTGGTAGATCACGCACGTGACCGACACTGGACTTCACAACAAAGTCTTTCCCAAGATACTTATTGATCGTTTTAGCCTTGGCTGGCGACTCCACTATAACGAGAGATTTACCCATATTGACTCTAACGCCCTTAAAAATGATGTCATTATTGTCAGTGATAGCCAACAATAATCGGTACGCTGTACCATTATGAAACTTCTTTTTTTACTATTGTGCGATATCAAAAGAAGATCAACTGCTTTTTTAAATTTCAGATCCGATTGGTCGACAATTGGTCGCCATCGCCTCTGGGCACAACAGAATCGACAAGTGCCTAAATTTAGGTCGGTATACTAAGCAGTGGATAAATAGCGATGCGAATATAAAAGTGATTTTTATGTTGTACATCACAAAACCATGCTTGTAAGGGCCAAGTTCTTTACCGCTATTAGCCATCCTTGTTTGGAATAAACGTTGAAATCGTTTCAGCACACTCTAGACTATTCACATTGCTGTTTCCCAAGAGATAAAACTAAATGACCGAGAAAAAACCTATTTCAGAATTCGAGCTGCTACTCATCGCAAATCACCTAATTCAGGAACATGAAGACTATTTTGCAGGCATGCGCGCAACAAGTGTGGAAGAAAAAGAAGACGTTTTGATCTTCAAAGGAGAGTATTTTTTAGACTCAGATGGTCTACCAACACCACAAACGACTGCTGTATTTAATATGTTCAAATACCTAGCGCACGAGTTGTCAAAAAAATTCACCCTCAAATAAGTAACAATGAGCCTTGGCGTTTAAACCAAGGCTCTATTTTTAGAAATGACAAAGCACTTGCCGACTGCTTTATGCCAATTCGCTTAATTGTGCCAACTTATCGAAATAATCTGGGAACGTTTTCGAAGTACATTTAGGATCATTGATCGTCACAGGCGTGTCGCTAAGTGCCACGAGTGAAAAACACATCGCCATTCGATGGTCATCATAAGTATCAATCGCCGCATGCTTGAGTTGCTTGGTTGGTTTAACGATCAAATAGTCTTCGCCCTCTTCGACTTCCGCCCCGACTTTACGCAGTTCTGTTGCCATAGCGGCAAGACGATCCGTTTCCTTTACTCGCCAATTGTAAACGTTACGAATCGCCGTCGTCCCTTGTGCAAACAGGGCTGTGGTGGCAATGGTCATGGCTGCATCGGGGATATGGTTGTAATCCATATCAATGCCTTTCAATTGGCCCACGCGAGAAATCACATAGTCGTCGCCCCACTCAATTTCCGCGCCCATTTTTTCCAACGCGTGCGCAAACTGAATGTCACCTTGAATACTATTTTTACCGATCCCGGTGACTTTAATCTCTCCACCTTTTATCGCGGCGGCGGCCAGAAAGTACGAAGCAGAAGACGCATCCCCCTCCACCAAGAAATCCCCCGGCGCAAGGTATTGTTGCCCTGCTGGAATAACAAACTCTTGGTATTCCTTGTTGATCACCTTAACACCAAATTGTTGCATGATGTGCAGAGTGATGTCGATGTACGGCTTCGAAACCAGCTCACCCACAATCTTTATGGTCACTTCACCGTCAGCTAACGGCGCTGACATTAAAAAAGCCGTCAAAAACTGGCTGGAAATAGAGCCATCAATGCTGACCGTCCCTGCTTTCAATCCAGTCGCCTTAATTTTAAGCGGTGGAAAGTGTTCATTCTCCAGATACTGAATATCTGCGCCCGCCGCTCGAAGCGCGTCCACTAAATGACCAATGGGACGCTCTTTCATACGCGGTTCGCCAGTAAGTACATACTCACCTTGACCTAGACACAAGGCGGCGGCAAGTGGACGCATCGCCGTGCCGGCATTACCCAAAAACAACTCTGTTGCCTCTGTCACCGTAAATGGACGCCCCAATCCATTCACAGTACAAACGGTTTTGTCGTCGGAGAGTCGGTAATCGACGCCTAGCTTGCTCAACGCATTGAGCATATGACGAATATCATCACTATCAAGCAGGTTGGTCAGTCTTGTTGTCCCCTGCGCGAGTGCGGCGAGCAGGAGCGCACGGTTTGAAACACTTTTAGAACCCGGCAGGTTCACTTCACCATTAACTTTCTTAATTGGTTGTAACGTAAGGCTTTCCATTAATTGAGACGATCCTTGAGCTTCAGTTGCCTTCAACTGAGAGCATCACTTTATTCTTCGTGGATTCAGACTAACCAAAAAGCCCACATAAAACCAGTGCTAAACCGTGAATAAATACTCATTCTTACATCGCCAGATCTACCCGAACACCTTGGTCAAAATAGAGAATTCTCACCTTCGCTCCGGGATTGAAAAGCATGTTTTTATCAACATCCTGAATAACATTGATCAAAACACCTTGCTCACTTTGAATCAGCAGTTCAACCAACTGGTAGTCCACTTGGTATTCACTACGGCTCTGATTATGTGCAATTACTGCGCCCGCCAGCGCTCCAACTGCAGTCGCCACCTCCTTGCCACTGCCGCCACCAAACTGATTGCCCACTAACCCGCCGATGGTTGCTCCTAGCAGCGTCTTCCAGCCATTGCCTTGTGAACGTTGTACCTCCTGATGCGTGATATAGCGAACGGATTGCACCTCGCCATATATGACTTTGTTCACGGGCTTTGCTACATTCCTCTCATAGGACGCATTAACCAAAAAAGGAAAGAAGAATAGACACCATAACCATTTTTTCATAATTTACCCCCAACTCCTGATGACACACCGTTTATGGCTATTTATCTGACCGAACTCGATAGAAAAAGTTTAGACTTTCCACCAGCACAAAGTGCACTTGCTGACCCAAATGGGTTGTTGGCATTTGGTGGCGACCTACAACCACAACGACTCCTTAATGCGTATCAGCAAGGTATTTTTCCTTGGTATGGGCCAGGTGAACCTATTCTGTGGTGGAGTCCTTCACCGCGGGCAGTGTTTGACCCTAATACCTTTTCTCCAGCCAAAAGCCTGAGAAAATTCCAAAGGAAAGCGGCTTACCAAGTCAGTATTAATCAGGCGACAGAGCAAGTTATCTACATGTGCGGCACCACTCGCGCTGCTGATGAAACTTGGCTTAACGAAGAAATGCGCGAGGCCTATACGCTACTTAGTCGACAAGGTGCTTGTCACTCGGTAGAAGTTTGGGCAGATGGCCAGTTGATCGGTGGTTTTTATGGTATTTCAGTTGGGCAGCTTTTTTGTGGTGAATCCATGTTTAGCACTCGCAGCAACGCCTCCAAAATTGCCCTGTGGTATTTTTGTCACCATTTCGCCCGCCATCACGGCAAGCTGATTGACTGCCAGGTAATGAATCCTCACCTTCACTCACTCGGCGCCTTTACTATTCCGCGCGAGGAATTTCTAAAACGCCTGCTATGCTTAAAGAAACAGTCGCTTGCAGCGAATTGTTTTTTGCCACAATGGTTGGAGGAACCCGATAAATGAGTTCAGATATTCACCAAATAAAAATAGGGCTCACAGACAACCATCCATGCAGTTATCTGCCAGAGCGTCAAGAACGTGTCGCTGTCGCCTTAGAACCAGAAATGCATTCCGCAGAAAGCTATGAAGTGTTGCTCGCGAACGGATTTCGCCGCAGTGGTGACACGATTTACAAGCCACACTGCGATCTTTGCCAAGCGTGCAAGCCCATCCGCGTTGCCGTTCCCGATTTTGTGCTGTCGAAAAGCCAGAAGCGCTTGAGAAAAAAGTCCAGAAAACTGAGCTGGTGCCTCAAAAAATCCATGGATAGTAACTGGTTTAGTTTGTATAGCCGCTATATTACCGCTCGTCACAAACACGGCACTATGTATCCGCCACAGAAAAAGGATTTCGCCCACTTCTCCCGCAGTCAGTGGGTTACCACCCTGTATCTTCATATTTATGAAGGAGAACGGCTTCTGGCTATTGCGGCTACTGACATCATGGAGCAGTGCGCTAGCGCCTTTTACACATTTTTTGATCCCGATTATCCGCTTTCCCTTGGCACCCTTGCGGTTTTGTTCCAGCTCGAGCACTGCCAGCAAGAACATAAGCAGTGGCTCTACCTTGGTTATCAGATTGATGAATGCGAAGCGATGAACTATAAAGTTCGTTTTGAGCGTCACCAAAAACTAGTAAATCAGCGTTGGCAAGGGTAGAATACGCCCCAAGTTTACATATTTGCTTTTTGACGGCAGAATTAGCCCGTTAAAAAATCGCCAAGTTTCTAAGAGGATTAAATGGCTAAAGAAGACGTAATTGAGATGCAGGGTACCGTCCTTGATACTCTACCTAACACTATGTTTCGTGTTGAGCTAGAAAACGGCCACGTTGTTACTGCGCACATTTCCGGCAAGATGCGTAAGAACTACATCCGTATCCTTACGGGTGACAAAGTAACTGTAGAGATGACTCCATACGACCTATCCAAAGGCCGCATCGTCTTCCGTGCCCGTTAATCACGATTATCGGATACAAACAAAAAGCGGAGCCAGAAGCTCCGCTTTTTGTTTGTCTAATGCACACTAGGGAACGCTTCTTCTACGTTCAATAACAAAGAAAAGCAGGCCGGGGCCTGCTTGGTTAACTTGCGCTTTCGCTTAATGAACTGCTTCTTCTCGCGTGGTTAAGTACTCGAATTGAAGTTCATCGGACTCAAGCGTCACTTTCACTGTACCACCATCGATCAGCGAGCCAAACAGTAGCTCGTTTGCTAACGGCTTTTTCAGCTTGTCTTGAATCACACGGCCCATCGGGCGTGCCCCCATCGCTTTGTCATAGCCTTTACTAGCCAACCAGTGACGAGCATCCTCAGAGACTTCCAAAGAGACACCGCGTGCATCAAGTTGTACCTGCAGCTCAACGATAAACTTATCGACCACTTGATGAATAATCGCTTCATCCAAGCTATTAAACCAGATGATATTATCGAGACGGTTACGAAACTCTGGTGTAAAGACTTTCTTGATCTCAGACATCGCATCAGGGCTGTGATCCTGTTGAATTAGACCAATGGATTTCTTCTCTGTCTCAGCCACACCGGCGTTGGTTGTCATGACCAAGATGACATTACGAAAATCGGCTTTACGGCCATTGTTGTCCGTAAGCGTGCCGTTATCCATCACTTGCAGCAGCAAGTTGAAGATATCAGGATGCGCTTTTTCAATTTCATCCAACAACACCACTGAGTGAGGGTGCTTCAATACTGCATCGGTTAACAAGCCGCCCTGATCGTAGCCTACATAACCCGGAGGCGCGCCGATTAGGCGACTGACTGAGTGGCGTTCACCATACTCTGACATATCAAAGCGCAGCAGCTCGATCCCTAAAAGTTTCGATAGCTGTACGGTCACTTCGGTTTTACCGACACCAGTCGGGCCTGCAAACAAGAAAGAGCCGACGGGTTTATGATCGGCACCAAGGCCTGCACGGCTCAGTTTGATTGCTTCACAAAGCACATCAATGGCTGCATCTTGACCAAACACAAGCATCTTCATCTTATCATCCAGATTTTTCAGGATGTCTTTATCGGATGAGGAAACAGACTTCTCGGGAATGCGAGCCATTTTTGCCACCATGGCCTCAATGTCAGCCACACCAACCGTCTTCTTGCGGCGACTGGCTGGGGTTAAACGACTTCTTGCGCCTGCTTCGTCGATAACGTCAATCGCTTTATCTGGTAAATGACGCTCGTTGATGTATTTGGCAGACAATTCCACTGCTGCTCGTAGTGCTTTATTGGTATAACGAACATCATGATGCGCTTCATACTTTGATTTCAAGCCCATCAAGATCTTCGTCGTGTCATCTAGCGAGGGCTCAACAACATCAATTTTCTGGAATCGGCGCGACAAAGCACGCTCTTTCTCAAAAATGTTGCTGTATTCTTGATAAGTCGTCGAACCGATGCAACGTAATTTGCCACTACTTAACAAAGGTTTAATTAAGTTTGCGGCATCAACTTGGCCGCCAGAAGCGGCACCTGCGCCAATAATGGTATGTATTTCATCAATAAACAGAATTGCGTCTTTCTCACGCTCAAGCTGTTTTAAAATAGTTTTGAAGCGTTTTTCAAAATCACCGCGATATTTGGTACCCGCTAACAAGGAGCCGATATCCAACGAATAAATTACGCTGTTTTTAATTACTTCAGGTACAGTTCCCTCGACAATACGCCATGCCAGTCCTTCCGCAATGGCCGTTTTTCCAACCCCTGCTTCACCAACCAACAGAGGATTATTCTTACGACGACGGCACAACACTTGGATTGTCCGTTCTAACTCTTTGTCTCGGCCAATCAGTGGATCAATATGCCCTTCTTTCGCCACCTGATTCAGATTGGTGGCAAAACTCTCAAGGCGTTCATCTGAACCAGTTTCTTCTGTACTATCTGAGTGAAAAGAATCCGGAGAGGAGTCATCACTGGCCCCTGTGGCTTTTGTGATGCCATGAGAAATAAAGTTAACGATATCTAAACGAGAGATGTCATTTTTCTTCAACAAATAAGCGGCGTGAGATTCTTGTTCGCTAAATATGGCGACAAGTACGTTAGCACCAGTGACTTCGCTTCTTCCTGAGGATTGCACATGGAAGACAGCACGTTGCAAAACTCGTTGAAAACTGAGAGTAGGTTGAGTTTCGCGGGTTTCATCGCTCTCTGGGATAAGGGGCGTAGTTTGGTCGATAAATATATCGAGTTCGTGGCGTAAAGCGTCTAGATCCGCTTTACAAGCAATAAGGGCTTCCTTAGCAGCATCGTTTTCTAGCAATGCCAGCAGGAGGTGTTCAACAGTCATGAACTCATGTCGTTTGTTACGAGCACGAGCAAAAGCGCCATTTAGGCTCGACTCCAGTTCTTTATTCAGCATAAGTACCTCCCGTAAGAACAACTTGGTTGCTCGAGCAAGTCTTATTGTTACGCTTGCTCCATGGTGCACAGAAGCGGATGCTCATTTTCCTTTGAGTACATCGTAACCTGCGCGACTTTCGTCTCTGCAATCTCTGCACTATACGTGCCACAAATTGCTTTTCCTTCATAATGGACCTTGAGCATGATTTGCGTCGCCTTGTCCAGATCATGCGAAAAGAATCGCTCAAGTACGTCAATCACGAAATCCATCGGCGTATAATCATCGTTATTTAACAAAACGTTATACATTTTGGGCGGTTGGATTTTGGTTTTCTCTAGCTCCAGAAGATCTGAGTCCGGAGTGACCCATTCAAATTTTTTACTCATGGCCTAAACACAACGTTGGGAACTTTTACAGGAAATCAGACACCTGAAACACTTTATCATAAGCTGCCAGTAGGTTGTAGTCAGTCAGGGCGTGCGAATTCGTATTCCTCATTTAGAGACTAATGCACCTCTAGGGTCGCTGCAAATAAAAAGAAGATGACAACGATACTTGTGCAAGCTGTTTGATGATAAAAAAAGCAACCGTCAACACAAAACACGGTTTATGATGGCTTTTTGAACACGAGACATTTGCAGAAATGTTAACCATAAAGGTGACCTGTTTGCAATTCTGTTGTTATTTATACATTTTTACTATTGACTACGACCAATCATTGACTACATTGTCGAGTGGTGGTGATTTTTTCTTCACTTTATGTTTGATTTCGCAAAACGCAAATCCTGCAACATCAGTTTGAAAAAATTCACCATTATTTTTTACATTTAGCGTGAACGCTAAATAAGCCATCTGTCTTTAGTGGGCTTAGATTGGTTTAACAACATCAGTAACAAAAATGCATGAGGGATGTATAGCATGGCTACAGGTACAGTAAAGTGGTTCAATAACGCCAAGGGATTTGGATTTATTTGTTCAGATGAAGAGGATGGTGATATTTTTGCCCATTACTCCACGATTCAGATGGACGGTTATCGTACTCTGAAAGCAGGCCAACAAGTCGCATATGAGGTAGAAAAAGGTCCTAAAGGATGCCACGCAAGCAGTGTTGTACCGATTGAGGCGCTCGCTAGCAAGTAATTGACTGGCTATCACAGCACTACTTGTTCTTTAAGTGCGACGCAAGATTAGAAAACCCGCTCAGTCATTTGAGCGGGTTTTTAATTTATGCGTTAGAGGTCATCGTTCATTAGCCGATGACACTATTGAGCGTTTGGCTAGGCCGCATAAGAGCTGACGTTTTGCTCTCATCAAACAGATAGTAACCGCCTAAATCCCCCGGCACACCTTGCGCGCGATTTAATTCAGACACAATTTGTTCTTCTTTCTCAGCTAACTCCTTCGCAATTGGAGCAAATTCAGTCGCTAGCTCAAGGTCTACCGTTTGCTGCGCCAGTGCTTTTGCCCAATAAGCTGCAAGATAATAGTGACTTCCACGGTTATCAAGCTCACCCACTTTGCGTGATGGTGACTTGTTGGTATCAAGAAACTCTCCAGTCGCTTTGTCCAACGCATCGGCGAGAACTTGTGCTTTTTTGTTGCCAGTGACCACGCTCAAATGCTCAAGCGAAGCTGCCAGCGCAAGAAACTCACCCAAAGAATCCCAGCGTAAGTGGTTCTCTTTTTGCACTTGCTGCACGTGTTTTGGTGCTGAGCCGCCAGCACCCGTCTCGAACAAGCCACCGCCGTTCATCAACGGGACGATTGAGAGCATTTTCGCCGACGTACCTAGTTCTAGAATTGGGAACAAGTCCGTTAGATAGTCACGTAGTACGTTCCCCGTGACTGAAATAGTATCTTGGCCCGCTTTCATTCTTTGCAACGAATACTGACAAGCTTCTACTGGCGACAAGATCTTAATTTCCAAACCTTGAGTATCATGATTTGCCAAGTAAGTAGTGACTTTCTTAATAAGTTCTGCATCGTGAGCACGCTCTTGATCAAGCCAAAATACCGCAGGAACGCCTGTCGCGCGAGCACGTGTCACCGCCAACTTCACCCAATCTTGGATAGGTGCGTCTTTAACTTGGCACATACGGAAGATATCACCTTCCTCAACCACTTGTTCAAGAAGCACAGTACCTTGTTCATTAACCACACGTACTACGCCTGCTGCATCGAGAATGAAGGTCTTATCGTGAGAACCGTATTCTTCTGCCTTCTGCGCCATCAATCCGACGTTTGGTACACTACCCATTGTCGTAGGATCAAACGCGCCATTCTGCTTACAGAAATCAATGACGGCTTGGTATACGCCAGCATAACAACGATCTGGGATCATCGCTTTGGTGTCTTTTTGTTTGCCGTCAGGTCCCCACATTTGCCCCGAAGCGCGCAACATCGCTGGCATTGAAGCGTCAACAATAACGTCGCTTGGTACATGGAGGTTGGTAATACCACGGTCAGAGTCAACCATAGCCAGTGCAGGTTGTTTCTCATAAACGGCCGCGATGGCAGCTTCAATCTCTTCTTTCTGCGCATTCGGTAAAGAGGCAATCTTAGCGTACACATCGCCTAAACCGTTATTCACATCCACACCGAGCTTAGCAAACAGTTCTCCGTACTTATCAAACACCTCTTTGTAGTACACCTTCACTGCATGACCGAAAATAACCGGGTCGGAGACCTTCATCATGGTGGCTTTCATGTGCAGAGAAAGGAGCACATCTTGAGCTTTTGCTTCGGCGATCTCTTTCTCAAAAAAAGTCACTAGCGCATTTTTACTCAGCACCGCACTATCGATGATCTCTTGATCTTGCAGTGCGAACTCTTTTTTCAACACCTTGCTGCTACCATCTTGGCCAACAAACTCAATCTTTACTTTAGTTGCGCCATTCACCGTGACTGACTTTTCAGTGCCGAAAAAATCTTTCTCGTCCATGCTGGAAACGTGCGACTTTGAATCAGATGACCATGCGCCCATTGAATGGGGATTTTTCTTCGCATAGTTCTTCACCGAAAGTGGTGCACGGCGATCGGAGTTCCCTTCACGAAGCACTGGGTTTACAGCACTGCCTTTGATTTTATCGTAGGTAGCTTTAATGGCTTCTTCTTCGTAGGTGCTTGGCTCTTCAGGGTAATTCGGCAGATCATAACCCTTGTCCTGCAACTCTTTTATCGCCGCTTTCAATTGAGGAATCGAAGCAGAAATATTGGGCAGTTTGATGATATTCGCTTCTGCTGTTTGTGCCAGTTCGCCTAGCTCTGTCAGTGCATCACCGATTTGCTGCTCGGCTTTTAAATGCTCAGGGAAGTTTGCAATGATGCGTCCAGCCAAAGAGATGTCGCGGGTTTCAACATTAATACCCGACGATGCGGTAAACGAGCGGATGATAGGCAACAGAGAATAGGTTGCTAGTGCTGGTGCTTCATCGGTAATGGTATAGACAATTGTAGGTTTTTCTGTAGGCATGAAATTTCCCTATATTTCGGTACGCCACAGTAACCCATGGCGTGTGGAATTGACGCGCTTTGCACTAAACTGAGTATCAGTGTCTCCCCAAGTACAAATCGCCGTTTGGCACTCGATTGTTCTTTTCGAAAATGCGTATTTGAGTTTGTCGCTCTAAATCCATGAGTGCACGTTTATAATTAAACAAATCGCGCGAATTAGTCTATCATTCTGACGCTTTTGCTAGTCTAAGGCGCGCAAATCATAGCTGATTTCAGAATAAGTTGGAACTTATACACACAGTTCATTTACATTTTTGCAAGGTGGTTAACATGTCATTCCGTTCTAGTCGTCATTCCTCTCGCTCTAAGAGCGAACAGGCAGAATCGCGATTTAAACACGCCAAGAAAGGCATGGCATCTGATTCAATGAAGCTGCGTCGGGCGAATAAAAAGCCCAAAGCTGCACTAAAAACGGCCGAACGCAAAGTGATTTTGTTTAACAAGCCTTTTGACACTCTGAGTCAATTTACCGACGGAGACGGAAGAAAAACGCTCGCTGACTACATCCCAATTAAAGAGGTGTACGCCGCAGGTCGGCTTGACAGAGACAGTGAAGGACTGATGGTTCTCACTAACGATGGCATTTTGCAAGCCAAGTTAACACAGCCGCAATCGAAATCGCCGAAAACCTATTGGGTACAAGTAGAAGGAGCTCCGACAGAGGAACAACTCGAGCCCCTTCGCCAGGGCGTTGAACTTAAAGATGGGATGACCTTGCCCGCCAAAGTAGAGATCATGCAAGAGCCTAAGTTGTGGGAAAGAAATCCCCCTGTGCGCTTTCGAGCCTCGATTCCTACCACTTGGCTGGTCATTACCATCATCGAAGGACGCAACCGACAAGTCAGACGCATGACGGCTCATATTGGCTTTCCGACACTGCGTCTAATTCGTTACTCAATCGGTGAGATGACACTGGGTGAATTACAGCCTGGAGAGTGGACTGAACTACCCAAAAGTTAAAGGACTACTGCGCTAGTAGCCACTGCTTAAACGCCTCTTGATCTTGCGATGACGCTTTTTGATACGTGGCTTTCATAATATCCAGCACTGTACTGTCTGCGGCATTTTGCGTTACCACATGTTGTTTATTTGCGAGCTGAGGATTAACGACTGACTGCTGATGCTGGTTAGCCGTCACGTACGTAACCGCAACACTGGCGATACCACCAGAGATGTTGTAGTTCTTAGCCTCCTCGGAATAATCTCGACCCCATTGAATCCCATCCGACTGGAGTACATCTTCTGCCACAGAAACCGCCTGATCATGACTATTTAGCAGTTCCCATTGCAATGGGGAGATGCTCTCTTTGGCAAGCTTGTAGCTCCTAAACTTGGGCACGGATAATGTTAACGTTTCATTTTCGGCACTAAACTTCGCAATAATAACATCACTGTACACCTTGCGTACTTCGTCTTTCACGTCGTAGGAGGGTTTATACTGAAATACAATTTGGTTAATACCATTTTCTAGCTTTGTAGTTTTGAAGCTGGAAAAAAGCCCCCCTTCAGTTATTGGTTCGCTCATATTAACTGAAAGCAGATCAACGCCCTCGGGGATACGAAGCTGCACGCTACTAAAAGCATTAAACGACACCAACGCGGCTAACATTGCGAATGATCGATAAAACATTCAAACCTCCAAAAGAAAAAGCCCAGTATACACTGGGCTTTAATAAAACTAGCTAAACAATCTTACCAGTACACGCGAGCGCCGATACCGTAGTTGTTTTCTTTATCTGCTTTGTTGTCGTCATCTTGCAGTGCGAGTTCTGCGTATACACGAGCCCAACCAGACAGCTTGTACTCAACACCAGCGTATAGGTTGGTGAAGTCTTTGTCTGCCGCTTGGTAATCGCCAACAAACTCATAACCACCGTAAACTTTGGTCTTGTCTGCTACTTTGTATGACCCAGCAATAACTAGAGAGTCAGTCTCCAGCGTGTAGTTTACTTTTTTGTTTTCATTCTCTGCGTGCCAGTAAGTTGCACCAACGTCAAACTTGTCCGCAGCATAGGAAACAGTCAGCATTACATGCTTGATTTCACTGTCTTTAGTAGATTTGATAGCAGTACCCATACCTGTATCAGGATCGATTGCTGCACCGTAGCTAGTGGTTGAAGTAGTTTTATCTGTAATTAGACCGAAACCGCCGTATACAGAGATCGCATCAAACGATGTACCTGCAAATACTTCAAATGTAGTTGGGTTCGCATCACCGTTGTCGTAAGAGTACGCTGCTTTCAACCAACCAGCTTCAGCTTCAAGAACGTATTTAACCATTGCTTGTTGTAGCCAGTTTACGCCGAAACCATCCGCTTCTGGTAGAACACTGGTACCACCGTAGAAGTATGAGTTTTCCGCGCCCCACACATCATCAGTCAGGATGCTGTCTTTACCAACCGTTACTGTACCGAAATCACCACTTAGGCCAACAGTGTGCTTACGAGTAGTGAATGCAGCAGTATCGTTGATATTGAATTCAATCAGGCCAAGAACGCTAAGGTCGTCAGAAGCCTTGTAGTTCACTTTAACACCAGCGCGAGAAGAACCTGATTTCAGTGTCGCGTCGTTGTCGTCATTCTTTTTCAGTTCTTGACGTAGTTGACCGTAGAAATCTACAGAACCTTCGTCAGACTTGAATACTTCAGCTGCATTTACAGAACCTGCTGCTACTAGAACAGCTAGTGCTACTAGAGTCTTTTTCATAATTAATCCACTGCCTTTTCTTAGTTTGGGATATCCTTGCCCGATTCCCTTTTGTAATTGATGCCGACCTAAGCAAGCCCGTGGTCGGCATCTGTAAATTTCATAAGCTAGATTGCAAAAGATTATTCTGCCTGTCAAATCCACCACCAAAAATCATAAACAAAAATAAATAACAATAAAAATCAATATTTTACATGTTTTTGTAACCATTTTTCGAGGCAGTTCCAAGCCCTACCTCTACATCATCAACATTTGAAATACGGCAACATTAAAGAGTAAAATACTACCAGTTAACATTAAAAACACAATTTATAGATTTTAATTCCATGAAAACACCAAGCATGGAGCTTTATATTTTTTGTTAGACAAATTAATTATAAGTTTATGAAGGTTCAGTTTTTTTTTGTGAAGAAGATCGACATTTTCTCTAAAAGCAGCGAATTTCGTGAAGTACGACTCTGTTAGTGATGTGTGCTACTATCAGCTGGTCTGAACACAGGTCACAGTATGCTAACCAGTAAAATTCAAAAATCCATTCGCGCCAGTTATCAAAATCTGCAATTTCAATTGGAAAACTTTATCCCTCGACGAGCACAAAACTACCTCGTTGCAGAAATTGCAAAAACACTTTGTGGAAGCTATCACAAGTCTAACCGTATCATCGTGGCGGAAGCCGGAACGGGGATTGGTAAATCGTTATCGTATTTAATGGCCACGATTCCTGTCGCGGTAATGAATAACCGTAAAGTGGTTATTTCGACCGCCACCGTTGCTTTACAAGAGCAGCTCATCAATAAAGACTTACCACTTTTTAGACGAATTTCGGATCAGAATTTCTCCTTTATTTTAGCGAAAGGCCGCCAGCGCTACTGTTGCGCAGAGAAGCTCGCGGCGGCCTGTGGATCGGACGGAAGTCAGTTGGCAATGTTTGAAAGTAAGCCAAAGAAAAAGGACATTGAACTTCTTGAGACTATGTTCCGCAGCTTGGCTGAGGGGAAATGGGATGGCGACAGAGACAGTTGGCCCAAACCAATAGACGACTCGCTCTGGCTAAGTATCGTGAGTGATAAGCACAGCTGTAACAATAGCTTATCAGCCCATCGCCAGTGCCCGTTTCAAAAAGCCCGTTCTGAGCTGGATAAAAACGACGTCATTATTGCTAACCATAGCCTTGTGATGGCCGATGCCGATCTCGGTGGCGGTGTGATTTTACCTGAACCTGAAAACACCATTTATGTGTTCGACGAAGCCCACCATTTGCCTCATGTTGCGCGAGACCATGCCTCTGCCGCTGCAAGCCTAAAAGGTGCTGCAACATGGTTAGAGCGCCTTAACCAGTCGGTGACAAAACTGACCTCTTTGGCGGATGGAAAAAGAGTCGGTCGATTTCACAATGAGCTTCAGCAAGCGATACAGATCCTGATTCCGAGTTTAAACCAACTGGTCAAACAGTTTGATGCGAGCCATTTTATTGATGGTATCTATCGTTTTGAGCACGGCATCTTACCCACTTGGTTGGAAGAGCAGTCGAAAGAACTCAAAACTTTTAGTCACAAAGCCAATCAATCGCTTGCCAAAATTGCCGATCTTGTCGCGGAACGAGTTAAAGATGGCGAACTTTCGGCAAAACTGGCCGAACCTGCCTTGGCAGAACTCGGCTTTTATATTCAGCGGACAGAGAATCTCGCCCAAGTTTGGAAGCTCATGGCCGAGCCAACACGTGAGAAAGGTGCTCCGCTTGCACGATGGTTGGAAGTTCATCCTGATCGTGAAGGGGATTTCATTGTCAGTGTTTCGCCATTGGAAGTGGGCTGGCAACTTGATAAGCAGCTTTGGAGTCGCTGTGTCGGTGCGGTGTTGGTTTCTGCCACTATGCGAGCGTTGAATTCATTCCAATACTTCTGTTTTCAAGCAGGCATCGATCAAAGCCCAGATTCCGGCACGCAATTTCTGGCGCTGGCTTCTCCATTTGATTACCAAAACCAAGCTGAACTGATTGTTCCAGCGACTCGCTACGAACCACAAGCCCCGCAGTTTACGGAATATCTTAGCGAAATTTTGCCTAAGTATTTAAAAGACAAACAAGCGAATCTGGTTTTATTCTCATCTTATAAGCAGATGAATCAAGTGGCTGAAAACCTTGAATCTTTATTTGTAAAACAAGGCTGGGCGCTGCAAGTACAAGGCTCAAGCTCGCGCGGCGAGATTCTAAAAAAACATAAAATGTTGGTTGAATCAGGTAAAACCAGCGTCCTTTTTGGCACGGGCAGCTTTTCGGAAGGGCTTGATCTGCCGGGCGAGCTGCTCTCGAATCTAGTGATTACCAAGATACCGTTTGCTGTACCAACCTCCCCTGTCGAGCAAGCACACTCAGAGTATATAGAATCTCGTGGCGGTAACCCATTTATGCAGATTACGGTTCCAGAGGCGAGTAAGAAGTTGATTCAATCGGTTGGCCGATTGCTGCGCAAAGAGCGGGATTCTGGTACAGTCACCATCCTTGATAGGCGAATCGTCTCTAAGCGTTATGGCAAAGCGTTGCTTGATTCTCTACCACCTTTTAAACGCGTTATTGAATAATGATCAGTAACTACCTTGCTGCATGACAAACAAAATAAGAAAGATGAGTAAAAGACCCTATGGAATTTTTGGATCCCACCGTGCTTGCGGTGCTGGCCTTAGTGGCCTTTGTCGCAGGATTTATTGACGCGGTGGCGGGTGGGGGCGGTATGCTGACCGTTCCCGCGCTACTTTCTCTCGGACTCCCACCGCACATTGCGCTGGGTACTAATAAACTGGCGGCGACATTTGCCTCTTCCACCGCCGCTTTTACTTATTATCGAAAACGTCTCTTCAAGCCACGATGTTGGCTAAGAGCATTTATCGCTACATTGGTGGGCGCTACTGTCGGCACCATGGTGGTCGATGCTATCAGCACGGATTGGCTGGAAAAACTTCTACCGCTGATCATTCTTGCTGCCGCCTTGTACACCATTTTGCATAAAACGCCCGATGCCAATCGCAACAGTGCAACGCCCGCCCCCTGCCCTATGCTCAATAAAAAGCAATATGGGCAAGGGTTCGTGCTTGGTTTTTATGATGGCGTGGCAGGCCCAGGAACGGGCGCGTTTTGGACAGTCAGCTCCATGGCGCTTTACAGACTCAATATCCTCTTGGCCTCTGGGCTTGCCAAAGCAATGAACTTCACTAGCAATTTGACCTCTTTGGTAACTTTCGCCATGCTGGGCCATATTAATTGGGGGTTAGGCCTGATTATGGGCGTTTGTCTCATGGCTGGTGCGTTTGTTGGTGCTCACTCTGCTATTCACTTTGGCGCAAAATTTATCCGCCCGGTTTTTGTCACCGTGGTCAGCATTTTGGCAGTTAAACTCGCCTATGACGCGTGGTTTGTTAGCTTATGAAGTTAAAGGAAGTGGCAGAAAAACTTGAACAAATGGCCGTGCAGGCCACCCAGATGGATAGTCTGCGTGGTGAACATCACGCCCCACTGTTTGATGAACAACTGTTTAGCTGCCGAGCACATGTGCTCACCCCTTGTGTTGAAGAAGCCAAAGCGACGCTAGAGACCCTGATGCGCGAGCAAAATGAACAGATACTAACCTCGCAGCGGGCACAATTTCTCTCAGAACGACTACTGACCCAACTTGCCGCGATATCACGTGAGCTTCTTGCTGATAAAGTGACTCGCAAAGATGCCTCGGTAGCGATGAATTATTCTCGCAAGCCCATCAACCTCCTGTACCAAGAATTGGCTCAGCATCAAGAATGGAGACGGAGATTGCGAGAGTTAGTAACGGAAAAACAGCGCGCGCTGGTTATGGCATCAGCTCCAGACAGAGCACAAGCGCAGCAAGCGTTATTGGTGGCGGAGCAGCGTTTAGCACGCTGCCAAGCCGCAATAGTGAAGATTGAAAACCAGATAACTGACCAAGAGAAAGACAACCAATGAGCAATATTCACCCTCCCCTTGAGCAGGCACCCGAGGAGATCAAACTGGCGGTTGACCTGATCTACTTATTAGAAAGTAACGAAATTGCCCCAGAAATCGCCCTAGCGGCGCTGAAGATCGTTCAACAAGATATCGAGCGGAAACTACAAACCCAGCAGCTTTAACGGTAATAAAAGCGAGGAAAAGCGAAATCCACCTCGCTTGATCGTGACACCTTAACTTGATTGTTAAACCTTAAATTGCGACATTAACTTTTGCTGCTGGCGGGAAAGATCTTCCATTCGGGCCCCAGCGGCCTCAGATTCCCCCGCCTGAGATAAGATCTGCCCGCTGAGATCGCGGATATTGGCCACGTTTTGGTTCACTTCTGCCGAGACTTGTTGCTGCTCTTCCGCCGCCTTAACGATTTGGCTATTCATATCGTTGATCGCGGCAATCGACTCAAACACGCTTTGCAGTTCAAGCACGGCATTTTTCACCTGCACTGAGGTTTCACGCGCTAACTCGTTCGCTTGGGTAATGGTCGTAACAACCGCCGTCGTCCCCGTTTGTACCTGTTCAATCACTTGGCGAATCTCGCCCACCGAGTCGTGAGTTCGGCTGGCTAAATTGCGCACCTCATCGGCAACAACCGCAAAACCACGCCCTTGATCTCCGGCTCTAGCCGCTTCAATCGCCGCATTCAAAGCCAGTAAATTGGTTTGTTCTGAGATGGCCTCAATCACGGTCAAAATCTCAGTGATATTGCCATTGTTGCGAGCCAATTCCTCAACAACCGGCACAGCCTGCATCATCCGCTCTACCAGTTTACCCATCTCCTGCTCCGAGCGTTCGATCACATGCTGACCATTACTGGTTGATTCACTTGCCCGATTGGCCGCGTCTACGGCGATTTCGGCATTGTGCACCACCAAGCCTGCCGTTTGCGTCATTTGCTCTGCGGCTGTCGCCACTAAATCGACTTCGCGAAATTGCGACTCACTGCTTGAACGAGTTTCAACCGCCGCCCGTTTTGCGCCCTGTGTCTGCTCTGCAAGTTGCTCAGAGGTTTGCACTACATGACGGATCGTTCGCTGTAGCTTTTCTAAAAAGGCATTAAAACTGCCAGCAAGTTGGCCTATCTCATCACCACTTTTCACTTCGAGACGCTGAGTTAAATCCCCCTCACCTGAGGCGATATCTTGCAATCTCATCGCCACGGATCTTATCGGTTGTACGAGACGTGAAGCGGCGAAGGCGACTGTCAATAAGCCTAAGATGACCAGTGATACACCCACTAGCAGTTCAAACTTGATGCCTTCGAACACTTTCTGGCTGATCATCTCATCCAAGGTAACTGCGTCTGCCAATACCGCCGATCGTGGCATCTCAAAAATCACGCCCCACGTTTGGTTTGCAATCGTCAACGGCGCAAACACAATCAACCACTGGCCGTCTTCGCTCCAGTTTGTTTGTGCCTCACCACCATAGAGCATATCAGTCAGCAAATTGGCAGAAACGTATTGACTGGAAAATGGCTGGCCAACTGGCTTGTTGTCATCATCACTGGCGAGCAACGTGCCATCCAAGCTGACCATGCTCACGCGTCCAGCACCACCAAACAGACTGGCGTCAGAATCATTGGCGATTTGTTGCAGAGGATCTAGACGAACATCAATGCCCATAAAACCGATCGATGTTCCATCCAGAAGAATCGGCACCGAAATGGAGGTGGTAAGGAAATTTCCCTCTTGTGAACTTTCCATTCTTGGCGAGGTGATGCATGAGGCATCAGAATTGAGTGGACACAAAAAGCGCTCACTATTTTCATCGGCGCTGAGCACCTTCTCTGACAGAACATTGGCCAACACATTCTCACCATTCGCGGCAAGCTTCCAATAAGGAGCAAACTGCCCTTTTTCATTGGAACCGACGTACTCAGCATTAACGTAGTTCGCATCTTCACCATCGAGCATGTTGGGTTTGAAAACCAAATAGGCGCCTTGCATGGTTTTAAAATTGATGACCGACTTACGCACCATTTCATCTAACGCGGTACGCAGCGCTTCACTTTCTCCAAAGTTTTCTTCGGTGTTGGTCTTGTAAAAAAGGGCGTTCGCCGCGAGCATCTCAGCACGGTATAAAGATTCCGTAAGATATTCAGACACTTCAGTAGCATTGAGCAGCGCACGGGTCTGAACCAATTGCTCCGACTTTTCACTAACCGATAAGCTGCTTTGCGCTTTAAGCACTTGCTGGTTGGCAATCGCGTTATAGACCGAAAAGCCAATCAAAGAGAGGGAGGTCAGCAACAAGCAGACACCGGACAGCAGGGTAATTTTCCACTGCACAGAAAGAGTTCGCATACTACATCCTTATTCGCAAACAATGGAGGGAAGGAAATGGTTTATTTCGGTTTCATTAAAGCATAACCGACCTCAATATCAATTACATTTGTTACACAATTGTATCCCGTAAGGGTACGACAGAGAAAAGTGGCGCTCAAACTGACACATGACTTGATGTCGAAAGTATCGGTGGTAACATCAGATAAAACAACCGAACCAGGAAGAATAATGAAAGTAGTCAGCTTTAATATCAATGGCTTGCGTGCTCGCCTCCATCAACTGCAAGCCCTTATCGATAAACATCAGCCCGATGTCATTGGTCTGCAAGAGATTAAGGTACACGATGAAGCCTTTCCGGTCGCTGATGTTGAGGCCATGGGCTACAAAGTCTATTTCCATGGACAGAAAGCACACTACGGTGTCGCTCTGCTGTGTAAACAAGAACCGCTGTCGCTGCAAAAAGGCTTTCCAACGGACAACGATGATCACCAAAAGCGTATGATTATCGGCACTTTTTTACATGAAAATGGCGAGAAAGTGACGATTTTAAACGGTTACTTTCCGCAAGGGGACAACGTTGAACATGAGACTAAATATCCTTACAAACGCCAGTTTTATCAAGATCTCATGGGCTACTTAAATACCCACCACAGTAGCGACGAAAAATTGATCGTTATGGGGGATATCAACATCAGCCCGATTGACGCTGACATCGGCATCGGTGAAGTTAACCGCAAGCGCTGGCTAAAAACAGGCAAGTGCTCTTTCCAACCAGAAGAGCGCGAATGGCTAAAAACCTTGCTCGATTGGGGGTTGGAAGACACCTTCCGCCAACTTCATCCAACGGTGGACGACAAGTTCTCTTGGTTCGACTATCGCTCTCGCGGATTTGATGATAATCGCGGTCTGCGTATCGACGTGATCTTAGCAACCCCGTCTCTCGCCAGCAGTTGTGTGGAATCGGATGTCGACTATGGGCTGCGCGGTATCGACAAACCCTCAGATCATGCGCCAATCTGGGCGGTGTTTAACTAATTCCGTGTGATGAATAACAACGAGGGAGCTCAACGGCTCCCTCTTGCTTTCCTCTCTATTAAGCACTAGCGTGGCCAAGCTGTCGTGCCATCAACCGTGATCATCTGTGTGGCAAACTCGTTGGTGCAGTATCCCGTATTTGAGGTGACAAAGTAGTTCATCGGCATCAGCACATAGTTGCCGCTGGCCACCTGAACTTT
This sequence comes from Vibrio cidicii, assembly GCF_009665415.1. Classification (NCBI taxonomy): domain Bacteria; kingdom Pseudomonadati; phylum Pseudomonadota; class Gammaproteobacteria; order Vibrionales; family Vibrionaceae; genus Vibrio; species Vibrio cidicii. The sequence continues at coordinate 2,844,268 of NZ_CP035921.1, read as the reverse complement.
GGCTTTGTTGCTAAACGTGAGCCCCCACATATCAAGATACTGGCGCATGTCCCGCTGCAAAACGTAGCTTATTGCAATCAACAGCCAGTCATTATTGCTGATGCTTTGAGCCTCGTCATAGCTATATTGCTCAAAGCCAATCGTGGCTTTTTGCTTGTCCCACAGTTCTGGACTTGCAGCAAGGCGATTAAACTCTCGCTCAATCAAGTGCAAGCGTCCGAGCAGATGCCAGCCATCTTGCAGCACACCTTGCTGCTGCGCGGCCATCATCATCTGGATATAAACACGCGCACCCCAACTCCAACTGCTCTGATCTTGGGCTGCCATAAAGGCATTAGCATCGGCTTGTGAACGACTTTGCTGCAACAGCTCAAATAAGCCTTTGAAATCGAGCGACTGACATTGTGATTCTTTGCCCGTCTCTTTGAAAAAACGTGACTTACTAAAATACGAGTAATAGTTGGTGGTCGAGTGCCCTTCCCAAGTCGCGAAGCGAAAGCGGCCTTTTTCCAAGCCATGCCCAAGCTCATGCAAATCTCCATGCCCAAGCGGACTAAACGCCCAATACGCATCGTAAGGGTTCCCAGAACAACCATAACCACAAGTCGCTTGGTCTGCGTTCATGTGCTTAACAACATCAATGGTTTCAACTTGCCAGCCCTTTTGCTCAGCGTAGCCTTGGACCTCGTCAATCACATCAATCCCCGGGCCTTGAAAACCCGCCAGAGCATGAGGGTAATTGTGCACGTATTGCTCTGTCGCTTGTGCCATTGCCGCTGCATCACCACCCCAGTCCGAGGCGGAAATGGATTGCAACATTTTGTCGCGTTTCGAGTGCACTTCGAACCCAGGCGTGATGAGCTCCGCCCAATCAAATTCTCCTTGTTGCAGCTGCATCGCGAAACGCACGTTATCTTCGCTGCTGCGCCAAACCGGATGCTCGGCAACATGAGAAAAAGTGAGTTCAACAGGCAAGTCGTTACCATCAAAATGGACTTGGATCGGACCACCGTAGGCCGATGTCAGGGTAATGGTCTCACCCGACTTAACTTCATAGGTGGTCGAGGTCAAATGCTTAGGGCGATTGTAACCCTCTTTAGAAAACTCATGCGTTGCGCCACTTCGAAGAGAATTGATGGCGATGGATACCTTAACGGCGCTGTTGTCTCGGCGCGTCACCTGAAAGCTTTCTCCCGGTAACGCATATACGCCCGCGGCACGAAAGTGACGCTTTGACAACAACGAAACGGATTTGGCAACGCGAGCGACATTATCTCCAAATTCACTGCGACTAAAATTGCCCATATCTGGCTGTTTGGGGTTGATCTTACGAGAGTGGTATTGAATGTAGTCAGCAAAGTAAGACTGCAGAAAATCTGCGCTTGGCGTAGTGAGCTTGTCCATCGGGAAACGCACATCCTGACGGTAGCGATCCGCCAAAAGCACGATTAATTTCTCATATTCGTAATAGTCGCTGGCAAACAGGTCAATTTTCGCTTTATCGAGACTCTGCAAATGGGCGCGCAGCTGATTCGCTACCGGATAAAACTGCGTATCCATGTTTGCCGTCGCCTCGCAAGACTTGTCATCGCATTGCGCGAGATCGACATCAAAGCCGTTACTGGCAAAGCGCTGTAAAAACGCCAGTTGTGTTGCTATCTCTTCCGGCACACGATTTCGCAATTGATTCGGCTGCCAATCCACAACCCCTAGTTTGCGCCAGTAGTTATCGCCCACATAGCGAATGTGCAATTGCTCAAACAACGCCGTACCGAGCTCTGTCATCCCGCCGTCCCAGTGCAGATAGAGCACCGGAATGTCATTTTTCAGTGCATACGCTAGCCCCTGCACCACTGGTTGAATGCTATCTCCATCGTTGAGATGTTGGGACAAGATGAGCAGATCAGGCTTTTCATCAAGACAAGCAAGCAGTTTCTCCCCGTCACATTGGTTGGCGGCGTTGTACGTCACGCCATCGGCAAACTTGGCGGTAAGCCAATTGCGCGTTGCTTGTTCATCCGGGAAATAATAGGACTGGTCAAGCTGTGCTAAAACCACCTTGCTGTTGCTCGCAAAACGGCCTTGGTTTAGCCAAGTGATCACATTCTCTAACCACTTTTCCATCGCTTGATTGACCGACGTGGGAAAACGCTGCGCGGTGCGAAACGGATTGCTACCAAGCGCCGCATAGCGGTTGCCCGATGGGGTCAAACCGCCAATTCCTAAGGTTAAGGTTTGATCCGGATAGCCCGATTGCATCGCTTTATTGGTCTGCAATATTACATCATTAAAGCCATAGGTCGGCGCTAACACCGCAGCATCATGGGTTGGGTCCCAATAAAGTTGCTCAGCCTCATTGGCTAAGTCAGCCCAGAGCTGATTGTAGGTTTGCGTATTGCGCTCAACCCAACGACTCGCCGCTGAGATCAGAACATTCGGATCCGACACCAACAGCGCATTTCCTGACTGCAACGCCTTTTCAACTTCAGACTGAATCTCTGGTGCTGGTGATGAACTATTATCACCACCGCAGCCTGTTAACATCGCCAAAACGGCGACCAAATAACCGATTTTCTTCATCCACTGCTCTCGCTTTTGTTTTGCTGAGAGTTTACTTATCAGCTACGCCACAACAATAATGAGGATATTTGGCATCTCAAACTCTGAAGCAAGCTAACAGAATGAAAAAAACGGCACTCACAAGCGCCGTTTTCAAACGATTAACTCAATGGCCGTAAATAGGCCAAAAAGCGTTTTTCGGCATTTTTAAAACACCACAAAATACAAAACGTTAGCATCATGTAGAAAAAGCCTGCGGTCAAAAACGACTCAAATGGCGCGTAATAGCGGGAGTTGACCAGACGCGCTGCCCCTGTCAGATCCATGATGGTGACAATCCCCGCTACTGCACTGCCATGCAGCATGAAAATCACTTCGTTGCTGTAAGCCGGTAGTGCGCGGCGCAACGCACTTGGCAAAATCACTCGACGGTAGGTCTTCCAAGTACTCATGCCATAGGCTTTGGCCGCTTCGACTTCGCCTTTCGGCAAGCCGTTGATAGCACCGCGAATGATCTCAGCGGTATAAGCCGAGGTATTGAGCACAAAGGCGACCAGTGCACAGAACCAAGCATATTCCCACAACGTCCCTTTGACGGGGAAAAACTGATCCATTCCGTAGTAGATCAAGTAAAGCTGCACCAACAGTGGCGTACCGCGGAAAAAGTAGATATAGCCCCAAGTTGGCAAGCGTAACAACGGGTTATGGCTGTTTCTCGCCACCGCAAGTGGGATCGCCAAGCTCAAACCAATCACCAGCGAGAGAGAAACTAGCCACACTGTGGTCCACAACCCCTCAAGATAAACGGGAAAACTGTCTAAGATTAAAGAAAAATCCATATTCTACCTCGCATGAATGCTGAATTTGCGTTCGACAATTTTCAACAGTCCCGTTGAAATACTGGTGAAAAACAAGAAAATAATCGCAACCGCCATGTAGAAAGTAAACGGCATCTTTGTTGAACCCGCGGCGAGAGAGCTCATGCGCACCATGTCTTCCAAACCGATAATCGACACCAGAGCGGTGGTTTTTAGCAGCACCAGCCAGTTATTGCCAAAACCGGGCAGTGCGTGACGGATCATTTGCGGCAACAAGATGCGGCGAAATGCCAAGGTTGCGCTCATACCGTAGGCTTTGGCGGCTTCAAGCTCGCCTTTATCCACCGCCATGATGGCACCACGAAATGTCTCAGCCATGTAAGCGCCAAAAATAAATCCAATGGTTAGCACACCCGCAATAAATGGGCTGACATCTAAGTAATCAGGGACGTAGGAGACCCATTCGTGATTCGGATCGCTGGATGCAAACCAGCCATTGAGCCATTCGTTGATGGCGTAAAGGGAATTATTGAGAAAGATCTGTCCGCCGAAGAAGATCAACATCATCAGAACCAGATCGGGAATACCGCGAATGATGGTAGTGTAGAGTGTCGCGATTGCTCTTGCCCAGCGATACGGGGCCATTTTCGCCAAGGCACCCAGCATGCCAAGTATCATCGCTAAGAGCACGGAGAGTAGTGCCACTTCAATAGTGAGCAGTGCCCCTTTAAGAATTGAGGCTTCATATCCTTGTAAATCCAGCATAGGTGAGTTCCTAATCCCTAGAATCCAGAGTCCTGATTGCCGGGTACATCCAGGAACGAACCGGCAATCAGGTATCGGTGTTATCGGCTGGTATTAGTTGCCATAAACATCGTACTTAAAGTACTTGGCTGCAATTTGCTGATAAACACCTTTCTCACGTAGAGAGGCGATAGCGGCGTCCAGTTTCTTAGTGAGATCTTTGTCTTGCTTACGTACAGCGATACCCATGCCTTCACCAAACCATTTTGGATCCATCAGCGACGGGCCAACAAACTCATAAGCGTCACCGCCCGCTTTGTTGAGCACACCTTCTTCGAGTGCCGACGCATCCCCGAGTACCGCTGCTACACGGCCATTGGCCAGATCCAGATACGCCTCATCAAATGAACCGTAACGGACGATATCCACTTTGCTGCCGTAATTGTCAGTAAGGTATTTGTCGTGAGTGGTTGCGCGTTGCACGCCAATTTTCACTCCATCTAGGTTAGCGAAATCTAAGCCTGCACCTTTTTTAGCAATAAACTTGTTGGGAATCTGCGCATACTTACCAGTGAAATCGACCTTCTTTTTACGCTCTTCGGTAATCGACATCGCCGCGATAATCGCGTCATATTTACGAGCAAGCAGCGAAGGAATAATTCCATCCCAATCTTGTGGGACTATCTTGCACTCCACCTGCATCTCTTTACACAGGGCATTCGCCATATCCACGTCAAAACCCTTCAGAGAACCATCGGCTTCTGTCCAGCTAAACGGAGGATAAGCCCCTTCAATACCGAAACGCACGGTTTTCCAATCCTTCGCTTGTGCGATACCCGATACCGCTGTGGCGGCCAAAGTTGCTGCGAGTAACCACTTCTTCATATCCATACTCCTGTGATTGTTTTCTTTATATTGCGATGTTGTGTTTAGGTTCTAGGTTCTAGGTTCTAGGTTCTAGGTTCTAGGTTCTAGGTTCTAGGTTCTAGGTTCTAGGTTCTAGGTTCTAGGTTCTAGGTTCTAGGTTCTAGGTTCTAGGTTCTAGGTTCTAGGTTCTAGGTTCTAGGTTCTAGGTTCTAGGTTCTAGGTTCTAGCAATTACTATCTTTCTTGCTTCAGTCAGCAAGCAAAACCTTAATAAATAGATGAGATAAACTGCTTTAACCGTTCTGAATCTGGGTTTGTAAACAGTTTAGCTGGGTTCCCCTGTTCTTCCACCAGCCCTTGATGAAGGAACATCACGTGGTTTGACACATCACGAGCAAACGCCATCTCGTGCGTCACGACGAGCATGGTTCGCCCTTCCGCGGCCAAATCACGCATCACCCCTAATACTTCGCCGACCAATTCTGGGTCGAGCGCGGAAGTCGGTTCGTCGAACAGCATCACTTCTGGTTCCACCGCCAGAGCGCGAGCAATCGCGGCACGCTGCTGTTGACCGCCAGACAAATGCCCCGGGTAGTAATCCTTACGTTCATAAAGGCCGACTTTCTTAAGCAGCATCTCTGCGTTTTCTATCGCCTGCACTTTGGGCACACCAAGCACATGCACAGGCGCTTCAATCACATTCTCCAGCACTGTCATATGTGACCATAAATTGAACCCTTGAAAAACCATGGCTAAACGTGAACGGATACGTTGCACTTGTTTCTCATTGGCTGGGACAGATTCGCCTGCGCGGTTGTTTTTCATCTGGATTAACTCTCCGTTAACCCAAATTTCCCCAGCGGTTGGCGTTTCAAGCAAATTAATGCATCTTAGAAAGGTACTCTTACCGGAACCGGAAGAGCCGATGATGGATATGACGTCCCCTTTATGCGCAGAAAGTGAAATACCCTTAAGCACTTCGTTCTGACCAAAAGTTTTGTGCAGTTGTTTAATGTCCAGCGCTGGTACATCTTGCATGCGCTTCTACTCCCTGTATTTTTTGTCACTGCCGGGGCACTCCGCCCTCTTATTGAGTTACAAGCTAGCATTCTATCAATTTGCCCGCAACAATTTATTAACCTGAAAAATTCGAATAACTAGAAATGAATAATGTATTTTTATTCACCATTTAGCAAATTATTCTTTTTAACCTGCATAGAGAGTAAAAAAAAGCCTCCGAGATGGAGGCTTCACAAAGATATAAAAATGTTAATCATCTCTACTTAATAGTAGTGAACGAGTGGTTGAAATGGTGTTGTATGCAGAACGCACATCTTTCAAGTTTGCCGCTATGCCCATCACATCTTCCGAAGTATCTAGCCCTTTACCATTACCAAAACCAGACATAAAACCTTTGAGCGACAGATCGTCTTGCTCTTCAGCAAGCAGATAATCTTGGGATATATTCGATGCTGAGGATATCACTAGTCCAGCGGCCGCAGCTGGTGGCACACTATCATAGTTTAGATTAGGCACTCGTACCGACGGCGTAATCAATGTATACAAAGTGTGTCTCAAAACATAAGGAGTTGTACCAACAGTGGTGCCCTGTTGATAACTCAAACGTTGCAAACCTACTTCGTTACTTAGTCCTATGCTGCTACTAATATCAATAGTTTGGTTGGAAATCGATGGCTTGGTATTGTTAGTATTTGAGAGCATAAACAATGAGTTATCGTCTACCACCAACTCCCAATCAGTATTAATTGTATCAAAATAGCTCGCATCCCATCCAACTGTGTCTATCGTACCGTCAACCTTGAACGACCATGTATCTCCGCTTGTTTCAGTTGGATGATAGTAAACATCTCCACGATTTACCGTAGCAAGCAGATATTGGTAAGATTTGTAGTTTGAAAAAATTTCTATGTTAGAAAAATTAATTAATGATGCATTAAAGGATGGCGTAGACGAGGATCCCGCAAACTTCATCCTGTTTTCACTCCACCCTTCAAAACCATATTGGAATAGCTGACTACGTTCTGCCGTACGGTACTGAGCGACCATTGTCTGTTCGCCAGATAGTGCCTTTAACGTCTTCCCGCTAGTCAATTTAGGGTTAGTACCCGTAACTGTTTCTACTTGCGAATCAAAATAATAAGTAACATCTGGATTGCCTGTCGTATCATCGGCATTTAGGTACTCTAGAACACTTTTTGTTGTCGTAGCATCGTTGTTTCCAGTTAAACATAGAGAATCATTTACTATTGATTCAACCGACAAGTAAGCTGTTGCCATTTTATTGTCTGAAGTTAGAGCCGCTTTCGAGAAAGTAATCGCATTGATGACGGTACCGTTCGCCTCTTGAATTGTAAAGAAACCATCGTCTGGTATGGTTTGCAGCACCAATGACAGCTTACCGCTCGTCGCATTGATCAAATTGCCTTGTTGAATACCCGAGGCATCAGAGTAAAAACCGACAATTTTACTATCCAACGATGTCCCTACCGAATGGTAGTTAAGTACCTTGTCTACTGAATTCTCTTGGTACTTGTCAAAGATGGTACAGGTTCCATTATCAGATAGGTTCTTCGTAACCGGGGTAACAAAAGTGAATGTGTAAGTTGTCGTTGGTGTACCGCCACCACCACCGCCACCGCCTCCACCGCCGCAGCCAACCAATACGCCAGAAATCATCGCTACAAGCGGCAATAGTTTTAGATTCTTCATTTTCTCTTCCTGATACGGCAAAGTTTCGCCAATTAAACGTCACTCAACGAACAATAGCAAAATTAGCGCCAACTTCTTGCATTTCAATGTCCAAATTGTGAACAAACAAGCTCACCTTGATGCATAAGTGTTTAAAATTTTCTAAAAAACGTAACTTATGAAAGCAAATTACATATAAAAAGCATGGTTTTTTCGCAACTGAGATACTTTCCGTAGTTTTCTTTCACATCAATTCTTTCAGTGATCTAAATCAATCATCCCAAAGGGTTAACTTGCTAGACTCGCGGCAAAGATGAGGCTGATCTCAAGTCATCATTGATTAAAAATTTAGCTATGCTTAGGCACGTAGCACTCGTGCAACAATAAACCTAATAATAGCTAGCATAAACGGCCTGCAAAAAGCCGGCGTGTGGAATTGAGAAAGAATTACTAACTTTTTAAATATATGAGGAATCTATGTCAGACGCAGTGAATAAAGTGCACTCTGATTCAGATATCGAGACAAAGAGCTATCAAGAGCTTCACCGTCCCGCGTCTGAATTTGCCAGCCGCTCAGACTACTTAGACCACGAACTGCAGATCATGAAGCCACGTCGCTTCGGTCTAAACCTTCCTGGTCGTGACTTCCGTTTTGAACTTGAAGACCTTGTTCCAGCACTCGCAGGCACTATCGGCATCATCGCGATGTACTCAGCGGTAATGATGTCTTGGGCTGATGGCCTAACTCAAGCTTGGGATCACATCAACTTAGGTAAAGAATTCGCTATCGAAGTTGCACGTGTGGAAATGTTGTTCCCAGCCCTGTTCTTCTGTGTTATCGCTTCTGGCTTTGTCAATCCACGAGCCAACCTAGCGGGTAACCACGGCCCAATGATCCCTCTTATCGGCGCGATCGCTCTTGCCGGTGCTCACCCTCTTGCATTGGCACTGTTACTCGGCGTTTTTGGTCTGCTTCTGAGCTACTTCAAAGGCGGCTCTAAGCTGGTGAACCTCACCTCCGAAGGTACCGCAGGTGGCTTGTTGATCTTCCTCGGCTTTACCGGGACGATGAGCCAAATTACGTCAATCCAAGAATGGGCCGTCGGTTTACAATCTGCAGACATTGCTGCGGGTAGCCTAGGTTACATTGGCTTGGTGGTACTTGGCGTTAACATTGTTATCTATGCGCTGTTGGCAAAACTCAACCTACGTTGGTTGGCCATTCCTGTCTGTGCGTTTACAGGTTTGGTGATTGCACTTGCTCTAGGTGCAGGTTTCGATCTGAAGTTTGAAACACAGATGGGCCTACCTAACCTAAACCCAGTTTACTGGTGGGGTAGCACTGAGACTGGCTGGCAACTCGGCTTGCCAAATCTGCAGCACTTTATTGCTTCTCTACCATTTGCGATTCTAGCGGTAGCGATGTGGTCTCCAGATTTCCTTGGCCACCGTATTTTCCAAGAATTGAACTATCCTAAGAAGACAGAAAAAGTACTGATGGATGTCGACGACACCATGACCATGTGTTCTATCCGCCAGATGGTTGGTACCGCACTGGGCGGCGGCAACATCACTTCGTCTTGGGGGACGTACATGATTCCAGCAGCAATTGCAAAACGTCCAATTCCTGCAGGTGCGATCATTCTAGGTACTCTGGTTATGACTATCGCCGTTCTTGGTTTCCCAATGGACGTCGCAGTATGGCCACCAGTCATGCGCTGTGCGCTTCTCGTTGGTGTATTCCTACCGCTGCTTGAAGCAGGTATGCAGATGGTGAAAGACACCAAAGATTCTCAAGCTGCGGGCATCTGTATCTTTGGTTCTGCGGTGGTTAACCCTGTGCTGGCTTGGGCATTGACCATGCTTCTGGACAACAATGGCTTGATTGGTGACAAAGAGCGTGCATCTAAACTCTCTTTTGTTGACAAAGTCGTTATCCCTGGCGGCGTGCTGATTATCTGTCTGGTTGCTATGCTTGCAGTCGGTATGCTAGAAAGCCAATATGGCATCAAAGCTTGGCTGTAAGATTAAAATAAAGTGTGGGTGGTGCTGGTCACCACCCAAATTTTATTGAGTTTTTTGAGGATTTATTGATTTAGTTTAAGGTTTGCAAAAATTTTTTAGCTTAACCTAAAGCCAAGTCATCAAGATAGCCAACAAAAACAGTGACAATATCTATCGCTTTCTGGCGAGCTCAAAAACCGATAGATATTGTTATTCATAAGAGTGTACTGGGCCTCTTCCACAAGAGGATGGCTGGCTCAACAGTCACAACAGTACGTGTTTTTTCTACTAAAAAGGTAGGTATGTCATGGCAGAGCAATTTGCTAAAGCTTGGGAAGGTTTTGCGGCAGGTGAGTGGCAAAACGAAGTAAACGTTCGTGATTTCATTCAGAAGAACTACACTCCGTACGAAGGCGACGAATCTTTCCTAGTTTCTGAAGGTACTGAAGCAACCAACAAGCTTTGGGCTAAAGTAATGGAAGGTATCAAAATCGAGAACTCGACTCACGCTCCAGTTGATTTCGATACTGACCTGATCTCTACCATCACTGCTCACGATGCAGGCTACATTGAAAAAGATCTAGAGACTATCGTTGGTCTACAAACTGACGCACCTCTAAAACGCGCTATCATCCCTAACGGTGGTATCCGCATGGTTGAAGGTTCTTGTAAAGTTTACGGTCGTGAACTAGACCCTCAAATCTCTAAAATCTACTCTGAATACCGCAAAACACACAACGCTGGCGTATTCGATATCTACACTCCAGATATCCTAGCTTGTCGTAAGTCTGGTGTTCTAACTGGTCTTCCAGACGCTTACGGCCGTGGTCGTATCATCGGTGACTACCGTCGTGTTGCACTTTACGGTATCGACTTCCTAATGAAGGACAAACTGGCTCAGTTCAAGTCTCTACAGGAAAAATTTGAAAACGGCGAAGATCTTCAAATGACAATGCAACTTCGTGAGGAGATTGCAGAGCAACACCGCGCTCTAGGTCAAATGAAGCAAATGGCTGCGAAATACGGTTACGATATTTCTCGTCCTGCTGAAACTGCACAAGAAGCTATCCAGTGGACTTACTTCGGCTACCTAGCGGCTGTTAAGTCTCAAAACGGCGCGGCTATGTCTCTAGGCCGTACTTCTACCTTCCTAGACGTATACATCGAGCGCGATATCGCGGCTGGTAAGATCACTGAAGTTGATGCACAGGAAATGATCGACCACTTCGTAATGAAACTACGTATGGTTCGTTTCCTACGTACTCCTGAGTACGATGACCTATTCTCTGGCGACCCAATCTGGGCAACAGAATCTATGGGTGGTATGGGTCTTGACGGTCGTACGCTAGTAACGCGTTCAAACTTCCGTTTCCTAAACTCTCTATACACTATGGGTCCTTCTCCAGAGCCAAACATCACTGTACTTTGGTCTGAGCAACTACCTGAAGGCTTCAAGAAGTTCTGTGCGAAAGTATCTATCGATACTTCTTCAATCCAGTACGAAAACGACGACCTAATGCGTCCAGACATGAACTCTGACGACTACGCAATCGCATGTTGTGTATCTCCAATGGTTGTTGGTAAGCAAATGCAGTTCTTCGGCGCTCGTGCAAACCTTGCAAAAACGATGCTTTACGCAATCAACGGTGGTGTTGATGAGAAGCTAAAAATGCAAGTTGGCCCAGTAATGCCTAAGATCACTTCAGAAGTACTAAACTTCGACGAAGTGTGGAGCAACCTAGACCACTTCATGGACTGGCTAGCTAAGCAATACGTTGCTGCACTAAACGCAATCCACTTCATGCACGACAAGTACAGCTACGAAGCGGCACTAATGGCTCTACATGACCGTGACGTATACCGTACAATGGCATGTGGTATCGCAGGTCTGTCTATCGCAGCTGACTCACTTTCTGCAATCAAGTACGCGAAAGTGAAACCAGTTCGTGACGAAGATGGCGTAGCAATCGACTTCGAAATCGAAGGCGACTACCCTAAATTCGGTAACAACGATGCTCGCGTTGATGATATCGCTTGTGAACTTGTTGAAGTGTTCATGAACAAGATCCGTAAGCTAAATACTTACCGTAATGCTGTTCCTACTCAGTCTATCCTAACTATCACATCAAACGTGGTATACGGTAAGAAGACTGGTAACACGCCAGACGGTCGTCGCGCAGGTGCTCCATTTGCACCAGGTGCAAACCCAATGCACGGTCGTGATGAAAAAGGTGCTGTAGCGTCACTAACTTCAGTAGGTAAACTGCCATTTGCTCACGCGAAAGACGGTATCTCTTACACCTTCTCTATCGTACCTAACGCACTAGGTAAAGATGAGAACGCTCAACGCGCTAACCTTGCTGGCCTAATGGATGGTTACTTCCATCACGAAGCAGGCATCGAGGGTGGTCAACACCTGAACGTTAACGTTCTAAACCGTGACACTCTGCTTGATGCAGTTAAGCACCCAGAGAAGTACCCTCAGCTAACTATCCGTGTATCTGGATACGCAGTTCGCTTTAACTCTCTAACTGCAGAGCAACAAGCTGACGTTATCGCACGTACTTTCACTGAATCTCTATAAGATTCAAATGTGATATCCAAGCCGGCGCTTTATGCGCCGGCTTTTTGTTTTTGCTCACTAATTTTCGCAACAAGCCAAGCTACCTCTGGGAGATAGCAGGATATTGCAGTATGATGAGGCGAAAAACTGTTGTGACGTTATGAGATTACTTACTTACCTTTCGCTTGGACTGCTCTCTCCAATGGCAGTCGCTTCCGTCGACCACACTTTCGCATTTAGTCTTGATAACGATGGCATTTTCGGCGTCGATCAAGATTATACCAATGGCATATATCTCTCCTATACCACATCGGCGTTAAGTAGTGAGGGACAGTATTCGTGGATGAGCCTGTCAGAGAAGTATGGCAGCTCGATTGATAAATTTGAGTGGCTAATCGGCCACAAAATGTGGACACCATCTGATATTGGTGCCACGGAGCCGATCGCCAATGATCGCCCGTACGCCGGTTTTTTTCATACCGAACTCAACTACCTCAGTCTGAATCCGCAACAGTCTGTACGCTATAACCTAACGCTTGGGACCACCGGCGAACATGCTTTATCGGAAAAAGCGCAGCGCCTAGTGCATAGCATCACTGGCTCAACTGAGCCCAAAGGATGGGAGTATCAGGTCGACAATCAGTTTACTGTTGGGGTTGGTTATAAACGTTTCGATAACTTGCTGCGTGAACCATTTCAGGACAGCAAAGAGTGGGAAATCTCTAACCTAGTTGAAGTGAACGCCAGTACCTTTCGCAGTGATGTCTCTGCGGGGATAATGTTCCGTTATGGCTCGGAGCTCAGCCAGTCGATGGCAGCCGCCGACATCAGTGTGGAGCGGCCGTTTAATGCTGGCATGCTGGGTAACACCTCGTCCGGCTGGTTTCTCTTCTCTGGTATTGCTGGCCGATACCGTTTCAATGACCTGAGTATTGAAGGTGAGCGCTCAGGCATTCCAGAGCCGAGCAATGCGTACGATACCACACTACAACACTGGCAAAGCACTGCGGTTGCGGGGATCGCCATGTACAATCGCACCTTGGGTTTTAGCTTCACGTTGGCAGTGAAAACACCAGACTACCTTGAGTCGCCTCACACCATCTATGGAAATGGCGCACTTTCTATGTACGCCTTTTTCTAAACTCAAATTTTAAAATTCTGGCATTCGTTACTGAGTGTGCGGGAGTGGCTGTCAACCAGTTTACTCACTTCCCGCAACTCTTGGTTATTGGTCTCCAACTCTCGCATCGCATGGGAAATTTGGGTCATGCTATCGGCCATCGATTGACTGGTCGTCGCCAACTCTTTCATCGAACTAAAGATCACTTCGGTTTGCTGGCTAGCCTCATCAGCTTTGTCGGTGATGTGTTTGAGCGCATTGATCGCTTCGTGTCCTTTCTGCTGCCCTTTCTCGATGGTTTTGCCTGAGTTGCTGATGTACTGAATCACCTCGGCACTTTCGTTTTTCATCGTCTCAATCGTGCCCGAGATTTCACTGACGGCATCAACGGTTCTTACCGCAAGGCTTCGTACCTCATCAGCCACCACCGCAAAACCTCTCCCTTGCTCACCGGCGCGAGCGGCTTCAATCGCGGCATTGAGCGCCAACAGATTCGTCTGTTCTGCAATCCCATTAATGATATCCATTACAGAATCTATTTTCGCCGACGCTTCTTCAAGTTGGGTAATGTGTCCAGAAGCAGAGTGCAGAATGTCTGCCACCTGCTCAAGAGAACCTATCGCTTCTGCGATCACTTTTCCGCCTTCTTCCGCCGCTTGGTTTGAAGCTTTGCTGATCTCAGAAACAAATTCGAGCGAGCTGGAAACTTCGCTAGTTGTAACGCTGACTTCCTCGGTGGCAGAGGCGATCAACTGCGTTTGTCCCATAATGTCCGCTTGATGGCGAGCAAGATTATCCAGACCAGTTCTCAGCTCGCCCGCGTAATTGGCAAGAGACAAGCTGCTCTGCTGTACGCCAGAAACCAGTTCACCTAAGTTCTCACAACTTTTGTTCACCGCCTGAGAGAGCAGGTTAAATTCATCTTGGCTGTTTTGGCTAGTTTCCAAACGTCGAGACAAATCCCCTTGCGCGATGGCTTGGATCATCTGGCTAATTCTATCGAGGGCTTTTGTCAGAGATGAACTTAAGTTAACAAAAATAAGGATAGTCAACAGGGCCAATGCGCCGGAAGCAATCAACACCGACCATTTGGTGCTGTCGGAATAATTAGCAGCTCTGTTTTGGTAATCGGAAGCCATACTACTTAACATTTCAGACGCTTGTTGGATCTGCTGTAAAGAAGCCTGCTGAGTGGAAGCGAGTTGCTGTTCAATCGAGCTTAGTTGCTGCAACAGCTCACTGACTCTTGCAAAGGTGGACTTGAACTCCTCTATCTCTTTCTCATACAAGTTCAGCATACCGTAACTGTTAGAAACATTGACAAACATGGCCATAGAGCGATTAAACAACTTCAAGTTTTGTTCGTTTGCTTGTAACAAATAATTTTGCTGTGTCTTTATCATCTCTTGGAAATCTGAGTTGATGGTCACCATCCCCGTTTCCGCTATTTTTGCTTCAATGATTTTGGCTAACTCTTTCATTCGCCCAAGTTTGCCTTCTTCAACGGAAAAACCCACTTCAGAGCGAAGTTCCAACCAAGGGGCCAGCGATTGCTCAAACTCTTGAATCGCCGTTTTCATCGAACTGGCTTGTGAATTCAATGCAAATTGACTCAATGTATCGCTCGCACCTTGAACATTTTTATTCAGCGCCTGTACATCCCCCCGGATTTCAGCCACCTGACTTAAGCTCATTTGACGCAGTTTCCCCGACAACAAAAGCAGTTCAACCTGAGTTTTGGCGATTTGTCTGGCCCCCTCTGAAACCAGACTGCTTTTCGCATACTGCTCCGTCATTGAGCCAAGTTGTTTGGACGTGTAAAAAGCAAGAGCAACAAATCCCAAAATAAGTACACTCAAAAACAACAGAATCTTGTGTTTTTGAGAAAGCGCAAGCGTATTCATGGTTTACATCCCTACAGCATAGTTGTTTATTTTTACACCCAAAAGCGGTTACTTTTATAACATAATAACAATTCTGCAAACTGTCATCTTCATGAAGCAAATTTGCTGCCATGCGCACTTACCGACTAAGACTGTTTTAACCCTAGTTTTTGTAATAAAATGACAGCCAGAATTTGGTAAGAATTGAGAGCAACTCATGTCAACAACTGGTCGTATTCACTCATTTGAATCCTGCGGTACCGTAGACGGCCCTGGTATTCGCTTTATTGTCTTTATGCAAGGTTGTTTAATGCGCTGTAAGTATTGCCACAACCGTGACACATGGGACACTCACATTGGTAAAGAAGTCTCTGTGGAAGAGATCATCCGCGAGGCAAAGTCCTACCGACATTTTATGAACGCTTCTGGCGGTGGAATCACTTGTTCAGGCGGCGAAGCCATGTTGCAACCTGAGTTTGTGCGAGACTTTTTTCGTGCGGCTAAAGCGGAAGGTATTCACACTTGCTTAGATACTAACGGTTATGTGCGCAAACATACGGAAGTTATTGATGAGGTGCTGGACGCCACCGATTTGGTGATGTTGGACATTAAACACATGAAAGATGAAATCCACCACGATTTCATCGGCGTATCGAACAAACGTACGCTGGATTTTGCCCGCTACCTGCACAAAATCGGCCAAAAGACTTGGATCCGTTACGTTATCGTACCCGGATATACCGATGATCCTGAAGCTGCGCATATGCTTGGTGCCTTTATCAAAGACATGGACAATATTGAGAAAGTAGAGCTATTGCCCTACCACAAACTCGGCGCACACAAATGGGAAGCAATGGGACAAGATTATCCTCTGGAGGGGGTCAATCCACCGCCCAAAGAAACGATGGATGCGATGGTGGCCATTTTGTCTCAGTACCACAGCAATGTGAAATACTAACGCCGTACAGACATTCCTTTCTCACGGATTTTAATACATGGATGTATTTACTCTTTTCTGCTCAGGCCTAACGATTATGATTGGCTGGCGTTTCTGCTGGGCAGATTTCAAGCGCGTTGTTTTGCCTAAGTTGCTCAATGAAAAGAGTTTTCAACATCTCACTTTTGCCGTTATTTTTATCCTGTTTTTGCTCTGGCGCACACAAGCTGGGATCAAAGATGGGCTGCAGGTTCATTTTCTCGCTCTCACCACGCTGACCATGATGTTCGGTTGGCGAATGGCTTTTCTGATTTGTCTACCTGTCACCTTCGGACTAGCCTTAACCAGTGACATGCCACTTTCAGCTATTCCCGAATACCTCACGCTGTCGGTGCTGTTTCCTATCACCATCTCTTATCTGATTTTTTGGGTAAGTTACCACTACCTGCCACGCAATATCTTTGTCTTTATTTTTATCGCTGGCTTTCTCAATGCAGCTATCACTGGCAGCTTGCATTTGATGGTTAACGCGCTCTATCACCTTTGGTCTGGCCATTATGATTGGCAAACCATTTGGGACAACTATTTCATTTTGGTCCCTCTGCTCGCTTTTCCAGAAGCCTTACTAAACGGCATGTCACTTGCCGTACTTTGTGTGTTCAAGCCCGAGTGGTTAAGGGTCTTCTCCGACCATGATTACATTTTCAACCATTACCACAAACACTGAACAAATCGACAAACATAATTTGTATTTTTCGAATTAAATCTGTGTTGAGATCATGTTTCATCGTGTGATGTTCCGCTAACCTAACTTCAACAACACAATAAAATTATCTTCAGTGAGGTCACCATGGAAATGTCAAACACACAGCGTTTGATCCTATCAAATCAGTACAAACTCATGTCACAGCTCGACCCAACCAATGCGGCCAATTACCAACGTTTGAAAACCATTATTGAACGCGGCTATGAGCTACAAATGCGTGAGTTAAACAAAGATTTTGGCTGCATTTCGGAACAACACTGCAAAGAAGTGATCGACATTATGGAGATGTATCACGCCATGCAGGAATCAAACAGAATGCTCTCTGATAGCGAACGTGCAGAGGTGGATCAGCGTCGACTGCAGTTCTTAGGTTTCGACATCGCATCAGAAGCTCAATTGGTCCACTACGTGCGTTTCCTTGTCGACTCAGAAGGCTTATATCCTCAATTTGATAAAGCAGACCACCATTTCAACAGTCAAATGCCGATGTTAGAAAAATACCGCCGAATGTTGGTGAGCTGGAAAAAATGCCCTCGCCAATACCATCTATCTGCGACGGAGCTGCGCCAAATTTTCAGTGCATAAACGAACTCAAACCATTTTCTCCTAGGCTGGCAACTGGGCCAGCCTTGTTTTTTAGCCATTGTTCTTTGCCACATCAAACCACATCTTTTTACTCCTTTAAACGTCACCCTTCGCACTTCGAATTAGGAAGATTGGCGCCAAAAATATCACCTTAAGAACCTATATTCTTCCTGAATCCAATCTGTTTGAGCACCATGGAAAGAGGCGATCAACACCGCATCTCAACAAGTATTTTTTTAAATAAACACATAATTGTTAAGCAAAATTGCAAATCGCGGTCTAGGCTTATCCTTGAGAAGGGACGATATTTGCCAACGTTCGTCAGCAGACTGAATAAGAAGGGGAATGTGACATGAGTATTTTTGACCACTATCAAGCTCGCTATGAAGCAGCAAAAGACGAAGAGATGTCGATACAAGACTTCCTTGCGCTGTGCAAAGATGACAAAAGTGCCTATGCAAATGCAGCAGAACGACTTCTTATGGCGATCGGAGAGCCAGAGCAGATCGACACTTCACATCATCCTCGCCTCAGCAGACTATTTTCTAACCGTGTCATCTCACGCTACAAAACATTTAAGGATTTTTATGGCATGGAAGACGCGATCGAACAGATCGTCTCTTACTTAAAACACGCTGCGCAAGGATTAGAAGAGCGCAAACAAATCCTCTACTTGCTCGGTCCAGTCGGCGGTGGTAAATCATCGCTGGCGGAAAAGCTCAAAGCCTTGATGCAACAAATGCCCATTTACGTATTGAGTGCAGACGGGCAGCGTAGCCCGGTGAATGACCATCCTTTCTGTTTGTTTGATGTCAACGAGGACGGCGATATCCTACAGCAGGAGTATGGTATTGAAAAACGCTACTTGCGCTCCATTATGTCGCCTTGGGCAGCAAAACGCTTGCACGAATTCGGGGGGGATATCAGCAAATTTAAAGTGCTGAAAGTGCGTCCTTCCATTCTCGACCAAATTGGTATTGCCAAAACCGAACCAGGTGATGAAAACAACCAAGACATTTCCTCTTTGGTTGGTAAAGTCGACATTCGCCGTCTTGAACATTATTCGCAAGACGATCCGGATGCTTACAGCTACTCCGGTGCGTTGTGTAAAGCGAACCAAGGTTTAATGGAATTCGTCGAGATGTTTAAAGCCCCGATCAAAGTGTTGCATCCACTTTTGACCGCAACTCAAGAAGGGAACTTTAACGGTACTGAAGGACTGTCAGCCATTCCATTTGATGGCATGATTCTCGCGCACTCGAACGAGTCAGAATGGCAAACCTTTAGAAACAACAAAAACAATGAAGCGTTCCTTGATCGGGTGTATATCGTCAAAGTCCCTTACTGCTTACGTGTTTCAGAAGAGGTTAAAATCTACCAGAAACTCCTTGAGCACTCCGAACTGTCCAAAGCACCTTGTTCACCGAGCACGCTCGAACTGCTGGCTCAGTTCAGTATTCTGTCTCGTTTGAAAGAGCCAGAAAACTCGTCGATTTACTCAAAAATGCGCGTCTATGACGGTGAAACCTTGAAAGATACCGATCCAAAAGCGAAGAGTTATCAAGAGTACCGCGACTACGCGGGTGTCGATGAAGGGATGAAAGGTCTTTCTACCCGTTTCGCCTTTAAGATCCTCTCGCGTGTGTTTAACTTTGACCACACCGAAGTCGCGGCAAACCCTGTCCATCTCTTCTATGTGATTGAGCAGCAAGTCGAACGGGAGCAGTTCCCACAAGACACGGCGGATCGTTACCTAGAGTTTCTCAAAGGCTACCTCGTCCCGCGCTACGTGGAGTTCATTGGCAAAGAAATTCAAACTGCCTACCTCGAGTCTTACTCTGAATATGGCCAGAACATCTTTGACAGATACGTCACCTACGCCGATTTCTGGATTCAAGATCAAGAGTACCGTGATCCGGAAACTGGCCAGTTATTCGACCGCTCTGCCCTGAATGGCGAGTTAGAAAAAATCGAGAAAACCGCGGGCATTTCCAATCCAAAAGATTTCCGCAATGAGATTGTCAATTTTGTTCTGCGTGCCCGAGCCAATAACAATGGGCAAAACCCGGTTTGGACCAGCTACGAAAAACTGCGCACCGTCATCGAGAAGAAAATGTTCTCCAACACAGAAGATCTGCTTCCGGTTATCTCTTTCAACGCGAAAACCTCTTCTGACGATCAGAAGAAACACGACGACTTCGTTGCTCGTATGATGGAAAAAGGCTACACCGAGAAACAAGTACGCCTGCTTTCCGAGTGGTACCTGCGTGTACGTAAATCGTCCTAACCCAGAGCAATGAGTTAGGTCTTGTGGAACATGGAGAGGGGAATTTCATGGCGCAATTTATCGACCGGAGGCTCAATGGCAAGAATAAGAGCGCTGTCAACAGACAGCGCTTCTTGAGACGCTACAAAGAGCAAATCAAAGAGTCTGTTGCGGATGCAGTAAATCGCCGCTCAATCACCAATACCGAGACCGGTGAAGATGTTGCCATTCCGCACAAAGATATCAAAGAACCTATTTTCCATCAGGGGAAAGGCGGACTACGCGAGCGTGTACATCCGGGAAACGACCAATTTATCACTGGCGATAAGATCGAACGGCCAAAAGGAGGACAAGGCGGTGGCGGTTCCGGTGAAGGTGACGCAAGCGCCGACGGTGAGGGACAAGATGATTTCGTCTTTCAGATTTCAAAAGACGAGTATCTCGACATCCTGTTTGAAGATCTGGCGCTGCCCAACCTGAAGAAAAACCAAGTCAATAAAATTACCGAGTGGAAAAAACACCGAGCAGGTTTCCAAACTGCCGGCATTCCATCCAACATTTCTGTTGTTCGTTCTCTGCAACAGTCTTTGGCTCGTCGCACCGCGATGACCGCGGGTAAGAAGCGCCTGATGCAAGAATTGGAAGAGGAACTAGAACGCATCCAAAATAGGGAGCCGGCTCAAAAACTGGAAGAGATGCGTATTAAACAAGAAATTGAAGAGTTGCGAAAGCGCATCGATGCGGTCCCTTTTATTGACACCTTTGATCTGCGTTTTAAGAATTATGAGAAAAAACCCGTGCCATCGAGCCAGGCCGTCATGTTCTGTCTGATGGACGTTTCAGGCTCAATGGATCAAGCAACTAAGGACATCGCAAAGCGCTTTTATGTACTGCTTTATCTGTTCTTAACTCGCACTTATGAGAATGTTGAAGTGGTCTTTATTCGTCACCACACACAGGCCAAAGAGGTGGATGAACATGAGTTTTTCTATTCTCAGGAAACTGGGGGAACCATTGTTTCCAGTGCTCTCAAATTGATGGATGACATTGTCAAGCAACGCTATCCCGTTGGTGAATGGAACGTTTACGCGGCACAAGCTTCCGACGGCGATAACTGGGCTGACGATTCACCACGTTGCCGTGAACTGTTGACCAATAAGTTGCTGCCTAACTGCCAGTACTACGCTTACATCGAAATTACGCGACGTTCTCACCAAACTCTTTGGCACGAATATGAAAAATTAGGAGAAAGCTTCGACAACTTTGCGATGAAGAATATCCGCTCAGTAGAGGATATCTTCCCGGTATTTAGAGAGCTGTTCCAGAAAGAGACGGCATAGGAGGACTGCGCATGACAACCAAAACTAAGCAAAAGCGTAAAACCTTACCAGATGGCCCTGACTGGACTTTCGATTTGCTGGATCAATACCATCAAGAGATAAAGCGGGTGGCAGAGCACTATCGTCTGGACACTTATCCTAACCAGATCGAAGTGATCACTTCAGAGCAGATGATGGATGCCTATTCAAGCATCGGTATGCCAATCAACTACAACCACTGGTCGTTCGGTAAAAAATTTATTCAAACTGAGCAAAATTACAAACACGGACAAATGGGCTTAGCCTATGAGATTGTGATCAACTCCAACCCCTGTATCGCCTACTTGATGGAAGAGAATACCGTCACCATGCAAGCTTTGGTCATGGCACACGCTTGTTATGGGCATAACTCCTTCTTTAAGGGTAATTATCTGTTTCAAACCTGGACCGACGCCAGTTCTATCATTGACTACCTACTTTTTGCCAAAAATTACATTGCTGAGTGCGAAATCAAGTATGGCGAAACCGAAGTGGAAAAACTGCTTGATTCCTGCCATGCACTGATGAATTTTGGTGTTGATCGCTACAAACGGCCAGAGAAGATTTCGATCAATGAAGAAAAAGCTCGTCAAGAGGAGCGTGAGGCGTACTTGCAATCACAGGTCAATGAATTGTGGCGCACTGTGCCAAAAGCAAAAGCCAAAGAAGAACGCAATCAGCTTCGCTTCCCCAGTGAACCGCAAGAAAATATTCTCTACTTTATTGAAAAACATGCGCCATTGCTTGAACCGTGGCAGCGTGAAATTGTGCGTATTGTGAGAAAAATCAGCCAATACTTTTATCCGCAAAAACAGACTCAAGTGATGAACGAAGGCTGGGCAACTTTCTGGCACTACACGATTTTGAATCATCTATACGACGAGGGATTAGTGTCCGATAAGTTCATTCTGGAATTTTTGCACAGTCATACCAGTGTGGTCGCTCAGCCCCCCTATAACAGCCCCTATTTCAGTGGTATCAATCCGTATGCACTCGGGTTTGCCATGTTCAGAGACATCAAACGTATCTGTGAAGAACCCACCGACGAAGACCGCGAGTGGTTCCCGGAACTCGCTGGCAGCAACTGGCTAGACGCCGTTCATTTCGCTATGCATAACTTTAAAGACGAGAGTTTTATCAGCCAGTACTTGTCACCTAAAATCATCCGCGATTTTAAACTGTTTGCTATTCAAGATGACGACCGTAAAAACTTTATTGAGGTGAATGCAATTCATGACGATAGCGGATATCGAAAAATCAGAGAAGCATTGGCCGCACAGTATAATCTATCTAACCTAGAGCCCAACATTCAGGTCTTCAATGTCGATGTGCGTGGTGACCGTTCGCTGACACTGCAATATGTGCCGCACAATCGGATTCCGCTGGATAAAAGCTATGAAGAAGTGCTAAAACACTTGTATCGAATTTGGGGCTTTGAAGTGATTTTGGAAGAAGTGAAGGAATCCGGACATCGCGAAGTTCTGGCTACGTGCCCTGCCAAGGAGTAGAGACACACGAGTCATTTATTCAGCAATCAAGCGCTCATTGTGTGATTCTGTTTTCTGCACGATTGAGTAAACAAAAGCCTAACGTACTACACATTAGGCTTTTTTAAATTTTACTTATTTGCTTGGCTAACAATGTGCCTTACAAGCTCAAGATCTGCGGGGGTATCCACGCCCGCTGGTGGTGCTTCTTTTGCCAGTGCAACGTGAATTTTTTCACCGTACCAGAGCACGCGAAGTTGCTCGAGGCACTCTATCTTTTCCAATGAACTTGGTTGCCAGTTAACGTACGTATTGATAAAACCTGCGCGGTAAGCGTAGATACCAATGTGACGCATCAATGTCTGAGGCGGCAGTTTTTCACCGCGCGCATACGCATCGCGATCCCAGGGAATGGTTGCGCGACTAAAATAAAGCGCATAGCCTTCTTTGTCTGTTACGACCTTCACCGCATTGGGATTGAACACTTCCTCTTCGTTGGTTATCGCAACGCCAAGAGTCGCCATAGGCGCAGTGCTCGCGGCTAAATTATCCGCCACTTGACGAATGATCGCTGGTGGAATCAGCGGCTCGTCACCCTGCACATTCACAATAATGTGATCGTCGGCAATGCCCATGCTTTTCACCACTTCCGCAAGGCGCTCGGTACCCGACTCATGATTCGGTGACGTCATACAGACTTTGCCACCAAAAGCAACAACAGCATCAGCAACACGCTCATCATCGGTCGCAATAATCACATCTTGCGCACCTGCTTGGATCGCTTGTTCGTAAACCCACTGAATCATTGGTTTACCCGCAATATCCGCCAGTGGCTTGCCCGGCAGACGACTAGACTGGTAACGAGCAGGAATAACAACCGTGAATGACATTAGCGCCCCTCGTCCATGGCCATACTGCGAGCCTCTGGCTCAAGTAATACAGGAATACCCTCTTTAATTGGGTAGGCGAGACGATCGAGCTTACAGATCAACTCCTGATTATCTTTATCGAATGTTAATTTTCCTTTGCATACTGGGCACGCAACAATCTCAAGCAGACGGTGATCCATACTTTCTTATAACCTCTGTTATTCTTTGTAAAATCTGTTGTTCTTTGTGCAAATCAAACTGCGCCGATACCGGTAAATACCACCAGTTCTTCTGGGCAAATTGGCGGCACTTGACCGCATCTTTTTCTGTCATTATGACGTTTTCACCCTGAATAACCAGTTTCTCCAACGCTTTGTGCTCAAAATCTTGGTGATCAGCAAACTCTTGGGTGGCTACCAATTTAGCGCCTAACTGCTCTAAAGTGGCAAAAAAACGCGGCGGATGACCAATGCCAGCAAAAGCGACCAGAGCGGCGAGCGATTGCACTTCTACCTGCTCTCCTGTAAGCAAGTTAATAGCTTTTCCCGGCGCTAGTGTCATACCAGTTTCATCCGGCTTAGCCTTACCACCGTTGGTGATGACAAAATCGACACTAAGCAAGCGTGAAACGGGTTCGCGCAGTGGGCCAAGTGGAATCAACTGCTCTGAGCCAAAGCGTCGCTGTCCATCAACCACAACGAATTCGACGTCACGCTGTAAGGCATAATGTTGCAAGCCATCATCGCTGATAATGACATCCACCCCTTGGCTTAGAAGCGCTTTTACCGCTTGAGGGCGATTGGGATCAACCGCCACAAGAGCGCCTGTACGTTGGAAAATCAGCTTGGGTTCGTCACCACAATGTGCGGTTAAAGTCGTTTCATCGACGAGCAAGGGATAGCTTGGCGCTTTAGCACCATAGCCGCGTGAAACAACGCCGGGTTTAAAGCCTCGTTGTTGCAACGCTTCCACCAGCCAAACCACAACTGGGGTCTTACCATTGCCACCCGCCGTAATGTTGCCCACGACCACCACTGGTACAGGTGCTCTATAGGCTGTTTTTTTACCAAGCAGATAAGCCTGTTTCTTACGACGGCTGATAACACCAAACAACAAAGAGAGTGGCCACAGCAGCGGCCACAATAGATACTTGATCGGGTGGTTCTCAAACCAAATTTTTTCGACCACTAGGAGTCACCAAACTGAATCTTATGCAACTGGGCATAAGCGCCATCTTTGGCGATCAGCTCAGCGTGCGAGCCTCGCTCGATAATGGTTCCGTCATCAACCACTAAGATTTGATCTGCTTGTTCAATGGTTGACAAACGGTGCGCAATGACCAAAACCGTTTTGTCTTTTTGCAACTCATCTAATGCAGATTGAATCGCCCTTTCCGATTCGGTATCCAAAGCAGAAGTCGCTTCATCGAGGATCAGTACTGGCGCATCTCGCAGCAATGCCCGTGCGATAGCAACCCGTTGACGCTGGCCCCCAGACAAACTGGCACCATTTTCACCGATAACCGTATCGAGCCCATGTTCCATTTTGGAGATAAACTCCATCGCATGGGCCAGTTCAGCGGCACGCTCAATATCGGCACGGCTATACTTTTCTTCCGCGGCATAGGCAATATTGTTCGCCAAAGTATCATTAAATAGGTGGACATTTTGTGATACTAAAGCAAAGTGAGTACGTAAATTTTTCAGTTCGTAGTCACGAATATCAACGCCATCCAACTCGATAGAGCCTTCATCGACATCGTAAAAACGGGTGAATAGATTCGCTATGGTACTTTTGCCTGAACCGGATCGGCCCACCAACGCTACCGTTTTGCCTTTCGGTATATCAAAAGAGACATGCTGCAGCGCCGGCTTTTCCGTGCCTTGATAAGTAAACGAGATATCTTTTACCGCAACAAACCCTTCGGCGCGCTCTACCGTATGAGTTCCGTGGTTTTTCTCCGGTTCAATATCCACCAACGCAAACAGCGTCTGCGCCGCAGCCATACCACGTTGAAACACCGAAGTGACACTTGTCAGCGCTTTTAACGGGCGCATGAGACCAAACATCGCAGAGAAAACCACGGTGAAAGTCCCAGGGGTCAGTTGCTCTTTTATTGAGTCAACGCTCGCCAAATAAAGCACCACAACAATGGCAACCGATGCAATCATCTGAATGATCGGGTTAGCGGCCGCTTGCGCCGTGACAAGCTTCATGCTCTGCTGACGCATTTGGTTGCTGACTTTATCAAAGCGCTGTTTTTCTACATCCTGACCACCATAACTCAGCACCACTTTATGCCCTTTGAGCATCTGTTCCGCTGAACTGGTAACAACACCCATAATGGTTTGCATATTTTTGGAGATTTTACGAAAGCGCTTAGACACCACGCCGATCCCCCATGCCACAACAGGGGCAACCAAAATCAGCACCAGAGAAAGCTGCCAGCTGTTGTAGAACATCAGCACTAACAAGCCAATAATGCTGGCGCCTTCACGCACGATGCTCACCAATGCCTGGCTGGTTGCAGCGGAGACTTGTTCTGAATCGTAGGTTATCCGTGACAGCAGACTACCCGATTTTTCACGATCAAAAAACGAGACTGGCATTTGCATATAGTGGTTAAACACCATACGACGGATTTGCATCACCACGTTCCCAGAGACCCAACTCAAGCAATACGCCGAGATAAAACTACTGACACCACGAATGAACATCATGGCGAAAATAATCAATGGTAGGGTACGAAGGAAGTCTGATTCGGCACTGCCAAACCCTTCATCAAGAAGCGGTTTGAGCAAGGAAACCATGTAGGTATCAGAAACGGCGTTGATCACCAATGCAACAACGGCAACGGCTAATCCAGATTTGTAAAGACGGATAAAAGTCCACAGACGCTTAAAGGTGCGCCAAGTTGATTCATCTGCTGTAATCGACATAGATAAGAGATTCTTTTCTTTAATCAAGTGGTCATTCTACTTGGTTCCGTAGCATCTGCCTATACCAAGGCTGCAAACTATTGCTGCGTAGCGTTTTTACTGACCAGTGACCTTGGTGAACCCAAACCGTAATCTGCCCTTCTTCTCCAGTATCTAACCAGCGCACCTCGTATTGCTGATAAGTGCGTAAGACCTCTTTTCTCGGCATGCCCCACTGGTTACCTTTGGCGAGTGAGGCCAACGCCAACTGCGGCGCGACTGCGGCGACAAAATCCGGTGAGGACGAGGTTAAACTGCCATGATGCGGGACCAGCATAATATCGCTTGTCACCTCTTCAGGCTCTCGAGCCAAAATCCACTCGGCGACGGCATCAATGTCTCCCGTGAGTAAGATTGAAAACTGATTTTCCCTATCGCTGAGCCGAATCACGCACGAGTGAGGGTTATAGGCCCGTTTAACTAGTCTCGGTGGCCACAGAACTTCAAGCAGCATCCCTTGCCATTCATGCTGATCACCACGAAGACAGGGTAAATAGTGCTCTTGCTGCGAACTGCTCATGCGCCATTTCGGTGACAGCATGGACTCTACATACGCTTTCCCTCCGGCATGGTCGTTGTCTAGGTGGCTAAGAATCAGACCATCCAAACCGCGATGGCCTCTTTTAAGCATCAAAGGCTCAATGATTTGCTGGGCAATACTGCCGTCCAGCCACCCTTTGCCAGTATCATAAAGCAGCAGGTGATCATTTTTCTCAATCAATACCGCCAGCCCATGACCGACGTCCAATAGATCAATACGGATATCATTCTGCTGGCGATGACTTATCGTCATCGCCATGCTTATCCCCAAAGCAGTCAACGCGAACATGGGCGTGAACAGGCGTCGGAACAGAATCAGCAGAGCCAAGAGGGTGATAACGGTTATCTGCCCGTCGGTGAGTGGCCACCAACCGTGACGTGCATAAGGCAACAGCAGGCTTAACGGTTGTAAAGACCAATCTGCCAGTTGCCAAATGAGCGCGGCGACGCTTGGCAAAGATAAGGCCGAAAACAACAAACCAGCCAGCACCAAAGGAACCACAGCCAGCGTAAACCAAGGGATAAACACTAAGTTGTATACCAGAGCAGCAACGCTAAAACCGGAAAAGAAGTGCCCAGTTACGGGCGCGAGAAACAGCAGTAACGATGCTTGCGTGAGTAGCAGCTTGGTTGTTCTCTTGCGCCATGAGGCATGAAAATGGCCTTGGTTGATGGTGAGAAAAACCGCGCCGACGGCGAGAAAAGATAACCAGAAGCTAGAAGAAAGCGGGGAAAAAGGCGATAGCACTAAACAGCATGCCAGCACCAAAAGTAAGGTACTCCAACGGCTTATCTGACCGTTCATCAAAGAGAGCGATGCCATCAGGAGGCAAAAGATGAGTGCTCGCTGAGTCGGTAGGGTAAAGCCAGCCAACCAAGCATAAGCCCAAGCAAACACCAGACCGAGCATGATCGGCGCGAAAAGAAGAGGCCTTTGCCCTGCCCGCATCCAATGGCCGAGCCAATAGCCACAACCAAACGCCATACCTATATGCAAGCCAGAGATCGAAAGAAGATGAATCAATCCGCTCTGTTTGAGCAGTTGCCACTGCTGCGTCTCGATCTGGTCACGCACGCCAAAACTGAGTGCCATTAACAAAGCTGAGTGCGATGCCTGCGCCAATTGCAGGGATACTTTTTCAATCAGCGCAGATCGAATCGAGTTCCTCGACGTAACCCGCCACGAATGCTGTCGATCAAGTGTTGCTCTGGCTAAGACTTGTTGGCTGAGAGCAAACCTTTCACTGTCAAATCCAGCCTGGTTCAGCAGTCCATAAATAGGTTTGATGTTTACTCGACCAGCAAGGAGATCACCCTGATTGAGCAAAATTGGCGCAATCAGGCGAACTTTTGCTCGTTCAAAAAGCGTCAGTGGCTGGCCATTAATGTGTGTAATATAAATAATCCCCTCATAGCCGTGACTTATTTGCTTAAAAGGGCTGTCAACTTGCCCGTTTATGGTAATATTCACACCTGCCTGAAACAGGGTTTCCGCTTTCCGCTGGATTAGATTTCCCGAACAAATCGCAACCACAAGCGCCAAGCCAATACCGAGTGAGCTCCGCCACCTTTTCAGTCTCGTAATTAATAAGATGGCAATCACAATCAGCAACAACCACCGCCAGGAAGGCATGAGCGGCCAATAATTCGCCGAGATAAGGGTCGCTGAGAACGAAGCCAAGAACCAATTGTTACCTAAGAGAGTCATGTTGTCCTATGCCAAGAAAGCTGATCAAACGCTTCATGCCAGACCATGAGCTGATAAAACGTCAAAAAGCATTGAAAGTGTTTGGTAACGTTTTATACAACCCCAATTTGTGGTGCCTAAATCGCCGTTCTGCGGCAGGTGCTTTTGCTGTTGGCCTGTTTATGGCTTTTGTTCCGCTACCGAGTCAGATGATCATGTCAGCGGGTTTAGCGGTATTGCTTGGTGTCAATTTGCCGCTTTCAGTCGCGCTTGTTTGGGTAAGTAATCCGATCACCATGCCCGTGCTGTTTTACTTCGCCTACAAACTCGGCGCTTTCGTGATGAATGTTCCGCCACAGCCTTTTCATTTCGAACTTTCTTGGGACTTCATCATTGAACAAATGAGCACCATTGGCCCTCCGTTCTTACTCGGGTGCACCATCTGCGGCGTGGTTTCGTCGATTGTCGGCTACTTTGGCATTCGCGGTTTGTGGCGTTACTCTGTCGTGAGAAGTTGGCAGAAGCGTCAAGCAAGATAACGCAAGATGCTGAAATGTTGGCAAGCAGTGGCATAAGTTTCGATTTATCGCACTGGGCTAATGAAATCAGATGTAATAAAAGTAGTAAAAACAAAAGGACCAAGCGGTCCTTTTGTCGTTTTTGCGTCTATGAATCAGAACATTACTTGCTACTCAACACCGCAGCAGGTTGGAGTTTGGAGGCTCTGAGTGCGGGATACCAAGTGGCAAGAATGCTTAATATGATCGCGGTGCCTGAAACAATCAGCACATCTTCATAACGCAATTGTGTCGGTAGAAAATCGACAAAATAGATATCACCCGATAAGAATTGGTGGTCGAGCAAGTTTTCCAGCCCTTTGATTATGGTAGTGAGGTTTAATGCCACCAGTACGCCAACGACACTGCCGAGCACACTACCAAGCACGCCGGAAAAAACACCTTGCCAAACAAAGATACGCCTCACTAGGCGATCTGAGGCGCCCATCGTGCGCAAAATGGCGATTTCAGCGGCGCGGTCTTTGACCGACATCATTAAGGTGGAGACGATATTAAAACAGGCGACGCCAATCACCAGCACCATCACGAGATACATAATGGTGCGCACCAGTTGGATATCGCGGTATAAAAAGCCAAATTTCTGCTTCCAACTGCGTAAATAGACATAAATGTCGATTTTCTGTCCGACATCACGCACGATACTTTGCGCATTCAACACATCATTAGTACGCAGTGCGATGCCCGTCACTCCATCACCCAACGCCGTGTATTGCTGACCGTCGGCTAGGGGGACTAAAGCAACATTGTGATCGATTTGTCCGTTGAGCGTAAGAAAGCCAACCACCTGTACGCGAACCCGCTTAGGAGCCTGTACTTTGCTGGTATTGCCCACTTGCGGAATTAAAAGAGTGACATAGTCGCCGACCTTGGCGTCAATCTCGTTCGCGACGCCGCGCCCTAAAATCACTTGATTTTTACCCGGAGTGAATGCCTGCCACGCAGCCGCTTCGATAAACTGCGCCATGCTGGACACCGCTTGTTCATAGTCTGGCTCCACCGCACGCACTTCGATCGCTTTGAGCTGATCGCCGCGCTCGACCAAACCCGTGAATTTCACATACGGCGCGGCGGCCACCACGTTGGGGTGTGCTGTAACCTGTGATACCACTTTGCGCCAGTCTGCAACCGGGCCACGCACGCCTTCAAGTTCTGCGTGGGGAATAACTGACAACACACGCGACTGTAATTCCCGCTCAAAGCCATTCATTGCCGATAGACCGATAATGATCACCGCTACACCAACGGCAATGCCAATTGTGGATGAGAGAGAGATAAACGACACCATTTTATTACGCTGCTTGGCTTTACTAAAACGGCGGCCGATCATCAGTGGCAAAGAAGAAAACATTACTTCATCTCACTCTCGGTTGGGTGAGTCAGCAAACCATCTTGCATCGTCATCTGTCGATCCATTTTCGCTGCCAACTCATTGTCGTGTGTCACCACCAAAAACGCGGTGCCCGACTCACGATTTAACTCACGCATCAGATCGTAAATTTGCACTGCCGTCTTGTGGTCAAGGTTGCCTGTCGGTTCATCAGCCAACACCAGCTCCGGTTTATTAATTAGAGCGCGCGCAATCGCTACACGTTGGCGCTCACCACCAGACAGTTCTGATGGGCGGTGTAAAACGCGATGTTTCAGGCCGACTTTTTCCAAGAGTTGCTGCGCTTCTTGCTTAGCTTGAGCCAATGGTATGCCCGCAATGAGCAGCGGCATCGCCACATTTTCCAGCGCCGAGAAATCGGCCAACAGATGATGGAACTGATAGATAAAACCGAGATGCTGGTTGCGCAGCTTCGCTTGCTTATTACTGCTGAGGGTACACAAGCGATAATTAAGAAATTCTACCTCACCCTCAGTGGCATCATCCAAGGCGCCGAGAATGTGCAGCAAGGTACTTTTGCCAGAGCCAGAGGTACCAACAATCGCCACCAACTCACTTTTATCCATCTCAAAGCTTACGCCTTTGAGTACTTCGGTAGTGAGTTCACCTTCCTGATAGGTTTTGCTCACGTGATGACACTTTAACAACTTATTCATAGCGAAGAGCCTCAGCAGGTTTAACAGACGATGCGCGGTAAGAGGGATAGAGCGTAGCCACTAGACTAAGTAGAACCGCCAATAAAATCACCCAGAAGATTTGCCATGGCTGAATCACCACAGGCAGGCTGCCACCGAAGGTGAACAGCGCCACGCCAGCGGCGTTGAGCAAGCTGTTGAGATTAAGCGACAGTAAAACACCCGCGCCACCGCCCACCAGCGCGCCAATCACGCCACTGCTCGCCCCTTGCACCATGAAAATCGTCATGATGTGGCGCTGGCTCATGCCTTGAGTCTTCAAAATCGCCACTTCAGCTTGCTTTTCCATCACCACCATAATCAGCGCCGAAATGATATTAAACGCCGCGACACCAACAATCAGCCCAAGCATCAGGCCCATCATGTTCTTTTCCATTTTTACCGCTTGAAACAGCTCACCGCGTTGCTCTCGCCAGTCACTCCACTGCCAACCCTCAGGCAGGTCTTGTTTGGCCACTTGTGTCACCTCAAATGGATCATCAAAAAACAGTCGCCATCCGGAAATGGTTTGCTTACTCAATCGAAGCAGTCTGGCGGCATCGTTGATGTGTGTCACCATCAACTGGCCATCGATATCCGAACCGGTGTTAAACATGCCTGCAACGGTAAAATTGCGCTGGCTTGGCATACGCCCCAATGGGGTGAACTGGCTGGCACTGGTCACCATAAGGCGCACTTTATCGCCTATGGATACATTAAGATTTCTTGCCAGCGTATGACCAAGGAACACCTGATATTCACCAGCATGAAGGTCAGCGACAGAACCTGCGATCAAATGCTCGGCGATAGGATCGTCAAAGCTTGAATCAATGCCAATCAAATAGCCCACCGAAAGCTGCGCTGCGCTTTGAATCACCGCTTCGCCGCGCACAATCGGTACAGGGGTGCGCGAGGGTGAAAGCTCTCGGACAAATCCAGGCGCACTGGCTTGCCAAGGCGTTTCGTCTTGATAGGAGACCACCGCTTGCGGCAACACGCCCAAAATGCGCTCTTTAAGCTGCGCTTCAAAACCGTTCATCACCGAGAGCACCGTGACCAGCGCCATCACACCGATGGTGATGCCCGCAGTCGACATATAAGAGACGAAGCGACTGAATCTGTCACCGGAGCGCCCGCGCAGATACCTCAGCCCAACGAATAGGGATACTGGATAAAACATTGTAAAAACCGATAATCAATCCAACTGGTTACTCTAACCAGAAAGATGGCACGAATATAGCTAAAATTGAGTGAGCGACACAGAATTCAGCGTAATTTTGCCATTTTAGTGATGAGTGAAGCTGAGATGTAGGTCAATTGACTAGAACAGAGCTTGATAACTAAGCGAAGTTAGCGATAATCAATCACTTGAAGATTCATCTTGTCACTTCAAGATGACGAATAAGGAACAACAGCATGACAGATCAAGAGTTTTTTACCGTCCATTCAACCTTAACGGTTAACGTCGAGCTGTTGCCCACGTCATCAATTCTGCCTTCGGAAGAGACATTTTTGGCAGAAATCCCGACTCCATTTATCGTCGCCAGCGAATTTAGCCAACTCGATCAAATGGCGGATCATGCCCGTCATGAGCTGAAAAATAGCGATTTCAAAAGCGTCATCAGTTTGCTTGATGCGCAAAATTCCAAACTCAATTTGCTCCTCAGTTTCATGCTCTCCCAGCAAGATGACCCTACACTGCGCTTTAAAACTACTCGCTTTGGCGCTAGCCAAGTGAGTTATCTCTGCACACAAACAGTACCAGTCGGGCAACTCGCGCGGGTGAAACTGTTTCTTGAGAGTCCGGCGGCGGCAATTTATTGTTACGCGCAAGTGGCAGCCTGTGAGGCGCACGAACAGCAGTTCGAAATCACCATGAAGTACCAGTTGCTGCGGGATTCTGATCAAGACCTTTTGATCAAAGCAGCACTCCATCAGCAGCAAAGAATACTTCGTCAGCGAACCCTGGAAAGAGATTCAAAATAACCCACAATGAAAACTGTTCAACCCATCTTATCGGTCTGCGGCGCAAACGGCGCAGGCGACAAAAAACATATTGGCTGCTTACCGGGTGCATCGCTCGCACTCTCCATCGCTGAACTGGCAAAAGCAGCCTCCAGCCACACAGTTTTAGTGGTACCTGACCCACAAAGCGCGTTGAAACTGCAAGCAGAAGTCGAACAGTTTTACCGTGAGTCGGTGACAGTGTTCCCCGATTGGGAGACGCTGCCGTACGACAATTTCTCGCCACACCAAGATATTATTTCTGAACGTATCGCGACCTTGTTCCAACTGCCGGGGCAAAGCAACGGCATCACCATTGTTCCAGTCAGCACCTTACTTCAGCGTCAATCACCGCGCGACTTCCTGTTGCAACATACCTTGATGGTCAAAGTGGGCGATCGCTATTCACTGGAAAAACTTCGCCTGCAATTAGACAACTCCGGTTATCGCCACGTCGATCAAGTATTTGGTCCGGGAGAGTACGCTAGCCGAGGTTCCATTTTGGACCTCTATCCAATGGGCAGTCATGATCCTTATCGGATAGATTTCTTTGATGACGAAATCGACACCATTCGCACCTTCGATCCAGAGAATCAGCGCTCTACCGACGCCGTACAGGAAATTCGCCTGTTGCCCGCTCACGAGTTCCCCACCACTGAAGCAGCGATTGAAGATTTCCGTATTCGCTGGCGTAGCCAGTTTGATGCGCGCCGTGAACCAGAATCGGTTTACATGCAAGTGAGCAAAGGGACTTGGCCGGCCGGCATAGAATACTGGCAACCGCTGTTTTTTGAACAAA
Organism: Vibrio cidicii; assembly: GCF_009665415.1. Taxonomy (NCBI): domain Bacteria; kingdom Pseudomonadati; phylum Pseudomonadota; class Gammaproteobacteria; order Vibrionales; family Vibrionaceae; genus Vibrio; species Vibrio cidicii. The sequence goes on along the minus strand of NZ_CP035921.1, from coordinate 2,810,087 downwards.
CCGAAACCTTGTTTGACTACGTCGCTAGCGATTCACACTTCATCACGGTCGGCGACATCGATCTGGCGATGGATCAGTTTCTCAGTGATGTCGATTACCGCTACGAGCAGAAAAAAGTCGACCCGCTGCGCCCCCTCTTACCACCAGCACAACTGTGGCTAAAAAAGGATGAGCTTTACGCTCGCATCAAGCCATTCGCTCAAACCTGCCTCTCTGTCGCAGCCATTGAAGAAAAAGCAGGTCGCAGCAATTTGCCTCTGCAAGCACTACCTGAACTGGCCGTGCAACAAAACAGCAAAGAGCCGCTGGCACAACTGCGCAAATTTAGCGAAAGCTTTAACGGAAAAATTGTCTTTTCTGTCGAATCCGAAGGACGACGCGAAGCCTTAACCGAGCTGTTGCAAGGGATCAAGCTTCGTCCGACGATGTCGGCTAACGTAGATGAGGCGTTGCAACAGGAAAACCGATTTACTTTGGTGATCGGCGCCACTGAACGCGGCTTTATTCACCCTGAACGCGGCTTTGCTTTTGTCTGCGAGAGCGACCTGCTTGGTGATCGCGTGATCCAACGGCGCAAAAAAGACAAGCGTAACGTCAACAGCGATACCGTTATCCGTCATCTTGCCGAGCTCAAACCGGGCCAACCTGTGGTGCACATTGATCACGGTATCGGCCGCTATATTGGTTTAGAGACGCTCGAAGCGGGCGGCATCAAAGCCGAATACATGATGTTGGAGTATCAAAACGAGGCGAAATTGTACGTTCCCGTGGCGTCGCTAAACCTCATCAGCCGTTACTCCGGCGGCGCGGAAGAGAGCGCTCCGCTGCACAAACTTGGCGGCGAAGCTTGGGCCAAAGCGCGGCGCAAAGCGGCGGAAAAAGTGCGCGATGTCGCGGCAGAGCTGTTGGACGTTTATGCCAAGCGCGAGCTCAAGCCGGGCTACAAATTTGCGTTGGATCGTGGCCAGTACGCCAGCTTTAAATCTGGTTTTCCTTTTGAGGAAACGGACGATCAAGCGATGGCAATCAACGCGGTGTTATCAGACATGTGCCAAGCCAAAGCGATGGACCGCCTAGTGTGTGGTGACGTTGGCTTTGGCAAAACCGAAGTGGCCATGCGCGCCGCGTTTGTTGCCACAGACAACAGCAAACAAGTCGCGGTACTCGTCCCGACGACCTTGCTTGCTCAGCAGCATTTTGAGAACTTCCGCGATCGCTTTGCCAATCTTCCGATCCGAGTTGAAGTGCTGTCGCGCTTTAAGTCCGCGAAAGAGCAGAAACAGATCCTCGAGGATGTCGCAAGTGGCAAGGTAGACATTCTGGTCGGCACGCACAAACTGCTCTCGTCTGAACTCAAGTTTAACGATCTTGGCCTACTGATTGTCGATGAAGAGCACCGTTTCGGCGTGCGGCAAAAAGAGAAAGTCAAAGCGATGCGTGCCGATGTCGACATTCTCACTCTAACTGCGACCCCTATCCCGCGTACACTCAATATGGCAATGAGCGGCATGCGTGATTTATCCATCATCGCCACTCCACCAGCGCGTCGCCTATCGATCAAAACCTTTGTGCGCGAGCGAGATGATGCGGTGGTACGCGAAGCGATCTTGCGCGAAATCATGCGCGGTGGTCAGGTTTACTTCCTGCACAATCAAGTGGAAACCATCGAGAAAGTCGCAGCGGATTTGACCAAGCTAGTACCTGAAGCGCGAATTACTGTCGCCCACGGCCAGATGCGTGAGCGTGAGCTCGAACGCGTGATGAACGATTTCTACCATCAGCGTTTTAATTTGCTGGTGTGCACCACCATCATCGAAACCGGTATCGACGTCCCAACCGCCAACACCATTATCATGGATCGCGCTGACAATCTTGGCCTCGCCCAACTGCATCAGCTACGTGGCCGTGTGGGGCGCTCGCACCACCAAGCTTACGCTTACTTGCTGACGCCGCATCCCAAATCCATGACTAAAGACGCGATCAAACGTCTTGATGCGATTGCCTCATTGGAAGATTTAGGGGCGGGTTTTACGCTGGCTACCCACGATCTTGAGATCCGCGGCGCAGGTGAGCTTCTCGGTGAAGAGCAGAGCGGCCAGATCCAATCGGTCGGTTTCTCACTCTACATGGAGATGCTTGAACAAGCGGTTCAAGCCTTGAAAGAAGGCAAGGAGCCGTCATTAGATGAGCTTTTACGTGAACAAACCGAAGTCGAGATCCGCATACCCGCCCTACTCCCGGATGATTACATCCCCGACGTCAACAGTCGTTTATCTATGTATAAACGCATTGCCAGCGTGGCGGGTGAAGAGGAACTCAACGAGCTCAAAGTGGAGCTGATCGACCGGTTTGGGTTGCTGCCCGACGCGGCGAAAAATCTGTTGGCAATCTCAGAGTTAAAGATTCTTGCTGCCAACATCAAAGTGAAAAAAATCGAAGCGCATGATAAAGGCGGGTTTATCGAATTTTATCCTAACGCTGACATAAACCCCGCGTATCTGGTCAGACTACTGCAGTCGCAACCGAAAAAATTTGCGATGGAAGGTCCAACTAAGTTCAAGTTTAGCGTACCATTGACCGACCGCCGCCAACGTGTTCAGTTTATTCGTGATTTACTGAACGAGTTTAATCAGAATTTATTACCAGTGAGCTAGTTATCCGATGAGATTCTTGATCCCTCTGCTCCTTCTTTGTGTGTCACTCCCTTCATGGGCGCAGAGACAATTTGATATCGAGGTTATCATTTTCAAACGTAACCTCGATGCCCAGCAGACTAATGAATCCTGGCCAAACCAACTGCCGGAGATCAATAAAGCGCAAGCACATGAGTTTCAGGACGACGCTTATCGTGAAGCTAAGGGCGTGCAAATGTTGCCCTACGATGAGTACCAATTGCGCTCGCAAAAAGAGGCCCTAGACAGACATGCAGGGTTTACGGTGCTGCTGCATACCGCTTGGCGGCAAGATGACAAAGGCAAAAGTTCTGCGCCCATTTTTCGCATTTTAGGTGGCAAGGATTACTCTGCCGAGTTTAATCCTGACGGCAGTGAAAAGCAGGCCGAGCCAGAGCAGGTCGTTGCCGATGGCATTACCGAAGTGCGTATCGACAATCCGCTGTACGAACTTGACGGCACTTTACAAGTCTACGTGCAGCACTATCTGTTCGTCGAAAGCACCTTAGATCTCAAAGCGCCTAGCGTGCGTGAAGTGAAGCTAGAATCCAGCTCACTGGATGAAAACACCGACCAGCTTGGGCAAGTGGATGGCAATGTACAACTGGGGAATTTGGCGCAAGTGTCTCCAACGGTACAAGTGGAACAGTTCCTCAAAAGCTACCGCATGGATCAAAAACGCCGTATGCGCAGTGGTGAAACCCACTACCTAGACCACCCGTTGCTGGGCATCGTGATCCAAGTTCGCCGCGTGGAATGAAACCGATTTATGTTTATTTGAAGCCCTCAGACGAGGGCTTTTGTTTATTTGCCTCAAACGTCATCACAAAACTTTGCCGATTCAGGAAAGCGAAATAAACGAACGCTGCAAGAGAGTAAAATGAGCCCAGATTTTCAAATCATTACTTCACGTCTTTGCCTGCGTCTCATCAACGCCGATGAAGCCGAACCTTTGGCAACGCTGATTCGCAATTCGCCATCGCTACATCAATGGGTTGATTGGTGTCATGCCGATTTCACTCTCAAAGAGGCGCAGCAGTTCTTGTTGACTACCCGCCTAAACTGGGTAAAAGCCGATGGGTATGGCTTTGGTATTTTCCATCGTGAGAATGGGCAATTGCTCGGGATGGTGGCGATTAATGAGCTCTATCACACCTATAACATGGTCAGTATTGGTTATTGGATTGCCGATAAGTATCAGCGTCAAGGAAACGCGAAAGAGGCCATCACCGCTTTAGTCGAGTTTTGCTTTGCCAAGTTGCAGGTGAGCCGGATTGAAATTGTCTGTGATCCTGCAAACCTTGCCAGTCAAAAACTGATTGAACGCTGTCATGCCAAACGAGAATCGATCGCTCGCCATCGTTTTCTTTTTCACGGCGAGCCAAGAGACGGTGTGGTCTATTCGTTGATTCCCAGTGATCTAATTTAGTCGTTTATCGCCACCATTTAATGTGAAATAACACAAAGGAGCACCATGGCGCTCCTTTGTGTTGGTTAGCGTTTATTGGCTAAATCAGCTTCTTTTGTCGCCCACAGGGTTAGCCTTTCTGGTTACGCTGCGCGGCTTTGCGCGCCAGTTTTTCCGCTCGACGAGCTTCGATCACCTGTGCACTATCTTCTCCGATGTGGTTTTCACCGCGCAGCTTCGCCAATTGAACTTGCTTCTCACGCTCACGAAAACGGGCTAATTGCTCGTCGGTGTGCGTCCCAAAACAGCGCGGACAACTAACGCCTTGCTCATACTGCTCGCTCTGTTTGTCGTCCTCAGTAATCGGTAGACGACAAGCATTACAGACTTGATAGTCACTCTCAGATAAGCCATGTCCGACCGCTACTCGTCCGTCAAACACATAGCAATCGCCTTGCCACAGGCTTTGCTCCTGCGGCACTTCTTCAAGGTATTTCAAAATGCCGCCTTCAAGGTGATACACCTCGTCAAAGCCTTGCTCTTTCAAATAGGCTGTGGATTTTTCGCAGCGAATGCCGCCAGTACAGAACATGGCGACTTTCTTATGCTTTTGCGGGTCGAGATTTTCCTGCACATAGTGTGGAAACTCGCGGAACGTTTCGGTTTTCGGGTTGAGCGCGTTTTTAAACGTACCTAACTGCACTTCGTAGTCATTACGCGTATCGACGACCAATACCTCCGGGTCGGAGATGAGCTGGTTCCAATCTTGCGGTTTGACGTAAGTACCCACCACATGACGCGGATCGATGCCTTCAACGCCCATAGTCACAATCTCTTTCTTGAGTTTGACCTTAGTGCGGTTAAACGGCGGCTCAGTAGCAAAAGACTCTTTATACACAGTGCCTTTTAAACTTGGCTCGCTGTCTAGCCACGCCAACAGCGCATCAATCCCTTGGCGCGAAGAAGCGACTGTGCCGTTAATGCCTTCTTGTGCCAGCAGTAATGTGCCGCGAATGTGGTTCTCTTCCATCAGTGCCAGCAGCGGCGCTCTTAGCTCTTGATAATGGTTGAGCTCAACAAACTTGTAGAGCGCACAGACAACATATTGACTCATGGTATGACCTTTTAATAACGACACAGGGAAATTGGGCACGCATTATAACCAAGCAAGCGGCTGACAAATACGGAGCGTTTTTGGGGATATACCTTCTACTGGACGAAAGCCTGACAGAAGATCTCTAGACGAGCAATATGTCTCAGCTGAATAAGTGCACCAGAGAGCTTTGCTTAACCTTAGTGTACCGCCGAAAAAAAACCGGAGCGAAAATGCTCCGGCTCTACTTTCATGCGATGAATTAGTGCAGCTTGAGGTTTGGACGAAGCACTCGGTTGATCCGCCCCACGAGCATCATCAGACCGGTTTTGAACACACCATGCAGCGCCATTTGGTGCATGCGGTAAAGCGAAATATACACCACGCGCGCAATGCGCCCTTCCACCATCATTGAGCCTTTGGTGAGGTTGCCCATCAGGCTACCTACCGTCGAGAAACGGCTCAATGAAACCAGCGAACCATGATCTTTGTACACATAGTCCTTCAACTCACGACCGTTGAGCTTGGCAATGATGTTGCTAAACGCGTGACTCGCCATTTGGTGCGCCGCTTGAGCGCGAGGTGGTACAAATTTGCCATCATGTTGCGTGCATTGCGCCAAATCACCGATAACAAAAATGTCGTCATCGCGCGTGGTTTGTAATGTGTTCTTCACCACCAACTGATTGATACGGTTAGTTTCCAAACCAGCAATCTCTTTCATGAAATCAGGAGCTTTGATGCCAGCCGCCCAAACCATGATTTGCGCTGAGATCTTCTCGCCATCTTTGGTGGTTAAACCATCGGCTTCAGCTTTGGTTACCATAGTCGCTGTGCGAACATTCACGCCAAGTTTCACCAGTTCATGATGCGCAGCCGAAGAGATGCGTGGTGGCAACGCAGGTAAAATGCGCTCACCCGCTTCCACTAAGTTGACGTTGAGCTTACTTGAATCTAGGTCACCAAATCCGTAAGTGCGCAGCTCTTTAATCGCATTGTGCAGCTCTGCGGAGAGTTCAACACCGGTCGCGCCCGCTCCTACAATCGCAATATCAACGCTTCCCTGACCATTTTTCGCGTGCAGTTTGAGGAACTGATTATTCATTTCCGTGCGAAAACGGTGTGCCTGCTCCGGGCTGTCGAGGAAAATACAGTGCTCTTTTACCCCGGGAGTATTGAAATCGTTAGACGTTGAACCGATCGCCAGCACAAGAATGTCGTACTCCAGTTCACGACCTGGTAGAAGCAGCTCACCATGTTCATCGGTCAGCTCACTCAGTGTAATCACTTTTCGTTGACGATCGATGCCACACAGGCTGCCTAGCTGAAAATCGAAGCTGTGGTTTTTCGCGTGCGCACGGTAACTGAGCGCATCCACACCTTCATCCAGCGATCCCGTTGCCACTTCGTGCAACAAGGGTTTCCATAAATGGCTTGATTTGCGATCGACTAGGGTAATTTGGGCACGTTTTTTACGACCCAATGTGCGGCCCAGTTTAGTGGCCAATTCAAGGCCGCCAGCACCGCCGCCAACAACGATAATTCGTGTCACAGTGATAATCCTCTACAAAATAAAAGTGGGGTCCGCCCGACCGCGTTCAGCTGATTGATAATTTCAGCGAAGCGCATCCAACGGATAAATCTTGTTATGTGTGACACTTGGTCACGGGTTATCAAAGGGCGTTCTGTTACGTTAAGAATCAAAGTGCAGCACAATATTTGAAACAGCACACATATCGGGCAAGTTAAACTCTCGCTCTCAATTTTTTTTGATATTTATCAAATTATTTTACAGAGTGACATTATATAGCGCTCGCCCCTTACCGCAACAAAAATCCATTGTTGTGAGCGCTAACACCAGAATAATCATTTGGCGTGTAACGCTAAAAAAGGAGCAGAGACAATAGGATGAGACCGTTTAGTGGTCGATTATCTTTCAACAATCATCAAACGAGTTGCACTTATAAAAACTCAGCCCCAAAAGGGGCTGATGGTGTTTGATATTCTCTTGCAAGAATATCCATTGTGAAGCACGTGAGGTCGCTATAGCGCTTCTTTAAACGCTTTCATCGCTTGCAGGTGCTGAGAAATCTTTTTGAATTTGTGGCTCTCTTTTTCGTCCCAGATGATGGCGTAGTAGTCTTGCAACTCTTCTGCCGTTAGATTGTTGTCATGCACTTCGTCGTTGCGCGACAGGATCACTAAACAACGACCTTGATTTTTCATGCGGAACTTTTCGACACATTTTGTTGCAATATCTTCGTACTCTTCAGGACGATCAATACGCCCTTGCATGTTGTTCTCCGGGTGAAGATTCGGATTGAAAATCACCTGTTTGATGCCACACAAAAAGCCAATGCGTTCGGACCAGTAGCCACCCAGGCCGACACCGCAAATAATCGGCTCGGGATCCTCCGATTGTTCAATGGCTTTGTGCACTTCTTTTAATAAATGCTGCATATCATGCTTCGGATGTAAGGTACTGTAATTTACAAAACGTACATCGGGGTCAATAAACTGCAATTGCAGCACTTTTTCGTGATTTCCAGGGCTGGTTGAATCATAGCCATGAAGATAGATAATCATACTTCCCTCTCACTTTAAGCTTGGGTATAGCCATAAATCTACCACGATTAGCAGGGGTTTAAAGTGGTAAACCGGGTTGAGGCTGTAAACAGTGATCCTCGTGACATAATGTATGCAGCATTTGCTTGGCACTGAGTAAATATTCCTCACCACCCCAAAGCTTGTCAGCAAGTAGATACCACAACATCGCCATCATGGTTAAACGCGGTTGCCACGCTTTCACACCATCAAGCCACAAATCGATGTCGTCTATTTCTCTCAACTGGCAGTAACGACATACCGACTCAAACACGTTTTCCTCCGCAACTTGAATCACTAACGCCAATTCCAAGCGAGGATCTGCCAAAGCGGCATACTCCCAGTCAATCACTTTTACCCCATCCGGACCTTTAACTAAGTTATAGTCCCCCAAGTCGAAATGGCAAAGAACGGCGGGTAACGGTTCAATCGGAGGGGACATACGCCATTGTTGATACAAATTCTCAAATTCACTCCCCAAGTAGTGACCGTCAAGCTGCATCCAGTAATGATCCACCCTTGCGGTATAACCAAACGGCGCGAGCGGCAAACCGTGTGCATCAAATTCATGAATCTTAATGCAGGTTTTCAGTAAGGTATCGATAGAGGCCGCACCGCGCATAGTCACACCTTCTAGCCATTCGACCAACAAGCCCTGCTCGTTGACCAAAATCGGCTTGGGTCCGATTTTTAATGGTGCTATTGCCGCCAGAATCTGATATTCGCTGTAGCGAGAAATAGAAAAAGCCTGACAGACTTTGCTGGCAGGCCTCCAAACGTACGCTTTTCCATTGGCATCAAGGATTTTCCAACAACGATTGGTTAACCCTCCCGTCACCGTTTGAACTTGTGCGGGAGCGGGCACAAAAAACTCCGCTACCGCATTCAAACTGGGATCAAGTTGTTTGGCTTGCTGCCAAGAAAACCACGCCATATTTCGCCTCACATGCGCTTACAGTCCAAGTAAACGTTTAGACTGCTGTTTGCGGATTTCAGTTTCATCCGCCCATTCGATCAGGCCCGTTTCCAGATCCATCAAGCGCATGGTCATTTTGTAGTAGACATCTTTGTCGCTGCCGTTATTTTTAACGATGCTCGACAAGTTGCCATACAGCATGTACTGCGCACCCACCATTTTACCGAACTGAATGGCGGTTGATTGGTTCACCAAGTCATCATTGTTCTGGAAGTTCAACTGCTCACGCACCGCTTCTACGCGATCCATATCCACAAAACGGAATTTGCCAGAGTTCAACATCTTGGTCGAAATCGTGTCGGTGATGGATTCCGTATCGATATGTTCGCTGGTTTTGTTTTTGATTCGTTCAACAAAGACAATCGGACGTTTGTCACGAGTGATCGCGGCCACAGAGCCTGACATCATCATGCTATCGATCATTTGCCCAGCGATGGTTTGCAGATCGGTCGAACCAAAATCAATTGTTGTCGTTTCAGTCGCCTGTGCGTCTCCATAAGAGACCTTGTTAGAACAACCACCCAAAATTACTGCCAGCCCCACCAGGGCAACCACACCTTTGTTCATTTTTAGTCCTCACACTATTGAGTTTTAATCATTGTTTGCACGAATCTGCACTCGGTATTGAGTGCCATTCGGATTAATCGTTACTTCCGACAGGGTAATCGATTCAAACCCCCTAACGATCGCTTGACGCCAAGGTCCGGGTTTGCTGTTCACTTCCAGACCATTCGCGTCGTACCAAGAAAAACGGTACAAGATCGACTGATCGCCTTTATAATTGCTGGTCAAACGCACCACACCACGAACTCGATCGTCAGCAGGTACCGTCGAAATATCGTCGATCAACAGACGATTACCCAATACGTTGTCATGAAAGAACACATGTTGTGTTTCGCCATCAACGCGCATGCCTGCGGTATTTTCTGCACAGCCAGTCAAAGCCAACATTAGCAATGCTGGAATCAGCCAAACTTTCATTACAATCTCCCTAATTGTTTGTGCCAGATCGTCTGATTGTCGCCTTGACGAGAGAGCCAGACCAAAGTGGTTTGCCCCGCTGGCACGTTAAACACATAATCTTGGTTGGTAGACGTTATCACCTGTTCTCCAGCCTTCACCACCGCACTGGTCGTGTTGATTGTTGCGGGCAGTGTTTGCCAACTGCGAGTATCAGGCTGCTCGGTTAACGCATTCCAGACATTGAAGAGCAGATTACCTACATCGTCTCCCTTCGCCGCTTCTTTACGTAGTTGATCTTTGGCAACCACGCGCAACGCTTGACGGATTACCATCGACGGTAAACGCTCGCCGAGATCGTATCTCGCCATTTGGTTTACATCAGCCAAAGAGTGCGTCGTCAACGCCTGCTGATTTAATCTCAGTGGAGAGAATGACGCTCGACTTTGTTTGGCATAGTAGGGCAGCGCCAATGAGTACAGCGCACCCACGCCACGAGAATCGTAAACGGGCAAGTCAATACGCCATCCTTGCAGCGCTTCAACCACGCCTTGCTCCTCGATGACGATAATACGCCCTTCATCGTTACCCAGTGTTAAATCGCGTTCACCGTAGCGTTTCTCAAGTTGGCGAAGGTCTTCGCGCATTGCCAACTTTTTGGCGACGGCTATGGTTCGCTCAATCACTTCGCGATTGTCGGGCATCACTGCCAATGCTCGGCGGTAGTCAACATACGCCCCATTAAGATCGCGTGACGCTTCATAAAGCAGCCCTGAGAGGAAAAACAGATAGCCATTTTGCACCGCCTGCAGCGTTTGTCCCGCGTCGGGATAATTTGCCAATACGCTGCCTAAATTGGTGGCCATGCCGTTTTTCTGCATGTCTCGCTGCGCTGCATTAAGCTCGTCTTCACGCGCTTTTCGCGCCGCTTCTTGCACTTGGTTGGCTCTGCGCATTTCGACCAAGGCCCCTTCTAAGCTATTTTGCTGTAGATAGTTCAAGCCAAGATAAAGATGCAAAAAGCCCAGTTCATAATCTGCTGGGGTGTAATTATTCAGATTGTCATTCACCGCCAATGAGCCCACACTGGTGGCGGTTTGTGACAGAGAAACTTTTGCTTGATCCTGCCATTGCCGCACTGCCACATCACTTTTTTCCAAAGCGCTTTTGCTTGCCGAATAATCACTGGCTAAAAAGGCCAAGCGGCCACGCTCCATGTTATCAAGCATCTCACCAGCCACCAGATCTGATCGCATCTGCTGCGCTTGTGAGTAGTGACCGCTTTGCACCGCCTGATAGACGGACTTATTCTGCTCACTGTAATGACTAAACAGATTGCCGGCAGACATATTGGCGCACCCGGCTAAAGCGAGTACACCACTGAGCAATGCGGCAAACTTTATCTTTCGTGTCAAAACTCGGCTCCAATAGAGATTTAACCGACATTTGGCCAGCGAGCGCTTCGCTGGCCCCTTAACCTATCGAGTCACCATTTATCCGAGCAACAGTGGGCCAAGTGGACGCCCACCCACCAAATGCATATGAATATGGTAGACTTCTTGGCCGCCATGCGCATTGCAGTTGACAATTAGGCGATAACCATCCTCGGCAATGCCCTCCTCTTTAGCGAGCTTTCTGGCAACAGTGAACATGCGCCCCATCATGGCTTCGTCATCGGCTTCAACGTCATTCACGGTTGCAATGAGTTTGTTCGGAATGATCAAAATGTGGCTTGGTGCTCGAGGATTGATATCACGAAACGCGGTGACGAGATCATCCTGATAAAGCACATCAGCGGGAATTTCCTTACGAATAATTTTGCTAAAGATGGTTTCTTCGGCCATAGGTACTCCATTAAGTGGTGTGTAACCCGGTTAGTATGCGTCAAGGCTTGCGCCATCACAATAAAAAACAGTGTTCACTTAACATTATCAACAGTACGTCAATCTATAAAGTTTTTTTTGTCGCCCTCGTCATAAAATGCTCAAATCAAACTGCCTACAATGATGATAATTTTGTTAATTTTTTGAGACGTTTTGCGTCTTTTTGCACTTTTTATTTCTATCTGGGAGAGGGCTTCACCTATGCAAGGTTCAGTCATTAAAAGGATGTATGCCGGTTTCGCGTTGATTATTGTGCTGTTTATCGTCACAGTGACCATCATGACCAACGGCATGAATCAAATTCATTCTAACTTTGAGACGGTATCAAGCACCTCTCTACCTTTGGTTTCGCTGTCGAATCAGACCAGCGTCCAACTTCTTTCGGCAGATAAATCCTTCAAAGATTTTCTGACCACGCAAGATCAAGATCGGATGGCGCAGATGCGCCAAGAGTTCGGCCAATCGCAGCAAGAATTTGGCAAAACATTGGCCGAGCTTGAGCAAGCGAGCCGTATTTACCCTGCGCTTGCCGAGCCACTGGCTCAGCTTCGTGAAACGGAACAGAGCTATTTTGCCGAAGCGAATGAGGCAATGAACAACTACGAAGCGATGTTCACCGCCCAAGCTGAAGTGCAAAAATCTTCTCGTCGTTTCCAAAAATTGCATACCGAATTGACCGTTGGCATGAAAGAGTATGTTGATGATCAAACCAGTATTTCCGTCAAAGTGATGGCTAAGAGCTATTTCATTAAGTTGAAAGACGCCGAAGTGATTACCTCGGATGCGTTAGCAAGCTCAGACCTTGAGTTTGTGGAAAAAGCAGTGACCAAGAACAAGAAAGCGGTCACTCACTTAAACTACGCTTACCGGGGTTTGGTCACTCAGTTACCTTCTTTGAAAGAGGTATTTAACCAATCGGTAGAACAGTTTACCCAAGACGTCGGGCAAAAAGGCGGGGTGCTTGACCAACATGCCAGTTACCTGCGCGCAAGAACAGCGCTGTACAACAACATCGCCAACCTAGCGGTCAAAGTTGATAATGCCATGACCACGCTAGAAACCTTTACTACCACCGCCACCGACAATTTGAACCAATCTCTTGTAGAAGCGGGGGAAGTTTACGACCAAGGCTTGCTCAAGGCGATCGTCATCGGTATTGCGGTGACCATTTTCGCCGCTGCGGTGGGTTATCATATCGCGCACAGTGTCCGCGAACCGCTCACACGCATTCTGGCAACGCTAGAAGGGCTGGCAAATGGCGACATGACGCAGCGCATCGAGATCCGCTACAACAACGAATTTAGCCGTGTAAGTGGCCATATCAATACCCTCGCCGATAGCTTGCACAACATCCTAGTCAAACTTAATGACGCGGCGGAAAATCTTACCGATACTGCCGCCAACAACGAAAGGACCTCTTCTGAGGCGCAAACTCAGCTCAATGCGCAACGTGGCCAAACCGCCAGCGTTGCCACGGCAATGACTGAAATGTCTCATTCAGTCCAAGAGGTAGCACAGAATGCGCAAAGCTCTTTGGAGATGGTACAGAAAGTCGAAACCGCGTCAGATTCTGGCCGTAGCATCATGAGTAGCAATATCTCAACCATCAATCAGCTTGAGATGCGCCTCAATGAATCGGTCAGTGCGGTCTCTGAGCTACAGCGCATGAGCGGTCAAATTGGCTCGATTTTGGATGTAATCCGCAACATTGCAGAGCAAACTAACCTACTGGCACTTAACGCCGCCATCGAAGCTGCGCGTGCGGGTGAGCAAGGACGAGGCTTTGCCGTAGTTGCCGATGAAGTACGCGTACTGGCTTCCAAGACCACTCAGTCGACCACTGAAATTGAGGCCATGATCAGTAACTTACAATCCAGCTCGCAATCTGCCAGTCAAGTGATTCAAAGCTGTATGAACGATATGGAAATGTCGGTTGATCAAGCCTCCAAAGCCAATAGCTCAATGGAAGAGATCCAAGCGCTGATCATCGAAATCAGCCAGATGAGCACGCATATTTCCCATGCAGCAGCCGAACAAAGCGAAACCTCAGCAGACATCGCGCGTAGCCTAGAGGATATCAACAGCATCGCTGATCGCAGCTACCATGCGATGGCAAGCATTGCGCAGACCAGTGAAAGTTTGTCGAATCTCGCGCATCAACAAACTGAATTGGTGCATCGCTTTAAGCTATAGACGTCTTATCTAAACGCATCGCACTAACTCCGTCTGCAATCCGATAAGGGCAACTTTTCACAGAGTTGCCCTTGTTTTTTATAAGCCTTGTCTACATATGGAGATCAAGGGCTTGCCAATTTCTTTTCTCTTTCATTCTGTGCAGCCCATATAAAAAGGAAACTCTATGGCTGTTCACGTCGGTATTATCGATCAGGATCCAGTCCGCCTGATCACTCCGCTACTCGATCATCGCACTGTCAGTACGCACATCATTTTCATCGGTGACGAGTCACAGCACGGCATGTATCAAAGGCTTCATTCCGTTCTCACCCAACGCAGCATCACGACCGAGTTCTTTGAAATTCCCTCCGTGGTCGATACGTCCCTCATTAAGCAGTCTATCCAATCGCTGGCAGAGGATCTCAAACGCCGTGGGGAAGACGTAAAACTGAACGCCAGTTGTGGCCTGCGACATCGTCTGCTTTCGGTGTATGAAGTGTTTCGCACCTATCATTGGCCAATTTTTGTCGTGGAGCCTAATAGCGATAAACTTTGCTGGCTCTACCCTGACGGACGTGAAGAGACCCAAGTTCAAGACCGTATCACCATTTCAGATTACCTTACGATTTTTGGCGCACGTGGTGAGTTCAACGAGGTAGAACTGCCCCCTCAACTGGATAAGCAGCTTTACCAACTTGGTGAGCGCTGGGCAAGCAATGCTCTGGAGCTTGGCCCCGGGCTGGCAACGCTCAACTACTTAGCCACCACTTGTCGCAAAGAACAGCGGCTCGATGTCGAGCTTTCCGACAAGCAGCAAGGCTACCGTGAACTGAATATGCTGCTGGCAGACTTGGTTGAGGCCAATATCGCCACCTACGAAAACGGGCTACTCACCTTTGCCAATGAGGACGCACGCCGCTTCTCCAACGGTGAATGGCTGGAAACCTTAGTGCACAGCACAGTCAAACAAATCCAAGATGACATGCCGACCATTCAGGACCATTCGCTGAACGTACAGGTTTACCGTCAGCTTGGGGATCGCGAAGTACGCAATGAACTTGATGTGGCCTCGGTAGTGAACAACAAATTGCACATTATTGAATGCAAAACCAAAGGCATGCGTGATGATGGCGATGACACACTCTACAAATTGGAATCATTGCGCGATCTTCTGGGCGGGTTGCAAGCACGTGCCATGTTGGTGAGTTTTCGACCACTGCGTCACAACGACATTACTCGAGCGGAAGATCTTGGCCTAGCTCTGATAGGGCCAGATGAACTGCGCGATCTGAAGTTGCACCTCACTAACTGGTTTGCCCAAGCGGGTGGCAGCGACGGTGTTTAATTTGTTGCTTGGAATCGAGTAGGAGGAGGCCTCACGGCCTCCATCCTCTCACACCACCGTACAAGCGTGGGTCGCATACGGCGGTTCCGAATATACCTTTAGTGACTCATACCCATCTCTCAATGAGTACAATCCCCTCTCCTTGAACCATTTGATTGGCATGGCGTGATTCAACTGGGGCGAGAGGGCTAAGTGCCACCACCCTTTATCTGACATCGCCAGCTTCCACGCATTTCGCTCTGTTACACCTTGGCGTTGTAACCATGTCGCTATGCTGTATCTGCGTTTGCGCTGTTTCAGGCGGTAGCATCTCAACCGACGCCGTATCCATTCGTCCAAGCGCTGCATCGCACTTTGACCTAGGGCGAGCTTGAAGTAGTGCTGCCAACCTCGTAGGTATTGGGTTAACTCGGTGATGATTACCGACAACTCTCGACCTCGATTTCGCTTCGTTATTTTCCGCACTCGCTGCTTCATTTGAGCTTGTGCCGGTTTTGATATCAGGAGAGTTCCGTCTATCTTGAAGCTATGACTTAGGTAGGCTCGCTCCGTCACTCTTGTTGCTGCACTTTTCTCTCGATTTACCGTGAGCTTTAGCTTCTGCTCCAAGAACTCCGTTATCGACTCTTTGACTCGATGGGCGGCTTCCTCACTACGAACGTAGATTTGGCAGTCATCTGCATATCGACAGAACTTATGCCCTCTTCGCTCTAACTCTTTGTCCAGTTCATCTAATACGATATTGGAAAGTAACGGAGATAATGGCCCACCCTGTGGTGTTCCTCGTTGTCTTCGCTCTACTAACCCATCTCGCATTAAGCCTGCCTGTAGATAGGACCTGATGAGCTTTAATACTCGTTTATCACTAATGTCCTTAGATAATCTGCGCATCAGCCTATCATGGTTCACCGTGTCGAAGTATTTGGCTAGATCGATATCCACTACATAACCCCGCCCTTCTCTGATATAGCGGCTTGCTGCCGCAAGCGCATGATGCGCACTGCGGTTCGGCCTGAACCCGTAGCTGCTGTTGGAGAACCTCGGCTCATAGATGTCTGACAGTACTGATGTGATCGCCTGTTGGACTATCCTATCCAGTACCGTGGGGATACCTAATTGCCTGACGCCACCATTCGGCTTGGGGATTTCTACACCCAGAACAGGTTGAGGTTGGTAGCTTCCGTCCAGAAGACTCTGGCGGAGCGCTTGCCCATTTGAAGCTTGCCGAAGTTTAGAAATGGTCGCTGTGATGTCGAGTCTGTCGACACCTGCGCACCCCTTGTTCTTCTTCACGCGTCGAAGGGCATGGTTCAAATTCGCTGAGGAGCTGATTTGTTCCATCAGCGCAGTGGGGGTCACCAAGACTCGTCCTCCTTTCTACGCCGATCATGCTTGTCATTCTTCGTGACCATGAGCTTTACTTGCGGTATTGCCCATTGGGACGTAGAGATGATTTTCATCTTGCTATGACTCCACATGATTGAGTGTCTAGTGACTGCTTCTTGATATATTCAGTTCAGGCCTTCCTTTGAGTTGTACTTCCTCAAAGTACTATGCCTTCTGCTGACTTCTCATTGCCCATCACACAACATCACTGCTGTATTAGTCTCATCTGAGACAGGCAATGAGATCTCCCGAGGTAAGACGTTGCTCTTTCCCTTGGTCATGCCTGATTTACCTATACACACTTCCCGTCGAGGCATTGGGCTATTCTATCTATTGCTAGGTTACCCAAGTTGTACAGGCCTACTATCAGGTTTCTGTTCGTCACAACCAAGTTTTGCCGTTTGCTTCCTTCAGGTTTCACCTCACGGTGAACACCCTTGCATAGGCTAACGGTTCTCGCTCGACTGAGCCCGTAGAGGACTTTCACCTCCTAGATCAACGCCATGCTCGGCGCACAAAAGAAAACCCGGAGTTTTGGCTCCGGGTTTTACAATTCTGCTATGGAATAAAACGCTGGATTACAGCATCTTACGCGCCGATTCCACAACCACTTTGATTGAACGCGCTTCGGTTTCTTTCAGCGTTGCGTGATCTGGGATCTCTTTTTGAGTACGGTTGATAATCACGCCCGCAACACAGCCCGCACGTAAGCCAGAACTCGCACACATGGTCAATAGCGTTGCTGATTCCATTTCAAAGTTCAGCACGCCCATGTCTTGCCACTCTTTCATTGAGCCTTGGAAACGGCGTACTACGCGTCCGGTGAAGGTGTCGTAACGCTCTTGACCTGGGTAGAAAGTATCACTCGATGCGGTTACACCAGTGTGTACCGTTGCACCACTTTCTTCAGCCGCCGCTTTCATTGCTGTTGCAACTTCAAAATCGGCAACAGCAGGGAATTCCATTGGCGCGAAGTGCAAGCTGGCCCCATCAAGACGCACGGAACCTGTGGTCACAATCATGTCGCCAACATTCACATGTGGCTGAATAGCGCCAGTCGTACCAACGCGTAGGAAAGTACGTACGCCAAGTTGCGCTAACTCTTCGACCGCAATAGAAGTTGATGGACCACCGATACCAGTAGAGCACACAACCACAGCTTTTCCGTCTAGCTCTGCTCGGTACAGCGTATACTCACGATGACTGGCTAGAAATACTGGATTTTCCATCTCTTCTGCAATTTTTTGTACGCGCGCTGGATCGCCAGGGATAATGGCCAGAGTCGCACCATTGAGATCGGCTTCAGTTACACCTAAGTGGAAAACAGCTTGAGACATAAGTCACTCCTTATTGCGGCTTACTCTGCGAGGTAAGCTCAAATGAAATTGTGGGGTACAGAGTGCACTTTACTGAACCAAACCAAAACATGGAGTGATCAGAGTCACAAGTGATTAATGTAACAATTATGTATTTTCAAGAGAAACCGTTTGGCATCACAAAAACACAACAAGTTGATCATCCATTTGCATAAATCTGAGACAAAGATACCTGCACGTATCGGCAGGTATCTTTGTGCCTATTGTGTGCCAACCTTTACGCTTCTTTCGGCTGAAAACGCAGCAGCCTCAACGCATTCAGTGTCACTAAGGCGGTCGCACCACTGTCTGCCAATACCGCCACCCAGAGGCCCGTGATGCCGAGCAGACTCGTTACCAGAAACACCGCTTTCAGCCCTAGAGCCAAGGTGACATTTTGGCGAATGTTGCTTAATGTCGCTCGCGATAGCTCGATCATCGCCGGCAGCTCGACCAAGCGATTGTGCGTGAGCGCAGCATCGGCAGTTTCTAACGCCACATCGGTTCCGCCGCCCATCGCAATGCCAATACTCGCCGCCTTCATCGCAGGTGCGTCGTTGATGCCGTCTCCGACCATCGCCACCGTCTGCGTCGCCGCCCGTTTTTCAACATGATGAACTTTGTCGGCAGGAAGCAAGTTAGCCTGAAAATCGATACCGATATGCGCAGCGATCGCTTCTGCACTACGTGGATTGTCTCCGGTGAGCATCAGCGAGGAAATACCCAAGCGCTTCAACGCACGGATCGCTTGGTTCGCGTCGTCGCGTAAGGTATCTTGCCATGCAATCAGCCCCATGACTTTTTGATCACAACGGACCAAAGCCACGGTTTTTCCCTCGGCTTCAAGCACCTGCATCGCTTTTGCGAGCGCGTCCGGAAGCGGAAAATTGGCTTTCGCTGAAGCAATCACTTCCACTAACTGCCCGTCAACCCATCCAGAAACGCCAACGCCAATCTGCGCGGTTTTGTCTTGGGCGTGAGGAACTGTCACTCCAGCTTCCTTAGCTTTGGCAACTAAGGCCGTTGCCAACGGGTGATTGGAGCCGACCTCTATCGCACTGGTCATGGTAAGGAGTTTCTCTTCACTGATATCGACAGCAACAATATCCGTCACTTGCGGTTTGCCACGAGTTAATGTGCCGGTTTTATCAAAGGCGATCATCTCCACTTTGCCGAGTAACTCCAGCGCAGCCCCCCCTTTGATCAGCGCGCCTCGTTTAGCGGCCGCAGCTAACCCGGATGTAATTGCCGCTGGCGTCGAGATCACCAATGCACAGGGGCAAGCAATCAGCAGTAAAGCTAAACCGCGATAAACCCAAGTTTCCCAAGGCTGGGCAAAGAACAATGGCGGCGTGACGATAACAACCAGCGAGACCAGCATCATCAGTGGCGTGTACCAGCGGCTAAATCTATCCAAGAAACGCTCCAGCGGTGCTTTACGTGATTCGGCTTGTTCTATCAGGTGCAAAATACGATCAATCGCATTTTCACCTTGCTTAGACGTCACTTCGACTCGAACGACTTTATCTAGCGAAACAACGCCTGCCATCAACTTCGCGCCAACCTGGTGTTCGACAGGAAGGGATTCACCAGTCAACGCGCTTTCATCAAAACTGGCGATGGCGGTCATCAATTTCCCATCGGCTGGCAAGCGATCGCCCGGAGCGATTTCCACCACATCTCCCGGGAGCAACTCACTGGCTGCTACCGAAACCCGTTCACCATCGACGATTTTTATGCTGTTTTCTGGCACGAGCGCCATCAAAGCTTGCACGCCACTGCGAGCTCGGGACGAGGCATAAGCTTCCAGCTTTTCACCAATCAAAAACAGCAGCAGTACCATTGCCGCTTCAACACTTTCACCCAAATAAAGAGCGCCTAGAGCGGCCACGCTCATCAAAGTTTCAATCGCAAATGGGGTACCCGATAAAGCCAAGCGCCACGCTTTTCTTGCAACAGGATAGAGCCCAGCTAAACAGGTGAGCACAAATATCCAATGGCTGACATCGCTATCAATGGTTGAAAACAGGGCACCTATCGCCATGGCAAGGGAAATGGTCAAGATATGCGCGTTACTTTTCAATGTTGCGCGCCAGCCAGATGCTGACTCATTGAGGGGATTGCGCGCTTTGTTTGCGCCGAGCAGGCGAAGAGGAAAGCCCGTTTTTTGCGCTAGGTGCTCAATCTCGCTGGCAGAGATACGCGCATCAAAATCGACCACCAGTTTTTCTGTGGCGAACAGCACCTTGGCGTTGAGAACCCCGTCCAGTGAACGAAGGGCTTTCTCGAGTTTTTGCGCGCAGGAAGGGCAATCCATTCCTGAGATGAGCCATTGCTGACGCTCTGTGTTCTGGCTTGAGGTTTGATGCCTTTGCCGCTCGCTTTCCTCACCAGGGTCACTGCTTGAACATACTTCAGAGGAACAGCAATCTGCCGTCGCTGAGTTGATTGGGCTGATCTTTGCAGCCGCGAGGTTAGCACTCTGGCAACAAGTCGATGCCGGACGGACAGCGGATATTTTGTGTGACTGACAAGCTGTATGTTTTGCGCACATAGTCGATTCCTTTTTTTAGATGACAGCCTAAGCATAAACCTTGGAGTACACTCTAAGGTCAAGCCCCTTTTTGGCCGACTTTTCTCTGCGCAATAAAAGTGGCCTCGCTAATGCGAGGCCACTTTATCAAAGAGCATCTGATCCAATCTCACACGGGATGCTTGAAACAATCCGTCAGACTATTGCCGATCGCTTTCAGCACATCGCGACGAGTGATCACACCCACTAATCTGTTTTTGTCTACCACCGGGTACATTTTCGGTTTGCCTACCTTCATCATTTCCGCCAGCTCAATAATCGACATTTCAGGAGACACCGACAACACATCAACATGCATACATTCACCAACCGTATGTGCGTCTTGGCAGTAGTAGCTGGCTTTAACTAACTTATCGAGTAAGTCTTGTTCAGATAAAAAGCCGATGACTTCTTCTTTTTCATTGATCACAGGTCCGCCCATCACAAGGCTTTTCATCACTTTATTCAGCGCAGCGCTCAATGACATATCGACCGTAAAGGTCACCGCTTGTAAGGTCATATAGTCTTTAACTTTTAGTGACTTCATCGCCATCTCCTTTGCAGCGTTTTTTGGCACTTACGTTAAGTGTCGTCCAATTTCCTGAATTTACTAAATCGAATGTGACGATTTTATCAATTGATAAGATTGTTCTTCTTAGTCTTGAGACAATAGGCAAAGTTGATAAAACCTGCGTCACCATTAACCCTACAATCTTTTATTGAGCTATATCTTAATAGTTGTATTTAAATCATAAAGTGAAGTAAGGGCACAGTATGGTAGATGAATCCATCTTATCGCGCGTTATTGTGAATAACCCCAAAGTGATCCATCACTTTTTTGAATCACTACCAGAGCCCACTTTTCTCATCAGTGAAGCCGGATATTACATTGAAGCGTGGGGAGGTACAGATACCAAACGGCACCATGACCCGTCTCATGTGATTGGTTTAAGTCAGTTTGATGTGATGCCCTACGACAAAGCAAAATGGTTTTTAGATGTGATAAAACAGGTGATTACGACACAAAAGCCACAAGAGCTTGAGTATGAACTACACCCTCATGACATGCCGTGCTTTAAAGGGGTCGCAGGCCCGAGTGAGCTACAATATTTCAGCGCATTTGTTATTCCGGTCATTGGAGAAGATAAGGTACTTTGGTCGGTGCGAAACATTACCGAATACAAAACCGCACTTCAGGAACTTAAGCGTCAGAGGGCTTCACTGCAAACGCTCTCTTGTTTAGATCATTTGACTCAATTAAACAATCGCTACGCACTTGAGATCTACCTTCCATCGCTATTGGCTCAAGCGATTGACAACGGACAAAGTGCTGCTTTGTTTATGGTCGATATAGACTGTTTCAAAGATCTCAATGACACTTTTGGCCACCTCAACGGCGATAAAGCGTTAAAAATGGTGAGCTATACATTAAAAAAATGGAGCCATGAGAGCGGTAGCTGTTTTCGTTATGGCGGCGATGAATTTCTCGTTTTTATCCCTGCCATTTCTCAACAAGAATGTGTAGAAAAAGCGCGTGCTTTATTGGCATCAGTGAAAAAACTGGCCATTCCCAATCCAAGCTCAAGCGTTGCTAATATTTTGACCGTCACCATCGGCATTCAGTTTTACAACCAGCTAACTGCGAAACATCATGATTTAGAGCGTTTTATCTCCAAAGCCGACAAAGCTTTGTTTAACGCCAAAGCAACAAAAAGAGGAACGTTCCAGTTCCTCCCCTAATCGATACGTTTTCCTTCTAGCGATCATGCCATTGGGTTGGCATGGTCTCCAGTGTGTAGAATTTAGCTCTAAACCTTGCTATTGAGCCCAGCGGTAAGTGAGTTGTATCGCGATAGTATCCACATCGTTTTCTCGCAGAAAATAGCGTGAAGCCTGCAAGCCAAGGCCCCATTTCTCCGAAAACGCATACCCTACTTCAGCCCCTACATAACCATTAAAGCCGTCAATGTCCGTCTTAATAGTGCTGCCTTGATAGGTACTTTCAATATCCGCATTCCAAAATAGGCCACCGAGATTGGCTTTGGCATGCCAAGCGTCACTTTGCCAAAATTGATAGCCGACTTCTAAGCCGACACCGCTGGCCAAAATGGGCGAGACACTCGCCACACTTTGATGGTACTCCTGTGGTGACGTGGTCGCGCCACGTAGTGTCGCGCTCCCCTCTCCCATATCCACATAGCGCAGCATCGCTGACCACTTTTCATCTAACTGATACCCCAAGCCAATCGAACGGTAGAAGCCGTTATCGTCGGTTGAGACCACATCCGCCATGCTAACAGCGCTGCGCTCATCGGCATGGCTGACGCCCATCTGCGCATCGAGATACCAAGCCGCTTGAGAATTAAAACTCAGCGCAGCCAGCAGCGCCAACCAACCTTTTTTACCAACTCGGCGCAACGCGCCAGCGAGAGTGAGTAACATTAATGCCATACCGCCTAACGGGCCTCCTGAACTGTTTGATACATCGACATCTTTCACTAGTTTTACCGTCACTGTGACCTGGCCAGTGTCTTGCAGACCTTGGCTGTCTTGAATGACATAGGTGAGAACATCCGTACCTTCAAAGCCCAAGCTCGGCGTGTAGGTCACACTTTGATCAGCGTTCTTTACGGCCTGTCCATGCAGAGCTTGAATTGACACTAACGTCAGCGCGTCATTATCAGCATCACTGTCATTGGACAGGACATTAATCGTGACTGGCGTACGGTCGTTGGTTTCAACCACATCATCCTCTGCACGCGGATTTTGATTGTTGAGTACGTTGACGGTGACTTTCGCCGTCCCCGTGCCGCCATTACCGTCTGTCACGCTATAGGTAATGGTCGCCACACCGAAAAACTGTGACTGAGTGGTGTAACTCAACTGATTGTTTACCACACTGACACTGCCGATGTCCGCAGAAGCACCTTCTAACAAGGTCAAGCTGTCACCGTCGGCGTCCGTGTCGTTACTCAGCACATCAATGACCACGCTGCCATTGCGCGTAACTACAGCAGTATCGTCACTTGCTTGTGGCAGCGCATTGCTGCTGGCGCGAGCGGCAACACCACCTGGGTCAACCACGCTGCCGTTTGCCATGCCGTCATCATCGTTCGGTCCACCGTCTTGGACGGTAAGTTGCACACACCAGTGGCCTTCAGTTAAGCCCGGTGTCCATGCACTGTCTCCCGGAGGTGGACAGTAGCCCGCTTCACCGGAAGTAGACGCAATCGAGTTGTCAGCATCTTCAACAAAATCGACCCAGCCCACATCGGCTCGGAATTTACGATAAACAGCATTCGCCGGAACTGGCAGGCGCTGCGGCATCACCAATTGATAGCTCTGACCGGGTTGTGGCAAGTTGGTCGCTACAAAGTCAAAAATACCGCCAATGTTGTCCGCCTCGTTGTCGACCGTCAGCTCATTATCCAGCAAGCGCGCTCCACCTGTCTGGTTTTCCACGATGGTGACACCTTTGCGCAAACAAACGCCAGGTTGACCTTCAATGAGAAAACTGTCGTTCTCTGCTACCGTTTGCTGAATCACGTTGCAGTCAGAGATGGCATCCAGATAATCAGGAATGCCGTCACCGTCGCTGTCGCTGTGGCCTTCTTGGTCATCCGGAATCAAGTCGCCATCACTGTCTTCACTGCCAAGCACCGCCAGTGCTTCAACCACTTCCAGATAGACATCGTGGGTGACTGAAAGCGGTGGTGTGCCATTGTCAGTGATCGTCAGTTGCAGAGTGTAAATTGCTGAACTGAGCGTTTGCGGCGAGAAGGTCAGTGTGTCGCTGTTTGTCTGGCCTGCAATCGCTTGATTGAGCGCGTCGTTGCTACTACTCCATGCAAAGGTGTGGGTATCAGACGCGTTAGCATCCGTCACACTGCTGGTGATGGTCACCAACTCCGTGCCATTTTCAATCTTGCTACGCTGCTCTCCCGCCTGAGACACATTGACCGAGACTTTAGGTGCCACGTTCTCTTCAAAAATCGTCAAGGTATAACGACGTTTACTGCCGAGGTTGAGCGTGTTGTCCAAGTCGATCACTAAGGTTTCTGCACTTTCACTCTGTCCATCATTCAAGATAGCAAAAGAAAGCTTACCTTCGGTTCCGCTGGTAATCACTACTTCACCCGAGGCGAGAGTATGGTCACTGCTGTCCGTGCTTCCCGATACCGTGTAAGGCACGACCACTGGGTAACTCGGCGCAGGGCCGTTGAGGTACACAGAGACTGAGTGGCTCGTACCTTCAGTGGTTTGTGCATCTTTGGAAATGCTGATAAGCGGATGCACAATCACGGTTTGACTTGCCTCGGCCACATTACCTTGCGAGTCTTGGGTACGCCAATACACCGTATTGGCCCCAGGACGGAAGAAGGTATTGTTGTCGACCAAGGAGACCGGTAATGGTTTACCCGTGCTGTCTTCGGCGATCGCGGTCCCCAACGCCACTTTGGTAAAGAGTGAGGTCGCATTCACTTCCACATCGGCTGGTGCGGTAATGGTTGGCGCATCCAATTTCGCGCTGTTAATGGTCACGGTCGCTTTCGCGGTTGCTTTACCGCCGTTACCATCTTTCACACCATACTGCACCGTCACGGTACCAATCGCAGTCGTCACCAGTTGGATTTGGCTGCCGACCATCGTTGCGCTTCCTGAGGTCGCTTTTACCCAATCCAGTTGCAACGTATCTTGGTCAACATCACTATCATTGCTCAGCACATCAAGCAGATAGATACCATCGTTGCTTTCAGTGAAGACAAAGCTGTCGTTGACCGCCACTGGCGCATCGTTGACGTTAATAACCGTGAGGTTAAACGCTGCGAGAGACGTACTGAGCTCACCGTCGGAGACGGTAATAACAATATTCTCCGTGGTGCCAACATGTTCGTTGGCTGGCGTACCACTGAGTACACCGGTTGCCGTGTTAAAACTCGCCCAAGTTGGTTTGTTGCTGATAGAGAAGCTCAAGCTGCTACTGTCCACATCCCCTGCCTGCGGCGCAAAACGGTACGCACTGTCTTCGTTGACCGTCAGCGCAGGAGTGCCACTGATGCTTGGCGCGTCGTTGACGTTATTCACCACAATACTGAAGGTATTGAGTGTGGCGGTGGCTGAGCCATCAGAAACCGTGATAACAATCCCCGCATAGGTGCCAACATCATCATTCGATGGCGTACCACTAAGCGTACCTGTTGCTGCATCAAAGCTCGCCCAAGCAGGTTTATTCGTGATACTGAAGGTGAAGGCTTGGCTGTCAACATCAGACACTTGCGGTGTGAACAGATAAGCGCTGTCTTCATTCACTTGCGTTGCTGGTGAACCGGAGATAACCGGTGCATCGTTAACGTTATTCACGGTAATCGCAAACGCTGGCAACGAGGCCGAAACGCGACCATCGGACACGCTGATCACAATCCCCGCATGCGTACCCACATCACTGTTACTTGGCGTGCCAGAGAGTGCGCCTGTGGCCGTGTCAAAGGTCGCCCAAGATGGTTTGTTAGCGATCGAATAGGTCAGTGTATCCGCAGGATCATTATCCGATGCCTGAGGCACAAACTGATACGCGCTATCTTCATCCACTTGCGTTGATGGGCTACCGCTAATCACTGGCGCGTCATTGACGTTACTCAACGTAATGGTCACCAACGCCGCTTCAGAGGTGAGTTCACCGTCACTGACGCGGTAAGTGAAACTGTCCTGCCCAAAGAAGTTGCTGTTACCCGTATAGACCGCTTGGTTACCCGTGATGGTCACACTACCGTTGACTGGCGCGGTGGCGACTTGATAGCTCAACGATGAACCTTCTACATCACTACCATTTAAGGTGATGGTCAGCGGTGTTTCTTCCTCTCCCGTCGCGCTGACATCGGTCGCGGTGGGTGTATCGTTGACCGCATTGACGGTCAGATCGACACGCACTTCCGTTGAGTCCAGATCACCGTCGTTGACCTTGAACAAGAAGAAGTCGGAGCCATTGAAGTTCGCTTCTGGTGTGTAACGCCAACTGTTGTTGGTCAACGGTTCTAGCACACCATGGCTAACTGGCTCAGTGATAACGTACTGCAAAGTGTCATCATCGTTATCAATGTCTGAACCAACCAGCGTGATCACCAAACTCTTATCTTCATCCAATGTTTGTGACTGTGCTTGCGCCATTGGTGCATCGTTAACGGGTGTGACCGTCATGGTCACTGTCGCAACGTTAGAGACTGCGCCTGCTGCGTCTGCCACTGTGTAGGTGAAGCTGTCTTCGCCAAAGTAGTTTTCTTCAGGGCTATAGACAATCGCGCCTGACGCCGTCACGCTGACACGACCATGGGCGGGCTCATCGACCACTTTAACGCTGGTGAGATCAAAACTGTCTCCCGTATCGACATCGCTATCGTTACCCAATACGTTGACCTCAAATGAGCCTTCTTCCAATAGCTGCGCACTGTTATCAACAGCTACGGGGGCATCATTGACTGGCGTAATATTGAGCGTAACGGTTGCCGACGCTGAAACCGCTTGGCCGCTATCGGTTAACGTGTAGGTAAAGCTATGCTGACCATTCACGTTTGCTGCTGGCACAATGTTCAAGGTGCCATCGGCATTGACACTCACCGTAGCGAAACTATATACGCCCTTGCCTTGACCAAGATCTTGCAAGGTAATACTGCTCGCGGTGAATGACCCATCTTCGATATCACTGTCGTTACTTAAAACATCGAGTGTCGAGGTGACATCTTCATCAAAGGTAAGCGTGTCTGCCGCCGCCACAGGTGCGTCATTGACGGAGCCGATATTCACGCTGACCGTTGCCGCAAGCGAAACACTGCCTTCACTATCGGCGATAGTGTAAGTAAAGCTGTCGCTGCCATTTTCATTCGCATTCGGCGTGTAGACAAAAGTGCCTGCGGTTTGATCAATGGTCACTTGTCCTTTTTGAGGCAAGCTCACCAATGCCAAATCACCCGTTGGGATGCCATCTTCCACATCCGTCGTTTGGCTACGCACACTGAGCGCCGCGCTGGCGGTATCTTCGTCGGTAGTGATGGTCAATGCTTTCGCCACTGGCGCATCATTGATGGCACTGATAGTGACGGTCACTGTCGCTTCTTGAGACTCCTGTAACAGGGCATCTTTCACGGTATAGGTAAAGGTGTCCGTGCCTGTCTCATTGCTGTTTGGCGTATAGGTAACAACGCCATTGCTGATCGACACCTGACCTTTACTTGGTGGCGTTTTCACCGTCGCAGAAGAAGCG
Organism: Vibrio cidicii; assembly: GCF_009665415.1. NCBI lineage: Bacteria > Pseudomonadati > Pseudomonadota > Gammaproteobacteria > Vibrionales > Vibrionaceae > Vibrio > Vibrio cidicii. Next base: position 2,782,403 of record NZ_CP035921.1, on the reverse strand, counting down.
ACCATGTCATCATTAATGTCGGAATCGTTGGCTAACAGATCAAATTGTTTCGCCGTATCTTCCTCAGTCGAGAAGCTGTCATCAACCACCGTTGGTGCGACATCGTAGCGTTTAGTTACGGTATCTGTCACTGCATCAGAGGCATTGCCTGCGGCATCGGTGACCACCACGCTGACTGTCAACGTCCCCTCTTGCAAACTTGTGACGTCAATGCCCGTGACTTGCATGGTCTCAGAGGTGATGGTTTGACTAGCGCCGTCAATGGTCGTGGTACCGTCGCTTACGCTGTAAGTGAACATCGCGTTCACTTCCGCTGCTGCAAAAGTAAAACTCATCGCCTGTTCGTTGGTTTTATTAATGCTCTCCTGATCAATGCTGATGCTATGTCCAGTCGGGATCCCCGTATCCACCGAGATCAGTAACTGGGTCGCTGCCGTATTGAGGTTGCCAGCCGCATCGCTAAACTTCTCTGCGGCAACATCAATGGTGGCATCCTCAGTGCTCTCTTCTGCAGGTGTAAAGGTGGCCGTGTAGCTGCTACCACTGCCCGCAAAGTTAGAAAGCGTTCCGCCAGCAACGGTCACATCGGCTTCGGCAAAATCAGTGGCTGCTTCACTCAAAGTAAAGGTGAGTGTTGCCGTTTCACCCGCTTTCAACGCATCGCTGGTGCTAGTAATAGTAACGGTTGGAAGCACAGTATCGACGCTGATAGAGATTGGTGTTGCTGCACTGTTGCTGTTACTAGAGGCATCGGTAAATGTGCCTGTGGCAACATCAATGGTGGCGCTCGCCGTACTCTCATCCGCTGGTGTAAAGGTCGCCGTGTAGCTGCTAGCACTGCCTGCAAAGCCAGACAGGCTGCCGCCACTGACCGTAATGTCAGACTCAGTGAAATCACTCGACGCTTCACTTAAGGTAAAGGTAATGGTCGCCGTTTCACCCGCTTTCAGCGCCGACTTATCACTCGAGATAGTCACACTCGGCACTAAGCTATCAACGGTCATAGACAGTTGAGACGAAGCAGTGTTGCTGTTCCCCGCCGCATCGGTAAAGACATCTGCCGCCACGTTAATCGTCGCTGCACTGTTACTGTCGACATCTGGTGTAAAGGTGGCGGTGTAGCTGCTACCACTGCCCACAAAGTTGGACAGGCTGCCGCCAGAAACGGTGATATCCGACTGGGCAAAGTCACTCGACGATTCACTCAAAGTGAACGTAATGCTCGCCGTCTCACCCGCTTTCAGGCTCGACTTGTCACTGGCAATCGTCACGCTCGGCAGCGCGGTATCTAGGCTGATGCTCAACTGGGTGGCCGCGGTGTTGTTATTGCCCGCCGCATCGGTGAAGGTATTGGCGGCGATATCGACGGTCGCCGGTTCGGTGCGATCAACATCTGGCGTGAAGGTCACCGTATAGCTGGTGCCGCTGCCGGTGAAGTTACTCAGGGTGCCGCCCGTCACGATGACATCACCGGCGCTGAAGTCACTGCTGGCCTCGCTCAGGGTAACCGTCAGTGTTGCCGTCTCGCCCGCTTTCAGGCTCGACTTGTCACTGGCAATCGTCACGCTCGGCAGCGCGGTATCTAGGCTGATGCTCAACTGGGTGGCCGCGGTGTTGTTATTTCCCGCCGCATCGGTAAAGACATCTGCCGCCACGTTAATCGTCGCTGCACTGTTACTGTCGACATCTGGCGTAAAGGTGGCGGTGTAGCTGCTACCACTGCCCGCAAAGTTGGACAGGCTGCCGCCAGAAACGGTGACATCCGACTGGGCAAAGTCACTCGACGATTCACTCAAAGTGAACGTGAGTGTTGCCGTTTCGCCGGCTTTGAGCGCCGACTTGTCACTGGCAATCGTCACGCTCGGCAGCGCAGTATCTAGGCTGATGCTCAACTGGGTGGCCGCGGTGTTGTTATTACCCGCCGCATCGGTGAAGGTATTGGCGGCGATATCGACGGTCGCCGGTTCGGTGCGATCAACATCCGGCGTGAAGGTCACCGTATAGCTGGTGCCGCTGCCGGTGAAGTTACTCAGGGTGCCGCCCGTCACGATGACGTCACCGGCGCTGAAGTCACTGCTGGCCTCGCTCAGGGTAACCGTCAGCGTCGCCGTCTCACCCGCTTTCAGGCTCGACTTGTCACTGGCAATCGTCACGCTCGGCAGCGCGGTATCTAGGCTGATGCTCAACTGGGTGGCCGCGGTGTTGTTATTGCCCGCCGCATCGGTGAAGGTATTGGCGGCGATATCGACGGTCGCCGGCTCGGTGCGATCAACATCCGGCGTGAAGGTCACCGTGTAGCTGGCGCCGCTGCTGGTAAAGCCCGACAAACTGCCACCCGTCACGGTGATGTCGTCCGCCGTGAAGTCGCTGCTGCTTTCCGACAAGGTGAAGGTCAGCGTCGCGGTTTCCCCCACTTTCAGCGCCGATTTGTCGCTGCTAATGCCAATGCTTGGCAGCGCGTTATCTAACGTGATGGTGGTGCTGGCCGCACTCGAGGTGTTGCCCGCCGCATCGCTTTGGGTCGCGGTGACCGTCAAGGTGCCGTTGTTAAACGCACTGACATCAAACTCACTGCCGCTAATCGTCCAGTTGCCAGCGTTGTCCGCGGTGACCGTACGGCTCAGGCTGCTGGCCCCATCGTGAATGATGACCGTGACGCTGTTGCCCGGTTCCGCCCCCGTGCCCGCAATCAGCACGTCGCCATCTTCCGCCGCGTTCACCCTGCCATCGCCTTCAATCGGCGTGGTGATGGTGGGCGTTGGTACTGAGGTATCCAGCGTAATCGCCAAACTTGCGCTATCAGCGGTATTGCCAGCTGTGTCCGTTGCGCGCGCTGTGATGGTGTGGTCACCTGCGGTCAGTGCTGAGCTTGCAGTAATGCTCCAGGCGCCACCGCTGACAACAGCGCTGCCGATGGTGCCATCGACATTGGAAATGAGAGTAACGGTATCACCAGTGGTACCTGTTCCTGTAAAGGTTGGCGTTGTGTCATTGGTTATGTTGTCGGTATTCGAAGTGCCTGTGTCGCTGCTCGCCGCGAGATCAGGAGTGCTTGGCGCGGATGGCGCCGTGTTGTCAATCGTTACACTGAGAGCACTTGAACTGCTGCTGACGTTATTTGCCGAATCCGTCGCTTTGGCGGTAATTGCATGCATCACTCCTGCCGTTAATGCGTCGGTCGTGATCTGCCAGTGACCACCGGTTGCAGTGCCAGTGCCTATAACGGTTGAGCCACCGCCGACTTGGTCGCTATACAAGGTAACGGTCGAGCCACTTTCGGCAGTACCACTAAAGGTTGGCGTCGTGTCATTGGTAATGTTGTCGGTATTAGATGAGCCTGTATCAGAGGCGGCATCAAGATCCGGCGTGGAAGGCGCGTCCGGCGCCACGTTATCCACAACGGTAATGGTGAAACACTGCTCGCTGGTCTCAGTACCATCGGAAACAATTAAACAAACATAGTGTTCGCCAACATCTTCATGGGTAGGCGTGCCCGTTAAGGTCGTTCCAACTGGTGATATCTTGCGAATACGATGGTTGCCTGTATCCGCAACATAAACGATGCCATTGCTGTCTACTGCAATACCATAGGGTTGACTAAAGCGTGCCACACTAGCTAGGCCGTCGGTATTTCCTGAAGCCCCTGCGCTTCCTGCATAGGTTGTTACCACTCCAGTACTGGTGATTTTACGAATGGTGTGCGCAGCTTGCTCAGTTACGTAAAGGTTATCTGCTCTATCTGCTGCTACATCATAAGGTTTATTAAAGCTAGCTTGCGTTCCTGTACTGTTTGTTGACCCTGCAGAACCTGTGCCTGCAAAAGTGGTCACAACACTTGCTGAAGTTATTTTACGAATAGCGTGATTATTGCGGTCAGCAATAAATAGGTCGTTATTGCTATTACTGCCACCATTATAAGGGAAGTTGAATGTTGCAGATGTTCCAGTTGCGTCCGTAAATCCTGACGAATTTTTACTACCTGCAAAGGTGGTTACGACACCTGCAGGAGTAATTTTACGAACAATATGAGGATTTGTTTCTACGACATAAAGATTCCCGTTGCTGTCAATAGTAATCCCAGTTGGTGCTGCGAAGGTTGCAGCTGTACCCGTTCCATCATTGCTACCGTAGGTGCCGCTACCAGCAAAGGTCGTTACCACACCAGCTGGCGTAACTTTACGAATAGTATTGTTAGAAGAATCTGCAACGTAAACATTACCAGATGAATCTAGCGTAACGGCTTTAGGGAAGTTAAACGAAGCTGCGCTTCCTGTTCCGTCGTCAGAGCCTGCGCTTCCAGACCCAGCTAGCGTCGTGACTACCCCTTCAGGGGTTATTTTACGGATAACATGGTTACCATAGTCAGCGACGTACACGTTACCGTTACTATCGGTTACCACGTCATACGGCGATTTAAACGAGGCGGCAGTGCCTGTACCATCTGCATAGCCCGAACTTTGACCTGCAAGGGTCGACACCGTTGCCTCTGTGCTTGTGTTTAAGCTTAACCAGCTAGGAAGCGGGGTATTCGGCGAGACTGAAATGGTAACACTATCTTTATCTGGGTCGCTGGTAGTTATTGAATATTTATATACTGAATCCTCGTTTGAAGCTGTAACCGCTGTGGAAGTAAAGGTTGGTTTATCGTTGACAGCTGTTACGTTCACTGTGCTGGTTGCTGCATTACCATCAACGGTGCCGTCATTCGGTGTGACCGTAAGCGTCATCGCCGTTGTGTTGTCTGTTGCTGTGGTAATGTTGAGTTTAGTCGTCACATCGAGATAGGTATTAAGTGCAGCCACCGACCCACTTAATGTCATACTTGCGGTACCACTTCCAGCTATTGTGACGCTGCTTACTGTACCATTGCCATCAGTGCTTGCGATGGTGCCGCTGTCCAGCGCTAAGGTGACTGATAAGTTGTCATCTTCTCCATCAGCTAACGTTACTGCGGAGAGATCAATCGTTGTCGCGATATCTTCTGTCACAGTAAAGCTTGCTGGTAAGTTACTAATCGTAGGCGCAGTATTGGAGATATTAGCATCTAGATAGGCTGACTCATGCCATGCAACACAGATAAAGTTGATAGCGTTATTACAGGGGATACTACCAATTAATGCGTACCAACTGCCATTTTGATTGACTATTCCTTTGACGCTACTTGAGGATGAAGTACCTCCTGAGCAACTGCTTGCGGTACTTAGAGTGCCATTGGATGCTGAAAAGCTCCAAAAGTATTTAACGTTACCTGAAGATTCTAATATATCTGGCGCATTACTGTTAAGAGAGCTCAATGTTCCATTAACAAAATCATCCCAATCTGTATCTGCCAGTTTTGTGCCACCGGTATTATAGACATTGACACTAGGCATACTGTAATTGGTGTCAAGGCTGGCAATATCATCTGATGCAGTGAATGACATAACAGCGTGTGCGTTGACGGGTCCATTACTTACAGCGGTTGGCGCCGAACTATCAATTATATTGTTTAAACGGCTATGCTTGCGTATAAATTTACTTTTGCACATTGCATCAGCATTCGCTCTGGCTTCTGCTGCGGTTGCACCAAAGTTACCATTACTCAATTCACTTGTTTGGTCGGCGTAGTCAAATACCATGAGTTTATCTGAAGCAGGCAACGTTGTGCCATTACTAACATAGTAGGCCTCAAATACTTCAGGTTTAATACGGTTACTCGCCGGTAACAATGAGACAACACCATTGTAGCTGGCAAGGTCACCTCCAGAGAGCGTAACATGGTAAATAGAGCTGTTACCCGAGTCGACGGTGACTTGTGTGACTGATGCGGTTGTTTTACTACCTGTGTCAACAGTTGTGTTGTTGTCAGTGTCTTTCTCATCGCCTAGTATCGTAAAGTCACTGGCAGTTGGTGCAACGGTATGCGCATTGACAAACGTGACTTTAAAGACCAGCTCATCAGCATTTGTCACTTCATCTGATGGCGTGAGTCGTTCGACTTTCTTCCAGTTTTCGAGTGCAAATGCGGATGAAGAGATAAAGAACGAAACACCATATGCAAATAAACTTCCAAAGACAAACTGACGTGCACTATTAACAAGTGCTTGCGAAATGATCATATAGGCTCCTGAAGAGTAGGATATGTTGGCTTTTTCTTATGAAGATCTGGTGCTTTCAAGCTCCATTGATGTTGTCTACATAAAGTGTGGATTGATAGCATTAATAAATGTTTTGTATGTAACTTATAGCATGTGTTTTTGTTTTTACAATTTATTAATAAACTGATATTGCTTGTCTCGCATTGGTTGTCAGTTGGGAAGGGATAAAAATCAAACAGGGAGATAGTGTCTCGAGGTGTATGCAGCGTGATTATCGCGAAGTCTTTTGGCAGTGAGGTCACAACAACCTCCACAACGAAAAGGCGTGGAAAACGCAAGCCACTGCCAAAGACATTGCCTCGTGAAGTTATCGAGCTCAATTTAGACGACCATGAAAAGCAGTGCTCATGCTGCAATCATGACCTTCATAAAATCGGTGAAGACCGTAGCAAGAAACTTGAGCTCACGCCAGCGGTGTTTAAATTTTTGAAATATGAAACAAAAAGAGGAACGTTCCAGTTCCTCCCCTAATCGATACGTTTTCCTTCTAGAGACCATGCCATTGGGTTGGCATGCTCTCCAGTGTATAGCATTTAGCGCTAAACCTTGCTATTGAGCCCAGCGGTAAGTGAGTTGTATCGCGATAGTATCCACATCGTTTTCTCGCAGAAAATAGCGTGAAGCCTGCAAGCCAAGACCCCATTTCTCCGAAAGCGCATACCCCACTTCAGCCCCTACATAACCATTAAAGCCGTCAATGTCCGTCTTAATGGTGCTACCTTGATAGGTACTTTCAATATCCGCATTCCAAAATAGGCCACCGAGATTGGCTTTGGCATGCCAAGCGTCACGTTGCCAAAATTGATAGCCCACCTCTAAGCCGACACCGCTGGCCAAAATGGGCGAGACACTCGCCACACTTTGATGGTACTCCTGTGGCGAAGTGGTCGCGCCACGTAGCGTCGCGCTCCCCTCTCCCATATCCACATAGCGCAGCATCGCTGACCACTTTTCATCTAACTGATACCCCAAGCCAATCGAACGGTAGAAGCCGTTATCGTCGGTTGAGACCACATCCGCCATGCTAACAGCGCTGCGCTCATCGGCATGGCTGACGCCCATCTGCGCATCGAGATACCAAGCCGCTTGAGAATTAAAACTCAGCGCAGCCAGCAGTGCCAACCAGCCCTTTTTGCCAACACGACGCAACGCGCCAGCGAGAGTGAGTAACATTAATGCCATACCGCCTAACGGACCTCCTGAACTGTTTGATACATCGACATCTTTCACTAGTTTCACCGTTACCGTCACCTTGCCTGTATCTTGCAGACCTTGGCTGTCTTGGATGACATAGGTGAGAACATCCGTACCTTCAAAGCCCAAGCTCGGCGTGTAGGTCACCGTTTGGTCAGCGTTTTTCACCACTTGTCCATGCTGAGCTTGAATTGACACTAACGTCAGCGCGTCATTATCAACATCACTGTCATTGGACAGGACATTAATCGTGACTGGTGTGCGGTCGTTGGTTTCAACCACATCATCCTCTGCACGCGGATTTTGATTGTTGAGTACGTTGACCGTCACTTTTGCCGTCCCCGTACCGCCATTACCGTCTGTCACGCTATAGGTAATGGTCGCCACACCGAAAAACTGTGACTGGGTGGTGTAACTCAACTGATTGTTCACCACGCTGACACTGCCGATATCCACCGAAGCGCTGCTTAAGGTTAAGCTGTCGCCGTCGGCGTCCGTGTCGTTACTCAGCACATCGATCACCACGCTGCCATTGCGCGTGACCACGGCAGTATCGTCACTTGCCTGTGGCAGCGCATTGCTGCTGGCGCGAGCGGCAACACCACCTGGGTCAACCACGCTGCCGTTTGCCATGCCGTCATCATCGTTCGGCCCACCGTCTTGGACGGTAAGTTGCACACACCAGTGGCCTTCAGTTAAGCCCGGCGTCCATGCACTGTCTCCCGGAGGCGGACAGTAGCCCGCTTCACCGGAAGTAGACGCAATCGAGTTGTCAGCATCTTCAACAAAATCGACCCAGCCCACATCAGCTCGGAACTTACGATAAACAGCATTCGCCGGAACAGGCAGGCGCTGCGGCATCACCAATTGATAGCTCTGACCGGGTTGTGGCAAGTTGGTCGCCACAAAGTCAAAAATACCGCCAATGTTGTCCGCCTCGTTGTCGACTGTCAGCTCATTATCCAGCAAGCGCGCTCCACCTGTCTGGTTTTCCACGATGGTGACACCTTTGCGCAAACAAACGCCAGGTTGACCTTCAATAAGGAAGCTGTCGTTCTCTGCTACCGTTTGCTGAATCACGTTGCAGTCAGAGATGGCATCCAGATAATCAGGAATGCCGTCACCGTCGCTGTCGCTGTGGCCTTCTTGGTCATCCGGAATCAAGTCGCCATCACTGTCTTCACTACCAAGTACTGCCAGTGCTTCAACCACTTCCAGATAGACATCGTGGGTGACTGAAAGCGGTGGTGTGCCATTGTCAGTGACCGTCAGTTGCAGAGTGTAAATTGCTGAACTGAGCGTTTGCGGCGAGAAGGTCAGTGTGTCGCTGCCTGTCTGGCCTACAATCGCTTGATTGAGCGCGTCGTTGCTACTACTCCATGCAAAGGTGTGGGTATCAGACGCGTTAGCATCCGTCACACTGCTGGTGATGGTCACCAACTCCGTGCCATTTTCAATCTTGCTACGCTGCTCTCCCGCCTGAGACACATTGACCGAGACTTTAGGTGCCACGTTCTCTTCAAAAATCGTCAAGGTATAACGACGTTTACTGCCGAGGTTGAGCGTGTTGTCCAAGTCGATCACTAAGGTTTCTGCACTTTCACCCTGTCCATCATTCAAGATAGCAAAAGAAAGCTTGCCTTCGGTTCCGCTGGTAATCACTACTTCACCCGAGGCGAGAGTATGGTCACTGCTGTCCGTGCTTCCCGATACCGTGTAAGGCACGACCACTGGGTAACTCGGCGCAGGGCCGTTGAGGTACACAGAGACTGAGTGGTTCGTACCTTCAGTGGTTTGTGCATCTTTGGAAATGCTGATAAGCGGATGCACAATCACGGTTTGACTTGCCTCGGCCACATTACCTTGCGAGTCTTGGGTACGCCAATACACCGTATTGGCCCCAGGACGGAAGAAGGTATTGTTGTCGACCAAGGAGACCGGTAATGGTTTACCCGTGCTGTCTTCGGCGATCGCGGTCCCCAACGCCACTTTGGTAAAGAGTGAGGTCGCATTCACTTCCACATCGGCTGGTGCGGTAATGGTTGGCGCATCCAATTTCGCGCTGTTAATGGTCACGGTCGCTTTCGCGGTTGCTTTACCGCCGTTACCATCTTTCACACCATACTGCACCGTCACGGTACCAATCGCGCTCGTCACCAGTTGGATTTGGCTGCCAACCATCGTTGCGCTTCCTGAGGTCGCTTTTACCCAATCCAGTTGCAACGTATCTTGGTCAACATCACTATCATTGCTCAGCACATCAAGCAGATAGATACCATCGTTGCTTTCAGTGAAGACAAAGCTGTCGTTGACCGCCACTGGCGCATCGTTGACGTTAATAACCGTGAGGTTAAACGCTGCGAGAGACGTACTGAGCTCACCGTCGGAGACGGTAATAACAATATTCTCCGTGGTGCCAACATGTTCGTTGGCTGGCGTACCACTGAGTACACCGGTTGCCGTGTTAAAACTCGCCCAAGTTGGTTTGTTGCTGATAGAGAAGCTCAAGCTGCTACTGTCCACATCCCCTGCCTGCGGCGCAAAACGGTACGCACTGTCTTCGTTGACCGTCAGCGCAGGAGTGCCACTGATGCTTGGCGCGTCGTTGACGTTATTCACCACAATACTGAAGGTATTGAGTGTGGCTGTGGCTGAGCCATCAGAAACCGTGATAACAATCCCCGCATAGGTGCCAACATCATCATTCGATGGCGTACCACTAAGCGTACCTGTTGCTGCATCAAAGCTCGCCCAAGCAGGTTTATTCGTGATACTGAAGGTGAAGGCTTGGCTGTCAACATCAGACACTTGCGGTGTGAACAGATAAGCGCTGTCTTCATTCACTTGCGTTGCTGGTGAACCGGAGATAACCGGTGCATCGTTAACGTTATTCACGGTAATCGCAAACGCTGGCAACGAGGCCGAAACGCGACCATCGGACACGCTGATCACAATACCCGCATGCGTACCCACATCACTGTTACTTGGCGTGCCAGAGAGTGCGCCTGTGGCCGTGTCAAATGCCGCCCAAGATGGTTTGTTAGCAATCGAATAGGTCAGTGTATCGGCAGGGTCATTATCCGATGCCTGAGGCACAAACTGATACGCGCTATCTTCATCCACTTGCGTTGATGGGCTACCGCTAATCACTGGCGCGTCATTGACGTTACTCAACGTAATGGTCACCAACGCCGCTTCAGAGGTGAGTTCACCGTCACTGACGCGGTAAGTGAAACTGTCCTGACCAAAGAAGTTGCTGTTACCCGTGTAGACCGCTTGGTTACCCGTGATGGTCACGCTACCGTTGACTGGCGCTGTTGCAACGTGATAGCTCAACGACGAGCTTTCTACATCGCTACCATCTAAGGTGATGGTGAGTGGTGTTTCTTCCTCTCCCGTCGCGCTGACATCGGTAGCAGTGGGTGTATCGTTGACCGCATTGACGGTCAGATCGACACGCACTTCCGTTGAGTCCAGTTCACCGTCGTTAACCTTGAACAAGAAGAAGTCGGAGCCATTGAAGTTCGCTTCTGGTGTGTAACGCCAACTGTTGTTGGTCAATTGTTCTAGCACACCATGGCTAACTGGTTCAGTGATAACGTACTGCAGAGTGTCATCATCGTTATCAATGTCTGAACCAACCAGCGTGATCACCAAACTCTTATCTTCATCCAATGTTTGTGACTGTGCTTGCGCCATTGGTGCATCGTTAACGGGTGTGACCGTCATGGTCACTGTCGCAACGTTAGAGACTGCGCCTGCTGCGTCTGCCACTGTGTAGGTGAAACTGTCTTCGCCAAAGTAGTTTTCTTCAGGGCTGTAGACAATCGCGCCTGACGCCGTCACGCTTACACGACCATGGGCGGGCTCATCGACCACTTTAACGCTGGTGAGATCAAAACTGTCTCCCGTATCGACATCGCTATCGTTACCCAATACGTTGACTTCAAACGAGCCTTCTTCCAGTAGCTGCGCACTGTTATCAACCGCTACGGGGGCATCATTGACCGGCGTAATATTGAGCGTGACGGTTGCCGACGCTGAAACCGCCTGGCTACTGTCGGTCAGCGTGTAGGTAAAGCTATGCTGACCATTCACGTTTGCTGCCGGCACAATGTTCAAGGTGCCATCGGCGTTGACACTCACCGTAGCGAAACTATATACCCCCTCGCCTTGACCAAGATCTTGCAAGGTAATACTGCTCGCGGTGAATGACCCATCTTCGATGTCACTGTCGTTACTTAAAACATCGAGTGTCGAGGTGACGTCTTCATCAAAGGTAAGCGTGTCTGCCGACGCCACGGGGGCGTCATTGACGGAACCGATATTCACGCTGACCGTCGCCGCAAGCGAAACGCTGCCTTCACTATCGGCGATAGTGTAAGTAAAGCTGTCGCTGCCATTTTCATTCGCATTCGGCGTATAGACAAAAGTGCCTGCAGTTTGATCAATGGTCACTTGTCCTTTTTGAGGCAAGCTCACCAATGCCAAATCACCCGTTGGGATGCCATCTTCCACATCCGTCGTTTGGCTACGCACACTGAGCGCCGCGCTGGCGGTATCTTCGTCGGTAGTGATGGTCAATGCTTTCGCCACTGGCGCATCATTGATGGCACTGATAGTGACGGTCACTGTCGCTTCTTGAGACTCCAGTAACAGGGCATCTTTCACGGTATAGGTAAAGGTGTCCGTGCCTGTCTCATTGCTGTTTGGCGTGTAGGTAACAACGCCGTTGCTGATCGACACCTGACCTTTACTTGGTGGCGTTTTCACCATCGCAGAAGAAGCGACCATGTCATCATTAATGTCGGAATCGTTGGCTAACAGATCAAATTGTTTCGCCGTATCTTCCTCCGTCGAGAAGCTGTCATCAACCACCGTTGGTGCGACATCGTAGCGTTTAGTTACGGTATCTGTCACCGCATCAGAGGCATTGCCTGCGGCATCGGTGACCACCACGCTGACTGTCAACGTCCCCTCTTGCAAACTTGTGACGTCAATGCCCGTGACTTGCATCGTTTCAGAGGTGATGGTTTGACTCGCGCCGTCAATGGTCGTGGTACCGTCGCTCACGCTGTAAGTGAACATCGCGTTCACTTCCGCTGCTGCGAAGGTAAAGCTCATTGCCTGTTCGTTGGTTTTGTTAATGCTCTCCTGATCAATGCTGATGCTATGTCCAGTCGGGATCCCCGTATCCACTGAAATCAACAACTGAGTTGCTGCCGTATTGAGGTTGCCAGCCGCATCGCTAAACTTCTCTGCGGCAACATCAATGGTTGCATCCTCAGTGCTCTCTTCTGCAGGTGTAAAGGTGGCCGTGTAGCTGGTGCCACTGCCCGCAAAGTTAGAAAGCGTTCCGCCAGCAACGATCACATCGGCTTCGGCAAAATCCGTTGCTGCTTCACTCAAAGTAAAGGTAAGCGTTGCCGTTTCACCCGCTTTCAGCGCATCGCTGGTGCTAGTGATACTGACGGTTGGAAGCACAGTATCGACGCTGATGGAAATTGGTGTTGCTGCACTGTTGCTGTTACCAGAGGCATCGGTAAATGTGCCTGTGGCAACATCAATGGTGCCGCTCGCCGTACTCTCATCCGCTGGTGTAAAGGTCGCGGTGTAGCTGCTACCACTGCCTGCAAAACCAGATAGGCTGCCGCCACTGACCGTGATATCCGACTCAGTGAAATCAGTCGACGCTTCACTTAAGGTAAAGGTAATGGTCGCCGTTTCGCCCGCTTTCAGCGCCGATTTATCACTCGAGATAGTCACACTCGGCACTAAGCTATCAACGCTCATAGACAGTTGAGACGCAGCAGTGTTGCTATTCCCCGCCGCATCGGTAAAGACATCTGCCGCCACGTTAATCGTCGCTGCACTGTTACTGTCGACATCCGGCGTAAAGGTGGCGGTGTAGCTGCTACCACTGCCCACAAAGTTGGACAGGCTGCCGCCACTGACGGTGATATCCGACTCGGCAAAGTCACTCGACGACTCACTCAAAGTGAACGTGAGTGTTGCCGTTTCGCCAGCTTTGAGCGCCGACTTGTCGCTGTTAATACTCACTGTTGGTTGAGTGGTATCGAGTGTAGCGGTAGCTAGTACAGGTGCTGCTGCATTACCCGCATCGTCAGTAACAGTCACCGACAAGTTTAGGGTGCCATCATTTAGGCTGCTGATGTCACCAATACTCACGAGCTGATCCGCTGTACTGATACTGCCTGAACCTGTTACATCAGTGCCACCGCCATTACTGCTTAATACATAATTAAAGGCTGAGCCACTTTCTGCACCGCTAAAGGTAAAGCTCGCTGAACTCGCCTCCGAGGCGTTATAGGTAGTGTCATTCAATGCCACGCTGTGGCCCGTTGGCGTCTGGGTATCGACACTGATGCTCTGTTGCGTAGCCGCCGTGTTGCCATTGCCCGCCGCATCAGTAAAGGTATTCGCCGCAACGTTGATGGTCGCCGTGCTGGTTGTATCGGCGGTTGGGGTAAAGGTTGCCGTGTAACCAGTGCCGCTGCCAGTAAAGCCTGACAAGCTGCCGCCCGTCACGGTAATGTCGCCCGCCGTGAAGTCACTGCTGCTTTCCGACAAGGTGAAAGTCAGCGTCGCGGTTTCCCCCACTTTCAGCGCCGTTTTGTCGCTACTAATGCCAATGCTTGGCAACGCCGTATCGACCACTTGGACACTTTGCGTCGCTGCACTGTTCGGGTTACCCGCCGTGTCCGTCGCCACGTTGGCCGCAACATCCACCGTGAGGTTGCTGGTGCTGTTGGCCGTTGGCGTCACCACCAAGGTGTAGACCGTGCCACTCACCGCCGAGAAGGTGCCCTTGGTTCCACCGGACACGGTGATGTCGTCGGCGGTAAAGCCCGTCACGCTCTCACTGAAGGTAAAGGTGTACAGCACATCGCCCGTGGCCGTGCCCGTTGTATCGTCACTGATGGTCACCGTTGGTGCTACGGTGTCGAGTGCGCTGCTCGCGGTCACCGCCGAGGCGCTGTTGCCCGCGCTGTCCGTGACGATGACCGACAGCGTCAGGGTGCCGTCATTAAGATTGGACAGGTCGATGCCACTGACGGTCTCACTGGCGCTATTCACCGTGCCTGTGCCCGTCACGCTGCTGCCGCCATTGCTGCTGCTGATGGTATAGCTGTAGTTCGTCCCCACTTCCGCGTTGCCAAAACTGAATGACGCCGCCGTTTTCTCCGCATTCGAGTACAGCGTATCGCCAAACGCCACACTGTGACCCGTCGGCGTTTGGGTATCGACACTGATAGTCACTTGCGTAGCCGCAGTGTTGCCATTGCCCGCCGCATCGGTAAAGGTATTCGCCGCAACGTTGATGGTCGCCGTGCTGGTTGTATCGGCGGTTGGGGTAAAGGTTGCGGTGTAGCTGGTGCCACTGCCTGCAAAGTTAGAGAGCGTTCCGCCAACAACGGTCACATCGGCTTCGGCAAAATCCGTTGCTGATTCACTCAAGGTAAAGGTCAGCGTTGCCGTCTCGCCCACTTTCAGCGCCGTTTTGTCGCTACTAATGCCAATGCTTGGCAACGCCGTATCGACCACTTGGACACTTTGCGTCGCTGCACTGTTCGGGTTACCCGCCGTGTCCGTCGCCACGTTGGCCGCAACATCCACCGTGAGGTTGCTGGTGCTGTTGGCCGTTGGCGTCACCACCAAGGTGTAGACCGTGCCACTCACCGCCGAGAAGGTGCCCTTGGTTCCACCGGACACGGTGATGTCGTCGGCGGTAAAGCCCGTCACGCTCTCACTGAAGGTAAAGGTGTACAGCACATCGCCCGTGGCCGTGCCCGTTGTATCGTCACTGATGGTCACCGTTGGTGCTACGGTGTCGAGTGCGCTGCTCGCGGTCACCGCCGAGGCGCTGTTGCCCGCGCTGTCCGTGACGATGACCGACAGCGTCAGGGTGCCGTCATTAAGATTGGACAGGTCGATGCCACTGACGGTCTCACTGGCGCTATTCACCGTGCCTGTGCCCGTCACGCTGCTGCCGCCATTGCTGCTGCTGATGGTGTAACTGTAGCTGGCCCCCACTTCCGCGTTGCTAAAGCCAAATGATGCCGCCGTTTTCTCCGTATTCGAGTACAGCGTATCGCCAAACGCCACACTGTGGCCCGACGGCGTTTGGGTATCGACACTGATGCTCTGTTGCGTAGCCGCCGTGTTGCCATTGCCCGCCGCATCGGTAAAGGTATTCGCCGCAACGTTGATGGTCGCCGTGCTGGTCGTATCGGCGGTTGGGGTAAAGGTCGCGGTGTAGCTGGTGCCACTGCCTGCAAAGTTAGAAAGCGTTCCGCCAACAACGGTCACATCGGCTTCGGCAAAATCCGTTGCTGATTCACTCAAGGTAAAGGTCAGCGTCGCGGTTTCGCCCACTTTCAGTGCCGTTTTGTCGCTGCTAATGCCAATGCTTGGCAACGCCGTATCGACCACTTGGACACTTTGCGTCGCTGCACTGTTCGGGTTACCCGCCGTGTCTGTCGCCACATTGGCCGCCACATCCACCGTGAGGTTGCTGGTGCTGTTGGCCGTTGGCGTCACCACTAGGGTGTAGACCGTGCCACTCACCGCCGAGAAGGTGCCCTTGGTTCCACCGGACACAGTGATGTCGTCGACGGTAAAGCCCGTCACGCTTTCACTGAAGGTAAAGGTGTACAGTACATCGCCCGTGGCCGTGCCCGTTGTGTCGTCACTGATGGTCACCGTTGGTGCTACGGTGTCGAGTGCGCTGCTCGCCGTCACCGCCGAGGCGCTGTTGCCCGCGCTGTCCGTGACGATGACCGACAGCGTCAGGGTGCCGTCATTAAGATTGGACAGGTCGATGCCGCTGACGGTCTCACTGGCGCTAGTCACCGTGCCTGTGCCCGTCACGCTGCTGCCGCCATTGTTGCTGCTGATAGTGTAACTGTAGCTGGCCCCCACTTCCGCGTTGCTAAAGCCAAATGATGCCGCCGTTTTCTCCGCATTCGAGTACAGCGTATCGCCAAACGCCACACTGTGGCCCGATGGCGTTTGGGTATCGACACTGATGGTCACTTGCGTGGCCGCCGTATTGCCGTTGCCCGCTGTATCGGTAAAGGTATTCGCCGCAACGTTGATGGTCGTCGTGCTGGTTGTATCGGCGGTTGGGGTAAAGGTTGCCGTGTAACCAGTGCCGCTGCCAGTAAAGCCTGACAAGCTGCCGCCCGTCACGGTAATGTCGTCCGCCGTGAAGTCACTGCTGCTTTCCGACAAGGTGAAGGTCAGCGTCGCGGTTTCGCCCACTTTCAGCGCCGTTTTGTCGCTGCTAATGCCAATGCTTGGCAACGCCGTATCGACCACTTGGACACTTTGCGTCGCTGCACTGTTCGGGTTACCCGCCGTGTCTGTCGCCACATTGGCCGCCACATCCACCGTGAGGTTGCTGGTGCTGTTGGCCGTTGGCGTCACCACTAGGGTGTAGACCGTGCCACTCACCGCCGAGAAGGTGCCCTTGGTTCCACCGGACACAGTGATGTCGTCGACGGTAAAGCCCGTCACGCTTTCACTGAAGGTAAAGGTGTAGAGTACATCGCCCGTGGCCGTGCCCGTTGTGTCGTCACTGATGGTCACCGTTGGCGCCGACGTATCTATCGCTATGCTGACCGAGGACGCGGCGGTGTTACTGTTACCTGCCACATCGGTAAAGGTATTCGCCGCAACGTTGATGGTCGCCGTGCTGGTCGTATCGGCGGTTGGGGTAAAGGTCGCGGTGTAGCTGGTGCCACTGCCTGCAAAGTTAGAAAGCGTTCCGCCAACAACGGTCACATCGGCTTCGGCAAAATCCGTTGCTGATTCACTCAAGGTAAAGGTCAGCGTTGCCGTTTCGCCCACTTTCAGCGCCGTTTTGTCGCTGCTTATGCCAATGCTTGGTAGCACGTTATCTAACGTAATCGTCGTGCTGGCCGCACTTGAGGTGTTGCCTGCACTATCACTTTGGCTCGCCGTGACCGTCAAGGTACCGTTGTTAAAACCACTGACGTCAAACTCGCTGCTGTCAATCGTCCAATCACCGCTGCTATCCGCGGTTACGGTGCGGCTGTCAGTGTTGCTGTTGTCGGTAATAGCCACCGTGACACTGTTGCCAGCTTCCGCGCCCGTGCCTGCAATCAGCACGTCGTTGTCTTCCGCGGCGTTCACCTTACCATCGCCTTCAATCGGCGTAGTGATGGTGGGCGTTGGTACTGAGGTATCTAACGTAATAGCCAAACTTGCGCTATCAGCGGTATTGCCAGCTGTGTCTGTTGCGCGCGCTGTGATGGTGTGGTCACCTACCGTCAGTGCTGAGCTTGCAGTAATGCTCCAAACGCCACCACTGACAACAGCGCTGCCGATGATGCCATCGACATTGGAAACGAGAGTAACGGTGTCACCGGTGGTACCTGATCCTGTAAAGGTTGGCGTTGTGTCATTGGTTATGTTGTCGGTATTCGAAGTGCCTGTGTCGCTGCTCGCCGCGAGATCAGGAGTGCTTGGCGCGGATGGCGCCGTGGTGTCAATCGTTACACTGAGAGCACTTGAACTGCTGCTGACGTTATTTGCCGAATCCGTCGCTTTGGCGGTAATTGCATGCGTCACTCCTGCCGTTAATGCGTCGGTCGTGATCTGCCAGTTACCACCGGTTGCAGTGCCAGTGCCTATAACGGTTGAGCCACCGCCGACTTGGTCGCTATACAAGGTAACGGTCGAGCCACTTTCGGCAGTACCACTAAAGGTTGGCGTCGTGTCATTGGTTATGTTGTCGGTATTCGATGCACCTGTATCAGAGGCAGCATCAAGATCCGGTGTGGACGGCTCGTCCGGCGCCACGTTATCCACCACGGTAATGGTGAAGGACTCTTGGAAAGTGGTGGTACCGTCATCGCTTTGTACGCAAATGCTGTAACTTCCGGGCGTCAGTGCCGTTTTACTTTGCAAGGTACTACCTGTGAATTGGAAACTGTCGTTGCCCGTGCTGGCACTACAGGTCCCATTTGCACTGCTGCTTGCCGCAACCAAGCTATAGGTGTGAGAGTCTGCACTGTCCACATCGGTGGTACTGGCGGTCGCAACTGTGGCTGCGCTTCCTGTTGCTGACTGGTTCACCGAAGTCGCTGAAAGCGAAATATCCGTTGGTGCATCATTTTGCGCCGTTATGTTGACCACGGCCTGATTGGTGCCCGTGCTGTTGGCCGTTCCATCATTAAACGTAAAGTCCAACGTGACGCTAGCAGCAGGATCTTCTGAGCTGTTCTGGTAGAAAATCGCCTGCAATACTGAATCAACAATCGCTGATGTTGCGTTGCTATTAAAGCGCAAAACAAGCGTTCCGTTTGAATTAGTGGTCACCGTACCCACAGTCGTATCGTTGTACGTAAAGCTGCTACCTTGAGCGAGCGCACCGAGCAGCCCACCATTAGTAAAGATGTCTTGGCTATTCGCACCGCCGTTTCGAGCAATGGTTAGCGT
Organism: Vibrio cidicii; assembly: GCF_009665415.1. Taxonomy (NCBI): domain Bacteria; kingdom Pseudomonadati; phylum Pseudomonadota; class Gammaproteobacteria; order Vibrionales; family Vibrionaceae; genus Vibrio; species Vibrio cidicii. The sequence continues at coordinate 2,763,585 of NZ_CP035921.1, read as the reverse complement.
GGCGTCGTTGTAGTTACCCAAGCCGCTATTGAGTGCATCTAGCTCGGTATCTGCAACAGTTGCGTTGTTATCAATAGCAACGGCACTGCCATTTTCGGTAAAGGTATTACCGCCATTGAGGCCACTAAACGTTGGTGCGTCATTCGGTGTAATAAAAGTGATTAAGGTATCGCTACCGCTGTCTGCAACCGTGAAATCTAAAGAAGCCGCTGGGCTATTCGAAAGTGAGATCGCGACTTCAACGCTAGAGAAATCGGTACCATTGGTATCGATTTGCAGAATATTGCTGCCACTAAAACGCACATTACTCTTACTGAGCCCGGTCACACCAGTTAGCGTGATAGTATCGCCGACGCTCAAATCCGTAATGGTGTCGCCTGAGAGATTTGACGCACTGCCGACAAAATTATCATTGCCAGCATTGCCTGTCATTGAATCGGTACCACCACCCGGTCTGATGGTATCCGCCGCGCTGCCACCGACAAAAGTATCGGCACCATTAAAGTCGGTTGCGGAGATAACCAAGGCATCGCCGCTCATGGCGCTGGCATTCAAACTGATATTACCCACAACCGCACTGCCACTGGCGTTTGTTACGGTTACGGGATTGCCGTTTGAATCAAAATTATCGGTCAGCGTAATTGTGAAGTTATTGTTGGTACCAATAGCGAGGTTTTCAATTTCAGATACGCTAGTGGTTGAAAAGTCGAAGGTACCGCCATCCATTAACTTGAGCGTTTCTGAGCCGCTGGATCCGCTAATTGCTGTGCTAAAGTCACTGACGTTGGCCGCATCGATAGCCACGGTTGCACCACTGGCTAAACTCAGCGTACCGATATTGAGGAACGAACCACCTGAGAGATCGGCACCTGTTGATGCAAGCACGGTATCTCCCACACCCGAATCACCCGTCAGTGTTCCTGCGTAGCCACTGCCCTGAACATTAAACGTGACAGCATCCGTACTTGAATCTGCGGTGACACTGGTCGTCGCATTACTGATTGTCACCGTCCGAGTGTTATTGCTCGCATCACCCAGACTATAATTCTCAACGTCAAACAAGGTGGTGATATCACCATCTCCAGTGATGGAAATCGTTTCACTTCCCGTCGCGGTCACTGTGCCAGAAAACGCTTGGTGCTGAGCGGCGGTCATGGTCACGCTTGCACTACTTGCTAGAGTTAAATTGTTAACGCTATTTACCGTACCACCGGCGATATTCGCTCCGTTTGAAAGTGAGAGCGTATCAGCCACACTACTTTCACCAGAAAGTGTGCCCGTCAGGGTCAGAGAGCCAGCGTCAAATGTGATTGCATCGGTTCCCGAGGTTGCGGAAACCGATGCACCTCCAGTAGCAAGAGTAATAGTTCTGGTGTTAGTTGTTTCATCCCCAACAACAAAACTTTCCACATTGGCTAAGGTCGTGAAATTGCCATCACCTGATATCGTGATTGTTTCTGACCCGGGTGCTGTGATCGTTCCTCCAAACTTTGAAGGCTGATTGGCTTTCATGGTCACAGAAGCATTGTCCGCCAAAGTCAGGTTTTCAAAATTAACTATCGTGGCACCAGAGATATCAGCACCACTGGAGAGACTCAGTGTATCTATACCACTTGCAGGGTTTAACGCACCAGTAAGAGTTAAACTGCCGGCAACAATAGTGTCATTGCCGCTGCTACCGGTAATATTTTGACTACCACTGGATAAGGTGACGCTGTTCGCCGCGCCCAACACATAGGTTTCAATACTGCTTGCCGCAGTAAAACCATCGGTTGCGGTCGAAATAGTGATCTGTTCTGTGCCTGCACCACTGATCGCACTGAAACTATCGTGCTGCGCTTCTGTCATCGTGACCGATGCGCCGCTGTCTAATGAAAGGGTTTCGAATGTGCTTACCGTAGCACCTGCAATATTCGCCCCATTTGCCAACTCTAAAGTATCGCTATTGGTGCTGCCGGTTAATGTGCCAGAAGCAATTACTGCACCAGTCTTAACCGTAATAGCACTACTGCCACCTGTCACATTTTGTGCTGCATCACCTAAAGTGAAAGTTAACGGGGCATTAAGAACATACGTTTCGATGTCGGCATCGCCCGACAGCACACCATCACCGTCTGCACTGCTAATGGTAAATTGGTTGGTTCCGGTTCCATTGATGGTGGTAAAGCTCTCATGCTGCGCTTCCGTTAAGGTGAGCGAGCCATCGTTATCTGGCGTCAACGTTTCAAAGTTGGTTAGAGAGGTGAGAGTCGACAAATCGGTGCCAGTTGTTACAACAAGTGTATCCGTGCCTGCACCGCCATCGGCGGTAGAGCCTGCAGCGTGTGCACTATTCGATATCGTCAGTGTCTCATCGTCGCTGCTAAAGGTAATGGCAGGTGAAAGGTTCGTGCCCGTTGTTGTATTAAAACTAGCAGCGGTAGAACTTGCTGCGTTCACATCTGAGACACTAATCGTTGAGGTACGTGATGTACTGCTATTAGTACCATCACTGACGACAACAGTGATTGTTCTTGCTGTCGTATTGGGGGTGCTGGAGGTGTTATTGTAGGTAATTGCTTTAAGAAATGTAGCCACTTGACTTGCGGTTGCTGTAGCCCCAGTAATGCTGATGGTATCTTGCAACGATATCGCCGAAGAACCTGATATTCCATCAAGCGCATCTTGTGCTACGGCTGAGACTGATAAACCTTCAGAGGCGCCATCTTGATCATTAGTCAAACTGACGGTGATGGTTTTAATCGTATCGCCATCAGCATCGGTGACAGCGACATTTGATGCGATATTGACCGCACCACCGCCTTCTGAGAAGCTAATAGTGTTGTCATCGCTTCCAGACGTTGAGTCTAAATCAACCACGGGGGCTGTATTCGCCGCGACGGCGGAACCAGTTACAATCGTATGTATAACAAATCGGGTGTCATAATCATTTGTTGCTGTATTTTTAAAGTGGAATTGTACTTCATCTACATTCTGCCATCGAGCATCAGTGTAATCTGAACCTCGTCTCTTTGTGAATTTTTGCCCATTTGAGTCAAAAGAAGGAACTGATATGGTTTCACTGAATTCTGTACCAGAATCATCATTACCGACAATCGTTAATTCATAGTTACTTGTGTTTGTTGGTGTATTCGTGTAGATGATAAAAGAATCTAGACTAAAGTTATTGCTGTTATTGCTCGTGTAAAATTTATACGCTCTGTCCAGTTGAACATCAGACACAGTGCCTAGCACCATATTATTCGAAAGAGCACCAGCCCCATTGAATATCAGCATATCGGATTGGGAGGTATAAGAATCCCCCGAATACCCCGCATCTAACAAGTAAGTGAAATCGCCTGAATGGCTAATATTTCCCTGCTCTGGTGTATTAGATTTAGTGGAGTAATCGATTGTTTCTGCTAATGCACTGCTGCAGCTCAAGGCTGTATAAGCAACACACAATTTAGCGGAAATACCAGTCCTTTTTTTCAACTTCATCTTTTTTAACTCCACTTTTAATATGGGAATACATCCAACCCTGAAAAACCTTTGCCTTAATGTTTTGTTGTATTACCTATTTCTTCAGACACTTACTGTTTTGTATTTAGGTCAAGTACACAAAGGCAACAACTTTTCTAATCTAGGTCTAACATTATCAACACAGCGCCTCACCTTCATATAACAATGGCTGAAGCGCTTATAAACGAACAAATATCAACTATGAACGTGACGGATATATGCCAACTAACACTATCTGCCAATTCACAACCTGCAGTGGATTTATAATACTGAACGAACTTGACTGCCCACTATCTCCAATAGTAACTGTACCACCACTACCACCAGAGCTGTCTATCGCTAGTCCAGATATCTCCTTCAATGTTGGTTCTGGAGATAACCCACCAGCTTTATAGAAATTTGCACTAGTTGTGCTGGCAGATATATAAGCACCTTCACTTGGCTCTGAACTATTCCCTGGGTTAGTTGCAGCCTGTAAAGAGGCAGTTACACCACCACTACCACCATAGGGCACAAATACAGCAGCATGTGAGTGTTTTGGTAATTGTAACGAGTTCAACGCTATGTCTTCTAAGCCAAAACGTAAGCCCAATTGATAATTTCTACCGCCCGGCATGACTCCCATACCAACAGGACTGCGCCCCCTTAAATCGGGCAAGCCAAAAGAGGTGCGAGCATCTCCACCATACATATCACCGAGTAACGAAAATAGTGCTGCATTTTCATCGACCGCAAGCACTTGCCCCCAGCAAACTGCCCAGTTTTCAATTGTAAAATTGCCGCCAAAGGCGGTGAGCGTACCGAGATACGGTTCTGTAGCCATACTGACCTTCCTTTTAACATATGAATATACGGTAAACAACTAACCCGCAACATAATTGATATGAATGGTTAAAACTTTCCATTCCTACATTACTAAATACCGTTCCGTGCTTTATCACTGCCGCAAAGAATCGTACTTAGATGTCTCTTTACTCATAGGGCGACGAGCGCTGGAGCAGTGACATCCCAGCGTCCAGCCCAGCCATTTGCGCATAGCGATAACCGGTGAACACGCCTTGCGCTGTGGCGATAACATCTATTGATATCGCGCCATCTAAAGTTTTCACCTGTAACCCATGTTGTGGGCTGATTTCGAGAATGGTTCCCGCCTCAACACCAACTAAAGAAGTCACCATTGCGCTTGCTTGCAAAACATTGGTAACACCATTTGGCAAGCTCAACATCGCACCACCGAAGTCATGATTGCCTGCTCGCGCTAAATTGACGATTTCGCGACTCGTTTGCACGTTCCAACGAATTTGCAGATCATCTTGGGTTACTGCTCGCGCTACTTTATTAGGAGTTAATGCTTGTTCACGCCAAACCAAACTTTGCTTTTGTTGCGCGGTGAGAAAGTCATACATCAGCTTAGCCGTCATTTGTGACGCTTTTTGCTGAGCACTGGTTAAGGTATCAAACGGGTGAAATGGGACCTCTAACTCCATTCCTATCGCACCGGAATCAGTCGATGCCTCAACGCGATGCAAGGTGAGGCTAAGGGTGTCTAAACCCTCTCTTAATTGCCAATAGAGAGGCATCGGGCCCCGATACTCGGGCAGCTTGCCCGGATGAATATTGTACAAGTTGCCGTTGAAAAACTGACACAGCGGGGAATGCACAATGTGCCTGAATAAATAGATCACGCCATCCGTGACTTGCCAAGCATCGAGTTGTGCCATCAAAGCACTGCTGTCATTGGCAGTATACTGAGCAATGTGGATCGATTGATCGCTCAGATAGCGCTGTAGCTGCTGTAAGTCAGGATTTAGTTCTCCTTCCGGCACTACCACGCCCGCCAATTTATGTTGTTGTGCCAACATCTGGATGATGGGTAAGGCGTAACAACTTCCTGTAAAAACGACGTATTTTTGCTGCATATCGAAATCATCCATGGGTGGCGACAAAACCTGGCAATCCGGTTAATTGATAATAGAAACAGACCTTATCCCCTCCCTTCGCTTCAAAGTAAGGGTGTTCAACGGCTTTGGGCTTGGCATCCACATAAAAAGTCATGTCGGGTTTAGGATGGGTGATGCCGGAGTCGTATTGTCCGACTATGGCATCTCCGTATGTATCGATATGGCTGTAAATAGCGAGGATACGTTTAGCCATATCTGGCACATCTTTAGGCAGCTCAACGGTGTTGCCTTGCAGCATTTTTATTCCACCATCTAGCTCAAAAATCTCGCTTTTGAGCAACATGGTTTTATTGACGTTAAGAATCTCTCCCAGCTCAATGCGATCATCTATCGCTTCTGGTTGGCAATGGCTGGAATGTGCATACTCAGCTTTTTTCCATTGCTGGTTAAATTCCGTCTCCCCGATGACCATCATGGCGCGCACAGATACCTGCTTGGGGATCATTTCACCTTGAATATGTAGATATTGAACCAAATGTTTCGCGATGCTGAGGAACCCTTCCCGACTAAAGCCATGCTGCATAGCTTCAAGTATCAGGAGATCAAACGTTTGAGATGGCGTAAATTGGGTCGCATCTTCTGCCACGACGGCTTCAATGTAGTCTGCGATATCGAGATCCGCGATCAGTTGATTGAGTGCTTTAATCGCTCCGGGGTGAATATCGACTAGTGTCACCTGAAGCTGCTCTGCGCTAATCCGATCACTTTGTTTGTAGTGAGCAAGTAAAGGCAGCAGCAATGGTGCAAAGGGGCCGCAAGCTGGATAAAGCACTTTAACCTGTGGCTTGTTGGCAAGCATTTTTTGGATAGCTTTGTCTGTTCCACACGCAAAGCCTTTGATTCGGTACACATCTTTGATGGTGTGCTTACCATTAAGCGGGGACATCACCAGCCCGGACGTCGAAATGTACTGTCGGGTTAGTTCCTCTTGGGTGAGTTTAGCCAAAGAAAGAGACTGGCAGGCGTTGCTATACATGGTTTGGAAAGCTTGCGTCAGTGTGTGATGCTCAACTTTCGTCTCCTGCAATACGAGCGCAGCTGCCTCAGCAAAACTCTCTTGCAGCTGCCGTTGGCGTTCAGCCGTGCTGAGTTGGCTTTGGAGCATTGATTCAAGCTGAGTCCGTAATGAGTACTTAAGCAGCTCATCCATTGCGGGTTCGGCAAAGGCACCTAACGTAGTAAGCGAGGGGGCAGCTTGGCTTTTTTTCAATTTGTCTAACAAAATAGCGATCCTTACATTTCGTTTGCACTTCGATGGGAAACTAGATCAATATGCATTTAAATTTAGTGCATGTCGTATAATTGGCAAAGCATTAACTAATTGTTAACGAATAAAAGATTAGTTTTTATGATGGTTGTGTGATCACAAGAAGATACTTAACAAAAAACCTGCATTACTCGGGGGGAGCAATACAGGTGTTTTTCGGGGTAGATGATTTGTCTATCAAACAATGTTCATTTCAACCTATTCATCTCGCGATCTCGTCATCGGCTCGCAAAGTCAACTTCAGCTTTTACTCAGATGTTGTTGGAAAAATGAAGTCATTTTGTCAAATGGGATCACATCCATCTGGTCGTACAGATCGGTGTGGTTGGCTCCCGGGATAATCATCAGCTCTTTTGGCTCTGCAGCCGCTTCAAAAGCGGTTTCGCTGAAATAACGAGAGTGGGCCTTCTCTCCATGAATAAACAGCACCGGACGAGGCGAGATCTCTGCGATGTACGTTAGGATGGGCATGTTCATAAACGAAAGTGGCGTAGTCAAGGTCCATGAGGCGTTGGAATTGATCGCGCGAGGGTGGAAGCCGCGCTTAGGTGACTTGTAGTACGCCGCATACTCAACCACAAACTGCGGCTCACCGCCTTTCAGCTCAAGCGACACTGGGCCGTAAGCTGGTTGACCTTTTTCGGCATCAGCCCAACGTTGTTGGCTCAGTTGCTCAAGCGCCGCGGCTCGCTGCTCTTGTGTTACGCTATCGTGATAGCCTTTTGACATCACCCGAGTCATGTCATACATGGTGCTAACCGCCACCGCTTTCACCCGTTTGTCGACTGCTACGGCGTTAAGAGCCATACCGCCCCAGCCGCAAATGCCAATCACGCCGATTCGTTCACGATCCACATTCGGCAGTAAGCCAACGAAATCAACCGCAGAGCTGAAATCTTCGGTGTTGATGTCTGGCGATGCCACGTTGCGTGGTTCACCGCCGCTTTCACCCGTGTAAGAAGGGTCAAATGCGAGAGTCACGAATCCGCGCTCTGCCATCGTTTGTGCATATAAGCCCGAGGATTGCTCTTTCACTGCCCCAAACGGACCACTTAATACTAAAGCGGCAAGCTTACCGCTGACATTTTTTGGTTGATAGAGGTCGGCAGCTAAGGTAATACCATAACGGTTGTTAAAGGTGACTTTTTTATGCTCTACTTTATCGCTTTTAGTAAATGTTTTATCCCACTCATCACTGAGTTTGAGTTCTGATTGGGCCATCACTTTATTTGATGTCATAGACGCTACTCCTAATGTTACTAAACCTGCGCCTGCTAATTTGAGGACGTCTCGGCGTCCTGCATTTGGCGCTTTTTCTGCGTTTTCGCTCATTGCCATTTTATTGTTTGAATTCATTGTTAAATCTCCTATTAATGACATTCCAAATGACAAAAACATTGCCATTGAATATCATCAAATACGGTTTAATTAGTAATTTAATATAAAAAAATCCTGATGAAAAATTACGAGATTCTTCTCTTTAAAGTCAGTTCTATTTTCAATTTTATTACGTAGTGTCGACAGAAAGACAATATTTATCGACACCTAATATTCCAAATGTTCCGAAAATAAATTTATGGCTAAGAATTACTTATCAATAGTATTATCTGTCTTTAATCAGTGTTATATTTTAATAAAGTCGCGGTTAATTTCTATGCCTGACAAACTAAAATCATACCCATAGCACTGCGCGAAAAATAATTCTCAGACTGCTCTTTCGGGGTTATTCAAACCTTTCGATAGTCACTTTCATTGATCCATTATCAGTAAAACGCTCAAGTCCGCTATCGAGTTGGCCCAATTTAATCAGGCCAGCGGCATAACCGAAGTCTCGATAGAATATGACCAGATTCCCCCATGGTGCATAGTAGGAAATATCGCCCGCTTTTGAACTGGTACCAGATGGCGCGCCCTCACGGGTTAACTTACTTGGCAAATAGGCAATCTTCTCTGTGCGGGCGTAATCTTCCAGCTCAACGGTCAGCGGTAACTGGCGAAGGAAATCCTGAGTGGACGGTGAATCTTCCAGTGTTGCCGTCACCGTGCGATCGTTAAAAATAAAACGTATCTTCATCGTGGGTTCTCCGACGTGGGTCGCAGCAATAGCTTTCGCAGACAATAGCGTGCATATGCTAAGCAAGGTGAGTGCACCATACCGATAGCGTAACTTTTTCATCGTTGGTGCTTATTGCAAGGCGTTGTAATCTTGGTCAGAAACGGGCTCACACCATTCGTTGCTTGAGCCTTCTGCTGGAATTTCAATCGCGACATGAGCAAACCAACTGTCTTTGGCCGCGCCATGCCAGTGTTTAGTGCCCGGTGCAATGTGCACCACATCGCCAGGATGGAGTTCTTGTGCGGGTTTGCCCACTTCTTGGTACCAACCACGGCCAGCCGTCACAAGCAGGATTTGCCCACCTTTGTGGTGAATATGCCAAAAGTTGCGGCAGCCGGGTTCAAAAGTCACATTCACAACAATCAATCCCGGCAAGTTGAGCAAAGCCAAGTAACTGGTTCCGGTGAAGTAGTCCGCATACGCGACGTTTTTTTCACCAAAATCAAAAAGCCCTCTGCCAGTAAATAGGCCGGCTTTTAGTTCTTCGGGAATAAAAGTGTTTGCTTCATTGTTCATTACTGACTCCAGTTACTCTTGGTTAACGCAAAAATTCAGGCGGTGATACAAAAAGTTCGCTCACTGCGAGTTATTGACCTTGACCGCCATTGCAGATTCCTCTTCACTAGAACTGAATGTACGCCCGATCTATGGAATCTTGTTAGCCTAATCAACGCTAATTCTTGCCTGTTCTTCCAGTCTAAGTTCAATATACCGTAAGGAAATCAATCTTCTTTCAAGGTAACACTGAGCAAACACCAATCAATAAGCATCTAATTATTAATAATAAAAGATAAGAACAATGCCCTTTTCTTGATGCGAGACGGAAAAATCCTCTCTGTGACGTCGCAGATTTACGTGGCTTCTCCTTGCCTGATATTCTTTACAAACGCACATTTGCTGTTATAACTACAAGCATCCGTTATCAGTGCGAGCATCCGAATCCGCGCGAATGGCAGTGACCTCATACAGGGAGCCTAAATGAAAGATTCAAATGCTTTGGCACAAGCCACTGAAGTTTTCGCTAAACAAATCGAAAAATGGACGCCCAGCGCCAATCAGTTTGAAACCGCCATTCCGGGCGTGCACCTTAGTCACTGGAAATCACCAACTTCCCCAACCAGCTACACGCATAAATCGAGCATTTGTTTGATTGCACAGGGAAAAAAGCGCGTTTTACTTGGCGAGGAGAGTTTTGTTTATGATGCAAACCACTTTCTTATCTCCTCCGTTGATTTGCCTATTATTGCCAACATCATGGAAGCCAGTGAGGATTCCCCTTACCTTGGACTGGTGATGGAACTCGACTTGCAGGAGATCTCACAGCTCATCACCGAGGCGGAGCTGTCGTTTAATTCCAGCAATGAAGCACAAAAAGGGATAGCGGTTGGCGAGCTCTCTGAACCGCTGTTGAATGCTTTCATACGTCTGATGGCATTGCAGGATGATCCCGCGAGCATCAAGATTCTCGCTCCTGTGATTAAACGAGAAATTTTCTATCGTCTGCTCACTTCAGAACAAGGTGCGCGCCTGAACCAAATTGTCACCGCTGGGAGCCATAGCCACCAGGTTGCCAAAGCGATCGAATGGCTGAAAAGCAACTTTGTCAAACCACTGAGCGTGGGCGAATTAGCCTCTTACACCGGGATGAGCAAGTCATCGTTTTACACCCACTTTCGCGCCATGACGTCGATGACCCCGCTGCAATTTCAGAAGAAACTGCGTTTAAGTGAAGCCCGCCGCTTGATGCTGACCGAAAATCTTGATGCGATGGCGACTACGTTTCGCGTGGGTTACGAAAGCCCATCCCAATTTAGCCGCGAGTACAGCCGCCTGTTTGGTGCACCGCCATCCAAAGATATTAAAGCGCTGCGCGATGCCGATAGACGAGAGAATACAAGGACAGTCGGATTTTTGGAGCAACATCAGCACACGCGTTCATAGCTCTCTTTTTTGAGTAGTGCATGAAGATCGCCTTGGCCATGCTTCTCAATGCTAAGGCGCTTCTGATCATCAAGAATCTGGTCAAATGATCTGGCGATCCCTCAGGGCAGGATTTTGCAATAAACCTTTGCTCACTCATTGACGAAAACTGACCTGTGCTCAACCCATACACCGCGTTGTTAAACCGCAAAATCTTGATGACTTGATTGCGACGGATCGCATGGATAAGATGATTCCCGCCACCAAGCACGCATGCACAGGGCGAAAATACCACCAGCTTGTTAAGCTCATCGATGATATAAATGGCTTATATCGTATCCCTAGCCAAGGCGGATTACACCTCACTGCAAATATTTCCGGATGTACACTGACTCTATCCAATAAGCTTGCCTTATCGGATGTGGGAGTTTATCCCTCGTCACACTTCTCTCAAAATAATAGCAATTCCTTATTATTTGGCTTTGTAAAAACATCCACCGATAAAATAGAAAAGGCCTTTTCAATAATTAGAAATGATATTTAATGGGTAATCATAAATATTCACACAATGTTACACATTCCCCAGTTGAACTCTTTTTCATGCGGTGATTAACTTCAACGGTCAAATCAACATAGCAGAGGTAGTTAAAAACCATGGCCGACCCTTTTAGGCGACCTTACATCACGTTATCCTATCTAACTGAGGAGCTATCCTTATGTTAGAACTCTTCCTACAACCCGAAATTTTAGCGATTTTTGCTACGCTTCTTTTCCTAGAAGTCGTGCTCGGCATAGATAATGTCGTTTTTATTTCAGTTCTCTGCGAACGTTTACCTCAAAGCCAACGAAAGATGGCCAGAAACTTAGGTATCGGTTTAGCCGTCATCACACGTATTGTGCTTGTTTTCTCTATTTCATGGGTTATGTCCCTAACGCAACCAATACTAACTTCGACGTACATGACGCTAACAGGGCGAGATATGATCATGTTGTTAGGTGGTGCATTTCTTTTGGCCAAGAGCACAAAAGAACTTTGGGCTTGGTTGAGACATACTGAATCCGCACATTCGACGAAAGTCAAAACCGGATTAGCCGTTGTCTTGTTGCAAATAGTTGCGGTGGATGCTGTCTTTTCGATGGACTCTGTGATTACAGCGGTGGGACTCACCTCCGAAATTCCGGTGATGGTTGCGGCTATTTTGGTCTCTGCGGTTATCATGATCCTGACGGCAGAGAAGATTAACGATCTTGTGACTCAATACCCAGGATTCAAAACGTTAGCCTTGCTATTTTTGGTGCTCCTCGGCGGATTACTGATGGCGGAAGGTTTAGATATTCATGTGAATAAAGGCTACGTCTACTTTGCCATGGCATTTGGTTTAATCCTCGAGTTGTGTCATATACAGGTCAAGAAGAATCAGTTGAAAGAACAAACGGTTAAGCGTATTCGCAATGCCCGTTTCCGGCTGATTAAAACGCCTTAACAGCACGAGCTAACACCGACAGCCTCCTGCTTAGGAGGCTTTGTTGGGTAAGAAAAACGAAAAAGCCTGCAATTTATGCGAACATATATTGCAGGCTTCAATATGTGATGCTTGCAACGTAAGTCTGCATAGCCAGAACGCGCTTTCAAATAGTTACGAAGATATTTGCAGAATAAGTTCGCATAAAGTTGCATCAAAAGTCTGCATATTTGAGTAAGTATCTAAATTCTACGTTGTAAAGTTACTACATCATAACCGATGCCCGTAGATAATCGTGTACATTGAAAGACCTACGAGCATACGTTTAACAAATTTTTAGGCATAAACCAAAAAACAATGTCTCGCACTCCCCAAGTGACGTTTTTAATAAGTGTTAAGTGTACAAGCATTATGCGAACACAATAATTGGCAATGAAACACAACGCTAAAAGGTACGGTCACACCTAAAAAACACTGGATTACTCATGCTTTCAAATAAAGCAAGTTGCATAATAAAGTTAATAATGCAACAGTGAGTTGTGTTTTTGAGGGGAATTATTCAGTGTATCTGCAACTTAAGGAACGTCATCGACGGGAGCGAGACTCTTACCCACAAGCGCTTTCATTGCGCGTCCATCGAGCATTGAGTTGGCTCAATAAAGCTGAGCAATGTGAGGATTATGATTCTCAGTTCATTTTCCTGTGGATAGCGTTCAACGCAGCTTACGCACAGGATTTTGATGCAAAGCAAGACTTTTCTGAACGTGGTTTATATCAAGAGTTTCTTGCAAAAATAGAGCACTTAGATACATCGAGAAAATTATCTGAAATCGTCTGGTCTCAATATTCAACATCTATCAGGTTGATCTTAAACAATGAGTTTATTTTTCAAGCTTTTTGGAAGTTTCAATCTGGACAAATCACTGAGGAGAAATGGAAGCAAGAGCAGTCTAGAGCTAAAGCGGCAGCAAATAATGCATTGGCGAGCGGAGATACTACTACCGTTTTGAGTATCTTGTTTTCAAGGCTTTACACTCTAAGAAATCAACTGCTTCACGGTGGAGCAACATACAATAGTCAGGCAAACCGGGAACAACTGCGTGATTGCACCTCTTTACTTTCCAGCCTTGTACCTATAGTTATTGAAGTCATGATGGATGGAGCTGATCAGATATGGGGGGAGGCTATATACCCTTTAGTACAAACCTAATTCTGAAAATAACTAATGGCTTGGGTTTCTTTACTAGATGATATTGAACATAGTCTTCAATGCAAAATTTAGCCCGGAAAATGTGAGCAAATCGACTTTCCTCGAGACACCACCTGTCCCTACCTTACTGTACATTATGTAGTAATCTATCAAGCATGTGATTTACGTTAATTTATGAAAAGCAACATTCTTGCAAATCGTTTAGCCGATATAACTGCTATGGCATATGCCGGGCAGTCACTAAACATTACTGATTTGGCTGAAAAACATCAGGTCAGCACAAAAACAATACGCAGAGATTTTGACCGCCTGTGTACCATTCTTGAACGTTGTCCAGATACAGGAAATTACCAACTTTCTGCGTCCGCTCGAAGTCAATACAACGAACAAGATCTTGTGCGCTTAATTGATGATCTTGGGCTTAAAAAAGCACTACCGCTTAAAGCTGCTCAGTTTCTTCGCAGTTTTATTAATGACTCAACCAGCGACTGTTATCACTTTCAAGAGCAACCACTTGAGGCTGACTTTATTTCTTCGCTTCATAGCACCTTTGAAACTGCGATTAAAAATAGAAGAAGCATTAGCTTCTTATACAAAGATAAGTCTCGAACTGTTTCACCATACCTGATGGTTTACAGCCATGGCAGTTGGTATTTGGCTGCCGTATCCGAAGGCACTCTAAAGACGTTCTCACTTGCTCGCATCAAGTTCGTATCTATTCAAAAAGAACACTTTGATTATGACTCGTCAGTTGTCGATATAATCAAAGAACAAGACAGTATTTGGTTTGGACAACCCATCTTTAATGTGACCCTCGAAGTGTCGCGAGATATTGCTTTTTATTTTGAACGTAAAGTCCTTCTACCAAAACAAAAAATCATCGAAAAGCGGCAGGACGGCTCGCTCGTCATTTCCTCCTCAGCTTGGAGCTACAACCAAATAGCCCCGATTGTTCAATATTGGATACCCAACATTCGCGTCATTTCTCCAAGCGAGCTCGATAACTATATCCGAGAAAATCTAACGTCTTGGATAGCCCAAACCAGCGACGAAACTGAAACGTAGTGTTATGAATAAAAAAACTAAATTTATACTCGTAGCAGCATCAATGAGTGCGGGAAAGTCCTCACTTATTAATGCGCTTCTCGGAAAAGAGCTACTGCCAGCAGGCAATGAAGCGACTACAGCTAAAGTCGCGCGCATAACTGTAGGTGCCAAAGCGAAGCCGAGCGCAAAGGCTTATTCCCACTCAGGTTCCATCGTTGCATCAAGCAACACACTTTGCGCAGAGCAAATAAGGGCATGGAACTGTTCGGATGAAGTCAGTGCGTTTGATGTTGTCATTCCTCATTCGGGGAGCAAATTGCATTCAATGTTGGCTGGCTACACCCTGATTGACACTCCAGGAGCGAATAACAGTAGGGACGACCGCCACAAGGAACAGTTTATTAGTGCGATAAAGGCTTACCCGAAAAGTCCGATTCTTTACGTGCTCAATGCCACGCAACTTGGCACAACAGATGATGCGGAGATCATTCGCACGATACGAGAAATCAATCCAAAACAATCCATCATCTTTGCACTCAATAAAGTAGACGCTTTAGATGAAGAGAAAGGCGAGACCGCTAAACATTATGTGTATTTAGCACACAAATATCTTGAAGGTTTTGGCTACAAGAAGGCCAAAATCATACCACTCATGGCGCAGTCTGCGTTGATAGCGAAGAAGTCGCTCAATCACATTGATCTTGGGCGCGCCGAGCGAAATATCCTCCGTACTGAATTAGAGCGTTTTCGAGAAAACCCCTTCCACTTCAACAGTGCGGCTGCCGCTCCCCAAGTGCTGAAAAAAAATGTGCGAAAAAGGCTTGCAAGAATTTCGAAAGGAAAAGTCCCCTCGATGAGCAAAGAAGAGCTGAATGCCTTCGTTGACTACACCGGCTTAAGCACGGTGAACGCTCTCATCATGGGTGCAGCGTAATCGCCGTCTGACTAAACCAATTTATCTCATATAAAAACGAGACTTAACTATGAATCACATTGCTATAACGCATAACCCTTTCTTAGTAGAAACCGAGTTTCTCATTAATGGCCAAGCGCCATCTGAAAGTTCCAACATCACGGCATACAGCTCCAAGAGATTGCAGCTTTGGGTAGAGCAGATTTTTGATGACTTACAGGCGCTTTTTAATGGCAGCAAAGACTTCTTTATTGAGTTCACAGGAGTCGAATCGGACTTCAATGACATTAAAGAAGCTGCCAACAATGCCATCCAAAAAGGCATGTGTGTTGAACTGAAGTTCAATCCTGTGGCGCCTGCTGAAGAGCGACTGGAAAAAATCAAAGCTCTAATGACACGTGTCAGCGAAGAGTCGCCAAAGTTTGACGACTACCTAGCAAATAGCGATTTAAAAGCCAAGCAAGACTTCGAAGGCGCATTGAACAATGATTTTGACGCGTATGTGGTCGCCACCATGTCTTCAGGCAAATCCACCTTTATTAACGCGATGCTGGGGCAGGACTTGCTGCCTGCAGCGAATGAAGCAACCACCGCGACCATTGCCCACATTTTCGACGACAAAACCCAAGGCGATGCATTTTACGGCGAACGTTTCGACAACAATGGCAATCTCATTGAGCACAATGACAACGTTGACTTGGCTACAATGAAGGCGTGGAACGCTGACGTTGAAACCAAAACCATCACATTGAACGGTAATATCCGTGCGATCAAAGAAAACAACAATGTCTGTCTCGTGCTGACCGACACCCCGGGGCCGAATAACAGTCAAGATCCTGAACACCAGCGCACTACATTAGGATTTATTCAGGATTCAAAGCGTAACCCACTCATTATCTATGTGTTGAACGCGACACAATTGGGCACTAACGACGATGCTCAGTTGCTAAGACTTGTTGCTGACACAATGAGTAAAGGCGGTAAGCAAAGTAAGGACCGCTTCCTGTTTGTGGTGAACAAGATGGACATGTTCGACCCCGAACGCGGTGAGAACATTGAAGAAGCGCTAGATCGCGTGAAAAGCTACCTCGAAGAGAACGGCATTCACGATCCTAACCTCTTCCCTGTTTCCGCGCGTATGGCCTACCTGCTGCGTAAGCAAGGTGAATTAACTCGTGCAGAGCGTAACGACAAAACAAACATTGCCGACCTGTTGCTAGAAGAGCCAAGCATGGCGTTCCCACAATATATGTCGGTCAGCACCTCTGTCATGTCTGCGATGCAGGAAAAGGCGCAACATGATGAAGCTTTGCAAGACCAATCCATGTGGCGCGCTCTGCTCAACAGTGGCTTACCGGGTGTTGAAGCAGTTATCGATGAATACATCAATAAATACAGCTACCCAATGCGACTAAACCGCGCGCATTTGGCAATGACTGCGGCTATCGAGCGTGGAATGCAAGAAGCAGAGTTAATCAAACAACTGGAGATTGATGAGCAAGCGCTTTCGATACTTCAGTCAGAAGTTCTCTGCCTAAAGGCGCGTCGTGATCAGGGCTTCAATACACAGGCCTACAAAGAGCAACTCAAACAAGAAGGCCGCGACCTGCCAATGGACGTGCACAACTCTCTGAACGAGCTGGAGAGAAACATCTATGCGCGTATTGGGGAGCTAGGTGACACGTTTAGCGGTGACGTCAGTATCCGTGAGGCCGAATCCAAAGTCGATGTTGCGTCAAAAGAGATTAAGTTTTCTTTCAATCGCGTAATAAACGAATACGAGCAGGCGTTTTTACGCTCGCAAGAGATCATTAAAAAAGAGTTACACCAAGAGTATCAAGACCATGTCGCTGCATTATTCCCTGAAAGCAGCACACTTGAGCTTCCCGCTTTTCAGGCTCTAAAGCAATCCATCTCTGCTATTTCGCTGGATATTGAACTCAATCAAAGCGATATCAGCAAAAGGTCAGTGGTAAGCGGTTATAGAACCGTCAAAGATTCCAAGTGGTACAACCCTTTCTCTTGGGGGCGTACCCGCGAAGTGGCTGTGTACAGTGAAGAAGAATACGTTGATCTTCAAGAGCTTTGGAAAGAGCGGGTTATCCCAATTCGTGCCCAATTTGTATCCTTAAAAGACGACGCCATCAAACGCATTAGAGAGGATAAGGACAAGCTGATTGACAACTACCTTGCCTTCTTGGAAGGCGAATTCAGTGTTAAGTTTGCTGCCATTCTCGCCGATTTAGAGCAAAAAGTTGAAAACCAAGCTCAGCGGGAAAACGCCATTGCTCAAGCAAAAACTGATATCGACGAGATTCGCGTTATCAAACAAGAGCTGGAAGCCATTTTACAGTTTTAATCCGTTACTAACCCACTGCGAACATCAGTGGGTTTTAGAGGCCAGATACCATGACAGCATCTACGGAACTTGTTGCACCAAGTCTAACAGCTGCAGAATTTAAAGCGAAAATCATCGACTTTATAAAAAGCAGAGATTTTAAAGCGGAGTTACTCCACCAAATATTGTCAGCACTGCCAGATGACAAACTTGCGCTTTTCGAAGAATACCGAACCAATAGCACCACAGATCCAATTAGTGAGGACAGTTATAAGTGGGAACGTGAGGGGGGAACCTATTTCGCCTTGCAACTCCATATGGCAGAGGAAAATTTCTGTTTAAAACGATTAGAGCACCTTATTCAGGTAAAAAGTCACCTAACAGAGCGTGGTATCGCAGGTTTTTCCCGTCCTGTCTCCAGTTCGACATCAAGCCACGAAGAAGCAAAAAGCACAAAGGAAAACACAATGAGCGCTGATTTTTCATCTGTCGATTTAACAGGCTTTACCCCATCCCGCTCACTAAGCAATAGCGTGAACAGTGGTGACCTATCTTCTGTTCGTATTTCGCTATTTATGGAAATGAATAACAACCATGTATCCTCGTCCAAGGTGAGCCAGGCCATTGCGTGGGCTCAGTCCAAGCATCCTACTCTCTTCGTAGCCTTCGAAGAAAACGCCTATGCACAGGCTATTGAGCAAGACAAAACCAAATGGGACAGTCACTACTACGGCATGCAAGAAGTGTATGCGACATCCAACTTCTCATTGGAACGTATTCGCCATATGATCGCAGTGCGTGAACATGTGTTTACGATCGCACAAGATGACGCTCGCCCTGCAACAATACCGAACACTCAGCCACAACACGCACCGAGGCCATCGATCCCGCATCGAGAGCAATCATCGACGGGCAGCACTCATCGCCCTGCGTCTAAACCTGAGAACAACGTTCTAAAATCCTTGCTGCTGATTGGTGGTGTGGTGGCAGCTATCGCCTTAGTCATTCTGGCTGTTATTGTTAAGTGAGACTGACGATGAATTTATCTACGACTGAAAGGGAAAATCTTACGTCTCAGACTGGGTTGCTTCCCGCACAACAAGAGGCGCTAACGACGCTCTCGACTGCGCATGCATTGGTTAACAAAAGCTACCTTGCTGAACTCAAACACTACGATGTGTTGCCGGTGGAAAACCAACAAAGCGTGCCACTTAACCGTGGTGGCGATGTACGCATTTTCCGTGTGGAACGTTTAGTTCAGGAAAACAAGCAATCCGTACTAGAGAGCACCACCGCAGCATACACCGCATTGGGCGCGGCCGGATACACAGCGTTCCTTTTTCTAAAATCTGACGGGAAAGAGACACTGCTCTACATTGGCACACGTGGTGAACCAGGGAAAATGCTGGGCCAAAACTCGGGAGACTTATTGCAAGAGACTTTCAAAGGTCATTTCCCGGGCAGCAAGCTTTCCCCACTTAACGGTATTGATGTTGACGCCTTGTTGGACGAACTCAGTGCGGGCAACGCTTACAAAACAGTCACCGCGGTCAGCAGCGTGCCTGGGCTTTCTACGGAAGACCAGACCCACTTTATGCAAGGGCTAGAGCGTTTTATTGATGCTGCAGAAAACCGCACATATGAGGGACTGATTCTCGCCGAGCCCGTTTCTATGCAAGCATTGAATACTGTTCGCACGGGCTATGAGCAGGTGGCGACCCAGCTTTCCGCTCTGTCAAACCGTCAATACAGCTATGGCATTCAGGACAGCGATGCTATCAACCTCAGCATCAGTGAAGGACTGAGTCACTCTTTGGGCGAAAGCCTCGGGCTGACCGAAACAACAGGTACCAGTGAAAATACAACAACATCGGTTTCCCGTTCTCACACCACCAATGAAAGTAAATCCTCCCCAAACAAAAAGGATAAAATAACTGGAATGGGAGCCATGGCACTCGGATCGGCCGCAGGCATCTTCGCTGGGCCATTAGGGGTCATGATTGGCGGACAAGTTGGAGGACAAGTGGCAAGCATGTTCCAAACAACAGACACAGTCGGCACCTCCGAATCTATCTCAACGAATGAAAGCAGCAGTCATTCGACTAACCAGTCGACGGCAACTAGTACCACAACAACAGAAACAGACACACATAGCACGACCAACACCAAAGGCCTAACTCAGACCCACGGCTCAACACAACAAGTGAGTTTTGAGACAGCGGACAAAGGCATTTCGAATATGCTGGAGAAGGTCGACCACCATCTAAATCGTATCAACGAGGCAAAAAGCCACGGTGGCTGGCTCAGTACCGCTTACTTTGTCAGTGACAGCGCCGCCTCCAGTGAAGCCCTATCAAGCATTTTCTTGGGGCTGACCCGCGGGACTCAATCGTCAATGGAAGATTTTGCTCTGACCACATGGACAGGCAAAAAAGCCAATGCAATAACGCAATGGTTGGGGCAGCTCATGCACCCTCGACTTGAGCCGAGTTTTGTAGGGAATACTCACATCCCCTACCTCACTCCAGCAACCTTGGTATCGAGCAAGGAAATGGCGCTACAGCTAAGTCTTCCTCGCCGTTCTACGTCTACCGTTGTGGTGCAGGAAACCGCCGCATTTGGCCGGAAAGTGCAAACGCTGAACGCTGATGTCGCCAACACCAACTCGCGAACTATATCATTGGGCCAAGTACGTCACTTGTGGACCGACTTGCAACAATCTGTTGAATTAGACCTTGACCAACTGACAAGTCACACGCTGATCACTGGCTCAACAGGTTCAGGCAAAAGCAATACGGTTTACGCGCTACTGGATCAAGCAATACAGCAAAACATTCCTTTCTTGGTCATAGAGCCAGCAAAGGGAGAGTACAAGCACGTCTTCGGAAATCGCCAAGATGTGCGTGTTTTGGGCACAAACGACCGATTTACAGAACTACTGAATATCAATCCGTTTTCTTTCCCTGAACAAACTCATGTCTTGGAGCATGTGGATCGCTTGATTGAAGTGTTTAACGTCTGCTGGCCAATGTATGCCGCAATGCCTGCCATTCTCAAAGATGCAGTGCTTAGAAGTTATGAGGCCTGTGGTTGGGATTTGCGTGACTCGACCTCAACACTCAGTTCACCGTTGTTCCCGACGTTTGCCGATTTGCTTATGCAGCTAGAGTCCGTTATCGCCCAATCGGCATACTCGGACGAAATGAAGAGCAACTATACAGGTGCATTAGTTACGCGTGTTCGGTCAATGGTTAACGGACTGAACGGTCAAATCTTTGCCGCTGATGAAATTAGCAATGCAGACCTGTTCGACCGCAACGTCATCATTGATTTGAGTCGAGTCGGGTCGCAAGAAACCAAATCGCTGTTGATGGGGCTGTTAATCATTCGACTTGGTGAATATCGTGCCGAGCAAATGCTGATGAACCAGCCCCTTAAACACATTACTGTTTTGGAAGAAGCCCACAATATATTGCGAGCAAACCCATCAACAGGGAGCGCAGAAGGCGGCAGCGTTGCCGAGAAGTCAGTCGAAATGCTGTCGAATGCCATCGCAGAAATGCGAACATATGGCGAAGGCTTTATCATCGCGGATCAATCACCGTCAGCGGTGCATATTTCGGCCATTCGAAACACCAATACAAAAATACTAATGCGTTTGCCCGATGAAGCTGACCGCTTGTTGGCAGGGAAATCTGCGGCACTAACGGAAGAGCAAATTGACGAAATGGCCCGTTTGCCTCGAGGGGTAGCGGTGGTTTATCAGAACGAATGGCTCGAAGCTGTATTATGTAAAGTAAGTCGTTTTTCTGGACAAGAAAGCCCCTACCAGTACAAACCAGCACCACCCTACGCAATGAATGAAATGGCGTTTCGCTTTAATTTGCTCACTCATCTTTTGAGTGACTACAATCAAGTGCCGTCAGAAGCAAATGAAGAGCAATTGGCAGAAGAGCTCTGTCGAAGTAACTTGCCAACGGCAATGAAAGTTCGACTCAGACAGTATTTGCGCTCTGGTTTGACAGATCTTTTTTTCCGCGACTTCGCATTTCTAGTACCTCATTTGTTGGACTGTAAACACCAGTTAGAGATCGTAATTTGTGAGGCAAAGAACGTAGAACAAATACATTCTCATCTCCAAATGCTGGTATTGGAAAAGTTCAACAATGCGTCTCAGGAGGAAGTCATTATGATCATCCAGCCTTTACTGAGATCATTAGTCCCCAATGGGGAGATATACATGAAACTCTACTCAGCGTGGAAACAGTTTGCTAAACCGAGGGCTGCATAATGATGGATTTATTAGCGATAAAAGAGATTGCAAGTAAGTTGCAGCCCGAACTGTCGAAAATGTTAGAGAGTATTGATACAAATAGCATTGACTTAAATGAACTTGACCGCCCTATCTTAAAACAAATGGATGCAAAGCCTGAATGTGGAGAAGGCGAGGCCAGACCTTTGACCCAAGAAGAGAAGGATTATTATAAAGAAAAGATCGGTTGTTCAGGGAGTTTACTTGAAAATGCAACTATCGATGAAAATGGAAAAATTTACACAAAAACAATAAATGAAAGTAAAGAAGGTCAAACAGGTGAAGATGGCGTTATATATGAACGTAAAACAGTTGAAATAAATGGGGTCGAAATTGAAGGTGTGTTCCCGCAATTCAATAGTGCAATTGATGTACAACTGCCGGAAGAGTTGATCAAGGCAAAAGACACTGCGCAAGCAGAATATGCGAATGAAGTACTCAAAGAAAAAGTGGAAAACGATCCCGAGTTTGCAAAGCAATTCAGCGATGAACAGTTAGAACAAATTGAAAATGGTGAAACTCCCGATGGCTATACTTGGCATCACAGTGAAGAGTATGGCGAAATGCAACTAATTAGCACGGAAGATCATCAAAATAACCGACATACTGGTGGCAAAGCCATTTGGGGCGGCGGAAAAGAAAACCGTTGATATAGAGGATTTTAAAAATGAAAGAATGGCGTTACATAAAACCTTTGGCAGCGGAAGGGCTAATTCCTGCCGCTCAAGAAAAATTGAGCTACAACTTTGTCGATTCCTATATCGACTTTGTTAAGAAATACAATGGCAGTCGACCTCCTGTCAGTGTATTTAGTACCAGTACATCGCAAGAAAGAACGATAAAGTCCTTTTTGTCATTCAACCCCACTGATGTAGAAAACATCATTAAGTTAAACAAAGGTGTCTCTGAGATATCTGCAAAACTGGCTGCTTTTGCGATAGATAACTTTGGCAACTACATTTGCTTTGACAAGCAAAATGATACGGTCGTCTTTCTGGATTTTGAGACAGGAGAAACAGAGCTGATCGACAATACGTTTTCTGATTTCTTGCTAAAAATCGTGAGTCCAAACGATAGAAACTAAAGAACAAACGCACCTAATAGACTTAAAGCTTGTTTTTTTGAATACAAACTTAGTAGCGCTAGACTAGAATTAGGTTTCTTGTTTTAAGTTTGTTAGGTGTAGTTTTACTAAAGAAATAAAGGTCCTAGTCGGCCAAGGTTGCGCTAAAAAAGCAAAAGTCTGACCAAAACTAAGCAAGATGCTTTGAACTGATAGTTACCAAGCGTGGTGTTCATATAACGCTTTTTTACGTGAGAATTTGTGTGTGATTCATTTTATACAAAATTTTTTTGAACATGTGTACATGTGCATACGGATAGTAGTTTTACCCAAGAGCCCTGAGCATCAGAATTATGTTCTAACCCAAACTACCTGAATCATCGACAATCCTAATTTAAGTCGTCAATATCCGTTCGTAGTAATGTTGTAGATTGATAGAAAGGCACCCTGTAATCACAAAAAACATCTCGATAATCGTCACTAGACTCAACAACAAAGATAACTCGTAAGTTCTCTGTTGATCGAACTGTTAGCCGACTACGTAACCAACCTGCAAAGTTCGTGTCCTTTAACGCTTCAACACCGTAAAACCAAATCCAACGAGGATATTCATTTTCTTTAATAGACTTGTTCAGCTTTTTTGACGACCTAAAATTGTCTCTATACTCTTTCAAATCAATGGATTCTACCGCAATACCCATAGATTCATTGATTCGGTTGATCTCCAACACAAATGTGTCTGGCAGGTTTGCACGAAACACATGATGCCTATACATGTTCAGGCCCCAAGTACACCTAACATATCGTTCGAGTCCTACCTCATAGTGCTTGAAATTAACATCAATAGCTTCAAGTCTTTTTAAATACATGGGGAGCCTTTTAAACAAAAAACCACCAAGAGAAAACTTGATGGTTTTGATTATTAACTGCTTGTTCAACAGGTAGGTTGCTTTCTTCCTGACCTATTCTTGGCTGCCTATGCGGCAGGTCACATCTGTTTTGATCACAACCTCCGTCGGCTGTAATTATTGGCTGCCTATGCGGCAGGACACGACACAGTGAGTATGCTAGCTATTGCTGATATTTTCTTAGCTGCCTACACGGCAGGACACATCTCACGCGACTGTGCTGCGCGGATATTTGATTTCTTAGCTGCCTACACGGCAGGACACTGTAGAATATAGCTTCTAACCTTCTGATTTTGAGTGCTTAAAATCACAATCCACCAAAATATTCTTTTTCTTCTTACTTCTGTAAGCCCTTGTTTTTACATCTCTAAAAAGAGCTTTAGAAAAAAGGTTAAAAACGTAACTCAGGTACCGTGCCTTTTCTTTCTTGATTGGTTGCTAAACCATAGCTATTGAAGTTTGCTGCAACGCGCTCACTAACAAACTCCTTTTGTACAAACAACATATAATCTTCCCCAGATGAACCGCTGGAGATTGGTATTCGATGAAAACTATCGATGACACGGTCTTCGTTCGTTACTGGTAATCGTTGTTCAGCCCCAGAAAGCTCGGCTCTTACCATGCTACGTTTAATTCGCCGTTTCTTCGAGCCTAAAAAGCTCTTGTTAATCGTTTGGTTGCGAACAAACCTTACTTCCCCCAAGTTATCCGGTACCTCACAGATACTCGATAGTTCGAATAAACCTTCTTTCACCATCAAAGAGAAATAGGGCTGAAAAGAGAGTCCAATCATCATCTCTTTATCTTCAGCAACAAAGGCTATGGTTTGACCAACCGTAGATTCATTCCAATCAGGGAAGATCACTCCAATCCTATTCATCGCTTGTCGATTATTGACCATAAACAAGTGCATTTGTGAGATACAACGCCCTGCTACCAAGCCATAGTCGGCATTAGCATTCGTGTAGCGTATCAAGAAGTAGTACCGTTGAGACATGATAGAACCTCTTAATTGGCCTTGGCGCAATTAAACAATCCGCCCTTGATCAAAACAGACATAATAAAGTGCACGTCATTTGGGATGGTCTGAGAAGCTGTCATTGCCTCAGTCCAATTCTCTGTATTTCTGACTAATTGGTAAAAGTCATTTCCATGGGTTACGTGTCGCCTTGCGATAACGTACTCTCGGTCAGCACCATATTCATTCACTCTTAAAGGCTTATCAGCCTCTTCATGCCACCAATCGTCAATCGATTGTAACGCCGCACCAACTTTTTGTCCGTGAAACGCAACGGTTTCTTTTCCGCTCAAAAGCTCTACTGTGGCTAGCTGCTTAGTAGGGATTCCATCTTCTCGACTATCCAAAAACTCTTGGCTTGGGTAAACCTCATCTCCCCAGCCAACCCGCAGTTTTGCCTTGATGTCCATGTAGAAGTATTCGGTTGGGTCAGACAGTGCTCGCTCCAGATAGGCTGTAAGCCTTTCTAAGCATTCTGTTGAATTACCATCCCAATGACCATACCAAGAGAGTTTCTGAGCATGTTCGACAACAAAGCTATCCAATTCACTGGTCGTCACTTCAATAGTGATATTTCTGCACTCACGATTTCGCCATAACCAAGTACCAAGCAAGATGTTCTTCGCATAACGATTAGCTAACTCTTTGTATCCGTTGAGCTCTTTATAAATCTTAGCAAACATAGACAGTTTACTGCGCACTTCATCATCACTACAGATATTCGGTGTTAACGAATTGGCTCGAATTCGAAGTGAAAATGCGCAATAGATTTCATCAACGCCGGGCTTTACATAGCACTCTTCGATGAACTGAGGGTTCGAATAGGCCAAGTCTTGGGGGGCAACATTCTTGTCTATGAACTTGTTCCCCTTGTATGCTTCTGAATAACTCCCTTTTGGTGCGCGCAATCGGGTT
Organism: Vibrio cidicii; assembly: GCF_009665415.1. NCBI lineage: Bacteria > Pseudomonadati > Pseudomonadota > Gammaproteobacteria > Vibrionales > Vibrionaceae > Vibrio > Vibrio cidicii. The sequence continues at coordinate 2,737,633 of NZ_CP035921.1, read as the reverse complement.
TTATCTACATTAAGGGGACACATCTCACCACTTTCGGATAGATAGTAGAAATAAGCTTTGCCAGCAGATAGTGATCGGACATAGCTCAACTGAGTGCAAAGTTCCATAAGCGATTAATCCCTATAGTTTTTTATAAGAATAGTTTCGCTACTGCATTCTATCGACCAAAAGGCGTGGTTTAAAAAGTGATCTCGTCCACTAAAACGGACCTCTATCGGGTTTATTCGCTTAGCTAGCCCTATCGCATTCTCCGCATAAGCATGACAACCTGTGATTGCGTCACCCCGCTTAGTTGGATGCTCTAATAAATGGTAACCAAGAGAAACGGGCAAGTTATCATCGTCTTGAGTGAGCAACCGCTCTAACTCATCAAAATTAGTAGGTTGCTTTTCACTTGGGTATAACCATCGCCCGTATGCAGGTAATCCTTTTAAAACATGGAAAAGTTCACTCCTGCCTGTAAATGTTCTAAGCCACTCAATCTGCGTCGATAGCTGTGGTTGGTATAATGCCCCTCCGGCGAAAGCAACGGGAAGCGCCGTTTTAAGCGCCGATCTAAAATCTGAAATTCGGCTTTCACTATGAACTCTGATAACTAAGTCTATTTCTAGGTCCGACAATCGTTCACTGCGAATGGTTGGTCGTTTCGCATTAGAAACCGTTCTAGCTTTGGCGACTGAGTTTGGTTCTGTCAGCTTCGCTGTTGATTGAATATTCTCGTTTCGAACATAAAAAGCGAAACTCAAAAACTCAACTGGGGAATCATTGTTAACCAATTGATTAAATTGCCTTTGATAATCGTGCATGAATCCCCAAATGGCCGTCAAAGACGGCACACCACACAAACAAGGGTTACTCATCGCTGCCGCATCTTGCACTCTCATTGACGACAGGTAGATATATTGCTCCCCCGTATGCGTATCTTGATTGTTAATTGGCTTACTAAGTTGCTCAAGCACCCATGTCACTTGTGCTTTAGCTACCTGCATCAGTTTGGGATGATAAGCAAACTTGGCAGAATAGATATTATTTTGAAACGCGAGATGTAAGCGTCGGTTAAACTCACCAGCCAAAGAGCCAAGCTCCGATTCTGGTAACGACAAAAAGGCTTGAACTAAGGTGTCGTCATGCTCTAGTTGCTGCTGAATGGGTTCAGATTCAGCGATATCTCTTAACTCAATGAGTGGAAGCATCCATAAGGCTATCTGCTTTCGTAAAATCTTACTCCTAACCTGACGAGCTCTTTCTCTTTGCCGCTGTGTTTTGGCTGGCTCAGACCCAATTAGGCGATTTAGTACCTGACAAATTTTGGCGTTAGTTACCTGATAGTCATCAAAGTAATGACCACTCTTTTGACGGTTTTCCGTTAACGTCCCACCCTTGGTCTGTTTAACGCCTAGCGGGTAATTTAGGACTCTCATATGCCCACCCAAACTGCCACACAGGTTCCCAATACTGGCAGAGTTAGGCAGTGACGAAGAGACAAAACTGAACTTGTTTTCTGGACTTCGCGCTCTTATTTCTAGTTTGCACTGAAGAGCATGACTCACAACGGGGGTGATCGAAACATAATCATCACCCCATGGAAACCGTAATTGCTTACTGTAAGTACTAACACTGTCGGGAAAACTATTCTCAGGAAGCTGTTCTTCAATTGCACGTTGTAAGCGAGCAAGTGACTTCACATCCAAGCCAAATTCTGTAAGCAGATCAAGCCAAACTGGATTTTTCTGCTGAATAAGCGAAAGAACACACACTGGCTGTGATTGCCATTTAAAAGGATTCAGTAACCACAATGTGTGACGATAGACAGCAGAGTTATGAGCCCACCCCAATCGCTGAGCCAATACTGCACTTGAAATAAACTCCTCGGCTGTAGAAAGAGGTCGCGCAATTATCCGTTGGTCCTTAACACGACAGTCTGGAAACTTTAGGTTATGTGTGTGGAACCACTGGATTTCAGCAAGAGAGGCATCTAAGTTTTCAGAATCTTTTAAATACCTTTGAGCTCGGGCTACATCCAACCAATCCAAGCATCTATCCGCTTGATGGCTTGAACTGAGATTAAGCAAAATCGTCAACGTTTCTTGTTCATACCCATCAACACAAACGTCTTCTGTATAGGGCATGAACATCTTTTTTAGAGCCGTTTGTTTTATTGCTTCGTCTTCAATTGCTAGTAGATCACTTAATTTCGTCATAATTACCACTCAGGTAGATACACGCTTAAACCGTCATTTTCAGAGCACATGCGAGTCAGCTTTGTTTCGATGACACTTCTTAGGGTGAACGCCGATTCATGACTGGCAATTTTGGTATGCATCCGCGGCCTAATCGCTGCTTTAATCTCACCAAACTCATACAACCGATACACCTCATCCGTTGTGCAAGAAAGCAATGTAGACACTTCTAAGGGGCTCAACAGCACATCGCCTACATTCCCTTTGCTGCTTGAAGTTAGTGTTGCCATTAACTTTGTAAAGTAGGCTAACACTTGCGTGAGCACGCTATTACGCTCTAACTGCCTACTTGGTAACTGGCGACAATCTTTAAGCAAAGCGCCAAAAACTTCATTGAAAAACGTCTTTTTCCAATCTTTGATTCGAATGAGATCGGCTTTGTTTACCAACTCATCAAGTTCTTCCCTCAGCACTCTTGGCCAACAAGAGCAATACTCAACAAATGATTCAAAACTGATATTCTCAATATCACCGTAACGATTAACGTACCATAGTAAAAAACCATAGCGCTCAGAGAGCGTCATTTCTGCCTTCAGTAATCCCAAAGGTCTTGAGTCATTTCCTGACAACCATCTTGCAACCAGTAGCGCAGCCACTGGCGCATCTGCTACCGGTGAGTTGCGGAGTTCAAAACCGCATTCGCATTGGCTAATACTCTCGGTGGTTTGGTATTCCAGTCTCGATTGGCACTCGGGGCAATGATGAACCAGTTTACAGCCATGATGTTCACAGGCTTGGTGAGAGATAAATTGCCACTGCTGGCGAATGTATGGAGCCTCACTAATGCATAAGGGACAAATAGGTGTGAAGCGTTTACCAAGAAAAACGAAAGGATAATCAGAACCCAACCGATGAACGGCTTTGTATTCGGGAGAAAATTGAGCTTTTGAATGTGACAACGCAAGGCGAAGTGTTCCAAAGTTATTGAGTTTTAATTGGTTCTCAAGATGGATAAGCACTCGCACCCGCATTTGGCTTGTGGTTTGGGCGTGATAAATATTGATTCGGTTGAGCTCTAAGGGGAAAGCACCAGCAATCGCCTCATGCTGCTCCATAGTGTCGAACCAAATGTCTTCGGCGAAATGAGAAAATCGCTCGTAACCTTGCTCTTGCGATAAACGCAACAAGAAGCTTTCGAGCGATTCGTCAGAGTAATGTTGAATGTCCGTTTTCACATGCGACCACTAAAACTTAGAATTTCTAAGTTTTAGTATTGCCGTTAATCCCAATAATTCAAATTCTATGAAGCCAAATTGTGACTAGAAATCAATTCCAGGTTTACCACCTTGGCATTTAGGGCACTTTCGTTGAAATACGTCGGTACCATTTGAACCATAAACTGCACCACAGCCAATTTCAAGACATTCTAGCTTATACGATACTTGGCAATGGTCATTATCAGCAACACCTCTAGTGCCATGGTTTTTCTGATTATTACGATTAATGAAACCAACTTCGGTTGTTTTTGTTGTACCGCTTTTAAACATCAAAACTAACTCCTACTACATCCATCCTGAGCCACCACATTTCCAGCAACCGCCATTGATACCACCATCACCACGGCAATTACTGCAAGTGGTAAAGCCCGTTTTGTAAGAGCTTTGAGTTACTGATTTCTTAATAGACCCTAATCCTAAAATAGGACTTTTCGATGTGTGAATAACCTTGCCAGCTCCCGTTTTTCTCTTCATTCTAGATTGTGGTCTTATCTCTTTAATTTGAGTTGGTGACTCACGCTTTCGAAATGCATCAAATCGTTTTAGCCACTCTTTTGCTTCCTGACTAGATGAAAACTCGCTCAGCTTTACATCTGCCTTCGATGACAAAATCCACTTACCACCCAGTTCGTAAAGGTGAACTTTACTAACGCCTAACAACGACTTATCTACAAATTCAAACGTTATATCACTGAGTTCAGAGCGAAGCTTTCTTAGTTCGACTTGATGTTTCTCAGTAACAAAAATTTTATGTTTTTTATTAGCTAGCGTGATTTTCAAATCTTTTTGAAAGGATGAACCGAGAGCTTCTAACAATTGAACTTCTTTATCATTTGCATGTTGATACATCGCACGATGGTTTGGACAAAACAGCAGGTCGGAAAAACTACTTTTCTTAGCGTGGCTATGAACCGAAATTTCTTCGAAATAATACTCTCCAGTACCTAATTTAAACGGTAAAGCTGATTGGCAGATCTGACAGCAGAGTTCATTGGCATCATTTATATACTGCTCGACCAAAAACTCTCGTGAAGATGCATATACTTTTTCATTTTCAAACGCCTCTGTTATCTGAAGTTTTTCGATCTCTTCATTCGGTAGCGCTGATTTAGGCCAAACCCATACAAATTTGTGTTGGAGATAGTATTTCTCTTTCAGCCATGCTAAATCTTGTTCCCATTCACGAATGGCAACAGACATATTATTCTTCTTTCTCTTCGCATTTCGAACAAAAGCAGCTATTGCCTCTGCTAATTTCTTCAGCCTTTCTGAGCTTTTGGGGGCACCCCACTCGGCGACATACTTGCGGCTATCGACAAACGGTAAACGTTTTGAATAAACGTTACTCAATAGCTCTTGCCTCTGTTTAAGCCCCAAGCCATTAATTCCAACGCAATAACCTACCGCAGATAACATACCTACTTTAGGCCAGTTAGATTCAGGCATGCTCTCATCTGCTTCATAAGCGACGGTCGAAGGCCATCGGAACGTTTCTAGCTTAGGAGTCGCCGCAGATGACACTACTGGTTCTACTTTAGTCTTTTCTGATATTTCGAAACTAGACGGTACTTTAACCTCTACATCTAATTTAGGATTTTGAACCGTTGATTGAATTAAGACATTAGTTAACACAACAGCTTCAAGTTCTGGTTCATGTATGGCTGTCTCTACAGGGACTGTCTCTTTTGGCACAGCTACAACTTTATTCGCCTTAACCTGAGCCCATGTAGGCCATGGAGTCACTTGTTTTTTAGAAGCTGGCTTTAAAGCCATTTTGTGTACTCTTTGGGGGGAGGGAGATACATCAGGCGATTTAACGACGCTTGTAGGGACAATCTTCGGCGCTTTTTTAACTATACTCTGTGAGCGTTCTTTACGTTCACGATTCTTCTCTTTCTTTGTTTTTTTCTGTTCACTAACGAGTTTAGTTGAAACAGTTTTCGATTTATTAGAACGCTTCAAATCTCTCCAAAGCAACTCCAATTGGATTTCTTTGAACTGTTCATTAGTTCTAGCATCATCTAATACTGTGCGAATCTTCTCAACCATGCGCTCGGCATCTGATTTGCTTGAATATTCATAAACAGAAAAATCATAAATAAACTGGTTTTTTGAACGAGATGGTGTTGGTAACGAACTCATGGAAGCGAATAACCTCGAAGAAAAAGCATTAAAATCAGAGCACTCTATCAATAAGCATTAGATTGCACATTGCTATTAATCAATTAATACTAGTAAAAAGGGAGCTAATCGCTCCCTCTACAAATTCAATTTTCTATTCTTTCCGTCGCTATACCATAGCTTTTCATCGCATCTAACAGCCTTGGAATGTTGTCACCCCACTGGTTTGAAATGGCAATAAGCTCACCAGAGGTCAAAGTAATTAAGTCACATTCTGCTGAATGATAACGGCTCATATGCTTGTCAGCGATTTCCTCAAACAAAGCAACGGCACGAGGCAAGTTATAGTCTTTTAACGCATCCTTGATGACAGATAGGCTTTGAGGATTTTCTTGCTCAATCCAATGCGTCAAAACAGCCAGAGCCAACTTACGTTTGTTATAAACTTGGCCATTAAATCGATATTTCGAGTAATCGCGCTGCCCATTTTTACTGGTGCGTTGCTCTGCCTGTTTTTCGCGGAATTTGACTTGATAAGCTTCAACCTCTGGAACAGGGATGATCTGCTCTGCATTAATCAACACATCGTCTTTGTAGCGATATGGCGTAAGACGAACACAACTGATATCAATGCCTTTGTCTCGCAGCCAAAGGACAGATGTTGTCAGCTCTTTGCCAAAGTCAGCAGATGCGAGCACGATTCGCACATCGTTACCGAAATCATCAAGGCTGTTTTCATCTAAATCAACGAACTCAAGAATAGTTTCGCGTGCATTGATTTCCAGCCCTTCCTTGGCGATGTAACGCTCAAAATATTCGCAGGCTTTGTCGAACGTCATGGTAGAGATCATGGCCGCATAGCGAAGCGCTTGAAGCTCCATGTGTGCGCCTATTTCGTCGCGCTTTAGCTCAATCACCACCAAGTTGGCGTTACGGTCAATTGCCAATAAGTCAATACGGCGACGGCTGTCTTCCCAGTCGGAAAACTCCTCAGAGATCACTAGACAATCTGGGGCGATTGCATCAATGCAACCTTTAAGGGCTTCTTGTAAATCCTGCCGCTCTTGCAGCCCTTCGGCTGCAAAGGTGGTTTGGGTTAAAGCGGTTAAGTTTTTGTTTGAGATGTTATAGAGGCTCATCGTTTTTTCTTCGAGAGTTCGCACCAATTAGCACGAATATGATTGACTGTGGAGGGGCTGGTACCTATACTTCGCGTATCTCATCTACCAACTCTTTGCGAGTGTAAGAGTAGAAGGAGTTACGGCTCCGTCCTCATAAGAGGGCGAGGCCAGCCTCTCAAATCGTTACTTATCTTTATACTTTTCCCAGCGCTTATTGTATTTCTTACGCTGATGTTCTCTTTCTACATAGAATGCCGTCCAAGGTAAAATGTACTCTCCGCGATCGTCCAATACCACCAGATAACCTTCTTCCTCACACCAAATGTGTACCCGTTGATTCTTGCCTTTGGGTTCTGTCCATACTTTCAGGCTTTCATGTTGATCATTCTCTATGATGGGTCTTGGCCAACGAATGCGCTCACAGCGCCTAAAATCTGGCACCCTTTCTGTTTCATCATCGCCAGTACTGGTCATATGCCAGAATGTTGCCGATTTCCCGTCGTATTCTGGGTACCTCTTCAGGCCCAATCGTCGCCCCTGAAATTCGGGTTTTGAGTGAACAAAATCAGCTTCGAAGAAAGCGTATATGGCTGCTAAGTACTGTTCCCAATTGTGGTTGTAATCTTCCATCATGACCAAATCTGGGAGCCACGCTGTTGTCATGCAAAGCCTCCTTGTCCAGTCCAGACAAACAGGTTGAACTTGTTCTCTCTTAACAAGGTGTTTTGCGTCAGCTTATAGCCGCTGCGATCCTTGATTCGTTCAATAAGTGCTAATTTAGCCTTGTTGCCGTCAAGTCCACGATGCAAGTAACCTAACGCGCCAATCAGCAAGTCCGCCATTTGAAGCTGCTCGGCCTCATGGGAGTGAATTCGTTGCATCCGCTCGATAATTGACTTTGAAAAATCATAATGACTGTTACACATAACATCATGAAGCCTTTCAATTTTCTCGTGGCCTAGCGTGTCTTTTATATCAATGTATACGCGATATTTTGATTGGGGGTCGAAGATGGTTTTAAGCATGAAAAAGTACATCTTGTAGTACCAGTCATCATGATCTTGGCCGAATCGAGGGTGATCTAAAACCGTTTTGTCGGGCACAACTAATCCGCGGAAGTGGCAATCATCGTCGTCGAAAAAGTAGTCGATGATATCCAGATAAAAAGCCAGCTTGCTGTTGCTGACTTTTGTCCATTTGATCTCAAACTCTGCTTTTAATCCATGCCGGACTTTAATTTCCCGAATTCGCTTGGCGATTTCAGCGCGTTTGGAAAGCGGGCACCAAAGTGCGCCCAATGCCATGACACCAATTCCGTCATTTTCAAGATGACATGATTCGTCGCAGTAGACGTTGTAGATTTCGCTCATCGTTTTTCCAGAGAATAAAATGTGTGCCTTTGAATGCATATAAGGTACCACAAAATGGGCAATGCATCTTCATCAAAAGTACCTAACTTTCTTAATATCAAAGCGTTGAAATGTTTTTATTCGGAAGCTAAAACGGCAGCCTTGAGGCTGCCGCTTTGGTGATACGAAGGAAGTACTACAACCCCTGCTCAACAATCGCGTCAGTTAGTTGAAGCTGGGTTTGCTGACTGTCGCGAAGGCGTTGCTTTAGTTGCTCGCACATACCTGATAGCTGATTTACTCTCTCAACAATTTTGATTTGTTCCTCAGCGGGTGGCAAAGGGAACTCAATCGGAATCAAACGCGCCGCACTTAGGTGAGCCATGTTCGTTGTTTGTTTTACTGCCTTTTGAAAGCGACCCGAATACAAACAGTGCCTAAAATAAAGTAAAGAGTATTCAGGACTAATATTATTGTGAGCTTTGAATCTGAGTAATGTATTTTGAAAACAAACGTTCGCTACCTCATCTTTAAACATGGCTGGTCGACCTACAAGCTCTTTACTTTGGCCTTCATTCAGCAATATATCGCCATACTCTAATCGATATATTTTTTGTTCTTCAGGTGTAAAATTCATCTGTTTTACATCTGATGTATCAATTCTATTGTCGTGAACGTTTGCCACCCGAAGATAAGGGGTCATGTGAGGTCCAGAGTGATCTTTTGGAGAACGCTGCCTCCCCAACTGTATGTTGCCTGCCTCTCCTGTTCGACACCACTCCCATCCTTTCGGCAGTTCAAACGGCTTTTCATCTTCAGCAATCGGCGACAGGGCTTTTTGCTTTTTGATTTTCTTCTCTTTCACCAACTGCGCTTTTTCTTCCGCGATGCGCTCAAGTAGTTTTGTGGCTGGTTCGTCATTCGGATCTTGCGGTACCAGCTTACCCATCACTGCCAGTTGCAGGATGGTTTGTTTTAGCTGGTCGATGCTTTGCTCTGTGGTGAACAGGGTATCGAAGTGCTCGCTGATGCGTGCCCAGCTCGCTAGCAGTTCGGTGGCGTCTTGGCTGTTGGTGAGCGTTGCCAGCAGGGTTTCTACCAATACCTGATGGGCATCAAGGCTGGCTTCGGTTTGCTGCTCTAATTGGTCGCACAGTGCCATCAGCTCGTCGACTTTGGCTACGATGCGGTGTTGTTCTGCAAGCGGAGGCAAAGCAAAAACTATCTCATTGATCTGACCTGTACTTATGTTGGGAATCGCACTTCCCATGGATTTTGACAGGTTTTCGGCCACCTTAGTTGTCAGCGGCAAGTACATGAACTCTAGCCTTACACCGTGAGACCAGAACTTCCCTACACGCTGATTTAAATAGTAAGTTTCATCATCAACATTGAAACCTAACTTTCCAGTTGTCGCTCCAGACATAGCTATCACAAGGTCACCAGTTGCAACCTTGAGCATGGGGTCCAGGCCTGCCACTACTTGCGGAGAAACACGGGACATTGAAGCATTTGTAATCTGCCCGGAACTGGAAATGTCACCGATTTTGACAACCCCCACACCAATTTCTTGAAATGACGAACTTTTGAAGGCAAATCCATTCACAAAGGTGCAAACGTTTCCCACCTGAACCCATTCCCACCCTAGTGGAAGCGCAAACAGTTTCTCATCATCTGTGATGGCGGGAAGTGGCTTAGGCTTCTTGAGCTGCTTTTGTTTCACCAACTCGGTCTTTTCAGCAGCAATGCGCTCAAGCAACACCGAAGCAGGTTCATCACTCGGATCCTGCGGCACCAACTTTCCTCGCACCGCCAGTTCCAAAATCAGCTCGCGCAATTTCTTAATGCCGTAAAGCTCGCGCTTCTTACCGCTGCCGCGCCCCGAAGCTGACTTGGCCTGTACTGCCGAAGTCCAGATGTCGATATGGTCGGTGATCAGTTTTTCCGCAGGCATTACTTCACCTCATCCGCAGCTTGAGCTGATGAAGAGAGAGCATTCCCCAGAATGTCTTTCAGTTGGTTGCGTAGCTCGGTGATTTCCTGCTGTTGCGTTTGGTAGCTTGCTAGCAGTTCATCTGGGTCATGGCTAACCACTTCACCTTGATACGGGTTTTTAATATCCAGGTTGAAGTTGCGGGCGATGATCTCATCAATCGAGACTTTCCACGCGTGGTTGTTTTCTACGCGGCTGGCAAAGCCGTCTTCTTCCTTGCCCCACCAGTCGATTTCAGCCTGAAACTCTTCAAACTTCATCGGTTTGGTTTTGCTGTAGTTCTTCACGCCCTCTGGGTATGGGTGCTCGTAGAACCACACTTCTTTGGTTGGTTTGCCTTTGGTGAAGAACAGAATGTTGGTCTTAATGCCCGTGTAAGGGTTAAACACGCCGTTAGGCAGTCGCACAATGGTGTGCAGGTTACATTCTTCGGTCAGCAGCTTTTTGATTTTGGTTTTTACGCCTTCCCCAAACAAAGTGCCATCTGGCAATACCACACCCGCACGGCCATTTACAGGGTCCAGCACTTCAATAATCAGTTGTAGGAACAAATCCGCCGTTTCACGGGTTTGCATTTCGGCTGGGAAGTTCTTTTCAATCCCGTCTTCCTCGGTACCGCCAAACGGTGGGTTAGTCGCAATCACGTTAATATTGCTGTCCCAGTTAGAAAGCGGCTTATTCAGCGTGTTGTCGTGTTTGATTTGCGACGGCACTTCAATGCCATGCAGCATCATGTTGGTGATACACAGCAGGTGCGGCAGCTGCTTCTTCTCAACGCCGTGGAATTGCTTCTGGAACGTCGCGTACTGCTCGCTGGTTTCAGGTTTATCGCGCTCTTGAATGTGGTTGATGGAGCAGGTTAAGAAGCCGCCCGTACCACATGATGGGTCAAAAACGTTCTCGCCCAATTTTGGATCAAGACGGTCGACGATAAAGCGGGTTACCGCACGTGGGGTATAGAACTCACCAGCATTACCCGCGCTTTGCAGGTCACGCAGGATTTGCTCGTAGATATCACCAAACAGGTGGCGCTCTTTGGTATCGGTAAAGTCGATTTCATTCAGCTTGTTGATCACCTGACGCAGCAAGGTGCCATTTTTCATGTAGTTGTAGGCATCGCTGAACGCTTCTTTCACTACATAACCACGTGGGTTGGTGTCCACCGGTGCTGCCATGTTTTTCAGGTTGTGGAACAGGTCGTCGTTCACAAACTCCAGCAGTTTGTCACCGGTAATGCCTTGTGCGTCTGCCGCCCAGTTGCGCCACAGGTATTTTTCATTGATTGGCGCTTTGTAATCATCCAGCTCGAGCTCTAATTCTTCTTCCTGCGCATCGAAGACTTTGAGGAACAACAACCAGGAAAGTTGCCCAAGGCGCTGTGCATCGCCGTCAACACCCGCGTCTTTACGCATGATGTCTTGAATGGATTTGATTACGGAACTGATAGACATGATTTAACTGCTTTTGAAGTACGAAAATTTGTGCGTATTGTAGCGCATTAACTGTCGTTAATTGAGCAGAAGTTAGCATTAACGAGAGTTAAGTGGCGAGAATACAAGCAACCCCGTACGTACGGGGCCGCCTGAATTTATCACCTGAATATATCAACCGAGTGCGGGTTTGGTGGTGACGCTTTCATAACCTTGATTAGCCCTCAACCAGCGGTATAAGCCGATAGTGATGATGGCATCGAACGTTATGCCCACACCGAACATTAAAGCGATACCCTCCAATGTCGGTTCGAACCACCCCAACTGATAGGCCACAAAGGCAGAACCATAGAAGAGCGTATTAACGGCTAAAGACTGATAAAGCATTAAGTCTGTGCGGCCAATTCCGTAGAAGTAGCTGTCAATAACGTTATTAAACGCAAACACTACATAAAAACCTAACATCAAGAGAACCAAATCCGTCACTTGTTGATGGTCACTGACACCCATGATGTGGGCGATAAAATCATCCCATAGTGGTACGGAGAGCAGCCAGCACAAGACAACGAGTCCTGTTAGTTTGAAATACACATTAACCCTCTCGACTGAAAGACCATTCGAGCAAGCGGCATCTCGCTTAATTAACTGCCCCAGAGCCATGACAGGTAATAGTAACCATCCCCAGATAAATTGGTTGGATACCCAAAAAATACCCGCTTGCTGAACCTGATTCACTAACTGTAAAATCATTATGATAAAGGCTGCATTGCGGACGAAAGATTCCAGTCCGGACTTCGCGCCAATCTTCGCCCATTCTTTCATCCATGATACTGAGTTAAATGCCATTTTCGGGTTGAACAACCCTTCTCGATGAAACCAGCACAGCGCACAGACGAGCAAAATACTGTTCACAACAATGTTGGTATAAGCGACGCCGTTTACTCCCAATAGAAGCGAATGGGAAAGCTGGCTGACGAACAAGCTGTCAAAACCAATGATCAACAATGATTTCACAGCGATAAACGCATACAGTTTTCTCTGTTCATCTTTCAGCACCAAGACCAAAAGACAAAGCTCCACCACGCTTGAGATAAAAATGGCGACAGACTCAAGCCGTATGTAATGGGTGGTCTGTTCTATCAACTCTCTGCTTTGCTGCATGGCTTGGGTCATATCGGGTGCAAGCAGAAGTACACTGAGTGTCACTGCTGCATACACTGCAACAAACGCCACCATTGCCCCATTTAAACGCTTTGTAAATCCCTCTGTATTGCTTGTGATCACCTGCCCCAGAATATAAGCCAGTGGGATCAGCATGGCTTCATTGATAACTTCATAACCAACATTTAGCCATGCGACCTGGGCTGCAATGCTAAATGCCCAAGTATCTGGAATGCTGCCAAGGAAATAAACACGGGAAGTTGAGTAAATCGCGGGTATAAGCCCAGACAACAAAAGGATAAACAGCAGCTTGTAGTTCACTGCTTTCAAAGATGGGAAAAACATGCATTCTCCGTAAGCGATGTTTTGATACGAAAAAGGCTGCCCGTTTTCGAGCAGCCTTGAGAGATAAGGGCGAGTTTAAGCCGTCTGGTAAATTTCTGATTCCAGTTCGTTAACGGCTTTCAGGTAGGCTTCTTTGTCACCAAAGCCTTTTTTGATGATCTCAAGCGGGCGCCCAATTTCATTGAACGGCGCCACTTTCAGTACCGTCATGTTTTCAATTTCAGTGACGCCCGCATCGGCGTACTTATCGAGAAGATTGCTCAATACTTCCTGCGCTACATCGCCATATTTAGTGAAGTAGTTACGCTTCTTCACGTTGTCAGCACGTTCTTTTCGGGTCAGTGGTGGTTGGTCATACACCACATGGCAGATCATATCGAAGGGATCCATATCTTTGCCCACTTCCTGTTCCAGCGCTTCCCAGATAATCCCCATCTCCGCGAGCTCATCAATGATGGCCTGTTTGCGGTCAGCATCGTTCCACTTGCGGGTGAAGTCATCCATTGAGGTAAACTGCGTCGCCATGGCTTTGCGGGTGTAGTCCTTGAACGATTCGGTCACCAGTTTGCCGTCACTGTCGTAGTACTGCACACGCTCGGCAATCTTCTTCACTTCGACGCCAGAAACATGGAATTTTCTGACTTCTTCCTGAATAGGCTCATCTGGGCCAGGGCCAAACGTATCTTCGCCTGAAGTTGTGTAGGGTGGCGTTGGCTCTAGAATCGTATCTGGGTCGATGTCATCACCAAACAGTGATTCCCCATCAACAGCCGCCTCGCCGTTTTCGTCTTCCGGCATACCATCGACAATATCATCAAGGTCTTCTGGGTTTTCAAAATCTTCCGGCTTGGTGACTTTTACCCGCTCGGGAGTGCCATCAAAACGCTCGTCGGCGAAAAGCTCGGTGGCCTTTTTAAAGTCGAGGATAGAGAACCAGAGCTTTCCGAACTTATCATCAATACGGGTACCGCGACCGATGATCTGCTTGAACTTTGTCATGGATTTGATGGTGGAATCCAGCACTACCAGTTTGCAGGTTTTAGCATCGACGCCCGTGGTCATCAGTTCTGAGGTCGTTGCGATAACCGGATAGGCTTTTTTCGGGTTGATGAAATTGTCCAGCTGGGCTTTGCCAATTTCATCATCGCCGGTGATTTTCATGACGTATTTTTCATTCTTCGCCATTTGCTCTCGGTTGCAGTTAGCAAGGGCTCGGCGCATACGTTCTGCGTGGTCGATGTCGTTACAGAACACAATGGTTTTCGCCATCGGGTCTGTGCGTTTCAGGTAGTTGGTAATGGTTTGGGCAACAAGCTCGGTGCGCTCATCAATCACCATGGTTCGGTCAAAGTCGCTCTGGTTGTAGATACGATCTGTGATGACTTCGCCATGTTTGTCTACCTGTCCTTTGGTTGGTCGCCAGCCTTGAAGGTCAACGTCGATATCCACGCGCACGACTTTATAAGGCGCAAGGAAGCCATCTTCAATGCCTTGCTTGAGCGAGTAGGTGTAAACAGGCTCACCGAAGTATTCGATGTTGGAAACTTCATCGGTTTCTTTTGGCGTTGCGGTTAACCCCACCTGAGTCGCTGAGCTGAAGTACTCCAGTATTTCGCGCCATGCGCTGTCTTCTGAGGCGCTGCCTCGGTGGCATTCGTCCACTACAATTAAATCGAAGAAATCCGGACGGACGTTTTTGAAGATTTTCTTTTCTTCTTCCTGCCCCGTCATGGCCTGATAAAGACCTAAATGGATTTCAAAAGCGGGATCGATAGTGCGATTACCGATTTTGGTCATCGCGGTACCAAAAGGCTGGAAGTCGTTATTTTTGGTTTGGTCGACAAGGATATTGCGGTCAGCCAGAAACAGGATGCGTTTCTTGGCCCCCGACTTCCATAAGCGCCAGATGATTTGAAAAGCGGTGTAGGTTTTACCTGTACCTGTTGCCATCACAAGCAGCACGCGATCCTGCCCTTCGGAGACCGCTTCAATGGTTTTGTTAATGGCGTTGAGCTGGTAGTAACGCGGTGATTTACCGCTTCCATCATCGTAGTAAGCTTGTGTTATTAGCGGCAGTTGCTCGTCTGAGTAACCTTTCCATTGGCAGTATTTTTCCCACAACATTTGAGGGGATGGGAAGTCTTCGAGTCTGATTTCTGTTTCTAGTTGCTCAGGGTTCGTTTTGTCATGAAATATAAACCCATCACCATTACTAGCAAACACAAACGGAACATCCAGTAGTGACGCATAATCCAAGCCTTGCTGCATTCCCTTACCAATTTCGTGCTTATTCGCTTTCGCTTCCACGACTGCAAGCGGCATACTCGGTTTGTGATACAGCACAATATCAGCAGACTTCACTTTCTTACGTGCGGCAATCTGACCACGAACTACAACTTTACCGTCACGCAGTTTTACTTCTTGACGGATTTGGTTCATGTCATCCCAGCCGTTTTCTTTAATAGCGGGAAGAATGAACTTGGAGATGATGTCGGCTTCAGACAGCTGAGACTTGGAGAACTTTTCGACCATACGACTTTGATTCCATACTGAATTGCGACGGATTATATAACAAAGTTCATATGGGTGAAGAATAAGAACGCAACAATAGTATGGTTAATGGGTAATCCGATCACAAATTGCAGGCTTAGGAGATTAAACATAGTCAAAAGCCGCTATCACTCGCTCTCGAAAAGACCCAAGTTTGATGCGGTCGGATTCTTCGTGAGATAAAAAACCACTATTCACACTTTCCAAAAAAGGGCCCGTAGCCCATTCAAGTGGTAGAATATTGTTTGTTCGTGATTCAGAAATAGAACCAGTATCGTCTGAAGGAGAATCTAAACAACATGAAGTTACTGACTTTTCAACACCAATGAACATACAAGATTCTGGAATGTCTTCTTCTACACGCTCAGCAAACTTGACCAAGCTCTCTTCAGCAAAAGTATACAACCATGCTTCTTGGTTCAGTGAGTCGTTAACTCTCAATATTCTTCCAAGGACCTGCCTGAAATAGAGTTCTGTTTTCACTGAGCTCATATGACAGCAAACCTGCAACCGAGGAATATCCGTACCTTCACTTATCATCCCAACACTGACTATCCACTGAACATTCGAGTGTCGAAAAGATTCAATTTCATTTAGTGGGTTTACGTGGTGATAAGTGACAATGCTGGCTGATTGATTAAACTGCTCGACCAAGCGTTTTTGAATATCTTTCGCGTGCTTGATAGAAGCAGCGACCACTAACCCGCCTGCGTTTGGCGAAAGTTCCCTGATCTGCGCTAGCTTTTTACAGGCACTGTTCAAGATGTAATGCATCGCTTCTTCATTGTGGATGACGCTTTGATAAGAAATATCAGATTGTTTAAGGCAATCCAAAATGGAGGCAAAATGTTGCCTATTGCCTCCAGACGTAATACTCAAATGCTCATTATCGATTAAGACAATTTTCGGTTGGCGGCAAACTCCGTCTACAACCGCTCGCTTTAAGCCATACTGGTAATCGCAGATTAGCATCCCTTCAGGGTCAGAATATTCTGCCATCACAATCGGCAGTCTGTCTGAACGCCAAGGAGTGCCTGACAATGCCAGCGTGTATCGTGCAAGTCCTTGTATCTTTGAGACTATCTCTACACCCCAAGAGTTTGATCGACCATCTTCTTCAAACGAACAGTGATGAATTTCATCAAATACGACTAAAACTCGATGTTTACTGATAGTGTTCCAAAAGTTATCGTCAAAAAAACGGATAGATTGGTAAGTATAAGATCCTCCCAAAGAACCTAACCCTCCGTTAAATGAGCACTCTAATTTCCATGCAAACGTTTTTTGCATCCCTTCAGCTACAGACAAAGATGGCGAAAAACAGAGCACTAAGTCAATCATACCTTCTTCAAATAAGCGCCTTGCTACCTCGGCAGCCATAACGGTTTTACCTGCACCAGGAGTCGCTTGGCAGAAGAAATGTGGTCGTCTATCGGATGCAAATTTATTGATAGCTATCTCTGCACAGTCGGCTTGCCATGCTCTTAGCATTATAGAGCCCTACCTTGTACCACCTTTATCCAGTTGGTTAGTGCATTGATTTTGCCCAATAGCTTAGCTGATCGCTCTCTCGCTGTGTTAAATAGGGGTTGCATCTTTTGTCTGCTGTGTGGGAAACGCGTCAATAGCGACTGATATTCTTCGATCTCTCCCAGAGTAATCGCAAGCTCTCCCTCATATTGCTTTTTCTCTTGCTCCAATACCGTTAGAGGAGTATCAGCAGTTTGAATCGCTATTGGAACAACGTTAACGTTACTCTTTCTAACCACTCGGGGCTCGACTGTGAGCGCTTTGAACTCACTAGTTTGATGGTAACGCTTCGCTCTGTGAGTCCCAACAACAGAAAGCCAACCTTTCTCCTCGAATGATAGAAGTTGCTTATACACATACTTTCGAGCGTCATCCTTACTCGGGAAGGTCACACTATTGTTTAGTAAAGCATCCCTAGCTTCTATGACTGAAAAGCCATCCATTCCTTTTTCAATCAATAGGTTAAACATGTGAGGGTTAATGCTGATCACTTTATTCATATCACTAGTACAAACAACAAAAACTTAGGATTGCTAAGTATACAAAAATCAGTAAAACTTAGACAATCTAAGTTATCTAAAGGTTGAAAAGAAATGTGTAAGTGCAAAAAGACAACCCAATCCCTGAGAGGCTCAAAGCTGCGCGTAAAAAAGCCAAAATCACCCAAAAAGATTTAGGGGTGAAAATAGGCATGGAACCCAGCTCGGCGAGTGGGCGAATGAACCACTATGAGAAAGGTAGACATGTACCCGATCTTGGCACGCTCGAACGAATGGCTGAAGAGTTAAACGTACCACTAAACTACTTTTTCTGTAGAAACGAGTTAAGTGCTGAACTGGCTTGCGTGATTGACAAAATGAGTGACGAAGAGAAAGCAGCGCTGTTGGATAACCTAAGCCGTGAAAAGTAGTCTCTAAGCTTTAAGCCCATTTTTGCTCAATAGCATGCTCAACGGAATGGCGTCCGTAAAACGAGGAGCTACTATTTTATCTTCAGTGGTGATTGCATTTAAGTGGTAAGCAGAACCAGAGTCAATTTGATGAAGACTAAGCTGCTCTAAAGGACGATCAAACGGGTTATCTAGGTATGGGAACTTAAATGCAAAAGTGCGTGACAATATTGTTTTGTCTATCGTATCCGCATCGTCTTTGAAGCTCGTAAGCAACGCGTCTTTCAAGAAGTGTTTTAACGCTCGGCATTCTCCTCGGCACATTGCAAACAAAGGATATAGCAGTTCATTCTTTGTAAGTACTGGTGGCTCATCAAACCCCATCCTTGAACTCAGACCCGCGACAAATCTGGCAAAATGTTTTTTTTGTTCTAAGTCAAACCCATAAGATACCGTTCTATTCGAATGACTCTTCGCTTTCAATAATTTGAAATAATCTATCTTTCTCCTCCAGCTTAGCCGCGAGTTCCATTGTGGTTCTGTCGCTATCACATCAGCATAAGGCATACCCACTAGCACAAACGAGACTCTTGCTTCTTCACTTATATATTTGAATGTGTTGGCAATAACTTGTCTCTGTTCTGCGGTTGAAAACTCAACCAGCTCTTGAATTTCATTAACAATAATCAGCTCAACAGATTTACGTTTAAGTTGCTTTACAACCGCTTCGCCAAGCGCAATTTCATTACGGCGCCGAATACCTCTTCCTCCGGATTTACAATCTAAATCAACCAAAAATTGGGTCAGCGTATTCTGTTCATTGATACGACTTGGCACTCTAGTGCTTAACACTGGCTGCTTTTCCCAAGTTGAACCCGATTGAAAGCGTGATAAGTAGTTGTTGATCAAAGCCGTCTTTCCACTTCCAGCCTCACCAGTTAACAAGAAAGACTCTGGTTCACCACCTAAAGAGTGATTGAAACGAAGTTGATCAAAGATAGAGTAGATTTCAGTTATCGCGGGATACTCGATAAAGCTGGTTTCAAAGGACTTTAGCTGCTCAAGCTGCTTTGGCGTTAAATTCAAATTAATACCCTTCAATATCTTCAAAATCATCGTCATCTAAGTACTCTGAGGCATCGGCAACAACCTCAGATTTGTGCCTAACAGGAATCACGTTGATTGAGCTTGGCCCCTCAGATCCAACATCATTAAACTTTGCTATTTTCGAAGTGTTACCTGTTTTAGGAAGGCTGGGTTTGCTACTTTTAACACGGCGGAATCTATCGGTTTCTTCCTGGATACGTTTTTTCATATATAGAAATGTATCCGCAAGAGCCTCATCATCAGCAAGCTGCTTAGTGTTCAGTCTGCGTACTTTTTGTATGCGCTGGTGTTCAAAAAGTGAAAGGCCGTTTGTATACCCGCTGTTGTCTACCGCTGGAACTTTTATGTATTTCTTTTCTGATTCTAGGTAAACATGGATGTAGCTGATATCAGAAGGATCTGTCTTGGTTTTAACAAAGAGCTTTTTGCCATCATTAGGTGTGCAATATTTCCGGTATTCAATAAGCTCGGCGGACTGATAGCGTAAGTTATGCAGCCTGATCCCTGCCACTCCAATCGTCCTGTGTCTAAGCAATCCTAACTCTACTCTGAGTTGCTCTTTCTCAGCACCATCATAGTAAGACGGCGTCCATTTCGATTGGTGCCACTTGTGGTATGGGATCTCGCGCTCTCTAGAATCTGGTGCCATGTGGTAATAGTCGACAATCCATTTATGGAGTAACTCAAGAAAAACCGATACCCTGATCACCGCATCCTTCTTTGGATTGTAATCTTGTAGTTGAGTAGGATTGGTGAAGGTTTTTCCAGGCAGAGCGTTAACTAACCCTTTATTCATTTGATCGAACAGCTTTTCGATCCCTGACTTTCGCCAAGGCTTCGCTGCTGGACTGTATTGAATGTCGGACACCAAAGGCCGTAACGAATCTTCCAAGCTTTGACTCCAAAACTCGGCAGCGTTATCGACGACCAAGCAATCAATCTTACCGTGGCAAGGCCACTCATTCTCAATCGATGGATACTTTGCTTTAAGCCAGCTTTTATCCAAAAGTGAATTCAACAGAGCCTTTCTAACAGAGTCAAAGCTTGGCTCTCTAAAGTTGATACTGCAACCAACAATGCACTTACTGAAACGGTCATAAAGCATCGTCAAATACGGGCGGCCCAAAGGAATATCTAGCTCATCGTCAATCAAAATCACTGGAACTGGGGTGTGGTCTATTTCAACAAACTCCATAGGTTTAGTTGCAGCTACCTGCTGACCAACCGAGCGATACTCCCGATCTGCATATCGTTTACCAAATCTCGCAATCGCCACTTCATAAGGGGGTAACTCATTTATTCGATTGTAAAAAGAGCGTTCGGCAATTGGCTTGATTTTTCCTTCAACAATCCCTCGATTCATTTGAATCACTCGACTCTTATAATATCGGTATGCTTCTGCAACACTAAGTCGTTCACGTGTCAGGTATACGTTCTGAATTGCCTCGTCAATCAAGGATTGCGAATCCATTTCTTTCTGGCGATTACCCTTAAACGTATGCTTCGGAATAAGTGCCCATGGTTCTCTACCTGCTTCAGAGTAGGATTTTTTCCAAGTTGCTACAGTCCGCCAACTAGGGGGAGTCAGCTGTAATTCTGATTCAACGAGACTTAAGATGGGGTTCAAGTTTTTCTCTGTCCACCCGCCTTTCAAGCGCCTCTCCACAAAGGTAATCACTTTTATGCGGCGAAGAACCTCTTCCTGAAATTTTGCTGGCAAACTATCTATGGTCGATGATATCTCAACGGGTTCTAGAATTAGCTCTTTTGGGAGCAATTGTGATTCTTCTTCTGACGCTTCAAACTCGTCAAAGAACCCAAATATATTATTAGAGTCAGCTGGCATAGTTAGCACCAAACGCAAGTTTCTAGACCAAAGCTAATCGTGTTGAGGTCTGTTTTAACGTGCCCCGAAGAGATCCAAGGTAGAGTAGAGATAAGAGTGTCTTGCTCTGATAGACCAAAATACAAAGACACCTCTTGCAACTTCACCATTTGCTTGCGTTGAATAAATGCCAAAACTCGCTTTTGAAATTCGGTCACTGTGCGCAATCCAGAGTATCGGTGTAACAACTTAAAGTTATCTAGCGTTGGTCCCATCCTAATTTGCTTCTCAGTAACGAGAACTAACCGTCTGTTGAACTCACTCAACGCTACTCTCTGCTTCTCTTCAAAGCGCTCCCTAAAATCAGGTTTAAGAATCTGGCTAGAGTGTTTGACCTCGAAGAGTGTTGATTGCTCATTATGACCTATTGCTAAAAAGTCAGGAGTATATCGGCACTTGCGGTTATTAAACTGATAGTGGAAGCCAAAAGGTTGAGAGGTAAAACTCTTGATGTTTGGGTTGTATTCGAGGTGAAAACAGAAATCGAATTCCAAAATGGAAAGAGTGCGAACAACAGCATCGTTCTTCAAGCTCATGAACTTACAGATGTTGTGTATGTGAGATGATTTCTTAGTTTGGTCAAACATAGCCAAGTCACTTTTGTTGTAAACCTACAACAAAAAAATAGACTATGAAAACTTATGGTGCAAATATGAAGAAAGCCTGCAATTTATGCGAACATATATTGCAGGCTTCAATTGGGTGGGGCCCCAGCCACATCCCGGCACACAAGTCATTCGCTGCGGCTGCTTCCTTCCGGACCTGACCGAGTTCACGAATTATTGTTGCGAGAGGACCAGAGCCCCATAGATTCTGTTGTTGGGCTAACGCCTAACTTGGGCACGATTATTAAGCATCGCCTGACGGATTGCAACCCTAATCTCGTAATTATCCCGACATGGCGGTTTGAACGCTTAACTCTTGCGCAAAATGCGCGTGATAAGACTCCATTATCTTGGAAAAGTGCCAAGCACAATGGATAAACAAAGACTTAAGAGTACCCCATCTCTCGCTGCTGATGTTTGTTTTGGTACATATCCACATCGGCTAAGTGCAACGCTTGTTGTAAACTCATGTACTGTTTTCTGCTTCGTGAAATACCAACCGACGCCGTGACCACTAGCGGCATATCGAGCAAATCGGAGTCAATCACAAAACGACTGAAGCGTTGTAGTGAATTCTCCACTTCGCTCTGCGCGATTTTACCAATCAAGATAAACTCATCCCCACCGGCGCGGAATGCTTTGCCAGGCCATTGCTGGCGGATCTGCTGGCCAATTCTCTTCAACACCATATCTCCGCTATGATGACCATAAGTATCGTTGATCGGTTTAAATTGGTTGAGATCGATGTACAGCACCGTTAAGTCGTTTGGGATGCCTTTACCATATTTCTGCACCAGTGAGCGACGATTCCCCAATCCGGTGAGGTTATCGGTATTCGATTGGCGATAAAGATAAAAAGAGATGAGCACGACAAAAATAAACAGCGCTGTAAACAGCGTCTGGGTACGCGACGCAAATAGCCGCTCCATTTGCAAAGAACTGCGCCAATTTGGGCGCAGATCGTAGTGCTCAGTGATGGCATCCAGATCGAGCATTTGAATTGCTTTTGAAAAATAGGGAGCGAGTTCTTGTCCACGTCCATTGTTAGCAAGACCAATCGATACTTTAGAATGGTGAAAAACACCGATCGACTCGTCTTGTTCAATGGCTGGCATCGATTCAGCGCGCAATAGATAGTTTAATGTGGCGGTATCCATCGCAATGTAGTCAACTTCCTCACTCAGTAAAGCCTCAACCATTTGTTGATGATCCCGATATCGAGCAAGTTCTTTAAGCGGCAACATCTGGCTAAGCAGTGCATCAAAGAAGTCGTCTTTGACCACGCCGATTTTCTCGGCGATCAACTGGGATACATGCGAATAGACCTTCTCCTTATAGCCGATGCGTTTGACCATCACCGATTGGGGAGCATAGTGAGGAACGGTAAATTGGGCAATCTGTTCACGGGCTCTGGTATAAGTGAGCGGTGCAATCATGTCCACTTCTTGTCTGGTAAACTCGCCCAACATGTTCCCCCACGTTTCGTTAGCGTGGCTGACTATTTGACAGTTGAGGGCCAATATCTGGCAGCTCTGCCGCACCACGTCGGCGGTAATGCCTTCAATGCGACCATCAGGATGATAAATCACGTAAGGGAAAATCGGCTCAAGTTTAATTGTAAGCGGCTGATTTAAATCGATACGACTACTCGCAAGGGCGATCTGCAGTGCTCTTTTACGAATGGAAAATTGATAGTCACTGATCTCATCTCGAATGCGCTTTTGTACCGCTTCGCTATGAATGTATTTGACGAACGCGGCAAGCTCTTTCTCGTGCTGGCCTTTCGCACTGACAATCGACACTGGCTTAATCGAGATCTGGTCATTCAGTAACTGAGCATCCAGCCCTCGTAACAACATCGGTTTTAGCTGATTGATGGCATCCACAACGCCGTCGACCGCTCCCGTTTCCAGTAATTGAAATGCCTGTTCATGCCCCTGATAACTCACCTGCTTAATATGCGGATAATTGGCCGCAATCAGCTCGCTATAAATGGTCTCATCAGGTAACCCAATTACAGAAACATCGTCCAAGGTACTTTCGTTAAACGAATAGAGATAGGTGTATTCGATATTAGTAGGATAGGAATAACTGAATAGTTTGGCACGCTCAGGAGTAAAGGTGACATTCGCAGCATAGTCAGTTTGCCCTATGGCGACGGAGTGCAACACTTCATCGAAACTGGGTTGATGTACATAACGAACATCCAGTGAAAAATGCTCCGCTAAGGCATCAAACAAAATGCGCGTCACGACATCATCCGCTTCTGTGGCGACGGTGATTTCTGTATTTTTTGCCCACGAGTTATATGGAAGGCAAAACAACAGACCAACCAGCAGCCACCAAATTTCCCTGACCATACTGACAACTTTTTCTGCTAATTATTTAGAAACAACTCAATAAGCCTGAGTGATTGATATGAAACATATACCAATTGTCTTGAATATGCATACGGTAAATTAGCATTCTTTAATATTGGTCACTTTTCTTACCAAGCTCAATCTTGCTCTTCCATCTCTTCGGCGGCTTTGAGAATATAGTCGGTCATCCAGGCCGTACCCAACAAACAGATCCAAACCACAAAGACAGAGTTCGGCACCTCAACGCTTGGCGTGACCACCAAAGCGGCGAACCCAACGGTTGGCAGGGTCCAACACAGTAAGGTATTCCACGAGAAGCTTTTCAGTGTATTCAAACTTTCCATGCAGGCCATGATGCCCGTGATACACAGGGCGACTAAAACGGCGTTGGGCAGATCTGCGACCCAAAGGGGGATGAGTAGGAGAAGCGGCCACCAGCTATGGCGATTTGATGGTTTCCAATGACGAGCCGCCCACCAAATTACCATCACGGATAAAGTTTGCACAACGGTTAACCACGGTGTGCCGCCGAGTTTTCCTGCCGATTGGGTCACCATAATGCCGACCTGCAAGGTGAGTACAATCATGCCGGAGGTCAAAAGAACGCCAAGGCTGCTTTTTCGCGAGAAAACCACCATCAAAAGCGGAAACAGAATCCAGACACAGACGGACAACGCGATCGGCTGCAACGGCAAAGTGAGGCCGTAAGCGGTCATAGCGGCAAGGAGGATAAGGCCAAAGAAGCCGCCTTGAGGCAGAATCCACAACGCTGGGATCACCAACGCCAAAACGGGGATATCACCCGGATTCATACTGATGGCTCTGGCACACACCACCGCCAGCAAGCTAGTGATGACAAATTGAAGTACGGAAAATATCATAGCGCCTCCTTAAGACCCGTTTCTGTACAACTCAGACTCAGCGTAACGATGGAAACTTTACGGTAAAAGGGTGTACGCTAAGCGGGCTCGTTTTCCAGAATCTCTGGCTTACCAATCCTTGGCAATCACGAACTAGGACAGCTTTAGTATGGACCAATTTTTGTCACAAATCTTTGCCGTGATTCACCAAATTCCATTTGGCACGGTGACGACTTATGGAGAGGTTGCTCGAATGGCGGGCTATCCCGGCTATGCTCGCCATGTCGGCAAAGCGCTGGGTAACTTACCCGAAGGCAGCAAATTACCTTGGTTTCGGGTGATCAATAGCCAAGGGAAGATATCACTCAGCGGAGCGGATTTTGTGCGGCAAAGAGACAAGCTCTTAGCCGAGCAGATAGAGGTCAATCAAAACGGGCGGATCAATCTGCGCAAATACAAATGGCAGCCATAACGGCTGCCATTCTCGCAAGCATAAGAAAGCTTGAGGTTAACGTACACCAACCAGCATTAAATCAACGTGATGCGTTCTGCTGCCATCCGTCACAACTGGCGTGATGGTGTCGGTGGTAAATCGCAAACGCCCATTGACTTCAATGCGCGCACGAACATTGTAGGTATGCTTGAAATTGATTTTCTTTGTATCGTAAGCCAAGTCAAATGATATTGGCACTTGTGCCCCATTGGTGATGACCTTGTATTTTGCGATCACTTTCGATGGCGCATCCGCACGCGACACATCTTCAAGCAGCACAATCACCGTTGCATCATCCGGCAGTGCAATACGTTCGCGATAACTGACCGTTCCTTTGATGGTTTTGATCCCCTGATCTTGGACAATTGGCTCGGCGCTCTGACAACCGACTAAAATAACGCCAACAAGGAATGAGAGGACGGCGTGAATAATTTTCTTCATAAAACAGATCTCATTAATAGTTCACCAAGGATTATAGGTCTGCGATTGCGTTCTGTCTTGTACAACAGAACTTTACGCCTGATATTGACTAAGCTAAAAATAACGGTTTCACTGTCGCGTACCAATCAGAACCAACAACAATATGACACAGGTCACTCAAAGGAACGCCAAATTATGAGTAAACCCTTAAAAGAACTCCTAAGTTTGCTGCAATTAGAAAAACTGGAAGAAGGTCTTTTCCGTGGACAAAGTGAGAATCTCGGTCTTCCTCAAGTTTACGGCGGCCAAGTACTGGGGCAGGCACTGTCTGCGGCTCGCTATACCGTGTCGGAAGATCGAACAGTGCACTCCTTTCATAGCTATTTTCTCTATCCGGGCGATCCCGAGAAAGCGATCATTTATGATGTAGAAAACCTGCGCGATGGCCGAAGTTTCAGTACTCGACGCGTCAAAGCGGTGCAAAATGGCCGGCCGATTTTCTACCTCACCGCTTCGTATCATGGCGATGCGCCGGGGTTTGAACATCAAAATCCGATGCCCGAAATTCCGGGGCCGGAGAATTTTGCGTCCGAGACAGAGCTCGCCAGCCATATTGCCGAGTTCCTCCCTCAAAAACTGCGCAAAACATTCTGCGGCGAGAAGCCAATTGAAACCCGCCCGGTGACGGTGATTAATCCGCTTAAACCGCAAAAAGCCGAACCGAAACAGTATCTGTGGATCCGCGCTAACGGCGACATGCCGGAGAGCCAACTTATCCACCAATATCTACTCGCTTACGCTTCCGATTGGGGATTTTTGGTCACTGCGCTACACCCACATGGCGTATCGTTAATGACGCCTAATTTTCAGGTCGCTACCATCGATCACTCGATCTGGTTTCACCGTCCATTCAAGATGGATGAGTGGCTACTGTACGTGATAGAAAGCCCAACCGCTTCAAACACGCGCGGTTTAGTGCGTGGTGAGATCTACAATCAACAAGGGCATCTCGTTGCGACCGCCGTACAAGAAGGCGTGATGCGCTTCACCGACAAATAAGCAGCATTCGATCACTGCGTTGTACAAAGCACTACAACGCATTTAACGGCAACGCAGTGGTGTACTTGAGCGGTTCCATGGCAAAAGTCGAGGTCACATTGGAAATCCCCGCGACGCTGTTGACCAACTTCTTGTAAAACTCATCAAAGCTTTTCATATCTTTAACCAACACTTTCATCATGTAGTCGTATTCCCCTGCCATACGGTAGAACTCCATCACCTCTGGAAACTCATTAACGGTTGAGACAAAACGGTCATACCAAGCATAAGAGTGGTCACAGGTTTTCACTTGCACGAAGGCTATAAAGGAAAGATCCAACTTTTCTGCATTGAGAAGTGCAACTCGCTTTTCAATAAAGCCTTCGTCTTCAAGGCGCTTCAAGCGTTTCCAACACGGCGTCGTGGTTAAGTTCACCTTCTCGGCCAAATCATTGAGTGACAAAGTGCCGTCTTGCTGCAACAGCGCTAACAAGGTGCGATCGGTTTTATCTAACATCTCAGTTTCACCGCTTTCAGAGAAAATTTTTCTACAATATAGAGAAATCACCAACGAGAAAGCAAAGCATTTCTCCACATGAGTAGGTACTTTGTCACTATCGAACCCATTATGGAAAGCCAACATGTGTACTGATCACGACTGGATTAACAACGCCATCCGCAAGATTGAAGCGGACTATCAACGCTCAGCGGATACCCACCTGTTCAAACTCGACCTTCCTTCGTTGCAAGGCATTGATATCTATCTTAAAGATGAAAGTACCCATCCAACCGGTTCTCTCAAGCACCGCTTGGCGCGCTCCCTGTTTCTCTACTCGATTTGTAACGGGTGGATTGGTCCGGAAACCACAGTAATTGAAGCTTCATCGGGCAGTACTGCGGTGTCTGAAGCCTATTTTGCGCGTCTACTTGGCCTGCCATTTATCGCCGTGATGCCAAAATGTACTGCACGCAAAAAAATTGAGCAGATCGAGTTCTATGGTGGCCAAGCGCATCTTGTCGATCGCTCGGATCAAATTTACGCCGAATCACGCCGCTTAGCGCAAGAACTCAATGGCCATTACATGGACCAATTTACCTATGCAGAGCGCGCGACCGACTGGCGCGGTAACAACAACATTGCCAATTCAATTTTCAGCCAAATGACGCTGGAAGAGCACCCCGAGCCAAGCTGGATTGTCATGAGCCCGGGCACCGGCGGCACCTCAGCCACTATCGGCCGCTTTATCCGCTATCAGAAACTAAACACCAAACTGTGCGTGGTGGACCCAGAAAATTCGGTCTTCTTTGATTATTACCAATCGCGAAACGCGGAAATTACATTGGATGCAGGCAGTAAAATAGAGGGGATCGGCCGCCCACGCGTCGAGCCAAGTTTTATTGCCGGCGTGGTTGATGAAATGCGTAAGATCCCCGATGCCGCTTCAGTCGCCAGTGCACATTGGCTATCCAAGCTGATTGGTCGCAAGGTCGGCGCGTCCACTGGCACAAATCTGTATGGCGTGCTGCAATTGGCGTGCGAAATGAAGCAGCGTGGTGAGCAAGGTTCGATTGTTACTCTTCTGTGCGACAGCGGCGAGCGCTACCTCGACACCTACTACAACCCGCAGTGGGTCGAACACAATATTGGCGATATTACGCCGTACTTAGAACAACTGGCGATCATCGAACGTGATGGCTGCGTTGAGCCCCTTTGCTGTCCAGCGTGATTCCTCGTTAAGGAAAGCTGAAAAGAAACATGCCCGCACACTGGCGGGCATGTTTTACGCTTTCTGCTGTTTCTTTTCGAAAGCGGCCAGTTGTTCTGGCGTGGCTGGCGGCTGGTGATTGGCTTTCCACTCATCGTAGCTCATGCCGTACACCCTTTCTCTGGCATCATCTAGGCTGATATCCAGTTGCAGCGCCTGCGCTTGTGCCAAGTACCACTTACTAAAACAGTTGCGGCAAAAGCCGGCCAAAATCATCAAATCGATGTTTTGCACCTCTTTATTGGCATCAAGATGGGCCAGTAAACGACGAAATGCCGCTGCATCCAACTTATCCTGCTGCTCCTGCGTCAACTGCTGATATTTAAACTCTGCCACTTTACCTTCCTTTTGATCATATCCAGCCTCGGTTGGCATCAACCGTGACTTACCCGCCCTTTGGTATCATGGCTGAGCGCTTTGTTCAACTCGGCTTCGACATGACCGGGAGCTTCAGTGTGACGAGATAGCAAGCGATACATCGCCGGGATCACCAGCAGAGTCACCAGCGTGGCAAACGCCATACCAAAGAAGATCACCGTACCGACAGCAACGCGGCTCTCATATCCCGCGCCATTGGACAAAATCAGTGGAATAGCGCCTGCCAGTGTGGTGAAGGCCGTCATCAAGATCGGGCGCAGACGCCTCGCCGCCGCGTCAACAATCGCTTTTTCGAACTCAAAACCGCGATCACGCAACTGGTTGGCAAATTCGACGATCAAGATGCCGTTTTTCGTCACCATACCGATCAGCATAATCATACCGATCTGGCTATAGATGTTCAGTCCTTGACTCATCACTATCAGCCCGAGAAAACCACCAAATACCCCCATAGGAACGGTGAACATCACCACGAGCGGGTTAATGAAACTCTCAAATTGCGCTGCCAGTACTAAGTAGGCAACCAATAACGCCAACGCAAACACCAACAGGATGCTGGACTGATTCTCTTTGAAGTCTTTCGACTCACCGGAATAACTGACCGAAATATCACCCGGCAACAACTCAATCGCTTGTTGGTCCATAAATTCCAGCGCTTGGCCTAGCGTTGCCCCGTCAGACAAGTTCGCCGTAACGGTAATGGCTTTCTGCTTGTTGTAGTGAGAAAGACGAATGGACGAGGCGATCTCCTCAATTTTCGTTACCGTATCAAGCGTCACCAGCTCGCCACTGCTTGTGCGTAGGTAGATCTGGCTGAGATCGGCGGCGTTGTTAAAACGATTTTCATCACCACGCAGGTAAACATCGTACTCTTCGCCTCGGTCAACAAACGTTGTCTCTTTTTTGCCGCCCAGCATAATTTCTAACGTGTCTGACACATCAGCAATCGAAATGCCCAGTTCAGCCGCGCGCTTCTTGTCTACTGACACCACCAGCTCAGGGGTTTTCTCCGAATAGTTGATCTCTGCCCCTTCCATCAGCGGCGACTCTTCGGCGAGATTTTTCAGTTTTTCCGCCCACACTTTCAGCTCGTCATAGTCTGAGCCACCAAGAACAAACTGCACGGGTTCGCTTGAACCACCACGGAATCCGGGCATAAACGGAAACACGCGCACATCCGGAATCCCCGCCAAGGCTTTACGCACTTCGCCAAGTGCTTGCTGCGCCGTGACGTTACGCTCGTTCCAATCATCCAAAATCATGATAACGAAGCCAGTTTGGTCACCTGCTTGTCCGCCAAACGCGGGCGATTGAATGCTGAATGACTTCAAGAATCCCTGGCCAAGTAGTGGCATCAAACGCTGTTCGACCAAATCCATATTGGTCGCCATGCGGTTGTAACTGGTTGCATCGGCGCCGCGCACAAAAGCAAAAATCACCCCGCGATCTTCTTGTGGTGTTAATTGCGCGGGCACTTGATTCATTAAGCTGTAACTGCCCCCCACACAAGCGAGAATGATGAGAGGTGCCAACCAGCGCCACGCCAAGGCTTTTTTCAGCACGCCGCGATAACCAGCTTCCAGTTTGGCGAAGAGAAAATCGACCAAATCATTGAAGCGATTTTTCTTCACGTTGGCTTTGAGCATTTTGCTGCCCAGCACTGGCGTTAAGGTCAAGGCGATCAAAGACGAGAAGATCACCGACATCGCCAATAACACTGAAAACTCGGTAAACAGCAAGCCGACCATGCCATCCATAAAGGAGATAGGCAGAAAGACCATCACCAACACCAAAGTCGTGGCGATAACCGCAAAGCCCACTTCGCGTGTACCTTTATAGGCAGCCAACAATGGCGGTTCCCCTTGCTCAATGTGGTGGAAAATATTTTCCACTACCACAATGGCATCATCGACCACCAGACCAATCGACAAAATCAGCGCCATTAAGGTAATGAGGTTGATGGAGAAGCCGAAGTAGTAGGCGGCAATAAACGAAGAAATCAGCGACACTGGCACCGTCACCGCCGGGATCAGCGTCGCTCTCACCTGACCGATGAAAATATACAGCACCAAAATTACTAAACCACCCGTGATAAAAAGGGTGCTGTAGACTTCAGAAATGGAGCGTTCAATGAACACCGTCGAGTCATAATCAATCGCTAAACGGGTACCTTCGGGCAGAAACTTCTGCACTTTCTCTACTTCTTCATGGACACGTTTGGCCACTTCCAGCGGGTTGGCGTCCGACTGCGGTACAATCCCCATGCTGACGTTGACCACGCCATCACTCTTGAAGGTCGAGTTTTCGTTCTCAGCACCAATGAAGACATCCGCCACATCTTTCAAATAGATCGGCGTATTGTCGCTGGCCCGTTTGACCACCAAGTATTGGAAATCTTCCACGGTTTTGTAGCTGCGCGCTGTCCTGACCGACATCACCGTTTGATCGTTTCGCACCACACCGCCCGGACTTTCGAGGTTTTCGCTGCGCAGCGCCGAAGTGATATCGGTAGCGGTGACACTGCGCCCAGCCATCAACTCCGGTTGCAATTTGACGTACATCACCTTGTACAAGCCGCCAGAAACATCCACTGAGCTGACACCAGTGATCAAGCTAAAACGGTCCATCAACACACGCTCGATATAGTCGGTGAGCTGAGTGCGATCCATTTCTGATGAACTTAAGTTGATGTAGACCGACGCCTCGCCGCTACCGTTGTTTTTATAGACAATCGGATCGTCGGCTTCTTCCGGCAGAGCACGCTGCGCACGGGCTACTGCGTCTCGCACATCACTGATCCCCGTGTTGAGGTCGTAACCCAGTTCAAAGGTGATGGTAATGCGCGAAGAACTGTTGCGCGTGGTAGACGAGATTTCGTCAATCCCACTGATGCCGGAAAGTTGGTCTTCCAGCACCGAGGTGATTTGACTTTCAATGATGGTGGCCGATGCCCCGTCATAACGGGTACTGATCGACACAACCGGACTCTCGATATCGGGCATTTCCCGCACCGAGAGCTTAGTAAAAGAGACAAAGCCAAACACGCACAGCAGCAAACTCAGTACCAGCGCCGCTACCGGTCTTTTGACCGACACATCAGACAACAGCATGCTTAGCTATCCTTCTTGGTTTCTGGCTGAGCATTGTTGGCACTGCCAAGCTCTTTAACCAGCACGCCGTCGCGCATATTGACGATGCCCTGCACCACGATTTTATCGCCGATATTAACGCCCGATTCGATCACGACTTGGTTTTCAACCCGAGCGCCAAGCAGCACCTCAGTACGACGCGCTTTGTTATTTTCATCAATCACGTAGACGTAACGTTTTGTGCCGGAGTACTCCAATGCCTGCACTGGAATAATTGGCGCTTCGATGGCAGGGAAAGCTAAGGCCGTATTGAGCAACATGCCCGGCTTAAGCTTGTTCTCTGGATTGGCAAATTGGATACGAACGCGCAGGTTGAGAGTCTCGGCATTGATGCGTGAATCGATGCCGACGATCTTTCCTTGGAATATCTCATTTTTCCATGCATTAGAGCTTGCCGTTACTGCCATTCCCAGCGAAACCTGTGACAAATAACGTTCTGGGATGTGTAGATCGAGCTGCATCAGCGAAAGATCATCTAATGTCAATAATTCCGTTCCAGCGCTGACCAGCTTCCCCCGGCTGAAATTAATAAAACCGACCGTGCCCGCAAACGGCGCCGAGATATGCAAATCGTTCAGACTCGCCTTTGCTGCTGCCAAACGGGCTTCGGCAATCTCAACACTCGCTTTTTGCGCATCGATCTCGGTTTGAGTGATGGCATTACGTTTTACCAAACGCTCGTACTCTTTCAGTTTACGCTGCTCATCCTTCAAATAAGCATTGGCTTCTGTTTGCGCCGCCAGTGCTTTGTCATCTTCCAACTTAATCAATAACTGCCCTTGGCGTACGTTTTGATTCGCTTTGACCTGAATCGACTCCACTTTTCCGGAGACTTCAGAGGCGATCACCACCGACTGTACCGCCTCAAGCTTACCAACCAAAGAGAGCGACTGGTTTATCTGGTGAGTTTGAACCTGTTCTGCAACCACCGTCACTGCGGTTGGCCCTTTAGGTGCAGCGCTTGCCAGAGACGAGTGTCCTGACAAAGTGAGCACCAAAATAGAAATTAGAATGCGCTTATTCATAGTCCATCAATCAAAGAATGTAGGTTGGAGAGTTTTGCTCAATTCATCTGAATACATTTTATTTGGCGAGAAGCGCCAAGCAGAGCAAAAAGTGTTTGAGTTTGTTAGTTTATCAGCTCAAAACTCAGGTAACGTCAAGTTGTGTAAATTATCGCAAACCTTGTACGCACGATAGCGACCATTCAGATCAAATGGCGACTTAACACTCAAAATGAATACTTTCTGGCAACTTTGTCCAAAAAGGAAGCATTCAAACCAAAAACGCCAGAAAAAGGCTTTACAGTCACAAATGGTTTGTTATGATGCGCTCCGCACTTGAGCGATGCGTTGGGAAAACGTCGCTTAAGCTTTTCAGTTAGTGAAAAGAAAAACACCCTGGAGGGGTTCCCGAGTGGCCAAAGGGAGCAGACTGTAAATCTGCCGGCTCCGCCTTCGATGGTTCGAATCCGTCCCCCTCCACCATATTTTTTCTTGTGATCTTGTCATGAGAAAGCACTTGGAAAGCCGTGTTGGGAAAACACTTTCTAAGTATAAAAATACCCGGAGGGGTTCCCGAGTGGCCAAAGGGAGCAGACTGTAAATCTGCCGGCTCCGCCTTCGATGGTTCGAATCCGTCCCCCTCCACCATATTGTTTCTTGTGATCTTGTCATAAGAAAGCACTTGGAAAGCCGTGTTGGGAAAACACTTTCTAAGTATAAAAATACCCGGAGGGGTTCCCGAGTGGCCAAAGGGAGCAGACTGTAAATCTGCCGGCTCCGCCTTCGATGGTTCGAATCCGTCCCCCTCCACCATATTGTTTCTTGTGATCTTGTCATAAGAAAGCACTTGGAAAGCCGTGTTGGGAAAACACTTTCTAAGTATAAAAAACCTCTGGAGGGGTTCCCGAGTGGCCAAAGGGAGCAGACTGTAAATCTGCCGGCTCCGCCTTCGATGGTTCGAATCCGTCCCCCTCCACCATACACAGAAAGCCAGCTCATTGAGCTGGCTTTTTTGTTTTGCTTAGAATGACTAGGCTACAAACCTCTCGTCGCGATTAAAACGCTTTTATCTCGAACAAAATTCAACCGCAAAAGATCAACTTGATCATCGAATTAGCGATGCTTATCAAAACGTCAACGGCTTGATAGCCAAATAAAATTAACGCAATAAAAATCCCGCTCACCAATGTGAGCGGGATTTTATTAAGACTAAATTGGAATGGGTTGTTTTATCCCTGAATACCGACAATGAGCCAAGGTGCGTTGTCTTGGGTAAGATCACGCTCTAAGTGCCAAATGTCCTCGATATCTTCTTCAATGCCTTCAACCGCATCTCGATAGCGACCGCTGAATTGCAAGCTCAACTGCGCTTTAGTGGCATCGTACTCGGCACGAACAATCTGTGCATCGACGTACATCACCTCTGTATGCTGCTCACCAGCGAGCTTTTCACGCTCTGCTTTCAGATCGGCAAACAGGGTTGGCGATACGTACTCTTCAATCGTATCCAGTTGGTTATGGTTCCAAGCACCTTGCAGCGTTCGGTAATGCTCACGCGCACCATTGACAAATGCGACTTGGT
Organism: Vibrio cidicii; assembly: GCF_009665415.1. Classification (NCBI taxonomy): domain Bacteria; kingdom Pseudomonadati; phylum Pseudomonadota; class Gammaproteobacteria; order Vibrionales; family Vibrionaceae; genus Vibrio; species Vibrio cidicii. Next base: position 2,703,040 of record NZ_CP035921.1, on the reverse strand, counting down.
CAAACCCTGGTGGGTAGTTATGAGGCACATCAGATTGATTAGCAAAACCAAAACTGCCATTCGATTGAGAACCGGCGGTTTGCTCAAAATTATGTACATTGGCTTGTTCAAACTTGGGCGCTTGACCACCAAACGCTGGCTGTTGACGATGCTGATTCATACTGCCCTGCTTGGCGGCAAGCAAGCTACGCATCAGTTTAAAGATGATAAAGGCAATCAGGCCGATAATCAGGATATCCATAAATTGGATGCCTTCAAAAGCACCACCAAAGAAAGCCGCCAGCAAACCGCCTGCTAACAATCCCCCTAGGATTCCGCCCATGAGACCTTTCTTCGAGCCCTGTTTCGCCCCCTGATCTTTGCCGACGGTGTTGGTATTCTGCTGCTGTTGTTTTGGTGCTGGCGCGGTTTTGTAGCTCTTACCGAACGATTTACCGCCACCAAACTTTTTCGCTTCTGCAATCGGCATAACCGCTACGGAAACGATGAGCAGGGCAACAATCGATAATAAACGTTTCATCTTTATCCTTTTGTTGTCTGATTGAAACAAATTCCAACTCTCAGCAAGGCCACGTCATGGCACACGAATAAGAGAACTGGTCACATGGAATCATACAAGTATCTTAGTTGCTTTTAAATGCTAGTGATAATTGGACTTGTATCAGAATATTGCTACAGAGAACGATTTACACCGTGATGAATTATTGACGGGTATATCAGACACGTCTAAAATATCGAACGTTGTTCAATTTGTAGTAGCAGAAAATGGCCCGTAGAAACGATCACACCAGAGAAGAACTGGTTGCCTTAACCCTTCAAACCGTTAAAGATTTCCTCAGCGAAAATTCCTATCACGAACTCAGTTTGCGCAAATTGGCAAACATGATTGGTTATGTGCCCAGTACTTTGGTCAATGTTTTTGGCAACTACAATTTGCTGTTGCTCCATGCCATTGCTCAGACCTTGGATGAGCTGTCTAACGAAGCCATGACTGCCATGCAAAACTCACCAGATAGCAAGCAAGCACTGTTTAATCTCGCCTATTGCTACCATGATTTCGCCCAACGCAACCCCTACCGTTGGCAACTGATTTTCGAACACAACATGAACGGCGCTGAGCTACCAGAATGGCAAGCGAAGCGAATTGATCACATGACAGGCATGCTGGAATCTTTACTCATCCAAATAAGCCCTGAGCATAGCCCTTCTGAAGTTTTGCAAGCCAGCCGAGTGCTTTGGTCCGGGGTGCATGGCATTACACTCTTGAGCGTCGACGACAAGTTTTTCTCAGCCGATCCAGTCGATGGCAAACAGCTGATTAACAACCTATTGTCTAATTATCTTGCCAACTGGTAACCACAAGGCTTAATCATGTCCCGCAATCGACAACCTTCGCTGTTAACACAACGAAAGTTTTTGCCTTATTTTGTCACACAGTTCTTCGGCGCTTTTAACGACAATATCTTTAAGAATGTTTTGTTGCTGTTTGTTGCCTTTGCGGGCACAGGCGCTTTGCCAGTTTCAAGCAATCTATTTATCAATTTAGCGGCAGGACTTTTTATTCTGCCCTTTTTCCTATTTTCCGCCTCCGCCGGAGTTTTGGCCGATAAATACGAAAAATCGTGGTTTATCCGCAAAGTTAAATTATTTGAAATTGTCATCATGCTGCTTGGCGCAATTGGCTTTATTACCGAAAGCTACGGCGTTTTGCTACTTTTACTTTTTTTGATGGGCACCCAATCGGCGTTTTTTGGGCCAGTCAAATACGCGTTGTTGCCGCAACAGTTAACAACCAAAGAGCTGTTACCGGGCAATGCACTGGTTGAAGCGGGCACATTTATCGCTATTTTGCTTGGTACGCTTGGGGCAGGGATCATCGCCTCTGCTGAACAGGCAAAATACATTGCTGCGCTGAGTGTGGTGATCTTCGCTCTGTTTGGCTACCTTTCGAGTCGCGCGATTCCGATGTCTGCGGCCAGCGCGCCCAATATTAAATTTCGCTGGCAACCTTATCGCCAGACCAAACACACACTCTCTATTAGCAAAGCGGATCCGGTCATTTTTAAGGCCACTCTAGCGATCAGTTGGTTCTGGTTTTTAGGCGCAGCCTATCTGACTCAGTTCCCTAATTTTACCCAGCACTATCTCAATGGCAGCGAGAGCGCAGTTTCATTTCTTTTGGCACTCTTTTCCGTCGGTATTGCGCTCGGCTCTCTGTTATGTAACACACTTTCCAAACAGCGTATCGATGTGGGCATTGTGCCGATTGGAGCCGTCGGCATGACTATTTTCGGTTACCAAATGGCCACCGCCATTCCAGAGGGTTTACCACAATTCCAAACCTTCGCTGAATTCATTGGTTTTGAACCACTTTGGCCTCTGTTTTTCCATCTGTTAATGATTGGCGCTTGTGGCGGACTGTTTATTGTGCCGTTGTACGCACTAATGCAACATCGTGCTAAAGAGAGTGAGCGGGCGCAAGTGATCGCCGGGCTGAACATCATTAACTCCTTGTTTATGGTCGCCAGCGCCATTCTCGGTATTATTTGCCTGAGCGTGATTGAGATGAGTATTCCGTCGCTGTTTGCTCTGCTCGCGTTACTCAACTTACTCGTGGCAGCATACCTGTTCTTGTCCGCGCCCATGTTTGTCGTCCGTTTTTTGGTTTGGCTGCTGACTCACACACTCTATCGAGTTAAACACAAGAATCTGCATCACTTGCCAGAACAAGGTGGAATGCTCATCGTGTGCAACCACGTCAGCTATATGGACGCGTTACTGCTCAGTGCGGTGTGCCCGAGATTGATCCGGTTTGTGATGGAAGAAGAGTACGCCTCTTTACCGCTATTGAATCGCTTTTTGCGCACTGCGGGGGTGATCCCCATTTCCGCGTCTAACCGCAGCTCGATACGCCGCGCCTTTAATGACGTAGAACAAGCGCTGGACGAAGGCCATATTGTGTGCATCTTCCCTGAAGGACGGCTTACCCCTGATGGAGAGATCCAGCCCTTTATGCGCGGTATTGACATCATCTTACGCCGCAGCCCAGTTCCTGTACTGCCAATGGCTATCAAAGGATTGTGGGGCAGCTTTTTTAGCCGTGCTCGTGGCAGGGCATGTAAAGGTTTGCCACAGCGTTTTTGGTCTCGCTTGGAAATCGAAGCTGGCGCGCCCATCGAGCCCAATGAGGCCTCAGCGTCACTGATGCAAGAGAAAGTGCAGGCACTGCGCGGTAATTGGAAATAATTGTAAGCGTTCAGTTTATATGAACGCTTGTTCAATTCATTAAGACTTACTGATCGTCACGTTACGCTATACTGTTGCCCCACCCCTTTCTTACACTGATTCTCTTGAAAACAAAATTGTTTCTCTTTGGCCTCGCGCTACTTTGCTGCCTTACGCCGTTTGTCTCTTCACCGATGGCACTAGTGATCGGTTTTCTCCTCGCGACAACTGGCTTAGTACCCTCCCATTTGCCAATCTCGAGTTACACCAAAAAGCTCCTTGCCTACTCTATTATCGGTCTTGGTTTCGGCATTCATTTCGAGCAGGCTTTGGCCGTCACTTCCGCTGGTATCGGGTTAATTGTTGTCACCATTTTTGGCACGCTGGGTTTAGGTTGGTTACTCGCGAAAACCATCAAACTAGAAAGCACCACCGCTTACTTAATTTCGGCAGGCACGGCCATTTGCGGTGGCAGCGCTATTGCTGCCGTAGCTCCTGCGATTAAAGCGAAAGACGATCAGATCGCGCTCGCCCTTGCGACTGTCTTTGTGCTCAATTCTCTGGCGCTGTTTCTGTTTCCAGTGATTGGTCACGCGCTGGATTTAGATCAACAGACGTTTGGCACTTGGGCGGCGATTGCCATTCACGACACCTCTTCCGTCGTCGGTGCTGCGGCGGCTTATGGAGAGCAAGCACTCACCACGGCAACAACGTTAAAATTAGCGAGAGCGCTCTGGATAGTGCCGATTGCGCTTCTCAGTGCTTGGCTGTTTCATCGCAAAGGTGATGGCAAAGCAAAGCAGATTGCCATTCCCTATTTTATCTTGTGGTACTGTGTGGCAATTGGCGTTAGCGATGCGCTGCCGCAATTTGACTGGATCTACCAAGGCATCTTTGCCATAGCGAAACAGGCCTTGGTTGTGTGTCTGTTCTTGATCGGGTGCAGTATTTCCGTGGAAAAACTCAAGAGCGCGGGTGCCAAGCCACTGCTGTTTGGTGTGAGTTTGTGGGTGTTAATTTCTGTGACATCGCTCGGCTGGCTACTTTTGAATTAGCCTTCGGTAGAATGAGTCAACGTTTCTCTGCTGGCCATTTTTCGATGGAGTAAGATCAGTGCGAAAAGCGTAAGAAAAGCCGTTAGTTCCGCAATGGAACGGTAGAGCCCTTCGCAACTAAGCGCCACACCGATTTGCAACAGTACGACGCAAAGTAAAATTCGCTTAGCCATAATCTTATACCTTTATCATCTTCAAAACTCAGATGATTATGATTCAACGTTATAGCTAAGCGAAATTACCTTTATGACTAAATCATTCCTAAATTGACTAATTCGCCAAATGGCCCTCTGCGAGCGTTTGCGCCAGCCACTGTTTGATTTCATGGCGCGCGGGTTTAATCGCGCCACATTGCAGTGAGACGGGCAAGAGATAATAGGCGACTGGCCACTTGAATTTTTCCAGCTTACCCATCAAGTGCGAGTCGTAAATGGGCTTGGCGAAGAGCACCGTGGATTGCAACACCGCGACAGGGCGATGACCAAACTCGGCGTCAGCAATCGGTACCACGATCGCAGCTGCGATCTCAGCGTGCTGACACAATGCACTTTCAATTTCTTCGCAATGAATGTTTTCTCCGCCGGAGATAAACAAGTTGTCCGCTCGGCCGACGATCAGAAGTTCCTCATCCTGCCATTCACCAAGATCTTTGCTGTCAAACCAGCCTTGCTCATCGGTAAGAGGCGTTAATGCACCTTGATAGTAGTAGCCTTGCGCCAAGGTTTGTCCGGCAATATAAACCCGTCCATCCACCAATTTCACTTGGCGATTTTTCAGCACATGCCCTGCATTGCTCATACCATCGATTGCCTTGGCGGTAACGGTTGAAGCCGCTTCAGTCATGCCATAGCCGAGCCAAGTTTCGATTCCCTGCTGCTGCGCTCGGGTTGCAAGCGAATGCTCAACATGACTGCCCCCCAGAAGGACATACGTGAGCGATAGACTGGCATCGGTATCCAGCAAGCGCTTGAGCTGCGTTGCCACCAGAGAGGCGTGTGTAACGGACAAGATGTCGTCAGCAAGTGAACCCTGGCCGATTTTTAGCGTCGCGCCCGCCAGCAACCAACGATAAACAATGGCGACGCCAGCAACGTGGTAGAGCGGCAGAGAAAGCAGCCAGCAATCTTGCGAGGTAAAGGAAAACTCCTGCAGTAACCCCTGTGCAGAAGCAAAGTGCTGCTCATGGGTGTGCGCTACCGCTTTGGCCGTGCCAGTTGAACCTGAGGTAAAAAGCACGCTTGCCAAGCGAGAAGAATGATACACCATCGGCTCTGTGTCTGATGCAACCATGTGCAGCAGTTGCGGATGAAAGCGTGGCAACTGAGCCCAATCTTGCTGAGCGTCGACCTCTGGGCAATCGCCAAAAGCGGTGCAATAGATAAAACGGCGCTGCTCAGGACGATAAAGAGCGTTAAGTTTTGCTGTCAGCACCTTCGCGGGAGCGGGCATAACAAACGCCACCAAAGCGCCTAACTGCTGCGCGGCTAAACAGAGCAAGACGCTTTCCGGACGATTTTTGCCAATCAGCGTCACCACCTCATCGCTTGTAACGCCTTGTTCTGCTAAAAATCCGGCGTAGCTATCGACCACTTGCGCTAATTGCTGCCAAGTAAGCGAGCAAGCAGGCAGCTTCAGCGCCTGCGAAAAGGGGGTCGTTTGCGCCCAATGGCGCCACATCGGCATTGCCGCAGGCACTGTATCCTTCATGACTGCCAAACCAAGTTCTGCTCAGCAAGAGGCATCACTGGCAGCTCACACCCCGGCCACGCTACGTGCAACTGAGCTTTAAACAGGCCAATGGTGTCTAATCCCGGGGTGACATTCGGCAATTTCCAGTGAGACAGACGCGCCAACTGGCTCAAACCTAAGCTCGATTCAAGGCTGGAACTGATAACCGTTTTAATGCCAAGCGCCTCTGCACGCTCGATCAAACCGATACAGCGTTGCACAGAGCCAATCAAGCTCGGCTTGATGACGATCGCTTTCACGCCGGTTAAATCTTCCAGACGAAAATCGTCTCGTTTCACTGCTTCTTGCAAGGTTTCATCCCACGCAATGGCGATGCCAGTGTTAATGGCAAACGACAAACTGTCACCCGGCTTTTGACAAGGTTCTTCAATGAAAACGATGCGCTGACGCAGCGAGGGGGTGATGTATTGGGCAAATTTGTTGGCTTTTTCCGGCGTCCAAGCACGGTTGGCGTCCAGACGCAGCGTGAGATCGGGGATGCTTTCCAAAAACAGATTGACCAACATGCCGTCACGGATCGGCTCATACAAACCGACTTTGACTTTTGCTACCTTGTCTCCTGGCATGGCACTCAAAATAGGCAGCAGTTCGTCAGGATCGCCGGTACATAGGGGGGCTGCAAGGTAACTTCCTTCGACAGGTAGAGATCCAGAGAGCTCCAACAGCGCCATCGAAAGGCCAAACGCAACCGATGGATACAGAGCATCAAACTCTAATGCTTGCCCAGCTAGCCAAAGTTCAAGCTGGGCTTGCGCCTGAATGCCCGCCTCTTCCACCGACTCGAGACTAAAACCGGGTAAAGGGGCGATTTCACCGTAGCTTCGTTGCCCATTCTGGTTTAGCTCAACAACATAGCCGACTCGCTCTGTCAGCTTTTCATCTCTTAAAATCACACCGCTGTCCATCGGCAGCGTATAACGAAAAAGTTTGGCTGATTTCATCATTATTCCTTGATCTCTTAACGCCCGTTGCTCTTTGTTGCACCACAAAGAACAGAAAAGTGCGGCCACAACGCAACCAGTCACTGCGCTGCGGCCGATAAAACGAGGCGATTAAGGATTGCGCGGGAACTTATTGAAATCAGGTCGACGTTTCTCGTTAAAAGCGTTACGTCCTTCCTGACCTTCATCCGTCATATAGAACATCATGGTGGCGTTACCCGCTAACTCTTGAAGCCCCGCTTGGCCATCACAATCGGCGTTGAGGGCCGCTTTCAGACAGCGCAAAGCCATTGGGCTATGTTGCAGCACTTCGCGGCACCAACGTACCGTCTCTTTTTCCAATTCGTCAACAGGGACAACAGTGTTCACTAGCCCCATATCCAACGCTTCTTGCGCGTTATAGAAACGGCACAAGAACCAAATCTCACGCGCTTTTTTCTGACCGACGATGCGCGCCATGTAGGAAGCGCCCCACCCTCCGTCAAATGAGCCGACTTTAGGACCAGTTTGGCCAAATTGCGCGTTGTCAGCCGCGATGGTTAAGTCACACATCATATGAAGCACGTGACCACCACCGACCGCCCAACCTGCGACAGAGGCGATAACGGGTTTCGGACAAGTGCGAATATCACGCTGGAAATCAAGCACATTTAGGTGGTGAACACCGGAGTCATCTTTATAGCCGCCGTAATCGCCGCGAATCTTTTGGTCACCGCCAGAACAGAACGCGTCTTCACCTAGACCGGTCAAAATAATCACACCGACGTTAGAGTCATAGCGAGCATCTGCAAGCGCTTGGATCATCTCTTTCACGGTTTGCGGGCGAAATGCATTACGCACTTGAGGACGCGCGATGGTGATTTTAGCAATGCCATCTTCCGACTTGTGATAGTGAATATCTTCATAGCCTGCGCTGCAGTCGTTCCAACTGACTGGGGCGTAAAGTTCTTCTTCGGTGATGCCTACGGTTTTAGCCATGGTGATTCCCATTGTTTTCGTTGTGGTTATCGTTGATAAACCGATTGAATAAATGCGCGGACCGTTTTCGCGAACGCCATAGGCTGTTCCTGATGAACGTTGTGGCCCGCCTGACTGATTGGCGTACAAGGCAAACCGCTTTGCAACGCCAATGTGCTAAATTTTGTGTCTTTTGCACCGCATACATAATGCACTGGCAGCGAAAGAGCCTGAATATCGGCGAGCAAGTTCGCTTGCTTGCCAAGAGAAGTAGATAACAGCATATCTGCAACGGCAGCGCCAAGATTAGCACTACGTTTTATTATCAGAGTTTGTCTTTGCTCATGGTTTAGTGAGGAAAATACCGGCTGTTGATACCAATCGGACAATACCTGTTCAATAGGTTCGTGGCGAAAGCGATTTGCCCAGTGGGTATCCGCCCGTAGCCGCTCTTCTCGCTCTGAGACACAAGCAAGGCCAAAATGGCCGCCTTCCAAAATGACCCCTTGTAGATTCAGTTGGGCAAACAGGCCACTCACCAGACTTTGCATCACAATACGTGCGCCGAGCGAATAGCCGAGCAGAATAAGGGGCGTACCGGGCTTAATCATCGATTGCACTTGCTGCGCAACAAACTGGCCGCATGCAATGGCATCTTGGCAGCGCACCGCTTGGTGAATGCCATGGCCGGGCAAATCGATAGCGACGTGCTCAAACTCCGTGAGGCAACCTTGCAGCGCTGCCCAATCGGCGCTGCTACCAAGCAAGCCATGTAAATAGACTAAGGTGGGCACGGTCACACTAGAGCTCGGTAACGGCACGGCAAAGAACCTTAACATCGTTGGCAGCCTCAAGTGGCGCGGTTTTCACTTCCACCAGCAAGGTGCCTTGGCCAGAGGCCAAATGCTGCTCAATCATTTGCCCGCATTGCGCCAAGTTTTGTGGCCGAGCATAGGCCAAAGCAAACTGACGGGCTGCGAACTCAAAACCAAAGCCGTGTGGCATCTGATACAAACTTTGCCTTTGCTGCGCAGGGACCGGCAAGAGATCAAAAATCGCCCCGCCATCATTATTAACCACCACCAGCACCGCGGGGAGTGAGTTGTGGGCAAACAGCGCTAAGGAGTTGAGATCATACAGCGCGGAAGTGTCACCTAAAATCATCAGAAGCGGCTGTTGCTGCGCGCGCTGCACACCCGCTGCGGTGGCAAACAGGCCATCAATACCCGACGCGCCGCGATTGGTAAACACAGCCCTGCCATCTAACCGAGCCACCATATCCGCTAAGCGCACAAATAAACTGTTGCCCAGAAAAAGCGTTGCACTCGTTGCCCATTGCCCAAGTTGACAGGCAAGAGAGAGCTCACCGATTGGCTGCTTGGCAATCTTTTCGGCGACCCATTGACTTTGCTGCGAGTACCATTTCAGCTCGTCTGCCCAGCCCGCATGCGGCGAGTCTCCTTGCCATTCACTCAGTGCTTGGCACTGCCACTGCTGCGCGCTGGCGACAAAGTGTCGCTGCGGGAGATGTGCTGGGTTGTTTCGCTCCAACTGAGGAGAGATATACCAATAGGTGCATTGACTCGAAATCTGCGTGGGTAGCCACTGATTCCAGCGCTTTGACACCAGACGGCTGCCAAACTGAACCACCAACTCCGCCTGTGCAAGTTGCGCCGAGGCTTTCGGGTTTTGTAGCCAGAGATCATACCCCGCCCACTCAGAGGTTACGCCACTTTGCACATCACAAAGCACGGGCCAGCCAAGCTGCTTGGCGAAGGCCAACGCCGCTTGCGCATCAGCCAGAGGCAAACTGCCAATCACCACCAGCCCTTTTTTCTGCCACCACGATTCGCCAATGGGTAAGGTGTTGTGCAGATGAAGTGATTGCGCGCTATAAACTTGCTCACTGCGCAACCACAAAGCAATCGATGCAAGATAGTCAGCGTAGAGCGCTTTGTCGCCATCAGAATAAAGTGGCTCCGGGAACGGACAATTGATGTGCACCGCATGCCCGGCGGCCGCTTGACGGTGCATGACGTGATCAACCGAAGTCAGCAGCCAAGGCAGACCAATCGAGGTGGTAGGGCTGGGCAAATCCAGCTCGGCGCAAACATGGGGAGCGAAAATGCCCACTTGGCGAATCGCCTGGTTGGCGCCACAATCCACCAGCTCAACAGGCCGATCGGCCGTAAGCAGCACCAATTTCTCGCCGGTTAGGCTCGCTTCTGCCACCGCGGGCAGCAAATTGGCGACGGCGGTTCCCGAAGTGACAATGATCGCTACTGGCTTACCACTAGCTTTGGCTAAGCCGAGAGCCAAATAGCCCAATCCACGTTCATCAAAATGGGTGTGCAAATGGAGCTTCGGATTGGCGTCGGCTTCTAAGGTCAGCGGCGTCGAGCGCGAGCCCGGAGCCACGCACACCTGTTGCACACCAAAACGGCACAGTTCTTCCAGCAGAACTTGGCACCAAACCCGATTTAATAGCGCTTGGTCGTGTATCATGAGGCAACACCCAGCGGTGGGTACTCTGCGATGAGTGATAATAAGGTCGACATTTTCTTGTCCAACTCGGCCCATTCGTGCTTAGCAATCGAACCGGGGACAATACCTGCGCCCGCAAACAGTTGTAATTCGTCATCGACGATCAATGCGCTGCGAATGGCGACACAGAACTCCGCTTTATCGTGGCTCAAATAGCCGACCGAACCGGCATACCAGCCGCGAGAAAATGGTTCATTGTCGAGAATAAACTGCATCGATGCCTGACGAGGTAATCCAGCCACCGCGGCCGTCGGTTGCAGCGCCGAGAGAAGTTGCACGCCGTTGATCCCTTCTTTGAGGTGGGCGTGAATATCGCGTTTCAAATGCTGCACTTTACGCAAACGCACCAAACGCGGATCCGCTTCCACTTGTACCGTCTCGGCATGTGGCGTCAAACGCTCGACAATGTCATCCACCACGTATTGGTTTTCGTTGAGGTTTTTAGCATCTTGCGCTAGCCAATTGGCCAGTTCGAGATCGTGCGTGGCATTAACGCCGCGGCCAATCGTCCCCGCTAACGCTTCGGTATGCAGTTCTCTATCGTGTCTGAGATAGAGCCGCTCTGGCGTTGAGCCGATAAAACTGTGCTTTCTATCTAGGCTTAACATGAAATGAAAACTGTGATGATTGTGCTGAGCACTGGCTTTAAGCAACTGCGAGGCGCACAGTGGCGTATCAAGCTGCACGCTGGTTTTGCGCGCCAGCACCACCTTCTTAAAGGCACTTTGCTCAATGCCGTGCAGCACCTTATCCACCAAACTCTGCCACTGATCCTTATTTGGCAAGTGCTCGATGCGGCAAATGTGCGCAGCCAGCGGCGCCAGTAGTGAAACGTCACACACCAGCTTGCGTAAACTTGCCAGTAAGCGGGAACGCTCAGCGCCCAAATTGACCGCAAGAGAGAGCTTGCCATCTTGTTGAAGTAGTTCGATCTGTGGCAAAAAGAAAAATGAGGACATACAGCGACGATTTTTTTCACTCAGACCATCAAATGAACGCCCTCCCCACACCCGCTGCCCCGGGGCCAAAATTGCGTAAGCAGGCGCAGGCTCGGTAAACGTATGCAGTTGGCCAAGCGCCACCACCTGTTCGCGGCCATCACGAGAATGCCAATAGAATTTAGGGAAAATAGGCTGCGCTTCAAGCCAATCAATTAAGGTGAATTTCAGCGCGGTGTCGATGGGCTCAATCAGACGACTCTCGTCCTCTCCAGCATTTTTGACTCGTTCAATCAGTTGGCCAATGGCTTGATGAAAATACGACAAATCGACCTCGAACATTAGAGGATAAAGAAAGACTGTCGCTACTCTATTGATAGACCCTGATCAAATCAAGGTTGTAGGGCATCTTTTACCAGATCCTGTGATAACAGGCGCTCATTCGTTCGCCCCCATTCAAACACAGAAAGTGCGTATTACAGAAACTTTGGGGTTAATTGCACTTTGCTGTAGATTTTTATCCTAAAGAATGTCAAGTTAGTGTGCTTTAATAAAGAAACTAGCGATTTTTCAGGAATTAAACAATGCAAAATATCGGGATGTCGTCAAAACTTGATAATGTCTGCTATGACATCAGGGGTCCGGTACTCAAACATGCTAAACGCATGGAAGAAGAAGGGCATAAAATCCTTAAACTCAATATCGGAAACCCCGCCCCATTTGGCTTTGACGCCCCTGATGAAATTCTGGTCGATGTCATTCGTAATCTACCAACCTCTCAGGGTTACTGCGATTCCAAAGGTATCTACTCCGCACGTAAAGCGGTTGTACAGCATTATCAGCGCAAAGGAATTCGCTCACTCGATGTCGAAGATGTCTACGTGGGTAACGGTGTGTCTGAACTGATTGTGATGGCGATGCAAGCGCTGCTGAACAACGGTGATGAAATGTTAGTGCCTGCGCCAGACTATCCATTGTGGACGGCGGCCGTGTCGCTTTCTGGCGGCAAAGCGGTGCACTATTTGTGTGACGAAGAGTCGGATTGGTATCCTGACCTCGAAGACATGAAAAAGAAAATTACGCCTAAGACGCGCGGCATCGTGCTGATCAACCCCAATAACCCGACAGGGGCGGTTTACAGCCGAGATTTTCTACTGCAAATGATCGAAATTGCTCGCCAACACAAATTGATGATTTTTGCCGATGAAATCTATGACAAAGTGCTGTACGACGGCGCCGTGCACACCTCGGTTGCGACACTGACTGACGATGTGCTGGTGATGACGTTTAACGGTCTGTCGAAAGCTTATCGTGTGTGTGGTTTCCGTGGCGGTTGGATGTTCCTCACCGGGCCAAAACATTTGGCTCAAGGTTACATCAATGGATTGGACATGCTGGCGTCGATGCGCTTATGTGCCAACGTTCCCATGCAGCACGCAATCCAGACTGCGCTCGGGGGGTATCAGAGCATTAATGAGCTCATTTTGCCGGGCGGACGTTTGCTGGAACAGCGTGATCGCGCGTGGGAGCTGATCAATCAAATTCCCGGTGTGTCGTGTGTTAAACCGAAAGGGGCGATGTACCTCTTCCCGAAAATCGACGTGAAAAAGTACAACATTATCGACGACCAGAAGATGGTATTCGACTTCCTAGTACAAGAAAAAGTGCTGTTGGTACAAGGAACCGGATTTAACTGGCCTAAACCAGACCATTTCCGCATCGTGACTCTGCCGCATATTGAAGATCTCGAAACCGCGATTGGCCGTTTCGAACGTTTCTTACATACTTATCGGCAGTAGTAATTAGTATAAAACTTTCATATGCTTAAAGGTGTTCCCTCAGGAACACCTTTTTGTTTGCTGTCGATGAGGTCTGTGATGAAAGAAAGCCATTTTTTTGCCCATCTCGCCAGAATGAAGTTGATCCAACGCTGGCCGCTCATGCGCTCTGTCTCGGTCGAGAACGTTTCGGAGCATAGCCTGCAAGTGGCGTTTGTCGCTCACGCTTTAGCGTTGATTAAAAACAAGAAATTCGCAGGTAATGTCAACCCAGAACGAGTTGCTCTGATGGCGATGTACCACGACACCAGCGAAGTATTGACTGGGGATTTGCCAACGCCAGTGAAGTACTACAATCCTGACATTGCCAAAGAGTATAAAAAGATCGAAGCAGCGGCGGAAAAAAAGCTTCTGTCGATGCTGCCTGAAGAGTTTCAAGACGATTTTCGCCCTTTCCTACTCTCAGAAGAAGCACCGCAAGACGAAGCCAACATCGTAAAGCAAGCCGACTCGATCTGCGCCTACCTAAAATGTTTAGAAGAGCTCAGTGCTGGCAATCACGAATTTGCCTTGGCTAAGAAACGACTAGACATCACTTTAGCCGAGCGTGAAACGCCGGAAATGGTCTATTTCCTGCAGACCTTTGCCCCCAGTTTCGAGTTATCGCTCGACGAAATCAGTTAATTCCCAAGCGGAGCAAGACAGTGCAAGTAACCCTTAGCCCACAATGGCTGGAACGCCATGATGATGAACATAAGATCCGCAGAGACGATCACCGCAGCCCCTATCAACGTGACCGGGCGCGAATACTGCACTCGGCCGCTTTTCGCCGCCTGCAAGCCAAAACACAAGTGCATGGAAACAGTCTGGAAGATTTTCACCGTACTCGCCTCACTCACTCGCTAGAGGCGGCGCAACTGGGCAGCGGCATTGTCGCGCAAATTAAGAAAAAACAAGCGGAGTTTCGCGATCTGCTGCCAACCGAAAGCTTGATCGACTCGCTCTGCCTTGCTCATGATATCGGCCATCCACCTTATGGGCATGGTGGTGAAATCGCGCTGAACTACATGATGCGCGACCACGGAGGCTTTGAAGGCAACGCGCAGACCTTTCGCATTGTCACCCAACTAGAGCCGTATACCGAACATTTCGGCATGAATTTATCGCGCCGCACTCTATTGGGTTTGATCAAATACCCCGCTCTTATCAGTCAAACTCATGCGCTCGTGCAGCCTAAAGCGGTTTCCCACCAGAGACAACTCAAAGCCAGTGACTGGATGCCAGCAAAAGGTATTTATGATTGTGACCGAGCGCTGTTTGAATGGGTGTTAGCACCACTTAACACCCATGACCAGCAGTTGCTTGGCCAAATGCGCATCGCGCCAGAAAATCCTTGTGCTCATCGTAAAACGCGCTTCAAATCTCTCGACTGTTCGATCATGGAGCTGGCCGATGACATCGCCTACGGTGTGCACGACCTCGAGGACGCCATTGTGTTGGGTTTGGTCAATCGCGGGCAATGGCAAGAAGGCGCGGCCAGTAAACTGGCGGATTGCGGTGATGCTTGGTTTGAACAACATCTTAGTTCGATTGGTGACATGCTGTTTAGCGGTAAACACCATCAGAGAAAAGATGCCATCGGCGGCATGGTCAATGCACTGCTCACCAGCATCAGTGTCCAGCGCGTAGAGGCTGATTTTGCCAGCGAGCTGCTGGCATACAACGCCTTTCTTGAGCCGGGAATGGACCAAGCACTGACCATACTCAAAAACTTCGTTAGCCACTACGTCATTCAGATCCCACAAGTGCAGATTGTCGAATATAAGGGCCAACAGATCATCATGGACCTCTTTGAAGCCTTTAGCGCTGATCCCAAGCGCTTACTGCCAATTGCAACCCGGCAGCTTTGGCAAGCAGCGCAAGAGGAAAGTGCTCAGATGCGGGTGATCGCCGACTACATCTCCTCGATGACCGACGGCCATGCACAGCGTTTGCACCAGCAGCTCTTCTCTTCACACCATTAACGTTTACGATAGTTTTGCTCAAACACCCCAGGCGGCATTTGCGCAATTTGAAACTCAATCATATTGTGAAATGCCGTCAGCAATGGCGTGAAATCGCGCTGTGGCTCAAGCAGAGACAAAAGATGATAGCCCGCTTCCAGCGTTGATAAACTGTTTTCACTCGGCGCTTTACGAATCACGTAATTGCCCACCAGATTGTCTGGCAGCTTGACGCAAGGCAGTGCATGCAAGTTGCTCGATAACTGCCAAATTTTAAACGCTTTCTTCCAGGTTCCATCCAGTAAAATAACCCTGAGTTTGCCCGTTACGGCGTTTCTCTGCGTAAGGTCACTGAGCGGATACGCCTTGTCACTGGGATAAAGCAGCCAGTGTTGGTAACCTTCTTCACAAAGCAGATGGTTCAGCTCTTGATGGTGTGTGAAGTCCTCTCCGATAAAGCAGCGGCTATTGGCAAGTGAAAGTGAGAGAATTCTCGCGCTGCCCAATGGACGATGTTCTTCACTCGGATGTTGAAGAATGATAAGTTCGGTATCCGCTGGCAGTGCACGAATCCACTGACACAGACAGGCTTTTTTCGCTTTACCACATCGGGAACAATAACGGGACATAGAGTGAACCTTTTTATCTTTCTTTCAATTATCAGTGCCGTGTGCCTTGCGCTGCAATATCCCGCGTTGAGTGAGCTCGCTGAGTGGAATAAATTGGCCATAGAGCAAGGGCAATGGTGGCGAATCCTAACAGGAAATTTCACTCATACCAACTTTGCCCATCTGGCAATGAATCTCGCGGGGTTGTGGGTCATTTGTTATCTCTTCAAACCGCGTTGGATAAGCGTCGCTTGGCTACTAGGCTTGGTAAGCTTGTTGGTCGGTGTGGCAAACCTCTCGACCTCTATGTCGAACTATGTCG
This sequence comes from Vibrio cidicii, assembly GCF_009665415.1. Taxonomy (NCBI): domain Bacteria; kingdom Pseudomonadati; phylum Pseudomonadota; class Gammaproteobacteria; order Vibrionales; family Vibrionaceae; genus Vibrio; species Vibrio cidicii. The sequence continues at coordinate 2,686,920 of NZ_CP035921.1, read as the reverse complement.
GTCTTTCAGGCACTTTACACGGACTGTTTGCTTATTATGCCCTGACGGAGTATCTGCATGGGCGAAAGAGCAGTGGGCTATTGGTTGTCGGGGTGATAGGAAAAGTGTGGTGGGAACACACCTTTGGCGCGTCAATTTCGACCAGCGAGCTGATTGCTGCGCGAGTGGCGATTGAAGCCCACCTGTTTGGCATGCTTTCTGGCTTGGCTTTCGCCTTGATATGTTTGATCATCGATAAAAAAAGGCCGGTGTAACACCCGCCTTGTCATACATTGAACCGTGGCGAGCCAATACTACTTCAACTTGATCCGCTCTTGATTCTTCGCCACCGTTGATGGGCCAATGCCCTTAACACGCGCTAAATCTTCCGCCGACTGAAAGGGACCATTCGCCTCACGATCAGCAACAATCTGCTGCGCTTTCTTAATCCCGATGCCTTTCAGCAACGCGGCGATTTCTTCTGCGCTTGCACTGTTGATGTTGACGGTGATCTCAATCCCTTCATGCTTGTCGACTTTCGCTGGTGCCTCGTTAGCGTTCGCCGTAAAGGAAAACAAACAACTCAAAACAAGTGCGATAGATACCAGTATCCTTTTCATAAACCTCTCCTTTGATTGTGTGTTGCTGTTTATACAAACGCCAACAAAAGAAAGAAACTCGGCTGGATAAAAAATAAAACGGGTCACTTCCGTAACCCGTTTTAAGTAACATATCAGTTGCAACTCAACTGGTTAGTTGCTCACGATGTAATACTCGATATCAGTATTAGCACGCAAAACAGATAAGATCGATGCCAAGTCACGTTGCGCCGACATACGCTGAAGTTGCATCGCAAGTTGTGGTGCCAAAGCCGGCTCTAGGCTTTCTTGCACTTTTTCTAGCGCAACCACCACCACGTTGCCCGCATAGTCTCGGGTTTGAGCGTACACGGCTTTACCTTCTTCTGGTTTAGCCATCGCAAACACGGTTTGCGCCAATGGTGAACGGCGATCGATCTGCTCGACATCGCCAAAGGCTAGGCCTTTTTCAGCCACAAGCTCAGTATTTCCCTCTTTCAGCGCCACGACCAGGTCGCTCGCAAGCTCAATCGCTTGTTGCTCGCCTCTGACTTTCGATAGTTCTGCAACCACGTTTGATTTCACTTCATCCAGTGGTAACACCGTCTCTGCGCGAGCATCTTCAACGCGCACCACCACAATGTGCTCTGGCGCGATTTCAATCGCTTGCGAGTTGAGGCCATCTTCCTTGACTTCAACGGTTTGCAGCGCTTGCATGACCGCAGGGGTACGCAGTACAGCAGGCGCATCCACTTCAGAGATGAAATCCGTGTGCTGCACTGCGATATCAATTGCTTTAGAGGCTTGTTCGAGCGAATCAGGGTATTCAAACGCCACTTTTTCCAGCTCACTTTGCAGATCGTAGAACTGGTCAATCGCTTGCTGATCGCTCAGCTCTTGTTTGATCTGCTCTGCCACTTGCTCATACGGCTTGCTCTCAGGCTTACGTAGCTCTTCAAGCTTGATAATGTGGTAGCCAAAGTCAGACTTAACTAGACCGGTTGTTTCTCCCGGCTTTTGCAGGGCAAATGCGGCGTCTTCAAATGCAGCATCCATCACATCACGCTCAATCCAGCCAAGATCGCCACCATTTTCCGCGCTGGCAAAGTCATCGGATTTCTCTTTCGCAAGCGCAGCAAAATCAGCCCCCGCATTCAGCTCATCCAAAATAGCTTGTGCTTTCGCTTCATCATCACCTTCGACCAGAATGTGCGCAACACGGCGCTGCTCTTCCGATGAGTATTTATCCAAGTGCTCTTGGTAATACTGCTTCGCTTGTTCATCTGATACTGACATTTGCTTTTTCAGATCTTGTGCGTTCAGTTCGATATAAGCCACTTTTACTTGCGCCGGGCGAGTGAAATTGGTTTTGTTGTCATTGTAGTACTGCTGAATCTCGTCATCGCTGAGCGTGACTTTGCTCGCGAAGTCATCCAAATTTAAAACCATCGAGCGGATGTCACGAGTTTGAGTAAACAGCTTACCTTCAGAGTCCACTTCGCCAGGTAGAGTAAACTCACTGGTTTGCAGTGCCTCCATCAACTGGCTGCGCACCATCTGGCGACGCATGTACTCAGCAAAGGTATCCGGTGAGTGACCAATACGACGCAACATTGATTGGTAGATATCCTGACTGAATTTACCTTCCGCTTGGAACTCTGGCATATTCAAAATAATGGTGCGGATTTGCGCATCACTAATACGTAGCCCGAGAGACTCTGCGTGCTGGTCAAGCAACACATCGTTGATCATCTCATCAAGCACCGATTTACGGAACGATTCAACATAACCAGGATCAGCAAGCAACTGGGAGAAGTAATCGCCCATCTGTGATTGCATACGGTTACGAGCATTCTGGTAAGCCATTTCAAACTCACCACGACCGATTTCTCTGTTGCCCACTTTTGCCGCTGCATTATTGCTACCGCTGACTAGGTAGCTACCAACACCTGCAAAGATGAATGAAAGGATGATCAATCCTAGGATAATTTTTACCGCGATGCTATTCACGCCTTCGCGTAATCGATCCATCATAACTAAACTACTCTCCGCTCACGAAGCCATCTGCTTCTCAACAAACTAATCGCGCGATAATACCAGAAAAAGAAATGCGCATCAGTAGGATGCGCATAATTTAGAAAAGTTCGGCTGTTACAACACAAAATTTGCTTCAAACTGATTTATTAGAACAAAAAACGTTCAACTGCAATCAGTTACAAGCATCTTTCAGCGCTTTACCCGCTTTGAATGAAGGTACTTTTGCTTCTGCGATTTGGATTTCTTCACCCGTTTTTGGGTTACGACCAGTGCGTGCTGCACGAGTACGTACGCTGAACGTACCGAAGCCAACTAGAGCGACCTGCTCGCCAGACTCAAGGGTGGTGCTTACGGCTTCAATGAATGCATCCAGGGCACGACCTGCTGACGCTTTAGAGATATCTGCATTTGCAGCGATGGATTCTACTAGTTGAGTTTTGTTCACTGTTATTCCCCTTTGTGCCATCTGTGGTTATTTTTTTAGATGACTTTCGTTCCATTAAAACAAAAAAATCAGCGCCAAGCCTTATTACAAAAGGGCTGGCCGCTATCGAGGTCTAAGTTAGCTCTCAAAAAAAAGGCTGACAAGCCTTTTCGGACCTGTCAGCGCAAAGTTTTACTTATTTTTGCAGCACATCACTATTTTTTCGCGTCAAATTCGACCCCAGTTGGGTCTTTTTCTAACGCAACTTTCAAAACCTCATCAATCCACTGCACCGGAATGACTTGCAGATCAGCAATCACATTGTCTGGAATGTCTTCGAGATCGCGCTCGTTATCCTTAGGAATCAACACCGTTTTGATTCCACCACGATGAGCCGCCAACAGTTTCTCTTTCAAACCACCGATGGGTAGTACCTCACCACGCAGCGTGATTTCGCCTGTCATGGCAACTTCCGCTTTGACTGGATTACCCGTCAAGCTAGAGACCAGGGCTGTGCACATTGCGATACCCGCACTTGGCCCATCTTTTGGTGTCGCGCCTTCTGGCACATGTACGTGAATGTCTTTTTTCTCGTAGAAATCGCTGTTAATGCCTAACTTTTCTGCACGAGAGCGAACGACGGTCATTGCGGCCTGAATCGATTCCTGCATCACGTCGCCCAGTGAGCCAGTTTGCGTCAGCTTGCCTTTGCCTGGCATCGCCTGCGTTTCAATGGTCAGCAGATCACCGCCCACTTCAGTCCACGCCAGACCCGTCACTTGGCCAATGCGATTGCTTTCATCCGCTTTACCATAATCGAAACGCTGCACACCGAGATACTCTTTCAAGTTTTCGATGGTGACCGTCACCGACTTCAGCTCCGGCTTAAGTAGAATGTTCTTCACCGCTTTGCGGCAGATCTTCGACACTTCACGCTCAAGGCCTCGTACACCCGCTTCACGAGTGTAGTAGCGGATAATGCCAACAATCGCCGAGTCTTCAATGGTGATTTCATGCGGTTTCAAACCATTTCGTTCAACCTGCTTCGCTACCAAATGGCGCTTAGCGATGTTGAGCTTCTCATCTTCGGTGTAACCAGAAAGACGAATCACTTCCATACGATCCAGCAGAGGCCCGGGAATGTTCATCGAGTTTGACGTCGCGACAAACATTACGTCAGAAAGGTCGTAATCCACTTCCAAGTAGTGATCATTGAAGGTGTTGTTTTGTTCTGGATCAAGCACTTCAAGCAGCGCCGATGCAGGATCACCGCGCATATCCGATGACATTTTGTCGATTTCATCCAACAAAAACAGCGGGTTCTTCACACCAACTTTTGCCATTTTCTGAATAAGCTTACCCGGCAATGAACCGATGTAAGTACGACGATGGCCACGAATTTCGGCTTCATCACGCACCCCACCTAACGCCATACGCACATACTTACGGCCTGTAGCTGCGGCAATTGAGCGGCCTAATGACGTTTTACCTACACCTGGAGGACCAACCAAACATAAGATAGGCCCTTTCAACTTGTTGATGCGATTTTGCACCGCCAAGTATTCTAGAATGCGCTCTTTTACTCGCTCTAAGCCATAGTGATCTTCATGAAGAATTTCTTCTGCTTTCGCCAGATCCTTCTTCACTTTGGAACGCTTATTCCAAGGTACATTCACCATCCAATCAATGTAACTACGAACTACCGTCGCTTCTGCTGACATAGGGGACATCATTTTCAGCTTTTGCAGTTCTTGTTCGGTCTTCTCGCGCGCTTCTTGCGGCATTTTTGCATCGATGATCTTCTGTTTCAGCACTTCAAATTCATCAACACCATCTTCGCTCTCACCCAGTTCTTTCTGGATCGCTTTCATCTGCTCATTCAGATAGTACTCGCGTTGCGATTTTTCCATCTGCTTCTTGACGCGATTGCGAATGCGTTTTTCAACTTGCAGTAGGTCAATCTCAGATTCCATTTGCCCCATAAGAAATTCTAAACGTTCGTTAACGTCGACAATTTCAAGCACCTTCTGTTTATCTAGAAGTTTTAATGGCATATGGGCAGCGATAGTGTCAGCAAGACGTGCTGCGTCATCAATACCACCTAGTGAAGTCAACACTTCAGGCGGGATTTTTTTGTTTAGCTTAATAAAACCTTCAAACTGGTTGATCGCGCTGCGAACAATCACCTCTTGCTCACGCTCATCCAACTCGGGAGTCAGAACGTATTGCGCTTCTGCGAGGAAAAATTCGCTCTCTTTAAAATGGGTTATCTTGGCGCGTTGCTGGCCTTCCACCAATACTTTAACGGTGCCATCTGGTAATTTCAGTAGCTGTAAAATGGTCGCGACCGTACCAACATTAAAGAGGTCATCAATCTTAGGTTCGTCTGTATCTGCTTGCTTTTGTGCCACCAGCAGAACTTGCTTGTTAGTTTCCATTGCCGACTCAAGGCAGCTGATGGATTTTTCTCGACCAACAAACAAAGGAATCACCATGTGTGGATAAACCACCACGTCACGTAGAGGTAGTACGGGGATCTCGATAAGCTCGGAACGTTCCAAGTTCATATAATTCTCTCTTCCACTTACTGATATGAGCAGTATATGGGGGCTAATTATTTGGATTCAATAATAGAAATTAAAAAAGGAGGTAATTACTTACCTCCTTTTTGGGTTTTGGGAACTTACTCAGCGCCAGCGGCTTGGCTATCAGTGTTGCTGTAGATTAGCAGTGGTTCTGACTCGCCGTTGATCACCGATTCGTCGATAACCACTTTGCTCACGTTGTCCATGGATGGTAACTCATACATGGTTTCCAGTAGTACGCTCTCGAGAATTGAGCGCAATCCACGAGCACCCGTTTTACGCTCCATTGCTTTTTTCGCAATCGCGCGCAATGCATCTTCACGAAACTCAAGCTCGGCATCTTCAAGTTCAAACAACGCTGCGTACTGTTTGGTTAGCGCATTCTTCGGTTCACAAAGGATCTGAATCAACGCATCTTCATCCAGCTCGGTGAGTGAAGCAGTCACTGGAAGACGACCGATAAACTCAGGGATCAAACCGTATTTCACCAAATCTTCAGGTTCAACTTGGGTAAACAGTTCACCTACGGTTTTCGTTTCGTCTTTCGAACGTACTTCCGCCCCGAAGCCAATACCTGTGCCAGTAGCAACACGCTGCTCAATCACTTTATCTAGGCCTGCAAACGCACCACCACAGATAAAGAGAATTTTCGATGTATCGACTTGGAGAAACTCTTGTTGAGGGTGCTTACGTCCACCTTGAGGTGGTACAGAAGCGATGGTGCCTTCAACCAGTTTTAGTAGGGCTTGCTGAACACCTTCACCTGACACATCACGCGTAATTGACGGATTTTCCGCTTTGCGAGAAATCTTATCAATTTCATCGATATAAACGATGCCACGTTCGGCTTTCGCTACGTCGTAGTCACATTTTTGCAAAAGCTTTTGGATGATGTTTTCAACATCTTCGCCCACATAACCCGCTTCTGTTAGCGTCGTGGCATCTGCCATAGTGAACGGTACATCGAGGAAACGCGCTAGCGTCTCGGCAAGCAACGTTTTACCGCTACCCGTTGGGCCGATCAGCAAGATGTTACTCTTGCCCAATTCGACACCATCGTTAGTCGTATCACCATTACGTAAACGCTTGTAGTGGTTATAAACCGCAACCGCGAGCACTTTTTTCGCTCGGTCCTGACCAATTACATAGTCATCAAGATGTTCGCGAATTTTACGCGGCGTCGGTAACGCTTCGGATTCACGCTTTGGAAGTACATCTTTGATTTCTTCACGGATGATGTCGTTACAAAGGTCGACACATTCATCACAGATGTAAACGGAAGGACCCGCGATTAACTTGCGAACTTCGTGCTGGCTTTTACCGCAGAAAGAGCAGTATAACAGTTTACCGCTACTGCCCTCTTTGCCTTTATCTGTCATTCGCTAACCTCTTAGCCTTTACTCATTATGCTTTGAGTGTATAACAATTCGTATCAACTTGCGTAGGCAAATTATGCACCACGGTGAGTGAGAACTGCATCCACCAATCCATATTCTACTGCTTGTTCTGCCGCCATGAAGTTATCACGATCGGTGTCACGTTCAATCACTTCCAATGGCTGACCTGTGTGTTCTGCCAATAGTCGGTTGAGTTTGTTCTTAATCGTCAGAATTTCCTGAGCGTGGATCTGAATATCCGACGCTTGGCCTTGGAAACCGCCCAGAGGCTGGTGAATCATTACACGTGAATTTGGCAGAACGTAACGTTTACCGGGAGCACCACCCGCAAGTAGGAAGGCGCCCATTGAACACGCTTGTCCCATACATACAGTGCTCACATTCGGCTTAATGAACTGCATGGTGTCGTAGATTGACATACCAGCAGTGACACTGCCACCAGGAGAGTTGATGTACAGGAAAATATCTTTGTCTGGGTTTTCGGATTCTAAGAACAGTAGCTGAGCCACAACAAGGTTTGCCATGTGGTCTTCAACTTGTCCCGTAAGGAAAATCACTCGCTCTTTGAGCAAACGAGAGTAGATGTCGTAAGAACGCTCACCACGGGAAGTCTGTTCAACCACCATGGGTACTAGTGCGTCAAGAATTGGCGACATTGCATTTTTTTCTTGGTAGCTCATATTCTTATGTCCCTAAAATAAATGGCCCGGATGATGCTTATCACACGGACCATTGTTAGCAGAATAGTTAACGTTTAGTCAACCTTCTACGCTCGATATTGCTGATTAAGCTGGTTGGTTCATTAGCTCGTTAAAGCTAACTTCTTTATCAGAAACCTTCGCTTTAGCAATGATTGCGTCGATAGCTTGCTCTTCTAGAGCAACGTTACGCATGTTGTTCATTAGCTGTTCGTTTTGCTCGTAGTAAGCAACCACTTCTGATGGATCTTCGTACGCTGTCGCCATTTCAGAGATCAGTGCTGTCACTTTCTCTTCATCCACTTTCAGCTCATCGGCTTTGATCACTTCGCCTAGCAGCAGACCAACGACAACACGGCGTTTTGCTTGTTCTTCGAACAGTTCACGAGGAAGCTGCATTGCCGCTTCAACGTTGCCACCAAAGCGTTGAGCCGCTTGTTGACGCAGAACGTTGATTTCTTGGTCGATAAGCGCTGCAGGTACGTCGATTTCGTTTTCTTTAACAAGACCGTCAATCGCTTGCTCTTTGATGCGATTTTTAACTGCTTGCTTAAGTTCACGTTCCATGTTCTTACGAACTTCAGCTTTCAGAGCGTCAATACCGCCTTCAGCAACACCAAACTTAGCAACGAATTCGTCGTTCAGTTCTGGCAATTCACGCGCTTCTACTTTGTTGACTTTGATTGCGAATTTCGCCGCTTTACCTTTTAGGTTTTCTGCGTGGTAATCTTCTGGGAAAGTCACGTCGATTTCGAATTCCATGCCTTTAGACTTACCAACGATGCCGTCTTCAAAGCCAGGGATCATACGACCTGCGCCCATTTCTAGTGGGAAGTTTTCTGCTTTTCCGCCTTCGAACTCTTCACCGTCGATAGAACCAACGAAGTCGATGGTGGCACGAGTGCCAATTTCTGCTGCGCCTTCAACTTCTTTCCAAGTTGCTTGTTGCTTACGCAGTGTTTCGATCATCTCTTCAACGTCTGCGTCTTTCACTTCAACCGCTGGCTTCTCAACAGTGATGTTTTCAAGACCCTTCAGTTCTACTTCTGGGTAAACTTCGAAAGTTGCGTTGAATACTAGATCTGCGCCTTCTTTGTTCTCAACAGGAGCGAAAGTTGGAGCGCCAGCTGGATTGATTTTCTCTTTGATGATCGCTTCAATGAAGTGGCGTTGCATCACTTCACCTAGGATATCTTGACGTACTGCGCGACCGTACATTTTCGCAACCATCTTCATTGGCACTTTGCCTTTACGGAAACCATCGAAACGACGGTTTTTCGCGATGTTGCGTAGTTCAGCTGTCACTGCATCTTCGATGTTAGCAGCAGGAACAGTAATATTCAGACGGCGCTGTAGGCCTTCTAGCGTTTCAACAGTAACTTGCATTGTATATAAACCTCAAAAATGGCTCAGATTACTCTGAGCGTATGAGCCAGACGGTGGCTAAAGCGCCCTGACCAGCTGCATCCTTGTCTGTGCTCTGGTGAGCACCTATTTTAAAAATCGAGTACGGTGCGAAAGTTCACACCTGACTAATCAGCGATATCTTCGGTTAGCCAAAGGTATCTCCCATTAGTCTCAGGACGAAATTTCAGACGCGACATTCTAACGATCTGATACTACCCTGTCGAGCCAATCGCCACTATGTGCGCAATGTCTGTCCTAAAAACTCGAATTTACGTCGCAATGTGTGTTGCCTTATCGCTAAGATTGGGACAATAGCGACTTTTTCAAGAGAATCGACAGCTTTTTTTATCCAAAAGCCCAAAAAGAGATCTTGCTCTTGTTTTGCTCCACAGAGTTGAGATCTTTTCCGCGACTATTTTCTACAACTCGATAACATAAACGCGATAACACATTTATCACGCCGGCGTTCGCGCTACGCTGGCTCGTCTTGATGCTTTATCCGTGTCAGTAGCTGGAGGCAAGGAATGTCACAACGCAGACGCACTGTTTTGATTTTTATCGCCTTTTACCTTTTTTCATTAATACTCACTGGCCATTGGGTTTGGCAAACCACCTACGCTTCACTCCTCCAGCAGCACCAGTCTCAATTAGAGCGTTTTGCTAGCCATATTCAGAATAAATTGGATAAGTACGCCCATATTCCGCAGTTACTCTCCAAAGATGAGCCATTGATCCAAGCCTTGCTTCATCCGAACAATAGCGCACAAATCGATGTCACCAATCGCTATTTGGAAGAGGTCAATCACGTGATCAAAGCGGTCGATACCTATTTGATTGATCAATTTGGCAACACCATTGCCGCAAGTAACTGGAATCTCGACCGCACCTTTATTGGTCGCAACTTCGCTTTTCGCCCTTATTTCAAACAGGCGATTGTGGGCGAGCAGAGCCAGTACTTTGCTCTTGGGTCAACCTCTGGCCAGCGCGGCTACTACTACTCCTACCCCATGACGTATGCTGGCGCACCGATTGGCGTTGTCGTGGTCAAAATGGATCTTACCTCGATAGAGGAAAATTGGCGTGAAAAGCGCAGTATTTTTGTCGCTAGTGACCGCAACCAAATTGTATTTATGTCGAGTAATCCCGACTGGCTGTTCAAAAGCCTAACGCCTCTCAGCCAAGAGACCTTGGCGCAGATCAGCGCGTCACGCCAATATCTCGACCAAAAGATTGAATCACTCAATTTTGTCGGCGATCTCACCAACGAACACAGTGAGATCCGTCAAGGCAGTCATTATCGCTCTGCCACTATGGTGGTCTCCTCTCATGCGCTACCTGAGCTGGATCTCACCATTCGCGTACTCTCATCCAAACACACCATCGTGTTTACTACTCTCGGCGCTCTGCTGGTCTTGACGCTGGTTTTCGCTATCTTATTTCTGCTGGGACAGCTTTATTACCATCGCCAGCAAAAACACCGTCAAATAGAACAATTGCAGCAAGAGGCCAATCAAAAGCTCGAATTTCAGGTGATGGAACGCACTGCCGAATTGCAGGCAGAAATTGCCCAACGCGCTAAAACCGAGCAAGTGCTGCGCGTCACCCAAGATGAGTTGATTCAAGCCGCCAAACTGGCCGTATTGGGGCAAATGTCCGCCAGCATCAGTCATGAGCTCAACAACCCGCTGGCGGCAATTCGCAGTTTTGCAGAAAATGGCAAGCTGTTTTTGCACAAAGAACGCTATGACCGGGTCGATGACAACCTCAGCCGGATATCTGCCCTTACGGACCGAGTGGCGAAGATCAGCCAGCAGCTGCGCTCTTTCGCGCGCAGGACAACAGGGGATGAGCTGGTTGAAACCAAACTTGTGCCGATTTTGCTCTCAACCAAAGAGTTGATGAAACCCGCGCTTAAGTCTGCGCGGGTCCATCTGGAAACTGATTTTCCTCAGGATGATATTTGGCTGTTGGCCAACACCATTCAGTTGGAACAAGTGCTGATTAACTTGCTGACAAACGCGATGGAAGCGATGAGCGAGTGTGACAACAAACGCCTAGTGATCACGGTCGAGTTAAGTGCAAACGCTATGGTCGCCATCCACATTGATGACAACGGGCCAGGTATCGAACTCAATGCTTTCTCAACGCTTTGCGAGCCTTTCCACACCACCAAAAAAAATGGTCTCGGGCTCGGCCTGTCCATTTCACAACAAATTCTTTCCGGCATGAAAGGGAAACTGAGTGTGAGCACAAGCGCGTTAGGCGGCGCTCGCTTCACGGTAGTGCTGCCGGTGATTAACACAGAGGTGTCATGATGTGTCTAGTGTACTTTATTGACGATGAATCGGATCTGCGGCTGGCCATCGAGCAAAGCTTTGAGCTCGCGGATATTAAAGCCTGTTTTTTTGCTGATGCCGAGAGCGCCCTGCTGGCGATGAAAGGAGACGACAAACCCGGTGTGGTGGTGACCGATATCTGTTTACCGGGGATCTCAGGGATGGATCTGCTTAGCACTCTCAGCCATCGTGATAAAGATCTGCCGGTGATCATGATTACTGGTCACGGTGACATCTCCATGGCGGTGAAAGCACTGCGTCAAGGCGCGTACGATTTTATTGAGAAGCCTTTCTCGCCGGAGCACTTGGTCGAAACGGTCAAACGGGCGATTGAAAAACGCCAATTGACCAACGAAAACCAAGCGCTGCGCCAGTCGCTCAAAGCGAGTAAAACGCTCGGACCACGCATTATCGGAGAAACGCCGTGCATTCAAGAGCTGCGCGACACCATCAGCCATATCGCCGATACCAGCGCGGATATTTTACTGTTTGGCGAGACGGGGACTGGCAAGGAACTGATTGCTCGATCGATTCATGAACAAAGCAGTCGCCGCGAGCAAAATTTTGTCGCCGTTAACTGCGGGGCGGTGCCGGAAAATTTGATTGAAAGCGAGCTGTACGGGCACGAGAAAGGCGCGTTCACGGGCGCAGACAGCCAGCGCATCGGAAAATTCGAGTTCGCCCAAGGCGGTACGCTGTTTTTGGACGAAATTGAATCAATGCCGATGCAAGCGCAAATTCGCCTGTTGCGAGTGTTGCAGGAACGAGTGATTGAGCGCGTCGGCTCAAACCAATTGTTACCTCTCGATATTCGCGTGATAGCAGCCACCAAAGTCGATCTCAAACAAGCGGCTGCGCAAGGCGAGTTTCGTCAAGATTTGTACTACCGCCTCAATGTCGTCACGCTGGATCTGCCGCCTCTGCGCGAGCGCAAAGAGGACATCCCAGCCCTCTTTCATCACTTTCTCTTGGTCGCGGCTTCCCGCTACGGCAAAACCGTTCCGGCACTCAATAGCAGCGATTTACAACAACTGCTCGCCCACAGCTGGCCGGGCAATGTCAGAGAGCTGCGCAACGCCGCTGAGCGCTACACACTATTAGGTAAACTGGCACAGTTGGGCGATCTCCCCAGCGTCAGTAACAATGCACAAAGCTTAGTCGAACAAGTGGCGGAGTTTGAGAAAAGCATCATCGAGCAAACACTGCTCGAATGCGGGGGGAGCATCAAGGAGACGATGGAAAAACTCAAAGTGGCGCGCAAAACGCTTTACGACAAGATGCAACGTTACGATTTAGATAAAAGTCACTATAAAAACGATTAAGCCTCATGATTAAGACCTCATAACAAAGCCGCCTCGGCAAATAGGCCGAGGCGGCTCTTTTTAGGCCTAATTAGCGGCTATTTAGTAATAATCTCCGGCCCCATCAAGGTGGTCGGCAGCCACGTCGACACCCATGGAATATAGGTGACGATAATTAAGAACAAGAACATCACCGCCACCCAAGGGAGCGCTGCTTTTACCACGCCCATCATCGACATTCGTGCCACCCCAGCGGTCACAAACAGGTTGAGGCCAACCGGTGGCGTGATCATGCCAATCTCCATGTTGACCACCATGATGATGCCAAGGTGGATTGGGTCAATGCCAAGCTGAATCGCAATCGGGAAAACCAGTGGCGCGACGATAATCAGCAGACCGGACGGTTCCATAAACTGACCACCAATCAGCAACAGCACGTTGACCACGATAAGGAAAGCAATTGGGCCAAGACCTGCCGACAGCATGGATTCTGTGATCATCTGCGGGATGCGTTCTTCGGTCAGTACGTGCTTGAGAATCAGTGCATTGGCAATGATAAACAGCAGCATGATGGTCAGCTTACCCGCTTCAAACAGCGTTTTTTGCGTATCTTTGTGCACAAAGGTTTCGACCACTTTCACTAGCGCCGGGCGTCTGTTCTCTTTGTCGGCAAACGGGCCCATGTCTTTGTAGACGAAATTGGCGATAAAGAACGAGTAAACAGCAGCCACCGCAGCCGCTTCGGTTGGGGTGAAGACACCGCCGTAGATACCGCCGAGAATAATCACCACCAACAGCAAGCCCCAACTGGCGTCTTTGGCGGCGGCCATCGCCTCTTTCCAGCCAACAAAAGGTTGCTTAGGCAGGTTTTTCACTCTTGCGGCGATGTAAATCGCCACCATCAACATCAATCCCGCCAGCAGACCGGGAATCACGCCGCCAAGGAACATGCGCCCAACCGACACGTCGGTTGCCGCCGAATAGACCACCATCACGATAGAAGGTGGGATCAAGATACCGAGCGTACCCGCGTTACAAATCACCCCAGCGGCAAACTCTTTCGAGTAGCCGTTTTTGATCATCCCGGCAATCACAATGCTACCGATCGCCACCACCGTTGCCGGTGAAGACCCCGACAACGCGGCAAACATCATACAGGCAACCACAGACGCCATCGCTAGGCCACCACGAAACCAACCCACCATCGCAATCGCGAAACGAATAATCCGCTTGGCCACCCCGCCAGTCGACATAAAGCTCGACGCCAGAATGAAGAAAGGAATAGCCAGCAGCGTGTAGTGTCCTTCAAAAGCATTGAATAACGTCTGCGCCACCGATGCGAGAGAGGCGTCTGAATGCCACATCAAAAACAGAATGCTGGATAGGCCCAGCGAGACGGCGATCGGCACGCCAATCAGCATGAAGGCGATCACCATCAAAAACAGAATCAGAATATCCATGGATTAACGCTCCTTGCTGTCGGTTTGTTGCGGTTTGCTCATGATGGCTTCTGCACCGCTTAGCTCCGCTTTCAAGCTCTCTAAATCTTCTTCCGCTTCGTGCCCCGCGATCATGCGATCTTGTTGATTAGTCACAATAAGCCAAGCCACTTGGAGAAAACGGAAAGTGAGCAGCCCCATACCAATAGGCAATGCCATGTAAGGAAGGAAACGCGGGATCTTTTCATACAGCTCCCCTTCGTTAAACCACACAGATAAAAATTGGAACATCTCCGGCATCGGAATATCATCGGTCTCATACCAAGCACGTTCAGTGGCAAACGGATACCAGTAATTCCACGAGCCAATCAGCAGCAGGATGGCAAACGCCAGACAACAAGCCACGGCCAACAACGCCAGCACTTTGCGAACTTGTGGTGGGGCTTTATTGATGACCACATCGACTCCGATATGGAAGTGCTTCTTCACGCCGTAGGACGCGCCGACCAGCACCATCCAGGCAAACATAAACACCGTCAGTTCCAAGGCCCATAAAATGTTGTCGTTAAACAGATAACGCATCACCACGTTGATGAAGGTTAGCAAGGTCATTGCCCCTAAGAAAAAGGCGATCAACCCCTCTTCGACTCGGTCGGTAAACTGGCCGATTTTGGCCATCATTGATTGTTCCATAATCGCTTTCGCTCTTTATTTTTGGCAGGCCTCACGGCTGAGACCTGCCCTTTTTCGTTATTTCTTGTTTGACGCCAGCGCTGCGTCAATCAGATCAGAACCGATATCTTTTTCAAACTTTTTCCATACTGGTGTTAGCGCCGTGACCCACTCTTGGCGCTGCTCTGGCGTCAAGGTGCGCACTACACCACCGGCTTCAATCACGTACTGTCTGTTCGCCAGCTCCACTTTGTTCGATTCGGCGTTACGCATTTCAGTCACTTCTTTCAAGATGGTGGCGAGCTGATTGCGCACATCGCTTGGCAGGCCATCCCACCACTTGGTTGATGTCACCACCAAGTAATCCAGAATGCCGTGGTTGGTTTCGGTAATGCCGTCCTGAACTTCGAAGAACTTCTTACCGTAGATGTTTGACCAAGTGTTCTCTTGACCATCGATAACTTTGGTTTGTAGACCACCGTACACTTCGGCAAAAGACATTTTCTGTGGGTTCGCGCCAAGTTGCTCAAACTGAGCCACTAACACATCCGACGCCTGAACGCGGAATTTCAAGCCCTTGGCATCGGCTGGCACCATGATTGGTTTACTGGCCGAAATCTGTTTCATGCCGTTGTGCCAAAATTCGAGGCCGCGAATACCGCGACGATTCATGGCGTTTTTCAGCTTTTCGCCCGCTTCGGAGTTTTGAAAACGGTCTACAGCGTCAACATCATCGAAAAGGAAAGGCAGGTCAAAAATGCGGTATTTCTTGGTGAACTTCTCGAATTTGGAAAGCGACGGCGCAGCCAGTTGCACGTCACCGTTGAGCATCGCCTCAAGCACTTTATCGTCATCGTAAAGGGTTGAGTTTGGATAAACCTGCATACACGCTTTACCGTTCATCTCCTTATTGACGCGCTCTTCCAACAGAGAAGCGGCGATCCCTTTCGGGTGTTTGTCGGTGTTGGTCACGTGGCTGAACTTGATCACGATTTCGCCCGGGTCACAGTTCGCGGCGGCGTTAAAGCTGGTCACGGCAAGAACAGAAGCAGCAAGTAGGGTAAGAGGTTTAAACATTGTGTTCTCCTTGTTGAAGTAAGCAGCCCCTTCTTTGGGGACTGATGTTTCACTAAGAGCAACAACTAGGCCACATTTGCTAACAATTTTATAACCATTAAGAATCAACGAAATAAAATCAATTTATTCAGAGCGGATAACATTTTACTAATTATTCATTCTGGAAATGGGTGGAAAATGACCCATTGGAAATTGCTAAAGGGTGGGAAATGACCCATCAATACTGGGGGCTTAAATCAGGAACAGCATGAGTAAATGAAAAAAGAACGAGTAAGTGAAAAGAGAACGAATGGAGAAGAAGGGCGTGTCCTCACACCAGACAGCAAGCGCTCTGGTCACTCTCCCCCGATTGTGCCGGTCGCAGCCTGTGTCAACTGCGAACGCGATAGAGGACACGCAAATAGAAGCGTCGTTTGCCCGGAGAAAGCAAAAACGACGCAAGCGGGTTAGAACTCGATGCGCACCTGACTTTGCGCGTCGAAGTAAACCGCTTTAGACAAGTCGAAATAGAGCGGCGCGGTGTCGCCCACTTTTGCTTGCAGTTCTGGCGATAAACGGCACGCCACTTCTTGATCGTTGACTTTGATCATCGCGATGGTCTCTGGCCCCGTCGGTTCCAAAACCTCTAGTTTAAGATTAAGACAAGTCGACGCTGATTGATCGTCACTCGGTTTGTCGCTGATGTGCTCAGGGCGCAGGCCAATCACCACCTGCTTTCCGTCTTGCTCCCGCATCGATGCTGGCAAACGAATATGATGCTCTTGGCCACAGCCACCCGTCACTTTAATCACGGGCTGATCTTGTTCATCCAAGTCCACCATAGTGTGAATAAAGTTCATCGAAGGCGAGCCCATAAATCCGGCGACAAACATGTTGGCCGGTTTGTTGTAGATCTCCTGCGGGGTACCGAGCTGTTGTAAGATGCCGTCTTTCATCACCGCGATACGGTCTGCCAGTGTCATTGCTTCTATCTGATCGTGGGTCACGTAAACGATGGTGGTATTGAGCTGCTGATGCAGCCGTTTAATTTGATGGCGCATTTCCACGCGCAATTTGGCATCCAAGTTCGATAGCGGCTCATCAAATAGGTAGAGTTTCGGCCGACGTGCCAGTGCTCGACCCATCGCCACCCGCTGGCGTTGACCGCCAGAGAGCTGGGACGGCTTGCGATCCAGCAAGTGGTCGATTTGTAGCATCTCGGCCACGCGCTGCACTTCGGCATCGATCTCGGTTTTCGCCATCTTGCGGATCTTGAGGCCAAATTCGATATTGCCGCGCACCGTCATATTGGGATAGAGCGCATAGGATTGAAACACCATCGCGATGTCGCGATCTTTCGGTTCAACCTCCGCCACGTTCACCCCATCAATCACAATTTGCCCTGAGGAGATGTTCTCAAGCCCAGCAATGGTATTCATCAGGGTCGATTTTCCGCAGCCAGATGGGCCAACGAGGATCAAAAACTCGCCAGAGTCGATACTGATATCGATTCCCTTGAGGGTTTCAATGTCCGCTTTCGCGTAGGTTTTGCGGATCTGTTTGAGTTCTAGAGTTGCCATGTTACTTATCCTTTTACTGATCCTGCCGTTAAACCACGCACAAAATATTTGCCTGCTAATACATACACCAGCAGCGTCGGCAGCGCTGCGATGATCGCCGCTGCCATATCGACGTTGTACTCTTTGACCCCAGTACTGGTATTGACTAAGTTGTTCAGCGCTACGGTGATCGGCTGCGTCTCTGAGCCGGAATAAACCACGCCAAACAGGAAATCGTTCCAGATGGCGGTAAACTGCCAAATCACCGTCACCATGATGATCGGGGTGGAAATCGGCAGCAAAATCTTAAAGAAAATGGTGAAAAAGCCAGCGCCATCGAGCTTAGCGGCTTTGATCAGCTCATCTGGCACGCCAATGTAGAAATTGCGGAAAAACAGCGTAGTAAACGCCATACCATAGATAACGTGCACCAGCACCAAGCCTGTGGTGGTGTTGGCTAAACCCAGTTTGCCCAGCACAGCCGCCATCGGTAACAAAATCACCTGAAAGGGAATAAAACAGCCAAACAGCAGCAAACTGAAGAACAGGTTGGAGCCGCGAAATTGCCATTTGGTTACCACGTAGCCGTTGAATGCGCCAAGCAAAGTGGATATCGCCACCGCCGGAATGACCATCTGAAAGGAGTTCCAAAAATAGCCTTGCACCCCTTCACATTTCACCCCGGTACAGGCACTGCTCCACGCTTTGTACCACGCATCCATCACCCACTCTTGCGGCAAAGACATCAAGTTGCCTGCTTTTATATCGGGCAAGGTTTTAAATGAGGTGATCACCATGACAAACAGCGGCATCAGATACACCAAGCAGAAGAAAACCAAGGCAGCGTAAATCGTCAGGCGGGCCAAGTTCATTTGACTACTCATGAACGCTTCTCCCTAAGTTCGGAATAAAGATACGGCACCAAAATGGCAAGAATGCCTGCCAGCATCATCATGGCACTGGCTGCGCCAAGGCCGATCTGCCCGCGGGTAAAGGAGTGCGCGTACATAAACAGCGCAGGTAAATCAGAGGAATAACCCGGCCCACCTGCGGTCATGGCGGTGACCAAATCGAAACTCTTAATCGCAATGTGCGATGTGATAATCACCGCGCTGAAAAACACCGGACGTAAACAAGGCAAAATGATTTTCCAATAGATGGTCGGCAGACTCGCGCCATCAATCTGCGCCGCTTTGACAATCGAAGAGTCAATCCCACGCAGCCCAGCTAAAAACATCGCCATGACAAAGCCAGACGATTGCCAGACCGCGGCAATCACTAAGGTATAGACCGCCATATCGGAGTCCACCAACCAGTCAAACTCAAAACCAGTAAAGCCCCAATCATGCATCAGTTTTTCAATCCCGAGGCCGGGGTTTAGAATCCACTTCCACGCCGTGCCCGTGACGATAAACGACAGCGCCATCGGGTAGAGATAGATGGTGCGAATCGCCCCTTCTTGGCGAATATTTTGGTCCAGCAAAATCGCCAGCCCAACGCCCAAAACGATGGCAACCAGCATAAATAGCAGCCCAAACACCCCCAGATTGGTGATCGAAGTTAGCCAACGGTCGTTGTCCATCAGTTTGGCGTACTGATCGAAACCCGCAAAATTAAAACTCGGCAAAAAGCGCGAGTTTGTCATAGACAGCGCTGCTGTCCAGAAAATAAATCCATAAATACACACCACAGTGACCAGCATCGTTGGTGCCAAAACGATTTTTGGCAGCCAATGTTGCAAGCGGTCGGCAAAACCCGGTTTCGGTGCGTTTTTGGCAGATGACCCGTGCAAAACATGCTCCATAACGATTCCTTGTAGCAAACACTCAGCCATGGCCAACGTCGCCCGTTGTCCATAGCATTGAGTGGCGGAAATAGGCAGACAGGCTCCCCACAAGCCTGCCCGCCCCAAGAGTTAGATGGCCGCTTTCACCGCTTTCGCCAGCTTTTGCGCCGCTTCTTTCGGATCGGCTTTGCTGTCGTTGAAGAAGTTGGTCACCACGTCATAGATGGCACCTTGCGCGTAGCTGGTGGTGGCAAGACCGTGCGCCATACTCGGCACAAGATCGCCCGACTTAGCACTGGCTTTGAAGGTCGCCATAGAGTCCAGCGCGCACTGGTCGAACTTAGACATATCCATGTCCAGACGCACTGGAATGGAGCCTTTGTTGAGGTTAAAGACTTCTTGGAACTCTTTGGTCAAAATGGTTTTTGCCAAGTCTTGCTGCGCTTTTTGGTTGGCTTTATTACTCAGTTCAAAGAAAGCAAAACTGTCGATGTTGAAGGTAAACTGCCCCGTAGTGCCCGGTGCTGGCGCGCAGATGTAATCTTTGCCCGCGACTTTGCCCGCCGCAGAAAACTCCCCTTTCGCCCAGTCGCCCATGATCTGCATCGCCGCTTCGCCGTTGATCACCATCGACGTGGCCACGTTCCAGTCACGTCCCGGCGCGTTGTCATCAATGTAACTGCGCATTTTCTTAAATTTAGTAAACACTTCGACCATTTTGTCGCCCGAAAGCACATTCATGTCGAGATCGACAAACGCTTTGTTATAGTCGGCGCTGCCTAACACATCCAGCGCCACCGCTTCAAATATCGTTGCGTCTTGCCAAGGTTGACCGCCATGTGCCAGCGGAATAAAGCCCGCCGCTTTGATTTTGTCGGCGGCGGCAAAGAATTCATCTAAGGTGGTGGGTAGCGCAACGCCCGACTTTTTCAGCACTTCTGGGTTTGCCCACAACCAGTTAACGCGGTGCACGTTGACGGGAACCGCCACATATTCACCATCAAACTTCATCACTTTGCTGACCACCGCAGGAAGAATGCCATCCCAGTTCTCTTTTTTCGCCGTCGCGTCTAACGATGTCAAAAAGCCGAGCCCACCCCATTCTTGGATATCGTGGCCTTTGATTTGCGCCGCAGAAGGCGGATTACCAGAAACAGCACGGGTTTTGAGAACGGTCATCGCAGACTCGCCGCCACCACCAGCAACGGCGAAATCTTTCCAAGTGTGGCCTTGCTGCTCTAGCATCTGTTTCAGCACAGCGGCAGATTTGGCTTCGCCGCCAGCAGTCCACCAGTGAAGTACTTCCACTTCACCAGCCTGAACCAATGAAGTCGCAGAAAGAAGAGAGAGAGTAAGTAGGGTTTTGGTCATTTTCATTGTTATCTTCCATGTATCGGCTTAGTCAAACCAGGCTTGGTCTGATATTGAGCAGTCTATCCGTAATAAACTGTATGGATTGCAACAAACAGTAACCATAACGTAACAATTAAGTTACATTAAACTTCAAGCCCTGATGGAATCAGCACTTCCACTTTCAAGCCGCCTTTGGGTAAATTGCTCAGAGTGAGATCTCCGCCGTGTCCGTGCAAAATATTGCGGCAAATACCCAGCCCCAAGCCGTGCCCCTCGGTATCATGCGCTAAGCGATAGTAGGGCTCAAACACGGCTTCCAGTTTATGGTTGGGAATACCCGGACCAGAGTCAGTGATGGTCACTTTCACCCAGTTATCGTTTTCCTCTAGCTGCACTTCGGCACGGCCTGCATACTTGAGCGCATTGTCGAGCAAATTGCTCAGTACTCGCTTAATGGCTAAAGGTTTCGCGACCAAGGGCTCCATCGGATGTGGGGTAAAGTGAACTCGAACCTGATGCTGATTGTAACTTTCGATGATCTGCTCCAGCATGACGTTAAGATCGATATAGTCGTTATTTTCATGCAAATCCGTGTCACGCACGCACTGCAGCGCGCCTTTGACCATCATCTCCAGCTCATCCAAATCTTGATTGAATTTACTGCGCTTACGCTCATCGTCCAACAGCTCTGCCCTAAGGCGCAGGCGAGTGATCGGTGTTTTCAGATCGTGGGAAATCGCCGAAAACAGATGCTCACGATCCGCCACGTAACGACGAATACGTTGCTGCATACGATTAAAAGCGCGCGTGGCGGTGACCAGTTCACTCGCCCCTTCCTCCGCCAGCGGCGGCTGTTCGATATTCATGCTCATCTCATTAGCTGCGCGCGCCAGCCGTTTGAGCGGTTTCACCTGCCGACGGATCATCGCATAGGTGAGCAGCAGCAATAAGCTGGTGGACAAAAACAGAAACAGTATCTGCTCTCGCCCCAACAGTTCGTCATCCAAGGTCAGATACGGAGCAGGTAAAAGCGCAGCGATGTATATCCATTCATGGCTACTTAGCTCAATTTGCACCACCAGTACAGGCGGGTTAATCGGCGCCAAAGTTAAGGTATGGTGCGCCCACGATTTGGGCAAATCGTGCAAATAGATGTCGTTTTTGAGCAGCCGTAATTTTTCCGGGCTGGAAAAATCGACCGACACCGATTCGACCCGCGTGAGCTTTTGCTTTAGCACACTTTTGATGGCGCTAACCGACGCCTCTTTTAAGCGGGTATTTTCAATCGGTTCGACCTGTAATTTTTCGCGGTTAAAGGAGACGAAAAAGCGCGTACCGCCCATATTGCGGATCTGATCCAAAACAATATGACGATAGTTGACCGGTAAAGATTGGAAAAAGGTTACGGTCGAAGCAAACATGCTCGCCATGCTGGCTGACGTCGAGCGGATCCCTTCAAGCTCTTTCTGTTTCGACTGGCTATACCAAATCGCGGTGGCAATGCCTTGGGCTATCACCACCGCCAGTAGCGTCAACATCAAGGTTCGCGCAACCAATGAATGGGGCTTGAATCGCAGCATCATTCATCTCGCTTAATGTTCATAACTGACAGGGACTGAGAGAATGTAACCGTTGCCGCGCATGGTTTTGATGTAGTGCGGATAGCGCGCACTGTCACCCAAACGCTGGCGCAAACGGCTCAACTGTACATCGATACCGCGCTCGAATGGCAGTGATTCTCGCCCTCGGGTTGCATAGGAGATGGTGTCGCGATCCAGCACCTCATTTGGCCGAGTCAGAAACAGCATCAACAAAGCAAAATCACTGCCAGAGAGCTCGTGTTGCGTTTGCGTTTCCTGATGGGTAAGGCGATGGGCCAGAGTGTCTAGGCTCCAATCACCGAACAGAATCTGCTTTGGTAACGTGTCACTGCTCTTTTCTTGTCGAACTTGCACGCGACGCAACACCGCTTTGATGCGGGCGATCAGGTGGCGCGGATTAAACGGTTTCGCGATGTAGTCGTCAGCGCCAATTTCTAAACCGATGATCTGGTCAGTCTCTTCCGAGACAGCGGTAAGCATAATGATCGGCACGCTCGATTCACGGCGAATGTACTGGCACAAGCTAAAGCCATCCTCGCCGGGCAGCATGATGTCGAGCAGGATCAAGTCCGGAAAGCCCTCTTGGCTAAGATGTGCTTTGAGCTGTACACCATCGGCGACAGTTGTCACCTGATATCCGCTGCGCGACAGATACTCATCCAACAGCTCACGGATCTCTTCGTCGTCGTCAACCACCAAAATTCGGCTTACTTCCTGCATTCGCCTTTACCTATCATTACAATTTATTTACATAGTCTATCGATTTCGCCAATCAATAATGAGAGATAGTTTAGTGAAATTTGAAGCAAATCCGCGTTTGGATCACAGTTAGGAAGAGCAGCTGATGACCATTTTCTTACCCCACTCAGGCGGAAGACGCGCGTAGTGGTCAAATTGCGGCGAGTCATCGTAAGGACGGCGAAGTAGCTCTGCCAGTTGTTGCACTTGGCTAAAATCACCTTGCTGGGCTTTTTCTATCGCTTGCTGAGCCAGATAATTACGCAAAATGTATTTAGGATTCACCAAACGCATCGCCGCGCAGCGCGCACTTTCAGACAGCGGCGAACCATCTGCTTGCACTTCTTGTTGGCAGCGCACCAGATAATCATCCAGCCAGCGTGCTGCCGCCTCTCGGTCAATAAAAAGATCGATCACCGCTTGTTTGCCATGGCGATCCAGCTCCGACAGCGTGCGCATAAAACGGGTGTAATCGGTACGGTTTTCCGTCAGCAGGGCAAATAGTCGGTCGAACAACTCGCTATCTCCGGCAAATCGCGCGTTCAAACCCAATTTGCTGCGCATCAAGCGGCTAAAGTGCTGACCCAATAAGACGTCAAACTGCGCCAACGCAGCTTGCAAGTCGGCCCGTTCGATCAATGGCGAAAGCGCGTGGGCCAGTGCAGAGAGATTCCACAAGGCGACTCTGGGCTGCTGATCAAAGGCGTAGCGACCTTGATAATCGGAGTGGTTACAGATGTAGCCCGGCTCGTAGTCATCAAGAAACCCAAAGGGGCCGTAGTCAAACGTTTCACCCAAAATCGACATGTTGTCGGTATTCATCACCCCATGGGCGAAACCGACCGCCTGCCACTGCGCAATCATCAGTGCGGTACGCGCGACAATCTGCTCAAACATCGCCAGATAAGGCTTAGCCGCTTGTTGGCATTGCGGCAGATACCATTCGATGACTTTGTCGGCCAGTAGTTTGTGCTCAGCCAACTGATTGGTATAGAAAAAGTGCTCAAAATGACCAAAACGGATGTGAGTGGTGGCTAAACGGATCAGCAGCGCGCCGCGCTCGGTCTGCTCACGATAAACTGGGGTATCGCTACTCAACATCCCCAGCGCGCGCGTAGTGGCAATACCTAACCCCGCCATGGCTTCACTGCACAGATATTCGCGAATGGTCGAGCGCAGCACAGCACGGCCATCGCCCATACGCGAGTACGGCGTCTGCCCCGCCCCTTTGAGATGCACGTCAAACCAACTGCCCTGCTTGTCCTGCATTTCACCCAGCAGCAGGCCGCGACCGTCGCCCAAATCGGGATTATAGACGCCAAACTGGTGCCCGGCGTATTTCATTGCCAGCGGCGAGAAACAATCCGGCATTTGTTCAGCCGCAAAAGCGCAGCGCAAGGTTTCATCGGCAACCACCGGCAAAGCAAAACGGGCGGCTAAAGGTGCGTTCCACACCACCCAGTGGCTATTTTGCAGTGGCTGCGGCTTAACCGGAGTATAAAAAGCACGAGGAAGCGAAGAAAAACGCTGTGAGAATGTGACCGATTGCCAAGCAGACATAAAGGGCTCCAAAAGAGAGAAGACCTGCTCAAACTAGCACAGAGTGAATGTGACAAACACCGATTGGCAGCAGGGAAATTGCTTGTACCATATGGCTCTGTCGGGGAGCCTAAAGTAAAAAACGCGCCCGAAGGCGCGTTTTAGCAGAGTTAGGTGCGCGAGCGTCTGCGCCCAAGTAACGCGAGAAATAGCAGAGGCAGGACGGCAAGTGAACCACCGGATGAACCGCTAGAAGAGCTGGCAGTAAAGGAGGTCGCATTGCTTTCTGGTGTCACCGTCACTAGCACCGTTCCGCGGGCAAGTGCCCCTTCAGAGTCCTGAATTTGGTACTCCAGCGTCACCTCGGCTTTTTGCGTCACACTGCTTGGCGCTTGGTAGTGAATTTGATTATTCGCAATGCTCGCCGAGCCGAGCTCCGGGGTTGACACTGAGATGAGCGTCAACACGTGGTTATCCTGATCGTAGTCGTTGGCTAACGCCATAATGTCGACACTAGAGCCAGCGGAGAGGCTGATGGCATCTTGCTTCGCCACCGGTGCACTGTTAGCCACTTCAAGCTGAATCGTGGCACTATCGCTCAAGCCACTTGGATCTGTTACCGTTAGCGCAAAAGCCAGTGTATTGCCCATTTTCGCCTCTTCTGGCACCACAAATTCGGCAATACTGCGGTTGGCATTGATCAGCGTAACTTGGGGCCCAAAGGTTTGACGCCATTGAAATTGCAACTCGTCACCGTCGGCATCGCTGCTTGCCTCGCCCAGCAGCGATATACGTGCTCCCGCGACCACAGTAACCTCGGCAACCGACGTTTTGGCTTGCGGAGCCGCGTTGCTGCCCGTGACATCGATATCAACGCTCACCACTGCAGAAACCAAGTTGCCGGATGTAGAGCGTAAGCGATAGGTCAGTTGATCTTGGCCAACAAAATTGGTTTTCGGCGTGTAAACCCAGTTTGCGACCGTGCCGTTAGTCGGCGGCGAAACCAACTCGGCTTGGAATACATATGCGGGGTCCATAGTGTCGTTAGCCATCACATCCAACGCCACCGAGCCGTTTTTATCAACCTCAACCTTATCTGCCATAGGTTGGACTAAACTGGCGAAATCAACATCAAACAGCGCAGCAAAAGGAACGGTTTGGTAACCTAGTAGTTTACTCAGGCCGTTACTCTCTTTCTCTAGGCGGCTGCCGAGCCACGCTTTCTTCTCATCCTTGGGCTCCATATTCTGCAAATCACTGAAGAGATAGTTTTGCTCTAAAATGCCATTTTGCAGCTCCACAACCAAGGTATGAGTCCCTGTGGCGAGCTTTGCAGGAGTACCAAACATCACTCGACCAGAGCGGCTCACTACCCCTTCTGCTAATCGTTCTTGCTGACTGCTGTCTAACAGCAGATTGGCAAAGTTTGCCCCATTTTGTGGATAGCGAGAAACGGTGTAGCGCACTGGCAGCGAGCTATTTACCACTTGGTAATACAGCTGAATACCATCGATCTGAGTGGCTTTGGGCAAATTCACTTCAAACGCCAGCGCGTCTTTGCCCGCTTCTGCTTGCACATAGCTCCGGCGTAAACTGGTTAACCAAGCGAACTTCTCACCATCTTGCGGTTTGACAAAATCAAAACGCGCAGCGTGATCACCGCTGACAATCCCAGTTAGGCTAACGCCAGTTTCAAAGCCTGCAACGCTGGTTAAATTCGGCTGTGAGTTGTCCGAAATTTGGGTATTACCATAAAGACCCGGGTAGATGTCGGCACTGTCGGCGCGACCGCCGCGCTCCAGTTCACCCAGTCCGTCAGCTTGCATGATCTGCACCTGCATTGGGCCAGTTTCGTTAAATGCATTGTTGACGTTAACCGAGGTCACCAGCATCCCTTCTGCCTGCAAAGCGCGGTCGTAATCGACATTACGACGATTTTCTACATATAGCCGCGGGCCAAACTCTTTCAAATAAGGGTCAAGGTAGATAAGCCCTGCCTCTGCGTTTGCCACTTGCACTGCCGCTTGCGACTGACTTAACACCTGCGGCGCAACAAAGCCGGAAGCGTGTTTGCTCCACGCACTCATATTGACTGGTGTATCACCAGCATACTGGTCATCCGGAGCCATAGCCCAAGACCCTGCCCCCATCACACCCCACTGGCCAACGGAGCCATTATGTTTGTAGGAATAGAGGTCCGGCAGGCCAAGCATCAGATGGCCCAGCTCATGGACAATCACCCCGAGTGTAGCTTGGTGGTCGACTTGATAATCACCAAACAAACAATATGCCGAAATGGTTTTACCATCGACAGGGACATCGTTGTGGTAATACATGTGAGGCCAGATAGAAGGCCGATTGACAACGCCAGTGGAGCGATCGCCCCCGGCGAAGACAAACATCACTGAGAGTTCGGTCGGATCAATGGTGCCGTCCGCGTTAAGATCGTATTGGGAGAAATCGACATATTGATCAAGTTTTTGGTAGCTTTCAGCAAAAATGGTGTTGAGGCGACTGGTACACCAGGCTGAGTCATGGCAGTTAGGATGAAACTGATCGAGCGTAATATCAATGACGCCATCATTCTCCGTGCCAAAGCTTTCTCTCGCGGGCACGACTTGATACTGACCCGCCGAGTTTTTCGCGTAGTAATCCACCACGCTCTGCCCCGCCTCACCAAACACTCGCTCGGTAAAATCATGCACCATATTGACGTTGGAAAAGGAAACTTGCACCACCAACAGCGGCTGTTCAAACGGCTGCGCTGGCGCAGAGAAAGCACTGCGTGCAGCCGTCATTTTACTGGGAGTAAAACTGCGCGAGCGGAGAACTTGGTTAGCACTGTCGGCGTTGAGCACGTCAGGCAAATTGATCGTCGGACGTAACTGAGAACGTATCGGCGCTTGCGCGCCTGCGAGCAAAAGCTCTCCGGTTGAAATCAGTTGAGCGCCCGTTGTATCACTTTGAATTTCAGCAAAATACCATTTATCCCCTTGCAAGATGAGAGCATTACCTTGCTCATCTTCGAACCAACTGAAATGGGCCGAGCCCTGCAGGCGAATTTGCGTACTGGAACCATCCGGCAGCACGATCTCATGCCAAATCGGCGCTGGGGGAACCATCGCCAGCGCAGAGGCCGACAATGCCATTGTCGCGGCGCTACACGCCAGCGTAGAAAGCCATTTTTTCATTCTTAACCCTAACTCCCTTTAAGATATTCTTTGGCTTGTGTCTCAATAACGAAACGAAAGCACACACCTTATGTATCTCCAGCTCAGACACAAGAACAATTTATAAAATACGAGAATCATTCAGCAAAATTATCTTTTATTATTGATAATCACTCCAATAGGCCAAGCATCCTTGCTCGCTACGGACTTGCTCTGGTGAGGTGTCAAAAAGGCCCCTGTGGGTCTAGAAAATCCCATCCTGCAAGGTGCCTATCCGTTCACTGAAGAGTTACTTTGGCCGCACGCTGCGCTTGCGGCGCGAGATGGATATCGAGTATCTGATGAGCAACAACTTTGCTTTTGGTCGCATTAACACCTCGATCATCTTTAAACGTGTACGCGATTAACTTCACCATTAAGGTGCTCAGATTGTGGTTTACTCTTTTTTTTGCTCACTAAATGTGCGAACTGGTCATTCTATCAACGAGCTTTTATTGTTGTGAAACAAAGTGTTGACCTGACCAGAACTTACGATTAGAGTAGACGCCATCGGACTGTAGCGCAGCTTGGTAGCGCACCGTCATGGGGTGTCGGGGGTCGGAGGTTCAAATCCTCTCAGTCCGACCATACACCTAGAAAGAGAGAGCTTCTGCTCTCTCTTTTGCTTTCTGGCCTAAAATTTTTTGGCCCGCAAATATGGAAATAGCTTAACCGCGCCAATCTTCCATCCTTCTCTCTTCATCATTTCATGTCAGCGCTTTTTTTGCCCGCTCGCCAAAATGCTCCGACTTGTCGCTTTGCGTGAAAAAGAAAGGGAATAGCAGTGGTAAAGGAGCGAGCTGCGTATAGAAGAGTTACCAGAAAAACAGGGCGAAGAGAAAGAATAGAGGCAGACAGCATCGACTTTGTCCAGAAGTGACAATGCTATCTGCCAAGTTCAATGGCGCAGGCAAACTACAGGCTTAAGATCACACCAGCAATTGAGGCGCTCATTAGGTTTGCCAGCACACCAGCGGCAATGGCGCGAAAACCATAGGTCGAGATAAAGGTACGTTTCTCCGGCACTAAGCTACCTAAACCACCAATCAGCATCGCCATGGTCGAAATGTTGGCGAAACCACACAACGCAAACGTCACAATCGCTTGAGAGTGAGCACTCAACTGCTGCTTTACTTCCATCAATTGAATAAAAGCGACAAACTCGTTGACGACGATCTTATTGCCAATCAATGAGCCAGCGGTGATCGCTTCTTGCCAAGGAATGCCTAACAGCCACGCGACGGGAGCAAATAAATAGCCGAGGATCAGCTCAAAGCTCAGGCTAATGCCAAACCAGCTGCCAATCCAACCCAAGATTCCGTTTAACAGCGCAATCACACTGACAAACGCCAGCAGTGTCGCACCCACCGCAACGGCTATGCGTAGCCCCGACATCGCACCATCGGCCATCGCTTCCACCACATTGGTGGCTTTTGGCATCTCAATATTTTCCATCTGTGCCGCTTGTGGCGAAGATTCTGTCTCTGGCATGAGGATCTTGGCCATTAACAGGCCTGCTGGCGCCGACATAAACGCAGCAGCAATCAGATAGTTCAGTTCCACGCCGAGTGAGGCGTACCCCACCAAGGTGCCACCTGCAACCGAGGCAAGACCACAGGTCATCACCGCAAAAAATTGTGAATCACTCATGTGCTTTAGGTACGGTTTGACCACAAGAGGGGCTTCAATCATGCCGACAAAAATATTCGCCGTCGCTGAGAGCGATTCAGCCCGTCCCGTACCGAGCAGTTTCTGCAAGCCACCACCAATCAGATTGATCACTTTAGGCATCAAGCCAATGTGGTACAGACCCGAGATCAGCGCAGAGAAGAAAATGATGATCCCAAGCACGTTAATGGCGAAAGTGAAACCGCCGGTTGCCAAACCGCCGAACAGAAAAGCGATGCCTTCCTGCCCATAATTGATCAATCCTGACACAGCGCCCGTCACCGTATTCAGCGCATTTTTGCCCGCAGGAACATAGAGCACAAGTAAGGCAAACGCGACTTGCAGACAAAACGCCAACAGTACTGTTTTCAAACGAATGTTTTTTCTGTTGGTAGATAATAGCCACGCGACAACGAGAATGGCCACAATACCCAGTAAAGAGTTCATAGAAGGTTTCCAGAGAGAGGGGGAACAAGGAAGGCGCGGATTGTATAGTGACAAGCGCGGGATGCAAGTCGGGAATGTTAATAAAGTGGAACAGGAAGAACAGCGGCCAGCGCCTATACACTTAACTCTTTGAAAAAAATCAAGATAAACGTTTGCTATTTGGCATTGTTTCCATATAAGGAAAATGTTTCCCAATTGAGAAATAATATGTGATGAAAATCACTCAATGCGCAATGGTGATATAAGGCAATAGCTTTTGATCCCAGTGACAGGGTGCGCCGATCTTTTGCCGAATAAATTCGATCACCGCGGAAGTTTTCTTGGGCATGTGTTGACGACTTGGGTAGACCGCATAAAACGGCATTTGCTGGCTGGCGCGCCATTCTGGTAATAGCTGAATCAGTTTTCCACTGCGAAACTCATCACCCAACAAATAGGTGGCAAGATAGCCTATGCCCCATCCGGCAATCGCGGCATCGCGCACTGCTTCGGCCAAATCAACGGAATAGTTGCCTGCCACTTTGACGCATAATTCTTCGTCGGCACGGCGAAAAGCCCAACTGGTGTAATCACGTTCCCAACTGCGATAAATCAAACAGTTGTGATCGCTAAGGTCCGTTGGATGTTTAGGCGTGTCGTGACGCATTAAGTAGTCGGGTGACGCAGCAAGCACGAATTGGCAATCGGCCAGACGCTGGGCAATATATCCCTCTGGCAATTTCTCGTGGTTGGTGATCCACACATCCAGGCCTTCGTTTAACATATCTACTTTATAATCAAACAGGTGCAACTCGACTTGCAGTTGTGGGTAGCGCTGACGCAGCTCATCAATCGCGGGCAGCACATGCAAGGTACCGAAAGATTGCGACAAACCGATGCGCACCAAGCCAGCCACCTCATCACGCTGGCTCTCCATTTCAGACTGCGCATTGTTCACCGCTTGCACCACCTGATGACAATGACGATAAAAGCTCAGCCCCGCTTCAGTCGGCGTAAAGCTGCGCGTGGTGCGCTGAATCAGCTTGATACCAAGCGAGGCTTCGAGTAACGCAAGCTGCTTGCTGACGTGTGAGACCGACACACCCAAGCTTTTCGCCGCCTGAGTGAAGTTGCGATGTTTAACCAAGGCGGAAAAAACCACCATTTGTGCTGCGCGTTCAGATAACATGTTGTCGTAAGAAGGGCTTGCCATCACGCAATGCATGAGACAAGCGGTGGTTAATCTTTAATGCGATCAGCCAGATGGCTAACGGCCAGAGCGAAGTAGTGAGAGCGGTTCCACTTCATCAATACATTGTAATTGTTGTACACCAAGTAAACTCGGCCATTTTCATCATCCGGCATCACCAGCCAAGCTTTGATATCTTGATTGAGCGTCGGCAACGCCCCGCCCGCATAATTGGTGATACCTAGTTTTTTCCACTCTTGCAAATACTTACCTTTGGCTTCTTCCCTGCCCTGCAAGGAAAGATCAAACCCTTTAGGGATTCTTACTTGTCGCCCCCAAGTGTACTTGTCATCCCAACCAGACTGGCTGAGATAACTGGCGGTCGAGGCAAATACATCGTGGGTATTGCTCCAGATGTCTTTTTTACCATCACCATTGCCATCGGCAGCATAGGCCAGAAACGAACTGGGCATGAACTGACATTGCCCCATGGCCCCCGCCCAAGAGCCTTTAAAATTCTCGTACTCAATGTGCCCTTGATCGAGAATCTTCAATGCCGCTATGGTTTCGGCGCGGAAAAACGCCTCGCGACGTCCTTCATAGGCCATAGTTGCGAGCGCGTCGACCACAGGAAAATTGCCGGTAAATTTACCGAAATTACTTTCTACGCCCCAAAGCGCAACAATAAATCGTGCTTGCACGCCATAGTGTTCAGCAATTTGCTTCAGTTCTGCGCCATGTTTTTGGTAGAGATCTTTCGCCTGCTGCACTTTCCAATCGGGCACCGCGCGCGGCAGATACTCATCCAGAGTCAGTTTTTTTTCTGGTTGATTGCGATCCGCTTTTACTGCTCGGGGCTTGTACTCGACATTGTGAAACGCCTGCGCGATGGTTTGTGCACTAATACCTTCCGAGCGCGCTTGTGCTTTCAAGCGTTCAATATACTGCTCGAAACTTTCCGAGTTTGCCCAAACCGAAGCACTTAGGCTCATACCGAGCATCGCTGTTAACAGTGTTCTCATATTGCCCTCCTTGAGCCAATCGGCCCGCAAAACCAGCCTCGCCGTTAGTCTGACTTCTGCTGCGCTTTGCGTTCTTTATGTTGTTCGAGAAGATTTTTCGGTGGTGGTGGCAGTTGCAAGAAGAAACCGTCATTTATTAATGATTCACGGACCTTCTCGACACTGACCAGCGCCAACGTACGACCTTGCAAATTTATCGTCATCACTGGCAGTGGCTTACCAAACATTGCCATTAATTGTTCAGGAACTTTTGAAAAATCATCCTTCTTAGGAATGTAAAGATATGTGCCTTCTTTCTTAGAACTTTTATAGATAGAACAAAGCATGACAAGCCTTTTTTGTTAATTTCCGCATCTGACACGCGAAATTTAATTAAAACGTAATTTTTTAGACGAAATCACCTAAATGACCGCAAGATAACTTGCTGCGTGCAGGGATGAAATATAACATGACAACCTTAGTAAAAGACAACGCTCTTTCAATAAAGGCAAGAAGTATCGGATGTCTCGTACCCCTGATTTAAAAGGTAGCAGCTTCACTTTGTCGGTGTTGCACCTAACAGAATGCTCGGTCGACAGCGCCATTGAATTTGTGCAGGAAAAAGTTGACCAAGCACCGGCGTTTTTCGCCTCTGCTCCAGTCGTGATCAATATTGCCGAGGTCGAAGTCGATATCGACTTCGACCGCCTGAAACAGGGGATTGCAAAAGCGGGCTTGATCCCAGTTGGCATTACGGGCTGCAAAGATAAGCGCACGCAAAATCTCGCTTCACAAGCGGGTTTCGCCATTATGTCAGCCAGCAAATCACCAAACCAAGCTCCGGCTAAAATTGCTCCAACGAAAGTGGTGCGTACGCCAGTTCGCTCCGGACAACAAATTTATGCCAAAGACGCGGATTTGGTCATTTTAAGTCACGTCAGTGCAGGCGCAGAAGTGATTGCCGATGGCTCAATTCATATCTACGGCACCCTACGCGGGCGAGCTATCGCCGGCGCGAGTGGTCAAAAAGAAGCAAGAATACTCTGCCATGATTTGCAAGCGGAGCTGATCTCCATCGCTGGAAACTACTGGCTGAGCGATCAGATCGACCGCGAATTCTGGCAACAAAAAATTATGTTGAGCCTAGTGGATGAATCACTCCACCTCGAATTGCTCACTCTTTAAGGATTAGAAAGGAAAACACAATGGCACGCATTATTGTTGTTACGTCTGGCAAAGGTGGGGTTGGTAAAACCACGTCAAGCGCCGCCATTGCCTCTGGCCTCGCGCTACAAGGCAAAAAAACGGCCGTGATCGATTTTGATATTGGCCTGCGTAACTTAGACCTGATCATGGGCTGTGAACGTCGCGTTGTATACGATTTCGTCAACGTGATTAACGGCGAAGCCACGCTTAATCAAGCGATGATTAAAGACAAGCGCACTGAGAACCTGTTCATTCTGCCTGCATCGCAAACCCGCGATAAAGACGCGCTGACCAAAGATGGCGTAAAACGCGTGCTGGATCAATTGGATGAAATGGGCTTTGATTTTGTCATTTGTGACTCACCTGCTGGCATCGAGCAAGGCGCGCTGATGGCGCTATACTATGCAGATGAAGCGATTGTGACCACCAACCCAGAAGTCTCTTCCGTTCGCGACTCCGACCGGATTCTCGGTATTTTGGATTCAAAATCACTGCGCGCAGAGCAAGGGCTTGAGCCCGTGAAACAGCACTTGTTGTTGACACGTTATAATCCCACGCGTGTGAGTCAAGGCGAGATGCTCAGTGTGGAAGACGTGGAAGAGATCCTGCACATCTCTCTGCTTGGCGTCATTCCAGAAAGCCAAGCGGTGCTAAATGCTTCGAACAAAGGGGTGCCAGTCATTTTTGATGAAGCATCGGACGCCGGTATGGCTTACGCGGATACGGTCGAACGTCTACTGGGTAAACAGGTAGATTTTCGTTTCCTGACTGAAGAGAAGAAAGGACTGTTCAAAAGACTGTTCGGAGGCTAGTTTATGTCACTTTTAGAGTTTTTCCGCCCACAGAAAAAAAGTTCTGCCAGTTTGGCCAAAGAACGTCTGCAGATTATTGTGGCGGAACGTCGTAGCCAGAACGATCCCGCGCCTTCTTATCTTCCTCAATTAAAAGAAGATATTTTGAAAGTGATCAGCAAGTACGTGGCGGTTGACCCGTCGATGGTTGATCTCACCTTCGAACATAAAGACGATGATATTTCGGTTCTGGAGCTGAACGTCAAGTTACCCGACGAAGAGAAATAAGCACTGGCGCTGTAAAACACATGCTGTCAAAACACATATTGTTGTGTTTTGCTTACAAAAAAGACAGACGCTCAAATCGTCTGTCTTTTTTATATTCCGCGCTTAGATTAGAGCATTCATTTTTTCGCCCAAAATGGGCAAACGCCAACCTTGCATCAGATCCGGCAAATTCTCTGGATCGCGATCTTTTTTCCACACCCAGGTAATCAGTTGATTAATTTGCTTCTTCGATGCCAAAAACTCTGCGGCCAAGCCGGTGCTTTTCGTCGCTAGAGTTACTTGATCTTTTAGCTGCTTAAACAGCTGCTTATAGCCCGGCAAGTCCATCAAACGGTCTATCTCTTCAGGATACTCGTTCGCCGGCGTCGTGAGCGCCTCTCTAACAATAGCCGCAATTTTATTGCCATGACGCTGCACGGAACGCAAATCCATTCCCTCTTGCTCCATGCGTTTAAAGCTAGTGAGGCCCAAACGGGCAACTGTTAGCAAATCTTGCTCTTTAAAGACAAAGTTGAGCGCCAAGTCACGACGAATCGCCTCCTGCATTCGCCAAGTCGCGAGCGGCTTCAAGATGGCCAACTCACTCGGTTTTAGCTGCCATGCCCCTTTGATCTCAAGATAGGCGTTGGCTAAATCTGGAGTGCGTACGCGTTTACCCGCCAGCAGTTCACTCTCTTGCTGTGCGGCTTGCCACCAGCCTGCCTGCTGCACTTGCTCTCGCAAAATGTCATACAGCGGCAGCAAATAATGCACGTCAGCCGCGGCATACTCTAGCTGTTTGTCTGATAACGGACGCGCTAGCCAATCCGTGCGAGATTCACTTTTGTCCAGTTGAACATGTAAATATTGCTCAACCAAAGCGGCAAAGCCCGTAGACAGTCCGTGACCGAGAAAGGCCGCCATAATTTGTGTATCGACCATAGGAACTGGCGTGCAACCAAACGCGTTGTGAAACACTTCTAAATCTTCGCCGCAAGCGTGCAGTACTTTAATCACCGCGGTGTCTTGCAACAACTCAACGAAAGCATCCATCTCTTTCAATGTCGTTGGGTCGATGAGTGACAAGTTCTCCCCGTCAAACAACTGAATCAAGCCAAGTTGAGGATAGTAGGTTCGCGTTCGAACAAATTCGGTATCCAACATCACCACATCCGCTTGTCGCGCTTGGTGGCAGACCCTATTCAGCTCTTTTTCATCGGTAATAATCTGATAATTCACTCGTCACTCGCTATCGCTTGAAAATAAAAATGCCAGCCTGAAAACTTAGGCTGGCATTCTAGCATTGATTGTTACACTTTGCGCGGATTACGCAGCAGCATCATTTTTCGCCAGTTTTGCATCATTCTCATCACGCAAAACTCGACGCAATATTTTCCCGACGTTAGTCTTAGGCAACTCTTCACGGAATTCAATCAGCTTCGGCACTTTATAACCGGTGAGATGCTGGCGACAGTGGTTAATGATTTCTTCTTTGGTCAAACTCGGATCACGCTTCACCACATAGATTTTCACCACTTCACCAGAGACTTCATGTGGTTGACCAATGGCGGCCACTTCCAGCACTTTACCATGTAGCGCAACCACATCTTCGATCTCATTCGGGTAGACATTGAAACCGGAGACCAAAATCATATCTTTCTTACGATCAACAATGTGCAAAAAGCCCTCTTGATCGAACTTCACCACATCCCCGGTCGATAACCAGCCTTCGCTATTGATCACTTCTTTAGTCGCTTCCGGGCGCTGCCAGTACCCCTGCATCACCTGCGGGCCACGCACTTGCAGCTCACCCGTTTCGCTGTTGGCTAGGGCTTCACCTTCGTCATTGACAATACGCACCTCGGTTGAAGGAACAGGCAAGCCAATTGAACCGTTGTAGTCAACTAAGTCGTGCGGGTAGGCGGCAACCAGAGGTGAACACTCGGTTAATCCGTAACCTTCAAGCAGATAGCAACCTGTGGTTTTTTTCCATTTTTCCGCCACCGCCCGCTGCACCGCCATGCCGCCGCCCACAGCAAGTTTGAGATTGCTGAAGTTCAACTCATGGAAATCTTCATTATTAACCAGAGCGTTAAACAGCGTATTGACCCCGGTAATTGCGGTAAAAGGATACTTTTGCAGCTCTTTAATGAACCCAGGAATATCGCGAGGGTTAGTAATTAATAGGTTACGGCCACCCATTTCGATAAACAGCAAACAGTTTACGGTCAACGCAAAAACGTGATAAAGCGGCAACGCCGTTACCACTAACTCACGCCCCTGACTCAGGACAGGACCATACATGCCTTTGGCTTGCATCACGTTGGCAATCATATTGCGATGGGTGAGAATCGCGCCCTTGGCTACACCTGTCGTGCCGCCTGTGTATTGCAAAAAGGCGATGTCATCACCGCTCATAAACGGTTTGACATATTGTAGGCGACGCCCTTTGTGCAGCGCTTTACGCATTGAAAACGCCCCGGGCAAATCATACTTAGGCACCATGCCTTTGACGTATTTGACGACAAAATCAACAATGGTCCCTTTCGCACGTGGCAACATTTGTCCCAAACTGGTCAAAACCACGTGTTTCACTGGCGTGTTTTCAACGATTTGCTCAAGCGTGTTGGCAAAGTTGGAGACAATCACAATCGCTTTGGCGCCAGAGTCGTTTAACTGGTGTTCCAGCTCGCGAGGAGTGTAAAGAGGATTGACGTTGACCGCGATAAGACCAGCGCGCAGCACGCCAAACAGCGCCACAGGGTATTGCAGCAGGTTTGGCATCATCAAGGCAACGCGATCGCCTTTTTTCAGTTTGAGCTCGTTTTGCAGATAGGCAGAAAAAGCACGGCTGCGCTCTTCTAATTTGCGAAACGTCATCACCGAACCCATGTTCATAAACGCGGGTTGGTCGGCGTACTTCTGCACTGATTGCTCAAACATTTCCACCAGCGATTCATACTGGTCTGGGTTGATGGTTTCAGGTACGTCACTTGGATAACGTGAAAGCCATGGTTTTTCCACGATGTTACTCCTCGTCAATAGCTGGCTAACGAAAGACTTTTTGTCTTGCGCAATAGCGTCCTTTCTTATTTTGTTCGCTATTACAGCACAGCCGTCATGCTTGAGCACGAAACTCTCAAACACTTGTTTAAATTTTGTTAACTACACCAAGAATTCGCTGAGCCACCTCGAGCGATTGCTCTAAATGACAATGATGACCGCCCGCAACTATCGCGACTTTTGCAGGATTGCTCACATTTAACTGACTGAAATCCTTCAGCTCGCGAAAGCCATTTTCGCCTAATATGATCAGATGAAAACAAGAAATCTGCTCTAAAATTGTTTCAGCATGTTGGTACGACATGCGATAGAGCGAGTCGCATTTCAATCTTGCATCATGCCGCCACTGCCAAGTGCCTCGCAGCTCAATCACGGAGCGCTCGACGATCGGCCGTAACAGATCTGGAGAAAGCTGATTTGCCATCACGCGAAGGCGTAGTGCCTCGTCAAAACTGGCGAGGTTACGGGTGGGTTTGGTACGCAAACGATTACGGCTGAGCACCCCTTGCCTGAGCCTTTGAACCGCATTGTGCGGGGCTTCAGCCAAAGGCCCGTAACCTTCTATCTGAACCAGTGCATCCACCTGTTCAGCAAAGGCGGCACTATAGCAACTTGCAATCAATGCACCAAGAGAATGGCCGACTAACAGCAGTCTGTTTGGCGACAAAACGTGCAAAAACTGATGAATATCATCAATGTAATCGTGAAAAGGGTAAAAATTGCCCGGTGATTTATGATCAGAATGCCCATGCCCTGGCAGATCGATCGCACATAGATGTAATTTAGGGCACAAATAATGAAGATGTTGCATAACAGAGAGAAAACTGGCGGCATTATCTAACCAGCCATGAACAAAAACGACTGATAAATCAGCCGTTTTTGCATCACCAATCTCAAGCGCCGCGAGACTTAAGTCCGCCAGCCTATAACGGGTATCACGCATTATTTGACTTCTTTAATAATTTTTCCATCACGTGGAAGATCAATCACTTGGCGACAAGAAATGGAGTAACAAGGAGAGAGATAAGTGGAAGTGTCGTAAACTCGGACTCGCTCTTCGATGGTCCAGAGTCGGTGACCATAAGCTTTGATCACAGGGAAAACGTAATCATAATCACCAATTTTACCTTGTTCTTCACCGCCGGCTTGCCCAACGACCGTCATTAGACGGCCTTGACTGAATGCAACGGGTTCAAGATAACCCGGAAGGTAGACAACAAAACGGCCATGAGGCTCTTGACCGATATCAGGCTTGCCTTGCTTGCTTATCGGCAGATTAACCAGTTCGACTCGCGTTTGGTCTGACAGGTTATCGACTTTGGCGATCACGCCGCCAAGACGAACTTCCTCTGTTGC
Organism: Vibrio cidicii; assembly: GCF_009665415.1. Lineage (NCBI taxonomy): Bacteria > Pseudomonadati > Pseudomonadota > Gammaproteobacteria > Vibrionales > Vibrionaceae > Vibrio > Vibrio cidicii. The sequence continues at coordinate 2,648,259 of NZ_CP035921.1, read as the reverse complement.
TTGGCCTTGCTGCTCAGCAAAGGTTTTGTAATCGGTCAACACAGACTCACTACGCGCATTGAGCTCTTCAGGTAGCGAACTACAGGCACTGACAGTAAAGAGCGCAACCAGTGTGAACAGTAAACGGAACTCTTTTTTCATCTTTACACTCACCTTTAACGTTTCAATCCACATAGCCAGAGCGCTATACAGGGCTATACGTAGATATCGACACCCACCAGTTGGGCAAGTTCCTCTCTACGCGCTTGATTCATCACATCCATGTACTCTTCCATGGCTCGGCGTGCGCGCCCTTCCGGAAGGTCGTATTGCAACTGGGCACGCTCGACATCCGCTTGAGAGACTTGACGGATGGAATGGGCTACCGCATCGGCCACCTTGGAAGGTTGTCCGACTTGTTGTTGGCTTTTATTGACCTTTTTACGGCTGCTCTTATTGGTCCGGCCCGTACCGGGAATAATCGCAGGAGGTAAACCATTAATTGAGGCCATCGCATTCCATCATCATTGTTTAGTGAGTTGGGCAACTACTCTCGCCCAGGCAATTTCTTCCACGCAACGTTATCACGCAGATACACTGGGCTCGACTCTTCAACCGCGACAGTGTTTCCCGCTGCCCATTCGTGACCGGCTAACACCACAATATCTTGCGCATCCGGATAGAGGATGTCGCCTTTTTCAACTGAAATGGTCAATGCGCCCAGCGCATCAGCGTATGCATCCCAGCCTGTTCCCGCTGTCGTCCAAGTCTGTGCATCGGAGCTTAACTGAGCCACCAAATCGGCAGGGGGAATAACGCACTCGTCATCCACATTTTGCCAACGGCCATCTTCTTGGCGCTGGTAACGTCCCCAGTACACTTCGTTCATTCGTGCATCAATCGCCGTCGCCACATGAGTCGCCCCATTTTGACGATAGCTGCCCTGCGCCATCGCCGCCAGTGTCGAAATGCCAATCATGGGCAAATCAGCACCAAACGCTAAACCTTGTGCAATACCAATGCCAATTCGCACGCCAGTAAAACTGCCCGGACCTCGACCGAATGCTAACGCATCCAGATCATGCAAAGTCAGTCCTGCCTCTTGCAGCACTTCGTCCACCATAGGTAACACTTTTTTGGTATGGTCACGCGGAGCCACTTCGCTGCGTGAGAAAACCTGCTCACCAACTAGGAGCGCCACAGAACAGTTTTCCGTGGCTGTGTCGATAGCGAGAATTTTTGCGCTCATTTAGTTCTCTGTTTGTTCTGTTAGAAATTGTTGAATGATGTCCAGATCGCGTGTTCTTGGGATCGGAGGCAGACTGGCGAGGAAGACGCCACCATACTCACGGGTCACCAAGCGGTTATCACAGATAATCAGTGCGCCGCGGTCTTTTTGATCGCGAATTAGACGTCCTACCCCTTGTTTCAAGGTGATAACGGCATCAGGCAACTGGACCTGTTCAAAAGGTTCTCCACCCCGCAAGCGGCAATCCTCAATCCGTGCCTTGAGCAAAGGGTCATCAGGTGATGTAAAAGGAAGTTTGTCGATGATAACACAGCTCAACGCATCACCTCTAACATCAATCCCTTCCCAAAACGCGCCTGTCGCCACCAACAGCGCGTTACCGAGTTCCATAAACTCTGCCAGCGTTTTCTGTTTGCTCATTTCCCCTTGCAGCAGCACGGGCAAACTGAGTACATCGCGAAAGCGTTCACCCAGTTCACGCATCATACTGTGAGAGGTACAAAGGAAAAAACAGCGCCCTTGGTTCGCTTCAATCAACGGCGCTAACATGCGCACCAGTTTGTCGGCTAAACCGGGGCTATTGGGCTCTGGCAAATAGCGCGGAACACAAAGGCGCGCCTGCTGCTGATAATCAAAAGGGCTAGGCAGCGAGAACTGTTTCGCAGGCTTTAGCCCCAATCTTGCGGTGAAATGGCCGAAATCGCTATTGACCGCCAAAGTCGCGGAGGTAAAAATCCACGCGCCCTGTTTCATCTCAATCTGCTCATGGAACTTATCAGCCACCGACAGCGGCGTAATGTGCAGGGTGAAATGACGAGGGGAGGTATCAAACCAATAAGAATATCCAGTTACGCTGATGTCACAAACGCGCTCCAAGCGCGCTTTGATCAAATTTGCCCGCTCAAAGGCCGTATCAAGCAACTGGCAGCGACCAAGTGCTAATTTAAGCACATCAATGGTAAGTTCTAATGCATCGACCAAACGCTCGACTTCACGCTTTATTGATGGTGACTGTAACGCATCACGCCAGTTACCACGAAAACCGGACTCTCCCAGCACAATGCGCATATCCATGGAGGTTTGCACCAGCTTTTCGCCCACCTTTTGCAACTGACGCATGTCTTTCACTTCTGTGCGATAAGCAATCTCGATGTCTTTGGCGAGCTCTTGGATCTGTCGGCTTGAGAGTGACTGTCCAAAATATTCGCTGGCAATGTCTGGCAACTGATGAGCTTCATCGAAAATAAACACATCCGCCTCTGGGATAAGCTCGCCAAATCCTGTCTCTTTGATCGCCAAATCGGCAAAAAATAGGTGGTGATTAACCACCACCACGTCCGCATCCAGCGCTTTTTTGCGCGCTTTAAGAACAAAGCAATCTTGATAGCTCGGACAATCTTTACCCAGACAATTGTCATTGGTTGAGGTGATGGTCGTAATCAACGGGCTATCTTCTGGCAAATCGTCACAATCCCCCAGATCGCCCGTTTTGGTCTCCGACGACCAACTGCGCACTTTGACCAGCTGACTCAGTTGCGTTGAATCGGCCTCATGATGATGCACTTCGACCATTTGTCGGCTAAGTCTATCTAAGCAGAGATAATTCGAACGCCCTTTTAGCAGCGCAACCTGACCATAAAAACCCAACGCATCGACCATCAACGGCAGATCACGATGAAAGAGTTGCTCTTGCAAGTTTTTCGAGCCAGTACTGATAATGGTTTTCTTGCCGCTCAATAATGCAGGTACAAGATAGGCGAAGGTTTTTCCGGTTCCGGTGCCCGCCTCCACCACCAGTTGAGACTTGTCTTGTATCGCCTGACTGACCGCTTCAGCCATGTCAATTTGCGGCTGACGAGCCTGAAATCCAGGGATGGCTTTGCCTAATGCGCCTTTGGAAGAGAAGGTTTTGGCTATCATTCTGTGTGCTGGTGATGGATAAGTGGGGCTGATTATGGCAGTTTTGCGAAGCCGAGGCGAATCGGATTTGGCTCGCCTCGGAGTGATGTAGAATCTATGCTGATCGATTATTTGCGGTTCAGGTAGCGGTTTAACCATGCCGGGCCGCTAAAATGTTCACCCTCTAAAATGACTTTGGCTGCCTCAGATGGAGAGGCACGATTTTCCCACATTTCCGTAATAAGCTCCTCATCGATTTCGTGCTGACCGACCAGAGTCGAAACTCTTTCTAGGTACAGTTTGCGAGCCAATAGATCTTTGTCCATAAGTTACCACCTTGTGTATCGTTTTGACGGCTCTTCTCAGCAATCCTCTTTAGCAAAACGTTTGGCCCAGAGAATATGTTGAAACCAAATTAATAATAGATTATCTATTAGCCTTGTATTGCGGTTTAGTTCACTATTCGACGCCCAAACAATTATTCGTACCATAAAAAAAATTATTCACGGAAGTATCTTAAATATGGAAAAGAAAACACTACTGACTCATTGCTCAGACGCGCCGGGTCTGATCTCAAAAATCACCAACATATGTTACAAACACCAACTTAATATCATTCACAACAATGAGTTCGTAGATAACTCCAGCGGTCATTTTTTTATGCGCACCGAGCTGGAAGGATACTTCAACGATCACACCTTTCTCGCCGATCTAGACCAAGCGTTACCAAGCGGAGCAAAGCGTAAGTTGGTCAGCTCTGAGCGAAAGCGCATTGTGATTTTGGTGACCAAAGAGGCCCACTGTCTGGGCGATATTCTGATGAAAAATTACGATGGCAGCCTCGATGTCGAGATCGCTGCCGTGGTTGGTAACTACGACAAACTGCAAACCCTGACCGAGCGTTTTGATATTCCATACCATTGCGTGTCGCACGAAGGGTTAAGCCGCGAAGAGCATGAACAGAAGATGCTGGAAGTGGTTGACCGTTACCAGCCGCATTATCTGGTGCTGGCAAAGTACATGCGCGTCCTGACCCCAGCTTTTGTCGAGAAATACCACCACAAGATCATCAATATTCACCACAGTTTCTTGCCCGCTTTCATCGGTGCCAAGCCTTATCAACAAGCCTATGAACGCGGCGTCAAGATCATTGGCGCCACCGCTCACTTTGTCACCAATGATTTAGATGAAGGACCGATCATCAAACAAGACGTTATTCCGGTCGATCACAACTTCAGTGCACAAGATATGGCGCAGGCCGGCCGTGACGTGGAGAAGAATGTCTTGAGCAAAGCACTGAATAAAGTGCTTAACGACCATGTTTTTGTCTACGGCAACAAAACCGTGATTCTCTAAGATTTGGCTTAGAAGTAAAGAGGGTTGCCACTTGGCAACCCTCTCTTTTTTAACGCGCGTTTTGTTCCGATTCAACAATGCGTTTGAGAGAGTGCGGATGAAGCTTAATGCAGACCCCTTGGTATTTGAATGCTACGGTTGGGTTATTCAAGCGCTCCCCGTCCCCTTTCGGACTCGACAGTTTGACCTTCACACCTAAACTCGCCAGCTTGGGGAACTGAGCACCAAAAGCGGGATAAGTATGCTGTAAGTCCTCTAGGTATGCCTCGGCACTTTGCGCGTGCGAAGGTACGACAAATTCCACATGCTCCCAACTTTCGCTGGGGTAAGTTTTGCCCGGCGCTGGGTATGGCAACTCCAAACAGTCGATTTTCCAGCCACGTGCATGCAATGGTTGCTTGAAAGCGATCACGACAATGGGCCGACCATTGAGCATCGCCTCAGAAATGGTCTCGCCATAATCACACCAAGCCAGATGCGCCGCCTTGGCAATATGTGCCTCATTAATTCGCAGCGCCAGATGATCCGCCTGAGCCAAACTCAAATCTAATTGCAGCAAATCGGCTAAAGACTCAATTTTTTGCATAAAAGCGTCTAAATCTTCCAGCATTTGCACCGGTGTCAGGCGTTTTTCTTCTAGTAATCTATTCATTTTGCTCTCACGAAAGCTCGGATTTTCGGCCTCATAGTAGCAACTCCGTGGTGAAATCGCAGGCATTTTCATCTTGCTGGAAAAAGTCGAAATTTCACTGAATCCTCTCTGTATGATCATCAAGAAAATTGTTATCATTAGCGCCATTTTTGTGAACTCAAACAGAACCCAGCCACTTGCTTTCTGGGTTTTCCGTCCTTGAATTGAAGGAAACGCGTGTGAATATCCAAGCACTTATTAACGACAAAGTATCTCAGGCTCTCGAAGCTGCTGGCGCTCCTGCAGGCAGCCCTGCAGCGGTTCGCCAATCCGCTAAGCCACAATTTGGTGACTACCAAGCAAACGGCGTAATGGGCGTAGCAAAACAGTTGGGTACTAACCCTCGAGAATTTGCGCAAAAAGTATTGGATGTTCTTGAGCTAGACGGCATCGCAAGCAAAACCGAAATCGCAGGTCCGGGCTTTATTAACATTTTCCTTAGTGAAGAGTTCCTCGCTAAACAAGCCGATGCCGCATTGGCAGATGCACGTCTCGGCGTTGCTGCAGAAGAAGCAAAAACCATCGTAGCCGATTATTCGGCGCCAAACGTGGCTAAAGAGATGCACGTTGGTCACCTACGTTCAACCATCATTGGCGATGCGGTGGTGAGAACTCTTGAGTTTTTAGGTCACAAAGTGATCCGTGCGAACCATATCGGTGACTGGGGTACTCAGTTCGGTATGCTTATCGCCAACCTTGAGCGCGTACAGCAAGAGTCTGGCGAAGTGTCTATGGAACTGGCTGACCTTGAAGGTTTCTACCGCGAATCGAAAAAACTCTACGACGAAGATGAAGAGTTTGCGGTAAAAGCTCGCGGCTACGTAGTTAAGCTACAAAGCGGTGACGAGTTCTGCGCAGAAATGTGGAAGAAGTTGGTGGATGTCACCATGATCCAAAACCAACGCAACTACGATCGTCTCAACGTTTCTCTAACTCGTGATGACGTCATGGGCGAAAGCATGTACAACGACATGCTGCCTGGCATTGTTGCTGATCTGAAAGAAAAAGGCTTAGCGGTGGAAGATGACGGCGCGCAAGTGGTATTTCTTGAGGAGTACAAGAACAAAGATGGCGAGCCTATGGGCGTGATCATTCAAAAGCGTGATGGTGGCTTCCTCTACACCACCACCGATATCGCGTGTGCGAAATACCGTTATGAAAAACTAGGCGCAGACCGCGTGCTTTATTTCATCGACTCTCGTCAGCACCAGCACCTAATGCAAGCTTGGACGATCGTTCGCAAAGCGGGTTACGTGCCAGAGTCTGTTTCTCTGGAACACCATGCATTCGGCATGATGTTAGGTAAAGACGGTAAACCATTCAAAACTCGTGCGGGTGGCACGGTTCGTCTTGCTGATCTTCTGGATGAAGCAGAAGTGCGTGCAGCGCAACTGATCGAATCGAAAAACCCAGAACTTGCAGAAGACGAGAAGAAGGCGATCGCGAACACGGTGGCAATGGCCGCGGTGAAATACGCCGACCTTTCTAAACACCGTACCACAGACTACGTGTTCGATTGGGACAACATGCTGGCGTTCGAAGGCAATACCGCGCCATACATGCAGTATGCTTACACTCGCGTAGCCTCTGTATTTGCTAAAGCTGGCGTTTCTATGGATGAGCTACAAGGTGATATCAAGATCACTGACGAGAAAGAAAAAGCGCTTATCGCCAAACTGCTGCAGTTTGAAGAAGCGGTGCAATCTGTCGCGCGTGAAGGTCAACCGCACATCATGTGTAGCTACCTGTTTGAACTGGCGGGTCAGTTCTCTAGCTTCTACGAAGCGTGCCCTATCCTAGTGGCTGAAGATGAAACCGTGAAGCAAAGCCGTCTGAAACTAGCAGCACTGACGGCGAAGACCATCAAGCAAGGTCTATCGCTGCTGGGTATCGATACGTTGGAGCGTATGTAATAGGTTCGAGGTTCGAGGTTCGAGGTTCGAGGTTCGAGGTTCGAGGTTCGAGGTTCGAGGTTCGAGGTTCGAGGTTCGAGGTTCGAGGTTCGAGAAAATTATAAGAAAGGTTGGCGTGAAAGCGTCAACCTTTTGTTTTATCTGGCGTATACTGATTTAACTCTCTTCAAACCGGACAACAACAATGAGTTTTGAACTGCACCCTCAATTGGCAAAAGACACCACTATCATCGGTCACTTCCCGCTTTGCGTTGCACTGCTACACAAAGACAATGCGGTGCCGTGGGTGATCTTGGTACCGAAACGGGCAAACCTAAAAGAACTGCACCACTTACCCATGCAAGAGCAACAACAGTTTTTGCTTGAGTCGCAAGCGGTAAGCCAAGCGCTTGAAGCGACATTCCGTCCAGACAAACTCAACCTTGGTGCGCTAGGGAACATGGTTCCACAGCTGCACATTCACCACATTGCGCGTTTTAAAGACGACGTGGCATGGCCAGGACCCGTTTGGGGCAATACCAACGGTGAGTTCCGCAACGAAGCAGAGCAAGCAGAAATGCTCAAACGCATCCGCAATGTGTTGTCATTGAGCTCACTGTTTCAAAAAGGATAATTCCGCAGGTATGAAAAAAAAGCCGCAGTCGTTGCGTAATGCCGATCAGTTAAGAAAAGTTTTTGAGATCATTTGACCGATCCTCAAAAGGCTTCAAAATCCGATATTAGGAAACTAATATCGGATTTTTCATGTCTTTACAGAGCCAACTTGCGAGTACTTTTCGCTCATGCAATACCTTCCATCACTTTGACAAATACTCTGAAATTCTTAGTCCAGAGCTTATCCAGCAAGGTTTTGAAAAAGCTGGCGTAGCAACAGTTAGAAGAAGACGTTTACCCTTGGAAGCAGTACTTTGGTCCGTTGTTGGAATGAGTCTTTTTCGGCAACAATCTGTTTGGGATATTGCTAACCAACTTGATATTGTCCTACCAGACAAACGGCGCTTTGTTGCGCCAAGTGCTGTTGTCCAAGCTAGGCAGAGATTAGGCGAAGAAGGTGTTAAACAAGTCTTTAAGACGATGGCGGCTCAGAGTTATCAATCTTCTAAATTTGAAACTTGGTGTGGACTCAATCTCCTATCTGTCGATGGTGTCGTTTGGAGAACAGCGGATACACCTGAAAATCATCAAGAGTTTAAAGCACAGCGTAATCAGTCATCTGAAAATATTTACCCTAAGGTACGCATGGTTTGCTTGATGGAGCTTACAAGCCATCAGCTCATCGATAGTGCATTCTCTGACTATCGAACCAACGAAATGCGGCTTGCAGAAGAGCTCATAGAACAAACGCCAGACCATTCTCTGACTATTTTTGACAAAGGATATTACTCTCTGGGACTGCTGAACCGCTGGAACAAAGTCGGCCAAGAGAGGCATTGGATGCTTCCTGTGAGAAAAGACTTCCAGTATGAAGTCGTTCATAGGTACAGCAAGAGTGATGCAATCGTTGCGATTAAAACCACTCCTCAGGCAAGAAAGAAGTTTAGTGAACTTCCTGATGTAGTTGAAGCAAGGCTAGTCTCGAAAATCATTAACGGTAAAGAGTATCAGATACTTACCTCAATGCGTGACGGGTTACGTTTTCCTGGCGAAGAAATTGTAGAGCTCTATCGTTATCGCTGGGAAATCGAATTAGGCTATCGGGAAATGAAGGAAACCTTGCTTGACAGAGAGTATACATTGCGAAGCAAGCGTCCAGATATGGTTAAGCAGGAGCTCTGGGGTATTCTACTAGCCTATAACCTTATCAGGCAGGTTATGACAAAAGCGGCAAGTAGGTTAGATAGTGTCTGGCCAAATCAACTGAGCTTTACGAGCAGTGCTATGGCTGTGACGCAATACTTTGCAGCGTTGCCTTTAACAAGCCCAGGAAAGCTCCCTAAACACTATGAAGTATTACTGGAGCATGTATCCATGTTTATCCTACCACCTCGAAGAGAAGATAGAAGTTATCCTCGATGGGTGAAGTTGAAACCCAAGAAGTACGCGACAAATAGAAAAAATGCCAGTCAGCTTAACTGACTGGCATTACGCAGTCGTTGCGGCTCTTTTCTTTATGGTCACATTGTGACGGTGAGAGACAATCCCTCTTTTGGGGTCACCGTATAGCGCACGCGCGTGACGTGATTCGCCTGGTTGGTATCGACTAAGCGGCTGATCTTACCTTTCTTGATCCACACACTAAGCATGGCATCAACACCGTCATCACTCATGCCAAAATGCTTGGCTAAATCACGACAAGAAACCATCCCTTGTTCGGCGACATACTGATAAAGTTCATCCAAAATCACGCTAAGGTTGCCTCTAAGCGACGTTCTTTTTTGCCTGCTCGTCTTAGTCGGTGGTAGGTCAAAACAAACAGCAGAATAATGGAGGCCATCCAAACCACACTACTTATTGGATGATCTGTGATATGTGCGGCTTGATAGTAGAATGTCGCTCCACTGTAGGCCAATCCCATGGTCCACAGAGCAATAAAGCGAGCATAAGGCGCACCAAACTCACGTACATAAGCCCCCATTGCCGCAACACAGGGCGTATAAAGCAAAATAAAGATCAGATAGGCAAACGCGGCGTGACCAGATGCGAACTTCGCTGTTAAATTACCAAAAATAGAGGCATCCACCGCTTGCTCTTCCGCTACCACAGACGCGTCAGACAGATCACCCACTTCAATCCCCAACGGGTCGGAAAAACTCAGACCGGCTAAATTATCTGGAATAGTCATCACCGCTTCTTTCAAACTGCCTGCCAAATCGTACTCTGCCGCTTCTTCCTCACCGGGCGTGGTGTATAAGCTGTTCAACGTCCCCACCACGGCTTCTTTGGCAAAAATGCCGGTGATAATACCTACGGTTGCAGGCCAATTCTCTTGCGTAATGCCTATCGGTGCAAAAATTGGTGTGACTACCTGCGCCGCTTTCGACAGCATAGAGTTTTCACTGTCTTGATTACCGAAGCTGCCATCAGTGCCAAGCGAGTTTAGAAAACTAAGAATGGCGACGACCATGACGATGGTCTTGCCGGCACCCAATACAAAGCGTTTTAGCTTTTGCCATGTTTTTAACAGCACGTTTTGCATCGTCGGGAACTCATAATCAGGCATTTCCATCAATAAGCTGTCGCTACTACCGGGATACAGCGTTTTTTTCAAAAACAACCCGGTAAAAATCGCCGCCACAATACCAAGTAAGTACAAAGCAAAGACAAGGTTTTGCCCCGCACCGGGAAAAAAGGCGGCAGCAAAAAGAGCATAAACGGGCAATCTAGCCCCACAGGACATAAAAGGAGCCATTGATGCGGCCAGCTTTCGCTCACGTTCTTGATCTAAAGTGCGCGTTGCCATAATTGAAGGCACATTACAGCCAAACCCCAACACCAGTGGGACAAAAGCCTTGCCCGGCAAGCCAATTTTCTGCATCACTTTATCCAACACAAATGCGGCCCTTGCCATATAACCGGAGCTTTCGAGTATCGCGAGAAAAAGATACAAACAAGCAATCACTGGGATAAAGGTAGCAACCGTTTGTACGCCGCCACCAATACCATCGGCTAAAACTGTCACTAACCAGACAGGCAAATGGTCATCGAGTAAGTGGTGGCCACCATCAACCAGTAAAGCCCCCACTCCGATGTCAAAGAAATCAATAAAGGCACTGCCAATATTGATGGAGAACATGAACATCAGATACATGACAACAAAAAAGAAAGGGATGCCGATCCATTTGTTGAGGATAATCTGGTCCAGGGTTTCGGTAGTGCTGCGGCTTAATTTGCCCTCGGTACGACGCACGCGCTTACAGATTTGATGTAAAAACGTATATCTCACGTTGGCTACTTGCAAATCGATATCAAGTTCTAAATTGCCTTTGTGCAACAAGACTTGATTTCGTTGACCTTCACTAAGGCTATTTAACACTAAGGTATCCGACTCCAAAGCACGAATCGCCAACGCGCGGTAAGCCACTTCAGCACTCGTAAATATCGGCTGCAAATTTTTGATCGCCGCTTCCATCTCGGTGCCATAGTCTAATGCTACGTCGTTGAGTGCTACGCCCTGTAGCAAAAGTTTATGCAGTTTTTCTTTAAACTGGAGAACCTGTTTACTATCAGTCGCAGACAAAGTGACCACTGGGCAACCTAACACCTTCTCCAACTCTTCAACACTGAGTACTTGTCGCTCTCTCTTTAGAGCGTCCATTTTGTTCAGCACCACAATCATTGGCCGCCCGAGCTCACGCAGTTGCAGAGTCATATAGAGACTGCGTTCAAGGCTTGTCGCATCCACAACATTGATAATTAGATCGGCGGGGTGTGTTAATACAGCTCGAGCGGCAATCGATTCATCAATACTGTTACTGTCATTACCGCTGTCGAGTGAATAGATACCCGGTAGATCCGTCAGAGCAAAATCATCCCCGGCGTGCATGTAACGACCGGTTTTTTTCTCAACGGTGACCCCCGCCCAGTTTCCCACTTGCTGTTTTGCACCTGTCAGGCCATTGAACAACGTTGTTTTACCGCTATTCGGATTGCCAACGGTCAGAATTTGATACTGCATTTATTTGCTCTCCACTTCGATCTGCGCGGCAATGTTCTCTCGAACCGCAAGTGACACACCACGGACTTCGACTTGCAACGGATCGCCCATCGGTGCTCGGCGAATCAGTCTGATCTCGGTATCCGGTAATATCCCCATTACCATCAGCTTTTTTCTGACATCAATGGAGAGAGAGAGGAAAGCGCGTACGGTCGCACACTGCCCCTGCGCTAATTCGGATAACTTCATGATGGATACCTTAATCGGAAATTGAAATGAGAAGGATTATTATTAGTGGTGTAATTTTATCGCTCAATACCCAGCGCTTTATTGCGTGAAATCAAAGTTTACATTTTTGAAGCCGTAACTTTCGTCAATTTGCACCTCGTTACTTTCGTCAAAATCATTGCCCAAATTCAAACTTTAAATTGGCAAAATTTTTACACCTCTGTGAGGACTAAAATAAAATAATTTATTTTCAACAGCTTAATTCCAAACCGGAGAAAGTGTCGCATTTATCAGGTAATGATGGCGTTATTTTTATAAAGAAAATAAGTGCATTCTCTTATAGTGAACCCATCGAGAGCATGTTCTCTCAGAGATTCCAGAGGTGGCACGATTTACTCGTGTCACTCCGGCAGCAAGCGAAGGTGTCATTGACACCCGTGGTATAGTCCCCCCGGCTATACCACGATATTTTTTTCTACTCTTTTGATACTTCTTTCTACTCTTTACACTCTTCATCCTTCAACTAAAACTTTTAGTCGCTCTCAATCGCTCGTTCATTGAACTGTGTAGGGTATTGAAGCTACTTCTCCGCACGCTGATCTTCTACTACCAGCATGCCCTAAGAAAATTACTATCAAACGGCTAGCCAAAGTGAACATAAAGCTATCGTGAGCGGTTTAGTCTTGCTCCTGCTGATGCAACGCAAACTTGGAAGGAGATAATCCGAAGTGTATTTTGAAGCGTTGGCTAAAATAGGACGGATCGTTAAAACCAGAAGAGAAAGCAACATCGGCAATTTTCTCGCCAGCAAGTAGGCTTTCACACGCACGCTCTAAACGGACTTCGGTAAGATAATCTTTAAACGTTCTTCCACTGGCTGACTTGAAGCGACGCTGTAAACTTCGCTCCGAAACATACAACATCTTCGCTGCCATCGCAGTACCAAATTCCGCATCTTGATAGTGTTCTGCGACCAGACTTTCGACCTTGTTTAACCAGTCAAGTTCTGGCGTTGCTGGCAGCTTTATTTCTTCCATACTAGGCAGCAGCGGCTCGGGTAGGTAATCAAACTCGGGCGCTTTTAGCCAACAAAGATGCAATTTATTGCGCGCATCACCAATAAAAGCACTAAATTGACCACCGCTGGCGGCAACCAACGCGGGTACGTTTTCAATACTTAGGTCAATCTGAGTTTTACTCCCCACGCTCCTGTTCAGAGCATCACCAGATAGACTCAAAGGCAGCGCATTCCCGTAGTCAATAAATGACAACTCCGCATACTGCTCTGATTCTCGCAGGTGAATTTCCAATGTTTGTCCACGGTAAGTTCGCCGCACGACGCTGGCGAGGATGCTATTTAAGATCACATCCAAATTGAAACAATCAACCGTAATTCTCACATTGGCTTGCACTTGACTCGTATCCACAGTGATAGCCGCTTTAGTTAGATCGTCAAACCATACGGCAACCACAGAGTGTATAACTTGGCTTAGATTGTACTGCTGAAGCGCGTTTTCCTCGGATCCGTTAGGGGAACTAAGCAATTCATCCAACTGCATGTGAATTTTATTAAGATGATCACGGCTATCTCCTTCCAGCAAGGAATCAGACTGAGGAACAATGGCATCTAAGCTAGATTTCACCGATTTAGCTACGTGATCGACTAAAAGATTGCGAACTTGTATCTGCTTACGCAACTGTTGGTTGCTGTTGAGCAGCACGCGACTCTGATGCCGCAACTGATTGGTTTTCAAAGCAACTTGAGCCATTAACTCACGGTTATGTGCCATTACATAGCGCGAACGCCAAACAAACAGCAAAGCCACAAATGCAATCGAAAAGAACGCAAACAACAGCCAAGCAATTTTCGTCAGATACCAAGGTTCTTCCACGACAAAATGAATCGATACCGATAGCATCTCCCCTTGTGCCGCTTTCACTTCTAGCTGATAAGCACCCGGTGAGAGGTGTTCAAAAGCAATTTGGCCTGCTTCCGTGGCATGCCACTTATCTTGATTTAAGCGGTAGTAGAGTGGTTGATTGTAGGCGATAGGCATCACTCCGAGCATAAAGCTGACAGAAGCGCCATAGGGAATAAGCTCTGGGACAGATTGATGATAACCGGTAACCAGCACTTGGTTATCAACGCGCATTTGGCTAATCACCGCCTGTACTGGAGGTAATTTTGAAATCAATAGCTCTTGACGATTAACAAACAGAAGCCCCTCTTTTGAACCAAACAACAACTGCCCAAAAGCGCCCTCATTCAGCGAGCTCGAGGCGCACACACCTTGTAAAAACTCGTTGCTAAGGATCCCGTTCGGCTCACCAAAATGCTTTACTAGCTCTCCGGCAAAATTGTAAAAACTCAACCCGACCGAGCTCGACATCCAAACCCCCTCTCTATCTGGGATCAAACAGGCTGGCCTGACGTTTTCCTGTGGTAAAGGTAGCTCGATAAAGGAATTCTCACTCTTGCTTTTACGATAGAGTCCATATGAGCCCGCGAGCCACAATGTCTCATCCATAGCACGGACGATGTCGATGCTTTCGCCCAGTACAGAGCTGCTACGATCAAAGCGGATTTTATTTTCTGTCAAGGTGTAGGCACCGTGATCGGTGCGAACAACCAGACGCTCTCCTGTATCAACCTCAAGACCTAGGATCTGTGCAGGTAAGTAAGTAGGCACTATCCATTTTTCGCCATAGTCTTTGAGCTGTTGTGTCATAGTGTCTAAAGAAAACAAACGATAGCCGCTATTAAACCAGACGGTACCTTGCTTATCGATGGCAATATTATCAATAGGCTTACCCGCCAGTTGAGCAACTGTCTCATTGTGCATAAAACGTTGTTTTTCGGTATCGTAGATAACAATCCCATTCTCCGTTGCAATCCAAGCTTGATGATGGGCAATCGCGAAGTCGTTTACTTTTTCGGTTAGATGGATAGGTGTGAGCACATACCCGGTGTCCATACGATAAAGGGTTTGCGTATCTTTCAGCCAAAGTTTCCCTAAAGAATCATACAAAGCTTTATGTATAAGCCCTGTCATCTGGGTCCTGTTTCCTGGCGAAAAAGGACTAAACCGCTCAAACTTGCGACTAAATAGAGAGTGATAAAGCAAACCTGCGTTGGTTGCTACCCAAATACCTCCACTACCATCATTCACCAATGCGTAGATCTTCCTTTTTTCTAGATCAATTCCTTGGTGTTCAGAAGATTGGACTGGCGTGACTTGCCCATTCAGAAATGAATAACTAAACAATCCATGCTCTGTTCCTACCCAATATTCTTGGCTCGTTTCACTAATGGACAGTACATGAGAATCGCCAATCATCACGTTTTGTTGCAACGGCTGAAAAATATTTACCAACACAGCTCCACGCATGGTACCCACTAATAACTCGCGTCGGGTGTTGGAAAAATAAAGCTTCGAGACCGCATGCTTACCCGATGCTTTGATATGGGTAAACTGTTTCTCTTGTGAAAGATACGCCCCTGCCGTTGTTCCAAGCACCCATTTACTCAATACACGCTGCGCGTCATTGATATACACGTAACTACTGTGGTTGTTTTGATAGAGCGATAAGAGTGAATAAGTCTCAAGCTGACCATTTTCGACGTTATAGGTGTAAAAGTTAATTCCGTCACTGACCCAGATATACTGTTCAGAACTGCCAATTTTGCGAATTTGCGCTCCAGGGCTGAGGCTAAATATCAAGGAGCGTTTGCGATTTGGATAGGTTTGAAAGACTTCATTGTCGACAAACGTCCAGAAACTTCCTTGTAGAAAGGCAACTTGTTCAGCGTTGAACTCTAAAAGGCTCCCTTTTTTAGGAAGCACCGTATTACCATCGTAGAACTGCACTCGGCCATGCACATCATGGATCCACAGTCCGCCATCTTTGCCGATAAAAAGGTTTTTTGCAGCAACAAAAGTTCCCTGCTCCTGTCCGGGCAGCGGGTAAAAAATAACAGATTGGCCATTTTCAGCTTGTGCTACCAATGGCAGCACAAGCCCAAACAGTAGAAGGGCCAGTATACGGAGCAAGAGAAAATTCCTTTCATAGTCGGGTGATCACCGGACATTTATCAGTAGTGATGTTTTTTTGAGCTGATAATTATCTAGTATGATATATCAATTCCGAGCTGATTAAAGGCTGATAGCATCAACTTGCGTTATTTTCCTTGTTAGATCACGTAAACGGTTTCCGTTAAATCGTTACGGCTGCTTCAGGCATTGTAAATAGTCGCCAGCTAAACCATTGAGGAATCGGAAGTAGCTGCCGTTTTCAACGGTATACTTGCTGCCAATCGGGTCTAGCACGCCTCGATTGACGGGACTGTTACCAATCACCGTATCCACCACTGCTGGCGTAAATTGCGGTTCAGCAAACACGCACTGGACATCTCCTTTTGCTAGTCGGTTGCGGATCTGGATCAAGGTTTTCGCGCCCGGCTTCCGCTCTGGGCTTACGGTGAAATGGCCAAGGTTGTTCAACTGGTAACGAGACTCAAAATACCCATACGCGTCGTGAAAGACAAAGTAACCAAGCTTCGAAACGTCGTTCAACTGCTCTTTAAGTTGTACATCGGTACTGGACAACTGCGTAAGAAAGCGAGTGAGATTGCGCTGGTAAATATCTTGGTGGGCCGAGTCCAATTCTATTAACTTTTCACTGATTGTTTTGGCGGCGACTTCAACCACATCGACACCTAACCAAAAGTGAGGATCATAGCTACCGTGATTGTGCCCTTCATGGCCGTGATTATCTTGATATTCACGTAGCGGGATATCCTTAATCGCACCGATAGTGACCACCTGCGGATGGCTTTCTAGCAACTTTTCCATAAAAGGCTCTAAACCTGGGCCAAACCAAATCACCAAATCAGCATGGCGGATTTTCTTCATATCAGAAGGGCGCAACGCATAATCATGTGGAGAAGCATTACTAGCGAGTAGTACATCCGGCTTATCGACATCAAGCATCAGTTCATGGACAATCATTTGGATGGGTTTGATACTGGTAAGAACCTCCACAGCCCCAGCCGTGGTTGGCAATAAAAGTAATAATCCAGTTAAAAACGCGCGCATCATCATTCCCCAGTAAGGCAGTAGCATTAAGTGAAGTAAAATGTTACTTTATAACACTCATCAATTGCAAATAAGTTCCATTCATGTCGGCGTTAGTCAGTCTCAAGAACCTGTGCGTCACTTTTGACGACAAAGCAGTTCTCGATAACATCAGCCTCGAATTGCATAAAGGCAAAATCACCACACTTATCGGACCAAACGGTGCGGGTAAATCCACACTGGTCAAAGTTATCCTTGGTTTGGTTAAACCCAGTGATGGTAGCGTTACTCGCCAGGACAAGCTCAAGGTCGGTTACGTGCCACAGAAGCTCAAACTCAATGATGCTCTCCCGCTAAAGGTGAAGCGTTTTCTCAATCTCTCGGGCAAATACAGCTCGCAGGAAACTCTTGAAGCGGTGAAACTGGTTGGCGCGGAACATTTGCTAGAGAGCAATATGCACAAACTCTCTGGGGGCGAAACACAGCGCATTTTACTCGCGCGGGCCCTACTACAACGGCCAGATCTGTTGGTGCTGGATGAACCAGCTCAAGGCGTCGACATTCAAGGGCAAATTGACCTGTATGAACTCATCGAAAGCATCCGCCATCGCTTCCACTGCGCGGTCTTCATGGTGTCTCATGACCTTCATCTTGTCATGGCGAAAACTGACGATGTAATATGCCTACAGCATCACATTTGCTGCTCAGGTTCGCCCGCAGATATTACCCAGCACCCCTCTTACATTGCGTTGTTTGGCAAAGCCACTCAGCAATCACTGGCGTTTTATCACCATCAACATAACCATCATCACCATGATTTAGCGGGTCAACCCGTTTCTGGCGAGGCGACAAGCTGCGGTCATCACCATCACGGACATCATCATGATTGAATTTTTGTTGCCTTCGATTCTAGCCGGTATCGGTATCGCGCTTATCGCCGGCCCTCTTGGCTCATTCGTTGTTTGGCGGAAAATGGCCTATTTTGGTGACACGCTCGCCCATGCATCCCTGATGGGATTAGCGCTCGGTTTTCTGCTCGACATCAATCTCTACTTAGCATTGGTTGTCTGCTGTCTGACTTTAGCGGTCATTTTGGTCACTTTGCAAAAACAGCAGTTGATTGCGTCAGATACCTTGCTTGGCATTCTCGCCCACAGCGCACTTTCCATCGGTTTAGTCGCGGTAAGCTTTTTAGACAATGTACGTGTGGACTTGATGAGTTATCTGTTTGGCGATCTTTTGGCGGTCTCCACACAAGATCTGCTGTTCATTTACGCAGGTGTCCTAGCGATTGCCGCAGCCTTGTTTATCTTCTGGCGCCCGCTACTATCAACGACGGTAAACGAAGAGTTGGCCGCAGTGGAAGGAGTCAACACCGATTGGATTCGTCTGGTACTCATGCTCATGGTCGGCATTGTCATTGCTGTCGGGATGAAGTTTGTCGGCGCTCTTATTATGACCTCTCTGCTGATTATTCCTGCAGCTACCGCCAGACGTTTTGCCTCTTCTCCTGAACAAATGGCATTTACAGCCGCATTTTTGGGTGTTGTCTCAGTTTTGTCTGGCTTGTCACTTTCATGGCATTTCGATACACCTGCGGGCCCTTCTGTCGTCATCAGCGCGACAAGTTTGTTTGTGCTTTCACAGCTCGTACCACGCAACAGTTAAATGTGAGCCCACCGTATTTATCAAGTAAAAATAAAGCCAGGTATGAACCTGGCTTTACTATTTGTTTGTTCAGATTACCAACCCGTTACTTCACGCAACGCTTTGCCAATGTCAGCAAGGCTTTTAACTGTTTTCACCCCGGCAGATTCCAGTGCAGCAAATTTCTCGTCTGCTGTCCCTTTACCACCAGAAATGATTGCGCCAGCGTGGCCCATACGTTTGCCCGGAGGCGCGGTCACACCTGCGATGTAAGACACCACTGGCTTAGTCACATTTTCTTTGATAAATGCAGCGGCATCTTCTTCTGCTGTACCACCAATCTCGCCAATCATGACGATCGCTTCAGTTTCTGGATCTTCTTGGAACAGTTTTAGGATATCGATGAAGTTTGAACCCGGGATTGGGTCACCACCGATACCAACACAGGTAGACTGGCCGAAGCCTTCGTCTGTAGTTTGTTTTACTGCTTCATACGTCAAAGTGCCAGAGCGAGAAACGATGCCCACTTTACCTTTCTTGTGAATGTGACCAGGCATGATACCGATCTTACATTCATCAGGCGTAATAACACCCGGACAGTTAGGACCAATCATGCGCACGCCAGTCTCTTCCAGCTTCACTTTCACGTCGATCATGTCGGTCGTAGGGATGCCTTCAGTGATGGTCACGATCAGTTGAATGCCTGCGTCAATCGCTTCGAGAATCGCGTCTTTACAAAATGGTGCAGGAACGTAGATAACCGTTGCTGTCGCACCAGTCGCTTCTACCGCTTCACGCACGGTATTGAATACTGGCAGACCTAGGTGAGTTTGCCCCCCTTTACCAGGAGAAACGCCACCAACCATTTGCGTGCCGTAAGCGATCGCTTGCTCAGAGTGGAATGTGCCTTGACCACCGGTGAAACCTTGACAGATTACTTTGGTGTCTTTGTTAATTAGTACAGACATTATTTGCCCTCCGCAGCAGCAACAACTTTCTGAGCTGCGTCAGTTAGCGACTCAGCTGCAATGATATCCAGACCTGACTCAGCAAGCACTTTACGACCTAGTTCAGCGTTAGTACCTTCAAGACGAACAACAACCGGTACAGTTACACCGACTTCTTTGACTGCGCCGATGATACCTTCTGCGATCATGTCACAACGGACAATACCACCGAAGATGTTAACCAATACCGCTTTCACATTGTCATCAGACAGGATGATCTTGAATGCTTCTGCAACGCGCTCTTTGGTTGCGCCGCCGCCGACATCTAGGAAGTTGGCAGGTTTGCCGCCGTGCAGGTTAACAATGTCCATAGTACCCATTGCTAGGCCAGCACCGTTCACCATACAACCGACGTTGCCATCGAGTGCGACATAGTTTAGTTCCCACTGCGCCGCGTGCGCTTCACGAGCATCTTCTTGTGAAGGATCGTGCATTTCGCGCAGTTTCGGCTGGCGGTACATCGCGTTTGAGTCGATATTGATCTTGCCATCCAGACACAGCAGATTGCCTTCAGCCGTGATCACTAGCGGGTTGATTTCCAGGAGTGCTAGGTCGTACTGAGAGAACATCTGGCCCAAGCCCATGAAAATTTTCACGAACTGTTTGATCTGATCGCCCGCAAGGCCCAGTTTGAAAGCCAGTTCACGGCCTTGGTATGCCTGAGGGCCTACCAGTGGATCGATAGCCGCTTTGTGGATCAGCTCTGGCGTTTCTTCCGCCACTTTCTCGATTTCCACACCACCTTCGGTAGAGGCCATGAAAACGATACGACGTGTTGCACGGTCAACTACCGCGCCCAAGTAGAGTTCGTTAGCGATGTTTGACGCTTCTTCAACAAGGATCTTGGTGACCGGCTGACCATTTGCATCCGTTTGATAAGTCACCAGGTTTTTACCTAGCCACTTTTGTGCAAACTCTTTCACACCATCTTTAGTATCGTGCAGTTCAACACCGCCCGCTTTACCGCGGCCACCAGCGTGAACCTGACATTTTACGACTTTCTTGGCTGTACTAATACGACCTGCGGCCTCAAACGCTTCTTGTGGGGTGTCACAAGCGTAGCCTTCCGGTACAGGCAAACCGAATTCTGCAAACAGCTGTTTGGCTTGATATTCATGCAAATTCATTGTGTTATTCCGTATGTTTATCCCTTATGGGATTTATTATTTCCATAAAGTGCAGCAACCGCTGCGCTATACGTACGTAGGGTGCTTCTCAAATAAGCCACCAGTGGCTCAAATGAAGGCCAGACGTTGAGCGAGTCTAGCCCTGAAAACTTTAGACGTCCAGCCATCTATGACCGAACGTCTAATTTTAATTACACATCCAGCAGCAGACGTGCAGGATCTTCCAGCAGCTCTTTCACTGTCACGAGGAAACCAACAGACTCGCGTCCATCAATCAAACGGTGATCGTAAGAGAGTGCTAAATACATCATTGGCAAGATTTCAACCTTACCGTCAACTGCCATTGGACGATCTTGGATCTTGTGCATACCCAAAATAGCCGATTGTGGTGGGTTGATGATTGGCGTTGACATCAGTGAGCCAAATACACCACCGTTGGTGATGGTGAAGTTACCACCAATCAACTCATCTACCGTCAATTTGCCATCACGACCTTTGATAGCAAGCTCTTTGATGCCTTTTTCAACATCAGCAAAACCCAGCGTGTCACAGTCTTTTAGAACTGGCGTCACCAAACCACGTGGTGTTGATACCGCCATGCTGATATCAAAGTAGTTGTGATACACAATGTCATCGCCATCGATCGAGGCGTTGATTTCCGGATAACGTTTCAACGCTTCCGTAACGGCTTTGACATAAAAAGACATAAAGCCGAGACGGATACCATGACGTTTTTCGAACTGGTCTCCGTACTGTTTACGAAGATCCATGATAGGCTTCATATTCACTTCGTTAAACGTCGTCAGCATTGCTGTACTATTTTTCGCTTCAAGCAGACGATTTGCCACCGTTTTGCGTAGACGCGTCATCGGTACGCGTTTTTGACTGCGAGCCGCAGCTGGCGCAGCAACAGCAGCAGGGGCCTCAGCTTTGACTGCCGCTTTTGCGTTGACCAAATGCGCCTCAATATCTTCACGCGTAATACGGCCACCCACACCTGTACCTTTCACTTGATGCGCTTCTAGGCTATGTTCAGCTAACAAACGGCGTACCGCTGGACTCAATGCGTCATTGCTCTCTTCCGTTAGCGAAGCTTTGTGGCGCTTGTCTGGTGACGCTACCGATTCTTCAGTCGTGTCTTTGGTTGGCTCGCCTGCCACTGCGCCGGGTTTTAGGCGCGCAAGAAGCTGCTTTGAAAGCACCGTAGCGCCTTCATCTTCTAAGATAGCTTCCAAAATACCCGCTTCTGGCGCAGGTACTTCTAAAACGACTTTATCCGTTTCAATATCGACCAGAACTTCATCACGTTCTACTCTGTCGCCCGGCTTTTTGTGCCAAGTCGCTACGGTTGCGTCCGCGACTGATTCAGGTAAGTCTGGAACCAGAATTTCAATTGTCATGTCTGTTTCTTCCTTTCACTTCTAGTTCTTAATCCGAAGTTTTTCCATTCACGTTCAGAGCGTCTTCAATCAACGCTTTCTGCTGTTTCAAGTGCACCGACATATAGCCTACTGCTGGTGAAGCAGAAGCCGGGCGGCCGGCGTATTTTAGATCTGCACCGGCTGGAATGGCCGCGCGGAAATTGTGTTGACTGCAGTACCAAGCGCCTTGGTTTTGAGGCTCTTCCTGACACCATACGAAATCTTCAACGTTAACGTATGGCGCAATCGCCTCTTTGACCTGTTCCTGCGGGAACGGATAAAGTTGCTCGATACGGACAATCGCCACATCGTCTTGCTCACTACTGCGACGTTGTTCCAAAAGATCAAAATAGACCTTACCTGAACAGAAAACGACTCGTTTGACCTTAGTAGGATCAAGGCTGTCAATTTCCGGAATCGCAGGCAAGAAGCTGCCATTGGCGAGATCGTCTAGTGTCGATGTACACAACGGATGACGCAGCAGCGACTTCGGTGACATCACAATCAGTGGACGACGCATAGGGCGAACCACCTGACGGCGAATCATGTGATAGACCTGTGCAGGCGTTGATGGTACGACCACTTGCATGTTCTGCTCGGCGCATAACTGTAGGTAACGTTCCAAACGGGCTGAAGAGTGTTCAGGGCCTTGGCCTTCATAACCGTGTGGCAGCAACATAGTCAAACCACACAAACGGGCCCACTTCTGCTCACCAGAAGAGATGAATTGGTCAATCACAACTTGGGCGCCGTTGGCGAAATCACCGAACTGCGCTTCCCAGATGGTCAAGCCGCCCGGTTCTGCCGTTGCATAACCGTATTCAAATGCCAGCACCGCTTCTTCCGACAACACAGAGTCAAGCACCTCAAATGGGCCTTGTTTGTCGTGAATGTTTGCCAATGGGATGTAAGTACTGGCGTCGGTTTGATTGTGAAGTACAGAGTGACGATGGAAGAAGGTACCACGACCTGAATCTTGACCAGAAATACGAATACGTTTTCCGTCGTCGAGTAAAGTCGCATAGGCAAGCGTCTCTGCCATTCCCCAATCGA
This sequence comes from Vibrio cidicii, assembly GCF_009665415.1. Classification (NCBI taxonomy): domain Bacteria; kingdom Pseudomonadati; phylum Pseudomonadota; class Gammaproteobacteria; order Vibrionales; family Vibrionaceae; genus Vibrio; species Vibrio cidicii. The sequence goes on along the minus strand of NZ_CP035921.1, from coordinate 2,625,020 downwards.
ACTCTTTCTCCCCTTCAATCATCGCGATACGATCACTGTAGAGTTTACTCACTCGACTTTGCAAAACATGACTTTCTGGGTATTGGCATAGACGTCGTCCTAGTTCGACTAAACGTTTTTTATCGAATACGTTTGCCCAAGGAGTTTCCCAGTCGTGACCAAGGTAAGGTGACCAGTCTACAGAATGCAGAGCCATCGGACGCCACTCTTTCACCACTACTTCACCGCGATCGAGTGCATCACGATACTCGTTGACCATTTGGGTTGCGGTTTCAATCTCGCACTCGTTACGATCAATCAGTACGTCTGCATACAGTTTACGCGGTGTTGGGTGCTTCTTAATTTTTTGGTACATCAAAGGCTGAGTGGCATTCGGCTCGTCAGCTTCGTTGTGACCATGGCGACGATAACAAACAAGGTCAATCACAACGTCGCGTTTAAACTCGTTGCGGTAATCCAAAGCAATACGTGTCACAAAAGCGACAGCTTCTGGATCGTCAGCATTAACGTGGAAAATCGGTGCCTGTACCATCTTGGCAATATCGGTACAGTACATGGTAGAACGCGTATCACGTGGGTTTGACGTTGTGAAACCGACTTGGTTGTTGACAACCACACGAACAGTACCACCAACACAGTAACCACGGGCTTGAGACATGTTGAACGTCTCTGCCACCACACCCTGTCCTGCAATCGCCGAGTCGCCATGAATCGTGATAGGAAGAACTTTACTGCCGTCTTCATCGCCGAGGCGATCCTGACGAGCACGTACAGAGCCCATCACCACTGGGTTTACAATTTCCAAGTGAGACGGGTTAAACGCCAAGGCGAGGTGCACATCACCGCCGGGCGTGGCAAAATCCGCTGAGAAACCTTGGTGATACTTCACATCACCCGTTCCCCAGCTTTCGCCGTGTTTGCCGGCAAACTCGTCAAACAGATCTTGTGGTTTCTTACCCAAAACGTTAACCAGCATATTGAGACGGCCTCGGTGAGCCATACCAATAACCACTTCACGCATACCGCTTTTACCCGCATGACGAATCAACTCTTTCATCATTGGGATCATGGCGTCGCCGCCTTCCAAAGAGAAGCGTTTTGCACCGGGGAATTTTGCGCCAAGGTAGCGCTCGAGACCTTCTGCTGCGGTCAGCTCTTCCAGGAATGTGATTTTTTCTTCTTTTTCGAAGGAAGGCTGGCCGATAACAGACTCAAGACGTTGCTGAATCCAACGTTTTTGCTCTGTGTCGGTCATGTGCATGTATTCTGCACCAATCGAACCACAATAGGTTTTTTTCAGGGCATTATAGATGTCTTTCAACTGCATGGTCTCTTGGCCAATGGCAAAAGAACCTACGTTGAATGTCTCTTCGAAGTCATCTGGGGTGAGATTGTGGAATGCAGGATCGAGCTCCGCCACTTGAGGACGTTGCCATAACCCTAGGGGGTCTAACTGAGCTGCTTCATGGCCGCGGAAGCGGTAGGCATTTATCAGCTGTAGTACTTTTACTTGCTTAGCATCGACATCTGGATCACTGACCTGGACACTGTAATGCTTTGTTTCTTGAGCGAGTCGTCGGAAGTAGTCACGGACACGTGAGTGCGGCTGTTCAGCCACTTCAGAGTGCTTGGGCAACTCATCAAAAACACGTTTCCACTCCTCACTTACCAGATCGGGATCACTTAGATACAGTTCGTAGAGGTCCTCTACATACATTGCATTGGCGCCAGCCAAGTGTGAAGACTCGAGCCACGCCTTCATCACGCCGTTGTGCATATTTTCCCTTAACCAGTAGTTTTCACGTTTGCTTCGGTCTGCGCCGAGCTACTATAAGAGCCGGCTAAATCTGGTTAAGAGTTAGCCGGCAATTTTTATCTATTAAACCGAACGATTGACCAACATTGTTTTGATGTGACCAATGGCTTTTGTTGGGTTTAGTCCCTTAGGACAAACACTTACACAATTCATGATGCCATGGCAACGAAAAACGCTAAATGCGTCATCAAGATTGGACAGACGTTCATCTGTTGCAGTATCGCGACTATCAATCAACCAACGATATGCAGCCAAAAGACCTGCCGGACCAATAAATTTGTCCGGGTTCCACCAGAATGATGGGCAAGATGTTGTACAACATGCACACATGATACATTCGTACAAACCATCCAAATGTGCACGCTCTTCTGGAGATTGCAGATTCTCGCGAGAAGGTGGCAACGCACCGTCATCGATCAAGAATGGCTTAACTTTCGCATAGTTATCGTAGAACTGTGTCATGTCAACGATAAGATCGCGCACTACAGGCAAACCCGGTAGTGGTCGAATAATCAGCTTGCCACCGCCCAAAGCCGACAGCGGAGTGATACACGCCAAGCCGTTTTTGCCGTTCATATTCAAACCGTCAGAACCACACACGCCTTCGCGACAAGAGCGGCGAAATGCTAGTGTTGGATCTTGCTCTTTCAATAGGATCAGCGCATCCAACACCATCATGTCAGAACCATCTTCCACATCCAGCGTGTACTCTTTCATGTACGGCTTACTATCGACATCCGGATTGTAACGATACACAGAGAAGTTCAATTTCATTTTTTAGTCCTCCCTTAGTATGTACGTACTTTCGGTGGGAAAGCATCACGATGAACTGGAGACATGTTTACGTCACGCTTGGTCATCTGTTCAGTTTCCGGATTGTAGATAGAGTGGTATAGCCAGTTTTCATCGTCACGATCTGGGTAGTCGAAACGAGCGTGAGCACCACGACTTTCAGTACGATAGTTTGCTGCTACTGCCGTTGAGAATGCTGTTTCCATCAAGTTATCTAGCTCTAAACACTCAATACGCTGCGTGTTGAACTCGGTAGACTTGTCTGACAGATGGGCATTTTTCAAACGTTCACGAATCACTTTCAGCTCTTCTAAACCTTGCGCCATGGCTTCACCTTCACGGAATACCGAGAAGCTATTTTGCATACAGCGTTGTAGATCTTTACGGATTTGCACTGGATCTTCGCCACCGGTGCTGTTTTCCCAACGCATGTAGCGAGAAAGTGACGCTTCGACGTCAGAAGCAGTCGCTGGGCGCGCTTCTGCTTGTGCTGCCAACGTTTCGCCTAAGTGAAGACCCGTTGCACGGCCAAAGACCACAAGGTCGAGTAGCGAGTTACCGCCTAAACGGTTCGCACCGTGTACCGATACAGAAGCAATTTCACCGCAAGCAAACAGTCCTTGAACTTCTTCTTCACGGCCATCAGCCAGCTGTTTAATCGCTTGGCCAGACACTTGAGTTGGTACACCACCCATCATGTAGTGACAGGTTGGGATAACTGGAATCGGTTCTTTCACGGGATCGACGTGAGCAAAAGTACGAGAAAGCTCACAGATACCAGGCAGACGTGATTCAAGTACATCTTTGCCCAAGTGATCGAGCTTCAACTTGATATGTGGACCCCAAGGGCCGTCACAACCACGACCTTCACGGATTTCAATCATCATCGAACGCGCAACCACATCACGGCCAGCCAAGTCTTTTGCATTTGGTGCATAACGTTCCATGAAACGCTCACCATCTTTATTGAGAAGGTAACCACCTTCGCCACGACAGCCTTCCGTAACCAAAACACCTGCGCCAGCGATACCCGTTGGGTGAAATTGCCACATTTCCATGTCTTGCATCTGTACTCCAGCACGAAGTGCCATACCCACACCATCGCCCGTGTTGATGTGTGCGTTAGTAGTTGATGCGTAAATACGGCCTGCCCCGCCTGTTGCTAACACGGTCGCTTTGGCTTTGAAATAACAAATTTCGCCCGTTTCCATGCACAGTGCTGTACAGCCTAAGATAGCGCCATCTTGATTTTTCACCAGGTCAAGCGCATACCATTCTGAAAAAATGGTAGTTTTATGTTTTACGTTTTGTTGATAAAGCGTATGCAGCAAAGCGTGACCAGTACGGTCAGCGGCGGCGGCAGTACGAGCTGCTTGCTCACCACCGAACTCTTTGGACTGACCACCAAAGGGGCGCTGATAGATAGAGCCGTTTTCAAAGCGAGAGAAGGGCAACCCCATTTTCTCTAGCTCAATCACCGACTCAGGACCGTTTTTACACATGTACTCAATGGCATTTTGGTCACCGATGTAGTCGGAACCTTTAACCGTGTCATACATGTGCCACTGCCAATCATCTTTGTGTGAGTTTCCTAGTGCAACCGTAATACCACCCTGAGCTGAAACGGTATGAGAACGAGTAGGAAACACTTTTGACAGCAACGCACAAGTTAGGCCTTGCTCTGAAATTTGTAGTGCAGCGCGCATACCTGCACCACCTGCGCCGATTACTACGGCGTCAAACTCACGAACTGGAATAGACACTTACGCACCCCACAAGACAAATAGACCAGAGAAGAAATATCCGAACAGCACGGCAATAACGGCTAACTGAAGGCCACCACGCAATTTAGCGCATTTGATGTAATCAGTCAGAACCTGCCATAAACCAATCCAGGCATGAATCAGTACACAGACCAATGCCAGCATGGTGAAAACCTTAGTAAAAGTACCACCAAAAAATTGAGTCCAGGATGCGTAAGAGATATCCGTGAAAGCACAAAAGCTCACCAGATAAATTGTATAGAGTGTCATTATGATGGCCGTAGCACGAATCAGGAGGAAATCGTGCACCCCGTTACGACCAAATGAGGAAATGTGTTTTACCATACTAAGATCCCCGCCAAAACTGAAAGCACGGCTGTTGCGCCGAATGCAACCTTGGCACTCATGGCACCAGATTCAAGCTCTTCAAAATGACCAAGATCCATCATGAGATGACGAATGCCGCCAGCAATGTGGTAGGCCAATGCAGTTAGGATGCCCCACAACACGAATTTCACGATAAAGCTGTCGACGATGTCGCTCGCTTGCATGAATCCGACAGGGGATGATAGGGAAATGGATAGTAACCATAGCAGTATGCCTACCGCGACAAACGTAATCACCCCAGATACACGATGCAGGATGGATGCGATTGCTGTGATAGGAAAGCGAATGGTCTGCAAATCTAAATTAACAGGTCTTGACTTTCTTTCTTTCACGGGCTTGCTCACTCAGCTCCATTGAGCATTTATTGTTATTAACGAATTTTGGCTCTCAACCCCACAAAAGTTAACATTTATTTAACACCAACCGCGACATATAAGCGACTTAAATGTAAAATTCTTGTTAACAACGAGACTAAAAAAAACACCTCACCTTTGTTTCTAGCCCCGAATTTATAAGGATTTAACCAAAAATTTCTGCGCCACTATACGGCTGGCAACATTCTAATACAATTGATGTAACAAATTATGCTACACAGAACAGATTTTTAACGATTTTTATGTAAAAAATCATATTGAGTGCACACAAAAAGGCAGAACAATTGACTTTAATCCTTAACACCAGTACAAAAATGGCACACAAACATCCTGGACGGATTAAATAATAAACAAAGGAGATTGTTATGGCAGATAAGAAAGCTACCCTTCACATCGAAGGCAAAGCGCCAATCGAACTGCCAATTATGGAAGGTGCACTAGGTACCCCTGTAATTGACGTTCGTACACTGGGAGCAAACGGCTATTTCACATTTGACCCCGGTTTTCTTGCCACTGCATCTTGTGAATCGCAAATAACATACATCGACGGCGGCAAAGGGATTCTTTTGCACCGTGGGTTCCCTATTGATCAGTTAGCTAACAACGCTGATTACTTAGAGGTTTGTTATATTCTACTTTACGGTGAAGCCCCTACACGTGAGGAATACGAGAAATTCAGAACAACCGTGACACGTCACACTATGGTGCACGAACAGATTGCCAGCTTCTTCCATGGCTTCCGTCGTGACGCTCACCCAATGGCGGTGATGTGTGGTGTGGTCGGCGCTCTGGCAGCCTTCTATCATGACTCTTTAGACATTAATAATGATCTGCATCGAGAAATTACTGCTTATCGTCTACTGTCTAAAATGCCAACGCTGGCGGCCATGTGTTACAAATATTCGATTGGTCAGCCTTTCATCTATCCACGCAACGACCTGACTTACGCGGAAAACTTCCTGCACATGATGTTTGCAAATCCATGTGAAGAGTACGAAGTCAACCCCGTTGTCGCGCGTGCAATGGATAAAATCTTTACTCTGCATGCAGATCACGAACAAAACGCTTCAACTTCAACCGTGCGTCTCGCAGGCTCTTCGGGCGCAAACCCGTTCGCGTGTATTGCCGCAGGTATTGCTTCTCTCTGGGGTCCTGCTCACGGTGGTGCTAATGAAGCGTGTCTGAAGATGTTGGAAGAAATTGGTTCAGTCGATAACATCCCAATGTACGTGGAACGTGCTAAAGACAAGGACGACCCGTTCCGTTTGATGGGCTTTGGTCACCGCGTGTATAAGAATTACGACCCACGTGCAACCGTGATGCGTGAAACCTGTCACGAAGTGCTAAAAGAGCTCAACATCAAAGATCCACTATTGGATGTCGCGATGGAGCTAGAGCGTATTGCCCTGTCAGACGAATACTTCGTCTCTAAGAAGTTGTATCCGAACGTCGACTTCTACTCAGGCATTATTCTCAAAGCGATCGGTATTCCTGTCTCAATGTTTACCGTTATTTTCGCCATCTCGCGCACTATTGGCTGGATTGCGCATTGGAACGAAATGCACAGCGATCCACTCAATCGTATTGGCCGTCCTCGCCAGCTCTATACTGGTGAAGAGCAGCGCGATTTCAAACCTATGCACGAGCGCCAATAACCGATTAACTAAAAATAAAGGGTTGAGATGTAAGTCTCAACCCTTTCTCTTTTTGACCGTTCCACCACTTTATACCGGATTGTCGATATCGATGAATTCAACGTCTAAACCGTACTCCTGTGCGAGCCACTCGCCTAGGGCTTTAATACCATAACGTTCGGTAGCATGATGCCCAGCCGAAAAGTAGTGAATCCCCATTTCACGCGCGCTGTAGGTGGTGCGCTCTGAAACTTCTCCAGAAAGATAAGCATCCAACCCCCGCTGAGCGGCCAGTTCAATAAAATCTTGCCCACCACCAGTACACCAGCCAATCGTTTCAATGCGTTGTCCGCGTTCTGATGCAATATGCAGTGGCTGACGAGATAGAACTCGCGTGATCTTGTCCGCCAACGCTTCAGCGCTCATCGCTTGTCGCAAACGGCCGAACATCGCCACAGATTGGGCGTGCCCTTCTAATCCACCTTCTACTTCGATATCGAGTAGGTTAGCTAGTTGTGCATTGTTGCCTAGTTGTGGATGGATATCGAGTGGCAAGTGATAAGCCAATAGATTGATGTCGTGTCGCATTAGAGTGCGAATGCGATTTCCTTTCATACCTCGAATGGGCTCTGGCTCGCCTTTCCAAAAATAGCCATGGTGGACTAACAGGGCGTCGGCGCCTTTCTCGACAGCTTGCTCTATCAAAGCTTGAGAAGCGGTTACGCCAGTGATCACTTTGCGGATTTCCGCTTTTCCTTCCACCTGTAAACCATTTGGGCAGTAATCTTTGATTAGCGATGCGGAAAGCTTATCGTTAAGAATTTTTTCCAGTTCTAAGTTGTTCATCTTCATATCCAAATTTTGTCTTCACCGCAAAGTGTATACTCAAGCCAATAAGCAATACAATGGTGGCTAAATATCGACATTGTGGATCAACGATGAGCTCTGTTACGCGATTTTATCAATGGATTACCTCCTCACCTTCGTTATTTGAGACCCGCTTACCTTTTGTCAGCGTCTCCCACTTAAACACCACGGTGCCAAACGATATCGAGCCTTATCAAGGAAATGCTCGGCTTGGTTTTCTCTATCAGTACCTGTGCTCAAAACTGTTGCAACATTCGCCCCAATACCAGATTGAGCTCGAAGAAGTACAACTTCAAAGCAATGGGAAGACGCTTGGTGCGTTAGATTTTCTTTTGCTTAACCGAGAAAGTGGTCAATTTGAGCACTGGGAAGTAGCGATTAAGTTTTATCTGCTACTGGATGGCAAATGGTATGGCCCCAACACCCAAGATCGCTTGGACAAAAAACTCGCTCACATGCTCAATCATCAGCTTAAGATGAGCTGTTCGACGGCTTTTTTGCAACAATACGAACAGTATCAACACTGCCAACCACGCTTACTCATGCAAGGCCGTTTGTACATTAACCCTTTTTTGCCACAAGACATACCGTCCCATTGTCTTGGCCATCCAATCAACCCAGACACTATCGCTGGTTATTGGTGTTTCGCCCACCAATGGCCGCAAATCAACCAACCACTGTATGAGTTATCGAAAGCGGATTGGGCGGCCGGAGGCATGGCGGCGGCTGATGCACCCTCAGTCGAAAAACCGCAAAAACGCTTTATCCACGCCCAAAGCCAAAATGGTCAATTCTGGTTTATCGTCCCAGACAACTGGCCGCATGGATAAGCATGCGGATTGATCCCACCGAGTGGAGATTCTCTATGCTGATGTGCTGGTAACAAAAACCCCAGAGCTGGGCTCTGGGGTTGATATAGAGGCAAGTAGGTTGCAGCTTATAAACCTGCGTCAGCAAAGACTTGATTGACGATCTGCTGCGCTTCGGCTTCGATTTTCTTCAGGTGCTCTGCGCCTTTAAAGCTTTCACAGTAAATCTTGTAGATATCTTCTGTGCCTGATGGGCGAGCGGCAAACCAGCCATTTGCGGTAGTCACTTTCAGGCCACCAATGGCCGCACCATTACCTGGCGCATGAGTTAAACGCGCGGTAATCTCATCACCAGCCAACGTTGTTGCACTAACCATTTCAGCAGACAGTTTCTTGAGAACGTCTTTCTGCGGGCCATTTGCCACTGCTTGAATACGGCTATACTGTGATTCACCATGCTTGGCTGCGAGCTCTTCATAGTACTGCTGCGGGTTCTTGCCCGTCACAGCCGTGATTTCAGCCGCTAATAAACACAAAATGATGCCATCTTTGTCGGTTGACCAAGGCGTACCATCTTTACGTAGGAAAGAAGCACCAGCGCTCTCTTCACCACCAAATCCGAACTTGCCGTTATAGAGACCATCCACAAACCACTTAAAGCCCACGGGCACTTCACACAGCTCACGGCCAAGATCAGCCACCACGCGGTCAATCATCGCACTGGAAACGAGTGTTTTGCCGACTGCGACATCCACCGCCCAGCCTTGACGATGGCGGTATAAATAGTCAATACACACCGCTAAGAAGTGGTTAGGATTCATCAAGCCTTTTGGCGTGACAATACCGTGACGATCGTAGTCTGGGTCATTACCAAACGCCAGATCGTAGTCGTCTTTCAACGCCAGTAGACCAGCCATCGCGTAAGGTGAAGAGCAATCCATACGCACCACGCCATCTTTGTCGAGAGACATGAACTGGAAAGATGGATCTATCGCTTCGCTCACCAAGGTGAGATTGAGATTGTACGCTTTAGCGATTTGGCGCCAATAGTCAATACCGCTGCCACCGAGCGGATCCACACCGATCTTGAGATTGGCGTTTTGGATCGCTTCCATATCAATCACATTGACCAGATCATCCACGTAGGGCTTAACCAGATCTTGCTCTACAAACAGTGTTGATGCTTTCGCTTCGAGCAAAGGCATACGCTTCACACCTTGTAGGCCTTCAGCGATCAACTGATTGGCACGATTTTCAATCGCCTGTGTGAGCTCGCCTTCGGCTGGGCCACCGTGAACCGGATTGTACTTGATGCCGCCATCTTGCGGCGGATTGTGCGATGGCGTAATCACAATGCCATCGGCTTTGTCTGCATGTTTCTGGTTGTAGGTCAAAATGGCGTGTGAGATGCCTGGCGTCGGTGTATAGCCATTTTCTGCCTGAACAATCACTTGCACTCCATTGGCCACCAGCACTTCCACAACCGTTGCAAAGGCGGGCTCAGAGAGCGCATGAGTGTCTTTACCGATAAACAGTGGGCCTTTGGTCCCCTGCTCAGCACGCACTTCAGCGACCGCTTGCGCAATAGCTAAAATGTGGTGTTCATTAAAGGTACATTTATCTGCGCAGCCACGATGGCCCGAGGTACCAAACTCAACTTTATGTGCAGGGTTGGCAGCTTCCGGTTGCAGCAAAAAATAGTTAGCGACCAAAGCAGGAATATTGTGAAGATCTTCTTGCAGAGCTTTTTGCCCTGCCCGAGGGTGCATAGCCATTATTGACATCCTTTCTTAAAAATTAATCAAACAAAAAAGCCTCATAATATCGGCATCACTGTGCGCATTATGAGGCTTCTATCAGGTTTCTTATATCGACCCTGTTACTTTTTCAATTAGATCAGGCTGAAATTCCATATGCGTCATCACCTGTTCCACCATCTGCCGTTTGCGACTGGTATTGTTGTTAGTGATGACCCAAAAACCCGTATGTGGAATCGCTTTAGGTTTGGTGGTATTGCCGTTTTCCAGCAGCGTCGCTTCATTATCGGCAAAGTAAACGCGCTTACGACCCTTCACTTTGGTCGCCTGAGCAAAACTTTCAGGGTTGATACGGTGCAAAGTCGTTAGAACCAACATAAAGCGATCAATCGCTTTCGTTAATAAGGCAAACTCGTCGGATATCAACAGCGAGCGCATCTCTTTTACACCGTCCACCTTAGAGGCTTTACCTGCATCTTTGCTAACTACAATACCTTTAGGTTCAGCAACTTGTGTAATGACAACCTGTTTACCGTCCACATTCAACAAGCGGCGTAGAATGTCCGACGCACTTTCACCGATGTGTTGGGTTTGACTTGCAATAAAACGGTACAGATCCTCATCAACCTCAATTGTTTTCATTCGCTTTTCACAATCTCAATGTTTAAACTCTGGAGGATTATAACGAGATCCTTTCGGATACTCCACGTTAAACCCATCACGAATAAGATAAAATGTCATCATTGCTCAACTACAAACTTGAAGGTGAAGGACAAACGATTGTTTTACTTCACGGCTTATTTGGCAGTTTAAGTAACCTTGGCCTGCTTGCCCGAGATCTGATTGTAGATCACCGAGTCCTTAGTTTGGATCTACGTAACCACGGCCTCTCCTTCCACAGCCCGCAGCATGATTACCAACTCATGGCGCAAGATGTGCTCAGTACAATGGAGGCACTTGCGATTGACCATGCAGTCGTGATTGGCCACTCAATGGGAGGCAAGGTAGCGATGAAATTGGCCGCAATTGCACCACAAATTGTCTCACAGCTCATCGTTTTGGACATGGCACCAGCCGCCTATCAAGTCAGACGCCATGACGATGTGTTCCAAGGGTTACATTCGGTGATTCAGCATAAGCCGACCAATCGCAGCCAAGCGCTTGATTTACTTGCCGAGCACATTACCTTGGATGGGGTCAGGCAATTTCTTGCCAAATCGCTTTACAATCAAGACGGGCACCTCGCTTGGCGCTTCAATGTTGACTCACTGATCAACAACTATGATGCCATTCTAGGTTGGCAGCCTATCCCACCGACCGAGATCCCAACACTGTTTGTCAAAGGGGGGGATTCTCCCTATCTGCAGAATGAGCATCAGACGGCCGTTGTACAGCAATTCAAACAGGCAAAAGCGCATGTGATTGCCAATACGGGGCACTGGCTGCATGCTGAAAAACCAGCAGAAGTTTTACGCGCGATCCGAAAATTTATTGTCAGTTAACAAATCAGAAAAGTGACGTCATTTTATTGGTCTTCGTAGGTGCTGCGCGCATTAACTTTGTTGTCCAACAGTGATATAGTGCGCGCAAGCTAAATTGGCACTAAGGGACATCATGCTTTACGACTACATGAACATGCTGGAATCGATTGGACTCGACCTTCTTTTTGCGTCTATCTTCTTTTTTATTGGTATGGCCATTAAAGATGTGTTGAAGCAAGGCAATGTTCCCGTTTTTGGTCGCCGTATTGTATGGTTAGTACTTTTCCTTGGCTGTGCTGGTTTTATCGCAAAAGGGCTTATTCAGCTTAGCTGGGAAGGCACTGGTTTGGGTTAAATCCGTCAGGTTCGTGCCACAACAGACATAATCAAAGGTATAAACTCTATGGCAAGTGTAGGTATCTTCTTCGGTAGCGACACAGGTAATACTGAAGCCGTTGCTAAGATGATTCAAAAGCAACTAGGTAAAAAACTCGTTCACGTACAAGACATTGCAAAGAGCAGCAAAGAAGACATCGATAATTTCGATCTACTGCTGCTTGGCATTCCTACGTGGTACTACGGCGAAGCTCAATGTGACTGGGATGATTTTTTCCCGGAACTAGAGCAAATTGACTTCTCAACCAAGCTGGTGGCGATTTTCGGCTGTGGCGATCAAGAAGACTACGCAGAATACTTCTGTGACGCTATGGGTACTGTACGCGATATCGTTGAGTCAAAAGGTGGTACGATTTTGGGCCATACTTCAACAGAAAGCTATGAGTTCGAAGCGTCGAAAGCACTGGTTGAAGGCGACAATAGTAAGTTCATTGGCCTTTGTATCGATGAAGATCGTCAGCCAGAACTGACCGAGTCTCGCGTGAAAAACTGGGTTGAGCAGATCTATGAAGAGATGTGCCTCGCAGAGCTAGAAGATTGATATCAGTCCCCTGTTTCGACAGGGGATTTTTTTGCTTTGCGTTTTACCAAAGCAAGTGACCAATCCAAGGGGCGAGCAGCACAGTCACCATACCAGACAACATCATGACCACACTGGATACCACCCCCTCCGAACTTCCTAACTGATACGCTTTCGCGGTACCCGCGCCATGGGCTGAGGCTCCTAAACTTGCCCCTTTGCTCAGCCGAGAACGAATGGCCAAACTTGTCAGAATGATCTCTCCAATAGCCATACCGATCACGCCAGTCAAGACGACAAACAGTGCAGCAAGTTCACTTTGCCCGCCGATGACTTTGGTCGCTTCAACGGCAAACGGCGTGGTAATGGATCGCATTGCTAAACTGCGTTGCAGCAACTCAGGGAGAGACAATAAACGCGCCAACGCAACCGTACTGCCGACCGCGACAACCACCGACACCAACACACCCACTGTCAGTGACAGCCAATGCTGCTTAATCAAGACTCGGTTGTCGTACACAGGGATGGCAAAAGCAACCGTCGCAGGTCCAAGTAACCAAAGTAGCCACTGTGAATCAGCCATATAGGTTTGATAAGGAATATGCAACCCTGTCACCATCACCACCAAAAGCAGCGGGGCCAACAAGAGGGGCATTAACAATAGGCTAGGCCGTCTTCGATAAAGATATTTGCTTGCGTAATAGAGCAAAAGTGTCAAAACAAAGCAGATTGCACTCAAAGCGGGAGTAGAGATAGTCAATTCCATATTAGTGCCCTCTTGTAACATAAGAGGCACGACGCCTGCGTAGGGCTAAAAGGCGCTCTAGGCGATGAGTTTTATCCACCACCCAAGCGGTGACTGCAATCACCAGAGACGTGCTGATGACCAGTACCAAAGCAATTTTCACCCCCTCTTGCTTCATCATCTCTTGATAGTTGACCACCACCACAACCGCAGGGACAAAAAACAGCAACATTTCCGCCAAGAGCCAGCTAGCGCCAAGACGCAGCCACTCAATCTTGACCATCCGACTGAACAGTAAAAGAAGCAAAAGCAGCATGCCAGTGAGATTGGCAGGCAGTGGCAAGTTAAACAGACGCACAAGCGTATCCGCCGCAAACCAGATCAGCGACAGCATTACTACCTGCAGCCAAATTTTTAAGCCATTTTTGAGTTTCACCATGTGATTCACTTTGAAAATAGAGAGATTAATCACATTGTATTCAAGCTCAAAACCTGCATAAAATGACTTTAAATTATTATTTTCATGCCAACTTGGCATACTCTTTTTTATGCGAGGAGATATGGACATTAGAGGTTTGCGCTATTTTGTGGAATTGGTGCGACAGCAAAGCTTCACTAAGGCTTCCGAGCGAATGTTCGTTACCCAGCCAACCATCAGTAAGATGATTCGCAATTTAGAGAGCGAACTTGGCCAACCACTATTGCATCGCGAAGGAAGGCGGTTTTGGCTCACTGAGGCTGGTGAGATCGTCTATCAGCGAGCCCAAGTCGTGCTCACTCAGATGAATGAACTGGAAGCCGAGTTGATGGATCTGGATCAGTTACAACGTGGCCATTTGCGCTTAGGGATCCCCCCTATGGTTGGCCACCTCTACGCCGGACTGTTTCGCCAATATCGACAATGCTACCCAAACGTTGAGCTGACTGTCGTTGAGTATGGCGGGCGTAAAATTGAGCAAGCTTTACTTAATGGAGAGATCGATGTGGCCATGACCATGTTGTCACCACAGATTAGTAGCGAGCTGCAAAGCATTGAACTGGACAACTATCCGATTCACGCTGTTGTGCCAGAAAATAGCAACTGGCAGGCACAGCAGAATGTCCGATGGGTCGATCTCTACAATGAGCCCTTGTACCTTTACACATCGGAGTTCACTCTCAGTGAGCACATTTTTTCGCGCTGTCATGAAGCAGGATTCGAACCTCAGGTTGCTGCGCGCAGCAGTCAGTGGGATTTTCTCGTCGCACTGGTGAAAAGTGGCACAGGGGTGTGCTTTTTACCTGCACCATTGTGCGAACGAAATCACACCGAAGGTGTATTAGTGTTACCAATACAACCCGGAATTGACTGGCGTTTAGGTGTCGTTTGGCATCGTAACCGCTACCTATCAAAAACCAGTGAAGCTTGGCTGCAACTATGTCGTGACTACGTACTGACGACGGATCGCTAACTCTGTTGCTGCTCTTCAAGTTGCTCGCGATATTTCGGTTTTTTCCGAACATACAGCTTACGATGCACCTCGGATACCACCGAGCCCTTCGCATCTTTGACATGAATGATAAACTCGGGAAAGCACTTGTCACCATGACGCGTTACGGCATAAATCTCGTCCAGCATGGCTTGGGTTATCTCGAATTGAGCAAAAAGATCGCTCTGCCCCGGCTTGATAAAATTGATGCTCGCTTCTTTGTCCCACACATAGTACTCCTCGCCTAAGATGCCCATCAGCATCAGTGAGTAAACAGGGTCAGTGAGAGAAAAAATGCTGCCACCATATTGGGTGCGGTTGGCATTTTTATTCCACCAGCGTAGTTTAAGTTTCATATCGACGGTACGAAAGTCGTCGCTAATACGCAAAATTCGTATGCCTGCGCCCCAAAATGGCGGCCAGATATTGAGGGCAAATTTGACGACTCCTGGTTTATAGATCTTGGCGAGTTGCTTGTTCATCGCTGTCCTTGCTTGAGTTCCATTGTTAACAATTTGTAACTGGTCTGATGAGCAATATAAGCGAGCCAGCCACAATTTACAAAAAGATTCTAGTAACCCTTTGAAGTTCGTGGTTTATTGTTAGGACGGGTTCACCTATAATGATCGGAATATTGAATTCTGTACTCTGCGGCAGATCATCGACGGGAAAGTATATGTCAGACAACAACCAAGCGCTTAAGGATGCAGGGCTTAAAGTTACCCTTCCAAGGCTAAAAATTTTAGAAGTACTACAGCAACCAGATTGCCAACACATCAGTGCTGAAGACCTTTATAAAAAGCTGATTGATCTTGGCGAAGAGATAGGTCTTGCGACAGTATATCGGGTGTTGAACCAATTCGATGATGCCGGTATTGTCACTCGCCATCACTTTGAAGGTGGTAAATCGGTTTTCGAACTTTCCACCCAGCATCATCACGACCATCTCGTTTGTCTTGATTGTGGGGAAGTGATTGAGTTTTCTGATGACCTCATCGAAGAGCGTCAGAAAGAGATCGCCGCCGCGTACAACGTCCAACTGACTAACCACAGTTTATACTTGTACGGTAAATGCGCAGACGGTTCATGTAAAACCAACCCTGACGCACACAAGCGCAAGAGTTGATAGCAAAAGTTGATAAAAGCTGACCAATAAAAGTCGGCTTTTTTATTAGACACATTGAGACTAAAAGACCAGCATTGCGCTGGTCTTTTATTATGCTTGCAGAACAACGAAGTTATTCAGCGTCAATCTTTGCCCAAGTATCACGTAATCCAACCGTGCGGTTAAAGACTAAGTGCTCTTTGCTCGAATCTTTGCTATCCGCGCAGAAGTAGCCCATGCGCTCGAACTGGTAACCTCTCTCCGCTTGTGCTTCGACTAGACTAGGTTCGACAAAACCGTTCAGTACCGTCAGTGACTCTGGATTGATAGTAGCAGCAAAATCGTCTGCCGCGGCAGGATTTGGCACAGTAAAGAGGCGATCGTATAGACGGATCTCTGCAGGCACACCTTTGTCTGCTGACACCCAGTGAATTACGCCTTTCACTTTACGCCCATCTGTAGGGTTTTTGCCTAACGTATCAACATCGTAAGTACAGTAGATAGTGGTGATGTTACCCTCTGCATCTTTCTCAACACGCTCGGCTTGAATCACGTAGGCACCACGCAAACGAACCTCTTTACCTAGTACCAAACGCTTGTACTTTTTGTTCGCTTCTTCACGAAAGTCTTCACGTTCAATCCAAAGTTCACGTGTAAATGGCACTTCACGCTCGCCCATTTCGGCTTTGTTTGGATGATTCGCAATCAGTAGATTTTCCACTTCGCCTTCAGGGAAGTTTTCGATCACCAGTTTAACCGGATCCAATACCGCCATCGCACGTGGCGCATTTTCGTTCAAATCATCACGGATACAAGATTCCAGTGAACTAAACTCGATCATGTTCTCTTGCTTTGTGACACCGATGCGTTTGCAAAACTCGCGAATTGACGCTGGGGTAAAGCCACGACGACGCAAACCAGAGATAGTCGGCATACGAGGGTCATCCCAACCATTAACCAACTTCTCAGTCACTAATTGGTTGAGCTTGCGCTTAGACATCACCGTGTATTCAAGATTCAGTCGGCTGAACTCATATTGATGTGGGCGACAGTCAATTGTGATGTTTTCCAACACCCAGTCGTACAAGCGACGGTTATCCATAAACTCCAGTGTACAAATAGAGTGGGTGATCCCTTCCAACGCATCTGAAATACAGTGGGTAAAGTCGTACATCGGATAGATACACCACTTGTCACCCGTTTGATGGTGAGAAGCAAAACGTACTCGATACAAAACCGGATCGCGCATCACCATAAAGGACGAAGCCATATCGATCTTGGCACGCAAGCACGCCTTACCTTCTTCAAAACCACCAGCACGCATTTTTTCAAACAGCGCGAGGTTTTCTTCCACCGAACGGTCACGGTAAGGGCTTGGTTTACCAGGCGCAGTCAGCGTTCCACGGTATTCGCGGATCTGCTCAGGACTTAGCTCATCAACATACGCTAAGCCTTTGTTAATCAGTTCCACTGCATATTGGTAAAGCTTGTCGAAGTAGTTTGATGAATAGCAGATCTCACCATCCCATTCGAAGCCTAACCAGCTAACATCATTCTTGATTGACTCAACGTATTCGATGTCTTCTTTCTCAGGGTTAGTATCATCAAAACGAAGATTACATTTACCCTGGTAGTCCTGAGCAATACCAAAATTCAAACAGATGGATTTTGCATGGCCGATGTGCAGGTAGCCGTTTGGCTCCGGCGGGAATCGTGTATGCACACTCGTATGTTTGCCATCCGCCAGATCTTTATCAATGATCTGACGAATAAAGTTTGATGGACGAGCATCAGCTTCACTCATCTAAAGCACCTCAAGTTTGTTTTAGTATTGTTCAGAGAAAACTTAGCTCTGAATTAAGAAGATAATATTCAGAGCAAACTGCTATCAATGATCCACAATTCTGCACGAATAGACAATACGTTCTCGCGCTTAATTGCGATTATTTGCCATCAACTGGCGGAGAAAGCTACGAACAATAGAAAAAGCCTCCCGAAGGAGGCTTAAAATGACACTTTAGGTCGCGACATTAAGGTAGAACGACTTCTGATAAATCTTCGTTCACGCCGATGTTTTTCATCTCACCAGCAACAATTTCTGCCAGAGGGCCAAGAATAACTTGCAGGTTATTGGTACCCAGTTTGACCACACCCATTGCACCCAATGCTTTAAGTGTTTTCTCATCAATGATGCTCATATCTTTTACTGACAAACGTAGACGGGTGATACATGCATCGATATTAGTGAGGTTCTCATGACCACCGAGTGCTTTCAGGTACTGTTTTGCCAACACGTGAGACTCTTTCGCGCCAGTCACTTTCGAAGCTGATGTACCTTCATCATCTTCACGACCCGGTGTTTTCAGGCCAAATTTCACGATTGCAGTGCGGAAAATCACATAGTACAGAGCAAAGAACACGAAACCTTGAACAATCAGCATGTACCATTTGTTCGCTAGTGGGTTTTGCGCTGACAACACCATATCCACAAGACCAGCAGAGAAACCAAAACCAGCGGTCCAGTTCATCAGGTCAGCGATGTAAAGCGAGATACCAGTTAGCGCTGCGTGTACTACGTAAAGTACTGGAGCTAGGAACATGAACGAGAATTCTAGGGGCTCTGTCACACCAGTGAAGAAAGAAGCAAAGCCCGCAGCGATCATGATAGAAGCAACTTTCGCTTTATTTTCTGGTTTCGCTGTATGGTACATAGCTAGAGCAGCACCAGGCAA
The DNA here is from genome assembly GCF_009665415.1 of Vibrio cidicii. Lineage (NCBI taxonomy): Bacteria > Pseudomonadati > Pseudomonadota > Gammaproteobacteria > Vibrionales > Vibrionaceae > Vibrio > Vibrio cidicii. Next base: position 2,606,373 of record NZ_CP035921.1, on the reverse strand, counting down.
ACCGAACATCATCACAGGGAAGAAGCCAGCCATGTAGCGACCTGTTTCGCCGACAACACCAACACCTTTTTCAATTGCGTTTGGTGTCCACCAGTTACCTAAGTCATTGATGCCTGCCATATCGAACCAGAATACCGAGTTCAGTGCGTGGTGAAGACCAACTGGGATCAATAGACGGTTGAAGAAGCCATACAGACCAGAACCCACTTCACCTAAACCTGTGATGCTTTCACCAAAGTGGATCAGACCGGAGAAAATCACTGGCCATAGGTACATTAGAACGAAAGAAAGTAGAATACCTGCAAAAGAGGTCAAGATTGGGACTAAGCGCTTGCCTGAGAAGAAGGCCAATGCTTTAGGCAGTTCGACTTGGTAGTAACGGTTGTAAAGTTCTGCCGCAACAATACCAGAAAGAATACCGATAAACTGGTTACCTACTTTAGCAAAAGCCAGTTTAGTTTCTGGGTCATCAACGGCTACCAGGCCGATCGCTTCAACAGAACCAGGGCTGAGAAGAGTGGTAATAACGGTATAACCGACAAAACCTGCTAGTGCAGCCGCGCCGTCTTTATCTTTTGACATACCATAAGCAACACCGATTGCAAAAAGCACCGACATGTTATCGATGATCGCGGCACCAGCTTTGATCATAAATGCAGCAACAGCACTGTTTGCGCCCCAACCCGTTGGGTCTAACCAGTAACCTATACCCATTAATATTGCAGCGGCTGGCAATGTGGCAACAGGTACCATCAACGCCTTGCCTACTTTTTGAAAGTATCCAAGAATATTCACCTTAAGTTCCCCCTATAGGATTTTCATTTTTTCGGTCAACTTTTTTTAGTCGTCCAATTTAGTCCTGTTCAGTTTATGATATTAATTTTGCTCCGCAAATTAAAACCTCATTGTTTGTGATCATAATCACCAGTTTTCGCCCCAAAAAAAGGATTTTGCTAGCGAGATCATAAAACTTATTTTATCATTCAAAAAAATGGCAATTACGCGGTAAAATTCTGCTGCGTCTCACGTGAAACCAACGGATTCAAACAGGATAAGTGACTAGATATAAATAGTAACTTCGTGTAGAAAAACAACCACCATAACCATGCACATCCTAGCTTTATCGCCCGTTATCACTTTGCCCATTTGCTCGAGACCAGCTTGCTGTTGCAACATTACTGGCTAATTCAGCGATACAAAGTAAGTCTCTGATTATCGATGTAAACCTAAAAAAGATGCCAGTAGTGACCGAATTTCAATCTCAATTTGATAAGGATTAGCTGACCATGTATGCGCTAACTAACTGTAAAATTTATACAGGAAGTGATGTTCTGTCTGAACATGCACTCATCATCGACAACGGTTTAATCAAAGCTGTTTTACCCACCAGTGATTTGCCGCAAGAGATCGAACAGAAAGATCTCGCAGGTGCAAACGTCAGTCCGGGTTTTATCGATCTGCAGTTAAACGGCTGCGGTGGTGTGATGCTCAATGATGAAATCACAGCAGACACTATGCAAATTATGCATAAAGCCAATCTGAAATCTGGCTGCACCAGCTTCCTACCCACTCTAATCACCTCTTCTGATGCGGACATGCGTGCTGCAATTACGGCAGCTCGCGACTATCACGCTCAGTATCAGAATCAATCGCTGGGTTTGCACCTTGAAGGACCTTATCTGAATGTCATGAAAAAGGGCATCCATAGCGTCGATTACATTCGCAATTCTGACAACGAGATGATCGACTTTATCTGTGCCAACGCGGACGTTGTCGCCAAAGTCACTCTAGCGCCAGAACTCAACGCTCCTGAGCACATCGAAAAGCTGACCCAAGCGGGAATCGTAGTGTCAATTGGCCACACCAATGCCACTTACACAGAAGCACGCAAGGGCTTTGAAGCTGGAATAACCTTCGCCACCCACTTATTCAATGCCATGACCCCGATGGTCGGACGAGAACCCGGTGTAGTTGGCGCAATCTACGACACTCCAGAGGTATATGCCGGTATCATCGCAGATGGCTTTCACGTCGATTACGCCAACATTCGAATTGCGCACAAGATTAAAGGGGAAAAACTAGTATTAGTGACCGATGCCACAGCTCCAGCAGGCGCTGACATGGATTACTTTATTTTTGTCGGCAAGAAAGTATATTACCGAGATGGTAAGTGTGTTGATGAAAATGGCACACTCGGCGGTTCAGCTTTAACCATGATCGAAGCGGTACAAAATACGGTTGAACACGTTGGAATCGCTTTAGATGAAGCTCTGCGCATGGCAACCCTCTATCCAGCAAAAGCAATTGGTGTAGATGATCGCCTAGGTCGTATTAAGAAAGGCATGATCGCTAACTTGGCGATTTTTGATAGAGACTTCAAGGTTAAAGCGACGGTTGTTAACGGACAATACGAGCAAAATTAGGCATGAATGGCGGACAGATAGGTAACGTAGATTTAGTAAAGCAGTTGAACAGCGCTGCTGTATATCGATTGATTGATCAACAAGGACCTATCTCTAGGATACAGGTGGCAGATGTAAGCCAACTTGCCCCAGCGAGCGTCACCAAAATCACCCGCCAACTGCTTGAGCGCGGCCTCATCAAAGAGGTCGCTCAACAAGCTTCAACCGGGGGAAGAAGAGCCATCTCCCTCACCACGGAAGTAAAACCATTTCACTCTGTTGCTGTTCGCCTTGGTCGAGATTACGTGCAGTTCTGTTTGTACGATCTAGGCGGAACAGAGCTTGCGAAAGATCAACATGATTTACGCTACAAAAATCAGTCTGACCTGATTGAGGGCCTCATTGCCCTGCTCAAAGATTTCATCAACAGTTGCCAAGATAGAATTGACCAACTGATCGCCATTGGTATTACGTTGCCCGGCTTGGTAAACCCAACCACAGGCGTGGTTGAATACATGCCAAATACCGATATCGACAACCTCGCGCTGGGTGAAATTGTACGTGAAAAATTTGGCATCGAGTGCTTTGTCGGCAATGACGTGCGCGGCATGGCGCTGGCTGAACATTATTTCGGTGCCAGTCAAGATTGCCAGGATTCCATTTTGGTCAGCGTTCACCGAGGAACAGGTTCAGGCATTATCGTCAACGGTCAGGTATTTTTAGGCTTTAACCGCAACGTCGGTGAAATCGGCCATATCCAGATCGATCCACTGGGCGAACAGTGTCAATGTGGCAACTTTGGCTGCTTAGAAACTGTTGCGGCCAACCCCGCAATTGTGCAGAGAGTCAAAAAACTGCTCGCGCAAGGCTATGAGTCCTCCCTAGCAGAAGTAGAGCCAATTACGATTCAAGACGTCTGTACACATGCGTTGCAGGGCGATGAACTGGCAAAACAGAGTCTGGTTCGCGTAGGCAATCAGCTTGGTAAGGCGATCGCCATAACTGTCAACTTGTTTAACCCGCAGAAAATTGTTATCGCTGGCGACATTACCGCGGCACAAGAAATCCTGTTCCCCGCCATTCAGCGCAATGTCGAAAATCAATCGCTGAAAACCTTCCACAGTGGCCTACCGATTGTAGCCTCACTCATTGATAAGCAGCCCACCATGGGCGCATTTGCCATGATCAAACGCGCTATGCTCAATGGTGTTTTGTTACAAAAATTGTTAGGTGATTGATCTCGCTGTGATTCAATTAGTCACATAGGTTACAATACAGGGCTGTGGTTACACGGCCCTTTTATTTTTCAGGAACAAGTACGAACCCTATGGAACTGATACTGATCACTACCGCTTTCTTTGCCGGGTTCCTCGCCCTTAAGTGCAAACTTCCGCCGCTAGTTGGCTTTCTGCTCGCTGGCTTCGCTCTGCATTTTTTTGGTTTCGAGAGTAATGACACCATTAGCACCTTAGCCGATCTTGGCGTAACGTTGTTGCTGTTCACTATCGGTCTTAAACTGGAGATTAAAACCCTGCTCTCTCGAGAGATTTGGGCTGGCGCAACTGTACATAATCTTTTATCGACTGCGCTATTCTCTCTCGCTTTTCTTGCCTTAAAGTTGCTCGGCGTTACTTCACTCGCTGGCATGACGACAGAACACATTGTGCTACTGGCGTTTGCCCTTTCTTTTTCGAGTACCGTTTTTGCGGTGAAGTCGCTGCAAGAGAAAGGGGAAATGAATGCGACCTATGGCACCTTAGCCATCGGTATTTTGGTCATGCAGGACATTTTTGCGGTGATTTTTCTCACCGCGTCGACGGGTAAACTGCCCCACTGGTATGCCATTGCCTTGTTTGCTCTGCCCCTGTTGCGCCCAGTATTCTACAAAATACTTGACTGGGTTGGTCACGGTGAAATGCTGGTGCTGTTTGGTATATTCTTCGCCCTCGTTGCAGGCGCAGGACTGTTCGAATTTGTCGGCATGAAACCCGATTTAGGCGCTTTGATCCTTGGGATGTTACTTGCTGGCCATGCCAAAGCATCCGAGCTATCTAAATCACTATTCAATATGAAAGAGCTGTTTTTGGTCTGTTTCTTTCTCAACATCGGTTTATCGGCGTCTATCAGTCTCTCCGGCGTCTCACTTGCTCTATTGATCCTGTTGCTTTTGCCGTTCAAAGGCCTGCTCTATTTCCTAACCATCAACTATTTCAAGTTCCGCGTGCGTACATCCCTGCTCGCCTCACTGGCGCTGTTTAACTACAGCGAATTTGGTCTAATTGTTGGTGGCCTAGCGTTTAAAATGGGCTGGATGCCGAGCGATATTCTGGTCGCCTTAGCAGTCGCCGTCTCGCTCTCATTCATTTTAGCCGCGCCACTTAGCAAAATGGGCCACCAAATCTACCTTCACTCGGGTAAATGGTTGCAAGAGCATGCGGCAGAGAAGCTGAATCAGCGTGATCAACTGATCAACCCGGGGCATGCGCAAGTTTTGATCTTGGGGATGGGGCGCATCGGCACAGGGGCTTACGACGAACTACACGCACGCTATGGCAAAATTTGTCTTGGGGTTGAAGTTCGCGATGACGCCGCCGAGCGACACCGTGAAGAGGGGCGCAATGTCATCGCAGGTGATGCCACCGACCCCGATTTCTGGGAAAGGATACTCGACACCACCAATGTAAAATTGGTGTTACTAGCGATGCCACACCACCAAGGTAACCAGACAGCACTCGCCCAACTCAAACGTCGCCGCTACTCTGGGCAAATCGCAGCAATCGCAGAATATAGTGACCAACTGCAAGTACTTGAGGAAAGTGGTGTCGATGCCGCTTTTAACATCTACAACGAAGCCGGTAGCGGTTTTGCGCGCCATGTTTGCCAGCAACTTAAACCTCAGTTCACCGCCAACAAGTAATTGTGACCTCTCGATTAGCCCTCTTGATGAGGGCTTTTTGTTGAGATTTTAAGCAAAAGAAGGATTTCATTCACCATTTAGGCAAAATAATTAAAAAATATTTACCTCAACTGCTTTTTGATTATCTTTTTAATCAAGAAGAGTTGCTTTTTTTGATTAGGATGGCAAATTGACCTCATACCGTTAAAAAATATTCAGTTTGAAAAGGATGTTGTATGTGTTCAGTATTTGGCATTTTAGATATAAAAAGTGATGCAGCCGCGCTTCGCCCGATCGCGCTAGAGATGTCGAAAAAACTTCGCCACCGTGGCCCTGATTGGTCTGGTATTTACGCGTCTGAGCGCGCTATTTTGGCGCACGAGCGCTTGGCTATCGTTGGCCTCAACAGCGGCGCCCAACCACTTTACAGCCCAGACAAAAAACTCATCCTTGCGGTTAACGGTGAAATTTACAACCACAAAGAGATCCGCGCTCGCTACGAAGGTAAGTACGAGTTCCAAACCGACTCAGATTGTGAAGTTATTTTGGCCTTGTACCAAGACATGGGTGCAGATCTACTGGAAGAGCTGAATGGCATCTTTGCTTTTGTGCTTTACGACGAAGAGAAAGATCAATACCTGATTGGCCGTGACCATATTGGCATCATCCCTCTGTATCAAGGGCATGACGAACATGGTAACTACTACGTTGCTTCAGAGATGAAAGCACTGGTTCCTGTATGTAAAACTTTGAGCGAATTTCCTCCTGGTAGCTACTACAGCTCGACGGATTCTGGCCCACAACGCTACTACATTCGTGACTGGAACGAATATGCAGCGGTTGAAAACAATGTGAGCAGCAAAGAAGAGTTGACCGAAGCTCTGGAAGCGGCGGTCAAACGTCAACTCATGACCGATGTTCCTTATGGGGTACTTCTATCTGGCGGTTTAGACTCCTCAGTCACCTCGGCAATTGCAAAACGATTTGCGGCAATGCGCATTGAAGATGACGAACAATCTGAAGCTTGGTGGCCGCAACTGCACTCATTTGCGATTGGCTTAGAAGGTGCCCCAGATCTTAAAGCCGCGCGAGAAGTCGCCGACAAAATTGGTACCGTCCATCATGAGATGACTTACACCATCCAAGAGGGTTTGGATGCAATCCGTGATGTAATTTACCACATTGAAACCTACGACGTGACCACCATTCGAGCTTCAACACCCATGTTTTTGATGGGCAGAAAAATTAAAGCAATGGGGATCAAAATGGTTCTTTCTGGCGAAGGGGCTGACGAGATTTTTGGTGGCTACCTTTACTTCCATAAAGCACCAAACGCCAAAGAGTTTCATGAAGAGACCGTGCGTAAACTGTTAGCGCTTAACATGTTTGACTGTGCTCGCGCCAACAAATCGCTAGCGGCCTGGGGTGTCGAAGGTCGTGTTCCATTTTTGGACAAAGAGTTCATTGATGTGGCGATGCGTCTCAACCCTGCCGATAAAATGTGTGGCAATGGTAAGATGGAGAAGCACATTTTGCGTGAGTGCTTCCAACACTATCTACCCGATTCAATCGCATGGCGTCAAAAAGAGCAGTTCTCTGACGGCGTGGGCTACAGCTGGATCGACACACTGAAAGAGACAGCGGAAGCCAAAGTCACTGATCAGCAGATGGAAACGGCGAAGTTCCGCTTCCCATACAACACGCCGACCACCAAAGAAGGTTACGTGTATCGCGAAATCTTTGAGGAGCTGTTCCCGCTCGCTTCTGCGGCAGAATGTGTTCCTGGCGGCCCATCGGTTGCTTGTTCTTCAGCAAAAGCGATCGAGTGGGATGAGTCGTTTAAAAACTGCGTTGACCCATCGGGTCGTGCCGTGAAAACCGTACACAACGACGCTTACAAAGGTTAATACCAACAAGGCACCTCAGGGTGCCTTGTTTTTTTAGTTTGCTTATTTTTAGCGTGCAGGTCGTCATTTAGGGTTAACAACCCAGCTCAAGATCACTGTTACTGATGCTCACTGGCACCACTTGGGAGATCATTTTCACCAGCATGATTGACCGCGTTTCGCCGTCTTGTTCTTGGAAAATCGCATCAATGCCGGCAAACTGACCTTTCTTAACTCGAATCGACGCGCCTGGACGTGGTAACGATTTTGCTTCAACGCACACGTCACTCTCTTTCTGATACTCTTTAAGTTCAAAGATGAGGTCGCCCTGCAACTCTTTCGGCTGTGCACCAAATCGGACAAAGTCCACTACCCCGCGGGTTGAACGAACCGTCGTGAAGGTAGGGCCAAGTTCAAAATCAAATCGGACAAAAATGTAAGACGGAAAGAGAGGTTCACTTTTTTTCTGCCTTTTGCCACGCAAAATTTTCTCGACCATTATTGTCGGGTAGAAACACTCCACTCCCTGATTTTCCAAATGCTGCTTAGCTCGCAACTGCTCTCCGCGCTTACAGTAGAGTAAGTACCAACGTTTCATTCTAACTAGCCATCTATATTTTTTCGTATCTTACCATTATCGCTTTCAAAAACGGAAAGAGCCAGCTTATAACCCCCTAATCCGTGTACCATGTCCAATAAATGTAAAGATCTCTTCTCAAAAATGAAACTTTAGTTTGTAACACATAAAATACCGCGACAAAAAACAACAAATCTCTTTATTTACAGTCAATTGCAAAAATATATTTTGCTTTTGTTCATTTTTTAGCATTTGTATAAAAAGTTAACCGGAGGTATACGTAATCCCCAATAAAAATTTTAATGATTTGAAATAGCTTAGTTTATGTCAACACAACATCAATATTTCGGCCATCCTCGTGGCCTATTTTTACTTTTCGGCACCGAACTGTGGGAACGTTTCTCTTACTACGCGATGCGTGCCATTTTGGTACTTTATCTTACTGATGCAACGATAAACGGTGGTATGGGCTGGAGCACAAAAGACGCGCTGGATCTGTACGGCATCTACACCGGGCTGGTGTACATCACTCCTCTGGTTGGTGGCTATTTGGCCGACAATTTCTTGGGGCAACGACGCTCGATTTTAATCGGTGGAGCGCTGATGGCAATTGGCCAATTTACTTTGGCTCTTCCGGCAGATGTGCTCGGTTTTAGCGAGCTGCATACTTTTTACCTCGGCTTAGGTTTACTGATTTCAGGTAACGGTTTATTCAAACCGAATATCTCGACGATGGTTGGCTATCTTTATCGCGAAGGGGATAACCGCCGTGATGGAGCGTTCACTATTTTCTACATGGGCATCAACCTTGGCGCCTTAATTGCAGGCTTGGTGTCTGGTTCTGTTACCGAGTCTTTTGGCTGGAAAGCCGGATTTGTCGCTGCGGGCATTGGTATGCTGATTAGCTTAGCGATGCAAATGACCTTTGCCCAATCTTGGTTAGGCGATATTGGTCGTGAACCGGCGGCAAAGCGCGATCTTAAGAACAAGCAGTCGACACGTAAAGAACCTTTGACCAAAGAAGAAGCGGATCGGATTAAAGTGATCCTCGTCATGAGCCTCTTTACCATTGTCTTTTGGGTCGGCTTTGAACAAGCTGGCGGCCTGATGAACATTTATACCCAGCAATATACTGACCGTATGCTTGGTAGCATTGAAGTGCCCGCGGCTTGGTTCCAGTCACTGAACCCGTTTTTCATCATTACCTTGGCGCCGCTCTTGGCTGTGCTGTGGGTAAAGATGGGTAAACGAGAGCCAAACTCACCGAAGAAATTTGCCTTGGCGATGTTCTTCCTCGCGTTAGGCTTTTTATGCATGGTCGGCGCGGTGATTGAACAAGGGGGCGATACCAGCGTGAAAACGTCGATGCTCTGGTTGGTGGGGGCTTTCTTTTTCCATACATTGGGCGAGCTTTGTCTGTCACCGATTGGTCTGTCTTTAGTCACCAAACTGGCACCTCTGCGCCTAGCGTCTTTAATGATGGGCGCGTGGTTTGGTTGTAACGCGATTGCCAACTACGTCGCAGGCTACGTCGGCTCACACGTTGGAGAACTTGGAGCGATGGCGATTTTCAGCGGCATCGCCGTGACAGCGACGATTTCCGGTACCATTCTGCTGCTGTTTTCAAATACCTTAGTGCGTTGGATGCATGGTGCAGAAGCCACCACCAGCAGTGCTGAACAGCTTGAAGAACAGCAAGTTTCTATTGCGTAATCGCTTTTCCCACTAAAACAATAAGGCCACATTCCGTGTAATGCCGATCAGTTAAGAAAAGTTTTTGAGATCATTTGACCGATCCTCAAAAGGCTTCAAAATCCGATATTAGGAAACTAATATCGGATTTTTCATGTCTTTAGAGAGCCAACTTGCGAGTACTTTTCGCTCATGCAATACCTTCCATCACTTTGACAAATACTCTGAAATTCTTAGTCCAGAGCTTATCCAGCAAGGTTTTGAAAAAGCTGGCGTAGCAACAGTTAGAAGAAGACGTTTACCCTTGGAAGCAGTACTTTGGTCCGTTGTTGGAATGAGTCTTTTTCGGCAACAATCTGTTTGGGATATTGCTAACCAACTTGATATTGTCCTACCAGACAAACGGCGCTTTGTTGCGCCAAGTGCTGTTGTCCAAGCTAGGCAGAGATTAGGCGAAGAAGGTGTTAAACAAGTCTTTAAGACGATGGCGGCTCAGAGTTATCAATCTTCTAAATTTGAAACTTGGTGTGGACTCAATCTCCTATCTGTCGATGGTGTCGTTTGGAGAACAGCGGATACACCTGAAAATCATCAAGAGTTTAAAGCACAGCGTAATCAGTCATCTGAAAATATTTACCCTAAGGTACGCATGGTTTGCTTGATGGAGCTTACAAGCCATCAGCTCATCGATAGTGCATTCTCTGACTATCGAACCAACGAAATGCGGCTTGCAGAAGAGCTCATAGAACAAACGCCAGACCATTCTCTGACTATTTTTGACAAAGGATATTACTCTCTGGGACTGCTGAACCGCTGGAACAAAGTCGGCCAAGAGAGGCATTGGATGCTTCCTGTGAGAAAAGACTTCCAGTATGAAGTCGTTCATAGGTACAGCAAGAGTGATGCAATCGTTGCGATTAAAACCACTCCTCAGGCAAGAAAGAAGTTTAGTGAACTTCCTGATGTAGTTGAAGCAAGGCTAGTCTCGAAAATCATTAACGGTAAAGAGTATCAGATACTTACCTCAATGCGTGACGGGTTACGTTTTCCTGGCGAAGAAATTGTAGAGCTCTATCGTTATCGCTGGGAAATCGAATTAGGCTATCGGGAAATGAAGGAAACCTTGCTTGACAGAGAGTATACATTGCGAAGCAAGCGTCCAGATATGGTTAAGCAGGAGCTCTGGGGTATTCTACTAGCCTATAACCTTATCAGGCAGGTTATGACAAAAGCGGCAAGTAGGTTAGATAGTGTCTGGCCAAATCAACTGAGCTTTACGAGCAGTGCTATGGCTGTGACGCAATACTTTGCAGCGTTGCCTTTAACAAGCCCAGGAAAGCTCCCTAAACACTATGAAGTATTACTGGAGCATGTATCCATGTTTATCCTACCACCTCGAAGAGAAGATAGAAGTTATCCTCGATGGGTGAAGTTGAAACCCAAGAAGTACGCGACAAATAGAAAAAATGCCAGTCAGCTTAACTGACTGGCATTACACATTCCGTGGCCTTATTGTTTTGTCCGCTATCATTGCGAATTGGGTAGATTGAGCAGCTCTACCATCATCTCAATATGTGCCTCTTCCGCATTTAGGCAAGGAATATAGGTAAAGCGCTCACCGCCCGCATGAAGAAAGCTCTCTTTTCCTTGTTCGGAAATCTCTTCTAACGTTTCCAAGCAGTCTACGGAAAAAGCCGGAGTCAAAACATCCAAGGTTTTCACCCCTCTCCCTGGAAGCGCTTCTAAGGTTTTATCCGTATAGGGTTGTAACCACTCCTCTCGACCAAAACGAGATTGATACGTCAAACCTATCTGCTCTTTGGTCAACCCCAACTCCAAACGCAGAAGCTCTGTCGTCATTTCACAGTGTTGCGGGTAAATATCGCCGTTGTCGGCGTAGCGTTTCGGAATGCCGTGATAAGAACAGAGCAAGTAGTCTCCACGACCATTTTCCTGCCAAGATTGACGCACCGACTGAGCGAGGGCTCGGATGTAACTGGGGTGATTATGATAGTCCCGCACAAAATGAATGCTGGGTAGCAGCGCCATTTTAGCGAGTGCTTTACTGAGCGCATCGAAAGCCGCTGCCGTGGTGGTCGCAGAATATTGCGGGTACAGAGGTAACACCGTTATCTGCTCCACTCCTTGTTCCATTAGCCGGCTTATTCCGGTAGATAAGCTAGGGTTGCCATAACTCATACCCAGTTCAACTGGCAACCCCATACGCGCTTGCAAAGCTTGTTTTTGCTGCTGCGAGTAAACCATTAAGGGAGAGCCCTCTTCCATCCAGACCGATTGATACAACTTGGCCACTTTGGGTGAGCGGATGGGCAAAATGATGCCATGGAGAATCGGGCACCACAGCCAACGGCTCATATCAACGACACGTTTATCATGCAAGAATTGACTCAAAAAGCGTTTCACGGCTGGTGCGGTCGCGTGATCTGGAGTTCCAAGGTTAACTAACAGCACTCCGTGTTTTTTTGTGTTGTTCATAGCGTCTCTACAATAATGGCTGAGGAGTTTTATACGGCAATATGAATTCATCGATCAAAGCAAACGCCCTCAAAGTATCATTCTCCCATCTCACGGTTTAAATGGGGTAACTCACTGATGAATCATAATAAAAAAGCGACCCTAAGGCCGCTTTCACTATAACAAACATTTTGCAATTATTGGTAATAGGTACAACCTATTATGCCAATGCCTTCTCGATATCAGCGCTCACTTCAGCAACTTGCTTCGTTCCGTCAAACTTGAGGTACTTGGTGTTGCCCGCTTCCGCTTCTTTACCGTAGTAAGCAATCAGCGGTGCTGTTTGCGAATGGTATACGCCTAGGCGTGCGCGGACCGTTTCTTCTTTGTCGTCATCACGGACCACAAGATCTTCACCTGTGATGTCGTCTTTGCCTTCCACTTTTGGTGGGTTGTAAACCACGTGGTAGGTGCGGCCAGAAGGTAGGTGTGCACGACGACCTGCCATACGTTCCACGATCACTTCATCCGCAACATCAAATTCGATCACGTAATCAACCGCGATACCCATCTCTTTTAGGCCATCAGCCTGAGGAATTGTGCGTGGGAAACCATCTAGCAAAAAGCCTTTTGCACAATCTTCCGCAGCAATGCGCTCTTTAATCAGGCCTAGAATGATTTCATCAGAAACTAGTTGACCAGCGTCGATCACAGCTTTTGCTTGTTTACCAAGCTCAGTACCTGCTTTGATAGCGGCACGTAGCATGTCACCAGTAGAGATTTGTGGAATACCATACTTCTCCATGATGAATTGAGCCTGCGTGCCTTTACCTGCACCTGGAGCACCTAGAAGAATGATGCGCATGTTGAATCCTCTTTCGATTATGATGATTTATACCGAAGCTCACTATGTCAGTGACGTGGTCGACGAGCGAAGCAATAGAGAATAAAAACGAGTCTAGCTTGACTCGTTGAAATCCCTAACCAGTCCGACGCCACAAGCTCACGGTAAGTTTCGGTATAATTGCTTTTATAGTTAACAACAAAACAGGCGTGCACCTTACACGCCTGTTTGTTTCGTTTCAAGTCTGCATTCTACCACACAATATTGTTCTCAAGCGCGAATTAAGACTAAAGAATGCTCAAGCACTCACACTTCACGCTATCGATCAACAAACTGTTGCAAAATGAATGCAAATGCGCGCAAAAAGAGCATAAGTAGCGACTTTTCGCGGCAAACGTTATTAGCCCTTAGTCAAAAGCGTGTTGATCGCCCCCAAGAATTGGCTTGGATCTTCCATCGAGCCACGCTCAGCAAGCATTGCCTGCCCCAGCAGTACTTCAACCCAGCGACCAAATGCCTCTTCATCCGCTTCATCGGCCATGCGCTGTACTAGGGCATGATTTGGGTTCAGTTCAAAGATGTACTTCACTTCAGGCACCGCTTGACCGGCAGCAGCGAGTAACTTCGCCATTTGCGTACCCATTTCGTAGTCGTCGGTAACAACAACCGCCGGCGTGTTGGCTAACTTGAAGGTCGTACGTACCTCTTTGACGCGCTCACCCAGGTAGTTTTTAGTTCGCTCAATCACCGACTTGAACTCTTCTTCCGTCTCTTTCTGCTTTTCCTTCTCTTGCTCGTCTTCGAACTTGCTGAGATCAAGACCCGCTTTGGTGATTGATTGGAACTGCTTGCCATCAAACTCGGTTAGATAGTTCATTAACCACTCATCGATGCGATCAAACATCAGAATAACTTCAATACCTTTGGCTTTAAACTGCTCCAAGTGTGGGCTGTTCTTCGCCGCCGCGTAGCTATCCGCCGTCAGGTAGTAAATCTTGTCTTGACCTTCTTTCATACGGGCAACGTAAGATTCAAGCGAGACGCTTTGCTCAGCAGAGTCAACTTCGGTCGAAGCAAAACGCAATAGCGCGGCAATTTTCTCTTTATTGGCAAAGTCTTCTGCTGGGCCTTCTTTCATCACCAAGCCAAACTCTTTCCAAAAACGCTGATACTTATCAGCATCATTTTTCGCCATACGCTCTAGCATAGTGAGCACTCGCTTGGTACAAGCGTTGCGCAGTGATTGGGTGACTTTGTTGTCTTGCAAGATTTCGCGCGACACGTTGAGCGGCAGATCATTTGAATCAATCAAGCCACGCACAAAGCGTAGGTACGACGGCATAAACTGCTCAGCGTCATCCATGATAAACACTCGCTGAACATACAATTTCAAACCGGACTTGTGGTCACGGTTCATCATATCCCAAGGCGCTTTAGCAGGAATATAGAGCAAGCTGGTGTAATCGTTTTTGCCTTCGACGCGGTTGTGGCTCCAAAGCATCGGATCGGCATAATCGTGAGAAACGTGTTTGTAAAACTCTTGGTACTCTTCATCCGTGATGTCGGCTTTGTTACGCGTCCAAAGCGCTTGTGCCTTGTTGATCTGCTCCCATTGAACTTGGTCAGTTTCATTTCCCTCTTCATCGCGAACCTTGCTTTGAATCGAAACCGGGATGCCGATATGGTCGGAATATTTGCTCACCACATCACGCAGACGCCACTCACTCAAAAATTCTTTGCCCTCTTCGCGCATGTGCAGAACTATGTCCGTACCGCGCGATTCTTTGTGAATATCTTCAATTGTATACTCACCTTCTCCCGCGGAGTGCCACATTACCGCTTGATCAGCAGGCAAACCAGCAGCACGGGTACGCACCGTCACCGCGTCAGCGACGATAAATGCTGAGTAGAAACCCACACCAAACTGACCGATGAGTTGAGAGTCTTTCGATTGTTCTTGAGAAAGCTTTGAAAAGAATTCGGCCGTTCCTGATTTCGCAATGGTTCCGAGGTGAGAGATCACCTCCTCACGGCTCATACCAATCCCGTTATCAGAGATCGTGAGTGTGTTGTTTTCCGCATTAAAAGAGAGCTTCACCCCAAGATCCGCGTCACCTTGATAAAGCTCAGGCGCTGAAAGTGCCTGAAAACGTAATTTATCCGCTGCATCTGACGCGTTTGAGATTAACTCGCGTAAAAAGATCTCTTTGTTGGAATACAGTGAGTGGATCATTAGATGAAGAAGCTGTTTTACTTCTGACTGAAAGCCACGAGTTTCTTTGTTGTTTGCTACGTTTGTCTCGCTCATTTTCACTCCAATGTAACTTTAAGCAGTATTAACGACTAAATAGGTTGATTGTACATCTTGGATGTTCTGCTACTTAACATGTGGCTGACAAATGTAAATTCAAGGTCAATTGTGGGGAAAACGCTGTTTTTTTGCATGAATTTAATTATCCTATCCGCATACATACGGAAACATTAGTATTTTTAATGTAACCATTAGCGCCCCAAATAAGCATAAGTTATTGAAAAATAAAAAACATAACATAAGAAGAATGTCATGAGTCATATCGGCACTAAGTTTGTTATCGCACAACGGTTCGTTTTTGATCCGAACAGCAATACACTACTTGATCAAGATTTCAGCAACGAAATCGTACGACTGGGCAGCAATGAGAGTCGTATTCTGCTGATGTTGGCAGAGAGACCAAATGAAGTTATAAGTCGTAACGAATTGCATGAGTTTGTCTGGCGTGAACAGGGGTTCGAAGTGGACGACTCCAGTTTGACCCAAGCTATCTCTACGTTGCGTAAAATGCTCAAAGATTCCACCAAGTCCCCTGAATTTGTGAAAACGGTGCCAAAGCGCGGATATCAACTTATCTGTTCGGTAGAGAGAATTAACCCTTTGTTATCAGACAAGCCGAGTAGTAGTGAAGATGCACCCGTAGCAAAGGTTTCCAACATCGACGTTGCTGAATTTACGCCCGACGACAATGAGCACGCTTTACTCGAAACCGAAACACATCATCCCAAAGAGCCAAGAACTGCGCCCAAAACACGTTGGTATATTATCGCTATGTGGGTATTATCCGTCTTGCTGCCGATAAGTGTCATTCTGTTTACCAATCCAGCAGAATCTCGGTTCCGAGTATTGGCGAACATCGGTACTATTCAAGTGCTAACCCCTATCAACCATCCGCCGTTGCAGGCTTGGCTACCGTCTATTGAACAATGCGTACATAAATATTCACAAGTTCACTCTGGTGAATCAACCCCCGTCAAAGTCATTGCGACGGGTGGACAAAACAATCAGCTAACCCTGAACTACATTCACAATCTCAACCATTCTGGCGAGAACATTACGTTGAGAATTGTGGCCGATCAGAATGATTTAGGCTCCATTTGTAAATGATGAGGACACGCATGAAAATAAAAATCGCCTCTTTACTTTTGGTGGCATCCTCTCTCTTTAGTGCTTGGCTTTACTGGGGAAGCGATCTGAAGGTTGAGCAAATTCTCGCCGCCAATGAGTGGCAGTCAAATATGGTCACGGTGATCAATGATGAACTCAACCCTGATGGTAGCGTGGGCCCTTTGCGCAAAGTGACCGTGACGTCGAATGTCAAGTATTTACCAAATGGCAATTACATCCGTGTTGCAATGCTCAAGCTGTTTTCACATGAATCTTCCCAAGAAGTCACGATTAGTATTTCCGAATCGGGCCAATGGGATGTCAGTGATAACTATCTCTTGGTTACACCAAAAGAGTTTAAAGATATTTCCTCTTCGAAAAGCCAAGATTTCTCTGAAGCACAGCTGAAAGTGATCACCAAAGTGTTCAAAATGGATGCACAGCAAAGCCGTCGTATTGACATCGTCAACGAAAAAACGCTGCTATTAACGAGCCTAAATCACGGCTCAACCGTACTGTTCTCGAACTAATCAACCAAGGGAGGTCACACTCCCTTTTTAGTGAATTCAATGGATTGGATTAACACTGCTTTGCTGTTTTTGGGTTCACTGCTGGCCAACACCCTCGCCTCTATATCTGGAGGCGGTGCTGGCTTACTGCAGTTCCCTCTTCTTATTTTTATGGGGCTTCCTTTTTCGGTTGCTCTCGCGACCCATAAACTGGCTAGCGTTGCACTCGGATTGGGTGCTGCCCTCACTCACTTTCGTTCAGGTTCACTTAATGGCAAGGTTATTGTGTATCTGGTTTTGACAGGCAGTATTGGCATAGTCACGGGCGCGAATTTAGTGATACTTATCCCGGAGAAAATCGCTCAGACACTGCTTGGTTTGATGATACTGGCGTTAGGTATCTACTCGCGTTTTAAAAAACAGCTCGGCCAGAGTGAACACCCCAATCATAGAGATAGTTATGGATGGACGATTGGCGGCATAGTGATGGCTTTGATTGGCGTCATTAACGGATCGTTAACTGCTGGGTCAGGGCTTTTGGTGACGATCTTTTTGGTGCGCTGGTTTGGGTACAGCTATAAACAAGCCGTCGCATTGACAATGATTTGCGTCGGTCTATTCTGGAACGGCATCGGTGGATTGGCCGTGGTAAAAGCTGGTGCTCCCGTTCACTGGTCTTGGTTGCCCGTGCTGCTATTGAGTTCCTTCCTCGGGGGTGGTTTGGGCGCTTGGATAAGCCAACGAGTTAGCAATAACTTAGTAAAAATTGCCTTTGAAGTGCTCACGTTCGCCGTTGGTTTAAAATTGTTGTTTTAAAGGAAAAGTATGACAAAAGCGAAAATTGACATCTATTACTGCCGTCAGTGCAATTGGATGCTCCGCTCCGCCTGGTTGGCACAAGAACTGCTGCACACCTTCAGTGAAGAAATTGAGACAGTTAGCCTTCACCCAGATACAGGTGGCCGGTTTGAAATTTTCTGTAATGACCTATCCATTTGGGAACGCAAAGCCGATGGTGGCTTTCCTGAGGCCAAAGTGCTGAAACAAAAAGTTCGAGACAGAATTGATCCAGAGAGAGATTTGGGCCACTCAGACGGAAACTAAAGGCAGCCAAGCTGCCTTTTTCACTCTCTCACATCGTGGTTGCAAGCAGGGTTTCACCGCTCAGAGCAATCACTGACCAAGTGCCCGAGTCATACACCCCATAACTGGCCGGTTTGCCCTCTCTTGGGAAAGTCACCGAGCCGGGATTAAAGATAAGATTCCCGTCTTCCGATTGTGCTACGGGAATATGCGTGTGGCCATGCACCAACACATCTCCGGCGCGCAACACTGGTTTTTGTTTGGCATGGTATTTATGACCGTGGGTGAGGAAGATCTTACGCCCGGGTTCAAGCAAAACCCAGGCGTAATCCATCATCATCGGAAACGACAGCAACATTTGATCGACTTCGCTATCGCAATTTCCACGCACGGCAATAATCTTATCGGCGTAGTCATTGAGCAGTCGCGCCACTTCTGGCGGATTGTAGGCGCGCGGAATCGGATTTCTCGGCCCATGATTTAATAGATCGCCTAACAAGATCAAATGCTCGGCACCGGAGTTTTCAAAGCATGTCAACATCGCTTTGGTGGCCTCAAGACAGCCATGCAGATCAGAAGCAAAAAACAGTTTCACAACATTTCCCCTTATTTCATCAGGGTATTGTACGTTTAAGATTCTTGTTCGTCATCCCGAGCCATGCCATTCATGACGATGTTGTTATAACTGACCATGCCAATCAGTTTGCCATTTTCAATCACAGGGGCACGGCTGATACCAAAACGTTCAAACAAACGCGCGCAGTATTTGACGTTCATATCTGGCGAGACGCACAACGCGGGTTTGGTCATGATCTCATAGATATTGGTTCGATGCGGCGAGCGATTTTTTGCCAACACTTTTTTCGCAATGTCGTTCATCAAAACAATCCCATACTCATCATCTTGGTGGCGTTTGTCGACCACTAACGCTTTCACCTGATGTTTCCTGGCTAGTGTGATGCCTTCATGCACTGTGGTCAGGCCGTCGACCATCACATACATGTTCGCCATTACATCCCGCACTTGAATTCTGTCATGACTGTTCATAGTTCGTCCTCTACCACTTTGGTTAACTTGGCAACTTGGTGGGCAACACCCACCGCATCCTCAATGTCAATTTGGATGGCGATGCCCTGCCCCGACTCCACATCAAACTCACCGACGTCACTAATGGTTTCGAGAATATGGCGAGACAGGTGCTCTTCCACCACAAAAAGTAACACGTCCTTTTGTACTTCTAACGTCAAGCCAAAGAAGGTCCGTTTTTGGTTTAACCCTTGACCACGCGCATTATTAATTACAGTCGCACCAGTCGCGCCCGCCTCACGCGCAGCATCCAACACAATATCTGTTTTGCTGTCTTCAACAAACGCCAGAATCAGTTTAAAGCGCATTTTTATTCTCCTTTGATACTTGCCGACGATTCAGCCACTGGGTGATTTGCGCGTACCCCATCACCGAGATAATGGGAAATAAGCTGGCAAAAGCAATCAGGCCAAAACCGTCGATGAGCGGATTGCGACCGGGAACGGTGGAAGCAAGCCCAAGCCCCAATGCGGTCACCAGCGGAACCGTAACGGTCGAGGTCGTCACCCCTCCAGAATCATAAGCGAGAGGAATAATCAGCCGCGGAGCAAAGTAAGTTTGAATAACGACCACAATGTAGCCGACAATGATGTAATAATGAATGGGATCGCCAACAACAATACGGTAGCTGCCAAGCGCAATGCCCACCGCAACCCCAAGCGCCACGGCCACTCTCAAGCCAGTGACACCGATACTGCCACCAGAGACTTGATTCGCTTTGATTGCCACAGCAATCAACGAAGGCTCCGCCACCGTAGTACTAAAACCAATAAAAAAGGCGAACAGATAAACCCAGTAGTAGTCGATCCATTCCAGTTGGCTGCCTAAGCTAATACGCACTTGAGTCAAAAAGTGCGGCGCGGTGAGCTGGCTTGCCATGGTTTCTCCCAGAGGAAAAAGTGCCAGCTCAAGCCCCATAAGAAATAGTGCTAAGCCCAAGATAACGTAGATAAAACCGAGTAACACTTTCAGCGGATTTTGGATCGGTTTGCGCAACACAGCAAACTGAAAGCCAAACAAAATGGCCGCAATGGGTATTACATCGACCACCGTACTGAGCAAAGTATCCAAAAAATGGCTCAACCCCATCATGTCATCACCATGCCGTAAACCATGACAAAAATCATCGGCAGGAGAGAGGCGAAAGCAATCAAGCCGAACCCGTCTAACATCGGGTTACGCCCTTTAATCGCCGAAGCTAACCCCACTCCGAGCGCCGTTACGAGTGGCACGGTAATGGTTGAAGTGGTCACGCCGCCAGAGTCATAGGCAATCCCAACGATGTTTTCTGGCGCGAAGCCAGTAAGAATCACCACAATGACGTAACCACCGATAATCATATAGTGCATCGGCCAGCCCTTAAGAATGCGGAGCACGCCCAACACAATCGCCACTCCCACCGATAAGGCCACAGTAATCCTCAACCCATTGGCATACCGATCCATGGCATCCTGACCTTCCTCTATTACTCCTCCTTCCGCTGCAACTTGAGCGGCTTCGTCCGCCACAGCAGTCAATGCCGGCTCTGCGATAGTTGTGCCAAACCCCAAACAAAAAGAGAAGACGAACAGCCAAAACAGGCTGCCTTTACGTGCAAATGCCTGTGCCATAGACTCGCCGATGGGAAAGAGCCCCATTTCTAAGCCGAAAATAAAGAAAGTTAAACCGAAGATAACCAACACCAAGCCAGAAACGATGGCCATCAAGTTTGGTAACGGTTGCTGCAATACCACCAATTGAAAAAAGACAATCACCACAACAATTGGCAATAGATCTCGGGCACTGGCGGCAAAGGCTCGCAAAAGAGCAAGCGTGGCAGACATCATGCAATCTTCCCTTTAACATGGTGGTTGCTTGTAATAATTGCAGATAATTTCGCTTGGTGATGTGACTTGACCTTCGAGCGCTGTCACATCTTGTTACCTTTTATTAAAACTGTGATTGAGCTCTGACCGAAAATGAAATGAATCAATGACCTGTCTTGGGGTTGGCTGCGTATTTTACTCTGCCATATACTAACAACAGCATGGAGGGGCACATGAAGATACTATTGACTGGTGGAACGGGTTTTATAGGCTGTGAACTACTCAAGATATTGAGTGAGCATCAAATCGTATTGTTGAGCAGAGACACGAATGCCGCTAAGCTGCGGCTCAATTTTGCTGACCGAGGTAACATCACTTATTTGTCTCATTTAGATGAGCTGCACGATCTGAACGACGTTGATGCCGTGATTAACCTTGCGGGGGAACCAATCGCAGATAAACGCTGGAGCAAGTCACAAAAGCAGATCATTTGTCAAAGCCGTTGGCAACTGACCGAAAAATTGGTGGCACTTATTCATGCCAGCACTAAACCGCCCGCCGTGTTCATCAGTGGCTCAGCCGTGGGCTATTATGGCGACCAACAAGCTCATCCTTTCGATGAGAGTTTGCACGTGCATAGCCAAAGTTTCACCCATACTGTGTGTGAACGTTGGGAACAGATTGCTAAGCGAGCCCAATCGGAACACACTCGCGTTTGTCTATTACGCACGGGTGTGGTGCTTGGCTTAGGCGGCGGTGCGCTGGCTAAAATGCTGCTACCATACCGTCTGGGTTTAGGTGGCCCGATTGGCAATGGCCAGCAATACCTGCCATGGATTCATCTGCAAGACATGGTCCGAGCGATTGCCTATTTACTTGAGACCCCTCATGCGCAGGGCGCATATAACCTCAGCGCACCTCATCCGGTGACCAACAAGGTTTTCAGCCAAACTCTCGCCAGAACGTTAGGTCGCCCCCATCTGCTGATGACACCGAAATGGGCAATCAAGCTCCTGATGGGAGAATCCGCCTGTCTGCTACTCGATAGTAGCCGCGCTAAACCGAAAAAACTGACGGAACTTGGATTTACCTTCCATTATTCACGCGTTGAACTGGCGCTAAAATGTCTAGTGCATAGCGAAAACTAGCTAAGACAAAAACAAGGAAACGAAATGACCAAATCGGTATTAATCACTGGCTGCTCCAGTGGTATTGGCTATGTTTGTGCGCACGCCCTGCAAGCACAGGGCTTTAAGGTGATAGCCTCCTGCCGAAAAGAAGAGGATGTCATCAGGCTACGCCAAGAAGGTTTGACCTGTATTCAGTTGGATCTTGCTGATAGCCAAAGCATTACCCGTGGAGTAGAGCAAACCTTAGCGCTCACTAATGGAGAGTTGTACGGGCTATTTAACAACGGTGCCTATGGACAACCCGGCGCGCTGGAAGATCTCCCCACCGACGCACTGCGTGAACAATTTGAGAGTAATTTTTTTGGCTGGCATCAACTGGTACGAGAGGTATTGCCAGTTATGAGACAGCAAAATGAGGGGCGAATCATTCAAAACAGCTCCGTGCTCGGCTTTGCCGCAATGAAATACCGCGGAGCCTATAACGCATCTAAGTTTGCTATTGAAGGTTGGACAGATACCTTACGCCTAGAGCTATACGGCAGCAATATCCACATTGCTCTACTTGAACCCGGCCCGATCGAGACTCGCTTTCGACAAAATGCACTCGCCGCTTTTATGAAATGGATTGATATTGAGAACAGCCCGCATAAAGAACACTATCTTGCCCAGCGTAGTCGCCTAGAAAATGAGACCTCTAGCAACCGTTTTGTTTTACCAGCACAATCCTGCGTTGCTCCAGTGCTGCACGCACTCACCAGCTCAAAACCAAAAATTCGCTACCGAGTCACCACACCAACCATTCTGTTTGCATATCTTAAACGGCTTTTCCCTGCTCGCTGGATGGATGAAATTTTGAGACGCGCCGCATAACCAATGCAAAATCTGTAATTTTTCCGTAACAATGTGGTGATATCTTGTTCAACGTGACAAAACCAAAGTCAACTTTCACCTAATCTACGCACATAAGACATGTTTCAATATGACACTAAATCAACTTAACTGGTTGAGTGTAGGTGTGGTGCTGACAATATTTCTTCTTATTTAGGCACTTTCGCTTGCCACGACACTAAACGCTGCTTTACGCAGCGTTTTGTTTTTACGCTTGAAAATACGCACCAACTCCCCCATATCTTGCAGAGCCGTTATACATTCAACAAGGATCCTGACATGCACTCCCCTTTTATTGTTGATATCAACGAACAAAATTTTCGTGAAATCCTAGAGCGCTCGGCACAAACGCCGATTTTGATTCATTTCTGGGCGAATGCGTATCCAGAGAGTACCGAGATACTGCCCGCTCTGCGCCAGTTGGCTCAGCAATATCAAGGGGCTTTTACCTTAGCGCTGCTGGACTGCCAAGCACAGGGGCCGATTGCTGCTCAATTCGGTGTGCAGGTATTACCCACTATCGCTCTGTTTATTAATGGCCAAGCGGTCGATGGCCTTGGCGGTGCTCAATCTATTGAGGCGATTCAGGCAATGCTTGACAAGCATCTTCCCTCCGCAGAGGAGCTCGCACTGCAGCAAGCCATCGAACAGATGCAAAACGGTTTGTATCCACAAGCGCTAAATACTTTGCGTGCATTACCAGTGGAACTACAACAACGTGGTGACGTTAAACTTGCCATGGCAGACTGCCTGCTGGAAGCGAATCAGGCAGAAGCAGCCGAACAACTGCTGTCATCCATTCCGCTTGAATACCAAGACAACTATTTCAAAGGTTTACAAGCAAAATTAGAGTTGCAAAAGCAAGCTGCTAACAGCCCTGAAATTCAAAAGCTCGAACTTGACTATCAAAATGATCCAACAAACCACACTCTTGCCTGTGAGCTAGCAGTGCAATACCAACACGTAGGACGTGAGGAAGAGGCGTTGGAGATACTATGGTACCTATTAAAAACCAACCTCAATCTTGGTGATGGCGAGGTGAAGAAGACATTTATGGACATCCTCTCAGCACTTGGACAAGGCAATGCGATAGCCAGCCGCTATCGTCGCCAGCTTTACTCGATCCTCTACTAAATTAGCCTCTACTTATTTAAGTTAAATCAATAATTTACAGCCGGACTTTACCGGCTTTTATTTTGTCTGAAACGGGGTAAAGCTCGCATTTATTACGTTGTTTTTGTTTACAAAATAAGCAAAAATAAACCAATTGCATAAGTTATTTATCACCAAGGACTTTCTCATGCCTATTGACTCTATGATCACCATAGCTGTACTCGTTTTCGTTGTTATTATTTTCATTGCTGCCGGCGTTAAAACGGTCCCACAAGGGAACAACTGGACAGTGGAACGTTTTGGTCGCTACACACAATCCCTCAAGCCAGGACTCAACTTAATCATTCCATTTATTGATTCGATCGGTCATAAAATCAATATGATGGAGAGAGTGCTCGATATTCCTGCTCAAGAAGTCATCTCAAAAGACAACGCGAACGTCACCATTGATGCTGTCTGCTTTGTGCAGGTTATAGATGCGGCTCGCGCAGCCTATGAAGTCAACGATCTTGAACACGCAATCCGCAACTTAACTCTAACCAACATGCGTACCGTCCTTGGCTCTATGGAGCTCGATGAAATGCTTAGTCAACGTGACATGATCAACACTAAGCTGCTCTCGATCGTAGACCAAGCAACCAACCCTTGGGGAATCAAAGTCACTCGTATTGAAATCAAGGATGTGCAACCGCCAGCCGACCTAACGGCAGCGATGAACGCGCAAATGAAAGCTGAACGGAATAAACGTGCCGAAGTTCTGGAAGCAGAAGGGGTTCGCCAAGCACAAATTCTACGCGCTGAAGGTCAAAAGCAGTCGGAAATTTTAAAAGCCGAAGGGGAAAAACAAGCCGCCATTTTACAGGCAGAAGCGCGCGAGCGTGCAGCCGAAGCGGAAGCTAAAGCGACAACCATGGTTTCAGAAGCAATCGCCAAAGGCGACATGCAAGCCGTGAACTACTTTATTGCCCAAGGCTATACGGAAGCCCTTAAAGCCATTGGTCAAGCCGAGAATGGCAAGATCATTATGCTGCCACTTGAAGCAACCGGTTTAATGGGGTCAGTCGCTGGTATTGCTGAAATGTTTAAACACAGCAAAGACAACCACTAAGGAGGTCCCTTGGTCGAATTACTCGAAGGCATGAATCACTGGCATTGGCTGGCTCTCGGGCTGGCCTTATTGGCCGTCGAATTACTCGGTACAGCAGGTTATTTTCTCTGGTTCGGTATTTCTGCGCTCGCCGTTGGTCTGCTTCTTTCGTTGATGTCATTTGCTTGGCCAGTGCAATGGAGCGCCTTCGCCGCCTTTTCTCTGGTAACAACTTGGATTTGGTGGCGACGCCAGTTAAAACATGATAAGCAAAGCGACGCCTCCCGCGATCTAAACCAAAAGCAGAAACAACTCGTTGGCCAAGAATTGATTCTCGAAGAAGATATTCAGGTAGGAATGAACCGCATTCGGATTGCCGATACAACTTGGTCAGCGAAATCGACAACAAATATGCCATCCGGAAGTAAAGCTAAAATTGTCGCGATGGAAGGGATTATTCTCGTACTTGAAAAAACTGAATAGTCTAAAGGCTGGGGAAGCAAGTCATACTCCCCCAGCCTGTTTCTATAACCATCACATCCGTCTAACAGGCGATTACTGCGCGACCGCCCAGGAAAGAAACTGTTTTCTCTCCTCTTCCGTCAAAGCAAGGTACTGAGCTTTAACCATTTTTAAGCTGTTAGACTTTGCACCCACAGACGTTGCTTTTTCAGTTGAGTCCATCTGTTTTTCAGAAAACTGGCTTTCAATCGATGCTTTACCAATTGGGATATTGCGTTGCGCGTTGAAACGAGCGATCTCTTTTTCATAATCACGAGTTATGCCCGGGCCTCGTGGCAACAATTCTTGCTCGACTTGAACATGAGAAGAAGAGCTCAAAGTAAAATAAGGCTGTTTGTTAAAATGGTCTGCATCTACCGTCGTTGCAATATCGCCTTGTGGGGATAGTTGGATTTTCTGATCTTTGCCATTAAATGTAATGATAACGGGATCAGAATTAAACTTTTCAAATTCGCCGTTTGCCTGACGCACCAACTTAGACGCACGTAGCACAAATTGATTGAGGCCATCTTCTAATTGCAGTTCACTTTTACTAAATAGGCGTAAACCTATTTCTTCCCCGTTCACTGCCAGCAACTCAACGTCTTTAGATAAATTCACTTGCACGGCAGCAAGCGTGGCACCAGAACAGAGTGTGCTCACTAGCAACAAGGCCGAAGTTCGAAAATTCATGTTAATTCTCCAAAAAAATCGAGCACCGATAACGGTGCTCGAAAACAGTACTATATTGCTAACAAGAACTCATCCACTTCTTAGAAGTAGTATTCTGCACCGATAAGTAGGTTGTTATCGAAGCTGTCAGCATTGTTCATCTTGTAGTTACGTAGATCCATGAATAGGTAAGTGCTTGGCAGCAAGTAACCTAGACGGGCCGTAACAGCAAGGTCTGCGGTATCTTTGTCTGTTTTGCCTTTTGTTTCAGAATCGGTTGTACCAGCTAGACCCAGCTTGTAAACCCAAGAATTATTAACATACTGCGCAGTCGCAGAGTAAGCTAATTGCTCAGCATCGGTTAGCTCGTTGTTCATGAGTTTAACAGCACCGGTTAATGTTAAGGCATCAAAGCCTGCGGTTGCACCGATAATTGCGTAGTTGATATCGCCTTTTTTCACGCCTTTATCATCAGTATACTCACCTTGAGTGTAGTAACCGCCGTGAATATTAACTGGGCCCGCTTGGTAAGAAGCACCAATACTCACAACAAGTGCATCGGTGGTTTTTTCCATGCCACTTAAAGTAACTTGGTAGTTGAAGCCACCGAAAGTTTCTGAGTCAAAACGGATTACATGGTCTGCACGATCTTGATAACCAGCGCCGATATCGTTATTCCAGTCAAATACGTTACCCAAACCAGGGTTTGAGTGTGGCCAGTCTACGTAGTTGTACGCGGCAACAAGTTGACGACCGTACTTAATTGAACCAGCACCATCAAAGGCAAGACCAAGATAAGTATCACGAGCACCTAGTTGACCAGATTTAGCAGAGTTATCAGCGTTACCACCTTCGATTTGCCAAACAAAATTTGGACCAAAGTCTTCAAATTCGACCACACCTTTGAAACCAACACGCGACTCAATCACTGCAGAGACAGAATTATCGCCTTGATCAGGGTTAGTAATGTGAACGAAACCGGCTGCTTGGCCGTAAACCTGTAATGCCTTTCCGTTTAATTCAACAGCGGCATTTGCAGAACCAGAGATTGCAGCTGCTGCAACGGCTGCGCCTAGAAGAGTACGTTTAAACATTTTGTCCATGGAAAACTCCTAAAAATGGATATAGCTGTATTATTTTTCTCACCTTTAGTTGGCCGCCGAAGGGGAGAAATCATTTCCTGTGAAAACCGCATTATTGCTAATTTTGGTTTTTGTTTTTCCTGCATACACCGTGTGTATCCATATCCATAGACTAACTTCGCGGCGTAAAACATCCAATCAGAACTTATTTTTTTTCTAAAAAAATATGAGCAACCCCAAATTTCTCTGCTCTAGATTGATCAAGATCTAATTTTCACCTGACAGAGAAAAGCTCAGAAAAAACCTTTAAAAACAATATAATAAAACAAACACATTGAAGTGCGTCGCATTTTTTGGAGTGAGAAACAAAATGAAATCAAGTGGTGAGGTTGCTCACAGCAGAATCTGCAAGGGTTGTTCTCCTATTGTGGACGGGATTATTTTTGATAAAAAAATAACCCTCTAAAGTTTCCTTTAGAGGGTTTTAGATTTCTCTGAATTTTGTTCTTTATAGCAGAGCGAGGAGATCTTGTTCGCTTCTTATCTCAATCCCAAGCTCTTGCGCTTTTACCAGTTTAGATCCCGCCGCTTCCCCGGCAAACAGTATGTCTGTTTTTTTGGAAACACTTCCTGTCACTTTGGCACCTAGAGATTCAAGTGCCGCTTTAGCTTCATCACGGTTAAGTTGAGTCAGCGTTCCGGTTAAAACCACTATTTTCCCAGCCAAAGGCTGCTGTGTTTGAACATTCGGCTCGACAATGTCAGGCCAATGTATCCCCTGAGCAAGCAGATCTTGCACCACCGCTTGGTTCTTTTCTTCCGAGAAAAATGCCGTAATATGGCTCGCAACGACCTCGCCAATATCTTGCACCTCAACCAGCTCGTCATGGGTCGCAACTTGCAACTTGTCCAGCGTTTTAAAATGTCGAGCAAGGTTCGCAGCCGTCGCCTCTCCGACTTCTCGGATACCGAGTGAGTAGAGAAAGCGTGGTAACGTGGTGTGCTTCGCTTTATTCAGAGCGTTCACCACATTTTGTGCCGATTTAGGTCCCATACGATCTAACACCGTCAGTACCCCCGCCGACAAACGGAAGAGATCGGCTGGCGTCTCGACCATTTCTCTGTCGACCAGTTGTTCAATCACTTTTTCGCCTAACCCATCCACATCCAGAGCCTTACGGGAGACAAAATGTTTCAGCGCTTCTTTGCGCTGTGCCTGACAGACTAGCCCCCCCGTACATCGGGCGACAGCCTCCCCTTCAACTCTCTCAACATGAGAACGGCAGACTGGGCAATTATTAGGAAACTCTATTGGCTGTTCACTGCCCGTGCGGCGATCACGAACGACAGAAACAACCTGCGGGATAACGTCACCAGCGCGGCGAATCACCACACTATCACCAATCATCACACCAAGACGTGCTATCTCATCGGCATTGTGCAAGGTGGCGTTACTCACCGTAACGCCGCCGACAAAAATAGGCTCTAGCTTGGCAACGGGTGTAATAGCGCCTGTACGACCAACCTGAAACTCTACATCATTTAAGATAGTGATCTCTTCTTGCGCGGGAAACTTGTAGGCAATCGCCCAACGCGGTGCACGCGCCACAAACCCGAGTTGTTCTTGAACGGCGATATCGTCGATTTTGATCACCACACCGTCTATCTCGTAAGGCAGTGGGTCGCGATGAGCAAGAATATCAGCATAGTAAGCGCGCACTTCATCAAGCCCTGACACCTTTTGCGTCTGAGGACACATTGGCAGCCCCCACTCTTTAAGTTGCAAAAAGCGTTGGTAATGACTAGAAGAGAGTTCTGTCCCCTCAACTAAACCAACACTGTAGGCATAAAATGCCAACGGACGTGATGCGGTGATGCGAGAATCCAGTTGACGCAAACTGCCCGCTGCTGCATTGCGCGGGTTAACGAACACCTTCTCGCCTTTTTTACGCGCTTTTTCGTTGAGCTGCTCAAAACCGGCTTTCGGCATAAACACCTCACCGCGAACTTCAAGGCGAACCGGCCAGCCTTGACCATTCAGTTTTAATGGCACAGATGAGATGGTACGAACATTTTCAGTGATGTTCTCCCCTGTTGTTCCGTCCCCGCGAGTCGCAGCCTGAACTAAGATGCCATTTTCATAGAGTAAACTCACCGCTAAACCGTCCAGTTTCGGCTCGCAGCAAAACACTTCAATTGACGACCCCGCTAATCTGTCCTGCGCGCGTTTGTGGAAAGCGGCCAGCTCTTCATCACTAAACGCGTTGTCTAGAGACAACATGGGGATTTCATGTGTAACTTGAGCAAAGCTCTCAAGCGGCATACCACCGACTCGGCGGCTTGGTGAATCTAGGGTCACTAAATCGGGATGAGCAGTTTCAATGTCAATCAACTCGCGCATCATTCGGTCATATTCTGCGTCGGGAATTTCCGGATTATCTTCGACATAATAGCGAAATGCATGGTAATGGAGCTGTTGTTTGAGTTCTTCTAGTCTATTCAATATCGATTCAGACATCTTCCAGTCCTTAAGCACTATAAAAAAGGGCTCCCTTGGGAGCCCTGACGGTTAACCAGGAAGCTTAAGACTTTGTGCTCTTAAACTCAACAATTTGGCGTCTGTATGCGGCCAATCTGTCAGGAGTAATCAGGTTGCGACGGTCGTCAAGCACATTCCCTCCCAAGTCATCCGCAATCTGCTGGGCAGTTTTAAGCATTAACTTGAAATTCTGCTCCGCATCGCCATAGCAAGGCAGCGTCATGAAAAAGGAGATACCTTTAGTGGTAAACGTCGCCGGATCATCGTGTTTTAACGTGCCAGGGTGCATCATATTGGCAACACTAAAGAGCACTTTACCGTTCCCAGACAAATCTGCATGGCGATGGAAAATGTCCATTTCGCCGTAAATCAGCCCGTTTTGCTGCATGCTGTCAAACAGTCGAGTACCAACAAATGGATCCTCTCCTGCACAATGAACATTTAAAACGATCACTTCCATCTCAGGTTCAGCTTCTGTCTGAGCTTCACTTTCAAGGATGTTGTTCTGTTTGAGCTCAACTTGTTCTGATGGCAAAACCAACTCATCTTCAACAGGTTCAGTGGTTTCCGATGCAGAAAAACTTGGCGTAATCTCAATATCATCGTTTCTGACAGCTTGGGCAGGCTCGGCGAATCTTCTATCTTGATTGTCTAAATCGTCAATCAATGGGTCGCCAATTAAAGGATCTGTTGAGAAAGGCATGTTTTCTTCAAACGCAGGCTCTTTACGCTCTTTGCGAATGATTTCAAAATCATCTTCAGGCGCAACGCTAAGTGTATTTTCCTGCGTTTCGTTTTCACTCAAATCCAGTTTACTCAGTGGCTTATCACCGAACTTGGCTTTTCCCTCTTTTTTGCTTGTCCATAATCCATGAAACAGCAACGCTGCAATTGCCAGAGCACCGACAACAATGAGTACGAATCGCAATTCCTGCATTTTTTACTCTCATATTCCCCAAGACACACCAGTGACAAAACTTCGAAAGGTCTCTGCGGGTCAGTTAAAACATCATTATCGTGTTACTTTACCAAAGATAACAAGAGAGTTAGAACAAATTAATGTCATAAGTTCCGTAATTGGTGTGATTTCTTCCACGCTTTTTTTCTCTCGCCAGATGAGTACAATAAACGCTCTATTTCTTTTGCAGAACAACGAGATGAATACTGAGTACAATCAACGCAGTGGGTTTGGCTACTTTTTCTACGGCCTCGAGCTGGCCTTTGCTCCACGTATCCGACGCTTCATTATTTTGCCGCTGCTAGCGAATCTGCTGCTGGTCGGCGGTGCACTTTACTATCTCTTCTCACACCTAAATGGTTGGATTGACAATTGGGTTGGTCAACTGCCCGAGTTTTTGTCTTGGCTAAGTTACGTATTGTGGCCTTTATTAGCGCTTACCATCATTGCAACGTTTTCCTATTTCTTTAGCACCTTAGCGAATTTTATCGCCGCACCATTTAACGGCTTGTTGGCCGAAAAGGTGGAAGAGGCGCTCACCGGTCAGAAGGTCAATGATGAGGGTATAGCGGCGGTGCTCAAAGACGTTCCTCGAGTGCTCGCCCGTGAATGGCGTAAGCTTGTTTATGTTCTGCCGAAAGTGATTGGTTTATTTATCCTGCTGCTGATCCCTGCACTCGGGCAAACGCTCGGCCCCGTGCTGTGGTTTATCTTCACGGCTTGGATGCTTGCCATTCAATATTGTGACTATCCGTTTGATAATCACAAGGTGCCTTTTAACGACATGAGAAACACTTTGAAACAAAATCAAGCCAAAGCCTACACCTTTGGTGCAGTGGTTTCGATATTCACTTCTATCCCGATTTTGAACCTCTTCGTCATGCCAATTGCTGTATGCGGCGCAACGGCCATGTGGGTGAATGAGTTTAAGCGTTGATCTTGTGCCAGATGAGTGAGTTTGTCTCGTCTGGCAATATTTCGTTCCAACAGCGCCCGCCCTCATAAGATATAACTTTTTAATCCTTTTCCGTTGTTTATAACCAGCATATTCTTTTGCCATATTCACTAAACGTGTAATGAAGGAACATCACCATGAGCAAGATCTACGAAGACAACTCCCTGACCATCGGCAATACTCCTCTCGTTCGTTTGAACAAAGTCAGTAAAGGCAAAGTGTTAGCCAAGATTGAATCGCGCAACCCAAGTTTCAGCGTTAAATGCCGAATCGGTGCAAATATGATTTGGGAAGCCGAAAAGGCAGGAACGCTTAAACCTGGTGTAGAGCTCGTAGAGCCAACCAGCGGAAATACCGGTGTTGCGTTGGCATTCGTCGCCGCTGCTCGTGGCTACAAATTAACCCTGACCATGCCAGAATCAATGAGCCTTGAGCGTCGTAAACTTCTCAAAGCGCTAGGAGCAAACCTCGAACTGACTGAAGCAGCGAAAGGCATGAAAGGGGCAATCGCCAAAGCTGAAGAGATCGTAGCAAGCAACCCAGAAAAGTATCTGCTACTCCAACAATTTAATAACCCAGCTAACCCACAAATCCACGAAAAAACGACAGGCCCTGAAATTTGGGAAGCCACTGATGGTCAAGTCGATGTATTCGTTGCTGGTGTGGGCACTGGTGGTACGTTAACGGGTACTAGCCGTTACATCAAAGGCGAGAAAGGCAAAGCCATCATCTCTGTTGCCGTTGAACCAGCGGAATCTCCTGTCATTAGCCAAGCGCTTGCGGGTGAGGAAATCAAACCAGCTCCACACAAAATTCAAGGTATCGGCGCAGGTTTCATTCCTGGCAACCTAGATTTAGAGATGATTGACCGCGTCGAAACCGTTACATCAGACGAAGCGATTGAGATGGCTCGTCGTCTGATGGAAGAGGAAGGCATTTTGGCGGGTATTTCGTCAGGCGCAGCTGTGGTTGCGGCAAACCGCCTTGCTGAACTACCTGAATTTGAAGGAAAAACCATTGTAACTGTGCTACCAAGTTCAGGTGAGCGCTATTTGAGCACGGCACTTTTTGCAGGGATTTTCACCGAGAAAGAGAACCAGCAGTAATACGAATCCAAATCAATTTTTCGTTTAAAAAAGCCCCATTCAGGGGCTTTTTTGTTGATCCCTGCCTCACCTTTGGTAATATCGGGATGTTTTATTTTAAGCTTCAAAATAATTTATAACAACGATGTAACCTCTTAGGTTACGAGTTGCAAAAAATTTTGACTCGCGTCAGCTTCAACATGCTTACCGTTGCCCGTCGCTAGCGGGTATCGAATAAAGCAGTTAAGCTTAAAACTTGTCACAATCAACAAAAATACAATCAATTGGGGTATATCACATGTACGAGAAGCAAGTAGAAATCACAGCAGAAAACGGTCTTCACACTCGTCCAGCTGCACAGTTCGTAAAAGAAGCAAAAGCTTTCGATGCGGATATCACTGTGACTTCTAACGGCAAAAGCGCAAGCGCCAAAAGTCTGTTCAAGCTGCAAACTCTTGGCCTTGTGAAAGGCACTGTAGTTACAATTTCTGCTGAAGGCCCACAGGCTAAACAAGCAGTTGACCACCTAGTTGCTCTTATGGATCAACTTCACTAATCCTATTTTCTTCCACAAAGCCATTTAGCCAGCTAAATGGCTTTGTTTGAAGATAAAACCCGATTAGTCGGCTACAGTTTTCGTTAGCGATTTAGTCACACATTCCCGTTTACGTTTGACCAACTTAAGGTAAGGCTATGATTTCAGGCATCCTGGCATCTCCTGGTATTGCAATTGGTAAAGCACTACTACTTCAAGAAGATGAAATTGTCCTAAACACTAACACTATCACCGCAGAGCAAGTAGACGCTGAAGTTAAGCGTTTCTACGATGCCCGTTCTAAATCTTCTGCTCAGCTAGAAACCATCAAGCAGAAAGCGTTGGAAACGTTTGGTGAAGAGAAGGAAGCGATCTTCGAAGGTCACATCATGCTTCTTGAAGATGAAGAGCTAGAAGAAGAGATCCTAGCGCTCATCAAAAATGACAAGATGACGGCGGATAACGCAATTCACACCGTTATCGAAGAACAGGCAATGGCGCTTGAGTCTCTTGATGATGAGTACCTGAAAGAACGTGCCACGGATATCCGCGATATCGGTTCTCGTTTCGTTAAAAACGCCCTAGGCATCAACATTGTGTCACTGAGTGACATCAATGAAGAAGTTATTCTGGTGGCTTACGACCTAACACCGTCTGAAACGGCGCAAATCAACCTAAACTACGTGTTGGGTTTTGCTTGTGATATTGGCGGTCGTACCTCACACACATCCATCATGGCTCGCTCTCTTGAACTGCCTGCGATCGTTGGCACCAACAACATCACTACGCAAGTTAAAAATGGCGACATGCTGATTCTCGATGCAATGAACAACAAGATCATTGTTAATCCAACTGACGCCGAGCTTGAAGAAGCCAAAGCGGTCAAAGCGGCGTTCTTGGCTGAGAAAGAAGAGCTGGCGAAACTGAAAGATCTGCATGCTGAAACTCTAGACGGCCATCGTGTAGAAGTATGCGGCAATATCGGTACAGTGAAAGACTGTGATGGCATCCTGCGCAACGGCGGTGAAGGTGTTGGTCTGTATCGTACCGAGTTCCTATTCATGGACCGCGACGCTCTGCCTACTGAAGAAGAACAGTACCAAGCATACAAAGAAGTAGCGGAAGCGATGGACGGTCAAGCGGTGATTATCCGTACTATGGATATCGGCGGCGACAAAGATCTGCCATATATGGATCTACCAAAAGAGATGAACCCGTTCCTTGGCTGGCGCGCAGTGCGTATCAGCTTGGATCGTCGTGAAATTCTACGTGACCAGCTACGTGGTATTCTGCGTGCATCAGCACACGGTAAACTGCGTATCATGTTCCCAATGATCATCTCTGTTGAAGAAATTCGCGCGCTGAAAGAAGCGATCGAAGAGTACAAAGCAGAACTGCGTGCTGAAGGTTTGGCTTTTGACGAAAACATCGAAATCGGTGTTATGGTTGAGACACCAGCAGCAGCAGCGATTGCACACCACTTAGCCAAAGAAGTGTCATTCTTCTCAATCGGTACCAACGATCTGACCCAGTATACACTCGCGGTTGACCGTGGTAATGAGATGATTTCTCATCTTTACAACCCACTTTCACCAGCAGTACTGACTGTTATCAAACAAGTTATTGATGCATCTCATGCTGAAGGCAAATGGACCGGCATGTGTGGCGAATTAGCGGGTGATGAACGCGCAACTCTACTACTATTAGGTATGGGGCTAGATGAGTTCTCTATGAGCGGTATCTCAATTCCAAAAGTGAAGAAAGTAATCCGCAACGCAAATTTTGCAGCAGTAAAAGCAATGGCCGAAGAAGCACTTGCCTTGCCAACCGCTGCAGAAATTGAAGCGTGTGTAGAAAAATTCATCGCAGTGCACGCGAAGTAATCTGCAGCCAAAATTCGAGTTTATAGAGTACGTTAGGCGACTAAAAAAAGTCGTCTAACAACTCGGATTGGTATACTATAATTCGACAGAATAAAACTAAACCTTAGGAGCATGACACAATGGGTCTGTTTGATAAACTTAAGAAGCTTGTATCTGATGACAGCGCTGATGCTGGCGCAATCGAGATCATCGCACCTTTGTCTGGTGAAATCGTAAACATTGAAGATGTGCCAGATGTTGTTTTTGCTGAGAAAATCGTAGGCGATGGTATCGCTATCAAACCAGCAGGCAACAAGATGGTTGCTCCTGTAAACGGTACTATCGGTAAGATCTTCGAAACAAACCACGCATTCTCAATCGAGTCTGACGAGGGTGTTGAGCTTTTCGTTCACTTCGGTATCGATACCGTTGAGCTGAAAGGTGAAGGCTTCAAGCGTATCGCAGAAGAAGGTCAAACGGTAAAAGCAGGCGACACTGTGATTGAGTTCGATCTTGCGCTTCTTGAAGAGAAAGCAAAGTCAACCCTAACTCCTGTTGTTATCTCTAACATGGATGAAATCAAAGAGTTGAACAAACTTTCTGGTTCTGTGGTTGTCGGTGAAACGCCAGTTCTACGCGTAACTAAGTAATTATTTTTTACTTAGAACTGAACACAAAAAAACGCTGCAAATTGCAGCGTTTTTTGTTTAAGCCAGTAATCCTATCGCGCCGCTTGGTGATTGCTTGGCCTGAGCCAATAAAGCGGAGGTAGCTTGCTGACGGAACTGAGATTTTACTAAAGCAGTTGATTCTCTAGCAAAGTCGACGTCCTCTATTCTTCCTTTTGATGCAGTGACATTGCGATGAATATTTTGCAAGTTGTCCATTGTTCCCGATACTCGGTTCTGAAAACCACCGATTTCACTCCGATGAGAATCAACGTATTTAATTGCACTATCTAACACAGCGACTGCCAGTTGAGCGTTACCCACAGTACTAATATCAAGATCATCTAAGGTAACCTTGGCATGCTCCTCAATATCGACTTCACTATTAAAACTGCCGCTTATCTCTACTCCATCTGGCGCGTCACGATTTGAGACATAAAACTGCAACCTGCCATCTTGGGTTACCGATGAGTTCACGACATCTTGGCGTGCGTTGATATAAGTCGCAACTTCTTCAAGATTATCTCCAGGTTTTAAGGAAAGCTGTATCTTCTGCTCCTCACCACCCGCATCCTGATAAGTAAAATTGAGTTGCCGAGAATCTTTTGCGACCTGCCAATCAGGGGAAAGACTCACATCTGCCAGATAGTGACGCCCACCCATTTCAGGTGTCTGGGTACGCATATTATTTAATGTCAGTGAGATGGAGTTTGCATTCGCGCCAAGATGAAAACTTTTAGAACCAAATTTGCCGTTAAACAATTCAGCACCGGCAAAGGTGGTGGTTCTAGCGATTCTATCCAGTTCATCTTTTAGCATCACCGTTTCCTGCTGCATACTCTGACGATCATCGTCAGTATTCGAGCCGTTAGCGGATTGCAAAGAGAGCGATCGTAACCTCTGCAGTATCGTACTGCTTTCCTGCAACGCCCCTTCAGCGGTTTGGGCCACTGAGTAGGCGTTATTTGCATTGGTCAGCGCCATGTCCAAACCTCGCAGTTGTACGTGTAAGGTATTGGCGATTTGCATGCCTGCCGCATCATCACTTGCACTATTGATTCTTGATCCGGAACTCAGATTTTTTTGGGTTTCAGCCACCTCGCCTGCCGCGTTGCCCAGATACCGCTGGGCGACCATCGCAGACACGTTGGTATTTATTGAAACCATTTATGCGATATTCCTCTCCTTTCGTCTTGTGCTAAACCAGACATATACGTCATGTCGAAATCGTTGCTAGTTAAGGAGAAAAAGCCAAGTAACCACTTACTTAGCTTTTTCTCAATCTCCATTAACCCAGTAGGCTAAGCGCTGAGTTTGGCGCTTGCTTCGCCTGAGCAAGAATCGAACTGGATGCTTGCGACAGAATTTGTGTTTTGGTCAATTGAGTCGTCTCTTTCGCGAAGTCGGTATCTTTGATACGGCTCTTCGACGCGTTCACGTTCTCATTTATGTTGTCCAAGTTGCTGATTGCGTGGTTGAAACGGTTCTGGAACGCACCCAACTCCGCACGGTGGCTGTCCACGTATTTCAGCGCCGCATCGAGAATTGCTACCGACTCTTGCGCACCTTGCACGCTGGTCACGTCAATGGTGTCTACCGTTACTTCTTTGCCCTCACCAATGCCAAGCTCACCCGCTAGGCTGCCCGAGAAAGAGAGCTCGCCTTGCACTTTGTTGGTGCCTGCGAAGATTTGCAGTTTGCCGCCTTCACCGACAGAGGCTTTCAGCAGGTCGGTTTGACCGTTGATGTAAGTGGCCAGCTCTTCGATGTCATCGCCCGCTTTAGCGTTGATGTTGATCTCTTGCTCGTTACCAAACGTATCGGTCAGTGAGATAGTCAGGTCGTTGTCACCAGCAGAAACGGTCCAGTTTTTGTCTTTCCCTTCTTCTGCTTGGTAGCTGATGCCGCCCATCATCTTGTTGTCTGAACGCATGTCTTTGAGCGACAGCATCACCGCTTCACCGTTGTCCGCACCAATCTGCATTGATTTGGTGCCGTAGGTGCCGTTAAGCAGTTTGTTACCACCGAATGATGTGGTTTCTGCGATACGGTTCAGCTCGTCGTTAAGCGCGGTCACTTCTTCTTGAATCGCCACACGCTCTGCTTTGGAGTTTGAGCCGTTAGCCGATTGCAAAGACAAGTCACGCATACGTTGCAGGATGTTGGTGGTTTCGTTCATCGCACCTTCGGCGGTTTGCGCGATGGAGATACCATCGTTGGCGTTACGCACCGCCACATCCAAACCACGGCTTTGTACGTTCAAGCGGTTAGAGATTTGCAGACCCGCTGCGTCATCTTTCGCGCTGTTGATTTTGAAACCTGAAGACAGACGTTCCATCGACGTTTGTTGCGCGCTGTTTGCGCCGTTTAGGTAACGTTGTGCTGTCATTGCTGCTACGTTGGTATTTACATTCACTGCCATGATGAATTCTCCAATTGATTTTCCGATGTTACGGTTTCCGACGTCTCGGAAAACCAAGTAGTTCTCTCAAAGTTACTTTTATTAACGACGTCAAACGCCGAAGCTTTAGCAAAATATTTAAAAAAATAATAAATAGAGATCGGATTAATAAATCTGAGTAAAACTTGCGCTTTGGCGCTCAAGTTTTGTTTAAAGATGTCGAATGGCGAGAATAGAAAAAGGTAGGCATTATCAGCGTTAGCGGTGATTTTTTGCCACTTATCGGCGGCTTGTTGGAAAATTGCGCTAAAGAGGATAAATGTCGGCAGAGATGCCAAAGAATATTCGTTAGAGAGAAATTGAGAAAAAGAAAAAGCCCCATTCCTTTGAGAGAACCGGGGCTAGGTTGGTAGCCAGAGCCAATGTGGAGATCAAGAGAAATGAACACATTTCCGGCACACCGGACAACTTCACATCAATAATGTCAGGCAGGTGAGAGATGAGAGAGCCTTTCATTCAATGTAAAGTTGTTTGCCACGTCATCCTGTACCATAAGCGCACGTCTGAGCCATAGCTGGTACAGGACTTCCGTTAGCCCTGCAATAGTGACATTGCAGAGTTTGGCAACTGTTTTGCTTGAGCAAGTATTGAAGTACCTGCCTGTTGCAATATTTGTGCTTTCGTCATTTGCGTTGTTTCCTTCGCAAAATCGGTATCTTTAATTCGACTGTTCGAGGCATCAACGTTTTCCTGCACATTTGCGAGGTTGTTAATGCTATGGTTGAGACGGTTTTGCTTCGCACCAAGATCCGCACGCTGCGAGTCGACGTATTTTAGCGCGGCATCAATCACACTGATGGCATTTTGTGAACCCTGTACGGTGCGCAAATCCACATCTTGCACCGTAGTTTTAAACGGCTCATCACTGAGACCAAGTTCACTGGCTAGGCCACCAGAAATAGAGATTTCACCTTTCACGTTCGGCTCTGCGACGAAGATTTGCAGTTTGCCATCTTCACTCACTGATGCGTTAATCAGATCCGACTGGCCGTTGATGTAAGTCGCGAGTTCTTCTATATCATCACCTGCTTTGGCCATAATATTGATTTCTAGATCAGCAACATCGCCATCTTCATCTTCGCCCATCATCGGCAGCACAATTGTCAAATCCGCCTTGTCGGCACTGACATTCCAATTGCGGTCTTTGCCATTTTCCGATTGGAAGGTAGTTCCACCCATACGGAAATCATCAGCGCGAACACTGGTCAGCCCCATAATCATGGCCTCACCGGAATTCGAGCCAATTTGGAAGGACGCATCACCAAAGGAGCCATTGAGCAGACGTCGGCCACCAAAAGAGGTCGTTTCTGCAATACGGTTAATCTCGTCTTGCAGGGCATTGGCTTCTTCGTTAATCGCCTGACGCTCTGCTTGCGTGTTGGTGCCGTTGGCCGACTGGATGGACAGATCACGCATACGTTGCAATACCGAGGTGACCTCGTTCATTGCCCCTTCTGCGGTCTGCGCAATCGAAATACCATCGTTCGCGTTGCGCATCGCCACATCCAAACCTCGCGACTGGGCCGTCAAACGGTTAGAGATTTGCAGACCGGCTGCGTCGTCTTTGGCACTGTTAATTTTGTGACCAGATGACAAACGTTCCATTGAGGTGTTCAACTCATCTGTCGCTTTGTTTAAGTAACGTTGGGCGGTCATCGCGGAAACGTTAGTACTTACTGTTACAGCCATTTTGCTCTCCTTCTGAGTTCGCAAGCTCCTGCGAAGCGGCCAGCTTTACTCTCATTTGGAAAAGCACTGACCGTAATTACTTGCCAAAACTGCCTTGGGCAGCTTTTAGAACCAGGTAAATCCACTCTGAATTATCTAATTCAATTTGTGTGCCAATTTTTCATATCGCCATCTTATTTTTTTAAATTCATTTAAAACAAATAGTTAAACAAATAAAATCAAGACAACCTTTGTCCTTTGGCACTTATCTCGGTGTTGCCATTCAGGTTTGCCACCTTGCCGCTTTGCCGTTTTTAAAGGCGAACTTCAAAGCGGCAATCTTATTCCATCTCTATCCGCGCTTAAGGCTTGGCACATAAGGCATCAATCGAGGCGGCAAAACGAATCAGCCACCACTTATATTGAACATTTATAAGTAGTTAAACAGAGTCAGATCTTTGGTTTTACCAAACGCGAGCTGCGAAGCTTGCAATGCTCTGGAATTCTCATTGAACTCAATAATTGCTTTGGAGTAGTCCAAATCTTCAAAGTTACTCTTAGCTTTGCTCAGAGATAAATTGAAGTCTTCATGCTGCTGCTCTTGGATATCCAAGGTACTGAGGCGCGCACCAATATCAGTACGGGCTTTGTTTAAATGGATAAAAGCCGCATGAAACTCCTCAGTCACCTGATGCAACTTCGCTGTCGCGTTGGCATCCGAGACTGGGGCGTCGGAATACTTCGCCGCATTTTTAAAACTGTCAAAAATCGAGAAATGTTCACGAGGTTTAAGCTCGATCACATCTCCCCGTTTGATTTGCCCACGCAAATCAATCGTCAAATCGTTGTATTTGATCCCAGTGCTGGCGTTAAACTCATCGGCGGCCACCACACTGCCATCTTTCTCCAACTGATAGCCCCATTTGCCATTACTCATATCAACAAAAGTGACACGATAAGTCGACTTGTCGAAATAGTCCTCATTAACTGCTTTATCGAGCAGCAGTTCAGAGGCATTTTGCAGCTGGTATTCGGGTTCGTAATCACCAAATGGGTTCGGGATATCCATAAACAACTTGCTGCCCGGATCGTTCATCGCCATTTCTAAACTGGCCGAAATACGCATTTTGCGCTGATAGTCGTCACCGGAATAGGTGACGCTGCCATCGTAATCGCGGAAAAAAGGCTGGGTCTTCGATTTGGTTCCGGCAAAGGTGTAGTTGCCGGATTCATCCTGTGCGTTTGCCAGATAGAGGAAATTGTTTGCCAGTTCCTCTATTTCACGTTTTTTGGCCATTCGATCTTCCGGCGACAAAGCACCGTTAATCATTTCCATTACCGTGCGTTTGGCTTCATCAGCAAACTGCTCTTGGTTTGCCACATTCACTTCATGCTGTTCTAGGCGGTTGCGCACCAGCACAATCGCGTCTAAATACTGTTTTAGTTGCTCAGCCTGCTGGCCAATGTTTTGGATGTAGTGCGTCGCCAGCGGATCATCGCTCGGCGAGAGCAACTTTTTGCCCGAAGCCAGTTGCGCTTGATTGTGATGGATTTTATTTTCCATTCGGCGCAAGTCATTCTGAACGGACTGATAGTTATGGAAGCTGGCAATACGTGAAATCATCTACCGTCTCCTCTCTATCGCAATTGCAAAATGGTGTTAAAGGTATCGTTGGCGGCCTGCATGATGCGGGACGACGCCATGTAGGCTTGCTGAAAACGCATCATGTTGGACGCTTCTTCATCCAAGTTGACCCCAGAAATCGCCGCCACTCTCTCTTGCGCCGCTTCATTCTCATGCTGGGCGATGTTCGCGAGGCGCGTTGCCGTTGAGTTGCGTAATCCAACGTTGGTATTGAGGTTGTGATACACATCCAAAATGGTCGACTTATTGCCGTCCATTTTTTTATCCAACTGAATTTGCTGCATTTTTCGCAAATTGCCGTTATCACCATCCGAGGGGACAAGGTTTGCCGTGAACTTATCGTTTGC
Organism: Vibrio cidicii; assembly: GCF_009665415.1. Lineage (NCBI taxonomy): Bacteria > Pseudomonadati > Pseudomonadota > Gammaproteobacteria > Vibrionales > Vibrionaceae > Vibrio > Vibrio cidicii. The sequence goes on along the minus strand of NZ_CP035921.1, from coordinate 2,564,504 downwards.
CAGCGCACCGGTGGTCAACTCAAACACCGTCTCCTTGCCGTCTTTGTAGCTAGGATGGTTCGAAGGCAGCACTACAGAAATTGGCCCTTTTGGTGGATAAGGCGCAGGGCTGCGCACCACGTTACCTTTGGTGTCAATCACTGCAAACTGGTCGCCTTTAGGCGATACAATCACTTCAAATTCACGCAAGTCACCCGCAGCCAAAATATTGAACTGGGCGGTACCTTGGGCAAAAGTGGTGGACGCTTCGTAGCTCTGCGCGGCAATGGCATTGGCATCATTGGTTTGCACCTTCATCTGTGCCGCTGAATTGCGCGTCGGGCGCAAGAGGATCTTTTCACCGGATTTCGGTTCGTTGCGCACTTCAACCCGCATGCCGTCCAGATAGAAAGCGGACTTAGCAGAATCGAGTGAAACCGTAACGGTTTCACCAGACGGTTTGGTCACGGTGTAGTTACTGCCATCATAGCGCAGGGCATACTCGCCGCCCTGTAAGGCGGCAATGTCATTGATGAAGACGGCAACTTCAGCCGTTGAATCCGGCGCAGCCACCGCGCGCGATTTGGCAATTAACTCCGAGTTGACATCGGTAAAAATCAACCCACCAATGTTGCCGCGTAGATCCAGACCTTGCTTTTGTAACAGGTTAACTTCATTCGAAAATGCCGCCGCCATTCTGCCCATTTCATCCATAACATGGGGGATCTGATTGTCACGCATATCCAGCATGGCGCCGAGTTTGCCGTCTAAGGCAACACTTTTAATCGGTTTTAGTGAATTCCCTTCGTAGATGGCGAGACGGCGTTGATGAACGTCTGGGTAGCCGCCAATCATCTTAAGTTGACTTGCTTCCGTACCCGAGACCAAAGTGTGGCCGTTACCGATATGAATATTGAAACCTTCCGCATTTGAGCGTGGCGTAACGGTGACTTTGGTGTACTCAGACAGCTCTTTAACCAACTTTTCATGCTGGTCCATCAAGTCATTGTGCTGCCCCGGGGTGCGCATCATTAAGCGATGAATGTCACGAATTTCCACCGCGATCTGGTTGATGCGTTCGATGCCCATATCCAACTTTTTGTTGGTCACGTCATACTGCTGTCGAACCGTTTCGTGAAAACCGTTTACCGTTTCGGCAATAATTCGCGCCTTTTCAAGCAACACTTTACGCGCACCAATGTCGTTTGGGCTGTCTGCCAACGTTTTTAGGGCATCAAACCATTCATTAAGGTTTTCTGGAATTTTCTTCGACGCCACAGAAGAGAGCATACCGGAGAGCATCTCTAGGTTGGCTTCGACATCGCTCTTGTTGGCATAATTAGTGGCAGAGAGATTCAGTTCATTGACGGCAAATTGGTCCCATGAGCGGCGAACATTTTCCACATGCACGCCCATACCAAACGTAGAACCGCCAAATTGACGTGGGTCGTTGGTCGCCTGAACCACAGACTGACGGCTATAACCTTCTGTATTGACATTAGAAATGTTATGACCGGTGGTGTTTAACTGTCTCTGAGCCGTAAGTACACTCTGAGTACCTACATTCAGAAGATCCGACGCCATACGTGCCCCCAAAAACTCAATCAAATCAGTAAAAACTGAGTACCTGAACACAATAAAGCAAAAGATATGCCAACAGAGGAAAGCGCTGTTTGCACAAAGAATAAGGGCCTGATTTTACTCAGGCCCTCGCGTGGAGTTTACATGTTTTCTATCCGTTCTTTTACGCTGAGTATCTTCTCAGCGTAATCAGGATCGGTGGCGTATCCAGCTTGGTGAATACCACGGATAAACGCTTCAGAGTCGCCATTATGCTGCAAAGCCACTTGATAACGAGGGTTTTGATTGAGGAACGCCACATAATCGTTGAAGCTGTCTGCAAACGAGTTATAAGCGCGGAAGGACGCGGTCTCTTTCACTGGCGTATTGTCATGGAATTCGAGTGTTTGCGTGCGCACTTGCTCACCTTGCCAACTGCGATCCGCCTTGATGTTAAACAGGTTATTACTGCTGTTGCGGGCATTTTTCACAACCTTCTGTCCCCATCCCGTTTCTAGCGCCGCTTGAGCTAACAGTAAACTAGGTTCGACACCCAAGGTTTTGGCGGCACGCTCAGCATAAGGACGCATCGACTGAACGAACGACTCTGGTGAGTCAAAGCGAGCCATCTCTTTGCGACTCAGTTCACCCGATTCGATTAAGCGTTGCTCAATCTCACGCGCTTTACTGGTATTGACAGGCATTCTCAATGGCGCTTCTTTGCCGGCTTCTCGCATCGCTAGCTCATTTTTATCTACGCCTTTGTTCGCGCTAAGCTGGGCAACAATCATGTCCGCTAAACCCAATGATCCAGATGAACTCAGTTCGCTGGCCATCTGCTCATCCAGCATCTGACGATAGAACTGCTCGTTTTGGCTATTCATCAGATCCGATTCAAAGCCCGCATTAGCATCGCGCATCGATTTAAACAGCATTGAGGTGAAAATCGATTCAAACTGTTTGGCCGCCGCTTTCAGCGCTTCCTGTTCATGCGCCTCATCACCACCAACTGCTTGTTGGCGTAGCTTGTCTAAGCTACTGATGTCGTGAATAAAACCGATGTCATTTGCGTTGTTGATCATGCTTGCCTCTCCGAACCATCAGATGATGATCAGTTGTCCTTCAATCGCACCTGCTTGCTTGAGCGCTTGCAAAATCGCCATCAGATCCGAAGGAGCAGCGCCGACCTGATTGACCGCACGTACTAAGTCGTCCAATGTCAACCCCGGTTCAAACTTGAACATTTTGCCCTCCTTTTCCGTTACTGAGATATCGGAATTAGGTACTACCACAGTGTTACCACCACCAAATGAGTTCGGCTGGCTCACACTGAGATTCTCTTTGATGGCGACCGTCATGCCGCCGTGCGTCACTGCCGCTGACTTCAAACGCACATGTTTGCCGACCACAATGGTACCCGTGCGCGAGTTGACAATGATTTTGGCTGCACCATCGGCTGGGTCAAACTCTAAGTTTTCAATCGCAGAAAGAAAAGCAACGCGCTGACTGATGTCACGTGGTGCTCTAACGCGTACTGACATTGCGTCAACGGCAGAAGCCATTTGAGGGCCTAGGAAATTATTGACCGCATCGGCCATACGCTGCGCGGTGGTGAAATCGGATTCAAGCAGGTTAAAGGTGATAAAGTCACCACGACCAAACGGCGTAGGTACTTCACGCTCAACCATCGCGCCGTTGGAAATAATCCCGACTGTTGGGTTATTACCGACAATTTTCGAACCATCAGCCCCAGTAGCACTAAAACCGCTCACCACTAGATTGCCTTGTGCAACGGCATAAACTTGCCCATCGAGACCTTTGAGGAAGGTTTGCAGCAAGGTGCCGCCGCGCAGGCTTTTCGCACTGCCGATCGATGAAACGGTAATGTCGATTTGTTGCCCGGGTTTAGAGAAAGGTGGCAATTCCGCGGTTACCATCACGGCGGCAACGTTTTTGATCTTCGGCTTGGTGCCCGCAGGCAATTGAATGCCGAAGTTTTGCAACATGGCGTTAAAGCTCTGTTCGGTAAACGGTGTCGATTCCCCAGTGCCCGGCAAGCCAGATACTAGGCCATAGCCCACTAGTTGGTTACTTCTTACCCCCGCGACTTGGGAAACATCTTTGATGCGCGCCGCTTGAGCCGAAGTCACCGTCATTAACAGACTCATTAGTATCAGGGTGAATTTTTTCATCTTAACTTACCTTCCTCTCTCAACCAGTGACCATATTCAATTGCCACTGGTTTGCCACTTAAAGAGAGACATTAAAGAATCGTGCCAAGAATCCAGGCTGCTGCATATCTTGCTGAGTTCCAGTCCCAGAGTATTGAATTCTTGCGTTAGAGACGCGGTTTGACGCAATTGTGTTGTCAAAATCGATATCGTCGGGACGAATGGTACCGCTAAGACGAATGTACTCGTCACCGGTATTGAGGGTTAGCCACTTCTCGCCGCGAATAACAAGATTGCCGTTTGCCAGCACTTCAATCACTTCGACCGTGATTGAACCGCTGATGCTGTTACTCTGATTGGCAGAAGCGTCACCAGTAAAGCTGTTAGCGTTGCTCAAGTTGTAGGAAAAGTTGTATTTTCCACCTATTTTCAGCTCTTCTCCCCCCACTTGCAAAGGATCCATGCTCGCATCATTACTTTTGGATAATCCGGCATTGGCACTTTTTGACGCATTGGTGGTTTCATCTAACAACACGGTAATAATATCGCCTAGACCACGCGGTTTGGAATCATCATACAGGTCGGAGATGTGATCGACGCTAAACAGGGAACCCGTAGCCGCAGCGTAATGCTCGGGCTTTTGATTTGGATGGATGGGTGCCCAAGCCGGGTCGCCAGCGACCGGATCGCTACGACCACGCAAGGTATCAACAATGCCTGTGCTTTCGTCTTTCGATTTGTCACCTTCAACCGCATCCACGACGGTCGTGGCTTGGCTCACTTCGCTGGTTTCGATCGGTTCTAACATCGTACAACCGCTCATCACTGCCACTAATGCAATCAGACTTAAGCGTTTCATAGCACTACCCCTTTTCATCTCAAGCTAAGTACGATTACAACTGCTGGTTAACGAAGCTCATCATCTTGTCAACTGACGAGATCACTTTTGAGTTCATCTCGTAGACGCGTTGTGCTTCGATCATATTCACCAGCTCTTCCGTCACATTAACGTTCGAGGTTTCCAGCATTGACTGACGCACTTCGCCAAGCCCATCGAGACCCGGAACCCCTTGCTGTGGATCACCACTCGCGCCTGTAGGTAAGTAAAGGTTCTGACCAATCGGCTCTAAACCGCCCGGGTTGACAAAGTCGGTGATGGTAATCTGCCCAACCACCTGGTTATTTTGCTGACCACGGACTCGAACTGACACTTCACCATCGGTACCGACGGTAATTGAGATGGCATCTTCAGGAATGACAATTTCTGGTTCAAGCGGGTAACCGGATCCGGAAGTCACCACCACCCCTTCACCATTAAGAGTAAACTGGCCATTGCGGGTATAACCAATATTGCCGTCGGGCATGGTAATTTGGAAAAAGCCATCCCCTTCCACCATCAAATCCAGTGCGTTGGTCGTCGTTTGCGCATTGCCGTGGGTGTGCACTTTTTGCGTTGCCACCACTTTCGAACCCGCACCAAGCATTAGGCCGCTTGGCAGTTCCGTATTTTGTGACGATTGGCCACCAGGCTGATTGATGTTTTGATAGAATAGATCTTCAAACACCGCACGACTCTTTTTAAAACCGATGGTTGAGGCGTTAGCCAGGTTGTTTGAAATGGTTGCAATGTTGGTTTGCTGAGCGTCGAGCCCTGTCTTACTTACCCATAGTGCCGGATGCATAATTTAACCCTTACTCTGTTAGCTCATACGAAGCAGTGAATCGGACGCTTTGTCCAGCTCTTCTGCCGTGCTCATCATTTTCACCTGCATTTCAAATTGTCTTTGCAGGTCAATCAGCGCGGTCATCTCGCCGACGGCATTCACGTTGCTACCTTCAATCGCACCAGTCATGATCTGTACGGTGGCATCGGCGTCGTACGCTTGATTGGGATCTTTGTGACGGAACAGTCCGTTGGTATCTTTAAACAGCGTGCTGTTGTCAGTTTTGACAAGCTTCACACGGTCGATCTGTTCCATTTCTTCGGCCGGTGCACCTTGCGGCAAGATAGAAATGGTGCCATCTCTGCCAATTTCTATCTTACTGATTGGTAAAGGAATCGTGATCGGTGCACCGCCTTCGCCAAGCACCAGATGTCCGTTAGCATTGGTCAGTAAACCATTTTGATCCACTTTCAGATTGCCGTTGCGGGTCAACCCCTCTTTGCCAATTTTGTCCATGACCGCAATCCAGCCATCACCTTCAACAGTAATGTCCATATCACGACCTGTGGTGATCACACTGCCCTGAGCAAAATTATGTCCTGGACGCTCCGTCATGCTAAATACACGAGTCGGTAAGCCTTCGCCATACGCTTGCATTGACCGAGCTTGTGCCAAATCGGCTCGAAAGCCAGTGGTACTGACGTTTGCTAGGTTATTGGCACGCAGTTGCAACGCTTGCATATTTTGTTTAGCGCCGCTCATGGCTAGAAAGAGTGCACGATCCATAATCTGCTCCTGAAATCGAATTCTAGGTTCAGAAAAGCAATCATCATGCCAGTTTATTTTTCATTTAAATATCAAATGGATGCATTGGAAATGTAAGCAAGAGGCAAACACATTGGTCGGAAAATTACTCAGCGGCATGCCGGGCGGCAAGCAAGAGGCAATCGAGATGATAGTTAAGGGGTAGAGAAGAAATAAGGCTTAACCTGGGTGAGGTCGTCCAGGTTAAGCACCAGATGAATGTCATGAATAAAAAGATTAACGGATCTGCAAGATATTCTGTTGCAACTGGTTGTGCACTTCAAGCGCACGTGAGTTTGCTTGGAAGTTACGCTGAGCTGAAATCAGATCCACCAATTCTTGCGTCATATCGATGTTGGACTGCTCCAAAGAGCCACTAGAAACGGTACCAAATGAACCTTTGTTCGATTCACCCCAGATTTTATCCCCAGAGTTGTTGGTAGAGTTCCACTGAGTGCCGCCTTTTTTGTCCAAACCTTGCTCATTCGGTACACGAACTAACGCCACTCGACCTAAAGTGACACTCTCACCATTTGAATAAGTGCCGTAGATACTGCCACTTTCATCAAAGTCCACTTTGGTTAAGAAGCCCGTTGTCGCGCCATCTTCGTCAAACTTCGTCAGCTCAAACGGAGCGGCAAACTGGGTGGAAGAGTTGAGGTCAAAGTTCAGTACTTGCGTCGGATCGCCACCATTCATGTCAATTGGGTTAACGCCCGCACCGAGTTGGTCAGTCACAATCGGCTGCCCATTGTTTAAGCTGGCAAGCGTACCATCATTGTTGAACTTAATCGTGTGCCCAACATGACCCGTTGCGTTAGTTGCATCACCACCTGTGATGTTGACTGGCTTCTCTCCTTGGCTATCCGTTACCGTGTAGTAGGTTTGCCAAGTATTTGGTTGAGTCTGATCTTTCAGGTAGTAAGTCGTCAGTTTGTACGACTGACCCATTGAGTCATAAATAGTTGAAGACGTTGAACGGTTATAAGTATCAGGATCCTCAAAGTTAAACGCGAGAGGATCTTTAAGCGCACCACTTGCTGGCAAGTTCACTCCAACCGTTACATTTGCCGTCTGTTTTGGCTTGCCAAATTCCGCCGGAATGTTAATAGGTTGTGGTTCATACGAGGTGACATCGCCGCTCGCTGGATCAACCTGATAGCCCAGCAAATATTCATCATTTGCCGTGACCATGTAGTTGTTCTTGTTGAGGTGAAAAGCACCGTTACGGGTTAGCTCGTTCTGATTCGGCACCATTCTATCTTTTGCCACGGCAAAGAAACCCGTACCGCTAATACGCAAATCCATTGGGTTATTAGTGTAAACACTGGAACCTTCATGGAATTGCTGCGCCACTTGGTTTGCTTGAACACCACCGCCAGCCGTGGTTTTCGCATTGGTAAACAGAGAATTTGAGTAAACATCGCCAAACTCAGCACGTGACTCCTTAAAGCCGTATGTGTTGGCGTTGGCAATGTTGTTACTCGTGGTGTTCAGATCTAACTGAGCTGCGGACAAACCGCTTAAAGATACATATGACATTCCAAAATCTCCTTAATCCAGCCAGCGTAGATTACGCTTTGCCAACTTCTAGTACTTCAGCAAGTCGAACTGGCGAATCAAAGCCAGCCAGATTGAGCAGTACGTTACCATCGCCTTTACCCAGCAGAACACTGTTCACGTTAGCATAGGTTGAAACCGGGAAGTCAGTCGCCTGACCATCCAGCAAACCGGATGCTTTCACTTTGTATTTGCCAGCCGGCAATGGATTACCGTTTTCATCTTTACCGTCCCATTCGACACGGTTATCACCTGCAGGTTTCGCCCCTACCTCAAAGGTACGAATTAACTGGCCAATCTCGTTTTCCACTCGCACAATCACGTTATCCATGGCTTGTGGTAGTTTGACCATGGCAGGCATGCCTGCCTCCTCCTGCTTCATACCCGCCGCACCTGGCACCAACACATCACGCCCCACTAAAGAAGACGCTTGCAATGCTTGGTTGGACGTCATTGACGAGTTGAGACTCTCAAACTGAGTGTTCATCTTGCCAATGCCATCAACGGTTGCAAATGAAGCCATTTGCGCAATCATCTGGTCATTACTGACCGGCTTAAAAGGGTCCTGTTGAGCCAATTGCTTAGTCAGCAGGGATAAAAAGTCCTCTTGTTTAAGATCCTGTTTACCCGTTGTTGCCGTCGGCTTATTGCTCTCTTGCAAACTCTTAAGCTGGTCGATATAGGACAAGCCGCTTTGACCAATGTTATTGATTCCGGCCATACGTTAACTCCTTATCCTTATTGACCCATCTGCAGCGTACGCAGCAGCATTTGTTTACTCGCATCTGCTACCTGAACATTCGTTTGGTATGAACGGGAGGCAGAAATCATATTGGCCATTTCTTCCATGACATTGACGTTCGGTTTGTAAATGTAACCTTCATCATTTGCCAATGGATGTTCAGGGTTATATTCCGCGGTCAACGGCTTATCACTTTCCACAATACCAAGTACTTGTACTGGCACTGTATCGCCACGGTTATACATGGCATTACTTAACTCAGCACCAAACACAGCATGGCGCGCTTTGTAAGTGTCTTTTGCAGAGCTACTGACACTGTCGGCGTTAGCCAAGTTACTTGAAGTGGTATTAAGACGAACAGACTCAGCACTCATTGCAGAACCAGTTACATTGAACACATTGAATAAGCTCATCTAGTTACCTCCTTTAAGTGCTTTGGTTAAGTTCTTGAATTTGCCGCCCAGAAAATCCAGTGAGGCTTGATGGCGAATCTGGTTTTGCATGAACAGGTTACGCTCTAAATCCAAATCCACTGTGTTGCCGTCTCCGGTGTCCGGTTGGGTCGGAAGGCGATAAAGCTTTTCCCCCATCACCGTTGTAGTGGCAGGAATATGCCGACTGTCCGTTCGGCTAAGACCAATGCTTGCCCCCGAACTTGCCGCCTGTAATTCCTTCGCAAAGTCTAAACCTCTTGCTTTGTATCCAGGCGTGTTCGCTTGCGCAATGTTGGTCGAGATAACCTCGGCATTGCGTTCACGTACTCCCACCGTGTACTGGTGGATGCCTAGTGCATTGTCAAAGGAGATAGCCATATGCGCCTCTACAAAAAGAACTGACCGTTACTAACCAAATAAAAGCAAAGAGCGTGCCAATGCGTACAATTTAAATTTATTCAGTCCATGAAAAGTTAGCAATTACTAAGCCAAGTATGCAGATGGAATGTCGTAGTTCCGCATACCCAGACTCAAACTAAAGATATACGCAGACGGATACAGGCTCAAGAAAAGGGGAGAGAGAAAAAACAGAGAAAGGGCAAATAAAAAGCCTGACAACAAGTCAGGCTAGTTTGCAAAGGAAAATAAACGGTTTCCACTATTTCAATTTGTAGATGATACCGGGGTTACAGCGGACCATTTCAAATCGGTCAGTTAAACCTGTCAACGACTCTGAAGCACCAAGCAACAAGTAGCCACCGGGGTTCAAACTGTTCGCCATTTGGTTCAATACTTTCGACTTCATATCCGGTGAAAAATAAATCAACACGTTACGGCAAAAAATAATGTCGAACTTACCCAACAAAGCGTAGCTGTCCATCAAATTCTGCGGGCGAAAATTAACCAAGCGCTTAACGTTGTCTTTGACCTTCATGCGACCATCGCCCGTGTCTTCAAAAAAGGTGCGACGGCGTTCCGGGGACAACCCACGCCCCAAGGCCAAATTATCGTAAATCCCGGCCCGACACATGTCCAACATGCTGGCAGAGATATCAGTTGCCGTAATCGATACACTTTGCAGCATACCAGGCTTACGCTGCTGTGTTTCCAGCACCGTCATCGCCATTGAATACGGTTCTTGTCCTGATGAACTGGCGGCAGACCAAATTTTTATCGGACGTTTGTTTACCGCAATCTCAGGTAAAAGTTTTTCCGCCAAAACAGTAAACGGATAGGTATCCCTAAACCACAGAGTTTCGTTGGTTGTCATTGCATCAACGGCGGCAACACGCAGCTCTCGGTTACGCCCCGTGACGACGTCTCTCAACAAATCAGACAACGAAGCGAGCTTAAATTTGGTTACTAACGGGCTAAGACGACTGCGTACCAAATACTGCTTGCTGTCGCCCAGCACGATACCACACTGAGATTCCAAAAAACGGCTGAAGTCGCGATACTCTTGATCACTGATTGTAATAGCAGTCATTAATGTCTCTTTTATTTTGTTAGTGCAGTTTTAACCGCATTCCCAAGTTCATCTGGGTTAAATTTCGCGATAAACGCATTTGCACCCACTCTCTCCACCATCGCTTGGTTAAAAACACCGCTCAGTGACGAGTGAAGAATAACATACAAATCTTTCAAATCCGCATTGCGGCGAATTTCTGCCGTCAGCGTGTAGCCGTCCATTTCTGGCATTTCGATATCTGAGATCACCAGAGAAATTTGATCTCTAATTGGTCCTTCAGCCGCCATTTCTAACAACTTATCATACGCTTCTTTGCCGTCTTTCACCGAGACACAGTCAAAGCCGATATTGGTGATAGCACGCTCCACCTGTTTACGCGCAACCGTGGAGTCATCGGCGATCAAAATGCGACGAACCAGAGCTTTTTCCGTCTCGACTTTGGCGATCTCTTCACCGATGGAAGAATCCATGGTTTCATCCACTGGCGCAATTTCTGCAAGGATTTTCTCAACGTCGAGAATTTCAACCAGTTCATTGTCAATGTTGGTGACTGCGGTCAGGTAGTTGGCTCTGCCTGCCCCTTCTGGCGGTGGCAGAATCGCTTCCCAATGCATGTTGATTATGCGCTCAACCGAAGTAACTAAAAACGCTTGAATTGTTCGGTTGAACTCCGCGATAACAACAAAACATTTGTCGATGTCGGTTGTTGGCCGGCCACCAATCGCCAAACTCAAATCGATGACAGAAACCGTATGGCCACGGATATGAGCAACACCTTTAACTAAACGGTGCAGATTTGGCATTGAAGTAAGCTTAGGGCATTGCAGGACTTCTTTTACTTTAAACACGTTAATACCATAACGCTGGCGGCCCATTAAACGAAAGGTCAACAATTCCAATCGATTCTGACCGACGAGTTGCGTACGCTGATTCACAGAATCAAGAATACCCGTCATAAGCTCATCTCCATCTCAAACTCAAACTTTTCGATTAAAAGTGATACTCTAATTACAACTGCATAACACCAGAGAAACAGAATGGCACACTCTAATACTTGTTTATATTCATTTACCATCTCTAAGTGTAGAGCTTTCTTCAAAAGTTACGCTAAGTCTATCGGCATTTTGCTAACTTTGTTTAGTTTTTTTGCTCACGCAGCCACAGAAAATCAAATAAAACAGATACAGTTAGCGGCGGAAGAGCATATTTTAGCCAATGTCGAACAACCCGTCGGTGGAGAGTTGTCGGTGAGTGCCGCTAATATAGATAGTAGAATAAAAGCTACCGATTGCCCGGTTGCTTTGAGCACAAGTGCCAATTCAGATAACGCTAATCGCAGCAATATTAATGTACTGGTTGAATGCCCTCCCGACGATTGGAAAGTCTATGTGCCAGTCCGTTTGTCCATAGCTATCCCTATGGTGGTTGCCACACGAACCCTTGCCCGAGGAGAGATTGTCTCCCTTAGCGATGTCAACCACGAGATGATCGAGTTACAGCGCTTTCGCAAAGAAGGTTTTGCTGAAAGCTCACAAGTGGTTGGGGCGAAAGTCAAACGCACAGTTCGCTTGGGAGACGTGATAGAACGAGGTGATGTCTGTGTCGTGTGCCGGAATGAAAAAGTGATAATTAAAGCCAGCCAAGATGGGATGGTCATCACAACTCAGGGGACCGCACTACAAGATGGCGCGGCAGGTGAACAGGTCAGAGTGAAAAATGACAAATCACAACGTATAATCGAAGGCATTGTCAGCGGCATTGCCGAGGTCACGGTTCAGTTCTAACCGTTTTGTGCCTTAATTTACTGAAGTGGTAAGATAAGCATCGTTGAATTCAGGCCCGATTCCTGCTAGTTAAACAAAAGGCAAATTTTTTCTAAAGTATTGGCTTATTGTGTCGATACTGTGTGTACGAGTTCAATTACTTCGTAATTAAGGTTTATATATGGCAAGTATCGATAACATACGTTCAGGGCAAGTGATGACGACGAATAGTCGTAGCGCTGCGCGTACAGACTCTAGCTCGTTGGCGGAGACGCGCACCGAAGCGAAAAAGAGTCCAGTCGCACAAGACGCCGTGTCGCTGAGTCAGCAAAGTCGCGATATTGGGCAGCTTCATCAGGATATGGCCGCCAAACCGGCATTTGACGCAGCAAAAGTTGCCGCGATCAAAGAAGCCATTGCAAATGGCTCTTACAAAGTCGATCCTGAAAAGCTAGCTGATAATATGATGAAATTTGAAAACGAACTGTCTGATCGTATCAAAGCGTAGTCAAGGTAGGTAATCATGGCTGCTTTAGTTGATTTAGTGGAATTTCAATACGAAAGCGCTAAAGCTCTCTCTTTATTGCTGGAACAGGAAAGCAAAGTAATTGCTAGCCGTGTATCTGTTGATATTGAGAAAATTGCCAAAGAAAAAATGACGCTCATTGGTCGACTACAACAAACCGACCATCGCATTGCCTCTCACCCGCACGTCAAGCAGCTTACCGAAGATCCTCAATTAAAGCAGAAGGTCGCCAGTATTCAATCGATCATTCTTGATTGCCAGCAGATCAATCAGATCAATGGCGATGCACTTAATCGAGCCCAATCCAGTTTTAACAAACTCAACAACATGCTTCAGCAAAGCCACGGAAAAGTCGGCATGACTTACAACGCTGGCGGTAAAACCCATACCATTTCGACTTTAGGTACCAATATCAAAGCCTAAAGCAAACTCCTATTTCTCGTCACACGGCTTGACGACCCACTTATCAACTCCCGTTTCCCGTTGCTATTCGTTTTGCTATTCGTTGTTTTATCCATACTGACCTTGTTTTATCCAGAATGACTAAACAAAAAAAGCGACCCATGTGTGGGCCGCCTGAGTAGAGATTATCTGCTGCTTATCTTTATTGGACTGTCTAGAAAAGTGTTTGCTGACGTTTCTCCGGCACTTGTTGCACTTCACCGTAGTCACGTAGCTTGTCCATTTTACGAATGTCTAACCGCAGTTCAGTGACATAACTATCCCCAACAGGATAACTGCGTACTACCTCGGCTCCGCGTATAACCCCATCGACCGCGCCGGAGGTGCTCTCGACACCAAGTCGTTGGTCCTCTAACTGCGCTCGACCGCTGACACGCATGCCGTACACTTGCTCAGCCAGTTCGCGGTATGCATCAATTTTTGAAGCTCTCATTGCACGCACCCGCTTCTCTTCGTCGTTTCGTCCGGTTTGTTCACTGATGCTGGCGTAACCAACGGCCACCAAGATCTCTTCCTGACGAATTTGTTGCAATGGCTGACAAGCACTAAGCAAAAAAGCAGCCAAGAGAAATAAGAACTTTTTCATTACCAACTCCTATGGACGCAAGATAACCGTGTAAGGCTGACGGATCGTTGGATCGGAGCGAATAATCACACCATCTTGAGTACGAATACTGTTTAGCGTATCTAAGTCGCGGCCAATTCGATCCGCAGGGAGGAAACCTTGCGCCGAAGCAACCACCACTCGTGTTTGCATGCCGACCACGCGAGCATTGACCAACACACCGCCTTCTTGGCGTAACATCGTGCCCGTCAATACGTATTGAATCTCTTGCTCTTGGGCTAAATCTTTCCAATCACGACTCAAAGCAAAATCGCCCTGCTGGGTAACCTGAATCGAACCCGTGGTTTTGAAATCCACCACTTTAAAACCACGACGCTGCAACTGATAAATAAATCCTTCGGAAACCGAATTCCCTAGCCAGTTAGTGGCATCCATGTTTTGCAGGTCGACAAAGGAGGTAACGGCGATCGGGGTTCGTGCAGAAACACTAGTATTTGAAAGGATCAAATCTTCCGTCAAACTTTCCACGAAAAAATCCATGGTATGACGAGGGCTTTCCATCAGCATAAACTGACTACCCGAGTAAGGTTCTTTACCGTTGTAAATCGGTGAGTACGCGCATGAGCTCAAGGCCATAACAGACGCGACAACAAGCCATTTTTTCATGGGTTAGTCTCCAGATAATCTCAGATGTCCAATAAGACTGCTTTTGTATTCCTGCTGGTTTACAATCTTGGAACAGTCTTTGCTTTTCTATCTCTGCGATAAGACGAAAACGACATCCAAATACAGCTGAAAATGTAAAGCAATATTTGTACCCACTTGGTAATACTGTAATGAAAAAACTTATACTTGTTTTTATTTCAATAACTTTGATGATACTTCCCTCCATCAAAGCTCATGCATCTTGGTACGAAGTCACAGGGGTTGCCACCATTGTTTCCTCCGAAGAAGTAGCGCGGATACACGCTCTGGAAGATGCCTTGTATAAAGCAGTGACGTTTTCCGGTGCCGACATAGGTAGCCTGAGTAACTTACGCCCCTATTTAGAAGATGGTCGCACAGAATATCAGTTTACTAACCATGAAGTACGCTACATCTTAATCGAGTCCCAGCGCAAACGTGGCAACAAGGTTGAGATTAAAGCCCGAGTCGATATCTATCCATCGGCAAATGGTTGCCATGTCAGCCAATACAAAAAGACGCTGCTGGTCGGCAACGTCGAGTTGCTTTCCCCACAACAAGCGGTGATGGGGCAAATCTATAAGGTAGGTGATGATTTCAGCCAAGTGCTCAACAAGCAGTTTGATCAACAATCGAAAAGCTTCGTCGCAGTTGGCACCACCGACTATGCGATAGATAGGCGCAACCCTGAACGAATCAAAATGATAGCCCAAGATGCAGGTGCTCAATACATCATCGGTGGTGAAATTACCGACCTCACTGCCACAATCGAATCCAAACTATTGGTCGATGACGTGATCAACCGCCAGTTTGCGCTAGAAATGAAAATCTATGACGGTAAAACCGGCAACGAAATTTACGCGAAGAGTTATCGTGAAGTCGCAAAATGGCCCTTTGCCAAAACCAGCCAAGTGGACACTCGTAGCGCTCGCTTTTGGGCATCCACTTTTGGCGAAATGATGCTGCGTGTAAGCCGCAATATCATGCTCGACATGGAAGCCGAGGTCGCCTGTAAGATCACTCTGCCGGAGGTGGTTGCGGTGTTTGGGAACACTGTGACGATGGATCTCGGCCGCATACACGGAGTGCGTCAAGGCGATAAGTTGCAGCTTTGGCATACTGCCGCCTTCATCGACCAATATGGCTTGCCGCGCAACAAGGTATCGCAAAGTGACATTACTCTGACAGTTTCGCGAGTTTACGAAAATGAAGCAGAGCTTACTGTGGATCAGCCCGATTTGGCCACCAGTATTCAAATTGGCGACGTAATGCACAAACCGCTTTAAAATCAAAGGATAAGTTTAAAGTTTGATATTTCTCTAGTAGAATGATACTACTTCGCTCCCATGGCACAGCTGGATAGCGCAGCCCCCTCCTAAGGGGCAGGTCACAGGTTCAAATCCTGTTGGGAGCGCCATATCGCATGAAGACTGGTTAGCCTAGCTACCAGTCTTTTATTTTCTATAGATACCTCAGCAATTTTCTGATGCCCATGCAAAATTTTGCGTTAGTTAGGCTTTTACTACTTTAATTATTTCTAATATTTTCTTACTCTAAACAAATATTAATAAAAGTATTAGTTAGAGTTATGACTAAGAGCAATCTGATAACGAACACTGGTCACCGTTTTATCTCTAAAGGCAGAACCGCCTTTAAAATTCACATCCACACTCCAGACGATACTGTGCTGCATCGCTCGATCGGTTTTATCAAAATGGGCGAAAAGAAAGCACTACAAAAAGCGATCAAGATGCGCAATGAACTTGGTAAAGAGATGTGGGGCAAATTTTGGCGTCGTCTTCTTAAAGATCCACATCTGATGACACGCTTACCTCACAGTTTAGAACCCAAAATTGTTCATAAGCCGAGCCCAACGCAAAGCGATCCAAACAACCGAGACACCTGCTACATCGCTAAATGGCGAGAGCTGAACGACCAAGGTGAGTATCGCTACAAAACCGTGGTTCGCTCTATCAGTAAGTACGGTAAACTCGCCGCTTACTCGCAAACAAAAAAAGCGCTATTGGAGGCGCACAAAGAGAACTTGGAAATCCTCACCTTTATGGGAAGACTCAATAGTATTGGTTTGAAATAGAATAAAAAAACCGCAGCTCTCAGGCTGCGGTTTACTTTAGAAGAGTGCTTTTATTGAGCGTTGGCTTCACGCTCAGCGATAAACGCCAGAGCCATCTTAATACGCGCAACCACGCGCTCTTTACCAATCAGTTGCATTACAGCGTCTACCGATGGCGACTGACCACCGCCAGTCACGGCAACACGCAGCGGCATACCAATTTTGCCCATACCGATCTCAAGCTCTGTACACACATCCGCAATCACTTGGTGTAGGTTTTCCGTTGTCCACTCAGACAGAGCTTCCACTTTCGCCAAGGCAAGCTCAAGCGGCTCTTTTGCCACACCACGCAGGTGCTTCTTCGCGGCATCTGCGTCAAACGCATCGAAATCGTGGTAGAAGTAAGCGATTTGGTCAGCCAGTTCAACCAGTGTATTACAACGCTCACCGACCAGTTTAATGACCTCGGTAATCACAGGGCCGTTGTTTTTGTTGATGCCTTTTTGATCTAAGTGCCATTGAAGATGCTCAGCGACATACTCAGGCTCAGAGGTTTTGATGTAATGGTTGTTCAACCAAAGCAGTTTGTCGGTGTTAAACGCGGAAGCCGATTTTGAAATCGCATTCAGGCTAAACAGATTGATCATCTCTTCTTGTGAGAAGATTTCTTGGTCACCGTGAGACCACCCCAATCGCACTAAATAATTGTTCAGAGCGACTGGCAAGTAACCCATATCGCGATACTGCATAACCGAGACCGCACCGTGGCGTTTTGACAGCTTGGCACCGTCGTCGCCGAGAATCATTGCACAGTGAGCGAAAGTCGGTACTGGTGCGCCCAAAGCTTCATAGATGTTAATTTGACGAGGCGTGTTGTTAATGTGGTCTTCGCCACGAATCACGTGCGTAATGCCCATATCCCAGTCGTCAACCACCACACAGAAGTTGTAGGTTGGTGAGCCATCGGTACGACGGATGATGAGATCATCCATTTGGCTGTTGCTGATTTCGATACGACCACGAATTTGGTCGTCAAACACTACGCTGCCCGATTTCGGATTGCGGAAACGAATCACACAAGGGTCGCCCTCTTTTGCCGCTTCGTTAACCGCTTTGATTTTCGGGTGATCCGCATCGTAACGAGGCATCTCTTTGTTTGCTTCTTGCTCTGCACGCACTTCGTCCAGCAGCTCTTTGGAAGCGTAACATTTGTAGGCTTTATCTTCCGCCAGCAGCTTATCAACCATTTCGTTGTAACGGTCAAAACGTTGTGTCTGGAAGTAAGGACCTTCGTTCCATTCCAGTCCAAGCCATTGCATACCTTCAAGGATGGCGTCTACCGCCTCCTGAGAGTTACGTTCTAAATCAGTATCTTCAATACGCAGAACGAATTCACCACCCTGGCTTTTTGCAAACAACCAAGAGTAAAGTGCGGTGCGCGCACCACCAACGTGAAGGTAGCCTGTTGGGCTAGGAGCAAAACGAGTTTTAACCGTCATCAGAATTCCTTAGGGATAAAAGGCAGCATTCAAGGTGATTGCTGCGCGTTCAAGGATAAAAGTGGCGACATTTTACCACCGCAGAGCGAATCTACAACATGGATATCGCATTCTACACTCGCCTAATCCGCGTATCTCGCGCGGCAAATCAGGCGTTCTTTTCTCACAAAAAGAATGCTTGACCTTTCCCCGAAGGGAAGGTTTATCGTATTCAACACATTCTTTCGTTGGGAACCAAAAGATGACCTATTACACCCTGCCTTTATCTGGACTCAACTGCATGGGTTGTGCGCGCAAAGTGGAGAAGGCGCTGCATCAGGCGCACCCCGTGAACATCACTGCTCTTTCTCCTAAAGAAATTACTTTAGAAAGCGAGACTTCACTGCGCGATCTCGTCGCCACCATTGAAACCTTGGGTTACCAAGCTGGACATCAATATCACTTTGCTCTGCAGGGGCTAAGCTGTGGTCGCTGCGTGAGTAAAGTGAACGCATTGCTCGGTGAGCACAGCGAGGTGATTCGCTTCACCGCGAGTAAAACAGAACTTATAATCACCACCAGCTTGAATGAGCAAGAGGTGATCGCCCTCATCGCGACACTTGGATACCAGGCACGTCAACACACCGCAGGTGAAGAGGCTGGGCAAACCGCCCAAGCACTCACTACACCATCGAGTGTCGTCTCACAATCCACACCTGTAGAAGCCTCCTTACCTACCGCCTCAACAACGCCTTCAAGCGAAACTATCAATCTATTGATTCAGGGCATGACCTGTGCGAGCTGTGTTTCTTCCGTTGAAAAAGCGATGTTGGCTGTCAGTGGTGTGAATAAAGCGCAAGTTAACCTTGCCGAACAAAGCGCAATTATTTTTGCAGAGAGTAATGAGGCAAACTTGATAGAGGCAGTGATCTCTTCTGTCAAACAAGCCGGTTATCAAGCTGAAGTGATACTAGACGCAGAACTCACTCAACAAAAACAGGCTGAGCAACTGGCTCAAGCACAACGAAAACACAAAACCAGTGCTTTCGCAGGAATAGCCCTTGGTGCACCACTCATGTTGTGGGGTGTATTGGGTGGCAGCATGAGTATCGCAAACACTCAAGATCAGATCGCATGGGGGGTGGTCGGCTTAGTCTGCCTATTGTTGCTTGCTACCGCGGGAAGAAGCTTCTTTACCAATGCGTGGTTAGCACTCACTCACAAACGCGCCACTATGGATACGTTAGTTGCATTGGGAACGGGTGCCGCATGGCTCTTCTCGATGTTAGTGGTGATTTTCCCGACTTGGTTCCCAATGGAATCACGCCACGTTTATTTTGAAGCCAGTGCGATGATTGTCGGCTTGATTTCACTGGGACACTATATCGAAGCAAAAGCCAAAGCGCGCACAACCCAATCGCTGCAATCGCTGATCAACCTTCAGCCTCAAACCGCAAGTTTGATCACCGACCAAGGCGAACAAACCATCGCCGTTAAACAGATTCAATTGGGGATGAAGCTGCGCATCAAGCCGGGAGAAAAAATCCCCGTTGACGGTTTGGTGATTTCTGGCGAGTCGTATCTCGACGAATCGATGCTCACAGGTGAACCCGTTCCGGTTTTCAAACAAGCACAAGATAACGTTTCTGCTGGCACCCTAAATAATGACGGCAGCTTAATTATTCAAGCAACTGGGATCGGCGCTGATACCATGCTGGCTCGTATTATCCGTATGGTGCGTCAGGCGCAAAGCAGTAAACCCGCTATCGCCAAACTGGCGGATCAGATTTCATCGGTCTTCGTGCCTGTTGTCGTGGCCATTGCCCTTTTCTCTGCGGCAATTTGGTTTTTCGTTGGCCCTGAACCAAAAGCCAGTTACATGTTGGTGGTCACAACTACCGTACTGATCATCGCCTGCCCCTGCGCACTGGGCCTTGCAACCCCGCTGTCAGTGACGGTGGGGGTTGGCAAAGCCGCAGAAATGGGCATTTTGATCCGAGATGCGGATGTACTGCAATCTGCCAGCAAAATTGACACAGTGGTCTTCGACAAAACAGGCACTTTGACCCAAGGAGCTCCTAAAGTTCAAGCGCTCTATGCCTTTGACCACGATCAGCAGCATTTACGTTCACTGCTGTTGAGTGCGGAACAACAATCAGAGCATCCACTCGCCAAAGCAATTGTGGCAGACGCCCAGCAACACAAAGCACCTATGCTTGAGGTGAGCCAGTTTGAAAATAGGCGAGGTAAAGGAGTTCGCGCGGTCATTGCGGGGGCTGAACTGTTGGTGGTGTCATTAAATCACTTACAAGCGCAACAATTTGATTTGAGCGCCGCCAGTGAGGCGATTGACGAATGTGCGCAAAACGCTTGGACGCCAGTTGCTGCCGTGCTTAACCAGCGTTTAATCGGCATGATCGCCATTTCAGACCCAATCAAAGGCGATGCTAAGCAAGCTGTGCAAGCCTTGAAGAGAGAAGGCATCCACACCGTAATGCTAACGGGTGACAACCAAAGCGTGGCCAATGCCATTGCTCAGGAGCTGGGTATCGATGAAGTCATCGCGCAAGTGCTGCCCGATGAGAAAGCGAGCC
The DNA here is from genome assembly GCF_009665415.1 of Vibrio cidicii. NCBI lineage: Bacteria > Pseudomonadati > Pseudomonadota > Gammaproteobacteria > Vibrionales > Vibrionaceae > Vibrio > Vibrio cidicii. The sequence continues at coordinate 2,543,976 of NZ_CP035921.1, read as the reverse complement.
ATATTGAACGCCTTCAATCACAAGGTCGCAAAGTGGCGATGGTCGGTGACGGCATTAATGACGCGCCAGCGTTAGCCTTGGCCGATATTGGCATTGCGATGGGCAGTGGCAGTGATGTCGCGATTGAAAGCGCGCAGATGACGCTGCTCAACTCGTCACCACTTGCCGTTCTCAACGCCATTGAACTGTCCAAAGCGACGGTGAAAAACATGAAGCAAAATCTCTTTGGTGCCTTTGTTTACAACTCTTTGGGTATCCCAGTGGCAGCTGGCGTACTGTATCCTGTGTCCGGTTTTCTTTTGAGTCCTGTAGTGGCTGGCGCCGCCATGGCACTCTCTTCCATTACCGTGGTCAGCAACGCCAATCGACTACGCTTATTTAAAACGACAACACGCTCTTAGGGGTCACTATGAAACTAAAAACACTTACTCTTATGCTGCTGACAGGTATGTCAGCAAACATTTTGGCCGCGGACGTCATCAACCATAAATCACCTTACTGTGGATGCTGTGGTGATTGGACCAAACACATGGAAGAGGCAGATTTCACCGTAAAAGAAGCGCTTCACGATGATATGGACAGCGTGAAGCGGAAGCTAGGATTGAAGAACGAGCAACTCTATTCATGCCATACTGCGGAAATTGAAGGCTACGTATTTGAGGGGCATATTCCAGCTGACGATGTTAAAGCCTTTTTAGAAAACCCACCTCGCAACGCCAAAGGCCTTGCGGTTCCGGGCATGCCAATGGGCTCTCCGGGCATGGAATACGGCGACAAAAAAGACAGCTACTCTGTGTATGCCTTTAACCAACAAGGTCAAGTGTTTGAGTATCGCCGCCATGAAGGCAATCAAAAATAGCGATTGAACGATAAAGAGAAAAACCCAGCTGAGCTGGGTTTTTCTTTCCGTGCGCTAAGAATTACTTCACGCTTGTTACTCGGCTTGCTTTCTCGCCTGTTGCAGACACAGAGCGGATAAAGACTTCACCCTCTACTGCTGGACGAGCATTGTCTGCGTAAGTTAGCCAGTTCTTGCCGTCTAGCGAGTATTGCAGCGTGACGCCCGGGAACTGAACGTTCATTGCAAGCGTTCCCTCTTCGACTTTCGCACCTGGTACAGGCAGGCGGTAGTCGATACCTGATTTTTCCAGTTTCGCCAGTTCACGTTGGCCAACTACGTTGGCAAAGCGGTTGTAGTCTTGGTTTAGTGCCGCCTTGTCTACTAGGTTCGAACTTTGCGAGTACTCAACACCCACTTTGTAGTCGTTTTCCCAATCTGCACGGTGCCATGCACGCTCAGCTGCTGCTAGTACGCGAGGGAATACCATGTACTCGTATTGCTCGTCGTTACGTACTGTCTCAGACCAAAGCTGTGCTGATAGACCGTAGAAAGGCTTCGCTTCAATTTCACCTTTGCCCGTAAAGCCGTTGCCATCACGGTCTAAAGAGGTTTCAGCGTTTTGCGGCATGTTCTCTGGCGCAAAGCCGAACATCTTACGCGTGTCTGTTGCACGTGTTGCCCAGTAGTAACCGCGCTCTTTCGGGTCCACTTCGTATGGCATGTCCATGTAAACGTAGTCTGGGTTAGACACGATCACGTCGTAACCTTTCTTCGACCACTCGTACACTGAAGATGTACCGCCCCAGTACAGAACGTCCCAGAAGTTAACGCGGGTCGTCTCAGTGGCGAATGCCTTAGGCCCTTCACTGTACTTCAAGCCATCTTGCCACGCTTGGAAGTTTGGTATGCCCTTCTCGGCCACAATCTTCGATACTTGCTCTGCAAAGTGACTTGGCAGGTGACCAAAATCGCTGACTGTGCCATCGGTAATGAGCGTCTGACATTGCGGAGACTGTGCAAATGGCTTGTCTTGCTTAGAGAGATCAATCGTGCCTTTCCAGCTCACTTTGTCTTGTGCGTTAACGTCTTGGAAACCAGCACCTAGCTTAATGTTCTTCGCTTCGTCACCACCAAAGTGCCACGTTGTTAGCGGTGCGCCTGCCTCTGCATGCATGGCTGCGACTTCTGAAATCACTTTATCAACAAAGCGCGTTGACGATTCCATACATGGGTTGATAAAGCTCTGCTTATCGTAGAACTGAACGGTGGTCACGTTCGATGTATCTTGAGGATCCATCAGACGGTATTCGTTCGCTTGTGCTTCTTTACCTTCCGCCATGAGGCGGTCGTAACGCGCTTCCATCGATACCACTGCGGCACGAGCGTGGGCTGGCATGTCGATTTCTGGAATCACTTCGATGTGACGTGCTTTCGCGTATTTCAAGATTTCCACGTAGTCTGCTTTGCTGAAGTAGCCAGAGCCAAAGTTGTCAGAAGTTGAGCCAGAACCTAGTTGTGGCAACAGGCAATCTTTCTCTTCAAGGTCAAAACAGCGATTAGCACCCACTTCGGTCAGCTCAGGCAGACCCGGAATTTCTAAACGCCAGCCTTCATCGTCCGTTAGGTGAAGGTGTAGTTTGTTCATCTTGTACGCCGCCATTTGGTCTAGCGTGGCAAGAATGGCGTCTTTAGAGTGGAAGTTACGAGCCACATCCACCATCACGCCACGGTAATCAAAACGAGGCGCGTCTTTCATCGACAGTTGTGGTAGAGAATCCGCATTTTGGCTATCTATCAGGCCAAAGATAGATTGCACTGCGTAGAAAGCACCGGCTTGGTCAAACGCTTTAATCGCAATACTGTCGCCTTGGATGCTCATCTCGTAAGCACCCGATTTTGCTAATTCACCAGTGAAGTCCGCTGGAACAACCGTGATGCTAACAGGAACATCACCGCGCACATTCACACCGACCACTTCTGCACGATCTTGAATTGCCGATAATTGCGCCGCATCAAATACTTCTTTAGGCAGCGCAATACCCGACGCGATATCAACGGTGCCTTTGCCTGCTTCCACAAACAGTGGTGTTGGTAGCAAGGTGGTTGATACATCTTGTTTTGCTAGATCTTCGTTCTTCTCGAAGCGAGATACTGCGCTAGCAAACACGTTGATATCATCTGGCGTACGTTTTAGGTTGTTACCTTCAAGACCGGCCACGAAAGACGCCACATCTTCCGTGTTTAGAGAAGCAATCATCTTTGGCTCTGCATTTGGCGCAGTGACAAACGCACCTGGCATGAAGTCGGTTTCAAACAGCGTCCAGTATTCGCCAATTAGAGGCAGTACCACTTCTTCACCCGCAGCAAAACCATCAAATTTCTCCGTTGGTTCTAGCTTGTGTAGATCCCCCGTGACGCGAGAGATTTTGAACTGGTCATTCTCAACATCCAGAATCAAACGAATGCTATGGAAGTAAATCGCCCAATCTTTCGAGTTGACCGCTTCGCCTTGATTCACTAGCGTCATATTCACTCGGTTACAAGAAGCCCATTCGGCCTCCATATCACCACAGGCCAGCCCCTCGTTCGCGCCATGATTCGTCATCACTTGGTATTGAATATCCAAATTATCCGCTAATGAATTGACGACACGTTGCTCATCACTTTGTAATGTAGAGCAACCTGCTAGCGAGGCGATAACTGAAGCCGCAATTAAAGTTTGTTTCAACATCTTACTTACCCTAAAACTCAGAAAACCCATCCAGCCCAAACGGCTGTTAACCAATGCATTCAACATACAGCGAGTTATTTCTAAGCGTAAAATTAATCAGCAAAATCGGTGATCCAGTTCAAAACAGGCTTCAAATAAGAAAATATAAAAACTTTAATATCAACAAGTTAGAGAGTACGTTAAATTCGTAACTTATTTTTTGACGTGTATTTACTTTGTTTCGATCACAAAAAATGGCCAATAAATAGCAGATCCAGCCTGAGTGTGTGCCATCATTTGCGTGTTATAGAAGAAAGGATTAAAAAAATTGAAGGTAAATTTGCCAACTGGATCGCAGTTTACGGCTCGTCAAAAGCCGTCAAAAAACTCAATATCAACGATTTTGCCGCAGGCCAAGGAAAAGAGATGAAGATGATAAACAAGCTGTGGATGAGCATACTTACCCTGACATTCAGCCTGCCCGCTTTCAGCGAACCTTTGGTGTGGCAAGTCTCCAACGGCGTGACCGAGTTTCGCATCACAGGTTCAATTCATGTCGGCAGCCAAGCACTCTACCCCTTACCCAAAGAAATTGAACATTTTTTGCCTACCAGCAAAGGATTGATGATTGAAGCCGACCTAACAGAAAGCAGCGAGGTGCAATATCCGATACCGCGCTATACCAGCGAGCAAGTACTCGATAAAGAGCAGAAAGCCACACTCACTCAGATTGCCCGTACGCTCAATCTACCTCTGGATCAGGTGCGTCTCTCCCCTCCTTGGGTAAGTGCACTGACAATTCAAATCGCGCAAATCGCACAACTCGGTTATCACGCAGAACTTGGCGTCGACAACTATCTGATTGAAATAGCAAAACGACACCAATTACCCCTGATTCCGCTCGAAAGTGTCCAATTCCAAATTAATCTGTTGGCAAAAATGCCACAAGATGGCAAAGAGCTGCTCACTAGCACTCTCGACCAGTACGCCCAAGGCGAGCAATTACTCTCTTGTCTCATCGAAAGTTGGTCTAGTGGTGATGAATTAAACCTTGGCAGATTTGCCGATGTGTCAGACCTCTCCCCTCAATTGGAGAAAGCCATGATGACCGATCGTAATCACGCGTGGGCAGAGCAACTTGAACAACGGGCTCAGCAGCAGCCGGGGAAATACACTGTGGTGGTCGGCACCTTACATTTGGTCGGCAAAGAGAGCTTGCTTGAGCTGATGAAAGCAAAAGGTTTTCGTGTAGTGCAACTCACTCAAAGTCAGCAAGCGAAGTGTTCATTTGACTGAGGCAGTATGCTCGCCTTGAGGCTAGAAAAGCATAAAACGACGAAAGCCTTACAAGACAGGCTTTCGAAAAACGAAATCACAGGGAATGCGTTTATCTAGCGCATGAAAAAATACCAAGCACACGAAAAAGGCTCTACATTTCTGTAGAGCCTTTTTCTTAAAATGGTCGGTGAAGAGCCATATTCTAACGTCAGGCGAACCGCACATTGTTCGACATCACCGAACAAACTTTGTCTAACGCTAAAACGACGAAAGCCTGCTAAAAAGCAGGCCTTCTTAAAGTGGTCGGTGAAGAGGGATTCGAACCCCCGACCCTCTGGTCCCAAACCAGATGCGCTACCAAGCTGCGCTATTCACCGGGATGTTTAACAGGGACTTTGCCGTGCCAACGGATGGCTATATTACGGATAATCGGCCTAGACGCAAGAGCAAAAACAATTTTTTTTACCGTTCAACTACTGATTGCTCAATCTGACAGCAGCGAATGATAAAATGTGAGCAAAAACACACCTGCCAGAACATATTGTTAACTTATGCAACACAATTGATCCAGATCAGTGTGCAGATCGCCACCAACTTTTAACTTAGCTCCTGTCTTCAACCCTTGGAGGAAACTATGGACTTTTGGCTTGATCTCCTATTTGGTAATGCAGTGGGGCTATCTTCGATGATAGTGATCTTCGGCGCTCTTGGTCTGATGCTATTCTATGGCGGTTTCTTCATTTACAAGGTCATGAACGACAAATCTCCTCACTAGATATCGCCAAGCTCTATTATCGGTATAAAGCTTCGCACCGGAATGGGTTGTCTGCCTGTTCCGGTTTTTTATTTACAGTGTGATCGTTTTGCCTCTTCCGTTGGTATACTTCTGCAATCTTTCCGTTAGTTATTGAGATGCCGTTATGTCTCACGAAGATGATCTTGATCTGTTCCAACAGATGATGGGCGACGTAAAACCCATTTTCCACGATACCACCGAACATAAAAGAGTCCATCGCGCTTCAGAAGCCCAACTCGCCAGAAGAGAGGCGGCGATTTGGCTTGCGCAAGATAACCCTGAACATTTAAGTATTGACCATGCTGAAATGCTAAAACCCGACGACATCCTAGAGTACAAACAAGATGGCGTACAAGATGGGGTTTACCGCAAGTTACGTTTAGGCAAATATCCCTTGCAAGCGCGCCTTGATCTACACAAAAAGTCCATCAAGGAAGCTCGTGATGAACTGGTATCTTTCCTGAAGCAATGCATGCAGATGGACATTCGCACTGTGGTCATCGCTCACGGCCGTGGCGAGCTCTCCAATCCCCCAGCAAAAATGAAGAGCTTTGTCTGCGCTTGGTTAAAGCAGATCAAAGAGGTCCAATGCTTTCACAGTGCGCAGCGTTTTCATGGTGGCACGGGCGCGGTTTACGTGCTGCTACAAAAAAGTGCGGAGAAAAAGCTGGAGAACCGCGAGCGCCACATGAAACGCCTCGGCAGTTGAAAGTGGAATTGTGCTTTGTATCAACGCCAAACCTGCTACACTGTCGCCCCCCTGCTACTAAGCAGATCATACTGGATTTCCGTTGGGAAACGTTGAGAGAGTTATATGTCCGAAGAGAACGCAAAACGCTTAAACAAGTTCATAAGTGAAACAGGTTATTGCTCGCGCCGCGAGGCCGATAAGCTGATTGAGCAAGGTCGTGTCACGATTAATGGCCAGCAGCCAGAAATGGGCACCAAAGTCCTACCTGGTGATGATGTTTGTGTTGATGGCACCCCACTGCAAGCCAAAGAACGCCCCGTGTATATTGCTCTGAACAAGCCTACTGGGATTACCTGTACCACCGAACGAGACATTCCGGGTAATATCGTCGATTTTATTGGCCACAAGAAGCGTATTTTTCCAATTGGCCGCTTAGACAAGCCTTCTGATGGCTTGATTTTCCTGACCAACGACGGCGATATCGTCAACAAAATCCTCCGCGCTGGCAATAACCACGAGAAAGAGTATGTGGTGCGGGTCGATAAACCCGTCAGCGACAAGTTCATTAAAGCGATGTCCAGCGGTGTGAACATTCTCGATACCGTAACCCTGCCATGTAAAGTGACACGAGAAACCAAGTTTTCATTTCGTATTGTGCTGACTCAAGGGCTGAATCGGCAAATTCGCCGCATGTGTGAGGCGCTGGGCTATGAAGTGTTTAAACTGCGCCGTGTACGCATCATGAACATTACGTTGGATGGTATTCCTAACGGTAAATGGCGTTACTTAACCGACCAAGAGGTCGCCGAAATCTTAGCGATGTGTGAAGACTCGGTAGGCACTGAGGAAGCTTCTCGGCTCGCTAAAGGCAAACGCATCCGTAAAGCAACCGACGCTAAGCTGTTTGACAGCCGCGAAGAAAATCAAGCCTCAACGGCAAGACGCAATCAAAAGGCCAAAACCTTCCGCGGACACAATGCTGATGAGTTTCGACATGCGCCAAACTCAAAAAAAGGTCAACAAAAACACGGCCAACAAGAAGGCAAAGCGGCTCACGCTCAAGAGCGCGACAAGAAACCGAGCTCAACAGCACACAAAACCCGCTATGATAATCCGAACGCAGCGAAACCAGCCAAGCGCTCTAACGGCACCTTGAGCTTAAAAAAGTAACTGAATCAAATCATGCCGATAGCTAGAAAAGGACGCAAACGCGTCCTTTTTCATTGAAAGTCAAAGACATAGATCGGCAAACTGCCCGCGAGTTAGCGCCAGTAAATCCTGTGGTGCCAGCTCAATTTCTAGGCCGCGTTTACCGGCACTGACGCAAATGGTGTTCTGTGGCTCAGCACTAGAGTGCAAAAAAGTCGGCAGCGCTTTCTTTTGTCCAAGCGGGCTTATCCCACCAACCACATAACCAGTGATTTTCTGAGCGATCTCAGGATCGGCCATGTCGGCCTTTTTGCCATTGGCCGCTTTGGCGGCAAGCTTGAGGTTGAGTTTCTGCTCAACAGGAATAATCGCGACGGCGAGATTCTTCGCTTCTCCATTCAGGCAAAACAGCAAAGTTTTAAATACTTTCTTAGGATCTTGGCCAAGCACTTGCGCGGCTTCTAATCCATAGCTGGTCGCACGCGGGTCGTGTTGATATTCGTGAATGGTGTGCGCAATTTTCTTCTTTTTCGCCAGATTGATCGCCGGTGTCATGGTTTTCTCCACTACAAACAAAAAACGCTGCTCCCGGTTCGGGAAACAGCGCTTTTAGTTAAAAAGATCAGTGAGTTTGAGTCAAACTCTTTCTGAGGGAGAATTACTTGTAAACAATCTCACCAGCAGGAGCAAACTTGTTGATATCGATTGGGCTGTTCTTCTCCATGAAGTCTTTTAGTACTTCCGCATCCACAAAGCCAGTGTTGACGTAACCTGGGTGATCGCTCACTTTTGGATAGCCGTCACCACCTGCCGCGTTGTAGCTTGGGATAGTGAAACGGTAAGTTTGGTCAAGACGCAGCTGCTCACCACGGATGAATACGTCAGCGACTTTGTCTTTATATACTGTCATTGAAATGCCAGCAAACTGAGCATAAGCACCTGAATCAACGGGTTTTGTTGCAACAGCGTTCAGGTAATCAAGCACTTCTTTCCCGCTCATATCAACGTAAGTCACGATGTTGCCAAATGGCTGTACGGTGAGCACGTCTTTATAGGTCACTTGGCCTGCATCAATCGAATCACGCACGCCGCCCGAGTTCATTACGGCGAAATCGGCTTTCGCGCGATCCATGTGCGCAGCAGCAATCAGACGGCCTAGGTTAGTTTGCTTGAAGCGCACTACGTTACGGTCACCTTCCAACTTACCGTTGGTTTCAGCAATTTTCACGTTCAGTTTTGCTTGGCCTTGCTCTTGGTAAGGACGCAGGAAATCAAGCATCGCATCGTCTTCTTTGATTTCGGATTCAATGAAGACACGCTGGCTCTTGCCATTTACATCGACTTTCTTCTTCAGGTTCACTGGAATCAGATCGTAGCTCACCATGCGTAGCTCACCATTAAGGAACTCATAGTCGGCACGGCCAACGTATTTGCCCCACTCGTGCGCTTGAACAATGTATGTGCCATTTTGTTGATCAGGCTTACACTCATCGGATGGTTTGTAGTTTTTTGTCACCACATTCGGCGCTTCCATACACACCGGCTCTTGCGAATGACCGCCCACGATCATATCCAAATCGCCTTCATTGAGGTAACGCGCAAGAGCAACATCGCCCGGCGCGTTAATGCCGCGTTTGCCATCTTCGTAGTGGCCCATGTGTGTCACGGCAAAGATTAGATCCGGTTTTTCCGTTTCTTGTAGCTCCGCAATCAGCTTTTTCGCTTCTTCTTTCGGATCACGGAAATCAATGCCGCCAATAAACTCAGGGTTACCCAGTTTTGCCGTATCTTCCGTCGTCAGACCGATAACCGCAATTTTGATGCCTTGTTTGTTGAACATTTGGTAAGCCTGGAACATGCGCTCACCCGTTTTCTTGTCGTAAATGTTGGCAGAAAGCATGGGGAAATTGGCCCACTCTTTCTGTTTCATCAATACGTCGATGGGGTTGTCAAACTCGTGGTTACCCAGCGCCATCGCGTCGTAACCAATTTTGCTCATGCCTTTGAAATCTGGCTCTGCATCTTGGAGATCCGATTCTGGTACGCCTGTGTTAATGTCGCCGCCTGACAGCAGCAGCACACTGCCTCCTTCCGCCTGAATTTCAGCACGTAGCTCATCAATCAGAGTCTTACGGGCTGCCATACCATACTCACCGTATTTGTTCTGCCAAAAACGACCGTGATGGTCATTGGTGTGCAAAACCGTCAGCTTGTAACTCTTGTCCGTTTGCCACTCGTGAGTCGGCTGAGTAGCACAACCCGCCAAAGTAGCCAGAATTGCTGCGCTTAGCGCGGTTTTTAAAATCAGGCGTTGTTTCATTGTCATACCTTTTGAACGAATAGGATTCCACTGCCAATATCTACCGATTGAAAAAGCACACTCACCGCAAGTTAAGCGTATTCAACCAATAAAATTTGATACAGTTTAAAGTAACTGGACCAACCATTCAGAGCGTTTTCAAATTTATGTTGCATTGATCACCATAAAATCCATTCCTTGGTGCAATAACCTCGAGTAGTTACACTTTGAAAACGAATAGGATCACAGGCAAACGTTTCACTTTTTCACCACTATTTCACGCTTAATATGTAATTTATCAGCCAAGCGATAAAAAAAAGCCAGTCGATGACTGGCCTAGTAAAATTATTTGATGTCTATTGATGGGAAACTTTTCACCAAATCATCCAACGCTTTCATTTGTGCGAGGAACGGCTCTAGTTTGTCGAGTGGCAATGCCGATGGACCGTCACAACGCGCTTTGTCTGGATTTGGGTGCGCTTCGATAAATAGACCTGCAATGCCAGTTGCCAAGCCCGCTTTGGCCAGTTCGACGGTCTGTTCACGACGACCACCAGATGCAGCACCCGATGGGTCACGCATTTGCAGTGAGTGGGTGACGTCAAAAATGATTGGACTGCCTTTTGAGGCATTTTTCATCACGCCAAAGCCGAGCATATCCACCACAAGATTGTCGTAGCCATGGCAAGAGCCGCGTTCACAGAGAATGATTTTGTCGTTGCCACACTCGGCAAATTTCTCAACGATGTTACCCACTTGACCCGGGCTCATAAATTGCGGCTTCTTAACGTTGATCACCGCGCCTGTTTTGGCCATCGCTTCAACTAGGTCGGTTTGACGAGCTAGGAACGCGGGCAACTGGATAACGTCTACCACGTCGGCGACTGGCTGAGCTTGTGCCTCGGTGTGAACGTCAGTAATGATCTTCACGCCAAACGTCTCTTTCAGCTCTTGGAAGATTTTCATCCCCTCTTCAAGGCCGGGGCCGCGGTAAGAGTGAACTGAACTGCGGTTTGCCTTATCAAACGAGGCTTTGAACACGTAAGGAATACCCAGCTTGTCAGTCACCTTGACGTAGTGTTCACAGATCTGCATGGCAAGATCACGGGATTCGAGCACGTTCATACCAGCAAACAGGGTAAACGGCTTGTCGTTCGCAACTTGAATGTCGCCAACTTGAACGATTTTTTGTTCCATTTCTTTATCTCATATTCATTAATGTAGAGTGACCTGTTTGCCACTCATGACGTTAACTTGTTTTTTTAGCAGTTCGGCCGCCGGATCATCTGGGCACTGGTCGATAAAATATTGAAAATCCGACAAAGCAACCTGATGACAATCCAGTTGCTGGTAGATAAACCCACGGTCACGGATTTCATAAGGATCATCCGGCACAAACGTCAACGCTAAGTTGGTACAACGCAAAGCCAAAGTGTAACGCTCTTCACGCAGCAATGCGCTTTTCAGTAACGCTAACCAACGGCCAATCACCGTCGGGTTATCAGAAACCGCGAGATGTTCCGGCTTCAGTTTGGCTAAGGGCCCATCATGACCGATAAGCCATGCGTGTAGAATATGCTCGCCCACATACTCACCGTTAAACGGGTTGAGATAGCTGGTACTCCCGTCGTACCAATCAGCGCGCAGTAAAAATTGAGTGGGAAAAGTGACACCTTGCAGGGTAAATCCAAGACGACGTCCTAAATAGAGCAAGATAGCTCCTAAACTGACCGGGATGCCTTTGCGATGCTGCAGCACCTTGTCAATAAAGCTGTTATCTGAGTCAAAATAGGCATCACGATCGCCGTAAAATCCCCATTCAGTGTAGAACAGGCGCAGAAACGCTGCAAAACGGGCTTTTTCATCGCGTTCACAAACCAACGCCATTTCTGCTTCTTCAAACAAACGCTGCAACTCGGCACGCGCCCAAAGTTCGTCCGTTTCAGGGTTAACCGCCTTGTTCAGTTCCAAAGCGCCTTCCACCAACTCCATGTTGTCAAAGTCTTCGTCAAAGAATTCCAGCATCGGTTATTACCCAAAAAACAGCGGCGTTTTTGCTACCGCCAATTTACCTGCCATCGCCAGCCAACCTAGCGCACCAAAAAATGAAAACGTGCGCAGCAGTTTGTTTTTGCCGAGTTTAAGCGCAAAAAGGCCAAGTGCGATGTACGCTAGCACACAAGTGATCTTCTCCGTCAACCACATATTTGCGGGAGTAAACGGAATAAAACCGGTTACCATAATCAAGCCAATACCAGAGAGCAACAGCAGAGAATCATTGATGTGGGGGAATCGCTTGAGAAACGGATGCTGCAACTTCGGCGAATCCATCATCATCAATGCATAACGAACTGAAAGCAGCAACGCACTGATGGCGATAGTGAGAAGATGAAAGTGTTTAAGAGCTTCGTACATAAAAATTCTCTTTTGTTTTTATTCGTCTGGTAGCCCTAAAAAGCAGCCCAGTGTCACGCGATCGTTGCCACCGTAATCCTTTTCAGTCACTACCTCATGGTAGCCAAGAGATGACAATATGTGTTGCACCGCCGTTGCCTGATCGTAACCGTGTTCAAACATCAGCCAACCGTGTGGCAACAGATAGTGTCGAGCACACTGCGCGATGTGACGAATGTCGGCCAAACCCGCCTCGTCCGCCACCAGCGCAGATTTCGGCTCAAAGCGCACATCCCCCTGAGAGAGATGTGGATCGTTGGCGTCAATATACGGTGGATTGGAGACAATAAGAGCAAACTTTGTGCCACTCTCTAAAGGTTCAAACCAACTTCCCTGCAAAAATGAGACATTGCGAATGTTTAAAGCCTCGGCATTGCTTTGTGCGAGGGTTTTCGCTTCCGCTTGCAAATCGATGCCAACCACTTGACGATGGGGGAGCTCAGAAGCTAAGGCTAAGGCAATCGCGCCAGTACCAGTGCCGAGATCGAGGATTTTACCTGTCTGTTGAGCAGTTTTTTCCAATGCCAATTCAACCAATCGCTCCGTATCGGGTCTTGGGATCAAGGTGGCACTAGACACTTTCAGCGGCAAGGACCAAAACTCACGCTCACCGACAATATAGGCAATCGGCTCACCAGCTAAACGGCGCTCTACCAGTTGAGAAAATTGCTGCCGCTGCTGCGCAGTTAAAGCCTTCTCAGGCCAAGTCAGCAAATAACTGCGCGGCTTTTGCAATACATGGCAAAGTAGCACCGATGCATCTAGCGACGGCGATTCTTTGCCAGCGGCTGAAAACTGCGATGCCGCCTGTTTTAAAGCGGCATCAAGGGTTAACACATCAGGCATCGGTTTATTGGTTCTCAGCCAGTGCAGCAAGTTGGTCGGCTTGATGTTCTTGAATGACAGGATCAATCAAGGATTGCAGATCGCCTTCCATCACTTCTGACAGGCGGTAAACCGTCAAGTTGATACGGTGATCAGACACACGGCCTTGCGGGTAGTTATAGGTACGAATGCGGTCACTGCGATCGCCCGAACCAAGAAGGTTACGACGCGTGTCGGAGATTTCCGCAGCACGTTTGGCTTCTTCAGCCTGAACAATACGCGCCGCCAGAACGGCCATCGCTTTAGCTTTGTTCTTATGCTGTGAACGCTCGTCCTGACATTCCACCACAATCCCTGTGGGTAAGTGGGTAATACGGATCGCCGAATCGGTGGTGTTGACGTGCTGACCACCCGCGCCCGACGAGCGGAAAGTGTCAATCTTCAAGTCTGCGGTGCGGATTTCTGGAATTTCCGCTTCTGGAATTTCCGCCATCACCGCAACGGTACACGCCGAGGTGTGTACTCGACCCTGAGATTCAGTCGCTGGTACACGCTGCACGCGGTGACCACCGGACTCAAATTTCAGAATACCGTAAGCACCATCGCCGTTTACTTTCGCAATCATCTCTTTGTAGCCGCCATGTTCGGCTTCGTTGGATGACATCACTTCGATGCGCCAGCCACGTTTTTCTGCAAACTTGCTGTACATACGGAACAGATCGCCAGCGAAAATGCCCGCTTCATCGCCGCCCGCACCTGCACGAATTTCAAGGAAGCAGTTGCGGTCATCGTTGGGATCTTTGGGCAGCAGCAAGATTTGCAGCTCATCGGCCAAACGTTCAATCGCCGCTTTCGCCACTTTGATTTCGTCTTGAGCCATTTCACGCATTTCAGCGTCGTCTTCTTTGGCCATCTCTTCCGCTGCGCTCAAATCTTCCTGCGCCTGCTGATAAGCCTGAAAGCACTTAGTTACCTCTTCCAATTGAGAATACTCTTTGGACAGGGCACGGAATTTATCCTGGTCGCCAATGACACCAGGATCACCAAGAAGGTGCTGAACTTCTTCATAACGTTCAACCAGCATTTCCAGCTTGGTCAGAATTGAGGCTTTCATCATTTATTTATCTTACTGATCGATAGGATTACTTCAGATCATCCAAGCCAAGACTTTGGCGGATAACCGTTAATTTTGCGGGTTCGCCCTGCTCTGCTGCCAATTGTAGCGCACGAGTGGGGGCGTGAATGAGTTTATTTGTCAGTCGATTACTCAGCTCTCTGAGTACTTTCTCAGCATCAGCTCCACCAGCAAGAGCCTGTAAGCTTTTGCTGAGCAGCTCTTCACGAATCGCCTCGGCCGACTGCCGGTATTCGCGGATGCTGTCGACCGCTTGCAGCGAGCGCAACCAACTCATAAAAGCGGCGCTCTCTTCTGAAACAATCGCCTCGGCTTGAATCGCTTCGACTTTACGCTGCTCGATATTGCTGTCGATGATGGATTGCAAATCGTCCACCGTATATAAATAGGCGTCACTTAAGTCACCCACTTGGGCCTCTACATCTCGCGGCACGGCAATATCCACTAATAACATCGGCTGGTAGCGGCGCTGTTTCAGTGCGGTTTCAACCATACCTTTACCGATGATCGGCAGTGGACTTGCCGTGGAGCTGATCACGATGTCCGCTTTGGGCAAATGGTGAGGGATTTCTGGCAAACCGATCACCTCAGCGCCAAACTGCTCAGCGAGATTCATTGCTCTTTCTCGGGTTCGGTTGGCCACAATCATTTTAGTGCAGCCGTTGGCTTGCAAATGTTTGGCCACCAATTCAATTGTCTCGCCCGCACCGACCAGCAATACCGTCGAATCGGCCAAAGATTCAAAAATGTGCTTTGCCAAGGTGCAAGCGGCATACGCCACCGATACCGCATTACCACCAATATCCGTTTCCGTGCGTACTCGCTTTGCCACAGAAAAGGTTTTCTGGAACAGTTTTTCCAGTGAAGCATCAACTGCGAATTGTTCACGGGAGTCTGAATAAGCCTGCTTCACTTGACCAAGAATTTGAGGTTCGCCAAGCACCAAAGAATCAAGACCGCATGAGACACGCATCAGATGTTTGATCGCCGCTTGCTCTTCATGCACGTACAAACTGGGTTTGAGCTCTTCTAAACTGACATGATGGAACTGACTGATCCATTCAGCGACCTTATTCCTTGCGCCAGATCGAACATCACAGTATACCTCGGTCCGATTGCAGGTGGATAGGATCACACTGCCATTGACCGCTTCGTGTTGACTGAGTTGCTGTAGCGCATTGGCGAGTTTGTCTGGGCCAAACGCCACTTTTTCACGTAAGTCAACCGACGCTGTATTGTGATTTATGCCGATAACAAGCAAGGACATCGATAGTGCTTTCTCTGGACAGGACGGGAAATAGGTGGCGAATTTTACTTGATGACCGCGTTTATTAAAAGGGCAAGAGGGATTTGTTTTCCCAGCTTCGTGAGTTCAGTGCTATAGTTGTGCGCTCAATGACTTAAATCGAACAGCAAGCCGACATGATGCGTTACCGAACTTACTTCTGGTTGATTCTTCTTCCATTTCTTCTCACCGGTTGTATAACCCTATCAGAACAACACACCAGCGTAGAGTGGCAAAGTCATCAAACAAAATTAGCGCAGATCCGCGCTTTCCAAGCAACTGGCAAACTCGGTTATATTGCGCCAGACCAGCGACAAAATCTCAGTTTCTTGTGGAAACACAGCGACACCTACAGCAATTTACGCTTCACCACCTTTCTCGGCCAAACGGCACTCAACCTCACCATCACGCCAGACGGCGCAAAAGTCGAAACCTATGACGACCAGATTTTAAGTGCCGAGAATGCCACCGCGTTAGTCTATCAACTCACAGGCTTAGTACTCCCGATTGAGCAGCTTCCTGATTGGATGCTCGGTATGCCAGACGGCGCAGATGCGTATACACTCACCGAACAAAATACCCTGAAAACGCTCGATAAAACCATCGCATCCCAACCATGGCACATCGCCTACAGTCAGTATCGTGACACGCCGTTTGGCTCAAACGTCATTCCACTGCCTGCCAAACTGAGCCTTACTCAGAATAAGATCAAACTGAATATTGTTGTGACTAAGTGGACTCTACAACCATGATCAATCGTACGACTTGTTGGCCCTCACCTGCCAAACTGAATCTGTTTCTTTACATCAACGGCCGCACAGCCAATGGTTACCACGAGCTGCAAACGCTGTTTCAGTTTCTCGACCATGGCGATGAGTTGAAAATCACCGCCAATGAAACGGGTAACGTCACTATCAGCCCAGACATCGAAGGGCTGGCGCTGGAAGAGAACTTGATATGGAAAGCGGCCAGCGCGCTGCAACAATATGCTCACTGCTCGCTGGGCGCGCACATCGAACTGAATAAAATTTTGCCGATGGGCGGTGGTATTGGTGGTGGTTCTTCCAACGCGGCCACCGCTTTGGTTGCGCTCAATTATCTTTGGCAACTTGATCTTTCTGACGATGAGCTTGCCGATATTGGGCTTAAATTGGGGGCTGACGTGCCGGTTTTTGTGCACGGATTCGCCTCATTTGCCGAAGGTGTGGGCGAAAAACTTTCGCCAGCCCAGCCCGAAGAAAAATGGTATCTGGTCGTCAGACCTAACGTGCATATTGCGACCGTAGATATTTTTACTCATCCTCAATTGACGAGAAATACCCCCAAACGAGCACTGGCAACGCTTCTTGACAGTGACTACGGAAACGATTGCGAAAAAATTGTCCGAATGCTTTACCCAGAGGTTGATAAGCAACTTTCTTGGCTGCTACAATACGCGCCGTCAAGATTGACCGGCACGGGATCTTGCGTTTTTGCTGAATTTAACAGCAGACCAGAAGCGGAATCTCTCCTTGCCCAACTTTCTGACAATGTCTCGGCATTTGTCGCTCAAGGGCGCAATATTTCGCCTTTAAAAGAGACGCTGGCTGAATATCTTTCAGCCTCACACCAATCTATTTAAAAACTGGACGCAACCCTGAGGTTTCCACCGTGCCTGATATGAAGCTATTTGCTGGTAACGCAACACCTGAACTAGCCCAACGTATTGCTGATCGTCTCTACATCTCTCTTGGTGACGCTACTGTTTCTCGCTTTTCTGATGGCGAAGTCGCTGTACAGATCAACGAAAATGTTCGTGGTAGTGATGTATTCATCATTCAATCTACTTGTGCGCCTACCAATGACAACCTGATGGAACTGGTCGTGATGATTGATGCAATGCGCCGCGCTTCAGCGGGCCGTATTACAGCAGTTATTCCTTACTTTGGCTACGCTCGCCAAGACCGTCGCGTACGTTCTGCTCGCGTACCTATTACTGCAAAAGTGGTTGCAGATTTCCTGTCTAACGTGGGTGTTGACCGCGTTTTGACCATCGACCTGCACGCCGAACAAATTCAAGGCTTCTTTGATGTACCTGTAGATAACATCTTCGGTACTCCTGTGCTACTTGAAGACATGAAAGCGCGTGGACTCGAAGATCCTGTTGTCGTATCTCCAGACCTAGGTGGTGTTGTGCGTGCTCGTGCAACGGCAAAAGCACTCGGTGATATTGATATCGCTATCGTTGACAAGCGTCGTCCACGTGCCAACGTTTCTGAAGTGATGAACCTGATTGGTGATGTTGAAGGCCGCGATTGCGTGATCGTCGATGACATGATCGACACCGGTGGCACACTATGTAAAGCCGCAGAAGCGCTCAAAGAGCGTGGTGCAAAACGTGTGTTTGCTTACGCGACTCACGCAGTGTTCTCAGGCAATGCAGCGAAAAACATCAAAAATTCTGTGCTAGACCAAGTGATTGTCACTGACTCAATCACTCTGAGCAAAGAGATGGCAGCAACGGGTAAAGTGACTCAACTGACCCTATCTGGCATGTTGGCTGAAGCGATCCGTCGTATCAGCAACGAAGAATCTATCTCCGCAATGTTTAACTAATCTCCGTTTTCGATTAGTCCAATTTTAGAACACCCCTTGATTGGGGTGTTTTTATTTGCAATAGGCTTAGCCTCGCCCATCGTTACTTTTCTGTGCTATCATACCGCGCTTTTGCAGATTTCAGAGAGATCCGAGCCTTGAGTCAACAGATCAAACTACTTGTCGGTCTTGCCAATCCAGGACCAGACTACGCCAAAACTCGCCATAATGCTGGGGCTTGGGTAGTAGAAGAGCTGGCACGCGTTCACAATGTGGTGCTGAAGAATGAAGCAAAATTCTTTGGCTTGACCGGACGCATCACGATGAACGGCCAAGATTTGCGCTTGCTGATCCCAACCACCTTTATGAATCTATCTGGCAAATCGATAGCCGCCGTTGCCAACTTCTATCAAGTCAGTGCAGAAGAGATCATGGTGGCGCACGATGAACTTGATCTACCGCCGGGTATTGCCAAGTTCAAAAAGGGTGGTGGTCACGGAGGACACAATGGCCTACGCGACACCATCAGCAAGCTGGCTAACAACAAAGAATTTTACCGTCTGCGGATCGGCATCGGCCATCCAGGACACAAAGATAAAGTGGCAGGTTTTGTGCTGGGCAAGGCCCCAGCCGATGAGCAACAACTCCTTGACGCGGCAGTGGATGAATCCGTTCGCTGCCTAGACATCCTCCTCAAAGAGGGTTTGTCTAAAGCACAAAATCGCCTCCACACGTTCAAAGCTGAATAAGGTTACAATCATGGGTTTTAAATGTGGCATCGTTGGTTTGCCAAACGTTGGTAAATCAACTCTGTTTAACGCACTCACCAAAGCTGGCATTGAAGCCGCTAACTTCCCGTTCTGTACTATCGAGCCAAACACTGGCGTAGTACCGGTTCCGGACCTGCGCTTAGACGCATTGGCAGCCATTGTGAACCCACAACGTGTTCTGCCGACCACGATGGAATTCGTTGATATTGCAGGTCTTGTTGCAGGCGCTTCACGAGGTGAAGGCCTTGGAAACAAGTTCCTTGCCAACATCCGTGAAACGGACGCGATTGGTCACGTAGTCCGTTGTTTTGAAAACGAAAATATCGTTCACGTTGCAGGTAAAGTCTCTCCTATCGAAGATATTGAAGTGATCAACCTTGAACTGGCAATGGCAGACCTTGATTCTTGTGAACGTGCTATTCAGCGCCAAGCGAAAAAAGCCAAAGGCGGTGATAAGGAAGCCAAGTTCGAACTGACTGTACTTGAGAAGCTGCTGCCTGTTCTGACCGAAGGCGGCTCTGCACGCACCGTTGAACTGTCAAAAGAAGAGCAAGCAGCGGTAGGTTATCTTAACTTCCTAACTCTCAAACCAACCATGTACATTGCCAATGTTAATGAAGATGGCTTTGAAAACAATCCATACCTAGATGCCGTACGTGAGTTTGCCGCTAAAGAGAACAACGTGGTGGTTCCAGTTTGTGCAGCGATCGAATCCGAAATGGCGGAGTTGGAAGACGATGAACGCGCTGAATTTCTGGCTGACATGGGCATCGAGGAACCAGGACTAAACCGCGTTATCCGAGCAGGTTACGAACTGCTCAACCTGCACACCTACTTCACCGCTGGTGTGAAAGAAGTACGCGCGTGGACTATTCCTGTCGGTGCAACCGCACCAAAAGCTGCGGGTAAAATCCACACTGACTTTGAAAAAGGCTTTATTCGCGCAGAAGTGATCGGTTACGACGATTTTATCGAATTCAAAGGTGAAAACGGCGCGAAAGATGCGGGTAAATGGCGTTTGGAAGGCAAAGAGTACATCGTCAAAGATGGAGATGTCGTTCATTTCCGTTTCAACGTGTAGACCACAACCATTCATACAACACAATTCAGAGCCGACAGAAATGTCGGCTTTTTTCATTTAACCCCTCTAAGATCAAGTTAAGTTATTCAAAGCCAGCCACTTTGATAGCAGTTTTCGATCACAAACACGCCTCTTTGCTTAAAAAGAAAGCGAACGATTGATTTGCACGGATTTATTGCAAAAAACTATTGACGGTTGTCACTCAACTCCGCATAATGCGCCCCGTTCCCGACACAACAGCAATGAAGTGAAAGGGACTAAAACATGGTAATGGCTACGTAGCTCAGCTGGTTAGAGCACATCACTCATAATGATGGGGTCACAGGTTCGAATCCCGTCGTAGCCACCATTCCTAAGTGTTTTTGCATAAAGCATTCAGGAATTGCGCGGAAGTGGCGAAATTGGTAGACGCACCAGATTTAGGTTCTGGCGCCGCAAGGTGTGAGAGTTCGAGTCTCTCCTTCCGCACCATGATTTGATAGTCAAACTATCACTGCAGGTCTATCGCCAAGCGGTAAGGCAGCGGCTTTTGATGCCGCCATTCCCTGGTTCGAATCCAGGTAGACCTGCCACTATTTACAAGTGAAACCACCGACAAGGGGTTGTCACTGAGCAAGAGAATCGTTATATTGTCTCGCTCGCAAGATGGCTACGTAGCTCAGTTGGTTAGAGCACATCACTCATAATGATGGGGTCACAGGTTCGAATCCCGTCGTAGCCACCATAATTTGTAACTGTCTGATTTCGCGGTGGTGGCGGAATTGGTAGACGCGCTAGCTTCAGGTGCTAGTGTCCGTTAGGACGTGAGGGTTCAAGTCCCTCCCTCCGCACCAAGTCAGATAAGTTAACATGCGGAAGTGGCGAAATTGGTAGACGCACCAGATTTAGGTTCTGGCGCCGCAAGGTGTGAGAGTTCGAGTCTCTCCTTCCGCACCATGATTTGATAGTCAAACTATCACTGCAGGTCTATCGCCAAGCGGTAAGGCAGCGGCTTTTGATGCCGCCATTCCCTGGTTCGAATCCAGGTAGACCTGCCACTATTTACACTGTTGAGATTCAGTTCTTAATGGTAAAACAATTTGTGCGGAAGTGGCGAAATTGGTAGACGCACCAGATTTAGGTTCTGGCGCCGCAAGGTGTGAGAGTTCGAGTCTCTCCTTCCGCACCATGATTTGATAGTCAAACTATCACTGCAGGTCTATCGCCAAGCGGTAAGGCAGCGGCTTTTGATGCCGCCATTCCCTGGTTCGAATCCAGGTAGACCTGCCACTATTTACACTGTTGAGATTCAGTTCTTAATGGTAAAACAATTTGTGCGGAAGTGGCGAAATTGGTAGACGCACCAGATTTAGGTTCTGGCGCCGCAAGGTGTGAGAGTTCGAGTCTCTCCTTCCGCACCATAGTTTTGATAGCACTGGCTGTCTCTGCAGGTCTATCGCCAAGCGGTAAGGCAACGGGTTTTGATCCCGTCATTCCCTGGTTCGAATCCAGGTAGACCTGCCACTATTTATACTGTTGAGATTCAGTTCTTAATGGTAAAACAATTTGTGCGGAAGTGGCGAAATTGGTAGACGCACCAGATTTAGGTTCTGGCGCCGCAAGGTGTGAGAGTTCGAGTCTCTCCTTCCGCACCATGATTTGATAGTCAAACTATCACTGCAGGTCTATCGCCAAGCGGTAAGGCAGCGGCTTTTGATGCCGCCATTCCCTGGTTCGAATCCAGGTAGACCTGCCACTATTTATACTGTTGAGATTCAGTTCTTAATGGTAAAACAATTTGTGCGGAAGTGGCGAAATTGGTAGACGCACCAGATTTAGGTTCTGGCGCCGCAAGGTGTGAGAGTTCGAGTCTCTCCTTCCGCACCATAAATTGTTTCAGTTTCAGAGTGGCTACGTAGCTCAGTTGGTTAGAGCACATCACTCATAATGATGGGGTCACAGGTTCGAATCCCGTCGTAGCCACCATTTTTATAACTGTCTGATTTCGCGGTGGTGGCGGAATTGGTAGACGCGCTAGCTTCAGGTGCTAGTGTCCGTTAGGACGTGAGGGTTCAAGTCCCTCCCTCCGCACCAAGTCAGGTAAGTTAATATGCGGAAGTGGCGAAATTGGTAGACGCACCAGATTTAGGTTCTGGCGCCGCAAGGTGTGAGAGTTCGAGTCTCTCCTTCCGCACCATAAACATTAAACCCAGCTTTGGCTGGGTTTTGTTTTATCTAAGCATCCCAAATCTCTTTCGATTCCTCATAAAAAAGCGAGCCCAAACAAGCCCGCTTCCTGAATAAAAAATAATGTGTTCTTTATAGCCCTAATGCGTATTTCAGCACTTGTTGTTTGACTGGCCCAGCGTGTTCAGCCAGCTTCAACGCGGCATTACGGGCAAACTTCAATGGCGTAAGATCGTTGCTAAACCCTTTATAGAATAGGTCCATCCCTGTTTGCATCAGCAGATTATCGGCACGACGCGCGGATTGATATTGCTTTTGCGCTTGCAAGGACAATGGTTTGCCATCACAGACCTTAAGCAGTTGCTCGACATCTTTAAAACCTAAATTAACTCCTTGGCCAGCAAGCGGATTAATAGTGTGAGCCGCATCGCCAACAAGCAGGCAGTTGTGCTTGGCATAGCTTTGTGCGTGTCGACGAGTCAGTGGGAACGTCCCCCAACGCAATACGTTGATCTCGCCCAATTCATCCGGAAAATGAGTGAGAATTTCTTGCTTAAGCTGCTGCGCCGAGAGAGAAGAGAGCTTACGAATACGTTGCGGCGAGTCGTACCACACCAAAGAAGCTTGGCTCCCACACAGTGGTAAGAAAGAGCGAGGACCACTTGGCGTAAATTGTTGCCACGTGATGTCTTGTTGCGGCAGCGCAGTCTCTACGCTTATTAACATACAATGCTGACGATAGTCCCAAGCTGTCACACCAATGCCCGCTAAATCACGGACTTTGGAATGAGCCCCATCGGCGCCAATGACCCAATCCGCCTCTACCTGCAGACCACTCTCCAGTGTTAACTGGTTAGTTTGCATAAACTGGATGCTTTGAAGACGTTCAGGGCACAGTAGCGTCAAATTGTCATAATGGACAAACTCTTGCCATAATCCCAATTGAATCAAACGGTTTTCAACAATGAACCCCAACTGTTCTAGCTGCAGCGCATCACTGTGAAAACGTGTGCGACACTCTGGGTGCTCCCATGTTTCAAGGCGCTTGTAAGGACAAACACGCATCGCCTTAATGTGCTGCCAAGCACCGAGAGTCTCGAGCAGACGCACCGAATTATGCGAGATGGCGGAAACACGGATATCCATAGCCTGATGCGGGAAAAACGCTTCAGGCACGGCACTGTCTATCACCAGCACACTTCGGCCTTGCTTGGCAAAACCAATCGCAACCGCGGCACCCACCATGCCTCCACCGATAACAGCGATGTCATATTTGTTCATTTGCTTCTCTTGATCATCTTGATTCACAGACGGTTTTTCATTGTACGTTTAGCCGCGGCATATACGAAATACTTTGTCAAAAATGACCAAATCGAATTGATCGTCATCGCCTTTTTGTCAGTAAAAAACCTCACCATTTAAGAGGTGAAATCCTAGATTCCATCAGGCTTTGCAGAGAATTGGCCAGATGACTAGTCAGTCGGTTTTTAAAGCAGTACAATACGCCGCTTACCGCCGCGAGGGCGGCTATAATTTGAACATCCATAGTTCAACGTTTTTTCAGTATTAATACGAGCGAAAGTGAGATGAGTAAGAAACTGCTAATTAAGACCTGGGGTTGCCAGATGAACGAATACGATTCATCAAAAATGGCGGATCTGCTGAACGCAGCGAATGGCTACGAATTAACAGAAGAACCAGAAGAAGCTGATGTCTTACTCCTGAATACCTGTTCTATCCGTGAAAAAGCACAAGAGAAAGTATTCCACCAGCTTGGTCGCTGGAAAACGCTGAAAGATAAAAAACCGGGCGTGGTGATCGGCGTTGGTGGTTGTGTGGCGACTCAGGAAGGGGATCACATTCGTGATCGCGCCCCGTTTGTTGACGTCATTTTTGGCCCGCAAACCCTGCACCGCTTGCCTGAAATGATCAAACAGTCACAGACTGAAGACATTCCGGTAATGGATATCTCTTTCCCTGAGATTGAGAAATTCGACCGACTACCAGAGCCTCGTGCGGAAGGCGCTACCGCCTTCGTATCCATCATGGAAGGCTGTTCTAAATACTGTACTTACTGCGTAGTGCCTTACACCCGTGGTGAGGAAGTAAGCCGTCCGATGGACGACGTACTTTATGAAATCGCCCAGCTTGCTGAACAAGGCGTGCGTGAAGTGAACCTGCTTGGGCAGAACGTAAACGCCTACCGTGGACCAATGCACGATGGTGAGATCTGCTCGTTTGCTCAATTACTGCGTTTAGTTGCTTCAATTGACGGCATTGACCGCATCCGCTTTACTACCAGCCACCCGCTGGAGTTTACTGACGACATCATCGCGGTTTACGAAGACACCCCTGAGCTGGTGAGCTTCCTGCATTTGCCAGTACAAAGTGGTAGCGATCGCATTCTAACCATGATGAAACGCCCACACACGGCCATTGAGTACAAATCGATCATCCGTAAACTGCGTAAAGCACGCCCTGACATTCAAATCAGTTCGGACTTCATTGTCGGCTTCCCTGGTGAAAGCGACAAAGATTTCCAAGACACAATGAAACTGATCCGCGAGGTCGATTTTGATATGAGCTTTAGCTTTATCTTCTCACCTCGCCCTGGCACGCCAGCAGCCGACTATCCGTGTGATCTGTCAGAAGAAACCAAAAAAGAGCGTTTGTACGAACTGCAACAACAGATCAATACCCAAGCAATGCGCTATTCTCGCCTGATGATGGGAACCGAGCAGCGTATTCTGGTCGAAGGCCCGTCGAAGAAAAATTTGATGGAACTGCGTGGCCGTACCGAAAACAACCGCGTGGTCAATTTCGAAGGCAGCGCTGACCTGATTGGCCAATTTGTCGATGTGAAGATCGTCGACGTTTTCCCGAACTCTCTGCGTGGTGAGTTGATTCGTACCGAAAAAGAGATGAATCTGCGCAGTGTTATTTCTCCAACCCAAATGATGGCGAAAACCCGCCGTGAAGATGAGCTGGGTGTAGCGACTTTTACGCCTTAAGCTTATAGAAACCGCCATAGGGGATCTGGTCGTTATCAGGTCCCCGAAAGTGGCCGTAATGAGAGGCAAATTTGAGCAATAAAATAGTTACTCTGGAAATCAATCTAGAACCTTCCGACAATCGTCGTCTTGCCAGTTTATGTGGCCCATTTGACGACAATATCAAGCATTTAGAACGTCGTCTTGGCGTTGAAATCAGTAACCGTGGCCACTTTTTTACCATCGTCGGTAAAGCGCACACCTCGGCTGCAGCACTGGACATACTCAAAACCCTGTACGTGGAAACCGCACCGGTACGCGATCAAATCAAAGACATTGAGCCAGAAGATATTCACCTCGCGATCAAAGAGTCTGGTGTTCTTGAGCAGCACAGTGAATCTGCGATTGCCCACGGAAAAGAAGTTTTTGTTAAGACCAAAAAAGGCGTCATCAAACCAAGAACGCCCAATCAGGCGCAGTATCTGGTCAACATGGTCACGCACGACATCACCTTCGGTATTGGCCCTGCGGGAACCGGTAAAACCTATCTAGCGGTCGCTGCGGCTGTCGATGCTCTGGAGCGTCAAGAGATCCGCCGTATTCTACTCACCCGCCCTGCCGTTGAAGCAGGAGAAAAACTCGGCTTTCTTCCGGGTGATTTGAGCCAAAAAGTGGATCCGTACCTGCGTCCGTTGTACGACGCCCTGTTCGAAATGCTCGGCTTTGAGCGCGTAGAAAAACTGATTGAACGTAACGTCATTGAAGTGGCACCACTCGCTTATATGCGCGGACGCACGCTTAACGACGCCTTCATTATTCTCGATGAAAGTCAAAACACCACGGTTGAACAGATGAAAATGTTCTTAACCCGTATCGGTTTTAACTCTCGCGCCGTGATTACCGGTGACATTACTCAGATTGACTTACCTCGTGGTGCAAAATCGGGCCTACGCCATGCGATTGAGGTACTCAACGAAGTAGACGAAATCAGCTTCAACTTCTTCCAAGCTGACGATGTGGTGCGCCACCCCGTAGTTGCTCGTATCGTCAACGCCTACGAAAAATGGGAAGCGCAAGACCAAAAAGAGCGCAAAGCATTTGAGCAGCGTCGCCGTGAAGAACGTGATGCCAAACTACTGGAAGCCGCCAAAGCAGAACTGACCGCAACGCTCAATGCCGATAAGGAAACCACCAATGGCCATTGAACTGGATCTGCAATTCGCGGTCGAAGATCAGCGTGAATTACCCTCTGCAGAGATGTTGCAAAGCTGGCTGGAGAAAACCATCGCGCCGTTCCAGCCACAAGCTGAAGTCACCATTCGTATTGTCGATGAGACAGAGAGTCACCAGCTAAATTTCGATTATCGCGGTAAAGATAAGCCAACTAATGTGCTCTCTTTCCCATTCGAAGCGCCGCCCGGAATGGAGCTCGATCTGCTTGGTGATTTGGTGATTTGCCGCCAAGTGGTAGAGCAAGAAGCCATCGAACAGAATAAACCCTTAATGGCGCACTGGGCGCATATGGTTGTACATGGTAGCCTGCATCTGCTAGGTTATGACCATATCGAGGACGACGAAGCAGAAGAGATGGAGTCCCTCGAGAGTGAAATCATGCAGGAAATGGGCTTTGAAGACCCCTATCTTGCGGAGAAAATGTAAGTATCTCGCGCGCAATCTTGCGCAGATACTGAGATGTGAGCTATCACACATCTGGTAGCGTTACTAATTAGAGAAACAATGAACGAAGATAATTCTCCCTCTTCTAGCGAAGGTAAAAAAGAAAAGGCGGAAGGTCCGAGTAGAAAGTCCTTCTTTGAACGCCTTGGTCAATTATTTCAAGGAGAGCCGAAAGACCGCCAAGAACTGGTCGATGTCATTCGCGACTCTGAAATCAATGACCTGATTGACCATGACACCCGAGATATGCTCGAAGGCGTGATGGAAATTGCAGAGATGCGAGTGAGAGATATCATGCTCCCTCGCTCGCAAATGGTCACTATCGAGAGAAAAGACGATCTCGATACCCTTATCGCTCTCATCACCGATGCTCAGCACTCGCGCTATCCGGTGATCAGCGAAGATAAAGACCATGTCGAAGGCATTCTACTTGCGAAGGACTTACTCAAATACTTAGGCTCAGACAGTGCTCCATTTGATATCGAAGAGGTTATCCGCCCTGCGGTAGTGGTTCCTGAAAGCAAGCGTGTAGATCGCCTGCTCAAAGAGTTCCGCCAAGAACGTTATCACATGGCTATTGTCGTCGACGAATTCGGAGGAGTATCCGGCCTTGTCACCATTGAAGACATTCTCGAAGAGATTGTTGGAGACATCGAAGATGAATTCGATGAAGAAGAAGATGCTGATATTCGTAAACTCAGTAAACATACGTTTTCGGTCAAAGCACTCACCACGATAGAAGAGTTTAACGAACTCTTTGGTACTCGCTTTAGTGATGAAGAGATCGATACGGTGGGCGGTTTGGTGATGACGGCTTTTGGCCATCTGCCATCACGTGGCGAAATGATTGAAATTGAAGGTTACAACTTCAAAGTCACCGCCTGCGATAACCGACGTGTGATACAACTTCAGGTAACCGTTCCAGAAGCAATGTCTGTAACAGAAACTCCTGAAGAGTAACGCTCACTTCCTCACATGAGGAAAATCTGGCGAATAATGATGAATAACAACTTATTTCATCGCCTCAAGCGGCCCATTGCGGCCGCTTTTGTTGGCGCTTTAACCACTCTTGCTTTTGCTCCCTATCAAATCTGGCCGCTGGCGTTGCTCAGCCCGACGTTACTACTACTGCTCCTGCACCGACAAACACCACGCCAAGCGTTGGGGATTGGTTATGCGTGGGGATTGGGACAATTTGCCTCAGGAGTGAGCTGGGTTTATGTCAGCATCTCTGGGTTTGGTGGCATGCCGTTAGCGGCGAACCTGTTTCTCATGGGGGCGTTAATCGCTTATTTAGCCCTGTATAGCGGCCTATTTGCTTGGTGCTATCAACGCTTTTTTGCCGAGGCCACCTTGGTTAATTTGCTGCTTGCCTCACCAGGCTTATGGTTAATCACGGACTGGTTACGTGGTTGGGTGATGACGGGCTTTCCTTGGCTATGGTTGGGTTACAGCCAAATTGATTCCCCTTTGGCAAGTTTCGCACCAATCGGTGGCGTAGAGCTACTGACGCTGCTGCTACTTGTTTCGTCGGGCGCATTGGCTTACATGCTGCTCCATAAACGTTGGTCGATGGCTTTGCTCCCTCTGGTGCTTTTTAGCACTGGCTTTGGTCTTTCCTCATTCGATTGGGTTACGCCTCAGGCTAACAAAACGACTAAAGTGGCGCTAATTCAAGGTAATGTTGATCAAAATCTCAAATGGCTCCCCAGTCAGCGCTGGCCAACCATTATGAAGTACACCGACCTGAGCCGGGAAAACTGGGATGCGGATATCATCGTCTGGCCAGAAGCCGCCATACCGGCGCTAGAAGTCGATCTGCCTTCCTACCTGCGCAATCTCGATAGTGCGGCCAAAATGAACGACAGTGCCATTATCACCGGCGTGGTCAACCAATCTGAGGATGGTCAGTTCTACAACAGCATTCTCTCGGTAGGGGTCACTGCTTATGGCGATTACCAGTTTGATCTTTCAAAACGCTACCACAAACATCACTTGTTACCTTTTGGTGAGTTTGTGCCGTTTGAGCAGCTTCTTCGCCCGCTGGCGCCCTTTTTTAACTTGCCGATGTCCTCGTTCAGCCGCGGCACCTTTGTCCAGCCAAACATTCGGGCGAACGGTTTTCATCTTGCGCCCGCACTCTGCTACGAGATTATTTTCAACGAGCAGGTACGGCAAAATGTCACCGATGAGACCGATTTCCTACTCACTCTCTCGAATGACGCTTGGTTTGGCCACTCAATTGGTCCACTGCAACACATGGAAATCGCGCGCATGCGGGCACTGGAATTAGGGAAGCCGCTTATTCGCTCTACCAATAACGGCCTAACGGCTGTCACGGATCACAAGGGCAAGATTGTCGCTTCCATTCCTCAATTTGAGACCGCCGTTCTGCGTGCCGAGTTAACGCCAACGCTTGGGCAAACACCCTACCAACGCTTTGGCACCTGGCCAATCTACTTGTGGGTTGCTGGCGCACTGAGTTTGGCCCTGCTGGCCAATCGCCGCAAGGTATAACTCAGATGCACAAACACAAAAGGTACGCAACGGCGTACCTTTTTACTGACTGGCAAACTCAACGATGCTTAACGGCTGAATTAAGGCTTGAGTGCCTGACGGCTAAACCCCGTGTGACCGCATTTAATGCAGGGAATAATCACCGTCGGATGGTTATAACTGGTTTTGTGTCCACACTCATCGCACACCAAATTCCCCAGACCAATCACCTCACCCGCTTCGTAGAGCCCTTGATGTTCAAGATCTTCAAACAGCTCAACCCACTCCACTTTGGTTCTATCGGTGATCTCAAGTAGCCCCTGCCAGATAGAATCGGCAATCGTCAGATAGAAAGGGCCACTTTTACTCTCTTCATAACTGTCGGCGAACTCTTTCAAATCCGCCTTCACATAAGCGGAAATCAACGCCAACTCATCTTTGGTCATGTCATTCGCGGCGGAGATCACCTTGCCCGAGGTTTGCAGTACTTGATTCACTTCGTCTGGGCTATGTTTCAGTGTCTCAATGACATCTTCCAACATTTCTTCATAACCGGTTTTACGTTTCGGCATAACTGACCTCCATCGGTAAAGATTGGCTATTGTTGTGCACCCTGCCTTTAGGTATTCTATGACGATCTATTTCAATCTGTTCTAACCGAACTCACAAATTCCAAGATAACCGGATACCATCGATGCAAGAACAATATAATCCACAAGATATTGAACAGAAAGTTCAACAGCACTGGGACAACAATAAAACCTTCGTTGTGACTGAAGATCCAACCAAAGAGAAATTCTACTGCCTCTCTATGTTCCCATACCCAAGTGGTCGACTGCACATGGGTCACGTGCGTAACTACACCATCGGTGACGTCGTATCTCGTTTCCAACGCCTACAAGGCAAAAACGTCATGCAGCCAATCGGCTGGGACGCTTTCGGTCTGCCCGCAGAAAACGCAGCGGTAAAAAACAACACCGCTCCTGCACCTTGGACTTACGAAAATATCGAATACATGAAAAACCAGCTGAAATTGCTGGGGTTTGGTTATGACTGGAATCGCGAATTTGCCACTTGCCGCCCTGAGTACTATCGCTGGGAACAAGAGTTCTTTACCAAACTGTATGAAAAAGGCTTGGTTTACAAGAAGACCTCTTCCGTCAACTGGTGTCCGAACGACCAAACTGTTCTTGCCAACGAACAGGTTGAAGACGGCTGCTGCTGGCGTTGTGACACGCCGGTAGAGCAAAAAGAGATCCCGCAGTGGTTCATTAAGATCACCGCATATGCGCAAGAGCTGCTTGACGATCTGGATAACCTAGAGGGCTGGCCAGAAATGGTCAAAACCATGCAGCGCAACTGGATTGGTCGCTCTGAAGGCGTTGAGCTTAAGTTTGCGGTGCAAGACCAAGCGCAAGATCTGGAAGTGTACACTACACGTCCTGATACGCTGATGGGCGTAACTTATGTTGGTATCGCCGCAGGCCACCCTTTAGCTAAGCTGGCGGCAGAAACTAATCCTGAACTCGCAGCGTTCATCGACGAGTGTAAGAACACCAAAGTCGCTGAAGCTGAGCTTGCGACCATGGAGAAAAAAGGTATGGCAACGGGCCTTACCGCGATTCATCCATTGAATGGTCGTGAAGTGCCAATTTACGTCGCTAACTTCGTCTTGATGGACTACGGCACAGGCGCGGTGATGGCTGTTCCTGCGCACGACCAACGCGACTACGAGTTCGCCACCAAATACGGTTTAGACATCATTCCAGTGATCAAACCGGCTGACGGCAGTGAACTCGATATTTCAGAAGCGGCCTACACCGAAAAAGGCGTGCTGTTTGATTCCGGCGAGTTCGATGGCCTAGAATTCCAAGCCGCATTTGATGCAATCGCAGCGAAACTGGAAGCCGAAGGCAAAGGTGTGAAAACCGTGAACTTCCGTCTGCGTGACTGGGGTGTCTCTCGTCAACGTTACTGGGGTGCACCGATCCCAATGGTCACCACGGAAGATGGCCAAGTTCACCCAGTTCCGGCTGACCAACTGCCAGTGATTCTACCAGAAGACGTGGTGATGGACGGCGTAACTAGCCCGATCAAAGCCGACAAAGAGTGGGCGAAGACCACTTTTAACGGCGAACCTGCGCTACGTGAAACCGATACTTTCGATACTTTTATGGAATCGTCTTGGTACTACGCGCGTTACTGCAGCCCACAAGCGGACGACATTCTCGATCCAGAGAAAGCCAACTACTGGCTACCAGTTGACCAGTACATCGGCGGTATTGAGCACGCGTGTATGCACCTTCTGTACTCTCGCTTCTTCCACAAATTGTTGCGTGATGCGGGTTATGTCACCTCTGACGAGCCGTTCAAGCAACTACTGTGTCAAGGTATGGTATTGGCCGATGCCTTCTACTACACCAACGACAAAGGCGGTAAAGAGTGGGTGGCACCAACCGAGGTGAAAGTAGAACGTGACGGCAAAGGCCGCATCACCTCTGCTATCGACTCAGAAGGCCGCAATGTGGAGCACTCAGGCATGATCAAAATGTCTAAGTCAAAAAACAACGGCATCGATCCTCAAGAGATGGTCGACAAATACGGCGCAGACACCGTACGTCTGTTCATGATGTTTGCTTCACCAGCGGACATGACACTGGAATGGCAAGAATCTGGCGTTGAAGGAGCGAACCGCTTCCTAAAACGTGTGTGGAAGCTGGTCAAAGAGCACACAGAAAAAGGCGCTGCACAATCAGTAGATGTTGCAACGCTGTCTGGCGATCAAAAAGCGCTTCGCCGTGATGTTCACAAAACCATCGCCAAAGTCACCGATGACGTAGCTCGTCGTCAGACCTTCAATACCGCTATCGCAGCGATCATGGAACTGATGAACAAACTGGCCAAAGCGCCTCAGGAGTCTGAGCAAGATCGTGCGATTCTAGACGAAGCACTCAAAGCGGTTGTTGCTATGCTTTACCCAATCACTCCGCACATCTGTTTTGAAATGTGGAACGCTCTGGGCGAAAGCAACATCGACAACGCGGTATGGCCAAACCATGATGAACAAGCCTTGGTTGAAGAGGAAAAACTCATTGTGGTACAGGTAAACGGTAAAGTACGTGGCAAAATCACCGTTGCCGCTGATGCCAGCAAGGAACAAGTTGAAGCGCTGGGTCTGAGCGAAGAGAACGTGGCAAAACATCTAGAAGGTGTCACAATTCGCAAAGTGATTTACGTACCGGGTAAACTGCTAAGCATCGTGGCGAACTAAGCATCGCTTGGTTGCGAACCTTTTCATGACTTTCTAGTCCAATCAGGGGCGGCTTACACCGCCCCTACTTATCTCAAGTCTCTTATCTAAACTCATTGAGCCATCAGTGCGTTTAGATAAGAACCATGAAATACAGGCGCGCGCTTGTATTTGCTAACATCAGGAAGAGCCTCTCCATGCGTTTTAAGTCTCTATTCAAACTTGTCACTGTCCTGACACTCTCTAGCGTGATCTCGGCTTGTGGATTTCATCTTCGTGGGGAATTTTCCGTACCCGATGAATTGAGTACCCTTTCTTTCACCAGTTATGATCAGTACAGCCCCTTAACCCGCTATGTAAGCAGCCAGTTGACCCTCAACAAAGTCAATCTTGTTGCACCAGCAGAGAAGGTACCCAACTTGTATTTGATGGAAGAAAAACTCACCGAGCGGACGCTTTCACTGTACCAAAACAGCCGCGCGGCAGAAAAAGAGTTAACTTATGTGGTGAAGTACAAAGTCACGATGCCTGACGTTGGTAGCAAAGATTTCACCACCACAGTCAATCGCAACTTTCTCGATAACCCGCTAACTGCACTGGCTAAGTCGGTTGAGCGCGACGTAATTGAAGATGAGATGCGCGCTCAGGCGGCTAACCAGATGATGCGTCAGTTAGGCCGTCTACGGGCCGAGTTTGATGATCAAAATACGCAATAAGTACTATGAGAATTTATGCAGAACGGCTGGTGGAACAGCTCGACAAATCCCTAAAACCTGTCTACCTAATCTTTGGCAACGAGCCTTTGCTTGTCCAAGAAAGCCGCTTGGCAATTCAAAAAGCGGCTTTGCGCCAAGGCTTTGAGGAGCGACATCGTTTTGCCGTCGATGCCAGCTTAAATTGGAACGAAGTGTACGACTGTTTTCAAGCCTTGAGCCTATTTTCCAGTCGCCAAATTGTCGAACTGGAATTGCCGGAAACCGGAGTAAATACCGCGATTGCCAGCGAGTTACTCTCGCTTTCATCGATGTTGCATCCAGACACCTTATTGGTGGTAATTGGTAGCAAGTTAAACAAAGCGCAAGAAAACGCCAAATGGTTTAAAACGCTAACGCAGCATGGTCATTGGGTCAGTTGCCAAACTCCAGACATGGCACGTTTACCGCAATTCGTGCAAGGCCGCTGTCGCCAACTCGGACTCAAACCCGATCAACAAGCAGTACAAATGCTGGCACAATGGCACGAAGGCAACTTATTTGCCTTGGTGCAAAGCTTAGAAAAACTGGCGCTACTCTATCCTGATGGCGTGCTGAACTTGGTTCGACTGGAAGAGTCTCTCAGTCGTCACAACCATTTCACCCCCTTTCACTGGATCGATGCACTACTCGAAGGCAAAGCCAATCGCTGCCAGAAAATCCTGCGTCAACTCGCCGCCGAAGGGGTAGAAAGCGTCATCTTGTTGCGCTCACTACAAAAGGAACTGATGCTACTGCTCAAAATGCAGGCTTTGTCGGCTCAACTGCCGCTCAACGCTATTTTTGAGCAACATAAAGTTTGGTCAAACAAAAGGCCACTCTACCATGCAGCGCTAACTCGATTGACTTACCAACGCCTTCAACGCCTGTTGCAGTTACTGACTCAGGCAGAGCTGCTGGCCAAAACCCAATATGAACAATCGGAGTGGCCACTTCTTCATCAATTAAGCTTGGAGATGTGCCTGCCTGACGCAGAGTTGGCTTGTAAAGCGTAAAAGCGTGCTATATTGCGCGCCTTACTGAATGAATAGTTGAATCAATAGATACACACCGAGGAAATTTGAGTGCTTCGCGAACAACTGAAAGACTTTTTGGCCGATAAAGCAGACGACATGAAAGCGGAGAACATCGTTGTTCTCAACGTTGAGGGCAAATCGAGTGTGACCGATTTTATGATCATCTGCAGTGGAAACTCGAAACGCCATGTTTCTTCCATCGCTGATCACGTTGCAGAAGAAGTGAAGAAAGTGGGGTTGACACCACTTGGCATGGAAGGAGAGAAAGAAGGCGAATGGGTCGTTCTCGATCTGGGGGATGCCATGTTACACGTGATGCAAGAAGAGCAGCGCCAACTTTATCAACTAGAAAAGCTTTGGGGTTAATGGTTTGAAGATTCAGCTCATCGCCGTTGGCACAAAAATGCCAAAATGGGTCGAAGAAGGTTTCCAAGAATACCGCCGCCGTTTCCCGCATGATATGCCACTCGAACTGATTGAAATCCCAGCGGGGAAACGAGGAAAAAATGCCGACATCGCGCGCATTTTGCAAAAAGAGGGCGAAGCGATGCTCGCCGCTGTGCCTAAAGGCAACCGCATCGTCACGTTGGATATTCCCGGCAAAAGGTGGGACACACCACAGTTAGCCGAGCAATTAGAGGCGTGGAAGCTCGACAGTCGCGATGTTTCTATCCTGATTGGTGGTCCAGAAGGTCTGGCTCCGGCTTGCAAAGCAGCAGCAGAGCAGAGCTGGTCACTCTCGCCCCTGACCTTGCCTCACCCACTCGTTCGCGTGGTGATGGCGGAAAGCTTGTACCGAGCATGGAGTATCACGGCGAATCACCCTTATCACCGTGAATAATTGTCTTTCCAACCCTGAGAACCTGCGTTAATGATACGGAAACGCCGAAGTCATATACGAGATTACCAAGCCGAAGCACGATTGTTTGCCCGTCGTGCCATTGTCTCTTTTATTGGCATCATTGCTTTGATGGGCGTATTGGTTGCTAACTTGTACAACATCCAAGTCAACCAATATCAAGATTACAAAACCCGCTCAAACGATAACCGCATCAAAATTGTCCCCATCGCCCCTAATCGTGGTCTCATTTATGACCGCAATGGCGTGCTACTAGCAGAAAACCGTCCGGTTTTTGACTTAGAGATCACCCCTGAAAAAGTCAAAAACATGCAGGAAACCATTGCGCAACTGCAGACGATTGTCGACATTACCCCAGAGCAAATCGAACGCTTTGAACGTGAGCGTAAACGCACACGACGTTTTAAATCAGTGCCTATTCTCACCCAACTGACAGAAGAACAAGTAGCGGTGTTTGCCGTCAATCAGTACCGTTTCCCCGGCGTCGAAGTGAGCGGCACTCTCAAACGCTACTATCCTTACGGCAAAGTATTAACCCACGTTATTGGTTACGTTTCTCGCATCAATGACCGCGACATGCAGCGCCTGATTGACGAAGAGAAAGACGCCAATTATCAGGCGACACGAGATATCGGTAAGCTCGGCATCGAAAAATACTACGAAGATTTATTGCACGGCACTGCTGGCTACCAAGAGGTCGAAGTCAACAGCCGTGGACGCGTGATCCGCACGCTCAAATTTGTCCCGCCGGTGCCTGGCAAAGATATCGTGCTCAATATTGATATTGAATTGCAGCTGTATGTCCATCAGTTACTTGATGGCCGCCGCGGCAGTGCCATTGTGCTTGATCCGAAAGACAACGGCATTCTGGCGATGGTATCGAGCCCAAGCTATGACCCGAATGCGTTCGTTCATGGCATCTCAGGCAAAGGCTACGCCGATTTGCTCAACGACAAAAATCGTCCGTTAGTCAACCGTGCTACCTTAGGTATCTATCCGCCCGCATCAACGGTGAAACCCTTTATTGCGGTCGCAGCACTGCAAGAAGGCATTGTCACACCGACCACCACACGTAACGATCCTGGCTATTGGCGCATCCCCAACTCTAACACCCGGGCATTTCGTGACTGGTTACGTTGGGGTCATGGTAGAGTCAATCTAGTGCAATCAATTGAAGAGTCGGTCGATACTTTCTTCTATCAAATCGCTTACGATATGGGGATCGACACACTATCGCATTGGATGAGCATGTTTGGTTTTGGTGACTACACTGGCATCGATATTTTTGAAGAAAGTAAGGCCAACATGCCCACTCGAGATTGGAAAATGTCGCGTCATAAAACGCCGTGGTACAAAGGCGACACTATTCCGGTCGGTATTGGACAGGGCTACTGGACCTCAACCCCTATGCAATTGGCCAAAGCCACCTCCGTGCTGGTGAAAGAAGGCAACGTCATCGCGCCTCACCTGCTGCGCGCGACGATTGAAAATGGCGAAGCGTTCGATACCCGTCAGCTCTCAGACTATGAAACTTATCCACCAATTCAAAACGTGGCAGATAAGTATTGGAGCCTAGCAAAAGAAGGGATGCGTTTGGCCAACCATGGTAAAAAAGGCACAGCGCGACGCCATTTTGCCAATATGCCTTACATGACCGCGGGGAAATCGGGCACCGCGCAGGTTTTTGGCCTTGCGGAAGATGAAGAGTATAAAGCGGACGAGATTGCCGAACACTTGCGCGACCATGCCTTGTTTACTGGTTTTGCCCCATTCGATGATCCTAAAGTCATCGTTACCGTGGTACTGGAAAACGCGGGGGGGGCTCCTCCAACGGCGCGCCAGTGGTGAGGCGAATTTTCGATAAAGCACTACTCGACAAAGAAACTAACGAGGTCAAACGATAATGAAGCTTGATCCATCCACAGGTAAGAACCGGGCAATGTTTGAACGCCTGCATATCGACTTGCCGTTGTTACTGGGCATTTTGCTACTGATGGGCTTTGGTTTGGTGGTGATGTACAGCGCCAGTGGACAGAGTTTGGCAATGATGGACCGACAAGCCATGCGTATGGTGTTAGCCACCGTGGTGATGCTGGTGTTGGCGCAACTGTCTCCGCGTACTTACGAAGCACTGGCCCCACTGATGTTTGTCACTGGCGTCGCTTTGCTGTTCGGCGTACTGTTCTTTGGTGAGGCGTCAAAAGGCGCACAGCGCTGGCTCAATCTTGGCTTTGTCCGTTTCCAGCCCTCAGAACTACTCAAGCTTGCCGTCCCTTTAATGGTGGCGCGTTACATTGGACGTCGTCCTCTCCCGCCGACGTTCAAAACACTGTGCATCGCCATGGCGATGGTGTTTGTACCGACAATTTTAATCGCCAAACAGCCCGACCTAGGCACATCCATCCTTATTGCGGCATCAGGTATTTTTGTTATCTTTCTTGCTGGCATCAGTTGGCGCATTATCGCAGCCGCCGCGGTCGCACTGGGCGGATTCATCCCCGTGTTATGGTTTTTCTTGATGCACGAATACCAGAAAACCCGCGTACGCACACTGTTTAACCCGGAATCGGATCCGCTCGGCGCGGGCTATCACATCATTCAAAGCAAGATAGCGATTGGCTCCGGCGGCATCTCTGGTAAAGGTTGGTTGCAAGGCACCCAATCGCAGCTTGAGTTCTTGCCAGAACGCCATACCGACTTTATTTTTGCGGTGATTGCCGAAGAATGGGGCATGGTCGGTTTCTTGTTATTACTCTCGCTTTATCTGTTTATTATTGGCCGCGGCTTATACTTAGCCTCACAAGCGCAAACCGCATTTGGCCGCATGATGGCAGGCAGTGTGGTGCTCAGTTTCTTCGTCTACATTTTTGTCAACATCGGCATGGTCAGTGGGATATTGCCAGTGGTGGGTGTACCACTTCCCCTCATCAGCTACGGTGGTACTTCCATGGTGACCTTGATGGCCGGTTTTGGCATTTTGATGTCAATTCACACCCATCGCAAAGCATTCTCAAAGGCGACCTAATGCACTATTCGACCCATTTATCGCTACTCAGCTTTGTTACGATCTTATTGGTAGGATGCAGCTCTGCACCGACCGGACGTTACGCGTTAGAATCGGACGTCGCGCCGGACCAGCCCATTTCAGTCGCACACATCGAAGATGCGCATCCTCGCTACGAACCTTACAGTTTGGGTGGAAATCGCGACTACACGCTGCGAGGCCAGGAATATAAGATCGTTCGCGATGCCAAAGGTTTTCGCGAATCTGGCATTGCGTCGTGGTACGGCTCTAAATTTCAGGGGCACTTAACCTCAAACGGCGAAATCTACGACATGTATTCGATGACCGCCGCACACAAAACCCTGCCACTGCCTAGTTATGTCAAAGTCACCAATCAAGATAACGGCAGAAGCACCATAGTGCGCGTCAATGATCGCGGGCCGTTCCACGAAGGTCGAATCATCGATCTGAGCTACGCCGCTGCCTATAAGTTGGACGTGCTCAAAACGGGTACGGCGAATGTTAAGATTGAAGTGCTGACGTTTGATCCACCTACCGATGCCAAATCACTGCAAAATCACCCGCGTTACACAGTGCAAGTACTCAGTTCGAAATCCGCGGAAAAAGCGCGAACTTTAGCGCAAGATTTGAGTCAAAGCCTCAAGGTCGAGACATTTCTCGACAGTAACGACGAAATACATAGGCTGATGTTAGGGCCATTTACTGACTATTCTCTGACGCAACAACTGCTCGATCAGGTTAAGTTAGCGGGTTACCAAAGCGCCTTCATCAAAAAGTACACCGTGGCACATTGACATGCGGCACAACACTTTCTAGTGTTAGACGCTCTGACTTACAGTACGAATCTGTTAAGATATGGACAATTAACCAAAAAATAGAATTACCATGAACAAAACGACAAAACTTGTGAAATCGATTCTCGTTTCTTCCCTTGCATTTTCTGCAACGCTAGCTCACTCAGTTTCTGCTGCTCCCGTCGTGGTTCCTGACGCTCCACAGATCGCCGCGAAAGGTTTTGTTCTAATGGATTACCATTCAGGCAAGGTTTTAGCTGAAAAAGAGATGGACACCAAACTCTCGCCAGCGAGCTTAACTAAAATGATGACCAGCTATGTCATTGGCCAAGAGTTAGGCAGAGGAAACATCAACCTCGACGACGATGTGGTGATCAGCAAGAACGCTTGGGCAAAGAACTTCCCTGATTCGTCAAAAATGTTCATTGAAGTTGGCACGACGGTCAAAGTCAAAGAGCTTAACCGCGGGATCATCATTCAGTCTGGCAATGATGCGTGTGTCGCTATGGCAGAGCATATAGCCGGTTCAGAAGATGCCTTCGTTGACCTGATGAACGCTTGGGCAAGCTCAATTGGTATGAGCAATACCCACTTTGCCAACGTACATGGCCTAGACAATCCAAACCTTTACTCAACTCCTTATGATATGGCTCTTTTAGGTCAAGCGTTGATCCGTGACGTGCCGGAAGAATACCGTATCTACGCAGAGAAAAAATTCACCTACAACGGCATTACTCAGTACAACCGTAACGGCCTGCTGTGGGATAAAAGCATGAACGTGGACGGTATTAAAACTGGTCATACTGACAACGCGGGTTACAGCCTAGTCAGTTCAGCAACTGAAGGTAAGATGCGCCTGATCGCGGTTGTAATGGGTACCAAAGATATGAACGCCCGTAAATCTGAGAGCAAAAAACTGCTCAGCTACGGCTTTCGCTTTTTCGAAACAGTGGCACCGCACAAAGCGGGAGAAACGTTTGTTGAAGAGAAAATCTGGATGGGTAACAAAGACACCTTGGCGCTCGGTGTGAACGAAGATACTTATGTCACCCTGCCACGCGGACAAGCAAAAAATCTGACCGCTAGCTTTGTACTAGAGAAAGAGCTGCAAGCCCCGATCAAGAAGGGCGACATCGTCGGTAAGCTTTACTATCAAGCCGATGGCGAAGACGTCGCGCAGTACCCGCTGATGGCACTGGAAACCGTCGAAGAAGGCAGTCTGTTCAGCCGACTATGGGATTACATTGTGCTGCTACTCAAGAGCTTGTTCTAAGCCAAAACAATGAGTTATTTTAAGCCGCCTTTTGGGCGGCTTTATTGCTCTTGAGATCACAACCGATAGACAGTACTATTTCGCCCCGCACAACCGAATATCAACCTGGAGTTATTCTCAATGCTAACCATCAACTCTGACGCCAAATTAAAAGATCTTCTTGAGTTTCCTTGTTCATTTACCTACAAGGTTATGGGTTACGCTAAGCCTGAGCTACCAGAAAAAGTGCTGGCGGTGATTCAGCGTCACGCACCGGGTGATTACAGTCCAGCGGTCAAACCGAGTGCAAAAGGCAATTATCACTCCGTTTCCATCAATATCACCGCCACCTCTATCGAGCAGGTTGAAACTCTGTATAAAGAGCTGGGCGAGATTGATATCGTTCGCATGGTTCTATAATTTTTTGATAGATTAAATTTTTTTTGAAAGCAGCAATTTGCTGCTTTCTTTATATTTATCATATGGATAGATATAAGAACTTACACCAATGAGTTAAAAAGCTGTTACAGACATATAGTTCAAACCGCTGAACAGGTTTATAATGCAAAAACTTTAT
The DNA here is from genome assembly GCF_009665415.1 of Vibrio cidicii. Classification (NCBI taxonomy): domain Bacteria; kingdom Pseudomonadati; phylum Pseudomonadota; class Gammaproteobacteria; order Vibrionales; family Vibrionaceae; genus Vibrio; species Vibrio cidicii. The sequence continues at coordinate 2,503,234 of NZ_CP035921.1, read as the reverse complement.
TAAGCGATGACAGGATAAAGTATGCACAATCAACTGGTAGTAAAGCGCCTTGGTAGACAAGACTACTCCCCAGTCTGGCAGGCGATGCACCAATTTACCGACCAACGTAGCGAAGAGACCCGTGACGAAGTGTGGTTGGTAGAACACAACCCCGTATTTACTCAAGGCCAAGCAGGAAAAGCCGAACATTTGCTCAATACAGGAGATATTCCTGTCGTGCAAAGTGATCGAGGCGGACAGGTTACGTATCACGGGCCGGGACAATTGGTGGTCTACTTCTTGATTAACCTTCGTCGCAAAAAATTAGGGGTGCGCGATCTCGTCACTACGATAGAGAATCTCGTAATTAATACCCTAAAAGCCTACAATATCGATTCTGCAGCACGACCGGATGCTCCGGGCGTCTACGTGGATGGAAAAAAGATCTGCTCATTGGGCCTGCGTATCCGTAAAGGGTGCTCATTTCATGGCTTAGCACTCAACGTCAATATGGATCTCTCCCCTTTCCTGCGTATCAACCCTTGCGGTTATCAAGGAATGGAAATGGTCCAAGTGAGTGAGCTTGGAGGCCCCAACGAACTCGCAACGATAGAGCAGCAACTAATCAAAGAACTGGTCAATTTGCTTGGTTATGAGCAAGTGACATTCAGCACAGAAGCAGAAGTAAGAGAAGCATGAGTAAACCAATTCAGATGGAAAAAGGCGTTAAATATCGTGACGCTGACAAAATGGCCCTGATTCCAGTCAAGAACATGCCGACTGAGCAGAAAGAGATGTTACGTAAGCCCGCTTGGATGAAGATCAAACTGCCTTCTGACAGTCAACGTATTCAAGACATCAAAGCGGCCATGCGTAAAAACAATCTCCATTCCGTTTGTGAAGAGGCGTCTTGTCCTAACCTTGCTGAATGTTTTAACCACGGCACCGCCACCTTTATGATCTTGGGCGCAATCTGCACCCGTCGCTGCCCATTTTGCGATGTAGCTCATGGCCGACCATTACCACCAGAAGCGGAAGAGCCGACCAAGTTAGCTAAAACCATCGCTGATATGAAACTCAAGTACGTGGTGGTTACATCGGTTGACCGTGACGATCTACGCGATGGCGGAGCGAAACACTTTGCCGATTGCAACCGAGAAATCCGTGCACTCAATCCACACATTCGCATCGAAACACTGGTGCCGGACTTTCGTGGCCGTATGGACGTTGCGTTAGACGCATTGAAAGATAACCCGCCAGATGTGTTTAACCACAATTTAGAAACCGCGCCGCGTCTTTACCGCAAGGCGCGACCAGGTGCGAATTATCAGTGGTCACTGGATTTGCTGAAGAAGTTCAAAGAGCAACATCCTAGTGTGCCGACTAAATCAGGCCTGATGATGGGCCTAGGTGAAACCAAAGAAGAGATCATCGAAGTACTGAAAGATCTACGTGCGCACGGTGTCACCATGCTGACACTCGGTCAGTACTTGGCACCAAGCCGTCATCACCTCCCAGTAGAACGTTATGTTCCGCCAGAAGAATTTGATGAACTGAAAGAGATTGCATTAGAACTGGGCTTTACTCATGCGGCTTGTGGTCCATTCGTACGCTCTTCTTACCATGCAGATATGCAAGCGCAAGGTCTGGAAGTCAAGTAACCGTCCATAATGTTGCAAAGGCTGAATGTATATCACGTTCAGCCTTTTTATTTGTCTCATCTCATCTACGTTACTGAGGTTTAACCTTGCGATGGGTTGTCATCTCAACACCATTTATATAGGCTTGATGCAAGTGCATATCATCTCGGTTAACTATGCTCATTAGCATTCCCAACACAAAGGATTTTTTAGAATGAATAAGTTTGGATTTATCGCCCTGCTCTCTACGACCTTCCTGGCGGGGTGCGCACAACAAAACACCGCGCAAGATAATTACCGCGAAGCATCTTTTGAACTGTGCAACACGGAAGTAAAAATTTACTCGGTGAGCAAAGATGGTCGTGTGCGCATCGTCTGTGCCGATGGGGCAAAATTTGCGCTCAACAGCGAAGAAACACTCAATACTATGCGTGATATCAATATCGATTATTGTGATGGTGAAGGGTTGGGTAAATTTAGCGAGACATCAAACTACTACTCATTCCAGTGTAAATCTGGCTCTTTGCTGAGTATCTCGAAAGAGAAATAATCTCTTATTCGATTGTGTTTTTTAACTAAACAAAAAGGCTTCCTCATGGGAAGCCTTTCTTTTATTACTTTAATACTTATGCATAAACCGGAAGACGCTGGCAGATTTCCAGTACTTTCGCTTTGGTGGCCGCAATCACATCATCGTTACCGATGTTATCTAGTACATCGCACATCCAATCAGCCAGATTGGTTGCATCAGCTTCAGTAAAGCCACGGCGAGTGATCGCAGGCGTACCAACACGGATACCAGAAGTCACAAATGGGCTGCGTGGATCGTTTGGCACTGAGTTTTTGTTGACTGTAATGTTAGCAGCACCCAACGCAGCATCAGCATCTTTACCGGTGATCTCTTTGTCGATCAGATCCACAAGGAACAGATGGTTTTCTGTGCTGTTAGAAACAATCTTGTAACCGCGAGCTTGGAACTGAGCCACCATCGCTTTGGCATTTTTCACCACACGTTCTTGGTACGCCTTGAACTCTGGTTCCATCGCTTCTTTGAACGCGACCGCTTTACCCGCGATCACGTGCATCAGAGGGCCACCTTGGCCACCAGGGAATACCGCAGAGTTCAGTTTCTTATACATATCTTCGCCAGCGTTTGACAAAATCAAACCACCGCGAGGACCAGCGAGCGTTTTGTGTGTTGTGGTGGTCACAACGTGCGCGTGTGGAACGGGCGTTGGGTAAACGCCTGCGGCAATTAGACCGGCAACATGCGCCATATCGACAAACAAATAAGCCCCGACTTTATCCGCGATTTCACGCATGCGCTTCCAATCAACAATTTGAGAGTAGGCAGAGAAGCCACCGATGATCATCTTCGGCTTGTGCTCAAGAGCAAGGGCTTCCATTTCGTCGTAATTGATTTGACCTGCTTCATCAATGCCATAAGGGATGACATTGTAGTGTTTACCAGAGAAGTTAACTGGTGAGCCGTGCGTCAAGTGACCGCCGTGCGCTAGGCTCATGCCCAACACGGTATCGCCAGGGTTAAGCAGTGCCATGTATACCGCGCTGTTCGCTTGAGAGCCAGAATGCGGCTGAACGTTTGCATATTCACAACCAAACAGTTGGCAAGCTCGGTCAATCGCCAGAGATTCGGCTTTATCGACATACTCGCAACCACCGTAGTAACGCTTACCTGGGTAGCCTTCTGCGTATTTGTTAGTTAGCTGAGAACCTTGCGCTTCCATTACACGTGGGCTGGTGTAGTTTTCAGAAGCAATCAGTTCGATGTGCTCTTCCTGACGAAGGGTTTCTTCCTGGATAGCTGCGAATAGCTCCGGATCGTAATCAGCGATATTCATATCACGCTTAAGCATCTGTATCTCCTGACTCAGATTAGACTGAAAGTTGCAAAAAAACTGTCGAATGACCCAACGCAAACGTTTTCGTCACCGTAATGGCGCGCATTCTACATAATTTGATCTAGGTCATAAAGAGAAAAGTTCACTTTTCTTATGCAGTTTTTTCATGATGACATTTGAGAAGATTCATCTTCACCGATGATGATGACAAGGATGCGACTTCAACTGTCAATTTTTGCGTTTTACACCCTGTAAAACAACAATTACATAGGTTTACCCTAATTTTAGTCGTCTAGCTACCGAAAAGATCGGCTTTTGACTACTATGCTCGCCCCTTCTTGCGCATTAAATTTAGGAACTGATGGAAAAACACTCACACAAAGAGGACTGGATTGCTATCCTAACTGGCACCTTTCTGGTCGCCCAAGGCGTCTTCTTTCTGCAATCGGCACATCTTCTTACAGGTGGCACTACGGGGCTCGCTTTGCTGGTGTCTCAGTTTACTCCATTCACGTTTGGATTGTTGTACTTTTTGAGCAACTGTCCTTTCTATTTGCTTGCGTGGCGACGTTATGGCAGACGATTTGCTTTTAATAGTGCGATTTCTGGCGCTTTAGTCTCTATTTTCGCCGATAACCTGTATTTAGTCATCTCTGTCGATAACATCCATCCGGTCTACTGCGCGATTGCTGGTGGGCTTTTCATGGGTTTGGGAATGCTTATCTTGTTTCGTCACCGTTCCAGTCTTGGTGGTTTCAATGTTTTGTGCCTTTATGTGCAGGACAAATTCGGTATTTCGGTTGGAAAATCTCAGATGGCGATAGACGCAGCGATTCTGGCTGCCTCGTTTTTCTTTGTGACGCCAAACACGATTTTACTCTCGATTCTCGGTGCGTTCGCTTTAAATCTCGTGCTCGCCATGAATCATAAACCCCATCGTTACAAGGTGAATTATTCTTGACGTCAAGCTTATGACATATTGTCCTGTTTTGGCCTGTGAAAGTGCTATAGACTATCTATAGTGTTCATGACGTAACCCAATGTGATGCAAGATTTTTTAACCAAAGCGAAAGAACAGCAATGTCATATTCTAATCTGCCAGTTAGAATATGACCCTATCACCAGAGCGCTTGTTCTCGATGACGAAATCATCGATCTTGAACCTAGAACAGCCGAGTTAATTGAACTGCTTCTCACCCATGTCGGTGAGCCTCTCTCTGCTGACACCATTATTCAGACTATTTGGCAAAGTGATTTCATCTCGCGTAATGTGCTCACTAACCGCATTTCAACCTTAAGAGCCTTGCTACAGAAGCACTTACCTGCTGAAGACGCCACCAAGATTCTCGTTACTTATCCGCGGAAAGGTTACTTCTTCAGTTTGGGGCATATCGCACTGAAAACGCTATCTCCTGCTCCCGACGACGAACCGTCTTCTAGCGTCTCTCCGCAACCAGAGGCCAAAGTTTCCTCAGGCTATCCCCAGATAATACGTCTTCTCTCTTTGCTGTGTACCGTATTCGCGCTAGTCGCATGCACCTTGAGTTACCTTTATTGGCATGAGAAGCACACAGCAATCGAAAAAGCGCGTGAGCATCAAGCGATTCAACTACGAGAATTATTGCTTAATCGAGTTGATGCCATTGGGTCTCTAGCGAGTTCACATCGCAAAGCGATCAAAGCGCTTATCCTAGAGCAACAGATTGAGTATCCATACACCGATATCGTCAATCAGGACTCGCCAGATTATTTCGTTTCTCCACTCGAACACGGCCCTTATTTTCCTGGCGCTAAAAATGTTCGTCGCAGTGATTACGCATTGAACATTCGCTTAAAAGACACGCAAGACCAACAGCATCTCCAAGCTGAAGCACGGATTCAGTCTTCCAGATCAGAGAAGGTAGTGTTTAAAGCCATTTATTCAGTGGATGTTGAAGATCTCAGCGGCAGTTTACTGGCGCTACAACAAGACATTGCGCGCTTTTTTAACCTTCCCGTGCCAACGGGCTATGATTGGGCACTGAGGAATAGAGGAGAGCTTGAGCAGTTAGATAAAGCCATGGCCGAGGGTAAAATCAAACCCACCGATGAATTTACCGCATTGTACATTGCAAGGCATTTCGCTCTGGTTGAAACCGACACGGATACCCGTAAAAGAGCACTGGAAGTACTGCAAACCTATTTCGCTCAATTGCCCGAAGAGTTGACCGTCTGGCTGGGCATTCTCCATTTTAAAGTCAGCAGTTTTGATTCTGCCTACGATTTTTTGCGTACTCCCGTTGGCAGCTCGAGAATCGACAACGCCTTTATCTATCTCTTGCTGTCGGATATTTCCTATCGACAAGGAAAAACAGAGCCATTTCGTCTCAACTACATGCTCTCGATTGTCGCGCTCTCACGCATTTTATCGACAGAGCAATTGTTTGAACGCTTGGCGCAGCCAGAATCGTCTGACACTTGCTATCAACCTTGGCAAAAATTGGGCAACAACTTAGATGACCCAAGCGTGATTGAAACTTGGCGCCCAGTGGTTAAAGCGTATTGTGAGAAGATCGGTGCAGAGTTACAAAAATCACTATCTACAACTCCCTAATCACACCATCATCGCGATATTGATAAGGTTATCTTAATAAAAAATACCAATTTAAAAACAAAAACTTAAACATAAATTAAGCGTTCATAACTATCTGTGTCAGTTTGTTTTTTGCTTATTGATAGCGACGACCTATACAATATCCCTGTCTCATCCAGCCTATCACTTAAAATTATTTTGGATATTATTTTATGATAAAAAATTTCGCTCTTATGACTCTCGCCGCTATTGCTCTTACTGGATGTAACGGTAGCTCTTCTAAATCTAAAGTCAAACCAGAAGCTCGAATTGATTATCCAATTATTGATGCACAGTTTTCACCGAATAGTACCGAGGTATTTAATTATAGCCAGATGGTCAATGGCGTAACACAAGATGACTTATCAGTGCGCTTTGAAAAACACAGTGGTGACTCTCTTTTGCAACTGATTTTAGATCAGGAGGAAGATAATTCTCCGCTGATCAATTTACTTAACTCACTGATTAATTCTGGTACGAATGAATTTTTCTTAAAAGAAGTCAAACAGAAAGAAAATGAACCATCCATTTTCTACGTGGGCAGCGACGGAAATTTACGTGAAATAACAAATTTCTACATCGATTTCTATGCTGAAGAGCCTAAAGCAGCTATACCGACGATGTTTTTGTATTCGAAGAAATGGCAAACGAATGGCAATAAAATCAGTGAGAGCACTAGTCGTTCTAATCGAACTTTTAATATTTCAGGCCACTTGGCAAAAAGTTTACTTGATGATTTCTCCGACGATCTTTGGTTGCGCGATTTATCCGATCAAAGTGTTTGCAAAATAACTTGGGGACACGACAGAGTGGAAAACGCTGAACGAAAAACTGTAACTATTTCATCCAAGCGCGTCGAAGCAGCCCGGACATGGGAACAGAACATTTATACACTTAACTGCGATGGGCAAGAGTCACCAAGGTTTGAGATTCTTTCTGCGTTCTGGTACAACCCGACACTGGGTGTCCTAGAGCAATCTCAAACGTTGTCTGTTGATACAAATGTTAACACGACCACCATTTGGTTGGATTCACTACCGCTGTAAAAACAAAAGGCTTGGGTTAACCAAGCCTTTTTTGAGTCGCTTTTTGGGGGTTAGCACTCAATCAGAAGAATCCGTGTCTCATAAGGTCTGAGAATTTGATGATGGGACGCCATCGCAGAGGCTACATTCTGATAATTAGACAGCAAACATTTCGCCTGCTGCATAGCGAGGTCCGCAGGGAGTACGCACTCGGTATCCACGCCGTAATAGTTGTTGATACAGATCAGCTGCTGCTTAGTGTTGCGTCTTGCGTAAGCAAAAACCTGCTTGTGCTCTGGCAGTAAATCCAAGTAATCCCCATCGGTAATCACCGCTACTTGCTTGCGTAGCTCAATCAAACGCTTGTAGAAATAAAACACAGAGCCGAGATCCGCGACCGCCGCTTGAGCATTTACTTCAGGATAATTGCTGGCGACATCCAGCCACGGCTTACCAAGTGTGAAGCCTGCATTCTCACTGCCATCCCACTGCATTGGAGTACGCGAGTTATCACGAGATTTCTGCGCTAAAATCGCCATCATCGCCTCATGACTCACGCCTTGCTGCTGAACCATGATTTGGTACATGTTGGTGCTTTCCACGTCACGGTACTGCTCAATATGACGGTAGCCAGGGTTGGTCATACCAATCTCTTCACCTTGATAGACGTAAGGCGTCCCTTGCAACATGTGCACAGACGCAGCGAGCATTTTCGCCGACTCGACTCGATACCTCTGATCATCACCGAGGCGGCTGACAATTCTTGGCTGATCGTGGTTACACCAAAATATCGCGCCCCAGCCTTTGCCGTTCAGCCCGGTTTGCCAATGATTAAAGATCTGTTTGAGCTGAAGAAAATCAAACGGTGCCTTGGTCCATTTTTCCCCGTTAGGATAATCCACTTTCAAGTGGTGGAAGTTAAACACCATCGACAATTCTTTGCCATCGAGCGAGGAATAGCGCTGGCAATGCTCCAACGTGGTCGACGACATTTCACCCACCGTGACACTGCCATACTGCTGAAAGACTTCCGCACTGATCTCTTGTAGATACTCGTGAACCCGCGGTCCATCGGTGTAAAAACGACGCCCATCACCGACATCATCACTGCAAAAATCCTGCTGCTTTGAAATCAGGTTAATTACATCAAGGCGGAAGCCATCAACGCCTTTTTCTGCCCAAAAGCGGATCACCTGCTTAACCTCTTCCCGCACCGCTGGGTTTTCCCAGTTCAAGTCAGCTTGTTCTTTGGCAAACAGATGCAGGTAATATTGCCCAGTTTTCTCGTCCAACGCCCAAGCGCTGCCGCCAAACTTGGATTGCCAGTTATTCGGCACATCGCCTTCAAGCGGATCTTTCCAGATGTAGTAATCGCGGTATGGACTGTTTTTGTCCCCTAATGCAGATTGGAACCAATGATGCTCAGTCGAGGTATGGTTCACGACGATATCCATAATGATTCGGATGCCGCGCTCATGAGCCTGTGTAAGCAGGGCATCAAAGTCTGCCATGGTGCCAAATTCAGGGTTGATGGCGTAGTAGTCGGAAATATCATAACCGTTGTCGACCATCGGCGACTGGTACACGGGTGTGAGCCAGATAGCATCGACACCCAAGTGTTGCAGATAATCCAGTTTGCTGATGATCCCTTGCAGATCACCAGTGCCTTTATCGCCACTGTCGCAGAAACTTTTCGGATAGATCTGATAGATGGTGGCCGTTTTCCACCAGCTCATCTCTTGGTTCGTTGTCGTCATGAAGTTGTTCTCACTTACCACAAAAATAAAGAAAAGGAGTGGCAAGCCGCCACTCCAAAAGGCGTTGCGCTTAAGCGCTTACAGGATCCAGTTCTCCTTTCGCCTGTGCACGCTTATAGAAGGCAAGCGTCAACACCGCTGGCAATGCGATAGCCACCAACATCGCCAGAGCATAAATCCCCCAGAACTGCGGCTGAATAGAAAGGATACCGGGCAGACCGCCGACTCCAATGCCGTTCGCCATCACCCCTGCACTGCCGCAAATGGCCGCCGCGATAGCACTACCAATCATGGCACTGAGCATTGGGAACTTGTATTTCAGGTTGATGCCGTACATCGCTGGCTCTGTCACCCCGAGGTAAGCCGAAATCGCAGCTGGAATTGAGATGTCACGCTCACCATGTTTTTTACTGATGATAATGATCCCAACCACCGCAGACGCTTGAGCAATATTCGAAAGTGCAATCAGCGGCCAAATCGGCGTGCCACCGAGCTCTTGCATCAATTGCAGGTCAACCGCGTTGGTGGTGTGGTGGATACCGGTAATCACCAGCGGAGCATAGAGGAAACCAAATACCATTGAGCCCAGCACGGCGAAATCGCCGGTCATCGCTGCTTTCGCCGCAATCGCAACCCAGTTACCTAACTCACGACCAAATGGGCCAATGATTGAGTGCGCCAAAACAACCGACAGAATAATTGAAACAAACGGCACAACCACCAGATAGAGGTAAGAAGGGACAATGCGTTTGAGATTGGTTTCAATAAGGGCCAAGACAACCCCTGCCAGCATGGCCGGAATCACTTGAGCTTGGTAGCCCACTTTCTCAATCACAAATAGGCCAAAATCCCACACTTCCGGCGCTTGTTTACCGATGAGATAAGCATTCATCAGTTGCGGCGACACCAGCGTGACCCCCAAAGTGATACCGAGAATCGGTGTACCACCAAGTTTTTTCACCGTCGACCAACATACCCCAACCGGTAGGAAGAAGAAGATCGCTTCGCCAATCAACCACAAGAAGGAGTGCACGGTCGCCCAGAATTGGCTGATTTCTGTCAACGTTTGGCCATCAAACATCTTGATGTCGCCAATCACGTTTCTAAAACCGAGGATCAAACCGCCAGTGATAATGGCAGGCAGCAGCGGGACAAAAATCTCTGCCAAATGAGAGATCCCGCGCTCGAGAATATTCATGTTTTGTCTAGCGGCCAATTTAGCATCTTCTTTGCTAGCTTCACTTTTGCCCGAGATCTCAAGCAAAATTTTGTATACCGCATCCACTTCTGTACCAATCACCACTTGGAATTGGCCCGCATTGGTAAAGCAGCCCTTGACCATGGGCAATGCTTCTAGTTGTTTTACATCGGCAATCTCGGTGTCATTTAACACAAAGCGAAGACGTGTCAGACAATGGCTGACGCTAGCAATGTTGTCGCTACCCCCGACCAGCTCGATCAGACGTTGAACGTCTTGGCGCGCTATCTTACTCATAACTCTGTCCACCCTATTTTATGGATTTATGCAATTATAGTTGTTTTAATGTGGGAACATTCCCATTTACAGATTAAATAGTGCCAGTTTTCATAAAAAAACAAAATGGGAACAGTCCCATTAATTGAGTAGGATCACAGTAAATTGGAAAAGCGTTTTATAATGAAGCGCTTAGCGAATCAGTGGTGCTTGGGTAAGATGGGTGATGGTTTCGTGACCACTCAGTTGGGAAATCAACATCTTAGCGGCTTTTTCACCCGCTAGGTGATAGCCGGGGTCAACGCTGAAGATCTTGGGAAAAAGAAAAGAGAGTAGCTCATTGCCACCAACACCGGTCACACGGACCTCTTCACGTCCGAGTTCTTGTAGACGTTTGAGTACGCCCAGCGCCAAGGTATCACTGGCACAGACAATCGCCTGCGTCTGCTCAGTGAGGACTTTATCCACTAAACGATACGCGCTCTCATGGCTCAATTTGCCCGTTTGATAAACTGACGTCAGTTGATGTTGCTGACACCAGTTCCGATAGGCGTTGAGACGTGCCAAACCTGTGGTTCGGTCTTCAGGATTGACACCAATATACGCGATATGGCGCAGGGATTGAGCCTGCAAATGCTCCAGCGCCAGTTCAATTACGCGTTGGTTGTCGTAGTTAATTGAAGAGACTGAGGTCTCTTCGGTCGCAATCACCACCACGCGGTGTTGCCACTCAGCGACTTGCTGCATGTCACAATCGGTAAAGCCAAACAAGATCAACCCATCAACATTGCGCCGCCGCAGTACATCTAGGTGTTCGTTAGTCTTTTCTCGGTCGAACTGGCTCTCCATGATCACCACATCGTACCCGGCTTGGTAGAAGATATTGAGCATGGTGCTCACCGCACGATTTTCTGAGGGAGAATCGAGACGCGAGATGATAACACCCACCACTTTCTGGCTGCCACCGCGCATCGACTGCGCAGATTTCGACGGCACATAGCCCGACGCCGCAATCACTTCCTCCACTTTGGCACGCGTTTCTGGTTTGACTTTAGGGTCATTGGTCAGAACTCGCGACACGGTGGATTTCCCTACGCCGGACAAACGTGCGATGTCTAAAATGGTCAGCTTTTTATTCATATCGAGTCAAGATCACTCATTGCAGAAGAAAAAGGCCGCTTAGCGACCTTTGAGATGTTGTTTCACGTACTCGGGCACCTCACGGATGCTCTCCAGCACCGCCGTTGCCAGCGCCTCGCCTTGCTCTGTGAGCGGTTTTCCGGTCTTCACCAATAACTTGGTGCCGACACCAGCCGCGTCAGCGGCCATCATATCTTCCGCTTTGTCGCCCACCATGATCGAGTTGGCCATATCGATCTTCAAGAAATCACGCGCTGAGATAAACATGCCCGGCTTAGGCTTGCGGCAGTCACAATCTTGCTTGTAGTCGCCAATACCGTGCTCGGCATGATGCGGGCAATAATAGATGCCGTCGAACTCAACCCCGTTGTCAGCGAAATTCCAATCCATCCATTGAGTCAAAGAGAGAAAGCGATCTTCACTAAACTTACCACGCGCTATCCCCGACTGGTTGGTGACCAAAACCAGTAAGTAGCCCATCTCTTGCAGGGCTTTGGTCGCTGCGAATACACCATCAATGTATTCGAAATCATGCTCATCGTGAACATACCCATGATCGACGTTAATCACGCCATCACGATCTAAAAAAACAGCTGGTTTGGCCAAAATCTATATCTCTGTCAACAGGGTAATTTAAAGCGCGATTATAACCGAAAAGGCGACGTTTGCGAGTTTCAACTGCCATACAGCCAACTCAATCGCTCTGCATAGACTATTCTTCTCTATCTAATGACGATTTGATTGGTAAACCGCTAAACGTTTGGACGTCTAGACGTAAAAATATCTATTGACTTGAAAACGTGAAAGCCATAGCATCATCTGAAAAGTGAGCCAGCGCTCAAAATATTATTCTGTTGTCCCTGCACAGGTATAAAAATGATTGAAATTAGTCAGGTAAATAAAGTGTTTTATCAAGGCAGTAAGGAAATACATGCTTTGAAAAACATCAACTTACATATCGCAGAAGGCACCATTTTTGGTGTTATCGGATCATCGGGTGCAGGGAAAAGCACGCTGATCCGCTGCGTCAACATGCTCGAAGCGCCAAGCAGCGGCCGCATTGTGGTGGACGGCGTTGACCTCACTACCCTCAGCAAAGCGCAACTGGGCGAAGCACGCCGCAATATTGGCATGATTTTCCAGCATTTTAATCTGCTTTCCTCGCGCAGCGTGTTTGACAACGTTGCCCTGCCACTGGAACTGGCGGGCAAGAGCAAAGAACAGATCAAAGAGAAAGTAACGCAGTTGCTCAAACTGGTTGGCTTATCGGACAAACAGGAAAGTTACCCGGCCAATCTCAGCGGCGGGCAAAAGCAGCGCGTCGCGATTGCCCGCGCTTTGGCGAGCGATCCGAAAGTGCTGTTGTGCGACGAAGCCACCAGCGCACTCGATCCCGCAACCACGCAATCGATTTTGGAACTGCTGAAAGAGATCAACCGCAAACTGAAAATCACCATGCTGCTTATTACGCATGAGATGGATGTGGTGAAAAGCATCTGTCACGAAGTGGCGATCATCGGTGACGGCGAACTGGTTGAAAAAGGCACGGTTGGCGAGATCTTCGCCCATCCGAAAACCGAACTGGCGCACGCGTTTATTCGCTCTACCTTGGATCTCTCCATTCCGGAAGATTACCAAGCACGCTTGCAGCCAAATCGCGTTGAAGGCAGCTACCCACTGGTTAGGCTGGAATTTACCGGAGCGACAGTGGACGCGCCGCTGGTGTCTCAGATCTCGCGTAAATTCAATATTGATATCAGCATACTCAGCTCTGATCTCGATTACGCAGGCGGTGTCAAGTTCGGCATGATGGTCGCTGAGCTGTTTGGCAATGAAGAAGACGACAACGCCGCACTGGAATTTTTGCGCGAACATAACGTAAAAGTGGAGGTACTGGGTTATGTCCTTTAATACGATTGCACAGTGGTTGAGTTTAAATGGCGATCTCCTGCTGGGCGCAACTTGGCAAACCTTGTACATGGTGGCGGTGGCTGGCGTAGTCGGTTTTGCGATTGGCATTCCCCTTGGCGTGATTCTGCACACCAGTAAAAAAGGTGGTTTGTTGGAAAACACCAAGCTCAACAAAATCCTTGGCGCCATCGTCAACGTAGGCCGTTCGGTGCCTTTTCTGGTGCTGATGGTGGCGATTATTCCGGTAACAAAATTACTGGTGGGCACCTTTATCGGCACCACTGCCGCCATCGTGCCGCTGACCATAGGGGCGATACCTTTTGTGGCTCGTTTAATTGAAGGCGCGCTGCTGGAAGTGCCGTCGGGTCTGGTTGAAGCGGCGCAAGCCATGGGCGCTACGCCACTGCAAATTATCACTAAGGTACTGCTTCCTGAAGCGCTACCGACCATTGTTAACTCTGTCACTATCACTTTAGTGACGCTGGTCAGCTACTCCGCGATGGCAGGAACCGTTGGTGGTGGCGGCTTGGGCGATGTCGCCATCCGGTATGGTTTCCACCGCTACGACGTGGTGATCATGGCGGTGACTGTCGTCATGTTGATTGTGCTAGTACAGATTATTCAGTCTATCGGCGATGCAATTGTACGCCGCGTAGACCACCGCTAAGAATTGCAAGATAAAAATATAAGGAGATTTACGATGAAATTTAGCCTCAAAGGTTTATTGACGATTGCCGCCGCTGCCTCTGCACTGATTCTCTCTGGTTGTGGTGAAAAAGCCGCCGACAACAGCAAGATAAAAGTGGGCGTGATGGCGGGTGCCGAAGCTCAAGTTGCAGAAGTGGCGGCAAAAGTGGCCAAAGAAAAATATGGTCTGGATGTTGAGCTAGTGACTTTTACTGACTATGTAACACCAAACGCAGCACTGGATGACGGATCTATCGACGTCAACGCGTTCCAACACAAGCCGTACCTCGATCAGCAAGTCACTGACCGTGGTTACAAACTGACTATCGCGGGCAACACCTTTGTTTACCCAATCGCGGGCTACTCAAAGCAAGTGAAATCGGTAGCAGAAATCCAAGACGGCGCGCGCATCGCTGTTCCTAACGATCCAACCAACCTTGGTCGTTCACTGCTGCTGCTAGAGCAACAAGGCCTGATCAAACTGCGTGACAAAGTTGGTCTACTGGCTACCGTTCGCGACATCGTTGGTAACTCGAAAAACCTGACTATCGTCGAACTGGATGCCGCTCAGCTTCCACGCTCACTGGACGACGTTGCTCTGTCTATCATCAACACCACTTACGCGAGCTCAATCAATTTGACTCCGCAAAAAGATGGCGTATTTGTCGAAGACAAAGAGTCACCTTACGTTAACCTGATCGTGGCGCGTCAAAACAACGTGCAAGCGGAAAACGTACAAAACTTTGTCAAAGCATACCAAACCGAAGAAGTGTACAAAGCGGCTTCTGAGATCTTCCAAGGCGGCGTGGTAAAAGGCTGGTAATTTCGCGAGCCGAAAGCAAGAAATCATGAGGGTTGACGTGTAAGCGTCAACCCTTTTTTTGTTCGGCAATTACTTTAAGTGATCCCAAGAGATATTGGAGACGATACGGCACGTATCGCATTTGAAGTGGAAGATGTCGTGCAGCGCCTGCGCTTGTAGCCACTCACCGCCACATTTCGGACATTTTCGGCTCTGCTCGTCCGCCAGCGAGGTGCCACCAACCCGATACTGATAGTAATAAGTCGGGATCTGCGTGAGGTACTCGATCCGCCCGCGCAAATCCCAGCCGCGACGAAACAGCACACTGTCAACATCACAAATCTCGTGCAGCGCGGCGTGCTCAGCGCGGCAGCCTCCCGCCATCTGGATCTCATCACACGCTTGCCATTCCGTTTGCCATTTGATCACCGCTTTATGATCGCCATTTAAGGTCGGGCCATTGCGATACAACGGAATCGGCAGCAAGGTTTCACCGCTACGCAGCGGAGAGCAGGTGTGTACATAGGTGGTGTAGAGGACTTGCCAGCTTGGTCTCTCTTCATCGGCCGCTTGTTCTGAGTTGATATCCCGCCCCAACAAGCGCATTTTCGGCGCTAGAAGCGCGGCTTCAGACAAACGGTCCAAGCACACGCGCACAAAATCCGAATGGTAGCGAGGGTGCAAACTCTCTTTTTCCGGGCACACGGCGCGGACAAAAAACTCGCCATCGCCCATCACAATCGGAAACTCACGCCCCAGCACTTGGCCGTTATAGCGCAGCGCATCCATCAAACCGTTAATCGCTTTGTCGACCGCGCTCACCGTGGTGTTGTCAAAACATTCAAATTGCAATTCAACGACGTACATACTTACACCACAACCGCTAGGTTAGCCAAAAACTCCGCCACATTGGACGCAAGCACTTCTCTTTTGTCGGTGCCGAGCCTTTCTAAGATCACGTTCCCAGTGAGATTACAGATGGAAATCACGTCCAACTCGGCATCGGTCACAGCAATAAACACCGTCGGTTTGAGTTTCAAACGACGCTGCGTCACCAAATGACCCAAAATGTTCTCCTGCAAGCGGCTGAAGTCCTCTTCGCTCCATACTTGCAGCAGCGTCAGCTCATTACCTTGCCAAGTGGCGTTCATATCCGCAGCATACTGACTGCCGTAAAAGGCTTTGATGTCATCGTGCAAAGTGAGCTCGATCGCCCGTTCAACATTGACAAAATCGGCAGCTTCATCCAAAGCAACAGGCTGCCACCACACTTGATGTTCGGTTTTACGTTGGATGCATGGAGAGTCGAGATCAACCAGATCGTCACTGCATGGCAGCTCATTATGTGTCTGTTGCCAGCACAGCTGAAAACGCTGGCTGAATTCGGCAAGCGCTTGTGAGACTGGATTCGTCATGAAAACTCCTAGTTATCCCGAGTTGCAAGATGGCTTTTAAGCGATGGATTCAGTAAAATTCCCGCCATTCTAATCGAAAATGACCACAAGTATGAGCAAATATTCTGACGCCAAAGAGCTGGCTGGCCTGACTTTGGGTAAAAAAACCGAATACGCCACGCAATACGACGCAAGTTTACTTCAACCTGTTCCGCGCAGCCTCAATCGCGACGATCTGCAACTGGGTACGAACTTGCCGTTCGTCGGTCACGACATCTGGACACTGTACGAACTCTCTTGGCTCAACAGCAAAGGCCTGCCACAAGTCGCGGTGGGCGAAGTGTCTATTCCGGCCACCAGCCCCAACTTGATTGAGTCAAAATCCTTTAAGCTCTACCTTAACAGCTATAACCAGACTCGCTTTGCCACTTGGCAAGCGGTGGTTGAACGCTTAACAAGCGATTTATCCGCCTGCGCTGGTGAACCTGTAGCGGTGAAGGTCAATCCACTCAGCCACTACACACAACAACCGATTGTGACCATGGCAGGTGAATGCATCGACGATCAAGATATTGAGATCGAGAGCTACGATTTCGACCAATCTCTACTGCAAGATGCTGCGGGAGAGACAGTGGTGCAAGAAACGCTACACAGCCATCTGCTGAAATCGAACTGCTTGATCACCAATCAACCCGATTGGGGCAGCGTGGAAATTGCTTATCACGGCAAACAGATTGATCGCGAAAAGCTACTACGCTATCTGGTCTCATTCCGTGAGCACAATGAGTTTCATGAGCAGTGCGTCGAGCGTATTTTTACCGACATCATGAAGTACTGTGCGCCACAAAGCCTCACTGTGTACGCGCGTTACACCCGCCGAGGTGGTTTGGACATCAACCCTTACCGCTCCACACAACAAGCCAAACCTGCGCACAACCAGCGTATGGCTCGTCAGTAACGATATCGCGTTGAGGGATTAAACATGGTGCGTTGGCAACGCCTAGTTGGCATTTTGGCTCTGCTTTTTAGCGTGCAGTTGCACGCTACCGTGCTCTCTTCGGTCTTATTGACCGAAGCAGAGCAGTTGGTGGACATTGAACCAGCGCAAGCAAAGAAGATAGTGCAAAATTATCTGACACAGCGCGAGCTCACCAACAACCAAGACAAAAGCCCTTCCGCGATTTCCCGCGACGACACCGACCGAGCGCTACGTACGCCAAGTGGCAGTGTTGAAGCGTATAAAATTCTCGCCCGAGCAGAATTTGCTTTAGGCAACTCCCGCTCAGCGCTGGTGCAGCTCAATACCGCGGAACAGTTGACTAAAACCTTTCAACTGCCTTATCTCAATTTGGATGTGAAGCTGCTGCGAACTCAATTGCTGTGGCAGTTTGATAAAGACTACCTCAAAGCCAAACGCGCGTTAGACGAAATCAGCAACCAGTTGGAGCTTGCCAGCACCTCTTTACAGATGACCGATAGCGTTAAGTACCGACTGTTGATGCAACAAGCACTGCTCGCATCACAGCAAAATGATTTGCCGCAAGCAGAGCGTTACTACGGCGAAGCGCAAGAGCTGATTAAAAACAGTCGCTCTGAAAATACTCTGATTGATTACCACATCGCCGTCGGTGAGTTTTATCTCTCTCATCAGAAATACAACTTAGCCCTGTCAGAGCTGCTGTTTGGCTATTGGAAAGCGATTGAAGGCAACAAAAGCGCACGACTCGCCAAGGTGAATCGCTTGCTGGCACAACTGTTCGAAGAGCGGCGCGTGCTCGACAAAGCGCTAGAATACCTTTCGCAAGCGGCCGATTTTTATGATGCCTATCCCAATTCGCCCATCCTCGCTCAGGTAATGGAGAGAATGGGCAACATCTATTTTCGCCAAGGAAAGTACAATCTGGCGCTGGTGCACTACTTTAACGTCTTGGATCACGACAGCTCGACACACGACGTACAGCAAGTAGTCAGTATTCGCCTAAGCCTCGCGGCAACCTACCTGCAACTTTATAACTATCCGTTAGCGGAGCAATATCTGGAACGCGCACTTGAAGTGTTGGAATTTGCCGATATCCCGAAACTCAAAGCGCAAGCAGCGCTGCTCAAATCCGGCTTGGCCTTCTATCAAAACGACAGCCAAGGAGTGATCGCTAACGCCAACAACGCACTGGCTATCACCGCGAGCGCCACAGAAGAAAATTTGACGATCCGGCAACAAGCCTATCAATTGCTATCGCTGGGCTATGAACAAGGCAAACAGTTCGATTTGGCGCTAGAGAGTCTGAAGCACTACAACCAGTTAGTCAGCATTGAACAGAAAAAACTCAATCAGATCAGTGAAGATGCATTTCGTCAGCAAAAAGAGTTTGCCGAGCAAACCATTCACTATACAGGCCAAGCTGAACAGCTCGAAAAAATTACCATCGAGCACGCCAAGTTCCAGAAAATCGCCTTTGCACTATTTTTGCTCTCACTGGTGCTGTTTTTACTCCTGATGAGACGAGGCGTACTGCTGCAGCGGCAAACCACGCAGATAGAACAACTCACCGCCGATCTCTATACCCATTCGCGCTCCAAACTGCGTAACTTGCGCATGCTCAACGCGAAACTGTCCAACTCGCTGCGTAAAACCAATCAAACCTTTGAGCAGTGGCAACTCGGGGAACTGATCCACGAACCGCTGAATGATCGCCTACGTTTCGTGATGATCGACCTGCCCTTCCTGCGCAGCATGTATGTGCAACACGGCTACAAAGCGGGTTTAGAGCTCGAACGGGCATTCGGTGCGTTTCTCAGTGACAAAATCAGCAAGCCTTCCCGCTTGTACCATTTTTCCGACGCCAATCTGCTTTACATCGAACCCAACACGGAACGCCATTATTCTGCCGAGGACATTTTCGCCAAAGTGCAAGCTTGGGTCGATGAGTTTGCTGCCGCGCACCACATCAATCGCACTGTGCGCATGGGCATGGCCGATTACCCATTCTTACCTCGCGCCTACACGGCAATCAACGACCAAGAGTTGCTTGATCTGCTGCTGCTCGCCACGCACTTAGCACGCGAAGTAAGCTTGTTGGATAAGTGCAGCCACTATGTTTACCTCAAGGCCATCGACAACGCGCCCGCGGCAAGCCTTGCATCCGGTAACATAAGGGATGCGGCACAACAAGCGATCCATCAAGGGTTGATAAAAATACACTCGTCTTACCAGAATGAGGACAACCTCAAAAATTTATTAAAAAATGGCTAAATCTCGCGCGCTTAAACCGCCAAATAGATGACGCTATAATGTTTTTTGTTATTATCAGATCCTTCGTTAAGTAGTACATGGACTGTGTTGTCGTTCACAATGGGCATTTTGGAATCCGATATTCAAGCGCAACTGCATCAGTTGAGTTGTCAATTAGACCAACTCAGGCTGACACATCGTGACACATCACTCAAATTCAAACGCGAACAGCTTGTTCTCAAGCGAATTGTGACTTCGCTGAGTGCCGCCTGTCAGGTGTCTGATGCTACACTGAGTCAAAATTTACAGGCTATCCAGCGCGAGCTGGAACAACAAAAAGATGTCAGTCGTTTGCTCCCGCGCTTGGTGGTGCTGGAAAGAATGCTGAGACAACGAACCGTGGCTATGGATAAACAGACCAGTTTTCTTGACGAGCAATTAAAGCACAGTGGCGAAACCCTGCAACGCGTAGCGGGCTTGCCCGCGCAACTCAAACGCGAGCTGCGCAACCTAATGGGGTTTAGCCATGGCCAAGGACGCAATGTCGATCACGCGGTCAAGCTGCTCAATATCTACGAACGCGCGTTAAAAATCATCACCTCCAACTCTCGGCTCAACTTTAATGAGCAAAACAGTCTCGACAGAAATCAACTGGACTGCTTAGCCACAGAGCTGCAAAACGCAATTACCGAGTTAGACTTTGAAGGCGAATCGGGCGATTTGCTGCTCGATATCCGCACTAAGCTGTTACTCGGAGTCTCAGCTGAGGCGTTGATCGAACTCACTTTGCAGGTTTTGAAATTGGTCATTGAAGGGACCCATTTCGAGCGCAAAGCGTCAGAGCAGTTTCTCGAACAGCTCAACGCTTCGCTTGCTGCCAATCTAAAAACCTCCCATCAGAATGTCGATCAAAGCCAAACTTACTTTGAACAGCGCCAGCAATTTAATAAAGAGCTAGGCAAACTGGTGGCAAAAAGTCGCTTTTCGGTCGATAGCGCCACCGAACTTGAGCAGCTTAAAGACACGGTTTCGCCACTTCTGGCACAGATTGAATCACTTTCGCAGCGCTTGAGCCTTGCTGAAGAAAAAGAGCAGGTGCTGCAAGAGCGGTTGCAATACGGACAACATCAGCTTGAAGCGGTATTTGAAGTCACTCAAGATTATCGCCGCCGCTTGGAGGATCAGGCGCAACGTATGCTGCTCGATCCACTCACCAAAGTGTATAACCGCACGGCGTTTAATGACCGTTTAGAGCTGGAATATCGACGTTGGATCCGCGCGCAACACAACTTACGAGTCGTGCTGCTCGACATCGATAGCTTTAAAGCGATTAACGACAGCTACGGCTACACCGCCGGCGACAAAGCGCTGAAAATCATTGCACGCACCATCCGTAAAGTCGCCGCAGACACCGATACGGTTGCCCGCTTTGGTGGCGAGGAATTTATTCTACTGATTCCCGAGCAAACCGATGAATACGCGCTGAACTTAGTGAAAAAGATCCAAACTGAAATCAGCAAACTGCCGTTTAAGTTTCGCGAGCAACAGATCACCATCACACTCAGTGCGGTTTCTACCGCGTTTGGTGAAGCGGATAACCCAGAATATGTCGTGGATCGCTTAGGCACTATGCTCAAAGAGAGTAAACAACGCGGCTTGAATCAGCTCGACTGGCGCTGAATGGTTGCACAAAAATGCAGCAGACGAACCTAACATCTCTGTCAGGTTCTGA
The DNA here is from genome assembly GCF_009665415.1 of Vibrio cidicii. Classification (NCBI taxonomy): domain Bacteria; kingdom Pseudomonadati; phylum Pseudomonadota; class Gammaproteobacteria; order Vibrionales; family Vibrionaceae; genus Vibrio; species Vibrio cidicii. Next base: position 2,481,991 of record NZ_CP035921.1, on the reverse strand, counting down.
TTTTTCAACTAGTTATCACGTTTCTTTTCTACCATCCTTTGCTAAGCTAACAAAACTGCCATTAATTTTGTGCCACAGAGCATGGCTCTGTGGCAGCAATCCAGCCTGCACTCTCATTCGCATATTTCTACAGCGACGTTATCTACAGGGCTCGGATTGCCACTATTAACCACAATGCTAATAACCACAACGCTAAGCAAGGAGGCCTTATGATTACTCATATCAGCCCTGCAGGAAGTATGGATCTGCTCTCTCAGCTGGAAGTTGAGCGCCTAAAAAAAACCGCCTCTAGCGAACTGTACCAACTGTACCGCAACTGTACACTCGCGGTACTCAACTCCGGTAGCCACACCGACAACTCCAAAGAGCTGCTGGATAAATATCTATCCTTTGATGTCAACGTGGTGCGCCGTGAGCGCGGCATTAAGTTGGAACTGACCAACCCACCAGAGCACGCTTTTGTCGATGGCGAAATCATCAAGGGCATTCAAGAGCACCTGTTTGCCGTGCTACGTGACATCGTTTACGTCAACATGCATTTGGCCGACAGCCAGCGCTTGAATCTAACCAACGCCACGCACATCACTAATCTCGTGTTCGCGATTTTGCGCAACGCGGGCGCACTGATCCCGGGCATAGAGCCGAACCTTGTGGTGTGTTGGGGGGGACACTCGATCAACCCAACAGAATATCAATACACGCGTGAAGTCGGCAGTGAACTCGGACTGCGTGAGCTGAACATCTGTACGGGTTGTGGGCCGGGTGCAATGGAGGGGCCGATGAAAGGCGCGGCCATTGGCCATGCTAAGCAGCGCTACGCCCATCAACGCTACCTTGGTTTGACTGAGCCATCGATCATTGCCGCTGAGCCACCAAACCCAATTGTCAATGAACTGGTGATCATGCCGGACATTGAAAAACGGTTGGAAGCGTTTGTGCGCATGGCTCACGGCATAATCATCTTCCCCGGAGGTCCGGGCACCGCCGAAGAGCTGCTTTACATCCTCGGCATCATGATGCATCCGGAAAACGCCACACAGCCGATGCCGATCGTCTTGACAGGCCCGAAAGAGAGTGAAGCCTACTTCCGTTCAATCGATGCCTTTATCGGCGATACCTTAGGCGAAGAAGGGCGCAAGCACTACCAAATCATCATTGACAACCCGGCGGAAGTGGCGCGAGTCATGAAACAGGCGATGGGTAAAGTACGTCAGCATCGTAAAGACACCGGTGACGCTTACAGCTATAACTGGTCTCTCAAAATTGAACCTGAGTTCCAGTTGCCGTTTGAGCCGACCCATGATTCGATGGCGAGTTTAGATTTGCATCTGAATCAAAAGCCGCAAGTGCTGGCCGCCAATCTGCGTCGAGCTTTTTCAGGGATTGTAGCGGGTAACGTCAAGGCGGAAGGCATTCGCGAAATCGAACGGAAAGGGCCTTTCGTGATTGATGGCGATCCGGTTTTAATGAAAAAGATGGACAAACTGCTGCGAGATTTCGTCGCGCAACATCGTATGAAATTGCCCGGTGGCAGCGCTTATGTGCCTTGCTACAAAATCGCACCAAGCTCAAACGGTGGTCGATAGCGCAGGGATTTTCCGTTACACTCAGGGGCCATTGGCCCCTTTTCTTTTTGCAGTATTTTGTTATGGCTATTCATCTTGTTATCATCGACGCGCTCAATCTTATCCGCCGAGTCCACTCCGCTCAGCCCGATCCGAATGACATCGCTAATACCATCACCAATACTGGCAGAACACTGCAACGCATTATCCGCGAAGCCCAACCCACTCATATTGTCGCCGTGTTTGATCACTTAGGCGCCGACCGAGGCTGGCGCGCAAAAATCCTGCCTGAATACAAGCAAGGACGCAAACCCATGCCAGAGCCTTTGCTGCAAGGGCTGGAAAAAATTCAAGACGCTTGGTGGGAAATGGGTATTGACTCTTTACTTTCCGAAGGGGATGAAGCCGACGATCTGGTGGCGACACTGGCACAAAAAGTCGCCAGTCACGGCGAAAAAGTGACGATTGTCTCTACCGATAAAGGTTATTGCCAACTGCTCTCTCCCACTCTGCAAATCCGCGACTACTTTCAGCATCGTTGGCTAGATGAGCCGTTTATTGCCAACGAGTTTGGCGTCAAACCGACACAGCTCGCCGACTACTGGGGTTTGGCGGGCATCAGTTCAAGCCAAGTGCCCGGCATTCCCGGTATTGGCCCGAAGGCAGCCAAAGAGATACTGACGCAGTTTGGTGACATAGAGCAAGCCAATCAAAGTGATGCGCTGCCCACCAAATACCGAAAAAAGTTTGAGCTGCATATTGATCAAGCGCGCCGCTGCAAACAGGTCGCAGCGTTAAAAACCGACATTGAACTTGGCTTTAATCTGCAAGATCTGCGTTTTACCCCCTGATCTTCATCGCAATAGTGCCGGGCAAATGCAACAGAATAGCCTATTCTTCACCGTACATTAGCCATCGCTATGTTTATCTCTCATGTGGTGTAATGGGTTACATTCACAATAATTAGATTAATTTAATCAATACCTTACTGAGTATTGATTATTCTATAATCATGATCACGGCACTATTGATAGATATCTCTATTTTTCATTGCTCCAACAAGGAGTACAACAATGAAAAATATCATCTTACTTTCCCTATCCGTCGTTCTATCGCTGCCTGCTTTTGCTGAAACCTGTGGTCAACATTTGGAAAAAGGCATGCCTTCCGTTCACCCCGATCAAGTGTTGTGCCGTGAAGGCTACGCGGTCGGCTACAACTACACCACCAAGAATGCCGATTGGGTGGCTTACCACATCACAGCAGACAGCGTGAATGCCTCGTACAAACGCAGCAACAGCTTTAAAGTGGATAACGAGTTACCAGAGTATGCGCGCTCGACCTTAACCGACTACAGCGGCTCTGGTTACGATCGTGGCCATCTTGCCCCCTCTGCAGCGATGGATTTTAGCCAAACCTCGATGCAACAAAGCTTTTTGATGAGCAACATGTCTCCTCAGCTACCAGGATTTAACCGCGTTGGTTGGCGACTGTTGGAAGAACACGTACGTGACTTAGCCAATGAGTACCATGAACTCTACGTCGTCACCGGGCCGATTTATCAAGGTGGCGACGGCAGCATTGGTAACGGCGTGGCAATCCCGAGCGCTTTCTACAAAGTCATCTTAGATCCCGCGTTCAACGACGCGATAGCGTTCATCGTGCCGCACCGTGATGTATCCGGCAGTGAACTGGTCAATTTTGTCACGACCGTAGACGAAGTCGAAAGACAGACTCAGCTCGATTTTTTCTCTGAAATCGCAGATGCCAGCGAAGAGAGTATGGAATCTCAATTGTGGGAAATGTGGCCAACATCGAACTAATGGTTTGATTTTAACAACGTGAGAATGAAGAAACGCTCCGAGGAGCGTTTCTGTTTTGGCTGCGATTAATGCGGCGAGATGTTAGATAGACACTGCACGTGTACGGTGATCTCTTCACGGTCGTGATAAAGGTGTTTGGCTTGCAATCTGAATTTCACCTTGTTCTCAATCAGGAACATTTTCAGGTTTTCAATATCTTGCAACACCTCGTCGTAGCGACCTTTCATTGGCAATTTAAGATTAAAGATCGCTTCTTTAGCCCAACCTTTGAGGATCCACTGGCCCATTAAGTGAGCAACACGCGCTGGCTTTTCCACCATGTCGCACACCAGCCAAGTGACGTTCTTACGATCGGGCTCAAACTTAAAGCCATCGACCATATGATGACGGATCTGGCCGGTTTCCGTTAGGCTTTCCGCCATCATGCCGTTGTCCACACAGTGAACAAACATCGAACGTTTGACCAGCTGATAAGTCCAACCGCCCGGACACGCGCCGAGATCGACCGCCCACATTCCTGAAGCTAAGCGGGTATCCCACTCTTCGCGAGGAATAAAGACGTGAAACGCCTCTTCCAATTTCAGGGTTGAACGACTTGGCGCATCAGCGGGAAACTTCAGACGAGGGATGCCCATAAAGAAGCGCGAATTGTTATCCGAGTAGGAGTACCCGACAAAGCAGTGTCCTGAGGCAACAAAGCAAACGTGCAGCACAGGCTTTTTCGCATGCTCTTTTGCCATAAGGAAACCTTTTCCGCGCAAGGCCTGACGCATTGGCACCGTGAACTTCCGACAAAACTTCAGCAGCTCTTTCGCTTCATTGGTGTCTGGCGTTTCGATACGCAGATCACCACACATGGGGAAGCTATCGACTTCCTCAAGCTGAGATAAAATCGGGCTAATGCGATCCTCGGCGGGCAGATCGGTAAATTCCGCTGCAACAGCAAACATCTGCCTTGCAAAGATCAACGCGTTGAAATCCAACTCACGAGCCAGCCTGTCGGCATCGCCTGCTTGGTAGCACTCAAACAGCACGTATCCTGCGTTTTTAAACACGCGTGGAAAGCCATAAACCTCTAGCTGAGTCGCTTTATCTTGAATCTCACCGGCGCACTCTTTCTCAAAGCCGGGGCGACAATAGAGCATTAACTGTTTCACTTAGATACCTCGTTCGTTTTCAAAGCCGCGAGCATAAACACCAGCCAGCCGACCATAAACATCAATCCACCCAGTGGCGTTACAGGGCCAAACCATTTTATCCCCGTCAACGCTAACGCGTATAAGCTGCCACTAAAGCAAAAGATGCCGATGATAAAGCAAATCGCGGCGATGAAAAAATAGTTTTGCGCTTTACTTGGCAACGCGCTGCGAAGCAGCAGTGCGCACAGCGCAATCGCCAAGGTATGCCAGAACTGATACATCACTCCGGTTTCAAACACCTCGAGCAAATAGGGCGCTAAGCTGCTTTTCAAACCGTGCGCGGCAAAAGCCCCCAACGCCACCGCTGTCGCGGCAGAAGCGCCAACAAACGCGAGTAACCACTTACTTCTCATTTTGCATTCCTTGAATAAAGGCGGTTAACTGCACAACCGCTGTATTGATATTGTCCTGCTCACTCAGCCCTGAGCGTTTTCTCGGCTTAAAGCTGTGGTCACCATCGGGTAAAAACCGCATCTGCACCGCCGAAGAAAGCGGATACTCTGCGCACTCGCTTTGAGTGCCAAACGTGTCTCTTTCGCCTTGCAGGATCAGAGTGGGTTTGGTTATCACCGCAAGATGCTCACCTTTAAACTTCTCCGCGTTACCCGGAGGATGAAACGGAAAACCGAGGCAGGCGATGGCGCTGACCAGTGGATGGTCGCCTAGCAGGCTGGCCATTCGTCCGCCCATCGACTTGCCGCCAATCACCACAGGCAAAGATGCAACCGATTCAATCACGTCGATAAACGCTGCGAGCAGTTTGGGCGCGCGATCTGGTGGCCGCTTTTTACCATCTTGCGCACGCTTGTCCATGTAGGGAAAATTAAAGCGGACCACACGAATGCCGTTGGCGGCCAACCCTTGTGCCACAAGAGTCATGAAGGCGTGATCCATCGGCGCGCCTGCACCATGGGCAAAAATAAACACTGGCCCACCTTCAGGACCATCAACCAAGTAGGGCAGACTCATCCAGCACCTCTTCTTGTTCTTTACGTGCAGTTGCTAACATCCAATCGCGGAACGTGGCGATGCGTCCCATCTCCGCCTGCTGATCATGACAAACCACATAAAAGGCATTCTTAGAGAGCAAAATTTCATCAAATGGGGCAATCAAGCGCCCGGCTTCCATTTCTGGCCGCGCCAACACGTTGTTGCCGAGCGCGACTCCTTGGCCGTGCGCCGCCGCCTGCAACACCATGGTGGAGTGGCTGAAGATCGGCCCTTGATTAACGTTCACCTCATCTAAACCATTTTCTTTGGCAAACTGTTTCCAATCTTTTCTCGAGGTGTCATGCAGTAGGGTGTGATGTTTCAAGTCACTTAGAGATTCTAATGGTTTGTTGCTCAAAAGTAACGAAGGTGAACAGAGTGGGATCAGATACTCCTGATAGAGTTTGTCAGCACGCAGTCCGGGCCAATATCCGGCGCCATAGTAAATCGCCACATCAACGTCGTCGGTCAAAGAGCCTTCATCCATATCCACGGCTTTGATCCGGACATCGATATCGGGCTGCTGCGCGTTAAAATCGGCTAAGCGCGGCACCAACCATTGAATAGCAAAACTCGGCGGCAGACTGATGGTCAAAGCCCCTTTTTCACTACGTTCCAGCACTTTATCGGTCGCTTCGGACAAGGCGGTAAAAATGTCTTTGATGTCGAGAAAATAACTCTGCCCCTCTTCGGTGAGCAGCAAAGAGCGGTTACGGCGACGAAATAACTTTAAGGAGAGAAACTCTTCTAATGCTTTAATCTGATGACTGACGGCGGCTTGGGTAACAAAAAGCTCCTCAGCAGCACGGGTGAAACTGAGGTGTCTGGCGGCGGCTTCGAACACGCGAAGCGAGTTCAGTGGCGGTAATCTACGTGACATACAACTTACTTACCATTAGTTTTTTTAATCTGAAACATTATAAATTGTCCGTTGTGGAACAGCCAGAGAAATTCTATATTTCACCCCGCAACGCTGGCCTGAACGGCTTGATTCTCTTTAGAATCAATTGGCTTAGTTGTTGCGATGTTGTGTTTGCAAACTCGTATTTCGAGTTAGGTAGATTTCTACCACGATGTTTTGTCTCACTCCCTGTGACAAAACAGATACTTCCTGTATTTATTTTTGACCTGTCTGTCAAATTTGTTACACCGCCTATATTAGGCGGTGTTTTTTTATCTGTCGAAAACACCTTTTACCCTGTTAAAACTGACAGGTAATAAAAACCACAGGCAATAAAAAATCCGAGTGACAACACTCGGATTTCATGGGCTTTGATAGATTCTCGGCGAACTATGGGCGATACACTTTCACGTTGTTAAAGCCTTGTTCTTGCAAATACAGCGCTTGCAAACGGCTCATCACCCCACGCGCACAATAGAGCAGGTAGGTTTTCGATTGGTCTAAATCACCAAACTGAGTGCTGAGCTTGTAAAACGGAATGTGCTTAACCTCGATACCTTCGATTTCCAGAGGGTTATCATCCTCTTCATCCGGACTGCGGATATCAAGCACAACGGCATGTTCTTCAATCGCTTGAACTTGCTCAACTTCCGGCGCAGCCTGTTGAGATTCTTTGGCAATGTCGCGAATATCCATCTGACGAGCATTGCGCACCACTTGCTCGAGAATCGCAAAATCGAAGTTGGCTTCTTCTGCTTCTAGCTTCTCTTTCACCGCTTTAACGGTCGGTTTTTTTGAGATCACACCACAGTACTCAGGCATGGTCTTGGCAAAATCTTCGGTGCCAATGTCACGAGCTACTTTGATGATCTCATCTTTGTCCCAGTTAATCAGAGGGCGCAAAATCAAACGGTCGGTCACGTTATCGATATGACGCAAGTTGGTCAGGGTTTGGCTCGACACCTGCCCCAGCGCTTCCCCCGTCACCAATGCTTGAATGTCAAATTTCTCCGCAACCATGCCCGCTGCGCGCATAAACATACGCTTGAGTACCACCCCCATCTGACCATCTTCGACTTTCTCTAGGATTTCGCCCACCACAGGCTCAAAATCGACCGAGATAAAACGCACCTTGGCCGAAGATCCGTATTTGTTCCACAGGTAGTGAGCGACTTGCTTCACGCCAATCTCATGAGCCGGACCGCCGAGATTGAAGAAGCAGTAATGCACTTTTGAGCCGCGCTTGATGTGCAGATAACTCGAGACACCTGAGTCGAAACCGCCAGAGATCAGGCTGAGAACATCTTCCTGAGTGCCGAGAGGGAAACCGCCCAGCCCTTTGTAATGCGCGAGGATCTGATTGAGCTTATCGTCGATCACTTCAACTTTGATGGTCACTTCTGGGTTGTGCAGTTTGACCGATGCGCTCGCAACGGCTTGGTTTAAACCACCACCGACATAACGCTCAAGTTCAATCGAAGTGAAATCGTGTTTGCCACGGCGCTTAGCGCGCACCACAAAAGTTTTGTTTTCGATGCGCTCGCGATTGAGCTCCAACACCTGCTCATAGATATGATGCAAGTCGTTAAAGTCAGATTGCTGCACTTCCAATATCTGTTGGATACCCGGCGTGCTGGTGAGAATTTCCAACACTTGCTGACGATATTGGTCGCTGTTCGCGGCCACTTCGATGTGGTCGCGACGGTTAAATACAGCCACAGATTCAGTGCGATTCTGAATAATGATGCGGATGTTGCTCTCAAGAATCTTGGTAAAGCGCTTACGTACCGATTCACTCTTTACAAAAATTTCTGGATGGGGCTTTACAATAAATTTCATAGTTCGATTCGCAATCTGTTGACTATCAAATAACACCCGCGTTGCTGCGAAGGTGTCGGCGTTAGGGCGCAAGATTATACACGAATTATACCCATAAAAAAGGCGAGCATTACTGCTCGCCTTGGTGATCACTGGTGGTTATTGAGGAACCGCTGGTATTTCATCGCTATAGAGTGGCTCCCCTTGCATGATGCTGATCTCTACCCGACGGTTCTTCGCTCGGTTTTCGTCAGTATCGTTGGCAACCAATGGCTCAGTATCTGCCATTCCCCGCACACGCAAGCGTTGATGGGAGAAGCCACGCACCTTTTCCATCTCTTGCGCCACCGACACCGCACGCTGCGCGGAGAGATCCCAGTTCGAACGGTAAAGTTCCGAATCCAACTGCAAACTGTCGGTATGGCCGGAGATGCGCACAATGCCCGGCACATCTTTCACCAACTCGGCAATTTGCCTTACCAACGGACGAAACTTGGGTTGCAAGAATGCAGACCCTTCAGGGAAGGCGCCTTTTTCCCGCATACGAATGACAATTTGCTGGCCAAGGTTCTCTAGCTCGATCGCGCCCTGCTCTATCTCTCGCTGCAGTGCTTTCTTAATGCTTTCCATCACCGTTTCCATCTCTTGCGACATGGACTCGGCTTGCTGCTGCTGGCGCTCTTCCTGGGTATTTTGATTGCTTTGCGTCGAAGTTTCCGGTGACTGACCGCCGGTCAGTTTTCCTTCATCGCGCTTCGTACCGCCCGCGCGATCCGATTCACCATCGTGAAACTCTAACGTCTGTTGGGTAATATCGATCGTCTGCTGCATGATGACGTCAATCGGCGTTGGCTCGGGTCGCCCGGGGCGAAACTCTTGAGCAATAATGCTGGTGCCTTTGGGAATGTCTTTCACCTCAAGGCGGTTTTGTACCCCAAATGCAAATTTCATCGAACCTGCGATCTGCTTAAACTTGAGCACATCCATCTCAGAAAACGACAGCAGCAACACGAAGAAACACATCAGCAATGACATCAAGTCAGCGAATGTTCCCATCCACAATGGCAAGCCGGGAGGGGGACATTTACACTTCTCTTCATCGTCCATCACTCACTCCCGTGATTACTCGTTAATGTCGAGAGCGCGCTTACTCTCATTGAGATAATTTTTCAGATAACCGTCAATCACTCGTGGGTTTTGCCCATCTTGAATCGCGAGCACACCGTCCATAATCAGGCGGCGATTGAGCGTCTCTTGGTCACGGCGCAGCGCCAATTTGTCAGCAATAGGGAAAAACACCATGTTAGACAAGATTGCTCCGTACAAGGTCGTTAAAAGCGCAACCGCCATCGCAGGGCCGATGGACTTAGGGTCATCCATGTTAGATAGCATCGCCACCAAGCCAACCAGTGTACCGATCATGCCCATCGCAGGAGCAACGTCACCGAAGGCGCGAAATACCCCCGTTCCTTGGGTGTGACGTTCATCGGTCAGCGCTATGTCTTTTTGTAATGCAGCTCGGACCACATCGGCATCATGACCATCCACGAGCAAATCGATTCCTTTTTGCATAAAACTGTTGGAGATCTCCATCTCTTCCAACGCGAGGAAACCGCCTTTTCGCGCCGCGTCTGCCATTTCAACAATTTTGGCAATCAAATCCTCCGGCTCATCGGCCTTAAACATAAATGCTTTGCCAGCGATTTTGGCCGCGCCGAAAAATTGCCCCATTGTGAACTTCATTAACACAACAAAGACCGATCCACCGACAACAATCAGAATGGAGGTCACATCGACGAACATCATGATGCTGCCGCCAAGAATCATCGCCATGACAACGAACGCAAGGCCACCAATCAAACCTAAAAGGGTTGCTAAATCCACAAAGCACTCCTCATGCTATTTATGTTTTTACTGCTGCGGGAAAAAACAGATTATTTCTTTTATCGACAACGAGTAAGCTTCTTTTAGTAAAAACTTGGCTATTGAATCACAAAAAAGGCGGTCAGCGGCAAAATCTCCGTCAACCACCACGCTTCACGACTAAAGCAAGTGTACGACGATAGCCCATTTACTGCCATTGGCTTGGGCAAGTTTACTGCCATTTGTTAGGGTCTGTTGACCTTTTACGGTTAAATTTTGTTCGAGATAAAAGCGTTTTAATCGCGGCGAGAGGTTTGTAGCCTAGTCATTCTAAGCAAAACACCTCTCAACAAAGAGTAAAACGCTTTTAGCTGAACCCTTCGGGCAGCGTTTGTGGCTCCTTTTTGCTGCGTTATCGGCTTATCATGTAGGCCCCTACAATTCAAAGCCTCTGCCTTGCACAAAGAACCCACAAACTGCTGCAAAAATCATCTAAAAAGGTCAACAGACCCTAGGAGTGGAAGCTTGTTTTTGTTCTCGCTCGATTCCTCTATAATAGTTGCCCTCAATTTCAGATAAATTTCCCTGCTTAAATTTGACCAAGCAAGCACGCTAAGGTAACTTTCGGGCATTCTTTACAAGGCAGAAACAGTATGGCGACGAAGAAACCAGAAAATATGTCCTTCGAGGCAACCATCGAAGAGCTGGACGGTTTGGTAGATCAACTGGAAAACGGTGATTTGACCTTAGACGATGCGCTGAAAAAATTTGAGCGTGGGATCGCGCTCGCCAGAGCGAGCCAAGCGAAACTCAGCGAAGCAGAACAACGTGTCAGCATTCTTCTTAGCGAAGATGAACAAGCGCCGCTGAGCGATTTCACTATTCCGTCAGAGTAATTTTTTGCATGAATAATTCCATGGTTGACGTATTGACGTCGTATCAAAAGCGCAATAATGAGCAACTCAATCATTGGTTGGACGGTTTGCCGCACCAAAATCAGGCGCTGATCCAAGCGATGCGGTACGGTCTCGTTCTGGGTGGCAAACGTGCTCGCCCTTTTCTGGTTTACATTACTGGCGAGATGCTCGGCTGCACGCCACAAGATCTTGATACGCCCGCTTGCGCCATTGAGTGTATTCATGCCTATTCTCTGATCCATGATGATCTCCCGGCCATGGACGACGATGAGCTGCGCCGCGGCCAGCCAACCTGCCATATTAAGTTTGACGAAGCGACCGCCATTCTCACCGGCGACGCGCTGCAAACTCTGGCCTTCTCCATTCTTGCTGAAGGGAGCTTGTCTGCACAAGGCGAGTCACAGCGCGTACGTATGGTTCAAGCACTCGCTGAAGCCTCCGGCGCTCAAGGCATGTGTGTTGGACAAGCGCTCGATCTGGCTGCGGAAAACCGCTTGGTCAGCCTAGAAGAGCTGGAAGAGATCCATCGCAATAAAACTGGCGCTCTGATGCGCTGCGCAGTTCGACTTGGCGCGCTCGCAGCGGGAGAAAAAGGGCGTGACATTCTGCCGCAACTAGACCAATACGCCGCCGCCGTTGGCCTCGCGTTTCAAGTACAAGATGACATTTTGGACATCATCAGTGACACCGAAACGCTCGGAAAACCACAAGGTTCCGACCAAGAGCTCAATAAAAGTACCTATCCTGCGTTGCTTGGTTTAGACGGCGCTATTGAGAAAGCTCACACTCTGTTACAGGAAGCACTTCAAGCTTTGGATGCAATCCCATACAATACCCAATTACTCGAAGAGTTCGCCCGATACGTCGTCGAGCGCAAGAACTAAACTATAAGCGCGCATATTTATGACTCTTGATATTTCAAAGTACCCAACACTCGCACTGGCAGAAGATCCTCAGGAGCTGCGTCTGCTCCCTAAAGAGACACTGCCAACGCTGTGTGATGAGCTGCGTACCTATCTGCTTAACTCCGTCAGTCAATCAAGCGGCCACTTAGCCTCTGGCCTTGGCACAGTCGAACTCACAGTCGCTCTGCATTACGTCTACAACACACCCTTTGATCAGTTGATCTGGGATGTGGGCCACCAAGCCTATCCGCACAAAATTCTTACCGGCCGCCGTGAGCAAATGTCCACGATTCGACAAAAAGGCGGTTTGCATCCGTTTCCTTGGCGCGAAGAGAGTGAGTACGACACTCTGTCTGTCGGCCACTCTTCCACCTCCATCAGCGCTGCGTTGGGAATGGCCATCTGCGCGGAAAAAGAGGGGCAGAATCGCAAAGTCGTGAGCGTAATTGGCGATGGCGCCATTACCGCGGGCATGGCTTTTGAAGCGATGAACCACGCAGGTGATGTGCACGCGGATATGTTAGTGATCCTCAATGACAATGAGATGTCGATTTCCGAAAATGTCGGTGCGCTCAACAACCATCTAGCGCGTCTCCTGTCTGGCAATTTTTACACCTCCATTCGTGAAGGCGGTAAGAAGGTCCTCTCTGGCGTGCCACCAATTAAGGAGTTGGTGCGCCGCACCGAAGAACACCTCAAAGGCATGGTTGTGCCGGGCACGCTGTTTGAAGAGTTGGGCTTTAACTACATCGGCCCGATTGACGGCCATGACGTCACGGAACTGGTGAAAACACTGAAAAACATGCGTGAGCTGAAAGGCCCACAGTTTTTGCATGTGATGACCAAAAAAGGCAAGGGCTACGAGCCAGCTGAGAAAGATCCGATCGGTTATCACGGCGTACCTAAGTTTGATCCCGCCCGCACCTGTTTGCCCAAAAGCAGCGGCGGCAAGCCGAGCTTTTCGAATATCTTCGGTGATTTCCTTTGTGATATGGCGGCGCAAGATCCCAAGTTAATGGCGATCACTCCGGCCATGCGTGAAGGCTCTGGCATGGTGCGTTTCTCCAAAGAGTACCCAGAGCAATATTTCGATGTGGCGATTGCCGAACAGCACGCTGTGACGCTGGCAACCGGCATGGCAATTGGCGGATACAAGCCTATCGTCGCCATCTATTCGACCTTCTTGCAACGCGGTTATGATCAGCTGATTCACGATGTGGCCATTATGAACTTGCCAGTGATGTTTGCTATCGATCGCGCGGGATTGGTCGGGGCCGATGGTCAAACTCACCAAGGTGCATTTGACTTAAGTTACCTGCGCTGCATTCCCAACATGGTGATCATGGCGCCAAGTGATGAGAACGAATGCCGCCAAATGCTTTACACTGGCCACCAGCATAACGGTCCGAGCGCGGTACGTTATCCTCGCGGCAGTGGCATGGGCACACCGATTGAAGAGGCGTTTACCGCCCTCGAAATTGGCAAAGGCCGCCTCATCCGAACGGGTGAGAAAGTGGCGATTCTCAGCTTCGGTACCTTCTTAGAAAATGCCCTCCAAGCGGCCGATATTCTTAACGCGACCGTCGCAGACATGCGTTTTGTGAAACCACTTGATGAAGCGCTGATCCGCCAACTGGTTGCCACACACGATGTGATTGTCACCGTGGAAGAAAATGCCATCGCTGGCGGAGCTGGTGCCGGTGTCGTGGAATTTTTGATGCAGGAAAAACTCATCAAACCTGTACTCAATCTTGGTCTGCCGGATAAGTTTATTCCTCAAGGGACCCAAGAAGAGCTGCATCAAGAGCTAGGACTAGATGCCATTGGTATTGAGCAGGCGATTTTGTCTTATCTGGCCAAATAGTTCGCTCCTAGCAATGAAAAAGGGTTGGCTCAATTTGCCAACCCTTTTTGTTTTCCAACACTCACATTGCCATCTATAACGCCGCTTAACTTAGCCAGCCTGCGTAGTATCCCACCAAGTAGAGAGCAACCGCTGACATTACGCCCGCCACAATGTCATCGAGCATAATCCCTAAGCCGCCATGCACTCGTTTATCCAGCCAGCCAATCGGCCACGGCTTAACCATGTCGAAAAAGCGAAACAGCACAAAACCGCTCACCAACCATTGCCATTCACTCAACGGAATATTGAGCGCTGGCACAATCAGCATAGTGATCCAAAACCCGGCAAATTCATCCCACACTATCGAACCGTGATCGTGCACGCCCATATCCGCCGAGGTCACTTGACAGATTTTTATCCCCACCACACACGCTAGCAGTACAACCAATAGATAGATGGGCAATGGCAGGTAAGCCAGCAGAAGGAAAAAGGGCACGGAAGCCAGCGTCCCCATGGTACCGGGTACTACTGGTGACAAACCACTACCAAAACCGGTGGCCAGCAAATGCCAAGGATTACTCAATGAGAGCTTCGCCAACGGGTTACTCATTTACTTTGCCCCTTAAAGTGGTCAAAACCGCTCAGTTGCCAATCCAACTTAGTGCCGTTGTCATGCAGTTCAAAAAAGCCTTGCGGGCGAATTTGTCCAATGCAGGTCACTTTGCAACCAACATGCGCCAGTGAACTTTCTAACGAGCCGCGACTCTCTTCTGGGACGGTGAAACAGAGCTCGTACTCTTCGCCACTGGTGAGCGCATATTGCTGCGCTGTTTCTCGATCATCGAGAAATGAAAGCAGCTCAGGGGAGATAGGCAGTTTTGAGACGTCAATGCTCACACCAACACCTGAGCGCTGCAGAATATGGCCCAGATCCGCAACCAGACCATCGGAAATATCAATCGCCGCCGATGCCAGCCCCACCAAGGCTTGTCCGGCCAAAATGCGCGGCATACTCAAGTAATGCGCCTTCTCCAGCGCCAAAGCCGCAGGGCGGCTGCGCTGCGCGCTATTGAGAATCACATCAAGGCCCGCTTTGGCATCGCCCAAAGTGCCCGTCACAAACACGTAGTCCCCCGGTTTCGCGCCACTGCGCTTGAGCGCTTTTCCTTCAGGAACATAACCTTGCACCGTCAGGGTTAAACTCAATGGCCCTTTGGTGGTATCACCGCCAATGAGCTGGATGCCAAAATAGTCGGCTAGCTTGAAGAACGCATCACAAAAAGGCGCAAGCCAAGTTTCGTCTGGTTCTGGCATGGTTAACGCCAAAGAGACCCACGCAGGTGTCGCGCCCATGGCCGCCAAATCACTGATATTCGACGCCAGCGCCTTGTGCGCCACCCAAGCCGGATCGGCTTCGGGTAAAAAATGGGTACCACAAACTAGAGTATCGGTGCTGATAGCGAGTTGCACATTGGCGAGCGGTTTTACCAGAGCGCAGTCGTCTCCAGCGGCAAGGTAAACATCTTTACGTTGTGCCTGACGGCCAACGAAGTATTTTTCAATCAGATTAAATTCGCCTGAGATCAAAATCCTTTCCTTTGTATAAAAAAGGTCAGCGAGTGCTGACCTTTTCTGTAGAACGCTTGTTACTTTTTGCGAACATGCGGTGCGGCTTTATCCAGCACACCGTTGACGAATTTGTGGCTATCTTCTGCCGCAAACACTTTCGCTAGTTCAATCGCTTCGTTGATGACCACTTTGTAAGGAACATCTTCACGACGCGTCATTTCGTACATTGCCAGACGGAGCAATGCCAGCTCCATCATATCCAGATCCTGCATAGGGCGTGAAACGTAAGGACGAATCTTGCTATCCAGTTCCGCGTGACTCAATACAACACCGGTCAACAAGTCACGGAAGTATGCAACGTCAGTTTCAGGAGCAGCCAAGGCAGGCTCAGCAGCGCGATGTTCTTCTTCATCGTACTTTTCACCTGACAAAAATTGCTCTTCGATTGTGGCAACATTTTCTTTAGTAATTTGCCATGAGTAAATTGCTTGTAAAGCGAATTGACGTGCATTACGACGTGCGGCTGGTTTCACACTGGCCCCCATTAGGAATCGATTTCAGAAAGAACGTTGATCATCTCAAGCGCGCTCAGTGCAGCCTCTGCACCTTTGTTACCAGCCTTGGTTCCTGCGCGTTCAATAGCTTGATCGATCGTATCAACAGTCAAGACACCAAATGCGACTGGAATGCTAAATTCCATCGACACTTGTGCCAGACCTTTATTCATTTCACTACAAACATAGTCAAAATGCGGCGTGCCACCACGGATAACTGTGCCCAGAGAAACAATCGCATCATACTTGCCAGTTTTAGCAACACGTTGAGCAACCAGAGGAAGTTCAACTGCACCGGGGCAACGTACGACAGTGATGTTGTCATCGCTAACTTGTCCGTGACGCTTTAAAGTATCGATGGCACCAGACAATAAACTTTCGTTAATAAAACTGTTGAAACGAGAAATAACGATAGCAATTTTTGCGTTTGGCGCGGGGAAGCCACCCTCGATCACTTTCATAAGCCTTCCTTTAACTATGTTCATCAAGTGAGAATCGCCGGATTCTAGCACAAATTTGTGAGCAATATCTAATGGTATTTCGCCGCCGATTATCCTGCCAGCGGGGCTGTTATCTGCCGGTTTTAGTCCGTTAGAAGGAAAAACTCAGGTAAAAAAACGCAGCCAATCGTGGGCTGCGTTTCTCTTATCGGTCACACGAACGTCAGTTGGCTATTCACACACGTACTCAACCACGTTGAGGCCAAAGCCGCCCAGCGCATGGTACTTCTTATTTGATGAGGAGAGCAGACGCATGTCATGCACCCCAAGATCGGCCAGAATTTGAGAGCCAACCCCAACACGGCGTGATGTTCCCTGCTTTTTCGCCAGCTTCGGCGCATCGTCTTTATCTTGCGCTTCAAACATTTTCACGCGGTGGATCAAAAGCTCTGGCGACTCTTCGTTGCCAAGAATAACCAACACTCCACCCTCTTGGCCGATACGGGCCATCGCTTTATCGAGCGTCCAGCTGCGCTCAGCATTGCGGTCACTGCGCAATAGATCGGTAAAGGTGTCTTGCAAATGCACGCGCACCAATGGTGTGTTTTGTTTTAAATCGCCTTTGCACAGAGCAAAATGGATCTGCTGGTCGATGATGTCGCGATAAGTCACCAACGTAAATTCGCCGTATTCCGTCGGCAGTTGGCACTGTGCGACACGCTCGATGGTGGTTTCGGTGTTGTTGCGATACTCGATAAGGTCAGCGATGGTGCCGAGCTTCAAACCATGCTTTTCAGCAAACAGTTCTAAATCTGGGCGACGCGCCATGGTGCCGTCATCATTGAGGATCTCGACAATCACGGAGGCAGGCTCCAACCCGGCAAGGCGCGCCAAATCACATCCCGCTTCGGTATGACCTGCGCGAGTTAACACGCCACCATCTTGCGCCGCGAGAGGAAAAATGTGCCCCGGCTGAACCAGATCCGCCGCTTTCGCTTCTTTGGCTACCGCAGCTTGTACGGTACGCGCGCGATCAGCAGCAGAAATCCCGGTGGTCACCCCTTCGGCCGCTTCAATCGAGACGGTAAAATTGGTGGTGTACTGGGCATTATTGTCCTGCACCATTGGTGGCAAGCCAAGACGCTTGCAGCGCTCTTTGGTCATGGTCAGACAAATCAGGCCGCGCCCGTGGGTCGCCATAAAATTAATCGCCTCAGGCGAAATGTGTTCTGCGGCCATGATCAGGTCGCCTTCGTTTTCACGGTCTTCGTCATCCATGAGGATAACCATTTTCCCCAAACGAATATCGTCGATAATTTCCTGTGGAGTGCTGATCGGCATAGTCTCTTTCCTGTCATTTAAGTACAGAGCGTTACATTCTGTGTAGTCTGAATTATCGTCTCAATGTGTCAATAAGCGTGCTAACGTTCTGTGAACTAAGCAAAACCATTCTGTTGCAGAAACGCCATCGTAAGGCGAGATTCAGGTGCCTCTTGCGCCTGATTTCCTTGCAACAGACGCTCCATGTAGCGCGCTAGTACATCCACTTCCAGATTCACTTTGCGCCCAACGTGAAAATCATTGATGGTCGTCTCTTCGCCCGTATGCGGTACGATCGTCAGCTTAAAGGCGTTTTTACGCAGGTCATTGACCGTAAGACTGATGCCATCAACCGTAATCGAGCCTTTTTCGGCGACGTATTTGCTTATCTCTACTGGCATCTGTACCCAGAACTCGATCGCCCGGCCAACCTGATTGCGCTCAACAATTTCCCCGACGCCATCAACATGCCCCGAAACGATGTGTCCACCAAAACGAGTGGTTGGCAACATGGCTTTCTCTAAATTGACTTTGGAGCCTACCTGATAATGCGCAAAACCGGTTTTTTTCAGCGTCTCCAAGGAGAGATCAGCGCTGTAATAGTTCGGGCCAAAATCAATCACGGTCAGACAAACGCCATTGGTGGCAATACTGTCGCCTAACTTCACATCCGACATATCCAGCTTACCGGTTTGCACCGTCACACTGATGTCTTCGCCGCGCGGAGTGATCGCCGTCAGCGTGCCTACGGCTTCGATAATTCCTGTAAACATTTAATTTTCTTTCTCTTTGGGAGTCGCGATGATACGGATATCAGGGCCGACCATGCGTACGTCTTTAATGGTTAAATCCATCACTTGCGCCATATCGCTCAGACCAAGTGCGCCAATCAGCCCGCGACCATCACTGCCCATTAACTTAGGGGCTAGGTAGACAATCAACTCATCAACCAAACCTTTGCTGAGCAGAGCCCCAGCCAAAGTGGCCCCGGCTTCAACCCAGACATGATTGACGTTGAATTTGTGGGTGAGGCTTTGCAGCGTACGAGTCAGATCCAGACTGCCTTGCTCATCAAACTCTGGGGCAAGATCGCCAAGTGGGCTGACGATCACTCGTTCCCCAGGCGTTTGGAAAAGCTTGAGCGAAGAAGTGAGTTGCGACTGACGATCCAAAATCACTCGCACAGGCTGGCGCAGGTCACTTTCTTCATAGTGCGCTTGCACTGAAGCGGGCAGCTCAGACCAACGCACATTGAGTGAGGCGTTATCTTCAATCACGGTTTTGCTGGTCGATAAAATCGCTCCCGCTTTGGCGCGAAACCGTTGTACGTCACGACGGGCATTCGCGGAGGTGATCCACTGGCTCTGACCGTTGCTAAGCGCACTTTGCCCATCTAAAGATGCCGCCATTTTCAGCTGCACAAACGGCATACCCGTTTGCATGCGCTTAATAAAAGCAGGGTTGAGAGCGACGGCTTCAGCTTCCATGAGGCCGACGTGCACGTCAATACCGGCATCTCGCAGCATTTGAAAACCGCGTCCGGCCACTTGCGGATTGGGATCTTGCATCGCACCAATCACTTTCGCTACGCCCGCCTTAGTCAGGCCTTCAGCGCACGGTGGAGTACGGCCATAGTGAGAACAAGGCTCTAAGGTCACATACGCCGTTGCGCCGCGTGCTTTTTCGCCCGCCATGCGCAGTGCATGCACTTCCGCATGCGGCTCGCCAGCTCGTGCGTGATAACCTTCGCCGACAATTTCTCCATCACGCACCAACACACAACCGACATTCGGGTTTGGCGCAGTGGTATAGATGCCCCGTTTGGCAAGGGCAATTGCCCGAGTCATCATTTGGTAATCAAAAGCGGTAAATGGGGATGGGTTCATGGCTAATCTTCTAACCTCGCGATCTCTTCGCCAAACTCGCGAATATCTTCAAAGCTACGGTAGACAGAGGCAAAACGGATGTAAGCCACTTTATCGAGATGTTTGAGCTGCTCCATGACTAAGTTACCAATCATTTTACTCGGCACTTCCCGCTCACCAGTCGCTCTGAGCTTAGATTTGATCATGCTGATCGCCAGTTCAATCGCATCAGCGCTGACTGGGCGTTTTTCTAGTGCACGCTGGATGCCACCGACCATTTTGTCTTCATTGAATGGTTCACGATTGCCGTTGGACTTGATCACTTTCGGCATCAGCAATTCAGCGGTTTCAAATGTGGTAAAGCGTTCATTACACGCTAAACATTGACGACGACGACGAACTTGATGCCCGTCGGCCACCAAACGAGAGTCGATCACTTTGGTGTCGTTTTCGGAACAAAAGGGACAATGCATATCACCTCCCAATAATGGATAAGCCAGTCAACACTCGAGGAGCAAAAATGGACTTTTCGCTTGTTTTATTCAGCCTAATTCGAGTGATGAAATGTGAGCTAGTGTAGCGGAATTGCCTAAACGAATAAAACAAAAAGGGGCCATGATGGCCCCTTTCGCGCTGATATTCGCAGGTTATGTTAACTGCGTGGCAGGTAATTGGCTTTGCCGACCCATTTGTAGCTGGTGAGCTCTTCCAACCCCATCGGGCCACGGGCGTGCAGTTTTTGCGTTGACACGGCCACTTCAGCGCCAAGGCCAAATTGCGCGCCATCGGTAAAACGGGTAGACGCGTTGACGTACACCGCCGCCGAATCCACTGAGTTAATAAAGCGCTCAGCATTTTCCAAACTGTTGGTCATGATCGCATCCGAATGGCTGGCATTGTGCTCACGCATGTGTTCAATCGCTTGGGCCACATCCGCCACCACTTTCACACCCAGTGTGTAGCTTAGCCATTCCGTGTCAAAATCGCCCTCTTGTGCATCGCGCAGATGGTCAGCACTTCCCATCAACGCTTTCGCTTGTGGCTCTGCGACAAACGTCACTTTGTCATTCAAACGCGCCACCAACATAGGCAGGAACTCGGCTGCAACCTGCTGGTGGACTAACAGCGTGTCCAGCGAGTTACACGCCGATGGGCGCTGCACTTTGGCGTTTTCAACGACATCGAGTGATTTTTCTAGGTTTGCGCTCTCATCAACAAAAATATGGCTGATGCCAAAACCACCGATGATGACCGGAATGGTGCTGTTCTCTTTGCACATTTTGTGCAGACCAGCACCGCCGCGTGGAATGATCATGTCCACGTACTCATCCATTTTCAGCAGTTGATTGACCAACTCGCGATCAGGCTTTTCAATATACTGCACCGATGCGGCTGGCAGCTTGGCTTTGGCCAGTGCCGATTGAATTACATTCACCAGTTCCATGTTGGAGAAGAACGTCTCTTTCCCACCACGTAGAATGCTGGCATTACCCGTTTTCAGACACAGCGCCGCGATATCAATCGTCACATTCGGGCGCGCTTCATAAATAACGCCAACCACCCCTAATGGCACGCGGCGGCGAGAAAGCTGCATGCCGTTTTCCAACACTTTACTATCAATCTCACTACCGACTGGATCAGCAAGGCTGATGACGTTACGTACATCGTTAGCGATGCCATGCAAGCGCTGCTCATTAAGAAGCAGACGATCCAGCATAGCGTCGCTTAAACCCGCCTGACGCCCCAGTTCAATGTCTTTTGCATTCGCTGCTAAAATATCCGCGGCGTTAGCCTCAAGCTCATCGGCAATCAGCGCCAATGCGCGGTTTTTCTGCGCCGTGGAGGCGGTCGCGAGTTGAAAAGCGGCCTCTTTTGCCGCTTTGCCTAAGTTGGTCAATTCCACCTGAAATCCTCTTTGCTGTTGCCGACTATTCTTGAATCACTACCATGTCATCACGGTGAATCACTTCTGAACCATAGTCGTAGCCCAAAATAGAGATGATGTCTTTACTGTGTTTCCCTGCGATCTTTGCCATATCTTGGTGCGAATAGCTGGCAATACCACGAGCGATCAGCTGGCCTTGTTCATTAGTGATGCGGACCACTTCACCGCGAGAAAACTCGCCCAACACCTTAGTAACCCCTTTCGCCAGCAGACTGCTGCCTTTTTCCAGCACCGCTTTCACCGCGCCGCCGTCGATGACGATGTCACCTGAAGCAGCAGGGCCGGCTAAGATCCAGCGTTTGCGGTTTTCCAATGCCTCTTCGCATGGCAAAAAGCGGGTGCCTTGCGGCGTATCGCCCAGTGAATCAAAAATCACGTTTTCTGCGCGGCCAGCAGCGATGATGACTTCAATACCTGCTCGGCGAGCAATATCGGCCGCTTGCAGTTTGGTCGCCATGCCACCAGTGCCAAGCGTGGTACCACTCCCACCCGCGATTTTACGTAACGTGTCATCGATGGTTTTCACTTCTTTGATCAGCTCCGCATTGGGATCTTTGCGCGGGTCGGCCGTAAACAGCCCTTTTTGATCGGTGAGCAGCAAAAGCTTATCTGCACCGCATAAGATACCGACTAAGGCAGAAAGGTTGTCGTTGTCGCCGACTTTGATTTCGCTGGTGGCGACGGCATCATTTTCGTTGACCACCGGAATGATGTCGTTTTCGACCAAGGCATTGATGGTGTCACGCGCGTTAAGAAAACGCTCGCGATCTTCTAGATCCGCACGAGTGAGCAGCATCTGCCCGATTTTTATTCCGTAGATGGCGAACAACGATTCCCACGTCTGAATCAACTGGCTTTGCCCAACAGCCGCCAGCAGCTGCTTGCTCGCCATCGCATTGGGTAGCGCCGGGTAACCTAAGTGCTCTCGCCCGGCAGCAATTGCCCCTGACGAAACAACGACCACCGAATGGCCTTGCTTTTTGAGTTCTGCACACTGGCGAGCCAGCTCAACCATATGAGCTCGGTCAAGTGCCAATGTCCCACCGGTTAACACACTGGTGCCCAGCTTAACAACGACCGTTTTTGCCTGGAATGCTGCGCTGCTTTGTTGATTCGTAGTCATGATGTCTTCTGAAATGAAACACAAATTAAGATAAGAGTGGTTGTTTTAGCAATCTAATCGGCAATTCACAAGCAGAAAAGGTGCGAAAATCGCACCTTTTTAATTGTTAGAGCGCAAGCCTTAGAAAATCAGACAAATTCTACCGACTCGTCATGATAGGCGACGGTTAACTTAAACTGTTCATCCAAGGTTTTCACCAGCTTGGCATGAAAACAGTGCTGAGTTTGGTTCACTTCCGTCGCGACTTTTTTAGGCAGCGCTTCATTGAGCCAGTTTCCGTCTGTATCGTATTTCCCTGCATGGTATTTCGCCGTGAATCCCCCTTCGACAGATTCAAGCACCATCCACCAACCCCAAAACTCACGCAGTTCAGGGGATTTTCGATCATCTACACAAACAGACAAGCAGTCAAAGTAGTAATGCCCTTCCTTAGACTGAGGATCTCTCAGGTAAGGTCCCATTGCACGCAGTTTGGTCAACAAACGGTTATGAGTTGGGTTATTCGTCACTTCTGACATATTGAATCTCCATTTTCTTCAATGTTAAGAATGACAATAATTTTTATTTATCATGAGGTTATTTTATTAAACTCATATTTCACTCTTAACTAAATTAGGAGATTTGTCACCTTAATAGTTCATCTTCCAGCCACTTTATCGCCAAATCGAGGGATTGCTCATATCCTTGTGTAATTGTTTTGGCGCTAATTTGCTTCGCTTTGCCATAATTGCTGTAAAGCGCAACTAACTGATTGTCTGAATGGGGAGAAACGGGGTCGCCTTCTAAACTCATTGCCAAGATTGGCACTTTGGTTTTACGGCTTGAGAGGAATCCTTGCACTTTTAAAGACCATGCCGCCATTTGCCCAGAGAGGCTGTAAATATCCACGACATTTTTACCAAGCCTCGAAGCGAGGACATCGAGATACATCTTCGGCATGCTTTGCAGTTTTTGCGGTGAAGCAAATACATGATGAATCGGTGCACCAAGCGTCACACACGCTTTGATCTTGTCCTGCTCAAGGAAAGATAGACGCACCATGGTGTTGCCACCAAAACGAAATCCAATCAGGCCAACACGGTGATGGTCCACATAAGGAATGGAAAACAGTTCATTCAATACAGCTTGATGCAGACAGCTGTAGTCCTCGGTTAACGGCCATTTGGCGCTGTAGCCGACGGACGGCATATCTACCGTCAGCATGGCAATGTCATGTTTAGCCAGATGATCACGAAACAGTCGCCACATATCGGTTTGCAAGCTGTCGAGGCCTGCACTGACGATCACCACCGGATGCGGTTTATCGGTATTAGTCAAATGCAGATGAGCAACAATGGTGCCCTTTTCGTAAGGGATCTCCAGTTGCTTGATGATGTATTGACTCTTCTCTGCGGCCTCAAGATAAGCGCGATTTGCCAGCACCTGAGCTTGCAGGGCTAAATTGTCATTTTTAAGGTGAGGGTATCCGGCAATGCTGTAGCAAAGTGAGGCGGAAAACAGCTCTTCTGCCGCTTTTTCCTTAGACATCTCAGCAGCTCGCTTTTGATGCAACATCCCCAGTTTTGTCCACTCATAAGCCCAGTTGCCACTGTGATACCCCATGACGGTATCCAACCACTGCTCATCCGTGCGGGAGTGTTTTGAAGAGGCGATAGAGGCCAAAACTTGCTCTTGCTCGATAGGGTCAACGCCCTGCCATACCCACTGCAAACGGCGCAAGTTGCGGTACCAAGCGTAACCCGTTTTGGCTTTCTGTTCGTCCAGCAGTGACTGGCTGGTTGGCATATATTGAGTTAATGCCGAGGTTTCTTTCGCCTGTTTATGCTTCACAAACAGAGTTTCAGACAAGTTTTTGCTGGTTTCTTCTTCAGACATACATGACTCAGGGCACTTTAGCTAACATCAAAGACTTAGGCGAAACAGTATAACAGCAATAAAAAAAATGGCCCATGCAAGGGCCATTTTTTTACGCTTTGACAACGGTTTTACTTTTGCTTGCGATTGACTGGCTCTGCATACGAGAGCGCCATGTCCCAAGGTTGTTCAATCCATGTATCTTGTGCAATATCAACAACGTAGTCATCGAGCAGCGCTTTGCCTGATGGCTTGGCACACACAGCAATCAATTTCGCTTTTGGATACATTTCACGCAACTTACGCGCCGTGTCACCACTGTCGACCAAATCTTCAACGATCAAATAACCTTCACCATCGCCCTCAGGCGCTTTGATGACGGTCATGTCACGTTGGTGATCATGATCGTAGCTAGAGATGCAAATCGTGTCGACGTAGCGAATACCCAACTCACGTGCCAAGATAGCACCAGGAACCAAACCACCGCGACTCACGGCCCAGATACCTTTCCACTGCTCTGCTGGCATTTGTTGCTCAGCCAGTTTGCGGCAGTAAGTTTGCATGGCATCCCAAGTAATAACGAATTTGTTGCTCATTGTAATAACCTAATTATTTGAAAATCTGTTGCCCCAAACGGTTTTCGGGCTCTCATAATGATGAGAGCCCGAAAAGTAATAGAATGTCTGGGTTTCGAGCTGCGCAAACGATTATTCTACCGGAACGCAGCAGCAAAAGCTATTAAGCGAAAAGATACTTAACGATAAAGATCGCCGCCATCACCCAGACACTTAAAGAAACATCGCGCCCCTTACCACTGAACAGCTTAATGGCCGCGTAAGCAATAAAGCCAAGCGAAATGCCTTCTGCGATAGAGAACGTGAGAGGCATGAGCAAACAGGTTACTACCACTGGTGCCGCTTCGGTAAGGTCGCGCCAATCAATGCTCACTAGGCCCGAAAGCATCAAGATTGCTACATAGAAAAGAGCACCCGAGGTGGCATAAGCTGGGATCATGCCTGCAAGAGGAGAGAAGAACAGTGCTAAGAGGAACAGCACGCCCACAACGACCGCAGTCAAACCAGTACGACCACCTGCCGCTACACCAGCCACACTCTCAATGTAAGAGGTTGTGTTGGAAGTACCCAACAGAGCACCAACCGAAGTTGCCGTCGAGTCCGCAAGTAGTGCTTTGTTTAGACGTGGGATTTTGCCGTCTTCTTTGATCAGTTCCGCTTTAGTTGCTACACCGACTAAGGTGCCAGCAGTGTCAAACAGGTCAACGAAAAGGAAAGCAAACACAACCGAAATCATGCCAACTTCAAATACCGCGGAGAAATCTAGCTGTAAGAACGTCGGAGCAATACTTGGTGGCGTTGACATCACACCCGCCCATTGCACGTCACCAAAAACCAGACCTAATCCGGTTACCGCAAGAATAGCGATCATTACGGCACCTTTGACGCCGCGATGCACCAAAGCGATAGTGAGGAAGAAACCGATAGAAGCTAGAACCGGAGCCAGCGAAGTAATGTGGCCAATTGACACCAAGGTGGCTGGGTTATCAACGACAATGCCCGCATTCTTGAGCGCGATAAAGGCTAGAAATAAACCGATACCCGCAGAGATACCCGTTCTCAGTGCATGTGGAATGGAGTTAATGATCCACTCACGGATCTTAAAGATACTTAACAAGATGAACAGCACACCAGATACAAACACCGCCGCTAGAGCGACTTGCCAAGTGTAGCCCATCCCCAACACTACTGCGTAAGTAAAGAAGGCATTCAGGCCCATGCCTGGTGCTTGTGCGATCGGGTAATTAGCCCACAGGCCCATAATGAAACAACCAATCGCCGCAGCAAGACAGGTTGCAACGAATACCGCTCCACGATCCATTCCCGCATCGGCAAGAATCGCTGGGTTAACAAAAATGATGTAAGCCATCGTTAGAAAGGTGGTCACACCTGCGATGATCTCAGTGCGCACATTGGTGCCATTTTCACTGAGTTTAAATAGCCTTTCGAGCATAATCGAATCCTGTAAGGGTAAAAAGTAAACGGTTGCGTAATCGATTGGCTGCCGATTATAAAGTTATCAAATAACAAATTCCAGATAGATTTTTTACTCGAATCGAGATTTCACTGGCTTCAAAGACAGAAAAAGTAAATCAAACGATAGGTAATGATATTTTTCTTTATAAAACAATAAGAAAAAACAACAGCTTTAAGAATTGTGTTGTGGAAAAAATCGACAATGTCATAAACTTTCAATAAATAAATCGACCGCTTTGCCGTTTTTGCATTACAAAAATGCGGTCAAACAGACCAAATGCAGTCAATAAAATGCATAGAGGAGAAATCGACGCGGGAGAAAATGCAGACATAAAAAAACGCCACTCAACAAGAGTGGCGGTAGAATCATGTCAGCGCTATTACTGAAAGAAAATTCCAATTTATAGGGGTGAACAAACTGTTCAGGGTCACATGCCGTTGGTTAACTGGATTATTTGTAACCAAAGCTTGTTGGGTAAGCAAAGTTGCTGGTGTAAACCGAGTGGTTGGACCAAAACATTGCAGAAGCTAAACCTTTCATAACTATCACCTTTACTAAATCAATAAGACATGTTTGATTTCTCGGTTCCTTGGAGGCGATAAAACGGACTCATCCTTTGAGCATTTCTTTCTTCGCTTAAGAAGTTGGTTATAAATATACCACTAAGAAATTTTATTACAAGTTTTTTAGTGACTTTTATCACATAAATTTCATTTATTGACTATCATCAATTTTTTAACGTAATTAAATTACAAAAATATCATTCAGCACTTTGCATAACGAAAAGAAGCCACAAAACGTACACAAATAGACAGGTGAACGTTCACAGAATGTGACACTCTCGTTGTAAGCGCATCATCAACGCAACTACTCGCCATACTCTGCTAGTGGTATGCTTGCTGCTGATTTATTATCAGCAGGCTGGGCATTTATGTGCAGAAATCGGTCTGCTGCAGTACGCCTTCTGGCAAATAATATGTAAAGGAGTCATCCGTGTCTGAATTCCATTCTGAAATCAGTAGTCTGTCCCCCACTCCCCTTTGGCAGTTTTTCGACAAAATTTGTTCTATCCCTCATCCATCTAAACATGAAGAAGCGCTCGCGCAGTACATAGTGACTTGGGCAACGGAGCAAGGTTTAGAAGTTCGCCGTGATCCAACGGGCAATGTATTTATTAAAAAACCAGCCACCGCGGGTATGGAAAATAAAAAAGGTGTTGTGCTGCAAGCACACATCGATATGGTTCCACAGAAGAATGAAGACACCGATCATGACTTTACCCGCGATCCTATCCAGCCATACATTGATGGTGAATGGGTAACCGCAAAAGGAACCACGCTTGGCGCAGATAACGGCATCGGTATGGCATCTTGCCTGGCTGTATTGGCATCAAGCGAGATCAAACACGGCCCAATTGAAGTACTGCTAACCATTGATGAAGAAGCGGGCATGACTGGCGCATTCGGCCTTGAAGCAGGTTGGTTGGAAGGTGAGATTCTACTCAATACCGACTCAGAGCAAGAAGGCGAAGTCTACATGGGCTGTGCAGGTGGCATTAATGCAGAGCTGTTGTTTGATATCCAACGTGAAGCGCTACCACAAGGTTATGTTGCCCGCCAACTTATCCTTAAAGGGCTCAAAGGCGGCCACTCAGGCTGTGATATTCACACAGGTCGTGGCAACGCCAACAAACTGATGGCACGCTTTTTAGCTGGCCATGCCAATGAACTCGACATGCGTCTGATTGAGTTCCGTGGTGGTAGCTTAAGAAATGCCATCCCTCGCGAGGCTTTTGTCACCGTTGCGCTGCCTGAGGAAAACCTCAGCAAACTGGCCGAACTGTTTGAGTTTTACACTGAGCTGCTCAAATCTGAGCTCGGTAAAGTCGAAACCAATTTGGTGACCTTTAATCAAGAAGCATCCAGTGACGCACAAGTGTTGGTGATGGCCGATCAACAGCGTTTGATTGCCGCGCTCAACGCTTGTCCAAATGGCGTAATGCGCATGAGTGATGAGATTGAAGGCGTAGTTGAAACATCGCTCAATGTCGGTGTGATCAAAACCGATGAGAATGAAGTAAGCGTGTTGTGTCTGGTTCGCTCACTGATCGATTCAGGCCGTACTCAAGTGGAAAGCATGCTGAAATCAGTGGCAGAGCTTGCCGGAGCACGTATTGAACTTTCTGGCGCGTACCCAGGTTGGAAGCCAGACGCCGATTCTGAAATCATGGCTATCTTCCGTGACATGTACCAAGGCATTTACGGCCACAAGCCGAACATCATGGTAATCCACGCAGGTTTGGAATGTGGTCTGTTTAAAAAACCTTACCCTCACATGGACATGGTTTCTTTCGGTCCAACGATTAAGTTCCCTCATTCACCCGATGAGAAAGTGAAGATTGATACCGTCCAACTTTACTGGGATCAAATGGTTGCTTTACTAGAAGCCATTCCAGAGAAAGCATAAAACGCAAACCAACGGGCGAGAACCTAACGCCCGTTGGTTATTTGCTGGCTAAGAACAAACTCAACTTCGAGCGTAAGCCGCTAACTCATCCATAGATGTTTGCGCAACCATCTTACCATTGATGTAGTAAGTCACAGATTCTCCATCACGAATGCCTGTCAACGTCGCTTTTTCACCGTTATTGTAAGTGATGTCCATTTGTACCGTATTCTCATCGATTGGCTGCATCGTGCCTTGCTCAATCGAGCGGTGCTTTGTCAATGGAGCAATCGGAGCTGTTTTTAGCGAGTCATCCAACTGGTGATTAACATCGATGTAGGTATCCATTTTTGTATCAAAAATATGAGGCTTACCATTGAGTGGGTTTTTACCCGTCCAGAATTCAAGGGAGTTGAACACGATGTAATCGGCTGCAACAGCCAAACCGTACACTGGTGCCAACAACATATTTAGACCACCACGAGCATAACGATTATCAACAGCTTTTAAATTGAACCCCATAACGTAACCCGTTACTGCATTGCTACCTACACAGCCAGACAATGCCATTGCTGCTACTGACAATGTCACCACTTTAGTGATCGTCTTTTTCATATTTACCTCGAGTTGTCATTTGAAGAACAGAAATTGGGGGCGCATATTAGCGCATGTAAAAACCTTCATCAAAGTAAGAAAATCTCATGCTCGTAGAGCAATGTAAAAAATATATTTCTTATATAACAATGATATATATTTAATCCTTAGGGATTAACCAAGAAAATTCCATGTAAGCTCCATTAACCGCTTTTCGACAAAAATCAGGAAAAAGGAAATCAACGATTAGCAGTTTTTATCGTAATCTTAATAAGGTCGAATGGTTTGATATAGGTTGCGTGTTAGAGTCAGTGGAATAAAAAAGGCAGGAAGTACTATGGTTCGCAATAAGAAAAATAAGATATTTGAGATTTTGGGGCATAAGATTAAACCGGGGCAGAGAGAAGAGATTGAGTTAGATGCGGCTCAGCTCTACACGCACTCACCTCTGTCGATTCCGATTGAAGTGATCAACGGCCGCTATGCGGGACCAGTTATCATGGTCAACGCGGCGATTCACGGCGACGAACTCAATGGGGTGGAAATTGTTCGCCAGCTCATCAACAGCTTAGATCCACAAAAAATCCGTGGCACAGTGATAGCCGTTCCGATCGTCAACGTCTTTGGTTTCATTCATAAATCACGCTATTTACCAGACAGGCGCGATCTTAATCGCTGTTTTCCGGGCAGTGAAAAAGGGGCGCTGGCATCACGTATGGCCCATACGTTTTTCAACAATATAGCGCTAAGAGCGGACTATATAATCGATCTGCATACAGGGGCGATTCACCGTACCAACCTGCCGCAGATCCGAGCCAATCTCAGCAATCCTGAGACACTGAAGATCGCCAAAGCTTTTGCAGCCCCCGTGATCGTCGATTCTGCGTTGCGCGATGGCTCCCTTCGCTCGGAAGCAGAAAAGTGTCAAATTCCGGTCTTAACCTATGAAGCAGGTGAAGCGCTACGTTTTGATCCGCTTTCTATCAGCGCCGGTGTGCATGGTGTCAAACGGGTGATGCAGTCCATTGGCATGCTGCGCGCCAGCCGTAAACGCTTCCCTGATCCGGTGATTGCCAAATCAACCAGTTGGGTACGCGCTTCGGGCAACGGCATTCTGCGCACTGTGGTCAACCTCGGTGCCAAGGTAGAGAAAGGAGAAACACTCGCCTACATCAGCTCTCCCCTTGGTCATGATGAAGTTGAGCTGCTAGCACCGAAAGGCGGGATTGTGATTGGCCAACAAACGCTACCTCTGGTGAATGAAGGCGATGCCATCTTTCATATTGCCTACTTCCGTCAAGACGATGACTCAGTAGAACAAGTGGTTGAAAGCTATATTGAAGAGTTGGTCGACGCCGACACTGACACCATCACCACCGGGCAGATCCCATTGTAAGCTCGCCCCGGTTTTTACTGGGGCCATACAAATCAATACAAAATCATAATTGAACAGTGTTTAATTCGTCTTTATGATGTTTGGATGTTATTTCCAGTGTCGATTCTGATTCAATGCTACCCAAACGTTTCCATCTCTCGCTCAGCGCTATGCTGCTGAGCCCCTCTCTTTTCGCACACTCTGCTGGAGAGCCAAGTGGCAAAATAGCCCAGTACCTACAAGAACAGTTCACCGTTCAACGACTAAACAACGATACTGACCTTTTAGCTCAAACAGCGCCAACGGACTTAGATCTGGATGCACGGCCCACTCAGGTTGAATGGCAAATCGACGGTGTACAAAATCGAGCCAAGTGCATTTTGTCACAAAAAGAAAAAGCCACTTCTCACTTAGATTTCGATTACGGTGAAGCCAACGATCTGTCGGATGGCTTGCAACATATTGATCTACCAAAGCATAAGAGCAGACAGATTTATCAGCAAACGCTTGTACCATCAGGTAAATGGGGTAATCAACCGCCGTATGTCGTAAAAAACGACGCTTCACTCAGCCTGTCGATTTCATCCGATTGCTTCGAATAAAAACGGCAACGCCAAAAGATGAAATCGAGTAGGAGGAGGCCTCACGGCCTCCATCCTCTCACACCACCGTACAAGCGTGGGTCGCATACGGCGGTTCCGAATATACCTTTAGTGACTCATACCCATCTCTCAATGAGTACAATCCCCTCTCCTTGAACCATTTGATTGGCATGGCGTGATTCAACTGGGGCGAGAGGGCTAAGTGCCACCACCCTTTATCTGACATCGCCAGCTTCCACGCATTTCGCTCTGTTACACCTTGGCGTTGTAACCATGTCGCTATGCTGTATCTGCGTTTGCGCTGTTTCAGGCGGTAGCATCTCAACCGACGCCGTATCCATTCGTCCAAGCGCTGCATCGCACTTTGACCTAGGGCGAGCTTGAAGTAGTGCTGCCAACCTCGTAGGTATTGGGTTAACTCGGTGATGATTACCGACAACTCTCGACCTCGATTTCGCTTCGTTATTTTCCGCACTCGCTGCTTCATTTGAGCTTGTGCCGGTTTTGATATCAGGAGAGTTCCGTCTATCTTGAAGCTATGACTTAGGTAGGCTCGCTCCGTCACTCTTGTTGCTGCACTTTTCTCTCGATTTACCGTGAGCTTTAGCTTCTGCTCCAAGAACTCCGTTATCGACTCTTTGACTCGATGGGCGGCTTCCTCACTACGAACGTAGATTTGGCAGTCATCTGCATATCGACAGAACTTATGCCCTCTTCGCTCTAACTCTTTGTCCAGTTCATCTAATACGATATTGGAAAGTAACGGAGATAATGGCCCACCCTGTGGTGTTCCTCGTTGTCTTCGCTCTACTAACCCATCTCGCATTAAGCCTGCCTGTAGATAGGACCTGATGAGCTTTAATACTCGTTTATCACTAATGTCCTTAGATAATCTGCGCATCAGCCTATCATGGTTCACCGTGTCGAAGTATTTGGCTAGATCGATATCCACTACATAACCCCGCCCTTCTCTGATATAGCGGCTTGCTGCCGCAAGCGCATGATGCGCACTGCGGTTCGGCCTGAACCCGTAGCTGCTGTTGGAGAACCTCGGCTCATAGATGTCTGACAGTACTGATGTGATCGCCTGTTGGACTATCCTATCCAGTACCGTGGGGATACCTAATTGCCTGACGCCACCATTCGGCTTGGGGATTTCTACACCCAGAACAGGTTGAGGTTGGTAGCTTCCGTCCAGAAGACTCTGGCGGAGCGCTTGCCCATTTGAAGCTTGCCGAAGTTTAGAAATGGTCGCTGTGATGTCGAGTCTGTCGACACCTGCGCACCCCTTGTTCTTCTTCACGCGTCGAAGGGCATGGTTCAAATTCGCTGAGGAGCTGATTTGTTCCATCAGCGCAGTAGGGGTCACCAAGACTCGTCCTCCTTTCTACGCCGATCATGCTTGTCATTCTTCGTGACCATGAGCTTTACTTGCGGTATTGCCCATTGGGACGTAGAGATGATTTTCATCTTGCTATGACTCCACATGATTGAGTGTCTAGTGACTGCTTCTTGATATATTCAGTTCAGGCCTTCCTTTGAGTTGTACTTCCTCAAAGTACTATGCCTTCTGCTGACTTCTCATTGCCCATCACACAACATCACTGCTGTATTAGTCTCATCTGAGACAGGCAATGAGATCTCCCGAGGTAAGACGTTGCTCTTTCCCTTGGTCATGCCTGATTTACCTATACACACTTCCCGTCGAGGCATTGGGCTATTCTATCTATTGCTAGGTTACCCAAGTTGTACAGGCCTACTATCAGGTTTCTGTTCGTCACAACCAAGTTTTGCCGTTTGCTTCCTTCAGGTTTCACCTCACGGTGAACACCCTTGCATAGGCTAACGGTTCTCGCTCGACTGAGCCCGTAGAGGACTTTCACCTCCTAGATCAACGCCATGCTCGGCGCACAAGAAAAAAGCCCTGATTGCGAATCAGGGCTTTTCTGTTTGGTCAGAGAGCGTGAGCTTACGCTTCGTCGTCTTCTTCGTCATCCATTTCAGCGTCACGTGTGCGGCGTAATTCAGCTTTACGAATTTTCGCGCTTAGCGCTTCCGCTTCACGTTCCTTGCGCATTTGGCCTTTGCGCTCGTTACGAACAACTTGGTTTTGCACAAACTCAGCCAGCTCTTTTTCCGCCCAAGCTTGAGCCAGCGCTTCACTTTCAAAACCCATTTGGCGCTTGGAGACAACTGTCTTACGAGATGTCACTTGACGAGTGATCTCTGCCGCCCAACCTTCACGTTTTTCAGTTACGCGGATAGCAAATTTTTTGTTTTTCGACATTTGAAAGTTTCCTAAGGGATTATTAAGGGATCAACGCCATCCCTTGGCAAGCGCGGTATTAGAGCACAAATAAAAGAGGTTGGCTATCCATCACTGGATAAAAAAACCGCCAGAGCAAAGCTCTAGCGGTTGAAGAGATAAGGTACTGTTACTGGCGATTAACCGAGATTCTTACGTGCGTTCTGGAACATACGCATCCAGGCACCATTTTCACCCCAGTTATCTGGGTGCCATGAGTTCGCCACCGTGCGGAAGACACGCTCTGGGTGCGGCATCATGATGGTGACGCGGCCGTCTTTGGTTGTCAGACCGGTAATCGCATTTGGCGAGCCGTTCGGGTTGTTCGGGTACTGCTGAGTCGGCTGGCCGAAGTTATCCACGAAACGGACGGCAACCGTGCCTGATTGCTCGATCGCGCTGAGGTGCGCTTCGTCGCGAACTTCCACGCGACCTTCACCGTGAGAGACCGCAATCGGCATACGAGAACCTGCCATGCCATCGAAGAACACAGAATCCGACTTCTGCACTTCAACCAGACTAAAGCGCGCTTCAAAACGCTCCGATTCGTTGCGCACGAAACGTGGCCACAAGTCTGCACCCGGGATCAGATCTTTCAGGTTAGACAGCATTTGACAACCGTTACACACACCTAGCGAGAACGTGTCCTGACGGTTGAAAAACTGCTCGAACTGTTCGCGAGCCTGTGCATTGAACAGCACCGATTTCGCCCAACCTTCACCCGCGCCCAGCACGTCACCGTAGGAGAAGCCACCACACGCAACCAGACCTTGGTACTCATCCAGTACCGCTTGGCCAGTCAGAATGTCGCTCATGTGAATGTCGACTGCGTCAAAGCCCGCACGGTCAAACGCTGCCGCCATTTCAACGTGTGAGTTCACGCCCTGCTCACGCAGAATCGCCATCTTAGGCTTCGCGCCTGTGTTGATCATCGAAGCGGCGATGTAAGGTGCCGCGACGTCTTGGTTGACATCAAAGCTCAGTGACACGTTCAGACCTGGATCTGAGTTGTCTTTTTTCGCCGCAAATTCTTGATCGGCACACGCTGGGTTGTCGCGCATTGCTTGCATCTTGTGTGTCGTTTCGGCCCAGATGGTACGCATTTCGGTACGTGAACGCTGAAGAAGGACTTGTTCACCCGAAGTCACCACAAATGCATCTGATGCGTCAACTTCACCGATAACGTGTGAACAATCTGCCAGACCATTAGCCGCCAGCGTGGCCAATACCGCATTCAGTTCATCGCTCTTGACCTGAATTACCGCACCCAACTCTTCGTTGAACAGCGCAGCCAGTACGTCGTCACCCAGCGTTTCAATGTTGGCTTTCACACCACAGTGACCCGCGAACGCCATTTCAGCCAGCGTGACAAACAGACCGCCGTCGCCTTTATCGTGGTAAGCCACCAACTTGTCGTTGCGAACCAGAGTTTGCATCGCATCGAAGAAGCCTTTCAGTTGCTCGGCATTGTCAACGTCAGCCGGCTTGTCACCCAACTGCTTGTAAACTTGCGCCAAGGCCGTCGCGCCCAGACGATTCTGACCGTTACCCAGATCCACCAGCACCAGAGATGTTTCACCCAGATCGGTACGCAGTTGTGGTGTGATGGTCTTACGCACATCTTCCACACGCGCAAACGCGGTGATGACGAGCGACAGCGGCGAGGTCACTTCTTTGTTTTCGCCGTTCTCGTTCCACTTGGTCTTCATCGACATCGAGTCTTTACCAACCGGAATGGTCAGGCCCAACGCAGGACACAGCTCTTCACCCACGGCTTTCACCGCTTCGTACAGACCCGCATCTTCACCCGGGTGACCGGCAGGAGACATCCAGTTCGCTGACAGTTTGATGTGTTTAATATCGCCGATATCGGTTGCCGCGATGTTGGTCAGAGACTCACCCACCGCCAGGCGCGCCGATGCGCCGAAGTCAAGCAGAGCGACAGGAGTGCGCTCGCCCATAGACATCGCTTCACCGTGGTAAGTGTCGTAGCTTGCTGCCGTTACCGCGCAGTTGGCCACTGGCACCTGCCAAGGACCAACCATTTGGTCACGAGCGACCAGACCGGTCACGGTGCGGTCACCGATGGTGATCAGGAAGGTTTTCTCAGCCACAGCCGGCAGACGCAGCACGCGATCCACCGCTTCATTGAGTTCGATACCGCTGCGATCAATCGCTGGGCTGGTCACTTTCAGCGTGGTCGCTTCACGGTGCATTTTCGGCGGTTTGCCAAGCAGAATGTCCATCGGCATGTCGATTGGCATGTTATCGAAGTGGCTGTCTTCCAGAGTCAGATGACGCTCTTCCGTTGCCACGCCCACGACTGCATAGGGTGCGCGCTCACGCTTACAGATAGCATCAAATGCCGCCATGTGCTCCGGCGCAACCGCCAGCACATAACGCTCTTGCGATTCGTTACACCAGATTTCCAGCGGGCTCATGCCCGGTTCATCGTTTGGCACGTCACGCAGCTGGAATTTACCGCCACGATCGCCATCGTTAACCAGCTCTGGCAGTGCGTTCGAGATACCGCCCGCGCCCACATCGTGGATAAACGCGATTGGGTTCGCATCGCCCAGCTGCCAGCAGCGGTCGATCACTTCCTGACAACGACGTTCCATCTCTGGGTTTTCACGTTGTACTGAAGCAAAATCCAAATCTTCTGCCGACTGACCCGACGCCATTGAAGACGCTGCGCCGCCGCCCAGACCGATGTTCATTGCCGGACCGCCCAGCACGATCAGTTTCGCGCCAACCGGGATTTCTTTTTTCTGTACGTGTTCGTCACGAATGTTACCCATGCCGCCAGCAATCATGATTGGCTTGTGGTAACCACGGATCTCTTCACCCGCGTGCGAGGTGACTTTCTCTTCATAAGTACGGAAGTAACCCAGCAGGTTTGGACGACCAAATTCGTTGTTGAATGCCGCGCCGCCCAGAGGACCTTCAATCATGATATCCAGCGCGCTCACGATGCGGCTTGGTTTACCAAAATCACTTTCCCAAGGCTGAACAAAGTCAGGGATGCGCAGGTTAGATACCGTAAAGCCCACCAGACCCGCTTTTGGCTTACCGCCGATACCGGTTGCGCCTTCATCACGAATTTCACCGCCGCTACCGGTTGACGCACCTGGCCAAGGCGAAATCGCCGTTGGGTGGTTGTGCGTTTCCACTTTCATCAGAATGTGGGCGTCTTCGTGGTGGTAAGTGTATTGACGTGAGTCCGGATCCGGGAAGAAACGGCCGACTTTCGAACCGGTCATTACCGCCGCGTTGTCTTTGTAGGCAGACAGCACGTGATCCGGCGTGGTTTCGAAGGTGTTCTTGATCATCTTGAACAGCGATTTGTCCTGATCAACACCGTCAATAGTCCAATCCGCATTGAAAATTTTGTGACGACAGTGCTCAGAGTTCGCCTGAGCAAACATCATCAGCTCGATGTCATTCGGGTTACGACCCAGCTTGATGAAGTTCTCCACCAAGTAATCAATTTCATCTTCCGCCAGTGCCAGACCAAGGGAAACGTTGGCTTCTTCCAGCGCAACACGACCACCAGAGAGGATATCCACCTGAGTCATTGGCGCTGGCTCTGCCACGCTAAATAGCGCTTGTGCCGCGTCGAGTTCCGTGAACACCACTTCCATCATGCGATCGTGCAGCAAGGCTTGCAGAGTGGTTACCTGCTCTTGCGTCAGCGCCACTTCGCTCTCAACGTAGTATGCCGTACCGCGTTCCAGACGTTTGATCGACGCCAGACCACAGTTGTGCGCAATATCCGTTGCTTTAGAAGACCAAGGAGAAATAGTGCCCGGACGAGGCGTCACCAGCAGGAGTAAGCCCTGTGGCTCGTGTTCTTGAATGGTTGGACCGTAAGTCAGCAGCTTCTCTAACTTTTCCAGTTCCTGAGCGTCTAACTCGGTTTTGAGGTCGGCAAAGTGCATGAACTCAGCGTAAATACCGCTCACAGGCAGGGCTTGTTCACGACAAAGTTCCAGAAGTTTGTTAACACGAAACTCAGAAAGAGCTGGGGAGCCACGCAAAATTCTCATGTGCTTAGGTCTCTTATGCAATTGATTAAGGTGATATTGGAATAAATTCAAAAACTTAATGAAAAACTTGCGAACTTATGCCGATTCCACCTCTCCTTTGCGGGCGCATTATAATGGATTTATTTTTGTGATGTAACAGCAAAAGCAACCGTTTGCGTCATTTTTTTTGTCAAACTAGCAATACAGGCAAAATGTTCTGTTGCTTGAACATCGGCGATGAGAAATCAGGCTTTTACTTTGCCAGTGCAGCGAGCTTTGATATAAAGGGACCAATTGCTTCTTGAGAATATCGTTAATGCGCTTGATCCCGTTCGCCAGAATCCGCCACTATCTTCTACTCTCGGCCGCCGTGCTGATGCTCTCTGCCTGTCAGATAGAGTCAAAACCCGCCAGCGAGCTGGATCAGATCAAACAACGCGGCGTACTGCGCGTGGGAACGCTCAATAACCAGCTCTCTTACTACATCGGCCCCGATGGTCAAGCCGGCTTAGATTATGAACTGGCCCGTCAATTTGCTGACCAACTTGGCGTGCGTTTGGAAATCAAACCCGCTTACCGCCAAGCCGAGCTGTTTCCAATGCTCAAGCGTGGTGACATTGACCTGATCGCGACCGGATTGAGCCAAAGCAAAAATGCCGTTAACCAGTTTCGCCCGGGACCTGCGTATTACTACGTCAGCCAACAAGTGGTGTACAAGAATGGCGATTTACGTCCGCGCAACCTTGAGCAGCTCATTAGCTATCAATCAGAAAAGCAACAGAACACCAGCAGCGAAGCGCAAGGCGATGACAGCATCAATGACGCCGCAGCGGCCACGTTGCAAGTGGTTAAACAATCTCAGTACGCTTCTACGCTCAGAAGATTGCAGAAGGATTACCCCGAGCTTGCCTTCCAAGTGATCTCCAACGCTGACACCAACGATCTGCTGAAAAAGGTTTCGCAAGGTGAACTGCGTTTTACCGTAACCGATTCGGTTGAGCTCTCTCTTGCCCAGCGTTTGTATCCAGACCTTGCTCTGGCTTTTGAGCTGACGGAAGATCAACCTGTCTCTTGGTTTGTGCGCCGTTCGCCAGATGAATCGCTGTACGCCATGTTGATAGAGTTCTTTGGCGATGTGAACCAATCGGGGGAGCTGGCGCGTCTTGAAGAAAAGTACATCGGCCACATCGGTTCCTTTGATTACGTCGACACACGTGCCTTTATTCGTGCGCTCGACAGCCGTTTACCGAAATGGGCACCGCTGTTTGAGCAATATTCGGCGGAATTTGACTGGCGTTTGATCGCTGCATTGGCTTATCAAGAGTCCCATTGGAACCCACTGGCTAAATCGCCAACGGGTGTGCGCGGCATGATGATGTTGACCCTACCTACGGCG
Organism: Vibrio cidicii; assembly: GCF_009665415.1. NCBI lineage: Bacteria > Pseudomonadati > Pseudomonadota > Gammaproteobacteria > Vibrionales > Vibrionaceae > Vibrio > Vibrio cidicii. Next base: position 2,442,697 of record NZ_CP035921.1, on the reverse strand, counting down.
AAAAGTGTTGGGGTGAGAAATCGCCTTGATCCGGAACAATCGATCAAAGGCGGCGTTGAGTATCTGCGCCGTATTGTTTCGCGAGTGCCAGAGTCGATTCCCCAGCATGAGAAAATTTGGTTTGCCTTGGCCTCTTACAATGTTGGCTTCGGTCATATGATGGACGCGCGCCGCTTGACCAAAAAACAGGGCGCTAACCCCGACTCTTGGGGCGATGTCAAAGAGAGATTGCCACTGCTAAGGCAGAAGAAATATTTTAGCCAAACCCGCTACGGCTTTGCCCGTGGTGATGAGGCGAGAAATTACGTGGAAAACATTCGCCGCTACTATCAGTCGATCATCGGTCATGTGGGGCAACGATCTTATTTACAAGCCAATGATGACGGGGAAATATTGGTTATTCCACCGCTTGAAGGCGAAGAGTTACTCACCCCCGATGAGATATCGGATGTTGCATCTGAACCGTCGGATGAAGCCGAGCTCTCATCTGTCTCGGCAGAAAAGTAGTTCCTGCCGAGGATTTTTCTCTTGGTGGATTGATTTTTGGGGAAGGGTTTCTCTAAAATCGCCCATTCGCTATTTACTGGCGCGTTGTCACTGAACGCGCCTTATTAGCCAGTAGAGGCGGCTTTAGCGCGCACTGCGCTTGAGTTCTCAATCAACCATTTCCATTCATTCTTCACTCCCAGTGATGGGAACAAGCAGAGCTGATGGGGATTTTTTGTCGTAAGCAGGAGGTCGTGATGTTGAGACGTCGTGTCCAATCAAAACGCCTAAATAAAACCGTTGCCGCTAACCGCCGCAAACGTAAATTAGCCAACACTAAAAGAAAAATTAGCGCACGTAACCGTATTTTCGTTCATCTTGTCAATCACGCTTAATCATTCGCAAACATCTACGCTCGGTAGATGTTTGCCCGCTTATCTCTCTTCTCGTTAGTTAGTCGCGCCATCATCTTGCCCAGCATCGCGCTTTGACGCCTCTTTCTGCGCTTTGATCTCTTTGCGCCGACGTTGAAAAAACGCCTGCAGTTGCTGGCGGCATTCCTCTTCCAACACCCCCTTTTCCACCGTGGCATAGTGATACGCAGCCTGACTGCTGAACAGATCCATCACTGTGCCTGCCGCACCGGCTTTGAGATCCGGCGCACCATAGACGATGCGTTTAACCCGGCTGTGCAGCAAGGCACCCGCACACATCGGACACGGTTCAAGCGTCACATACAAGGTAGTATCGAGCAGACGATAGTTATGCAGCGTCGCACCCGCTTTGCGCAGCACTTGAATTTCGGCGTGCGCAGTGGCATCGCAGGCACCAATGGAACGGTTCCATCCTTCCGCAATGATCTCACCATCCTTGACCAGCAACGCACCGACGGGCACTTCACCTTCTGCTTCAGCCTGCTGGGCAAGTTCCATCGCTCGGCGCATGAAATGTTCATCTTCAGGGGTAAAAGTGGCGGTTGTATCTGTCATGGAAACCTCATCTGTTGGGGGCGCAATTATAGCGGCATCGCCGGTGCAGATAAATGCTGCGCCAGATAATCCACCAGCAAACGCACTTTCGGCGATAAATGGCGGTTTTGCGGATAAAGCGCCCAGACCCCTTCCCGGTCATCACGATAGCTTGGCAGCACTTCGACCAAACGGCCCGAAAGCAGATGCTCTTCGACGTAATAATCCGGCAATTGCGCCAGCCCCATACCTTTGAGCACGGCATCTAACAGCACGACGCCGCTGCTGCAACTGAGGCGTCCTTTGACACGAATCGAGCGCGACTGCTGATTTTCTTTGAAACGCCAGTGATCGTATGTCCCGACCAGACAACTGTGTTTAGTCAGTTCAGACAGAGTGTGCGGCGTGCCACATTGGGCAAGATAGTCCGGCGTCGCACAGACATACAAATGGCGATTACTCAGGCGGCGGGCAATAAAGCTGGAATCGTCCAACTGACCAAGACGCACCGCGACATCCACGCCCTGCTCAATCAAATCCAGTTTCTGGTTGGTCAGAACCAATTCCAACTCCAGCTTCGGATGCTGCAGCAAGAAGTCGTTCAGCAACGGCGCAATTTTCTGTTCGCCGTAGGTAACCGGCGCCGTCACTTTCAATTTACCTCTCGGCGTTTGTTGCATCTGAGTCACCGTCAGCTCAGCCTGCTCCAGCCCCTCCAGCAATGCACGGCATTGCTGGTAATACACCTGACCGGCTTCGGTGAGCGAGACTTTACGCGTCGTACGCAGCAGCAACTTGACCCCCAACCGCTCTTCCAGCAACGCAATCCTTCGGCTGACATTCGCCACCGAGGTTACCAAGCGTTTTGCTGCCTGAGTAAAACTGCCTGTCTCTGCGACGGCAACAAATTCACTCACCCCTTCCCAACTCGCCATTTCATCTTATCCGTTGCTGATTATTACAATGCCGTAAAAGTCATTCTCATTTTGACCCAATTATACCGCCAAATGAAAGGACTATACTGACAATCTTGGTTGGGCGTTTAGCCGCGCCCCCCACTCGATTGCAATGTATGAAAAGGAATCACTCCATGTCTCAAGACAAATTCATTAAATCTCGTGCCGCGGTTGCCTGGGGCCCAAATCAGCCACTGAAGATGGAAGAAGTGGACGTTATGCTGCCACGTAAAGGCGAAGTGCTGGTGCGTATCGTCGCATCGGGCGTTTGCCACACGGACGCGTTTACCCTGTCTGGTGATGATCCTGAAGGCGTATTCCCGGCGATCCTTGGCCATGAAGGCGGTGGTATCGTTGAAATGGTTGGTGAAGGCGTCACCAGCGTGGAAGTGGGCGATCACGTCATTCCACTCTACACCGCCGAATGTGGCGAATGTAAGTTCTGTAAATCAGGCAAAACCAACCTGTGTAGCGCTGTGCGTGCCACTCAGGGCAAAGGCTTGATGCCAGACGGCACGACGCGTTTCTACAAAGATGGCGAGCCCATTTTCCACTACATGGGCTGTTCGACCTTCTCTGAATACACCGTGCTGCCAGAAATCTCTTTAGCGAAAGTCAACAAAGAAGCACCACTGGAAGAGATCTGTCTGCTGGGTTGTGGCGTGACCACGGGTATGGGCGCAGTCATGAACACCGCCAAAGTGAAAAAAGGCGACACCGTTGCCATCTTTGGTCTGGGTGGTATCGGCTTGTCCGCGATCATCGGCGCTCGAATGGTTGGCGCGAGCCGTATTATTGGTATCGATATCAATGAGAAGAAATTCGAACTGGCGAAACAACTGGGTGCGACCGACTGCATCAACCCACAGAAATTCGATAAGCCGATTCAGGACGTTATCATCGAGATGACTGACGGCGGCGTCGACTTCTCGTTCGAATGTATCGGCAACGTGAACGTGATGCGCCAGGCGCTGGAATGCTGTCACAAAGGTTGGGGCGAATCCGTCATCATTGGTGTTGCGGGCGCAGGTCAGGAGATCTCTACCCGTCCATTCCAGCTGGTGACTGGCCGAGTATGGCGCGGCAGCGCATTTGGCGGCGTGAAAGGTCGTTCACAACTGCCGGGTATTGTTGAACAGTATCTGGCGGGTGAATTTGGTCTGCAGGAGTTTATTACTCACACCATGCCGCTCGACGAGATCAACCAAGCGTTTGAGCTGATGCATTCGGGTGAAAGCATTCGCTCGGTGATCCATTTCAAATAATCGCCAACCCTCAGCAATGACGGGCGATGCTGACCGGATAATAGAATGTTGCAGCCAGCAAAGCTGCAACATTGTCTGGGCAGGCAATACCTCGTCAAAGGAGTCACCATGAGTTTAACCAATCTTACTCAGGCCAAAGTGTTTGATGGCTGGCACAAACAGTATCAGCATCATTCGGACGTGTTGAGCTGCGACATGCGCTTTGCGATTTATCTGCCGCCTCAAGCTACTGCGGGCACACCAGTCCCCGTATTGTACTGGTTGTCCGGGCTGACCTGCACCGATGAAAACTTCATGCAAAAAGCCGCCGCGTTTCAAAAAGCGGCTGAACTCGGCATTGCGATTGTCGCACCGGACACCAGTCCCCGTGGCGAGCACGTACCGGATGATCCCGACGGTGCGTACGATTTCGGCTTGGGTGCAGGTTTTTACCTTAATGCGACGCAGGAGCCATGGAAAGCCAACTATCAGATGTACAGTTACATCGTTGATGAATTACCAGCGCTTATCGAAACCCATTTTCCGGTCAGCACGCGTAAGGCGATTTCCGGCCACAGTATGGGAGGCCACGGCGCATTGACCATTGGTGCGAAAAACCAGAACCACTACACCTCAATTTCTGCCTTCAGCCCTATCTGCCATCCGATGGCAGTGCCATGGGGTCAGAAAGCGTTTCGCCATTATCTGGGCGACGACAAATCGGCCTGGGAACACTACGACGCGGTCGAACTGTTTAAATCGCACTTGGTGCGCACCCCCATTCTGATTGATCAGGGCGAAGCGGATAGCTTCCTGCAAGAGCAGCTCCAGCCGGAAACTCTGATGAGCGTCGCTAAAGAGAGGGATATTGATTTCACGCTGAGAATGCATCCTGGTTATGACCACAGCTACTTCTTTATTCAAAGCTTCATTGCCGATCATTTGGCGTTTCACGCGAAATACCTCAAAGCCGACTAACGGCACTGATATGAAAAAGCCCGCTGTCGCGGGCTTTTCTTTTATTTACATGCTGTAGGTGTATGGCGCCTGAATACCAAGCGGAATGCCCAATGCCCAGTAAGCAAGCAGGAATAACGTCCAGCCAATCAGCATCGCAATCGAGAATGGCATCATCAGCGACGCCAGTGTGCCGATCCCCGTCGCTTTCACGTAGCGTTGGCAGTACACCACCACCAGCGGGAAGAACACCATCAACGGTGAAATGATGTTGGACACAGAATCGCCCACACGGTAAGCCGCCTGAGACAGCTCAGGAGAAATCCCCACCGCCATCAGCATTGGCACTAGGATAGGGCCGATCAACGCCCATTTGGCAGACGCAGAGCCGATCAACAAGTTAACTGAAGCGGTTAACAAGATCATGCCAACGATGGTCGCTTCACCGGGCAAGTTCATCGCTTTAAGCCCTTCTGCGCCGTAAAGCGCCAGCATGGTACCCAAATTGGATTGTGCAAACGCAGCAAGAAACTGAGCGCAGAAGAACGACATGACGATATAAGCGCCCATGGTCGACATGGTATCCGCCATCGCTTTGATGATGTCATTGCTGGTTTTAAATGTGCCCGACACTTTGCCGTACACATAGCCCGGAATAATAAATAGGATGAAGATCAGTGGCACAATCGATTTCATGATCGGCGCAGAAAACGCGGTGATTTCCCCTTCTGGAGAGCGCAGAGCCGAGTTCTCTGGCAGCAACGCCACCACTAAAAGCGCAATGCCAACCAACATCGCCCAGCCCGCGTAACGGAAAGCTTTCGACTCAATGTCAGTGAACGAACCAAGATCAGGCGCTTCTTCGGCATCCACGTCTACAGGCATATGCTGCAAACGGGGTTCGATGATTTTCTCGGTCACATACCAACCAATCGCGACGATAAGTACTGAGGAAAGACCTGTGAAGAAAATATTGGCCAGAGGGTTAACCACGTATTGAGGATCAAGCACTTGCGCAGCGGTCTGAGTAAAGCCAGCCAACAGAGGATCGATACCAGAAGGAATAAAGTTGGCAGAAAAGCCACCGGATACGCCGGCAAACGCCGCCGCAATCCCCGCCAGAGGGTGTCGGCCCGCTGCATGGAAGATAATCCCGCCCAGTGGAATCACCAGTACGTAGCCTGCGTCCGCTGCGGTGTGCGATACGATCGCAACCAAAATCAGCATTGGTGTGAGCAATTTCGCAGGGGTGAAGTTGAGCATTTTCTTCAGACCTGTGGTGATAAAGCCCGAAGAGTCGGCAACGCCGACCCCCAGCATCGCCACCAACACAATGCCAAGCGGTGCAAAGCCTGTGAAAGTTTTCACCATGTTTGCGAGGAAGCTTGCTAAAGATTCGCCAGTCAAAAGGTTGTTAATCGCAAGTGCTTCACCTGTGCGTGGGTTAGGAATGTCAAACGTCACATTCGACAACAGAGCAGACGCGGCCCACGTGATGATTAATGCCCAGAAGAACAAAATAGCGGGATCTGGAATTTTGTTCCCCGCCCGCTCGATAAAGTTTAGAAAACGATCCATTCCGCTCGGCTTCGGAGAGGGCGCTTGATTTACTGCTTGGTTACTCATGGTAACTCCATAATCAATGATGTTGCTGTATCAGGCGAATATAACTTATCGCTTTCGCCTTTTTTCAACGTCATATTCTATTTAAAGCGCAAATCAAAAGCACAAGATTCCGTCACTTTTTCCATATTCGGAGACATATTTTGCAAAAAATGCGATCGGCAAAAACAATTCACCAACATCCCCAATCATGAAAATGCAACAAAGTCAGTACCAATTTTTAATACATTGTGGTTATTTTTATCTGCAACCAAGACAGAAAGCAGCGAAAAGCAATTTAGTGCGTATCAAACTCGCTGTATTTGGAAATCATGGTTTTGAGCTCAACAGACTGGGGATGACCAAGGCGATCGGTCCAAGAAGCTTGAATACTTATATTCTTAAGCGCACCAGAAAGAGCTGGAACCGCTTTGACTGTCCACGTCAGTGTGTAAGGCGAAGAGATGAATGAATTGGAAGCTACCGAACTACTTGCCGTTTTAATATCCAATGTGTAATCAGCGACAGGAACTGCGGCAGAAGCGCCTCGAGTTCGAAACCACTCCAACTGCTCCTCAGCATAGTGCAATGCCTCTATGCTTCGTAACGCGTAATCAGCCCTTTGCTCTATATAAGTTTGCATTTTCACCAAGCCTAGAGCGCCAATCCCAATGAGTATGAAGGAAATCATCACTTCAATAAGGCTAAAGCCTTGCTGCTTATTGACCATGCCAGCTTCCCTTTTGCCATTCGAGTACAGATAAGTACTTTTGCGTTTTCTCCCTATTGTACGAGGGAATAAGAGATCCATTTAAGCGAATGGTTCTTCCTTGCGTATCCATCCCTATCCCTCCATCGAGCTTCATCGAACCATCAAGAAGAAAAGTAAAGTTGTCCAATACGCCGGAATCAACATCATGTCTTTGAAAACTGGTTGGCGACACACCTATATTCGCACTTGAAGTAAACAAATCTGCCCAAACCGTTTTCACATTGAGACTAGGTGGCACATATTGATAAATCAGTCCATCAAAGTACCCCATACTTTTTGTATAAAGCACACCATTGATAATGAGCAGTTGGCTAGAATCATTCACTGACTGAGTAGAGCTTCCAAACACGCTGCCTGAAATGGCACAACTGCCTTCAATCCAAAAACGTCGTTTCCCTTGTTTGTACGCAGCCTCTATTTTATTGTCGCATGCATATACCCAACCACCGGGGGTATAACTCACTGTATTACTGTCTATGACTAATCCTTCAGGATCGCTTTGTATCTCGGCTTTGAGCGCTTTCATATTACTTTCGTTCAAAGGCTTGGAAAATAAATCCTGAAACACAGAGATATTTGCTACGTTTTCTAAAATATCCTGACCTTTCTTTGAACCACTCCCCGCATAAGTTGGAGATCGAGACGGATCATATAAATTGGACTTATGCGTGGGCTTACAAGTAAAACTAGGCGCACCAAGTGCTCCAGATGCATGTGATGAGTGTGAGCTGTCAACGGTAAGAAAATGCTCATCCTTACCCGTTGGGCTTGGAATGTAAGAAACTGTTCCTCCGGAAATTATTGAAGTACAAATGCTGCTGTCGATATCGCCTGTCGCCAATGGGACAAAATGCATTGAACCAGTCAACTCTACTGCAGCACTGGTTTTAATGGTTGCACCCAAACCAAGGCCAAAGGTTAAGATCATTTTATTTAGCTGTGCATATCCTTTAGTCGAGGTAACTAAATACTCATTATCATTTTTTTTGCTAATAACGACCGCTGAGTTACATCCGTTGACAACATGATGTGTGGCATTAGTGAGCACAATGACGCCTTCTTTGATTTTGGAGAAAGCACACTCCAGCCCTCCTTCTGCTTGCCAAAAATCTTGGCGCGCCTTTACTTCATTCTGCGCCCGCTTAATTTGATACAGCAGCGTCTTAGACGCACCCAAAGTGACAAGCAATACCACAATCAGCAACAATGCCGTAACCAATAAGGTTGCTAAACCTCTGGTTCGAGCTGTTTTCATTGCCAATTCCTCTGCTGGATTCGAAACGTCAGAGAGTAGTTCACTTGAGGATTATTTGTTAGTGCAGCACCTAATGTTATGGTGGTCAGCGCACTACTCACACCGCTCGCTCCAGTTAACTCTTCTCTCTTGACCGAGAAATCACGAACGGAAATCTGGGCGGGGTCAAATAATGAATAGCAGTATCCACCAAAGCCAGAATCCGCTGCTGACACAACAGAGAGAGGATTAGGTTGAGCTTTCTCACATAGTTTTATTGACTCATCCTCTCGGCGGTAGACGACATTGCGGTAAGCTGAGCTACCTCCCGATTGAGCTCGATATACATAGCCAATCAACGTCGGAGTGTTTTGTACATGCAAAATATTGGCTGAACCAGATAATCGTGAAGCCATACGATTAATACCATCATAACCAGCCAACAGAACATCTTCCTTCATGGTTTGTGCAATACTGGAAAGGTTTTGCAGCAAAAGTATCTCCTGAGCTCGCTGTGCCGTAATGCTATGATTTTGAATAAAAATGCTACCAACAATGATTAAAGCAAAGCTGCCCATTAACGATGCAAGCATAAACTCAATTAATGAGACTCCTCTCATTGATTTATTTACATTGCGGGTAACCATAATAGGCTCCTTGTTGACCACAGATAATGATACGACTTGCGCCAAATGAGGTACTCAATTTGAGCTTTTTGCGACTATCTGAAGCTGAATAGAAGTAAAGGCTGCCATTTTTCACTTTACCGCGAACACCATCAAACTTGACTTGGTCTGATGAAAACTCAGAGTAAATCCAGATATTACGAAATGCCTGACCATTCAACTGCAGCAAAGTCGTTCCGGCACTCACATCATGACTGTCCTTGAGCAAGATTTTCCACTTTCCCGTTGATGAAGGGTTGCTATCCATCACTAAATGGGCCCATAGATCCTGATTGCGAAACACCGCTTCAGATTTAGCCTGCAGCATAAAGCCCTGCAACTCGTCCGCAAGACTCTTTATTTGATGATTTTCGGTAAGGCTCTTAAAGCTTGGAACACTAAAAGTCAGAACAACAGAGAGCAAAGCAATGGTTATTAACATTTCAAGTAAAGTAAAGCCGCGATGCATTTCCCAAAATCCTTTGCAAACAGCGAGATAATAATGAATCAACTTGCATAAATGCTAACAGCTATCAAAAATAGTGCAGAGCTTAGAAGAGAAGTATGGAAATGATTCGAAGAAATTTTTGTAACCCAATCACTGTTCAACATAAAGGCATGACATTGATCGAAATAATGATTGTGGTTGTGATCGTCGGTATCTTAGCCGCCATTAGCTATCCAAGTTATAGTAAGTACGTTATTGAGTCGCATCGAACGGTGGCAAAAGCGGATATGGCAAAAATTCAGTTGGAGTTGGAACGTAGCTACAATGGTGGTTATCAATGGACGCAAATCCTATCCGGCAGTACTTGCCTGATATGCGAGTCTCTCTCGGAAAGATATACATTTTCTGTTGCCAGTTCAGCATCCGCTGCATACACCATCACAGCGACTGCACAAACCACTAAAGGGCAAAACAACGATCCATGCCTAGCCAATGAAACGATAAAAGAAATGACGCTCGATTCCACCAACACCGCGAAACCAGCGGCGTGTTGGTAGCAAGAAAGTAAAAAGCCCGTTTGGCAACACCAGACGGGCTTTTTTAGTTTAGAAAACTCTACGGACTAGCTCGTGAGATCGTCGAAGAACTTCTTCACGCCGTTAAAGAAACCTTCCGATTTTGGCTTATGCTTAGTCGCTGCTTCGCCGCCGCAAGACTCCTCAAACTCTTTCAAAAGCTCTTTTTGACGAGCACTGAGGTTGACTGGCGTTTCAACCACAAGCTTAACAATCAGATCGCCGATGGCACCGCCGCGAACACCTTTAACGCCTTTGCCGCGCATGCGGAACATACGCCCTGTTTGCGTTTCGCTTGGCACTTTTAAGCTCACGCGACCATCAAGTGTCGGTACTTCCACTTCGCCACCCAATGCCGCCATCGCAAAGCTCACTGGCACTTCACAGTAAAGGTTGTTGCCATCACGTTCAAAGATATGGTGCTCTTTGACATGAACTTGTACATACAAATCCCCTGCTGGCGCACCCATTTCTCCCGCTTCGCCTTCACCAGAGAGACGGATACGATCACCAGTGTCGACCCCGGCAGGAATTTTCACATTGAGCGTTTTCTTCTTGTGCTTGCGGCCTTGGCCGTGGCAAACATTACATGGGTCTTTGATGATCTTGCCTTTACCATGACAGGTAGGACAGGTTTGCTGCACAGCAAAGAAGCCTTGACGCATTTGCACTTGTCCGTGGCCATGACAAGTCCCACAGGTCTCTGCCGAAGTGCCTTTCTTCGCACCGCTGCCGTCACACGAGTCACAGTGCACCAAAGTAGGTACTTCGATCTCTTTTGAAACGCCACGCACCGCTTCCTCTAGGGACAACTCCATGTTGTAACGCAGATCGGCACCACGTTGAGCACGAGGGCCACCACCACGGCGACCGCCGCCGAAGATGTCACCAAACACGTCGCCAAAGATGTCGCCAAAATCCGCGCCGCCGCCGCCAAAACCACCGCCGCCGAAGCCGCCGCCACCTTGCTCAAAGGCAGCATGACCATACTGGTCATACGCCGCTTTCTTCTGCGGATCGGTCAGAATCTCGTACGCTTCTTTTACTTCTTTAAACTTATCCGACGCTGAATCGTCACCCTGGTTACGGTCTGGATGGAATTTCATCGCCAGACGCTTATACGCCTTTTTGATGTCGCGTTCAGAGGCATCACGGCCAACGCCTAATACTTCGTAAAAATCACGTTTTGACATGTTCTTCGTCACCAATTATTTACTGCAAACGGCACTGAGCCTGGTGTTTGTATCGATATAGATAAAGGTTCGAAACAATGACTACCCTTTATCTATAAACACACAATTTTGTACAAACTTGCGGGCGTAAGAGTTACCCCAAACGCCCGCAAACAGGAAGTTAAGTACCAGATGGCCTTAGCCATCTGGTCAAACAAGATTATTTCTTGTCGTCTTTCACTTCTTCAAACTCAGCATCAACAACGTCGTCTTCTTGAGACTTAGCACCAGCATCCGCTGAGCCTTGTTGTGCTTGAGCCTGCTGCTGAGCAATTTCCATCAGCTTTTGAGCTGCTGCCATCAGTGCTTGGATTTTCGCTTCGATCGCTTCTTTATCTTCGCCTTTGCGAGCTTGCTCAAGTTCTTCGATTGCCGTTTCAATCTTCGCTTTCTCGTCTGCTGGAAGGGCTTCACCCGCTTCTTCCACTTGTTTACGAGTACCGTGAATGATCTGGTCTGCTTGGTTACGCGCAGTCGCTAGCTCTTCGAACTTCTTGTCCGCTTCTTTGTTTGCTTCTGCTTCTTGAACCATTTTCTCGATTTCAGCATCGCTCAGGCCGCCAGAAGCTTGGATGGTGATCTTCTGCTCTTTACCCGTTTGCTTATCTTTCGCTGATACGTGCAGGATACCGTCCGCATCGAGGTCAAAAGTTACTTCGATTTGAGGCATACCACGTGGTGCTGGGTTAATACCCTCAAGGTTAAACTGACCAAGCGATTTGTTGTACATCGCTTGCTTACGCTCACCTTGTAGCACGTGAATCGTTACTGCACTTTGGTTATCTTCCGCCGTAGAGAACACTTGGTTCGCTTTGGTTGGAATCGTGGTGTTCTTCTCAACCAGCTTGGTCATAACGCCACCCATGGTTTCGATACCGAGAGACAGTGGAGTCACGTCCAGTAGCAGTACGTCTTTAACGTCACCAGCCAGTACGCCACCTTGAACTGCCGCGCCTACCGCAACCGCTTCATCTGGGTTTACATCGCGACGAGGCTCTTTACCAAAGAATTCTGTTACTTTTGCTTGAACCATTGGCATACGAGTCTGGCCACCGACTAGGATTACGTCAGTGATGTCGCCTACAGAAAGATCCGCATCCGCTAGAGCAACTTTTAGTGGCTCAAGTGAACGTTGTACAAGATCTTCAACCAGAGATTCCAGTTTCGCACGTGTTACTTTGATGTTCATGTGCTTAGGCCCCGTCGCATCCGCCGTTACGTACGGTAGGTTTACGTCGGTTTGAGTGGTTGAAGAAAGCTCGATTTTCGCTTTTTCTGCCGCTTCTTTTACACGTTGCATCGCTAGAGGATCTTTCTTCAGATCGATGCCTTGCTCTTTCTTGAATTCAGCCACTAGATAGTTGATCAGACGGTTATCAAAGTCTTCGCCGCCAAGGTGAGTGTCACCGTTGGTTGCCAGAACTTCGAAAGTTTTCTCGCCTTCAACTTCATCGATTTCGATGATTGAGATATCAAACGTACCGCCACCTAGGTCGTAAACCGCGATAGTACGGTCGCCGCCTTGTTTGTCTAGGCCGTAAGCTAGCGCTGCTGCCGTTGGTTCATTGATGATACGTTTCACTTCCAGACCCGCGATACGGCCTGCATCTTTGGTTGCTTGGCGCTGTGCATCGTTGAAGTAAGCAGGAACTGTGATAACCGCACCTGTTACTGCTTCACCTAGGAAGTCTTCTGCGGTTTTCTTCATTTTCTTCAGAACTTCAGCAGAAATTTGCGGCGCAGCCATTTTTTGGCCTTTTGCTTCAACCCAAGCATCACCGTTGTCAGCCTTAACGATTTTGTAAGGCATGATTTCGATATCGCGCTGAACTTCTTCGTCTTCAAAACGACGACCAATCAGACGCTTGATTGCAAATAGCGTGTTTTCTGGGTTTGTAACTGCTTGACGTTTCGCAGGTTGACCAACCAGAGTCTCGCCATCGGTGTACGCAATAACAGAAGGAGTTGTACGCTCACCTTCTGCGTTTTCAATTACGCGTGGCTTGTCGCCGTCTAATACAGCAACACAAGAGTTAGTAGTACCTAAGTCAATACCAATGATTTTACCCATCTGGCTATCTCCAAATAAATTCGATGTTCGTTTTGCTATACCCCTAATGTGGGGATGGAGAATCGGGTTTCAACCCCCGCTCACAAACAAAAACTGGTATGTTTGTTTCTCGTATGCCCCTTAAATAAGGGCAGCAACGTCCTTTTCAAGGGGAAATCTGAAAAAAGTTTCAATTTTTCACATAAAAAAGCGAAGCCCTTAGGCCTCGCTTGATTTTACTTAATTTAAAAAGTCAATTTATCGTGATTCTGACGCCAGTTCGGTTTGCTCTTCATCACGCGCCAGTTCACCCTCACTTTTGGCCACAATGGTATTCACCGCCGTATCACCAACCACATTTGACGAGGTACAGAACATATCGTTAATGCGGTCAACCGCGGCGATAATCGCAAGACCTTCAGGTGGCAAACCCAGTTGGTGCAACAGAACGCCGACCATCACCACGCCACCGCCCGGAACACCACCGGCACCAATTGAAAGCAGCAGAATCGTCAGACCAAGCGTGAAAATATCTGCAGAGTTAATAGGCTGACCAAAGGCATTGGCAACAAAAATGGTGGCGAGTGCAATATAGATAGACACGCCAGACATATTCATGGTCGCGCCCAGAGGAACACCAAAACCCGCCACCGATTTGGATACCTGCAGTTTTTCTGTCAACGTGCGCATGGTAACGGGAATGGTCGCATTCGAGCTCGCCGTTGAAAGAGAGAACAGTACCTGCTCACGCGTCGCGCGCAAAAATTGCTTGGGTGACAAACTGGTCGTCATGCCCACGACCATTGGGTAGAAAACGAAAATCCAGAACACCAGCATAGCAACAACCAGTGCCACGTAACCTGCTACCGACATCAAGGTATGCGCATCCAGCGTCGCGCCCAGTTGGATCATCAGAGCGAACACCCCGTAAGGAGCCAGGCTCATCACCAGACCAACCAGTTTCATCATAATTTCATTAGCCAGCTTAAAAGTACGAATCGCCGGACCACCACGTGAGTCCAATGCTTGGATCGCCAAGCCAGTTAAAATCGCCATAAAGATGATTTGCAACATGTCGCCATTGGCAAAGGCTTGTACTGGATTGCTCGGAACAATATTGACCACCAAGGAGAAGATATCCGGGGTTTCAGTGGTCGTCAGCTTCACCGACTGCGCAACAGTACCAACCAAATTGGCATCCGCGCCGGGTTGGAAGATCATCCCGATCGTCAAGGCTGCCGTAATCGCGATGACCGTGTTAATGATGTAAAGCGCAAAAGTTTTCGTGCCTAAACGGCCAAAAGCGGAGATGTCTTTTAGATCAACAATGCCACAGACGATCGAGACATAAACCAGAGGAACGACCAGCAGTTTAATCAGCGAAACGAACATTCCGCCCGCGCCTTCTGCCGCGCCTAACAAATAGACATCAAACAGCGACATTCCTTGAAAAAGATATTGAATGGCAGAACCAAGCAGCAGGCCAGCAAACAAGCCTATAAAAATTTTTGACGAGAGCGATTTATCCATCGTTCCACTCCAGATTGTTGTGTTGGGTATTTATCATTATGAAGTCGTTTATGTCACCAAAGGCGCTAAACGTCCGCGCATAATACACACACCAATAACAATTCGAAGTGTTTATTTACAAAAGTGTTACATTGAGCAAGTTGAAATTTTCATCAGATTTAGCCCACCCAAGCAGCATAAATCTCTAAATAATTGAAAGTGTAGAGTTTTCCAATTCCAAACAGAGAAAATTTAGAATCTCCTTAATTAACAAGCTTTCGCTCATCGATTTCAAACAAAAAAGAGAGGGCTATACCTCTCTTTTCATATGTGATGATGGTGACTTATTTTGCAACCATAACCATCGCCGGACGAATCACACGACCATTCAGTTCATAGCCTTTCTGCATCACAAACATCACAGTGTTTGACTCATGATCTGGGCTTTCCTGAATAGACATCGCTTGATGGAATTCTGGATTGAACACTTCGCCCTCAGGGTTGATCTCTTTCAGACCAAACTTATTGACGGTATCGACAAACGTCTTGTGCGTCAGTTCAACGCCCTCAAGCAATGGCTTCACAGCCTCGCTTTCCGCATCCGCCGCTTGAATTGCACGCTCTAAATTATCGATAACAGGCAATAACTCTTCAGCAAACTTGTTCAGCGCATACTTACGTGCTTTATCGATTTCCTGTTCGCTACGACGACGCATGTTCTCCACATCCGCTCTGGCACGCAGCACCGCATCTTGCTGCTCTTTTACTCGAGATTCATTTGCAAGCAGTGCCGCTTCCAGCTCAGCAATTTTCGCTGCTGCTTCGTCGCTTTCCTCTGCTTGGTTCCATTCGATATCAGCATCCGTACCAACAGCATCTACCTCGATGTCCGCAGATTCGTTCTGTTTTAGCTGTTCTTCGTTGATTTTATTTTCTTCGTTGCTCATGATATCTCCAGAATTCAACACTTTGTCCTTTAAAGCCAAGCCTATGTAACTGGCTTTAACTTCACAAAAATTCGCAATAGTGGCTAACTTGCCATTATTATGGGGATGATAACGCCCGATTCAAGCCTCTTTAACGCGGAAAAGCTATGAAAAAACCATTTAACGTGATCGCTATTATCGGAAAACCCAGAGATCAGAAAGCGATACAAACGCATCGCGATTTGTATCACTGGTTAACCTCACTCGGCTATCAAGTGTTTATTGATGACAGGCTTGCGCATATTTTGGATGACGTTCCCGCTGCACACTTTTCGGGCTTGGTTGAATTAGGCGAAAAAGCTGATCTGGCGATTGTCGTTGGCGGAGATGGCAATATGCTGGGCGCAGCTAGAATACTGTCTCGCTTCGACATTTCAGTGATCGGCGTCAACCGAGGCAATCTCGGCTTTTTAACCGATCTCAATCCGGAGGATTTTCAAGCTGCGCTCGAAGCGGTTTTGAACGGGGCATACATCGAAGAAGAACGTTTTCTATTGGAAGCGGAGATTCATCGGCACGGGCAGATAAAAAGCCACAACGCGGCGTTAAATGAGGCAGTGCTTCACCCGGGGCAAATCGCTCATATGATTGAGTTTGAAGTGTATATTGACAACTCTTTCGCTTTTTCTCAGCGCTCAGACGGTCTGATTATCTCAACGCCAACAGGCTCCACCGCTTACTCTCTCTCCGGCGGTGGCCCCATCCTATCTCCCAGTTTGAACGCCATCTCCTTAGTCCCAATGTTCCCACATACGCTATCGAGCCGGCCATTGGTTGTCGATGCCAATAGAAGAATCAAACTGCTGGTTTCTCCAGATAATCGGGGCACGCAAGAGGTCAGCTGTGATGGGCAAGTTTCTCTGCCCGTCTCTCCAGGCGACGAGATCCACATCTATCAAAGCCCGAATAGGCTACGACTTATTCACCCGAAAGATTACAGCTATTACCATGTGCTACGTAAGAAACTTGGTTGGTCGAGCAAGCTTTTTTAGCTCACTGAAACGAATAGATAGAAAGGTTGATGGTGACTCATCAACCTTTTTTTGTGGGCGATTTTTGTGTTTCCGATGAGAGAAGATGGACGATAAATAAAATCTGACTCACAAATTTTTTCTCACACAACTTTACTGTATAAAGAAACAGTATATACTGATTTTACATACAGTATTGTTCAGTTATACAGGTAAACTAAAATGCTGGCTCATCTAAGTGTGAATAATTTTGCCATTGTTAAATCTTTACAACTCGAGCTATCTAAAGGAATGACCACCATCACGGGTGAAACCGGTGCTGGTAAGTCAATCGCGATCGACGCATTGGGCTTATGTCTAGGAGGTCGCGCCGAAGCGAGCATGGTCCGACGCGGCGAAGAAAAAACCGAGGTCAGCGCTGCATTTTTATTGGATAACAACCTTCACGCCTCACGTTGGCTTGAAGACAACGAACTACTGGATGGTAGTGAGTGCATTTTGCGCCGCATTGTGACTAAGGAAGGGCGTTCGCGCTCGTTTATCAACGGCAGCCCGGTTCCCCTTTCTCAATTGAAAGCTTTAGGGCAGTTATTGATCAATATCCATGGCCAGCATGCTCATCATCAGTTGATGAAAAGTGAACACCAAATGGCGATGCTCGACCAATACGCAGGTCACTTAAACCTGTTAAAAAATACTCGTGTCGCCTATCAAAACTGGCGACAAGCGGATAATCATCTCAAACAGCTTAAAGAAAACAGCTTACAGAATCAGGCTCAAAAACAACTGCTGGAATATCAAATCAAAGAGCTCAATGAACTTGCTATCGGCGAAGACGAGTTTATTGAGCTTGAACAAGAACATAAACGTCTCTCTAACAGCGGAGAGTTGGCTAGTACCTGCCAGCAGGCAATTGAACTGATATACGAAGGCGAGGAAGTGAATGCGCTTGGCATTTTACAAAGTGCCAGCAATGCACTGATTGAATTGGCTGAGTTGGATCCTAAACTGGTGACTCTGCCGGATATGGTCGCAGAAGCCATCATTCAGCTAGAAGAAGCGAATAGCGAATTACGCAGCTATCTAGACAACATTGATGTTGATCCATCGCGACTCGCCTATGTAGAAGCGCGCTTTTCTAAAGTGATGTCGATCTCTCGTAAGCACCATGTTTTGCCAGAAGAGCTGTACCAACATCATCAGGAACTACTGGCACAGATCGAAGCATTAGATTGCTCCGATGAGAAGATGGATGAACTGGCTGCCAATGTCGAGGAAAAATATCACCGTTTTCTTGAATGCGCAGAGAAACTGCATAAATCTCGCTGCCGCTACGCCAAAGAGTTAAACAAACTCATCACGCAAAGCATGCATGAACTGAGCATGGAAAAAGCGGTGTTTAGTATTGAAGTCAGTAATGAAGGAACACATCCATCACCATTGGGTTTAGATAGCGTCTGTTTCTTGGTCTCAACCAACCCGGGCCAACCCTTGCAACCAATCGCCAAAGTGGCGTCTGGTGGGGAACTTTCGCGTATTTCTTTAGCAATTCAGGTGATAACCGCACAAAAAGTCGACACCCCAAGCTTGATTTTCGATGAAGTCGATGTCGGTATCAGCGGCCCAACTGCGGCGGTCGTCGGTAAAATGCTGCGCAAACTGGGAGAATCTACTCAAGTGTTGTGTGTTACCCATCTACCACAAGTAGCTGGATGCGGCCACCAACAGATGTTTGTCGCCAAGCACAGCAAAAACGGCACCACAGAGACGCAGATGAATCTCTTGGATCAAGAGCAGCGAGTATGCGAATTAGCACGCTTACTTGGCGGTAGCCAAATCACAGAGTCGACGCTCGCAAACGCCAAAGAGCTCTTGATCGCTGCATAAAATCTTTTATTAGAGCCAAGTTCCCTTAACTTGGCTTTTTGACACATAATTGCAACTGATCTCAAAATTCGTTGTCAGACTGACCGATACATTACAGAGAGCTTTTTACATCTGCACTTAGCTTGTTTATTATCTGGCGCAGTATTTTTTGAGGTTACTAAGAATTTAGCTATGCAATTGAAGAAGTGGTTGGTTGCCCTACCGTTGGCAATGACGATGCTGACTGGGTGTTCAGTATTGGAAAAATTGGTTTATCGAATCGACATTAACCAAGGCAATTATGTTGAGCAGCAAGCGGTAGACAAACTCAAGTTTGGTATGACCAAAACTCAAGTACGCTTTGTCATGGGTTCGCCCATGTTGGTTGAAAACGGTTACCCAAATACTTGGTACTACATCTATCATCACACCGAAGGGCACAAAGCATCAGTACAAAAGAATCTGATTGTCAGCTTTAACAACGAAGGGACATTGGTCGATATCGCGGGTGATTTTCCCGCCAGTGACAGTTTTTTCGAAGAAATTCGTTAATCTCAACTCCCAAGCACCGCCTCTAATAAAAACCCGGCAGTCAGTACTTGCCGGGATTTCTTATTGATAATTAGTCAAATTCCACAACGGAACAAGGCAATAGCCACCTTTTCGCGCTAGCGATTCTGTTGCTCTGCACGTTTCCTTCGGATCTCTTTCGGATCTGCCAACAGTGGGCGGTAGATCTCTATCCGATCTTTATCGCGCACAGTGGCATCGAGTTTCACCATTCGGCTAAATACTCCCACCTTGTTTTTGCTCAGATCGATCTCAGGATACAGTTCCAACACCCCAGACTGACGGATGATCTCTTCCACCGTCGCCTGCTGTTTTACCACCAACTTAAGAACTCGCTGCTCTTGTGGTAGCGCATAGACCACCTCAACGTGGATCATTTCATCTTCAATGCTCATAGATACACCTGCTTCGCTCGTTGCGTAAACGCATTCACCATATTGCCGGTGAGTTCATTAAAGATTTTACCAAACGCCAGTTCGATCATTTTGCTAGAAAACTCAAACTCCAGTTTGAGCTCTACCTTACAGGCTTGCTCATCAAGGGCGGTAAAAAACCAACCGCCGCGTAACGTCTTAAAAGGGCCATCGACTAAGGTCATCAGAATCGATTCCCCGGGAGTTAATGTATTGGCGGTAGTAAATGTTTTGCTGATTCCCGCCTTTGCTACATCCACGGAAGCAATCATGCTCGATTCAAGCGATTCAATCACTCGTGTACCTGAGCAACCTGGTAAGAATTCAGGGTATTTCGCCACATCATTAACCAGGGCATACATCTGTTCTGCACTAAAAGAGACCAATGCAGAACGGGTGACTTGCTTCATAGCTTCTCCTCTCAGGGACATTCTTTTTACGACCTGCACAATTTTACTTTTATTCTCAGCCAGCGCAAATAAAAGCATTTCCTATCAAAGTTGCACACCGTATAATAAGTCCACTATGGCAAATAAAAACTCGAAACAAAAAGCCGGTAGCAACACTATCGCGCTGAACAAAAAAGCTCGTCACGAGTATTTCATCGAAGATGAAATCGAAGCTGGCATGGAGCTACAAGGGTGGGAAGTGAAAGCGCTTCGCCAAGGTAAAGCCAATATCGCTGAAAGTTACGTTTTTATGCGTGACGGCGAAGCCTTCGTTAGTGGCATGACTATCACTCCTTTGAATCAGGCATCAACACACGTAGTGGCTAACCCTACTCGTGTGCGCAAACTGCTGATGAGCCGTCGTGAACTTGATAATTTGCTTGGGCGTATCAACCGCGAAGGCATGACGTTAGCAGCTCTTTCACTCTATTGGTCTCGTTCTTGGGTGAAAATCAAAATTGGTGTGGCAAAAGGTAAGAAGCTGCACGACAAGCGCGAAGATATTAAAGATCGCGATTGGCAACGCCAGAAAGCTCGCGTGATGAAGAGCTCACTGCGTTAAACTTAACCACTTAGACGCATACTACTGGACAGGCAGGGCTTTTCTGGTAGTATGCGCCAAATACCTTGGGGCTGATTCTGGATTCGACGGGAATTTTGCAGTCTGAGGTGCATGCCGAGGTGCGGTAGGCCTCGTTAACAAACCGCAAAAAAATAGTCGCAAACGACGAAAACTACGCACTAGCAGCTTAATACCCTGCTCAGAGCCCTCTCGCCCTAGCTTCCGCTTGTAAGACGGGGAACAACGAGGGGTCAAACCAAATCAAGCTGGCGTGGATTCCCCCACCTGAGGGATGAAGCGTGAGAAACAATTCAGGTTAGCTATTCATTCGCGTGTCGGTTCGCAGGTGGTAGTGAAATTAAAGATCGACTAAGCATGTAGTACCAATGATGAATGATTTTCGGACGGGGGTTCAAATCCCCCAGCTCCACCAATCACTAGTAACGGGACGTCTCAGGACGTCCCGTTTTCTTTTCTAAACCCTTGTCCTATCTAGCTTTAAGTGGTTCAGGGCGTCTCATCGAGATTCACTTAATCTCAGTCATTTAGTAACATTCTGCGTAACACTGCCACAGATCACCTCAACCATTTTGTTCATTCAAGGTAACTGTTCATTTATTACGAACAACCTGCATCACTGAACAAACTATTAACGCCCCACTTCCTATCGCAGCTTTCATAGCTAAAACAATCCATTCTGCTCATCAACAATTTTGACTTGCAGGATATGAGTAATAATTTACTCATAAAGAGTTTCTCCACACATTAATGGGTAATATTTTACTCGTAACTTGAAAAAAAATAACTTTAAGAGTAAAGTTTTACTCATTGATAAGTAGAGGTGTTGTCGATGGAAGCACTAACCGTACAAGCTTTTATCAGAGGTGAATGGATAGATATTGGTATCATCTCATTCCCTAAAAGTAGCCAACATAATTTCCGAGTGACTGAACTCAACTACCTCGGCGACTATGCGCTAGAACACCATGATAAAGATGACTTTCACGCGGTTTCACTCAACCACCCTATCTCGTTCTTTTTTGATGATATGGGTAAACCTGGATGGCTAAAGTTTCTAGACGATCTTATGCCTAGTGGCGCTAGTAGACGATACTGGGTTAAACACCTAGATATCGAAGACCTTAGTTCTGATGAACAAGACTATGTTTTGCTCAAGTTTGGCACAATGTCGCCTATTGGTAACTTAAGAATAAAAGACTCTCTTCCTGAGCGCTACGAAGTCGCAGACAACCTCTACTTCTCTGTTGATGATGTTAAAAATCGAGCAGGTGATTTCCTCGACTATGCACAACAAAGAGGAGCAGCCGCAGGTGGTGCAACTGGGGCTGGAGGTGAAGCGCCAAAGCTGATCCTCCGATGTGGTTTCGATCATGGATCTGGCAGCGAAAAAATATGGATTGATCCATACCAAGATGACAATAGTAACCACGACTTACATTACTTAGTAAAGTACCCTAGAGGCTCAAGAAGCACCATCGACTGTAATATTCTAAGAGCTGAGTTCTACTTCTACCACGAGCTAACTGAAATGGGAGTTGAAACGATCTCCACCGACGGTATGCGCTTGGAGGAAGGATTAAACTACCCTTCCTTGTGGCTTCCTCGATTTGATGTTCAAATTAATGAGCAACAAATAGAGAGATTTGGCATGGAATCTGTGTATTCCATTTTGAACAAAGGCGCTGGGGTCACTCTTGATCACGAAACAACAATCCGAACTCTCATAGAAAAAATTACTGAAAGCAATATGGTTAAACACCAAGGGTATAGGTTTGATACCCAAGCTTTCGTCATTGAATGGGTGAAGAGAGATCTACTCAACATCTTGTTTGGTAATAGTGATAACCATGGCAGAAACACTTCATTCTTAAAAGGTGATGGAGTCATAAAGCTTGCTCCTGTTTACGACTTCGCACCAATGAAAGCTGATCCTGAAGGCATTCCAAGAACAACAAAATGGAAAGCCCCACTAGAGGTTGGCGGAACTTACGACTTCGTAGGAATAGCGGACACCTTATCTGATCTGGTGCCAAAGGAAATGTTATTAAAAGAGCTAGCAATTACTGCAAGTAAATGCGTAGGCCTAAAGCAGAGACTCGCTTTACGAGGAGTACCAGAACAAATCTTGGAGATGCCGGCCGTTGGACTTAATTATTTATCAGAAAAGCTCACTAAATGGGGGCTACTATGAAGCCAAGCAATAAAGAGTCCGTACAAGATACGGTAGCTCGTCTAAGAGCAAACCGAAATCAACATCAGCCCAAGACTGGGACGGATGCAACTCATTCGACCAAAGAACGATCGCAACTTAATACTCCGACTAGATCAAAAACCTCAAAAAACGCCAAAGCAGTAAGTGCAGCAGAACGCAAAACCGAGGCAAACAAAATCATCAAACACTTATTGCTTGGAGAGCTAACACAGGGCCAAGCGCTGAAAAGTCTACGCATTAATATACTGGGACTCAAACAGGATGTATTCGCAAGACTTGTCGATGTCTCAAGAAAAACACTCTCAGACATAGAGAATGATCGGGGCAGCTACAATACAGAGATTCTCAATAAGGTTTTCAAGCCCTTTGGTTTAAAGGTCGGTCTGCTCCCCTCTTCTCCAGATGCCTTAAAATCACTATTAACCAATGATGAGGCTGAATAAAACGCTCAATATTAGCGCTCTTGCTTTAGATTGAATGACTATAACCAGTCAGCGTGTTTTTAATATTCATTCCCCTCCTGCCACACCTTTGATGTTTAGGTACACGATTGGGTACACACAAAACCACACATGAAATTTATGTATCTGTTGTGGCAAGGGGCGACTGCACTTAAAAGTCTGCCGCCCTTTTTTGCTTCTCTTCACTCCATCATTGAGGCAAACGCGAGCTACATTCCGTAGCGAAAGGTTTTTCCTGCTTGCACCATGTCACGATGCACTGGCGCGAGTGCATTGGCATAAGCCGCCAGCAATGAGATGGTGTATTCGCTGCGAGCATGAAGTTGCTCGTCTACACATCTGTGCTCTTGATTAAACAAGGTGTCGCATTGGCGGAAAATAAGATGATCCGGTAAGAAACAGACATGATTGTTCTTATTGCCCGTCATACGCAGTTCGCTAATAGGGTACACGCCGTTGACACTGGCAGACACACTGACCAGCAATGCGGGCTTGTGGGCCAGTTCATCATCGGTGGTTAGCATCAGAAAGTTCTTCAAGGCTGGCGTTGCCATGCCGTGCCACTCCGGTGTAATAAAAATAAAGGCGTCTGACTGCATGAGCATTTGCGCAATGGGCGACCACACTTGCCACTCTTCACTACCCTGCCAAACCCCTTCATTCCAAAACGGCAGGTTGAGTTGATGCAAATCGAGCACGTTCACCTGAGTGAAATGCTTCTGCGCCAAGGTTTGTAGATAGTGAGCAACGTTGGCGCTTTGCGAGTTGGCACGCTGGCTACCAGAAACGATAGTGATGTTCATATTAGATTCCTTTTAACGATAAAGTGGTTTGATTGGCTCGTGGCTCAGAGCGAGGCACAGCCAGTAAAATGGCGAGTAAAATAGCGCACGCGCCGAGTAATTGCGGCCAAGTCAGCGCTTGATTGAGCAACAGATAGCCAAGAAAACAGGCCGAGACACTGCTGAGAAAGCCGAGAAACGAAACAGTAACCGGTGGCAGTTTTTCGATTCCCCGGAACCAGAGAAAGTAACCAAGCACTGCGCCAATCAAACTCAAGTAGCCGTAACCTAGGTAGTTAGTAGGGGTCAGTTGGGAAGGAATGCCTTCTAGCCACAGCGATACTGGCAATAAAGCCACACCACCAAACAGTAGCTGCCAACCTGTAAAACCCAGCAGTGACATACCCCTTGGCCGGCCCCACTTTTTGGTCAATACCACACCTGATGCCATACTCAACGTACCCAATGCGGCAATCATTAACCCTTGTAGATTCAGGGCGACCGAACTATTGAGGACCAAAAGCGCAATGCCGATCACCCCTACGCCACTCGCCAACCACTGCCTTGATGTCACTCGCGCATTCAACCAGAACCAACTCAAAAACATGACCAGCATCGGCTGAAAAGACATCACCAAAGACGCCATACCACCGGGCAAATAGGTCGCCGCAAAAAAGAGGCAATAGAAAAACAGCCCAATGTTCAGTAAGCCTAGGGTCGCAAGGCGCCCCCACCAGATGCCTTGCAGCCAAGTTCGGCTCAGAAGCACCAGCAGAATGCCCGCAGGCAGCGCGCGAATAGTCGAGGCGATCAACGGACTTTCCGGCGGTAAGGCTTGCGTGGTCACAATATAGGTACTGCCCCACACCAATGGTGCAACCGCAGTAAGGATAATGGTTTTTACCGAATTCACTTTATTCATGGCTCACCTGACTTGTGTTATAAAAAAAGTATCTTACACAAAAGATACTTTTTAAAAAATAATAGAGAATTCACTTTTGATCAAGTATCTTTTTGGAAAGATATCAAGTTGAGAGAAAAGCATGGAGAACGATCAAGTCGACACGATTTTGTCGCAGTGGCGTGAAGTGAAACCCGATATGGATTGTTCCAGCATGGGCGTGGTCGGAAGGCTGAGACGCACTAGTGAACTGTGGAAGAAACAGTTAGAAGCGGTTTTTCAGGCACATGAGCTGAGTAGCATTGAGTTTGATATGCTCGCGACCATGCGTCGCAGCAACCGTGACATCACCCCAACCGAGTTGTATCAGACACTGATGCTCTCTTCCGGTGCGGTTAGCACACGGATTGAACATCTGGTGCAACGCGGGTTGGTGCAGCGTATCGCCAGCGAACACGACAGGCGCAGTTGCAGCGTGTCACTCACCGAACAAGGTGTTGACGTCATCGACAAAGCGTTGCAAGCACACGTGGCCAATATGGATCAGATGCTGAGTGTGTTGGACAAACAAGAGCAAACACAACTGGCGGAACTACTGAAAAAGGTTTTGCTAGCACAGTAACTACCGACAGAAACAGAAACGCGTGCCGTTGGCGAGCACACGGTTTGCTCGCCAACGCTTTTCAATGTTCCTGATGGGCGATAAACGCTTTATCCCATTCGGTTAAATTGTCGGTTACGCGCGCCACCAGCGGCAATAAGGTGGCCGCTTCACGCTCTTTGAAACGATGATTGGTGATCACCGCAAATCCAGCAACGTAGCAGACGCCGCCTTTGCGGTGGATAAAGCGAGCGATCATGCTCACCGCTTCTTCACTGTATGATTCAATTTTGTAGAGATATTCCATTGTCATCTCCTTTTTAATTTGCTCAACGACGAAATAGTGTTGCCAGATTTTCGCCGCTTAGTCGATGGAACAGACTGAGTCCTTTGTCTAATTTTTAAGCATATTTGATGCCAGCTATTTTCGGTCACCGATGCATTGGCATTGCTCTCGCATCTTGTTAGCAGTTGAGTATAATGTCGCCTTTGTTTTAAACCGCGCCTTCTGGCAAACGCCATGGTGTTGGGTAAGATTGTTATCGGGCCTTCGTATTAGGCCGCCCCAGAGGAAGTCACATTGAACACGCTTTATCTTTCTGCCGCTGAGCAAAAAGAGATCGACCAAGCCAAAGAGCTGCTTGCTCAAGGTGAGCTGGTCGCAATCCCGACTGAAACGGTTTATGGTCTGGCGGCAGATGCCACCAACCCAGAAGCCGTTAAGAAGATTTTTGCCGCGAAAGGAAGACCGGCTGATCACCCGTTGATCGTGCATATTGGCCAAGTTGAACAGTTGACGGATTGGGCTGTCGAGATCCCAGAAGAAGCTTATGTACTCGCGCAGGCGTACTGGCCCGGCCCGTTAACGCTGCTGCTGAAAAAAGCCGATCACGTGACTCCAGTAGTGACGGGAGGCTTAGAAACCATTGGCATCCGTATGCCTGCCCATCAGGTGTTTGCCACCTTGCTGCAATCGTCGGGAATGGCGGTTGCCGCTCCTTCGGCCAACCCTTATAAAAAGCTCAGCCCAACCTCTGCGCAGCACGTCATCAACTCGCTGGGCGGCAAAATTGCTGCGGTCCTCGATGGCGGTGACTGTGCTCACGGCCTTGAATCTACGATTGTCGATCTGACCGAAAAGCCATTTCGCATTTTGCGAGCCGGGCCAATCACCGCCGCGCAGCTATCGGCCACGTTAGGCAAAGAGGTGAGCTCACCAGTGAACCACACGGTTGCCGTACCGGGGAATGTTACCAGCCACTACCAGCCAAATACGCGGGTCCGTTTGGTTGATGCGAGTGAACTGATTCACTTAACCAATGACAAAGTAGCCTATTTGCACTATTCACCATTTGATAATCACGCCAATATCAAAGCGAAACTAATGCCGGGATCGGTAGCAGACTACGCTCACGTGCTCTATCGTACGCTTGATGAGGCAGACAAGTGGGGCTGTGAGGAAATTTGGGTAGAAAGACCACCGATGGACGAAAGCTGGTCAGCAGTGCATGATCGACTGAATCGTTCGCAATCAAAGCTCTGATTTTAAATAAGAAAATCCATACCAAAGCAACCCAACTTAGTGTCGGGTTGCTTTTACTCAGCATTGGGTTTGCCATGTTCCAAAAGCAATTGAACCATAGGGTTCCCAACGCTTTTGGCCTACGATGATCTCAATGCTTATCACACCTCACTTGGCGAACCATTTCTATCAGGGTTATGTCAATTTCCAGCTTGCCGATGCCGTAAGCGTTGATTCTTTACTCGAACAGCGCTATTAAAGATCAGCGTTTCTCCAAGCGGACACCTAACTTGCAACATCTCAATCAACTGCTTCTTGCCATGCAACCTCTTCTGGAACAGTACGGCTATCTTGCCTTGATCGTCAGTATTTTTCTTGAAGGCATTGGCGTGCCGATGCCCGGACAATCCTTGATGATTGTCGCCTCGATCCTCTCTGCACAACAAGTGATGAGCTTTCCAGCGGTGATGCTGGTGTCTTGGCTTAGTTGCTTTAGCGGCAATACGTTGGGCTACCTGCTTGGCTACCATTTTGAAGAGTGGCTGGATAAAAAAGGCTTCATCTCAGGCAACAAGTTTCGCAAACTGCAAAGTGCCATTCAAAAGTACGGTCCTGCGTGCTTGGTCGTTAGCCGTTTTATTGAAGGGATGAAACAGTTTATGCCGCTAGCGTGTGGCGTCGCAAAAATGCCACTCAAGGAGTTCTTACTGGGCAACTTACTCGCTACCACCATTTGGGTCACTGTGTTTGGTCTTATTACTCACTTTGCCTTTGAGCATTTAACGCAAATCGCCGCATTTTATGACCAACATCGCTATGTTGTCTGGTTTGTCAGCGCTCTACTTTTTGCCGCCATGATTTACACAATCATCAAGTACAAGCGAACAAAACCTAAAGATGACTTAGCTTAAACGAACAATAAAATAGACAAATAAATCACACAAAACCAACACCGCAAGCTATATTATTAAAATTTCCTTTTGTGACCATATAAAATTCTATTTGTGTACCTACCCTAGCAGCTTACTATCTCTTAATTGGTATTCGATACCGATTAAGCAGTTTACTCATTGCAATGAGTAAATTAACGTCTGTACTAGGGATTTTTATGAAACGGCACTTTGAACTTATCGATAAACCCACCTTCTTTGGAGCAATTGCACTGCTTTGTTCGGTGATCATCCCACTATTGGTCTGGCCCAGCCAAGGCGAATATTGGATTGGTCTTGCAAAAAGCTTCATGACCGACAAACTCGGCTTTCTTTATCTCGCTTTAGGGTTAGCCGCCTTTTTCTTTATGGTTTACATCATTTTCAGTGACATTGGGCAAATCAAGCTCGGTGATGCCGATGAGAAACCCGAGTTCGCTACAGGCTCTTGGGCTGCGATGCTTTTTTGCGGCGGCATCGGGGCTAGCATCCTTTATTGGGGCACGATTGAGTGGGCCTACTACTATCAGAACCCGCCATTTCAATTGGAAGCTGGCAGCGAAGAAGCGATTCGCTGGGCGGCAACCTATGGAATTTTCCATTGGGGACCAATCGCATGGTCGATTTACCTGATTCCCGCCCTGCCTATCGCTTACTTCTTCTATGTGCGTAAACAACCCGTACTGAAAATTTCAGCGGCGTTAATGCCCGTGATCGGTGAAGCGCGCAGTCATGGCAAACTGGGGAAAGTGATCGACGTGCTGTTCATCTTTGGCCTACTTGGCGGAGCAGCAACCACACTTGGCCTTGCCGCTCCGCTAATTAACGAAGGGATCAGTTACCTATTTGGCATCCCATCGACCACGCTATCGCAAATTGGCGTATTGCTACTGTGTACCGCCCTGTTTGCTTACTCCTCCTATAAAGGAATGGATGGAGGCATTAAGGTGTTGAGTAATATTAACTTTTGGGGCGCTTTGGCCCTACTGGCTTTTATTCTCGTCACTGGCCCCACGCTGTTTATGCTGGAAACAGGGCTGGACTCGATTGGTCGTATGCTTTCCAACTTCTTTGTCATGGCCACTTGGGCAGAGCCATTTGGTGGCTATGGTCCATTTGAAGATACTCATTTCCCTCAAGATTGGACCATCTTTTACTGGGCTTGGTGGTTAGTGTTTGCGCCCAGCATGGGGCTTTTTGTCGCACGTATTTCTCGCGGACGTACCATCAAACAAATGGTGTCAGGTTCTATCTTTTTTGGCTCCATGGGTTGTGCGCTGTATTTTATGATACTCGGTAACTTTGGCTTATCATTGCAACTGTCAGGACAGTTGGATGTGGTCGCAATCCTCAATCAACATGGAGCCACTCGAGCGATTTTTGCGATTTTACAACAACTCCCGCTAAGCACCTTGGTGATAGCCGTATTTACCATTTTGTGCGTCATCTTCACCGCGACGACCTTCGACTCGATTTCGTTTATTCTCGCTTCCGTGGTGCAAAATAACGTCACCGAAGATCCGCTGCGATGGAACCGACTATTCTGGGCTTTCACCTTGTCAGTCATGCCCTCTATCCTCTTGTTTATGGGCGGCTTAGCGACCTTGCAAACCGCCGCGATTGTCGGTGGTTTACCGCTATTAGGCATCGCCATCATGCTGATGATCTCTGGCATTAAAGCCGCAAGCTTGGATTTGTCACATCAGGAAGGCTATGAAGATCCCGTTATTAATATCGAAGATTTTCCTGATGTGGATCCGTGGTCACGAGAAGGCATAGCGCTAGCTAAATTTGAGCGCTTGAAAGATGAAGCGATTGAAGCGGCCAAGCAAGAGCGTGAAGCCCTTGACGCGATCTGGACGCTGAAAAAAGTGATTCGTTCTGAGGCACTTGCTCGCGGTGAAAGCGGGCTAGAGCTGGGCGATGCGCCAGAAGAGCAACTCGCAGAGATCCAACGTCTGACACAAGCCGCCATGACGGCCAAAGAGCACAAGCTGCAAGCCTCTGAAGCGGCACAAAATGCTCGTATCGAGTTTAACGATTTTATTCGAGAGAAAGAGCGCCAATCTTCCCAAACGGAAAGTGCTTTAACGTAACTCAATCGACAAACGTATGGCTCACTTTCTCAAGTGAGCCATTTTTTATCGGGTCATCTTCTTGACAAACACCACCACAAACAGCGCCATGGTGAAGCTGCCTAGGAAGGCTTCGAGGGCGGCGATAAAGCGCGCCATCCCCACCGGTGAGATATCGCCGTAACCGAGGGTGGTGAAGGTCACAACACTAAAATAGACCGCGTTCAAAAACTCAAACAGATAGAACTTCCAACCCGTCATGTCGGCGTAAATCGGGTTAGCAGAAGTGGTGTCGAGAAAGAAATATGCGCTGGCGCAAGCCAAAATGAGGAAGATGGAAAACAGCACCACGCGTAACGGATCTTCGCCGTAGCCACAAAAAATATCCACCAGCTTGGAAAGAACACGCTGCATGCTCATCTTCGGCATTTGATAGCGGCGAAAACGCATCTCTTTTTTGAAAAACATCCCAGCCGTTTCAAATAAGCCCTGCTTTTCACACTGCTTACGAATGCCACGGCACACCTCTTCCACTTCCTGCCACAGCGACTCGGCTTTGTGCAGATCGCCCTTTTGCTTGGCTTGCCGAGCTTGACGCTCCTGCTTGAGCTCGCTGCCCCAATCGATGTTTTCCAGCCGTGCTCGCGAAAGATCCGCGCCGAGTAGATTGCACCCTTCTAGCCGCGCGCAATGCAAATTGGCGCTGACCAGTTTGCACTTCATCAACGACGAGCCGCGCAGATCTAAGCCAAAAAAATGCGCATCACTGAGATCGGCACGGTAAAAATCGGCCTCACGGCACTGGTAACCCACTTTGCTGCCACGATTGACCAAATTAAGATCCGCCAAATTTGTTTTTGCCAACTGAAATCCGTCTAAAGGTTTACCTTCTGCTGCCCATTGCTCAACCTGAGATTTTACATCGTCGTTGCTTTTATCTATCTCGGGATCGTGCCAATAACAGAGGCCCGACTCACCACTGGGTTGATCGCAGCACCAGCCATCAGGATTTTGATAGCGGCATCGGCCTTTATCTGACTTCATTTTGCTGCCTCGTTGTGTCAAACGAAAAGCGCGGATACGCACTTTCGCTGTCAGACTAAGTGTAGATGCCCATTATTGAGTTTCAACTCAATAATGAATTTGCCGTTTGAGCCACGCGATAAACGCCGCCGTACTGTCGTTCTCGCTATTGCGGATCAAGTAGTAACCCGCGTTGGCTTTGATCGGCTGAAAGGGAGAAACCAAACGCCCGCTCTCCAGTTCGTTGTCAATCAGCGCCATACGCGCCATGGCAATGCCAACGCCCGCTTCAGCCGCCGACATCGCCATATCGGTACGGTTAAAGAAATGGCCACGATCGGTCGGTAGATCCAAGCGCCGCTCGGCCATCCAACTGAGCCATTCAAAATCGCGGGCCGCTTTTTCCCACGGCATGGCATCATGCAGTAGCACCACGCTGGCCCACTCTTGTTGAGTGTAATTGGCCTTGCTCAGCCAAGGATGAGCGTGCAAATATTTGCCACTCATTACCGGCAACAAAGACTCATCCAGTAGCAATTCGGCATTGGGGTGACGATAGGGATGAGGGCGGTAATCGATCGCCAGATCAAAATCTCGGGTGTCACTGTTGACCAGCGCCCCTTCGGCGAAAATTTGGATCTGAATTTCCGGATATTGCTGATGAAAACTGTCCAATTTGGGCACCAACCATTTGAAAGCAAATGACGGTGTCAACTTGAGGCGCACTTCTTGCGCTCGCCCCTGCTCTTGACGCAAACGCCCCACTTCCGCCTCTATTTCACCTAAGTGGACACTGACACACTGATGCAGTTGTCGGCCTTTGTCAGTGAAGCGAATACCGCGCGAGTGCCGTTCAAATAAACTAAAACCAAGTTGCTGTTCCAACTGGAGAAGTTGCTGGCTCACCGCCCCAGTGGTTAAGCACAACTGCTTGGCAGCCGCTGTCAGGCTGGTGTGTTTTCCCACTTCTACAAAGGTATAAAGTGCGGCAAGGTGACTACTTTTGATTAATGTCGTCATTGTGCGTTTAGTTTTTCTATAAGCTGCGATTAATTTATATCGATTGTTACTGGCTTGTAAACAATAGAAACTCACGCTGTTTCTAACGAGGAGAACGTCGATGAAAGCAGTGGTGTTAGGCAGCGGTGTCGTGGGTTTAATGAGTGCATGGTATTTGCAAAAAGCGGGCTATCAAGTGACCGTAGTCGATAGGCAGTCACGCAGCGGTGAAGAGACCAGCTTTGCCAATGCCGGACAAATTTCCTATGGCTATTCCTCGCCTTGGGCCGCACCGGGCATTCCGCAAAAAGCCATCCGTTGGCTGCTGGAAGAGCACGCGCCACTAAAAATCAAACCATCGCTCGATCCGCAACTGTTCAAGTGGGCGACGCAAATGCTAAGCAACTGCCAGCTCAGCCGCTACCAAATCAACAAAGCTCGTATGCTCGGCATCGCCAATCACAGCCGACAGTGCCTGAGTGCGCTGCGTCAAGAACACCACATTGAGTATCAAGGCCGTCAGCAAGGCACGCTGCAAGTCTTCCGCAATCAAAAGCAGCTCAAAGCGATAGAAAAGGACATTGCACTGCTTGAACAAAGTGGCACTCGCTTTCAACGTATGAGCGTAGAGCAATGCATCAAGCAAGAGCCCGGGCTTGCCGCAGTCAGTGACAAGCTGACTGGCGGTTTATACCTGCCCGATGACGAAACGGGCGATTGCTATCTCTTTTGCCAACAAATGACGGAGCTGGCGAAAGCGCACGGGGTGACGTTCTCGTTCAACACGCAAATTCAAGCGCTGAAAACCGAAGGCAATCAGGTGATCGCCGTCGCCACTGACCAAGGCGACTTACAAGCCGACGTGTACGTGGTGGCCATGGGAAGTTACTCCACCTCGCTTTTGGCGACCGTAGGCATCGACATTCCGGTTTATCCGGTCAAAGGCTACTCGCTGACGGTGCCAATCAGCGATGCGCAGCAAGCCCCTGTATCCACCGTGATGGACGAAACCTATAAAGTGGCGCTGACGCGCTTTGACGACCGAATCCGCGTCGCGGGCACGGCGGAGTTGGCTGGATTTGATCCCGCCATTCCTGAAAAGCGCAAAGCAACGATTGCGATGGTGGTGAAAGATCTCTTCCCACACTGCGGTGATTTTGCTAAAGCCGAATTTTGGACGGGCTTTCGCCCAATGACGCCCGATGGTACGCCACTGATTGGCCGCACACCGATAGGCAACCTTTATACCAATACCGGACACGGAACACTTGGCTGGACCATGGCGTGCGGCTCTGGCCACCTGTTGGCGCAAGTGATTAGCGGCGAACAGCAAAAGCCCATTTCTGGCTTAGATTACTTCCGTTACGCCAGTTAACAGCAGATCACTCTAATATCCTGACCAATTGCAGTGACACTCAGACACCAGTTCTGTCTGTTACTGCAATGCATTATTCTGCATTTATCAGCAATATCTATTAAAACCTCTCCTCTTTCACCAATTGCGGTAAACCCGACCGAGTTTTAACATTTCGTTAGCATTTTGTGTTCACAATCACGAACCTGACAGTTTGTAGATATTTTGGTTAACATTTGAGTTACAAAAAGATTAATATACCGAACAGAAAACACTCAAAACAAACACTACAAACACTACAAACACACAACAGGGAAAATACTCATGCAGTCATTCGTTGATTTTCTGAATGGAATAATTTGGAGCCCAGCACTGATTTATCTGTGCTTGGGCGCAGGTCTGTTCTACTCCATCATGACGCGCTTCGTGCAAGTCCGTCATTTCTTTGAAATGTGGCGTCTGCTTCTTTCTGGCAAAAGTTCCACCAAAGGTATCTCTTCTTTCCAAGCACTCGCCGTTTCACTCTCTGGTCGTGTGGGTACAGGTAACATTGCCGGCGTTGCTGCCGCCATCGGCTTCGGTGGCCCGGGTGCGGTTTTCTGGATGTGGGTAGTGGCGTTTTTCGGCGCTGCAACCGCGTATGCCGAATCCACTTTGGCGCAAATCTACAAAGAAGAAGACAACGGCGAGTTCCGCGGTGGTCCCGCTTACTATATTGAAAAAGCCATGGGGCAGAAGTGGTATGCGTGGATCTTCGCCATCTCGACCATTTTTGCGTGTGGCGTGCTGCTACCGGGCGTTCAGTCCAACAGCATCGGCAATGCGGTTGAAGCGGCATTCGGTTCAGGTGATATGATTGACACCGCTATCGGTACCTTCAGTTTTGCGAAAATTTTCACTGGTACGGTTATCTCAGTCATCCTCGCTTTCATCATCTTCGGTGGGGTAAAACGTATTGCCAGCTTTACTCAGGTGGTGGTGCCTTTCATGGCGTTGGCTTACATCATCACCGCATTCGTCATCATCCTACTCAACATCGGTGAAGTACCCCGTATTGTTGCCATGATTGTCGGTGATGCGTTCACACCAATGGCTGGTATTGGTGCGGCAATTGGCTGGGGGGTAAAACGTGGTGTTTACTCGAACGAAGCAGGCCAAGGTACGGGCCCTCATGCAGCCGCTGCGGCCAGTGTTGAGCACCCTGCGCAGCAAGGTCTGGTACAGTCTTTCTCTATCTACATTGATACACTGCTGGTCTGTTCGGCAACCGCGTTTATGATCCTGATTACCGGTGCCTACAACGTACACGGTGCCGAAGGTTTCTTGGTACAAAACATTGCCGCAGACATCGCTGCCAACAGCCCTGTTTATACACAGATGGCGATTGAAAGCGCGCTGCCTGGCGTCGGTAAACCGTTTATCGCCATTGCACTGTTCTTCTTTGCCTTTACTACTATTTTGGCTTACTACTACATCGCTGAAACCAACATCGCTTACATCCGTCGCACCTTTAAAGTCGATGGCCTGATGTTTGTTCTGAAAGTGGTGCTGATCTCTGTGGTGTTCTACGGTACGGTGAAAACCGCAGACTTAGCTTGGGCAATGGGTGACGTCGGTGTTGGTTTGATGGCGTGGCTCAACATTGTTGGTATTCTGATCATCTTCTTCATGTCTAAACCCGCTCTCAAAGCGCTGCAAGATTATGAAGAACAACAAAAGCAAGGCGTGACAGAGTTTATCTTTAACCCGGTAAAACTCGGCATTACAGGTGCAACTTACTGGGAAGAGAAGTACAAGCGTAAAACTGGTCAAGCGCCACAAGCGGATGATAAAGCCACCCGTGCCGTGGAGCAGCCTTCACTCTAACTTCTACGGAAGTGCAACACACAACATCGCATAATAAGAAAAAGCAGTATTGCCCTACGGGGTACTAAAACAAGGGGTTAGCCAGTGGCTAACCCCTTTTTATTTTCCAAAGCTCTATTGAAGGATTATTGCTTCACTTTGGGTTCAATGATGTTAAACCAGAATTCAAAGTCATCTAACATTCCGGCAATATCGGTCAGCGCTTTCGCGTTGCCTTCAATGGTTGCTTTACCCTCTTTGGCTAACTGTTGAATGGTGGATTTGCCCATCAGTACTTTATTTAGCTCGGCACGATTGATCGTCAGCGTCATATCTGGCTTATCAGATTGAATACCTTTTAAGTTATTCAAATGGGCGTTTTCCAACTCAACCAAGAACTTCTCATTTACATCTGGCAAGACAAAATTAATGGTGTAATCAGTACCTGCTGCTTTATCGCCATTAAGACGCACGCCTAGATAATCGAGGAACAGTTCGGTATCCATCGCAACCACGGTATCCGCACCTGCCGTTTTGGTTGCCGACACATTGGGTACACCGTTACGTAGCTCATAAGCGCCCATCAAATAAGTGTTACGCTCACCGGCAGATTCACTCTGGTAACCCAATTGCTCCAAACAATCCGCCTGTAAGTAACGCGCTTGCTGATTGCTCGGCTCTGCAAACACGGCTTTATCGACAATCTCCGCACACCAACGGTACTCACCTTGATCAAACGCAGCCTGTCCTTGCTTGAGAACATTGGCCATGCCGCCCATTGCAGCAACGTATTTGGGTGCAGCGTCAGTAGGAGAAAGCGGGCGCAAGGTGGCAGGGTTCATATCAAAGTAACCTAGGTACTTGTTGATCACCGCTTTGGCATTGCGATGATAGCTGCCGTGATAACCTCGGTTGTACCATTCGTGCGCCAACACATCCGGCACTTGAAACTCGTCCTGAATCTCATTAATCGTGACACCATGGTTGGCCAGGCGCAGAGCCTGATCATGGATGTAACCGTACATATCACGCTGTTTACGTAGGAAATGGTTGATGTTGTCATTCCCCCAACGCGGCCATGTGTGTGAGGCAAACATCACATCCGCTTCTTTCGCGTACATATGAATCGATTCATTGATGTACTTACTCCACGCTTTGGCATCACGGACTTCCGCACCACGCAGAGTGTAGACGTTGTGTAAACCACCGACGGTGTTCTCTGCCATCCACAAGGCTTTAAACTGTGGGAAGTAGGTGTTCATCTCTGCCGGAGACTCGGTTCCCGGCGTGTTCTGGAACTCCATCGTTACACCGTCAATCTCTAGCGTTTCAGTTTGTTCAGTGATCACTTTCGTTGGTGCGATCAGGCTCACTTCACCTTGCGCTACGTTTTTACCAATCGCCGCATCGACTTGACCCGTTGCCCCTTTCGGCAAAACGTTACCATATTGGTACGTGGTACGACGCGACATGGCATTCCCCGCCAATACGTTCTCAGCAACGGCATGCTCTAAGAAACCTTTTGGTGCGATGATCGGCACTTCACCACGATCCACTTGCTCTTGGCTCACAATTCCTTTCACGCCGCCAAAATGGTCAGCATGCGCATGGCTGTAAACCACCGCTTTCACCGGACGCTCGCCCAACTCTTGGTTTACAAAATCCAAGGCGGCTTTGGCTGTGGCGGGCACTGTGAGTGGGTCAAACACGATCCAACCTGTGTCGCCTTGAACAAAGGTAATATTGGCTAAATCGTAACCACGAACCTGATAAATACGCTCAGACACTTTATACAAACCGTGGTGCATATTCAGTTGCGCCTGACGTTGCAAACTTGGGTGAATGCTGTCGTAGTCACGACCATCCAGCAAAAAGCTGTAGTTACCCAGTTCCCAAACCACTTTACCGCTGGCATCTTTGATTTGGAGATCTTTTTGCTGTGCGATCAGGCCTTTCTCGACCAATCTAAAATCTTCTTTGTCGGCAAACGGTAGCGTACTACGTTGCTCCGCAGCAAAAGCCTGCGTAGTCGCACTCGGTGCTTTGGTTTCTGCAGTAAAAGAATGCGCCAATACAGGTGCAGAACTGGTAATCAATACCGCCAACAGAGTGGGTTTATAGACTGTTTTCATTCGATTTCTCTCTTTCTTAGTCATTAGGGAACAAGGACAAGAATATGAGAGAAATTGCTGCAGAACGATTCGCCAAACGATAATCAATAGTTAAGCATTGCTTAACTATTCAGAGAGAACAGCCTCAATTTGCTCACGCAGCCAGATCAATCCTTTATCTTGCTGCTTGGCTTTATGCCAACAGATAAACGTAGGAACGGCGCGTATTTCAAACGGCAATGGTTGGATTTGTAAGCCAAATTTATCGGCCCACATATCAGCTAAGCGCTTTGGCGTAAAACAGAGCAAATCCGTCATCGCTGCCGTAGCCATCAAGTTAAGCATGGAATCACTTTGATAATGAATTTTACGCGTCGGGAGGGCTTGCTCAACTAAGCTGGAAAACATGTAATTACCAAAACGGCGGCTGTTTAACGCAGTATGCTTCTCTGCAAAAAACTGTTCCTTAGTAAGCGTCCCGCTAAGACGAGGGTGATTTTTGGCATACACCACCACTAACTCTTCCTGTGCGGCTTGCAAAGTGATGATAGAAGGGTGGCTGATGGGCAATGACGACAAAAAAAGATCCGCTTCCCGTTCACTCAACACCTGACTGG
Organism: Vibrio cidicii; assembly: GCF_009665415.1. Lineage (NCBI taxonomy): Bacteria > Pseudomonadati > Pseudomonadota > Gammaproteobacteria > Vibrionales > Vibrionaceae > Vibrio > Vibrio cidicii. Next base: position 2,404,729 of record NZ_CP035921.1, on the reverse strand, counting down.
GGGTGAAATGGTTATCTTCATAGGACTTTAAATTGACGGTGATATCGGGCGCAATCTGGCCGACCCTTTGTAGTAACTGAGGCAACACGGCTAAATCAAAGTAAGTATGACCGCCAATAACAAATTCACGTTTGCTGGTTGCCGGGTCAAAGGAGGCATCCGTTTCCAACCCAAAACGAATGGCGCTTAGCCCCTGTGAAATATGTTTGTGCATATTAAGTGCGTGCTGAGTCGGCTGCAATCCACGCCCTTGGCGCACAAACAGTGGTTCTCCAATTTGTTCGCGCAATCGAGCCAAATTCTGACTCACCGCCGCAGAAGTCATATTTAGCTTGTCTGCCGCTTTACTGACAGATCCTAAAGTCATTACTGCATCAAACACGGTTAGTAGGTTTAGGTCATAATCACGCAGCATAATCAATCCGTTATTCATGGTCAGAAACAGCGCCGATCATACTCGATCTCGCCTCCTCCTACCCTACAACTTTGTGACGTCTTGCTACTGAGTTAATTTTTTAGCCACCTTTGTCAGCTCACCCAACACGTAGTAACCTAGTGTGGACTCACCGAGTATATACAACGCAAAAAAGGGGTTAGCCACTGGCTAACCCCTTTTAACTGTTCCCAAAATTTTCAGCTTAAGCAGCAAGCTCTTGCGCTTTCACTGCTGGTGCTTTCTTCTCACCAATTGGCAGAATAGTGCGGCCGTATTCGTTGTTCAGCACTTGCGCCATCGCAAAGTAAACCGCGCTTGCGCCACAGAAAATACCTTCGAAACCAGCGATGGTGCCGATCAGTTCGCTGCCGGTGAAATCACGTGCCGCCAATAGCGCAAACAGGATAGTCAGTGAGCCGAATACCACTTGCTTCGCCGTTGGGTAGCATAGAGAACCGATAAACATGAAACCGGTGAAAATCCCCCATAGCGCCAAGTACCATCCCATGAATGGTGCAGGGCTGGCTGGCAGGCCCATTTTTGGCATCACGATCAAACCGACTAAAGTCAGCCAGAAAAGACCGTAAGAGGTGAAGGCAGTCGTACCAAACGTGTCGCCACGTTTAAAGCACATGATGCCGACGATCACTTGGCTCAGACCACCGTAAAAGATGCCCATTGCCAGAATCATAGAGTCGATTGGGAAAAAACCTGCGTTATGGATGTTAAGCAGGATGGTGGTCATACCAAAACCCATCAGACCGAGTGGCGCTGGGTTAGCCAGTTTAGTAGACATCGGCACTTACCTTTCAAAAATGTTGATAAAAATTACGCGCGGATTTTAATTGAGCCTTGGATAAAAGATAGAAGGCGAAAGTGCAAACTAAGTTTCCAGATAAAGCCAGTTAAAAAGAGAGGCCCCGCGCATGCAGAGCCTCTTTGGCTAACTTCTTTTACTGACAGGATATTTCATCCCAGAACCAGTTGGACTGCGTCGGGGTTTCCCATACGCCCGGGCCATTTTTGGCCACAAAACATTTTCCGTTGTACGTCACTTTGTCACCATTGGCCACTTGGCTTGATCCCGGTTCCCACTGCACAAACGTGTCTGGAATTGGTGTCGGATCGGGAATTGGGTCCGGTGTTGGGGTGGGATCTGGAGTCGGATCCGGCGTGGAAACCGGATCTGGTGTTGGCGTAGGCTCCGATGGCGTTCCCGCCACTAGCTCCCATGGGCCACCTTTGCTTGGATCATCCCCTTGAGTCCACCATTTCGCTTTATAGGTCGCGCCTTGGTAAGTCACAAGATCGCCCGCTAGGTAAACTTTACTGCTCTCCCAACCATTGCCGCCCGGCTCAGTTCCGGGATCAACAGGATCGAGTTTATCCACCACTCGTACTTGCGGCCAGCTAGCGTGTGAGCCATAAAAATTGCTCACGCATTTTTCGTAGTCTCCGGGCACCAAAGCAGAGTACGCCGTTTGAAAGCCAACTAACTCACACTCGAACGAATAGCCACCTGGGCGATCTGCATAGTATTTCCAGTTACCATCCCAGTTGGTGTACAACACATCAGTCGCACCATTAAGATTTAAGCTGCCGTACGGCGTTTGTTGCCAGCAGGTGTTTTTCTCATCAGCTTCAATCGGGATCTGATAATGCTCCGCCAACCCTTCCCAGTAGCGAATACGGTTCACTGGCTGGCCTTTGTTTTTGTTTTGCTCACCGCACTCTATCCCGCCATTGATCACATTGATGGTGGTGCCAAAGCCATAGCCAATCCCGGCATCATTTTCACGCTGAGACGGAACCCAAGTGCGATCAATCACGTGCAGCATAGCGGGTTTGGGGGCTTGCGGGGTTAAGAAAAACCAGATTGCCGAAGCTAAATTGAGCCAAGAGTCCGCCACCAGCGCAGGATTTTTCAGCAGTACTGTCGCATCGCCGTCAAACATCACTTCGGAAAACGCGCCGTAATTGAAATGATAAGAGAGCTGTTTAGCGCCGCGACCAAAATAGCCTTGACCGGCTTCACATGGCCAGCGCTGATTCTGCCAATCGTTTTGACCACAGCCTGTCGTGTAACCCGCTTGGCCTTCAGACCAGCCCATTTCACGCACATGCACCAACGCTTGTTGCCACTCTTCCAAAGCTAAAGGGTTATCTGAAACATTATCTTTGGCAATGTGGCCACCAGTCTCTTGAGAGAAGTGAGCAAATGCGGTCACGATGGACTTTTTACAAATCGCATCCGCGTTTCGTCCATCATTATACTCCCCACAAAAAGCAGGAAACTTGCCCACTGCACGCAAAAAACGGGTGTAGGTGTACTCCGGCGCCGCCATCTGGGTTAAGAAATCCCACTCGCTTTGCGGGAACACACGTTCGACTCGTTTCACGTTTTCTGGATTGCTGCTGGCCCCCGGCTCTATCGCTTCCACCACGGAGTTGGGGCGTGTTTGCAGGGCTTGCGACCAAATCGCATACATGGGATTGGCCGTTTTGGCTTGTTCCGCCGCTTGCAACTCTGCACGTGAAACCAAGTAGCCATTCGCATTTTGCGGGTCGGGCTGAATCGTCATCGCTGCCTGCGTTCCGGCCGCCAGTGCGCAGCCAATCAACAGCGACAGATGGGAGATGTTCATCGTTTTATCCTCTACTCTACACAGTGAATTTACTCAGCAGATTAGACCGTTATCGACAAACTAGGCAGTAACAAATGCGGGTAAACATGAGAAATGCGAGTCATTTTGATGAGATGAAAACCGCACAACATCCTACGACATCACTTATGCCTGCCCTGTTCCAAAACCAACAAAATGAGAGAACCAGAGATAAAAAACCCTGAGACACAGCTCAGGGTTTGTCGAACAGACTTCTTAGTGAGGATTATTCCCACTCGATGGTTGCAGGCGGTTTGCCGGAGATGTCGTACACCACGCGAGAAATGCCATTCACTTCGTTGATAATGCGGTTGGATACTTTACCCAAGAATTCATACGGCAAATGCGCCCAATGTGCGGTCATAAAGTCGATGGTTTCCACCGCACGCAGCGACACAACCCAGTCATATTTACGGCCATCGCCCATTACGCCGACTGAACGCACAGGAAGGAACACGGTAAACGCTTGAGAAACTTTGTTGTACAGATCGGCCGCATGCAACTCTTCAATGAAGATAGCGTCGGCGCGACGTAGCAAGTCACAGTACTCTTTCTTAATTTCACCCAATACGCGCACACCAAGGCCCGGGCCTGGGAATGGGTGGCGGTAAAGCATGTTGTAAGGCAAGCCTAGCTCCAAACCAATCTTGCGCACTTCATCTTTAAACAGCTCACGCAGTGGCTCAACCAGACCCATTTTCATGTCTTCTGGCAAACCGCCCACGTTGTGGTGAGATTTGATCACGTGCGCTTTACCCGTTTTCGATGCCGCAGATTCGATCACGTCTGGGTAAATGGTGCCTTGAGCTAACCATTTCGCGTTTTTCAGTTTCTTCGACTCTTCGTCAAACACTTCAACAAAAACACGACCAATGGTTTTGCGTTTCGCTTCAGGTTCATCAATGCCTTTAAGCGCTTCAAGGAAACGCTCTTCAGCGTCGACTTTGATGATATTCAAACCGAATTTGTCGCCGAACATGTCCATTACTTGCTGGCCTTCGTTCAAACGCAGCAGACCGTTGTCAACAAATACGCAAGTCAGTTTGTCACCGATAGCGCGGTGAACCAGCATGGCAACCACGGAAGAGTCAACGCCACCTGAAAGGCCAAGGATAACTTCATCATCGCCCACTTGCTCTTTAATACGCGCCACGGCGTCTTCGATGATCGACTCAGAGGTCCACAGACGCTCACAACCACACACACCAAGAACAAAGTTCTCCAGCATTTGTAGGCCATTTTTGGTGTGCGTCACTTCTGGGTGGAACTGAACGCCGTAGTATTTCTTCTCTTCATTGGCCATAGCGGCGTAAGGACAAGTGTCTGTCTCGCCGACTTTAACGAAATCTGCAGGGATCTCGATCACTTTATCGCCGTGACTCATCCAAACATCTTGCGTCAATTCAAGATCTTTAAACAGCGCAGATTCACCAGACACTTTGACCGCAGCGTAACCAAACTCACGCTCATCCGAAGTCGACACTTTGCCGCCTAGTTGCTCAGCCATGGTTTGCATGCCGTAGCACACACCCAGTACAGGCACTCCAGAATCAAATACATATTGAGGCGCACGCGGAGAGTTCTCTTCCGTTACGCTCTCTGGGCCACCAGAAAGAATGATGCCATCTGGATTGAATTCACGAATATCCGCTTCTTCAACGTCCCAGCTCCACAGCTCGCAGTAAACACCAATTTCACGTACACGGCGCGCAACAAGCTGAGTGTACTGAGAACCGAAGTCCAAGATCAGAATACGTTGGTCATGAATATTTTTAGTCATTTTGGGCAGTCTTTTTTAAGCTGGTTAAGAAAACGAGGCGAGTCTACTCGCCTCTCATCAATGCTTCAAGGAAAAAGCAAACGTTTACGTTGCACTTATCCTTGTCGAAGCGATTAGCCTAAACGGTAGTTTGGCGCTTCTTTGGTGATCTGTACGTCGTGAACGTGAGACTCTTGCATACCGGCACCAGTAATACGTACAAATTCGGCTTTGGTACGCATCTCTTCGATGGTGGCGCTGCCCGTCAGACCCATGCTTGAGCGCAGGCCGCCCATTTGTTGGTGAACGATCTCTTTCAAGCGGCCTTTGTAAGCGATACGGCCTTCAATGCCTTCTGGAACTAGCTTGTCTGCTGCATTATCAGATTGGAAATAACGATCAGAGGAACCTTGAGACATCGCACCCAATGAGCCCATGCCACGGTAAGCTTTGTAAGAGCGGCCGTTGAACAAAATGACTTCACCCGGTGCTTCTTCAGTACCCGCAAACATTGAGCCGACCATGACGCAAGAAGCGCCCGCCGCAATCGCTTTACAAATATCGCCAGAGAAGCGGATACCACCATCAGCGATAACTGGAATACCGTATTGATTAGCCACTTCAGCAGCATCGGCAATCGCAGTGATTTGTGGCACACCCACACCCGTTACGATACGCGTCGTACAGATAGAACCTGGGCCAATGCCCACTTTCACTGCACTTACGCCTGCTTCAATCAGTGCTTTTGCGCCCGCAGCCGTTGCCACGTTGCCGCCGATAATATCAAGATGAGGGAACGCTTCGCGAGTCGCGCGAATACGTTGCAGCACGCCTTCAGAATGGCCGTGTGAAGAATCAATCAGCAATACGTCAACACCCGCTTCAACCAGTGCAGCAACACGCTCTTCGTTGCCCGCACCGGCGCCAACCGCAGCGCCAACACGCAAACGACCACGCTCATCTTTACACGCATTCGGTTTACGTTCTGCTTTATGGAAATCTTTTGCAGTGATCATGCCGGTCAGTTGGAACTCATCATTCACCACCAGCACTTTCTCCACGCGTGCTTCGTGCATTTTTTCTTGCACTTCTGCGCGGGTTGCACCTTCTTTGACCGCTGCAAGGTTCGCTTTTGGCGTCATCACAGAAGAGACTTTCTTAGAAAGATCAGTGACAAAACGCACGTCACGACCGGTGATAATACCCACCAGTTCATTGCTTTCTGTCACCACTGGGAAACCGGCAAAACCGTGTTTTTCTGTAAGTGCCACCACATCCGCGATAGACGCGTCAGGGCTGACCGTCACCGGATCGCTCACCACACCTGCTTCAAATTTTTTCACTTGGCGAACTTCAGCAGCCTGCTGTTCGATGGACATGTTTTTGTGGATAAAGCCTATGCCACCTTCCTGCGCTAATGCGATAGCCAGACGGGCTTCCGTCACAGTATCCATAGAAGCAGAGATCATCGGAATATTGAGGGTAATGTTCTTGGTCAGCTGAGTGCGAAGGTCAGCGGTGTTTGGGAGAACGGTGGAGTGTGCTGGCACGAGCAGTACGTCATCGAATGTCAGCGCTTCTTTGGCAATTCTTAGCATTTGCAATATCTCACAACTAGATAAGTAAAAAGAACAACCCAATCTCATCGTTTCGCGTAATGAGGACAACTCGTCATGTGACTCAGTTGCATTTGGATTAGATATTGCGGACGGATTATACGGTCAACGCAATCGCTTGACCACAAATTTTTTGATTTTTTTCTTGCATTCAACCCCTTGCTATGTATTATATTGCGGCTAACTTCCATACCCACGTCCACGGGATTAGCTTTGTCTTCTCTGACCAATCAAAACATCTTCACCGTCTCGCGTTTAAATTCTGAAGTTCGTCTGTTACTCGAAAATGAAATGGGGATTGTGTGGTTAGTTGGTGAGATTTCTAACTTCTCTGCTCCGGTCTCTGGTCACTGGTATTTCACCCTTAAAGATTCGATGGCCCAAGTTAAATGCGCCATGTTTCGCGGTAACAACCGCCAAGTCTCTTTTAAACCCATCAACGGCAATCAAGTACTGGTGCGTGCTCGACTTTCGCTCTATGAGCCGCGCGGCGACTATCAGTTAATCATCGAAAGCATGCAAGCGGAAGGCGATGGTCGTCTTCAGCAGCAATTTGATGCGCTCAAAATGAAGTTAGCCGCCGAAGGCTTGTTTGCCCAATCGAACAAACGGCCGATCCCAGAGCACCCTAAGTGTGTCGGTGTCATTACCTCCAAAACGGGTGCGGCGCTGTTTGATATTCTCGATGTACTGAAAAGGCGAGATCCGTCTCTGCCTGTCGTTATCTACCCCACCTTGGTTCAAGGAGAAGAAGCGGCGATTCAGATCGCTCAAGCTATCGGCAGGGCCAACAGTCGCGATGAGTGTGATGTACTGATCGTTGGCCGTGGTGGCGGTTCATTGGAAGATCTGTGGTGCTTTAACCATGAGATTGTCGCTCGTACCATTGCCGCCAGTCAGATCCCCATCATTTCCGCGGTAGGGCATGAAATTGACGTGACCATCGCCGATTTCGTTGCCGACTTGCGTGCCCCGACCCCATCCGCGGCGGCGGAGCTGGTCAGCCGTGATCACAGCCATAAAGATCAAGCGCTTCTCAGCCTAGAACAGAAACTGCGTAGTGCATGGCGCCACTACCTAAGCGCACAACATCGTCAAGTGGTTGAATTTGCTCATCGCCTGGAGAAACAGCATCCCCGCTATCGTTTGTTGCGCCAAGCGCAGCAAGCCGATGAGCTGCAAATTCAACTGCAACGGGCGATGGAAAAATATCTCGCCAAACGAGAAAACACACTCTCGCGCGCTTTTCATCAATTACAACTCAAGTCACCCGTTCGCCAAATTAGCCAACAACAAAACAAAATGGCGCGAGCAGAACAGGCGCTGCAAGATGCGATGGAGCGAAAATTACTGTCGTTTCGCCACCATATTGCTCTGGCGGCAGAAAAGCTGGATGCTGTCAGCCCACTAGCGACCCTCAAACGTGGTTATTCGATCACGCAAAATGCACAAGGCGATGTGATAACCCGCCAGGCACAAACGAAAACAGGTGACACTCTGGTCACCCGTTTAATGGACGGTGAGATTCGCTCAACCGTTAACTGATGGACTGAAAGACAAACCGTACTCGAGATTTGGATTTGAGTTCATTGCACGTATTACAAAAGTAGTTTGCAGCGCCACACGCCTGCAGTTTTTCCAATTCTGCCGTACATTCTGGGCAAAATCCTACCTTCTTAAAATCTTGCTCACACTGCTGGCAATGATATTGGCCATTCCATTGCAATTCGTTTTGACACTGTGGGCAGAGATTTTCATTCATAACGCTTACCTTACTTAAACTTGTGATTGTGACCTTTCAGCTTAAACCTGCACTGATGCCACGATGCTGGCGCTTGACACGATACATGCTGAGATCAGCCTGGCGAATCAGTTTGTTGAGATCAATCGCACCTCGAGCCAGTGTGCATGCCGCGCCAATACTGACAGCCACAGAATAATCTTCTATGACAAAGAACAATTTGATCCCGATGCGTAACTGGCGATAAAAGTGCTCAAAGTCTTGCTCGGAAGCAAAAGTCGCAATGATGACAAACTCATCACCGCCATAACGAGCAATCATGGCTTCTTGCGGGCTGCGAGTCATCAGCCACTGCGCGAGATCAATTAAGACTTGATCGCCCACATCATGCCCAAAGCGATCATTGATGTATTTAAAATCATCGACATCGACAAAAAAGCACCCCACCACCGCTTGCCCATGTTCCTGTGTAGAGAACAATTGATGCGGAGATTGCAGTAACATTCGCCGATTGTAACATTGGGTGAGAGGATCACGGTTAACATGGTCATAAAGCTGCTGTTCACACTGATATTTCTCTAACGCGACCGCGTACAAGGTAGCTAACATCTGCAGTATTTCCAGCTCAGCTTCTGAAGGGAAAGACGGCTTATCGCTATAAATCGCAAAGGTCCCCAGCACTTGCTCATCTTGTGACAAAACGGGGACCGACCAACAAGCATGTAGATTCGCTTTTTGCGTTAACGCGAGATAAGGTTGCCAATTAGGATGAAGCTTGATGTTTTCAACAACCACCGTTTGCCGTAGAAAAGCCGCAGCGCCGCAAGATCCCACCGTTTCACCGATACTTACCCCTTCGATTGCTTGGTTGTAAAAGTCGGGTAAAGAAGGAGCATATTCGACGTGCAGAGTATTTCGTTGGGGATCAAACCTTAAGATCGAAGCTTTACGTGCACCAAAGAGCTGTTCAGACAGTGAAATGATCTCTTGATTGAGCTGATCTTTCTCCAGCCCAAGAGCCAATTTACCCAGCAGGCTATTCACCGCACGGTGAGCCTGCAAAAGCTTGTTGCTGTCCATAATCTGTACTCTTCTGTCGTGACTTTACGCTACATGGCGATGATTTATTATTATTTCGGTGACATTTTAGTCACCCTGATATTTGGGGCAAAAGAATAACACAGAAAAAATGGCTATAATCTGAGCTGAAACACGCTTGCACGATCTTATATTGATCGTCTGCTTATTGAAATTTGATCAGCGATCAGCGTCTAAAAGAATATTTATATCACCATAGCCCGAAAGCATAAGTTACATGTTCTGCATTTCAATTTTAAACAGACAAAAATTCCATTAAATTAACTTAATAACTCGTATTGCAGGATTTTTAAGATCGATCTTTTCAAGGCTGGTTTGCGACAATACACACTCAACTCTAGGCTGAAGAGAAATAGTAGATAAAAAAAAGCCCAAGTCAAAACTTGGGCATTCGATATAAAGCTCGGTTTATTTACTACGGTTCTTCACCGCTGAAACCATACGCTTACGCGCACGCTCTTGAGAGAGCGTCATCTTGCTGGTGCGGCCTTCAAATGGGTTTTCGCTGTTTTGGAACAAAATACGAATCGGTGTACCCATGATATCCAATGACTTACGGTAGTAGTTCATCAGATAACGTTTATAAGAGTCCGGCAACTCGCGCACCATGTTACCGTGAATCACGATAATTGGCGGGTTGTAACCACCAGCATGGGCGTACTTCAGTTTAACTCGACGACCACGAACCATTGGCGGCTGGTGATCTTCGGTTGCCATTTTCATAATGCGTGTCAAAACTGAGGTACTGACTCGAGTGGTCGCAGAGCGATACGCTTCCTGTACCGACTCAAACAAGTGACCCACACCTGTACCGTGTAGCGCAGAGATAAAGTGAATACGCGCAAAGTCGACAAAACCAAGACGACGATCGAGCTCTTTCTTCACATGTTCTTTCACTTCATTATCTAGGCCATCCCACTTATTGACCGCCAAGACAATTGAACGACCAGCATTGAGTGCAAAACCGAGCAAGCTCAAGTCCTGATCAGAGATATTCTCACGCGCATCAATCACCAGTAGAACCACGTTAGCATCTTCGACGGCTTTAAGCGTTTTCACCACAGAAAATTTTTCTACTGTTTCGTTAATGCGTCCACGGCGGCGTACACCAGCGGTATCAATCAACACATATTCACGACCATCACGCTCCATTGGGATGTAAATCGAGTCGCGAGTCGTTCCAGGCATGTCATACACCACGACACGTTCTTCGCCGAGAATACGGTTGGTCAGCGTCGATTTGCCCACATTGGGACGGCCAATGATCGCCAGCTTAATCGGCTGATCTTGAAGACGTTTGAACGCTTCTTCCGCTTCTTCTTCGCTGTAATCAAGCGACTCTTCATCTTGGTCAGCAAATTCGGTCAAATCTTCAATTTCACCTTCTTTACCAGCGCTGAGCATGTTGTCAAAGAAAGGATCGAGTGCACGTTCGATCAACGCAGTCACACCACGACCATGCGCAGCGGCAATCTGGTACATATCATCGACACCCAGCTGCCAGAAATCGGCACTGGCGGCATCGGCGTCAATCCCATCGATCTTATTCACCACTAGCATGGCTGGCTTTTCGATTTTACGCAGATGCGCAGCAATCGCTTCGTCGGCGGATGTCAGGCCAGCACGACCATCTACCATAAACAGCACCACATCGGCTTCGTTGATCGCCGCTAGTGACTGTTGCGCCATCTTGGTTTCAACGCCCTCTTCAGAACCGTCGATACCACCTGTATCAATCACGATGAAGTCGTGTTCGCCTACTTTAGCCTGACCGTACTTACGATCTCGCGTCAGACCGGGAAAGTCTGCCACTAATGCGTCACGAGAACGAGTCAAACGGTTGAACAAGGTAGACTTACCTACGTTCGGACGCCCAACCAGGGCAACAACAGGTACCATAATAACCTCTACAATAATCTGTTCGTATGTAGTTATAGGTAACGACGGGAGTTAGCACAACCCACACCAAGCCTTTACCTATAACCACATGTTTTATTTTAAGTTTTACAAAAGTTTCCAGCAATAAAACGGCTCCTAGCCGTTACCAGCCAGGAGCCGAATGTGAATTATATCACGATATTATTCGCTGAGCGTCAGTTTCTTTATTTTGCCATTACGAGTCACAATCAGATAACCGTCCGGCAATACAGTCGGCCCCACGGCAAAACCACTATCATTGACCATCTGCTGTGCAACAAATTCACCCGTGCTTTTGTCCAACCAGTGCAAATAACCTTCACTGTCGCCAACCACCAGATAGTTGTTGACGATCACTGGTGCAGTCAGCAAGCGGTGTTGCAACTGAGCATTTTCCCACAGTTCGGTACCACTACGGGCATCGACCGCGACTAAATGATCTTTGTCCGTGACAAGAAACAAGCGGCTACCATCGGTCGCCATATCAATCGCTGAAGAGTAATTGCGCTTCCACGTTGCTTTACCTGAGCGCAAATCAATCCCGATCAGTTGGCCGTTGTAACCCACTACGTACAAGGTGCCACCGAGCAAAATCGGCGAGGAATCGACATCGACCAGACGATCAATTTCGGTCGCGCCTTTTGGAGTGCCAACAGGTTGCTGCCAAATCAGTTGACCGCGTTCGACGATTGCAGCAGCCAATCGACCATTTGCTGTGCCCCAAAATACCCCACCAGAAACCGCCACTGGCGTGCTATCACCACGTAAGGTCAGATTGGGTACATCGGTGCTAATCGCCCATTTCTGTTCACCATTGGTTTGATCCAGCGCGATGAGGATACCATTGCTGGTATTCACAATCACCAGACTGCCTTCCGCTACCGGCTTGGCTAAGACTTCACCCGCAACCGCTACGCGCCATTTCTCTTCGCCAGTCTCCTGATCTAGCGCGATCACTTCACCATTTTCGCTGCCAATGAAAACCTGACTGTAGGCTGCGGTGATGCCACCCGACAACTTCGCGCTGCCGTCTTTGCCAAGCTGCGCACGCCAAAGTGTGCTGCCTTTTTGCGGATCAAGTGCTTTGACTTCCCCATCACGACTGGCGATAAACACTTTGTCGTAAGCGTATTCGGGGGCGAGCTTAGAAAAGTAATGACCAACACCATCACCAACCGAAGCACTCCAGCTACTCTTTGGGGTAAACTGACTTTTTACCTGAGGCACTGGCGCCATAACGATGGTGTCTTCTTCACCGGCACAACCCGCAAGAATACCAACCGTGATCAGTCCTAATACGGCTCTTCTGAACACATTCTTCATGCCATGAAGTCCTTATTTCGCCAGATCGTCAAGCTTCATCTGCAGTGTTTGACCAGCATCTTCTGCTTGTTGGGCTTCCGAGTAAGCCGCGTATGCTGCTTCTTTATCACCTTGACGCAGAGCAATGTCACCACGCAGTTCGGCAATACGGCCAGTCCAACCTTTGTTGCTCACTTTAGCCAGTTCAGCATTTGCCGCATCAAAGTTGCCCAGTTCTGCTTCGATACGCGCAATTCGATAGCTGACAAGAGGCGCAATGGCAGCATCTTTACTGTTGCTTTGAGCCCATTTTAACTGCACTAACGCAGCGTTAAGATCGCCTGCATCCACTTGTGTTTTCGCCAGTTGCAACGCCGCCAGCACGGAGTACTCTTTGACTTCATTGCCATCGATAAAACTTTGCACATCCGACGCAGCGTCCACGCCTTTCGCTTGCAGAGTATTCATTGCGGAAGTATAGCTTTGAGAAGCTGCTTCACGAGCCGAAGTCACAGAATCTTGGTAGTAACGCCAACCAAAAAGACCGCCAAGACCAACAACAGCACCGATAATCACGGCTTTGCCATTCTCTTTCCACCACTCTTTTATCGCTTCTACTTGTTCTTCTTCAGTATTGTAAACTTCCACTTCCTGTCCTCTTTAAAACTTCAAAAATGGCAGGTTTTCCTGCCATTTAAATTCGAAATTGCCGTACTTAAATCAGTTCAGCGATTTTTGTCGCTACTTCAGCTTGCGCGTAGGTGTTTTGCTCACCACCCGCGAGATCTTTCAGCACAACAGTGCTATCTGCCACTTCATTTTCGCCCAGCACGAGCGCAAATACTGCGCCGACTTTGTCTGCGCGCTTGAACTGCTTCTTGAAGTTGCCACCACCAAAGTGATTCATTACACGCACGCCGGGGAGCGACTCACGTAATTGCTCAGCCAGTTTCATGCCTGCCATCATCGTCCCTTCACCCGCAGTGACTACGTACACATCGACACTGCGACGCACGTCAGTAAGCTCTAGGGTTTCGAGCATCAATACTAAGCGCTCAAGCCCCATGGCAAAACCAACCGCTGGCGTTGGCTTACCGCCAAGTTGCTCAACGAGGCCATCGTAACGACCACCGCCACACACTGTGCCTTGCGATCCTAGGCTCTCGGTAATCCACTCAAAAACCGTACGATTGTAGTAATCCAAGCCGCGAACGAGGCGCTGATTGACTGTGTATTCGATGCCAGCAGCGTCAAGAAGTTCACACAAACCTGCAAAATGTTGCTTGGACTCTTCATCCAGATAATCGGCCAGACGTGGCGCATCACCTAAAATCGCCTGCACCTCTGGATTTTTAGAATCCAGTACGCGCAGTGGGTTGGTGTGCATACGGCGTTTGCAATCTTCATCAAGCACTTCGATGTGTTGCTCAAGAAACTCAATAAGTGCGCTGCGGTAGTTGGCACGCGCTTCCAGTGAACCAATCGAGTTCAACTCTAAACGCACGTGCTTGTCGATGCCCAGTTCACGCCATAGGCGCGCAGTCATCATGATAAGTTCAGCATCCACATCTGGGCCATCCAAGCCAAATACTTCGACACCACACTGGTGGAACTGACGGTAACGACCTTTTTGTGGGCGCTCATGACGGAACATCGGACCGATGTACCACAAGCGTTGCTCTTGATTGTACAAAAGACCATTTTCGATCCCGGCGCGAACACAGCCCGCGGTGCCTTCCGGACGCAAGGTCAGGCTATCGCCGTTGCGATCCTCAAAGGTGTACATCTCTTTCTCAACCACATCGGTTACTTCACCAATAGCGCGGCTAAACAGATGGGTCATCTCAACAATTGGCATGCGCACTTCATTGTAGCCATAGGCGCTGATGACATTCTTCACTGTGTTTTCTAGTTTCTGCCACAGCGGTGATTGAGTTGGGAGGCAGTCGTTCATGCCTCGGATTGCTTGAATTGTTTTTGCCACAATAGTTACCGTAATGTTGCTGATTACCCGTTCGTTTGCTGAACGTAACGAGTATTGAGATTAATCGTGAACTTTCACGTCGATGCGGTTGCTGGCATCCATCCGCGCCGCTTTAGCACGAATTTTAGCTTCCAACTGATTCACCAAGTCATCGTTATCGAAACGCTCTTTCTGACGCTTACCGTCTTCATAGAAAGCGCTCTTCTTGTTGCTGCCTGCCAGACCAAGGTGAGACACTTCCGCTTCGCCCGGGCCATTTACCACGCAACCGATGATCGACACATCCATCGGCGTGATGATGTCCTCTAAGCGCTCTTCTAACGCATTCACCGTGTTGATAACATCAAATTCCTGACGCGAACAGGAAGGACAGGCAATAAAGTTGATACCACGCGAGCGAATGCGCAGCGATTTGAGAATATCAAAGCCGACTTTGATCTCTTCGACTGGATTCGCTGCCAGCGAGATACGCAAGGTGTCGCCAATGCCTTCGGCCAGTAGCATACCAAGGCCAACCGCCGACTTCACCGAGCCCGCACGCGCACCACCTGCTTCGGTAATCCCCAAATGCAGTGGTTGGTCGATTTGCTTTGCGAGTAGGCGGTAGGAATTAACCGCAAGGAAGACATCCGATGCTTTGACGCTGACTTTAAACTGATCAAAGTTGAGACGATCTAGGATATCAACGTGGCGCATCGCCGACTCCACCAAAGCGGCTGGGGTCGGTTCGCCATATTTCATTTGCAGATCTTTTTCCAAAGAACCGCCATTAACACCAATGCGGATCGGGATATTTTTATCGCGAGCGCAATCAACCACCGAGCGAATACGTTCCTCGTTCCCTATGTTGCCTGGGTTAATTCGCAAACAATCGACGCCGTATTCCGCCACTTTCAGGGCGATGCGATAGTCGAAATGAATGTCGGCCACCAACGGCACCGATACCTGCTGCTTAATCAGTTTAAATGCTTCAGCGGCATCCATGGTTGGCACAGAAACACGAACAATATCAGCACCCACTTTTTCCAGTGCTTTGATTTGTGCGACCGTGGCTTCAACGTCGGTGGTTCGGGTATTGGTCATGGACTGCACCGCGATCGGTGCACCATCACCAATAGGAACATTACCCACGTAGATACGCGTCGATTTACGACGGATAATTGGAGATTCGTTGTGCATAATTCTTTATAAAGGTAAGGTGAATCTTGCTACTTTGCCTGCAGTATACCGAGAAAGGTCGACAGGTTCACTTGCAAATGTCATGGCGACGCCTTCTGGCGCACCTAAAATGACTTTAAACGGGGCTTCTCCTGAGAGCTCAAGATCTTGTCCCGCTTTGCGGATACCAGAAATCAATGTCTTGCCCTGAGCGTCTTTCACTTGGATCCAGCAATCGGCTTCAAAGGTCATGGTGATCACTTGTTGATCGTCCGCCAGCGTTGCAGAGGTTTGCACAGATTCAGCCACTTCGGCTTCAACCGCAGCAGGCTCTTCGATAAGCACTTCCTCAGGCGTCGCGTCTGAAGAAGGGGCTTCAACTGAAGGAGAGACCTCCTCAGGAGCAACCGTCAGTTCTTGCACGACCACGTCATCTAGCGCGGGGGCGTTATCGCTCTCTTCCATCACCGCTGGCACATCGACCACCGCAGTATCGTTCACCGATTGGGCAAGGCTGTTATCTTGCTGGTTTTGCCACCACCACAGGGAAGAAATCCCGGTAATAATGATAAACACTCCCCAAGTGATGAGCATGATACGGCTGTTGTGTTTTTCCGTTTTGGTCTTGCGAGAAAAACTTTGCATCTCTTGCTCTTGGTGCTGCGCATCGCCCGCATCATCCAAGGCAGCCAACACAACTGCTTCATCCACACCAACCAATCGAGCGTAAGAGCGTAAATAGCCGCGAGTAAAGGTGGCGACTTGATCGGTAGCCAGTTGGTTGTTGTCGATTTGTTCGATCACCGCCAGACGTAACCGCAGGCGATCCGCCACTTGTTTTTGGCTGTAACCCAGCTCTTCGCGCTTACGCTTAAGTAACGTACCAACGTCCATTGTCGGCGCAGTGTTATCGGATGTTTGTGCTAAAGTTTCGTTTTCTGTCGTCATAACTTCTTAAAATCTTTTATAAATTAACACCCGCGCTCTGTTGTTCTTTATCGTTATTCCGGCGTGTGTTTAAGAGTGAATAATCTGCTGTTCAGATTATAAAAAGGCTTCCCCAATCTAATTGGCTGCTTATCTATTGCGCCATTGGGAAGATTTCTGGCACGTTTTATCCGCCAAGACTAAACATGCTTTACTCATGATAAGCCAATGTCTTGAATTGACAAAAACTCTTTGCTGAGAAATTTACCCTCAGCTCAAGCTTTTGTCCAAAACTTGACACAAGAAATTCGAACTATCGTCCAATAACGCAGAAAATGACCAGAAATGGTGGACAAAAAGCGCCCAAAGATTGAAACAAAACAGCCAGAGCATGGCTCTGGCTGACATAGTTCGAAGACGGTTACAGCGCGCGAATTTCGATGGTTTCTCCCTTCGCCGCTTTGAGTACCGCGGTCCGTTTGGTTCGGTCAATCACATCACCGACCAATTGGCCACACGCAGCATCGATATCATCACCGCGAGTTTTACGGATAGTGACCGTGTGCTCGTATTGCATTAAGGTTTTTTGGAAGCGGTCAATACGCGAGTTGCTTGGCTTTTTATATGGCGAACCTGGGTACGGGTTGAATGGGATCAAGTTGATCTTACAAGGGGTGTCTTTCATCAATTGCGCCAACTCATGTGCATGCTCGGTTCCGTCATTAACGTGATCCAGTAAAACATACTCCACCGTGACCTTACCACGGTTGGCATTCGATGATGCGATGTAACGACGCACGGATGCTAGGAAGTCTTGGATATCCCAACGATCGTTAATCGGCATAATTTCGCTACGCAATTTGTCGTTCGGCGCATGCAAAGAGATGGCCAGAGCGACGTCAATTTTGCCTGTCATCTGATCCAAGCCAGAGACTACACCAGAGGTAGATACAGTGACACGACGCTTTGACAGACCAAAACCGAGATCATCGAGCATAATTTCCAGTGCCGGGATAAGGTTTTTCATGTTAAGTAACGGCTCGCCCATCCCCATCATCACCACGTTAGTGATAGGGCGTCGACCCGTCTCTTTTTCCAGACCGATTTCGCGCGCGGCACGCCATACTTGACCGATAATTTCCGATACTTTGAGGTTACGGTTAAAACCTTGCTGTGCCGTTGAGCAGAATTTACATTCTAACGCACACCCCACCTGAGAAGAGACACACAAGGTCGCGCGATCTTCTTCAGGAATATAGACGGTTTCAACATCTTGATCGCCAACGCGCATTGCCCACTTGATAGTGCCATCCGATGAGTGCTGAGCTTCAGAGACCACCGGTGCGACAATTTCACATTTCTGCTTGAGCTTTTCGCGCAAATTCTTGTTGATGTTGGTCATGTTATCGAAGTCATCCACACCGAAATGGTAGATCCACTTCATAACCTGATCGGCACGAAATGCTTTCTCGCCTAACTCTTGGGCGAAAAGCTCACGCATGCCTTGGCGATCAAAGTCGAGTAGATTAATTTTCCCAGTGCTCATGTTGCCTCTCAATGACTGATCAAGATTAAGGGCGCGAATTGTACAGGCTTTACGCAGTGACAACAAGGGTTGTAAAACCCCGGATTTGCTAAGAGATTAAATCCTCTGCGATTATTTTTTAACCGAGTTTTAAACCGACTTAAGAACCTTGCTCAATGGCAAAAAAAAGCACACAGAAAGCAAAAAACCCAGCGTTTACGGCTGGGTTTGTTCTGCTTAAACGATTAACGAGGACAGATTTCTGACTCAGGGAAAAAGAAGGCAATTTCACGCTCAGCCGATGCTGGGCTATCACTACCGTGCACTGAGTTGTGACGCATGCTCAGCGCATAGTCGGCACGAATCGTGCCACACGCGGCTTCTTCTGGATTGGTTTTTCCCATCAACTCACGGTAACGAGCGATGGCATTTTCGCCTTCCAGCACTTGCACCATAATAGGGCCGGAGGTCATAAACTCTTTAAGTGGTTGGAAAAACGCTTTTCCTTCGTGTTCTGCATAAAAGCCACTGGCCTGCTCATCGTTCAGTTGCACCATTTTAGCGGCAATAATACGCAGCCCCGCTTTCTCGATGCGATGGTAAATCTCACCGATCAGGTTACGTTCTACAGCGTCGGGCTTGATAATAGAAAATGTTCTCTCTAGAGCCATAAGGAGTCCTTTTACTTCATTCGTTGTTATAGTAAGCAGCCGAAAACGGCTGCCTTAGTGAATTTACTTGCTCGCTTGTTCAGTGAGAATACGCGCTAAGGTACAAACCCCCATGCCGGTTGCGCCCGCTGACCATTTGTCGCTGGCAGACTTACGGTAAGTGCCAGAACAGTCAAAATGCAGCCAACCTTTTTGGTAGTCTTGCACGAAGTAAGAAAGAAACGCCGCTGCGGTGCTCGCACCCGGCGAATAGTCACCACCGCTGATGTTCGACAGGTCCGCAAAGTTTGAAGGCAACATTTCACGATGAAATTCCGCCAGCGGCAGAGGCCACAAGCCTTCTTTCTCTTCATCTGCGGCCGCTAGCGCTTGTTGCGCTAGCGCTTGGTCAAAAGTCAGAAGTGCGTGGTAATCATTACCCAGTGCATTTTTGGCCGCGCCAGTCAGGGTCGCACAATCGATGATCAGTTCAGGATTGTGTTCACTCGCGTAGATCAGGCCGTCAGCCAAAACCAGACGCCCTTCTGCGTCGGTGTTCATAATTTCAACCGTTTTGCCGTTTTTGTAGGTAATGACATCACCCAATTTCAGCGCTCGACCGGAGATCATGTTTTCTGCGCAGCACAAGATCAACTTCACGCGTTTATTCAGACCACGCATGATCGCTAAGCCCAAGCCGCCAGTGATGGTGCCGGAGCCGCCCATGTCCGCTTTCATCGCGTCCATAAAGTTGGATGGCTTGATGCTGTAACCGCCAGAGTCAAACGTGATGCCTTTGCCGACCAAACAGGCCCACACTGGCGCGTTTTCATCACCGGTTGGATTGTAGTCGAGTTGTAACATCGCCGAGGTGCGCTCAGAACCGCGACCCACCGCGTAAATCCCTTCCCAACCTTCAGCTAGCAAATCTTTGTCTTTAACGATGCGAGCGGTGACGGTGCCCTCTGGTGCCACTGAACGAATAAACTCCGCCGCCATGGTGGCCAATTGGCGTGGCGCGACTTCTTCTGCCGGTTTGTTAATGATATCGCGCGTAAACTCGGTTGCTTTAATACGAGCGTCTAATTCCGCTTGCGCTTTTTCTTCGAGCGCAACCCATTCCAACTGATTTTGTTTCTTTGGACTGCGATAGCCCTGATAAAACGCCCAAACGGCATCAAGGTTCCAACCTTCGCCCGCGAGCATCACCGCTTTTACGCCTTGGCCATCGAATTTACGCGCCGCACGTTGGATTTTCACCAAGTCGGTTTTTTCACCGAGGTGAATGGTCGCCCCGTTGTCATTGAACGAGACCAGTGCTTTTTCACCCCACTGTGGAGCCGCAGCCTCCTGGCTTAAATATACAGACATCTGTGTAGACATGGTTTCTCCTTGCCTTATAACGGCGTTACCTGCGCCTTTCTTTTTTAATAACCCACGGATGTTAGCATTATGTAGGGCAGAAATGTCAACTTGATAAAAAAACGGACCATAAGGTCCGTCTTTTTTAATAAAAATTGTTAACTGAGCTGGGTTTTATTGCCACTCATCCAGCCAGCACAGGATAACCGCTTCGAGGATTTTTTCATTGGAACGGTTTGGTTCGTCGTCAAAATCGTCCAATTCTAAAATCCACTGATGTAAGTCGGTAAAGCGAACCGTCTTAGGATCCATATCAGGAAACTTTTCACACAGTTCGATAGCGATATCTCGCGAATCTGTCCATTTCATAACTTTTCCTCAGCGCGTTTAGCCAAAGCAGCACCTCTGTGCTGCTGTGGATGATTAATGATCTTCGGAGGCGTGGTTAAGCGTGTATTTCGGGATCTCAACCACCAGATCTTCATCAGCGATCTTCGCTTGACAACCAAGCCGCGATTCCGGCTCAAGCCCCCAAGCTTTATCGAGCATATCGTCTTCTAATTCGTCACTTTCATCAAGAGAGTCAAAGCCTTCACGGATAATCACGTGGCAGGTTGTACAGGCGCAAGATTTCTCACACGCGTGTTCAATCGCAATCCCGTTTTTCAGTGCAACATCCAGCACAGTCTCACCCGCTTGGGCTTCTAACACCGCGCCTTCTGGGCATAGATCTTCATGAGGCAGTACAATAATCTTAGGCATACTTAATATCTCTTAAATAGTGTCGATTGACTGGCCAGCCAGAGCGGCACGGATCGATTTATCCATGCGACGCGATGCGAAATCTTGGCTCGCTTTATCCGTGTCTTTAATTCCCTGTTCGATCGCTGTGGCATCATCGCCGTTACGCAGCGCAATCAAAGATTCAATCGCTTGCAAGAGCGCTTGTTTTTCGTCTTCATTCAACAGCGCATCGCCATCGGCTTGCAACGCAGAAATCAGCCCTTCAATCACGCGGTCAGCTTCAACGCGTTGCTCAGCCAGCGCACGCGCTTGCATGTCCTCTTTGGCATAAGTCATCGAGTCACGTAACATGTTGGCGACTTCATTATCACTCAAGCCATAAGATGGTTTAACTTGGATTTCAGACTGCACTCCAGTGCTCTTTTCCATGGCGGTCACCGACAGCAGGCCGTCAGCATCCACTTGATAAGTCACACGAATGTGCGCAGCCCCTGCCGCCATCGGCGGAATGCCTTTAAGCGAGAAACGAGCCAGAGAACGGCAATCGCTAACCATTTCGCGCTCACCTTGCACCACGTGCACGCTCATTGCGGTTTGACCATCTTTAAACGTGGTGAACTCCTGAGCGCGTGCGACAGGAATGGTGGTATTGCGCGGGATAATTTTTTCCACCAAACCACCCATGGTTTCAATGCCGAGCGACAGCGGGATCACATCCAGCAGTAGCATCTCTGAATCCGGTTTGTTACCAGCTAAAATATCAGCCTGAATACCCGCACCAATTGCCACGACTTCGTCTGGATTAATGCTCGTCAGTGGGGTACGGCCGAAAAATTCGCCGACCATCTCACGCACCAACAAGGTACGAGTGGAGCCACCAACCATCACCACTTGCAGCACTTCGTCCGTCTCAACATCAGCATCTTTTAGCGCACGGCGACAGGACATCAAGGTTTTTTTCACTAACGGGCGAATGAGTTCTTCAAACTGTTCACGGGTGACCTCGCCTTTCCAGCCAAAGACATCCACCTCAACGCTTTCTTGTTCAGAAAAAGCAATTTTGGTTGCCGTGGCAATATTGAGCAGCACTCGATTTTGCTCAGCAGAGAGCGGAGAAACCAGCCCTGCTTTTTCTTTGAGATAATCCGCCAGCAGATGGTCAAAATCATCGCCGCCGAGTGCAGAATCACCGCCAGTGGCCAGTACTTCAAACACCCCTTTCGAAAGACGCAAAATAGAGATGTCAAAGGTGCCGCCGCCCAAATCGTAGACGGCAATCACGCCTTCCTGACCAGAATCAAGCCCATAGGCGATCGCCGCCGCCGTCGGTTCATTGAGCAGACGCAGTACATGCAAACCTGCAAGTTTGGCGGCATCTTTGGTGCCCGCACGCTGCGCATCATCAAAATAGGCGGGAACGGTAATCACCACGCCAGCAAGTTCACCACCCAGTGTCTCTTCTGCGCGTTTTGCCAGTACTTTGAGAATGTCTGCTGACACTTCAATCGGGTTTTTATCACCTTGCTGAGTACGCAGCACGGGCAAACCGTTCTCACTGGTTTTGAACTGATAAGGCAAAGAAGGATAGCGCGCCTGAATGTCTTGCAATGATCGACCAAGCAGACGTTTAACGGAGATAATCGTCTCTTCAGGTTGAATTTCCGCTTGGGCTTTTGCCTCATAACCGACCAGAAGCGTTTCACTGGCGTAATTCACAACCGAAGGCAGTAGGCTTCGGCCTTGCTCATCTTTTAATGTGGTGGCCTCACCACTTCGTACCGAAGCAACCAGTGAATTGGTTGTGCCGAGATCAATACCAGCAGCGAGCTTGTGCTCATGAGGTGCCGAGCTCTGACCCGGTTCTGCGATTTGAAGTAATGCCATGATGGATCCTTGTTTTTCAACTAGCCGAAGAGTTTCTCTTCCACTAGTTCGATTTCGTTCTTTAATTTGGCAATAAATTTCAGCTTACGAACGCGATCTGCGGCTTGCTGCCACAAAGCCGCGTTAAGCTCTTGCTCTATCGCACTCAGATGCTGCTTATACATTTTGCTCACTCGAGCATCAAATTCTGCCAGCACATCTTGTGCGTCTGAAGCGCTTGGGATCGCTTCGAGCTCTTCTCTCAGCTCCATCTGCTCCATGAGGAACATGGGGTCTTGCAAGGTTTGTTGCTCGCCGCGAATTTCCACCCCATTTTGCGCCAATAAATATTCCGCGCGTGAAATGGGATGTTTCAAAACTTGGTAAGCGTCGTTGATTTGTGCCGCTTTTTGCACCGCTAACAAGCGATCCCGCTCAGAGGCGGTGGCAAAGTTATCCGGATGGAAGCGCTTTTGCAATTCCCGGAACTGAGAAGAAAGAAGGCTACCATCCAGCTGATACTGAGTTGGTAGCCCAAATAGTTCAAAGTGATTCATCGAGTTCTGGCCCTTGATTAAACGTTCTGAGCCATCAGGCCCAGAACTTCAGTCATTAGACGTTGAAGCTTTCACCACAACCACATTCACTTTTCGCATTCGGGTTATTGAACTCAAAGCCTTCGTTCAACCCTTCTTTGACGTAGTCGAGCTGGGTGCCGTCGAGATACACCAAACTTTTCTTGTCGATAATTACTTTCACGCCTGAATGTTCGAATACTTCGTCTTCTTCATTCAGATCATCAACAAACTCCAACACATAGGCCATTCCTGAACAGCCAGTGGTTTTCACTCCCAGGCGCAAACCAATCCCTTTACCACGGTTATCAAGAAATGCTCTTACTCGACTTGCTGCGCTTTCTGTTAGTGTAACGGCCATACTGCACCTTAGTTAATGTGTTGACGATTCTAATGGGAGCGAAAAGGCTCCCATTATAGCTGTAAAGAGTGGCTTAAAGTTGGTGTTTTTTCTTGTAATCCGCAACTGCGGCTTTAATCGCGTCTTCGGCGAGAATAGAGCAGTGCACTTTCACTGGTGGCAACTCTAACTCTTCGGCGATCTCAGAGTTTTTGATCGACGCCGCTTCTTCAATGCTCTTGCCTTTCACCCACTCAGTAACCAGTGAGCTGGATGCGATCGCACTGCCACAACCGTAGGTTTTAAACTTCGCGTCTTCGATGATGCCTTCTGGCGTCACTTTGATCTGCAGTTTCATTACGTCACCACAAGCGGGTGCGCCAACCATACCACTACCGATAGACGGATCATCTTTGTCAAACGAACCAACGTTACGTGGGTTCTCGTAGTGATCAATTACTTTTTCGCTGTATGCCATGATATTTCCCTCGAATCCTCTATAAATTGCTCTGGATTAACTTGCGCTTAGTGGTGCGCCCACTCAACCGTGTTCAAGTCAACCCCATCTTTGTACATATCCCATAGAGGAGACATGTCGCGTAGCTTGTTTACGGCTACACGGATCTGTTCAATAACGTAGTCAATCTCTTCTTCGGTGGTAAAACGACCAAAGGAGAAACGAATCGAGCTGTGAGCCAGTTCGTCATTCAAGCCAAGTGCACGTAGCACGTAAGAGGGCTCAAGGCTGGCTGAAGTACATGCACTGCCTGATGAAACCGCAAGATCTTTTAGCGACATCAGTAGAGATTCCCCTTCAACGAAAGCGAAACTCACGTTGAGGTTATGTGGTACGCGCTGCTCAAGATCGCCGTTAACAGTGACCGCTTCCATGTCTTTAACGCCATCAAGCAGACGGTTACGCAATGCCAATGCATGGTCGTAATCTTTTTGCATCTCTTCTTTAGCGATACGGAACGCTTCGCCCATACCAACGATTTGGTGCGTGGCCAGAGTACCAGAGCGGAAACCGCGCTCATGACCACCGCCATGCATTTGCGATTCAAGACGGATACGTGGTTTACGACGTACGTACAGTGCGCCGATACCTTTCGGACCGTAAATCTTGTGTGCTGAGAGTGAAATCAAATCCACTTTCATCGCTTGAACGTCAATCGCCACTTTACCGGCAGATTGCGCAGCGTCCACGTGGAAAATGATTTTGCGCGCACGGCACAGTTCACCAATCGCAGCAATGTCTTGAATCACGCCAATTTCATTGTTGACGTGCATGATCGAGACGAGAACCGTGTCGTCACGCATCGCAGCTTCGAGTTTGTTCAGATCGATAATGCCGTTCGCTTCCGGCTCAAGGTAAGTCACTTCAAAACCTTCACGCTCTAGTTGGCGAGTCGTGTCGAGCACCGCTTTGTGCTCTGTTTTGCAAGTAATAATGTGCTTGCCTTGCTTCGAATAAAAATGGGCCGCGCCTTTGATTGCCAGATTATCTGACTCGGTTGCCCCCGAAGTGAAAACAATTTCACGTGGGTCTGCATTAAGCAGATCGGCAATTTGCTCACGAGCGGTGTCTACCGCTTCTTCCGCCTGCCAACCGTAACGATGAGAACGTGACGCCGGGTTACCAAAAATACCGTCCATCGTCATGTGCTGAACCATTTTCTCAGCGACGCGAGGATCAACGGGGCACGTTGCCGAATAGTCTAGATAAATAGGCAGTTTCATTCTTCACTCCAATGTAAACATGCTGACCGCTTAAGAGCGGAAATTTACACCGATGGGCGCGGTGCTTGTATTTTTGTTAGCCAACCCATGATTTACCGCTAGGGTTATCTCCTGACGGTCAGAAATTTCGAGGACTTCATTGTCACTCATCAGCTCACCAAGAGTGATGTTGTTCAAGAAGTCACTAATACGCGAGCTTAAATCACGCCATAGTGTGTGTTAGGCAACGCGTGCCGCCTTGGCAGTCACCTTTGCCTTGACACTTGGTCGCATCAACCGACTCATCAACCGCCGCGATCACCGTACCAATAGAAATGGAGAAAGCATCAGCGCCTAGGCGGTAACCACCACCAGGACCACGCACACTGGCAACTAAGCCTGCTTTACGCAATTTAGAAAAAAGCTGCTCAAGATAAGAGAGCGAAATCCCCTGACGCTCAGAAATGTCAGCCAGAGGAACAGGACTTTTTTGCGAATGCAGCGCCACATCCAGCATTGCTGTTACCGCATATCTTCCTTTAGAGGTCAGTTTCATAACACACCGTATCCACACTTTTACAATGGATACATTTTTCCATACCCGACCAAAACGGTCAAGTATTTATTTGACTATTTTACTCAGGTATTCATCCCTTAATTTTTAAGGGTTATTTTTATTCAGTTGCGATTTTTCAATCGCTGTCAGCACGCCGCGCAGAATGTTAAGCTCTTGCGCTTCCGGACGAGCACGACTGAACAGACGACGCATTTTGTTCATCACTTGATTAGGTTGATCTGGACTGATGAACTCACTTGCCAGCATCACCTTTTCGAGATGTTGATAGAAAAGTTCTAACTCTTTGTGTCGAGGATATTCTACTTCAGCACTTGCTACGTACTGGCTTTGCTGATCATTCAGGTACGCCATACGCACTTCATAGCTGAGCGTTTGTACCGCCATGGCAAGGTTTAATGAGCTGTACTCTGGATTGGCTGGAATGCAGACGTGATAGTGGCACTTTTGCAGCTCTTCGTTGGTCAAGCCAGTACGCTCGCGACCAAAAACCAGGGCCACCGCACCTTGCTTGCTTTCTTGGATCATCTTCTCACCGCACTCTCTTGGCTCAAGCATCGGCCATTCCAAAGTACGCGAGCGAGCACTAGAGCCAACAACCAAAGCGCAGTCGCTCACTGCCTCTTCTAAAGAAGAAACAATACGCGCATTCAAAGCTACATCAGAGGCACCAGAGGCCAGCGCAATCGCTTGGGCGTCCACTTCGCATTCCGGTTGTACGAGAACCAATTGGCTAAGGCCCATCACTTTCATTGCGCGAGCGGCAGAGCCGATATTACCTGAGTGGGACGTTCCGACGAGAACAACTTTGACCTGATCTAACATGCGAATTTTTGGCACCTGATTTAAAACCGCAGGATGTTAGCACATTTTTCGCTAGCGCCCTAGGTTGTTGGCGGCATGCAGGGAATTAATCGCTCGGTCGAAGAGCGTAGAGCTGCGTTTTCTTGATACTCATCACATCATGCAAGGAGCCTCGTCTAAAAAATCGCCACTTCACATTTCATTTTTCTCTGGTATACTCGCCGCCGCTTTCATTTGTTCTTTAACATCCGTTGGGAAATTCGTATGCATCCAATGCTAAACATTGCTATTCGCGCTGCGCGAAAAGCAGGCAACCATATTGCTAAATCACTAGAAAACGTTGAGAAAATTGAATCTACGCTAAAAGGCACAAACGACTTTGTGACTAACGTAGACAAAGAAGCAGAAACGATCATTATCGATACTATTAAAAACTCTTACCCAGAGCACTGTATCATTGCTGAAGAAAACGGCACAATTGATGGTAAAGATAAAGACGTACAATGGATCATCGACCCACTGGATGGCACTACCAACTTTGTCAAAGGCATTCCTCATTTCGCGGTTTCTATCGCCGTGCGCATCAAAGGCAAAACGGAAGTTGCTTGTGTTTACGACCCAATGCAAAATGAATTGTTCACCGCTCAACGTGGTTCAGGCGCACAACTCAACAGCGCACGTATCCGTGTAAAACAACCCAAAGATCTGCAAGGTGCGGTGATTGCAACTGGTTTCCCATTTAAACAGAAGCAACATTCTGAATCTTATTTCAAAATCATGTCTGCTATGTTTGTTGAAGTCGCAGACTTCCGCCGCGCTGGCTCTGCTGCATTGGATCTTTGTTACGTTGCCGCAGGCCGTGTTGACGGTTACTTCGAGCTTGGTCTAAAACCTTGGGACATTGCTGCGGGCGAGCTAATCGCACGCGAAGCGGGCGCGATCATCACTGATTTCGCCGGCGGTACAGAATACCTGAAATCAGGTAACGTCGTTGCTTCAAGTGCACGCGGCGTTAAATCATTGCTGAAGCACATTCGTGAGAATGGTAACGACGCAATTCTTAAGTAATCGATAGCCCGTCACGCTGATTACTTTTGAATGAGCCCCTGCCGCAAGGTTGGGGCTTTTTTATTTTCGCCCCGACATCAATAAAGCCAACTCTATACCACAAGATAGAAAAAAGCCGCTGTGGTTGGCAGCGGCTTTTGCGTTTGTGCGGTAAATCGATTAAGGCAGTTCTTCGAACTCTGCACCTTCTTTTTCCACTTGCGGCGGCATCAGGTGTTCTTTCTGAATGCCGAGTTTCAGCGCCAGCGCCGAAGCTACGTAGATAGAAGAGTAAGTACCAACGGTGATGCCCAGTAGCAATGCCGTCGCAAATCCGTGGATCAGTGCCCCACCCTGCGCAAACAGTGCAATGACCACAAACAAGGTCGTACCAGATGTAATCAACGTACGACTCAACGTTTGGGTAATCGAGCTATCCATAATATCGGCAGGTTCGCCTTTACGCATTTTGCGGAAGTTCTCACGAATACGGTCAAACACCACAATCGTATCGTTTAGCGAGTACCCCACTACCGTCAACAAAGCGGCCACGATGGTAAGATCCACTTCGATTTGCATCATGGAGAAAACACCCAACGTAATGATCACGTCGTGCGCTAATGCCATTACCGCACCCGCAGCCAGACGCCATTCAAAACGCATCGAGACATAGAGCAAAATACACAGCAAAGAGACCAAAATCGCCAGACCGCCCGCTTCAGTGAGCTCATCACCCACGTTCGGACCGACGAACTCAATACGGCGCATCTCAACGTTTTTGCCAGTACCTTCTTTAATCGCATTTAAAATCTGGTTGCCCAGCGTCTCACCCGCGACATCTTCACGAGGGCGCAAACGAACCATCACGTCACGCGCTGAACCGAAGTTTTGTACGGTCGCATCGGCAAAACCTTTGCTTTCAAGTGCACGACGGATATCTTCCAGATTGGCAGGCTGTTCAAAGCCTACTTCAATCAAGGTACCACCGGTAAAGTCCAATCCCCAGTTCAACCACTTAGTGGAGAGGGTAAAGATCGACGCCCCAATCATCACAATCGACAACGCGAATGCGAATTTCGACCAACGCATAAAGTCGATCGCTTTGTCTGCTTTTAGAATCTGAAACATTACAATTCCCAGCCTTAGATCGACAGTTTATTAATACGTTTGCCGCCGTACAGTAGGTTGACAATACAACGCGTACCGATGATGGCTGTAAACATGGAGGTTAAAATACCGATAGATAACGTCACCGCAAAGCCTTTGATCGCCCCAGTACCAACGGCGAACAAAATAATCGCCGTGATCAAAGTGGTGATGTTGGCGTCGGCGATGGTGCTAAACGCATTTGCATATCCTTGGTGAATGGCTTGCTGAGGATTACGCCCTTCGCGCAGCTCTTCACGGATACGCTCAAAGATCAGCACGTTGGCGTCGACCGCCATGCCGACAGTAAGAACAATACCCGCAATACCCGGTAGGGTCATGGTCGCACCCGGAATCATCGACATCACACCGATGATCAATACCAAGTTCGCCATCAGCGCCACATTGGCAATCAAGCCAAACTTACGATAGTAAAGCAGAGTAAATAGCATGACCGCCACCATACCCCAGATACACGCTTGGATACCCATGTCGATGTTCTGCTGACCCATTGACGGGCCGATGGTACGTTCTTCAACGATGGAGATCGGTGCAATCAACGCACCAGCGCGTAATAGCAGCGCCAAGTTGTGCGCTTCAGCGGCAGAATCGATCCCGGTAATGCGGAAATTGCGTCCTAGCGCCGACTGAATAGTCGCTTGGTTGATCACTTCTTCATGCTTAGTGAGAATCACTTTGCCTTCTGGTGTACGACGACCACTGTCTTTGTATTCCGCAAACACCGTCGCCATCAACTTACCGATGTTCTTCTTCGAGAAGGCGGACATTTTATTGCCACCTTCGCTATCGAGCGAAATATTAACCTGTGGACGGCCGTATTCGTCGGTACTGGAACTGGCGTCGGTGATGCTTGCACCACCGAGAATTACCCGTTTCTTCAACACGACAGGACGACCATTACGATCCGTTTTGATTTCACTGCCTGCTGGTGCACGGCCACTCGCCGCCGCCGCTAGGTCAGCTTTATCATCCACTTCACGAAACTCAAGTGTTGCCGTCGCGCCCAAAATTTCTTTCGCGCGTGCAGTGTCTTGCACCCCTGGCAGCTCAACTACGATACGGCTCGCGCCTTGACGTTGAACCAAAGGCTCCGCCACACCGAGCTCGTTCACACGGTTACGTAAAATGGTAATGTTCTGCTCAACCGCATAATTGCGGATCTCTTGCAGACGCGCTTCGGTAAAGGTAGCAATCAACCCATAGCGACCATCTTCCGTTGACTCAACAAACGTCATGTCCGGATGATTTTTAACCAAAAGTTGTTTCGCTTCGGTCACTTGCTCTGCATCACGCAGCAACACTTCAACCGCTTGTTTACCTGTTGGACGAATAGAACGGTAACGGATTTTGGCATCGCGCAGCTCGCTACGAAATGCTTCTTCTTGCTGACCGACTAGCTTCTCCATCGCGGCGTCCATGTCCACTTCCATCAGGAAATGCACACCACCACGTAGGTCAAGACCAAGCTTCATCGGCGCGGCGCCGATAGATTCCAGCCAATCAGGAGTAGAAGGCGCCAAGTTAAGCGCGACAATCTTGTCTTTGCCAAGCGCTTCACTGACGACATCGCGAGCACTCAATTGAGTGTCGGTATCATTGAAACGGACAAGAATCGAGCCATTTTCTAGGGCAATCGATTTGTGGGTAAGGTTCTCTTTGGTAAGAGCGTTAGTGACAGCATCCAGCGTTGACATATCTACAGAGGCGCCACGCGCCCCTGTAACTTGAATAGCCGGATCTTCACCGTAGATATTTGGAAGTGCGTACAAGGCAGCGATAGCGATGGTTAACACCACCATCAAGTACTTCCACAATGGGTAACGGTTTAGCACAGCGAGGATCCTCTAGCTGTTTTTATAGAGATTTAAGCGTACCTTTTGGTAGCACTGCGGTAACAAAGTCCTTTTTGATCACGACTTCGTTGTTGGTGTTCAACTCGATTGAAATGAAATCGTTGTCTTCTGCGATTTTGGTGATTTTACCCACCAGACCACCACTAGTAAGCACTTCGTCGCCTTTACCCATCGCCGCCATTAAGCTTTTGTGCTCTTTAACACGCTTCGCTTGAGGGCGGTAAATCATGAAGTAAAAGATAACGGCAAACATGCCGAGCATGATCAGCATTTCGAAACCACCACCTTGTGGTGCACCTTCTGCCGCAGCGTGAGCTTGAGAGATAAACATTAAAACATCCTCATTATTTTTTATTGATAATCCAACAAATTGGGTAACGCCACCTTATTTTCAAGCGAAGTCGCTCACAAAAACAAGATGACGCTACATTTTTTACTTTTACGAAATTAAGCCTGCTTACCAAGCGGCGGCACTTCGCGATTGCGCCTTGCGTAGAACTCTTCCACAAACTGCTCGAAGCGATCTTCATCAATCGCCTTACGAATGCTTTCCATCAAACGTTGGTAGTAACGCAGGTTGTGGATAGTGTTCAAGCGAGCACCGAGGATTTCGTTACAACGGTCCAAATGGTGCAGATACGACTTTGAGTAATTTTTGCAAGTGTAACAGTCACAATGTGGATCGAGAGCGCTTGTGTCGGTTTTATGTATCGCATTACGGATCTTGATCACACCGCCAGTGACAAACAGGTGTCCGTTACGCGCATTTCGCGTCGGCATTACGCAGTCAAACATGTCGATCCCGCGGCGAACGCCTTCCACCAAGTCTTCCGGCTTACCCACGCCCATCAGGTAGCGCGGCTTATCTTCCGGTAATTGCGGGCAAGTATGCTCAAGCACGCGATGCATGTCCTCTTTAGGTTCACCCACCGCAAGACCGCCGACCGCGTAGCCATCAAAGCCGATTTCCGTCAGCCCTTTGACCGAAACATCACGCAGGTCTTCGTAAACACCACCTTGCACAATGCCAAACAGGTTATTAGGGTTTTCGAGCTTATCGAAGTGATCGCGCGAACGCTGAGCCCAGCGTAGTGACATTTCCATCGACTTTTTCGCTTCCGCATGCGTCGCTGGATACGGAGTACATTCGTCGAAAATCATCACGATGTCAGAGCCAAGATCTTTTTGGATCTCCATCGATTTTTCCGCATCCATGAAAA
Organism: Vibrio cidicii; assembly: GCF_009665415.1. NCBI lineage: Bacteria > Pseudomonadati > Pseudomonadota > Gammaproteobacteria > Vibrionales > Vibrionaceae > Vibrio > Vibrio cidicii. The sequence continues at coordinate 2,372,685 of NZ_CP035921.1, read as the reverse complement.
TCTTGTCGCCGTTCACTGGGTTACGGAAATGTACGCCCTCTTCGGTGATTTTACGAATGTCGCCCAAGCTGAACACTTGGAAACCGCCTGAGTCGGTCAGAATCGGGCCTTGCCAGTTCATGAAATCGTGCAAGTCACCGTGCATTTTCATTACTTCTTGGCCCGGGCGCAGCCACAGGTGAAAAGTATTGCCGAGGAGAATTTCAGCACCAGTGTCTTTCACTTCTTCTGGTGTCATCCCTTTAACGGTGCCGTAAGTCCCCACTGGCATGAACGCCGGCGTTTGCACTGTACCGCGTTCAAAGGTCAGTTGACCACGACGGGCGTTGCCATTTTTCTTTTTAAGATCGAACTTTAACTTCACGAAGCCTCCAACGTCAGAGAAACAGTCTGACGGTTTAGTCACGGACGATGTACGTCCCACGAGAGCGGTCGCTGTCTCCTTGCGAAGCGGTTACCATGGCGGTAGCCCCTCTAGCTTTCTGCTAGCACTCGTAATTGGTTCACGCGGCGAGTCTGCCGCGCTTAGCAAGTCTTCTTTTCAATAAACATCGCATCACCATAAGAGAAGAAGCGATATTGGTTGTCCACCGCATGCTGATAAGCGCGCATGGTATGTTCATAACCCGCGAACGCGCTCACTAACATGATGAGCGTCGACTCTGGTAAGTGGAAATTGGTGATCAAACAATCGACCAGCTGGTATTGATAACCCGGATAAATGAAGATCTCGGTATCGGCAAAATATGGCGCGAGCTCAGTGCCTTTTTTCAGCGCATCTTGCGCGGCACTCTCCAAGGAGCGTACCGACGTGGTGCCGACCGCGATAATGCGTCCACCACGTGCTTTGGTCGCCGCAATGGCATCCACCACCTCTTGCGGCACTTCCGCGTACTCGGCGTGCATGTGATGGTCGTGAATATTGTCCACTTTCACTGGCTGGAAAGTCCCCGCCCCAACATGCAAAGTCACGTAAGCCAGTTCGACACCTTTGGCTTGCATTTGTTCCAGCAATTGCGCGTCAAAATGCAATCCAGCCGTTGGCGCGGCAACCGCTCCGGGCTTCTGGTTGTAAACGGTTTGATAGCGCTCTTTATCCGCATCTTCGTCTGGGCGGTCGATGTACGGAGGAAGGGGCATGTGGCCAATCTCTTCCAGCACCTCTAATAGAGTTTTATCGCCGTTAAGCTTGAGCTCAAACAAGGCGCCATGACGCGCGACCATCTCCGCACTGTACTGGTCGTTTTCACCCAGAATGACAGTGCTGCCCGGTTTGGGCGATTTAGAACAGCGAACATGCGCCAGCAGACGTTTATCATCAAGCATCCGCTCCACCAGCACTTCCAGTTTACCGCCCGAGGCTTTACGGCCAAACATCCGCGCCGGGATCACTCGGGTATTGTTAAACACCACTAAATCTCCCGGCTGAACTAAGTCCAACACATCTTTAAAGGTGCCATCTTTTACCTCGCCAGTGTTGCCATTTAGCTGAAGTAAACGACTGGCCGTGCGCTCTGGTTGAGGATAACGGGCGATCAGTTCGTCAGGTAAGTCGAAGTGAAAATCTGAAACTTGCATGCTACTGCTCTTGATAAATTCTTCTGAGGTTTAACGTCATTATAATGCGAGTGAATTTTTCGCAGTGGGGTAGTATAGAGCGACAAGGTTCAATAGCAAGCAAAGTTCTCGGCGAGAGTGTAACAAGCCTCGCCAAACTTAAGCTGAGGCGTAAACAAGCACTCAGCGAGCACAACAGGCTCGCTGAGTGAATGAAGCATTAGCGTTTTGTTCTGAAGATCCGCGCGGCAAAAAGACTCAGCACCCACAGATAGTGGACACTACCACCGCCTTGGGCTTTACCGGTAAATTGACAGCTGTTGGTAGAGATGCCGCCGTGACAATCATCGGAGGCATTGTCATTCCCTCCTCCATTGTCACTGTCCGCATCACTGCCATTGTCAGCGGCATTGTTGCGGATAAAATCGGGCGGCAGGATCGGGGAAGCTGGCGGGTTCTCGGCATTGACGTAGCCGACTATCCAATCGTAGTAGGTACTTACTTTGGTGTAAAAGCTAGGCAACGTCACCGCCGCGCAAGTTGGCGTCAACAGTGGAATTCCGCTGACGATACCAATCTGTTTGCCAGTGACATCATCCAGCAAAGGGCCACCACTGTCTCCTTTACACACATTGTTGCCATATTGCGTTCTCTCATCAGGGTTCCAAGGCAACACTTCATTGGCCATAGTGCAGATTTTGCTCACATTGGTTGGCGCTTCAATGATTCCCGGCAAGTCGTTACCCAGTTCTAGCCGCTGATAGCAGTTCGTGATTGGCAAGTAGGTTAACTGCGTTTTCTGCAGTGTAGGCGACGGAGTGGATGCGTTGGCAACGGTTGCGCCCCACCCCGATGCGGTGACATTTTTGCGTCGCAGGTTGGTGGCAAATTCATCATCCCACTGGCCATTGAGTCGAGTTTCAATGTGGCGCATCTCTTCCATTGTAGGCAATGAAGATAACGCTACCCCTGTCACGGGCCTATCGAGATACAGCAACGCGACATCACTATCAAGGCTGGTGCTCACCAAGGTCATCTGACCGTCACTGCCCTTTTTGTATTCGCTCAAGCGTGTATAGCTTGGATGAACCACGACGTGAGAGACATGAAAGTAGTTCTCTATCTGCGACTGATTAAGATCCGGTGTGCGTGCCGTGACCGAGATCTGATGGGGTTTAGTGACAAAATAGCGGCGAGATCAGTGCCTTCGCCCATGACCACACAATGCGCTGCCGTCAATACCCAGCGCTCTGACACCATAGTGCCACCGCAAACCGGAAATTCGGCCATGCTGCTTGAGCGAATCGTCACTCGAAAACTGGCGTCTGGATCGTTTTCTCCGAGAATGATGGCTTGGGCGCTGGCACAGACCGTCCAAGCGCCCACCAAAAGAAGTGTTTTTTTCCACATGATAAAGACCACTGATAGCTCAACTGCGCTCATATTCAGCCAGACTCTTCGGCAGGGAAATCCCCGGCTGAAAAATGTGCGAGGAGTATCCTCTCTTGTGCCGTTGCCAGTGCTGGGATTGCGCACAAAATGCCAACTGACTCGCAGCAAATTTGTTGTGGAAAAACGCGTTGGCTCCCAGATATTTATGCCATTTGTTTCTATAGTAAAAAGGATGAACGGAACGACTGGAGGACACCATGATCAAAGTAGAAGATATGATGACTCGCAACCCTCATACCTTGTTGCGTTCGCATACCTTAGCTGATGCGCGCAATATGATGGCCGCACTCGACATCAGACACATCCCGATTGTTGACGCGAACAAACGCTTGCTGGGAATCGTGACCCAACGCGATATTCTCGCGGCGCAAGAATCCAGCTTACACAACGCGCCCGCCGATCAATCCTACACCGACGATACTCCGCTTTATGAAATGATGCACAGCAGCATTATGACCGCAGAGCCAAAGGCCGGGCTTAAAGAGAGCGCCCTGTACATGCAAAAACATAAAGTCGGCTGTTTACCTGTGGTCGATAGAGGTCAATTGGTGGGCATTATTACTGACTCGGATTTTGTCACCATCGCGATTAACTTACTGGAACTGCAAGAAGAAGTGGAACCTGACGAGCTGGAAGTGGGAGACGATCTTTAGAGGCCCAGATCGCTGCGAAATGCATTGCTAGCGTTGAACAATAGAAGAGCGGCCGAAGCCGCTCTTAATCACTTTGCGCTAATATCAGTGGAACTGATCTTCTTCGGTTGAGCCCGTGAGCGCCGTAACAGAAGAGTTGCCGCCCTGAATGGTATTGGTCATACGGTCAAAGTAGCCAGTTCCCACTTCTTGTTGGTGCGCAACGAAGGTGTAACCTTTCTCCGCCGCTTGGAACTCAGGACGCTGCACTTTCTCAACATAGTGACGCATCCCTTCGCCTTGTGCGTAAGCGTGCGCCAGCTCAAACATGTTGAACCACATGTTGTGGATACCCGCCAAAGTGATGAACTGATATTTGTAGCCCATATCCGAGAGCTCTTGCTGGAACTTGGCGATGGTTTCGGCATCCAAGTTTTTCTCCCAGTTAAATGATGGCGAGCAGTTGTACGCCAGCAGTTGCTCTGGGTATTGCGCATGAATAGCCTCTGCAAACTTACGCGCTTCTTCTAGACATGGTGTGGCGGTTTCACACCAGATAAGGTCAGCGTAAGGCGCGTAAGCAAGACCACGAGAAATTGCCTGATCGATACCGGCACGTACGCGGTAGAAGCCTTCTTGAGTACGCTCACCAACGATGAAATCAGCATCATAAGGGTCACAATCTGACGTTAGCAGATCGGCTGCGTTGGCGTCGGTACGAGCAATAACCAGCGTCGTCGTGCCCGCAACGTCAGCGGCCAATCGAGCGGCTACCAGTTTTTGCACCGCTTCTTGCGTTGGTACTAATACTTTGCCGCCCATGTGGCCACATTTCTTCACCGATGCAAGCTGATCTTCAAAATGCACGCCTGCTGCGCCCGCTTCAATCATCGATTTCATCAGCTCGTAAGCGTTCAATACGCCACCAAAGCCCGCTTCAGCGTCAGCCACAATCGGCAGGAAGTAGTCAATGCCACCCTCTTCTGGTGATTTACCATTCGCCCACTGAATTTGGTCTGCACGACGGAACGAGTTGTTAATGCGCTTCACCACTGACGGTACCGAGTCGACTGGGTAGAGTGACTGATCAGGGTACATGGTGGATGCGGTGTTGTTGTCCGCAGCAACCTGCCAACCAGACAGATAGATGGCTTCAATGCCCGCTTTCGCTTGTTGAACCGCCTGACCACCCGTCAGTGCGCCCAAACAGTTTACATAACCTTTTTTGGCGCTCCCGTTGACCAGTGACCACAACTTATCTGCACCACGTTGGGCCAGCGTGTTGGCAGGAACAATAGAACCACGCAGCTCCACCACTTCTTCAGCGGTGTATGGACGCTTGACGTGCTTCCAGCGAGGATTGGTTGCCCAGTCTTTTTCTAGAGCTTCGATTTGTTGGCGGCGAGTTAATGTCATTGGTCTATCCCTCTTTATTATTGGCGCTTCACGGCGCTTTTGAGTTTCCATATCTCCGGCAGTACTTCCTTATCTGCCTTCAAGTTGTTCACGTTATCGGTAGTAAGTTATTGGTAGTAAGTTGTCGGTGTTCAGTTATCAGTTTTTCACTCAGTCCAGATAGTCGTAACCTGGAACCGTTAAGAAATTACTCAGTTCATCGCTGGTGGTTAACCTTGCCATTAGCTCAGCAGCTTCAACAAAGCGTCCGGCTTGATAACGCGCGTCACCTATTTCCTGTTTCACGACCTCAATTTCTTCTTTGAGATATTGTTCAAACAGCGCTTTAGTAACCGTCAAACCGTTATCTAAGATTTTTTGATGTTGAATCCATTGCCAGATAGAGGCGCGCGAAATCTCAGCTGTTGCGGCATCTTCCATCAAACCGTAAATCGGTACACAGCCGTTACCGGAGATCCACGCTTCGATGTATTGCAGCGCGACTCGAATATTGTGACGCATACCATGCTCTGTTCTCTCTCCGTCGCACGGCGCAAGCAGCTCTTTCGCACTGATCGGCGCATCTTGCTCGCGGCTAACATCCAGTTGGTTGCTCCGCTCGCCAAACACCTGATTAAACACGGCCATTGCGGTATCTGCCAAACCGGGGTGAGCAACCCAAGTGCCATCGTGGCCGTTGTTGGCTTCCAACATTTTATCATTGAGGATTTTGTCTAAAACGCGCTGGTTTTCCGCCGGATCTTTAGCGGGAATAAACGCCGCCATGCCTCCCATCGCAAAGGCGCCACGTTTGTGGCAAGTTCGGATAAGCAAACGCGAATAAGCGTTGAGGAAAGGCTTATCCATCGTTACGACTTGGCGATCTGGCAGAACGCGATCCGGATGTTTTTTCAAGGTCTTGATGTAGCTGAAAATATAGTCCCAACGGCCACAGTTCAGACCGACGATATGCTCTTTGAGCGAAAAGAGAATTTCATCCATTTCAAACACCGCTGGAAGCGTTTCGATCAGCACTGTCGCTTTAATCGTACCGGTGTCTAGACCGAAATAATCTTCGGTGAAATGGAATACCTCACTCCACCACTTCGCTTCATGGTGAGACTGCAGTTTCGGCAGATAGAAATAAGGACCGCTGCCTTTTTTTAGTAACGCTTTGTAGTTGTTATAGAAGTAGAGCGCGAAATCAAACAATGCTCCGGGAATGATCTCTCCCTGCCACGTGACATGCTTCTCTTTTAGATGCAGGCCGCGCACACGGCAGATGAGCACCGCTGGATTTTCCACCAATTGGTAGTGCTTGCCATTGTCTGGATTGGTATACGAGATGGTGCCGTTAACCGCATCGCGCAAGTTGATTTGACCATCTAGCACTTTCTCCCAAGCCGGCGACATGGAATCTTCGAAGTCAGCCATGAACACTTTGACGTTGGCGTTGAGGGCATTGATCACCATCTTGCGATCGGTTGGGCCGGTAATCTCCACTCGACGATCTTGCAGATCGTGAGGAATACCCAGGATCTTCCAACTCCCTTCACGGATATCCTGCGTTTGCGACAGAAAATCGGGCAGTTCGCCTTGGTCGATACGCTCCTGTCTCTCTTCACGGGCAGTAAGCAGTTCATCGACTTGAGAGGCAAACCTAGCACACAACTGAGATAAAAAGGTTTGGGCTTCAACAGGGAAAATAGCCTGATGCTCTGGCGATAGCTTGCCAGTCACCTCAAGCATGCCTTGGGTCTGTTGCTGTTCAGTGGGTGCGTTTTGTTTCTCGGGAGTTTGAGCAAGCATGTTTCTTCTTCCTTAAATTAGTTTGCTTGTGAAAGGCAAAGCGACATTTGTAACTTTAAAACCACAAAACACATCCTCGCTTTTCATGATTTCTTCACCTAACGTTTCGGCTTTATGTCTTTAACATCTCTGAGATGCTTGGCAATATCAATCTAGACATAAGTCTTACAAGCCTTTAATTAACTTACACCAACATGCGTTAGAGTAAAAGTTCAAAAGTAAACAAAGCGTTAAATTCGAAGTTTTATTCCGTTTGAAACAAGTGCTTGATTTTTCCATTTAAAATGTAATTTATTACGTAATTTAATTACATTAATTTAGGCTGGTAAATCGGGTTTTAAACAGGTGTATGAATCGATACATGGGGATAAAAGGCCTTTATTTACTTGCGCTGTGATTCATAAGCTGGAGATATTTTAAACAGAGCATGAGCGCGAATGTGTAAAATTAACATTGTGAAGTTTTACAATTTTATGAAAGCTTCACCAAAGCATTGCTGTAAAATTTTACAAGTCAAACTGCACCAGCAGCATAAAATGCTAAAAGGCACGCTTTTTATAGCGTGCCTTTGATAACAATAACGAAAAATAGAGCTAATACTATTTGCTACAGTAGCTCTGAAACCACATCCGCCAATTGATGGAAAATTTGCGTCCGTGCCGAACCGGGACGCCAAACCAGACCAATATCACGGTAAGCGAGTTGGCCAGGCGGCTCCACCACGACTAGATTTTGGTTGTCTAGCAGGCCATGATCGATCGCCATTTGAGGAATGAAAGTCGTGCCCAACCCATTTGCCACCATCTGCACTAATGTATGCAAGCTGGTGGCACTGAAGGGATTAATTTTCTCTTTATCCGTGAGTTTGCAAGCAGAGACCGCATGCTCGGTCAAACAGTGCTCGCGCTCCAAAAGAAATACCGACTCATCCGGCAAATCACAATAACGAATCGGCACTTTGATTTTGTCCGCTTGATGACGGCTGATCACCATCTTAAACGGATCTTGGCCAACCACTCGGTTCTCCATCCCCTCAATATCGACAGGCAGCGCCAAGATCAACACGTCCAACTCACCATGACGTAAGGCCGTTAACAGATTGGTCGTGGTATCTTCACGCAACAGCAGGTTGAGCTGAGGAAAACGTTGGTTCACTTCTTGAACGAGGTCACCGAGCAAGAAAGGGGCGATGGTCGGTATGCAACCCACTTTAAGTTGCCCTTGCATACCGTCTCCTTGACACAAGTTGCCAAGCTCCACCAAATCCTGCCCTTTGGCTAACAACTCACGCCCGTGCAGCACCACCAGCTCGCCGGCCTGAGTAAACACCAGCGGGCTCTTTTTGTCTTTTTTCTCGTACAACGGACAACCAATCAGCTCTTCGAGATTTTGTATCCCCTTACTTAAAGTCGATTGACTGACAAAACACCGCTCAGCCGCATCGCTAAAATGGCGAGTTTCGTACAAGGTGATGAGATAGTGTAACTGCTTAAGACTGGGCCACTTATTCATAGAATTATTATTATTTACCGTCGTTTGTTTGATTGGCTCGGAGGAAATCGATCTATCGCTTTTTTCGATGAACCTAATCTATTTATTTCGCTTTTTTCAATACTACAATCTGTACTATAGTTTGTCTCGCAAAAACACGGACCAGACTAAAGAGAGCACTCTTGGTCAGGAACTAACTATATTTTTAGGAGCAAAAAATGGTACTAGTAGGTCGTCAAGCCCCAGATTTTACTGCTGCAGCTGTGCTAGGTAACGGTGAAATCGTTGATAGCTTCAACTTTGCTGAATTCACTAAAGGTAAGAAGGCAGTGGTTTTCTTCTACCCACTAGATTTCACTTTCGTTTGCCCATCAGAGTTGATCGCGTTCGACAACCGTTACGAAGATTTCAAAGCGAAAGGCGTTGAAGTTATCGGTGTATCTATCGACTCTCAGTTCTCTCACAACGCATGGCGTAACACTGCTGTTGAGAACGGCGGTATCGGTCAAGTTAAATACCCACTGGTTGCAGACGTTAAGCACGAAATTTGTAAAGCGTACGACGTAGAGCACCCAGAAGCAGGCGTCGCTTTCCGTGGTTCTTTCCTTATCGACGAAGACGGTCTAGTACGTCACCAAGTAGTTAACGACCTACCTCTAGGCCGTAACATCGACGAAATGCTACGCATGGTTGACGCACTGAACTTCCACCAGAAGCACGGCGAAGTATGTCCTGCTCAGTGGGAAGAAGGTAAAGCAGGTATGGACGCTTCACCAACAGGCGTTGCAAGCTTCCTAGCGGAACACGCATCTGACCTAGCTAAGAAATAATTGACCTTTTAACGCCCGCGCTCAACGGGTGAATGGTTGGATGATTCTCATAGAGAAATGAAACATTACAGTGCGATAAATCGCCAACGCCAATCAGTTAAAAGTAAAGTCCTATTCAAGCCCGATGCCAGTCATCGGGCTTTTGTTTATCGGTTTACAAGCCAAAAAGGGTAAGCTTCGCGCGCATTTTTACCCCTATTCTCTCCACGCCACGCCACACTCACCTGCTATCATAAAGCTCATTTTTCCTGTTACTGGCACAAGAGCATCCCATGGTGAATTACCACATTGAAGTATGTATCGACAACATTGAATCCCTGCATCAAGCGATTGCAGGTGGCGCAACGCGGATAGAGCTCTGTTCATCGCTTGCACTAGGTGGCCTCACCCCAAGTTTTGGTTTTATGCGCCAAGCCGCGGCACACTCGCCGATTCCGGTCTACGCCATGATTCGCCCACGCCAAGGGGATTTTTTCTATACTGAAGAGGAAGTGGAGATCATGATGTGGGATATCGAGGCGGCACAACGGGCTGGCCTGCACGGCGTTGTGCTGGGTCTGCTCAACCCAGACGGCTCAATTGATTGCCAACGCACTCAGCGTTTGTGTCAGCACGCCACGGCTTTAGGCCTCGGCGTCACCTTTCATCGAGCGTTTGACCAATGCAGCGAGCCCAAACAAGCGCTGGAAGAAATTATCACGCTTGGCTGCGAGCGCATTCTCACCTCTGGTCTTGCCCCTTCGGCACCGCAAGGCGCAGCACTACTGGCTTCGTTGGTTGATCAAGCCGCAGGGCGTATTGCCATCATGGCGGGTGCTGGGGTGAAAGCCAGTAATGTCAAAGAGTTAGTAGCAAAAAGCCACGTCACGGAAGTGCATCTCTCTGGTAAAGGCGTACGCCCGAGCAAAATGCACTTCATCGCAGAGCAAAGCAAAATGGGCGCAGCCGATGTTGATGATTTTATGATCCCACTGACCGACATTGAGGCGATTGCTAAGACAGTTTCAGCTCTCAAATAACTGATTCCGCTCTTTTTTTGCCAAGACTGAATGTTAAGATGACCACTTGCCACTATCCAAGGAGGGACTTTCGATGGGCAAATTGAAGCGCAAGCTCTACGAGCGTGAACTAGAGCAGCTACAGATTGAACTGGTTAAGCTGCAAGAGTGGGTCAAATACAAAGGCTTGAAGGTGGTGGTGATCTTCGAAGGCCGCGACGCAGCGGGCAAAGGGGGTGTGATCAAACGTATTACCGAAAAACTCAACCCCCGTGTCTGTCGAGTTGCGGCTTTGCCTGCCCCAACGGAAAAAGAGAAAACTCAGTGGTATTTTCAGCGTTACGTCGCGCATCTCCCGTCCGCAGGCGAAATCGTACTGTTTGATCGCAGTTGGTACAACCGTGCCGGGGTGGAAAAAGTGATGGGCTTCTGCTCACAAGATGAATATGAAGAATTTCTACGCGCCTGCCCTGAGTTTGAACGCATGCTGCAACGGTCCGGGATCATTTTGCTCAAATATTGGTTCTCGGTTTCCGATGAAGAGCAAGAGAAGCGTTTTCTGGAGCGGATAAATACCCCTATCAAACGCTGGAAATTTAGCCCAATGGATCTGGAATCGCGCAATCGCTGGGCCGAGTACTCCCAAGCCAAAGACAAGATGTTTGCCTATACCGACACCAAACACAGCCCTTGGTGGGTGGTGCCGTCGGACAACAAACGCAAAGCAAGGCTCAACTGCATTCACCATCTGCTCAGCCAAGTGGATTATGAGGAGCTGCAACATCCACCGATTGAGCTGCCAGAGATCAACAAAGAAGGCTATGTCCGTTCTCCCGTTGAAGAGCAGACCTTGGTGCCGCAGAAATACTAAATCTGGCTATTTCAGGGCGTCGTTGATGCCCTGATCGCCCAAATGGCGTACATCTTTGCCTTTCACAAAGTAAATGATGTATTCGCAGATGTTCTGACAACGATCCCCCACTCGCTCTATCGCGCGCGCCGACCACATCACTTGCAATATATTGGGGATGTTTTTCGGATTTTCCATCATGTAGGTCATCAACTGGCGGATCACCGCTTCGTATTCCGCATCCAGTTTATCGTCCATTTTGTGTACTTTTGCCGCCGCATCGACATCCATGCGCGCAAAGGCATCAAGCACTTGATGCAACATGCCAATCGCCTGACGCGCGAGCGGCTCCAGCGACACATGAAACTGACTCTCTTTAGATGACGGGCTCTCAATTGCCACGTAGGCCATTTTGGTCGCCACATCACCGATGCGCTCTAAATCGGTAATCGTCTTGATGATCGCCATGATCAAACGCAGATCTTTTGCTGTCGGTTGCCGCTTGGCAATAATGCGCGTACAAGCGTCGTCTATCGATACTTCCATCGCATTGACTTTATGGTCATCACGCACCACCCGCTTCGCCAGTTCCACGTCGTCACTATGCAATGCCTGCATCGCAAACGAGAGCTGTTGTTCTACCAGCCCTCCCATAGTCAACACATGAGTACGAATCGATTCTAACTCGACATTAAACTGACCAGAGATATGACGACCAAAATGCATAGCGTTCCTTTTTCGATTGTGGTGGTGATCCGCGCCTTGTTGCGATTAACCGTAGCGGCCGGTAATGTAATCCTCGGTTTGCTTTTTCACCGGAGAGGTAAAGATAGTATCGGCATCCGAATACTCAATCAGTTTTCCCATATGAATGAAAGCGGTGTAATCGCTCACACGCGCCGCTTGCTGCATGTTGTGAGTGACAATTACCACAGTATATTGAGTCTTAAGCTCATTGATAAGCTCCTCAATGGTTAAAGTAGAGATCGGATCCAAAGCGGAGGTGGGCTCATCTAGCAATAGCACTTCTGGCTCAATGGCAATGGCACGCGCAATCACCAATCGTTGCTGCTGCCCCCCCGATAAACCGAATGCGTTTTCGTGCAGACGATCTTTCACTTCATCCCACAGCGCCGCCGAGCGCAAAGCTCGCTCTGCAGCGTCGTCTAGCGATCGGCTATTTTTTATCCCTTGCAAACGCAAACCATACACGACGTTTTCATAAATCGATTTAGGAAATGGGTTCGGCCTTTGAAACACCATGCCCACTCGGCGACGTAGCGTGGCCACATCAACGCCCATATCATAAACATTCTTGCCGTGCAGTTTGACTTGCCCGGTCACACGGCACCCTTCGACCAAATCATTCATGCGGTTAATACAGCGCAACAGGGTCGATTTACCGCAGCCCGACGGACCGATAAAAGCCGTGACCCGTCCTTTGGGAATGCGCATTGATATGCTATGTAGCGCCTGAGTTTGGCCATAATAGAGATTTAAATCCTCGATGCAGATGGCAGTTTGCTCATCGCTCAAGCGGCTTACGTCCAATGGAGCTTGATACCCCAAGGTTTCGTTAATTGAAAACATCTCAGTCTTGCCCCAAAGTACGGTATTTTTCTCGTAAGTTATTGCGAATGCTAATGGCGGTTAAATTGAGCCCGACGATCACCGTTACCAGTAGAAAAGAGGTGGCGTATACCAATGGCCGCGCCGCTTCGATATTGGACGTTTGAAAGCCGACATCGTAGATGTGAAAACCCAGATGCATGAACTTACGATCGAGATGGACATAGGGAAACTGACCATCCACAGGTAAACTCGACGCCAGCTTCACCACGCCCACCAGCATCAAGGGTGCCACTTCCCCTGCCGCTCTGGCAATAGCCAGAATCAAACCCGTGATGATCGCGGGAGTCACCATTGGCATCACCACTCGCCACAAGGTTTCATATTGCGTTGCCCCCAGCGCCAAAGAACCGTGTCGCACCGAGTTAGGAATGCGTGTCAGCCCCTCTTCGGTGGTCACAATCACCACGGGCAGTGTCAGCACGGCCAAAGTGAGCGCCGACCAAAGTAACCCCGGTGTACCAAACGTTGGCGCTGGCAAACGTTCCGCGTAGAACAGCTCGTCGATAGAAGCGCCAATGGTGTAGACAAAAAAGCCCAGACCAAACACCCCGTAAACAATCGACGGCACACCCGCTAAGTTAATCACTGCGATGCGAATAATGCGAGTAAAGGCATTGTTTTTCGCGTACTCATGCAGATAAATGGCGGCAATCACACCAAGCGGCATCACGATAATTGACATGATCAAAACCAGAAAAACCGTACCAAAAATCGCAGGAAAGACTCCGCCTTCAGAATTAGACTCACGAGGATCATCAGACAAGAACTTCCAAAGTTGCTGCGCCCAATGGCCCATTTTCTGCACAAAATTCATTTGGTTTGGCAGCCAGTAGTCAAGAATATCACTCAAAGCAATCAATACTCGCTCGCCAGTCATATCCTCGACGACCAAGGAATAGCCCGTTAATTGCAAACGCAGGCTGTCCAACTGCTGATCATAATTGGAAAGCTGCAACTCAAACTGCGCTTTCTGAGTGAGATAATTTGCCAAATAATCTGGCGTTACCGTTTTGTTCAATTCGCGTTTACGTTTTTCAAGGCGCAATTGCTCTAAGCGCCAACTGAGCGGTTTAATGTACTGTTCAACAATCAGGGTGATCTCTTCACGCAGTCGCTGCGCATAGGCGATCTTCTCATCCAGTAGCGGCAACACTTCCTGAGTGGTTTGCACCTCCTCGTCAACAAACGCGAGGATACGGCCAAAAAAATACCCGCCGCGGCTACGTTCTATCACCGCGATATCACTCGGAGTCTGCGCCTCACTCAGTTGTACTTGCAGTAGCGAGAGAAACTCCGACGGGTAGCGCTCACGATTGGCCACTTTAATGTTTAAACGCGTAAGCTGATCCTCTCCTGCCGCCAAGGTTTGCCATGGCTCAGGCAGTTGGGCGGTCGGGACCTGCTCTTTTTGATACAGTTGCCCCACAATCCGCTCACCCGCTTTAAGCGGCAAGGTTTGATAACCAGCAGGCGCCTCAAGTAACGTCCATTGATAAACTGGTGCGGGCCAGAAGTAGTTGAGCCCTTTCCAGCCAATCAAAGTGAGTAGCCCAAGCACCGCCAACAAACTGATACTGACCGCGCCACCTGTTAGCCAGATCCACGGTGCGCCGGAGCGAAACCAATTCAGCACCCACATTCTCCTTTCGTCATTCGGCGGTTAAAGTGCACGGTATTTTTCTCTCAATCGCTGACGCACCCATTCCGCCACAGAGTTGACCGCGAAGGTAAAGACAAACAGCAGGAGCGCGGATAAAAACAGCAGACGGAAATGAGAACTGCCCACTTCAGACTCAGGAAGCTCAACAGCAATAGTGGCAGAGAGGGTTCGCATCCCTTCGAGAATATTCCAGTCCATCATCGGCGTGTTACCTGTCGCCATCAGGACGATCATGGTTTCCCCCACAGCCCGGCCAAGCCCCATCATAATGGCAGAAAAAATCCCGGGGCTGGCGGTGAGCAACACCACGCGCGTTAAGGTTTGCCAAGGTGTAGCACCGAGCGCCAACGAACCATCCGACAGATGCTTTGGCACCGAGAAAATCGCATCTTCGGCGATAGTAAAAATGGTCGGGATCACCGCAAAGCCCATCGCCAACCCCACCACCAGCGCGTTACGTTGATCAAAGCCAATGCCGTGCTCTGACAGGTAGAGACGAATATCGCCGCCAAACCAGATTTGTTCGATGCTTGGCGCAAGCCAAAGGCCAATCGGCAGCATCACCAGCAGTGTAGGCATCAAGATCAGCGCATGCCAACCGTTGGGGATGCGGTGTCGCCAGTTAGCTGGCAACAGACGCCACAGTGCCCCAACCACTATGGTGCTCAGCGGCAAAAAGATCATCAGCGAAATCACCGAAATCAGATGATTTTCAACGATAGGGGCGAACCAAAGCCCAGCGAGAAAACCAATAATCACGGTTGGCATCGCTTCCATCAACTCGATCGAAGGTTTCACCACCCGGCGCATTCTCGGCGCCATAAAATAAGCGGTGTATATGGCACCGAGCACCGCGATCGGCACCGAAAACAGCATGGCAAACATCGCCGCTTTGATGGTGCCGAATGCGATAGGGATAAGACTGAATTTGGCTTCAAAGTCATCACTGGCCGAAGTCGATTGCCAGACAAACTGCGGCTCCGGGTAACCCTCATACCACACTCGTTGCCACAGCGAAGAGAGTGACACTTCCGGATACGGATTTTCTACTTTGGTGACATTCAACTGGCCGGGAAAATAAGAGAGCAAGTAATGCTCATTGTTGGACATGGCCGAAAGCTGCGGCGCTTGAGAGAAAGCGCGAGAAAACAGCACTAACTTTTCACTGGTAGTGTAGTGACTTTGCAAAGTGCCATTGGTGTAAAAACTGTAAAAGCCCTTACGATGCGTATCAGGCAGCAGATACTGCACCTGTGAGGCCAATTTGAAATCACGAATGTGTGTTAAGCGGCGCTGATTGTCGCGACGCGTATCAAACCACTGCGACACTCGACCATCATTGTGTGTGACCAATAAGGAGTATGCGCCCGCCAAAAGATCGATATTTCTGACCGAATGCTTTTTGTCCCCCAAGGTCAAATCCACCACCTCTCGCACGCGAAAAACCTCTTGCCGCTTGCGGGCAATAATCAGCTCTGAGCCACTGCGCAGATACAAGGTCGCGCCATCGGGCGTTAGCAACAGTTGATCAATATTGTGAAACGGGCTTTCAAACTGAAAATCGATTTGACGCTTCGTTAACGCAGACTTCATCAGCCAGCGCGCCGACAAAGTGCCATCACGATCAAGCCAAACCAAGGTGGGTGAGTTAGGATTAACACTGAAAGCAAACTGCCGGACAGACTCGCCGTTTTCAGCCAAACGAAAGCTAAATTCTGGCGAGTAAAACTCGATATCTGGCTGCTGAACTTCTTTTGCCAACGAGCTGTTAAACTCGGGCTTGAAGAGCGTCACTTCACCACTTTCATCCAAAAAGCCATACCATTCAACCGCCGGAATAGTACGGGCGAACAACAGCGGATTGGCCGTTAACTGGATCTCTTTGAGACGAATGCCCAGATCAAGTTGCCAGAAAGAGAGTAAACCAGATTGACTGACACTCATCGCTCGCTGACCGTAATCATCCACAGCCAAAGCCACTGGCTGAGAGAGTGTCGCTGGCATGGTTTGATAATTACGCTCTAATTTGGCGTCGGAAAAGAGCGGAAACACCACCATCGCTAGGTAGACAAAAATCAATACTAACGCAGCAAGTACGCCCAAACCGCCACAAGTGACAGCAAAACGAGCCAGTCGATCTTTGAGCAATCTCGACCTATCTTTTTCCTGCAATGTGAATCCGGCTCTGGCCATCTGTCTCTCTACCTATTTACACGTAAAAGCATAATATTTCGTTAAGATGACAATTATATTACAGATCACATTAACCGTATGAAAAGAATACAACTATTACCTAGAACATGATATGAAATAAATCTGTAACAAAAAACACATAATGTTCTTGCTCAATAAGGGTTAAAGAACCACTTATCTATAAATTTTTATTAGTGTCAGGTTAGGTTTATGAGTGCGGAAAAGTTGTATATCGAAAAAGAGCTCAGTTGGCTCTCCTTCAATGAAAGAGTTTTGCAGGAAGCGGCAGATAAAACCGTTCCCTTGATCGAAAGAATTCGCTTTTTGGGGATCTTCTCCAATAATCTGGACGAGTTCTATAAAGTTCGCTTTTCCGATGTCAAACGCCGCATTCTGATTAACCGTGAGCAAGGTGGCAACGACATTTCCAAGCACTTGTTGTCGAAAATGCAGACTAAAGCGCTCAAACTGAATGAACGTTTTGACGAACTCTACAATGAGCTCATTCGTGAAATGGCGCGTCGGCGCATTTTTTTGGTCAACGAAGGGCAATTAGACGAAGCACAGCAAAAGTGGATCACCAAATACTTCCAAAAAGAGGTGCTACCACATATCACGCCAGTGATGTTGACCGACGAAATCGATGTGCTGCAATTTCTCAAAGACGAATACGCCTACATTGCCGTTGAGCTTAAAACTGGCAGCACCTCAAAGTATGCGTTGCTTGAGATCCCAACCGACCACTTACCACGTTTTGTCATGGTGCCAGAGCAAAAAGGCAAGCGAAAGAAAACCATTATTTTGCTCGATAACATCATCCGTTACTGCCTAAACGACATTTTCCGTGGTTTCTTCGAATACGATGAGCTTAATGGCTACGCGATGAAACTGACGCGCGACGCTGAATACGACTTGCGTCATGAAGTGGAATACAGCCTGTTAGAACAGATGTCCGAAGGCTTAAGCCAACGTTTGACTGCGTTGCCGATCCGCTTTGTTTATGAGCGCGAAATGCCGGAAGAGATGCTGAAGTACCTCTGCTTTAAATTAAAAATTTCTCACTACGATAGCTTGATCCCCGGGGGGCGCTACCACAATTTCAAAGATTTCATTGGCTTTCCGAACGTTGGCCGTGATTACTTGGAAAACAAACCGCTACCACCGATGAGCTGCGCCGATTTTGAAGGCCACGCCAACGCCTTTGACGCGATCCGCGCACAGGATATTTTGCTGCACTACCCGTACCACTCATTCGAGCACATCACCGAGTTGGTACGCCAGGCGTCGTTTGACCCGAAAGTCGTCAGCATTAAAATAAACATCTATCGAGTGGCGAAAAACTCGCGCCTGATGAACTCTTTGGTGGATGCAGTGCACAACGGTAAGCGCGTAGTGGTGGTGGTCGAGCTGCAAGCCCGCTTTGACGAAGAGGCCAACATTGAGTGGTCACGCGTACTGACCGATGCGGGCGTTCACGTCATTTTTGGCGTTCCAGGCATGAAAATCCACGCCAAGTTACTGCTGATCACCCGACGTGAAGACGATCAGTTTGTCCGCTATGCCCACATTGGGACGGGGAACTTCCACGAGCGTACCGCTCGTATCTACACCGATTTCTCTCTACTCACGGCTGATCAAGAGCTCGCTGCGGAAGTACGTTCGGTGTTTGGTTACATTGAAAATCCGTTCCGTCCGGTGAAATTCAACCATTTGATCGTATCGCCACGTAACTCAAGAACACAGATCTATCGCCTACTTGATGGCGAAATTGCCAATGCCAAGGCTGGCAAGAAAGCCGAGATTACACTTAAAGTCAACAACTTGGTCGACAAAGGATTGATCAGCAAGCTTTACGGTGCCAACAATGCTGGCGTAAAGATTCGTATGATCGTGCGCGGTATGTGTTCGTTGGTTCCGGGTGTTGAAGGGGTGAGTGAAAATATTGAGATCATCAGTATTATTGACCGTTTCCTTGAGCACCCTCGTGTTCTGGTGGTGCATAATGACGGCAATCCGCTGGTGTACATCTCCTCCGCTGACTGGATGGAACGCAATATCGATAACCGAATCGAAGTGATGGCACCCGTAAGAGATCCGCGCATCAAGCAGCGCATTATCGACATTCTCAACATTCAATTTATCGATACAGTGAAAGCCCGCCGCATCGATAAAGAGATGAGTAACAGCTACGTTGACCGTGGTAACCGGAAAAAAATCCGTTCTCAAATAGCGATTTACGACTATCTTAAAAATGTAGAGAAACAGACACGTAAGAATAAAGGGCAATTAGAAACGAATGACAATAGTCAGTAACACCAGAGAGATAGCAGCTATTGACCTTGGGTCAAATAGCTTTCACATGGTGGTCGCGAAAGTTGCAGATGAAGATCTGCAACTGGTCAGCCGTCATAAACAACGAGTTCAACTTGCAGATGGCCTCGACGATGAGATGAACTTAAGCGACGAAGCGATGGAGCGTGGTCTTGAATGCCTCTCCATGTTCGCTGAGCGCTTGCAAGGATTCGATACCGATAACGTCAGGATTGCCGCCACGCATACCCTGCGCCAAGCGAAAAACGCGCACGTGTTCTTACAACGTGCGCGCCAAGTACTGCCCTTCCCGATTGAAATCATTCCTGGGGAAGAAGAGGCGCGCCTTATCTATCTTGGTGTTGCTCACACGCAAATTGAGGCGACATCGAAACTGGTGATTGATATCGGCGGCGGCAGTACTGAGATGATCATCGGCACCGAGTTTGAACCTGAACTGCTCAACAGCAAGCAGATGGGCTGTGTCAGTTTCACCAACCGTTTTTTTAGCAACGGTAAGATTTCCAAGAAGAACTTCTCCAAAGCGATTCTTGCCTCAGAGCAGAAACTGGAATCGATCGCTGCGCAGTATCGCAAACGCGGTTGGGACATTGCGTTTGGCTCTTCAGGCACCATAAAAGCGATACGCGAGGTGTTGATTGGCATTGGTTTTGAAGACGGTATCATTACTGGCCCACGCCTTAACACTCTAATTGAAGTGCTGTGCGAGTTTGACACCATCAACGATATCGAGCTTCCCGGCTTAACCGAAGAGCGAAAAAGCGTGTTCGCCGCTGGCGTCGCTATTCTCAGCGCTATCTTCCAAGATCTCAAAATCAAAGAGATGCACTACTCTGACGGTGCGCTACGTGAAGGCCTAATGTACGAAATGGAATCGCGCCTAGCACGCTCAGACATCCGCATGCGCACCACCGAAAACTTGGCGAAAAAGCATCTGGTTGACTTAGAGCACGCTGCGCGAGTCAAAGGCTTGGCCGTAGAGCTACTTGAGCAGGTACATCAAACGCTCGGCATAAAACGTAAAAGTGACCTGTTTGCCATGCTCGAATGGGCAGCCTTGCTGCACGAGGTGGGGCTGAGCATCAGTTTACGCGGTTTTCAGCGCCATTCGGCTTATATTCTTCAGCATACCAACATGCCTGGCTTTAACAGCGAACAGCAGCTTTTACTCTCTTCTCTCACCCGTTATCAGCGTAAATCGCTCAAGCTGACGGAACTGGCGGATTTCCACCTCTATAATAAAGAGCAAGTGGTGCATTTGATCCGTATTTTACGTTTGGCGATATTGATCAACGGCCAGCGTAACGACGACCCTTTACCGGAATTCAGTTTGGAAGTGAACGGCAACTGCTGGACGCTGCATGGTCAACAAGCGGATTGGTTGGACAACAACAAACTGCTGTCCGCCGATTTGCAAAGTGAGCAAGAGCGCTGGCAGCAAGTGAACTGGCAACTGGTGATTGAGTGACAAGGCTGGTCAAAACAGCACAAAAGGCCCAAACGGGCCTTTTAAAGTTCATTTTACTACACAGTTCTACAGACCAATTTTACTCAGCTCATTCTGGGCAAACTCACGCGTAATCGGTACATAGCCATCTTTTTCCACCAACGCTTGCCCCTGAGCAGAATAGATAAAACGGATAAATTCCGCTTCAATTGGGCTAAGTGGCCGACTCGGGTGTTTATTGACATAGACGTATAGATAGCGTGACAACGGATAAACCCCAGTAACAATATTTTTCCGCGTTGGTTGAATGTAATTCGTTCCCTCTTTAGCTATCGGCACTAAACGAACGCCCGCCACTCGATAGCCAACACCTGAATAGCCGATTCCGCTAATGGTGGATGCCACCGATTGAACCACAGAAGCGGAGCCCGGCTGTTCATTGACGCGATTTTTAAAATCCCCCCCGCAAAGGGCGTTTTTCTTGAAATAGCCATATGTACCGGAGACTGAATTGCGCCCAAAAAGTTGGATGTTACGCTTGGCCCATCCAGCCTCAATCCCCAAATCGGTCCAGTTCCCCGCAAACCCCTTCGCCCCACAGCGCAAAGTGGCCGAGAAAATGGCGTCCAACTGGGGAAAATTAAGCCCTTCAACTGGGTTATCTTGATGAACAAAAATACCGATCGCGTCAATCGCTACTCGTAACGCAGTAGGTTTGTAGCCGTGAGCACGTTCAAACGCCTCCAGCTCGCGTAAACGCATCGGGCGGCTCATTGGGCCAAACTGCGCCGTTTGCTCTGTGAGTGCAGGCGGCGCAGTGGAAGAACCCGACGCTTGAACTTGGGCGTTAATATTCGGGTACAGTGATTTAAACTCCTCCACCCACAATGTCGTCATGCCCGCCAGCGTGTCCGAACCAACGGAAAGCAGATTGCCTGACACACCTGGTACTTTGTGGTAATCCTCTAGCGGGGTATCAAACGCCTGCGCTGAACTAAGCAACACAACATTCAGCATCAAACCCAAGAGAGTTCTCATTTCACCACCAACTTACTGGGAAGAACGAAAGAAAATTTACTGCCCACACCCACTTGGCTTTGGATCTGCAAATGCGAGTCATGATGGGAGAGCGCATGTTTGACGATCGCCAGCCCGAGCCCGCTGCCACCGGTGTCACGAGAGCGAGCTTTATCGACGCGATAAAACCGTTCGGTCAAGCGATGAATGTGTTGTGGCTCGATACCATCGCCACTGTCTTGCACTTCAAGACACGCCCCCTTACTGGTGTTGAACCAACGTACATCGATATGTGCGCCAGCTGGAGTGTACTTGACGGCGTTGTAGACCAGATTAGAAATAGCGCTGCGCAGTTGGTCTTCGTCGGCATACACTTTTAAGCTCTTGTCGACATCAAACTTGATCACGTGCGCTTTATCGCCGCTTAAACTGACTGCTTCTTTTTCCAGCACGTCCAACATAGCAGGCACATGCACCACTTGATCCAGTTCATGAATCGGCGCAGCCTCTATTTTTGATAAGGTTAGCAGTTGACTCACTAAGCTATTCATACGGTTGAGCTGCTCGGTCATCACGCCATGCGCTTTGCTCCACATCGGGCCAGCTAACACATCGGGATCTTCCGTCATCTCCAAGTAGCCTTGCAATACCGTCATTGGCGTGCGCAGTTCGTGTGAAACGTTGGCAAAAAAGTTGCGGCGCATCCCTTCCAACTGTTTCAGTTGGCTGATGTCACGCACCACCATCAAATGCTCACCTTCGGTGTATGGGACGATCCGAAGCTCCAGCGTGCGTTCGATGTTCAGCGGCGCGCGCATTTCTAGCGGCTCAGAGAAATCTTTATTACTGAGATAACGAATAAAATCCGGTGTACGGATCAAGTTGGAAATAGGTTGCCCAGCATCTTCTGGCCAATGAAAACCGAGCAGATGTTGCGCCAGTTTGTTGCACCAAACAATGTTGCCTTCGGCGCGAAACACCACTACCGCATCGGGCAGCGATTCGGCCCCATTGCGAAAGCGTCTGATCAAATTGGTCAGCTCTTTGCGCTTACGCCGCTGCCGTTGTTGCAAGCGATACAGGCCATTAAACAGCGACTCCCAATGACCGCTCCCTGATGGCGGCGTGAGACGTTTTTCATCCCAAAGCCAAGAGGAAAGGCGCACCTGATTATGCAGATGCCAGCCAAGCTGCAACGCCGTGGCTGCCAACAGCAACCACGGCATCGAACCAAAAATCCATCCTACAATCACCCAAGGGGTGTAAAAAAAAGCCAGCTCCCAAGCCAGCTTTTTCCACGTTAATCTTTCAACCACTCAACACTCCGACATGGTATTACGCTTTTGTTGAGAAACGATATCCTGCGCCACGAACGGTCTGGATCAGCTTGTCATGTCCAGCGTCTTCAAGCGCTTTACGTAAGCGACGAATATGCACATCGACGGTGCGATCTTCCACATACACATTGGTGCCCCAAACATTGTTCAACAGTTGTTCACGGCTGTAAACCCGCTCTTGGTGAGTCATGAAGAAATGCAGCATTTTGAATTCCGTCGGGCCCATGTCGACGGGCTGATCATTAGCAGTAACACGATGAGAAACCGGATCCAACTTCAGGCCTTGTACGTCAATCACATCTTCGAGTGCGGTTGGCGTCACTCGGCGAATCACAGCTTTTAACCGCGCCACTAACTCTTTCGGCGAGAACGGCTTGGTAATGTAGTCGTCTGCACCGACTTCAAGACCACGCACTTTATCTTCTTCTTCACCACGCGCGGTAAGCATCACCACCGGAATATTGCGCGTCAGCTCTTCGCGCTTCATATGTTTGATAAAGTTGATACCGCTGCCACCAGGTAGCATCCAATCCAGTAAAACCAGATCCGGGAAGGGTTCAGCGAGCTTAGTTACCGCAGTGTCGTAATCTTCCGCTTCCACCGCCTGATAACCTTTCTGCTCTAAGACAAAGCACAACATTTCTCGGATTGGCGCTTCATCTTCGACTACCAGAATCCTTCTAGACATAATTGAATAACCTTATGTTAGTTTGAATAATTTTCAGGCCCTAGCCCTTTGCAACTGTAAGCATTATTACCGCCAATTATGACACTTTTGTGACCTTTGCAAACAAATTTTCATATAACTTTCTTTATCAATTCATCATCAATTTTTGAAATTCCCTTAAGACAAGCGCCCTAAAATTGCCTATTATGGCCCCCTTATTTTTAGCCTAGAGACAAGTTATGTGGTTTAAAAACTGTATGGTCTACCGCGTTAATCGCGACATAGATTTCAACGCTGAACAACTGGAAAAACAGTTGGCTGAGTTCCGCTTTACCCCTTGTGGCAGTCAAGAAAAACAGAAATTTGGCTGGGTGACCGCGATGGGCAGACATGGCGATATGATGACTCACGTATCAGAGAACCGCATCCTGCTCTGCGCCAAAAAAGAAGAGAAAATGCTGCCTGCGTCAGTGATCAAAGACTCACTCAACGCCAAAGTGGAAGCGATGGAAGCGCAAGAAGGCCGTCCTTTGAAGAAAAAAGAGAAGGACGCCTTAAAGGAAGAGATCATTATCGATTTGTTACCCAGAGCGTTTAGCCGCAGCAACCACACCAATGTGCTCATTCTGCCAACGGAAGGGTTTATTTTGGTCGATGCCAGCAGCTACAAGAAAGCCGAAGAAGTACTGGCGCTGCTGCGTAAAACCATGGGCAGCTTACCTGTGGTTCCGGCGATTCCAGAAAAGGCCGTGGAAGTGACACTTACCGAATGGGTCAAAACAGGTCAAACGCCGCAAGGCTTTACTCTGCTGGACGAAGCCGAGCTCAAATCGGTACTGGAAGATGGCGGTATCATTCGCTGTAAAAAGCAAGAACTGACCAGCGATGAGATCCGTAGCCACATCGAAGCAGACAAGATGGTGACCAAACTTGCCCTTGATTGGCAGCAGCGTCTTGAGTTTATTCTCGCAGATGACGGCAGCATTAAGCGCTTTAAGTTTTCTGATGAGTTGCGCGATCAAAACGACGATATCCCTCGCGAAGATCAAGCGGCGCGTTTTGATGCCGATTTCTCTTTGCTCTGCGGTGAGCTCTCGGCCTTCTTACCTAACTTGTATGACGCGCTGGGTGGTCTTCCCCATCCCAACGCTTAATCGCTTCTTCGACGCCTTCTTGATGAAGGCGTTTTTCTCTCCTTTACCTAGTCAAAGATCACAATTTAGCGTAAAATTTGCGCCCCAATTCCATCTGGTGGAATTGGACTGACCTGAGATCAGAGAGAAGAGAAAACGAGCAATGACATCCACCAAACCTTTTGTTCCCGAGCTATTGTCACCTGCGGGCAGCTTGAAAAATATGCGCTATGCTTTTGCCTATGGTGCCGATGCGGTTTACGCCGGACAACCTCGCTACAGCCTGCGTGTACGTAACAACGAATTCAACCATGAGAATCTGCAAATCGGTATCGATGAAGCACATGCTCAAGGTAAGAAGTTTTATGTGGTGTGCAACATTCAGCCACATAACTCCAAACTTAAAACCTTCATCCGTGATCT
Organism: Vibrio cidicii; assembly: GCF_009665415.1. NCBI lineage: Bacteria > Pseudomonadati > Pseudomonadota > Gammaproteobacteria > Vibrionales > Vibrionaceae > Vibrio > Vibrio cidicii. The sequence continues at coordinate 2,347,831 of NZ_CP035921.1, read as the reverse complement.
TAAACCCGTGGTAGATATGGGCCCAGATGCGCTGATCATGTCAGACCCTGGCCTGATTATGATGGTGCGTGAAGCCTTTCCGCATATGGCCATTCACCTGTCAGTACAAGCGAACGCGGTCAACTGGGCAACCGTCAAATTCTGGGCCGCTTATGGCGTTGAACGTGTGATTGTCTCTCGCGAACTGTCACTCGAAGAGATCGAAGAAATTCGCCAACATTGTCCTGAAACCGAACTGGAAGTGTTCGTGCATGGCGCTCTTTGTATGGCTTACTCTGGCCGTTGCCTGCTCTCTGGCTACATCAACAAACGTGACCCAAACCAAGGTACATGCACCAATGCTTGCCGTTGGGAATACAAAGTTGAGCAAGGGAAAGAAGATGATGCTGGCCAGATCGTCGAACAGTTCGATCCAAACGCAGCTCAAGCAATTGAAGTACAGGAAGAGCGCCCTGAGACCACCATTGGTCGCGGCAAGCCGATTGACGATGTGGTACTGCTCTCTGAAAGCCATCGTCCAGAAGAAAAAATGGCCGCATTTGAAGATGAACACGGCACCTACATCATGAACTCAAAAGATCTACGTGCCGTACAGCACGTTGAGCGTTTGACGAAAATGGGTGTGCATTCATTGAAAATCGAAGGCCGTACTAAGTCGTTCTACTACTGTGCACGTACCGCTCAGGTTTACCGCAAAGCGATCGATGACGCGGTTGCAGGCAAGCCTTTTGACGAGAGCTTGATGGGCACACTGGAAAGCTTGGCGCACCGTGGCTATACCGAAGGTTTTCTTCGCCGCCACACCCACGATGCCTATCAAAATTACGACTACGGCTACTCAGTCTCAGACGCGCAGCAATTTGTCGGAGAGTTCACTGGCAAACGCCGCGGCGATATGGCGGAAGTGGAAGTGAAGAACAAGTTCATCGTGGGTGACAGCTTAGAACTGATGACGCCGAAAGGTAATGTCATTTTCAGGTTGGAAGCGATGGAAAACCGCAAAGGTGAAGCCATTGACGACGCAAAAGGCAATGGTCACTTTGTTTACGTGCCAGTGCCTGCCGAGCTAGATCTGCAATACGCTCTACTGATGCGTAATCTGAATGACGGTCAGGATACCCGCAACCCCACAGGTAAGTAGTTATGGCACTGCTCATCACGGATAAATGCATTAACTGCGACATGTGTGACCCTGAGTGTCCGAATGGTGCGATTTCGATGGGGGAGAAGATCTTTGAAATTGATCCCAACCTCTGTACGGAATGCAAAGGACACTACGACAAGCCAACCTGTCAGTCCGTTTGTCCGATCACCAAGTGCATTATTACCGACCCTGCACATATCGAAACTGAAGCACAACTGCTTGAGAAATTCGTCATTATTCAGGGGCTTGCCTAAGAATCACCCAGAGCGTCTTTATGGCGTTCTGTCTGTTTCAAGCACTCTCAGACAGGCCTCTGGCATAGGCGGGGGAGATGATGGTTTTTTGGGTGGCGGTGTGGGGCGAATGCTCCAACTGGTCACCTCTTCACCGCATCCATCGCCCTCTGGTGGCAGCGGCTGACTGACACATTCATCACTGTTTTGTGGGCATTTAAGGCGTACGTGCATGTGGGCGCTGTGTCCCCACCATGGACGCACCTTGCGCAGCCAATCTCGCTCGTCGCTTTTTTCCATCACGCACAGGCGCTCTTTGATCACCGGATTGATAAAAATACGCGCCACACGTTCATCCTCTGCGGCTTTTTTAACCAGCTCAAAGTAGTCATCGCGCCATACGGCCTCATCAATGTTCTGAGCTTTCACATCAACCAGACTTTCGGTCTTGGCCTCTGCCAATCGCTGTATCTCTAATGGACTAGAGTTCAGTTTTAACCAGACATCCACATCTAATCCCGTTTGATGACTCGCATGCCCATAAGCAAATCGGCCGCCACGGGGGAGACCGACGTCGGCAATCATCAAACTGGCGTGCAGTGTCTCTTTGGCATACACGCCAAGGCGCTGCACAAAGTTCTGTGTATCAGGGTGAGCAAAGTAGCGCCTTCTTTCAGCACGAACAACTTGAAATCCTTCCCCTTCCAAGGGCAAAGCCACAGCTCCAATCAGACAACCATTTGCGTAGGTACCAACGGCACGGGCATCTGCCACGAGTGGCGTAGAGACCGTTTCCCAAGGGGTCGATGCGTATGAGAAAAAGCTCGTTAGTAACAATGCGAACAGCAGATAAATTTTCTCCACTTTTCCTCCTCTCATACAATCATCCCGCGTCATTTATCTCCGTTAAGATTCCGACAGTTTAACCCACTACAACCCTGTACGTAGAAAAACCTTTCTAAAAGTAGCCTTCTCGTCAGCTCGATTAACTCCCCCAAAAACACCCACTTGAGTTCTTATTTTGCAGTCGCTCGCAGCCCAACTTCTTATTCCTGTCTTTCCCTCTACTACTCGATTGAAATAGAGGAAAAAGGAGTAGATATGTATAGATTTGCCCTAGTAAGCCTAGTTCTCCTCGCCGTGTGTAATCACACTGAACCAGAGGCGGTTGGAGATATTCACTATCAAGCGTTACTTAGCACCGATTTAAATTGTAATAACATGGATTTAAGTGAATTCGTCTCCGCAACTCACGCTATTGATATCGTCAGTGTTGGAGAGAGAACTAACCAAGGAACAGCTATAAAGCGCGCATGGCCAAGGCACTGTATGAAGAGGGTGATTTAAATTTTATCGCATTTGAAGCTGGCCTCTATGACGGGCTAGCTGCGTGGCAAAATTACCTCAACGGCAAACAAACGTTACAGGAGGCAGTGATCGGTCCCGATGCCAACTACATGTATGGACACCGTTTTAGACAAGAAGTGGCCGCATTGATGAGGTATGTTAATGATGATCCCCAGAGAGAAAAGCCGTTGTTGCTGATTGGCTACGATGCCCGCATCAATAGTGATCCTGGCTGCAGTATCATGTTCGAGGAGCTGGAAAACTATCTAACAACCAACAACTTGGAGATAGCGGACTAGAAGAAGATCAAAGAAACTGCGCCTCGTATGATGTGCCCGTGGTACACGACGCAGCCTTATACTCAAGCAGATCACCGCCTTTTAATCACCGAATTAAAGTCACTTGAAACACTGTTAGTCACACAGAAGCAAGCGGAAACGGTTCCAGAATATGATCCGCAACTACGCATTTTTTTGGCTGCAAATCGTCAAGAGTCTTCAGGCACAAGCTTATTTCATCATCAATGACATAGACAATTCCTATACCAATGCGCAGTCAGCCGAAAACTTGTACTGGCTGATTAACGAATGGTTTCAGTTGAAAGGACAAACGTTGGTCTAGGCGCACAACATCCACGCCACACCAATACAAAGCTCGATGATTTCTGCGCTACAGCAGCGCTACCCAGATCTATCAACCTATAGTGTTATGCAATTAGGTTTTAGAGGCTCGTTAGCCGCCAATACCCCAGACCACAGCCGATGGCTGAAAGAGACAGAAACCTTTAAGGAGGACAACAACACGCTGAACTACGCGTTATATTCGGCCGGATATCCTGATGTTTTCGTCAATCTCGCTACTCAACCGGATAGCATTAAACGATATTTTCAGAAAATGTTCTACTTACGTTATGCGTGGGGAACACTTACCCCACACATTCCTTGGAATAGCATGGATGGGCTTCTTTTTATTCCGCAATAAGAACCAGCAACACCAATAGAGTTCCCTAGCAAGACACGCAGGAGTTCGAGGGAATAGCGTAAAGTGAGGAATATAAAAAAGCCCCAGTCTTACGACTGAGGCTTTCAATGATGGCAGGGGTGGAGAGATTCGAACTCCCAACACGCGGATTTGGAATCCGCTGCTCTGCCAATTGGAGCTACACCCCTGCAGATTTGACAAAACCTTGCACGCTAGCAAGGTCTCTTAATAAGTGGCGGAGCGGACGGGACTCGAACCCGCGACCCCCGGCGTGACAGGCCGGTATTCTAACCAACTGAACTACCGCTCCACACGGTGTCTATTTTAAGTCTTACCTTTTCAGCGCTTCAAATAAACGGATGTTCAAAGCCTGGCGATGTTCTACTCTCACATGGGGAAGCCCCACACTACCATCGACGCTGTTTCGTTTCACTTCTGAGTTCGGGATGGAATCAGGTGGGTCCAAAACGCTATGGTCGCCAAGCAAATTCTTTCTCTCTATTTCTAGAGAATAATTCGGAAAGCTGTTTCAGTTCTTTTTTAACACATTCAAATCTGTTCTTGCTTTGAGTCCATCAAAACCCTTTGGGTGTTGTATGGTTAAGCCTCACGGGCAATTAGTACAGGTTAGCTCAACGCCTCACAGCGCTTACACACCCTGCCTATCAACGTTCTAGTCTCGAACAACCCTTTAGGACAGTTAAACTGTCAGGGAAGACTCATCTCAGGGCTCGCTTCCCGCTTAGATGCTTTCAGCGGTTATCGATTCCGAACTTAGCTACCGGGCAATGCGTCTGGCGACACAACCCGAACACCAGAGGTTCGTCCACTCCGGTCCTCTCGTACTAGGAGCAGCCCCCTTCAATCTTCCAACGCCCACGGCAGATAGGGACCGAACTGTCTCACGACGTTCTAAACCCAGCTCGCGTACCACTTTAAATGGCGAACAGCCATACCCTTGGGACCGACTTCAGCCCCAGGATGTGATGAGCCGACATCGAGGTGCCAAACACCGCCGTCGATATGAACTCTTGGGCGGTATCAGCCTGTTATCCCCGGAGTACCTTTTATCCGTTGAGCGATGGCCCTTCCATTCAGAACCACCGGATCACTATGACCTGCTTTCGCACCTGCTCGAACCGTCATTCTCGCAGTTAAGCGGGCTTATGCCATTGCACTAACCTCACGATGTCCAACCGTGATTAGCCCACCTTCGTGCTCCTCCGTTACTCTTTGGGAGGAGACCGCCCCAGTCAAACTACCCACCAGGCACTGTCCGCGACCCCGATAAGGGGCCAACGTTAGAACATCAAACATACAAGGGTGGTATTTCAAGGACGGCTCCAACGCAACTGGCGTCACGTCTTCAAAGCCTCCCACCTATCCTACACATGTAGGTTCAATGTTCAGTGCCAAGCTGTAGTAAAGGTTCACGGGGTCTTTCCGTCTAGCCGCGGGTACACTGCATCTTCACAGCGATTTCAATTTCACTGAGTCTCGGGTGGAGACAGCGTGGCCATCATTACGCCATTCGTGCAGGTCGGAACTTACCCGACAAGGAATTTCGCTACCTTAGGACCGTTATAGTTACGGCCGCCGTTTACCGGGGCTTCGATCAAGAGCTTCGCTTACGCTAACCCCATCAATTAACCTTCCGGCACCGGGCAGGCGTCACACCGTATACGTCATCTTGCGATTTTGCACAGTGCTGTGTTTTTAATAAACAGTTGCAGCCACCTGGTATCTGCGACTCTCGTCAGCTCCATCCGCGAGGGACTTCACCATCAAGAGCGTACCTTCTCCCGAAGTTACGGTACCATTTTGCCTAGTTCCTTCACCCGAGTTCTCTCAAGCGCCTTGGTATTCTCTACCCGACCACCTGTGTCGGTTTGGGGTACGATTCCATCAAATCTGAAGCTTAGAGGCTTTTCCTGGAAGCATGGCATCAATGACTTCACTACCGTAGTAGCTCGACGTCGTGTCTCAGCCTTAAAAAGAGCCGGATTTACCTAACTCTTAAGCCTACGCACTTGAACCTGGACAACCGTCGCCAGGCCCACCTAGCCTTCTCCGTCCCCCCATCGCAATTTGATCGAGTACGGGAATATTAACCCGTTTCCCATCGACTACGCCTTTCGGCCTCGCCTTAGGGGTCGACTCACCCTGCCCCGATTAACGTTGGACAGGAACCCTTGGTCTTCCGGCGGGGAGGTTTTTCACCCCCCTTGTCGTTACTCATGTCAGCATTCGCACTTCTGATACCTCCAGCATGCTTTACAACACACCTTCAACGGCTTACAGAACGCTCCCCTACCCAATGTTCAAAGAACATTGCCGCAGCTTCGGTTTACAACTTAGCCCCGTTACATCTTCCGCGCAGGCCGACTCGACTAGTGAGCTATTACGCTTTCTTTAAATGATGGCTGCTTCTAAGCCAACATCCTAGCTGTCTAAGCCTTCCCACATCGTTTCCCACTTAGCTGTAATTTGGGACCTTAGCTGGCGGTCTGGGTTGTTTCCCTCTCCACGACGGACGTTAGCACCCGCCGTGTGTCTCCCGGATAGTACTTACTGGTATTCGGAGTTTGCAAAGGGTTGGTAAGTCGGGATGACCCCCTAGCCTTAACAGTGCTCTACCCCCAGTAGTATTCGTCCGAGGCGCTACCTAAATAGCTTTCGGGGAGAACCAGCTATCTCCGAGTTTGATTGGCCTTTCACCCCTAGCCACAAGTCATCCGCTAATTTTTCAACATTAGTCGGTTCGGTCCTCCAGTTGATGTTACTCAACCTTCAACCTGCCCATGGCTAGATCACTCGGTTTCGGGTCTAATGCTAGCAACTATACGCCCAGTTAAGACTCGGTTTCCCTACGGCTCCCCTAGATGGTTAACCTTGCTACTAACATTAAGTCGCTGACCCATTATACAAAAGGTACGCAGTCACACCACGAAGGTGCTCCTACTGCTTGTACGTACACGGTTTCAGGTTCTATTTCACTCCCCTCACAGGGGTTCTTTTCGCCTTTCCCTCACGGTACTGGTTCACTATCGGTCAGTCAGGAGTATTTAGCCTTGGAGGATGGTCCCCCCATATTCAGACAGGATAACACGTGTCCCGCCCTACTCGATTTCACTGAACATGCGCCTATAACTACGGGACTATCACCCGGTATCGTTGGCCTTTCCAGACCATTCGTCTAACGCATGTAAAGCTTAAGGGCTAATCCAATTTCGCTCGCCGCTACTTTCGGAATCTCGGTTGATTTCTTTTCCTCGGGGTACTTAGATGTTTCAGTTCTCCCGGTTCGCTTCGCTGCACTATGTATTCATGCAGCGATACTGGCTTATGCCAGTGGGTTTCCCCATTCGGAAATCGGTGACTCAAGTGGCTCTTACTGCCTCATCACCGCTTATCGCAAGTTAGTACGTCCTTCATCGCCTCTGACTGCCAAGGCATCCACCGTGTACGCTTAGTCACTTAACCATACAACCCGAAAGGGTCTTTACGTTAAACAACCAAGGTTCGCTATCTCATTATTTGAATGAGCGAGATAGCTTTGATTTGCCGGACTCAATTTTGAATCGTCACTGTAAGTGACATTTCCAAGAACACTTGAATGTGTTTTGTTGGTATTTGTCTTAAAGACAAACATTGAGAACTTTACAAGTAATCTATCAATGAAGATAAATTACTTTGTCAGCTTTCCAAATTGTTAAAGAGCAAGATTTAACTTTCTATTGAAAGAAAGAAACCATTTTTAAAAACTCTCAAGAGAGAATGTTTAAAGATGGTGGAGCTATGCGGGATCGAACCGCAGACCTCCTGCGTGCAAGGCAGGCGCTCTCCCAGCTGAGCTATAGCCCCATCAGTAGTGGTGGGTCTGAGTGGACTCGAACCACCGACCTTACGCTTATCAGGCGTACGCTCTAACCACCTGAGCTACAGACCCACTAAATGCTCTAATCTAAACCGTATCAATCTGTGTGAACACTCATCGCAATAATCATCGTATAAGGAGGTGATCCAGCGCCAGGTTCCCCTAGCGCTACCTTGTTACGACTTCACCCCAGTCATGAACCACAAAGTGGTGAGCGTCCTCCCCGAAAGGTTAAACTACCCACTTCTTTTGCAGCCCACTCCCATGGTGTGACGGGCGGTGTGTACAAGGCCCGGGAACGTATTCACCGTGGCATTCTGATCCACGATTACTAGCGATTCCGACTTCATGGAGTCGAGTTGCAGACTCCAATCCGGACTACGACGCACTTTTTGGGATTCGCTCACTTTCGCAAGTTGGCCGCCCTCTGTATGCGCCATTGTAGCACGTGTGTAGCCCTACTCGTAAGGGCCATGATGACTTGACGTCGTCCCCACCTTCCTCCGGTTTATCACCGGCAGTCTCCCTGGAGTTCCCGACATTACTCGCTGGCAAACAAGGATAAGGGTTGCGCTCGTTGCGGGACTTAACCCAACATTTCACAACACGAGCTGACGACAGCCATGCAGCACCTGTCTCAGAGTTCCCGAAGGCACTCCAGCGTCTCCGCCAGATTCTCTGGATGTCAAGAGTAGGTAAGGTTCTTCGCGTTGCATCGAATTAAACCACATGCTCCACCGCTTGTGCGGGCCCCCGTCAATTCATTTGAGTTTTAATCTTGCGACCGTACTCCCCAGGCGGTCTACTTAACGCGTTAGCTCCGAAAGCCACGGCTCAAGGCCACAACCTCCAAGTAGACATCGTTTACGGCGTGGACTACCAGGGTATCTAATCCTGTTTGCTCCCCACGCTTTCGCATCTGAGTGTCAGTATCTGTCCAGGGGGCCGCCTTCGCCACCGGTATTCCTTCAGATCTCTACGCATTTCACCGCTACACCTGAAATTCTACCCCCCTCTACAGTACTCTAGTTTGCCAGTTTCAAATGCAATTCCCAGGTTGAGCCCGGGGCTTTCACATCTGACTTAACAAACCACCTGCATGCGCTTTACGCCCAGTAATTCCGATTAACGCTCGCACCCTCCGTATTACCGCGGCTGCTGGCACGGAGTTAGCCGGTGCTTCTTCTGTAGGTAACGTCAAATGATAGCGCTATTAACACTACCACCTTCCTCCCTACTGAAAGTGCTTTACAACCCGAAGGCCTTCTTCACACACGCGGCATGGCTGCATCAGGCTTGCGCCCATTGTGCAATATTCCCCACTGCTGCCTCCCGTAGGAGTCTGGACCGTGTCTCAGTTCCAGTGTGGCTGATCATCCTCTCAGACCAGCTAGGGATCGTCGCCTTGGTGAGCCCTTACCTCACCAACTAGCTAATCCCACCTGGGCATATCCTGACGCGAGAGGCCCGAAGGTCCCCCTCTTTGGCCCGTAGGCATCATGCGGTATTAGCCATCGTTTCCAATGGTTATCCCCCACATCAGGGCAATTTCCCAGGCATTACTCACCCGTCCGCCGCTCGCCACCCGAGAAACAAGTTTCTCTGTGCTGCCGCTCGACTTGCATGTGTTAGGCCTGCCGCCAGCGTTCAATCTGAGCCATGATCAAACTCTTCAATTAAAAGTTTTTTGAAGCTTTCGCTTCGGCTCAATGAATACTGATAAGTTTCTAGTCCCTAGAAGCTAGTTCCTAGAAAACTTGAATTGACTGTGCTCGATACCGAAGTATCAAATTGGTCACTCAGTTCATTGATAAATCTTTTGCGATTATCATCAACGAGTGCCCACACAGATTGATAGGTTTATATTGTTAAAGAGCTTGCTTTTCGAGAAGCTTTTCTCTCAAAGCGGAGGTGCATTCTAGCGAGTTAACTTGAAGAGTCAAACACTTTTTCAAATTTCTTTTTTAGAAGTCTTACCCTCTTATCTGCACTGCTGAAGCCTTGTGGCGTCTGCCGTGTCAGTGGATGCGCATTATAGGGAATGCTTTTTTCTTGGCAAGTGGGAAATCGCATTTTTATCGAAACCGACGCTCAACCGGTCAAATTTCAACCCACTTGGGCATTTACCACACAAAATAAGGGGCTAGGCCCCTTATTTTGTCATTTACTCGCATAGTTTTATCTATTGATGAGCAATGATCTGATCATTGCTGACCACCAATTGAATTTTCTTATCTGGCAACACTTGACCAGAAAGAATGGATTTTGCTAACGGATTTTCGACACTTTGCTGAATCGCACGTTTTAGTGGTCTCGCACCATAAACCGGGTCGAAGCCAACTTGTGCGATCAATTCCAGCGCTTTTTCTGATACTTCCAATAAATAGCCTTTTTCTTCCATCCGTTTAGCCAATCGGCTCAGTTGAATAGAAGCGATAGATTTAATGTGCTCTTTGCCCAAAGGATGGAACACCACGCTTTCATCTATGCGGTTTAAAAACTCTGGACGGAAATGTTTGCCGACAACATCCATCACTTGCTCTTTAATACCTTGATAATCGAGCATAGCGAAGTTTTCTTGGATTCGAGTTGAACCCAAATTCGAGGTCATAATCACAACCGTGTTTCTAAAATCGACCGTACGCCCCTGTCCATCTGTTAGTCGCCCATCATCCAGTACTTGCAACAAGATGTTGAAAACGTCGGGATGCGCTTTTTCGACTTCATCAAGAAGGATGACAGAATACGGCTTACGACGTACTGCCTCCGTCAGATAACCGCCTTCTTCATAACCAACGTAGCCTGGAGGTGCGCCGACCAATCTCGCCACTGAGTGCTTCTCCATGAACTCCGACATATCAATGCGCACCATGGCGTCTTCGCTGTCGAACATGAAACTCGCGAGCGTTTTACACAATTCGGTTTTACCGACCCCAGTTGGTCCTAAGAAGAGGAAGGAACCAATTGGTTTGTTCGGATCGGACAAGCCAGCACGACTACGACGAATGGCATTCGACACCACTTCTACCGCCTCTTTTTGTCCAATGACGCGATTGTGCAGAACCTCTTCCATATGCAGCAGTTTTTCTTTCTCCGCTTCCAGCATTTTTGACACAGGAATACCGGTCTGCTTAGAAAGCACTTCTGCGATTTCGTTGTCGGTGACCTTATTTCTCAACAAGGTCATCTCCTGCATTTCGGCTTGCGTGGCCAGATCCAGTTGCTTCTCAAGCTCAGGGATACGGCCGTATTGCAACTCGGACATACGGCTTAGATCCCCCGCACGGCGAGCAAATTCCATATCCATGCGTGCCTGTTCAAGCGCCGTTTTGATATGTTGAGTGCCCGACAAGGCGGCTTTTTCTGCATTCCAGATCTCTTCTAGCTCTGCAAACTCACGCTCTTTTTCGTTCAACTCTTCATTGAGCGAGCGTAGACGCTTTTCACTCGCTTCATCATGCTCATTGCTAAGCGCCTGTTGCTCAATTTTCAATTGAATGATCTTGCGCTCTAGTTTATCCAGTGCTTCTGGTTTGGAGTCGATCTGCATGCGAATACTGGACGCTGCTTCATCGATCAAATCAATCGCTTTATCCGGCAACTGTCGATCTGAAACGTAGCGATGGGACAAACTGGCTGCCGCCACGATCGCAGGATCGGTAATTTCGACATGATGGTGCAGTTCGTAACGCTCTTTCAAACCTCGCAGGATAGCAATGGTATCTTCCACGCTTGGCTCATCCACCAGCACTTTCTGGAAACGTCTTTCTAATGCTGGATCTTTCTCAATGTACTGGCGGTACTCATCCAAAGTCGTCGCACCAACACAGTGCAGTTCGCCACGAGCCAAAGCAGGTTTGAGCATGTTGCCTGCATCCATTGAACCTTCGCCTTTACCCGCGCCGACCATGGTATGCAACTCATCGATAAAGAGGATGATATTGCCCTCTTCTTTAGAGAGTTCATTCAAAACCGATTTGAGGCGCTCTTCAAATTCACCACGGTATTTCGCTCCGGCTACTAAGGCGCCCATATCGAGTGACAGCACGCGGCGACCACGCAGCCCTTCAGGAACTTCATTATTAATAATACGCTGCGCTAATCCCTCGACTATTGCGGTTTTACCGACACCGGGCTCACCGATGATCACCGGGTTGTTTTTGGTACGGCGCTGCAATACTTGAATGGTACGGCGAATTTCATCGTCGCGGCCAATGACCGGATCAAGTTTGCCCTGCTCTGCTCGCTCGGTAAGATCGATGGTAAATTTTTCAAGTGCTTGGCGCAGCTCTTCCGCATTCGGGTCATTGACTTTCTGACCGCCACGAATTTGTTCAATCGCTTGGCTCACTTTTTGTTCTGTGAGCCCCAATTCTTTAAGTAATTGACCTAACGGACCTCTGTCTTCAAGAGCGGCCAGCAGGAAAACTTCCGACGAGATGTAACTGTCTTGGCGCTTCTGCGCAATTTTGTCACAGAGATTGAACATGGTGCCCATCGATGAGGACAGCTGTACATCACCGCCAATACCACTGACTTTCGGCAGGCGATCCAACATTTCACTGAGCTTGGAACGCAGATGCGTGACATCCACATTCAAGATGGTCAGCAACGGTCTGATTGGGCTGCCATTTTGATCGAGCAGCGCCACCATAAGATGAACGGGTTCGATGTATTGATGATCGCGCCCTAACGCCAATGACTGTGCATCAGAGATAGCGATTTGAAACTTACTGGTAAATCGATCAAGACGCATACCTACCTTCCCTCAACTGAAATGAATGGTTTAATCAGTATGAAAGATGGATACGTGCCAGACGTTTTTCAAGGGGGACTAAAGCGGATGTCGCACAAATTATGCTGTTATTCTTCCATCCAGATAAAGCTGGCCTGACGGCCAGTAACGCCATCACGGCGGTAGGAAAAGAACTGGTCCGAATTACGGTAGGTGCACATCTGAGATGAAAAGACTTGCCTAACACCTGCACGATTCAGACGCTGAGTCGCGAGCAAAAATATATCGGCAAGCCACTTTCCACTTTTCTCTTGTGCCACAAAGGCTTTAGCGGCTTGTGGATCAAAGTCGGTGAATGCCTGACGGACATCATCGCCTACCTCAAATGCCAAAGGACCAATCGCTGGGCCAAGCCAAACCATGACTTCACCACAAAACTTGTCGAGCGCGTTTTCCACGATGCCCGCAGAAAGGCCACGCCATCCTGCATGCACTGCTGCAACTTGGGTGCCTTGTGCGTTGGTGATCAGCAGCGGCAAACAATCCGCCGTCATCGCACTACACACCACTCCGACGGTTTGGGTAAATAGCCCGTCGGCATCCAACACTTGATCTGTCGGAGTCGATACCTCTGCCACTCGTGTTGAGTGGGTTTGATTCAACCACACTGGCGCGCTTGGCATTTGCGCCTTTTGGGACAACCAAAGGCGATTTTCCCTAACTAGGTGAAGCTCGTCCCCGACATGCGCGCCCAAGTTTAGGCTCGCATACGGAGCATACGAAAAACCGCCTTCACGCGTTGACGCAAAGGCTTTGATATTTTTCGGAGCAGGCCAGTTAGGGAGAATCATGGTTGATCAGTAGACGTCCGGTAAGCCATGTTCTTGAGTATCACGGCGTAGTGTTTCGGTTAACTCAACCATATCATCTGGCACCGGTGCATGGAACTCCAGCTCTTCACCAGTGATAGGATGATTAAAGCGCAGCATGACAGCATGCAGTGCTTGACGATCAAAGCCACGTATCATCTCGACCACGTCATCAGACGCGCCAGATGGAATACGCGCGCGCCCACCGTAAGCAATATCGCCAAGCAGTGGATGCTGAACATAGGCCATATGCACACGGATCTGGTGAGTACGTCCAGTTTCAAGACGTAAACGCAAGCGTGTGTGCTCACGGAAATGCTCTGCTACACGGTAATGTGTTACCGCCGGTTTGCCCATAGGGCTGACTGCCATCAAGGTACGTTTGGTTGAGTGGCGACCAATTGGTTGATCCACTTTACCGCCTGCGGTCATACGTCCAATCGCAATGGCTTCATACTCACGGGTAATGTCGCGTTTTTGTAGCGCTCGCACGAGGCGAGTTTGCGCCGGAACGGTTTTCGCGACCACCATCAAACCTGTTGTGTCTTTATCCAAACGATGCACGATACCCGCACGAGGCACTTCTGCAATTTCCGGACAATGAAACAGCAGTGCATTGAGCACAGTGCCATCAGGGGTTCCTGCCCCGGGATGAACCACGAAATCACGCGGCTTGTTAATCACTAAAATGTCGTCATCCTCGTAGACAATATCCAGGGGAATATCTTGCGCTTCCCAGCGCTCTTCGTCTTCAAGCTCGGCGAGCACCGTGATCAGTTCGCCGCCCATCACTTTCGTACGGGGTTTGGTGATCACCTCACCGTTCACTTTTACTTTTCCGTCCAACAACCACTCTTTCAGGCGCGAACGAGAAAAATCGGCGAACAATTCTGCGATAGCCTGATCAAGTCGTTGACCCAATTGGCTATCTTTTACGGTATTTGTTAATTCAATCTGCTGAGCCATATCGAACTTTTTTAAAAACTGTGAGACTAATGCTCACTACTGTGGAAAAATAGTTGTTGTTCATTGTATCCGTTACTGACGAGAAAGTAACGGAAGCTTAAGAAATATTTAGAATCAAGGAATCGACTCCTGACATGAAACACCATACTTTATCAGGCCTTTTGGCAGTATCACTGCTGTTTGGATGTTCAAGCAGTGAACAAATTGTTCCTGATGTGCCGCCAGCCGAGCTGTATTCAGAGGCACAAATTTCTCTTCAAAGTGGTAACTGGCTAACGGCGATTGAGAAACTTGAAGCGCTCGACTCCCGTTATCCGTTTGGTGCTTATTCGGAGCAAGTGCAGCTTGATTTGATTTATGCCTATTACAAGAACGACGATCTCGCCCTAGGGCTGGCAACGATCGCCCGCTTTACGCGGCTCAATCCAACCCATGAGAAAATGGATTGGGTACTTTACATGCGCGGCCTTACCCACATGGCGCAAGATCGCAACTTTATGCATGACTTGTTTAATGTTGATCGCAGCGATCGCGATCCTGAACCGGTCAAAGAAGCATTTGATGATTTTAAGAAGCTGCTTGAGCGCTACCCAAACAGCCCGTACGCGCAAGATGCACAAAAACGCTTGTTTGCACTGAAAAATCGTTTAGCGGAGTATGATCTTGCGACGGCGGATTATTATTTACGCCGCGAAGCTTGGATTGCGGCAATTAATCGCTGCCAAGAGTTGCAGAAGACCTATCCAGATACCAATGCAGCGAGAAAATCTTTGGCGATCCAACTTAAAGCCTATCAACAGTTGGGACTAGAAGATGCGGTTGCGAGAACGAAAGAGCTGATGCGCCTCAATCCACTCTAATACGCCTCTTTTGATGATTCCGTTTACAAACGCAAAAACGCCGCTGAGAAATTCAGCGGCGTTTTTTTTCATTCTCTCTTGCCCACGGGTGGCGATCACATTTTTCACTTGGTGAAATTTTGACTATAGATTTTACTTAGGCAGTAAAAAATCCCTGAAAAATGGTTTAATTTCAGCGAACTACTCGATTCAATCTACTGCTTTCCAAACGAATCTCAAGCTTTTTCACAAGAAAAATCGACAAGCCTTGCTTAAGATCACATTCTGTTTAGCCACTTAACACACCATAATAAATAATGATCTTGGTCACATTTTTTTTAGTTCAAAGTCGTAATCTGGAGTCAACCCATGAGGGATACCACAGAGGAAAGCATCTATGAAAGTAAACATCACTGGTAAAAACATTGACATCACCTCTGCTATCCGCACTCACATTGAGAGCAAATTTAAGAAGTTAGAAAAATGGCAAGCGGACATCATCAGTTGCCAAGCCACCTTTAGCGAAGAACCGAACAAACAGAAAAAATTTGAGGCCGTGATTAAGGTTCCTAAAGGTCAACTTATCGCTTCAGCGGTTAACGACGATTTGTATGCTGCCATTAATGAAGTGGAGCAAAAACTGGAAAGACAGCTAAACAAACTACAGCACAAATCCGAAGCGCGTCGCGCCGAAAAACCTGAGTTGGTTGAAGAAGAAGACGAATAAAACGAATTCATTTTGTGAGAGGAAATAGCGCCGCGAGGCGCTATTTTTTTGCTTGACGCTCTAAGCCTGCTTGCTTATTGTGTGGTTAAACGTCACCAAGAAAGATATTTATGCAATTCAATCTACTGTTTATTTTTGACTTCTTTTTCCTCCCCTAACCGCCGGAGGCAAAGCCGTTTGTGAAAGAAAAGTCAAAAACAAACAGAAAGCCTCCCAACTCGGGGGCTTTTTTATAAGGAATACCAAGATGACTGACCAGCCAATCTCACTTGAAGAGATCCGTCTGCGCTTAAATGACCTCGACGACCAATTGCTTAGCCTCCTCTCTGAGCGCCGTAAACTCAGTATTGAGGTGGCGAAAAGCAAAGTGGAGACCTCAAAACCCGTGAGAGATGCCAGCCGAGAGCAGCAATTACTGGTTAAGCTGATCAATAATGGACGAGAAAAATATCAGCTTGATGCTCAATATATTACCAAGCTGTTTCATACCATCATTGAAGACTCGGTACTGCTGCAACAATCTTATCTGCAGAATTTGTTGAATCCTGAGCAAAGTCGCAAACCACTCGCGCGCGTTGCCTTTTTGGGTGCAAAAGGCTCTTATTCACACTTGGCCAGTCGAGAGTATTTTAGCCGTAAAAACACGGAACTGATTGAGCTCAACTGTGAGCATTTCAAAGAGGTGACACAAACCGTTGAATCCGGTCATGCTGATTTCGGCGTTCTGCCGATCGAAAACACCAGCTCAGGCTCAATTAATGAAGTGTATGATCTGCTGCAACATACCACACTCTACATTGTTGGCGAGTTGACCCAACCGATTGAACACTGCTTGGTGGCGACCAAAGAGCTTCGGCTTGAACAGATCAAAATACTTTACTCACACCCACAACCACACCAGCAATGCAGCGAGTTTCTCAGCCGTCTTAAAGGGGTCACACTCGAATCTTGTGCCAGCACCGCCGATGCGATGAAGAAAGTGCAAGAGCTGAATCGCGATGATGTGGCCGCCATTGGCAATGCTTCCAGTGGCAAACTGTATGGCCTGCAACCTATCCAAGGCAACATCGCAAACCAAACAGAGAACCACACGCGTTTTATCGTGGTTGCGCGTAAGCCGGTGGAAGTCTCAGCACAAATCCCAGCGAAAACAACTCTGATTATGTCGACGTCGCAAAAGGCGGGCTCGCTGGTCGAAACCTTGCTGGTATTGCAACGCTACGGCATCAACATGACTAAGCTGGAGTCGCGTCCTATTATGGGCAACCCTTGGGAAGAGATGTTCTATGTGGACTTAGAAGCACACCTAGATTCCGAAAGTATGCAGCTTGCGCTCAATGAGCTCACCAAGCTGACTAAGCACTTGAAAGTACTTGGCTGCTATCCGAGTGAAAATGTCAAACCGACCCAAGTCAAACTAGCCTGACAGTAGCAAATGAACCACGGTGAGTAAAAAGATCATGGCAACTCAAAAAGTGATTATCGCGTCACTCAACCCAGCTAAGCTCAGTGCGGTTGAAAGCGCCTTTCAACAAGCCTTTCCACAGCGCAGTTTTACCTTCAGTGGTGTAAGCGTCCCCAGTGAGGTGGCGGACCAACCGATGAGCGATGAAGAAACCCATTTGGGCGCACTCAATCGGGTAAAAAATGCCAAACAAGCGGTCAGTGATGGCGATTATTATGTGGGCTTGGAAGCGGGCATTGAGGGTGATATGACCTTTGCCTGGATGGTGATTGAATCGAACACTCATCGCGGCGAATCACGCTCGGCCAGTTTAATGCTGCCCCCCGCGGTGCTGGCAAAGCTTGCCGATGCCAATGAGCTGGGCGATGTGATGGACGAGGTGTTTGGCACCGACAACATCAAGCAAAAAGGAGGCGCAATTAGCTTGCTGACGCAAAACCTTCTTACGCGCAGTTCGGTTTATCACCAAGCTTTGATTCTGGCCTTGATCCCTTTTACCAATCCACAACATTTCCCGGCCAATTTGGCAAGCAAGGGTTAAAAAAGGCGGATTATCCGCCTTTTTTATTGGCCTCCAGCAAGGTCATCAACACCGCTTTCTCTTCATCAGATCGCGCTTTGAGTTCGTTAGAACCACGGGTAATTGTCGCCACGCCAACGCCCAGCAGTTGGCTGATCTGACGCTGAGAAAGCTCGCCTTTCAACAACTCACGCACAATGTTCACCCGAGAAAGCAACGCTTCTCTTTCATCCGGGGTCATCAACATGGTCAGCAACATCTCATGCTGCCCCTGCTCGACACTGTGTTTAACCAGTTCAATGATTTGCTGCCAGTCTGAATACTCGGGTTGTTGCGACATTCTCTACCTACTTCAATACTTGGTTTCGAGCTCATGCTGATTGAGGAACGCACCATCAACCCCCAAAATATCCCGATAGTAGTTCTCAAACATCAGGATATTTTGCACGTAGCCACGGGTTTCTTTAAACGGAATCGCTTCGATAAAGGCGTACGCATCCAATTTTCCGCCCGTGCGCTCACGCCAGCTATTTACTCGGTTAGGTCCGGCATTATAAGCCGCAAACGCAAAAATTCGATTATTATCGTACTGCTCAAGGAGCCCATTCAAATAGTGGCTACCAATTTCGATGTTTTTCCCCACCTGATATAGCTCGTCCTCTCCGGTGTAACTCAACTGATATTTCTTCGCGGTGTAGCGCGCCGTTGAGGGCATGATCTGCATGATGCCGCGCGCACCGACTGGCGATCTTGCTTCCACATCCATCGCGCTCTCTTGCCTTGCCAGCGACATCAAGGTGATCGGATCAATATTGTGTTTATTGGCGTAAAAATTAAACCACCAGCGATGCGCCACGGGAAAACGCACTTCCACATTGTCCCACATTTTGGCAGAAATACTGGCGGTAACGGTTAAATGGTACCAACGCTTGGAAGCGGCGTACACGGCAAGCATCGCTTGGGTGTCATCGTCAGTTCGCGAGAGCAAGTAACGCCACTCGCTCTTCGCTGCGGCAATTTTATCCAGTGCGATCAACTCTTCGATCCGCTGTAGCGATGTTCGAAAAGGGGCGAGCCGTTCGTTCTCCAGTTTTAAGGTCGTGACGGGGTATTCAATCGACTGCCCGACCTCTTTGGCGGCCGCCACGCTGTAAAAATTGCGCTGCCCGAGCAGTGACTCTAAACGCTGTTTGCCTTGCGTTACTTTGCCAAGCGCGATGTCGCTACGCCCCAACCAATATTGCCAACGAAGCGATTGGCGATGTTCGTCATCCAGACGTAAAATCCACTGCCGCACGCCCGCCCAATCGGCCTCTTGTATCGCTAAGCGCACGCGCCTTTCAATCAATGTCTGCCGTGATGACTGGGCTAGTGTCTTGTCTCTCCACGCCGCTAGTTTCTCATCGTCCGTATTGATCAAGCGAAATGCCACATACTCTGCCAACTCTTGCGCTTGTGGCTTGGGTATTTTTTGCGCTTTGACCACATCACTCAAGACGGCTTGTGCCTCGACCACATCCTTACGGGTTAGTTTTTTAAACGCGTGCACCGCTTGCATACGGTTGAAATCGTTGGCTTTGCTTTTTTTGGCAAACTCAGCAACCGATTCAGGTTGGGTAAATAACGCTTTCATCTGCTGCGCTTGCTTCTGCGCCTTAGCACTCTGTGGCAACTTCATCAGGTAAGTCATCAAGTTGCCATTTTTCTCTTCAAACGCCAGCAACATGCGCTGCAAGATGAGTTCATCACTGCGAAGCCCGGCTTGCTCCCAAACGGCAAACAGGTGATCGCACTCATCCGCTACCCCTTGACCGCTCAACCATAGCCGTTTGGCTGCGGCAAAGGCTTTATCTCGCGCCCCTTGCTGGTAATGTGCATAGTAGTAAATGCACTGATAACTCTCTCCATTAGGCTCTTGGCGTTGAAACGTCAGGACATTTTTCCAATCCTGCGCTTGATAAAGCGCATCAAGATAAGGTGCACGAATGCGCCCAGAGAAAGGATAATCCTCTGATTGGGTAATAAAACGTTCCACCTCAGCTGGCGTTTTATCTTTCAGCTGCAACAAAAAAACACGGTAATCGAGATAAGGAGTTAAGGCATAACTGTCCAATTGCGGACGCAACTTGGCAAACTCGTCAAGATCTTTGTTGTCTAGACTTTGTTGCGCTTGTTGATACATTTCTCTCTGCTTTTCCAAGCTCGCGATATCCGCGGCGCTCACCGTCACTCCAGTCAGCCCACACAAAAGACCCACCAAAGCTCGACAAGGTTTGGGCAGTCTTAAAAAATTCAGTCTCATTCGAGTCATATCCTCTGACGTTTTGTCGCCACTTCTAAATTCCCGATCTTAAGCTCTCTTACTTGGTAAGAAGCGCAAGCGACGATATGCATCTATTTACTCTTATTCATTACACCTTTGTAAAGGTGACAGATGTAAATAATAGTGATTTCATTTTAATGAAACACCATTAGAGGGGAAACTCACTTGACCAACACCTGACAGACCATCTTCAGTCAGATTGCGCTTTGATTCTAGACGACTAAAATCACCTTCGACAGTAACAAACGGGCGTCAGTTGATATAAAATGGCGACCTTACGTGGATTTTAATCTTAGGAACGATCGGCAATGGCTGAATACGTATATACCATGTCGCGGGTGAGCAAAATCGTGCCACCTAAGCGTCAAATTCTGAAAGACATTTCTCTTAGCTTCTTCCCAGGCGCAAAAATCGGTGTCTTGGGTCTAAACGGTTCTGGTAAATCTACCCTACTACGCATCATGGCGGGCATCGACACCGATATTGACGGTGAAGCACGTCCTCAGCCGGGGTTGAAAGTTGGCTATCTGCCACAGGAACCAGTGCTAGACGAGAGCAAAACCGTACGTGAAGTGGTCGAAGAAGCGGTTGGTGATGTCGCTGGCGCGCTGAAACGCTTGGATGAGGTTTATGCGGCCTACGCCGATCCGGATGCAGATTTTGATGCACTGGCCAAAGAGCAAGGCGAATTGGAAGCGTTGATCCAAGCCAAAGACGGTCACAACCTCGACAACGCGCTGGAGCGTGCAGCAGATGCACTGCGCCTGCCAGAATGGGATCAAAAAATTGCCCATTTGTCGGGTGGTGAACGTCGTCGCGTTGCGATTTGTCGCCTGTTGCTGGAAAAACCAGACATGTTGTTGCTCGACGAACCGACCAACCACTTGGACGCAGAGTCAGTGGCTTGGCTAGAGCGCTTCTTAGTGGATTACTCCGGTACCGTAGTGGCCATCACCCACGACCGTTACTTCCTAGATAACGCCGCTGGCTGGATTTTGGAACTGGACCGTGGTGAAGGTATTCCTTGGCAAGGCAACTACACCTCTTGGCTAGAACAGAAGGATGCGCGTCTGCAACAAGAAGCGTCTCAAGAAAAAGCGCGCCAAAAGACCATTGAGAAAGAGCTGGAATGGGTTCGCCAAAATCCAAAAGGCCGTCAGGCAAAATCAAAAGCGCGTATGGCTCGTTTTGAAGAGCTACAAAGCACTGACCATCAAAAGCGTAATGAGACCAACGAGCTCTTCATTCCGCCAGGTGAGCGCTTAGGCGACAAAGTCATCGAAGTGAAGAATCTAACCAAATCGTTTGACGGTCGCGTGTTGATCGACAACCTTTCTTTCAGCATGCCTAAAGGCGCCATCGTCGGCATCATTGGTGCAAACGGCGCGGGTAAATCGACACTGTTCAAGATGCTCAGCGGTGTTGAGCAACCCGATTCCGGCACCATCGAAATGGGTGATACGGTGAAACTAGCGTCGGTTGATCAGTTCCGTGACTCGATGAACGACAAAAACACCGTGTTCAAGGAGATCTCGGAAGGCGCTGATATCATCAAGATCAATAATTTTGAGATCCAAGCGCGTGCTTACTGCTCTCGCTTCAACTTCAAAGGCGTCGATCAACAGAAGATCATCGGTGAGCTATCCGGTGGTGAGCGCAACCGCGTGCACTTGGCGAAGCTACTAAAAGCAGGCGGCAACGTTCTGCTACTCGACGAACCGACCAACGATCTCGATGTTGAAACACTGCGTGCGTTGGAAGAAGCGTTGCTTGAGTTCCCTGGCTGTGCCATGGTGATCTCGCATGACCGTTGGTTCCTTGACCGTATCGCCACGCACATCATTGATTACCGTGATGAAGGTCAGGTCAACTTCTACGAAGGCAACTATACTGAGTACATGGAGTGGCTGAAAAAGACCCTCGGTCCAGCGGCAGCAGAGCCTCACCGAATCAAATACAAGCGTATTACCAAATAACTCATTACTGCTTGAAATTTGTGCAAGGGCCGCTAATATAGCGGCCTTTATTGCAAATACGGTCTTATGTTTCCTGTTGCCAAGCAGCCCTAAATCGTCAATTGAGAGAGTAAACATGGCTGAACGACGTCGATTTTCCCGAATTATCTATCAAGTACCAGCGCGTCTGGTGCAAGGTGATCTGGTGCTAGACACCACCATTCAGGACCTCTCATTGCACGGGTTGTTACTGCGAACAGACTCAATACACACGTTGAAAAACGACGATCTGGTGTTGGTGTACTTCACACTTTCAGATAGTGATATTGATATTAGTCTCGAAGCAGCGGTAGTAGGCTTTGATCAACAGACGATTAGACTTAAGATTAATCACATTGATATCGAAAGTATCAGCCATTTGAAACGCTTGGTTGAACTCAATGTCGGTGACGATGCTCTCCTACACAGAGAAATAGAGTTTCTCTCTGATCTCGGTGAGCTTGAAGACTAATTGTCTGCTCGATAAGTCGAAGTAACGATGTCCAAGAAAATTACCATGCAGATCCCCACTCAAAATGGGGATCAGTTTTTTTATTTGGCTAAAGGCACTGTCTTTACCATTTTGCTTTCCCTGACCGCCCTGCCGATCTCACTCGGTGGCGGTTGGTATTTGTACCAAAAGCAAAGCGGTGAATCGCAGTCTCTGCAGTCACAAGTCGCTCATCTCACTGCTGAAAAGCAGCAGTTAGAGATGGAATATCAAGAGCAGTTGGATGTAAACCACTCGCTTTCTCAATCCTTGACCGAAAAAAGCAATCAAATCCAATTACTTGGCAAACGTGTCTTTGATGTGGAATCCGTACTCGGCCTTGCCGACGAAGAACTGCTGATTGACGAAGCCAATCTCGAGAACCGCATCGATGCCGCGGCGGTCGACTCAGCGGTGCGCGCGACCATGTTCCGCCTATTGCCGAATGATACGCCGATGGCTTACCAGCGGATCTCCTCTTCTTTCGGTCGCCGCACTAACCCGATCACCGGAAAACGCCACACACACACGGGGATTGATCTCACCTGTAAACGCGGCGAAGAGATCGTCGCGCCGGCTGATGGTGTGGTAGAAACGGTGCGCCCGAGTAAAAACGGTTTTGGCAACTTCCTGACCATGCGTCACTCTTTTGGTTTTATGAGTTCCTATGCGCATTTGCAGCATTTCAAAGTGAAAAGTGGCCAGTTCGTCAGTAAAGGGGATGTGATTGCCACCTGTGGAAACTCTGGCAATTCCACGGGTCCTCACCTGCATTACGAAGTGCGCTTTCTTGGCCGGGCACTCAACCCGCAATACTTGATGGATTGGACACCAGAAAACTTCAACCATTTGTTTGAAAAAGAGAAAACGGTGAAATGGGCACCTTTGGTAGAGATGATCAGCAGCGTGGTGCGCCTGCAAGTCAATCTGACCAATTCACCCTATCGCGATGCGAGCATCGAGACGGTTGCCAGCGAAGAAACGCCCAGTGTCGAGCCACTGCAAACCAACTAACCAAACCGCCAATAACAAAGCTAATAACAAAAGAGCAGCTTCGCGCTGCTCTTTTCATTTTGGGTCACGTAAGCAACGGCCTCATCCACGATGAATGTTGTCATTCGCTTGCTTAAGCAAGTTTTGGCTCTCAGCCATAAATTGCTGCGAATAGCTGCCAAACCACTGACTGACCTGTTTGAAGCTCTCAACAAAACTGCTTTTATCATGCTGCTCAAGCAGCGCAAGTGCGTCACCAAAGCGTTGATGGAAACGTTTGATCATCTCAATATTCTCTTCAGAAGAGAGAATGATGTCGCCGTACAGATTGGGATCCTGGGCAAAAAGCCTGCCGACCATCGCCAGCTCTAAGCGATAAATCGGTGAGCTGAGTTTCATTAACTTGTCTAAACTCGGATTCTCTTTGCTCAAATGCATCCCGTAAGCGAACGAGGTAAAGTGGCGTAGCGCTTGGATCAAGGTCATACCATGATCATGTTCCGCCGCATCGATTTGGCACACGCTCGCCCCCCAAATCACAAACTGTTGCAATAACCACTGATAAGCTTCGCTGTCTCGACCATCACAGCAGACAATCACCTGCTTGGCCAAGCTCGGTACGTCCGGGCCAAACATCGGGTGTAAGCCGACAACTGGCCCGCGATGCACTTTGAGCATCGCCTGCAATGGCTTGGCTTTGATGGAGGTCAGGTCGCACAAAATGCAGTCTTGCGGCAGATTCCCCAACTTATCGATCACGCCTTGGGTTAAATGAATCGGCACAGTGACAACCACTAAGCCCGCGCCATCAAGGATCTCATCGGCACGTGGCCAATCTTGGCTACCCAACACTTTTACGCTGTAACCTGACAAACGGAACATGCGCGCAAACAACCCACCCAATTGGCCATGACCACCAATGATCACCACCGAGCGCAGTTCTGGATTGAGGCACTTGAAACCGGAATCTTTTTCACTGGCGTAGGACTCGCGCATCACACGACGCAAAATATCTTCAATCAATTGCGGGGGAATGCCCATTGCCTGAGCTTCTGCTCGGCGTGATGCCAGCATGGCCGCTTCTCGATCGGGGGCATAGATGGGCAAGCCGTGCTGGCTTTTCACTTCTCCCACCTTTTCCACCAAAGCGAGACGCTGCGCGAGCAGTTCTAGCATTTGTTTGTCGACGGCATCAATTTGATCGCGCAATGCGTTGAGTTCAACAGCCATGATATCCCTTGTTTACTGTTACTTCAGACGTTGTTGTAAAAATGGCACTAACTCTTTGTGCGCTTTGCGCAGCAGTGCCTCGGTGGTATCCCAATCAATACAGGCGTCGGTGATAGAAACCCCGTATTGCATTTCACTCAGTGGCAATTCCGACGATTGATTGCCTGCGTTAATGTGGCTTTCAATCATCAAACCAATAATCGATTTGTTGCCTTCGCGGATCTGATGAATCACATCTTCCGCGACCAAAGGCTGACGACGGTAATCTTTACGTGAGTTGGCGTGACTACAATCGACCATCAATGACGCATCCAAGCCCATTTTCGCCATATCTTGCTCACACTCAGTCACGGACACTGAATCGTAATTAGTCTGCTTACCGCCACGCAAAATCACATGACCGTTTGGGTTGCCTTGCGTAGTCAGAAGTGCCACCTGACCTTCACTGTTGATCCCCATAAAACGGTGGCTTGACGAAGCCGCTTGCATCGCATTAATCGCCGTAGACAAACTGCCATCGGTGCCGTTTTTGAAACCAATTGGCATCGAAAGGCCACTTGCCATTTCTCGGTGGGTTTGCGATTCCGTGGTTCGAGCACCAATCGCGGCCCAACTGAAGGTATCAGCAAGGTACTGCGGGCTAATAGGGTCGAGCGCTTCGGTCGCGAGCGGGATCTCCATTTCAGCCAATTCCACTAAAAGCTGACGGCCGACATGCAAGCCGTGTTCAATGTCGAAACTACCATCCAGATGAGGATCGTTAATTAATCCTTTCCAACCCACAGTGGTGCGCGGCTTTTCAAAGTAAACACGCATAACAATATACAGTTGATCATCAAGTTGTTGTGAGAGTGCTTTTAATCGACGTGCATAATCCTTCGCCGCGGCAAGGTCGTGAATTGAGCAAGGACCGCAAACCACCAGCAAGCGGTGATCTTGCTTATGGATAATGTTCGCGATGGTATTGCGTGATTGCTGAATAAAGCCACGCGCTTTGTCACTGAGCGGCAACTTGGCTTTTAACTGATCGGGCGTGATCAGAATCTGTTCATCACTGATATTAATATTACTCAACTCACTTTTACGCATAACTCTCAACCCGTATATTATTTTTTACAATTCAAATCCATAAGGCAGTTCAATCAACCTTGATGACAAAATAACAGGCTAGAAAAGAAAATCAACCGTAAAGATAAAAAAACATTTAGTGTAAATTTTAAGTTACACCAAAGATAAAATGCGTATCGATGAGAATTCATCGCTTAAGCGGTTCTTTTCTCACTTTTATGGCAACAAACGCTGCAGGGCATCACGAGCTGTTTTCCACTCTTGAGAGCGCGTCAACTCGTCTAAAGTAAAGCTCTGCTTCTTCAACAGTGCTGCCGCACTAGGCACAGAAGTGATGGGCAAACTATCTAGCGCTGCGACTTGCGCGTCACGTTTATTGCACATCAGTAGCATGTCACATCCGGCGTGTAACGCTTGCTTGGCCCGCTCTGCTGGGTCTCCCATCACAGCCGCGCCTTCCATAGTAAGATCATCAGAGAAAATCAGCCCTTTAAAGCCTAACTCTTGGCGAAGTACCTGTTTTAACCAATATGATGATCCGCTGGCAGGCTGAGAATCATACTGAGGATAGATAACGTGCGCGGGCATCATGGCATCCAACATTCCTGCCTCAATTTGCGCTTTGAAAATCGCCATGTCCTCTTGCCATAGGTCATCGCGCTCATCAATCGGTGTCTCTAAGTGCGAATCGGCAATCACGCCACCGTGACCGGGGAAGTGCTTGCCTGTAGTCGCCATCCCGATACTGCGCATCCCTTGTAGGTAAGCGCTGCTGTGGCGCAAGATGGTATGTATATCTTCACCAAAGGCCCGATTACCAATCGCTTTGCAAGCAAAGCCTTTATCCAGCACTGGGGCAAAACTGAGATCGATATCGTGCGCAATCAGCTCGGCCGCCATCAACCAACCGCCCATGTGCGCTAGGGCTTCCCCTTGCGTATGCTTGGCGTATTCAGCCGCAGCAGGAATGGGTGAGAAACCTTCGCGAAAACGCTGTACTCGTCCACCTTCTTGGTCGACGCCAATCAGAAACGGACGCTTGACTGTACGGCGAATCGACGCCACTAAGGCTTGCAGTTGCTGACTGTCGTGATAATTGCGCGTAAACAGAATCAAGCCACCAACAGTAGGATGAGCAAGAATTTCTTTATCTTCTGCATCCAGTTCGTAGCCTGCGACATCCACCCATAACGGTCCCATTTTCTCTCTCCAAACAACTGATATTGGTTAAAACTAAATGAGGTTATTCCGAATGAATTTGCATTACAATGCTTTGCACGAGGAAAAAACGGCGGGGAAATCAGGATGCAAGAGAAAGAGCTGTATATCGGGGTGATGTCGGGAACCAGCATGGATGGCGTCGACACTGCGCTGGTTGAAATCAACCAAGGGCAAGTGCGCTTGCTCGCGCACCATGACCACCCACTGCCAACGTCATTAAAGCGGCAACTGCTTTCTGTCTGTACTGGGCAAAGTACCGATTTGCGCACTCTGGGTGAGCTCGACCACCAACTCGGCCACCTGTTTGCCGACGCCGTACTCGCACTTCTGAACAAAACGGGCATACCAGCCAGCCAAGTGAGCGCGATTGGCAATCATGGACAAACTGTTTTTCACCAACCCACCGGGCCATCTCCTTTTACCACTCAACTGGGCGATGCCAATATTATCGCGGTGCGCACTGAGATTGACACTGTGGCGGATTTTCGTCGCAAAGACATCGCTTTAGGTGGTCAAGGTGCGCCGTTAGTACCGGCATTTCACCAAGCCATCTTTGCCATGCAGGACTCAACCACCGTGGTGTTGAACATCGGCGGCATCGCCAATATCTCCGTGCTTCATCCAAAACAAAGGGTCAGCGGGTATGATACTGGCCCCGGCAACATGCTGATGGACACGTGGTGTGAACGGCACACGCAGCGAAGCTATGACCAAGACGCGCGACTCGCCAGCCAAGGGGAAGTGGATCGCCACTTGCTGGCGCGTCTGTTACAAGAGCCTTATTTGGCCAAGCTGCCCCCCAAGAGTACCGGGCGCGAGCTGTTTAATAGCGAATGGCTGGATGAAATGCTCGGCGTTCATGACTGCTCAGTCGAAGATGTGCAGCGCACCTTGTGCGAGTACTCGGCGCTGACCATCGCCAACGAAGTCGAAAAACATGCCTTCGGAGCGAACCCGCAACTGCTGGTGTGTGGCGGCGGGGCGCGTAATCCGCTGTTGATGCAGCGCTTGGCGCAATGCTTGCCACAATGGCAAGTCGCTACGACGAGCGAGAAAGGCGTCGATGGCGATAACATGGAAGCTATGGCGTTTGCTTGGCTGGCGTATCGCCACGTGCATCGCCTGCCCAGCAATCTGCCTGAGGTGACAGGCGCAAGCCGCCTTGCCTGCCTTGGCGTGCTTTATCCAAAAGCATAACAGCAGAAAAGAGCAAGGTGGCCGATTTAGCTGCCACCTTTTTGTCTGAGCTTTCTGCTGCTAACTTTTCTCTGGTCACTTTTTTAAGTCGCTTTGCTCTCGCTGACTTTGTTTTCAGCCGTTTGCTCCTTAATCAAGGAAACCACGGTTTCACCGACTTTGGGCGCAAAGTGATCACTATTGTGGCAAATCTGCACTCGTCCGTTGCCATCCACCACAAACATCGGCAAGACGAAGTTCGCTGCGTGGGTCTGCCGATAATCGGCGTAAGTGTAGTTGTCACTCAGCTTAGTGTGTCGCACTTCTGCGCCCTGATTGATCAAGCTGGCCAGTTTCTTGTAGCTGACCGATGAGCCAAGAAAGGGCAAGCCTTTGTAATCCTCTGAAACGGCATGCTTGTCGCCGTTGCTCGACGCGCTACTGGCCTGATCATACAGACAGAAAATCCGCTTATCGCTGAAGTCATTCATAAAATGCATACAGGCCATGATATTAAAGTAACGGTCTGGGCTCAGTGCCACCACATGGCCAATGCCAATCAAATTCAAATACTCATCTGCATGGCTAGAAACCGGATTGCCGTAGTAATGCTCCAGCCCAGCCATTCTCGCTTGACGAATGTAATCCCAGTTGGAATCCGTCAGCATCACACGGCAATCGTATTTGCTGATCGCCAGCGCCAGCGTGCGGGCCACATCATTAGCACCGATAATCAAAAAACCTTTAGGTGCGGGTTCGGCCAAGCCGAGTGCAACAGCCATGGGCCGCGCCGAAGCGCTTTGCAACACCACAGTGCCGATGATCACCATGAAGGTTAGTGGCACCAGTAATGCTGCTTCAGACATGCCAAGCGAGTCCAACTTGATGGCGAACAGCGAGGAGATGGACGCCGCGACAATACCGCGCGGCGCGACCCAAGCGAGAAAGCTTTTTTCCTTGAAGCTGAGAGAGCTGCGCAGCGTGGCAATAAAAATCGAAGCCGGACGTGACACCAACTGGATAAACACAAATAGCAACAGCGCACTGATGCCCAAAGTGGCGAAGTCGTCCGCTTTGATTCTGGCCGCCAGCAGAATAAACAGCCCAGTGATAAATAAGATGGTGAGGTGCTCTTTAAAATGCAGAATATGCTTGATGTCGACCCCGCGGGCATTGGCGATCCACATTCCCATGACCGTGACGGTGAGCAGACCAGACTCATGTTCAAGATGATTCGACAGTGCAAACACGCCGAGCACCATGGTCAATACCGCAAACGGCTGCAAATATTCAGGCAACCAGCCACGACGTAAAACCGTCGCCAAAAGTTGCCCTGAAACGATGCCAATCCCTAAGCCAATCAGCAAAATCCAGCCTAAGACAATCAAGCTGTGCGTCTCGCTGCTCGAGACAATAAACTCATACACCATGACGACAAACAGCGCGCCAAGCGGATCTATCAAGATCCCTTCCCAGCGCAAAATGTTCGCCAGCCGCGTACTCGGGCGCACCGTTCGTAGCAAAGGGACAATCACCGTCGGGCCGGTCACCACGGTCAAACTGCCAAACAGCAGTGCCAAGGGCCAATCAAACCCGAGCAAGTAATGCGTGGCACTACTGGTCAATCCCCATGAGACCACGGCGCCCACAGTCACTATGCTCCACACCGTGTTGCTTACACCACGGATTTCACGAAAGTTAAGTGTCAGACTGCCTTCAAACAGAATCACCGCCACCGCCAGCGACACCATGGGAAAGAGCAAATCGCCAAGCAGTTGCTCCGGTTGTAACAGGCCGCTCACGGGCCCGGCCAACAAGCCCGCCAGCAACAAAAATAAGATGGCCGGAAGCTTTAAACGCCATGCCAACCATTGGCAGGCGAGCCCAACGACGCCAATTCCTGCTAGCCAAAGTGCTGCGGTTTCTGCTTGCATATCCCTGCCCTCGCTGTTGCGCTCTATCGATGTTGATTATGTTTCTTGTCGTTCCATCACCGCTTTATTGCTGGTACTCATTCCAACCACGTTGCCATTCCATGCGAAAGCGCTGCGCCTGTTCGGTGCCTTCGCACACCCCTTCGTAATAGGAGCCCGACAGGCCAATTTGATAGGCAAAATCTGCGTTGCAATATTCATCCACGCCTTGCAGATAACCTTGGTCATAATCGCTTTTATTCACCTCGCCCAGCGCAGCGAGCGCTTTGAAGCTGCGTTGGGTACGCCCATTCACTCCATCTTGATAGCCGACCTGATACCACTCGCCCGCTTTGGCCAACTCTTCGGTACTCGACGCGCAGCCGACCAAGGCCACCAGCAGCAAGACTAATGCGCTCTGTTTCATTCCTATTTCCTTAACTCATTGTTTTATCCAATAACCTTACCACTTAAATTCCCCACTCGCCGCATCAAGGGCGAAATAAACCACTCACTTAGTCAGCAGACCGCTCACGCCGACGAGAAACCACTGAGTCGCCATAGCGACCACTCGTCTGGCTATGCGACCACTCAAGTCAGAAGCCAGTGCAACTGGGCAGAGAGTCATTTACTCTCCACCCTGAGCTTAACTATTATCCAAGGACAAATTGCTATGATGTGGTTTCTATCCTGTGTCGCTGCCCTGATTGGCGGATACTTCATCTACGGCGCTTTCGTTGAGAAAGTATTTGGTATCAACGAACATCGCCAAACTCCAGCCCACACTAAAACCGATGGCGTCGACTACGTGCCGATGTCAACGCCCAAAGTGTATTTGGTACAACTGCTGAATATCGCCGGTGTCGGCCCGATTTTTGGCCCGATCATGGGGGCTCTTTACGGCCCGGCTGCCATGTTGTGGATTGTGGTCGGCTGTATTTTTGCTGGTGCGGTGCACGATTACTTCTCTGGCATGCTTTCCGTACGTAACGGCGGCGCGTCTGTGCCGAGCATCACCGGCCGCTACTTAGGCAATGGCGCTAAACATTTCATGAACATTTTTGCCATTGTTTTATTGCTGCTGGTCGGTGTGGTGTTTGTGTCTGCGCCAGCAGGCATGATAACTAACCTTATCAACGATCAAACTAGCTTCTCGGTGAGCATGACAACCATGGTGGTGATCATTTTTGCTTACTACATCATCGCGACGATTGTGCCTGTCGACAAAATCATTGGGCGCTTTTACCCACTGTTCGGCGCGCTGCTGATCTTCATGTCGGTTGGTCTGATGACCGCGATTGCCCTTTCACCTGAACACACAGTGATGGGGGATTTCCAAGTCGCTGACATGTTCTCCAACCTCAACCCGAACGATATGCCGCTCTGGCCTGCGCTGTTTATCACCATCGCTTGCGGTGCGATTTCAGGCTTCCACGCCACGCAATCACCGTTGATGGCGCGTTGTATGGAAAATGAGAAAAATGGCCGCTTTGTCTTCTACGGCGCGATGATCGGTGAAGGCATCATTGCACTTATCTGGTGTGCCATTGCTCTGTCTTTCTTTGGTTCACTGGAGTCCCTTTCTGAAGCGGTTAAAAACGGTGGCCCTGGCAACGTGGTCTACAGTGCGTCATTTGGCCTGCTTGGCGTGTTTGGTGGTGTGATTGCCTTCTTGGGTGTGGTAATTCTGCCAATCACCTCGGGTGACACAGCGTTTCGTTCCAGCCGCTTGATCTTAGCGGAATACTTCAACATGGAGCAGAAAACTCTGCGTAACCGCCTGCTGATGGCCGTTCCGCTGTTCGTCCTTGGTGCGATTCTGACTCAGGTGGATTTTGGCATCATCTGGCGCTACTTCGGTTTTGCCAACCAAACGACCGCAGTGATGATGCTGTGGACGGCATCGGCTTACCTGCTACGCCACAACAAGCTGCACTGGATCACTACGGTTCCGGCCTTCTTTATGACCACAGTGTGCGTCAGCTTTATCCTCAACAACAGCGCGCTGGGCTTTGGTTTACCAATGCAGATTTCCACCATTGCCGGCCTTATCTTCTCGCTGGTGGTAACAGGCTACGTGATCAAAATCTCCAAAGGCAAAGGTGAGCGCGAGCTAGCGGATGAAGAAAAACCGCAAGCGGTTTCCGAAACCGCGTAAGCACCACGCCATGAGCGCCTAAACAAAGAGTCTGCCCAGTCGCAGACTCTTTTTCTTTGCCATACAATAAACCCTGTTCAGTCACAGAAGAGTCGTTATGGAACTGGTTATCTCGCTACTGCAGCAAATGTGTGTTTACTTAGTGTTGGCTTATATGCTGAGTAAAACCCCGCTCATCTTGCCGATGCTCAACATCTCGTCACGCCTGAGCCACCGCTTACTGTGCTACCTGCTGTTCTCTGCCTTTTGTATTCTGGGCACCTATTTTGGCCTGCATATCAACGATGCCATTGCCAACACTCGCGCAATTGGTGCGGTGATGGGCGGGCTGTTCGGCGGCCCAGTGGTTGGTTTTGCGGTTGGCTTTACTGGCGGTATCCACCGTTATACGTTAGGCGGTTTTACCGATCTCGCCTGCGCCATCTCCACCACGACAGAAGGGCTGATCGGTGGCCTATTGCATGTCTATCTGCTCAAGAAAAACAAAGGGGCACAACTGTTTAACCCTTCAGTGGTGTTTGGCATCACTTTTTTTGCCGAGATCATGCAGATGATCATCTTGCTGGTGGTCGCCAAACCCTACTCAGAAGCCTACGCTCTGGTGTCGGCGATTGCCGCGCCGATGATCATTGCCAACTCGGTCGGCGCTGCACTGTTTATGAGCATTCTGCAAGACAGAAAAACCATCTTCGAAAAATACTCCGCCACCTTTTCCCGCCGCGCACTGACCATTGCCGATCGCTCGGTCGGCATCTTGCACAGCGGCTTTAACAGCACCAATGCCGAGAAAATTGCCCGCATAGTCTACGAAGAGACCAATGTCGGCGCAGTGGCGATTACCGATCAAGAGAAGATCCTCGCGTTTGTCGGTATTGGTGATGACCACCACAAACCTAACACGCCAATCTCGTCGCAAAGTACGCTCGATTCGATGGCGCAGAATGCGATCATTTATCTCGATGGCAGTGAGCGCCCTTATCAATGCTCACTGGCTGCCGACTGTAAATTAGGCGCAGCGTTGATCATTCCGCTGCGTGCAGGCAAAGAGGTGGTCGGCACCATCAAGCTGTACGAGCCCAAACGCAAACTCTTCTCCACCATCAATATGTCGATGGCAGAAGGCATTGCCCAGTTGCTTTCCAGCCAAATTCTCTATGGCGATTACCAGCAACAACAAACCTTACTGACGCAATCGGAAATCAAACTGCTGCACGCGCAAGTCAACCCGCACTTTCTCTTCAACGCGCTCAATACCATCAGTGCCGTGATCCGCCGCGACCCTGACAAAGCACGCGAGCTGATACAAAATCTCTCCCATTTCTTTCGCAGCAACCTTAAGCAAAACATCAATACCGTCACACTCAAAGAAGAGCTGGCACACGTCAATGCCTACCTGAGCATTGAAAAAGCGCGCTTTGCTGATCGTCTCGACGTGGAAATCGACATTGCCGCCGAACTGCTGGAGGTCAAACTGCCGAGCTTTACCTTGCAGCCTTTGGTCGAAAATGCGGTGAAGCATGGTATTTCCAACTTGCTCGAAGGCGGTTTAGTGCGCATCTACAGCGAAAAGAGCCCAACAGGCTACGCTATCACCGTTGAAGACAATGCAGGTTGTTATCAAGCGCCGAGTGAGGATCACTCCGGGCTTGGCATGGAGATTGTCGATAAACGCTTGAGTCATCACTTTGGCCGTGATGCAGCACTAAAAATTCAAGCGATACCGCATCAATTTACTAAAATGACCTTTATCATTCCGCACTCAGCGTTGATGAGCTGAATAGCTGTAACACAGGGACTATACGGATGTTGACCGCACTGGTAATTGATGACGAACCTTTTGCTCGTGACGAGCTTTGCGAGCTGCTGGGTGAAACGGGTGAGATTGAGGTGATTGGCGATGCGGCCAATGCCATCATGGGGTTAAAGAAAATCAACGAGCTCAAACCCGATGTGGTGTTTCTCGACATACAGATGCCCCAAGTGACCGGCATAGAGCTGCTTGGCATGATGGACCCAGAAACCATGCCGTATGTGGTGTTTGTCACCGCTTATGATCAGTACGCGATTCAGGCGTTTGAGGACAATGCCTTTGATTACCTGCTGAAACCCGTCGACCCCGAGCGGCTGAAAAAGACCGTAAAGCGCCTCAATCGTGCCGCCAGCCAGTCGGCGCTCAGCCAACATTTGTCCGGCATCGCCCCTGAAACGCTGGACCAAATCCCGTGTATCGGCCACAACCGGATTGTGATCATGGCCACGGACAACGTCGAATGCGCTTACAGCGATATTAGTGGCGTGCATGTGCGCTCCATCAATCAAACCGCCAGTACCCAACTGACGTTAAAAACGCTGGAAGAGAAAACACCACTGGTACGCTGCCACCGGCAATATTTGGTGGCAATAAAAGCAATCAGTGAAATCAAATTGTTGGAAAATGGCTTAGCCGAAATCATCACCCGCACGGGTTTTACCATTCCGGTCAGTCGCCGCTATCTTAAATTACTCAAAGAGATGCTTGGGATTTACCAGTAGCCACACTGAGTAACAGAAACGCAAAAGGCGACCCGTTTGGTCGCCTTCTTCGTTTCACCGCACTTAATCAATCTGCTTAATTTGCAGCTCTTTCGGCACTTCAAAGAACATATTCTCTTCGCGGCCTAGCACCTCTTCAACCGATTGTGCTCCTAGCTCTTTGATGCGATCCAAGATCTGATTGACCAACTCTTCTGGCGCAGAGGCGCCAGCCGTGACACCAACTTTGACTTTACCGTCAAACCACACTGGCTGTATATCCTGCGGGCAGTCGGTCAGATAGGCAGGCGTGCCGAGTATTTCTGCGAGCTCTTTGAGACGAGTTGAGTTCGAGGAGTTCTTTGACCCCACCACCACCATCACATCGACCTCACTGGCTAACTCACGCACTGCATCTTGACGGTTTTGTGTCGCGTAGCAGATATCGTCTTTGCGTGGGCCTTGGATATCAGGGAACACGCGGCGCAGTTCATCAATCACATCGGCGGTCTCATCAACTGACAAGGTGGTTTGACTGACATAGTGCAGATTGCTCGGATCTTTCACCACCGCTTTAAGGCCAATAACATCTTCCGGCTTTTCAACCAGATACATACCGCCCTGCTGGCTGGCATATTGTCCCATGGTGCCTTCGACTTCCGGATGACCGGCGTGGCCAATCAGCACCACTTCCATACTGCGGCGACTGGCGCGCGCCACTTCCATGTGCACTTTAGTGACCAGAGGACAGGTCGCATCGAACACGGTGAGATCGCGCTCTTTCGCTTCCTGACGCACGGCTTGAGAGACACCATGAGCAGAGAAAATGACGATGTTGTTATCCGGTACTTCATGAAGTTCCTCCACAAACACCGCACCGCGTTGCTTCAGCCCTTCGACCACAAAACGGTTGTGCACCACTTCATGGCGAACATAAATCGGCGGCTGATACAGTTCCAGTGCGCGCTCAACAATGCTGATGGCACGATCGACTCCGGCACAGAATCCACGCGGGTTGGCTAACAGGATTTTCATTTCATTGCTCATGGGTAGTTATCTTTTGGCTGGCTATTCTACTGACAAAATTTCAACTTCAAAAGTCACATCTTGCCCGGCGAGTGGGTGGTTAAAATCAACCGTCACCGAGTCTCCGGCGATTTCGGTAATGATGCCTGGGATCTCCATCCCATCGGGTCCGGCAAAGGCCATGATCGTACCGACTTCCACCGCGGCATCACCAACAAAACGTGCGCGGTCCATGTGGTGGATATGATCCGGATTGGGCAAGCCAAAGGCATCTTGCGCTTTGAGTTCAATTGACTTGTTTTCGCCCGCTTGCAACCCAAGCAGACACTGCTCGAAGTTGTCACTCAGGCTGCCATCGCCCATGACAAACTTCGCTGGTTTGCCCATGTTGTGCGTGCTATCGGCGACAGAGCCGTCTTTCATTTTAATCGTAAAGTGCAGCGTTACAGCAGATTGTTGGGTAATAGTGGTCACGTTACGGCTTCCTTGTAGAAAACGGTGGCAGTTGCTTGCTCGTTATAGACAAAAGCGCTGACCGAATCAACGGACAGCGCTTAGGGTTATTGGTTTTTATTGCGATTCTTTGCGACGAAAGCCATCTAAGATGATCATCGCTGCGCCAACGCAGATGGCTGCATCGGCTAAGTTAAAAGCTGGCCAGTGGTAGTTACCCCAGAAAAAGTCCAAGTAATCGACCACAAAACCGTGTACTAAACGGTCAAAGACGTTACCTACGGCTCCGCCAATAATCATCGCATACGCAATGTTGTTCCATTTTTCTTTTGCCGAGAGTTTACTCATCCAATAGGTCAACAGGCCCGTAACCGCAAAAGCAATACCGGTGAACAACCAACGTTGCCACCCCTCTTGATCACTGAGAAAACTGAAAGCGGCGCCATAGTTATGCACATACAGCAAATTAAAGAATGGCAGGACTTCAATGCGATTGGCCCAGCCGTAACCCATCTTCTCCATCACCACAAATTTGATGCCAATATCGGCCACAAACACCACAAAGGCTAACCACAGCCAGCGCACCCCAGATTGCTTTAACGTCAGTGCTTTTTCGCTCATCTTAATTCCTAAAAATAGCCCCAGTGAATACTGGGGCTGCAATTACGATAAAAAGTTCAGTCTTTCGCTCACCGACAATTAGGCAAACTTACGCACTTCGCCTTCGCCCTCGACGTTAGAAACACAGCGGCCACAGATTTTTTCGTGACCAGCGATAGTGCCAACGTCTGGGGTGTGGTGCCAACAACGGTCACACTTCGCCGCTTCCGTTGCACGCACTTCGACAAACAGACCTTCAATGTCGGTGGCTTGCGCCGCGTCTGACTTCTCGCTAAGTGGTTTAACAGTAGCGGCTGAAGTCAGCAGAACGAAACGCAGCTCATCGTCAAGTTTGTTGATTTTCGCTGCAAGATCGTCGCTGGCAAACAGCGTCAGTTCCGCTTGTAGTGAGCCACCGATGGTCTTATCGCTGCGTGCCGCTTCAAGCAGTTTGTTGACCGCACCACGTACTTTCTGGATTTCAGACCAGAATGCATTGTTGAGCTCTTCACCTTCTGCAAGGCCAAACAGACCATCGAACCATTCACCGGTGAAGACAAACTTGTCACGCTCACCCGGCATCTGGTTCCAGATTTCATCGGCAGTAAACGACATGATTGGCGCCATCCAACGTACCAACGCCTCGACGATGTAGTACAGCGCAGTCTGACAACTGCGTTGTGCATGACCACCACGCTTCGCGGTGTACTGACGATCTTTGATCACGTCAAGATAGAATGAACCCATCTCGATAGAACAGAAGTGCATCAGACGCTGCGTCACGCCGTGCGTGTTGTACTCTTCATACGCTTTGACGATCTCGTTCTGCGCCGCTAATGCACGACCTACCGCCCAGCGATCCAGCGCAACCATTTCATCAGCGGGTACGATATCTGTTTCTGGATTGAAGCCGTTCAAGTTGGCCAAGAAGAAACGCGCCGTGTTACGGATACGGCGGTAAGCATCGGCTGAACGCTTGAGGATTTCATCAGAAACCGCCACTTCGCCCGTATAGTCGGTTGAAGCAACCCACAGACGCAAAATATCTGCACCTAGCTTGTTGGTGACATCTTTTGGTGCAACCACGTTACCGATCGATTTTGACATCTTACGGCCTTGGCCATCGACCACGAAACCGTGCGTCAATACTTGCTTGTAAGGCGCTTTGCCTTTCATCGCGATCGAAGAGATCAGCGAAGACTGGAACCAACCACGGTGTTGGTCCGAACCTTCAAGGTACATGTCTGCTTGTGCGCCGTTGAACTCTTCGCGTTTATCAACAACTGCGTAGTGTGTTACGCCAGAATCAAACCAAACGTCTAAGGTATCGAGTACTTTTTCATACTGCGGCGCTTCTTCGCCAAGCAGTTCTGCAGCGTCAAGATCCCACCACGCTTGAATGCCTTTTTGTTCAACCACTTGAGCCACTTTTTCAATCAGCTCAAGCGAGTTTGGATGCAATTCTGCGGTTTCTTTGTGCACGAAAAGAGCAATTGGCACACCCCAAGTACGTTGACGTGAGATACACCATTCTGGGCGACCTTCGATCATCCCTTCAATGCGGCTTTGACCCCACTCCGGCATCCACTGAACGCCTTTGATCGACTCTAGAGCTTTGGCACGTAGACCCGCTTGGTCCATCGAAACGAACCACTGAGGGGTCGCGCGGAAGATGATGGGCGTTTTGTGACGCCAGCAGTGCGGGTAGCTATGCTCGTAAGCGTGATGATGCAGCAATGCGCCTTTTTCTTTTAGCGTTTCGACGACAGCATCATTCGCTTTAAATACGTGTTGACCAGCAAACAGTTCAGTGTCTGGCAGATACACGCCGTTTGAGCCCACTGGATTTGCCACTTCAAGGCCATATTTTTGGCCGACTGCAAAGTCTTCTTGACCGTGTCCCGGAGCGGTGTGTACCACACCAGTACCCGAATCCGTGGTGACGTGATCGCCAAGGATCGCAGGCACGGTAAACGCGTAGAATGGGTGTTGGAACTGAACCAGTTCAAGATCCGCACCTTTGGCAAAACCAAGATTGTGGAAGTGCTCGATACCCGCGCGATCCATCACCTCTTTAGCCAGTTCAGCCGCAACGATAATACGCTCTGGTTGACGCTCTGAAGCCGCATCGCCCTCAACTTGGATCAGTACGTATTCAAGATCCTCACGCAAACACACTGCGCGGTTAGCAGGCAGTGTCCAAGGCGTGGTTGTCCAGATAACGATCGAGACGTCACCGTGGCCTTCGTGGCCTTCATTTAAAGCAAATTTCGCCAGCAGCGCCGCTTCATCAGCCGCTTTAAAACGAACGTCGATAGAAGGAGAAACTTTGTTTTTGTATTCCACTTCTGCTTCTGCCAGTGCGCTGCCACAATCGGTACACCAGTGAACCGGTTTAAACCCTTTCAGTAAGTGGCCGTTGTCGGCAATTTTACCCAGCGCACGGATGATGTTGGCTTCAGTGGCGAAATCCATAGTGCGGTATGGTTTGTCCCACTCGCCCATGATACCAAGACGCTTAAAGCTCTCTTTTTGCCCTTCCACTTGGCCTGCTGCGTATTCACGGCATTTTTCACGAAACTCGGCTGCGGTCACTTTTTGGCCCGGTTTGCCGACTTTCTTTTCAACCATCAGTTCGATAGGTAGACCGTGGCAGTCCCAACCTGGAATGTAAGGTGCGTCAAAACCTGAAAGTGTTTTGGATTTAATAATAATGTCTTTAAGAATCTTGTTTAGTGCGTGACCAATGTGAATATCACCGTTTGCATAAGGAGGACCATCATGCAATACAAATGATTTCTTGCCTTTTTTCGCTTCACGGATGGCTCCGTAAAGGTCTTCTTGATACCAACGCTTTAGCATTTCTGGCTCACGTTTAGCCAGATCGCCGCGCATCGGAAACCCTGTTTCAGGTAAGTTCAGGGTATCTTTATACTCACTCATCGATTCTTAATTCCGTTATATTGGGCGAAAGTTAGACATTATGTTGTTCGGTGGAATAAACCGTTCAACGAGTTAGCTGACGCAGCCACACCCTTGCTGCCTCAGCATCCAATTCAATTTGCTGTTTGAGTGCATCAAACGACTCAAATTTTTTTTCATCACGCAGTTTATGCAAAAGCACCACTTCTAACTGTTTGCCATACAAGTTGGCCTGAAAGTCGAATAAATGCACTTCTAACTGCTGACGAACGCCGTTTACTGTCGGCCTCTGACCAATGTTGGCCACGCCGCCAATGGCATTTTGTGCAAGACCGAGCGCTTGCACAACGTAGACACCAGAAACTGGGGAAACACAGCGCTTAAGCGGAATATTCGCCGTCGGAAAACCGATGGTTCTGCCTAATTTTCGGCCATGAGAAACACGGCCGCTAATGCTGTAATCCCGCCCAAGCATCTGAGCCGCAGCAGGCAAGTCGTCATCGGCTAATGCCTCACGAATGGCGGTGCTGCTCACTCGTAACTGCTCTAAACAGAAGCTTTGAGTGTTCACTACGGTAAAACCGTATTTTTCTCCAGCTGCTTGCAACATAGCGAAGTTGCCTTGACGCGCTTTGCCAAAGCAAAAATCATCACCAACGACAAGAAACTTAACACCCAAACGCTCGACCAACAAGTCGCGAATAAATGCCTCAGCATCAAGAGCGGCAAAATGTCGGTTGAAATTGACACACAACAATCGATCCAGCCCTAACTTGCCAAGTTGCACAAATTTATCCCGCAAACGGGTTAATCGTGCTGGCGCCTTGTCTTTGGCAAACAACTCCATCGGCTGGGGTTCAAAAGTCATGACCACAGATGGCAGTGACATAGCTCTGGCTTGCAGAGAAACCTGACGCAACACTTGCTGATGCCCGAGATGGACACCATCAAAATTGCCGATGGTTAATACACAGCCACGATGCTGCGACCTTATATTATGAATGCCTCGTATCAGTTCCATTTGGATACAGCGAAGTGCCTCTGTTTTTCTATTTATGCAGTGTCAAACTGGCGGATTATATACTAATCGAGCTTACTCTGTCCCAGCTTTTAGGTCTTTTAACCGAATCCCAAGCAAAAACGCCGAGATTAAGTAAGCAATTGCACCGATCAGAATCAGCAGAATAAGCTCCCCAGCGCGATGGGCCGATGTCCATTGTAGCCAAATAGACATCTGTTCCATTTTCCACAATAACACCGCAACCATTGCTGCACCGGCCAAAATTAAACGTGTAATAAAATAGACGGTTCGCTTAGAAATTCGGTAAACCCCAGCTAGATGTAAACCTCGATACAGCAGCGCCATGTTCACGAATGCGGACAGAGCTGTTGCCACCGCTAAGCCGACATAGCCATAAAACCAAGCGAAAATCCCGTTAAACACCATATTGGTCACCATAGCAATAATGCCATATTTGACTGGCGTCTTAGTGTCCTGACGCGAGTAGTACCCAGGGGCGAGAACCTTGATCAACATGAAATTCAGCAGACCCGATGCGTACGCCAGCAGCGATAGAGAAGCTTGGTGAACATCTTGTGGGCTAAACTCACCACGCATAAACAGAACCATCAGCATAGGTTTGGCCAAAACCATCAGTCCGAGCATGGCGGGGATGCCAAGCAAGGTCACCATGCGTACCCCCCAATCCATGGTATGGGCGAAGCCTTCACTGTGCGCATCAACGTGCTTACGCGACAACGCAGGTAAAATAACCGTCGCAATCGCAATGCCGAACAAGCCCAGCGGGAATTCGAGCAAGCGGTCAGAATAGTAGAGCCAAGAGATCGAACCGGTTTGCAAAAAGCTGGCAATAAAGGTGTCGAAAAGAAGGTTAATTTGGCTAACGGAGACACCAAACAGTGCAGGCAGCATCAGGGTGCGAATTTTAACCACGCCCGGATCTCGCCATCCCCATTTCGGTTTTACCATCACCCCAGCTTTGATTAAAAAAGGCAGTTGGAAGAGAAATTGCACCAATCCGCCTAAAAAGACCCCTATCGCTAAGCCCACTTCGGGCTGAGCAAGATACGGCGCAATATACCAAGCCGCCAAGATCATCATCACATTGAGAAAAACTGGGGTAAAAGAGGAAACGGCAAATCTCCCCATGGTGTTAAGGATCGCCCCCGACAGCGCAACAAAAGTGATAAACCAGAGATAAGGAAAGGTAATTTTGAGGATAAAGCTCGCTAGCTCAAACTTTTCTGCGGCAGGCCCGCCGCGTAACCAATCTAAGAACCAACCAGCGCCGAAAAGTGCACTAACCACGCCCGAACCAAGAACGCCCAAAATGGTCACCACGGTGACGATCACCCCCAACGTTCCCGACGCTTTCGCGATCAAATCGCGCGTTTTATTCATGTCGCCACGGGCATGATACTCCGTCAGAACAGGAACAAACGCTTGGGAAAAGGCGCCTTCGGCAAACAAGCGTCTTAGAAAGTTAGGAATCTTATTGGCGAAGAAAAAAACATCGGCACTGGCTCCAGCGCCCATCAAATTGGCGACAACTACGTCGCGTACTAAGCCCAAAACCCTTGAAATCAGCGTCATAGCACTGACGATCAAGCCGGACTTAAGGAGTCGTTTACTCACAATAACCTCGAAATCTCACCGTAGCCTAACCTTTCTCCGCCTTTTATTAGAATCGAAGCGGATATTTATTAGCATTGGTCTGAAAATGCTGATAGAATCCCCGCCATCTTAACCGCGTTAACCTTTCTTACCAAAAGTTCTTTTGGCTCGATGGGTTTTTGCACAAATCATTTGACAATCGGGCATAAATGAGGGATATTCCTCGCCCTTAAATTGTCACCGAACTAAAGTTTTTGGGAGTTAGACCCTTGGCAAATAACAAATCTGCTAAGAAGCGCGCTATCCAAGCTGAAAAACGTCGTCAGCACAATGCTAGCCGTCGTTCAATGATGCGCACTTACATGAAGAAAACTGTTGCTGCAATCGCTGCTGGCGACAAAGAAGGCGCAACTGCAGCTTTCGCTGTAGTTACACCAATCCTAGACCGCATGGCGACTAAAGGCCTTATTCACAAGAATAAAGCTGCTCGTCACAAGTCTCGTTTCGCTGCACAAATCAAAGCTCTGTAATAGCGCTCTGATTTCAGTGAAGAAAAAGCCGGCTTAATGCCGGTTTTTTTATTTGCAGAATTTTTGTTGCCTTTTAATACAGGTAATAAAAAAGCTGGCATCGCCAGCTTTTTTCATCAACCACCTTTAATGCCTACGCACACGGCGATTCTTGGCAGTAAAGGCTGTGTAGCAACTTAATCATCGCTTTGACCTCCTCACTTTTTAACGTGTAATAAACGGTCTGCGCTTCTTTGCGTGTCAACACTAAGCCATCGCGGCGTAACCACGCCAAGTGTTGAGAAAGAGCCGACTGGCTAAGCTCTAGTTTAGAACAGAGCTCGCCAACAGAAAGTTCTTGATTGTGCAGCATGCATAGAATTTGTAGACGCCGTTCATTTGCCATTGCTTTTAACAGCACCACAGCTTTAGCAGAATTCTGCTCCATTTCTTTTAAGTTCATTGGTTGGTCCCCGAGCTACAACTTATATGACCCAACGGCTGTTGCAGATAGTTGTGTAAGAGTTGTTTTATAGTTTGAGTTTATACTTTTGTAGATAGTAATCTATTCGTAGTATTGAAGGAACTCGTTCATGTAAACAATTGACTAAAATTTGCGTCACAAACGTTTTTCACTGCCGGATGTTGAATCATTCTTTCCGCAAAGATTACGTAGTACTCTTCTTTCAAATCTTCAACATGACCGATCAACTGCAATGTGCGGTCGTCCTCTATCTCAGACATATACACGGTTGGTGCGAGAAAAATCACATCGTCGTGGTATCGGGCAAACGCTTTCATTAAAGCCACATCATCAAACTCGCCGAGCACATCAGGTTGCATCCCCTGACGGTCAAACCACTGCATGACTTTACGCCCCATCGCCGTCCGACCACCCGGCAGCAGCAATTTCTTACGCTCTAAGATTGCGGGAAAGTCCATATTGTCCAATTTGCTTGATGAGAAAAAACTCATGCTGCTTTCACCCAGTTTCTTGCTGTATAAACCCGGACTTTGAGTCGAATCGACAGGACAGTCAGAAAGGATCATATCGAGCTTATGTTGAGCCAAACGTTCTAACAACAACTCATGCGTCGATTCATAACAACGCAGATGAATACGATCATCTTCCAGCACCGTTGTCATTAAAACCTTACTCACCAAACGCTTCGACAGGGCATCGGCAACCCCCACTTCAAACAAGATATTTGAGTGTTGGCTGTAATTAACGATATCCAGCATCTCATAACTTAAACCAAACATACGATCGGCATATTTGAACACCAATTGCCCTAACTCGGTCGGCTCAACCGTTCTACCGTTGCGTTTGGTCAATTTGCCTTTCATCCGATCTTCCAGCGCTTTGATTTGCCCGGTCACTGTTTGCGGAGTGAGAAAAAGCGCGTCGGCCGCTTTGGTAACCGAGCCTTGTTTGCAAACCATCCAGAAGTAGTACAAGTGGTTATAATTGAGATGTGACATGCTGATTGACCTAAAATGTGCGAACGATAGTTATAGCAAATATGACAAAAGGCAGCAAACATATCGAATAATCCGAAATAAAACTCAGATAATCTTATTAATATCGAATATATCAATTTCATATTGTCATATTTTGTGACATATCACCCACTCAACAAGCAAATAAACCTCAGCACCAGAAAAATAAATATCAATTTAAAATCAAACACTTAAATGATAAAAACACCTACCTCACTGCGAAAAACCTCGAACGCGACAGAAAAAGTCATTGTGACACTGAACTGTAATAATAATGAAATATTACCCCTCTAGTATCGCCCTCAGTTTCAACAACAGACCAAACACCTATTCTTGCGGTCAATGGAGAAAATTATGATGAACCAAGCTACAACAACAGCGGCGCCGATTTCGGTGACAACTCGCTGGCTCCGCTGGGCTAACTTGGCATTCATGTTATATCTACTGCTTTTAGCAGTATCTATGGTC
Source organism: Vibrio cidicii (assembly GCF_009665415.1). Taxonomy (NCBI): domain Bacteria; kingdom Pseudomonadati; phylum Pseudomonadota; class Gammaproteobacteria; order Vibrionales; family Vibrionaceae; genus Vibrio; species Vibrio cidicii. Next base: position 2,302,938 of record NZ_CP035921.1, on the reverse strand, counting down.
GGCAGTGGCTTTAAGTGGGCGACCGGCGATCAAGCCAAAGTACTTTTTGAATTTGCCTCACACCCTGTTGCTGGCCTGATGATTGGGTTAGTCGCAACGGCTCTGATCCAATCTTCCAGTACGGTTACGTCGATTATCGTCGGCCTAGTGGCAGGCGGCCTCCCTGTCGAAACCGCTATCCCAATGGTAATGGGTGCCAATATCGGTACCACGGTAACCAATACGCTGGTTTCTCTTGGCCACATGCGCTGTAAAGAAGAGTTTAAACGCGCTTTTGCCAGTGCCACCATTCATGACTTTTTCAATTTGCTGGCCGTGGCAATCTTCCTTCCGCTGGAGATGATGTTCGGCATTTTAGAAAAAGTGTCTCACTGGCTGGTTTCTCCCCTGCTGAACACGGGTGATATGAGCATGAAGGGCTTTGATTTTATCAAGCCAATCACCAAACCTGTTGTCAGCGCAGTCAAGGAACCGCTAGGCACTTTCGGCGACACCATTGGCGGTATCCTGCTGATTGTCTTGGGTATTGCAACTATCTTTGTTGCCATCACTGTGATGGGCAAACTGATGAAGAGCCTAATGGTTGGCCGTGCTCGCGATATTTTGAAAAACGCGATTGGTCGCGGCCCTATTCACGGCATCGTATCTGGTTCAGTCGTGACTGTCTTAGTTCAATCATCATCAACTACCACCAGCTTGATGGTACCGCTCGTGGGCACTGGTGTTTTAAAAGTGCGTGATGTTTATCCTTTCACACTGGGTGCAAACATCGGTACTTGTATTACGGCCCTCCTTGCCGCCACAGCGGTGTCAGGCGAGTTCGCCGTCTTTGCACTGCAAATTGCTCTGGTCCACTTAACGTTTAACATTCTAGCGACCTTGCTTATTTACGGAGTCCCATTCCTACGAGAGATTCCACTTAAAGGCGCTGAGCTTATCTCTGAGATGGCAATGAAAAACAAAGCGGTTGTTGCTGGCTATCTACTGACCGTCTTTCTAATGATTCCTGGCGCTATTCTCGCCTTCACCGCTTAACATAGGCAGATACTCAAAAGGGGGAAGCGAATGCTTCCCCCTTTTTGTTTTGCTCGAATACTAGGGTCTGTTGACCTTTTGAGATGATTTTTGCAGCAGTTTGTGGGTTCTTTGTGCAAGGCAGAGGCTTTGAATTGTAGGGGCCTACATGATAAGCCGATAACGCAGCAAAAAGGAGCCACAAACGCTGCCCGAAGGGTTCGAGCTGGGCGCCCCCGCAAAAAGCGTTTTACTCTTTGTTGAGAGGTGTTTTGCTTAGAATGACTAGGCTACAAACCTCTCGCCGCGATTAAAACGCTTTTATCTCGAACAAAATTTAACCGCAAAAGGTCAACAGACCCTAGGTTTTGATTGGCAAATATCGCCAGCTAAGACACACTAAAGAAAAAACGAGCAGCAGGTATAATGGACTATACAGATAAACAACAGCTACTTTCGGTTGCTAGCACGATTGATGAGCAACTGGCTCCACTGGTTGAAGACATTGATATTCTCAGCAGTGTGACCCCTCTTAACTACAAAGAAGAACGTCAACGCTTCTTTGACAATCGATTCTCCGTTGAACCTGCTTTCAAATACCAAACAAAATCGTTGGATGTTCATCTCGCTAAACGCAATTTGTATGCATTGCCGATCGAGCAAATTGAACACCCAGCACTACGACAGCTTTATATCGATATCATCCAGTCCTATGCGGATAAGCTGGATCAGCTCTGCTCTATCGGCCAGGCTGAATTTCTGTATAACTCTTTACGTTACTATGGCGAGCCAAGCGACAAAGATGTGCGTAACGCGCATTTTCTTCTGCATTTACCGACCGAAGAAGAGCAAGAATCCCGGCACGATTGCCATTCTATCGCTGACTTTATGGGGCAATTTTGCCAAGATCACGGCTACAGTGGCGAGATAGAAATCAATCCCAACATGATTGCCAATGCCCTTGTTTCGGGCACTAAGGTTAAGATCAACGCCTCTGCCAACATCACCACCAAAGAGTTACATGCTCTCGCTCATCATGAGCTTGGCGTCCATCTTTTAACCACCTTGAATGGCCGCGCTCAACCGCTAAAATTGCTCAGCCTTGGTTGCCCAGTCAACACCACCACGCAAGAAGGACTGGCGATACTGTGCGAGTTTCTCTCTGGTCATTTTAGTTTGAAACGGCTGAGAACTTTGGCCCTGCGCGTTGTGGCAGTGGAATCGATGATCAAAGACCGCGATTTTAGAAACACTTTTTTGCTACTGAAGGAGCAATACAAGGCCGACGATATGACCGCTTTTACCATCACCGCACGCGTCTACCGTGGTGGTGGTTACACTAAAGACTACTTATATTTACGCGGATTTCGGCAAATTCTCAACGCGTATGACGACCTCGGCGATGACTTCAATTTGCTTCTCGCGGGTAAAACCGAGATTCGTTATTTCTCGGCGATCAAAGCCTTAGTGAAAGATGAGATTCTTTTGCCACCTAAGTTCATTAGCCCCGCTATCGCCAAGCCTGCTCAAGCCGATCCCATCTATAAATTCGTTGCTAATGCACTGAAATAAGCCTGAATCATGCCATCGGAAAGCAAGAAGGGCTCCATCGAGCCCTTCATTCATCACTGACTTGCTATCGAACAAGTGGCGTTAAACCGAAAACGGATACTGGATAGGATCATGATGCTGATACCCTTCCACCCAGAAGTCATCAATCGTTACCCAAGTCTCCAAATCTTCGAGCGATGTGATCTCAGGATTGATGTGGAAGGTCGGTGACGCCAAAGGCTCACGTTTCAGTTGCACCTCTCGCATCAGTTCTAACTGATCTTCGTAGATGTGTGCGTTGACTATCTTGTGGTAGGCCAGCCCCGCCTTCTTGCCGGTTATCTGCGCCATGATAGCCAAAAACACATACACCTGAACCATATTAAAATTCAGTCCCTATAATTTTATACCCCTAACTTTTATGCACAGCATGAAGTAATTAATAGGTTTTTTAAGCTGATTAACTACCTTTTTAGACTGTGCATTTATAAAGATGCACAGTCTCTTTTCGTAACTCGTGTAGTCCTATTACTTAACTTGGTTGAGCTAAAGGGTAAATTGTCTTAAGCGCTTCTGACGAGTTTGAGGTTAATTTTTCCCTTGGGACTCCAGCTCTAAGCAGCCTCTCATGAGTCTCTGTTACTGCATCGATGTCTTCATCTAAGTTCACGTAATTGAAATTATTCCATTCTGCATCTGGGTATGTATTTAAGATATATTGAAAATACGGTAAGTCGATATCATTGACTGAATGGCCTATCACTACGATATCTGTAACATCACCATAACCCTCAAGGTTAGATCTATTACGTTCTAGGATTTCATCTACGGGTTTATGAAATAAATCAGATATCGAAGAGACGCTTCTTTGAGACTCTTCAAACCAAGGTTCATCACGTTCAACCCCATTGCTAGATGAGGTTGACTTATGACTATGGCCAAAAATTACGTTTCTCCGTACCTTGCCATGTATGTGCAAGATATTCTCGTCAGGTACTCCATATACATCTTGCAATGTGGTTGTATAATTGAAATTAATAAACTTAAAAGATGTTGGCATTTCAATTAGCTTAGTTGCTTCATTAACATCAACAGAACCAATCCATGTGTTAAATGCATTGGTTATGTCACCAACCAACTCTTCTCTCTTGTTCGATATCTCATCTTCGAACCCATATAAAAGTTTATGGTCATCAGCCATTTCTTCCAAAGATGGTTGCAGTGTAGCGTTATCATGAAAGTTATCTTGATTAAAAGATCCTAGAGATTCTTCAAAGTTCGCCCACTCTGCATCTACATCGCAGAAGTCGTCAAAATACTGTATATGCTCCTCTAATGAGCCACTGTATTGATCGTAAAAATGCCAATAACTGGTAGGCAAAAAGTTCCAAATATCGAACCCATTTCCGATGATAACTAAAGTGGTCATTTTTTACCCTACCTTATGTGATGGTTAACTTTTACTTGTTGATTGTATTAAACAAAAATCCAGATAAACTTTAGACCCCTTTGTAACTATTAAGGCTCTACCCAAAACTTCTCATTGAAATCTTTCGGCTGGCTGAAGTTTACCCAGTACTCCGTTTATTTTCCAAACGAACGAAACTTTTTAATAGTTTCAATATACGGAGGAGAACTAACTCCTTTCGGTACTATAGGCTCGTCATCTTCATAAATTGTTGAGCATTCGAAATCATTTGGACCTACTTCCCATGCATTTTTAATAACCATCTCTTTTTTAGCTATTGATATAGTTTCAAAATTTTGTACGGGAATAAATACGCCATCGTCAAAAATACCGAATCCCAATCTATATTCACCATATTCACTAAAGGCCTGTTCAAACCTAGACCAGTTTTGATCATCATTAGGAGTCATTTCATGGATTCGGCTGATCATCGTCAAATACTTTGCATCACCATAAAGTTGAGGATTTTCACCTATCTGTACACGGTAATGGTATGGCGCAGATCTTGATACCCCACGTATGATTGAAACTCGAAGACGTTCAGATTTATCAACCGCACCAATCTCTTTATATAAGTCTTTAAATAGTTCAATACCACCTTGAGGCGATTTAAACACTAGCATTATAAACGGTGGCTGATTTGGAATTGTAATAAAGCCCAACCCATGCCATTGAGCTGCATCCCAAAGGTTAGGCTTTATTAGACTGGTGATTTTAATCTGATCATGACCAATAGAATCAATTCTATCCTCGTCTTTTGGTCTGTTGTTCTCATTCCCAACTTTTAAGTTATGTTCCGTATTATTATGTCTATCTTGTTTGGGTTGAGACAAGTCCCATGGAGTGTCACGTTTAACAGCAAATCTTTTGCCTGCGGAACTGTTTAATATAGCGACTGTATCAGCGTAAGCATTTTTACCCAGAATGTTATATACAGAACCAAAGCATATTTCAAAAGAGATAGAGCGAGATAAGGCTAAATCATCTCGTAACATTTTTTCCAATATGGGTTTCGTGTTTTCCAGAATACAAATTTGACATAAACACTCAATGACAAATTTAACAAACCATTCTTGAATAAGCTCGCGATCCTTCAAGCTTAGTGACTCCCAAGAAAAATTTGAGCATGTTATTTCAAATTCACTTCTAGAAGACGTTCTAGACAACTCATGAGAGATTAAATGGTCATCATCATCATCAGAAACAAGACTGATATTTAAGAGTGGTACCTGCGCATATAGCCGATCTGCTATACCTGTAGAAAAAAAGCCTTCTAAGGAAGATAGTATAGACTCAGCCATTTCTATCAGTGGTGAACGGTTCGGAAAGTTTATATTTACTTCACATCCCAAAACCTTTGTTCCAATTTGGCTTCTCTTTCCAAGTGTTTTACGTAATTTTGACGTTTTATGACCAATATCGACATCACGAGCCATCAATAAAAAATCAATATGTTCTTTGTCAATTTCTTGCTCAAACTGAGCTACAAACTCGTCTTCATAACCAAGAATGTATAACAGTGCTCCGTAAGAACCATATAAGGAGAATTTATCTAAAACATCTGGGAGGTATTCGAATTCGACTAAATCTTTTAGAGAACAATTCAATAGTAGGTGACATAAACAACCATCAAAGGTGGTAATTTCATCTGGGTTTATGCACTCTTCAGCCAAACATTGCTCCGTCATTAATGCAAGCTCAAACCACTTCAATGAATGCGCAATCCTTCCTAACTTCAGCTCGGCCCATGCCAGCCTCCAATAGGACTTGACTGCCATCGGTGTAATGTCATCTTTTTTCCAATAACGATCAGTCAGTAAGGAAGCTGCGAAAAGTAGACTAGCCCTAGATGCCCAAAGTAATCCAACGTCACTGTAAGCACATGACAAAGCAAAATTAGCGATAACGAAGTCATTTATTGTTTCTTTTTTGTTTAAACCTGAAAGCGACTTACCAATCAACTTAATTGCTTCATATGGCTTCCCTGAGTCTAATCTTTTCAACCCTCGCTTCAATGCTAAAAGCGAAGTTTGGACTTCACCACTTCTCGTAACGGACTGCTCAGTAAGGTAGTCCATTAAGTTTTCATATTCTTCAATTTCAGAAAAAAGACTATCTAATTCCGAAAACGTATTGAACGTAACTTCAAAAGGAAAACCAATTAGTCCTTCGCCTTCACTACAAATTGACATAAGCTGAGCAAAGATAGAGTTTAACTCTGCACTTTCATATACTTTATCTATCAACTTTAGTTGGCAAGCTAAAATTTTAGCACTCAAAGAGTTACTAGGTCTTCCTTCATCTAAAGAGATTTCTAGAAGTCTTTTTTTTGTCGTTGTAGTAATTTGTTGGATATCAATAGAAGAACTGACCTTAGCAATTCTTGAATGCCCCTGATGAACATTTAGTAAGGTAACTAGTGATTCCCACTTAGATGAATTAGAGCTATCTATTAGTCTGTTATAAACATTTTCTAAATTCTGCTCAAACATGTGGAAGTCTTCAAACCACCAATATGATGCCCATGCATATTGGTAGTACGCATCAATGGCTTGTTGATTAGAACCAAATCTATCTGCAATGCGAACAGCTCGATCAAACAAAGACTGTGTTTCATAACTTGGCTTTTCTAACTCTTTACTCAAAATAGCCACATCAAGAAAGTAGCTCACTTGATGAGATGAGATATCATGGGCCTCAACAGTCTCATTGATCAATCTGTTTAAACGTTCAAGTTCTTGTTGTTTTTTATAGTCGTTAGCACTTAACTCAATTGTTCTCGTATATTGAGTTGGAATATTAAGTGATTCGATAGCAAGTTGTTGTAGATTGTTTTTAAATATTTGGTCTAATATCCAACTTAAATCAAGTATGGTAACTTGAATATCAAACTCATTACTTAGTGAATCTTCAACTTTACTTCGCTGATCTGATTTCACACTTTGATTTGTTATACAGAAAGCTCTAACATAACCGCGACCTGTCCCAACGATCTTTTTAACATCTTCCTTGCATTTACTTTTCCAGTCCTTACGAGTACTGACACCAAAAGCCCACCTTTCCTTATGGGAACTATCATTAATGCCTTCATACCACAACAACTGATTTTGCTCAGAAACAGGAAATGTTTGGGTATCTGTTTTGCCATCTCCTCCGGCTACTGGGCCTGTCTGCTCTAATAAATTGGGACAGATTATTTTTTCACATAGCCTTTTAGAGAAGGTCTCAAACTCTAACTCTTGGCTTCTTGTGTTTAATGTCGCGAGATAGTATTCGAGCTGAGGACGGTCAAGGGCACCTGTTTCTACCACTATGGAGTCTGAAAACCTTTCAGGTCTTCTTTCTTTTAGGAATGCTTTAGGTGAAAAATTCGCTTTGTTATCCATTTAGAACATCCATTGTTGATAGAGGGGTGCATATAAGAGATACGGATTCAAACACTTTCACCATATCATATTATGCTTAACTGGTGATGGTTATTTAAGTCTTTGATATCTAGATCAACTTTCAATCGCCACTACGACAATGCGCAATCTAATCACTACAAAAGCTGCAAAATTTCACCTTAATAAGCACGGGCAAGCTAGGGGAGCATAGTTATTCGGGTAAAGCTTGGGGACATAAACGTTTTTGGGGCGAACCTGCTAATACACTTCTACACCTTTTTCAAGGAAATTCATGTCAACATAGAAGTGCTATGTTCAGAGTTAGTAGCATTTACACAAACATAAAAATCTTATGTGGCCTCTCTATGGCTAATAGTATCGTTTATTATTTTCAGGAAATATTCCTGCAAGCCGAGCCTAAACTGACGTGTAGAGTTTGCGGCATTTTTATAAATACGCCCTTGAGCATCAAGTTCCATTACAGGACAGCCTTTCCAATGTTTAGCGTTCTTGCTGTAGTCAAGACTACCCAGTTCTCGCCCTGCATTTTCAAGTTCCTCTGACGACATGCCATCCTTCACTAGTTGATAAATAACGAGACCTAACGCTTGCCACACTTGAGGAGACAGTTGATATCCGGAACGATTGCTGACAAACGATTCTTTCAAAGGTTTCAGCCATCCACTCATGAATGCAGAGATATTATTCATATAGTCTCCAGCTAGTATCGATGTGAGGCTCTCTCCTGATTCCAAAGTTATGTCTTTAGGCATCTTACTGTATTCTTGAGTACCAGCTCCGGCTACCGCACCGACAAGCAACTTAAACAAAACATATTGAGTGGTGATAGTACTCTCAGACACTTTCACATGCTTAGCATCAAAGCTGACGCCACCATAAGACTCGATATCAGTGTCTTCGATCAACTGAAGAATAAATGGGTGTAATGGGAAACCACCTTTACTAGACAAGCTATCTCCATCACCAACATGAGGCAGGTTTAAAGCTGTATCAAAGAGTGCATTCTTTTTAAATAAATGAACGATATCGGTGGCATCTAGCCCATTTTCATCGTCGAAAATAATCCGAATTTCAACTTTTTCCATGGCTAATCGCTGCCGAGCTAGGCTTTTTTGATTAATTTCTTTTGCGCTTAATCTTGAACTAAACAAGAAAGTTTTAACTCCAAGCATCCTGAAAATAGCAATGAAAGTAAGCACATTACCAACGATGTAGGTACTGTTTGAGTTGAAAGACAATGTCGGAAGGGTGCGGGACGTGCCATCTAAGATTGGCTTCCCCTCAACAGCAAAGGTAAGAGAAACTGGTGCAAAAACATCATCCTTGATTACTCGTGTCTCAAGCTCAGCCTGAATAGCCTTTACCTTATCTACGTTAGTCGAATTGGTTGCAGCATCAACAACCCACTTCAACTCCGACTGAACATTCTCAGCAGAAAAATAGGCATCAATTTCAACCATTGGAATAGTTGAAATTAAGGTTTTAAAGGTTTTTTCCTTAGTCGAAAACAACATGCCGCTGATTTTTTGCTCAAAAACTTTCAACTCTTTATGTCCAATATCGTGTTTTTCGCAGTGTAATTTAAAAATTAAATTTGATCCGACATGCCTGTCGGATCAATAATAAGTGAGAATCACAATCTTACTCGCATGATTGCGCACTATGTTGCCACAGGCAGGGCACAGGATGAAAAACATGACAGAACCACATATCAGTGATACCGATGAGGTTTCAAATGCAGATCTAGAGAACTCGATTGTCAGCAGCTTAGTCAATCGATTTGATGAAAGCGAAAGAACGAGCTATCTAGCCAGCTCTACTACTCTTCTGAAAAATGCCACTGATTTACTCACACCTGCTCAGCTAGAAGAAATCTTCAAGGTTAACGCTAAATACTACGCAGGAATAAAGGTCGTACAAACAACACTGAAGCACACAACCATTTTTATTAGTCCTCAGTTAGCGAGAAACATGTTGACGTTTTCTAGTCGAGGTTCGGTAAATAAAAAAAATAAAAACCGACGTCTCAGTAAAACAAAAGTCAGAAAATACGCTGAATCGATGAAACGACGCGAATGGTGTCTAACTGGTGAGCCAATCATCATTTCTTATGAAGGCGAAATTCTGAATGGACATCATAGGCTAGAGGCTGCGTGTGAGGCTTGTGTTGGGTTTATAGCGCCCATTACTTATGGTGTTACTGACGATCTCAGTTTTGCTCATATAGATGTGGGAAATATACGTTCAAGATCGCAAGTTTTAGAGATGGCTGGAGTTAAGGTAAGCGCTTCCGTCCTTTCTCGCGTTGCGATGCTCGCCAAAGCATATGATATGACAAGAAATCCATATGCTTTTCGCGGAACGCAGGGAACGTCATTTCAACCCGCAGAAATATTAGCATATGTAGAAGAACACAATGAACTTGCCCTGTCTGTTCATTTTATTTCAGAAGTTTTTAAAAAACATAGACTTGAGAGTCAGGCGTCTGAGACTATCTACGCGTTCGCGCATTATCTAATAAAGAAACAGCTTTCTGTTTGTGAGCATGAGAACCTACCTCTTTGTCCAGAAACGTATCTCACTCGCGTAATCTCTTCATTAGGCCTTAGCTCCGAGGATGATATCGAATATCAGGTTAGAAATTATCTTCAATCAATCGTTCATGAATCAACATCCTATTCGTTGCTATGTAAACTGTCCGCTATTTTCAAAGGTTGGAACCTCCATCTTGGCCTTTCAGTTCCGGGGAACCGAATTAGTGTGCGTCGAGTGGCTAGATATAAAAAAGATGAAAATGGTAATAATATACCGCTCCCTGCCGCAGGTAACATCAATGAGGCATTTTGCGTCCCTTGCCTCCCCAAAGGGCCGACGCCCAAACGAGTTCAGAAACAAAGCAATGTAGAAATTAAAAAATAGAGATTTTAGGTAGGCACACGAGCCTGCCTAGCCATTTTAAGGAAAAACTATGAATGAGCTTATCCACGAACTAAGCCTGTTAGATACTGATGCGTTGTATTTGTTTACGGTCGATAATGTGAGGATACAAGGGAATTTTGCAGAGTTTGACTTAACTATCCAAACGTCATCCCAGATTTTGAGCCGATGGCTCATAACATGTAAGCACTGCCTAAAAGCTAAGATAGATCACACAAATCTAGCCAGAGAGGTAACAATCAAATACGACATATTCATCGTTGGCAGTAGCTACTTTTCAGGGTCATACTTTGAGGCCACGAGGTTAACTTCATGACTTCGGAAGACATACTACACATAATACAAGACGAGATGGGTGAGAAGGTAATCGCATCGGTCACACTCAGTGATGCCGGAAACCTTATAGTTCAGTACGGCGATAAGGTTGTGGTCTACAAAACTCCCGCCTCGGTAAGGCCTGCATCTGAGCTATTAAAAATAGTGGCTGAGTTAATCAACTGATTTTCCAATCCAATAATGATGAAAGAGCATTAGGGTGTTTAGCTCAAATTTCCACAAAAATAGTTGGCAAACCCCATACCGTGTTCTAGTTTATAACTCATAATTGAGTTTAACCATCGAAGCTAAAATGAACATGAATTAGAAAAAACAATATAAAATAAAGGTTGCCTAGCGATTAATTCATAAAATCTCTGTGTATGGCATCAGAGACTTCGATACGATGAAAAATAAAATGGAGTTCTATATGAGTTACCAATCTGTACTCAGTGAGTTCAAAGGCGCATCCGACTCACTTGTTTTCACTAATGACCATATTAATCTAACTTTTGGTGGTAAACAAAATCGATTTACCGTAGACCTGATGGAAGGTGAGCACCAGTTTTTTGTTCGATATCATGATGCCGACACACCTCTAATTGCAGCGTACTTGCTTGATAATGAGACACAAGTTACGGTTGAGACTGGAGTAATTGAATGGCTAGAACATAATGATTTTGTTTATAAAATAGAGGCTTTAACTGAAAATGCAGAGCACTCTCCACTAATGCCACTAGATTGCTGCCTCACTGTAAATATGGATAAAACCATCAGGCATTTGATTGAAGAAAGCCAATAAAGATGAAAGCAGCAGGCTGAGTTATTTCTTACAAGTGCCAACTATGAAGGTTTTGGACATAAGTGAGTTAGAAATTGAGCTGTAACTAAAGTATCTCGAATAAAGAAATGTATGGAAATCCACGCGAACACTGATAATCCTCAAGTGTACTAATTCAGACCTGATCTGACAGTTACCCACTTTTCGACTCGGTGCCTGTCAGATTATATCTGGGCTAGATTCTTTTCAGCCCAGATTGATTTCCCATCTTCTAATGTTTCTATTGGCGTTCTGCCGCAGCACATTTTTCCTTGATGAGTACGATGATTGTTGTAGTAGTCCATCCATTCGTCCAGATCTTTCTCCAATTCGTCGATTGAGCCATACAGTTTCTTTCTGAACGTCACTTGGTAGAACTCATTCAATATGGTCTTGTGGAAGCGATCGCAGATACCATTTGTCTGTGGCGACATCGCTTTAGTTTTGGTGTGGTCAATATCATTAATAGCTAAGTAAAGCTGATAATCATGCTGCTCGACCCGACCGCAGTATTCAGTGCCTCGGTCAGTTAAGATCCGTAGCATTGGCAGCTCATGAGCCTCGAAGAACGGTAGAACCTTATCGTTCAATATGTCCGCTGCGGTGATCGGTGTTTTTGTCGTATAGAGCTTAGCGAAGGCAACTTTACTGTAGGTATCAACGAACGTCTGCTGGTAGATGCGTCCAACACCTTTAAGGTTGCCAACATAAAACGTGTCTTGAGATCCGAGATAGCCTGGGTGCGCTGTTTCTATCTCACCACAAGCCTCGTCATCATGTTTCTTGCGTTCAAGGGCCGCAACTTGCTCGTCCGTTAGAATGATACCGTTCTCAGCGACCTGTTTTTCTAAGGCAATAAGGCGCTTTTTGAAGTTTTCTAAGTCATTACGAAGCCAGATTGAGCGAACGCCACTTGGAGAGATAAAGACCCCGAGTTTTCGTAGCTCGTTGCTTGTTCTAACTTGCCCGTGAGCTGGGAAGTCGGTGGCGTATGTGATAACGGCCTGTTCAGTTTCACTATCGACTCGGTTCTTCATGTTTGGTGTTCTGCGACTCTGATTAATCAGAGCATCAATACCACCAGTTTCAACCAACTCCTGATAACGATAGAAGGTGTCTCTTGAAACACCCATAACCTTACAGGCTTTTGATACATTGCCGAGTTCTTCTGCAAGATTGAGAAGGCCTGCTTTGTGTTTGATGATTGGATTGCTAGTATGAAGCATGAGAGTTACCTCTTATTGTCTTTGATTAGTGATTAAGCACCTTTAATCAAAGTGGGTAACTCTCTTCTTTTCAAATTGAAGTGTCAGATCTAGTCGGAACTAATACACCTCAAGGCTTTTATGAATGCAGTAAAGTCTCAAGTTTTGGCATTTTGTCCACCCTCTGGGCATGTTGTTTACTTTCTTATGTTTTGAATTGAGCTAGTTATTTCTATCAATATATCTTCTGCTAAATAGATAAATTTAACCATCTTGCTGTTATGATGTATGTCGTCATTTAAGTTATGACATTTAGCCTGCTCTAACAGCCTCTTACACGCATGTTCAAAAGCTACTTTATTTTTATTATTGAAACTTTGGAACTTCGTGTCATAAACTTTTTTATATAGCAAAACCTGTCTGAATTTCCGCCCTTCGATAGGCAAGCTATCTAGAAGCTTGTGAGCTTTTTCGAAAAGCTGATAAGACTCTGAAGCGTTGTTTGTGTCTATACATTGATTAAGATACAGGCGAGCCTGTTGAGTATCTATGTTATCAGTATGATAAGATCCATTTTTGGCTTCAGCCTTTTGGTATGCGTTAGTTAGATAATTCTGAGCCCTAGGATAGTCAGAGAAAGACAGTCGACACATTGCATATTGAACCCAGTAGTGAGGGCTTTCAATCAACCATGTGCATCTAAACTTCAATTGTTCGTAATATCTATCTAAAACGGCCTGATTTTGAGGTAGTATTCTTTCAACCACATGAAATCTCAGCAGTGATTTAAATATTTTCTTTATTTCAATCTCTTGGTCTTTTATTGAATCTGTTCTCTCAACGATATCTAGGAGAGTATCTCTTACATAAATGTCTGAAAAAGTATTGTTTAACAAAGATAAAGACAAAATACTCGACTTTGATTTGATTGTCGTTCCAGTAAGTTTGAAAAGTTGCTTAAATGGGTCTAGTTCTCTAAGTGAAATGTTATAAATCGCATTAGAACCAGATATTTCAGACACTAAACTAGCTGTTGGATTAACATTTGCCACTTCACAAACACAAATAGCGAATACTGTTTTCTTAAACTCAGCATTGCTATAAATTAATTCAGTCTGTTGTTGGATTTTAGTTTTAATATTTGGACTATTCAGAAGCCCTAGAAGCAGTAAAGATATTTGGGAACCATATTTTTCAGCTACCAACTTACCTTTTCTTTCAAGAGATAACGCAGAAAAATCCTGCCATGCTGCTAAGTTATCTATAATTTTAACTGCATTTTCGATTTCTTTGCTCGATAGTAAATCGACATGATGCTCGATGAAATCTAGCGACTCCATGCTCTTGAGGTTACTTGAATTTCTATCAGCAAATATGTAAAGCAAATTGTCAAACCTAGTCTCATAGATATGCTTAACTAGATCTGGGTAGTTTGAAAAGTTATCAACTATAACTACAGCGTTACGCTCATGCTTAGAGATTATATCAAGATCGGAAATGTAATCCCCACCATTGTCACATAATGTATAGGTGTGGTATCCATTTGTAGTAAGCTCATAGGCTAACATCTCTAGAATTATTGATTTTCCATTACCTAGGTCACCAATAAGAAGTAAGTTGTTGTTGCTTTTTATGTTATCAAGGCAGACGGACACAATATCACGTTTGATGAAGTAAGGTATCGACTCTATCCTTCGAAGTGCATCATGCAACTTTTCTGTTTCGTAGTCGCCATAGAGAAAAAGCTTTTCACTATCAATATCACGAAAATCAGTTTGGCCTTCGTAAACTTCATGCTTAATTAAAGAGTCGGTAAATATAATACCTTCTTCTACCTCTTGTTTTGTTACATTCTTGGCTAATTCAGAAAAACCATCGATACCTATAGGTAATACATGACCATATTTTCTGAGTGTAAAAATCTCCTTGAAGTCAGCCCTATCTCTTACAATAAAGTATGTTTTCTCTTGCAGTGAAGGGTTTTCAAAAAGGAACTTTTTTACATCCATGTCGTACATGGAGTAACCCATAAAAACAATGGCACTTGCAGTTTCCAAGTCTTTCTTGAAGTGATAATACCAATCTGAATTTACGAAAGAATCAGGAGAAAGGTATGAAGAGTTTGAAAGTTTGATTTTAGATATTAAATCTTCGGGTTCCGCACCTTCAATTTTTCCGTTGATATGAAGGCAAACATTATCCTTTCTTAAGTAGGTTATCGGATTATATGATAAGTCTACAGATTCGATGCGCTTACCTGCATTTAAGCTCGCTAGTTCAATAGAGTTATCATAGTTAGTTGTAAAAAACCTTCTCCATGGAAGCTTACATATATTCTCATGGCTATGTGATACCGCTTTAAGAGTATAGTTATCTTTAAGTAATTCTAATATGGAGTCATGATCTATATACTCAATTGCCACATCGGCAGCGAACATCAAGTCATCTGATTCTTCTAAATTTGATAGTGAACATAGCTTTTTTGCAAGTGCGCCTGCCATGGGGGGAACGGTATTCAGAACGTTTGTTGTTCCAAAAGAAAAGCCAGCGCCTGTAAATACTATAGCTTTACCTGTAGAGATTCTTCGCTTGAGCAGCTCGGTATCTACTTCTTGAGTTCTCGCTTTAGTTATATCAAAACCTTTTAGCATAAAGTTTTCTCCCAGCGGCAATTGTATTATTGAGCATTGCTGTGTTTTCACCAACATTTGAATTAGTATATTCAATTAATCCACTGAGCTGTAAGCATTTTCTAGTATCGAGTTCAAAAAACTAAGAATCTATCCCAAAAGGGATTTATTCCAAACAATGAGGCCACAAGCAAAATGCAGCATGGCCTCGTAGTTTTCTATTTTCTTTTCCCAACGAACAAGCAATCTACGATAACGATTTAGCCAACTATGGGTTCGTTCCACAACCCAACGATGAGCCTTAAAATCATCCGATTGTTTTAAACTCGCGGCCTCTTCAGCCCGTGATTGAACATGGGGAATGTAGTTCAAAGCGACCAACTCATCATGTAACCACTGCCCTGTATAACCTTTGTCCAGATACAATGGCACTTTCAAAGGTGGGCGATAACACTCTAATGCATCTAAAGTTTGCAGTACCAACTTGATGTCGTGGACATTCGCCCCGTCGCTGACAACGGCAAGGGGCAATCCATTCACGTCCGTCAACAAACTGCGTTTTACGCCTTGTTTCGCTCTATCTGTTGGGTTCTTACCTGTTTTTTTGAGCCAGCTAAAGGCGCTTTAGTTTGGCAGCCATCCATTGATATCGAACGCCAATCAACACCCTCGTAAATCAGGTCATTTTGCCAAAATCGCTCAAAGAGTCCTGCGTCCGCCACTCTTGAAAGCGACGATGTGCAGAGCTAGAGGTACAAATACCAGTCGCATTTAGCGCATTCCACTGACAACCTGTTCTGAGAACAAAAAGAATTCCGTTCATGGCATCACGATTATCGACTCTCTTTCGGTGTGTTCCGAGAGGATGGTTAGTCTTATGGATAGGCAGCAGAGGCTCAATTTTGGCCAAAAGAGCATCAGAGATTAGGTATTGTGTTGAACTCATTTACAATATTTCCGATAGGTGTTTATTTAACTCAGACAACACCTATTGAGATAGGTTCTAATGTTTGAATAGCCACCAGAATTATAGGCAAATTTACTATTACCTAAAGTAAGTCAATTAATGGCAAAAAAAGCGTCTTAAACTTCAGGCTAACAAGCTTCGGGGCACTTCTGAGTTACCAAATATCAAAATTGAAGGTTCTAGATAAAGCCATACCAGTGATTTTGCTATATTAGCTAAACAAAAACTAGGAAGGAAGCCTTCCCATAACTGGGCCTGCATCGTCACGAGCCTTTGAGCCTAGGCATTTTTTCCCCCCGTTACCCTACCAAGATAAATGAGACAAAAAGTCAGTTTTGATGTAAACATCGAAGGATAAAATTGATATGATCAAAGAAAAGATACTTGGTATACAACATGAAAACTAATTCCAGCCAATATGAAGATTTGTGTAAGCGAATCATCGCTGATGGCACTTGGGTAGAGAACGAAAGAACCGGAAAACGCTGCTTAACCATCATTAATGCAGATTTAGAATACGACGTTGCCGCGAATGAATTTCCTTTAGTTACAACACGCAAAGCTTTTTGGAAAAGTGCTATCGCTGAAATGCTTGGTTACTTGCGCGGGTATGACAATGCCGCTGATTTTCGAAAGCTCGGCACAAAGACTTGGGATGCTAACGCAAACTTGAATGAGGCGTGGTTAAACAATCCACACCGTAAAGGTGAGGATGATATGGGTCGTGTCTATGGTGTTCAAGGTAGATCATGGTCGGGGCCAGATGGTGTAGTCATTGACCAGTATAAGAAAATTATCAATGACTTGAGGAAAGGAATTGATGATCGAGGTGAAATCCTCTCTTTCTACAATGTCGGTGAATTCCATATGGGTTGTTTGCGTCCGTGTATGTACAACCACCATTTTTCATTGCTTGGTGATACGCTATATTTGAACAGCACTCAGCGTAGCTGTGATGTCCCTTTGGGCTTGGTCTTCAACCAAGTTCAAGTGGCTTGGCTGCTCCAAATTACAGCTCAAATAACTGGATTGAAGGCTGGTAAGGCGTTCCATAAAATTGTCAATGCTCACATCTATGAAGATCAACTAGAGCTAATGAAAGAGCAGGTAACACGACAACCATATGCAGCTCCAAAACTGATTATTAATCCCAAAATAAAATCACTAGAAGACTTGGAAACGTGGGTTACTGTTGATGATTTTGAGGTTGTAGACTACCAACATCACGAACCAATCAAATATCCATTTGCTGTTTAGCAAGACTGACGGGGTAGACTTCAAGTTCAAGTCTCCCCCCCATCATCACTAACTAAGCTCTCCAATAGCTCTATTCTTTCCTGAAGGACTTTCCGCTCTTTACTAAGTTCTTCTTTGTACCACTCTAAACTCTCATTTGTCTGGTTTAATCGTTTTCTTAACTTATCTAATTCTCTTTCTGACTCAGAGTAGAGCGTAAACCAGTGTAAAATCTCAAGCTTTGATTGTTCAAGTAAACTCTGCAAGTTTTCTTCTTGTTGTTTTTTGGTAACTTTGTCGCTATTTGGGTCTTGTTTTCGGTTCAGTTTAATATCCTCAAGTTCTTTACTGACCCATCCCCTAGAGCCACTTCCCGTGAAAGAGTTACGATGCATTTGAGTCAATATAGCAAGTTGAGCTTTAGTCGCATCTAGCTTCTTATCCCTCCTTATAGCATCCAGCGCAGCCCATATTTTATTCGTATTTTCTTCATACAGCTCTTGATTCTTTTCATCATATTCAGCCATCAGATCAACGCCTCACCTAAATACTCTAATACTCTTTTCGACTCTTCTATTGCTTCAATTATTTGATCCTGCCTGTCTTCGTATCCCGCAGCACCAACCAGTTTTATATTATCAAGGTATATTTCGCGCCACTTTGGAGCATTTGCTTTTCCCACTATAGCATTGCGACAGCGTACTGGGTTGCACCTTAAACCGCCGATGCATGGCAAGGTATCATCAAAATCTTCTACTCCACCAAAGCAGTAACCACTGCCCACATTAATGATCGCTATACCTTGATCAACCATTGCTTCGTATATTTCTTCTTCTGAATACCCAGCTTCCATGCAGCCATTGAAGAACTTCTTAATATTTGAGAGGTGTTCATCTGCTTTTCCTCCCATGTATTTGCCATTCGGATCAAAGTTGGCTTTAACTGCTTCTAATTCAGCAACATGCCTTAAGTCTAACGATTTAGACTTACCACTGACGCTTGTCAACTGATTAGCGATACCGCCATAGCCAATTGTTGTTTGACTAACTTTACCTTTACGTGAAAGCTCATCTGTTGCTGATACTATGTGTTTTAGCTGGTAAGAAATAACAGGCAAACCAACATCTGCTCTAAACATTTGGTGCGCTAAACTGTGCCTAAATACATAGCCGTTGAGCTTAGTGGGAATGTCTTTGTCAGATAGCCCCGTTAATACCAAGAAGGCACTTTTAATAGTGTGAGCGAGGTTTGGCATTGGGGTGTTTAGATCATTGGGCTTTAAGGTATCAACGTTTGCAAATACATATGTGTTTTGAAAAACTTTACCGCCTATCAATTCAACCACTTTTATTGCATCGATCATGATTGGTATTGCTACCCAGCGGTCGTTAAATAAATTCCATCTGTTATCTCGCCCCTTATGTTCTTCCGATACAATAGTGTTGTCTTTTGAGTCTAGGCAGCTATCAATCTTTAGATCTGAATACACATTTGGTCTTGCTCCCATCAGACTTCCGATAACCCATAAAGCAGAGTAAAAAGCTTTATTAATCGCAATTCGAAGAGGTTCACTAGAACTAACTTTTTTCCTAAATTGCTCCACGACCATTGCATTCGTCGGTGGCACATTAGAATTAAATATTACTATTTGATTCTCAGGGAAAATTTCGTTGATATCGGCTATTGAGTATCCTTTATTGCTCAAACGATAAGCGCCATAGTTCTCAAAGTCTTGCTTTGAATATGAAAACTCTGTGTACCTTGAAGCTAGTGTTTGGTAATGCTTATCCATAACAGGATCATTTACTTTTTCGTCAACCGCCTTTAAAAAGCTCACGACATTAAATGAAGCCCTCTTTAGAGCCAAGTCAAATTCCTTTGTTTCAAGGTACGGCAGACTTTTTTTCGGCTTATCGCTGTTATTTTTATGAACATCTTTATATGCTTTTTTTATTGCGCCATAATCAGTAGCACATTCAATACCAATATCTTCTTTGGCTTTATGGCTATTTACGTAATCAAAAAACCTACTATAATCTCTGTTGTTATCATTCCCGGATGATAGTTTTAATGTCGTTTTTTGAGCTGCCTCTTCAAAATCTAGCTGCGTAATATCTGAGATTCTACTGTACCTTGCTTGTACAAATTCTTTACCTAGTCGTTTCTCTACTTCAGCAAAGACAAAATCCAAAAAATTAAGTCCTCCTTTGAATGCACTAATCAGAGTATTGGGCTTAAGTGCGTTTTTCTTTCTACCGAACTCTTTTGGTGAAGCATAAACAATCAAAAACAAGCACTTCACCTCAGTAATAACTCCCAATGGAATATGCGTATAGGTAGAAAAATCAAGTTGGACTTTTGTTAAGCCAACAGAAGCAGCTCGCTTTGAGGTTTCAACATCATAATCCCACAACATGTCACGAAATACACTTTTGACAGAAACTGGCAATAGGGCGAGTTTCGCTACATACGCGTCGATCCGATCACTTACCACTACGGAGTCAACTTTATTTAAAATCATCAGGTTAGAGAAAACACTTTTCCAATGACTGTCTATTTTTTCCAAATGTTGTAAGTGTTGTTTATCCATTGTTATCGACCCCAGTTATCTAACATGGTGGTTTCAATAAATAACGAGTCTTCTTTCGCTTGCGTTAAAATTTCTTCATCAAACTCAGAGGTTTCATGATTCAAGATGTCATCCAGTAATGAGAGGTTCTCCAACACAACCACATAGTAGGGCGTATGGACAACTTCGCCACTTTCTAGTGTTGCCAAATAGTCTCTTTGCATAGCAAACAACTCTGGAAGGTGCTTCTCTGTCAGCATCACATTTTCACAAGATAAACACTTGTTGTATTGAGAGCAGGGCTTTCCCTTCACGTATAAAGATGATTTTTTGATAAAATCAGGTGGATCAAATATGTTTTTGCAACCGCCAAGTGGGGTTTTCATGATAATCTGGCTTTCATCAAATTTTCGATGTTGGTGATAACTAGAATCGGGTTTACCTGAATGAGCGGCATTATTATAAATATCTTCTATTGCTTTTCTTGCTTTTTCTTTTATAACCCTATCGAATTCTAATTTTTCTAGATAATTCATTGTCGTATAAATAGAAGAGTGCCCTAGCAGATATTGGATTTCTCTAAGCGAGACTCCTGCTTCAACTAACTCACTCACAAGCGTAGGCCTGAATCTAGTAGTGGTAAGCACCAAAGGCTCACCATCATCATTTTTTAACTGATATTCCTCGATTAGTTCTGAATACAGGCTAGACATAGAACTTTCATTCATCGCTTTGGGTACTGTTTCAAAATTTATAAAAAGCCGTTGGGATAACTCAGGTGAGACGTATTCTCTCGCTTCACATGTCAAAAGAGCGACCTCATTAAATATGGTTTCAACAAATTGCTTTTGACTCACTGTCAACCATTGTAGATTGGCGTGGAATAGATCAAGATGTAACATCTTTTCACCTGTTGAGCGCTCTTTCCAGTAAGTAAGGCAGGGTTTATTTGTGAGCGGGTGATGCTCTTGGTAGTCATCCATATCAAGGTCTAAAATAGAGTTTAAATTCATACCCAATACTTGTGCCATTTTTAATACATATACGCCAACGGCACGCGTTGTAACTCTCCGATTTTTCACTCCCCAATCATCGTAAAGTTCAGGAAGAGAAAGCCTTCTTGTTGAAATAAAACTAATAAACTTTCCCTGTCCTTCAGTACGCTCTTTTGAATCGTAATAAGTGGGTATGCAGTTACAATCATCTTCAAAAATAATCCTTGCTTGGATTTTTGGATCATTAAGATTAGCACTCTCTCTATCTAATTTTTGATATGGAGCTAACTTCTTCTTAGCTAACGCCATCTCTTCCTTTAGCATTTTACGTAACTGCTCTCTCTCACTTGGCGAGTATGGCTTATATGCTATCGACTCTCTGACAATCTCAAATCCATCGGTGGGGTAATAATTGAAGTCAAAATTCCGAACTAATTTAAGTTTATCTAGCGTCATTCTCGCTGATGACAAAATTGTGTTTGCCGATGATGTTGATAGCTCAGCATTACCAACTTTACCACCAAGGTATTCTTTGAAATCTCTTAAAGACCATGCTCCAATACACTCATTCAGGCCACTGTCTGAGGAGACTCCTTTACTTTCTAAAAAGTCACAGTAATGCTTATATCCGATGTAGTAATTGTCAATTCCTGATTTTGAAGTGGCTTTTAAAGACCCAACTGCAAAGGCATGTTGTACATTCCCGTAGTATCCATTTTCAGAGCTGAAGTCATCAATTGACACCAGTGGTTTATCTCGCAGTTTAAGGAATGCTGATATATTGCTTTCTTCTTTATCTAAAGCTTTTTCGGCACGTATTTCATTCCGCTCTTTTACTGATTTGTAATTAGTTTTTTTGAGTTCAGAGATCTCACTTGAGAATTTTTGAAATTCTTCCTGTAATAATGGAAGCATTACTCTCATGCGCTCTGGTGGGATAAGATGACTAAAAGCCAATTTATCAATAGCATTTCCCCACATTGGGAGTGCTAGTTTTTCCTCATCTGTTAAGCTATTTTTCCACTGAATAAAAATTCTCCGATTATTAAGGTCATAGCCGACAGAATGACTACTATCTTTAATTTGACTATATGGGAGAGAGACTTCGTATTTCAACAACAGTTGGTTAAGTTGACCTCTGAGATCAAGTAAAGCAGGCTTATCGAGGATTTTTGGTTTACATGAGAACTTGTTTGCCAAATATGTTTTATTTATAAGCCCAAATTTATCAAAGTAACTATCTAGATCTCCATTGACCAACTTTGATTTACCAACCTTATTTGTTAACTCCACACTCCACAATAGATCTGGATTAACTTTACAATCAGAGATAAAATCAAGCATTAATTTTTCTATTACTTCTTCATCATCATTAAATAATACACCTAGCCCCTTAAGCTCTTTTTCGATCTCAAGAATATCTTTTTTTAGATACCCCCGTAATTTGAAGTACTCAATTTCTGTATTAATAAAAAGGTCGCGCAAGTCAATTTTATTCCGACTGGTGGGGACTATTTTCTTTTGGTCAACACTTAACCCTTGCCACCATTCAATGAGAAGTTCCCTACATTCATCAATACTCAACTCAAGCCTCCTTTACTCGTTCTAGTCCGTTTTTTTAGTTTTTCCATCAGTTGGTATCTTTTCAAAGCTATACCATTGCTATCCAAGAATCGTTCCCAGACTCCAACAGGAATTTTTGTATATTTTTGTGTTGTATCTAGTGACTTATGCCCAAGGCATTGTTGAAGCAATAACAACCTATCAAGCTGCGTCTTACCTAAGTCTTCAGAGTTGAGAAGCATTGCTCCAAAACCATGTCTAATCTTATGTGGTGACAATGGATCTTTAATTAGCCCAAGCTTTAAAGCTCTTTTAGATAGCTTACTGATTAACTTGCTGACTGACCTTTCATTATAAGGATTACCATTTTGATTTAGAAAAGCAGGCATGGGGGCTTTGCCCCATTTTCGTTTGTGCTTTCTATATTCGAGACTTGAGTTGTATTTTTGAACTCTATTGAGAGTTTCTTTTGTAATAACCGTATATCGATATTTAGATTCTCTAGCACGCCCCTTGTTGCCTTTAATTTCCATCGCGACATATTGGCTAGATATTTGAAAGGTCTCACTATCTACAATTACACTCTGCCGAGATGATCTGGATAGTTTCAAGATATATTCGTGAAGAATATCTTTAACTTCTGCTCTGCGTACACCAGAGTCATACAAGAATTGGATGAGACACCTTTCACTTTCATGATTAGCAACAAGAATCAAAGCCTCTATATCTAAGAACTGTGCAGGCTTAATTAATGATTCTTTAGCCGTAACGGATAGGCTTCCATTTTTATAAGGGTCTTCTTCTCTAATGAGTTTGTAGCCTGCGGGGGGATTACACAAAAAATGAGAGAAAAACTTTCCATACGTAGCGTCTCTATTGGATATGGTGCTCCCCATTAAGGCACGCTTAACTGACTCGTCTTTATTTTTATCGTTTCTACAGTATTTAAAGTACTTCTGAATTTCATTGGTGTGTACTGTCAACAGACAATCATCGCGTTTGGAACCGATGTGGTTCTTATCATACGTTGTCAGGTACTTGACCAAATAGAGCAAGTTATTTGCGTAAGTTATTACGGATTTATCACTATGGTTATACCTATAGTATGTTAGGAAATCAGAGATAAGTGGCAACAATTCCATTTGGTCATTGAAAACGGCTACCCCTTCTTCCAGAAAAAGGACATTGGGATACATATCACTGCTTTCATGAGCAACAGAGGTTGATGTATCAATCTTCCCACCAGAAGAAATTATAACTGCCTTATCCATAAACCCTCGAACTGTGCATTGATAATCAGATTAACCTTTACTGATAACGTATTGTGCAACTTAAACATAGCACAATAATTTCATATGCAACTAGGCTGGAGGGTTTTGTTTATTATTGATTGTGCATTTTGTGATAAGGGTTATAAAAGTGGAACGTCGCATGAACGCTGCGTACTGTTAAGGTACAAGGTGTCACCAAGCAAAGAGAAATGGTGGCTATACATACATGGACGCAGGCAACCCATATGAAACTCACCGGGATTATAGAAATTGAGAATTTCACCGCGATCGTCAATTCCACGACTCAAGTCATCAACAATTTTGCGTAACTGGTCTATATGACCGCCATCCGGTTTGGCCCAAGCACGTCCTTGAACTCCATACACGCGGCCCATGTGATCTTCCCCTTTACGATAAGGGTTGCTAAGCCATACTTGGTTTAAGTTAGCATTGGCATCCCAAGTCTTGGTGCCAAGTTTGCGAAAATCCGCAGCGCTATCGTAACCACGAATATACCCCAGCAACTCAGCCACAGCGGCTTTCCAAAAACTCTTACGCGTTGTCACTAGAGGGAATTGGTTGTTGGCAACATCGTAGGTTAAGTCTGCATTGATCACCGTAAGACAACGCTTACCAGTGCGTTCATTTTCAACCCAGTGCCCGTCATCGACGATGCGGCGACACAGTTCTAAATATTGTTTCACTTCAATTCCTTACTATGCACTTGCTTTATCTTGGTAGTGACCACGTTTGTAAGCCCACAGCATTAGTGCCAATCCACCGAAGATCATCGGCGAAGACAAGATCTGTCCCATCGAAATAAAACCACCAAACAGACCTAAATGCGCATCCGGCTCACGTACGTATTCCACAAGGAAGCGGAATGTACCATATCCAGCCAAAAATAGCCCTGAAACCGATCCCAGCGGACGCGGCTTGCGGATAAACCAGTTGAGAATGAAGAAGAGAACCACACCTTCTAATGCCATTTCGTACAGTTGTGAAGGGTGGCGCGGTAGTGGCCCTCCCGTCGGGAAAACCATCGCCCAAGGCACATCAGTTACTCGACCCCACAGCTCACCATTCATAAAGTTACCAAGGCGCCCAACACCGAGCCCAAACGGCACTAACGGTGCGACAAAATCTGCGACGCCAAAGAAGGTGCGGCCATGCTTCTTGGCATACCACAACATCGCAGTAATCACACCAAGCAAACCGCCGTGGAATGACATACCACCTGTCCAAACCTTAAACAAATACAGCGGATCAGCTAAAAACAGGTCAAAGTTGTAGAAAAGCACGTAACCTAAACGTCCGCCGACGACCACGCCAAGAAACCCTGCAAACAATAGATCGGAAACTTGTTCGCGGTTCCAGCCACTGTTGGGCTTATCCGCACGGCGATTGGCCAGCCACATAGCAAACATAAAGCCAACCAGATACATCAGCCCATACCAACGGACGGAGATCGGGCCAATGGAAATCAACACAGGATCAATATTGGGAAAGGTCAGATATCCCTGAGACATAAATAAGTACTCTTTAATGTTAACAGCTGGAGAAAATTCGAATTAGAGTAACATGGTGAGTGCTACAAACATTAAAAACAGTGCAAAGATTTTTTTCAGCACCGCCGTGGGGAGTGTAGTCGCCCATTTGGCACCAAATCGTGTGGTCAGCATCGATGTCCCCGCAATCGCCGCCAGAGCGGGAAGATAGACATAGCCGATACTGTAATTCGGTAGACCTTGAGCTTGATAACCATGCAAAATAAAACCGCTCATTCCCGCAATAGCAATCACACAGCCACACACCGAGGATGAACCGACCGCTTTACGCATTTCGACCCCGTGTCGGTTGAGAAACGGCACCGAAAGCGAACCGCCACCGATGCCAGCCAAGCTTGAAACCACGCCAATGCCACTGCCATACACCATTGTCAGAAAACTCCCTGGCATGGTTTTCTGCGAAGTAACGCGAATGGAGCGAAACATCTGCAAAGCAAGAAACAGAACAATGACACCGAATACTTTCGGCAAGTATTGGGTAGGGATCCATTCAGCAATATTGGCACCAATAAAGCCACCCACCACCACTCCGGGCATCAACCATTTAACCACGAACATGTCGACATTACCCAACTTGAGGTGGTTAAGCGCGGACGAGCCCGAGGTAACAATAATGCTCGCAAGGGAAGTCGCCAGCGCCATATGCATACTCAGCTCCGTGGAAATTCCCGCCCACGGCAATAGATAAAGTAACGCCGGAACCACAATCAGCCCGCCGCCAATTCCCAACAATCCCGCCATCACACCGACAAAAGCACCTAGTGCCAACAAAAGCATCAACAACTCAATGTTCACAAAAACCTACTCTACTTTTTACCAGCACGAACAAAGCCAGCAAAATCATGTTCAATAAAATGCGCTCGCATCATCTGGCTAATTTCATCGCCATACGACATGTCGAGCGCGCGTTGCGCCAGTTGTTGTAAATCACTGAGCTGACTGTGGCGAATCAAATACTTAATCCTCGCCACGTTAGAGGTGTTCATGCTTAAACTGCGATATCCCAAGCCAAGCAACAGCAGAGCTCCAAAAGGATCACCCGCCAATTCCCCACAGATACACACGGGTAACTGGTACTTTTCACACTGTTGGCGGATCTGCCTGAGCACTTGCATCACCGCAGGATGCATGGATTCGTAGACATCCGCGACCCGCGAATTGTTCCGGTCAACCGCCAATAAATACTGGGTTAAATCGTTGGTTCCCACCGAAACAAAATCGACCCGTTTGGCGATGACCGGGATCAAATACACCATTGACGGCACTTCGATCATAATGCCGATTTTTGGCCGCTGGACTTGCGGTGCAAATTGCAGCACGTCTTGATAGGCTTGCTCAATTAAACGAACGGCATCATCCAGCTCCCGCACGCCAGAAATCATCGGCAACAAAATGTTGAGATTGTTGTGCTCAATGCTGGCACGCAACATCGCGCGCACTTGAATGAGAAAAATATCTGGATGATCTAAAGTAAAGCGTATCCCACGCCAGCCAAGGAACGGGTTATCTTCTTCAATTGGTAGATAGGGCAGCGCTTTGTCTCCACCGATATCTAAAGTGCGCATCACCACTCGTTGGTTAGGGTAGCTGTTGAGAATAGCGCGGTACTGCTGCCATTGCTCCTCTTCGGAGGGGAATCGGTGTTGCAGCAAAAAGGCAATTTCAGTGCGATACAATCCCACACCATCCACGCCAGAGTTAATGGCAATATTGCTATCGGCACTGAGCCCTGCATTCAGGAGTAGCTCTACCGATACTTTATCCAGCGTTTGCGCAGGCTCCGCCAACTCTTGGTTGACGATGACATGCAGTTCGGTCTCTTCCGTGATCAGATTGCGGTATTCACGCAATATCTGCTTGTTTGGCTCTAGGTAAATTTCACCAGTGTAGCCATCAACAATCCCCTTTTTGCCATGAACTTCTGCCAGATTGAGATTGGCCCCCATCACTGCAGGCACGCCTAAGGCGCGCGATAAAATCGCCGCATGCGAGTTTGCCGCCCCTTCAAGAGAAACAACCGCCAGTAAGTATTCTTTAGGAATGGAAGCGAGCAGAGAAGCCGTCAGCTCATGAGCAACCAAGATCACCGGACGATCAACAGGTTGCAACTCATGTTCACTGTTGTGCAGAAAAAAGAGCAATCGTTGCCCAAGCTCACGCACGTCTTGCGCACGCTCACGCAAATAGACATCCGACATACGGGCAAAGCGGTTGGAGTAGCTTTCCACCACTTGGCGCAGCGCCCAGTCTGCGCGATCCCCCCGTTCGATATGCTTTTTCAAATCGGTGCGTAACATGGGATCATTGAGCAAATGGGTAAACAAGTCGAATATCGCCAGCGCATCTTTGTTGATTTCGCTGTCGAATTTTTTACGCATACGCCGGAAATCAGCTAAAGCCGCTTCGATCGAGACCAGCAGCCACTCTTGCTCACGCTCTTTATCCAGAGTGGACGCCGGACACACCTCAGCAAGCTGCGGCTGAGAGTTATCAAACCAGAACTCGCCAATCGCGACGCCACTGGAAGCGGCAATACCTTGAATCGCAGCGGGTTTAGAGGAAAGGGACCAGTGCCCTTGGCTTTGTGCATGCGCGATCAACACCGCTAACTGCGCAGACAAGGTCACCAGAAATGACTCTTCCATTTCATTAAACAGGCGCGGTGTTTTCTGCTGGATGACCAACACCCCAAGCACCTTTTTACGGTGAATGATCGGCGCCCCAAGAAAGGAGTGGTAAACCTTTTCGCCTAATTGAGGAAAATATTTAAATGCAGGATGTTTAGACGCTTCGGCCAAGTTAAGCGGTTCGGCACTGCGCTTCACTAAGCCCACCAACCCCTCTTCAAAACGAATGTGGATACTATCTCCCTGGAAAATCAGCCCCTGTGTTGCCATTAGCTCCAGGCGCTGCCTCTCCTCATTCGCGAGGTAAATGGTGCAACACTCCGTGTTCAATGCTGTACAAGTTTCTCGAACTAAAATGTTCAATGCCTGATGAACATCTTCGACCCGAGAAACTTTTTCAACTATCTCCCTTAGTTGGCTCAGCATAGTTATCCTCTGCGTTTGCTTTTCTTACCTTTCACCTTACGTTCTCGAAAAGGCATAGCTAAAGAGGCGAACTCTTTCATCGCCCGACGATAAACATCGCGTTTAAATGAGACCACTTGTCTAACCGGATACCAATAGCTCACCCAGCGCCAACCATCAAATTCAGGAGAGCTTCCTCTTTGCATATCAATCCTGGATTCATCACATTCAAGACGCAAAAGAAACCATTTCTGTTTTTGGCCGATACAAACAGGCTTAGAGTCCCAGCGAACCAGACGTTTTGGTAGTTTGTATCTTAACCAGTGACGACTGCTCGCTATAATCTTAACATCTTTGTGTGTAAGACCGACTTCTTCGTACAACTCGCGGAACATGGCCTGTTCTGGAGTTTCTCCATCATCAATTCCCCCTTGAGGAAATTGCCAAGAGTGTTGCCCGTATCGCTTAGCCCAGAAGACCTGACCATGGTTATTGCAAATCACTATACCAACATTCAGCCGGTAACCATCGCCATCTATCACTGGCTAACCTCTAAAATAAATTTTTATTACAGTGATTTTTCCACATATCCCCAGCAGTAGCAAACTTACTGATGTGATATCGCTAAGATTTATCGCGTTTCGAGCTTTAGTGCATAACTTTACAGCGATATAGTAGTTATCAACACAAGATTGAGACATAACCCACATTTATTCACCTTTTCTGTGAATAACTTTGTGAAGAATGAGAAAAAAGCCTTAATGCTAGGAAGAAAAAATAAACTCATTTTAAAAGGCATTAAATGAGAAATAGAAAATAAATATTATTTATTAAATGCTTAACGACCCAACCCCCACTTAAAATAGCCGCAAAACCCTGATGATCTTTTAACCACAAACAGATCGCTCAAAGATCATACAGCGACCAGTTTATCCACACTAAAGTGGGGGAAACCCAGAGTCCATCCTGAAAATCAAGCCTCTATTTGCATCCAAAGCACTGTTTATTGATCCATGAACCTAAGTGACTAGCAAAACAAGCACAGAATTCTGTGGATAACTTGTCTAAAGATCCCGAAATAATGCTTTTTGATCGATTTTCACTGCTTCCCAAACCATATTTTTTGCTAAAATGGCGCTTTTATTTGCCAGAGCCAACTATCATGAAACCCGTTCCCCAGTCAGAACATGAGCTCCTTGAGCGCGCGAGACAAATTGCAGGACTTAGTTTTGCAGAACTGGCAGAAGAAGCGGGCATGGCAGTTCCCGAAAACCTCAAGCGGGACAAAGGGTGGGTCGGACAACTTCTAGAATGGCACTTGGGAGCCCCAGCAGGTAGTAAACCACAACAAGATTTTTCTGAACTGGGAATTGAACTGAAAAGCATCCCTGTCAGTTACAGTGGCAAGCCTTTGGAAACCACCTTTGTATGCGTCGCGCCTTTAACAGGGATTCATGGTCTTACGTGGCACAACAGCCATGTGCGCAACAAGCTCTCTCGCGTACTATGGATTCCAGTCGAAGGTGAGCGAGAAATTCCGCTCGCCATGAGACGAGTCGGATCACCACTAATTTGGTCTCCCTCAGCCGAGCAAGAAATTATCATACGCCAAGATTGGGAAGAGTTGATGGAACAGATCGCTCTTGGCCAGTACGATCAAATTTCCGCGCGACGTGGCGAAGCACTCCACTTGAGGCCAAAAGCCGCAAATAGCCGTGCTCTGACCGAAGCATACAATGCAAACGGCAAACCGATCAAAACTCTACCCAGAGGCTTTTATCTGCGCACTCAATTTACCGAACAGATACTCAACAGCGCATTCATTGCGGCCGTTAATGAGGAGTAACGGCGATTTCGATGTCACAATAGAGGCTCGCTTTAGGGCTGCAGCACTCTTCGTAAGCGTTATGCAAACGCAGATACGCTTTATCGATCCCAAGTCGCACCAGTTCGTCTTTAACCTGCTCCAATGAGGTAAAATGGATCGGCTCATCACCATCGATGATCGGTTCAAAATGGTGCTTGTATTCCACCGCTAGTGAGTACTCATTGACATTCGATCGACCAACCACAAACACTTTGGGCATTTCACCGCCCTCTTTATAATGACTCTGCATCCACAGATCCAGCTGATGTTTTTGCATCATCCTGCTCCTACTTCCGTGATAACAAGTCCTGTCATGATCCAGTTTAGTCAAAAGTAACGAGATTACGAATCGCATGCAAACCACTTGGGCAATGGCCTAATTTCCCCTATATTGATCACCTACAATTCAATCAGTTGAGACAGACAAAACCCTGCTTGAGTTGACTTCACTCTCTACCGACAAGGATGTGCCATGCGATATAGCAAACTTCCCCACTCCAGCCTTGAGATCAGCAAAATTTGCTTAGGCACAATGACGTTTGGCGAACAAAATACCGAGCAGGACGCCTTTGACCAGCTTGACTACGCCGTAGATCATGGCGTCAATTTTATCGATACCGCAGAAATGTACCCGGTACCGCCTAAAGCGGAAACGCAAGGTCTTACAGAACAGTTTATCGGTAATTGGCTGAACAAGTCAGGCAAACGGGAAAAAGTCGTACTGGCGACTAAAGTGGCGGGCCCCAGAAATGTCCCCTATATCCGCGACAACATGAGTTTAAACCGCCGCCATATCCATACCGCTCTCAACGACAGCTTACAACGTCTGCAAACTGACTACGTCGATCTCTACCAGTTACACTGGCCACAAAGACAAACCAATTGCTTCGGCCAGCTAAACTACCCTTACCCAGACGCCCAAGAAGAGGTCACTCTGATAGAAACCTTAGAGGCGCTAACTGAATTGGTCAAAGCAGGAAAAGTGCGTTATATCGGCGTATCAAATGAAACGCCTTGGGGCGTGATGAGTTTACTGCGTTTGGCCGAAAAGCACGATTTACCAAGAATTGTCTCGATTCAAAATCCTTACAACTTGCTCAATCGCAGTTTTGAAGTCGGTTTGTCAGAAATAAGCCACTACGAAGGCGTCCAGCTATTAGCTTATTCCCCAATGGCGTTTGGTTGCCTGAGTGGGAAATACTTGAATGGAGCCAAACCCGCGGGGGCGAGATGCAGCCTGTTTGAACGCTTTCAACGCTATTTTACTCCGCAAGGGATTAAGGCCACACAAGCCTATGTCGCGTTGGCGCAAGAAGCAGGCTTAGATCCAGCTCAAATGGCACTGGCCTTCGTCAACCAGCGCCCATTTGTTGCTGCCAATATCATCGGTGCAACCAGTATTGCGCAGCTTAAAGCCAATATTGACAGCATTAATATTGATTTAAGTGATGAGGTGTTAACTAAGATTCAAGAGATTGGCACCACGTATTCCAATCCCTGTCCGTAAGCGGTTAAGGCTGCGACCCAAAACGCGTCGCAGCCTTAGTTTTACGTTGGTATTCGCGCACTTAATACTCGACGCATATGACGCATACGACGAGCGACTTTCACTTCATCAGGTACCGTATTCGGATTCATTCGTCCACCTTCGTCCAAACCGATATCTTTGAGCAAAAACGCATTGGCCCAAGGAACATCATAACGACTGCGGCGAACGCGCGCCGCCCATTGGCGTTCTTCACGTTTTAGATCGGCTTGCACCAGCAAAGTGGCTAATTTCAAATAAATAGAATGACGCATAATTTTTCTCCAAAAACAAAATTTTTGCTGAGAAAAATGGCAGACACTAAAAATGAAGATAACGAATGTCTCTAACCGAGCTGCCATTTTCCGCAGCCCAATTACAAACTAAAGGTGCGGATTAACTAACCATCAATACGGGTATCAGCGCCTGCGCCAACACCAGCAAACATCACAGATGAATGTGTATCTCGAGAAGCAAAAGCGGGTTGATGTGCAAAAAGATTCAACATGTTATGCCCCTCCTGAGGTTATTAATCCAAACGATTTGATAGGATGTGACTAAGTAGTCACGGTTAAATTCTAGCCAAAACCACCTTATAATCAAACACTTTTTAGGCAATTGTAAAAATACCGTAGATTTCCCTATATACAAATTGCATATAGCGTTAGAAATAAGATATTCAACTATAGAATATAAAAAATTCCACTGAATCTAAAAATAGAAAGCCACTTGCGAGGTGGCCTTGTAAGAATCAACCGATTTAAACGACTTGTTCAGAGATCAGATTGTGTTTGTTCAGCAAGCGGTACATCGTCGCCCGTGAAACACCGAGCTCTTTGGCTGCGTTCGACACTTGGCCTGAATGAGATTCCAACACCAGCAGTAATGCGTCGCGCTCACTCTTTTCTCGAATGCTCTTTAGGCTGCGTTTACTCTCCCCCCGCTTGGGGAGATCAAGCAGCGACTCCTCGATCATCACGTTGTCTGACATCAAAACCGCGCGTTTGATCTGATTCATCAACTCACGTACGTTACCCGGCCAAAAATAGCGTGTTAGGGCACGCTGCGCATCTTCGGATAAACTTTTGGCTTGCGAGTTGTACTCTTTGGAGAATTCCTGCAAGTAATAGCGCGCCAAAAGGCCGATATCGCTAGCTCGCTCCTTTAAGCTCGGCACATTAATGCGCAGCACATTGATGTAGTGATAAAGCTCTTCGTTAAAATCGCCGTCGATCAACGCCTTCTCAATATCCGATGAGTTCGCAGCTAAAATGCGAACATTGACGCTCTTCATTCCATCGTTGGTTTCGATAGTTCCCTCTTGCAAGAAGCGCAGCAGATTCAACTGCTGAGTTTTTGAGATGGTTAGAATATCGTTGAACAGCACGGTGCCGCCGTCAGCCTGTTCAAGAATCGATGGCCCTGCATTGTCGTCCGCGCCAATGCCAAACACGTCCGCTTGAAAGCGCTTTTCGCTTAACGCTCGACACTTTACCGAGAAAAACGGCTTGTGTGCACGCGACGAGATTTTATGTACCGCACGAGCCACTGTCTCTTTGCCAGTACCGTTTTCGCCGTAGATAAGAATGCTCACATCGGTTGGGCCGATCCGTTTGATCTGATCACGTAAGCGCTTCATCGGGATGGAATCGCCGATAAGCCCCATATCCTGATTATTGCCAAAACTTGGCCACACTTTCTTCTCTAATTTGAGCATGCCAAGTTGGTGCCCAATGGTGCTAAGGAGCTGAGCATCCGGAATAGGGGCGGTGAAGAAATCGATGCAGAAGTTGACGATAAACTGGCAAATCGTGTCAGAGCTGAGTTGAGACTCGCGAATAAACGCCAGCCAACGAACGTGTTTGTGTGCACTGACCAAGTTAGCAATGCCATTGAGGCTAAATTCATCATGGCTGAGATCCACAATCCCGATACAAGGACCAATATCAGCCAAAAGTGCATCGGCTTTGCGCAGGTCACCGCTTTGATGACACTTCCAGCCAACCTGCTCTAACACAGATAGCCAAGGCTCGTACGATCCGCCTACCACCACAAGAGAACCCGGGACAGAATCCATCTTAAACTGACCAGCCATAGAACACCCTTATATTCTTCTTACTACGATCTTTCTTTGCATACATTATCAAGAGTAATGACATTCAAGTCTGTCTTATAAATAAGACCACTGACAATTGATATGCTCACCACTTAGCTTTGGAAGCAAACTGACATTTTCACTAAAAAAATAGAAGGAATACCAATAAGATAGCAAATAAATTCTTTGCACCTTTCGAGTTAAGAAAAAGGCCTTGTCTCAAAAGTGTGATGCGTATCATCTTGGTTTCAGCATAGATAAAAAAACCACCCGAAGGTGGTTTTTGCTATTTTTGTGTGCTTATTGTGCTTGCGACTGCGGGCGCATCGCAGGGAACAGAATCACGTCGCGAATGGTGTGCGTGTTGGTCAGCAACATCGCCAGACGGTCGATACCAATGCCTTGTCCTGCCGTTGGCGGTAGGCCGTGCTCAAGCGCAGTGATGTAGTCCGCGTCATAGAACATCGCTTCGTCGTCACCGGCATCTTTCGCGTCCACCTGCGCTTTGAAACGCTGGTCCTGATCTTCCGCATCATTCAGCTCAGAGAAGCCGTTTGCCACTTCGCGGCCACCGATGAAGAATTCAAAGCGGTCAGTGAAGAACGGATTGTCATCGCTACGGCGTGCCAGCGGAGAGATGTCTGCCGGGTAGCCAGTGATGAAGGTTGGCTGGATCAGTTTTGGCTCTGCGGTTTCACCGAAGATCTCTTCCAGTAGCTGGCCACAGGTCCAGAATTTCTCTACGTAGATATCCAGTGATTTCGCGATAGCCACCAGCTTGTCACGATCCTGCACATCTTCTACCGTCAACGCCTGAATGTCAGCGTGATCTGGGTTGTAGTGCTTGATCGCTTCCAGCATGGTCATACGTGCGTACTTGCCGCCGAATTCCACAGTGAAATCGCCGTACGGCATTGACGTGTGGCCCAACACTTCCAGTGCAACCGTGCGTAGCATGTCTTCGGTCAGATCGATCAGGTCGTTGTAGTCTGCGTACGCCATGTAGAACTCAATCATAGTGAATTCTGGGTTGTGGCGTGGAGAAAGACCCTCATTACGGAAGTTACGGTTGATTTCGAATACACGTTCGAAACCACCGACCACCAAACGCTTGAGGTACAACTCAGGTGCAATACGCAGGAACATTTGCTGATCCAGTGCATTGTGATGCGTGATAAACGGACGCGCAGATGCGCCCCCCGGGATCACTTGCATCATTGGCGTTTCCACTTCCATAAAGTCTTTTGACTCCATATAACGACGGATAGCAGAAATCAGCTTAGAGCGAATTTTGAACGCGTTGCGCGAATCTTCGTTCACAATCAGATCCACATAACGCTGACGGTAACGCTGTTCTTGGTCAGTCAAACCGTGGAATTTCTCTGGCAGAGGACGCAATGCTTTAGTGAGCAATTCGTACTCTTCCATGTTGACGTAGAGATCGCCTTTACCCGATTTGTGCAACGCACCTTTAATACCGATGATGTCACCGATATCCAGACCTTGGTATTGCTCTTTCAGTACTTTTTGTACATCTTTATCTGCGTACGCTTGAATGCGGCCAGTGGTCTCTTGGATAACCAAGAATGGGCCACGCTTCGCCATAATACGGCCCGCGATCGCCACCACATGGTTTAGCGCTTCCAGCTCTTCTTTGCTCTTTTCACCGAACTGTTTCTGAAGGTCGCCAGCAAGGCTGTCACGACGGAAGTCGTTTGGATGGCCATTGGCTTTGCAGCTCTTGCGAATTTGCTCTAGCTTCGCGCGGCGCTCTGCAATGAGCTTATTCTCTTCTGGTGTAGAAGCGTCTTGTACGGTTTCATTTTGAACAGCATCAGTCATTTTTCGATCTATCCTGTTTTGTCGGTGAAAAGCTTATAAGCCAGATTTCAGGCTGGCTTCGATAAATTTGTCCAGATCGCCATCAAGCACCGCTTGGGTATTGCGGTTTTCAATGCCGGTACGTAAATCTTTGATACGAGAGTCGTCCAGTACGTAAGAACGGATCTGGCTGCCCCAACCGATATCGGACTTCGCATCTTCATTCGCTTGTTTCTCTGCGTTTTGCTTTTGCAGTTCTAGCTCGAACAGCTTCGCACGCAGTTGTTTCATCGCCTGATCTTTGTTCTTGTGCTGAGAACGATCGTTTTGGCACTGTACCACAGTGTTAGTTGGTACGTGGGTAATACGTACCGCCGATTCGGTGGTGTTAACGTGCTGACCACCTGCACCAGACGCACGATATACGTCGATACGCAGATCGGCCGGATTAATGTCGATATCGATGTTTTCGTCAACCTCAGGATAAACGAACGCAGAAGCAAATGAAGTGTGACGACGACCGCCCGAGTCAAAAGGCGATTTACGTACTAAACGGTGTACGCCCGTTTCGGTACGCAGCCAGCCATAAGCGTAATCGCCGACAATGCGTACGGTGACCGATTTCAGACCCGCCACGTCGCCTTCCGAGACTTCAATCACTTCGGTTTTAAAGCCTTTCGCTTCGGCCCAGCGCAGATACATACGCAGCATCATGCTGGTCCAATCTTGCGCTTCTGTGCCGCCAGAACCGGCTTGCAAGTCGATGTAACAATCGGACGAATCGTGCGCGCCAGAGAACATACGGCGGAACTCAAGACCTGCCAGTTTCTCTTCTAACGCTTCCAGCTCTGGGTCAATTTCGTCAAACGTTTCTTGATCTTCTGCCTCGATGGCGAGTTCAAGCAAACCTTCAACATCGTCAACGCCTTGATCAAGCTGGTCGATGGTATCCACTACCGCTTCCAATGAAGCGCGTTCACGGCCAAGCGCTTGAGCACGTTCTGGCTCGTTCCAAACGTCAGGTTGTTCTAGTTCTGCGTTGACTTCTTCAAGACGCTCTTTCTTGGCGTCGTAGTCAAAGATACCCCCTCAGGACATTCGTGCGCGCAGACACGTCCTGAAGACGGTTTTTAATAGGATTGATTTCAAACATGTTGGCTCAACATTTTAGAGTAGAATTTAACCGCAGAATTCTACTGAAAAATGTGACAGAGATACAGGAAAAATTTGGCCGATGTTGACTCGTCAGCCAAAGCATCCGAAGCCCACGACTCGGGGCTTCGGATGGACATTTATCTGGCTTCGAGATGGTCCACCATCAATTGCAATGATTGATTGCCTCGGAACTCGTTGATGTCGAGTTTATAGGCCAAACGCACGGTTTTCACCGACGCATCAGGCCAGCGGCGCAGATCGACGTTAAAGGCGATACCATCCACCATGATGTTAGTCGGGTGGCCTTTAAAAAGCGGTTCGAGCATCAGTTTGAGGTGCTTCTCACCCACCAGTTTTTGATGCAGCAGTTTGAACTCACCATCAAAAACGGGTTCAGGGAAGCCTTGTCCCCACGGCCCCGCCGAACGCAGCATTTCCGCGGTATGCATAGAAAACTGCTCCGGTTGGAGCTCGCCATCGGAAAGAATGATCCCCTTGAGCGCCGCTTCATCCAGCTCTTGTTTCACAACCTGATCAAACAGATGGCTAAAGCGCGTAAAATCGGCCTCTTTGATGGTCAACCCCGCCGCCATGGCGTGTCCGCCAAACTTGAGGATCAAACCTGGGTTTTGCGTGTCGATAAGATCCAACGCATCACGCATGTGTAAACCGGGAACAGAGCGACAGGAGCCTTTGATCAAACCATCACCGCCATCGGCAAACGCGATCACCGGGCGATGGTATTTCTCCTTGATGCGCGAGGCGAGAATGCCAATGACCCCTTGATGCCAATCGCGTTGGAACAGCGCCAATCCATACGGTAGTTCGGTGTTCTCTCCAAACTCCAGACGCTCACAAAACGCCAGCGCTTCTTGCTTCATCCCTTCTTCAATTTCTTTGCGCGTTTGGTTGAGCGCATCCAGCTCGTTGGCCATGCGCCTCGCCGCGTGGATGTTGTTACTCAGCAGTAGCTCAACGCCGAAAGACATATCATCAAGACGCCCCGCGGCATTGATGCGCGGCCCAAGTGCGAAGCCAAAATCGGCGGCCACCAGACGACGCGCATCGCGCTTAGCCACTTCGATCAGCGCTTGAATTCCCGGGCGTGCTTTACCAGCGCGAATACGTTGCAAACCTTGATGAACCAAAATGCGGTTATTTTCATCCAGAGGCACCACGTCCGCTACAGTGCCAAGCGCCACCAAATCGACCAGTTCCATCAACTTGGGCTCGGCCATGCCTTGCTGGGCAAACCAGCCCGCTTTTCGCATATGTACGCACAGCGCCATCATCAGGTAAAAGGCGACGCCAACCCCAGCTAGTGCTTTGGAAGGAAAGGCACAGCTTTGCAGATTCGGGTTCACCATGGCATCCACCTCCGGTAATTGCGCGCCCGGCAAGTGGTGATCGGTCACCAGTACTTGCAAGCCATTTTGCTTGGCATACCTCACCCCTTCAATGGAAGAGACGCCGTTGTCGACCGTCATGATCATTTCTGCGCCCAGTTCGAGCACTTGATCCACCACTTCAGGACTCAGGCCATAGCCATCTTCAAAACGATTTGGCACCAGATAATCGACATTGCGGCTGCCGAGCATGCGCAGCGCCAAAACAGACAGGGCAGAGCTGGTCGCGCCATCAGCATCAAAATCGCCAACCACGATGATGCGTTTTTGCTCTTGAATGGCTTGAAACAGCAGTGTGACCGCGAGGTTAATGCCATGCAGCTTTTGATAGGAATGGAGACCTTTTGCGGCATTGTCCAACTGAGCAATATCCGTCACGCCACGGTTGATATAAATGCGCTTAAGCAGTTCTGGGAGGCTCTCGGGCAACAGAGAGAGGTCGGGTTCAGGTCGACGTTGTATTTCTATCATGCGTTGAATAGAGCCAAACGCCTAGCGCCTGGCTCTGCTCCTTGGATGTGGATGGGTTTATTGCTGTTGTAGTCGTTGTAAAAGCTTTTCCGGTGGCAAGTAGCCAGCAATCATTTCGCCACTGGCGAGAAAAATCGCTGGCGTACCATTGATACCGAGCTCTTGACCTAGCTGGTAGTGAGCGGCAATGGTCTTTTTGCATTGCGCCAAATCATTTTCGGCTGGGGCAAATTTACGGTTTACTTTCGCATCATGCATCGCCGCTTTCGGATCGGCAGCACACCAGACGCCCGCCATTTGATCGGCCACCGGACTCACACCACCTTGACGTGGGAAAGCCATGTAACGCACGGTAATGCCAAGGTCGTTATATTCTTTCATCTGGCTGTGCAGGCGCACACAGTAGCCACACGTCGTATCGGTAAACACCGTCACGACGTATTTCTCATTGGCGGCTTTGTATTCAATCACGCTATCGCTAAACTTGGCGATTTTTTCTGCATTGAGCGGAGCTTGACGTTCGGCAATCACATCGCGGTATTGGCCATTGTCGTCAAGTGCATACAGAGTACCGGCAATAAAATGCTTACCATCGTTTGACGCAAACAGCACGCCGCTGTTGGTTTGGATCTCAACCAAGCCAGCCACATCGGACGGTTGAATATCGGTAATATTCAGGCCAAGTTTGCTAAAACGGGCTTTTAACGCGGCGCTATCTATGTTGGTACTCGCAACATTAGCACTGGCAACGACCTCGGTCGCTGGCGTAGTTGCATGGCTCTCTTCAGCGCCACACGCCGTGACAAAAAACGGAAGAGTCAAAAGAGTTAGTCGGCGTAATACGCTCATTAAAATCACCTTATTTTGGCATCCGCTAAGCGCGCGGATGATGTT
The DNA here is from genome assembly GCF_009665415.1 of Vibrio cidicii. Taxonomy (NCBI): domain Bacteria; kingdom Pseudomonadati; phylum Pseudomonadota; class Gammaproteobacteria; order Vibrionales; family Vibrionaceae; genus Vibrio; species Vibrio cidicii. Next base: position 2,263,156 of record NZ_CP035921.1, on the reverse strand, counting down.
CGCTGTGAATCTGTTTCAGTCGTTCAGTTGCTACGTGAGTATAAATTTGCGTGGTCGATAAGTCACTATGACCGAGCAGCATCTGTACGACCCGAAGATCCGCCCCATAGTTCAATAAATGCGTCGCAAAAGCGTGGCGCAGTACGTGCGGCGAGAGATGATCGGTGTCTATGCCTGCGATCACCGCATAATGTTTGATTCGGTGCCAGAAGGTCTGACGCGTCATCTGTCTGGCCCTTTGACTAGGAAACACCACGTCCGAGGTCGTCTCACCGAGCAACACCGGGCGACCTTGTTTAATAAAGGTTTCCAGCCAGTCGATAGCGTTTTCTCCCATCGGCACCAAGCGCTCTTTGCCCCCTTTACCCGTGACACGCACTACCCCTTGGCGCAAACTGACGTTTTCCATCGTCAGGCTGACCAGTTCCGTCACCCGCAGGCCCGTGGCATACAAAAGCTCCAGCATCGCTTTGTCACGCAGTTCCAGCGGATCATTCACATCGGGCGCATCCAGCAGCGCATCCACTTGCGCTTCGCTGATGTCTTTGGGTAGACGTTGCGGCAGTTTGGGGCTGATCAGCAACGCGCTCGGATCGTCGGCGCGAATTTTCTCCCGGTGCAGATACTGAAACAGGCGGCGAATCGCCGACAACATTCTGGCGCGCGAGGTCTGTTTATAATCGAGATCCGCTAAATAGGCTTGATACTCTTGCAATCCAGATAAGCTAATGAAATCAAGTCGGTAATGGCTTGTTTCCATCCATTGCAGCAACTTCATCAGATCGTTGCGGTAAGAAGCAAGGGTGTTATCCGCCAACCCGCGCTCCATCCACATCGCATCGAGAAACTGCTCCACCAAGCCAAAGTCCTGCATATTGATTGATGCAGACTGCTGCATGCTTGTTTCCTTATCCTATTTAGAACTTAATGGCCTGAGAGTATGTCAGGCAGGTTATTAATGCTATAAAAAATCCTTGTGCGCGCGATATTCGCTGCAATCCTCAGCAAAATATGGGTAGAATCCGGTGTTCTAACCAATCGCAGTGATGACAAACATGAAAATCGGATTGTTTTACGGCTCAACCACCTGCTACACCGAAATGGCAGCGGAGAAAATTCGCGCCTTGATTGGCGAAGAGTTAGTGGATGTTCACAACGTTAAAGAGTCGCCTCTTTCCCTGATGGCAGAGTATGATCTGCTGCTATTGGGCATCTCCACCTGGGATTTTGGTGAGATTCAGGAAGATTGGTCGGCCATCTGGCAGCAAGTGTCTAGCTCACCAGTACAAGGCAAAACGGTCGCCCTGTTCGGTCTTGGCGATCAAGAAGGCTACGGCGAGTGGTTCCTCGATGCCATGGGGCTGCTGCACGATGAGCTAAAAATCGCTGGCGCTGAGTTTATCGGCTACTGGCCAAATCAGGGCTATCAATTCGACGCTTCAAAAGCGTTGACCGCAGACGGTACGCACTTTGTCGGCTTAGCGCTAGATGAAGACTCACAATATGAACTGAGCGATGAGCGCATCGCCACTTGGGTTGAGCAGGTGTTGGTCGAGTACCACGACAAGCTTTAAGCCGGTCATACTTGCGACTCAGCGTTCAAAAAGAAAATTGAGAAAAATATTGAGAATGGAAAAGCCCGGCAGGATGAGCGCCGGGCTTTTTGTTTTCGTTGCTTAAGTGTTGCGTCTGTTATGCGTTTTGCTGCGTCAATTCTTGCGCCACTGAGCGGCTAACAAAGAACATGCAGATAATCGCCGCAGCGGTGGGTAGCAACCAGCCCATGCCGACTTCAAACAGTGGCAGCACTTTAAACGCAGACACATCCACACCAGCGACTTTTGCCGCGTCGATCAAAGCAAACAGCAGTGAAACTAAGATCACTACGCGGTAAGCAACACGTGGGTTCGGCAGTTTTTTGCGCACAAACGTCAGTGCAACCAAGGCAATCGCCACTGGGTAAAGAGCAAACAACACCGGAACAGACAGAGAAATCAGCTGCGCCAAACCGACATTCGCCACAACCGCACAAGCGGCACCGTTAATTACCACCCACGCTTTGTACGAAAGCGGAGTCAGAGAGCTAAAGTAATCGGAACAGGCTGAGATAAGGCCAATCGCCGTGGTCAGACACGCCAGCAACACGATGACCGACAGTACGATTTGACCATAAGGACCAAACAGAGCTTGAACGTAAAGGCTCAGAACGACGCCACCGTTGTCAGCACCCGCAGCTACCGTCGCGCTGGTTGCACCGAGATAGAAAAGTGAAACGTAAACAAACGCCAGTCCTGCCGCCGCAATCACGCCCGCGAGGATCAAATAACGCGTGGTTGCCGAACGCTCAGTGATGCCGCGATTGCGCAGCGCATCAACGATTAGCATGCCGAACATCAGCGAACCAAATGTATCCATGGTGTTGTAACCTTCTAGGAAACCTTTGGTCAGCGGCTGAGTGAGGTACTCGCCCTGCGCCGCAATAAACGTACCTTGTGGGTCAACAAACACCGCAACTGCCAGAACAATCAAACCCACAAACAGCGCTGGCGTCAGTACTTTGCCGATCACGTCGATCAATTTACCTTGTGACCAAGAGAAAAAGATCGCTACCGCGAAAAACAGCACAGAGAAAATAGTGAGATGCGACTGCGCGGCTTCAGCGAAAAACGGTTTTATCGCCATTTCATAGGCAACCAGACCCGTTCGCGGCGCAGCAAATGCAGGGCCAATAATGATGAAGATCAGCACCGCCATCAGCATCGCAGCTTGTTTGGGTAGATCTTTGGTTAAATGTTCCCAAGTTCCACCTGCGACCGCGATGGCAATAATGGTGATCAAAGGAAGACCAACCGCCGTCAGCAGGAAGCCAAACATCGCTGGCATTAAATTATCACCAGCAAGTTGCCCTGCAAGCGGTGGGAAAATGATGTTACCGGCACCGAGGAAAAACGCAAACAGCATGAAGCCGACTGCGAGGATATCGGAAAATTTTAAAGTCTGTTTCACAGATAACCCTTAGAATAATTCTGATGAATGTTGTGTATGCTTTTGTGGATCAGAAAGCCTGACCCCTCTTTCGAATAAGGCGCGCATAATGACTAAACCACCATCAATTGGCAACCTTTGCGATAAAAACACTACATTAATTTACAGAAATGACAATATTACAGTTGATGTCACTGGTATCTATTTTTAATCCAGACAAAAAACCTATACAACTTCACCCACAAGCCGTTAACACCCAGAGAATAATTTCACACAATCATTTAACAGTGGTTTTTGTATCTAAAAAGTAGCGAGATAAAAACATAAACATGAAGAGTGGCACATTAAAAACTAAAGGCTTCAATTTTAAACAGTTTTCGATCGCAGACAGCCACTCGGGGATGCCTGTCAGCACCGACGGTGTGTTACTCGGTGCGTGGAGCGATTTTTCCTGCGCAAACAACTTACTCGACATTGGCACAGGCACTGGGCTTTTAAGCCTGATGTCTGCACAGCGTTTTCCAACGCTGCGCATCACGGCGGTCGATATCGATGCGCATGCTATTGAAGCGGCCAGAGATAACTTTGCACAAAGCCCATGGCGAGATCGACTGGAGGTGCAGCAAGGCGATGTGCTGACCCTCAATCTGGGGACGCGTTTTGACGCCATCATCTGCAACCCGCCCTATTTCAACAGCGGAGAGCAGGCCAAAATGCAGCAACGTGCTACGGCGAGGCACACAGACAGCTTAAGTCACAGGGATCTGCTTGCGCGCACCAAAGCGCTGCTCAACCAAGATGGGCGAGCTAGCTTTGTGTTACCCGATGTCGAAGGAGCTGCCTTCATTCAACTGGCACAAACGCAAGGCTGGCACCTTAGCCGTCTTTGCCGGGTGCGCCCTAGTGAGCAAAAACCCGCCTCACGGCTACTTTTTGAGCTGAGATTGCAAGCGACAGCGGTACAAGAGCAAAGCTTGACCATTCGAGAGGTAAACGGCTACAGCGCCGAGTTTGTCGCCCTAACGCAAGACTTTTATCTCAAGATGTAGAAATAACATGTGATCCTAATCACCGATCACTCTATAATATGTCCCCTTTTAATTGTTGCTGCTCTGTTAACCTGTGAGTTAACCGAGCTTGTGGAGACCCTACTGTGATCAGAACTTTTGCTGAACTGGATCTTGACCCCAACCTGTTGGCTGCCATTGATGAACTTGGCTTTGAGCGTCCAACGCAAATTCAGGCCGAAGCGATCCCACAAGCTCTGGACGGCCGAGACATTCTGGCCTGCGCGCCCACCGGCACCGGAAAAACGGCGGCCTTCGTACTGCCAGCGCTGCAATATCTGATTGACTTCCCGCGTCGCAAACCGGGGCCTGCCCGTATTTTGATTTTAACGCCAACACGCGAACTGGCGATGCAGGTCGCTGACCAAGCGCGCGCACTGGCGAAGTACACCAAACTCAATATCTTTACCATCACAGGTGGCGTGCAGTATCAAGAGCATGCCGATATCCTCTCCACAACGCAGGATATCGTCGTCGCCACGCCTGGCCGCTTGATGGAGTACATTCAAGCCGAGCGTTTCGACTGCCGAGCCATTGAGTGGCTGATCCTTGATGAAGCGGATCGCATGCTGGATATGGGCTTTGCCCCGACCGTGGACCGCCTATCGAACGAATGTCGCTGGCGTAAACAGAGTATGCTCTTTTCTGCCACTTTGGAAGGTAAGGGCGTGGAAGGCTTCACCGCAGATCTACTCAAAGATCCCGCCGACATTGATGCCGAGCCTTCTCGTCGCGAGCGCAAGAAAATTACCCAGTGGTATTACCGCGCTGACAGCATGGACCACAAACTGGCGCTGCTGAAAAACATTCTTACCGAGCAAGCTGAGCGTACTATTGTCTTCTTGAAAACACGCGAGCGTTTGGCCGACCTGCGAGCACAGCTGGAAAGCGCTCAGATCCCGTGTTCTTGGATCCAAGGGGAAATGCCACAAGATCGCCGCAACAATGCGATTGCGCGTTTTCGCGATGGCAGTGTTAACGTGCTACTTGCAACCGATGTAGCGGCACGCGGAATCGATTTACCTGACGTTTCTCACGTGGTGAACTTTGACATGCCCCGCAGCGCCGATGTGTATCTGCACCGAATTGGTCGTACTGCGCGTGCAGGTAAAAAAGGCAACGCTATCTCCATCGTTGAAGCGCATGACCAGCCGATGCTTGACCGCGTCGCTCGCTACGTCAAAGAAGAGATCAAAGAGCGCTTTGTCAAAGAGCTGCGTCCACAACACAAAAAACCGGTGTTTAAGAAGAAAAAGAAAAAAGACGATAAAAAAGCCGTCAGCAAAAAGAAAAGTGTGAAAAAGAAAAAGTAACCAAGCGATAAAACAGAAGGGTTGGCCAAGTGCCAACCCTTCTTTTTTCTAACAACAGCGTTAATGCTGCTCTTCGCGCTTAAACACCAATTCCGTTGGCGTGGACTCTTCTTCCACAAAGTAGTAACCCGCGGTGTCAAACTGGGTAAGATCGGCCACACTGCGGATTCGATTTTCAATGATGTAACGCGCCATCATGCCACGCGCTTTTTTGGCAAAGAAGCTGATGACTTTGTACTGGCCATTTTTGCCATCTTTGAAAATCGGCGTCACCACCTGAGCTTGCAGATTCTTCGGCTTCACCGCTTTAAAGTATTCGTTCGAGGCCAGATTAATCAGCACATTGTCGCCTTGCTCGGCAATCGCCTCATTGAGTTTGTCGGTGATCACATTGCCCCAAAACTGGTAAAGATTGCTGCCTTGCGGATTGGCCAGCTTAGTGCCCATTTCCAGACGATACGGCTGCATCAAATCGAGCGGCTTCAGCAGACCATACAAACCGGAAAGCATGCGCAAATGCTGCTGTGCGTAGTCAAAATCGGCCTCAGTAAACGTTTCGGCTTCCAGCCCAGTATAAACATCGCCTTTGAAAGCCAGAATCGCTTGGCGCGCATTTTCAGGGGTGAAGGTTTCGCTCCAATCTTGGAAACGACCGACGTTGAGATCGGCGATTTTATCGCTCACTTTCATCAGTGAAGCGACATCGGCCGGCGTCAATCGGCGGCAAACTTCAATCAACTGTTTGGAATAATCGACCAATTCCGGTTGGGTAAACTTTTGAGTCGCGAGTGGCGATTCGTAATCCAGAGTTTTGGCTGGAGAAACAACAATAAGCATGACGATGACTTCCTAATTTTGTTTTTCACTAGGGTACAAAAAAAGCCATGCAATGTCTGCATGGCTTTTACAATCACACTAATAGCAAAGAGCGATTACTTGTTTTTGTTATCCCAAATACCTTCTTCAAGCTGAGATTTGAGCTCTGGGAAATCGTCGGCATTAAAGGTGGGCAATTTGCCCTCTTTTAACTGACGGTTGTAGTCTTTCGCCAGTTTGATCACGATGCCAGAGAGCAGCAAAATCGCGACCAAGTTGACAATCGCCATCAAACCCATCGATACATCTGCCAGCGCCCACACGAATGGCAGTGGTGCCACCGCGCCGTAACCGACCAAGCCCAGCACCACGATACGGAACAGGTTCAAACCCGCTTTGTGGTTGTGCTCAAGGAAGACTAAGTTGGTTTCCGCGTACGAGTAGTTGGCAATGATCGAGGTGAAGGCGAAGAAGAAAATCGCCACCGCGACAAAGATGCCGCCCCAATCCCCCACTTGTGAACTAAGGGCTACCTGAGTCAGTTCAATACCAGTAACTTCTCCGTGAGGCACGTATTCACCAGACATCAAAATGATGGAAACCGTGGCAGAACAGATCACGATAGTGTCCATAAACACACCCAGCATCTGCACATAACCTTGCGAAGCGGGATGTGGTGGATACGGCGTTGCAGAGGCTGCCGCATTCGGTGCCGAACCCATACCCGCTTCGTTGGAGAACAGGCCACGTTTAATCCCGTTGATCATCGCTTGGGCGATGGCATAGCCAAGGCCACCAGCCGCCGCTTCTTGTAAGCCGAACGCGCTCTTGAAGATCAATGCCAACACCGCTGGCAGTTTGTCGAGGTTGCTAAACATCACAAACAGCGCCAATGCCAAGTAAGCCAGCGCCATCACAGGCACAATCAGCTCTGCGGTGCGCGCGATACGCTTGATACCACCGAAGATAATTACGCCCGCCAGCACCATGATCGCGCCGCCAACGTACTTATCTTCCCAACCGAAGGCGTTTTGCATCGCACCGGCAATTGAGTTGGCTTGCACTGCGTTGAACACCAGACCAAAAGCGATGATCAAAAAGACCGAGAACAATACGCCCATCCAGCGCATGCCAAGGCCTTTTTCCATGTAGTAAGCAGGGCCGCCGCGGTAGTTGCCGTCGTCATCTTTGGTTTTGTAAAGCTGCGCCAGCGTACTTTCAGCAAACGAGGTTGCCATACCTAACATGGCGATCAACCACATCCAGAAAATCGCACCCGGACCACCCGCAGTAAGGGCAACGGCAACCCCTGCCATGTTTCCAGTACCAACGCGCGCAGCTAAGCTAGTACAAAGTGCCTGAAAAGAAGAGATACCAGCTTGGTCAGCTTTGCGGCTGTTCTTCAATACGGAAAACATGTGGCCAAAATGGCGAAATTGGATAAACCCAAGACGGATAGTGAAGTAGATCCCCACCCCGACGAGCAGGTAAACCAGAATAGACCCCCATAGCAGGTCATTCATCAAATTAATCAAGTCTGTCATACATACCTCAAATTGAGTTGCGTCGGTCCGTGCGTCCCAGCCATCCACCAGATTGCGATACCAAGTGTCAAATTAGCTTGGTCTTATTCGTTTTAGATTGGCAATCCAGAATCGTAAATGTCGCTTCATGCATCCTTTTTACGTACCAACGTTTTTTGACGCAGCGGATAATGCAGCTTGGAAAAACAAAAATCAATATGCACCACGATGCATTATTGTTGTATTTTTCACTGTAAATACACTTTTTGTTAACATAAAAAACAGCGCAAGCAATAAAAAGTGGTTACATTTACTGCACAATGTATTTACATCAAATTATAATCATTCTTTTTCACTTCAATTTACTCAGCAGTCCTTACCCTATCTATGATCCGAAGCCATCGAATGCTTTTTCAGTTACGGGCAGAACCTGATACTTGTTACATTTGGAAACAGCTCATCTTTTAAACGTCTATCTGTATCGGCATACGGTTTAAATACACACCCCTTTAACATTCAATTTTTTTTCATTTAAACGTTTTCGTTGATGCGAATGCTCACTTTTCAACCATATTGAACTTAGCGAAATGTGATGTTGTATTCAGTTCCAAGCGAAAATTTCATGTTCCCGACACAAATGCGAAATATATCGTGGCTAATCTCGGAGAAACTGTGGTACTTAGTGACTGCACAAGCGCTGGTTATTTACGTGAGGTAGCTTATGGACGGCTTTGAACTAGATGACTTACTGGATTTTGAAACGACTGGTACCACCAAAACCCGGTCAAAACCAGTAAAAAGAAAATGGCGTGAAATTGAGGCGATGATGGATCGCCGCAATCTTCTGAAAGAGCTTCGAGACATGGACCTTTGTCACGATTATTCACTGGAAGACATTAAACTCTAACGAATACTGAAATGGCACCATAAGGTGCCATTTCTCTTTTTATTACGCTGTCCGAAGACGACTCATCTCCGCTAAGCCCATTCCCTGTCACTCTGTTTGACCCGCTCAGCCAACTGCTGGTAGTGGTCCGCAATGGTTTTGCCAAACACTGGGTCATCTTCATTCACCAGCCATTGTGATTCGACCATTTGCCAATCCTGAGTGGTGAAAGACTCTGCAATTAACGGCAACACTAAACGCTCTTCAATATCTAAGTGGCGACGCTGAGAAGTGATAAACGCTTCAAGATGCTCGAGGAAAACATCATGTGGCACGACGGCATCGCTGAGGATCATCTGCACTATCTCAGCAAACTTTGCCGTCTCTTTTGCCAGCGAGATATGCTCTTGCTCTAGATTTTCTATCGTCCGCTGCGCCCCATAATGCTGCAAATAGTGTCGATAAAGAATGTCCTCTTTGGGGTGGTGCACTTTTTCCGCATGAGCAGAGAGATAGTCAACAATTTCTGCCACCAAACTGTAGTTGATCGGTTGCTCGTTTTTCAGTTGTTCCACTTTCTGACGTAAGATAGCCAACAAACGCACAATGTAGCTATGCTCACGCCTTATCCGTTCGATCATCATAGTGCTTCTCCTTAACACTTCATTGCTGCTACTAAGTGTATAAGAGATAAATGGTTTCGGTTTAGACCTTGCTCAAAAAAGCACCATTTAAACCATCATCGGTAAATGCCAGTGGATTGGCGTTTTTCCTTGTTGAGAAAGCAACTGATTCGTTTGAGAAAAATGGCAGCAACCTAAAAATCCCCGGTGCGCAGAAAGCGGAGAGGGATGCGGGGCCGAGAGCACATAGTGCTTGTTTCTATCAATGAAGCGGCCCTTTTTTTGCGCATGCGAACCCCAAAGTAAGAAAACCACGCCTTGCTGATGCTGGTTGATCGCCTCGATGACCCGGTCGGTAAACACTTCCCACCCACTGGTTGCGTGCGAGTGCGCCTTCCCCTGCTCCACGGTCAAAACCGTATTCAACAGCAGGACACCTTGCTCTGCCCAACTCTGTAAAAAACCGTGTGCTGGTATCTGAAAACCTTCGATATCTTGTGCCAACTCTTTGTACATATTAACCAAAGATGGCGGCGGCTTGATTCCGGGGAGAACAGAAAAGCACAGGCCATGCGCCTGATTAGGCCCGTGGTACGGGTCTTGGCCGAGAATGACCACTTTGACTTGATTAAATTCCGTAAAACGGAAGGCGTTGAACACGTCTTTGGCCGGAGGGTAAATGACTTTTCCGGCCTGACGCTCTGCGTCCACAAAACTGAGTGTTTGTTGAAAATACGCCTGTTGCTTTTCAGCACCAATTACATCGTGCCAGGTCAGTTCCTGCGTCATTGGGAAATCCTGCTGTTACTATCAAAGGCGCTATTTTACACCCAAATGCGCATGATAAACCGGGCAATTTTTATTTAATTGCCTCACCAGCTCAGAGTAAACGCTATTCGCTTTTCTCATGCGGATGCGTCGCCTTTTGTGGAGTTCGATAGTGTCCCTGCCCTGTGACATGGCGATTGGGAGCGGGCAGCCGCGCAGCGCGGCGGCCAAAGGACGTTGGGGTAGCAGTGATTGTCGGTAACATAGTGGCATCCTCCATTGCGAAATCTTCTGTGCGACTATCGTCATGGTGAGATATGAAAAAAAGATGCCAATATGGTTAAACCTTCATTTAATCGATTGATTGTAGGTGGAATTCTCTTAACGCCCGAATTTCATCCGCCCACAAGTCCGGCTCAATTGTTTCTAAAATCAAAGGGATAGAATCAAATCGCCTATCTTTAGCTATGTATTCAAAACAGCTCCAGCCAATCGCCCCTTTGCCCAACGCCTGATGCCTGTCAACCTTACTACCGAGATCCACTTTTGAATCATTGAGATGCATTGCCCTTAAATAGTGCATGCCGACCACGCGTTCAAACTCAGCAAAAGTGTGCTCACATGCCTCGATAGAACTGAGATCGTAGCCAGCGGCAAAGGTGTGGCAAGTATCGAGGCAAACACCCACCCGCTCTTTGTCTTCCACTTGGTCGATGATTTCCGCTAGATGTTCGAATTTCCACCCCAAGTTTGTTCCTTGACCAGCGGTATTTTCAATCACTGCCACCACATCAGGCACGGCTTTATGCGCCACATTGATCGACTGCGCAATCAGCGCCAAACACTCTTGTTCTGAAATTTGATTAAGGTGACTACCGGGATGAAAATTCAGCAGGGTTAAGCCCAGCTGTCGACAACGTTCCATTTCATCGATAAAAGCCAAGCGTGATTTCTCTCGCTTTTCCTCTTCAGGCGCCCCTAAGTTAATCAGATAAGAGTCATGTGGCAGGATCTGCTCAGGCGCAAACCCAAGCATCTGGCAGTTGGCTTTAAAGGCACTGATGGATTTGGCCTCCAACGGTTTAGCGACCCACTGACGCTGATTTTTGGTAAATAAAGCGAAGGCGTTCGCACCAATTTCCCTTGCTCGCAACGGCGCATTCTCCACACCACCCGCTGCAGAAACGTGGGCACCAATAAATTTGTTACCATGTCGATTTTTACTGTTTGTCATTTAATCACTTTTCACTTTCATCTCTGGTGGGCAATTACAACGATTTAGCCTTCATTCGTCAAATTTGACTTGTGATTTGTAGTAAATTTACAACAAATGATCGTTAAAATAATTTTTAATCAATCAACTATATTTAATTGATATTGTTTTTAAAGAGTTTATTGATCTAGAGCAATAAATTAACCTTTGTAAATTTAATGTTTTTAGTTGTTTTTTGACTTAAATCAATACTAGAATAATGGTTATTGGCTATATAATTAGCAGCTCGACAAAATTTGAAAATAAACACCATAACACCACCTGCGTGGACTAGGAGATAGTGATGATCCAAGGTATCCAAATTACAAAAGCGGCAAACGACAGCCTACTGAACTCTATCTGGCTTTTGGACAGTGAAAAGAACGAAGCGCGTTGCGTGGCTGCGCTATCTGGCTATGAAGCCGATCAAGTTGTGGCGATCAACGAACTGGGTGAATTCGAAAGCCGTGAAGTGGCTATTGAAGCAGCACCTCGCATCGAAGGTGGTCAACACCTCAACGTCAACGTACTAAAACGTGAAACGCTGGAAGATGCAGTCGCTCACCCAGAAAAATACCCACAGTTGACTATTCGCGTATCTGGCTACGCCGTGCGTTTTAACTCTTTGACTCAAGAGCAGCAACGCGACGTGATCGCTCGTACTTTTACTGAGTCGCTCTAATCACAACATTGCCACTCACTTTAACGGCGCTCTCTGAGCGCCGTTTGTTTTTAGCTGGCAATAAAAAAGGCGGAGTCAACTCCGCCTTTGCTATTTCATTTTTGGCTCACCTACTGAACTTGACGCAGTACCACTTTCAACGCATCAAAGTCGGCTTCCAACTCCTGAGACAGTAACGTCATCTGCGCATGTTTAGCCAATGGCGCTGGCAACTCAATATCAGTGCCCAAAATGTCATCAACCACTTCTTTAAACTTGGCAGGATGCGCTGTACACAAAAACAAGCCAGTTTCACCCGCTTGAAGTTGCTCTTCAAGCACACGGTAAGCAATTGCACCATGTGGTTCACACAGATAGCCTAATTCATAAAGTTCGCGTACAGATTGCGCGCTTTGCACATCACTGACCGCTCCTTTCCCCAGCGTTTCGAGTCCCCACTCTTTCACGCGGCAAAGCTCTTCAATGCGTGGCCAGTTGTTCGGTTGGCTCACGTCCATGGCGTTTGAGGTCGTCGCAATGGTCGGCTTAGGATCCCACTGACCTGTCTCGAGATAACGCGGCACAGTATCATTGGCATTGGTCGCAGCGATAAAGCGTTTAACCGGCAAGCCGAGTGCTTTCGCCAACAGGCCTGCGGTCAAATTACCAAAGTTACCGCTCGGGACTGAAATCACCAGGTTCTCACGCTCTGATTTGCTCATTTGCGCCGCCGCTTCAAAATAGTAGCAAATTTGCGCCATCAAACGGCTGATGTTGATTGAGTTAGCAGAGTTCAAACCAATTTCTTCGCGTAGCGCAGCATCATCGAATGCCTGTTTGACCAGAGCCTGACACGCATCAAAATCACCATGAACCGCAACCGTATGGATATTTTTACCTAGAGTACAGAACAGCTTTTCTTGCAGCGGGCTGATTTTGCCCTTTGGATAGAGGATCACTACGTTGATATCTTCCATGCCATAGAAAGCATGGGCAACCGCCGCTCCTGTATCACCGGACGTCGCGGTCAAAATAGTAATTTTCCCGCCATTGGAAACGGCAGCAAGTGACTGCGCCATAAAGCGGCCACCGAAATCTTTGAACGCCAATGTCGGGCCGTGGAAAAGTTCTAGGGCATAGACACCCGGCTTAACTTGCGCAATCGGCGCAGGAAATTGGAACGCCGCATCCACCATCGCGCTCACTTGCTGCTCAGAAAGCTCATCACCAATCAACGCCGAAAGAATTTTGCTGCTACGAGCAACGAATCCTTCCTCAAGCAGTGCGTCAATATCGGCAAACTGAGGTAATTCAGCGGGAAAAAATAGACCTTGATTGCGGCCTAAACCTTGGCGAACGGCTTGGCCAAAGGAGACTTGTTGTTGATTTTCTTTGATGTTGTACAGCTTCATAGCTCACTTCCTGTCACGACCGAACCTTGTTTGTTCAAACGGCAAACATGGACGAATCCTTCTTCATTTTGTACGTAATTTTGTTCAAGCCAGCGAGCGACGCGCTCCGCGACTTCTCTCTCTTTGCAAATGCTAAATAGGGTTGGGCCACTGCCCGAGATGCCTGTCGTCAATGCACCAGCAGATGCGGCGTATTTGCGCGCATCAGCAAACCCTGGCAGCAGTCTCTCACGATACGGTTCTGCGATCACGTCTTTGATTAGCTTCGCCGCTAACTCTGGCTGGTTAGAGTGGCAGGCGTGGATGAAACCAGCGAGATGACGGCCGTGTGCAATAATGTCTTGTCGGCGATATTGTGATGGCAAAATGGCGCGCGCTTCAGCAGTCGAAACTTTGATCCCGGGATAAGCCATCACCCAATACCAATCGTCAAAACAGGGGACTTCTTGACTGATGATACCGAGCTCTTCAAGCATCAATTGCAATCCGCCCAAGTAGCAAGGCGCAACGTTATCGTAGTGCACGCCACCAGAGATTTCCCCTTCCATTTCGCCCATCAGAGCCAGCAACTCTGTTTCATCGAGCGGTTTTGCATGGAATTGGTTGAGCGCATCTAACGCCGCAACAATCGAACAGGCACTGGAGCCAAGCCCAGAACCGATTGGCATGTTCTTTTCTAAGGTCATTTCAACCGGCTTTAAAGTCACCCCTTTTTTGTCTAACTCACGAGCGAACACGCGCCAACAGTGGTAAACAATATTTTCTTTGGCATCGGCAGGCAACTTAGCGACAAAGCGACCTGCCGTTTTAAGTGCAAATGGCTCGCTGCCTTGCTTCACCATCACTCGATCACCTAACAGAGTGCCATCAATAGGGGACACCGCCGCCCCCAACACGTCAAAACCAACGCTGACATTACCGATAGAAGCAGGAGCGTAAACAACCACCCCCATATCACTTGAACTCATTGATTAAACCCCTAATTTCCAGCCGAGTGTACGCATTACGTCCGAGAACACGCCCGCTGCAGTCACCTGAGTACCCGCGCCGTAACCACGTAAGACTAGTGGAATTGGTTGATAGTAGCGGCTGTAGAAAGCCAGTGCGTTCTCGCCATCTTTGATCTTGAACATAGGATCGTTTTCGTCCACCGCCGCGATAGACACTTTGCATTTGCCATCGATGATCTCGCCAACGTAACGCAACACCTTCCCTTCATGCGCAGCTTGCGCAAGTTGCTGCTTAAAGTAGGCGTCCGCTTCAGGTAAGCGAGCCATAAACTCTTCCACACTGCCTGAATCATCGAAGCCAGGTGGCAATGCTTGATCCACTTCTACATCTTCCAGCTCTAGTGACATACCCGCTTCGCGTGCGAGGATCAATAGCTTGCGCGCGACATCCATTCCCGATAGATCATCACGCGGATCGGGTTCAGTGAAGCCGTTTTGTTTCGCAATGTTGGTCGCTTCACTTAAGCTCATCCCTTCATCCAATTTGCCGAAGATAAATGAGAGTGAGCCTGACAGGATTCCGGTAAAACGCTCCAGTTCATCCCCTGCCGCAATCAGATTTTGCAAGTTTTCAATCACAGGAAGACCTGCGCCAACGGTTGTCTCATACATCAGTTTGCGGCGTGAGCTACGCGCGACATCACGCAATTGGTGGTAATACGCCATGCTGGCTGTGTTGGCCTTTTTATTCGGCGTAATCACGTGGAAGCCCGCTGCAAGAAACTCGGTATACTGATTTGCGATGGCCTCACTGGACGTACAGTCCACCAGTACAGGGTTGATAATATGGTTGCGCTGCACGGTAGCGATCAAACGCGGCAGACTAAACTCTTCGGTGGCATTTTTGATGCGATCACGCCAATGATCCAATGGCAAACCATTACTGTCTAACAGCAGGCCTTTGCTGTTGGCGAGACCACAGACACGAATTACGATCCCTTTATCAGCGAGTTTTGCTTGCTGGCGATGGATCTGATCGACCAGTTCACCACCGACACCGCCGACACCAACCACGAACACATCTAAGAAGTGTTTGGAATTAAACAGATTCTCGTGGCACGCTTTTATTGCCTCGGCAATTTTATCTTCCGGAATCACCGCAGAAATCGCGCGTTCAGAGGAACCTTGCGCAATCGCGATGATGTTCACATTGACTTCCGCCAACGAGGCAAAAAATTGCGATGCTACGCCTTTGGAAGTGCGCATGCCATCTCCCACCAAGGTAATAATGGCGACGTCACTGAGAAACTCGACAGGCTCGAGCAAGCCATCTTTTAACTCGAGTTCAAATTCATCGGCGAGGGCTTGAGCAGCAGTGGCTTTATCTACAGCTTCGATACAAAAACTGATGCTGTATTCAGAAGAAGATTGGGTAATCAGGACAATCGACACACCGGAAGTAGACATCGCACCAAACACCCGACTGGCCATGCCGACCATGCCTTTCATGCCAGGACCGGAAACGTTAACCATGGTCAAATTGTTGAGCGTGGTAATGCCTTTAATCGCCAGTTTATCTTCGCCCGTGTCTTGACCGATAAGCGTGCCTGCCCCTTGAGGGTTGAAGCTATTTTTGATCAAGCAAGGAATATGGAACTGCGCGATAGGCGCAATGGTCTTCGGATGCAACACAGAAGCGCCAAAGTAAGAGAGCTCCATCGCTTCTTGATAGCTGAGCGATTTGAGTAGCCGAGCATCTTCAACCAATCGTGGATCGCAGTTGTAAACGCCATCAACATCCGTCCAGATTTCACAGCAATCCGCACGCAAACAAGCCGCGAGCACCGCCGCCGAGTAGTCAGAACCGTTACGGCCAAGCGTAACCAACTCACCTTGTTTGTTGCCCGCGGTAAAGCCCGGCATGATGTGCACGTGGCCTGCAGGTAGCGGCTTGCTGCGGAAATTTTGCGTGGAGATGTCAACATCGACCATTCCTTCGAGATGGTCGCCTTTCGCCAATAGATATTCGACCGGGTCAATCAAGTTAACCGCATGACCTTTAGCAGCAAGAACCGCCTTCATCAATTGAATAGATACGCGCTCACCTTTACTAATAATGCGGGCGTTCACGTTATCAGGACACATCCCCAACAGGCCGATGCCATGCACAAACTGACGTAGCTGAGAAAGCGAACTGGCCACTTGGCCGAGGTAGTCTGCACCATTGATGTCAGGGACTTGTTGTTTAATGTCATCAAACAGTTGGTGGAATGATGCTTCTAACTCTGCGATTTGCCGTTCCGCTTCACCATGTTTTAACGCCGACTCTATGATAGCGACCAATTTGTTGGTTGTTTTTCCCGGTGCTGATAAAACAACGGAAACCTCTTCCTGTTTTGCATTATTGGCAATGATATCTGCCGCCCTTAAGAAGCGCTCAGCATCGGCTAACGATGAGCCGCCAAACTTCAATACTCGCATCCCTTCCTCCCGGATCATTTTTAAACTGTATAAAAAAAGGCCTGTATCTTGTTGGATACAGGCCTTTTTTTGGAATTTCTTTCGTTCAGCAGCCTGCCCCAACATGTGTGATGTCGGTAATAATAATGGTGGTGGTCATTACTGATTGGCTGTTAAAGGTCATAGATAACTATTCATTGTGATTGTGTGTTTGCTTAGCTCTACGTTTACCGTAGTTTCTGTACTGCCGTCAATAAAAAGTTCAATTTTTTTTAATCTCACTCTCCTTGCTGTGAGAAAAAGGCATAAAGCCATTTGTGTAAATCACATGCATATCCTGATAGTTTGAAGCTGGCTACAAAAATGACTTTTGGACAGGCTATAATCGAAAAGCGTGATGCGACAAAAAATAGGTCCAATGTCAGGATGTGTGCTTTAATCAAAGGTACGCCAAAATAAGAGAAAAAAACACAAGGAGTAGTGGTATGAAAAACATGCTGGTTTTGCTGCTGTTGCTTCTGTGTGGCCAAGTGACGGCCAACCCGCTTCCTTCTCTCGCGCCCGCCAAGCTCTCACCACATAAATTGTTTTTCTCCAGTGAAACTCAGCCAGAAGAAAATTTTGATGTGTGGAACATAGATGGTGGTTACGCCTATCAAGTCTTTGATTCGGTCGATCTTTACGTCGGTGCCCGCGTTAACAACTCCCAACTCAACAACCAAAGCGGTTTTCTAAGCGGCGTGAGTTATAAGATTAACGAACATTTTACCCTCAAAAGCACCCTACGTTCGTTCAAAGTCAGCCCTGAAGATGGCCAACCAGATAGCACAGGTTTCGCGGCCGAAGTATCAAGCCGCGTCAAAATTACCGAGTCGTTGGATTTGCATGCCACTCTTGACTATCAAGAGTGGCAGCAAGGCATTGAAGTGGGTATCGGCTTTCGCTTTTAAATTTCAAGCGCTTGTTTAGAAATTAAAATCCCATTCCAGTCTGCGTAAATGTACTCTTTGGGCTGCACAATTTGATTGAGCATCATCAGGGTCACATTCACCTCTCCAGCACCGCGTTTCTCCGTTTTAAAAGGAGAGGTTCCTAGCGCTTTAACGCCAAGCGACATCTGTGCCATCTGCGCCACGTCTCTGACTGCGCCAAAGATGATGACCCCTTCCCAGTTATTTTCAATCGCCAAAATAGCAAGTTGATCGCCGAGCAACGCTTTCTGACAGGAACCATGTCCGTCAACGACCAGCACTTTGCCTTTACCATCTTGACTAAGCATTTCGCGCACCTTCGAGTTATCGTGGTAGCAGCGCACTGTCACGATCTCTCCAAAAAATGCGGTTTTTTGACCGTAATTCTGCAAAGGAAGATTGAGTAGCCTCACTTTATCTTCAAACTTATCGCAGATGTCCGGAGTAATGTCGTTCATAAATCCTCCTTGATAATTTTATGACAGAGACAGAACGTTTATCGTAGGCGAGAAGCCATGCTGCCTAGCGACTGTTTTGTCTCATCGGCAAAACAAGAAACTAAAAATAACTCTTTATTCTCGATGTAATAAATGGCGTTTTGTTGAAACTCTTTCGCTATGTCCAAGGCCAGACGCATATCCACTTTTACCGCAAAGCTTGCTTCGCTCCAGGTAAAATCTTGGTTGCCGACCAACACCGGGCAATAGTCCATGCCCATTAATCTCTCTTTCAGACGCTGACTATTTATGCGATTTAGCTCATTTGACAATAGTACACTCCCCGGGTTCCATGCGGTAATAATCGCGTAGTTGTCCTCTGTCCAACTTTGGGCAAAAGCGAAGAATGAGTCTGAATATGCATGCCATAATTGAGCATCTACACCTATTTGGACATTTTTTATCATAAGTCTCGGACGATTAATAATTGTTACATTTAGCCAATTGATATAAATCAACAAAGTGAATGGAATTAACATTTGAGCATTGTTAGCATGCTGTTAACATTATAGAATCCGCTCAAAAGAACAGGGTTGTTTACCTTTCCATATCTGCTTTGCCTTGTCGCGGTGGGTCTTGAAAGGTAAACAAACCCTATAGAATAATCCAGTAGCAGTCGGATGCTGTTTACTTTTGGCGAGAACTCAAGGAAGGCACGTAACCGAAAGAAGTGTTTTTTTGATCACTTTGCTTTATTATCAAAATCACATTACCTGTATGTTATGTTTTTGCCTAGAATTTATTCTATTAGTACAATTTTGTCACAAATTTAGGTACCGCCAATGCAAACCCCGCAGATTCTTATCGTTGAAGATGAGCAAGTAACTCGTAACACTCTTAAGAGTATTTTTGAAGCAGAGGGATATGCTGTATTTGAAGCCAGCAATGGTGATGAAATGCACCAAATGCTGTCAGAAAATAACGTTAATCTAGTGATAATGGACATCAACTTACCAGGTAAAAACGGCCTTCTTCTGGCTCGCGAATTGCGTGAGCAAGCAGATGTAGCACTGATGTTTTTGACTGGTCGTGACAACGAAGTCGACAAAATTCTTGGCTTAGAAATCGGTGCAGACGACTACATCACCAAACCATTCAACCCGCGTGAACTGACGATTCGTGCGCGCAATTTACTTGGTCGCTCAATGACCAATAGCATAGTGCACGAAGAGAAGCGTTCAGTGGAAAAATACGAGTTTAACGGTTGGGTATTAGACATCAACAGCCGCTCACTGATCAGCCCACTGGGTGATGGCTACAAGCTGCCACGCTCTGAATTCCGTGCGTTGCTGCACTTCTGTGAGAACCCGGGCAAGATCCAAACCCGTGCCGATCTGCTTAAGAAGATGACCGGACGTGAGCTCAAGCCGCATGATAGAACGGTTGATGTAACTATTCGCCGTATCCGTAAGCATTTTGAGTCCGTATCTGGTACGCCAGAGATCATCGCCACCATTCACGGTGAAGGCTACCGCTTTTGTGGTGATTTAGACGCTTAAATATCAATACGATATAAAACAAAAAAGGTTGGCGTGATGCCAACCTTTTTTGTTTGCGTCAGTTTAGTAGACCTTATCAATAGCCACTTTACGCTCAACGAGCCACAAGATCGTCGCTTGATTCTCGAGCTGCAAAGCGATATCAACGGGTTTCTCCATATCGAACTCACCCTGCCAGTTCAAGGCCACTTCCCACTGGTTTTCGCTGTGAGTTCGCACTTCAAGGTCGCTTTCACTTAGGTTCCACTGCTGCTCACCTTGTTTGATGGTGAGATGATTCACAGTCAAACTAGCAGGAAGCTCTCCATTGGAAGAGAGATAGAGAGAACCGTGCAAACTTTGCGTTTCTTCTTCACCAACCATCGGCATTTGATTAACCCACAGTGTGCTTTTCAGTTCGATCACACTTTGGTTTACCGTGACTTGGTTGTCTTGCTGCCAACTGATCGAAGGAGGCGTAGAACATCCGGCCAGTAGAGCCAGAGAAAGTGTTGCTAGAGCCCATCGTTTCATTTCATTCCCCTTTGTTCTAACCAGCTTTTCAAGATCACAATATCATGCTGATACTCATTTTTGATCTCTTCTACCCAATCACCGATATTCTCCCACCAAGCTGGCATATCCGGAGATTGCGCTTTTTGCGCCACGCTTTGAATCCGCTTCAAACCAATCGAGCCCGCAGCACCTTTAATTTTGTGTGCCTCTGAGACAATTCCTGACTGATCTTTAGCAATCATGTTGAGATCCAGCACCTCCAAGTAACCCGGCATCATCTCGGCAAACATTTGAATACTGTCCAGCACTGGGGTGGGACCAACAATATCGACATACGATTCGAGCATATCAATGTCCAGCACTTGGGTTTCTAGCCCATGCGTTTGCGCGTCGACTTCAAGAGCTTCAGGAGCACGCGGCATGAGCTCCGGCTCTGTCAGGATCAATTTGCTAATTACCTCCTGCATCGCTTTCACCGCTAAAGGCTTGCTGATCGCGTCGTCCATGCCTTTATCTAAATACTCGCGCTTATCTTTCAACAGATTGGCCGTCAGTGCGACCAACGGCGGCAAATTCTGATAGTGGGTACGGTAGTAGTGAGCCACGTCAAAACCTGTCATGTCAGGCAACTGAATATCGAGCAGAACTAAATCGTATACTTGTGGTTTGAAGTGCTCAATCGCCTCTTCGCCAGTCATCGCAACCGTGACCTGATGACCAAGACTTTCCAACAGCGAGCGCGCAACCGTCACATTGAGTGCGATGTCTTCTACCATAAAAATGTTCAAACTCAGTTGCACTTCAACCTCCGCTTCAACGGCTTTGCCTTCCACCACGGGCACCTTGATGGTCAGGGTAAAGGTACTCCCAAAGCCCTCTTCACTGGTCACCGTGATATCGCCGTCCATCATGTTGATCAGTTGACGCGAAACCGCCAAGCCAATGCCCGTGCCGACCGCATGCAGGTTGTCTTTGCCGGATTTGACCTGATAATACATGGCAAAAATCTTATCCAGCTCTGCTTCTGGAATGCCAATTCCGGTGTCTTCCACTTCAATCACAATCGACGCGTGCGCCTCTTCAACCTCAGCGCTCACCGTCATCACCACTCCGCCCTCTTTGGTGAATTTCATCGCATTGCTGACCAGATTCCAAATCACTTGGCGCAGGCGAGTGGCATCAACCTCAACCATTTTAGGCAGTTCACTGAGACGTTCTAAGTCAAAACGCAGCCCCTTTTGTTCTGCCATCAACGCGGCGATGTTCTCGATTTCGACCACAAAATCTTCAAAATCGAGCGGCTCAGGGAACAGCTCTAATTTGCGCCGATCAAACTTATCCATGTCGATAATGTCGTTGAAAATATTACCGAGAGTGATAGCACTGACATTAATGGTTTGCATGTACTTACGTTGCTCATCCGTTAAGGTCGTATCGAGCAACATACGGCTTAAACCGACGATGCCGTTAAGCGGTGTGCGCAGTTCATGACTGACAGTAGAAATAAAGGTGGTTTTGTCGCGGCTGGCTTTTTCCAGCGACTCTTCATGACGTTTACGGTCAGTAATGTCTCGGCCAAATCCCATCAAACCTAGGTGACGGCCATCTTTGCTGTAAAAAGGCACTTTACGCAGCTCAAAGTAGTGCTTGCGCCCGTCTGGGTATTCGAGCCACTGCTCGTAGGTGAGCGCACGATTATTAGCAAACACTTTTTGGTCGGTGTCGACAATTTGCTGCGCGACTTCCTTGCTGTAGACATCCCAAGGGCTCAAGCCGACCAGTTGATGCTCTTTTTTCCCGGTTAACTCTTCCATTGCGCGGTTACAGCCCGAAAATACCCCATCGGCGTTGCGATAGTAGATAAGATCCGGAGAGGCATCGATAAACGAGCGCAGTAACGCCGTTCGCTCGGCGAGTTCTAATTGGGTTCGCTCGCGCTGAAAGACTTCGTTCTCCAGATCTTTCATCGCCTCTTCACGCGCTTCTTCCGCTTTGATCCGCTCTTCGATCTCTTGGTTGAGTTGCTCGATGTTTTGCTGCAACTGCACATTCAGCTCTTGGTCACGCGAGCGCATGTCTTTCAGCTTTGAGACGAGTTTGGATAATCGTTGCCGAGACTCTTCCAGTTGATCGACCACCACCGAAAGAAAATAGACCGCCCAAGGGGTAATCACTAAGCCAAAAAAGACCGAGCGGACGATATCGATATCATCCACGCTCCCTTTCAGCGCCAGCGTAATTCCCACTTGCACCACCACGGCTAATGCCACCAATGCCAGCGCGAGCAAAATGGAGAAACGGACGATGCCCAGTTTGACTAAC
This sequence comes from Vibrio cidicii, assembly GCF_009665415.1. Taxonomy (NCBI): domain Bacteria; kingdom Pseudomonadati; phylum Pseudomonadota; class Gammaproteobacteria; order Vibrionales; family Vibrionaceae; genus Vibrio; species Vibrio cidicii. The sequence continues at coordinate 2,240,656 of NZ_CP035921.1, read as the reverse complement.
AAATCGACGTAGTACTGGGCAAGATTTTTCATGGGTTTCATCTAAAGCTCCAAAGCGTGAGTGGCCATTGCGATAGCCGCCAGACTCGACACTGACGCCCACGGGACGGGGTGAAGTGTTGAGCGGTGGAAGGTTAGTGTAGCGTGTTTGACTCTAGCGGTTAAGCCATTGAATTCACAACTCGTGTGACAAAACGGGCATTATTAGGGAAAGTTAACCTTTCGCACTCTGCTGCTGGGGCACTTCATCGGCAGTGAGCGAAACCGGATGGACGCAAGTACGGTTTCGACCATCGGATTTGGCTTGGTACAAAGCGCTGTCGGCCAAGGTCACGCCCATTTCGGGCAAATCTTCAGGTTTAGGAATATAGGAGACCAAACCAAGGCTAACGGTGATCCGCTGCGCCACTTTCGAGCCAAGGTGCTCAATCGCCAGTTGAGCAATGCAGACATGTATTTTTTCCGCGACTTTTAGCGCTCCTTCGGTGGTGGTATTGGGCAATATGAACGCAAACTCTTCACCGCCATAACGCGCCACGCAATCCGATGAGCGGCTGATCACTTTGGAGAACACCTCGGCAACTTGGGTCAAGGCGTGATCGCCCAGTTGATGGCCGTAGCGATCATTAAACTCTTTGAAGAAGTCGATATCACACAACATGATAGCCAAAGGCAGTTTTTCGCGCGCATGGTGATGCCACAGCGTGTTTAACTGTTCGTCGAAGCGGCGACGGTTGGCAACTTTGGTCAAGCTGTCCATAAAGCTCAGTTTTTCGAGCTCTTGATTGGCCGCTTCCAATTTTTGCTCCGCTAGATAGCGCTCTGAGATGTCCCTTGCCATGATCAGCACTCCGTTGGTGCCCGAAGCGGGATCGCGAAAGGGTGACTTCACCACATCAAACCAAGAATAGTCACCACTACTGTTGAGAATCTTGTCCAGATAGCGCAGCGATTTGCCTTCATGCAACACTTGACTGTCGGTCGCCGACAAGCGCTGGTACATTTCGCCTGGAATGACATCTTGCAGCCTTTTACCTATGAGATCAGAGACTTCAGCAATGCCCAGTGCATTGACAAACGGCTTGTTGCACGCCTGATAGACCATGTTTTCATTAAAGATGCCAATCGAGTCAGGGCTGGCTTCAAGGATGTTTTGCAAAATGGTATCGCGCTGAGCCAGCGCCACTTCGGTGTCTTTGCGCCGCTCCATTTCATCACGCAGATTCTGCTGCATTTTATGCCACTCTGTCACATCGTGGCTGATGCTCAGCGATCCTAGCGGTTCCCCTTGTTTACTCATCAAAAGGCTCTGGTTTACTTCCAGCAAACAACTGCGCCCTTGCGGATCGGTCGTCCAACGACGTTCACTGCGCCGCCCTTTGATCTGCCCTGCAACAGGTTCGATCGACTCTTCGCGCCGCCCCTGCCAAAATTGTTCGAAAGCGCGGTTTGTGGCTAAAATCCGCCCATCAGGATCGCGCAGACAAATCAGTTCCGACAAGGAGTCTAACGCGGATTTGGCCATTCGCAGCGCTTCCAACTCGCTTTGCTGCCCGTCATCCTCCGTTGCCACAGCACCCACGTGCAATAACCAACAAAAACGGTGGTGATAGTGGACTTTGCGACCGCTCAAGGCTATCTGCAAACTTTCATTGTCAGACAGACGCCAAGTAAAAGTGAGATGCGAGAACTGCCGTCCAGAGAGTGAGTTGAGCGTTTGTGCTATGTCTGACGTGGATGAAGCGGAGGGGAAAAAGTAGCAACGATTAAGCTGGCGAATGCCCAGAAGCTGCATCGCCGCCGTATTGGCCAAAAGGATCTTGTTTTGCGCAAGATCAACCAGCAGTACTGGAGAAAGCGCGTCCAGCACCAGCGAATCGAGATCTTTTTGAAAACGCAGCATCAGGGCCTTGACCAGCACCAATAACAGGACGGCGCCAAGGAGAATAAGGCCATAATGTTGTGCTTCGTCCCGAAGCGCGCTGAACAGCTGATCCATCTTTGCTACCTGATTTTTAACGCTGTTTGCAAATATATCAGCAAATAAGCGGTTATTCCGCTTTTAATTGGGGTTTTGTAAACCGGAAAGGGCGCTCAAGTGCGCTGCCTTGCGCGCCCTGCAGCGCTAATGCCTTGCCAATTTCTGTCATCGCGAGCCAGCGATTTTCACACCACAATGGAGAGAGCAAGGTCGGACGCCGCGCCGCAGAAGAAACGCGGTGATAAACGATTTCTGGCGGGGTGTGACGGATCAGATCGCACGCAATCGCCACATACTCTTCTAAGCTCGGCGCCTCCAATTTGCCTGCGCGCCACGCTTTTGCCATGGTGCTTCCCTCAACAATGTGTAAACCATGCAGTTTAATGCCATCTGTTCCCGTGGCGATCACTTTGTCGAGCGTCAAGCGGTTCTCTTGCCCGCTCTCTTTTGGCAAACCAACAATCAAATGCGTACACACTTTGATACCCAGCGCACGGGCACGGCGGGTGATCTCAGCATAACAGGCAAAGTCGTGACCGCGGTTGATGCGTTTGAGTGTCTGATCATTCGCCGTCTGCAAACCCAGTTCGAGCCAAATTTCAAACCCCTGCTGCACATAGCCTGCAAGCAAATCCAACACCGCATCGGGCACACAATCCGGGCGAGTTCCCACACACAACCCAACAATATCCGCCGCTTTCAGTGCTTCTTCATACATGTTCTTCAATACCTGCACCTCAGCATAAGTGCTGGTATAGGCTTGAAAATACGCTAGATAGCGTTTGGCGCGATGCACTTCGCCAGCGCGCTCACTAAGTTGCAACTGAATACTCTTGATTTGTGCCTGCTCATCGGCAAATGAGGCGACATTACAAAATGTGCAGCCGCCGCGACCAATCGTCCCATCACGGTTCGGGCAACTAAAGCCACCGTGCAACGTCAGCTTGTGGACTTTCTCCCCATAACGACGCTGCAAGTCCTGACCTAAGGTGTTCACCAGTTGATGTAATTGCATTGAACTCACCCAATCTAAAGCGGAATCAATCTTAATTCGATCTGTGTAATTAAATTACACATTCGCAAGAAAAAACACAGCATGCTAGCGAATTCAAACACCCCATTCACTGGTAAAAATCAATAAACCTGCATAATTAAAGACAAAAAACGCTCATGTTGCATAAATGTTAAACTAAAAGTGCATTTTTAAACGATTTTTTTGGGCTGCAATCAAGACTTTTCGTTGCATTGGCTAGTCACAAAATTGTAGGATACTTACACATAACCGTCATTTTTGTGACTTTAATTACAAGATGAAACACGGATTATGTCGGTGATGCCCCACTCCAACCTATATAAATCACTATAAAGTGACCAATAAAACCGGGATATCACCAAGGATTGTTTTTCCCACAACATGATTCCTGTGGGATGCGGAAAGGACTCAAAACCAGCTTCCCTTGCTGGTTGCGACTCAGAACTATAAAGGACGGATGCTCAATCACTATTTATGCAGTGTTTTCTGCATGGGTTGTTGCGTCAATTAGAACTGGAAGGAAGTATCTATGGTAGATAGAGAGCAAAGTTCGCAGGGTTTGTATACTCCAGAACTGGAGCATGACGCCTGTGGTATTGGTTTTGTTGCTCACCTGAAAAACCGTAAGTCTCACCAAGTGGTCACACAGGCTCTTGAGATGCTGGCGCGAATGGAACACCGCGGCGGCCAAGGTTGTGATCCATGTAGCGGTGACGGCGCGGGCATTCTGCTGCAAAAACCTCATGAATTTCTTTTGGAAGAAGCGGTTAAGCTTGGACTCAAGCTACCTTCTTTTGAAAAATACGGTGTCGGGGTGGTGTTGTTCCCGAAAGACGAGTACAAGCGTGAACAGTGTCGCGATATTTTACAGCGCAATGCCAAGCGTCTCGATCTCGACATTTTGGGCTACCGTGTCTTGCCGACCGACAACTCGATGATCGGTGCAGATCCCCTTAGCACAGAGCCTCAATTTGAACACGTTTTTATCTCGGGTGGCCCGGGCTGCACACCGGAAGAGTTGGAGCGTAAACTGTACGTGCTGCGCAACTACACGGTGCGCGTCTGTTTAGAAAGCGTCTCGAACATCGGCGATGATTTTTACATCAACTCGATGTCGTACAAAACGCTGGTTTACAAAGGCCAACTGACCACAGAGCAGGTTCCTCAGTACTTTTTGGATCTGCAAAACCCAACCATGGTGACGGCGCTCGCTCTGGTTCACTCGCGTTTCTCTACCAATACTTTCCCGAAATGGCGCCTTGCGCAGCCTTTCCGCTACATCGCGCACAACGGTGAGATCAACACAGTACGCGGCAACCTGAACTGGATGAAAGCGCGTGAAGCGATCCTAGAATCCAAACTGTTCACTCAAGCAGAAATCGACATGCTGCTGCCTGTGTGCCAAGAAGGTGCATCGGATTCGGCCAACTTCGATATGGTGCTGGAGCTTTTGGTACTCTCTGGCCGCAGCTTGCCACACGCCTTGATGATGATGATCCCAGAAGCGTGGCAGGAAAACAAAGCCATGGACCCGAAACGTCGCGCTTTCTACCAATACCACGCCAACATTATGGAACCGTGGGATGGCCCAGCGTCTGTCTGTTTCACCGACGGTGTTCAGGTGGGAGCGACGCTCGATCGTAACGGCCTTCGCCCTTCTCGCTATACCGTAACCAAAGACAACATACTGATCATGGCGTCAGAGTCTGGCGTAGTCGAAGTGCCTGCGGAAAACGTCGAGTACCGTGGCCGCTTGCAGCCAGGGCGCATCTTTGTCGCCGATCTCGAACAGGGTCGCATCATTTCAGATGAAGAAGTGAAAGACTCCATCGCCAACGCGCAGCCTTATGAGCAGTGGGTACAAGACAACCTGCTGAGCTTAAAATCGCTGCCGGATGCCGACAACGTTCACAGCCAACCTTCACCAGAGCGTCTGCTGCATCGCCAACAAGCCTTCGGCATCAGCGCGGAAGAAGTGAACGAAATCATTCTGCCGCTGGCACAAACAGGTTACGAACCGCTCGGTTCGATGGGCGCTGACTGGCCGGTTGCGATTTTGTCGCACCAATCGCAGCATCTTGCTAACTACTTTAAGCAGTTGTTTGCTCAGGTGACCAACCCGCCGATCGACCCGATCCGCGAACGTATGGTGATGTCGCTCAATACCTACATAGGTAAAGATCAGAACCTATTGGCGGAATCGCCAGTTCATTGCCGTAAAGTGGAATTGGAATCGCCCGTTATCTCCAACGCCGAGCTGGAAAAACTGCGCGCGATCGACAACGAGCATTTACAAGCCAAAACGCTGGATATCGTTTTCCAAGCCAGTGAAGATGCGGGCAAACTGGAGCGCGCGCTAAAACGTATTTGCCAGTACGCCGAAGATGCGGTGATCGACGGTTACTCAATTATTCTGCTGACCGACCGCGCGGTAAACTCCAACCACGCCGCCATTCCTGCCATGCTGGCGGTCGGCGCAGTGCACCATCACCTGATTCGTAAAGGCCTGCGTGCCAAATGCGGTATCGTGGTCGAGACTGGTGATGCGCGTGAAACGCACCACTTCGCCACACTGGTCGGCTACGGCGCCAATGCGGTGAACCCATATCTGGTCACCGAAACCATCGTTGATCTGCAACGTCGTAAAAAACTCGATGCCAGCGTATCGGTTGAGCAGTACTTCAACAACTACCGCAAGGGTGTTAACGGCGGCCTGCTGAAAATCTTCTCCAAAATGGGCATCTCCACGCTGCAGTCTTACCACGGCGCGCAGATCTTCGAAGCGCTTGGCATCAGCAAAGCGGTGGTCGATAAATACTTCACCGGAACCGTCACCCGCATTCAAGGTTTGACGCTCGATGACATCGCCAAAGAAGTCTTGGTACGTCATCGTGTTGGTTACCCTACTCGTGAAATCCCAGTCCAGATGTTGGATGTCGGCGGCGTGTATCAGTGGAAACAGCGTGGCGAAAAACACCTGTTCAATCCTGAAACCATTCATTTGCTGCAACATTCAACGCGCAACAAAGACTTCCAAGAATTCAAGAAGTACGCCGCTGCGGTCGACAGTCAAGGCGACAAAGCGGTCACGCTGCGTAGCCAACTGGATTTTGTCAAAAATCCTGCCGGCTCTATTCCGATTGAAGAAGTAGAACCGATTGAGAGCATCGTTAAGCGCTTCGCCACAGGGGCGATGTCGTTTGGTTCGATCTCTTACGAAGCGCATTCCACTCTTGCCGTTGCTATGAACCGTCTTGGCGCCAAATCCAACTCGGGTGAAGGTGGTGAAGATCCGATCCGTTTTGAGCCAAGAGAGAATGGCGATTCCGAACGTTCAGCCATCAAGCAGGTTGCTTCTGGCCGTTTTGGCGTCACCTCTTACTATCTGACCAACTCAGATGAAATCCAGATCAAGATGGCGCAAGGCGCGAAACCGGGTGAAGGTGGTCAGTTGCCTGGCGATAAAGTCGATGATTGGATCGGTGCAACGCGTCACTCCACTCCGGGAGTGGGCCTGATTTCGCCACCGCCACACCACGACATCTACTCGATTGAAGACTTAGCCCAGCTGATCTTTGACCTGAAAAACGCCAACCGTAAAGGTCGCGTCAACGTCAAATTGGTCTCTGAAGCGGGTGTTGGCACCATCGCCTCGGGCGTTGCGAAAGCCAAGGCCGATGTGGTGCTAATTGCAGGCCACGATGGCGGTACAGGCGCATCACCGATCTCTTCGATTCGTCACACCGGTCTGCCGTGGGAACTTGGCCTAGCTGAGACGCACCAAACGCTGCTGAAAAACGGCCTTCGTAACCGTATCGTGGTACAAGCCGATGGCCAGATGAAAACCCCGCGCGACATCGCGATTGCGACTCTGTTGGGTGCTGAAGAGTGGGGGGTTGCGACCGCGGCTCTGGTGGTGGAAGGCTGTATCATGATGCGTAAATGTCATAAGAACACCTGTCCTGTCGGCATCGCTACGCAAAACAAAACACTGCGTGAGCGTTTCGACGGCCGTGTAGATGACGTCGTGACCTTCTTCCAGTACATGGCGCAAGGGCTACGTGAAATCATGGCTGAACTTGGCTTTCGCACCATTGCAGAGATGGTCGGCCAAGCGCATAAACTGAAAGTGCGCGGCAACGTTGCTCACTGGAAATACAAAAACGTCGATCTGTCTCCTGTGCTGTTCCTCGAGCAACCACGCGAGCAAGACGGCATCTACTGTCAAACTCAGCAAAACCATCACTTGGAAGCGGTACTGGATCGCCAACTGATCCAAGCGGCGCAACCTGCGCTGGAAAACGGCCAAGCGGTACAAGCCGAGTTTCCGATCATCAATACCGACCGCTCGGTTGGCACCATGCTGTCGAACGAAATATCCAAAGTGTATAAAGATCAAGGCTTACCACAGCCGATGCAGGTTAAGTTCACTGGCAGTGCGGGGCAATCTTTCGGTGCATTCCTTGCCAAAGGCGTGAAGTTTGAGGTGGAAGGCGATGCCAACGACTACTGGGGTAAAGGCCTATCGGGCGGCACATTGGTGCTCTACCCAGACGCCAACTCCACGCTCGTCGCAGAAGACAACATTATTGTCGGTAACGTCTGTTTCTACGGTGCGACGTCTGGTGAATCTTACATTCGCGGCTTAGCGGGTGAACGTTTCTGTGTGCGTAACTCCGGCGCGAAAGTGGTGGTTGAAGGTGTCGGTGACCACGGCTGTGAATACATGACCGGCGGTGTAGCGCTGATCCTTGGTTCAACCGGGCGCAACTTCGCCGCTGGTATGAGCGGTGGCGTGGCCTACGTTTGGGACAAGTCGGGGGATTTTAACTCGAAACTCAACCCAGAATTGGTCGACCTCGATCCAATCGAACAAGAAGACAAAGACCTGCTACTGGAGATGCTGACCAAGCATGTTCAATTCACAGGAAGTGAAGTGGCTCAGTCTTTCCTTGATAACTTTGAAAGCAGCTTGAAATCCTTGGTGAAAGTGATGCCACGTGATTACAAAGCGGTGCTGAAAAAGCGCAAGGCAGAGGCAGAACAACAAGAAGCGGAGGCCGTGTAAATGGGTAAGCCTACTGGATTTTTAGAGTTTGGTCGTGAACTGCCGAAGAAAATTGACCCAGCAGTTCGTATCCAAAACAACAAGGAATTTGTCCTAAACAGCGATTTTGGCAACAAAATCAATACACAAGCATCACGTTGTATGGATTGTGGCGTGCCGTTTTGTCATAACGGCTGCCCGATCGGAAACATCATCCCAGAATTTAATGACGCGGTGTACCGTGATAGCTGGGAAGAGGCGTGGCAGATCCTAAGTTCGACCAATAACTTCCCTGAGTTCACCGGTCGCGTCTGCCCTGCACCGTGTGAAAGCGCCTGTGTGCTTGGCATCAACCAAGATCCGATCACCATTTGTAATATCGAGAAAACCATCGTGGAAACGGCGTATCGTGAAGGATACGCCAAACCGAAAACCCCTCGTTCACGCACGGGGAAAAAAGTCGCGATCATCGGCTCTGGCCCGGCGGGCCTTGCGGCCGCAGAGCAGCTCAACAGTGCGGGCCATTTTGTCACTGTGTTTGAGCGCGACGAAAAGGTCGGTGGTTTGCTGCGCTTTGGGATTCCCGATTTCAAACTGGGCATGGACATCATTGATCGTAAAATCGATTTGATGGCACAAGCTGGTGTTGAATTTAAGGTCAATCAACACGTTGGCGTTAACGTCAACGCGCAGCAAATTCGCCAAGAGTACGATGTGGTGCTGCTGACGGGTGGCTCGACCGTGCCGCGCGATCTGCCCATCCCAGGCCGTGAGCTGAATGGCGTCTATTTTGCGATGCAGTTTTTGGCGCAAAACAACCGCCGCGCGAACAACATGGATCTCAAAGGGGAAGAGATCCACGCAGCTGGTAAGCATGTGGTGGTGATCGGCGGTGGTGATACTGGCTCTGACTGTGTCGGCACCTCAAACCGTCACGGCGCCGCCAGCATCACGCAAGTGGAAATCATGCCGATGCCACCAGAAAAACGCCCTGCTAATATGCCTTGGCCGCAATATCCGATGATTCTGCGCACGTCGACCTCGCATGAAGAGGGTTGTGAGCGCCATTGGAACATTTTGACCAAGGAATTTATCGGCAACGAGCAGGGGCAAGTCACTGGCCTGCGCCTCGCTGATATTGTGTGGAAAGAGGCCGCGCCAGGTGAGCGCCCTAGCTTTGAAGAAGTGGCAGGCAGCGAACGTGTGATCCCTTGTGATATGGCGTTTCTGGCTATGGGTTTCCTCCATCCAGAGCCTCACGGCGTTCTTGCCCAACTGAATGTGGCGCTTGATGAGCGTGGCAACGTCGCCACTCAAGATTTCCAGACCAATCAACCGGGCGTTTTTGCCGCCGGTGATATGCGCACTGGCCAATCTTTAGTGGTACGCTGTATCAACGAAGGGCGCGAAAGTGCTCGCGCTATCGATGCTTACCTCATGGGTAACACCAACTTAGAAGCCAAAGCCGATTCACTGATGCTCTCTGCTGGCTGATAAACCAACTGGTATCAGGCGGTGCACGCAAAACACCTGCCTGATACCGGTAACCAATACGCAATCCTTCCAAACTTTTCTTATTGACCAGCATTTTATGCTGGTCTTTTTTCTGCCAACGAAATTCCTCATGTTGCAAAAATGTAACATCACAAAAACTATCCAATTGAATTTAAACATTTTATTCAGACCATTACGTGGTAAATCCCGCGCTAACGTGATTTTTCACTAACAACTTGACCTTTTTCACAATAACCTATACGTTGTGAACTCAATGCAAAATAATGCATTACTTTTTGTTAAAATTTTCTAACAGTTTTGGTGCATTAATATACAAAATAGAACAATTTAAATGCATAGTTAGTCATCTATACCGCCAAACTTTATGCTGGTATTTCTGTCCGGAAGACAGAGAAGCAAAGGGAGAATTGCAATGGCTCTTTATGATCCAAGCCTGGAAAAGGACAACTGTGGCTTCGGCCTAATCGCCCACATGGAGGGTGAACCAAGCCATAAACTGGTTCGTACCGCGATTTCCGCACTCGATCGTATGACCCACCGTGGTGGCATCGCCGCTGATGGCAAAACTGGCGACGGCTGCGGCCTGTTACTGCAAAAACCGGATTCTTATCTGCGTCTTATCGCCAAAGAGCAAGGCTTTAACCTCGGTAAACAGTATGCCGTAGGTATGATCTTCTTCAACCAAAATCCGGTTAACGCGCAATCGGCACGCGACATCATTAATAAAGAACTGGCTAAAGAGACCCTCACCGTGGCGGGTTGGCGCAAAGTGCCGACCAATCCAGCGGTACTCGGCCCGATTGCCGCGGCGTCCTTACCTGACATTCAACAAGTGTTTATTTCTGCGCCCGCTGGCTGGCGTGAACGTGATATTGAGCGCCGCCTGTATATCGCTCGCCGCCGCATTGAGAAACAGATCAGCGACGATAAAGATTTCTACATTTGTAGCCTCTCGACGCAAGTGATGGTGTACAAAGGGCTGTGCATGCCTGCCGACTTGCCACGTTTTTATCTCGATCTGGCCGATCTGCGAATGGAGTCGGCTATCTGTTTGTTCCACCAGCGTTTTTCGACAAACACGCAACCGCGTTGGCCGCTGGCTCAGCCGTTCCGCTATCTGGCGCACAACGGCGAGATCAACACCATAGAAGGCAACCGCCAGTGGGCAAGAGCGCGTGCCTACAAGTTCGCGTCACCGCTGCTGCCTGATCTGCAAAGCGCTGCGCCTTTTGTCAACGAAACGGGCTCCGACTCTTCCAGTCTCGACAATATGCTGGACCTCTTTTTAGCTGGCGGTATGGATATCTTCCGCGCCATGCGCATGCTGGTGCCGCCCGCGTGGCAAAACCACCCCGATATGGATGAGGATCTGCGCGCCTTCTACGATTTCAACTCCAAACACATGGAGCCGTGGGATGGCCCGGCCGGGATCGTTCTCTCCGATGGTCGCTACGCCGCGTGTAACCTTGACCGTAATGGCCTGCGCCCTGCGCGCTACGTGATTACCAAAGATAAACTGATCACCCTCGCCTCCGAAGTCGGCATTTGGGATTACGCCCCGGATGAAGTGGCGGAAAAAGGCCGTGTGGGACCGGGCGAGTTGCTGGTGATTGATACTCGTAAAGGCAAATTGTGGCAATCGAGTGAAATCGATAACGATCTCAAAAGCCGTCACCCTTACCGCCAGTGGATGGAACACAACGTTCGTCGCCTGACGCCATTTTCTGAGCTCGCAGAAGATCAGGTCGGAGAGCGCAGCTTTAATGAGGATCTGCTGAAGACCTATCAAAAGCAGTTTGCCATGAGCAACGAAGAAGTTGACCAAGTGCTGCGCGTGCTGGGCGACTTGGCACAAGAAGCGGTCGGTTCGATGGGCGATGATACGCCGATGGCGGTGCTCTCTTCCAAAGAGCGACTTATTACCGACTATTTCAGACAAAAATTTGCTCAGGTGACCAACCCGCCGATCGATCCGCTGCGTGAGCAGCACGTGATGTCGCTGGCCACCAGTATCGGCCAAGAGATGAACGTCTTTTGCGAAACCGACGGCCACGCCCACCGCGTCACTTTTGGCTCGCCAGTGCTGCTCTATTCCGACATGCAGCAGTTGCTTGAACTGAGCGACGATCACTATCGCAACACCATCTTGGACATTAACTACGATCCGGCGGAGAAAGATCTGCAGCAGGCGATTGTGGAGCTGTGTGACCAAGCGGAAAAAGTGGTGCGTGAAGGCACCGTATTGCTGGTACTTTCAGACCGAGCGCTGGTTGCAGGTAAGCTACCTATTCCCGCAGCGATGGCTGTAGGGGCAGTACAAACTCGCCTCGTTAACGCCAACTTACGCTGTGATGCCAACATCATCGCCGAAACGGCAACCGCACGCGACCCACATCAGTTTGCCGTGTTACTCGGTTTCGGCGCGACCGCGGTTTACCCCTACTTGGCCTACGAGACGCTGGGCAAATTGATCGATGATGGCGCGCTGGATAAGAGCTATCGCGAAGTGATGCAAAATTATCAGTACGGCATCAATAAAGGTCTGTATAAGATCATGTCGAAAATGGGCATTTCCACGGTCGCCTCGTACCGCTGCTCACAGCTGTTTGAGGCAGTCGGTCTGAGCCGTGACGTGGTCGAGCTGTGCTTTAAAGGCGTCACCAGCCGTATTGAAGGGGCGAACTTTGCCGACTTCCAACAAGATCTGTTTAACCTGTCGCGCAAAGCGTGGACCAAACGTAAGTCGATGGAACACGGCGGGCTGCTGAAATACGTGCACGGCGGCGAGTATCACGCTTACAACCCTGACGTGGTGGGCACGCTGCAAACCGCCGTGAAATCCGGTGAGCAAGGTGACTATCAGCACTTTGCCAAGCAGGTGAATGAGCGCCCGGTGGCGATGCTGCGCGATATGCTCAAACTCAAACCGAGTGCAACACCATTGCCGCTGGAGAAAATCGAGCCGAGTACCGAGCTGTTTAAACGCTTTGATTCGGCAGCGATGTCGATTGGTGCTCTCAGCCCAGAAGCGCACGAAGCTTTAGCCACAGCGATGAACCGCCTTGGTGGTTACTCCAACTCGGGTGAAGGGGGCGAAGATCCACGCCGTTTCGGTACAGAGCGCAACTCGCGCATCAAGCAGGTCGCTTCTGGCCGATTTGGCGTAACACCACACTACCTGACCAATGCGGACGTGTTACAAATCAAAGTCGCGCAAGGGGCGAAACCGGGCGAAGGTGGCCAATTACCGGGCCACAAAGTCACGGCAGAAATCGCCAAGCTGCGCTACTCGGTGCAAGGTGTAACGCTGATTTCGCCGCCGCCACACCACGATATCTATTCGATTGAAGATTTGGCGCAGTTGATCTTCGATTTGAAACAGGTCAACCCGCAAGCGCTGGTGTCGGTCAAACTGGTTTCTGAGCCGGGAGTTGGCACCATCGCAACTGGCGTTGCCAAAGCCTACGCTGACCTCATCACTATCTCAGGTTACGACGGTGGTACGGCGGCCAGCCCGCTCACCTCAGTGAAATATGCGGGCAGCCCGTGGGAGTTAGGTCTGGCGGAAACTCAACAAGCACTGGTTGCCAACGGTTTACGCCATAAGATCCGTCTGCAAGTCGATGGCGGGCTGAAAACTGGCCTGGATGTGATCAAAGGGGCGATCCTCGGCGCTGAGAGTTTCGGTTTTGGCACCGCGCCTATGGTGGCGATGGGCTGTAAGTTCCTGCGTATTTGTCACCTGAACAACTGTGCCACCGGCGTTGCCACACAAGATGAGACGCTGCGTAAAGAGTATTTCAAAGGGTTGCCAGAAATGGTCATGAACTATTTCATTGGCTTAGCGGAAGAAGTCCGTGGCTACTTAGCCGAACTCGGCGTCGAAAAACTGACTGACCTGATTGGCCGCACCGATCTTTTGCAAGCGGTCGAAGGCATGACAGCCAAACAGGCCAAGCTGGATCTCTCCGGCATTTTGGAAGCGCCAGTGTCGCCGCAGGGCCACCCACTTTACTGGACACAACCGAATACGCCGTTTGACCAAGGCATTCTTAACCAGAAGATCGTCGCCGATGCGCTCGAAGCGGTTGAACAGCGTCAATCCGCCAGCTTCTTCTACAAAGTGATCAACACCGATCGCTCGGTCGGGGCGCGCTTATCTGGCGAGATAGCCAAACGCTACGGTAACCAAGGTATGGCAGCCTCACCGATTAAGATCTACCTTGATGGCACCGCAGGCCAATCCTTTGGTGTGTGGAACGCTGGCGGGGTTGAGCTTTACCTCACTGGCGATGCCAACGACTACGTCGGTAAAGGCATGGCAGGCGGCAAAGTGGTGATCAAGCCGCACATGGGTACTGCGTTTAAATGCCATGAAGCCACCATCATCGGCAATACTTGTCTCTACGGTGCAACGGGCGGCAAGCTCTTCGCGGCGGGTAAAGCGGGCGAGCGTTTTGGCGTGCGTAACTCAGGCACTATCAGTGTGATTGAAGGCGCTGGTGACAACGCTTGTGAGTACATGACAGGCGGCATTGTGGCGATATTGGGCGCGACGGGGGTCAACTTTGGCGCCGGTATGACGGGTGGCTTTGCCTACGTGCTGGATACCAATCAGGACTTCCAAGGCCGCGTGAACAACGAGTCGGTTGAAGCGATCTCCCTGTCGGATCTTTATATCCATCAGGAACATCTGCGCGGTTTAATTGCCGAGCATCTTGAAGAGACTGGCTCGACCCATGCGGAAGATATTCTGGCTAACTTTGATGAATGGATTCCTAAGTTCTACTTGGTTAAACCCAAGGCCGCCGATTTAAACACGCTGCTTGGTCACCAGAGCCGCAGTGCGGCAGAACTTCGCGTGCAGGCCCAATAGTCAAGGAGGAGACGAACATGAGCCAGAATGTATACCAATTTATTGATGTTCAACGCGTCGATCCGGCTAAGAAACCTTTGCAGATCCGCAAGATTGAGTTTGTTGAAATTTATGAACCGTTTACTAAGCAGCAAGCCACCGCTCAGGCGGACCGCTGCTTGGACTGCGGTAACCCGTACTGTGAATGGAAATGTCCCGTGCACAACTACATCCCGCAGTGGCTAAAACTGGCCAATGAAGGGCGCATTTTGGAAGCGGTTGAGCTGTCGCATCAAACCAACAGCTTGCCTGAAGTGTGTGGTCGCGTGTGCCCACAAGATCGCTTGTGCGAAGGGTCGTGTACGCTCAATGCCGACTTTGGTGCAGTCACCATCGGCAATATTGAAAAGTACATTACTGACAAAGCCTTTGAAATGGGCTGGAAGCCTGACATGTCCAAGGTGGAATGGACCGACAAGAAAGTGGCGATCATCGGCGCTGGCCCGGCGGGTCTCGCCGCAGCGGACGTACTGGTGCGCAACGGGGTGAAACCTGTGGTGTTTGATCGCTATCCAGAGATCGGCGGCCTGCTCACCTTTGGCATTCCTTCATTCAAGTTGGAAAAAGGGGTGATGGAAAATCGCCGTCGCGTGTTTAGCGAAATGGGCGTTGAGTTCCGCCTCAACGTAGAAGTGGGCAAAGATATCCAGATGCAACAGTTGCTCGATGAGTATGACGCGGTATTTCTTGGTGTCGGCACCTACAAATACATGCGCGCAGGGCTGAGTAACGAAGATGCCTCTGGCGTGTATGACGCGCTGCCATTTCTTATCTCCAATACTTACAAAGTGATGGGGCTTGAGCACGATAAGCCGTTCATTGATATGGCTGGCAAAAACGTGGTGGTGCTCGGCGGGGGTGATACTGCGATGGACTGCGTGCGCACGTCCATTCGTCAGGGCGCTTCACGGGTTATCTGTGCTTATCGACGCGATGAGGAGAACATGCCCGGTTCTCGCCGTGAAGTGAAAAACGCCAAAGAGGAAGGGGTTGAGTTTATGTTCAACCTCCAGCCACTCGGTATTGAAGTGAACGCAGCCGGATCGGTCACCGGTGTCAAAGTGGTGCAAACCGCGCTGGGGGAACCCGATGAAGCGGGACGCCGTCGCCCAGAGCCCGTTGCGGGCAGTGAGCATATTCTGCCTGCTGATGCGGTGATCATGGCGTTTGGTTTTCAACCGCACCAGATGAGTTGGCTGGAACCTTATGGCGTCGAACTCGATCAGTGGGGACGCATTAAAGCGCCAGCGGATCAATCGTTTAAGTTCCAAACCAGCAACGGCAAAATCTTTGCTGGCGGCGATGCGGTGCGAGGTTCCGACTTAGTCGTGACCGCCATAGATGAAGGTCGCAAAGCCGCTGAAGGGATCCTTGACTACTTAGAAGTCTAATTCTGGATGTAGAAAAGAGGTTGGTGATGGACACCAACCTCTTTTGTTTTAGACTGGATACATTCACTCAACGTCGCTATCTCTCAATGCGAGGTACCAATATGAAACAAGCCGTTCTTCTCACCTTCTGCCTTTGTGGGCTAACGGCCTGCGCAACCGGAGTCACGCCTATGATGGACCGAACCGCTTCCCCTTGTGGCGATAAGCCAAACTGCGTTTCTACACAAGAAAATCGCGACAAGTTTCGCCTTGAGCCTTTTGCTCTAAAACCACAGGCAACCTTAGCTCAGATAGAACAAGTTGCATTACAGCTTCCCGGCGCCAAAAGCGCACAGCAGCAAGGAAATTATCTGCGCATCGAATGCACTTCACGTGTATTTCGTTTTGTCGATGATTTGGAACTGAAAATAGATGGCAAGCAGCTGCTGGTGCGTTCAGAATCTCGGGTCGGCTATTCTGATTTTGGTGTTAACCGTAAGCGAGCCGAGCAGTTGAGAGCCTTGCTACAAGAGGCCGGATTGATCGAATAAACGGCCAAACCAGACGGACCCAACAGACTGTACTTATTGTCAGAGAGCTTTGCTATACTCACACCCATTCAAATGTTGAACACAAGAGATTGATATGAAAGTTGGTATTATCGGTGCAATGCAACAAGAAGTTGCCATTCTTAAAGATGCGCTGCAAAACGCAAAAACAGTCAGTAAAGCAGGCTGTACCTTTTATTCAGGTCAGATCAACGGCGTTGACGTGGTGTTACTGCAATCAGGTATTGGTAAAGTGGCCGCAGCCATTGGCACAACGATTCTGCTCGATGAATATCAACCTGACGTGGTGATCAACACTGGCTCGGCTGGCGGTTTTGACGCTAGCCTCAACTTGGGTGATGTGGTGATCTCCAGCGAAGTTCGCCACCACGACGCCGACGTCACGGCATTTGGCTACGAAATTGGCCAGATGGCAGGCCAACCAGCGGCTTTTGAAGCCGATGAAAAGCTGATGAGCCTCGCGGAAAAAGCGCTGGCGCAAATGGAAGGTCAACACGCGGTGCGCGGCTTGATCTGTACCGGCGATGCGTTTGTCTGCACCGCAGAGCGCCAAGCTTTCATTCGTAGCCACTTCCCAAATGTGATTGCCGTTGAAATGGAAGCGTCAGCCATTGCCCAGACTTGCCACCAGTTCAAAGTGCCGTTTGTGGTCGTGCGCGCCATCTCAGATGTGGCGGATAAAGAGTCGCCAATGAGTTTTGAAGAGTTTCTCCCATTGGCGGCACAAAGCTCGTCGCAAATGGTCTTCAACATGCTGTCGCTGATCAAATAATCGCACGCGTTCATGGAAGAACTGTTTAAGCAACTCTATGCCAATGGCGCGCTCCTCATTATGTGGGGCGCGCTGTTGTTTCATTTACTTTTGCCTATTCCCCAAGCTTCTCATCCGATCAGGTTATGGCATAAGTTCGCCCAACTGTTGGCGGAGAAAGTCAATCGTCCCGACAGTTACACACAAAATCAACTCTCCGGCACTCTTGCACTGCTACTGATGCTGTTACCATGCTTAGTGCTACTCGTCGCCCTGCAGCCTTTAGTGTGGCAAACAGAGCTGTTTGAACTGGCGCTGCTGCTCTTGGCGCTTGACTGGCGTAGCAACGAAACACTGGCCAGACAATTGATGCGCGCGATGGCCAATGAAGACAAAGTAACAGCCCGTGAGTTACTCACTCCGTTTCTCAATCGCGAAACGCGCACTCTTTCCCTACTTGGATTGGGCAAAGCGGGCGCAGAGACCGTCATTCTGGGTTATGGGCGTAATGTCATTGGCGTGTTTTTTTGGTTTGCGATCGGCGGCGGTATCGGCGCCTTGATGTATCGACTCACCACAGAGCTCGCCCGCGCTTGGTCACCCAGTCGCCAGCACTATGCCCCCTTCGGTCTCTCTGCCGTTCGCTTGATCGCCTTGTTGGATGTTATCCCGCTGCGCCTATTTGCCCTGTTGTTGGCTATCGGAAAAAATGCCGCCATTGCGTTAAGTGGCATCAAACAGCAAGCGCCATCGTGGCCGCTCCCCGGCCCTGGCTGGCTGCTGTGCGTTGTGGGCAACAAATTGCAACTCTCGCTCGGCGGGCCGGCGATTTATGCAGGCCGAAAAACCGAGCGAGCAAAAATTGGCGGTCGAATTGCCCCTTCCGCGCTGCATATTGACCAAATCCAAACACTGCTGGCGTGGCGAATTTTTGTCTGGTTGCTGCTGCAAAGCCTGATTCTTGGCCTGATCTATCAAGGAATATAATGACTGTCGTGCGCCCTGCTCTTTTGATCCTGTTCTTCCTTTTATGCACAGTGAAAACCACTTTCGCCGAGCCAGCCAAGCGGGTGATCAGCCTTGCTCCCCACGCCACCGAACTGGCGTATGCGGCAGGGCTTGGAGAACAACTGATTGCCGTCAGCGAAATGAGCGACTACCCGCAAGAGGCTCAAAAGCTGGAAAAGATCGCCAACTACAAAGGGATCAAGCTTGAACGCATCATCGCCCTGCAACCGGACTTGATCATTACTTGGCCGGCTGGCAATCCAGCCAAAGAATTGGAAAAATTGCGCCAGTTTGGCTTTCACCTCTACGAATCGAAAACCGAAAGCTTGGCCGACATCGCCAACAATATCGAACAGCTCAGCCAGTACAGCGCCAATCCACAGCAAGGGCGCGAAGAAGCGGCGCGTTTTCGCTCTCAACTAAATAGACTTAACGAAAAATATCACAGCAGTGAAAAGGTACGTTATTTCTACCAGTTGAGTGAAGCGCCGATCATCACGGTTGCGGGGAAGAACTGGCCCAGCGAGGTGTTTACTTTTTGTGGCGGGGAAAACATCTTTGCCAGTGCTGCGTCACCTTATCCGCAAGTGAGTGTCGAGCAAGTCGTGCTGCGAAAACCGCAGGCGATGTTCGCCTCAGAGCACGCCATGCGTGATGGGGGGATGTGGGATGCCTGGCGAGATGAGATCCCTGCGCTGCAAAACGGTCACTCTTGGCAGCTCAATGCCGACTGGCTCAATCGACCCACCCCAAGAACATTACTCGCGATTGAACAAGTGTGTGAACACTTTGCCACCATCCGCGGAAATCGCTAACTTTTGGCAAAAAAATTTCGTACAATTTGCCCCCAATTTTTCCTTTCCTTGCATTTATAGGGTATCGAGTAACATGGATTCCATGCTGCTGTATTTTATTGATTTATTTGGTACCGCCGTATTTGCGGTTTCTGGTGTGTTACTCGCTGGACGACTGAAAATGGACCCGTTTGGTGTGGCGGTGCTGGGCAGTGTCACGGCCATCGGTGGCGGCACAATCCGTGATATGGCGCTGGGCGCCACGCCAGTGTTTTGGATCAAAGACACAACCTATCTGTGGGTAATTTTTATCACCTGCTTACTCACCATGCTGCTGGTCCGTCGCCCAAAACGCCTCTCTTGGTGGGTTTTGCCCGTGTGTGATGCGATTGGCTTAGCGGTGTTTGTCGGCATCGGCGTAGAAAAAGCCTTAGCCTATCAAGACTCAGGCATGGTGGCGGTGATCATGGGCGTGATTACGGGCTGTGGCGGCGGCATTATCCGCGACGTGCTGGCACGTGAAATCCCTATGGTACTGCGCAGCGAAGTGTACGCCACCGCCTGTATTATCGGCGGTGTGTTCCACACGGTTGCCTTGAGCATGGGCTATGATAACTCCACCGCTTTTTTAGCCGGGGTAATTTCCACTTTAATCATTCGCCTAGGCGCGATACGCTGGCATTTGTCGCTACCGATTTTTGCCATCAACCGCTAATCATCAACTGTGAATCATTGGCCGCCATAGTGGGCGGCCCTATGAGTGCACTCTCTTTATTTCGCTGGTCGCTTGGCATGTCGCTTTCTCTCGGTTACAGTGAATCACCTATTCCCAATATTCATCACCGTCTATGCTGTTAGAAGGCATCGAAACGCTGTTAGTCCTCAGTAAAGAAAAAACCATGAGCCGCACAGGCAGCCAACTGTATATCAGCCAGTCTGCTGTCAGCAAACGGATTGCCAATCTGGAAAAGAAACTGGGTAAGAAACTGGTGGTTCCTGCTGGTCGGCACATCAAACTCACCGCCGAAGCCGAGCAGTTAATCGCCAATATTGGGCCGACATTCAATGAGCTGCGCGGCCTGATCTTTGAGCAGCAAGCGCTGGAAGATGATACCCTGATTCGCCTCGACTGCTCAGAAACTCTGGTCGCTGGCTATCTGACTCAGGTGATGGGCGAGTACCGCCAGCGCGATCCCCATTTCACCATCACCACGCACCATACGCCGCGCATTGTCGAACAGGTTCTATCGGGCAAAGCCACGCTCGGGCTTTGCGCCGGCTATCTGCCGGGTAACCATGGGTTGATGACGCTGCATCTGTTCGATGAGCCGTTTTATATTGTCAGTCGCCAGCCATTGAGCAGCTTGCCAAACGAAGTGGTGACCAACGACTTGGCCAACCCGGCTAACACCTATCAGGCCGCCATCCTCGCTAGGCTTGGCATCAATCCGGTGATGGAAATGGACTCCTACACCGCATCTGCACAATTGGCACTGGGTGGTATGGCCCCCGCCCTCGTGCCCCTTTCCATCGTCAATGCGCTCAAAATCGAGTCGCAATACTGCTTTGACTTTGCCGAATTAGCACCGCTGTTTCGCCCGATCCACATTTGTCTCCGGGCCACCAGCTACCGCTCGCCGCGTGTTAGAACATTGATAGAAACGATTGTGAGTGCTGTTCCCACAGCAGCTTAAGGGCCATCAGCATCGACATGGTAATCACCAGAGGACGGATCCATTTTTGGCCTTTGGTGACCACAACTTTCGCGCCCATACGAGCGCCGATAAACCCACCGACCGCCATCGTCAGACCAATTTGCCAGATAGGCAGGCCAGCAATCAAAAAGAAAGTCAGCGCGGCGATATTGGAGGTGAAGTTAAGCACTTTAGTACGTGCGGTCGCATCGACTAGGCTGAAATGCCCCAACACCACAAAACAGACGGTAAAAATGGAGCCGGTCCCCGGACCAAAAAAGCCATCATAAAAGCCAATCCCACCACCGACGCATAAGGCAAATAACGCTTCCGGCAACGGTTTTTTACCTGAATCGGCGCGAGTCTGCGGAGCCAGCAGAAAATAGAGCGAAATTGCGATCAGCAGCAGCGGGATCAAACTGGTCAACAGCGACGCATCAAATTGTTGTACCAGCTCGGCACCCATTGCTGAGCCGATAAAAGTACAGGCAATCGCCAGTCGCATCTCTTTGAGGCTGACAATACCGTTGCGCACAAAATACCAGCTGGCAGAGAAACTACCGAATGAGCTTTGTAGCTTATTGGTGGCAAGAGCCTGAGTAGGAGGTACTCCCGCCGCTAACAATGCTGGTAAGGTCAGCAAGCCGCCGCCGCCTGCCATCGCATCAATAAAGCCGGCCACGCCCGCAACCAAAAACAGTAATCCTAATACTTCTAACGAAACTTCCATGACCTTGCAAATCAACCACTGAATAAAACAACAAAGTAGCACTGACGGTGCGGTAACAACAGCGAAACAAGCGACAACAACCCATTCCAAATTTTCATCAATATCATATCGAGTTCTTGCTCCTGCTGACATAAAAAAGCCCGCTCAAATGAGCGGGCAATGAGGTTGTCAAATAAGCCTGTTGATATATTTAAGGCGGCTTACTGTCTTACGCTTGTAAACTTGCTTTCACTTGCGCGTGCAGCTCTTGCACTGATGTCACGCTCGCTTTGGCATCTGCGGTGTGAGACATACAGGTTGCAAACGCCGCGTTGAGTGTTGTGGTGTAGTTCACTTTCTCAGCCAAAGCACCACGACGTAGCAGCTTAGAATCTTCAATCGCTTGGCGACCAGATGCTGTGTTCACGATGTAGGTATATTCATTGTTCTTGATGCGGTCCAGAATGTGTGGACGACCTTCATGAACTTTGTTTACCAAGCGTGGGTTAATGCCAGCTTCACCTAGAATCACCGCAGTACCGTGAGTGGCATCTAGTTGGTAACCCAGTTTCACTAGCTTAGAAGCTAGGTCAACAACGCGCTCTTTATCACCTTCACGTACTGAAAGTAGTGCACGACCACCTTCAGGGTAAACGGCACCACAGCCCAATTCCGCTTTCGCGTATGCTTCAGCAAACGTTGCACCGACACCCATAACCTCACCAGTAGAGCGCATTTCTGGACCTAATAGTGGGTCAACGCCAGGGAACTTGTTAAATGGCAACACCACTTCTTTAACAGAGTAGTAAGGCGGAATGATCTCTTTGGTAAAGCCTTGCTGTTCCAGCGATTGCCCCGCCATCACACGTGCAGCGATTTTCGCTAGTGGTGCGCCCGTTGCTTTCGATACGAATGGTACTGTACGTGCAGCACGTGGGTTTACTTCGATGAGGTAAACTTCGTTATCTTTAACAGCAAACTGTGTATTCATTAGACCGCGTACACCAAGTTCGAACGCCAGTTTCTCTACTTGTTCACGCATCTTGTCCTGAATTTCTTGGCTTAGCGTATATGCTGGGAGTGAACATGCTGAGTCACCAGAGTGAACACCCGCTTGTTCGATGTGTTCCATGATGCCGCCAATCACGACGCGTTCGCCGTCACAGATAGCATCAACGTCCACTTCCGTTGCGTCATCAAGGAAACGGTCTAGCAGAACTGGAGATTCATTCGATACGCTTACCGCTTCGTTAAAGTAACGACGCAGATCTTGCTCGTCATAGACGATTTCCATCGCACGACCACCAAGTACGTATGAAGGACGCACAACCAGTGGGAAACCGATCTCTTTCGACTTCTCTACCGCTTGTTCCATCGTCGTTACTGTCGCGTTTTCTGGCTGTAGTAAGCCTAAACGCTCAACCGCAGCTTGGAAGCGCTCACGGTCTTCTGCACGGTCGATAGCATCCGGGCTAGTACCAATGATTGGCACGCCAGCCGCTTCTAAAGCACGCGCCAGTTTCAGTGGCGTTTGACCACCGTACTGAACGATAACGCCTTTTGGCTTTTCAACACGTACGATTGCTAGTACGTCTTCCAGTGTTACTGGTTCGAAGTACAGACGGTCTGAAGTGTCGTAGTCTGTAGAAACTGTCTCAGGGTTACAGTTAACCATGATAGTCTCAAAGCCATCTTCGCGAAGTGCTAGAGATGCATGTACACAACAGTAGTCAAACTCAATACCTTGACCGATACGGTTTGGACCGCCGCCAAGAACCATGATCTTGTCTTTATCTGTAGGATTCGCTTCACACTCTTCATCGTAAGATGAGTACATGTATGCGGTGTCAGAAGCAAATTCAGCCGCACAAGTATCAACACGCTTGTAAACTGGGTGAATATCGTACTGGTCACGTAGACGACGGATTTCGCTTTCGGCTACACCAAGTAACTTAGACAGACGTGCGTCAGAGAAGCCTTTGCGCTTCATCTTCTTCAGAACATCTTGAGTCAGACCAGCAAAACCGCCCGCTTTCACTTCAGCTTCTAATTTCACTAATTCTTCGATTTGAACTAGGAACCAACGGTCAACGTTTGTCAGGTTGAATACGCCATCAACAGACATACCGGCACGGAATGCATCCGCGATGTACCAAATACGCTCAGCGCCCGCTTCTTTCAACTCGTGACGAATCTTGGTCAGTGCGTCCGGAGCGTCGAGGTCGACCATTTCATCTAACCCATTCACACCCACTTCCAAGCCACGCAGAGCTTTTTGTAGCGATTCTTGTTGGTTACGACCAATCGCCATCACCTCACCCACAGACTTCATCTGAGTCGTCAGACGGTCGTTGGCACCAGCAAATTTCTCGAAGTTAAAGCGCGGAATCTTAGTCACAACGTAGTCGATGGTTGGTTCGAATGATGCTGGCGTTGCACCACCAGTGATGTCATTCATTAGCTCGTCTAAAGTGAAACCAACAGCCAGTTTCGCCGCGATTTTCGCAATTGGGAAACCGGTGGCTTTCGAAGCTAAAGCTGAAGAACGAGATACACGTGGGTTCATCTCGATGATAACCATACGGCCATCTTTCGGGTTGATACCAAACTGTACGTTTGAACCACCAGTCTCTACACCGATTTCACGCAGTACCGCTAGAGAAGCGTTACGCATGATTTGGTACTCTTTGTCAGTCAGAGTCTGAGCGGGTGCAACTGTGATTGAGTCACCAGTGTGGATGCCCATTGGGTCAAAGTTTTCAATCGCACAAACGATGATACAGTTGTCGTTCTTATCACGAACAACTTCCATCTCGTACTCTTTCCAACCAATTAGAGATTCATCGATAAGCAGCTCGTTGGTTGGAGATAAATCCAGACCACGAGTACAAATTTCTTCGAACTCTTCTTTGTTGTAAGCGATACCACCACCAGTACCACCCATAGTGAATGATGGACGGATGATACATGGGAAACCAACCATATCGAGAACACGGTAAGCTTCTTCCATGGTTTTCGCCGTATCAGCGCGTGGACATTCTAAACCGATAGACTTCATGGCTTTATCAAAGCGAGAACGGTCTTCAGCTTTGTCGATTGCATCTGCAGTCGCACCAATCATCTCTACGCCGAACTCTTTTAGTACACCGTTAGCTTCTAGAGCAAGCGCACAGTTAAGAGCCGTTTGACCACCCATTGTTGGAAGAATCGCATCTGGGCGCTCTTTCTCGATGATCTTACGTACCACTTCCCAGTGAATTGGCTCGATGTAAGTTGCATCTGCCATTTCTGGGTCAGTCATGATAGTTGCTGGGTTTGAGTTCACAAGGATAACTCGGTAACCCTCTTCGCGTAGCGCTTTACACGCTTGAGCACCAGAGTAGTCAAACTCACAAGCCTGACCGATAACAATTGGACCTGCACCTAAAATAAGAATGCTCTGAATGTCAGTACGTTTTGGCATTATCTACTACTCCAAATTAAGCGCGGTGTTGTTTAATCAATTCAATGAAGTGGTCAAATAGCGGTGCTGCATCGTGCGGACCAGGGCTCGCTTCAGGGTGACCCTGGAAGCTGAATGCTGGCTTATCCGTACGGTGAATACCTTGTAGAGAACCATCAAATAGTGATTTGTGCGTTGCACGTAGGTTCTCAGGTAGTGTTGCTTCATCCGCAGCAAAACCGTGGTTTTGAGAAGTAATCATGACGACACCACGATCAAGATCTTTAACCGGGTGGTTCGCACCGTGGTGACCAAATTTCATTTTTATCGTCTGAGCACCAGAAGCGAGTGCAAGGATTTGGTGACCTAAACAGATACCAAACACAGGTAGACTTTTCTCAAGGAAAGTTTTTGTCGCTTCGATTGCGTAAGTACAAGGTGCTGGGTCACCTGGACCATTCGATAGGAATACGCCATCTGGATTCATCGCCAGTACTTCTTCCGCGGAGGTTTGTGCTGGCACAACGGTCAGTCGGCAACCACGGTCCACCAGCATACGCAGGATGTTACGCTTGGCACCGAAATCGTACGCCACGACGTGGTATGGCAGTTCGCTATCGTCTTTTGCTTCAGGCAGGCCACCTTCCAGTGTCCATGAACCTTGTTTCCATTGGTACGCTTCTTTGGTCGTGACGACTTTCGCCAGATCCATCCCTTTTAGACCAGGGAACTCTTTCGCTTTTGCCAGAGCCAACGCTTCATCCAGATTATCGCCAGCCATGATGCAGCCATTTTGCGCCCCTTTTTCACGCAAAATACGAGTCAGCTTACGCGTGTCAATGTCAGCAATGCCGACAATGTTTTGTGACTTAAGGTAATCGGAAAGAGAACGTTCACTGCGGAAGTTAGAAGCGATAAGAGGAAGATCGCGAATCACAAGGCCTTGTGCATGAATCGAAGAGGATTCTTCATCTTCGGCGTTAGTACCGGTATTGCCAATGTGAGGATAAGTAAGAGTAACGATTTGTTGGGAATAGGAAGGATCAGTGAGGATTTCTTGGTACCCCGTCATCGAGGTATTAAAAACGACTTCACCAACGGACGACCCATCTGCACCAATGGAAACTCCGCGGAACACTGTCCCATCTTCTAGGACTAACAGTGCTGATTTACTCAAGACAACCTCCAGGAATAAAAATGCAAAAATAATAAATTAAACTGCAAACCTGCCTTCCTTAACACCACGTTCCGAAGATTTCGGGGAAATCAGACAAATTGGCGGTATTCTAAAGATCGTCGTGATTTCTGTCAACAATTAGTCAAAAACATATTTGCCATTTAGACCAGTTAAAGCAAAAAGCCATAAAATAACCGCAAAAGTATAAGTTTATTAATCCGCAAAGGGCACTTTGAGGTAATTTCGATGAAACACCACTTTTAAACGCCATCCCAGATCACAGTTTCATTTTTGTTTTTGACGCAAACGTTGCGCAGCAAACCACTCATCCAACTTTTGAGCAACTCAAATAAAAACCAACACCTAAGCACAGAAAAAACAAGAAAAGTAAGTCATAAAATGAAAAAAATCGATGGGTGATTAAGAGAAAAAAAACGAGAAATAAAGAAACGCCGGCAAGTGCCGGCGCATAATTATTTAATTAAAGCTCATTAAGCCCTAACACATCCGTCATGGTGTAGAAACCAGCGGGTTTGCCGCTTAGCCACACCGCTGCTTTGACCGCACCATTGGCAAACGTCATACGGTCAGTCGCTTTGTGCGTAATTTCCACACGCTCACCAATATCGGCAAACATAGCTGTGTGCTCACCGATAATGTCACCGGCTCGAATAGTCGCAAAACCGATCTCATTGCGGCTGCGCTCTCCGGTGATGCCTTCACGTGCGTACACCGCTACGTCGCTGAGCTTGTTCCCCATCGCATGCGCGATGGCCTCGCCCATGCCAATTGCAGTGCCCGATGGTGCATCCACTTTATGACGGTGATGCGCTTCGATAATTTCGATATCGCTGTAGTCACCCATCACTTTGGCGGCTTTTTCCAGCAGCTTGAATACCAGATTGACGCCAACCGAATAGTTTGGTGCCATCACCACAGGCACTTGCTGTGCCACTTGGTCAATCAGCTCACGCTGCGCGTCACTAAACCCAGTGGTGCCGATAACGATGCTTTTGCCATGCTGCTGACACAACTGCAAGTTGGCTAATGTGCTGGCTGGCGCGGTGAAATCAATAATCACGTCAAACTGGTCAATAACCTTAGCCAGATCCTCAGTCACCGATACCGAAAATTTCCCTTCTCCGCACAGCTCCCCTAAGTCAACCCCAACCAGTGAAGACTCTGGTCGCTCCGAGCCTGCACTCACCACGGCTAAAGGGTTGTGATGAGCGGCTTTTACTAGGTTGCGCCCCATGCGTCCCGCTGCCCCTGCAATTGCAATTCTTACCATTGCATCTTTCTCCATTAATCCATGATCCACCCGAGCGGCAAATCGTTTAAATATCGACATAAACTAACAACAATCCCAACGGGAGACCAGAGATTAAGCAAACTCTTTTAATACTCGCTGCAGCACTGGCACGTTAGCTTCGGGAAAGGCGTATTCACTTAACTGAGACACTTTGACCCAAGCATACTGCTGACCTTCTTTGCCGTAGGGCTGACCGTCAAAGGCGTGTACGCAGATAAAATCGAATTTTAACGACTTGTCTGGATAGTCGTACTCTAAGTGCTCAAACAGGCTCTGCTCAGTCACGCTAATGCCGATTTCCTCATCCAGCTCACGGGCCAGTGCTTGCTCGACCGATTCACCCATTTCCACTTTGCCACCAGGAAACTCCCAAAAGCCACCTTGGTGCTTATCATCTGGTCGTTTGGTAATAAAAATCTCACTTTTGTCCTGATTAAAAATAATACCTGCGACAATATGAATTCGTTTCATTGGTGCGTTTCCCCTTTCTCTATGCTCCCCGCTGCTATCGTCGGGTGATATCTCACTGATACAAAAAGAGCCGCCTAGGCGACTCTTTGTACTTATACTGTCACGATCAGTTGATCTGACCATGACACTGTTTGTATTTCTTGCCACTGCCACAAGGACAAGGTTCGTTACGGCCCACTTTACGCTCATCGCGTACAGCTGGTTGATGAGATACGTGCTCATCGCCCTC
Organism: Vibrio cidicii; assembly: GCF_009665415.1. Lineage (NCBI taxonomy): Bacteria > Pseudomonadati > Pseudomonadota > Gammaproteobacteria > Vibrionales > Vibrionaceae > Vibrio > Vibrio cidicii. The sequence continues at coordinate 2,212,640 of NZ_CP035921.1, read as the reverse complement.
TGCCAGTGGGTTATCTGCCGCAGCGTGTTGCGCCTGCGCTCGACGAGCCGCTTCTTCTGCTTGCGCTCTACGCTGGGCTTCCATACGTTCCACTTCTTCTTGTTGTTGAACGCGCACTTTTGACAAGATCATAATCACGTCAGACTTAAGTGTTTCCAGTAAACCTTCAAACAGCTCGAACGACTCACGCTTGTATTCCTGTTTTGGGTTCTTCTGCGCATAACCACGCAGATGGATCCCTTGGCGCAAGTGATCCATCGCCGCCAAATGCTCTTTCCACAAGGTATCTAGCGTTTGCAGCATCACTGATTTTTCGAAGTTGCGCAGCACTTGTGCACCGACCACTTCTTCTTTCGCTTTGTAGACTTCTACCGCGAGATCGATGATTTTATCACGTAGCGCTTCTTCATACAGTTTATCGTCCTGCTCCAGCCACTGTTTCACCGGCGCATCGAGGTCGAAATCGTTCTTCAAGCGATCTTGCAGGCCAAGCAGATCCCACATGTCTTCCAATGATTGCGGCGGAATGTACTCATCAATCACATTATTCAGGACATCAACACGGTTGTGCTCAAGCATTTCGCTGATGTCATCAGAGCCCATCAACTCATCACGCAGTTCGTACACCACTTTACGTTGATCGTTGGCCACATCGTCGTATTCCAGCAATTGCTTACGGATATCGAAGTTGCGCCCTTCCACTTTACGCTGCGCTTTTTCAATCGAACGAGATAACATTTTCGATTCGATTGCTTCCCCCTCTTCCATGCCGCTTTGAATCAAGGCCGCCATGCGATCAGAGGTGAAAATACGCAGCAGGGAATCTTCCATCGACAGATAAAAACGCGAAGAACCCGCATCACCTTGACGACCAGAACGGCCGCGCAACTGGTTATCGATACGACGAGATTCATGACGTTCGGTGCCAATAATGTGTAGGCCACCCGCGTCTAGTACTTGGTCATGAACGATTTTCCATTCCGCTTTGATGGCATCAATCTGCTCTTGGCTTGGGTTGTCCATCTGTTCAACTTTAGCTTGCCAACTGCCACCCAACACGATGTCGGTACCACGTCCGGCCATGTTGGTCGCAATAGTCACTGAGCCCGGCTTGCCTGCTTCGGCAACGATTTCCGCTTCTTTCTCGTGGAATTTGGCGTTCAAGACGTTATGTTTGATCTTGGCTTTCTTCAGCGCGTTAGACAGCAGTTCCGATTTTTCAATCGATACCGTACCTACCAGAACCGGTTGACCTTTTTCAACGCGCTCTTTGATGTCTTCAATGATTGCAGCAAATTTCTCCGCTTCAGTGCGGTAAACCACATCTGGCATATCGTTACGGATCATTGGTTTGTTGGTTGGAATAACCACAGTTTCCAAGCCATAGATTTGCTGGAACTCAAATGCTTCGGTATCTGCGGTACCTGTCATACCCGACAGTTTCTCATACAGACGGAAGTAATTCTGGAAAGTAATTGAAGCCAACGTCTGGTTTTCATTTTGAATCTTGACGCCTTCTTTTGCCTCAACCGCTTGATGCAAACCTTCAGACCAACGACGCCCCGGCATGGTACGGCCAGTGTGCTCATCAACGATGACCACTTCACCATCATCGGTCACAATGTAGTCAACGTTGCGCTCAAACAAAACGTGCGCACGCAGTGCTGCGTTGACATGGTGTAGCAAGCTGATATTGGTCGGAGAATAGAGGGTATCGCCTTCTTCCATCAGGCCATTTTTCACCATCAGTTCTTCAACAAATTCCTGACCGGTTTCAGTCAAGTGAACTTGCTTGGACTTCTCGTCCACAGTGTAGTGACCATCACCACGGTACTCTTCGCTGTCTTCTTTGTCCTGCTTTTGCAGCAGTGGAATGAGCGCGTTGATCCGCGTGTACAGCTCAGAACTGTCTTCCGCAGGGCCTGAAATAATCAGCGGTGTACGAGCTTCATCAATCAAGATCGAGTCCACTTCATCGACTACAGCAAAGAAACGCGCACGCTGCACGCGGTCTTCATTGCGAAACGCCATATTGTCACGCAGGTAGTCAAAACCGAATTCGTTGTTGGTACCGTAAAGAATATCAGCTTGGTAGGCTTCTTTTTTCGCCGGATGAGGCATGTTAGGAATATTGATGCCAACGGTCATGCCTAGGAATTCAAATAGCGGTCGGTTGGTCTCGGCATCACGCTTGGCAAGGTAGTCGTTGACGGTAACAATATGCACCCCTTTTCCAGGCAGAGCATTCAAGTAAGCCGGCAATGTCGCCGTCAGCGTTTTACCTTCACCGGTACGCATTTCCGCAATTTGTCCCGAATTAAGCACCATGCCGCCAATCAGCTGTACATCAAAGTGGCGCATACCATAAACACGTTTTGACGCTTCACGCACCGTCGCAAATGCCTCTGGCAATAGCTGGTCAAGCGTTTCGCCCTGTTCAAGACGTTGACGAAATTCAACAGTTTTTGCTTTTAATTCTTCATCAGACAGAGCCTCGAACGTTGGCTCGTAATTGTTGATCTCTTTAACAATCTTTCTAAGGCGACGCAGTGTTCTATCATTGCGACTACCAATAACTTTTGTCAGTAGCTTAGTTATCATTTGTTATGAATCTCTCTTTGCTAGATCATCTATGATCTACGATAAATGCCTTCAGTCTCTACCAGTCTTAAACTAAGGATACTGAGATAAATCATGTAACTCAGATATTGTACTGTCAGGTAGGATTTTCAAGGCTAAAATTGGAAATAATGCTGTCTAGTGTAAGGATTTTTCTTTTTTATCACCATTGTTAACCCCAATTGTTTGAAGCGCTTTGAAGTTTTTATTGATATTGGTGGAGGATTCAGCATCAATATTAGGTGAAAGCTCCTTGAACTCTAGTTAAACGGTAACTTAAAGTGCATTTATCGCTAAGATTAATGGTGGGTCGTCGTGTTAGATCACCATTGCAGCACAACGGCTCGTTTAAGATGTTACCACTAGATGTCCGAGATTTAGCTCTTCTATCTAACCAAGCGCGAGGCGCAGTTTTTCCAATGGCAATGGCAATGGCAATGGCAGCAGATTGCCGTGCGGCAAATGGGTCGGGATGGAAGTACAGATAAAAGTATAAAATGGATAGCTAGATAGCAAAAAGCCAGACTTACGTCTGGCTTTTAAAATTCGATTGACTGACGGCTTAAGCGAAAACCATATTCGGTTCAGCAAAGGCCACTGGCGAACCCGCTTCTTCTTCGAAGGTCGTCCATTCCCACGCTTCTTGATCTGCCAGTACTGCACGTAATAGTTGGTTGTTTAAACCGTGCCCTGATTTGTAGGCGCGGAACTCACCAATAATCGCGTGACCACACATGTAAAGATCACCAATCGCGTCCAGAACTTTATGAGTCACAAACTCATTCTCAAAACGCAAGCCTTCTTCGTTTAAGATGCGGTAATCATCCAGTACGATAGCGTTATCAAAACTGCCACCCAAGACGAGGTTTTGCGATTGAAGGTACTCAATGTCACGCATAAAGCCGAAGGTACGAGCACGAGAGATTTCACGTACAAAGCCTTGCGAAGAGAAATCAAACAACAAACGTTGCTCGTCAGACTCAATGGCTGGATGGTTAAAGTCGATCTCAAAATCCATGCGGAAGCCATTAAATGGGACAAACTCAGCCCATTTATCGCCATCTTCAAAACGCACAGGTTTCTTGATTCGAATAAAACGCTTTGCCGCATTTTGGAATTCAATACCCGCCTGCTGTAGCAGATAAACAAATGGACTCGCGCTACCATCCATAATGGGAATTTCAGGAGCGTCTACTTCAACAATTATGTTGTCGATCCCCATACCCGCTAGCGCAGCGTTTAAATGCTCAACAGTGGATATACGAACACCGTCATCACTCACTAATGCAGTACATAGCATAGTGTCACGGACCGAAGCCGGATCCGCTGGAAAATCGATTGGCGGATTCAAATCCGTACGACGATAAATAATACCGGTATTTGCAGCGGCAGGGCGAAGAGTCAATGTGACTTTACGACCAGAGTGGAGCCCCACACCAGTTGTTTTCACCATTTCCTTCAGAGTACGTTGTCTGATCATCTGCTTGCCTCGATAAAAGTGCTACAAAACACGGTCGTATAGTACACCGACCGTGAATGCTACCACAATTCTGAACAGTGTCAAATTGTGCTTGGGTATTAATCAGCCTGACGACGTAAAAATGCCGGAATATCCAAGTAACCGCTCTCTTTCTCTGGCTTAGGCGCCGTATTCTGACTACCAGAGCTTTGAGAAGAAGAGACTGGCGCGGATGGCTGAGGAGCAACCTGAGCTCTCTCTTGCATACTCTGTGCCGGCTTTTCTTCCACTTTCGCAGCGACTACAGGTTGAGTAACTTTGGCTTTACCGCCAGAAACCAAGGTAATGTCTGGTTTCTTGTCGTTACCAATACCTGTCGCCACAACGGTAACGCGGATTTCGTCTGCCATGTCTGGGTCTAGAGAAGTACCGATAACCACAGTGGCATTGTCCGAAGCAAACGCTTTGACCGTGTTACCAACTGTCTCGAACTCATCCAGACGCATATCCAGACCCGCCGTAATGTTCACCAGAACACCACGAGCGCCAGCAAGATCGATATCTTCAAGCAGTGGGCTGGAAATTGCCATCTCAGCGGCCTCTTCTGCTCGGTCTTCACCTTTAGCGATACCGCTACCCATCATGGCGTGCCCCATTTCAGACATCACTGTACGTACGTCTGCAAAGTCGACGTTAATCATGCCAGGGCGTGTAATCAGCTCTGCGATACCTTGAACGGCATTTTTTAGTACGTCATTCGCGCTAGCAAAGGCTTCCAAAAGGGTGACCCCACGACCAAGCACTTTGAGCAATTTCTCGTTTGGAATGGTGATCAGCGAGTCAACGTGTTTCGATAGCTCGTCGATACCCTGTTCTGCAAACGCTAAACGCTTTTTACCTTCAAAGCTAAATGGCTTAGTCACAACAGCAACGGTCAGAATTCCCAATTCTTTCGCGACTTCAGCAATCACTGGCGCTGCACCGGTTCCGGTACCACCGCCCATACCAGCTGCGATAAATACCATATCGGCACCATCGAGCACTTCTTTAATTCTTTCTTTATCTTCTAGAGCTGCGTCACGACCTACTTGGGGGTTTGCACCCGCACCCAAACCTTTGGTGATGTTGCCACCGATTTGGATCACGTTCCCCACACTCGTCTTACGAAGCGCTTGTGCATCAGTGTTGACGCTGATGAATTCCACGCCTTCGATGGATTCACGCACCATGTGCTCTACAGCGTTACCGCCGCCACCGCCAACCCCAACGACTTTAATTACAGCATCGTCAGACATTTCCATCATCGGTTCAAACATGTGTTATCTCCGTTTTTCCTGCAACTCTCAGGTTAAAACTCTTTTTGTATCCAATTACGCAGCTTGCCAAACAAGCCAGTGACCGCCGAACGTTTGGGCTCGTTGTAGTCACCATCATCACTGGCTCGCATATCGCGTGCGTAATGAAGTAATCCAACAGCCGTGGAATGATACGGCTCTTTTACATAATCGGTTAAACCACTCACTTCCAGCGGTTTACCAACGCGAACTTGATTGCGGAAAACGCGTTCCGCACATTCAACCAATCCTTCGATTTGGGCTGCACCGCCCGTTAGAACCACACCCGCAGCCAAATGGTGCTTGATGCCATCCTGACGAAGCTTTAGTTGCACCGTTTCTATGGTCTGGTTAACCAAACCCATTAATTCTGTGTAGCGCGGCTCAATCACTTCCGACAGCGTTTGACGCTGTAGGCTTCGTGATGGTCTGCCTCCGACACTAGGTACGTTGACGGTGTCGTCTTTGCTGACCAGTTCGCTCAGCGCGCAGCCATACTTCACTTTTATCTCTTCAGCATCGCTGACTGGCGTACCAAACGCAAAAGCAATATCGCTAGTCACCGCATTGCCTGCGTAAGAAAAGACTTCGGTGTGGCGCAGCGCCCCTCCCGTCCAGATGGCAACATCCATGGTGCCTGCACCAATGTCGACCACACAAACGCCGAGTTCTCTTTCATCTTCAGTGATCACCGCATTACTTGCCGCAAGCCCTGAAAACACTAATTGCTCCACTTTTAACCCGCAACGTTCAACGGCTTTGATGATGTTGCGCGCCATGTCGCTGTGACAGGAGATCAGATGTACACTGACCTCCATTCTCACACCAGACAAACCCAGTGGATTTTTAATACCTTCCTGATAGTCAATGGTGAACTCTTGCGGAATCACATGCAAGATACGCTGTTCATCACCGATTTTTATGGATTTTGCAGTATGTATAGCACGATCCATATCTTCCTGTGAGACTTCTTCGTCAGATATTGTTCCCATACCTTTTTCGATACGGCTGGCAATATGTTTTCCTGACAAAGAGATAAATACGTTGCTGATTTGGCACTCAGCCATTAATTCGGCCTGATCAATCGCCCTCTGTACCGATTTCACCACAGATTCAAGATCATTCACGCCGCCTTTATCCATACCACGCGACGGGCTACTTCCCGCACCTATGATATTGATTTGACCATCAGGCAGTATTTCACCTACCAGAGCTAATACGCTTGCAGTGCCTATATCAAGACCAACAATAAGATTATCATCCGCGGTCTTAGTCATCTGTATTCTCTTGTCCTAACTCTTGTTCTGGGAACCAACCAACTGCGGCTCCCGTATCATACCTGAGGTCGACATAGCTGACCTTCTCCGCCTTACTACCTAGCTGGCGGTAGAGCGAGAAAAACCTCGCTACGCGTTCCGCTAACGATTCTTTGCCAAGCTCTAGCCGAATACCGTTATCCAGAATAATTTGCCAAGCTCTGCGATCATTGAGCACTAGCGATGATATCGATAAATCCAATTTTGCGAACTCGGGACTAATTTCCCGATAGACATTGAGCACTTCCGGACCGCTAGCGACTGGACCATAAAGTTTCACTTTATCTTCTGTTAACTGGGCAATATCACCATCAAAAACCATGCCATGTTCATTAAGCAGCGCGTTACCATTCCAAATGGCTTCGGCTCTATGTTCCGTCAGATACACTTTGACTGTATCTGGCCACTGCTTACGAACGGCGGCATGAGCAACCCAAGGCAATGCTTCTACACTTTGTTGCAACACATCAACATCTTGCGACATAAAAGTGCCGATGTGATCAATACGAGCGAGCGCACGCTGCACATCTTCTTGTGTCACATAGCGCAAATCACCTTGTAGGATCATTTTTGACAACGGCAGACGCTGATCGTCCCACATCCAACTTAATGTTGAATATAAAATCGAGCCAATTAACGTAACAACGACGGCCAAAAACAGAGCGCCAATAATATGAGGCGTTTTATTTATTCGATTTTCACGTTGAAATTCAACGTCATCGACTGTCAGTTCCGTCAAAGTTTGCGCTTCCTGACTGAGTTTATTTAGACTTTTCTCTCTGAATATTCACGATACGAAAAGCAAGCACTTTAACCTTGGGATTATACTGAGCTCTGATAAACTATCAAATACTGATAATAAGAAATCGCAACCAAGTTATCGGAAATCCGCGATCCTCGTTCGGCTCTGTGTATTTATACCCACCATTTATGACAATGATTTCATTTTGGCGATATTCAATTCCAAAGCGGCGAGATGTCTAGCGACTTTACCAACATCACCTGCCCCTTGCGCCAGCACCAGATCACCATCTTGCAGCACATTCGCAAGCACTGACGGTAGCTGGGCCGAGTCGGGAACGAAAATCGGATCCAATTTGCCACGGCTGCGAATGGTACGACAGAGCGCACGACCATCGGCTCCCGCGATCGGCTTTTCTCCGGCGGCATACACATCCAGCATAATCAGTACATCGACCTGCTCCAGCACATTGGCAAAGTCATCATAGAGATCACGAGTACGGCTGTAGCGATGTGGCTGAAAAATCATCACTAGGCGTTTCTCCTGCCAGCCATTGCGCGCGGCGTTGATCGTCACGCCGACCTCGGTTGGGTGATGACCATAGTCATCCACCAGCATGGCGCTGCCGTTGCCCGTCTCAAATTCGCCAAGGTGCTCAAAACGACGACCGGTTCCTTGCGTGCCAATCATTGCGGCCAAGATCGCGTCATCGCTAATATCGTCTTCGGTTGCTACCGCAATCGCCGCTGAAGCGTTGAGCGCATTATGTCGCCCCGGAATGTTCAAGGTGATCTCCAGATTAGCGCGATCTTTACGCACCACGGTAAATTTGCCTTGCTGCCCGTCTTGGCGATAGTTTTCAATACGCACGTCGGCGTCTGGTGAAAAACCGTAGGTGATCACTTGGCGGCTAATTCTTGGGATCAGCTCGCGGATCACCGGATCATCAATGCAGACTATCGCCTGCCCGTAAAACGGTAAATTGTGCAGAAAATCGATGAAGGTCTGCTTCAACGTTTCAAAATCACCGCCATAGGTGTCCATATGATCGGCTTCAATATTGGTGACGATGCTGACCATCGGCTGCAAGTGCAAAAAAGAGGCATCGCTTTCATCGGCTTCGGCGATCAAGATGCGGCTTGAGCCTAAGCGCGCGTTGGTGCCTGCGCTTTTAACTAATCCGCCGTTGACAAACGTCGGATCGAGCCCCGCTTCTGAGTAAATTTGTGTCACTAACGCCGTGGTGGTGGTTTTGCCGTGCGTGCCCGCAACGGCAATGCCATGACGAAAACGCATCAGCTCCGCCAGCATTTCAGCACGGCGCACAATCGGAATACGCGCTTCACGAGCGGCCTTCACTTCTGGATTCGCCTCGTTGATGGCCGTTGAAACCACCACGACACTCGCTTGGTCAATATTACTGGCTTGGTGGCCAATAAATACCTTGGCCCCTTTTTGCGCCAAACGTTCAGTCACCGCATTTTCTGCTATGTCAGAGCCGGTGATTTGGTAGCCTTCATTCAAGAGGACTTCCGCGATGCCGCTCATCCCCGCGCCACCAATTCCAATGAAGTGGATAGACTTCACACGGCGCATCTCTGGCACCATGGCTCGGATTTGGGCTAAATCTTGCGTATGTTGAATCGTCATTGATCTCTACTCTTTAATTCTTATTGGTTAGCGCGATGATCGCCTCTGCAACCACTTGGTCTGCGTTGATCTGTGCCGCGGCTCTGGCCTTTATTGCCATCGCAAGTAAGCGGTTGCGATCCAGAGGCTGGATGTCAGCCACCAGTTTTTCCACACTCAACTGTGGTTGCTCAATCATCTTCGCTGCGCCGCAGGCGACCAGATGGTCTGCGTTCAACGCTTGTTGGCGATCTTTATGCATAAACGGGATAAAAATGGCTGCCACGCCCGCGGCAGAAACTTCAGATACCGTCAACGCACCAGAGCGGCACACCAACAGATCCGCCCATGCGTATTCGGCGGCTACATCGTCGATAAACTCACTCACTTGTGCGTGTTTGACGCCCGCTTGTTGGTAGGCTTGTTCGACCTCTTGCGCATTGCCTTTTCCAGCTTGATGGCGAATCTCAAAGCCGCTACCTAAGGTCGCCATAACAGCAGGGAGAGTTTGATTGAGAATGCGCGCGCCCTGGCTGCCGCCCATCACCAAAATGCGGATTGGCCCTTGGCGGTTTTGCATGCGTTGTAGCGGCTCAGCGAGAGCAACCACATCATCACGTACCGGGTTGCCGACCACATCTGCGTGTGGAAATGCGCCCGGAAAAGCTTGGAACACTTTTTTGGCAATTTTAGCCAGCCATTGATTGGTTAAACCCGCCACCGCGTTCTGTTCATGCAGCACCACTGGAATGCCGGATAGCCATGCCGCGATGCCGCCCGGGCCACTGACGTAGCCGCCCATTCCCAGCACCGCATCCGGCTGCCACGCTTTAATGTGGGCTTTCGCTTGTAAAATAGCGTTGATGATTTGCAACGGCGCAACCAATAGACGCTTCCATCCTTGACCACGCAGTCCTTTGACTTTAATAAAATCGATCTCAATGCCGTGTTTCGGCACCAATTCGGCTTCCATGCGATCAGCCGTGCCCAGCCAACGGATTTCCCAGCCCTGTTGCTGAAGTTTTTTGGCAACAGCCAAACCCGGGAACACGTGTCCACCGGTTCCGCCGGCCATTACCATCAGTCGTTTATTCTTTTTCATCTTGTGTTTGTGACTCTGCTTTTTTCACGGCTGGCATCAGCCGACATTCATGGTCAATTCGCAGCAGTATTGACACCGCCACCGACATAATAATCAAACTCGAGCCACCGTAACTGATCAAAGGCAAGGTTAAGCCTTTGGTTGGTACCATCCCCGCGGCCGCACCAACGTTGATTAAAGTTTGAAAGGCAAACCAGATACCGATACCAAAAGCGAGATAACCGCCAAACTGGAACTGATGCTCAAAGGCTTTCTTACCAATGAATACCGCTTTCAGCACTAGGCTGAAGATCAGCATCAACACCAGCACCACGCCAATAAAACCCAATTCTTCGGCCATCACGGCAAAGACAAAGTCGGTATGAGCCTCTGGCAAGTACTCAAGTTTTTGAATCGAATTACCTAAGCCCTGACCAAACCATTCGCCACGGCCGAATGCCATCAAGGATTGCGTTAACTGGTAGCCACTGCCAAACGGGTCTTCCCACGGGTCAAGAAACGACGTCACTCGGCGCACTCGGTATGGCTCTATCAGGATAAGTCCAACGACCGCGCTGACGCCCGCCACCATTAAGGCGAGAAACTGGCTCAGCTTTGCCCCGGCAATAAACAACATGCCAAACAGTGTCACCAGCATCACCACTACTGTGCCTAAATCCGGCTGACCTAACAGCAACACCGCCAACGCCGCAAACACCATGATCGGTTTCATGAAGCCGCCAAAAAAAGTCGCTCTCACTTCATCCTGTTTACGCACCAGATAACTGGACATAAAGATAAACAGTGACAGTTTGGCGACTTCTGCAGGCTGAAGGTTAAACAGCCCTAGCGGGATCCAGCGCGATGCACCGTTGACCGATTTCCCCGCCAGCAACACAACCACGAGCAGAGTGAAAGAGAGGCCAAGCAAATACGGACTATAGCGCTGCCACTTGTCCAACGGCACTTGTAACACTACCGCCGACGTGACCAATGCCAGAAAGAGAAACGTGGCATGGCGAAACATAAAGTGAAACGGTTGATCCGTCAGCCGCGAGCTGATCGGAAAAGAGGCCGACGTGACCATCACCAGCCCGATCAACATTAAACTGAGCGCGATCCACACCAGTTGGCGATCAAACAGCGCCTCTGGTGCGCTGTGACCAAACCATCCGAGCAGAGTTGTTCTGAAATGTGCTGCCTTGACCAAACGGTGAACCTATTGCTATGCGTACTGGCGCGCCAGCTCAGCGAATCGATCGCCGCGCGCCATAAAGTTACTGAACTGGTCAAAACTAGCACAGGCTGGCGAAAGCATCACCATATCTCCCGGTTGCAATTGCGCAGATATCTGCTCAATCACATCTTCCATCCGTTCAAAGCGTTTGGCTGACGGATGTAAAGGCATAAACTTATCGCCATCTGCACCAAAACAGCAGAGTTCAACGGGCAAATTGGCCAAAACAGGCGCTAAAGGTGAAAAATCGGCCCCTTTGCCGTCGCCACCGACCAACAGATAGAGCTTGCCCGTGCAGTGCAAGCCCGACAAGGCCGCTTGAGTGCTGGCCAGATTAGTCGCTTTCGAATCATTGACCCACTTAATGCCGCGATTATCGGCGACAACCTGACACCGGTGTGTCAACCCGGTGTAAGACTTGAGCGTCTCTAGTCCTTTCCGATAGTCAATTCCTGCCGCGCTTAGTAGCGCTAGCACGACCAACACGTTCGCCACGTTATGCTGCCCCACCAGTTTTAACTCGCTGCTTGGCAAGATGGGCTGACCGTTTTGCGCCAACCATGACTGACCTTGCCAAGTGATTAAGCCAAATTCTTCAGCATCAGAGCCAAACGAGAGCAATGGCATCGGCGAGAGCGGATAAGTTTGCACATCATCACGATTGACGATGGCGGTTTGCGCATGTTGGAAAATGCGCAGTTTGGCTTGGCGATAGTCGTCCATGCCCTGATAGCGATCCATGTGATCTTCGGAAAGATTGAGAAACGCCGCCGCCACCAGTGACAAACTGGCGGTGGTTTCCAGCTGAAAACTCGATAACTCCAACACGTAGAGTTCGGCCTCTTGTTGCAACAAATCAAGAGCAGGTACACCAATGTTGCCACCGATGGCTGCTTTCAATCCGCAGGCATTGGCCATCACACCACACAGATCAGTGACGGTACTTTTGCCGTTGGAACCGGTAATCGCCAACACTGGCTTGTCTGCCGCCCAGGCAAACAGCTCAATGTCACCAACCACGGGCGTACCTTTCGCAAGCACAGCCTGAATCTGTGGGGTTGCTAAAGCAATTCCGGGATTGGTGACCACCAGATCGGCTTGGCTCAGCCAAACGTCATTCCAGCCCCCGGTATGTAGCTCAACGCCTGCTGGCAGTTTGTCTGCCCCCGGGGGCGTTGGGCGAGTATCCATCACCTTAAGCTGCAACTGAGGTTGTGTTTTTCTCAGGTGTTTAACGACAGAGAGCCCGGTTATTCCGAGCCCTACGACCACCACATTCTTTATCGATTGCCAACGTTCCATATTCTTTCACACTGTAATTGTGCGGCGAGACCGCGCTTAACGCACTTTCAACGTCGCAAGACCAATCAAGACCAAAACAATAGAGATGATCCAAAAGCGCACGATCACACGCGGCTCTGGCCAACCTTTTAATTCGTAGTGATGGTGAATCGGTGCCATGCGGAAAATGCGCTGGCCACGTAACTTGTATGAGCCAACCTGAAGAATGACCGACAGGGTTTCCATCACAAACACACCGCCCATGATCACCAACACCAGCTCTTGACGCACCAATACGGCGATGGTGCCCAGTGCGCCACCAAGCGCTAACGAGCCGACATCGCCCATAAATACTTGGGCTGGGTAGGTGTTAAACCATAGAAAGCCCAGCCCAGCGCCCACCATCGCGGTACACACCACCACTAGCTCAGAGGCATGCGGCAGATACGGAATATGCAGATATTGAGCGAAGTTGACGTTGCCCGTCGCCCAGGCGATTACAGCAAAGCCAGCCGATACCAGTACGGTGGGCATGATGGCCAAACCATCTAACCCGTCGGTCAAATTAACCGCGTTTCCGGTTCCGACAATCACAAAATAGGTGAGAATGACGTACATTAAGCCAAGCTGTGGCATCACATCTTTGAAAAAAGGCACCACTAACTGAGTGGCAGCGGTGTCTTTGCCATACGCATACAGGGCAAACGCCACAACGAGCGCAATCGCCGACTGCCAGAAATACTTCCAGCGGGCAATCAGGCCATCGGTGTTTTTGCGCACCACTTTACGATAATCGTCGGCAAAGCCAACTGCGCCATAACCAAGCAACACAGCTAGCACCGCCCACACATAGGGGCTCGAGAGGTTTGCCCACAGCAATACCGTAACCGTGATTGCCGTTAGGATCATGATTCCGCCCATGGTCGGGGTACCACGCTTACTGAAATGGGACTCTGGCCCTTCATTGCGCACCACTTGACCAATTTGCAGCAGTTGCAGCCGTTTGATCATCTTGGGCCCCATCCAAAGCGAGAGGCAAAGCGCCGTTAGGACACTTAATATGGCGCGAAACGACAAGTATTCAAACAAACGGAAAAAAGAAAAATATGGCTGTAGCAGCTCGGCAAGCCAAATAATCATTTAAAGTTCTCCTTCAAAGCAACCACAACCTTGCTCATGCCAGCCGAGTTCGCCCCTTTTACCAATAAGGTATGGCTCGATTCGGTGTCAGAAACGAGATGCTGCTTGATATAATCGATCATGGCGCTATGGTCAGAGAAGTGAAGCCCCTGACACAGATCGCTAATAATTCGTGTGTCCTCACCAAAAGTAAGAACGTGCTCAAAACCAAATGGGGCAGCATGTTCACCGACTTGACGATGAAGTGCAAGACTTTCATCCCCCAATTCGGCCATGTAGCCTAAAATTAGCCAGCGCGTACCTGAAAAGCTCGCCAACAGATCCACAGCCGCTTTCATCGCGGGGACGCTGGCATTATAGCTGTCATCGATGAGTTTAATCGTATCGGTGAGACGTTGGACATCCACGCGGCCTTTTACTGGCATCAAATTGCGCAGCCCTGCCTGAATTTCTTGCTCACTCGCGCCAAAATGCAGCGCGATGATCGAAGCCGCAATCGCATTACTGACGTTATGCTGACCAATAATCCCCAATGAAATAGGTAAAGCTTGCTTTGGCGTGTGCAAAACAAACCTTGCTTGGCCCTCTTCATTGAGATGAACGTCAGAGGCATAAAAGTCGGCATTTGGATCGTGCGCCGAGAAGGTCACGACTTTTTTATCGGCCAACACCGATTGCCAAGCCTCTCCGCCATTACTATCTAGGTTGACCACTGCCACATCGCCTGCAGCAAGCCCTTGATAGATTTCACCTTTCGCCTGCTTCACACCGTCAATCGAGCCAAAGCCTTCCAGATGCGCGGCCGCCACGTTATTGACCAGCGCAATTTGCGGTTTGACTAAACGGGTGGTGTAAGCAATCTCGCCAATGTGGTTGGCACCCAACTCAATCACCGCGTAGTCATCATCTTCTTGTGAGCGCAGCAGCGTAAGCGGCACGCCGATGTCGTTGTTAAAATTACCGGCGGTAAACAGTACCTTGCCTTTTTGCTGCAAAATACTGGCGCTCATCTCTTTGACGGTGGTTTTTCCGCAGCTTCCGGTGATCGCCACCGTCGCCGTCTGGCAGCGCTGATGCACATCGGCCGCCAACTGTCCGAGCGCCAATTTCGTGTCTTGGACAACCACTTGCGCAACAGGCAGATCGAGAGCGCGTTCCACTAATAAAGCCCTTGCACCAGCCTGCAACGCTTGCTGACAAAAATGGTGCGCGTCGAACCGCTCTCCCACTAAGGCAACAAACAGCGCCCCTTTTTCGATCTGACGGGTGTCGGTTGAAACACTGGAAAAAAGGGCATCCTCACCGATAAGCTGGCCTTCGGTGAGCTGAGCCAAATGGCTAAGCGTGGTGTCTAGCATGGCTGAATTCCTAAAAGTTGCTGCGCCGATTCACGATCAGAATAGTGAATCGTCTGATGGGATAACACTTGGTAATCTTCATGCCCTTTGCCCGCCAATAAAATAATGTCGTCAGCATGGGCATGCTGCAAGGCGTGTTGCAGCGCTTTGAAGCGATCATGTTCCACAATCGCCAACTGCGGCGAGGTAAGGCCAGCTAACATATCGGCGATGATCTGCGAGCCATCTTCACTGCGTGGATTGTCATCGGTAAGGATCACACGATCCCCCAGCCGCTCGGCGATTTCCGCCATCATCGGCCGTTTGCCTTTGTCTCGGTCACCACCGCAACCAAAAATGGCCCAAAGTTTGCCGCAACAATGTACGCGCAGCGCTTGCAAGGCTTTTTCCAGAGCGTCAGGCGTGTGGGCATAATCCACCACCACTTTTGCTCGGCCCGGAACTTGGAAAAGCTCCATGCGGCCAAGAACGGGTTGCAATTGAACCGCACTATCGAGCAGCGCTTGTTTATCAAAGCCGAGACTGAGCAAGGTGGCCAGTGCCAACATCAAATTGGTGGCATTGAACTCGCCGATCAGCGGCGCTTGAAAACGGCCTATACCGAAACAGCCATCAAACTCAAGCGTGATGCCACTTTGCGCGTAGTCGACACGCGTTGCCCAAAGAGTGCGCTCTGCGAAGGGTTGTGGCTGCAGCGAGACAGCAATACCGCGCTCAAGCTCGGCAAACCATTGAGCGCCAATCGGATCATCGACATTGATGATCGCTTGCTGGCATTGATGTTCAGTAAACAGGCTCATTTTGGCCTGTGCATAAGCCTCCATCGTGCCGTGGTAATCGAGGTGGTCACGACTTAAGTTGGTAAACACGCCTGCGGCAAAGTTGAGATCTTTCACTCGCCCTTGCACTAAACCGTGAGAAGAGACTTCCAAGGCAGTGGTTTGTGCGCCTTGCTGCGCTAGCGTCGCTAACGTTTTTTGCACTTCGACGGCGCTACCTGTGGTATTGGCGGCGGGCTGCAAGTTATGCAGAAAACCATTACCTGTTGTCCCCATCACCGCCGCCGACTCACCGAGCAGTTGTAGCCACTGAGCGATCAATTGCGTGATGGTGGTTTTACCGTTGGTGCCCGTCACGCCAATCAAACGCATCTGCGGATGTGGATAGAGTTTCCCGGCAATGGCCGAAAGCTGCATATCGAGCTGCTCGACATACACCACAGGCACATCCCCTCGGTATTCCAAACTGGCGTGCGCATACTGAGAGCAAGCACTGGCGATCACCGCGTTGGCACCATTGGCGATGGCGGTATCGATAAAACGGCGACCGTCGTTTTGCTGGCCAATCATTGCGACGAAGGTATCCCCAGCACGAATCTTGCGGCTGTCCAACTCAAGGGAAGTGACCGTTACGGCATTGAGCTCTGGATAAATCGCCCAAGGCGATAACAAGCTGGCCAAACTGATGGATGTTGTCATGGTTTCAATTCTCCGAGCTAAGCTCAGGTATTCAGTTAATTCTGGAACTGGTTTTCATCTGGAGCGACATTTAAGATTTGCAGCGCCCCTTTCATAATTTCGGAAAAGACTGGCGAAGCGACCGAGCCACCGTAGTAATCATCACCCTGCGGCTCGTTCACCACCACCACCAGCGCAATGCGCGGATCGCTCACTGGCGCAACGCCGGCGGTATAGGTGATGTATTCATCACTGTATCCACCCGCGCTCGCTTTACGCGAGGTGCCGGTTTTCGCCCCGACCCGATAGCCGGGTACAGCCGCACGACGGGCCGAGCCGCCTTTTTGCGTCACGGTTTCCAACATATTCAGCACTTCTCGTGCATGCTTTTGCGACACCACCTGCTTGGCCATGTCGCGTTCATGACTTTCGATAATGTGGATCGGCTCATATTTGCCTTCGTTACCTAAAGTCGCATAGGCGTGCGCCAACTGGATTGGTGTCACAGACAAGCCATAGCCAAAAGCGAGCGTAGCGCGTTCAATCGGTGACCAGCGCGTACGCGTGGGGAAAATACCCGTCACTTCCCCCACTAAGTTCAGCCCGGATAGCTCGCCTAAACCGACCGAGTTATACATTCCAAGTAGTGCCTCAATCGGCATCTCCATCGATAGTTTCGTCACGCCGATATTACTGGATTTTTTGAGGATTTCGGTGAGATTGGCCTTACCGACTTTCGAGACATCACGTACTCGGCTGCCTCCCACTTGCAAAATGCCGTTGCCCGTATCAATTACGGTATCTTTCGTCGCAACGCCGTTTTCCAGTGCCGCGAGAATAACAAACGGTTTGACGGTCGAGCCAGGCTCCAAAGAGTCAGTAATCACGCGATTGCGCATTTTATAACTTTGCCAATCACTGCGGTTATTAGGGTTGTAAGATGGGGCGTTGACCATCGCCAGTACCGCGCCTGTTTTGACATCTAACATCACCGCCGACCCCGACGTCGCACGATGATCCGCCACCGCTTGTTTGATGGCGCGATAGGCGATTGCTTGCAAACGTTGATCAATGGTCAGATTGAGCGGTTTGCCTTCTTGACGCTCTTCCAGCGCAATGTTTTCCACCACACGGCCATAGCGGTCTTTACGGATGGTCTGCTTCCCCGCTTCGCCCGTCAGCCAATTGTCGTAACTGCGCTCAACCCCTTCCAAGCCGTGGCCGTCAATACCAGTCACGCCCACTAGGTGCGCACTCACTTCTCCGGCGGGATAATAGCGGCGAGACTCCTCTTTCAACCCCACACCCGGCAATTTCAGCTCGCGAATATAGTTGGCCATCGCAGGACTAACTTGACGCTGCAAGTAAATAAAGCGCCGAGTTTCATTACGGCGAATTCGCTCGATCAGTTCGTCACGCTCAAGCCCAAGCACATCCGCTAAGGCATACCATCGCTGCGGATTATCCAAGCCTTTTTCTTTGAAAATGGTCACCGGATCGGCCCACACGGCTTCCACCGGGACACTCACCGCCAGCGGCTCGCCGTTTCTATCCGAAATGATCCCTCGAGCAGAAGGCAGCGCTTTGACTCGAATCGAACGCAAGTCTCCTTCACGGATCAGGTTATCAGGCTCCACCACTTGGATCAGCGCCAAACGTGCCACCAAGGCTGCAAACGCCAAGAAGACAAAAAACAGCACCAGATGGAAGCGCCAACGGATCAGTACCGGGCTCGCTTGCTCTCTCTCTGACGACTGAAGTTTACTTTTGCTCTTTTTCGCCATCATTTCAGATTGATCACCACTTCTTTGTCACCATCCGGGCGGCGCATTTCCAACTCTTTCTTCGCCAGTTCCTGTACTCGGCTGTGCTCAGCCAGTGCCGTCTCTTCCAGCATTAAGTTACGCCACTCACTGTCGAGATGCTCGCGCTCTTGCAAGGTTTGATCTTTAAAGGTGATCGCTTGACGAGTGTGGTGCGTGGCAAAGACCACGGCCATTGCCGTCGCAAAAATGCACAGCAGCAGCAAAAGCGGCACCCGACCTACAGTGAGTAAGTCGAGCAAAATTAATTTGGCGAGATTGGGCGTGCGCTTTGCCATGAATCAGAGTTTTTCAGCAATACGAAGAACCGAACTGCGCGAACGAGGGTTCATCTCAATTTCCGCTTCCGTTGGCATAATCGCTTTACCAACCGTTTTCATATTCGCCGAGCCTAATGCCTGAATTTGCGCTTCGGTCATCGGGATACCGTAAGGCACTTCTGGCCCTTTGCTCTCCTTACGCATGAAACGTTTCACCATGCGATCTTCCAGCGAATGAAAGCTGATGACCGACAAACGCCCTTGTGGAGCCAAGATCGATGCAGCGCCTTTTAATGCGGTGTCGATCTCTTCCAATTCACTGTTGATGTAGATGCGAAAAGCTTGGAAAGTGCGCGTCGCTGGGTGTTTTTTCTCTTTGAAACTTTTTGGCGCCGCTTCAGAGATCAATTTGGCCAGATGTGACGTACGCGTCAGTGGCTCTTTCTCTTCATTTTCCCGATGAGCGACGATCGCTTTGGCGATGCGGCGGGCATGTTTGTCTTCGCCGAACTCGCGGATCACCCAGGTGATGTCATCAAGATCCGCTTCAAGCAACCACTGCGAGACTGGAATGCCCGACGTGGGATCCATACGCATGTCGAGTGGGCCATCTTTCATAAAGCTAAAGCCGCGTTCAGCGTCGTCCAACTGAGGGGAAGAAACGCCTAAATCGAGTAAAACACCATCCACCTTGCCGACTAAATCATACTGTTCAGCGTACTTGGCCATGCCAGAGAATGGGCCATGGATAATGGTGAAACGTGGATCGTCAATTTTGCCCGCTTCAGCAATCGCCTGCGGATCGCGATCGATACTGTAAAGGCGGCCATTTTCGCCCAAGCGCGACAAAATGGTCCGACTGTGACCACCGCGGCCAAACGTTCCATCAATGTAAATCCCGTCGGGCTTGATCGCTAAGCCATCGATCGATTCATTGAGTAATACGGAGATGTGCTGGAATGTATTGGTCATGGTCTTCTCGTTGAATGTGCTAAGCCTTGGGCGGCGAATCATTAGTGTACTGATTTCCATCATGAGCGCCACTACTAGACTGGGCCTAGGCGTGATATAGCGCCAAGTTTATGGGTTGGTGAATAAAATACGTCAATAAAAAGCAAAAAACCCATCATTAACAAGTAATGATGGGTTTAAAGAGGTGGAGCCGACACATAAGCCGGGTTCTGTTCCGCTTGCGCGGCGGTAGCCATTCGTCTAGGCCAGCAATCACTCACTGGCTCGAGCAACCTACCCGCCTCCTTACGCGAGCAACGCAATGTGGAGGCCTATTTGGTCTTGCTTCAGGTGGAGTTTACCCTGCTACGAACTATTACTAGTCGTCCGGTGCGCTCTTACCGCACCCTTTCACCCTTACCTGATCCCCCTTTCTCTAACGAAAAAAAGGGCCATCGGCGGTCTTCTCTCTGCTGCACTTGTCGTAGGCTTGCGCCCCCCAGGCGTTACCTGGCACCTTGCTCTATGAAGCCCGGACTTTCCTCCCCTTTGTCAGTCTCCCTAAGGACATCAACAAAGCAGCGACTACCCAGTCAGCTCCGAGGGCGGATTGTATAGCCTTCTCACTAAGGTGTCTAGTCAGATCACATTATCGGCGCAAATTAGCGCTCATTTGCACAACCGACTCGCCCAATGGCACGAACCATTACTGGTCGAGGTTTTCCAAACCCCATTTGTACAAGGCATTTTTCTTCACGTTGTAAATTTCCGCGACCATGGCAGCGGCACGTTTGAGCGGCAACTCTTTAAGCAAGATGGTCAATGCGCGCAGCGCTTCTTCCGGCAGACCGTCTTCTGCACTGTCACGATAACCATGGATCAATAACGCCATTTCACCTTTCTGCTGGTTTTCATCGCTTTTCACCCAGTCGACCAGCTCACCCAACGGCATTCCTTGGATGGTTTCAAAGGTTTTAGTCAACTCTCGCGCCAGCACCACTTCACGATTTGGCCCAAGAATTTCCAGCATATCGTGCAGTGAGTCGATGATTCGATGTGGTGACTCATAAAAAATACAGGTACGCTCTACCTTTGCAATCTCAAGCAATTTATCCTTACGGCCTTTACTTTTGGCAGGTAGGAAGCCTTCGAAACTGAATCGATCCGAAGGTAAGCCCGATGCAGACAAAGCGGTAATGACCGCGCAAGGGCCAGGCAGGGGCACAACTTTAACGCCGGCCTGACGACATTGGGAAACCAGATGATACCCTGGGTCACTGATCAGCGGCGTCCCTGCATCAGAGACCAAAGCGATGTTTTGCCCAGCGAGCAGTTTATCGACCAGCACCTGTGCTTTTTGCTGTTCATTGTGGTCATGCAAGGCAAAGGTTTTAGTTTGAATATTGAAGTGAGACAACAATTTACCTGTATGACGTGTATCTTCGGCCGCGATGAGATCGACCGTTGATAGTACTTCGATGGCGCGATGGGTGATGTCCCCCAAGTTCCCAATTGGAGTAGGAACAATGTAGAGGGTGGCACCCGTGGCGGGTAAGTTATTTTTATCTGTCATTTGTTTACCATCACTTCAACGATTAAGATAGAGACAATTTTGTACGGAATTATAGAGAACTCACGGCAATGATTAACCATAAGAGACTCAGTGTACCACGCCTACTCACCCCTGTTGCACTGGCAATTACCTTAGCGGCCTGTTCTTCGGCGCCGAAGATGCCGACCAGTGTTGACATTACCCTTGAGCCGAGCCAGTCCGTTGAAGCTTACATTATCAATGCCGACAGTAGTCAAGGCAGTTTGCAAACCGACTGGCTAATTATGGCCACCAAAGCGGCACTACAGGCCAATCAGTTAGAGCAAGCAGATTTACTTATCCAGCGCTTAGCTCGTCTGCCCATGAGCGAGCAACAGCAAGCCGAATGGCAACTAGCCAGAGCCACTTACCACCAAAAGAAAAATCAACCTCGCTTGATCACCGAGCTGCTCAATTTCAAGACGTGGTGGACGCTGGCTGACAGCCAATGGCAACAGTACTACACTCTGCGCGCGCAAGCGTTTCAAGCGCTTGATCGCCCCTTTGAAGCTAACCGCCAATGGGTCGCGCTCAGTCAATACGTACCAGAAGAGCAAAAAAGTGCCATCGCGGAACAAATTTGGGCCAATTTCAGCCGTTATTCACAGTACGAAATCACGCAACTGCATACCGAATCCGATGAAGAGGTACTGGACGGCTGGTTGCAACTGGCGATTTACATGAAAAACATGGCTGGGAATATTCCCCAGCTAAAAAATACCCTAGAGCATTGGTTTGCTGAGAACCCAAATCATCCGGCCGCGATTTATACCCCAGCTGAAATCCAATCGATTTTGGCACTGGAGATAATCAAACCGGTCAATACTGCTTTGCTTCTGCCACTCAGCGGTAAGTTCGCGAAACAAGCGCAACTGGTTCGTGACGGCTTCATTTTTGCCATGATGAATGACACTGGGCGGGATCCAAATGCCACCTTGACCGTGATTGATACCAATCTCTACCAAGCCAAACAAATCAAGCAGCGCCTGATTGACGAGCAAATCGATTTTGTCGTTGGGCCACTGCGCAAAGAGATGATCGAAGCTTTACAGCAAGAGCTGCAAGACGAAAACGGCAAGACACAAATTCCATCTTTGGCATTGAACATCCCCGACACCATTCAAGCGGGCACAGGCATTTGCTACGTCGCTCTCTCGCCAGAACAAGAGGTGGCGCAAGCGGCAAAACATCTGTTTGCAGAAGGCTACAAATACCCGCTCATTCTGGCACCTCAAGGCACATTGGGTCAGCGCGTAGTCGCCGCGTTTGAGCAAGAATGGCAAAAATACAGCGCCGATAAACCCGCAGTCAGTTACTTTGGTGACAAACGCCAGCTACAACGAGACATCAACTCTGTCTTTGGTTTGCAAGAGAGCCAGCAGCGCATCGCGCAGATGGAAAGCCTGATGAACGTGCCGATGGAAACTCAACCACGCAGCCGCCGTGATATCGATGCAGTGTACATTGCCGCGCGCAGCTCTGAGTTGACACTCATTAAACCCTTTATTGAAGTAGCCATAAACCCAGACACTAAGCCGCCGAAACTGTTCTCCAACTCCATGAGTAACAGTGGTGAGAAGCAATATGAAGATCTCTCTGGCATTGCTTACAGTGACATTCCGCTGCTGATCCACGCAAGCCCTGCGCTGGATAACCAAATGAACCAATTGTGGCCCGAACAGTCAAATGTGCAAAAGCGCTTACAGGCACTCGGGATGGACTCTTACAAACTTTTGGCAGAGTTGCCGCAGATGAAAGTGGTTCCAGGCCATTCCGTCAATGGCAAAACAGGCCTGCTCACCATCGACAACAATTGTGTGGTGCAGCGTGAAATCAGTTGGTCAGAGCATGGCGCTCTTTAATCGCCGCGCTGTCGGTGAACAATACGAATCCCTGGCAAAGCATTGGCTTATTCGCCAAGGATTGGTGTTTATTGAACAAAACTTCAACACTAAATTAGGTGAAATTGACCTTATTTTCCGCGATGGTGAAACCATTGTGTTTGTAGAAGTAAAATACCGGAAAAGCGTATACTACGGCCACGCCGCCGAAATGGTCTCTGCCGCAAAAGCAAACAAGTTACTCAAAACCGCTTATCTTTGGCTAGACCAACACGGATACAACGCTTGTAACACCGCGATCCGCTTTGATGTGATTGCAATACACAATAATGGCGACGATCTCCAGTGGATAGATAACGCCATCACGCAAGGATAACCAATGCTCGACAGCATTAAAGACAGCTTTACCGAAAGTATTCAGATTCAAATTGCAGCGGCAGAAGCACTGCCCGATGCGATTACCCATGCCGCGCAAGCGATGGTTGCCACGCTGCTCAACGGACACAAAATTCTCTGCTGCGGCAACGGCGGTTCAGCAGCCAATGTCCAACAGTTTGTCTCTTGTCTGCTTAACCGCTTTGAAACCGAACGGCCAAGTCTACCCGCAATGGCACTGACCGCAGACAACACCACGCTAACTGCCGTGGCGAACGACTATCACTATCAAGAAATTTTTTCCAAGCAGGTGCGCGCTTTTGGTCAACCAGGCGACATTCTTCTCGCTATTTCCACCAGTGGTAACAGTAAAAACATCATCAAAGCGATGGAAGCGGCGGTAACGCGTGACATGACGATCATTGCACTTACCGGCAAAGATGGCGGAGAAATGGCTGGGCTTTTAGGTGAAAACGATGTGGAAATTCGCATTCCCTCCCATCGCACTGCACGTATCCATGAGGTTCATATGGTGACCTTGCACTGCTTGTGCGATCTCATCGATCAGGTGCTCTTCCCAACCCATGAGGAATAAGAATGTTGCGTTACTCACTATTGCTACTCTCAACCCTGATGCTCAGCGGATGCGCAGGGCTGTTTATTGCTGGTGCGGCAACCACCGCGAATATCGTCACTGATACCAGAACCACCAAAGAGATTTGGCAGGACAACAATATCGAGTTTGAAATCGCCGCTATCGGCAACAAAGCCCCATATGTGGGCAATGTCAGAATCGTCGCCAGCTCATACAACGGTACGGTGGTTTTGATGGGGCAGGCTTCTAGCGCCGAAGAACGGGCAAGCTTCGAAAGCCAGGCGCGCAACGTTAAAGGGGTTACCGTACTGCACAATCAGATCCGGGTGAAAGCGCCGCTCGGTGTCTCTGAAATCAGTAACGACAGTTGGATAACCACTAAGGTCAAATCCGCATTGTTGGCCGAATCGGAGCTCAATGGCGTCAAAGTCAAAGTGATTACCGAAGACAAAGAGGTGTTTCTGTTTGGCTACGTCACAGAAGCTCAAGCGAAAAAGGCCACTGAAATCGCTCGCAACATTTCTGGCGTTAAACAAGTGATCCGCGCCTTTGAATATGGCAACGCGAAAACCGCAGAGCAGTAACGGATAAATCACAAGCTATAAAAAGTCAAAAAGCAGCGTTTGCTGCTTTTTGTTTTACCTGACAACGCTTATTTGACCACTCTTAAACTTGGCTTGCCTTTAGGTCGAGTCACTTCAGCGTTAGAGTTTTCTGTTGAAACTGTGTCTGAATCAAGGTCATCTAATGACAACTCCGAATCATCCACGTCATCAAGCCACTCTTCTTCAATCTCACCAGTCACGTTGGTGTAGGCTTCTTCTGGCTCAAACATGGTGCCAGCGCCGTTCTCTCGAGCATAAATCGCCAACACAGCATGAAGCGGTACGATGACGGAATGAGGACGACCGCTAAAACGAGCATGGAACGAAATCGCCTCGTTGCCAAGTTCCAGCTGGCCTACTGCTCTTGGCGCAATATTTAAGATGATCTGCCCATCTTGAACAAACTCAAGCGGTACTCGAACACCCGGCATTGTCGCCTGAACCACCAGATGTGGCGTCAGATCGTTGTCCACCAACCAATCATAAAATGCACGGAGCATATAGGGGCGGCGGGCAGTCATATTAGCAATTTCCATAACTTAACGAACCAGACGCATCTCACGTTCAGCTTCAGTCAAAGAAGCGAGGAATGAATCACGTTCAAAAACACGGTTCATATAAGTCTTGATCTCTTTAGAGCCAGGACCAACGAGCTCAATACCCAATTGCGGTAAACGCCACAATAATGGGGCAAGATAGCAATCAACCAAGCTGAACTCTTCACTCATGAAGTACTCATATTCACCAAAAAGTGGCCCTAATGTCAGCAGATCATTACGCAGTTTAACACGCGCTTTCTCTGACTCTTCACCGTTGCCTTTCGCCACTTTCTCCGCTAATGAATACCAGTTACGTTCGATACGGTACATCATCAGACGGCTGTTACCGCGAGCAACAGGGTATACAGGCATCAATGGCGGGTGTGGGAAGCGCTCATCCAAGTACTCCATGATGATCTTAGAGTCGTACAATGCCAGTTCGCGATCCACCAGAGTTGGCACTGACTTGTAAGGATTTAGCTCGATAAGCTCTGCTGGTAAGTTGGTTTCATCAACCAGTTCAACCTCAACACTTACCCCTTTCTCAGCCAGAACAATACGCACCTGGTGGCTGTACAAATCTGATGCACTTGAGAATAAAGTCATCACAGAACGTTTATTGGCAGCTAAAGCCATGGGCCCTCCAGTACACTTAGGATAGAAAAAAACAATGGAGGCTAAGCCTCCATTGATCTGTCAATAAAATTGAGAATTAGCGCAGCATGATAGCACAATTAATGCACATCGCGCCAATACTCTTTCTTCAGCATCACAACCACGATAGTAAACAGCACAAGGAAGGCCATAACCCACCAGCCAAGATTATGACGCTCAAGTTTCACTGGGTCACCCGAGTAAACGAGGAAGTTAACCAGATCAAGCACAGCTCTGTCGTACTCACCCTTACTCAGCTCGCCTGTACCGTCACTTTCGGTGCCGACAACAACTTGCACTTCATGGCCGTCAACAACTTTGGTTTCGTATACTGGTGTTGGAATGCCTTGTAACTCTTCGAGCACATGAGGCATACCTACACTTGGGAAAACGATGTTGTTGACACCAAATGGGCGCGATGGATCCACATAAAACGAACGTAAGTAGGTGTAAATCCAGTCAGCACCACGCACACGAGCCACCAAAGTCAAATCTGGTGGCGGCGCACCGAACCAGTTTGCCGCTTGTTTAGGTGGCATGGCATTGACCATCAAGTCACCAATTTTCGACTCTGGATTAAACATCAGGTTGTCTTTCATCAGATCCGTTGGAATACCGATGTCATTTGCAACACGCTCATAACGCTGATATTGCGTTGAGTGGCAGCCGAAACAGTAGTTCATAAACAGTTTTGCGCCGTTTTGCAACGATGCCTGATCGGATAGGTCAACATTTGCCTTATCCAAGTGAACATTAGCACCCGCCGCCATCGCCAGTGATGGCAACATTGCAAACAGAATTACAATCCATTTCTTCATTTGAATGTCACCCTCTCTGGTAATGGTTTTGTTGCTTCATTCTTGCTGTACACATACAGGAGAATAAAGAACATGAAATAACCTAAGCTAAAGATCTGCGCGAGCAATGTGTATGTTGGGGTTGCAGGCAACGCACCAAGAATACCCAGAGCAATAAAGCTGATCGTAAACTGGATGATGTTAATCAAATGAATTTTGCTACGATAACGGTAAGAGCGAACTTTACAACGATCAAACCACGGCAGTAGGAACAAGAAGACAATCGAAAGTCCCATTGCAACGACACCAATTAACTTGTCAGGTACCGCACGCAAAATTGCATAAAACGGGGTGAAGTACCATACCGGAGCGATATGCTCTGGCGTTTTTAGTGGGTTTGCTGCTTCAAAGTTAGGTGGCTCAAGGAAGTAACCGCCCATCTCTGGATTAAAGAACAACACGTAACAGAACAAGAACAGGAACCCGGCAACACCCACCAAATCTTTCACCGTTCCATATGGGTGGAATGGAATCGAATCGATGATGTCGTATTTGTTTGAGTAGTACTCATGGAACTTGAACTGCGACTTGTAATCCGCGCCCATTTTACCTTTTGGCAGCTTGGTCTCGATACCGTCTGGGTTGTTAGACCCTACTTCGTGCAGAGCCAGAATGTGCAACACGATAAGTAGTAGCAGTACAATCGGCAAGGCAATAACGTGCAGTGCAAAGAAGCGGTTTAACGTCGCACCTGAGATGATGTAATCACCACGAATCCACAGTGTAAGATCATCGCCAATAACCGGAATCGCACCAAACAGCGAAATGATTACCTGAGCGCCCCAGTAAGACATTTGGCCCCAAGGCAGTAGATATCCCATAAAGGCTTCTGCCATTAGCACCAAAAAGATCAACATACCGAAGATCCATAGCAACTCACGTGGCTTCTGGTATGAACCGTAAATCAAGCCACGGAACATATGCAGATAAACGACGACGAAGAATGCAGACGCGCCAGTCGAGTGCATATAACGCAACAACCAGCCGTACTCCACATCGCGCATGATGTATTCGATTGAAGCAAACGCACCTTCACCCGAAGGAACGTAGTTCATCGTCAGCCAAATTCCCGTTAGGATCTGATTGACGAGAACAAGCATGGCTAAAGAACCAAAAAGGTACCAAAAGTTGAAGTTCTTTGGCATCGGGTATTCGGACAAATGCTTTTTGTAAGCATTCATCGCTGGGATTCGTTTCTCAACCCAATCTAACAGTGCTTGCATTATGCATCTCCCTCGTCAACACCAATCAGTAGCTTGTCATCGCTCAAATACATGTGTTTAGGAATAACTAGGTTCAATGGAGCTGGAACGCCCTGGAATACTCGCCCAGCCATGTCAAACTTAGAACCATGGCATGGACAGAAGAAGCCCGATTTAACCCCTTGAACTTGCTCTGAGAAAGAATCCGGTAAGTACGTTGGGGAACATCCCAAGTGTGTACAAAAACCAACCGCAATGAAGAACTCAGGCTTAATTGAGCGAAACTCATTCTGAGCATAAGCTGGTTGTTGTTCCATTTCGGACTGAGGATCACGAAGTTGACCACCAATCGTTTTCAGGTTTTCCAGAACTTCTTGTGTGCGGCGTACAACCCAAACAGGTTTGCCTTGCCACTCGACGCGAATCATCTGACCGGCTTCAATTTTACTGATATCCACTTCCACCGGCGCACCAGCTGCTTTCGCTTTGGCACTCGGATTCCAGGATTTGATAAAAGGAACGGCGACGGCAGCTGCCCCCAACCCACCAACCACTGCGGTTGTTGCGGTCAGAAAACGCCTGCGGCCGTTATTTAAAGGCGCGTTGCTCATCCAAACATTCTCCCATTTGCTCCTTTTGGATCGTGATTGTTCCGCTAATAGAGCATGGCTAACAAAATATGAATCTAGTTCTATTTATTGACGAGAAATGATAAATAAAACCCTACTTTTTGACAAGATAAAGCTACCTTTTTGTAACATTTGTGAGGTAAATCGCTCACGTCGTCACAAAAGCGGCAAAATTCTAAATATTTGATGTGAGGTGTAACAAAGAAAGGAGAATAACTAATTCAAAATAAACAAAAAGCCCGGCATATAGCCGAGCTTTGAACCACAATTTCCATGGATAAATCCAAGAGAAATTCTCTGTAAACGTAAAATCAACGCTTAGAGAACTGTGGACGACGACGTGCTTTACGTAGACCAACTTTCTTACGTTCAACGCAACGAGCGTCACGAGTAACGTAGCCAGCAGCACGTAGAGCAGGACGTAGAGATTCATCGTATTCCATTAGAGCACGAGTGATACCGTGACGGATTGCACCCGCTTGACCAGAAATACCGCCACCTTTTACAGTTACGTATAGATCTAGTTTCTCTACCATGTCTACCAATTCAAGAGGTTGCTTAACAACCATGCAAGAAGTTGGACGACCGAAGTACTCTTCAAGCGCACGCTTGTTGATTACGATGTTGCCGCTGCCTGGTTTGATGAAAACACGTGCAGCTGAGCTTTTGCGACGGCCAGTGCCGTAGTATTGATTCTCTGCCATTTTCGAAATCCCCAATTAGATGTCTAGTACTTTTGGTTGTTGAGCAACATGGTTGTGCTCAGCGCCAGCGTAAACTTTCAGCTTACGGTACATAGCACGGCCTAGAGGACCACGTGGTAGCATACCTTTAACTGCCAGCTCAATGACCATTTCTGGTTTACGAACAATCAGCTTGTCAAAAGTGATTGACTTAATACCACCAGGGAATTCAGTGTGACGGTAGTAAGTTTTTGCTGCAGCTTTGTTACCAGTTACAGTAACTTTCTCCGCGTTTACAACGATGATGTAATCACCAGTGTCAACGTGTGGAGTGTACTCAGCTTTGTGTTTGCCACGTAGGCGAGATGCAATTTCACTTGCTAGACGGCCAAGAGTTTTACCTTCAGCGTCTACAACATACCAGTCGCGTTTTACAGTTTCTGGTTTAGCAACGAAAGTTTTCATGCTAATAATAACCCGTTAATTCAAATTTAAACTTTAAAGGAACACACCGCTGTGCTCCCACACTGTCTAAGAGCCCAGTCATCACCCCTTCGAGCGGTTGGCACTCTCGACCTTCTATCTCGAATAACTTCGATAATCAGGTCTGCAGTAACGGTGGGTCGCAGGATTATAGAGAAGGGCGAAGAAAAAATCACCTTTTTTTGCACTCAATCACTAATTTTTTCTGCTTATTTTTCTCGAAAGGCTGGAACCTAAGCCAAGTGTTCTTTAGCTAGGTACTCATGACTTTGCATTTCCGTTAAGCGAGACAAACACCGTTTAAATTCGAACTCTAGCCGTCCTTGGGTGTAGAGCATCTCCATCGGCACTTGAGCAGAAATGATCAGTTTGACGTGACGTTCATAGAACTCATCCACCAGTGCAATAAAACGCCTAGCCGCATCGTCAATTTTGTTGTCCATTTGCTGAACGTCTGCCAACAACACTGTGTGATATATCTTTGATATTTCTATGTAGTCATTCTGACTTCTTGCCGTTTGACAAAGCTGAGCAAACGTTGCGTACAGCACGCCATTACTGGCCTCGATCACCTCTATCTGGCGATGATTAATTTCGACTGAGGTGTGCTTGTGGCTATCGTCACCGGAAAGTTGTTGATAATAACGTTGCAAATTGCGGCTTGCATCTGCATCTAACGGGTGATGATAAATTTCAGCTTGCTGTAAGGTTCTTAGCCGATAGTCGATGCCGCTATCGACGTTGATCACCTGACAATGCGTTTCGATCAGTTCAATCGCAGGTAGAAAACGTGCACGCTGCAAACCATTACGATAGAGATCTTTTGGCTCGATGTTAGACGTGGCGACTAAAATCATCTCTCTTTTGAACATTTCCTGCATCAAGGTACCAAGGATCATGGCATCGGTAATATCGGAAACAAAGAATTCATCAAAACAGACGATGTCCGCTTCCTGTTTAAAGCGCTCCGCCACCTTTTCTAACGGATTCTCCACTTCAGCCAGTTTCTTCAACTCGTCATGCACCCGATACATGAAACGGTGAAAGTGCACTCGCATCTTACGCTGGGTTGGCAAAGCATCAAAAAAGGTATCCATTAGATAGGTTTTGCCCCGCCCGACGCCGCCCCAGAAATATAGCCCTTGAGGAGCCTTAGGACGAATGGGCTTCTTTCCTAGCCATTGTTGCCAGCGAGGCACACTTTCAACTGGCGTAGCAGAATATTGGATAAATTGGTGAAAAAGCGAGTCTAACGCCCGCACGGCTTGGTATTGAGCAGGATCTTTTTTAAAACCTTGATGCTCGATATCGTGTTCGTATTTTTCTAATGGGCTCATTGTTGTCATACCAAAACAGGACAAAGCGATACAATTACTAGGATGAGAATTCGGTGTTGCTATTTTTCTTTATTGACCACTTTTCCCATAGTAACATGGTCACGCAATACGTGTAACTAAGCAGTAAAAAACATGTTAAAACAACTATAAGGAGCTGTTATGCCTTGGATGTATGCCATCGTGGGCTTGCTGGTCGGTGCAATTGTCGGCGTTGTAATTTCTCGACTGACAACCCCCGAATACAAGAAACAAAAATCGGTCAAAAAGGAGCTGGAGGTAGCAAAATACGCTCTTGAACAGCAGCGCCAAGAGTTGGCGGATCATTTTGCCCAAACCGCAGAATTACTCGAAACGCTAGGCAAGGACTACAGTAAGCTGTATCAGCACATGGCCAAAACTTCAGCTGATTTGCTACCAAACTTGCCCGATCAAGACAATCCTTTTGATAAGAAAGCGATCACTTCAGAAAATGAAACCGCCGCTGAGGCACAATCTGAAGGAATGACAGAACAACCAAAAGATTACGCCAACGGGGCAACCGGTCTTTTTAGCGGTGAGAAAAAGGAAATCTTAACCGCAACTGACGCCGTGACCGCCAAAGCGTCTTAAATTTTCTGCTGAACTTTTCAAAGGTTTTTGAGTCCTAACTCACACTAGTGTCTATTGAAAACTGTTTATGGCGCCAATATGAATAGCAACAAGCTTATTCGTTTGAGCCAATCTCCCTTGCAATAGACATGATTAACGAGGAGTTATCGGATGAAAAAACCTTTGCTTGTTTTAACTGCCCTTTCATTGAGTTTAAGCTCAGCTCTTGCTCCCTTGCCTGCCATTGCGGCTTTTCCTACCGCAGTGAATAGCCAAGAGTTACCCAGCCTCGCCCCCATGCTTGAACGTGTCACCCCCGCAGTCGTCAGTATTGCGGTGGAAGGTAAACAAGTCGAACGCTCACGCATCCCCGAGCAGTTTCAATTTTTCTTCGGTCCAGACTTTCCCACAGAGCAAGTGCGCGAACGCCCCTTTCGCGGGCTCGGTTCCGGTGTCATCATCAGTGCAGATAAAGGTTACATTGTTACCAACTATCACGTCATCAAAGGCGCGGATAGCATCCGTGTACAACTGTATGATGGCCGTGAAGCCGATGCTGAGCTGATAGGTGGCGACGAGATGTCGGATATCGCGTTGCTGAAAGTGAGCGATGTTAAGGATCTGACCGAGATTAAGATTGCCGATTCCGATCAACTGCGCGTCGGAGACTTTAGTGTTGCTATCGGTAACCCCTTTGGTTTAGGGCAGACAGTCACCTCTGGAATCGTGTCTGCGCTTGGTCGCAGCGGCCTTAATATCGAAAATTTCGAGAACTTTATTCAGACGGATGCCGCCATCAATAGCGGAAACTCAGGTGGTGCCCTAGTCAATCTGAACGGTGAGCTTATTGGTATCAATACCGCAATCTTAGGCCCGAGCGGTGGCAACGTCGGGATCGGTTTTGCCATTCCATCGAACATGATGAAAAACCTCACCGATCAGATTTTGGAATTTGGTGAAGTGAAGCGCGGCATGCTCGGAGTGCAAGGTGGTGAAATCACCTCAGAACTTGCCGATGCTTTGGGTTATCACTCAAGCAAAGGGGCGTTTGTCAGCCAAGTGGTCGAAGATTCAGCGGCGGATAAGGCAGGCATCAAGGCTGGCGATATTATCGTCTCGCTCAACGGCAAAAAGATTAAAACCTTCTCTGAACTAAGAGCCAAAATTGCAACACTAGGCGCAGGCAAAGAGATCAAGCTCGGAGTTATCCGTGATGGTAAAGACAAAGAGTTTAAAGTCACCTTGGATGAATCCCAACAAACCAAAGCCAAAGCGGACAAAATGCATGAAGGGCTAGCAGGAGCGGAGTTAGCCAATACTAGCAGCTCAGACCGCATTGCTGGGGTAAAAGTGGTTGAAGTCGCAGACAATTCACCGGCTGCCCGTTACCAGTTGAAAAAGGATGACATCATCATTGGAGTCAACCGCCAACGGGTTAAGAACCTTGCGGATTTCCGTGCCATCGTGGAAAAACAAACCGGTGTACTGGCACTGAATATTCAGCGTGGCGAACGCACTATCTATCTCGTGATTCGTTAATCTCACTGAGAGTTCACTAACTTAGGGCAGTCTTGCATAGGCTGCCCTTTTATTATTTCTGTCGGTAGTGCTATTCTTCACCCTTGTTTGCAAATTGTTCCGTTTTTGTGGAGAGGGTATGGTGAACTTTCTTTTGCGTTCTATTTTATTGGGGCTGATGACAGCAGCATTGGTGTTGCTGGCGGTTCCCTCTTTACGCAGTAAAGTCTTGACCACCCCGTTAGATCCGATTCCTCAAGATGCTGCAACGATGCAAATCTCCTTTAACCAAGCCGTGCACAATGCTGCACCAGCGGTAGTGAACATTTACAGCCGAAAATATGTAGAAAATGATCGCAGCAAGCTTTCCACCCAAGGATTGGGCTCTGGGGTGATTGTCAGTGAAAAGGGCTACATCATCACCAACTATCATGTCGTTGCGCTGGCGGATCAAATTGTGGTCGCTTTACAAGATGGTCGGGTCGCTGCGGCTCAATTAGTGGGGAAAGACCGCCGCACCGACATCGCTATTTTGCGTATTGAAGGCAGCAACTTTCCGGTTATTCCGCTAAATCCCAATTACAAAGCCAAGGTCGGTGATGTCGTTTTGGCGATTGGCAACCCGTACAACTTAGGCCAAACCACCACATTTGGTATTATTTCTGCGACTGGCCGCTCTTCGATCAGTGCAGATGGCCGTCAGGCGTTTATTCAAACCGACGCCGCCATCAACGAAGGTAACTCTGGTGGCGCTTTGGTCAATACTCGCGGAGAGTTAGTCGGCATCAATACCGCCTCCTTCCAGCAAGCTACTGATATGGAAACCTACGGTATCTCTTTTGCTATTCCTTATTTGCTGGCTGATAAAATCATGCAAAAGATCATCGCTGACGGACGAGTCATTCGCGGCTACATTGGTATTGATGGACAAGACATCAACGCCGTCACCGCTCGTTTATTAGGAAATGAGCACATTGGCGGGATTGTGGTGCTAGGCGTGGATCCAAACGGACCAGCAGCCAAAGCAGGCTTTCAGCCACAAGACATCATCATCAGTATTGATGGCAATAAGATCCAAGGACGACAAAGCGTGATGGATATTGTCACCGATTTACGCCCAGGCACGACGACCGATGTTGGTGTGATTCGCAAGGGCCAAGAAATCACTCTGCAAGTGACCATCGCCGAAGATGCGCGGGAAATCTAACCTCATAAAATGACAAACCCCAGCGCTATGCTGGGGTCTACTTTACTCTTGCTCTGGCGCAATCTCACTGTCGGAGGATTCAATTTCGATCCGAGTGACCCGCTGCAAACCACGCGGTAGCAAGCCGCCACGACGACCACGTTCACCACGGAAATTCTCCAGATCGCTCGGTTTGAGTCCCAGTTTACGTTTGCCAGCATATAGGGTTAATGACACCCCTTTTGGCAACGCGACAAGGTGAGACAACACTTCCTCTTTCGATTTGGCTTTGGCTGCGGGGATATTGATGATCTTGTTGCCTTTGCCTTTACCAAGCTGCGGCAAATCCTTGATCGGGAACATCAACATGCGCCCTTGGTTAGTAATGGCAAGGATGTCATCATTATCCAGATCCAGCACCGCCGATGGCGTCATCACTTCGGCATTTTCTGGCAAGGTGACGAGCGCCTTACCACTGCGGTTTTTCGATAGTAAGTCACTGCCTTTACAGACAAAACCGTAACCCGCATCCGAGCCCACCAGCCACAGTTGATCTTCTTCACCCATCACCAATTGGCGAATACTGCTACCCGGCGTGATGTTGAGTCGGCCTGTAATCGGCTCACCTTGCCCACGCGCGGACGGTAAAGTATGCGACTCGAGCGAATAGCTGCGCCCATCCGAGCCAAACAGCACCACTTGCTGGTTGCTCTTACCGCATGCATGAGCAAGATAGCTGTCGCCCGCTTTGTAGCTTAGCCCTTCGCAATCGACTTCATGTCCTTTGGCATGACGGATCCAGCCTTTTTCCGACAGCACCACAGTGATCGCTTCATTCGGCAGCAAATCACGCTCGGTGAGTGCTTTCGCTTCTTCACGTTCGATAAGCGGAGATCGGCGATCGTCACCGAATTTCTCGGCGTCAGCTTTGATCTCTTTTTTCAGCAGCGTATTCAAACGGCGCTCAGAGCCAAGTAACTCTTCGAGCTTCTTGCGCTCTTTTTCCAGCTCATCTTGCTCGCCGCGGATCTTCATCTCTTCGAGCTTCGCTAGGTGACGAAGTTTGGTATCCAGAATCGCGTCAGCTTGAATATCGGTAATGGCGAATCTCGCCATCAACACCGCTTTAGGATCATCTTCGGTGCGAATGATCTCAATCACCTCATCGATGTTGAGATACGCGATCAACAAACCTTCTAAGATGTGCAAACGCGCCAGCACTTTGTCCAGACGATATTGCAAGCGGCGGCGAACAGTCTCGCGGCGAAACTCAATCCATTCGGCCAGAATTTGTACTAAACCTTTGACCTGAGGACGGTTGTCGAGGCCAATCATGTTGAGGTTTACTCGGTAGCTCTTCTCCAAGTCAGTTGAAGCAAACAAATGGTTCATCAGTTGTTCGCAATCAACACGGTTAGAGCGTGGCACAATCACGATGCGCGTTGGGTTTTCGTGATCCGATTCATCACGTAAATCTTCGACCATCGGCAGCTTTTTGGCGCGCATTTGCCCGGCGATCTGCTCAAGTAGCTTAGCGCCAGATACCTGATGCGGTAGCGCAGTGATGACGATATCAGCGCTCTCTTTATGCCATACCGCGCGCATTTTGATGCTACCTCGGCCAGTGCGATAGATCTTCTCCAGATCTGACGCTGGTGAGGTAATTTCCGCCTCGGTTGGGTAATCCGGCCCTTTGACGAACTGCATCAGATCAGGCAGCGTAGCCTGTGGATGGTCAATCAAATGGATGGTTGCGTCCGCCACTTCACGCACATTGTGTGGTGGAATGTCGGTCGCCATCCCCACCGCAATGCCCGTCACGCCGTTAAGCAAAATGTGTGGCAAACGCGCAGGCAACATTTTCGGCTCTTTCATCGTGCCGTCAAAGTTTGCTTGCCACTCGACCGTGCCTTGGCCCAACTCGCCAAGCAACACATCGGCAAATTTAGACAGTTTCGCTTCGGTATAACGCATCGCGGCGAACGATTTCGGATCGTCCGGCGCACCCCAGTTTCCTTGGCCATCCACCAGCGGATAACGGTAAGAAAATGGCTGTGCCATCAGTACCATGGCTTCGTAACAGGCAGAATCACCGTGCGGGTGATACTTACCGAGTACGTCACCCACCGTACGCGCCGATTTTTTGTATTTTGCCGACGCAGAAAGGCCGAGCTCTGACATCGCATAAATGATGCGACGCTGAACCGGTTTTAAGCCATCGCCAATGTATGGCAAGGCACGGTCCATGATCACGTACATCGAGTAGTTGAGATAAGCGTCTTCAGTGAACTTGCGCATTGGCAACTGTTCGACGCCATCGTAGGTAATTTCTGTAGACATCTATTAAACCTCTGCCATATCGCCGTTATTTTGCAACCAAGAACGACGGTCGTCGGCGCGCTTCTTACCCAGCAGCATGTCCATCATTTCCATGGTCGCTTCGGAATCATCGATGGTAAGCTGCACTAGGCGACGCGTATTCGGATCCATGGTGGTTTCACGCAATTGCAGCGGGTTCATTTCACCCAAGCCTTTAAAGCGTTGTACGTTGATTTTGGCTTTCTTCTGGCTGAGGCGCTCCAAAATACCCTCTTTTTCTGCATCATCGAGGGCGTAGAACACCTCTTTACCACAGTCGATACGATACAGCGGCGGCATGGCGACATAGATATGGCCCGCTTCGACCAGAGCGCGGAAATGACGGGTAAACAGCGCGCACAGCAGTGTGGCGATGTGCAATCCATCGGAGTCCGCATCAGCGAGGATACAGATTTTGCCGTAGCGCAGGCTTTCTAAGTTGTCGCTGTCGGGATCAATGCCCAGCGCAACCGAAATGTCGTGCACTTCCTGTGAAGCCAGCACTTGATCGGCTGAGACTTCCCAGGTATTCAAAATTTTACCGCGCAGCGGCATCACCGCTTGGAACTCGCGATCGCGCGCTTGCTTGGCAGAGCCGCCCGCCGAGTCCCCTTCGACAAAGAAAATTTCGGTACGATTGAGATCTTGCACCGAGCAGTCGGTCAGCTTGCCGGGTAGCGCCGGGCCCGAAGCCACCTTCTTGCGCACCACTTTTTTGCTGGCGCGCATGCGGCGGTGGGCGTTGGCAATACATACTTCAGCCAGTTGCTCAGCAAGCTGCGGCTTTTCGTTAAGCCACAAGCTGAAAGTATCTTTCACCACACCAGAGACAAACGCAGCGGTTTGACGAGACGATAGACGTTCTTTGGTTTGGCCAGCAAATTGCGGATCTTGTATCTTCACCGACAGGACGTAGGCACAGCGGTCAAAAACGTCTTCCCCTGTCAGTTTTACTCCACGTGGCAGCAGATTGCGGAACTCGCAGAACTCACGCATCGCGTCCAATAAACCTTGGCGCAAGCCGTTGACGTGCGTGCCGCCTTGCTCGGTCGGAATGAGGTTAACGTAACTTTCGGTGATCATCTCACCGCCTTCCGGCAACCAAATGACCGCCCAATCTGCGGCTTCAGTTTCCGCCGAGAAAGCGCCGGTAAACGGCTCTTCGGGCAACAAGGTGTAGCCTTTCACGCCTTCAAACAGGTAGTCTTTCAGCCCGTCTTGATACCGCCACTGATACTCTTGGTTATTCACTTTATCGCTGAAAGTGATTTCTAATCCGGGGCACAGTACTGCTTTAGCACGCAAGTTATTGACAAGGCGTGTGACAGAAAAATTGGCGGAATCAAAGTATTTGGCGTCTGGCCAAAAGTGCACACTGGTACCGCGATTGCGTCGGCCACACGTGCCTGTGACGGTAAGATCGGAAACTTTGTCACCATGTTCGAACGCAATTTCGTAGACTTGACCATCACGACGTACCGTCACCTCCACCCGTTTGGACAGAGCGTTGACCACGGAGATGCCTACCCCGTGTAGACCACCGGAAAACTGATAGTTTTTATTGGAAAATTTACCGCCAGCGTGCAGCTTACAGAGAATAAGCTCAACGCCCGAGACCTTTTCTTCCGGGTGGATATCGACAGGCATGCCGCGACCATCGTCAATCACTTCCAGTGATTGGTCTGCATGCAAGATGACTTGTACTTTGGAGGCATGTCCGGCCAGCGCTTCGTCGACACTGTTGTCGATCACCTCTTGACCTAAGTGGTTGGGGCGCGTGGTATCCGTATACATCCCTGGTCGGCGACGTACTGGTTCAAGACCATTCAGTACTTCAATGGCACCAGCATTATATTGTTCAGTCATAATACGGAATCGTTCTCAATATTTACCTGTTGTCTGTAGAACTTGCTCATCTTAAACACAGACAACGAAAAAGCTACCCTGTTACTCACAGGTTTGGCCCTGTGTGCT
The DNA here is from genome assembly GCF_009665415.1 of Vibrio cidicii. Taxonomy (NCBI): domain Bacteria; kingdom Pseudomonadati; phylum Pseudomonadota; class Gammaproteobacteria; order Vibrionales; family Vibrionaceae; genus Vibrio; species Vibrio cidicii. Next base: position 2,173,938 of record NZ_CP035921.1, on the reverse strand, counting down.
ACACGGTAGCTGGATTCGGAAAACATAGTCGGAAAGCGGCCCGGCTATGTCAAGAAACGGTTGGATATGAGCTGCAAAACTATGAGCCTTCCCCAATCCTGTACAAAGTGAAGGGAGTTATAACTCAAGGAAAGTGATAATTTGCTCAGGATAACGTTCAAAGCCAACAAAGCTATGATCGCCCCCCTCTTCCACCGTCTGTCGGCTGGCAGCAAATTTGTCTACCGCCTGACGATAATCGAGCACTTCATCTCCAGTCTGTTGCAGCAGCCAGAAATCTTCTGGCGAAGCGATGCGTTTTACCTCAAGAGCTTTGAGCTCGTCAATATGCACACTTTCAAGTGTATAGCTTTCGTGCGTATAAGGATTGGTTTGCGGGCCAAGATAATCCGCGAGCAGCTCATAAGGTTTGACCGCCGGATTAACCACTACGGCGCGGAAACCAAATTGATCATTGAGCCAAGTCGACAAATACCCTCCGAGCGAACTGCCGACCAAACCAATTTGGTGTGTTGCATGATACTGGGTAACAAGGGACAACAAAAAATCGGCTGCTTGCTTGGGGAAACTGGGCAGTTGCGGCACCACCACTTCGATATCCGGGCGATGCAACTGGCAGTATTGCTGCATCAGTTGCGCTTTCAATGACAGAGGGGAGCTGTTAAAACCGTGAATATAAATTAATAAAGAGGGCTTTTTCTCTGTCATATCAATATCCACTCGAAGTAAAGTCGGGTAAAAAGCTTCCAGCACTCAAACGCTGGACTTGGGTCGTGATCTCACCATCGGCGTGCAACTGCAACTCTCGCCAACCGGGAGAGACATTATCCAAAGCGAAATCATCAGAGTTGGGTTTAAACTGAACGCAGGTTGACGGCGTAGCCATCACGCGGATGCCGCGGTGCATGCGATTCATATCCTGATGCACATGGCCGCACACAATGCCTTTGACATTGGGATAGCGATAAACGATCTCCCAAAATACCTCAGCATCTTTCAAGGTGTGTTGGTCAAGCCAAGCGCTCCCCACCAGCAGCGGATGGTGATGCAGTAAAATTAAGGTATGTTTACTGGGGTTGCTGGCCAGTTTTTCTTCTAGCAAGGCCAGTTGACTGTCGCTTAAACGGCCATGAGGCACACCAACCACCTGAGAATCCAGCAAGACCATCTGCCAATGCTCGCCCAACGCAACATACTCCGGCGCGGTGATTTGCGAAGAAGGCAGGACACTCGACATATTCGGTTTATAGTCGTGGTTTCCCGGCAACCAGAAACACGGCTTTTGCAGCGGCGCGATGCCCTTAGCAAAATGCTGATAAGAGTGTGCGCTGTGGTCTTGTGAGATATCGCCCGTTGCCAGTACATAGTCAAACGCCACTTGGCGCTGTATGACCTGCTCGACGACCGCCTGAAAACTCTGAAGCGTTTTGACACTTAATAAGCTGCCTTCATCGGTCGCAAACAGATGAGTATCGGTTATTTGCAGCAGCTTTATGCTGCTCGTGTCGCTGGTTGTATGTTGCAAAATGAAAACCTGACTCTGTTATTCTTCTTTAAATGTTATTGGCGCTCGACTGATACCGCTCTTGAGGCAAAACGTGAGCCACTCACCGAGAAATGCATTGAGCTGATGTTTTTCATCTTTCTGCATTAACTTGTCATTCGGGTAGTCGTATTTCGCTTTAAAACGGGAGTGGTCGCCACTGGAGAGCACCTCAGCGACTCTGGCATCGTGATAAAGCCTGACAGACATCGTTGGCAAAGGAAATACCGGCGCTTCATCACTCTGACACACCTCCACTATCGTGGTGTATTTTGTGACCTCTTTCACTGTCAGTTGATAAACCATATTGGCCACTTGGTAGCAGCGCACCTCTCCAACCTCAGCTTGAAAAGGCAACAGCGCATTCAATTTGGCATAATTGGTCTCGTAGGTTCTCATTAACCCTGCCAAATCAACGTAATACGGCTTTTTAACTGCGACCTGCACCATCAACCTTTCTCCAACCACTGCGACTTTAACTGCAAGTGATTTAACTCTAACCATTGCAAAGCGATAATTGAGGCACCGTTCTCGATTTTACCTTCTCTTACTAAATCATACGCTTGCGAGCGGCTCATCACGTGAACACGAATATCCTCATCTTCATAGTCTAAACCATGAATGCCAGATGCTTTAGATGCATCAACTTCACCAATGAAAACATCCAGTTTTTCAGAGCATCCACCCGCCGAAGGGTAGTAGGAGACAATCGCGTGGATATTGTTGACCGAGATACCCGCTTCTTCTTCCGCTTCTCGACGTACCACCTCTTCAGCCGATTCGTCGCGATCGATCATGCCTGCGACGATTTCCATCTGCCACGGATGGGTGTGCTCTAAGGCGCCGACACGGATCTGCTCAATCAACACCACTTCATCGCGCACAGGATCATAAGGCAGCATTGCAGCAGCATGACCACGTTCAAACATTTCGCGTTCGATCACATTACTCCAGCCACCAGCAAACAGTTTGTGGCGAAATCGGTATTTCACCATTTTAAAGAAACCTTTAAATAAGGTCTCTTTGGCCTGCACGTCTACATCGTTGGGAGTAAAAACACCGGGTTTATTGTCATACTGTTGCATCGGACACCTCACTGAGTGAATCTTGTAGTGTACTCACTGTTTAAACATGACTCAAAGGACTTGGCTCAACTTTTCATATAATTGTTCTAAAATTTTTTAGTATTGTTGATGTTTTTATTATACAAGTGGACAGCTACTAAGAAAAAATGCAGAATTTAGGGTAAATATCCAGCAACTTAGGTTAGACTCTTGGGAATTAATCAAACTATAAACGGCAGGAATGAAAAAATGAAAAAACTGCTTCCACTGCTTATCGGTGCAGTACTAGGCGGCCTCAACACATCGGCTTGGGCTGATTCTCTGGCAGAGATTTACGATCTCTCTAAACAAAATGATCCACAACTGCTAAGTGTCAAAGCAAAGCGTGATGCTGCTTTTGAAGCGATCACCTCAAGTCGCAGCAGCTTGTTGCCACAAATTAATTTGACCGCAGGGTACAACCTGACCCGTGGTGATACCGATTTAGACGCGGGCGGCTCACGTGATAATGACCAAAATGCGCTTTCTGCCGGCATCAGTTTTTCTCAGGAACTCTACAAGCGTTCCTCTTGGATTACGCTAGACAACGCCGAGAAAACCGCTCGTCAAGCGGATGCCTCTTACGCGGCAACACAACAAGCCTTGATCCTGCGTGTCGCACAAGCGTATTTTGCGGTTCTTAAAGCGCAAGATAACTTGGATTTTGTCCGTGCAGAAAAAGCCGCCGTTGCGCGTCAGCTTGAGCAAACCAAGCAGCGTTTTGAAGTTGGTTTGTCCGCAATTACCGACGTACACGACGCGCAAGCGCAGTACGATGGCGTTTTGGCTGATGAAGTGTTGGCCGAAAACAGCCTAACTAACAGCTACGAAGCGCTACGTGAGATCACAGGGCAAGAGCACAAAAACCTAAATGTGCTGGACACCAAACGTTTCACCGCCAGCCGCTCAAGCACTCCTGCAGAAGCGTTGATCGAAGAGGCGCAAGAGAAAAACCTCAGCTTGCTGTCAGCACGTATTGCCACTGACATCGCTAAAGAGAACATTTCTCTGGCCAGCTCTGGTCATCTGCCTTCTCTTACGCTCGATGGTGGCTACAACTACGCCGATATTGGTAGCAGTGAAAGTTCTGACGGTACAACCAACAACTTTAATATTGGCCTTAACCTGAACGTACCTCTGTATACTGGCGGTAATATTACCTCACAAACCAAACAAGCTGAGTTCAATTACGTAGCAACCAGCCAAGATTTGGAAGCCACTTACCGTGGTGTGGTCAAAGAAGTGCGTGCGCAGAAGAATAACATCAATGCGTCAATCGGTGCGCTACGCGCTTATGAGCAATCCGTTGTCTCAGCGAAATCCGCACTGGAAGCAACCGAAGCGGGCTTTGATGTAGGCACTCGCACTATCGTTGACGTGTTAGATGCCACTCGCCGCCTCTACGATGCCAACAAAAACCTCTCTGATGCTCGTTACAACTACATCCTGAGCGTGCTGCAATTGCGTCAAGCTGTGGGCACCTTGAGTGAACAGGATATTCTCGATGTCGATGCGGGTTTGATTGCGAAAAAATAAGCACCCATAGTGAGCCAGTCTCTCCGCTGGCTTGCTTAACGAAAGTGCGAAATAAAAGAAAGTGCGAAACAAAAAGGGTTACTTCATCTGTAACCCTTTTTTGATCTCCATCTTGGCGTGTGATTAACCTTTACCGCCTTTGATCGCATCGATGATCTCTGTGGTCGAGCAGCCATCTTCGAAGTTGAGTACCTTCACTTCGCCGCCCGCGGCAATCACTTCTGCGCCACCAGCAATCTCTTCGGGTTTATAGTCGCCACCTTTGACCAACAGATCCGGCAATACCGCGGCAATCAAGCGCTGCGGAGTATCTTCGCTAAAAGGCACCACCCAATCGACTGCGCCCAATCCCGCCAAGACGGCCATACGGCGATCGGTTGGGTTGACCGGGCGCCCCGGCCCTTTGAGGCGTTTGACCGATTCATCGGTATTTACCGCCACAATTAAGCGATTGCCCAGTTTGGCCGCATTGTTGAGGTAGGAAACATGGCCTGCATGCAAAATGTCGAAACAGCCGTTAGTCATCACCACTTTTTCGCCTTTGGCCTGCGCCGCTTTGACGGCATCGATCAGTGCCGCTTCAGTAATCACGCCAAAATCGGTATCACGGCTGCCATGAATCGCTTCAGCCAGCTCGATGGTAGATAAGGTCGAGGTGCCCAGTTTGCCAACAACGACACCGGCGGCGGCATTCGCTAGAGCGCACGCCTCTTCCAGTGGTTTCCCCGCCGCAACCGAAGCAGCCAAAACAGAGATCACCGTATCCCCAGCCCCTGTCACGTCATACACTTCTTTGGCTTGTGTTGGCAGATGGAATGGCTTTTGCCCCGGGCGCACTAAGGTCATGCCGTGTTCACTGCGAGTTACCAGTAGCGCAGAGAAATCAAACTTCTCAATCAACGCCAGTGCTTTGGCCACTAAATCCTCTTCCGAGGTGACTTTGCCAACCACCGCTTCAAACTCCGACATATTCGGAGTCAGCAGAGTCGCACCGCGATACGGTTCAAAATTGGTGCCTTTAGGATCGATGAATACCGGCACATTGGCGGCGCGCGCTTTAGCGATCAACGCTTCAACATGCTCTAACGCACCTTTGTCGTAGTCAGAGAGAATTACAGCCTGCACCTGTGGCAAAGTGCGTTCCATGCGAGAGAGGATCAACGCTTGATCGATATTGGCAAACTTGTCTTCAAAGTCGAGGCGGATCAATTGCTGACCGCGGCTCATCACTCGCAGTTTAGTGATGGTTGGGTAGTCTGGCAGAGAGACAAAATCGCACTTCACCTTGAGTGAACTGAGCGTTTCCGTCAGCACTCTGGCTGGCTCATCTTCACCCGTCAGACCAACGATGTGCGCAAGGCCGCCCAGTGAAGCAATGTTCATGGCCACGTTTGCCGCGCCGCCCGGACGCTCTTCATTGTTGTCGACTTTAACGACAGGTACCGGCGCTTCTGGGGAAATGCGGTTCACAGGTCCATACCAGTAGCGGTCTAACATGACGTCGCCGATGATCAGAACACCTGCATTGCTGTAATCAGGTAGGATAGGTTTCATTGTCGATCTCCAAATTTTTTGCTGCGCAGAGTTTAGCACAGCCCTTTTGCGGGCTAAATAGTTGAAGGTGCTAGCCCAGCCACGCGTTCCAAGCATCCATTACGACCTGTCGCTCAGCGGTAAATTTATCCAGAGCCACATCCGCATCCAGATTAAGCAAATTGCGTTTATGGATCTCGTCACGCATACGCGTGTAGGCCTGCGTTAGCGCCAGCGCCTGTGATTCGTCCATCACACCTTGCGCAATCGAGGTTTCAAAGATGCGCACGTTGTCACACCAGCGCGTCATTTTCGGCTTACTCGCGCTGAAATTGAGTACTAGGTACTGGGCCAAGAACTCGATATCGGTGATCCCGCCTTGATCTTGTTTGAGCATGAAGCGGTCTGCTTTCTTGCCACCAAGGTGTTCGCGCATTTTTACTCGCATCTCCGCCACTTCTTTTTTCAGTTGGTTTTCATCACGCGGCAACGCCAGTACCTCGTGGCGAACACGGGCAAATTCGCTCGCGAGATCGTCATCTCCATAAATCATACGGGCACGAACCAGCGCCTGATGCTCCCAAGTCCACGCTTCTTGGCGCTGGTATTCATCAAACGCATCCACTGGGCACACCAGTAAACCCGATGCACCGGACGGACGCAGGCGCGTGTCCACTTCATACAAGATGCCCGACGCGGTACGAGTCGAGAAAATGTGGATGATGCGCTGTGCCAGACGTAAGTAAAATTGGCGTCCATCAATCTCCTTTTTGCCATCGGTATAGACATTGGTTGGGCAGTCATGGAGGAAAACCACGTCCAGATCGGAGTTGTACCCCAGCTCCCAGCCGCCCACTTTGCCATAACCGACCACCGCAAAACCTTTGCCCTCTCTCTCTTTCAGATGGGTTGGCTCACCATATTTTTCCGCCACTTGTTGCCAAGCTTGATAGACAACGGCTTCGACAATCGCTTCTGCTAAATAGGTTAAGTGATCGCTCACTTTCATTACTGGCAATACACCTGCGATATCAGCCGCTGCGATACGTAAAATGCAGATCTGTTTAAACTGGCGCAGCGCTTCCATTTGCTGCTCCATATCCTCTTCAGGAATACGGGCGAGGAAATCGCGCAGCTCAGTGCGATAGGATTCGAGTGGGATGGGGTTATACAACTGCTGCGGGTCGATAAGCTCGTCGAGCAAGATAGGATAACGCGCTAACTGCTGCGAAATCATCGGGCTGGCGGTGCACAGGCGCACCAACTGCGTTAACGCGGCTGGATGTTCGTCCAGCAGTTCCAGATACGTGGTGCGGGTGACGATGCTGTGCAATAAGAAAAACACCCGCGGCAAACCAAATTGCGCTTCAGGATGAGCAAAAGCCGCGCTGAACACTTTCGGCATCAAGTGATTGAGCACATCTCGCCCGCGCGGCCCTAAGGTCTTTTTCGCCAGATCGGCTTTGAACTGAATCACTTGCTGGGCAACTGCGCTGGGGTCGGCAAGAGAGAGATCGTTTTGTAGAATCTGCTCAATCACTTCTGGATTGTGGGCCATATCCCATAGCTCGCTGAAGTGGTGCGCCACCGGACTCACTTCCTCTTCGTCATCACCGATCAAGGTTTCAAACACTTGATGCACCGCCGCCATGTGCTGATTGACCTCTAGCAATAAACTTTGCCAGTCGGCATAACCCATCGCCGTAGCAAGAGCCTGTTGCTCCAGTTCACTTTCCGGCAAGGTTTGCGTCTGTTTGTCGGCCATGGCTTGCAGTAAATTTTCCAAACGACGCAAAAACTGATAGGCCACCGTCAGGCTACTGACTTCTTCTTGAGTCAGCAGTTGCAGTTGGGCAATCGCTTCCAGCGTGGTCAAGAGCCCTCGCTTGCGTAAACTGGGTTCGCGCCCGCCGCGGATCAATTGAAAGACCTGAGCGATAAATTCGATTTCGCGGATGCCACCAGCACCGAGCTTGATGTTATTGGTCAAACCACGGCGACGCACTTCGCTGCTGATCATCGACTTCATCCGCCGCAGCGATTGAATCGCGCTGAAATCGATATAACGACGGAAGACAAACGGACGCAGCATCTGGCGCAGTTCTTGGTATTGCGGGTACATCTCCCGTCCCATCACGCGCGCTTTGATCATCGCGTAGCGTTCCCAATCACGCCCCTGCTCTTGGTAGTAATCTTCCAACGCAGCAAAACTCATCACCAGCGGGCCACTCTCACCAAAGGGGCGTAAACGCATGTCCACCCGATAACAAAAGCCATCAAAGGTTTGCTGATCGAGCGCTTTGATGATCCGCTGACCAAGGCGGGTAAAAAACTGCGCGTTGGCAATGCTACGCCGTGCGCCTTGGGTCTCTCCGTTTTCCGGATAAGTGAAAATCAGATCGATATCGGAAGAAAAATTGAGCTCACCACCGCCGAGTTTGCCCATGCCGATAATCAACATCGGCTGCGCTTCACCCGCCGCATTGGTCGGCGTTCCCCACTCTTGGCAGCACAAAGCGTATTGCCACTGGTAAGTTTCAAAAATCATCGCCTCGGCCAGTTGGGAAAGATGGCTCAGTGACGCTTGCAAACTCCAATTTTGGCTGAAGTCTTTCCAAGCGATATAAACCATCTCACGATTACGAAACTGGCGCAGTACGCGCTGTCCCGTTGCTTCGTCACGACACTCAGCCAGTAGTGAGGCTAATTGAACGCGGTATGATTCCTGACGACTTTCATCCGTCAACATCGTCGGCAATTGCTCGGCAAGCAGACTGTCGCGCTGCAGCGCCTCGACAATAAAAGGGCTGAGCCCTGCGACATAGCGGTATTGTTCAGCGAACTCTGCCGACCAATGCTCAAGGTAGCCCGCTTGTTGGGCGCTTTGCATCGCCCGTTCTGCGACAGGCTGTAATGACGAAGGCAAGTGCATGATTCTTCCTTGTAATGTTTTGCTTTGTGCTATTTATATCAGAGTTGCCGCCATAAAAAACGCCCACATCGACAATGTGGGCGTTCTCTCTTTTTTCTCGGCTTTTTTTCCGCTTTCTCGGTGCTAGACGCGGAATAACTTGATCTTTTTATCCAGCTCTTCGGCATTGTTTTGCATGATTTCCGAGGTTTCGAGAAGTTCACTCACCACCACCACCGAGGCTTCCACCAGCTCACGCACATTGGTGAGGTTTTGATCCATCTCGGCCGCAACACTGCTTTGCTGACCCGCAGCCGTGGCAATGTGAAGGTTCATCTCATTAATTTGCGTGACTTGGCCTACGATGCCATCCAGTTCGTGGCCCGCGTTAGAGACCAAATCAACCCCTTCCGCCGCTTCAACCACGCTTTTTTCCATCAGTTCCACCGCCGAAGTTGCACTGCTTTGCAACTGCGAGATCATATCTTGAATCTCTACCGTCGCTTGCTGAGTGCGCTGTGCTAGGTTACGTACTTCATCAGCCACCACGGCAAACCCACGCCCAGCTTCACCAGCACGCGCGGCTTCAATCGCCGCGTTCAATGCCAGCAGGTTAGTTTGTTCAGAAATGCCTTGAATGGTGCCGACAACGCTTCCGATCGCATCTACCCGCTCTTCCACTTGATTAACCGCCTGTGCCGAGGCCGAAATATCCGAAGAGAGCTGGCTCATTTTATTTACGGTACCCTTGAGGAACTGCTGGCCTTTTTTCGCCTGCTCGGATGCCAGCTCCGTCAGTGAAGAGGCGCTGTGCGCATGCTCGGCCACCGTCTGTACCGTAGAGGTCATCTCGCTCATTGCCGTGGCCAGTTGGTCAATTTCGTTAAACTCTTCTTGGGCAGACTCTTTAGTTTCCGACATGCTCAGCGTCATCACTTCGGTCAATCCAGAGAGCTCATCGGAGGCATTAATCTGAGTTTTAATCACATCATGTAACTGTTTACGGGTCTTCTCCAGCTCACGCGCCACGTCACCGTATTCATCTTTACACTCCATGCCAAAAGGAACGGAGAGGTTTTTCTGCGCCATAAGCTTGATGGCATCATTGAGATAACGCGTCTGACGCAGCATCACACTCGCCGCCGCCATCAACAGCACAATAAACAGCACAATCAACAATGCGGTTTGCCAAGCAACTTGTACTAAGTAAGCATCATAGTGATGCTGCGCAAGCTGCTCATTCTGCGTTGCCGCCAGCAAAGCTTGATAAAAAGTACTCGCATCCCACAGCTGTTTCCCCACGATTAAGATCGTACTGAACACCATCAGCATAACCATCTTGGGAACCAGGCGAATGTCTGAAATCACCCTTTCCCAGGGTTTAAACGCCAGCTTTTCCATTGTCAGTTCTCCACCAAGTCTTTTATAGTCTTATCTCAGAGCGCGTTGCCCCGATTAAAATTGCGCTGACTCTGAAGAGAAAATTGAGCCAACCTATTTATTTCGAGCCCCGTATGAATAGCAATGATATCAAAGACAGCACCAAACCTATGAGTCTGTTATCACTAATCTTGTCTTTTATGGCGCTATTTGTGATCTCTGGCTTGTTGTTCTTTCCTATCGATAAAGAAACTCGCCAGATCCTTATCGGATTGGATTTCATAATCTGTAGCATTTTCCTGCTACAACTGAGCGTAGATTTGATCCGCGCCGCAGACAAGCGCAACTTTATGAAAACTCACTGGATCGATTTTCTCGCCAGTATCCCTTTAGTGGAGCCACTGCGTTTCGCAAGGCTGTTTCACATTCTGCGCGTCATCTTAGTACTACGCTCATCCCACTCCGTTTTTAAACAACTGAAAAATAACCGGAAAGAAACGACTTTAGCTTCAATTTTACTCTTAATGGTGGTGCTAGTGATGCTCGGCTCGGGTCTGGTGCTTTTTATGGAAGGCAAGGAAGAAGGAGCGAATATTCAGACGGGGATTGATGCGTTGTGGTGGGCGTTTGTCACCATCTCCACCGTCGGGTATGGCGATCATTACCCAGTGACGGATGGGGGAAAGATCGTCGCAGTGATAGTGATCCTCTGCGGTGTAGGGCTGTTTGGCATGATCTCGGGCTTAATCACTTCGCTACTCACCAGCCCAACCCACCAGCAAACCTCGCGCTCGATTAATAAAGAGAAGATGCTAGAGACCATGTTGCAGCGCCAAGAAGAGATCCTCAACCGGCTTGAGCGTCTGGAACAGCAGATAAAAAAATAGGGCAAATGCCCTATTTTCTCGAACAACCCTGTTAACGTCGCCAGTAAGGTTCTGCTTCAAGACCGATGGCGCGTGTTTGATCCATCGCGTGCAAGATGGAGCGTTCTTGGCGCAGCAGCCAGCGCTCTAATTGCTCACGCTCTTCAACGGCCAATTTCTCACATAAAGGATGTAAGTGGCGCAGCATCAATAGGTCATCAATACCGTGGATCAGATCAGCCCAAGGCATACGAAAGCCGTTACGCTCTTCAGCATCGTAAAGGCTGGCAAAGCCGACCCCAGTGTAAAGATTGCGCATTAAGCGATAGCGTTGATCAATATACGCCTGCGCCGACATCTCTTGCTCGGCGGGAAAGGCTTCCATCAACTCCGTCCAAGTCCTGTCCAACTGCAAGACGGAAAACTCTTTGACCGAGCTAGCCATCTGCTCGCGCGCTTTGTCATCCAAAAACGGCTGCCAACCACGAGTTAGAATCCAGCGGCTCAAATCAAGCAACAAGCCGGTGTAACGCGCACTGGTTAATAGACGCAACATCTCTTCACGATCCGGCAGGTTGTCAAGTTGCTGAGTGAGCTCAGCAACGAGAAATTTACGTGCGTCCAGCTTGCGCAGTACATGACCTTTGTCTTCCAAAAGTTCGGTTAAATGCGCATGCTCGCTCAACCACGCCAGCTCTTCTTCCAACCATTTCAGCTCTTGGCGCAAAATGGCGCTAGCGCGGCGCGGCACAACCCCGCCAAAGATGGTCAAGGTTTGCCGAATAAAGCTGATAGCATGATTGATTTCGCGCAGAGCCTCCACCGACTCACGCTCAACGTATATCTGTTCGTGGTAGTGCCAGTGCGACAGCGCATGCTCCAGTGAATTGATCAAACAATACTCAACGTTATCGAGCTTGCCAGTATCAACCAAACTGAGCGATTTCACTTCATCGCCTTGATAACCTTGCGCTAGGCGATAGCCTTTGGCCGCTTTACTTAAGTTACCAAGACGCATGCCGCCCGATTCAGACAACAAACGAGCCAAAGTAAACAGCGCGTCGGTCTGGCCAGATTTGAGCTCCAGTTCCACTTCACAAATCGTGTCTTCTTTGTCCTGTGCGTTGACTAAGCCTTGGTCAAACGCTACTTCAACTTGGCTGCCATCTGGCATACCAATTAACCACTGTTCACGGCTAAAGTTGGTGGAAAAAAGCGGCATTAATTCGGCTTGTAAGGTTTCAATCTCTTTGCCTTGCGGCCAGATATCAAGCGGATGCAGTGAGAGATCGGGAATGTTGCAGGTATGTTCTGCGTTGTACTCGGGACGTTGATGTAAGCCTGCAACGACGCGTCCAGCCGTTTTGACAGTCTGAACAAAAACGTCATCAAAGCGGCGTATCCTTAAGCCTGTATCGTGTTGACGAAGCCAGTTGTCTGGGGTGTCAAAGTAGGTGTTACCCAGATCTCGACAACTGTGCTGAAGTACTTTGGTTTCGGCGATTTTTTCTCGCAAAGTTTCTGAAAATTCAGGAGAAACAAAAAACTTCAGTTCTATCTCGGTTTCCATAGTTATACCTTTCAAAGCAGACTGGAACAGGATATTGCCTAAATTCTTACGGGGCAAGAAAGAAATATCGCACTAGAGATGATCTAAAACAGTTTTAATGCGGGATTTAATGCGTTAACATGCGCGCCTTTATAGCCATCGCTCAACATTTCACCATGAAATGGTGTATGTTCTTTTAAGGTTATAGTTATTAGGTTGAATGACCATGCCAGTAAATACAATTATGGGGTTATTTGCAAAGTCCCCTATAAAGCCTTTGCAGCGTCACGTGGTTTGTGTCAACGAATGTTGCTCACACCTGATCAAGTTCTTTGAAGTCTGTTCAGAGGGCGATTGGGAAAAAGCAGCGGAAATTCGCGCACAAATCTCTCATCTTGAGAAAGAAGCGGACGTCCTGAAACGAGAAATTCGTCTCAAACTTCCTCGCGGTTTGTTCTTACCCGTCGATCGTACCGACATGCTGGAGCTCCTGACTCAGCAAGACAAACTGGCAAACCTGGCAAAGGATGTCGCAGGTCGCGTCTACGGTCGCAAACTGGTGATTCCTGAAGCACTCCAATCCAATTTCATCGCTTACGTTCAACGTTGTCTTGATGCCGCTAATCAGGCTCAAAACGTGATTAACGAGCTGGATGAACTCCTCGAAACCGGATTTAAAGGCCGCGAAGTGACTCTGGTCGCAGAGATGATCAATCAGCTGGATGTTATCGAAGACGATACCGACGCGATGCAAATCACTCTACGTCAGCAACTGATGGCCATTGAATCGGAGATGAACCCTATAGATGTCATGTTCCTATACAAGATTTTCGAATGGGTTGGCGGTATTGCAGACCAGGCTCAGCGTGTAGGCGCGCGTCTGGAATTGATGCTATCTCGATCTTAAAACATTAAGTAAACGAAAAATAACAAAGAGCATAGTCAACCTGTTTTGGTCATCACAGAAAAAGACCAAAACAGGACAAACGTATGTTTGATTTTGCTCCGCTTGTTATAAATCAACTAGGTATTACGATGGATATCCTTGCGAACTACGGCACGGTCCTGATTCTTGTTGCAGCGGCTTTCGGATTTATGATGGCAATTGGTATTGGCGCAAATGACGTTGCCAACGCCATGGGCACCTCAGTCGGTTCGAAAGCGCTTACCGTAAAACAAGCCATCATCATTGCGATGATATTTGAATTTGCGGGTGCATACCTTGCAGGCGGTGAAGTAACCGACACTATCCGTAAAGGTGTTATCGAAACATCTCTTTTTGCCGACAAGCCCGACATTCTGGTTTATGGCATGATGTCCGCTCTTTTAGCGGCCGGTAGCTGGCTATTGCTGGCGTCTTACATGGGTTGGCCGGTTTCAACGACTCACTCGATTATCGGCGCCATCATTGGTTTTGCCTGTGTTTCTGTTGGCACAGAAGCGGTTGACTGGAGCAGTGTTAAAGGCATTGTCGGCAGTTGGATCATCACTCCGCTTATCTCTGGTTTCTTTGCATACCTTATCTTCGTCAGCGCACAGCGTCTGATCTTCGATACCGAGAAGCCCCTGCTAAACGCAAAACGCTTCGTCCCGATTTACATGTTCATCACCACTATGGTGATCGCGCTGGTAACTATCAAAAAGGGTCTCAAACACGTGGGCTTGCACCTTAGCAGCTCTGAAGCGTGGATGGCCTCAATCGCCATTTCTGCCCTCGTAATGGTCGGTGGTTACCTTTATATCCAGAAAAAATTTGCTAGCCGTGAAGATGACCACAGCTTCGCTGGCGTAGAGAGCATTTTCAGCGTTTTGATGGTGATTACCGCCTGTGCCATGGCCTTTGCTCACGGCTCAAATGACGTCGCCAACGCGATTGGTCCGCTTTCTGCGGTCGTGTCTACCGTTGAGCACATGGGCGAAATCACGGCGAAAAGCCAAATTGCTTGGTGGATCCTACCTCTCGGCGGTTTTGGTATCGTGGTTGGTCTTGCCACTTTAGGTCATAAAGTGATGGCCACTGTCGGTACTGGTATTACTGAGCTCACGCCAAGCCGTGGCTTTGCCGCGCAGCTCGCAACCGCATCAACCGTTGTGCTGGCATCAGGCACAGGTTTGCCAATTTCAACCACACAAACCCTTGTCGGCGCTGTGCTGGGTGTTGGTTTCGCGCGTGGTATCGCTGCACTCAACCTTGGCGTGGTACGCAATATCGTCGCTTCTTGGGTAGTAACACTGCCTGCGGGCGCACTGTTAGCTGTCGTCTTCTTCTATATGATGCAAGCGATTTTTGGCTAACACAAAGCGTCAGAAATATGTAAAACAGGGGCCGATTTTGTAAGCACCTTGTCATATTTGACTCAAACGCACATTAAGGGAGGCTTTGCCTCCCTTCTTTGTTGCATGAGTTTGGGAAACTTTTTACTATTCGTCCATCGGGGCATTTATCGCCGACTCTAAAGAAATCGTTAAGGGATTTATTGTGAAAAAACTCATCGTTACGGTTTTGCTGACTGTCTTTGCTGTGCCGTCACTCTTCGCACAAGACCGCTACATTGCAGATGAACTGTTTACCTACATGCATTCTGGGCCAAACAACACTTTCCGTATCATCGGCAGTATTGATGCTGGCAGCAAAATTCAGTTAGTACAAAGCAACAGCGAAACAGGTTACAGCGAAGTGGTTGATGAACGTGGCCGCAAAGGCTGGGTACAAACAAAATTCATCACTCGCCAAGAAAGCATGGCGATCCGCCTTCCGCGTTTGGAAAAAGAACTCAAAGATGTGAAAGCGCAACTGGCCAACGCGCGCCAAAGTGCTGACACTGAAAAAGCGGGCTTGGTCGATTCACTGGAAAACCGTAACCAACAAATTTCCGAACTGGAGATGAAGTATGGCGAAATCAGCGAGCAGCTCACCGCTGTTCAAACGGAAAATCGCCAACTGCGCGCGAAACTAGATACCCAGAAAGACGATCTGCTATTGAAATACTTTATGTATGGCGGCGGTGTCGCGGGCGGTGGCTTGCTCTTTGGCTTGATTTTGCCCCACTTAATCCCACGCCGTAAAAAATCCCCGTCAGGCTGGGCATAATACGAAACGTTCAGGCCGCGATTGCGGCCTGATTTTTATCCGTCTTTACGCTCATCCCTTCCACTCATACAGGGCTGGAATGGCAATCTTCTCGCCGTCAAACTCCACCACAATCGACTGAGGTAAAATTTCCACCAGCTTAACTTGCTGCTCAATCCAATCCCCTTGGTGATACTCTGCACCATTGATCTTCAACCAGCGTCGTTGGCTGTCATTGGAGTAAATATGCGATTGCAGATTCAGTGCCGGTAAACGCCCACGCCAGCGCGCCGCTTCCATTTCCAGCGAGTGCACTTCCCCCTGTTTTGTCTGACTTGGCTCGGGTGATGGTGAAGCCAACGCACTTTCCACTTTCATCGCCAGTTCTGGAGAAAAACCCGAGAGATCTAGGTTATCGAGTAAGTCTTGCGCCTTATCCGCGTTCGGTTGCTCAGGTGAAGAGGCATTTTGCGTGAGCAGTATAGGCGGAGATGTGGCTTCAGCCAGAGACGCCTGCGGAAAAGTTCTAGGCAACGGTGATAGATAACCGAACGGCGGATAGCTCAAGCGTTGCGCCACCTTCTCTTGTTCGGCCAATTCAGCCCCTTGCTGTAAACTCGGCGCGCTCAATTGAACCAACTGCTGCAAACGCGACAAAGTGTTCGGCCCGGCGATACCATCGACATTTATCCCCTGCCATTGTTGGAACCATTCCACTCGGCGTTGCAGCGCGCTATCAAAGTGCTCACCGCCTAGCGGATCATCATTGAGTGCTTTCGCCAGTAGCTGGTCTAATAGCGTAATCGCTTCGCCGCTCATGTTGAGCTTTAAGGTGTCACGCAGCGGCGCACGCCAAATAGCCATCGTTTCTCCGCGCCACAAAGCGAGCAGTTCGCTCACTGGTACTCGCAGGCGCGCATCGCCATTGAGCACCTCCGCCCACTCATGCTGCACGCGCCAAAGCACCACATACCCACGCTGATTCTGCTGCTGTAGCGTTAACACCACTGGACGGTTAGCCTGCACTATCTCCTGCCAATTACTCTGCAAGCGAGCACAGCGAAATACCGACAGTGGCGCATTAAGACACAAGCTGTCTTGCTCACTCGCCTGATATCCCCACACTTGATACAGCTCACTCAGCGCCTGCTGTGGATCTTGCCGAGCCATCATCAAGTCGACGATATTCTCTGACGGTGCAGGTGCAATCACGAGAGCGCTGCTTGGCGCATCGGGTTCAACATCGCTAGCCACTGCGGCTTGATTTGTGCTTAGCTGCGTGGTGTACCAGTAACCACCGCTTGCCAGCAGCGCGATGATGCTCAGCGCCACGGCACTTTTTGCCCACCTTGTAGTGGAGCGGCCTGTTTGTGGCTGCTGATAGATTTGCGCCTGAAACTGCATCACCTCTTCACACGCTTTCTGCACATTGGTTTTGGACACCAGCAGCGTACTTTGGTAAAAACTCAATTGCAGCGCTTTATCGCAAATCAAGTTAATCAAACGCGGGATACCGTGGCTGTATTTGGCAATCAGCTTGGTGGAGCTGCGATCAAACAGTTGCTTGTCACCTCCGGCGGTATGCAGACGAAAAGCGATGTAGTCGGCCGTCTCTCGCTCATCTAAGGGTAACAAATGGTAGCGGCCCGTAATGCGCTGGGCTAATTGACGCAGTTGGGTGGTTTGCAGCAGCTTTTGCAGCTCAGGCTGCCCGACCAGCAACACTTTGAGCAGTTTACTGCTCTCGGTTTCTAAGTTGGTGAGTAAGCGCAGTTGCTCCAGTACATCCGCCGCGAGGTGCTGCGCTTCATCAATCACCAGCAGTGTTTGCCTCCCCATTTGGTGATTGCGCAGTAAGAACTGATGAATGATCTGATGGAGTTGCTTGAGGCTTGCCTGCTGTGGATAGCTGAGATTGAACTCATCACAAATTGCTTCGAGCAGTTCCAAGCTGGAGAAGGTCGGATTGAGTAGCAGCGCGGCGCACTTGTTGTCACCTAAGTTGGCCAACATCGACTTAGCCACAGTGGTTTTGCCTGTCCCCACTTCACCAGTTAGCATGGCAAAACCACCGCCATCGCCCAAACCTGCCTGCAGATGGGTGATGGCTTCACGATGACGTTGACTCAAATAGAGATAACGCGAGTTCGGCACAATCGAAAATGGCAACTCAGAGAAGCCAAAAAAGTCCTTATACATACACAATCCAAACGCAACGGGCTCATTTCAATAGGGAGCAAAGTACCATTGCTTGCTACAATGTCCAGTCAGATCAGCAATTATTCGAGGTCACACGTGGAAGTTTACTTAGTCGGTGGCGCAGTCAGAGACCGATTACTGCAAATCCCGGTTTACGATAACGACTGGGTCGTGGTCGGCGCAACCGCCGAAGCCATGCTCAGCGCAGGTTACACCGCCGTTGGCAGCGATTTTCCGGTATTTCTGCACCCCAAAACCAAACAGGAATATGCCCTTGCGCGTACGGAACGAAAAACCTCGGCCGGTTATAAAGGCTTTGAGTGCTTTTTCTCACCGGAGGTGACCTTGGAAGAGGATCTCCTGCGTCGTGACCTGACGATCAATGCCATGGCGATGGACGCGCAAGGCCAGATCATCGATCCTTATGGCGGACAGCAAGATCTCGCCGATAAACTATTAAGGCATGTCTCCAGTGCGTTTACCGAAGATCCGCTGCGCGTTCTGCGCGTGGCACGCTTTGCGGCAAAACTCGCGCCGCTGGGTTTTCGTATCGCCGAGGAGACGATGACGCTAATGAGAAGCATCGTAGAATCCGGCGAGCTGCAAGCCTTAACTGCCGAACGGGTCTGGCAGGAGTGGTTCAAGTCGCTCAATAGCGATGCGCCGCAAGTTTTTCTGCAAGTGCTGCGAGAGTGCGGCGCCTTGGCGGTCGTGCTGCCAGAAATCGATGCGCTGTTTGGCGTGCCTCAGCCAGAAAAGTGGCACCCGGAAATTGATACAGGCATTCATACCTTACTGGTCGCTGAGCAAGCTGCCAAGCGCAGCCCATCGCCTGTAGTTCGTTTCGCCGCGCAAGTGCACGATTTAGGCAAAGGCGTGACACCCAAGGAAGAGTGGCCAAGCCATAAGCTGCACTGCCACACCGGGCAGAAACTGATCCAGCGCCTTTGTGAACGAGTGCGCATTCCCAATGAATTTCGCGATTTGGCGCTGTTGGTCTGTGAGCAACACTCTAACATTCACCGCGCCGCTGAACTTAAACCAGCAACCATCATCAAGATCCTCAATGGCTTTGATGTGTGGCGCAAAGCGGAACGATTAAAAGAGATCCTATTGTGCTGCGAGGCGGATCATGCCGGTAGAAAAGGGCTGGAGAACGAACCGTATCCGCAGTCAGAACTTATGATGCGTGCATACCAAGCCGCATTGTCCGTTGAGGTGCAAACGGTGATCGAAGCGGGATTCAAAGGTTCTGCGATTCGCGATGAACTGGAAAAACGCCGCATTGCCGCAGTGACCAACGCGCTTGGCCGCTAGAGTGATATAACACTCTCAGCCATAGAGCAAAAAAGGCCCGCGGATCACAATCCGCGGGCCTTTTTAAAATGAGCTGAGCGAGTTAAACACTTAAGCGCTGAGCAGGTAGGCAAACAAACCGACGCCCAGAATCAAACGATAAATCACAAAGGGCATCATGCCCATACGTGAGATCATCTTCAAAAACAGATGGATACACAGATAAGCACTGACAAATGAGGTGATAATCCCGGTCAGTAAGAAACCAACATGCACTGGCTCACCGCTAGTGACGAGTTTCAAACCAAGGTAAGAACCCGCCAAGGTAATAATCGGGATCGACATTAAGAAAGAGAAACGCGCTGCAGCCTCACGGGTAAAACCCAGATAAAGCGCTGCGGTAATGGTGGCTCCTGAGCGAGAAGTGCCTGGGATAATGGCCACTGCTTGAGCAAGGCCGATAAAGAGCGCTTTTTTCCAACCCGCTTGATACTCATCATTGAGCAGCGTGGCATTCTTATCAACCCACCACAGCAACAAGCCGAAGATGATGGTCGTGGTTGCGATCACATAAGCGCTGCGTAAGTAAACCTCAACCACATCTTTCATCAATAAGCCAAAAATACAGGCAGGAATGGTCGCCAGCACGATCATCCACGCCAGCTTCGCTTCTTTACTGCGATCCCCTTTAAAAATGGAGGCGAACAAAGCCGAAAACAGCGTGATCACTTCATGGCGGAAGTAGATGACCACTGCGGCCAACGTCCCTACATGCACAGCGACATCGAAAGCCAACCCTTGATCTGCCCAGCCAAAAATCGCCGAGGGCAAAATTAAATGCGCCGAACTGGAAATCGGCAAAAACTCCGTTAGGCCTTGGATCAAAGCCAACACAAACGCTTCAAAATAACTCATGGTTTACTCGGTTTTTATAATGAAAAATCAATTCTTTGCAAAGAGTCGAGCTCCTTTGCATTGCGCCAAATTTGCTCGACGGTGCGGCCATCACCCGGTATGGTCAACTCCGGTTGCAAATCATACAAAGGTTGGATGACAAAAGGATATTTAAAAATATCGCTGCGAGGCAACTGCGGATTTTGCGCACAAATGCAATCACCAAACAACACAATATCGAGATCTAAGGTGCGATCTTGAAATTTTTGCGCATTCGTATCTCGACCCCACTTATGTTCGATCGCGCGCAAACGTGCGACAAACTCCGGCAGTGCGAGGTCAGTATTGAGCTGAATAACAAAGTTAAAAAAAGGATGGCTATCAAAACCGACCGCAGCACATTCGTATATCGGCGAAGCGCGTAAATCACTGCCCAATGCCGCCAACTCTTGCCAAGCTGCGCGGGCGTGTTTCTCTCGCTCTAGGTTGCTACCCACGCCGATATACGCGGTGTTCATGCCTGACCTCGTTCAATGATAACGCCCACCGCGCGCGCCTGTGGCACGGCTCCGGGCTTGGCCAGACGGATACGAATCCAAGGAACGTTAAAACGGCTCATGATCAACTCAGCCACTTCTTCGGCGACACGTTCGACCAACAGAAAACGACCACCTTCGATATGTGTCAGCACGGCCTCACTCACTTGGGCATAATCGAGCGCGTCGCGCACATCGTCGCTTTTGCCAGCAGGGCGATTGTCGTGGGCCATCTCGATATCCAGTACCAGCTTCTGTTTGATCTCCTGCTCCCAGTCGTACACACCGATGGTGGTGATCACTTCCAACTGTTCAATAAACACTTTGTCCAGCGCCATGTTTTGTCCTTATTAGAGGTCGGATACCCGTTTGGGGTAAATTCATCGTATTATTTTCGCAATCGCGCTATGATAGCAACTACGCGAAAAATGAGCATTAATTTCCAAATATTTAGGTACTCACATGGACGCACTGGCAGTGACAATGACCATCATCGCCTACCTGCTGGGATCAATATCCAGCGCGGTGTTGATTTGTCGTGTGCTGAGATTGCCTGATCCACGAGGTGTCGGCTCCAATAACCCTGGCGCAACCAATGTGCTACGAATAGGCGGAAAAGGTGCCGCAGCCGCTGTTTTGCTCTGTGACATGCTCAAAGGCACCATTCCGGTGTGGAGCGGTTACTATTTCGGTATCGACCCCATCTTACTTGGCGTGATTGCCATTGCGGCTTGTTTAGGCCATATGTACCCAATTTTCTTTCATTTTCAGGGTGGTAAAGGTGTGGCTACCGCACTTGGCGCGATCGCCCCCATCGGCCTTGATTTGACCGCGATGATCATGGTTACTTGGCTGACGGTGGCATTGCTGTTTCGCTATTCTTCACTGGCCGCGCTCATCACTGTACTGCTTGCACCCTTTTATACGTGGATGATCAAACCTCAGTACACCTTGCCTGTCGGTATGCTGTGCTGCTTGATTGTGCTGCGCCATCATCAAAATATCCGCCGCCTTTTTACTGGCGAAGAGCCGAAAATCGGCGAAAAGAAATTGCCTTTCCCCAAACCTTAATCACGGATGCTCAACAACAATAAAAAGCAGCAGCTTCAACGTGAACCTGCTGCTTTTTTACACATTCATGCGTAAACCTGAATTTATGCGTAAACCTGCGCAAAAAAATCGCTCAGCATACGGTTAACAAACTCCGGCTGCTCCAGATTACTAATGTGGCCTGCATTGGGGATCTCGATTAGTTGACTAGACGTGATCACATCTTGCATCAGATAGGACTCGAACACCGGACGCGGCTTATCTTCTCTACCCACAGCAATAAGCGTCGGCAAGGCAAAGTTCTCCGCATCTTCAATCACATCTCGGCGACCAAACACCATACGACCCACTCTCGCCACTTGCACCGCTTGCTCTCCGGAAAGAGAGGCCAGTTTTTGTGTAAAATCATCAACCAACTGAGGATTTTTCTCTTTCGCATCGTTGGCAAAAAACAGCGGCACCACCGCATCCACGATCGGTGGTGGCACCATTTGGCTTTGACTAATGGCGTCTAACATAGCGAAATATTTTTTGTGCGTCACTTCGGATTCTAGGCCGATAAAGGTATCCATCAGTACCAAAGACTTCACCCGCACAGGTGCCTGCGAGACTAACTCCGCCCCCCACATGCCGCCGACGGATAAGCCAACAACAGAAAACTGCTCAATGGCTAGATGGTCCATCAAGGCCAGCACATGACGCGCGTAATCACCCAATGAATGGCAGTTCGCTGGCGCTGCCTGTGATTGTCCGTGCGCCCACAGTTCAGGTACGATGCAGCGAAAGGATTGGCTTAGCCACTCAATTTGCGGTGCCCACATTTGGCTATCCCACAAATAACTATGGCCAAACAGTAAAACTGGGCCTTGGCCCACATCTTGATAAGCCATCTGGTGACCATCAATCTCGAATGTCTTCATTTTTTATCCTTTTGACTGATAAAAACGGCCGCCTTGGCGACCGTTTGTCTCTGTTATTGTTCGATTGCCGTCAGCGTATCAATCGGCCAGCGTGGACGCGCCTCAACCGCTAGATCTGACACTTCATTGTTCTTCAAACGTTGCATACCGGCGTAAGCAATCATCGCGCCATTGTCGGTACAAAATTCGGTGCGCGGATAGTAGACTTCACCGCCCACTTTCTTCGCCAATTTCGCTAACTCGGCGCGTAAACGTTTGTTGGCACTCACCCCGCCCGCAATCACAATACGCTTCATACCGGTTTGCTCGAGAGCTCGCTTGCATTTTATCGCCAAGGTTTCACACACCGCCTCTTCAAACGCTAAGGCGATATCGGCACGAGTCTGCTCATCATCACCGTTGGCTGCAATGGTATTGGCAGTAAAGGTTTTTAAGCCGGAAAAACTCATATCCAACCCCGGCACATTGATCATTGGACGAGGGAACTTAAAGCGTCCTGATGTGCCTTTTTCCGCCAACTTAGACAATAGCGGTCCGCCAGGGTAGTCCAAGCCCATTAGTTTCGCCGTTTTGTCAAATGCTTCACCCGCCGCATCATCAATCGATTCGCCCAAGATTTTGTACTCACCGATGCCTTTCACTTCCACCATCATTGAGTGACCACCAGAGACCAGCACCGCCACAAACGGAAACGGCGGTGGGTTCTCTTCCAACATAGGCGCAAGCAAATGGCCTTCCATGTGATGTACGGGCACGGCGGGTACGCCCCAAGCGTACGCCAAACTGCGTCCAATCGTCGCGCCAACTAATAGGGCACCAACCAAGCCGGGGCCTGCGGTGTACGCCACACCATCAATATCTTTTGACGTTAATTTGGCCTCTTTTAGTGCCTCTTTAATAAGAGGGATGGTTTTCTTCACGTGATCACGAGAAGCGAGCTCAGGCACGACACCGCCGTAATCGGCATGCAGTTTAATTTGGCTATATAATTTATGGGCCAGTAGGCCTTTTTCATCGTCATAAATGGCGATGCCTGTTTCGTCACAGGAGGTTTCAATGCCGATAATGCGCATAGTGTTCTCGGTATGCTTAGTGCTAATTGAAAATTGGCGACATATTACCTCGCTGGGCTCTGACAAACAAATTTTGTACAGACAATAGTCGACAAAAGGCTTTACAAAGCCATTGTGATCGGATTAAAATTCCGCACCATTTTTGATCAAGCTGGTTAGAGACCAATCGCTAGTGATTTGTCTATTTATTACCAGCGCTAACGAATAACCCCTGAGGTGAAAGGCATATGCCAGTAGTTAAAGTACGTGAAAACGAACCGTTCGACGTTGCTCTACGTCGTTTCAAGCGCTCTTGCGAAAAAGCAGGTATCCTTTCTGAAGTGCGTCGTCGTGAGCACTACGAAAAACCAACTACAGTTCGCAAACGCGCTAAAGCAGCAGCTCAAAAGCGTCACGCTAAGAAGCTAGCTCGCGAAAACGCACGTCGCGTTCGCCTGTACTAATAACTGAGCTCCCAAAAGGAATTTAGTTATGGCTCTGATTGACACTCTCAAAGAAGAGCAAAAATTAGCGATGAAAGCCAAGGACAAACAGCGCCTTGGCACAATCCGTTTAGCCTTATCAGCCATTAAGCAACGTGAAGTTGACGAGCAGATTACTCTGAGCGACGACGACATTCTCGCTGTGCTGACCAAAATGGTTAAACAACGTCGCGACTCTGTATCGCAGTTTGAAGCGGCAGGTCGTCAAGACTTGGCCGATGCGGAGAAAGCAGAAATTACTGTGCTTGAAGACTTCATGCCACAACCGCTTAGCGAAGAAGAAGTAACCGCGCTTGTTGAAGCCGCCGTTGTTGAATCTGGCGCTGCGGGCATGCAAGACATGAGCAAAGTAATGGCTGTGCTCAAGCCGCAAATTCAAGGTCGTGCAGACATGGGTAAAGTGAGCGGTTTAGTTCGCGCTAAACTGGCTTAACTCCCACACCTGTTTGCAGCAAGCCGTGCTATCCTTTGGAGCGCACGGCTTGTTTGTATCTACTCTTCTCTTTTTTATTAGGTTTTATGGCAGGACACATCCCTCGCAGTTTTATTGATGACCTCCTAGCTCGACTCGATATCGTCGATATCATTGACGCACGGGTAAAACTTAAGAAAAAAGGCAAGAACTACGGTGCTTGCTGCCCTTTCCACAACGAGAAAACCCCCTCGTTCAGCGTCAGTCAGGAAAAGCAGTTTTACCACTGTTTCGGCTGCGGTGTGCACGGCAATGCCATCGACTTCATGATGGAATACGAACGACTCGAGTTTGTTGAAGCCATTGAAGAACTCGCCTCTTATCTTGGTCTAGATGTACCGAGAGAACAGAGCACTCAAGGCAGTGGACGCTTTAGCCAAGCCCCTCAAGCAAGCAGCAGCGAAAAACGTAGCTTGTATGACTTGATGACAAGCATCGCACAGTTTTATCGTAACCAACTCAAACAGCCTGCAGGTAAAGTAGCGATTGATTATCTGAAAAATCGTGGCCTCTCAGGCGAAATAGTGCAGAAGTTTGGCATCGGTTACATCGCCGATGAGTGGGATTTAGTACGTAAAAATTTCGGCCAACACAGTGATGCGCAAGAGATGTTGGTCTCGGGCGGCATGCTGATCGAAAACGACAAAGGCAATCGCTACGACCGTTTTCGCGGCCGAATCATGTTCCCCATCCGCGATCGCCGTGGGCGGGTCATCGGTTTTGGTGGGCGAGTGATTGGCGAAGGTACGCCAAAATACCTCAACTCACCTGAAACACCGATTTTCCACAAAGGCAAAGAGCTCTACGGCCTTTATGAAGTATTGCAAGCCTATCGCGAGCCACCACAAATTTTGGTGGTCGAAGGCTATATGGATGTTGTCGCCTTGGCGCAATATGGCGTAGATTACGCCGTTGCTTCCCTTGGCACTTCCACCACTGGCGATCAGTTGCAAGTGTTGTTCAGACAAACCAGCACTGTGGTATGTTGCTATGATGGTGATCGGGCGGGCCGAGAAGCAGCTTGGCGTGCAATGGAAAACGCGCTGCCGTACCTGACCGATGGGCGACAACTTAAGTTCATGTTTCTACCGGACGGCGAAGACCCGGATTCTTATATCCGCCAGTTTGGTAAAGCAGAGTTCGAGCGACAAGCTGCCAGTGCTACACCACTGTCTGAATTTATGTTTAGCTCTCTTGCTCAACAGGTGGATATGAGCAGCAAAGAGGGCATGGCAAAGCTCAGTACACTCGCTGTTCCATTAATTGATAAAGTGCCAGGCGGAACTTTACGTCTATACTTGAGAGAATTGTTGGGACGTCGACTTGGTTTGGTTGATGAGCGTCAATTGCAGCAACTCATTGCGCGCCAAGCTCAAAGCGAACAAAAGCCTCAGCCTCACCGAGAGCTGAAGCGAACCCCGATGCGTGAAGTCATCGCCTTGTTAATCCAGCGCCCAGATTTTGCCCAGTTGGTGCCCGATCTGAGCTCAGTCGCTCACTTAACCATACCCGGCTTAAGTTTATTGATAGAAGTGCTTGAAAAGTGTCAAGCACGTCCCAATATCACTACGGGCCAATTGTTAGAAAGCTGGCGCGGTAGCCAGAATGAGACCCTTCTGTCTCGTCTTGCGAGCTGGGAAATCCCTCTCGTAGAAGATAACGAAGAAGATATATTTTTGGATTCACTGGATAAAATTCTTGCCCAGTGCATCGAAAAGCAAATTGAAAACCTGCAGGCAAAAGATAGAAGTATCGGCTTATCAGCCGATGAAAGAAGGGAGCTGCTAGCACTGATGCTAGATTTAAAAGCGTAACCCTGTTTAATTAGTCAGCAACGAATTTATTTGCTATAGTTAGTGGTTTGCATTTCGCATACTAATTCCTTCACCAGATTACGAAGTTGGATACCGTCTATGGATCATAATCCGCAGTCACAGCTAAAACTACTTGTCATTCGTGGCAAAGAGCAAGGCTATCTGACCTACGCCGAAGTAAATGACCACCTACCTGCCGAGATCGTTGATTCCGAGCAGGTGGAAGATATCATTCAGATGATCAACGACATGGGCATCAAAGTAGTAGAAACTGCTCCTGATGCTGATGACCTGTCGCTGAGTGATGAAACAAACATTACCGATGAAGACGCAGCCGAAGCGGCAGCGGCTGCACTTTCGAGTGTAGAAAGCGAAATTGGCCGTACCACGGATCCCGTGCGTATGTACATGCGCGAAATGGGCACGGTAGAACTGCTAACACGCGAAGGCGAAATTGACATCGCCAAGCGTATTGAAGATGGTATCAACCAAGTACAATCTTCAGTGGCTGAATACCCAGGCACAATTCCTTACATCCTTGAGCAGTTTGATAAAGTGCAGGCAGAAGAGCTTCGTCTGACCGACCTTATCAGTGGTTTTGTCGATCCTAACGCTGACGAAACCGCCGCTCCTACTGCAACACACATCGGTTCTGAGTTAGCCGAAGCGGATTTGGAAGACGAAGACAGCAACGACATTGACGACGATGAAGACGAGGATGAAGACGGCGACGATTCAAGCTCAGATTCTGATGAAGAGATCGGCATCGATCCTGAAGTTGCACTTGAGAAGTTCTCACAACTGCGTAACAGCTACCAGAACGTTCAGCTTGCTATCAACGAGCATGGCTACGACAGCGCTCAGGTTGCTCAAGCTCATGAAGTGATGCTGGAAGTATTCAAAGAATTCCGTCTCACACCAAAGCAGTTTGATCATCTGGTTAACGAACTTCGCACGGCAATGGATCGCGTTCGCACCCAAGAACGTTTGATCATGAAATCAGCGGTCGAAATCGCAAAGATGCCGAAAAAATCGTTCATTGCTCTGTTTACAGGCAACGAATCTAACGAGGCATGGCTAGATCAGATCCTCGCCTCTGACAAACCATACGCAGAAAAAATCCGCCAACATGAAGAAGACATTCGTCGCTCTATCGCCAAACTGAAAGCGATTGAAGAAGAAACGTCTTTGTCTGTTAACAACATCAAAGACATCAGCCGTCGCATGTCTATCGGTGAAGCGAAAGCTCGCCGTGCGAAGAAAGAGATGGTGGAAGCAAACTTACGTCTGGTTATTTCTATCGCGAAGAAGTACACCAACCGTGGCTTGCAATTCCTCGACCTCATTCAGGAAGGCAACATCGGCTTGATGAAAGCGGTAGATAAGTTTGAATACCGTCGTGGTTACAAGTTCTCAACTTATGCGACATGGTGGATTCGTCAGGCGATCACTCGCTCTATCGCGGACCAAGCCCGAACCATTCGTATTCCGGTACACATGATCGAAACGATCAACAAGCTCAACCGTATCTCGCGTCAAATGCTACAAGAGATGGGCCGTGAGCCGTTACCGGAAGAACTGGCTGAGCGCATGCAAATGCCAGAAGACAAAATACGTAAAGTACTGAAAATTGCCAAAGAGCCAATCTCCATGGAGACACCTATCGGTGACGACGAAGATTCTCATCTAGGCGATTTCATCGAGGATACTACGCTCGAACTACCACTAGATTCAGCAACAGCGACTAGCCTGAAAGCGGCGACTAAAGACGTTCTTGCTGGCCTAACACCTCGTGAAGCAAAAGTACTGCGTATGCGCTTTGGTATCGACATGAACACCGACCACACTCTAGAAGAAGTGGGCAAGCAGTTCGATGTAACGCGTGAGCGTATCCGTCAGATCGAAGCAAAAGCACTACGTAAACTGCGTCACCCAAGCCGCTCAGAAACACTGCGCAGCTTCTTAGACGAATAACACGGCGTGTTTCAGAAAAAAGGTGAGCCTCGGCTCACCTTTTTTGTTTTTTATTATGCTAAGTGAATAAAAACTAAGCGCAATTAGCCGTTATAACGTCTAGACACCCTGCCCTAGTTCTCCTATAATCTTGGCTCTTATTTGGCCCCTTAGCTCAGTGGTTAGAGCAGTCGACTCATAATCGATTGGTCCCCAGTTCAAGTCTGGGAGGGGCCACCATATTCCAGAAGGCTCGTAGAGAAATCTACGAGCCTTTGTCTTTTCTAGTCCGGTCTATATCCGGTCCCCTTTCTCTTAACAATGGCTACTTCCGGTAAGCTCTGGTCCATTAGGTCAGGCGAAACTCTCCATGTAGTCACCACCGAGTCACAGTTCCTAGTCCAGAGTGATACCCACCATCAGAACCTTCTCTCGTCTGTACAACGCAAATCAGAGCAGATACATACCACTCAACACCAGAACTGAATCCCAGAAAAACTTCGCGCTGGAACCAACAAAAATATAACCAACATTCCGTTCCATTAGGTCTAGTTATTAATATAAATATAATTTAGATACCTGAATGGGGTTCTAGCTGAGATTACGCAGGAGACTCAGCACCGAAGATTAGAAACAGATGAATGTTGAATCATGATGACCGATTACCCTCAGTGGTAATCGGTCTGTTATCTCGTAAGTGATTTAGGTCAGTAGTCATCGGCACTCAACCACAGCACCAGAAACAGCGGCTAATCACCGAACTGGTATTCATACTGAAATCGGAAAAAACCAATGACATACTGGATTACAGCGCAAATCTGGTATGAGTTAGGGTGTCGAGTTGAGTTAGTCGAATCAGATGGAACAGCCGTCGACGACGACGGCAAACTGGACGGAAAACCTAAATAGGAAACTTACATTAGGGTTCGTGTCCAGCTCGGTATCTAGCCAAAATCGCAGCTAAAGACCGGATAGAGACCGGACCGACGACTCCGTCGGCAAAATTACAGAAACTACATCATGCAGGAAGTCAGGTAGGATTGTAGTGGCATAGTGAATTTGGCCACCTGATTAGAGCTGTTATGATTACACCCGTAGCAGCAGTAGGTGACGAAATGGCAAAGAAAAAAGGACCGAATTTTAGCCCTGAGTTCCGTCTGGAAACGGCTCAACTGGTGGTTGATCAAGGCTACTCCCAGAAGGAGGCCGCCCAGGCAATGGGGGTGGACTATTCCACGATTGGCAAATGGGTCAGTCAACTGCGAGAAGAGCGTTCAGGCAAGTCTCCCAAGGCCTCGCCCATGACCCCAGAGCAGGTTGAAATCCGCGAATTAAAGAAGCGCATTGAACGGCTGGAATTGGAAAAGGAAGTCCTAAAAAAGGCTACAGCTCTGTTGATGTCGGACTCCATGAACACTTCTCGCTAATCGAGAAACTCAACAAGAGCCACCGGGAAAAGTACCCGGTCGTCTGGCTGTGCAAGGTGTTTGATGTCCAGCGCAGCAGCTACAGGTATTGGTTAAGCCGGGATAAGCGGATATGCCCAAAGGCGGTGCGTTTACACAGCACAATCCGGCAAATCCACCGTGAGAGCAATGGCTCCGCCGGGGCAAGAACCATCGCCGATATCGCTACTGCCCGGGGTTTTGCATTAAGCCGCTACCGTGCAGGACGGTTAATGAAGACGCTGGAATTGGTCAGTTGCCAATTGCCGAAGCATGCTTATAAGAAAGCCAATCAGGAGCATGTCGACATCCCGAATCGGTTGAACCGCCAGTTTGACGTGGTGGCACCTAACCAAGTGTGGTGCGGCGATGTGACCTATGTCTGGACAGGTACTCGCTGGGCCTATTTGGCCGTGGTAATGGATTTATTTGCCCGTAAACCCGTGGGCTGGGCGATGTCGCACTCACCGGACAGCGAGTTGACCAAGCAGGCGTTGAACATGGCATTTGAGCAACGAGGCAGGCCTAAAGGCGTGATGTTCCACAGTGACCAGGGCAGTCACTATACCAGTCGCTCCTTCCGGCAATTGCTGTGGCGTTACCAGATAACCCAAAGCCTGAGTCGCCGCGGGAATTGCTGGGACAACAGCCCAATGGAGCGATTTTTCAGGAGTTTGAAAACGGAATGGATACCGGAAACAGGCTATCGGAACTTTGCCGAGGCCAAGCTGGCAATCACCCACTATATCCTGGGGTATTACAGCAACGTCAGGCCACACCATTACAACGGTGGCTTGAGTCCAAACGAGTCAGAGCGAAGATACTGGCTTAACTATAAACCCGTGGCCAGTTTTACTTGACCACTACACCTGCTCGACAAGGCACGTAGAGGACTTTCACCTCCTAGGTTGACACCATGCTCGGCGCACTAAAAAAAAGGAGAAGCATTGCTGCTTCTCCTTGAGTGGATTGAATGAGGTTGTTGCTAAGCTTGGTCTTTACTACTAGCTAGGATTTGACTGTGAATATAGCCATCTTTGGACTTATCGTTCTTCCATGCAGAGAAGTTGTTTTTTAGATCTAGAAATCGTGCTTGTTGTATCTCGTCTTTGTGTACTTGCTTTTCGAAATCACCCAGCTTTGGCATGTCAGACATGTAGAAGAAATCATCATCCCGAGATATCTGCTCTGCTACTTCAGATAGCGTTAAATTGTACTTTCTAAGATAAGAATACAGCCATGCTTTGATAAATAACCATCGATATTGGGCTCTAAGATCTCGTGATTTGGAAAACCTATTTTTGCTGATCTCTTTGAAGATGAAGTCTGTCGGAGAGGAAGGTACTTGAGGCAAATCTTTCAAGTTCTGGACAGTTTTAGCTCTTTGACGTAATCATATTAGCCGCAGCCACCTAAATCAGAGTCAAAATTGGGTAGGCGATGCTCTCTCTAACGAAGAAGACTATTATCCATCGCATGCTGTCTTTCATGTCATACTGGACTTGTCACATAGGAAACCGTTTGTGAGCTAACTTTCCTGCTCTGCTCACCTTTTCTTCAGCATTTAAATTACGCGTTTGGACTTTCTTTTTTTGTGCTCTCTTTTTCTTCTTGCGCAGGTTATCTCGAAACTTATCGTAAAAGTCTTGGTGTTCGACAGTCAAATACTTAACTAACCACTCTAACTCTTCTTCCTTCGCAGCTTGAACAGTGAAAATCACGTTATAGTGATTAATCTTTAACATTTAAAATTAGTATGCCTTTTAAAACTTGTAAAGTATACTAAAAGCGCAAGGTTGAGCATCGTAGTTAGTATTTCAATTAGATGGTTGAGGGGACAAAGAAGAGCCATAGCTACTACCCTCACGCTAATTATGTCCTTTAAGAAATAGAGATATGAAATTCAAATCACCATTTTTAGTTTTGCTTGTTTTAGTCGGTTGTGGAGGGAATGATGATAATAATGTCACTCCATCACAACCCAACCCTCCCTCTCCGAACCAGGGTATATCGATTACCGATATCAGGCTTAAATCTGAGCTTTATTCATCTCACCGAGAAAATGAGTATACAAGTCAAGATAGTTTGTTAGCACTAGCATCAACAGATGGTGTGCTTGATGGGAGTCAAATATTTACTTGCTCGTGGAAAATTGGCGACAAGAAAGTATCTGATAGTTGTAACTATACACTTTCAAAAGGAGAACATATTTTACCGATAGAGGTTTCTATCAATCTCCAATACCATGACCAACTTTCTTCAACATTTACAAAGACTTTCAATAAAGCTTTTCCTATTGATCAAGTTTCAAATGACTACAGTAAAGTAACTTTGTATAGCGATGGGACTATTCTCGAATGGGATCACATCTTAGATGGTTCTATGGCATACCACGCTGTCGGACGATTTCAAAAACTATCTGCTGTTGACAATTCTGGGTTTAAAAAAATCTTTGCAACTCAATTCGCATTTGGTGGACTCAAGAGCAATGGAAACTTCTATGTATGGGGACCTATAAACCACAGCAATGACCATCTCTCCTTTATTAACTCCGAAGGAATTAAAGATATAAGTCTTTTAGACCATTACTTCGCTGTGTTAACAGAAGCGGGAAATGTCTTTTTAGTTGGTAAAGATGATAAGGTTGAGAAATTACAGGTCAGCAGTGTAAACAGCATTTTTAGTAGCAATGAGAGTTTAGCTACTGAATCTGATCAGGGAGAAACATGTATATTCAACATAAAAAATGGCAGTAAGTCATGTTCAACCCTAGCTGGTAGTGTTGTTAAGTTTTCCGAATTGAAAGACTCCTACCTTGGCAATTATGCAATCTTAACTGATCAAAGCAATCTCTATCGCTGGGATCCTCTTTCTAACTCACAAGCTGAGGAAGTAAGTGACGGTGTTCGATCTCTAATAAATAATGATCATGCTTTTGCTTATATAACACAAGACAATAGTGTTGGTGTATGGGGAAATCGCGCACACGGAGGAACTTTCTCTTACGACTATTATACCTTCGAGCAACAATATGTTGCTACGACTAAAACTTGTCGGTTAGACGAAAATTATGACGGCATTGATTCTGTTTGTGGGTGGCGCAAAAAGCAAGTCACGATTCCTGCACATTATGAAACTGTAAAAAAGTCGACCAGTTATAACTTAGAGGTCCCTTTAACCAACGTTAAGTCAATTGATGCCGCATCTAATTCATTTGCAGCAACTACATTTGATGGCAAAGTGGTGACTTGGGGCAGTATCTTTACAGGCGGCAACATCTACTCTGAGTCAGTAAAACACGATCTCAAGTTAACCGATGTCGTAAACGTAGCTTCAAATGGTAATGGTTATTCTGCAATTCTTTCTGATGGCTCTGTTATTTCATGGCAAGGGATTTGGGACTTGGGTGCAAAAGTCGAGTCTCGAGGATACACCCCATTTTATTACTACGACAACAATCGACCAAGCCATATAGATTTTTCAGATATAGGGGGAGTCGGTATATCCGGCAAAGCTGGAACACTCTTTTCTAATGAAGGAGCATACCTTTTTGTAAAAGATTATCAATCTACCGAACAACCATATGTGATAGTTATGACATGGGGTTTTAAAGAAGCCGGAGGTAGTTATAGAAACCAAGAAATTTCAGCAAGAATAGAGAGGGTCGTCCCAGTTAACGCTGGTTTTGCTCTATATACCGACAATGGTGATATTTATATTCTTGAAGAGGAACGCCCTCTAAGATTGGTTGCTTCAGCACGTCCGTATTGATTTTTTGAAACTTAAGTGAGATCTAGCATCTCTAATACAAAAATAGTAACTATCCACCCGTGAACTATTGACGTCGGTTTGGGCTAAAAATGCCGACGTCTGATAATCTATTTTACTAGATGATGTTCGACGATTTCACGCGGCCAGTTATAAGTAGAGCCTGATGGTATGGACCAACTTAACCAAGTAATTAGTGGTGATATCGTCCCCGGAGTCACTGATCGTCCAAATAATTATGGCGTTCCACTGAGTATGCTTTGGAACGCACAATATGACAGTTGCAAAATAAACGCGAGAAACAAAGGACAAGTGGTGAGTTGTATGGCGCATTATCATAATGATTTACTCTCTGCAGGTCTAATTACTGATGAGGAAAAAGATACGATGCAGAGCTGGGTTGCACGCAATACATCAATCAAGCCGAGCCGTTAGATTCAGTCGTGACACGCAGTAAAAGTACAAAAGGGCAGAATGAATCTGCCCTTTTGCATTTTTGCATTGTTCAATCCGACAAATAGTACTGCACCGTCGATACTACGCGGACGATTTTAATATGTGGTGTGTTGCTATCGCGCTCATAAATCGTGAACTGACCTTGGGAAGCATTGCGAATTTTGCCAAGGGTACTGTGCGAATCTTTGGCAAATTTTTCTGCCACTTCACGGGCGTTCTTAGTGGCTTCTTCAATCATGTCGGGTTTGACATCATTAAGTTTCGTAAAGCTGTATACCACAGAGTTGTAGTAAGGATCTTGGTTGAAGACGATGCCTTGCTTACCCAAACGGCCAATTTGGCTGATGGCTTGGCGAACGGCATCCACTTGGGTACTGAACACGGTGATCGTCTGTGTCGCCAGATAGCGATATTGCGGCTCCATTTCACCGCCATATTGTTGCGCTTTTTTGTCGATCACCGCTGGCGCTGCGAGCGTGACGTTTTCGTCAATCCCCGCTTCTTTGAGGAACGTTTCAATGATGGCCGTTTGGCTCTCGACCCGAGTAAACAGTTTCTGCACATCGTTATCAGCGACGGTAAATTGGATCGGCCAGATAACGGTGTCTGCTGGATATTCTCGCTCCGATAAGCCTTTGACCGTCACCACGCGCTCATACGCTTTAAACTGAATCGCGGTCTGCTGCAAAAAATAGCCGAGCAATCCCAAGCCTAGCATCAGGGAAATACCTAAAATCAACGCGGCCCTACTATTGAGCTCTTTCATTATTCTGTCCTTAGTGGGGAAAATGGGTAACTGGCTAAAACATAGCGTATTTATTGCTTCAAGACTAAGAAACGCCGTGAAGAAGAAAGAGAAACGGGAACCGATATCGATTCCCGTTTTTCCAGAGCAGCAAAACAAAGGTTTATTGACTTATGCGTTATTTTTTTTATCCCGCATTTGCAAGTTAACACCCAAACTTAGGATTTGATGCAAAATTAGTATAATTTGTGAGCGATGGATTATTTATATCAATTAAATTAATCATTGTTGCATTGAACTTAAAAGCCCCTTCACTGAACTGTCACGCGCGCGTCACTAAAGCCTCATCATTGTGCCGCTTGGCTGTCACAAAGCCGCCTTAGCATGCCTTTAGCAATCCTGTCTAGAGGTGACTATGACAACAAGCAGTCCTTTCCGTCTCCCACGTAAGACCCCATTTGGCATCGGCGAAAACGTCGCGGAGTGGATGACCGGTTTGAGCAAACTGGATAAGTTTTATATGCAGCGCCCAGTGGGCTGCAATACCCCTGCTTTTCTGCGTTATACCTTGCAAGTGCTGGGTATCGACTATCATATCGCGCGCGGGTCATTGGATTCCGTACCGCAAATCGGCCCAACGGTAGTGGTGGCGAACCATCCGCTTGGTTGTGTCGAAGGGGTTATTTTGGCGGAGCTACTGCTCACCATTCGCAGCGACGTGCAGATCTTAGCCAATCAATACCTCAAAACTGTGCCGGAGCTGGATAAGCTGTTTATCGGTGTCGATGTATTTGAAAGCAAAGATGCGATGAAATCCAATATGAAAGCACTGCGCGACGCCAACAAACACCTTGCTCAGGGCGGCTTATTGTTGGTCTTCCCTGCGGGCGAGGTGTCGCAATTGGTCGACCGCAAACAGCGCCGAGTGGAAGATAAAGACTGGAGCCGCTCTGTCAGCGCCTTGATCCGCAAGAACAGAGCCACCGCGGTGCCCGTGTTTATTAATGGACAAAACTCGCAGCGCTTTTATATGGCGGGCAAAATTCACCCCTTACTGCGCACGCTGATGCTCGGGCGGGAACTGCTGAACAAAAACAACCAGCCGATCCAACTCTCCATTGGTCAAGCGATAAAATACAAAGAAGTGACCACGCTCAATGATGAGCAGTTGGTCAGTTATTTGCGCCTCAACACGTATTTACTCGGCCACAGAGGGGACGGCCAAGTAGCGTCCAATCGTGACTCAGAGAGCCAAGAGCCGATTGCGCAGCCGCTCGACAAAACAATACTGCTGCGCGAGTTGGCTATGCTGCCACGTGATGCACGGCTGTTGAAACAGGGTGAGTTCAGCGTCTATTGTACCAAAGCATCGCAAATCCCCTCTTTGCTGCATGAAATTGGCCGCCAACGTGAAATTAACTTTCGCGCCGTCGGCGAAGGAACGGGTAACGCGATAGATATCGACCATTTTGATCACTACTACCATCATCTGTTTGTGTGGGATGATGAACAGCAATGCTTAGTGGGCGCTTATCGTCTTGGCTTAGTGGACGAGCTGCAAGCGCAACTAGGGATTGATGGCCTTTATTCACGCACTCTGTTTGAGTACGATCAGCGTTTTCTTTCTCAGCTTGGTCAGTCGATTGAAATGGGACGCTCGGTGATCACCGCCGAGTACCAACGCAGCATGAGCGCGCTGCTGCTGCTGTGGAAAGGGATCGCCACTTTCGTCCACCAGCATCCTCAATACACGCATCTGTTCGGTCCGGTGAGCATCAGCAACGATTACAGCCCAGCAGCGCGACAGCTACTGGCCCAATCGATGACGCTGCACCATTATGATACGGCCAATGCCGAACATGTGAAGCCACTCAATCCGCTGCCCGAGGCTCACCTAGGCTGGAACACCAGCATGTTGACGGCGCTCGGCGATTTGCAACTGTTGTCGCGCGTTATTGCCCGTCTCGATGAAGGGAAAAGCGTACCTGTGCTGTTACGGCAATATTTAGGACTCAATGGCAAACTGGTGTGCTTTAATGTCGATCCTGCGTTTAACAACGCACTGGATGGCCTGATCGTGGTGGACTTGCGTGATGTCCCCGAGAAGACTCTGGCGAAATACATGACCGTAAGCGGCGCCGAAGCGTATCTCAAGCATCATCAAGCCCTTGAAGGATAAACAGCCCTGAACAACGAACATCCACCGCAAGCAGTCACGAGTCACCAGCCCGTGACTGCTTCTGCAGTTTTAAAATCACGATCTTACTCTTACTGACAAGACATTTATCGAAGCTTTATACCGCTGATTAAACAGAACTCTTCAAGAAACGATTAATAAATCATCAAAATGCAGTCATTTAGTCGATTCGACACGCTCATTTTAACTAGCTGCTCAGTTGACGAGAAATTGATCTGCTTTGACTCTGTTGGCAAACAACAATCGATAACGAGGAAGCCATGCCAGCCAACAAACTCTGCCAATCGCTAGTCAAACGGGCGCTGATTGCGTCTGTCGCTCTGCTCTCTTTTTCCGCTTTTTCCGCCGATGTCTATCGTCTCAAGCTCGCGGAAACTTGGGGGCCAAACACGCCCATTCTAGGCGATGCGTCGAAGAATATGGCCAAACTGGCACAAGAGATGTCCAACGGGCGTTTGCAAATCCGTATTGATTCCGCCAACAAACACAAAGCGCCGCTTGGCGTGTTTGATATGGTGAAATCGGGTCAATACGATCTCGGCCATTCCAGCTCTTACTATTGGAAAGGCAAAGTGCCAAATACCCTCTATTTTTCTTCAATGCCGTTTGGCATGGTCACCATGGAGCAGTACGCGTGGTTTTATCACGGCGGCGGTATGGAGCTGATGGAAAAAGTGTATGCGCCGCACAATCTGCTCTCCTTCCCCGGTGGCAATTCTGATATTCAAATGGGCGGTTGGTTTAAAAAAGAGATCAACTCACTGGAAGATTTACAAGGGCTGAAAATGCGTATTCCGGGCTTTGCTGGAGAAGTACTGGCCCGTGTCGGCGCAAAGCCAACCAACATTGCTCCCGGTGAGCTGTATACGTCGCTTGAGCGCGGCACCATAGATGCGCTGGAATGGGTCGGGCCTGCGTTTGATCTGCGCATGGGATTTCAGAAGATCGCCCCTTACTATTACACCGCTTGGCATGAACCGGGCTCGGAAACCCAATTCTTAGTCAATAAGAAGACGTGGGATAAATTACCCAAGGATCTCCAAGTGATCTTAGAAACAGCATTTCGCGTCGCGGCGTTTGACATGTACACCCAAGCGGTGGATGCCAATGCCAGCAGTTGGGCAACGATGAAAAGCGAGTATCCCGACATCAAAGTGCGCGACTTTCCGCCTCAGGTGCTCGCTGCGATGCGAACCGCCACCCAAGAGTTGCTCGCGGAAGAAGCAGCCAAAGATCCTTTGGCAAAAGAGATCATTGACTCACAAGAGCAGTATCTGAAGAAAGTACGTGCTTGGACCAACATCTCTACCCAAGCCTATTTGCAAAGCAACACACAATAACTCAAAGCTACAATTCGGCGGCACTGTGCGTTCTTCTTCAGTGTCGCCTCCCACCGAAAAGCCCGCTTAATTCTTGTCAAAAAGTTTCAAAAAACAGCAAAAGCCAACTCAGATCACACTTTGGATTTTAACAATAAAAAACAAAAGGTGATTTTCATCACTAAAATATTTTATTTCACGAATAAAAATAAATCAGAAGTGATCAATGTCACGAAATATTTTTATTTACAATTTAGTTAAATATGACACTTGTCACTAATATTTTTATTGACAAATAAAGAATTAGCTTTTCGTTATTAAGTTACATATCAATTAATTGATCGCCATCACTTAAAAAACGTTTGCTTGGGTGGGAAAATCAGGCGCTGATCACGAAAAACCCGTTGTCAGTTCCAATTGAAGAATGTGTGGTAAATTGACTGTGAATTAAGCAATCAGACGGTTTTGGCGAACCGTTTTACTACAACAATATTCATCAGAACATCAAACGGGGAACACATATGATATCACCAGATGCAAAGATCAAGATACAAAATTTTGGTCGTTTTCTGTCTAACATGGTCATGCCCAACATAGGCGCATTCATCGCTTGGGGCTTTATTACCGCACTTTTCATTCCAACCGGATGGCTGCCCAATGAGACCTTAGCGTCCATGGTTGGCCCTATGATTACCTACTTACTGCCACTGCTGATCGGTTACACCGGCGGTAAACTGGTCGGTGGCGATCGCGGCGCTGTCGTCGGTGCCATCACCACCATGGGTGTCATCGTCGGTACCGATATCCCCATGTTTATGGGGGCAATGATGGTCGGCCCACTTGGCGGCTGGGCAATCAAAACCTTTGATAAAAAAGTCGAAGGGAAAATCAAAAGCGGCTTTGAGATGTTGGTTAACAACTTCTCCGCTGGCATCATTGGTATGCTCTGCGCTATTTTGGCTTTCTTCCTGATTGGCCCATTTGTCAAAATCCTTTCTGGCGGTTTGGCGGCAGGGGTAAACTTCCTAGTTTCAGCACACCTGCTCCCTCTTACCTCCATTTTTGTTGAGCCTGCGAAAATTCTCTTCCTGAACAACGCAATCAACCACGGTATTTTCTCACCGCTGGGCATTCAGCAAGCCTCTGAAATGGGCCAATCGATCTTCTTCTTGATTGAAGCAAACCCAGGTCCAGGTCTTGGCATCCTATTGGCGTACATGGTGTTTGGTAAAGGCACAGCGCGTCAAACCGCTGGCGGCGCCTCCATCATCCACTTCTTCGGTGGTATTCATGAGATCTACTTCCCATACATTTTGATGAATCCACGCTTGATCCTCGCAGCAATCGCGGGCGGCATGACTGGCGTATTCGTCCTTACCGTATTTGATGCAGGCATCGTCTCTCCTGCCTCTCCTGGCTCGATCTTCGCAGTGCTGCTAATGACACAAAAAGCGTCTATCGTCGGTGTACTTGCGTCTATCATCTCGGCGGCAACGGTTTCTTTCACGGTGGCTTCACTGCTGATGAAAACCCAGAGCTCAAGCGAAGAAGAAGGTGATGAAGCGGCGTTGGCCAAAGCAACCTCACAAATGAAAAACATGAAGTCGGCGTCAAAAGGCGCAGTGAGTGCAAGCAATCAGAGCAAGGGCAACGTTGATCTGACCAAAGTACAAAGCATTATCGTCGCTTGTGATGCAGGCATGGGCTCAAGCGCGATGGGCGCGAGTATGCTACGCAAGAAAGTACAAGAGGCAGGACTGACTATCCACGTCACTAACCTTGCCATTAACAGCCTAACCGAGAGTGCCGATATCGTGATTACTCATAAAGATCTCACTGACCGTGCACGCAAGCACGCGCCAAACGCTCACCACATCTCACTGGTGAATTTCCTCGATGGCGAGATGTACAACCAACTGGTGACCAAACTGCTCGCTGCGCAAAAGCCGTCGGCGGCAAACGATGAAAATGCGGTGAAAGTGTCATTAATGGCGGCCAACGACGACCATTACAACCCTCAGCAACCTTCGGTTTTTCAAATCCAACGTGAAAACATCCACCTCGGATTGAAAGCGACCAACAAAGAAGAGGCGATCCGTTTTGCGGGGAACAAGTTGGTTGAATTAGGTTACGCCGAGCCAGAGTACGTTGATGCGATGTTTGCACGCGAAGCGCTGGTGCCCACTTATCTGGGCGAATCGATCGCCGTACCGCATGGCACGGTAGAAGCGAAAGATCGCGTGAAAAAAACCGGGATCGTGATCTGCCAATACCCAGCTGGCATCCAGTTTACCGATGATGCCGACGACGTGGCTAAGTTAGTGATTGGCATCGCGGCGAAAAACGATGAACACATTCAGGTGATTACCACCATTACCAACGCACTTGACGAGCCAGAAGCAATTGAAAGGCTGACCAGCACCCAGGATGTTGAAGAAATCCTCAACATCTTGAGCGGTCAACAAGCCGCGTAAGCCTCTGAGTCAACCTTTTTGCTCCTGAGCAAACCGAGGTCAGCTGTCACCCCCTATGCGGTTGACCTCATCTTCGTCTCGTTCATTGATTTAATTTTGGTAGGTAAGAATATGAAAAATGCAGTTCATTTTGGCGCAGGTAACATTGGTCGTGGTTTTATTGGCAAACTGCTCGCCGATGCGGATGTGGCAGTCACCTTTGCCGACGTCAACGCTCCCTTAGTCGATCAACTCAGCCACAAACAACAGTACAAAGTGAAAGTGGTCGGCAGTGAGTGCCAAATCGACACCGTAACGCATGTTACTGCGGTCAACTCCGCCAGTGACGATGTGATTGAGCAAATTGTGAAAACCGATTTGGTCACTACCGCTGTGGGGCCAAACGTGCTCGATATCATCGCCAAGACGATTGCCAAAGGCATCGCACAACGGTTTGCTGCTGGCAACCGAGCACCGCTGAATATCATTGCGTGTGAAAACATGGTACGCGGCACCACACATTTGAAAGGCGAAGTGTACAGGCATTTAGATGCCGAGCTTCACGCTCAAGCCGACGAGCTGATTGGCTTTGTCGATTCAGCGGTTGACCGCATCGTGCCACCTGCTGAAGCGGCCAACGATGACCCACTGGAAGTCACCGTGGAAAGTTTTAGCGAGTGGATTGTCGATGAACAACAGTTTAAAGGCGAGATCCCTGATATTGCTGGCATGGAGAAAACCAACAATCTGATGGCGTTTGTCGAGCGCAAACTGTTCACCCTCAACACCGGTCATTGCATCACTGCGTACTTAGGCTGTTTAAAAGGGCACCGTACCATCCGTGAAGCGATTGAGGATGAAGAAATCTACGCAGACGTCAAACAGGCGATGCAAGAGAGTGGTGAAGTGCTGATCCGCCGTTATGGCTTTGATCGCGAGATGCACAATGCTTACATCGAGAAAATTCTTGGCCGCTTTGCCAACCCATATTTGGTGGATGAAGTGGATCGCGTTGGGCGTCAGCCAATCCGCAAGCTTGGCGAAAATGATAGATTAATCAAACCACTACTGGGTACAATTGAGTACGGCACCGACAATCAAACCCTGCTGAAAGGGATTGCTGCTGCGCTCAAATACCAAAATGAGACCGACCCGCAAGCGCAAGAATTGCAAAACGCGCTGCGAGAGCTTGGGGTGAAAAAGACCTTAAGTCACTACACGGGTCTCGCTGAAGAGAGTGCGGAAGTGGCGCAAATCGAAGCCATTTTCCTACAACTTTAATCTGTTCGGGGAGCTTAGCTCCCCGCTACTATAATAACGATATATTGACCTAGCATATGGCAGAGAACCTAAACGAAACCGAGATAATAGAACGCTTGAATAATGCCGCTTCGGTCAGAGGTTTTTTTGTTGAAAGCGTAGATATTTTTACTGAAGCCATTGACGGTCTTATCCAACGTATTTTCCGCAAAGACAACTTCGCCGTTCAGTCGGTGGTTGGCCCGTTACTGCATGATTCAGGGCCGCTTGGCGATCTCTCCGTGCGCCTCAAACTGCTGTTTGGCCTTGGGGTGCTAGGCGATCACTGCTATCACGACATCGAAGACATTATTAAGCTCAAACAAAAACTCAACAGCGACAGCACCGATTACGAGTTCACCGATCCATACATTTTAGAAACGATCCAAAAGCTGCATTTAGTTAAAAGCATGGGAATGGTGCAACTGCGCGTCGATGAACCCGATGACGACATTGATCTTGGCTTTTATCAATTACAGCTGCAACGTCGGCAACAAGTTATCCGCTCCGGTCTCTCTTTGGCCATCGTCGAAATCTGCAATGAATTGGGCAAGGATAGCCCATTCTAACACCTCTGTTTCACCTCCCTCCTCTCTCTCAACAGCCACTCGCGGCCTCAGCACCACCCCGCTTTTGTGCGCGTCTTTGTTTGTGAG
Source organism: Vibrio cidicii (assembly GCF_009665415.1). Classification (NCBI taxonomy): domain Bacteria; kingdom Pseudomonadati; phylum Pseudomonadota; class Gammaproteobacteria; order Vibrionales; family Vibrionaceae; genus Vibrio; species Vibrio cidicii. Next base: position 2,131,420 of record NZ_CP035921.1, on the reverse strand, counting down.
CTTGTCAAACACTCAGGCATAAAAAAACCGAGGCAGAGCCTCGGTTCTTGATTAGTATGCGATTTATTCTACCGTTACCGCTTTCGCTAGGTTACGTGGTTGATCCACGTCCGTGCCTTTGATCAGAGCGACATAGTAAGAGAGCAACTGCATTGGGATGGTGTAGTAGATCGGCGCCGTGATCTCACTGACGTGCGGCATGGTGATGATCTTCATGGTGGCATCCGCTTCAAAGCCCGCATTCGCATCGGCAAACACATACAGCAGGCCGCCGCGTGCACGTACTTCTTCGATGTTAGATTTAAGCTTTTCTAGTAGCTCATTGCTTGGCGCGACCACAACTACTGGCATATCGGCATCAATCAACGCCAGCGGGCCATGTTTCAGTTCACCAGCCGCGTAGGCTTCAGCGTGGATGTAGGAGATCTCTTTGAGCTTTAGCGACGCTTCCATCGCAATCGGATAGAACTCGCCACGGCCAAGGAACAGCGTGTGGTGCTTGTCGGCAAAATCTTCAGCCAAGGCTTCAATGTCTTTTTCGAACGACAGAGCAGCGTCGATCTGTTTTGGCAGTTGATGCAGCGCGTGAACGATCTCTTTCTCTTTCTCTTTGCTGATACGTTGCTGTTGTTTGCCCAGCGCCGTCACTAGCATCAGCAGTGCCGCGAGTTGAGTGGTAAACGCTTTGGTCGACGCCACACCAATCTCAACCCCTGCGCGGGTCATGAAAGCAAAATCCGACTCACGAACTAAAGAAGAACCCGCCACGTTACAGATGGTCATCGCGGCCATATAACCTTTCTCTTTCGCTAAACGCAGCGCCGCTAGCGTGTCCGCCGTTTCGCCCGATTGAGACAAAGTGATCAGCAAGCTATTTGGGCGAGTGACAAATTTTCGGTAGCGGAATTCAGAGGCAATTTCCACGTCACAGCTCACGCCGGCCAGATCTTCAAACCAGTAGCGCGCTGTCATCCCAGCGTTGTAAGACGTTCCACAAGCAACGATCTGCACGTGCTCTACTTTGCTCAAAATTTCAGCCGCGTTAACACCAATCGCTTCCGTCACCACAGAGTCGCCAGAGATGCGCCCTTCCATGGTATTGATCAGAGCCGTTGGTTGCTCGTAGATCTCTTTTTGCATGAAATGGCGATATTTGCCTTTATCTCCAGCATCATGCTCAGCATTCGATTCAGTGATTTCACGCTCTACACGCTCACCGGAAGCATCAAATACGGTCACTTCGCGACGCGTGATCTCGGCAACGTCACCCTCTTCCAAATACATAAAGCGGCGCGTAACATTCAGCAGCGCCAGTTGGTCCGACGCGAGGAAGTTTTCACCCACACCAAAACCAATAACGATTGGGCTACCAGAGCGAGCAACCACGATGCGTGACGGATCGTTGCGATCCATTGCTACCGTACCGTAAGCCCCTTCCAGTTGTTTCGCTGTTTTTTGTACCGCTTCAACCAGTGAAGCAGAGGTGCGCAGTTCCCACTCAACCATGTGCGCAATCACTTCGGTATCGGTTTGTGATTCAAACACATAGCCACGCTCACGCAGCAGTGCGCGCAACTCTTCGTGGTTTTCGATGATGCCATTGTGCACTACAGTGATATCGCCCGATTTATGTGGGTGTGCATTGATTTCTGATGGTTCGCCGTGTGTCGCCCAGCGCGTGTGCGCAATACCCGTACCACCCATTACTTCAGCTTGGTTAACCGCATCCGCCAGCTCTTGTACTTTACCCAAACGACGAATACGCGTTAGGTTGTGCTCGGCATCGACAATCGCCACACCCGCCGAGTCATAACCGCGATATTCCAAACGGCGCAGACCTTCCACCAAAATTTCAGCCACATCTCGCTGTGCTACCGCACCGACGATTCCACACATAGTTATCTCTCCATATTGATATTTTTTGTTTTCTTCGCCCTCGGCAAGCAAGAGTAATGGCGAAGAATAAGGATTAGGCGCAAATGACGCGAACGCCGTTTGCTTCAATTTCTGCTTTGTGCTCCGGCAGCAGCTCTTCGTCGGTGATCAAGATATCGATCATCGACCACGCCAGCTCCAGATTCGGGATTTTTCGACCAACCTTGTCAGACTCCACCATCACGATCACTTCTCGCGATACTTCGGCCATGACTTGGCTCAAACCAACCAGTTCATTAAACGTGGTGGTGCCACGCGCAAGGTCAACGCCGTCAGCGCCGATAAACAGTTGATCAAAATCGTACGAGCGCAATACCGACTCGGCAACTTGGCCCTGAAAGGATTCAGAATGGGTATCCCAAGTGCCGCCAGTCATCAGCAAAGTGGGTTCACTTTCCAGTTCATTCAGCGCGTTGGCAACATGTAAGGAGTTGGTCATCACCACCAAACCCCGTTTACCATTGAGCTGCTGAATCAGTGCCCCTGTGGTACTGCCACTGTCGATGACAATGCGATTGTGGTCGCGGATCAGCTCCGCGGCGAGTTCTGCCAGCTTTATCTTTCGATTCGAAACATGTTTGCTGAGTTCATCATGAATCACTTCTTTTGGGATAGAAATAGCACCACCGTAGCGTCTAAGCAGTTGGCCATTTTTCTCTAAAGAGGCGAGATCCTTTCGGATAGTGACTTCTGAGGTATCAAACTTTTGGGCTAGCTCATCCACACTGACTTCGCCTTTCTCGTTTACCAGATTAGAAATCGCGTGTCTTCTGAGCTGTGTGTTTCGTTTTGACATTTTTTACTGAAAATAAAGTTTCGTTCTGAAATTTATTATATTCCAAACGAAACTTTTACGTCTATTTATTTTGATCCAAAAAATTAATAAATAGCGATAAAACCTTGTCCTAAGACAATTCTTAGGCAGTGATATTGCTATCATTCAATGGTAGAATTCGCCCCCGAAAAGAAAATAAATTACAGAATTGACCGTTATTTTTTTGCAACTTTTTTCATATAAGGTGGGGAAAGTCACAAAAAACCTGAATATTTGCCCATTGAGTTGGTCATAAAATGACTAAACTTGATGAAAGACTTACAGCTCTGGAAGGCAGTAAATTTGCACGAAAAGCTCGGCTCGCACACAACAAGAAGCCGATATTTTTCACTCCCGAGCACAACAACCGACTTTCAAATTGTAACTATATTGACCGGAGAGACTCTTCCATGAAAAAGACCAAAATCGTATGTACGATTGGCCCAAAAACTGAATCTGTAGAGAAGCTAACTGAGCTAGTTAGCGCAGGCATGAACGTAATGCGCCTGAACTTCTCTCACGGTGACTACGTTGAACACGGCACTCGTATCGCGAACTTCCGTAAAGTAATGGAAAACACAGGTAAGCAACTTGCTATCCTACTAGACACTAAAGGTCCTGAAATCCGTACTATCAAACTGGAAAACGGCGACGACGTTGATCTAGTTGCTGGTCAAGAGTTCACTTTCACCACAGACACTTCTGTTGTCGGTAACAAAGATGTTGTTGCTGTCACTTACCCAGGTTTCGCGGCTGACCTATCTGTAGGTAACACTATCCTAGTTGACGATGGCCTCATCGAGATGGAAGTTATCGCAACGACAGCCACTGAAGTGAAGTGTAAAGTACTGAACAACGGCGCTCTAGGCGAAAACAAAGGTGTTAACCTTCCTGGCGTTTCAGTAAACCTGCCAGCCCTGTCTGAAAAAGACAAAAACGACCTGAAATTTGGTTGTGAGCAAGGCGTTGACTTCGTTGCTGCTTCTTTCATCCGTAAAGCATCTGACGTGAAAGAGATCCGTGAAGTTCTCGCAGCAAACGGCGGCGCGAACATCCAGATCATCTCTAAGATCGAAAACCAAGAAGGTGTGGATAACTTCGACGAAATCCTAGAACTTTCTGACGGTATCATGGTTGCTCGTGGTGACCTAGGTGTAGAAATCCCAGCAGAAGAAGTTATCTTCGCGCAGAAGATGATGATCGAGAAATGTAACCGCGCACGTAAAGTGGTTATCACTGCAACGCAAATGCTCGATTCTATGATCAAGAACCCACGTCCAACTCGTGCAGAAGCGGGTGACGTTGCGAACGCAATCATGGACGGCACTGATGCAGTCATGCTTTCTGGCGAAACAGCGAAAGGTAAATACCCTGTTGAAGCGGTAACTATCATGGCGCAAATCGCTAACCGTACTGATTCTGTACTAAAAGCAGAGCTAGGCTCTCGTCTAGACAGCCCACGCCTACGTATCACTGAAGCGGTATGTAAAGGTGCAGTAGACACAGCTGAGAAACTCGCTGCGCCACTGATCATCGTTGCAACTGAAGGTGGTAAGTCTGCACGTTCTGTACGTAAGTACTTCCCAACTGCAAACATTCTTGCGCTAACGACCAACAAGAAGACAGCAGCTCAACTTGTACTGACTAAAGGTGTTACACCTGTTGTTGTTGATTCAATCGACAACACGGATGCTTTCTACGTAACAGGTAAAGAGCTTGCGCTTGAGTCTGGTCTAGGTAGCAAAGGCGACATCGTTGTGATGGTATCTGGTGCGCTTGTTGCCTCTGGCACAACCAACACAGCTTCAGTACACGTACTGTAAATAAATTTACAAAGATAAAACGAAATGAGGGCTTCGGCCCTCTTTTTTTATGAAACGCCTTGCGATAAAAAATCGTACGCTATATCATCAAAACCGTCAGAATTTCGTACTGTTAAATAAAGATAACTTCTTATTTATACGTCGTTTTTTATCTATGAGGTTTTGTTGTGTCCAGTCCTACTCTTACTGACAAAGTATCCAAAATGATCCGCGACGACATTCTAAGCGGCGCATTGAAACCGGGGCAAAAGTTAGTCGTTGCTGATCTAAAAGCAAAGTACGACGTTGGTGCCTCTCCGATCCGCGAAGCGTTAGTGCAACTCTCTTGGACCAAATACGTAAAACTTGAACCGCAAAAAGGCTGTTGGGTTGCCCCTATGTGCAAGTTTGAACTCAACGACCTGTATGAGAGCCTACGTGTCATCGCTTCCGTTTTGCTCAAAAAAGCAATCGCTTGCGGTGATGAAAATTGGGAGCTGAGCGTACTAACCTCATTCCACAAACTGTCCAAAGTGCAGCAACAGAGCGATGAGCATTGGCCAGAATGGGAAGAGCGCCATCATCAATTTTATACCACGCTGCTCGCGGGCTCCGAGTCGCTCAATATGTTTGAGTTTTTCCGTGATTTGATCAATCAGATCAAACGTTATCGCTATTTTGCCTTGTGCCAATCAAACAGCGAACGCCAAGCGCTGTTTAATATTGAAGAGCATGAGATGATCATGAAGCTGGTGCTGGCGAAAAATGTCGAAGAGGCCACTCGCTTACTCGATAGCCACCTAGTGGGTTCAATGAAAGTCATTGAGTCTGCTATCGAAGCGGCGTAAGTTTCACCTTGAACATAAAAAATCGGGTTGACCCCGATTTTTTGCTTATAACGACGTTACCAACCAAAGATCTCTTTGTGATGAGTATTAAGCAGCACGACCATCAATAGAAAATAGATGGCGCTCAACTTAATCCCCAGAATCAATAAAGTGCCTAAGGTTAGTCTCACTAGAAAATGGTTTACCATACTCTGCCTCTGATGCCCGAACTGCGTATTTCCTTATCAACACGCCACGCGCGCTGAATCCGTTCAAGACAGGACAAACTGAACAATGTGTCACGCTGGGTTGCACGAAATCGTCAACGAAAATCGTCTTAGATCACAGCAAACCTTAAAGGGATTGACAGTTTACTTAATAACCAGTCTAGTTCAATTCTGTTCAAATATTAGACTTTAGTCTAACTGTACATATTTTGTGACAATTTGCCGCGCAGAGAAACTAAGCGATGTCGTCATCACTGTAGCAAAGTGAAACACGATTTCGCCCGGAGCTTTTCGCATCGTATAGGGCGATATCGGCACACTTGTAACTGCGGGTTGTGTTAGACGTCAGATCGGTAAAGCCGATACTGACCGTCACATCCAAATCTTTTGCAACGTTGATGGCAATACGCAGACGGTTAAGAACTACTTCCGCCGCTGATATGGTGGTGTGTGGCATAATGATGGCAAACTCTTCTCCACCGACTCGCGCAAGAAAATCGGTATTGCGCAGGCTTTGCAGCAGCAGGCTCGCCACGCCTTTGATGACGCGATCGCCCTCATCGTGCCCTTGCTCGTCATTAATGCGTTTGAAATGATCAATATCGACTAGAGCCAAACAGATTGTTGGCGTGGCAGGATATCGTTCCAACAGACTGGCGTAGTATTGCAACTGCTCTTCAAACTTGCGTCGGTTCCAGATCTGAGTCAGCTCGTCTTTTTCGCTCAAATGACGCAGCCGCTCTTCAAGCTGTTTACGCGCGGTAATATCCACCAGCGACGTGATGTAGTAACTCACTTTTCCCGCCGAGTTCTTGACGGCTTGGATACGCATGATAGCGGTCAAAACTTGATTGAAATAAGTTTGGCAGCGGATCTCCCCTTCCCACACATCGTTTTTTTGCAACTCATTCCAAGCCTGCATCACGATGTCGAGATCATCACTCAAAAAGATCAAGTTGTATGCTCGCTTGCTTTCGATCTGCTGATTGTCGTAACCGAACATCTGCTCAAATTCTCGGTTAACCAAAATGATCCGGTGCGAAGTATTGGAGATCATCACGGCCGTCATGCCATTGAGTGCCGCGCGCGCTAGCTTACTTTCGATACTGTGACGACGATAATGCAACGCGACGGTGGTCACGGGCAGTACAAACAGCATCACCACACAAAAAACGATCAAGGCTTCACGAATCAACTCATTGACCGCCTGCTGTGAGCGCACCATCAGCTGCTCTTCGCTCATATCAATCACTAAATGCAGCGCACCATGACTGCCCAGAACTAAAGTATTAAAAACGACCAAACACTGATTGTCGTAAAAATAACCCGCTTGTTGCTGGGAGAACTTTTGCCAGCTCTGCGGATAGAGTTTGCTAAAGCGGTAAAGTTCTCGTTCAGGAAGATAGTCCCCGAACAGCTTCTCTGGCTGATCGCTGACCACGTAGTAACCGCGTTGATTAATGATGTCGACGTTAAAGTCTTGCACAGGCGAATAGTGCAAACGGCTCGCCATGTAGCGAATGTTTAGATTCATGACCAGATAGCCCACACGCTGGTTACGAATGGTCACTGGCGCAAAAATGCGCATCACTGGCGTGTACGGTTGTTTGAGTTGCCCTTGTTCTTCTTCCAGCGTGACGCCCCAGACACCCGTCTCATCATTTTTGAGTGCTTGAGCACTAGCAAAAAACGGGTCCTTAGAAACATCTTCCGCTGGGGCTTGGGAGAGGAAAACACCCACATTTAAATCGTAATTTACCCGAAAGCGTTCATATCCCGACAGATCCAGTAAGCTAATGCGGGTATACCACTTCTGATTGAGTAGCACCGAGGACCACAAATCGGTTAACGCCGCTTGGTGTTGCCGATCGGGAGTGAGAATGAAATCTGTCAGCGTTTGGTTGTATTTAAGCAGATCGAGAACCGACAACATCTGCCCGTAGAGATTGGTGTACTCGCGCTGAGTGTAAGCGAGCTGATTCAACGCATCTTCGGCGCTGCTTTGCACGTTCTCATCAAGTAGTGAGCGATATTTATCGTGGTAATAAAAGGCAATGAGTGCCGCAAAAAAGACGCTGATCAGAAGAAGAATGCCGAACAGTTTTCTGACTTTCACTCTGAGCTACACCTTCCTGGCTAAATGAAGGGCGCAGTATAACATAAATCAAATTTGCCCCTACAAACTCTCATCAAATCTTTGTAAATTAAGCAGTTGCAAACGAAGTCGTTATAAATAACTAGGGCCACATAATGTGGCCCAGAAAGAGAAAGCATCCAAGCAGGTTAAGCGCGTAAGGCTCGCTCACCACGTGCAATGCCCACGACGCCGCTTCGGGCCACTTCAATCACTTCGGTGACTTCGGAGATCGCATCAATAAACGCATCGAGTTTTTCACTATTGCCCGCCAACTGCACTGTGTATTGCGAAGCGGTGACATCCACGATCTGCCCGCGGAAAATATCCGCTGTGCGTTTGACTTCCGCGCGAGCAAAACCGCTGGCTTTAACTTTAACCATCATCAGCTCACGCTCGATGTGATCAAACTCGGTGACTTCTTGCACTTTGAGCACATCAATTAACTTGTGCAGTTGCTTTTGAATTTGCTCCAGTTGCATCTCATCCGACATCGTAGTGATGTTGAGACGCGATAGGGTCTCGTCATCGGTGGGTGAAACCGTCAACGATTCGATGTTGTAGCCGCGCTGAGAAAACAGGCCAACCACACGAGACAAAGCACCCGGTTGGTTTTCCAATAGCAGTGAAATTATGTGTCTCATATCAGGTTCTCTCCGTTTTGCTTAGCCACATTTTGTCCATCCCTTCGCCTTTGATCTGCATTGGGTATACGTGCTCCGTTTCATCCACACTGATATCGACAAAGACCAAACGATCTTTCATCTCCAGTGCTTTACGAAGACCAGACTCTAGTTGGTCCGGCGTTTCAATGCGGATACCCACATGCCCATACGCTTCAGCGATAGCCACAAAATTCGGCACCGAACTCATGTAGGAATTCGAGTGACGTCCCTGATAGATAATGTCTTGCCACTGCTTAACCATGCCAAGAAAACGATTATTCAAGTTAATGATTTTAACTGGAATATCGTATTGCATCGCCGTGGATAGCTCTTGAATATTCATCTGAATACTGCCGTCGCCCGTCACCACCACCACTTCTTCTTCTGGCATGGCAAATTTCACTCCCATACCCGCCGGCAAACCAAAACCCATGGTGCCAAGGCCACCGGAATTGATCCAGCGACGCGGCTTGTTGAACGGATAGTAGAGCGCGGCAAACATTTGATGCTGACCGACATCCGATGCGACGTACGCGTCTCCATTGGTCAGTTTGTGCAAGGTCTCAATCACTTGCTGCGGTTTGATCCGCTCTGAGGAAGTATCATAAGCAAGACACTGGCGATCCTGCCACACTTGGATCTCTTGCCACCAAGCGTCTAACGCAGCGCTATCGTTGCTCGCACCCTGCTCTTCCATCAAACCAACCATGGTGTCGAGCACTTTCTCAGCAGAACCGACGATCGGCAGATCAACTTTGACGTTTTTCGAAATCGACGATGGATCGATATCGATATGCATGATCTTGGCGTTCGGACAGTATTTTTCCAGATTATTGGTCGTACGATCATCAAAACGAACCCCGATCCCGAAGATCAGGTCCGCGTGATGCATTGCCATATTGGCTTCATACTTACCGTGCATGCCAAGCATGCCGAGGGCGTTTTTGTGAGTCCCGGGGAAAGCCCCCAAGCCCATCAAGGTACTAACAACCGGCAGATTTAAATGCTCGGCCAGTTTGAGAATTGGCTGGTGCGCGCCCGAGATGATGGCACCGCCACCGATGTACAACACCGGCTTTTTGGCTTCGAGCAACGCTTTGAGCGCCTTTTTGATCTGCCCTTTGTGACCCTCAGTGGTTGGCTTATACGAACGCATACTGATGGTTTTGGGGTATTCGTACGGCAATTTCACCAGCGGATTCATTACATCCTTGGGCAGATCAATCACCACCGGGCCAGGTCGGCCTGTGGTGGCAATAAAGAAGGCTTTTTTGATCGTTTCTGGAATGTCTTGCGCGCGTTTGACAAGAAAACTGTGTTTAACGATAGGTCGTGATACACCGACGATGTCGCACTCTTGAAACGCGTCATTGCCAATTAGGCTATTAGGCACGTTACCAGAAATGACGATCATCGGAATGGAATCCATGTAGGCCGTGGCGATGCCTGTCACTGTGTTAGTCGCACCGGGTCCAGAACAAACCAGGACCACGCCCGGCTTACCTGTGGCTCTGGCATAACCATCCGCCATATGCGTTGCGGCTTGCTCGTGTCGTACTAATACGTGACGAATTTGTTCGGTTTTAGCATGCAGTGCATCGTAGATATCCAGTACGGAACCACCGGGGTAACCAAAGATCTGTTCTACGTTTTCTTCGATCAGAGATTGCACCACCATCTCTGCGCCAGACAACATCGCTGTCATATCGTTTCTCCTTGCCAGCATGCAACTAATAAGGTCAATCAATTGTGCTGGTTTTACATAGTCTAGGGCTTATTTGTAGCCTAATTCGAAATATTTCCAATTTCAGCTATGTCCCGCCTTTGTCATAACAAAGAGCAAGGTAACGCAACAAATGTAACCTTTTCTTATCAGGAGATCTAATGCGACTTGGATCGAATTTTAAACAAGATGCTAAGTTTTAGAGGTTAATAAGAAATTGATGTTACTTCTTCGCCACTCTGTGGAATAAAACATCAAGATAACCGCAATTAAGGATGAATAATCCAACGCCTGCTCTCGTAACAGGGTTAACTATGGGCAAAAATGCGCAGATAAAAAAACCGCCTTGTTTGCCGAAAAGCCAACAAGGCGGTCAATGCGCTTTGAACAATCAAACGGGTAACAAGGCGTTATTTTTTGCCTTTATCCGAATACATTTCTTCAATCTCATCCTGATATTTATCGTTAATCACTTTACGACGCAGTTTTTGCGTTGGCGTCAACTCACCATCGTCCATTGAGAATGCTTTAGGCAGCAATTTGAACGCTTTCACTTGCTCAAATTTGGCCAGCTCTTTTTGTAGCTCATTAACCCGCTTTTCAAACATCTCCACCACTTGGTGATGCTTAATCAGCTCTAAGCGATCGTGATACTTGATATTCAACTCTTTAGCGTACTCTTCCAGCGCGTCAAAACATGGCACGATCAAAGCGGAAACAAATTTACGCGTGTCGGCAATCACCGCGATCTGTTCGATAAAGTGATCTTTACCGATCGTCCCTTCGATCATCTGCGGCGCGATATATTTACCGCCCGAGGTTTTCATCAGCTCTTTGATGCGATCTGTAATAAACAGGTTGCCATATTCATCAATATGCCCGGCATCGCCAGTTTTCAAGAAACCGTGCTCATCGAAGCTCTTGGTGGTCTCTTCCGCCATTTTGTAGTAGCCACGCATCACCATCGGACCGCGCACCAGAATTTCGTTGTTCTCACCAATTTTCACTTGCGCGCCCGGCATCGAAATACCGATCGAATCGGGGTTGAACCCATTATCTCCCCAACAAGAGACCGTGGCGGTGGTTTCTGTCATACCGTAGCCCAGCTTGACGTTAATGCCTATCGCATGAAAAAAGCGGCCAATGGTTTCATCCAGTTTAGCGCCACCACAAGGCATAAAGTTGATCCGTCCACCGAGCAACTCACGCAACTTAGACAGTACGATTTTATCCGCTAAAGCATACGATTTTTTCAATAACAGTGAAGGCTGGCGTCCCTCCTGATGGCAGGCTGCCATTTTCGCCCCCATATTCACCGCCCAAGTGAACAGCACTTTTCTTACCAAAGGGGCTTTGGCAACTTTTTCATGAATGGCAGAGAAGATCTTCTCGTAAAAACGCGGTACGGCGCACATCACCGTCGGGCGGATTTCACCGAGTGCTGCACGCACTTGCATTGTGTCTTGTAGATAACAGTTGGTCGCCCCTTTGTAGAGCACGTAAAACGTCCAAGCTCGCTCAAACACATGGGAAAGTGGCAAGAAGCAGAGGGAAACGTCTTTTTCACTCAGGCTAAGTACTTGGTCGTGCCCTTTGAGCTGCGCGGCGATGTTGGCGTAATCCAGCATCACCCCTTTGGGCTGTCCCGTCGTCCCGGAGGTGTAGATTAAGGTGAGAAGATCGGCAAAATTGGCCTGTTCAACACGCTGTAAAAGTTCGCTTTGCTGCTCTGGGTTCGCTTGTGCGATAAAGCATTGCCAATGTTTGGCGCTAGGGTGATCGCCAAGCTCGATCTCATCCGACATGGCGACGATCAGTTCCAGCTGCGGGCACTGATCAAACAGAGTCACTGCCGCATCAAACTGCGCCTGCTCACCGACAAACAGGACTTTGACATCGGCGTCTTGCAGAATGTACCCCGCCTGAGCGGCCGTATTGGTCGGATAGATGGGCACTGTCACACAACGCAATTGCAGCGCAGCAAAGTCAGCGATGGTCCATTGCGGCATGTTGTTGGAGAAAATACCAATTTTGTCTTGAACATTGAGCCCCTGCGTTAATAAAGCAAGGGAAAGATCATCCACTTGTTGGCCAAACTGCTTCCAGCTGATCTCCTGCCAGGCGTCACCCACTTTATGCTTCAAAGCGGTCGTCTCTGCCCTTTGAGCTATCTGCTCTCGAATTCGTTTTACAATATGAAAATCTAAATTGGCCATCTCTTCTACCTTTGGCTTACACCTGTAAGCTCTATTTGCGGGCACAGTGTAGCCATGAAAGAGAAAAACGCAACTGATGCGGGTCAAACTTATCCTGTTTTAGAGAGCGTTATCACTTAGTTTGTCAAAAAGGATAACCAAGAAAAAAGCCCTTTTCGCATAAAGCGTCAAGGGCTTAATTCATCAAGCTGAAGTGTCTTTTATTGCACAGCAACCACTTCACCACAGGTCACCATCAACAAATCGCGCAGCCAAATATGGCCTTTGTCTTTTTCGCTCGATTCATGCCAACTAAGGTAACCGCTGATCTCGCCATTTTCAAACGGCAGATCCAAAATCTGTAGTTGGTCATGATTCGCCGCATTTTCCACGATCCAACGCGGTGCAATCGTCACCAATTCAGACTGACCGACCACGTAAAGCACATTACTCAAACTGGTGCCTTCAAAATACGCGGATACATCCAGTTCACGATAAGCTTGCTCCGAAAAACTTCTCTGTCCGTGCGTTTTTGATAACTTGGCATGGCGCTCGCTTTGCAGTTGCTCCGCCGTCACTTCACCTTGAATTCGAGAGTGACCTTTTGACGCCACAACCACCAACTGGTCTTTGAAGATCTCAGTGCTTGAAAAACCTTGTTCATCAAAGCGCGCGTAATCGATCACAAAGTCGATCTCTTGATAACGCATACGCTCCGACAACTTGCGATCAAACTCTGCATCGAGATGCAACTGCACGCTCGGTGCCTGATGGTGAATATCGGCCATGATTTTTGGCGCGAAACGCATATCACACGGGCTGCAAATCGCCAGTTTAAACATGCGGGTAGACGTTTCAGGTTGGAAGACGGAACTTGGCAGTTCATTGCGCACCAGTTGCAGTGCTTGACGGATAGGGCCAAATAGCTGACGAGCACGCTGAGTTGGCTGAATACCACGTCCTTGGCGCATAAAAAGTTCATCATTAAACATCACTTTTAAACGCGCAACAGCATTACTCACCGCAGGTTGTGACATACCTAAGTTGTGCGCTGCTCGTGTAATATTCTGCTCCTGCATCACGGCATCAAACACGGTCAACAGGTTCAAATCGACCCCACGTAGGGTACTTTCCATCCGATAACTAGCGATAGCGCTGATCGCTTCTTTTTTATCTAACATCTGACTTGCCTCTTATTGTGTAACGGTCAACTAAATGAATGTAGGAATCGGAATAGATAACCTGAGTTATTATATTTATTGCCCTTATAACTCCGGGCCGAACTACTATCATTCAATCCGTTAATGGTTGGCAATCAGATTGATAACTAATCACTAAATTTTAGGTAAAAATAAAATAAATACTTTAAATACAAATACTTGATGAAAATCTAAAAAACTATCAAACTGAACGTCGTTACCTTCACACATCCCATTTAGCGGATGTATATGTTACTAATGTCAACACACAAATTATTCACAAAGCACATCAACCAAGAAATGTATAAATTGTCACGTCAATACGTACACTACAGATTTGACACGTAACTGGGAAAATCAACCCGCTCCCAAAGGCGTCGCGAGAGTTCCTGCTGTGAGCTCCAATCACCTTGCAAAAGCCAGTCTGCGATTGCAGTAGCCACATCAGGGTAGGTGACACTTTCTGCATGCGCTTCCTCCAGCCAAGCACGGACCACTCGCGCATCAAGTGAATCCATCACCGACGCTAATCCCAAGGTTTCGAGTGTGGCCACATTACTTTGCTGTTCAAACTGCCCTTGCAGCGGTTTGACCAACAATTTTTTTCCTAGTGAGAGCGCCTCAGATGGCAATTCAAACCCACCATTAGCAATCACACCGCTACAAGCATGTAAATCAGCCTGAAAAGCCTGATGATTGAGCGCTCGAAGTTCGACATTTTCCAGCACTTCGGTATCTAGGAGGTCGGGGTGATAGCAGAGAAACTTTTGTCCTTGAAAGCGCCACAGCAATTCACAAATGTCCTCAACCTGCTCAAAAGGGAGATAAACCAAAATGATATTACGATTGCCCGAGCCCTGCGGCGCGGTATTAACGATTGGCGGCAGAATCGGTTGATCAAAGTGATACCAGTGCAAGCCAATGTGGATATCCGCAGGGGCAAAGTACTGCAACACTTGCTTGTCTAGCCAACTTGCTCCTTTCAGAGGTACTGGATAACGAAAGGCATTTTGGTGGCTGATGCTAATACAGGTTTTATGCTGTTTTTTTGCCGCCCACGCCGACACGGGTTCAAAATCATTGATCACCAAATCGTAGGCAGAGAGATCGAGGCTGTCGATTTCACGTTTCACTTGTAGCAGGCTATTATTCATTGCCGTTTTTGCATAGCTCACTCGACCTTTCTCCGTGGCGAAAGTCAAACCACGGTAGGTTTGAAACTCACCAAATGCCTCCATGGAAAAATAGCGATCCGCTTCGCGTCCAGAAAAGAGAAAATCCACCGCGACGCCTCGTTGTTTGAGCGCATTGGCCATCGCCCTCGCTATAGCAATATGACCATTGCCAGTCCCTTGCACGCCATACAATATTTTCATGCGTTACCCCAATAGCAGCGACAAAGTAAAGGATGCGCATGCACTACCAAGCACGGCGCCAATCAACACGTCGGTAAGAAAATGCACCCCAAGTAAGATGCGTGCCAAGCCAATTAAACTTGCCCAGCCGAAGGTAAACCAAGTCAACTCAGGATAAAAGTGCGCGATTAACACTGCCATGACAAAACCTGCGGCAGTGTGCCCAGAAGGCAAGCTGTAGCGGTCAGAAGGGGTAATAAACGCGGGGAGATAAGTGCAGTATTCTTCAGGTCTACGCCGTTTGAAGCTATTTTTCAGCAACCAATAGATCGGCAGTTCAATGGCAAAAGCCAACAGCCCGGCGCACAAGAACATCCATCCGTTGCTAGGTTGCATCAACCAGGCGGCTAAACCTAACGCCAAATACAAGTGCCCATCGCCACTGTGCGACACCGCTTTACTAATGGTAGCGACTTGATGGCTAAAGCGATGTCTGAGACAAAGGCTTGAAAAAGCCAAATCCAACGCCGCGATCCGCTCCATCGGCTGGCTCAGGGAAACGAGAGTCCTCATAAGTATCTTCCTATTAACCTTGGGGTACAAAAGTTAAGCTAGAAGACGTTAATGACAATCCAATGAAGGCAATTTGGCTATTTGGTGAACAAAGCACGGCCGCACTATGCAGCAGAACGTAGATTGCGACTCTACAGAGCCGTAGCCAGTTCAGGCCGTAAAAAGCCGCTTTTCATCACTTGAATATTGTGTTCCACCAAACGATCCAGAAACGTTTCATTCATTTCGACACCATGCACAGCAAGCAACGCCGGAGGCGCAATAAACGGAAAAACCATTAGACTGATGTAAGAGATGCGACAAAGTTGCGGATCCCTTTCTGGGTTGATCACACCGCTGCTGGCCAATTTACCAAACAGCATTTCTTGCATCGGTTGAGTGATGTCCAAAAAGACTTTTTCCACCAGCCGACGTTGAATGTCTGAGGGTGGCATGTGCATCACCTGAACGATCAAACGCGGAAATTGCGGCATTTTAACCATTTCTCGATAGTAAGTTTTCATAATATCGAGCAGATTGCGCTCCGTGCTCTCCATAACCAACTGCTGCATTTTCTTCTGCATCGGCGCTAACGTCTCTCTTAACATGGTTTCGAACAACCCTTCTTTGCTTCCAAAGTAGTAGCGAATTAAAGCGCTGTTGACCCCCGCTTTTTGCGCAATCAACCGCGTTGAGACTTTGTCGTACGCCATGACCACAAACAGATCCCGCGCATGATCAATTAGCTTTTTACGCGCATCGGTTTTGCTACTTGGTCGCCCTACTCTGCGTTTTTCCGTCATCCCGTTTTATCTCCCATATTCATCGTCGATGAATTATAACTCGTGGCGATTGGAGTGATATCACAATTATTCTTCATCGCTTAATCAGTGATGAATTTTAGACCGCACCGCTCTTTGCGAGCGAAACTGTTTGCGCGCGGACGCGGAACTGATCGGATATGAGTAAAAAATCAACTTTAGGGTTGACGCACTCCACCGAGTGCGGTACTAATCTGTTAACTTAATTTTGTGGAATGCTTAACAAGATGACAGCACACTTTTCTCTCCTCAACCTCCTCCTTATCGTGACCAGATCGCGCGGGTAGGCTGTGGAAGAAAAATAACCACACAGAATGACAACAAACCCGCACGCAGATGCGGGTTTTTTTATATCTAAACACAACATC
This sequence comes from Vibrio cidicii, assembly GCF_009665415.1. Taxonomy (NCBI): domain Bacteria; kingdom Pseudomonadati; phylum Pseudomonadota; class Gammaproteobacteria; order Vibrionales; family Vibrionaceae; genus Vibrio; species Vibrio cidicii. The sequence goes on along the minus strand of NZ_CP035921.1, from coordinate 2,114,803 downwards.
TACCGGAAGAAATCGATTAACTATCGAAAAAAGGAAGCGAACATGAACGATCAGGTGATAATTTTCGACACCACATTGCGTGATGGCGAACAAGCGTTGTCAGCGAGTTTGACAGTCAAAGAGAAACTGCAAATTGCCTACGCGCTGGAAAGGCTGGGCGTTGATGTGATTGAAGCAGGCTTCCCTGTTTCCTCTCCGGGGGATTTTGAATCGGTGCAAACCATCGCAAAACATATTAAAAACAGCCGGGTTTGTGCCCTTTCTCGAGCCGTTGAGAAAGACATTGACGCCGCAGCGCAAGCGCTAAAAGTTGCTGAGGCGTTTCGAATTCACACCTTTATTTCCACATCCACCATTCACGTTCAAGACAAGCTACGCCGTAGTTATGATGATGTAGTTGAGATGGCTGTGCATGCTGTCAAACATGCGCGCAACTACACCGATGATGTCGAGTTTTCTTGTGAAGATGCAGGCCGCACACCAATTGACAACCTGTGCCGTATGGTCGAGGCAGCCATTAACGCTGGCGCACGCACCATCAACATTCCCGATACCGTTGGCTACACCGTGCCAAGCGAGTTTGGCGGCATCATTCAAACGCTGTTCAATCGCGTGCCCAACATCGACAAAGCGATCATTTCAGTCCACTGCCATGATGACTTGGGCATGTCGGTTGCCAACTCGATTGCCGCGGTGCAAGCGGGTGCACGTCAAGTGGAAGGAACCATCAATGGCATCGGCGAGCGTGCAGGAAACTGTGCATTGGAAGAGATCGCCATGATCATCAAAACCCGTCAAGAGTTTCTGGGCGTGCACACGGGCATTAAACACGACGAGATCCATCGCACCAGTAAATTGGTCAGCCAGCTTTGCAACATGCCGATCCAAGCCAACAAAGCGATTGTCGGCGCTAATGCCTTTAGCCACTCATCCGGCATTCACCAAGATGGCATGCTAAAGAACAAAAACACCTACGAAATCATGACACCGGAGTCGATCGGCCTGAAAAATCAAGCGCTGAACCTAACCAGCCGCAGCGGCCGCGCCGCAGTGAAGAGCCATATGGATGCGATGGGCTACAAAGCCGAAGAGTACAATTTGGATGCCTTGTACGAAGATTTCTTAAAACTTGCCGATCGCAAAGGGCAAGTGTTTGATTACGATTTAGAAGCATTGATGCATTTCTCCAACCTGCGTGAAGAAGACGATTTCTATAAATTGAGTTATCTAAGCGTTCAATCAGGCAGCGTGATGGCGACCACCAGCATTAAATTACAATGCGGCGAGGAAGAAAAATGCGAAGCCGCCGTTGGCAACGGCCCGGTTGATGCGTTATACCAGTGTATCTACCGTTTGACGGGCTACGATATCGTACTAGACAAGTTTGATCTGACCGCCAAAGGTGAAGGGGAAGATGGTTTAGGCCAAGCGGATATTATCGCCAACTACAAAGGCAGAAAATACCACGGCACCGGCGTTTCCACCGATATTGTTGAAGCGTCTGGACAAGCTCTGCTGCACGTGATCAACAGCATTCATCGCGCCGACACTATCGCCGAGCTGAAGCAGAAAAAAATTGCCACCGTCTGATGCTCTTTGCGCCCAATCTGGCGCAAAGATAAAGAATTGAGACAAACACAACTCAAAAAAGATTAAATAAAACTAAAGGATTAACATGACAGACAAAACTTACAAAATCGCCGTTTTGCCCGGCGATGGCATCGGCCCAGAAGTGATGGCACAAGCGCACAAAGTGCTGGATGCTATCGAGAAAAAACATGCCATCACTTTTGAGCGCGAAGAGCACGATGTCGGCGGGATTGCGATCGATAATCATGGTTGCCCGCTGCCAGAAAGCACTGTCAGCGCTTGTGAACAGAGCGATGCGGTTCTGTTTGGTTCAGTCGGTGGTCCGAAATGGGAACACCTACCGCCCAACGATCAACCTGAACGCGGCGCTCTGCTGCCACTGCGTAAACACTTCCAACTGTTTTGTAACCTTCGTCCCGCGCAAATTCACAACGGTTTAGAGAACTTCTCACCGCTGCGCGCTGATATTTCTGCGCGCGGCTTTGATATTGTGGTGGTGCGCGAACTCACTGGCGGTATCTACTTTGGTCAACCCAAAGGCCGTGAAGGAGAAGGCGCTAACGAAAAAGCGTTTGATACCGAGGTTTATCACCGTTTTGAAATAGAGCGTATCGCAAGAATTGCTTTTGAGTCAGCGCGCCTGCGCCGTAAAAAAGTGTGCTCAATTGACAAAGCCAACGTGTTACAAAGCTCGATTTTGTGGCGTGAAGTAGTGGAAGAGATCGCCAAAGAGTACCCAGATGTGCAGCTTTCACATATGTACATCGACAACGCGACCATGCAGCTCATCAAAGATCCCGCGCAATTTGACGTGATGCTCTGTTCCAACATTTTCGGCGACATCATTTCCGATGAGTGTGCGATGATCACCGGTTCTATGGGCATGCTGCCGTCCGCCAGCCTAAATGAAAGTAAGTTTGGTTTGTACGAGCCCGCCGGCGGCAGTGCGCCCGACATCGCGGGCAAAAACATCGCTAACCCAGTGGCGCAGATCCTCTCGGCAGCGCTGATGCTGCGATACAGCTTGGGCGAAGAAAGTGCGGCGCAAGAGATCGAAAACGCGGTCTCTCAAGCACTGGCTGCGGGCGAGTTGACAGCGGATCTGGCGGGCAATAAACCAGCCCTGACGACCTCTGAGATGGGCGATAAGATCGCACAATACATTCTAAATTCATAAAAACACGGAAGTTCGAGCAATGGGCAAAACACTCTACGAAAAAGTTTACGATGCGCATGTCGCCGTTGCAGCGCCAGGGGAAACCCCGATCCTGTACATTGACCGCCACTTGGTTCACGAAGTCACCTCGCCACAAGCCTTTGATGGTTTGCGTGAAAAAGGACGTCAAGTGCGTCAGGTGAGCAAAACCTTCGCCACCATGGATCACAACGTGTCTACCACCACCAAAGACATCAATGCGTCCGGCGAGATGGCACGCATTCAGATGGAAACGCTGATCAAAAACTGTCAGGACTTTGGTGTCACTCTGTATGACTTAAACCATAAATATCAAGGCATTGTGCATGTTATGGGGCCAGAGCTTGGCATCACGTTACCAGGTATGACGATTGTGTGTGGCGACTCACACACCGCGACTCATGGCGCATTTGGCTCGCTCGCCTTTGGTATCGGCACGTCAGAAGTGGAGCACGTGCTTGCCACACAGACACTCAAGCAGGCACGCGCCAAAACCATGAAAATCGAAGTCAAAGGCAAGGTGGCCGAAGGCATCACCGCCAAAGACATCGTGTTAGCCATTATCGGCAAAACCACCGCCGCTGGCGGTACAGGTTATGTGGTCGAATTCTGTGGTGAAGCGATTACTGACCTATCGATGGAAGGCCGCATGACCGTATGCAACATGGCGATTGAACTTGGCGCCAAAGCAGGCTTAATCGCCCCCGATGAAACCACCTTTGCATACGTTAAAGGTCGCAAGTTTGCGCCTACTGGCGCAGATTGGGATGCTGCGGTTGAATACTGGAAAACACTCAAAACCGATGAAGATGCCACCTTTGACGCCGTAATCACACTCGACGCAGCGGAGATCAAACCGCAAGTGACTTGGGGCACCAACCCGGGCCAAGTGATCGCAGTAGACGAGCCAATTCCTGCACCTGAAAGCTTCAGCGACCCGGTCGAGAAAGCCTCGGCAGAAAAAGCGCTGGCTTATATGGGCCTCGAAGCGGGTAAATCGCTTTCTGACTATAAAGTCGACAAAGTGTTTGTCGGCTCGTGCACCAACTCACGAATTGAAGATATGCGCGCCGCCGCCAGTGTCGCCAAAGGGCGCAAAGTAGCGTCACATGTACAAGCCCTGATCGTTCCGGGCTCTGAACAAGTGAAAGCGCAAGCCGAAGCAGAAGGTTTGGATGTCATTTTCAAAGAAGCGGGTTTTGAATGGCGACTACCAGGGTGCTCAATGTGTCTGGCGATGAACAACGATCGTCTAGGGCCGCAAGAGCGCTGCGCTTCTACGTCCAATCGCAACTTTGAAGGGCGACAAGGGCGTGATGGTCGCACTCACTTGGTGAGCCCAGCCATGGCGGCAGCGGCAGCGATTGCCGGCCATTTTGTTGATATTCGAGATTGGAAATAAGAGGAAGCAAACATGCAAGGTTTTAAACAACATACCGGTTTGGTAGTTCCTCTGGATGCGGCCAACGTCGATACCGATGCCATTATTCCAAAACAATTTCTGCAGAAAGTCTCTCGTTTAGGCTTTGGCAAACACCTGTTTCACGATTGGCGTTTTCTGGACGATGCAGGCGAGCAGCCCAACCCTGACTTTGTGATGAATGCGCCGCGCTACCAAGGGGCGTCCATTCTGCTTGCTCGTGAAAACTTTGGTTGTGGCTCATCACGCGAACACGCGCCATGGGCACTGGCAGACTACGGCATTCGCGCCATGATCGCGCCGAGCTTTGCGGATATTTTCTATGGCAACTCGATCAACAACCAGATGGTGCCCGTACGTCTGACGGAACAAGAAGTTGACGAACTGTTTCAGTTTGTCGAGGCCAATGAAGGAGCGCAAATTGAGGTGGATCTTGAAGCACTCAAAGTGCGAGCTAATGGCAAAGAGTACACCTTTGAAATCGATGATTTTCGTCGTCACTGCTTGTTAAATGGTCTAGATAACATCGGCCTCACTCTGCAACATGAACAAAAGATCGCGGCTTATGAAGCCAATATCCCGGCATTTTTACGCTAAGTGTGAAATTGTCTTGCTGTAAAACCATGGGAATAGCGCGCTATTCCCATTTTGTTTTCGAGCCGATGAAAGGGATGGTCGCACACTGCGGTCTTATTCGTTATCTCGATAAATGACCTAGCCAAGAGCCCGACTATGCGACCACTTATGCTACTGCTTTTGTTCTTTTCTTTTGCCAGCTACGCGGCGCCCAAATCCGAACTTTGGCCCTATTGGCAGACATCCGACGAACAGAGCACGCTTGCGATATCCCACCAAACTTGGCAGGACTTGCTCGACCGTTATCTGGTGCGCCAAGGGGAAAACACCCTGTTTCGCTACGCCGCCGTTTCTGACGCGGATAAAAAGGCACTCAAGCAATATTTAGCTGATTTGGCGGCGCAAGATCCACTGCGTTTGAAACGCGCCGAGCAGTACGCCTATTGGGTGAATCTCTACAATGCCATCACCGTCGACCTTATCTTGCAACACTACCCAGTCAAATCGATCACCAAACTGGGTGGGCTGTTCAGTTTTGGCCCGTGGAATGACAAAGTGATCACCATCAACGGCAAGGCGCTGTCGCTCAACGACATTGAACATCGAATTTTGCGACCAATCTGGAAGGATCCTCGCACCCATTATGCGGTGAACTGCGCCAGCTTAGGCTGTCCCAATTTACAACCTTACGCCTTCACCGCAAGCAACCGTGACGCCTTACTTGAACAGGCGGCAAAAGAATTTATCAATAGCTCGAAAGGCGTCGACATGCAGGGCAATCAGGCGCGACTTTCTTCCATTTATGACTGGTTTGTAGAGGATTTTGGCGGCAAAGCACACTTGTTTGAACACATTGGCACTTACGCGCCTCAATATCGCGGTTTTTCGGCCAAGGTTGAGTACCATTATGACTGGAGCTTGAATCAGGCAGACTGAGGGGAGCCATTTGCATAGCAAGCACAAGGGCCGCATTCAGCCCTTGTCTTGTTACTGAAAAAGACGGTAGTGACTTACAATAACGATAGCTACTTAAAACCAATAGCTACTTAAACCCCTTTTCTCTTTTGATCAGATCGTAGGCACTTTGAATCTCTTGCGATTTTTCTTTGGCCATATTCATCATTTCGGGTGGCAAACCTTTGGCCATCAGCTTATCTGGGTGGTGTTCATTCATCAGTTTACGATAGGCTCGCTTTACCTCTTTGCCATCAGAAGAGGCGTCCACACCCAAAATTTTATACGCGTCCGCCAATCGATCAGTTTGCGAGGCTTGTTGCCAGCCACCACTGGACGAAGAGCGCTGTGAGCCCCCTTGCTGCTGACCAAAGCCGCCCTGACGCTGAAAGCGAAACGCCGCTTCTTGCATCTGCAAACGGCGCTCAAGCTGCTCAGAGGAAAAGCCCAAGCCGCGCGCTATTTTATGCAGCACATCTCGCTCGCTCGGGTGGACATCGCCATCGGCAAACGCAGCCGAAATCTGCAGTTCTAAAAAGAATTGCAACAAATCAAAACGCCCGCCAGTGGCAATGCGGACTCGCTCTAACACTTGCTCTAAGGGGAAATCACGCTCTTTTCCTTCACGAAAGGCTTCTTGCGCCGCTTTGCGCTGCTCGCCGTGCAGGCTCATGCGCTCCATCATCGCCGTCGCCAGTTGAATTTCTTCACGCGTCACCTGCCCTTTGGCTTTCGCCACGTGTCCCATGACCGCAAAGGCCGCTTTAAAAAACTCGTCCTGTCTTTCTGTCTGGCTCGGGCCTTGTCCAAAGCCGGAGGTTTTGAATCCCGCTTGGTTTAAGCGACGCGCTTTATCAAACTGATGGCCGAGAAACAGGCCAAACAGAGCGCCAAAAACACCACCAAATAAAAAACCAAAAAAGGCGCCAAGTATTTTGCCAAAAATCTGCATTATGTGTTCTCTATCTCTGAATTTTTCCCGTCAATGACGGTCATATAGTGCTGGATGCCACGATTTCCTTTATGATAGGGAAATTATTTTTTCGGTCTGGCCATCATATAGCCATCGAGCAGTAGTGACATAGGAAAGTTCCGTTCAATGCAACATTTCTCCCGCACTTTTTTAGCGGCCTCTATCAGTACCGCCCTGTTTGTACCTTACACGCAAGCCCAAACAACACTCGGTGATAGTGTGCAGGAAATGCCCACTATAGATCAATGTTTGGTCAGCGCAGAAGAAAATGATGTCAATGCGCCGATTGTGGTGCACTCAGACCGTCTACAAGCGATTAACGGCGATAAAGCCGTCTACTCCGGCGATGTGGAAGTAATTCAAGGCAAGAAAAAAATCACTGCCGATTCGGTCACCTTGCATCAACAAGAACAAGTGGTCGTGGCCGAAGGCAACGTCACGTTTAACGATGGTGAGGTAAAAGCCAGCTCTAGCCGCGTTACCAACAACATGGCGCAAGAAACCTTCTCGCTGGAAAACACCCAATACCAGTTTCTTTGCCAGCAAGGTCGCGGTGAAGCCGCATACATCGCCAAAACCGGACAAGCCGTATACCAACTGCAAGATGGTTCGATTACCTCTTGCCCGGCAGACGATAACGCTTGGCGCTTGGTTGCATCAAGCATCGACGTTGACCAAAATGAAGAAACAGCGACGTTTTACAATCCACGCTTTGAAGTGATGGATGTACCGATTTTCTACGTGCCTTATTTAACCTTGCCGATTGGCAATACACGCAAAACTGGCTTTCTTTTTCCCTCCGTCTCTTATGGTTCAAGCGATGGGGTCGAAGCGGAAATTCCTTTCTACTGGAATATCGCACCTAACTATGATCTGACACTGACCACTCTGTACATGCAACAGCGCGGAGTAAAATTGGACGCGGATTTTCGTTATCTCACCAGTCAATGGGGTGGCGGCGAAATCAAAAGCGAGTATCTTCCGGGCGATAAAAAATACGCGGAAGAGGATCGTTGGGGCTACCAATACAAACATGATGGCATTATCGACCAGCAATGGTTGGTGAAACTTGACTACTCCAAAGTCAGCGACATCGATTATTTCCGCGATCTCAAATCTGATCTTGGTAACCGAGAAGATGGCCAGTTAGTGCAAGAGGGTAAGGTGGCTTACCGTGCTAACTCATGGGACGCCTCCATTCTAGTGCGTGACTTCCAGATCTTATTGGAAGACAACAACAAGCCGTATCGTTTGCTGCCTCAGTTGGAGTTTAACTACTACACGCCGCTGTGGGGACGTTATGTTAACTTCGATGTGAAAGGCCAATTGAGCCACTTTAACACCCAAGATAAAACCAAACCCAACGCCGTTCGCGCGCACATTGAACCGGGCTTGACCATCCCGCTCTCAACCAGTTGGGCATCGTGGACCACAGAAGCACGCGTCTTAGCCACTTATTACCAACAAGAGCTGAGTAAACTGGAAGACCCTAGCCTACAGGCGCAATTGGATGAGCAGGTAACTCGGGTTATCCCTGAGGTTCGTAGCCACGCGCGGATTTTTTTGCAGCGTGACGCGCAAATTTTTGACGGTTTCACCCAAAGCCTAGAACCGCAGATCCAGTACCTTTATGTACCGGAAGAAGAGCAGAACAATATTTATAACTACGACACGACCTTGCTGCAAACCGACTACTATGGGCTATTTCGCAGCCGCAAGTACAGTAGCATCGACAAAGTTGCCGCGGCCAACCAACTCAGCTATGGTGCCAGTACGCGCTTTTTTGACGATGAGTATAAGGAACGGCTCAATATCTCCTTCGGTCAAATCTACTACATCGATAAGAAGACCAAACTCACTGGCAACCAAGAAGAGACATCGAACTACTCTTCATGGGCGATTGAAACCGATTTTAACTACGACGACTATCTGTTCTATCACGGCGGGATCCAGTACGACATCGACCTCAATTCAATGCAACTGGCCAACAGTACTTTGGAATATCAGTTCAAAGATGGTTTTGTCCAAGGTAACTATCGTTACGTTACTCGCGAGTACATCGAAGACACCATCTCCTTTGATGATCTCGACACCATCACCCGCAAAGGCATTTCTCAAGCGGGTCTGGTCGGCTCGTATGAAATTAACCGCAACTGGTCTGCCAGTGGCCAATATTATTACGACCTGACCGAAGAGATTGATTTGGAGTGGATGGCAAGTCTGCGTTATCAATCCGACTGTTGGTATATCGGCTTTACTTACACCAACCAGTTGGTGAAATGGAAAAACAACGTGGTCGGCGGTGACAACAATGACCCGGTTTACGACACGAATATCAGTGTTAACTTCGGCATTCAAGGCTTTGCCACCAAAAACAAAAGTTACACTGCCGCCAAAGAGTTGGAAGATGCCGATAATTCCATCGTCTATGGTCGCCCTTTCTACTTGAACAATTAGTGATTTCTGACGTCTGAGTAGTCAGACGTTAAATCGATGCAACAATGGATTATTAAATGAAAAGCTGGAAAACAATCTTATTCGCTCTGTTGCTGTCAGGCAGCGCATTGGCCGCTCCTGTAGAACTTGATAAGGTTGCCGTCATTGTCAATAACGGTGTGATTTTACAAAGCGACATTGACGCTGCGATGAAGACCTTACGGGCCAACGCCAAGAAAAATGGCCAAGCCTTACCTTCAGCCGAAGTGCTACATGAGCAAATCGTCGAAAAGCTGATCCTCGACACACTACAAACCCAAGAAGCGGACCGCATCGGCGTACGAATTGACGACAATCGTCTCAATCAAGCCATCGGTGAGATTGCCGCTAATAACCAGCAGACGGTGGCCGAACTCTCTGCCTCCATCACCAGCGAAGGATTAAGCTACGCTGAATTTCGCGAGCAAATCCGCAAAGAAATTGCCGCGTCTGAAGCGCGCAACGCTCTAGTGCGTCGCCGCATTAACATATTGCCGGCCGAAGTCGACAGCTTATCCGAGATGCTCGCGCAAGAAACCAGTGCTACCGTGCAATACAAACTGGGTCACATCCAACTACGCTTTTCCGATAACCAAGACAAATCCGCTGTCGAGGCTCAAGCCAAAGCGATCGTTGAAAAACTCAATAACGGCGCGGATTTCAGTACCATGGCCTACACCTACTCCAAGGGTCCGAAAGCGTTGCAAGGCGGCGATTGGGGCTGGATGCGTAAAGAAGAGATGCCAACCATCTTTGCCGATCAAATCAAGATGCAAAACAAAGGCAGCATTATTGGCCCATTTCGCAGTGGTGTCGGTTTTCATATCCTAAAGATTCAAGATATCAAAGGATTAGAAACCATCGCCGTAACCGAAGTGAATGCGCGTCATATCCTACTGAAACCAACCGTGATTCTCAGCGATGACGGGGCGAAACGAGAACTAAGCGAGTTCATCCGTCGCATCAAAGCCGGTGAAGCCAGCTTTGCTGAGTTAGCGCAGCAATACAGCCAAGACCCGGGCTCAGCGGCGCAAAATGGTGAGTTGGGCTATCAAACCCCCGATCTGTATGTCCCTGAATTTAAGCATCAGGTCGAAACGCTTCCGGTCGGTAAAATCAGCGAACCTTTCCAAACCGTGCACGGCTGGCACATTGTCGAAGTGCTGGATCGCCGCGAAGTGGATCGCACCGATTCGGCGATGAAAAACAAAGCTTACCGTATTTTGTTTAATCGTAAATTTAACGAAGAAGCGGGCGCTTGGATGCAAGAGTTGCGAGCAGGTGCCTTTGTTGAAATCGTCAAGGACGAAGAGCATGACAGTTAAACGTATCGTCGTCACCGCCGGAGAGCCTGCGGGAATTGGCCCAGATCTGGTGTTGGCACTTTCCAAACAAGATTGGGATCACCAACTGGTGGTGTGCGCCGATAAATCGTTACTTACGCAGCGCGCCGAACAGCTCGGCATCGAGGTTGAACTGCACGACTACCTAGCAGAGAGCGCGCCGCAGCCACAAAAAGCGGGCTCGCTGCTGGTCGATCACATTGCCATGAACGCGCCGTGTATCGCCGGACAGTTAAACGAAAGCAACGGCCACTATGTGTTAAAAACACTAGAAAGAGCTGCTTTGGGCTGTATGAATGACGAATTTGATGCTATTGTCACCGGCCCTGTTCACAAGGGGGTGATTAATCGTGCTGGCGTCGCCTTTAGCGGCCACACTGAATTCTTCGCTGAAAAATCCAACACCCCGTTAGTTGTCATGATGTTGGCGACCGAAGGGCTGCGTGTGGCGCTGGTCACCACGCACATTCCTTTGGCCTATGTGTCAAAAGCCGTCACGGAAGATCGCCTGGAAAAAATCATCGATATCCTGCATCGGGATTTGGTGGAAAAATTTGCCATCGCAGAGCCAAAGATCTATGTTTGTGGGCTCAATCCGCATGCTGGTGAAGATGGCTGCCTTGGCCGAGAAGAGATCGAAACCATCACGCCGACGCTGGAAAAAATTCGTCGTGAAAAAGGCATTCATTTGGTCGGCCCATTGCCAGCCGATACCATTTTTAATGAAAAATATTTAGACGATGCGGATGCTGTCTTAGGCATGTATCACGACCAAGTGCTGCCTGTGCTCAAATACAAAGGCTTTGGTCGTTCAGTGAACATTACTCTTGGTCTACCCTTTATAAGAACATCGGTGGATCACGGTACTGCACTCGATCTGGCCGGAACGGGCCAAGCCGATACAGGGAGCTTTCAGACAGCACTCGCGCATGCGATAGAACTGGTAGAGAAGAAACAATGAGAAATGATGTCCATCTAGGGCACAAAGCGCGTAAACGTTTTGGTCAAAACTTCCTGAACGATCCATACATTATTGATGGCATCGTTTCAGCGATTAATCCGAAACCGGGGCAAAATCTGGTGGAAATCGGCCCAGGTCTTGGGGCGATCACTGAGCCTGTTGGCCGAGAAGTCGATAAGTTCACCGTAATCGAACTGGACCGCGATTTGGCTGAGCGTTTACGCAACCATCCTGAGCTGGCTGACAAGCTCACCATCCACGAAGGCGATGCGATGCGTTTCGACTTCACTCAATTGGTGAAGCCAAACAACAAACTGCGCATTTTCGGCAACTTGCCGTACAACATCTCAACACCACTGATGTTCCATCTTTTTGAGTTTCATAAAGATATCCAAGACATGCACTTTATGCTGCAAAAAGAAGTGGTCAACCGCCTAGCAGCTGGCCCAGGCAGCAAAGCTTATGGCCGCTTGACCGTAATGGCACAGTACTTCTGTAAAGTCGTTCCTGTATTGGAAGTGCCGCCAACGGCGTTTGTTCCACCACCGAAAGTAGATTCTGCCGTAGTGCGTTTGGTGCCTTACGAAACCTTGCCACATCCAGCAACCAGCTTGGAATGGCTTGAGCGTGTATGCCGTGAGGGCTTCAACCAAAGACGTAAGACCATCCGCAATTGCTACAAAGGTCTTCTCAGTGAAGAAGTGATGGAAGAACTGGGGATAAACCCCGGGTTACGCCCAGAAAATCTTACCTTGCAGCAATTCGTTGCGATGGCAAACTGGTTAGATGCAAACCATCAGTAATACGATGACACGATGCGAGCCCTTTGGCTCGCATCTCATTTTGACTCTCTGAGAAGGAGTGAACATGGATGTCTCCCTACCCTGCATCAAAATTCAGGTGCAAACTAAGTACATCGAAGCGCAATCTAACCCAGAGTTAGGACGCTACATCTTTGCCTACATCATTACCATCAAAAATCTCAGCCAAGAAACGGTCCAGTTGATCAGTCGGCGTTGGCTCATTACCGATGCAAATGGGAAGCAGATCACCGTCGAAGGTGATGGTGTCGTTGGCCAGCAACCTTACATCGATGCTGGCGATGAATATACCTATAGCAGTGGTACAGGGCTTGATACTCCTGTTGGCGCAATGCAGGGGCAATACATGATGCGCGACTCGCAAGGCAATGAGTTTACTGTGGAAATTGAGCCATTTCGTCTGGCGGTACCTAACCTGTTGAACTGATTTTTTGGAGGCGTTTTGGCAAATTATATTGTGGGTGATATTCAAGGCTGCTTTGATGAATTAACCCTGCTGTTAGAACAAGTGCAGTTTTCAGCGCAGCGAGACACGCTATGGTTTGCCGGTGATTTGGTCGCTCGTGGGCCAAAATCGTTGCAAACCCTGCGCTTTGCCAAGTCACTAGGTGATAGTGCACGGATTGTGCTGGGCAACCACGATCTTCACCTTTTGGCTGTCGCTTTAGGCGTGCGCAAAAACAAAGAAAAGGATCAAACGACCGCGATTCTTGACGCAAGCGATCGTGATGGGCTGCTCAATTGGCTGCGACAACAGCCACTGTTGCTTGAACACGATGAGTTTGTACTGTGCCATGCGGGCATTTCACCACAATGGGATCTGGTTACTGCTCGCCAATGTGCACGCGAAGTCGAAGCCGTGTTACAAAGTGAACAAATGCCTTGGCTGATCGAGAACATGTACAGCAATACACCAGATCTCTGGAGTCCAACGCTGACTGGCTTGGATCGCTATCGCTACACCATCAACAGTTTTACTCGCATGCGTTTTTGCTTTCTTGATAGCCGCTTGGACATGGACTGCAAGCTCCCGCCCAGCGAAGTGAACGAGGCATTGCTGGTACCTTGGTTTAAACTGCCACAGCGTGTTTCCCTAGAGAAACCGGTATTATTTGGCCACTGGGCCGCTTTGCAGGGCTATTTTAGTCAAGAGGTGATTGGGTTAGATACAGGCTGCGTATGGAATGGCAGCCTGACCATGATCCGTTGGGAAGACAAACAAGTGTTTAGTCAGAAGGCACTAGCAAACTAGCAAACTAGCAAACTAGCAAACTAGCAAACTAGCAAACTAGCAAACTAGCAAACTAGCAAACTAGCAATTATCTTTCTCTAAAATAACAAAATCCATCGCGAAGCGGTTTTTCTCATCCATTGAATAATGCTCGCGATGGCTTTCATACCAGCCCTTCCCCCACTCGGGAAATTGGGTATCACCATCCACGTTCGCATCGATAAAAGTGAGGTAGAGTCTATCAGCCTTTGGCAAGCATTCTGCGTAAATCGAACCTCCGCCAATGATCATCACTTCCTCGCTGTCACCCGCTTCGGTTAGCGCGGCTTCAATCGAATTTACCGTACAGACACCCTCAATAGACAACGCGGTATCTCGACTGATGACGATATTTTTGCGCCCCGGTAGTGGCCGACCAATCGACTCAAACGTCTTACGTCCCATTACCACGGGTTTACCCATAGTACAACTTTTAAACCAAGAAAAATCAGCAGGGAGATGCCACGGCATCTGATTCTCTTTGCCGATGATTCTATTTTTGGCCATCGCCGCTATCATACTAATCAACATCATTCTTCCTACACAATCGGTCTGCGGCGGTAGAATAACAGCCCCGGAACGGCAAGGCCAATGGCTAAGCCTGCAATGATAAACATCGCCTTAAGGAAGTTCTCCAAACACGTCGCCACGAGCTCTGGGGTGTACCCCATATGGTTAATCTCCACCATAGCGATCATCGCTTTAAAAGCAAATACGCCTGGGACCATCGGAATCAACGCCGCCACGGTAAACACTTTCGGATGCGCCAGTAATTTACGCGACCAGTACACCCCAATCATCCCCACTAACGTTGCGGCGAAAAACGTTGCCCACTCAATTGGAATACCAAACTTGAGCATCAAATAGCGGCTACCGTGACCAAGTGCTCCGCCGAGCGCACAATAGATCAATGCTCGAGGTGGCACGTTAAACACCAAGGCAAATCCTACCGCAGGAATAGCAGCAAAGAACATGTCGTTCAGTAGACCAACAAAAAGTTGTACTAAATCCATTAGCTCATCCACCCCCAAATACCGGTAATCCCCATAGCAGCGACAATACCGAGGCTGGTCGCCAGCGTAAGCAAACTCGCCATCATAAAACGCGCAATCCCCATGTTGATATGTCCTTTTAACATATCGGCTACCGCATTAATGAGCGGAAAGCCTGGCACTAGCATCAATACCGAGGACGCCATCACGACGGTTGGGAGATTACCAATCGAAAAATTGACTGCTTGTGCGGAAATCAAAGTGGTAACAAATGCTGTCGCTGCGAAGTTGAGCAGCGGATTGAAGTGACGGTGACCAATTTCTTGGCGCACGATCATGCCACACGCAGAGGCCAAAAACGTCATCCAAAACACCGCCCAATCCCCACCAGCAAGACGAGCAAATGAGGCGCAAGAGAGGCCGATCATCGCCACCACCAGCCAACGGTTGTAACGTTCAGGACTGATGGCATTGAGTTTTTTCTGCGCCATGGAAAAATCTAAAATGCCTTTTTCCATCATGATACAGATACGCTGAATTTCCGTAATCGCCTTCATATTGATACCGCGATCCACACAACTGCGAGTCGTGGTAATACAGTGACCATTCTTGACTGTGGTGACCACTAACGCATTGGCCGACAGCGCAACTTCCACTTCGTTTACACCCGACGCGATGCCAATGCGGCGCATAATATCCCCAACCAAGGTGCTTTCTGCACCGTGCGCTAGCAACATCTGCCCCGCTTGAGCGACCAATCGAGAAATCGCTCTTTGATTCGATGCCATAAAATATCCTAATTCCCTTTAATAACTGGCGATTTGCCAGCCAATCTGACTTACCAAAATGCAGCCATGCTGCAAAAGATCCTATTCTGCCCGAAAAGCAAGCGACCAAAAATGATGTAAATACAAAAAAGCCGCAATTGATGATTGCGGCTTACTATTTTTACCCTGAGCGATTAGTCACGCACATAGATAACGTGACCGTCATCTTCTTCGTCGTCCCAATCATCCCAGTCATCTTCGGTAACCACATCGTGGCTAGCGATGGCATCTTTGTGGTAATCATCCCACATGAAGTTCACTTTCTCATCTTCTGAGATCTCTTCAGCCTGACGAGGCAAGGTTTCCATGTAATCTGCCAATTTGTAACAAAGCTCTTTAGTACCGAGACGATTGATCGCTGAGATCTTGAAGTATTGATCTTCCCAACCTAGCGCATCGATCACTTCTTGAATGATCTCGTCGGCTTGCTCTTCGCTCACTAAATCGACTTTGTTGAACACCAGCCAACGCGGTTTATTGGCTAGTTTTTCGCTGTACTGCTCAAGCTCATCAATGATCGTCAGCGCGTTTTGCACCGGATCCGATTGATCAATCGGAAAAATATCGATCATATGCAGCAGCACTCGACAGCGCTCAAGATGCTTGAGAAAGCGAATCCCTAAACCAGCACCATCGGCGGCACCTTCTATCAGCCCTGGAATGTCGGCAACCACAAAACTTTTCTCTGGCACGACACTTACCACACCCAAACTTGGGATTAAGGTAGTGAAAGGATAATCGGCTACTTTCGGTTTTGCCGCAGAAACAGCACGGATAAAGGTAGATTTGCCTGCGTTTGGCAACCCTAGCATGCCGACATCAGCAAGCAAAAGCAGCTCAAGGCGCAACTCACGGATTTCACCTTTAGTACCCAGCGTTTTTTGGCGTGGCGCTCGGTTGACCGATGATTTAAAACGGGTATTACCCAAACCGTGCCAACCACCTTTCGCTACCATCACTTTCTTACCGTGCTCAGCCACTTCGCCCACGATTTCATTGGTGTGGATGTCGACTGCGCGCGTGCCGACAGGCACCCGCAGGGTAATATCTTTGCCGCGCTTACCAGTACAGTTACCACCGCCACCGTTCTGACCGCGCTCTGCTTCGTAGAAGCGCTGGAAACGGTAATCAATCAGCGTATTTAAGTTTTCATCCGCTTGGATGTAGACATCACCGCCGTCACCACCGTCGCCGCCGTCTGGGCCACCTTTGGTTACGAACTTTTCACGCCAAAAGCTAACAACACCGCTTCCGCCGTCGCCAGCTTGGACTTTAATTACCGCTTCATCAACGAATTTCATCTTTTACTCCGACTACTTCGCCTGTAAATCAATTTCACTACATTTTAGCAGATGACAGATCGAAGACACCGACTAAAGGTGTTTTGAATATGTCGACTGCAATAAAAAACCCCACCGTAACGGCAGGGCTTTTCAATTCAGCTAGAAACCTAAATTATTCAGCTTCGATGCTTACAAATTTACGGTTTTTAGGACCTTTCACTTCGAACTTAACTTTACCGTCAGTCAAAGCGAATAGAGTGTGGTCTTTACCTAGGCCAACGTTGTTACCAGCGTGGAACTTAGTACCGCGCTGACGAACGATGATGTTACCTGCTAGAACAGATTCACCACCAAAACGCTTAACACCCAGACGTTTACTTTCTGAATCACGGCCGTTACGAGTAGAACCACCAGCTTTTTTGTGTGCCATTGTTAAACTCTCCTATTAGATTACGCGTTGATACCAGTGATCTTCACTTCCGTGAACCACTGACGGTGACCTTGTTGCTTACGAGAGTGCTTACGACGACGGAACTTAACGATTTTAACTTTATCGCCACGACCGTGTTGTACCACTTCTGCAACTACTTTACCGCCCTCAACTAGAGGAGCACCAACTTTGATGTCTTCGCCGTTAGCAACAAGAAGAACTTTATCAAATTCAACAGTTGCACCAGTTTCAACGTCTAATTTCTCTAAACGAAGAGTTTGACCTTCGCTTACACGGTGTTGTTTACCACCAGATTGGAAAACAGCGTACATATTTTACTCCGCTCTTTCCGCACAGCCTATGCATACATTTTGTGCGATAAGGGTGTGCGCTAAACTAATCATCAATAGGGCGCAGATTCTACAGAAAGGATGCCCCTATGACAAGCCATATTTTGAAAAAATTGGCGAAAAGCTAATCGCCAAAGAAAAGTGCCGCAATCATGCCTTTTAGTAATGTATTAATCAATGTTTTTTAGTGTATTATTCGAGAATTATACGAATCCTATAAGCCTTGCAGGGTCTAACTTCAGCCGGATATACAATGGATTTTAAAACTATCCAAGCGCTTACTGCCGATGACATGGCAAAAGTGAATGAAACGATTCAAGCTCAACTGAATTCTGATGTTTCTTTAATCAACCAACTTGGTTTTTATATCATCAGTGGTGGCGGTAAACGTCTCCGACCTTTATTGGCGGTATTATCTGCACGTGCGTTGGGTTATCAAGGTGATGCCCACACCACAGCCGCTGCTTTTATTGAATTTATCCACACCGCAACCTTACTCCATGACGACGTCGTGGATGAGTCGGATATGCGTCGTGGCAAAGCGACAGCGAACGCCGCTTTTGGTAACGCTGCCAGCGTGCTGGTTGGTGACTTCATCTATACCCGCTCATTTCAAATGATGACAGAGCTTGGATCCATGAAGATCCTTAAGCTGATGAGCGATGCTGTGAATGTGATCGCGGAAGGCGAGGTCTTGCAATTAATGAATTGCAATGATCCTAATACTACCGAAGAGAGCTACATGCAGGTGATCTACTCGAAAACCGCACGCTTATTTGAGGCCGCAACGCAGATCGGGGCGATCCTGACCGACGCTCCAGCCGACGTTGAGACTGCGCTACAAAATTACGGCAAATACCTTGGCACTGCGTTTCAGCTGATCGACGATGTGATGGATTACACTTCCGATGGTGAAGAGATGGGTAAAAACGTCGGTGACGATCTCGCGGAAGGTAAACCTACTCTACCGCTACTGCATGCGATGCGCCACACCAGCGAAGAAAACGCTGCAATGATCCGTGAAGCGATCGAAAAGGCCAATGGCATGGAGCGTCTGGATGAGATCATGGCGGTGATGTATCAAGCAGGCTCACTGGCTTACACCGAAGCCAAGGCGGTTGAAGAAGCCGACAAAGCCATCGCTGAGCTGGAGATTTTGCCGGAATCTGAGTACAAGCAGGCTTTGATTGCTTTAGCGCATATGGCAGTCAACCGCAGCAAGTAACCGTCACGAATCAAAAATCATCACCAAACAAAAGGAAGAAACCCGTTCTTCCTTTTTGTCTCCTTTATTCACGGCGTTCACTACACGGCGACGCGGCCGCTTCAATCTCATCAAAACGCAATGCGAGCTGTTGCTGCGTCCCTGTTTTTTCCACCAAGACCATTTCCATTTCTCGATCAACGGCCAATATGGTGCCAACGCCTTGCTGACACTCCACCAACATTCCTTTACGAATGGCGCAGGTTTCCATCGTCTCTCTCCTCTCTTGATGAAAGCGTGTTACTTTTCGCTTGGATCACTGACGATCTAAGATACGCAGAAAGAGAAAAGAGGGATCAAAAAAGCCGATCGTAAAGATCGGCTTTAAAATAACAGTGTTTGTTGGAGTGATTACTTAACGAAATCAACACCGATTTGGATGTCGCCCTGTAAGGTATCCAGCATGCCATCAAGAGCGGCTTGCTCAAATGCGCTTAGTTCGCCATACGGTAGGATCTCTTCTACGCCATTCTTACCCAGCTTGACTGGCTGTGCAAAGAAACTGGTATGCTCGCCATTGCCTTCAACGTATGCGTATTCAACCACTTCCTCACCCTGAAGCGCTTTCACTAATGCAAGACCAAAGCGACATGCAGCTTGCCCCATAGAGAGAGTCGCTGAGCCGCCACCCGCTTTGGCTTCGACTACTTCAGTACCTGCGTTTTGAATACGTTTCGTCAGCGCTGCCACTTCTTCATCGGTAAATTCAACGCCTTCCACCTGAGAAAGTAGCGGTAAGATGGTGACGCCGGAGTGACCACCGATAACCGGAACGCGGACTTCATTTGGGTTTTTGCCTTTTAGTTCAGCGACAAAAGTTTCAGAACGAATAACATCCAGCGTGGTAATACCAAACAGTTTGCGCTTGTCATAAACGCCAGCTTTCTTTAGTACTTCAGCAGCAATTGGCACGGTCGTGTTCACTGGGTTGGTGATAATACCAACACACGCCGTTGGACAAACGACCGCTATACGTTCCGCCAATGCTTTTACGATGCCAGCATTAACATTGAACAAATCAGCGCGATCCATACCAGGTTTACGTGCCACGCCAGCAGAGATCAGCACAACATCTGCACCTTCAAGCGCAGGGGTTGGATCTTCACCGGCATAGCCTTTGATCGAAACTGGCGTTGGGATATGGCTTAGATCCGCGGCAACACCAGGAGTAACAGGAGCAATATCGTATAGGGCTAAATCTGAACCCGCAGGAAGGCGGTTCTTCAGCAAAAGAGCTAGGGCTTGACCGATGCCACCCGCGGCACCAATAACAGCTACTTTCATTGTAGTTCTCCTTGAGAGTGATCTCTTATAAACGTTTTCGTAGGGTACTTCGTAAACATCTGGGTAAAAAACTATAGCAATCACAACTTGATTACAATCAATTAACGCTCGCTTTGCGACTTCGCGCAACTCACATATTGCGTGCCACACAAAAAAAGCGGATTATCTACACAATTTCTATGCATGACAACGAGTTAACACTCTGTCAAAAAGCAAACTACGCCGTCACCTGCTATCACGTCATCTCAGCTTCGGCTGCCACTTAATGAAATGTTTACAGTGACTTCTCTAGCAGATTACACGCTCCCTTTGGCACTTAATGAATATCTATGCGAGAATATGCAAGATGAAACTAGAATCGGAAATATTAGCTGTTATGCGCAATTCAGAAAAACAAGATAATCTCGTCCGTGCTTTTAAAGCTTTATTGAAAGAAGAACGCTTTGGCTCTCAAGGCGAGATTGTTGATGCCCTCAGAGATGAAGGTTTTGATAACATCAACCAGTCTAAAGTCTCTCGCATGTTGACCAAATTTGGCGCAGTACGTACGCGTAATGCCAAAATGGAGATGGTTTACTGTTTGCCAGCCGAATTGGGCGTTCCTACCGTCAGCAGCTCACTACGTGAGTTAGTGCTGGATGTCGACTACAACCAAGCCTTGGTCGTTATCCATACTGGCCCAGGCGCAGCGCAGTTAATCGCACGTCTATTGGACTCTCTGGGCAAGTCGGAAGGCATTTTGGGCGTAGTGGCCGGAGACGACACCATCTTCATCACACCAACCCTGAACATTACCACAGAGCAGTTGTTTAATTCCGTCTGCGACCTGTTTGAATACGCAGGCTAAATTCCTTAGCGTGTCTCTGCTCTACTAGGCTTATAGGGAAGGGATCACCGCTAGGCAGAATTTGTGATCCCTTTCACGCAATCAACGTTTTTGATTGTGACAGATTAGAGCAATTTAACTCATTGATAATTAAGTGACATTACATTCAAAGCGCGCTACTCCTCGCCAATTTGACTAGATTTTTTCGCTACAACTTTTAACAATCGTATAATTTTCTGCCAATTATTTGTTATTATTCGGCCACTTTTTCAAACTTAAGCGTTGGAAAAGGTGCCGTTTCCCAAAAGGAAACTCCTAAAGCACATGACACAGACTTTAGGGTTGATAATGAATAAGGAAGGAACATTCATGGCATTAAAAAAACTTGTTAAAGTGGGTGCGATCGCCGCTGCTGTAATGGGTGCTGGTGCAGTAAACGCTCAAGAATTCATCACCATTGGTACAGGCTCAGTGACTGGGGTTTACTACCCAACGGGTGGCGCCATTTGTAAGCTGGTAAACAAAGGACGTAAAGAACACAATATCCGTTGTTCTGTAGAATCAACGGGAGGGTCAGGTTACAACGTCAATACCATTCGTGCCGGTGAGCTCGACTTCGGCGTCGTACAGTCAGACTCTCAGTACAACGGTTACAACGGCCTTGGTGAGTTTTCCGAGTTCGGTCCTTACAAAAAGCTGCGCGCTGTTTTTTCTCTGCACACAGAACCGTTCAACATTATCGTTCGCTCTGACTCTGGTATTGAGGGCTTGAAAGATTTGGCGGGTAAACGTGTGAACATTGGCAACCCAGGTTCGGGTGACCGTGCCACTATGGGCGTGGTAATGAACGCTATGGGCTGGACCAATGACAGCTTCAAACTGGCATCAGAATTGAAGGGGTCTGAACGTTCACAAGCACTGTGCGACAACAAGATCGATGCCTTCATCTACATGGTTGGTCACCCAAATGGCTCGATCAAAGAAGCCACGACGTCTTGTGATGCCAAACTGATCTCGGCCACTGGCCCACAGATCGACAAGCTGGTTGCGGACAATCCGTACTACACTTACACCACAGTCCCAGCCGATATGTATCGTGGCACCAACACCGACGTGAAAAGCTTTGGTGTTGCAGCTACGCTGGTAACCTCAGCGGACGTATCCGATGCCGTCGCTTATAATGTGGCCAAAGCCGTATTTGAAGACTTTGATACCTTCAAGCGCCTTCACCCAGCATTCGCCAATCTGAAGAAAGAAGATATGGTGAAAGCGGGTATTTCTATCCCTCTACATCCAGGCGCAGTGAAATACTACAAAGAAGTGGGTCTTCTGAAGTAAATTTCGCCCTAAGTTCAGGCAGGAGAACAAACTCCTGCCTTCTGATTGACCACGATTTTAGGTTAATAGCATCATCTCGCCGCCGCAAGGCTGCGCTGCAATAAAAATAATAACCATCAATGAGTCACCACACGTATCGTCCTTGCCAGAGCGAGGCATGCTGGTAACTCGAAACCGATAGACACCGGACCATCAATAATAAGGAAACGTACATGACGACGAACCAAACTACGTCACAAGATGTGCAAGAAATGGTGGCACAAGCCGATACTGGCGCACGGAATCCGAATGGATTACCGGGACAAATTCTCTGGTTTGTCCCACTTTGCTGGTCACTGTTCCAGCTTTGGTACGCTTCACCGCTACCATTTATTTTTAATTTCGCAATTCTCAACGATACTCAGGCCCGAGCGGTTCACCTCACCTTTGCTGTTTTTCTCGCTTTTACCGCCTATCCGGCCCTAAAAAACTCGCCGCGCGATCGTATCCCCCTCATTGACTGGTTACTGGCGTTGGCGGGCAGCTTCTCTGCGGCGTACATCTATCTTTTTTATACCGAGCTGGCTGGCCGCTCAGGAGCACCAACGACATTCGACATCATCGCATCAGTAACGGGCATGGTTTTGCTACTTGAGGCGACACGCCGAGCATTGGGTCCACCGTTGATGTTAGTCGCTGCCGTCTTTCTGCTTTACACTTTTGCTGGTCCTTACATGCCGGAAGTGATCGCCCATAAAGGCGCTAGCCTCAATAAGGCAATGTCTCACCTGTGGCTCACCACCGAGGGGGTCTTTGGTGTTGCACTTGGGGTATCGACCTCGTTCGTTTTCCTCTTTGTTCTGTTTGGCGCCATGCTAGAGCGCGCGGGGGCGGGTGCCTACTTTATTAAAGTGGCGTTTTCACTGCTCGGACACATGCGCGGTGGTCCAGCAAAAGCGGCCGTGGTCGCTTCAGGCTTGTCTGGCTTAGTATCCGGTTCATCTATTGCCAACGTAGTGACCACAGGTACGTTCACCATTCCTTTGATGAAACGAGTGGGCTTTCCGGGTACCAAAGCTGGTGCTGTGGAAGTTGCCGCTTCAACCAACGGCCAGCTTACTCCCCCGATTATGGGCGCGGCTGCGTTTTTGATGGTGGAATACGTTGGCATCTCTTATGTCGAAGTGATCAAAGCCGCCATCTTGCCTGCACTGATTTCTTACATCGCTCTTATCTACATTGTTCACTTGGAAGCGTGCAAGGCAGGCATGACTGGCCTCCCACGTCGCCACAACCCGACTCTTTTACAAAGCCTGCTGTCGTTTACTGGCACCATTGTCGCCCTGTGCGTGATTAGCGCTGCGGTCTACTACGGTATTGGCTGGACAAAAGGCGTATTTGGCGCGGCGGCAACGCCGATTGTCATGACAGCGTTACTGATCTCATACGTTTTACTACTCAAAGTATCAGCCAACCACAGCAAAGATGGCGCTATCGAGATCGACGCAGAGCTGACCGAAGTACCCGATCCCGGTCCAACCATCAAATCGGGCTTACATTTCCTCTTGCCGATCGTCGTACTAGTGTGGTGTTTGACGGTTGAGCGCTTTTCACCGGGTCTGTCTGCATTTTGGGCAACGGTGTTTATGATATTCATCTTGATCACTCAGCGTCCGCTCACGGCGTGGCTAACTAAGAGTGACGATCTCACTGAGCAAACCAAAGCGGGCTTTGTCGATCTTGCAGAAAGCTTAGTCTCTGGCGCACGTAACATGATCGGCATTGGCGTTGCCACAGCGGCCGCAGGCACGGTAGTCGGCGTTGTTACTCTGACTGGTATCGGCTTAGTGATGACCGACTTTGTCGAGTTTATCTCCGGCGGCAGCGTGATCATGATGCTTCTCTTTACCGCCGTGATCAGTTTAATCCTCGGCATGGGCCTGCCCACTACCGCTAACTACATCGTCGTGTCAACCTTGATGGCGCCTGTAATCGTCACTCTCGGCGCGCAGCACGGCTTGATCATTCCACTGATCGCAGTTCACCTGTTCGTGTTCTACTTTGGCATCTTGGCCGACGATACGCCACCGGTTGGCTTAGCCGCGTTTGCTGCCGCGGCAATCGCCAAATCCGATCCAATCCGTACAGGTATTCAAGGTTTTGCCTACGATATCCGCACCGCCATCTTGCCGTTTATGTTTGTGTTTAACACTCAACTGCTGTTGATGGGCATTGATACTTGGTGGCATTTGGCGTTGACCATCTTCTCCTCCATCACCGCGATGTTGATCTTCTCTGCGGCAACTCAAGGTTGGTGGTTAACCAAGAACAAATGGTGGGAAACTTTGCTTCTACTGGTACTGACTTTCTCGTTTTTCCGCCCCGGATTTTGGTGGGATATGTTGTACCCCGCCAAAGTTCTTTCACCGGGAGTTGAGGTAACGCAAATCACCGCCGCACTGAATATAGGACAATCGCTCGAACTCCGTGTTGCTGGCGAAAACCTCACGGGAGAACATGTCGAGAAAACCGTGCAACTGCCTTTTGCTGACGATGCCATCACAGCAGAAGAGCGGCTCAGTTCAATGGGTCTCTCTCTGATAGAGAAAGAGGGGAAAATGCTGGTCGATATGGTGGAATTTGGCAGCCCGGCAGAAGCCTCTGGTATCGATTTTGATTGGGAAATCCAGTCGGTGATGCAAGACGCTGATAGACCGATGAAAGAGTGGGTTTTTGCCCCTTGCTTACTGATACTGCTATTGATGGCCAGTAACCAGAAACGCCGTGCTCGCAAGGAACAGATGAGCGCCTAAATTGTGGTAGCTTCGTTTTCGGGGCTACCTTTATCTCACCGTCGTCTACTGAACACAAAATTAGAGATATCACCATGTACAGACAAATTCTTGTTCCTGTTGATTTGAATGACAAAGGCTTTGCAGATAAAGCCGTTGAGCTGGCAGTGTGGCACGCTCGCCAAGCCAATGCCGAACTGCATCTCCTTAACGTGTTGCCAGGCATCCATATGTCGATGGTCTCGACGTATTTTCCCAAAGATGCGGCACAGAAAATGAAACAAGATGTGGCGCAGCAGTTGAAAGCATTTGCCAGCGAGCACATCGCTGAAGATGTGGTGTACAAGGTACACGTTGCCGAAGGCAAACCGTATGCAACCATTCTCGATTATGCAGAAAAACTCGGTGCGGACTTAATCATTATGCCGAGTCATAAGCGTTCGAAAATCGACAAAGTAGTACTCGGATCTGTGGCGAGCAAAGTGGTCGAAAACTCGCCAATCAATGTCTTGATCGTCAAGCCGCAAGGTTAGATTGGGTGTACGCTAAAGGCAAAAAAGGGATGTCGCTGACATCCCTTTTCTTTTGATTTACATCGTTATTTGGTGTTGCGCTGCTTCACTTCCGCGTCTAGGCTCTCGAGCTTTGCTTTCATTTGATCATGACACAGTTGCGCCAGTTCGCGTAGGTTCTCTTTTGCGTATCCTTCGGTACTGATCGGAGGCAACATCTCCACAATCACATGCCCGTTATTACAACGGTTCAATTT
This sequence comes from Vibrio cidicii, assembly GCF_009665415.1. Lineage (NCBI taxonomy): Bacteria > Pseudomonadati > Pseudomonadota > Gammaproteobacteria > Vibrionales > Vibrionaceae > Vibrio > Vibrio cidicii. Next base: position 2,089,091 of record NZ_CP035921.1, on the reverse strand, counting down.
AACCTGATCGGTCGAACTACAGACGATAGGAATGATAGGCACACCAGCACCAATTGCCGCGTGAAATGCCCCCGTTTTGAACGGCAGCAGCCCACGGCCACGCGAACGGGTACCTTCTGGGAACATCCACACCGACACATCCGAGGCTTTCATGCTAGCCACCACTTGATCTATGGTGCCTTTGGCTTTGGTGCGATTCGCACGGTCAATCAAGATATTGCCTGTTAACCAGTACAATTGACCGAAAAACGGAATCCAAACCAGACTTTTCTTGCCGACGGTCACCACCTTCGGGGTCACGGCAGTTGAAACGGTAAACAGATCCCAGTTGTTCTGGTGGTTAGCGATATAAATGTGCTGACCACGCTGGTAAGCGTCCTCTGGGATGCGCAGTTCCAGTTTGATGCCATACACCGATGCCATTTTGGCAAACAGACGGCCAAAGGTAAAAACATGCTTCGGGTTACGCGGGCTAAGTAAGCAGTAGCCGCAGCCGAAGACGAACATCACAATCGCAAATAGCGCGGTTGCCAAGATACGTAAAAGGGCAATCATTCTGTTCTCCAGATGCCGATAAGATAAATAACCTAAATGTGTTTTGGACAATAGTTTGCCCAATGGATTCGCTGCGGGAAGCGGCTCATAAAAAAGCCGAAACTTGAGTTTCGGCTCTAGTTGAATCAAGGCAGTTTAGCTTGACTCACGAAAACGCTCAATATTTGCACCTAATGCATTGAGTTTATTTTCAATTTTGTCGTAGCCACGGTCGATATGGTAAATGCGATCAACGATCGTCTCCCCTTTAGCGATACAACCTGCAATGACCAAACTGGCCGAAGCACGCAAATCGGTCGCCATCACTTGTGCACCACTCAAACGAGTCACATCGCCGCAGATAACGGTATTACCCTCGATGTCAGCCTTCGCCCCCATACGCATTAGCTCAGGAACATGCATAAAACGGTTTTCAAAGATGGTTTCGGTGATCACGCCGCCACCTTTTGCCATCATGTTGAGCAAAGTGAACTGAGCTTGCATATCGGTTGGGAAACCCGGATGGGGAGCGGTACGAACATTGACAGCTTTGAGCTCACGCCCAGTCATATCAACCGAAATCCAATCGTCGCCAGTTTCCACCAGCGCACCCGCTTCTTCTAGTTTGGCCAACACCGCGTCCAAAAGATGGGCATTAGTGTTACGACACACTACTTTCCCGCCAGATACCGCTGCTGCGACCAAAAAAGTACCCGTTTCAATCCGATCCGCGACCACCGCATGGCGCCCGCCACCAAGACGTTCAACCCCTTCAATGGTGATGGTATCTGTGCCCGCGCCAGAAATTTTCGCACCGAGCGTGTTAAGGAATTTGGCGGTATCAACAATTTCCGGCTCGCGCGCGGCGTTATCCAGCACAGTGGTACCTTGCGCTAAGGTCGCGGCACACATGATGGTGATGGTTGCACCGACACTCACTTTATCCATCACGATGTGAGCGCCTTGTAAGCGGCCATCGACGGTTGCTTTCACGTAACCATCTTCCAGTGTGATGGTCGCACCCAGTTGCTCTAGACCAGTGATATGCAAATCCACCGGACGGGCACCAATCGCACAACCACCAGGCAAAGAGACTTGACCATGACCAAAACGCGCGACCAGCGGACCGAGTGCCCAAATCGAAGCACGCATGGTTTTGACTAAATCATACGGCGCGCAGTATTCAGTAATTGAGCTAGGATCAACATGCACAGAACCATTGCGCTCGACTTTCGCGCCAAGGCGTTTGAGCAGCTCCATGGTGGTATCAATATCACGCAGGTGAGGAACATTGGCCACTTCAACAGGCTCTTCAGCCAAAATCGAAGCAAACAAAATCGGCAGTGCGGCGTTTTTAGCCCCAGAGATGGTCACTTCACCACTAAGCGGCTTGGTTGACCCAATAACACGAAACTTTTCCATTACTAAACCTTTACAGAGACATCAGTTTCTTATCACGGGCCCATTCAGCTGGCGTGTAAGTTTTAATCGAGACAGCGTGAATATCATTCCGCTGGATGTACTCCATAAGAGGTGCGTAAATCATCTGTTGTTTCTTAACGCGGCTCATTTCAGCAAAACGAGCGTCCACAGCAACCACTTCGTAGTGGCTACCTTCACCTTTTACATGCACCTCTTCAAGGTTCAGTGCTTCTTCTAGTAACTGCTGTACTTTTGCGCTATCCACAATTTACCCCTGATAACTTTGAATATGTCCGGCAACCACGGTTTCGACGTTACTTAGTTGAAACAGTGTGCGCAACTGCGCTGGCACGAAACTGAGCATTATATGACAGTTTTGTCGTTTTGCATGCTCTATTAAGTGAATTAGCATCACCATTCCGGCAGAATCCACCCGTTTGATCTCAGCCAAAGAGCATTCCACCTGCGTCGCGCCGGGCTTCCAATGCTGGGCAAATTGCCACAATGACGGCACTTCGTCACGATCTAAATCTCCGCGAAGAGCAATTTTATCTGCAGCGATTTGCTGCCATTGTGCCTGCACCATTAGTTTTTCACCTCAAATCGGATGGGCTGCGTCGCCAACTGTTCCAGCTCTTTTGCAACGGCCAATACGCCTTCTTGGCGAATTTTTCCATTCCACTCAGATTGTTTGCTAGACAGTAAGCTGATCCCTTCGGCCACCATGTCGAACGCTTGCCACTCACCATCTTTTTCTTTACGCAGCTTGAACTCCAATTTGATGTTCGGCCTTGGAGAATCAATGATATCGACTTTGATGCTAGTAATTCGTTTCGAGTCATCCAGTGGCGGCTCTGGGCCAAACTCGACTTTCTGATCGGTATATTGCGTCAGTACTTGGGCATAAGAAGTCACCAAGTAGGCACGAAACGCGCTAATAAACTCACCAACGTCTTCTCGCTTCGCCCCTTTCAAATTGGGGCCTAATAGTTTAAGTGCCGCGTATTTGTCGTTGATGTAAGGCATCAATTCCTCTTCGACGACCACTTTGAGGTGCTCAGGATTTTTCTGGATCAGTGCTTGATCGGCAGCCAAGCGCTCAAAGGTTGTCTGCGAGACTTGCTTCATCATTTTGTAAGGATCAGTTTTATCGATCTCTTGTGCTGAGACATTGACGCTCAGCAGCAGTAGCGCGACTACCGCGAGTAAACGTTGCAACATAGCTATTCCTTCTTCGGATCTTCTTTATTCCCTACGCTGTAGAGCACTTGTCCTATCAAATCTTCCAGCACTAAGGCTGACTTAGTATCTTCAATGAAATCGCCGTCTTTGAGCATTTGTTCGTCGTCAAAGACAAACCCCGGAACCAGGCCAATATACTGCTCACCAATCAGTCCTGAGGTCAGAATCTGTACACTCGATGTCTCCGGAAACTGGTTATATCGGCTACTGATCGAGAGCGTGACAATTGGCACTAAAGTCTGCGGGTTAAGCTCGATAGAAGAGACTCGACCAATCACCACCCCACCCACTTTCACCGGTGAGCGCACTTTAAGGCTGCCAATGTTATCGAACTCCGCTTTGAGCGCGTAACTATCGCCTGACCCTAAGCCTTTTACGTCAGCAACCTGAAAAATCATCACCAATATTGCGCAAATTCCTGCTAAGACGAAACTGCCAACCCATAATTCTGTTTTGCGTGTTTGTTGCATGATTAGTTCCCAAACATCAGTGCGGTCAGTACGAAGTCAAGCCCCAGTACCGCCAACGAAGAGTGTACCACCGTACGTGTTGTCGCACGGCTAATGCCTTCCGAGGTTGGAACGGCATCGTATCCATTAAATAACGCTATCCAAGTGACGGTGATAGCAAAGACAACGCACTTGATCATGCTATTGCCGATATCTTGCCCAAGCTCAACCGAAGCCTGCATCGCCGACCAGAAACTGCCATGATCAATGCCTTTCCAGTCGACACCGACCAATTGACCTCCCCAGATGCCGACGGCCATAAAAATCATCGCCAGCAACGGCATGGAGAGAAGCCCTGCCCACAATCGAGGAGCAATCACCCGCTTAAGTGGATCAACCGCCATCATTTCCATGCTGGATAGCTGTTCGGTGGCTTTCATCAAACCAATTTCAGCGGTGAGCGCCGAACCGGCTCGTCCGGCAAACAGCAATGCCGTAACGACCGGGCCAAGCTCACGCAACAGTGAGAGTGCTACCATTTGCCCTAAGCTGCCTTCGGCACCGTAATCGACCAGAATCACATAGCCTTGCAGGCTCAGCACCATGCCGATAAACAGGCCAGAAACCACGATGATCGCCAGCGATTGTACGCCGACACTGTGAACTTGCTTAACGAGCAATGGCAGGTTTTTTATAGGTTGCGGTCGTGTGAATACGGCGCCGAACAACATTAGGCTCGCCCGTCCAAATGACTCGCAAATCGCCATAAAACGACGCCCGACCCCGGAGACAAAGTTGGTCAATTCAGACATGGTCAAATAAATCCTTCTCAATACTCTGGGCGGGGAAGCGAAACGGCACCGGACCATCGGCGTCACCCTGCAAGAATTGCTGGACACGCGGATCGCGGTTGTCTCGCAGCTCCTCCGGTGTGCCTTTCGCAATCACTTTACCATCGGCCAGCAGGTAGACCCAATCGGCAATGCTCATCACTTCAGGAACGTCATGGGAAACAACGATAGAGGTCACCCCAAGCGCCTGATTGAGATTGCGAATAAGTTCTACCAACACTCCCATGGTGATCGGATCTTGGCCGACAAAAGGCTCATCAAACATGATCAAATCCGGATCGAGCGCAATCGCACGTGCTAACGCCGCGCGGCGAGCCATGCCACCAGAGAGTTCACTTGGCATTAAGTTCGCTGCCCCTCTCAGACCAACCGCTTCGAGCTTCAACAGCACTAAGGTGCGAATCAGCTCTTCAGACAATTGGGTGTGTTCCCGCAGTGGAAAAGCGACGTTGTCGAACACGTTGAGATCGGTAAACAGCGCCCCAGATTGGAACAGCATGCTCATTTTCTTGCGAGCTTGATAGAGCTTACTGCGCGATAGCGCCGGGATATTGTCACCATCAAACCAGATTTCGCCCGCCTCGGGCAAAATTTGTCCGCCGATTAAACGCAGTAAGGTGGTTTTACCAATTCCGGACGGCCCCATGATCGCGGTGACTTTGCCTTTCGGCACCTCAAGGTCAACGTGATCAAAGATCAGCCGCTGTCCTCGGGAGAAAGTCAGCCCTTTTATGGTCACTAAATCGTGGTTCGACATAGTCTCTCTTGTCAGTGTTTGTTAGATGGGTCGTCAATTTGAGTTGCCATCATAAGCAGATTAGTTGGTAATTAAAAGCACTGTTCGATTAAATAACTCGCACAAAATTGTTACATTTCACCCATGAACTGGCGTTGCAATCCTCAGCAGGATAGCAGAGATAAAGCATACACGAGAGATCGCCGCGTGGTGCAAAGCGCTAATCAAATCCTATTCAAGTCGTAATTTGTTACTTGTTTGTCTTCCCTTTTTTGGCTCAAAAAGTCAAAATTAGCGGTTAAACCTTCAACTCAATATAACTTTCTGGGAATCATCATGCTCGAAGCCATCGCGCTACTTATCGTCGGTCTTGTTCTACTGGTCTGGAGTGCAGACAAACTCGTGTTTGGTTCCGCGGCTTTAGCTCGCAACATGGGCATTTCACCGCTAGTGATCGGTATGACCATTTTGGCCATGGGTTCATCAGCACCAGAAATGATGGTTTCGGCTACGGCGGCGTTAGACGGCAAAACCGACACCGCGGTAGGGAACGTATTGGGTTCAAATATTGCCAACATCGCCTTAATTCTCGGCATCACCGCTTTGATTAAGCCGCTGTCTATCAGCTCCGCAATTGTGCGTCGTGAGCTACCTTTGATGATCGCCGTCACTGTGCTGTCTGGCATTTTACTTTGGGACAGCCACCTAGGTTTTTACGAAGGCATTCTGCTGTTTGCTCTCTTCGGCGTGTTTTTATTTGCCATGCTGCAGATCAGCAAAAAAGAGCAGCAGCGCGGCGATACATTTTTAGACGAGCAAGAATCTGAGATCCCACAAGGCGTGAGCAACGGCAAAGCGGGCCTGTGGATAGTCGTCGGCCTTATATTACTTCCTCTGGCGGCTGGCATGCTGGTCGATAACGCCGTAGTGATTGCCAAGCATTTTGGGATGAGTGATCTGGTCATCGGCCTGACCATTATCGCGGTCGGGACCAGTTTGCCAGAACTCGCCGCTTCTCTCGCTGGGGTACTCAAAGGTGAAGATGATATGGCGGTGGGCAACATTATTGGTTCTAACGTGTTTAATATTCTTGCGGTGATGGGATTGCCCGGCATTCTCAACCCTTCTGTCTTAAGCGAGCATGCGATGGGACGTGATTTCTGGGTGATGCTCGCGATCTCGTTATTGCTTGTTGTCATGGCACTGGGCAAATCTCGCAGTATCAATCGCATCGAAGGCGGCATCCTGATGATCTGTTTTGTCGCTTATCAAAGCTATCTATTGATGAACATGGCCGCTTAATCGATCCGCTGAGGAGTAAACATGGCACTTTCGTTTGATTATCGCACCGTCGCACAGCAAGTTTTGACCACCGAAATTCGGGGGCTAGAACAGCTGGCACAATATTTTGACCAACAGTTTGAGCAAGCTTGTGAATTAATGCTGCACAATCAAGGCAAAGTGGTGGTGATGGGCATGGGAAAATCGGGTCACATCGGTAAAAAGATTGCGGCGTCGCTTGCCAGTACGGGCACCTCGGCATTTTTTGTTCATCCTGGTGAAGCCGCACATGGCGATCTGGGTATGATTGAGCGCGGTGATATCGTACTTGCAATTTCCAACTCCGGTGAATCTTCGGAAATCCTCGCGCTTTTTTCGGTTCTCAAACGGCTGGACATCCGCATTATCAGCATGACTGGTAATCCAAGTTCAACCATGGCCAAACTAGCGGATTTCCATCTGCAGATCACCGTACCAGAAGAGGCGTGCCCACTTGGCCTCGCGCCGACCACCAGCACCACCGCCACTTTAGTCATGGGTGATGCGATTGCGGTTGCGCTTTTGCAAGCCAGAGGCTTTACCGCCGAAGATTTCGCCCTGTCACACCCTGGCGGTGCACTGGGGAGAAAGCTGCTGCTTAAGTTGTCCGATATTATGCACACAGGTCACGCCTTGCCTAAAGTTAGCCCAGAGGCTTTGGTGCGTGATGCACTGTTGGAAATTTCACAAAAAGGCCTTGGCATGACAGCCATTGTCGATGAAAGTGACCACTTACTCGGTATTTTTACCGACGGCGATCTGCGCCGTATCCTCGACAAACGTATCGACATTCACAGTGCGAAAATTGGCGACGTCATGACAGAGCATCCAACGGTCGCGGATCCCAATCTACTGGCCGTTGAAGGACTTAATTTGATGCAGCAGAAAAAAATTAACGGCCTGATGCTGTGCCAACACGGTAAATTGGTCGGCGCGCTGAACATGCACGACCTACTTAAAGCCGGAGTGATGTAATGACCGATCCTGTTGAAACACTATACGGCCCGGTTGAGTCGACAGTTTTTGCTATCGCCCAACAAATCAAACTACTGATCTGCGATGTAGATGGCGTCTTTTCCGATGGCCTTATCTACATGGGTAACGACGGCGAAGAGTTGAAAACGTTCCATACTCGTGATGGCTATGGCGTGAAATCGTTGATGAACGCCGGCATTGAAATCGCCATCATCACGGGCCGCCGCTCACAAATCGTTGAAAACCGGATGAAAGCCTTAGGCATTTCTCTGATTTATCAAGGGCAAGATGACAAAGTGAAAGCCTATGCTGATATTTGTGACAAATTGTCCATCAGCCCACAGCAGACAGGTTATATTGGTGACGATCTGATAGACTGGCCAGTAATGGAAAAAGTCGCGCTCAAAGTGTGCGTTGCCGATGGTCACCCACTGCTCGCTCAACGTGCCAACTATGTGACCCGAATCAAAGGCGGTCACGGTGCCGTACGCGAAGTGTGTGATCTGATTTTGCAGGCACGCGATGAGCTGGATGTTCATAAAGGTTTGAGTATATGAGTATCGCTCGCATCCTATATGTACTGCTCTTTTTTGTTGCTTCTTGGTCGGCTTATTACTTATATAGTCAACGTGAAGCACAGACGATTCAAGTGGCGCCAAATCTTGAATTGCCGATGTTCAGCGGCAAAGCGCTCAAGAACACCAGTTACAATGAATATGGCCAACGCAGTCACCAGATAGCATCGTCGCATTTAGATCACTACGCCAAAAGTGGTGATACCATTTTTGAGAATCCGACACTGGCTATCTACCGTGACGGCGAAGCGTTGGAGTGGAAAGTCAGCGCTAAACGCGCGGTACTAAACGACAAACAGGTTTTGACACTTTACGATAATGTGCTGATGCAAAATCTGTTGCCGGATGCGGGCTTTGAGACTCTGGCGACCGCCAAGCTAGAGATAGATCTAGCCAATCGCGATTTTCGCGCCGATCAGCAGGTTCTGCTGGTTGGCCCACAATTTGAAACAAGCGGAGCGGCAATGCAAGGCAACCTGCAAACCAATACCGCCACTCTGTATAATAAAGTTCAAGGTAGATATGAGACCCTTACACCTTAGCCTCTTTGCATTCGTTTTAGCTGCTCCAAGTGCTTTTGCGCTCAAATCGGATACTCAGCAACCTGTCTACATCGATTCTAATTCTCAGCAATTAGATATGCGCAGCAATCAGGTCATTTTTGAAGGGAATGTATCGCTCAAACAAGGCAGCATTAGCATTACCGCCGAGCGGATTGTCGTCACTCGCGGCAAAGAAAAAAATGCCATCCATAAAATTGAGGCCTTTGGTAAACCTGCGACGTTTTCACAACTGACCGATGATGGTCGTACCCTCAGTGGCAAAGCCAACCAATTGGATTACGAAGTCACTTCTGATCAATTGGTAATGCTCGGCCAAGCAGAGCTGTCACAAGATGGTAATGTCATCAAAGGCTCCTCGATCAAATACCAAATCGCGCAGCAGAAATTGATTGCCGACAGCTCACACAATGAGCGTGTTACTACTGTATTACAACCAAGTCAGGCGAATAACTAATATGGCCGTTCTGAGAGCAAAAAATCTCGCTAAGAGCTACAAAAAAAGAAAAGTCGTCACTGACGTCAGCTTGCAAGTCGAATCAGGGCAGATCGTGGGCTTGCTTGGCCCCAACGGTGCGGGCAAAACCACCTCTTTTTATATGATTGTAGGCCTAGTGCCACGCGATGCCGGCACCATCAGCATTGACGACCAAGACATCAGTATCCTACCGATGCACAGCCGTTCTAAATTAGGCATTGGTTATCTTCCTCAGGAAGCCTCGATTTTTCGCAAGCTTTCTGTGGAAGACAACATCATGGCCGTATTGCAAACGCGCAACGAGCTCACTCGCGAAGAACGCCAAGATAAGCTCGAAGATCTGCTGGAAGAGTTTCACATTCAGCATATTCGGCAAAGTGCAGGCATGGCGCTATCTGGTGGCGAAAGACGCCGAGTCGAAATCGCCCGTGCTCTGGCGGCCAATCCTCAGTTCATTCTGCTGGACGAACCGTTTGCCGGTGTAGACCCTATCTCCGTCATCGACATCAAAAAGATCATTGAGCATCTGCGCGATCGCGGCCTTGGCGTGCTGATCACCGACCACAATGTACGCGAAACACTAGACGTATGTGAGAAAGCGTATATCGTCAGTCAAGGGCACCTGATCGCCGAAGGAACCCCGGAACAAGTTCTCAACAATGAGCAAGTAAAACAAGTTTATCTCGGCGAACAATTCCGACTATGATTAAATTAACAACGGCAGATTCTGGGAATAACAAGGTAAGAACTACTGAATGAAACCCTCATTACAACTCAAGCTAGGTCAACAGTTAGCCATGACGCCGCAGCTTCAGCAGGCTATTCGCTTGCTGCAACTGTCGACATTGGATCTTCAACAGGAAATACAGGAAGCACTGGAATCCAACCCTCTACTTGAAGTCGAGGAGAGCCATGACGAGACACAAGCTAACCATGAAGACAAGCCCAGCAATGAAGGGAACGATTCTGATGATTTCAGCGCCGAGGTCGACTTGCCAGACAGCTCAGACATCATAGAGAAATCCGAAATCAGCAACGAGCTGGAAATCGATACTACTTGGGATGATGTCTACAGCGCGAATACGGGTAATACCGGTATCGCTCTAGACGACGACATGCCCGTGTATCAAGGGGAAACTACCGAAACCCTGCACGACTACCTTTCGTGGCAGCTCGACCTTACGCCGTTCAGTGAAACCGATCGCATGATTGCCTTTGCCATCATCGACGCCGTGGACGACACCGGTTACTTAACCATCAGTCCAGAAGAGATTTTAGACAGCCTCAACAGTAGCGACATTGAACTGGATGAAGTGGAAGCGGTGAGAAAACGCATCCAACAATTTGATCCGCTCGGCGTTGCTTCACAAAACCTGCAAGAGTGTCTACTTTTACAACTCGCCACGTTTCCAGCCGAAACGCCATGGTTAACCGAGGCCAAGCTAGTTCTGCTGGAGCACATTGAGGCGTTAGGCAACCGTGATTACAAGCTGATTGTTAAAGAAGCTAAACTCAAAGAAGAAGATCTGCGCGAAGCGCTAAAACTTATCCAGCAGCTAGATCCCAGACCGGGCAGCAAGATCAACCCGAGCGAAGCCGAATACGTCATTCCAGATGTATCTGTTTTCAAAGAAAGTGGGAAATGGAGTGTAGCGATCAATCCCGACAGCATTCCAAAGCTTAAAGTGAATCAGCAATACGCCCAATTGGGACGCGGAAACAGCACCGACAGTCAGTACATTCGCAGCAATTTGCAAGAAGCAAAATGGCTAATAAAAAGCCTAGAGAGTAGAAACGAGACACTGCTCAAAGTTGCACGATGCATAGTTGAACATCAGCACGATTTCTTCGAGTATGGAGAAGAAGCTATGAAACCCATGGTGCTGAATGATGTGGCTATGTCGGTTGAGATGCATGAGTCGACCATCTCCCGCGTGACCACGCAAAAGTTCATGCATACACCCAGAGGGATTTTTGAATTGAAGTATTTCTTCTCCAGTCATGTGAGTACCGACAACGGAGGAGAGTGTTCATCGACAGCAATCCGCGCACTCATCAAAAAACTGGTGGCGGCAGAAAACATTGCCAAACCATTGAGTGATAGCAAAATTGCTGCGCTACTGGCTGACCAAGGGATTCAAGTCGCTCGGCGAACGATTGCCAAGTACCGGGAGTCCTTAGGCATTGCCCCTTCAAGTCAGCGCAAACGCCTGCTTTAGGCCACAACTGAAAAGGAAAGTCTATGCAAATCAATATCCAAGGCCATCACGTTGATCTTACCGATTCAATGCAAGACTATGTTCACTCCAAGTTTGATAAGCTTGAGCGATTTTTTGACCACATCAACAGTATCCAAGTGGTCCTCAAAGTTGAAAAAATTCACCAAATCGCTGAAGCTACGCTCCACGTTAATCAAGGCGAAATTCATGCCTCATCCGACGATGAAAACATGTACGCTGCCATAGACTCCCTGGTCGATAAACTCGTCCGCCAGTTAAACAAACACAAAGAAAAACTTAACAGTCATTAACCATGCAACTTAGCACAATACTTTCACTGAACTGCACCAAGAGTGCAGTTCAGTGCTCTAGCAAGAAAAGAGCCCTCGAAATCATCAGCAACCTAGTTGCAGAACACACTGGCCAAGATTCCACTGCCTTGTTTGAGTGCATGCTCAGCCGAGAAAAAATGGGCAGCACGGGTATCGGTAACGGCATTGCCATTCCTCACGCACGCATGACATCCGCTGACCACGCGGTCGCCGTTTTACTGCAATGTGAACAACCGATAGAGTTTGACGCCATCGACAATCGTCCGGTTGACCTTCTGTTTGCGCTTTTGGTGCCAGAAGAACAGTGTAAAGAACATTTAAAAACCCTCTCCTCCATGGCAGAACGCCTGAGCGACAAGCAGGTGCTGAAAATGTTGCGCAATGCCAAAAGCGACCAAGAGTTGTACGACATCATGGTCAGCGAGCAACAGGACGGCTAAGCGATGCGACTCATCATCGTCAGTGGACACTCCGGAGCAGGCAAAAGTGTTGCTTTGCGGGTTCTCGAAGATCTCGGTTACTACTGTGTCGATAACCTACCAGTCAATCTGCTCGACGCCTTTGTTCAGTCCATCGCCGAAAGCAAGCAGAATGTCGCGGTCAGTATCGATATTCGCAACATTCCCAAACGCATGAAAGAGCTTTCCGAGACCTTAAAGAAGCTCAAAGAGAGCCTCGATGTTTCGGTGGTTTTTCTCGATGCCGACAAAGAGACCTTGCTCAAGCGCTACAGTGAAACTCGCCGCATCCATCCACTTTCTAAGGGTGAACATACCCACACGCTCGATCAAGCAATTGATCAAGAGAAAAAGATCCTCAAACCACTGCGAGAGATTGCCGATATCCTGCTCGACAGCAGCAATCAATCCCTGCATGAGCTGAGTGAAACCATTCGCACCCGAGTCGAAGGCCATGAACGGAAAGAACTGATCATGGTGTTTGAATCCTTCGGTTTTAAATATGGCCTGCCAACCGACGCGGACTATGTGTTTGATGTGCGCTTCCTGCCAAACCCGCATTGGGAACCATCATTGCGGCCGATGACCGGTCTGGATGGCCCGATCAAAGCCTTTTTGGAGCGCCACGAAGAAGTATTAGAACTCAAGCATCAAATAGAAAGCTTTATCGAACATTGGCTACCGATGCTGGAAAAGAACAATCGCAGCTACCTCACTGTAGCAATTGGCTGTACGGGCGGAAAACATCGCTCCGTGTACTTAACTCAGCAAATTGGTGAATATTTTGCCGAGCTTGGGCACAAAGTGCGAATTCGTCACACTGGATTAGAAAAGCGCAACAAGGAATAGCCGTGGAACAGAGTCGCAAGGTATTGATACAGAATCGTTTAGGTCTACATGCACGCGCGGCTGTGAAACTGGTCGAGCTGGCGCAAAGCTTTGAAGCTGAAGTCACCATCGACAATGAAGAGGACAAAACCGCCGCGGCTGACAGCGTTATGGGTCTGCTGATGTTGGAATCGGCGCAAGGGCAATATGTCACCATTCACGCCAAAGGCCCACAAGCACAACTCGCCTTAGACGCGATTTGCCACCTGATCGAAGACAAATTTGATGAAGGCGAATAATTCACCAATGTGATGCAAGCGTTGCTCTGACCACTGCAAGATTTGTTGATGAAACTCGCATCTTCTGGTTACTTGCGTATAGAATTAAGTTATTATTCAAAGCATTGTAAATATCCAGGAATCAGGGGGTCACAATGGCAGAGCAAATAGAATTCGACCAAGCTCACCAAGCCCTCCAAGAAGTCACCGAAGCGCTGGAAAACGGCCGCTTCGTTCATGTCCGCCGTCAACTTCAGGACATGGAACCCGAAGATATCGCCCACCTTTTAGAAGCATCCCCGCGTAAAAGTCGTGAAGTGCTCTGGCAGCTCACCGACCCTGAAGATTACGGTGAAATCCTCGATGAGCTTAGCGAAGACGTCAAAGATAACCTTGTCTCAAAAATGGCCCCTGAAGCGCTCGCTGAAGCCACCGAAGGCATGGATACCGATGACGTCGCTTACGTTCTGCGTAGCTTGCCAGATAACGTTTCGCGTGAAGTTTTGGCACAGATGGATGCAGCCGACCGCTTGCGGGTGGAAACTGCACTTTCCTATCCGGAAGATACCGCAGGCGGATTGATGAACACCGACGTGATCACCATTCGTGGTGACGTCGACGTTGACGTAGTCCTGCGCTACCTGCGTATGAAAGGGGAACTACCAGAAAACACCGATGCTCTGTATGTGATCGATGAAGAGAGTAAGCTGATAGGCGAGCTCTCTATCACCGCGCTGATTACTACTCAGCCAGACGTGAAAGTCAGCGAAGTGATGGAAGATGTCGATGACGCCATTACAGTTGATACCAGCGATTCCGACGTCGCAAGCCTGTTTGAACGACGCAACTGGATCTCTGCGCCGGTGATTGACGAGAACTACCATCTGGTGGGGCGAATTACCATCGATGACGTGGTCGATGTGATTCGTGAAGACGCCGAGCACTCGATGATGAGTATGGCGGGCCTGAATGATGAAGAAGACACCTTTGCACCTGTAGTTAAATCGGCGCGAAAGCGCAGCGTTTGGCTCGGCGCGAACGTGCTCGCCGCCCTTGCTGCCGCTTCCGTTTCCAACATGTTTGAAGCCACGCTGGATCAAATGGCGGCTATCGCGGTCCTGATGACCATAGTGCCTTCAATGGGCGGTGTGGCCGGCAACCAAACCGTTGCACTGGTGATTCGTGGCTTAGCACTGGGCCACATCGGTGACTCCAACCGCCGTGAACTCTTGATGAAAGAGGCCGCAATTGGTTTTCTCAATGGGGTGATGTGGGCACTGATTATCGGCGGCATCGTGGTCGCGTGGAAAGGCAATTGGGTGCTCGGCGGGATCATTTCTGCCGCGATGATGACCAACCTGATTGTTGCAGGCATCGCCGGAGTCTCTATCCCGATTCTGTTGAAAAAGATGAATATCGACCCGGCACTGGCGGGCGGTATGGCACTGACCACCGTTACCGATGTGATCGGATTATCGGTTTTTCTTGGGCTGGCCACCATTTTGATCTGACTTTTACCCGCCGAATCAAACGCATTAAAAAGGTTGCCCATCGGCAACCTTGTTTGTTTTTAGCGCTTTTTATTGTGCGACAACCGATGGCTATTCACCCGCGATTTTCATCGACTCCAACAAAATCGAGCCAGTTTGAATCTGCGAGCGCGTTTCCACATCACTGCCGACCGCGACAATGCGCGTAAACATCTCTTTGAGATTACCTGCGATGGTGATCTCTGACACTGGGTATTGGATTTCACCATTTTCTACCCAGAAACCCGCGGCGCCCCGGGAGTAATCACCCGTCACCACGTTGACACCTTGTCCCATCACTTCTGTAACCAGTAAGCCTGTGCCGAGCTCTTTGAGCATCTGACTAAAAGTCTGCCCAGTTGATTTGACAAACCAGTTATGGATTCCGCCCGCATGGCCGGTTGGCGCCATGTTCATTTTGCGCGCTGCGTAACTGGTCAGCAGGTAAGTGGCCAGTACGCCATCGGTAATGATCTCTCTATCTTGAGTGAACACGCCTTCGCTATCAAATGGGCTTGAAGCCAGACCACGTAGAATGTGTGGACGCTCGCTGATATTAAACCACTCAGGCAGCACCTGATGACCCAATTTGTCGAGCAAGAAAGAAGATTTACGATAGAGATTGCCGCCACTTATCGCCATCACTAAGTGGCCCATCAACCCCGTGGCTACATCCGGCGCAAACATCACTGGGAACTTACCCGTTTTCAGCTTACGCGCATCCAAGCGTTGAATGGTTTTCTCCGCGGCTTCTTGACCGACTTGCTCTGGCGTCCACATGTCATCACGATGACGCGCCATGGTGTAGCTGTAATCGCGTTCCATCTCGCCATTTTTGCCCTCACCAATCACACAGCAACTGATGCTGTGACGGCTCGATGCATAGCTCGCTAGCAAGCCGTGGCTATTGCCATACACACGCACACCATAGTGGCTGTCATAGCTTGCGCCATCGCTCTGCTTAATTTTGTCGCTATAACTCAGCGCTTCACGCTCGGCCGCAATGGCAATCTTCGCTGCGTAATCTGGATCAGGCGTGTCTGGGTGGAAGAGGTCAAGATCTGGGATATCCTTGACCATCAGCTCAGCTGGAGCCGGGCCGGAACAGGGATCTTCCGAGGTGTACAGCGCAATATCCAACGCCGCCAATACGGTTTGCTGAATCGCTTTTTCACTCAGATCCGAGGTCGAAGCGCTGCCTTTGCGCTGACCACGGTAGACGGTAATACCAAGCGCGCCATCACTGTTGAACTCGACATTTTCGACTTCACACATGCGTGTAGAAACACTGAGCCCTGTCGTCTTAGTGATGGCGACTTCCGCAGCGTCGGACTGTTGCGCCGCGAGCTCGAGCGCTCTGGCTACGGCGGCTTCAAGCTCAATTCTCTGTTGAGCAACTTGCTGTTTTACATCCATATCTCAATAATCTTTGATGAGCGATAGGCTAAGAATAACAAGAATTTCGCTTTCTCCCCACGATTCTTGTTAAAATGGGGCTAATCTTATTGAGAGAAAGTGACATAGGCAGAAAAGATGGCTCGTAAAAACCAAAAAGCGCCATGGGAACCAGAAGAAGAAATCATCATAGTCAGCAAATCTGAGATGAAACGCGATATGGATGAGTTGCAAAAACTGGGGGAAGAGTTGGTTGAACTCAAACCTTCCGTATTGGCGAAATTTCCGATCAGTGAAGATTTGCTCGAGGCGATCAAAGATGCGCAACGTTTTAAAAACGAAGCTCGTCGTCGCCAACTGCAATACATCGGCAAAGTGATGCGTCAAGAAGATCCAGAACCGATTCAAGCGGCGTTGGATAAACTGCGCAACAAACACTCACAAAACACGGCGGTACTGCATAAGTTAGAAACGCTGCGTGATCGCGTGATTGCCGAAGGGGATAGCGTGATTGACGAGGTGATGGAGCTCTACCCTGCTGCGGATCGTCAGCGCTTGCGTCAGCTTGCTCGTACCGCAGTCAAAGAGAAGCAAAACAACAAACCGCCCAAAGCGTTTCGTGAAATTTTCCAAGTTCTTAAACAACTTAACGACGAAGCGATCGCTTCATCGTTGTAAAAAAACAAAGGTTGGCCTTGTGCCAACCTTTTTCTTATCCACGTTTCAAACGTTAACTTCCCGCTTGGACAAACTCAGCTAAAGCGCGATTGGCATGTGTGGCGGTTAACTGCGCTATGGTGCCAAACTGCTCAACGTAACCATTGGCAATGTAGGCAAAATGGCTGGCAATCGCACGAGCATCACTCACGTGGTGCGTCACCATCAAAACAGTGATATTGCGCTCCTTAGCGAGATGTTTCACCAGTGCCAGCATCTCTTCACGCAAAACCGGATCGAGCGCCGAAAAAGGCTCATCCAGCAGCCAGATCGGATTGGGCTGCACAAAGCACCTTGCCAGCGCCACTCGCTGACGCTGTCCTCCCGACAATTGTTGCGGCAAACGTGACAGATAAGACGCAATGCCCACTTGCTCTGCGGCCTGCTGTACCTGCTTGCGCTCGGCAGAGCTCAATTTGAGCCCAGACTGTAAGCCCAAAGCAATATTTTGCTCCACCGTGAGATGAGAAAAGAGGTTGTGCTCTTGAAACAACATGGAAAACGGACGCTGATAAGGCGGCTTGTTGCGTAAAGAGAGCCCGCTGACCGCCATCTCGCCCGATTGCGGTTCAATAAACCCGGCGAGCAGCGCCAACAGCGTCGATTTGCCCGCGCCACTTGGGCCCATCAGCGCGACGATCTCCCCTTGCGCGACCTGTAGATCAAAGTGAAACAACGCATCGTGGTAGTAATACTTGACCTGATTGAGAGTTAACATGATTCCTCACTAACGCGGGTGGTAAATAGACGTTCAGTCAGGGCAAAACAGCCGACACTGAGCAGCAGTAAAGTGAGCGAGACCACTGCGGCCGATTCCATCTGGTAACTGCCTAGCAGTTGGAAAAGGTACAAAGGCAGCGTGCGAAAATCTTGGCTACCAAACAGCGCAATCGCGCTAAGATCGCCAATCGCAAACATAAAACAGAGCGCAAACGCTGAAGCAAGTGGTTTCGACAGCGCGCGCAGCTCAATCACCCGTAAGCGGTTTAGCCCGCGTATGCCTAAACTGGCACACAGATATTGGTACTGCTGCTCAATATGCAACATAGGCTGAGCCAAGGTTTTGATCGCGTACGGCAGCGCCATCAAGCTATTGACCAAAACCACCACCACTAACGCTAAACTGAAAACGTCGGTCACGCTGCGCAGCAGCAAGAAGACTCCCGTGCTAATCACCAGCCCCGGGGTGACTAAAATGATGGTGCCCACAATCTCCAAACTATCTGCGCGGTGGCGATGTTGCCCAATGCGCCAGATGCGGCTGGACGATAGAATCGCCATGCCAGCCGCCACCGCAAGCGTGGCAGAAAGCAGTGCGACTTGCAGTGATGCGCCAAGTGCCGACCAAAAACGAGCATCAACCAGCACATCAACCACTTTGCCATTCACTCCAGAGAACATCACCATCAGCAGCGGCGGTAACACCAAAAGCGCAGCGGCCAAAATCCAAGCGTAATCCCAAACACGCAGTAGGCCGCTGTCGCGCACTAAAAAGGGTGATTCGCTGCCACTGCCTGTAGAAACCGGTAAAGGACGCGCCAATTTTTGTAGCGCCAGTGCCAAAACGCCACACAGCAACATTTGCCAGATAGCCAGAATCGCCCCGCTTTGCAGATCGAAATCGAATTTAATCGCCTGATAGATAGCCAGTTCAATGGTGGTGGATTTCGGCCCACCGCCCAACGCCATCACAGTGGCAAAACTGGTGAAACAGAGCATAAACACCAAGCCGCCGACGTGCGGCAGCTGTTGGCGCAGCCTTGGCCACTCAACAAAACGAAATTTATCCCAAGGTGACATACCGAGGTGAGCCGCCAGTTTATGCTGCTCTGCCGGGATCGATTCCAGCGCTTGTAGCAACAAACGCGCGGCATACGGCAGATTGAAAAACACGTGGGCAAGCAAAATACCACTCAAGCCGTAAATGGAGAACGATCTCAAGTAGCCCGCTTGTTGCAACAGACTCACCAGCCAACCACTGTTGCCATAAATCGCCAAAAGACCAAACACCCCGACCAACACCGGTAACACCAGCGTTGAAGCAAACAGCTTCAACAGCAGAGCGCGGCCAGGAAAACGTCGTTTGGCCAACGCATGCGCCACCGGGATCGCCAAACTGACGCTGAGCAACATCGACAAAAAAGCCTGCCAGAAACTGAACTGGGTGACATGACGATAGTAAGGATCGCGCCAGATGACGCTCACATCCAGCGAGGGCGCCGTAGAAAGGAGCGCTGCCAGCGCAGCAATGACAAAGGTCGCGATCATCACCGCGACCCCAATGCCCGCTTTAGGTACAGAGTTCAACGTACAGCCTTAAAACGTCAGCGCGCTTTGCCACTCGCGGATCCAAGGCTTGCGCATTTCGGCCACCTCTTCAGGAGTGAAGCTGAGTGATTTCACCGGCACAGTTAAGGTGTCAAAACCCTCAGGCAGTTTTACGTCGGTGACCGGATACATCCAGTTGCCCGTTGGCATCGCCGCTTGGAATTCGTCACTTAGAATAAAACGCATAAACTCATCGGCCAGTTGCTGTTTTTGGCTGCTTTTCACTTTTGCCGCCACTTCCACTTGCATGTAGTGCCCTTCAGAAAAGCCCGCCGCCGCGTATTTCGCGTCCTTTTCCGCAATCAGGTGATAGGCCGGAGAAGTGGTATACGACAGCACCATATCGGACTCGCCCTTGAGGAACATAGAGTAAGCTTCCGACCAGCCCTTAGTAACCGTCACGGTCTTTTTCGCCAGTTGCTGCCAAGCTTCGACAGCGCTATCGCCGTAAACGGATTTGATCCACAGCAGCAAACCTTGCCCTGGAGTTGAGGTGCGCGGATCTTGATAGATCACTTTGAGATCGCGGCGCTGCTCCACCAACTCTTTTAAGCTCTTCGGCGGGTTAGCCAGCGTCTCTTTGTTGTAGATAAAAGCAAAGTAGCCGTAATCGTAAGGGACAAACGTCGTATCAGACCAACCCTTTGGCAGCGTAACTGCACGGGTATCAACCTGATGTTCTGCCAGCAAACCCGTTGCTTTGGCTTCAGCCATCAAGTTGTTGTCCAGCCCGAGCACCACATCCGCTTTGCTGTTCTTGCCTTCAAGACGCAGACGGTTAAGGATCGACACGCCATCATCCAGCGCAACAAAGTTGACGTCACAGCCACATTTCGCTTCGAACGCTTTTTCGATCGTCGGGCCCGGGCCCCAATCGGCGGCAAAAGAGTCGTAAGTGTAAACAGTGAGGGTGTTATCGGCAGCCAAAGCGGGGGCAGAAGTGACCATCGCTAGGGCAATCAGGTTAAGAGTGGTTTTCACGGCTCGCTCTCCATTTGCGTTCATGACATGAGTGGAGCGGCACAGGTTTGAAGTCGGTTTTAATCTTCCATTGCGAATTAAATTCCTGACTCAATTCCTACGCCAGCATTATCTGGTTCAGGTATACGGGTCCCAGGCGATGGCCTGATCTCAGCTTCTGCGACAAAAATGCGCAGATGAGCTCCCCGATGAGTGAGGCGGATTGTAATGCGAAACGTTCGCTTTGGCTATACGTGCTCGTCACGCGAGCGGTTATCGTACCCCCAGCGCGGCACTAAGCCTTGCTCGACCCCAAGATGGTCAAGAATGCGTGCGACCATAAAGTCGACCAGATCTTCAATACGTTGTGGTTGATGGTAAAACCCCGGCGCTGCGGGCATGATGGTCACACCAAGCTGCGATAACTTGTGCATGTTTTCCAGATGCAAAGTGGAAAACGGCGTTTCGCGCACCACGAGGATCAATTGACCACGCTCTTTTAGCACCACATCAGCGGCGCGCTCAATTAAATTGTCCGACATGCCGTGTGCTATCGCCGCAACACTGCCCGCAGAGCAAGGGCACACCACCATCTGCTTTGGCGCGGCGGAGCCGGAAGCAACGGGCGAGAACCAATCGTCCTTACCGCACACCACCAGCTTCTCGGCCGAGCAGCCCAGATAGTTCACCAGCGCGCTTTGTGCAGCTTGTGGATTGGCGGGCAACTTCAGCCCCTGCTCAGTAGCTAGCACCACGCGCGCGGCGGAAGAAATCAGCAGGTAGACCTGATAATCCGCCGCAAGCAGGCATTCAAGCAGGCGTAAACCATACGGCGCACCAGATGCGCCCGTAAACGCCAGTGTGATTGTTTTTTGTTTTTCAGTCATCGTCATTTCAATTGGCATGATTTCAGTTGGCACGATTTAAGTTGGCATAGTTATGGGCCGAGTCAGTCAGACGCCTTGTCCAGTGCCGCCAGCAACTTGCCATGAATGCCGTCAAAACCGCCGTTACTCATCACCAAGATTTGCACCCCAGATTTGGCACGGCTGGCAATTTGCGCAACAAACTCATCCATATTGTCACTGGTAAACGCAGGCTGTTGACATTGTGCCGCCACGGCCTCGACCGACCAATCCAAACCCGGCGGTTGAAATAAAAACACCTCATCAGCATGGGCTAACGCAGCAGCAAGCGTCTCTTTATGCACCCCACGTTTCATTGTTGCAGAGCGCGGCTCCAAAACCGCAAAGATCGGTTTGTCGCCCACCTTATTACGTAAACCACCGAGAGTCAGTTCAATCGCGGTGGGATGATGCGCGAAATCATCATACACAGCCACCCCGTTCACTTCGCCTTTCAGCTCTAAACGGCGCTTGGTATTGATAAATTGGCCGAGGGCCTGACAGGCAATATCGGGCGTCACACCGACATGGCGCGCCGCCGCAATCGCCATCAGCGCATTGTCGACGTTATGATCGCCCACTAAGTCCCAGTTCACTTCGCCCACGCATTCACCTTGGAAGAAGACCGCAAAGTGCGAACCATCTTTGACTCGCTTTTCTGCTTGCCACTGGCCATCTGCGCCAGAAAACTCCTGCTCGCTCCAGCAGCCACGTTGCAAAACGTCTGCCAAAGCCGCATCTTGCTGTGGAGCGAGAATGCGCCCGTTGCCAGGAACCGTGCGCACCAGATGGTGGAATTGCCGCTTGATCGCTTCCAGATCATCAAAGATATCCGCATGATCGAACTCAAGATTATTCATAATCAAGGTGCGTGGATGGTAGTGAACGAACTTAGAACGTTTATCGAAAAAAGCACTGTCATATTCATCGGCTTCCACAACAAAAAACATGCTTTCTCCCAAACGCGCCGAGACACCGAAGTTGCCGAGCACACCACCGACCAAAAATCCCGGCTGATAGCCGCATGCGTCTAAAATCCACGCCAGCATGCTTGAAGTGGTGGTCTTGCCATGCGTGCCTGACACCGCCAACACCCAGCGATCGTGCAGTAAGAACTCCTGCAACCACTGCGGCCCAGAGGTATAACGCAAATTATGGTTAAGTACGTATTCAACACACGGATTGCCACGGCTCATGGCATTGCCAATCACCACAAGATCAGGAGCAGGGTTCAACTGAGAAGGGTCAAAACCCTCTATAATTTCAATACCTTGAGATTCTAAAAGCGTACTCATTGGTGGGTAAACGTTGGCGTCCGACCCCGTCACCTTATGGCCTAACTGCCGGGCCAAAATCGCGGCGCCGCCCATAAAAGTGCCACAGATCCCTAAGATATGAATATGCATGTTGCTCATCCTGCTCTATGAAATTTTTGTCCCTCCCATTATCGCGATAACGCTCGGAAAAGCGAGGGCGATCATCTGGCTTCTGCTCGGCGGCGCAAAATTCCGCCACTTTGTTGCGCTTTTTTTGTGCAACATCGCCACAAGCTCCCGCCTAAGTTGATGTAATTTCTTCGCTAATAGTCGACAAGCAAATTGAGATCTCGGTCGGTTAGTTCATTACCATTAATAAGATCTAAACCTTACACTTATCGCGAGCGCAAACGATAACATCCATAAGAGATGCTCGCTCACTACCCCCGATTAATTCAGAGAAGTTTAAGGAAATAACATGTCTGGAATGCGCACCCTTGGCGAGTTCATTGTTGAGAAACAAGCGGACTTCCCCCACGCTAGCGGTGATCTGTCATCTCTTTTGTCGTCCATTCGACTGGCGGCGAAAATCGTCAACCGTGAAATCAACAAAGCGGGTCTGGTTGATATCACCGGTTCTGTCGGTACGGAAAACGTGCAGGGCGAAGCTCAACAAAAGCTCGACGTTTACGCCAATGAGAAATTCAAATCTGCGTTAGAAGCTCGCGACCAAGTGTGTGGTGTCGCCAGCGAAGAAGAAGATGAAGCGGTCGCGTTTAACAAAGAGTTAAACAAGAATGCCAAATACGTTGTGTTGATGGATCCGCTGGACGGCTCATCGAACATCGACGTCAACGTCTCCGTCGGCACCATCTTCTCGATTTATCGTCGCGTGTCGCCAATTGGCACACCACCGACACAAGAAGATTTCCTTCAACCCGGCCACAAGCAAGTGGCAGCGGGCTATGTGATTTACGGCTCATCCACCATGTTGGTGTACACCACAGGTAATGGCGTTAACGGTTTTACTTACGACCCATCGCTTGGCACGTTCTGTCTATCGCATGAAAACATGATGATCCCGCAAGATGGCAAGATTTACTCCATCAACGAAGGCAACTACATTCGTTTCCCAATGGGCGTCAAAAAATACATCAAGTACTGCCAAGAGAATGTGCCTGAAGATGGTCGCCCGTATACGTCACGCTATATTGGCTCGCTGGTGGCGGATTTTCACCGCAATCTGCTTAAAGGCGGCATCTATCTCTACCCGAGCACACAGAGCCACCCGAACGGTAAGCTACGTCTGCTGTATGAATGCAATCCAATGGCCTTTCTGATTGAGCAAGCTGGCGGCCTTGCCTCTGACGGGGTGAACCGTATTCTCGATCTCAAGCCGACTGAACTGCATCAGCGTGTGCCGTTTTTCGTCGGTTCAACCAATATGGTGAAGAAAGTCGAGGAGTTCCTCGAACTGCATCGTGACGAAGCCTAAAACCTTCTCGCAAAGCGCCTGCAACCGCAGGCGCTTTTTTGTTAGATGCGATGAAAAACGCCTTTCTCACTGGTTTACATCCTGAGTGATTTGCGGCTAAATTGGGGCCATTCAGCCCAAAAATAACAGAAAAGGAAAAGTCATGAGCTTAAACAACGTACCTGCGGGTAAGTCGCTACCAGATGATCTGTATGTCGTCATTGAGATCCCAGCCAACGCTGACCCAATCAAATACGAAGTCGATAAAGAGTCTGGCGCGGTTTTTGTTGATCGCTTTATGTCGGCACCAATGTTCTACCCATGTAACTATGGCTACGTAAACCACACGCTCTCGTTAGACGGTGACCCAGTTGACGTGCTCGTCCCAACCCCTTACCCACTGATGCCGGGTTCTGTGATTCGTTGCCGCCCAGTTGGCGTGTTGAAAATGACCGACGAATCGGGTGAAGATGCAAAAGTGGTCGCGGTACCGCACTCTAAGTTGTCCAAAGAGTATGACCACATCCAAGATGTTGGCGATCTACCTGAGTTGCTCAAAGCGCAAATCACCCACTTCTTCGAGCGCTACAAAGAGCTGGAAACGGGTAAATGGGTGAAAGTGGATGGCTGGGAAGATGTCGAGTCGGCTCGCAAAGAGATCCTAGAGTCTTACCAACGCGCGCAAAAGTAATCCAGCGCTCGTTGTCCAGAGCAAAAGAGCCAGACAAGTCTGGCTCTTTTTCGCTTAAACCCGCTGGCACCAGTCTCCGGATGCGATCTCGTTGACCAGCTTACTGCTGTCTTGATAGAGATAAATCCATGCGGTGCCAAACGGTGTTTCAATGGTTTCTCGACGATACTCCACAGGCACGTCTTCCAGCTTATCGAGCGCCTGTAAAGTATGATCGTCAATCAGATACACCTCACCACTGATGGCCGTGTTGCCATCACTTACCGCAGGATACTCTCCCAGATCATACAATTTATAATCCAGCCCGCTTTGACAACTGCCCAAACACTGACTTTGCGCTAGATAGTGGTGGTTTGCTTCCCCTTTGCGAAGGGTTCCATAAACAAAGACCAAATGCTGCATACGCTCTCCCTGCTTCTGTGGTGCATGCTCTTGGGATGAGAAATAGCATGCACGAGCGTTTTAATCAAATTCAAACTGGTAGATCAAATCCACCGCACTTTCGATTCCTGACACCCCTTCGAGGTAGAGATCTTTCATCAAACGGTAGCGCACAGTGAACTCACCCAACGGCTTGAAAATGCCCACGCCATACTTCACTTGTAAACCGGGCATGATGTAGCCACTGACCGTCACTTGAGACTCATCGCCCGCACCTGTGGTATCCAGTTGCAGATCTTGCACACCAAACGCCGCGCCAATCTCGCCCACTACTTTGCCACTTTTGGCTAAGCTCAACCCAATCAACGCGGTGGTCATGGCATTGCCCCCACCCGATTCGGCGTCAATATTTTGCCCGCGCAGCAGATAAGAGAGCGCGTTAGCCTGAGGAAGCGCAGGTTCAGAGAAAATGGTAATGATCGGTTCGCTGGCCGGTCCGGTCACTTTCACTCCCGCAATCACGTCATCTTGGGTATTGTTCGGGTTACGAATCGCTTTGATTGCTACATAGGGCTGATCCACCGGGCCATTCATCAGCACCTTGCCTTCTTGGATCTGCAAATCCTGCCCGAAAGAGCGATAGGTGCCGTTGACAATGTTCACTTCACCCAAAATAAACGGCCCTTTGTCTTTTTGCGTCACATTCAAGCGCCCTTGCAAACCGCCCTCTAAGCCGAAAGCGCTCAGCTTAAAGTCATCCCCAATACGAATATTGATGTCAGTTTCGATATTGATGGGCATCGGCGCGCTACTTTCTACTGGTTGCAACTCGGCGTTAACCAGCACCTGATCTTTGGAGATGCTCACGGCACTTGGTGGCAACTCTTCGACCACAATCCGCCCCCAGGGCAGAGCAAGATCCCCAGAGATTTTCGCCAGCCCAGGCTTAGCCTCGATGGTCATGTCCGGCACCAGTTTAATATGGACCATCGGCGGCATGTTCACTTGCAGCTCATCGGCAAACACGCGCAACTTGCTATGCCAGTTGGCTAGATCCTGCCAGTTGGCCGTACCGTCCACTTTTAGCTCACCATCCGGTGTGACAATGCCAGCACTGAGCGCAGCATCATAGCCATTGAGCTGCACCTCAACTCGCCCTTGCTGCACATCCACCGGGCTGATATCGCCATGCACTTGGATCTCATCCACCAGCACTTGACCAAACACTTGCGGATGATATGCCGAACCGCGGATCGCCAACTGAGAAGAGATCAGCGCTTGCAGAGAACTGTATTCGCCAATTAATGGGGCGAGAAAATCGAGATTGAATTGCCCAAGCGCTAAGGTGCCATCCAACTGCGGCTCTTTGGCCTGCACATTGTCGACCTTCAGTTGACCACTCACATCGCCGTTGTCGCGAATGTTGAACTGCCAATCGGCGCGAAGTGCATCGTCTTGCAACTCGGCGTTAAGCATCACGCTGTCCCAACCTATGGTCAGCGTTTCGTCTAGGCTCTGTTCCAGTTCTCCTGCTGGCATCGTCAGCGCCACTTTGACATGCGGCGCGCGTTTCGCCGCCCAATTAGCCCAAAGCGTCGCGTCCAATTGTCCGCGTAGTTTGCTCTCTTGGGGCAAGAACATGCCGATTTGCGCAAAATCGAACTGGCTTATGGCGATTTCCGCTTCGCCTTGCTCGCCAACGCGGATGTCATGGGTCAGACACACACTCGACTGCTGTTGCTGCCAGCAGTGCGCGCTCACATCAAACTGCTGCGTATCCAGATTAGCGGCGAGCTTGGCGGCATTGGCAAGAATCCAAGTCCCCTGCTCGCTGCTGGCTTGCATTCGTTGCAGCGCCCCAGACCAGACCATCTCTTTGTCGCGACTCAATTGGCCATCGATAGCGAGGCTGGTGGAGAAAAGTGTCGAGAGCACATCGAGCGTCAACTGATGTTGCTGCTCACTGCCAGTGAGGCTGAGATCAACCGAATCCAGCTGCTTTTCTTCATAGCGCAGCGCGCGCGCCTGCAAACGCAAATCCGCTTGTGCCGTCGGCAGCGGCGTCAGCGTTCCACGCAGCGAAAGCTGCTCAATACTCGCTTGTTGCTGCCATTTCAGCGCCTGGGCCTGCAGTGCCAAACGCACATCGGGCTGGCGCAATTCGCCCCGCAACGCAATGTCGCCTTGTAGGCGCCCAGCAACATCCGGCAAGGTTTTGCTCAAATCGGGGAAATGAACCTGCACGTCCATCAACCAATGTTTATCCAGCTTGCCTTTGGCGGTAATTCCGTTAGGGCCATGCGACAGGGTTAATCCGGCCGTGTCCACGTTGAGATCGCCATTGCCTTGGCGATCGGCGATGTGCAGATCCCCTTCGATATTGAGCGGGTAATCACGCAGCACACCATCAATATCTAAAAGCGGCAACGCCACTTGCCAACCGCCTTGTTCGGTCAAGGAACCCGAAGTCGAGAGCTTACCGCTAATGTAACCTTGCGCTTGTGGCCACTGTTGCCCAGGTTGAATGTCTTGCAGGGCTAAATCGGCCTGCCAGCTCACCGTATCATGCCAGTCGGCCCTAACCTGACCGCTCACTTGCCCGCCTAACGTCGCCAAAACCAGTTTATCCAACTTTATATGCTGCAAAGAGCCTTCACCCGAGAGGTCGACATCCAGCGGCGGAATCGCTTCCCCTTCAAGGTGGGTTTGCAGCGCCAGTTGATAACTATCCAAAGAGCCGTCCGCGCGTAAACTCGCCACCTCAATTTGGTATTCACTTTGGCCGCTCAGGGGCCATTGGCTTTTGAGCTGTTGCAAATCGACTTTGAAGGGCAACTGTGCTTTTAGCGGCTGTAACTCAGCGGTGACCTGCGCTTGCACGGGCCCTAAAAGATCGCTTTGCACGGCGAGATTCGCTACGCTTTGGCTGGCTGAGAGATTGATCACCTGCCCTTGCAATTCGCTCTCTTTTAGCTGTGCTTTGAGCGTGAGTTCGAGTGGATAATCGCCGCGGAGCTCCGTTTGCGCAGAAATCTGAGCGCTCACTTGCGGCATCTCCAGCTCCAAGGTGCGAACTTGCACTTGGTGCTGGGCCGCTTTGAGTTCAAGACCAAGATGCTCGATCTCAACCGGAGTGGCTTGATGCAGAGTAAAGCGATTGAGATCAAAACGTTGCAGTTCAATCGTGAGTGGTATCCACACCTCGGGCAGCACGATATCTTGTTTAGGTTCAGCCACAGGTGGATTGGCTGAGGATGGCTCACTTTCTGCGAGCGTGACATTGACATCATTGAATCGCGTTGGCGTGATGGTTAGACGATCGCCCCGCATGGCAAGACCAGAGCGAAACTCCCGCCAATCGATTTGGTTGCCAAGGATATCCAGCTTGATGTCACTGAGATCAAGATTGCGCACCGCAATGGGGAGCGGAGTGCTAATCATCGTCAGCGGCGGGCTCTCTGGTTCAGGCTCTTGCTGTGACGGCGCAAGCTCGGGCAAGCTTAACGCCAAACCGTGTAATCTCAAATCATCAACGCAGAGTCGTCCTTGCCAAAAGCAGCCCATATCGATCGCCAAGCCCAGTTCGTCGACCGACGTTTCAAGGTGAAGAGCATCGTCTTGAAAACGCACCTCACGCAAAGTGAACTTGGGCAACAGTGCCCCTTCGGCGCTGCCCACACTGAGCTGCGGCATGGCTTTTTCTGCCAATGAAACCAAGCTGTTTAGGCCAAGATTGGTAAAAAGCGCGAGCCCAACCAGTAGTGACACCAACAAAAGCAACATAACGAGCGCGGCAGAGCACCATTTGCTCCAACGAAACATTCGTTTGATCATAGCTCAGGCCCTAAGGTGAAATGGATACGAAACTCCTCTCCGGGTGTGGCATCCAACCCCCAAGCAAAGTCCAAGCGAATCGGCCCGACTGGCGAGCCCCAACGAATGCCCACGCCAGCGCCGCGTTTCCACTCTGGCGCGTCGTTAAACGCGTCGCCATAGTCGAAAAAAGCTGCCGCCCACCAGTTACCATACAGACGATATTGGTACTCTAGCGTACTGGTGGCGATGTACTTTGCCCCAGTCAGTGCGTTGCTGTCGTCTCGGGGGGAAATGGACTCGTAAGCGTAGCCGCGCAAATTATTGTCACCGCCCGCGAAAAAACGCAGTGACGGTGATAGACGCTCAAACTCCTCGGTGAGGTTAGCGCCCCCTTCCAAACGAGCAATGCCACGGTGATTTTCACCCAAGCTGCGGATCCAGGATGTGCGGCCTTGCAAACGCAATACGCGTGTTTCGGAAACAAAAGAGTCATCCCCGAACTCTAAAGTAATGCTCTGTTTATCCCCCCACATCGGCATACCGCCGCCGCGAGTCCGGCTGCGAGAAAAAGAGATGCCCGGCAAAACAAACTGTGCCACATCGTCTTGCAAACCTTGTTCATAGTTCTCAATCAAATAACGGACAAACACGGTGCGGTGCCAACGGTTGTCCAACAGCCAGTGGCGCTCAACCGCGAGGTTAGACTCCAAACTTTTGGTATCGCGACTGTCGACATTTTTCATCGCGTATTGAACTCGGTAGTAGTCGTGCAACACATCCTCCAGCGGGATCTGGTAGCCCGCCGTGATAGTCTGCTCCGGTTTAGAAAGCGACAAACTGCTGTCGAAGCTGTGGCCTTGCTCATTGAGCCACGGCTTTTTCCATTTGAGCGTGCCGCGCAACTCCACGTCGGTGGCATAACCGATACCCGTTTCCAACTGATTTTTTTTCTGAGGCGCCAAAGAGACTTTCATCGGCAGATCGCGGCGTTCATCCAGCGCGCTGATATCGGGCTCCACCAGTACCGAAGAGAACCAGTCGGTGTTTGAAAGATTTTGGTTAAACTCCCCCACTTTGGCGACCAGATAAGGCTCGCCGCTTTTATACGGCTGCAAGGAGCGCACTTTAGCTTCTTCAATCTGGCTACCAACAATTTGTGTGTCACCGAATTGGTAACGAATGCCGCTGTCATAGTGCAAACGTACAAAGGCTTTATTAAGATCGGGCGACACTTCCAAACGCGCCGCAGTAAAATCGCCCTTGAAATAACCCCGTTGCAGAGCAAGATTACGAATCGAGGCTTTGAGCGCGTCGTAATCACCATGATTAAGCGCCGCCCCCACCTTAAGCGATGAGTTTTCTAAAAGCGCAGCAAAACGGTCATCACTGGCGGCTTCACCGGTGAAACGCACGTCCACCTCAGCCAGTTTCATCACGTCGCCGGGCGAGATGATCGCTGTCAACTCATCGTTGTCTGGGGAGATTTGATATTCCACCGAAGCGTGGTAGTAACCTAACGCCTTGAGCGCTTCATTGATAATGTTATCAAGCCGAGATTGAAAACGCAGGGAAGTGGCGTAATCCTCGCTAGGAATGGAGGATAAATGAGCTTCAATATTCTCTTTTAAGGCACCGCTAACGCCTTCCAAAGTCAAATCCACCTCGCTGGACGCAAAGGTTTGACTGGCGAAGATCATGCCGATAAAGGCTGGAATAACTTTTCTTATCATGCTTTAGTACGTACAAAACGAGGGCTTGATATCGTTCAGGCGACGGAGAGCCACAAGCGCTTTCCAAGAGTTCGCAGACCGATGCACTGGAGACAATGGCAGTAAAATAGCTCACCATTTCGTCCGGTCTGTCATGAGAGTGCAAGATAGCATTCGCCCCCAAAAGGAACAACCGATATCCGGATTTAGTCCGCCGCTTTATCACAGATGAACAAAGGGAAATCACATGCTTAACAAACAAATCATGGTCAGCCAAGAGAGTGCACTGCCCGGTCGTGCAACACCGCTTCGCGTTGAAACACAGCATTTCGTCAACCACAGCGATATCACCGCACCCGTGGTCGGTACCCAACAAGAGATCTTGCTGGGTATGGGCTGCTTCTGGGGCGCTGAACGCCTGTTCTGGCAATTGGATGGCGTGGTGTCGACTTCGGTCGGTTACAGCGGTGGCTTTACACCAAACCCAACCTATGAAGAGGTGTGTAGCGGGCAAACGGGCCACACTGAGGTGGTGCGCGTAGTGTTCGAGTCGCAGCAGATTTCGTTGTCACAGTTGCTAGAGAAATTTTGGGAACGCCATGACCCCACTCAGGGAATGCGACAAGGCAATGATCTTGGCACCCAATACCGCTCGGTGATTTACACCTACAGCGATGAGCAACTGGCCATCGCCACTGCATCGAAACAAGCGTATCAACGCGCGCTCAGCGACAGCCAGCGTAGCACAATCACCACCGAAATCGCTCCGGCAGGAGAGTACTACTTCGCTGAAACGTATCATCAACAATATTTAGCGAAAAACCCGGATGGTTACTGCGGTCTCGGTGGTACTGGGGTCTGCTTCCCACCACAAGCCTGATTTTATACGCTACCGTCGCCACGCTGCGGTAGCGTTTTTACCTTAACTTACGCCACCAAAGAGAGCGCAGCAATTTCCGCGTTCACTTCGCGAAACACCGCCAATTTTTGCGGATTACTCAGATCGGGCAACTGCACCTTGCCTTGGTCGAAATGAAACTCGCCGATCCCTTGAATGAAAAAGTCCCCTTTAAATTGGGTCTTAACGAATCGAGCCACTTGGCGTGGTCGATAAACAGCAAACTCGCGCAACATACATCATCCTCAAATTCCGTTTGAGAAACGGGGGGAATCCCCTTTATCTGCCTCTTTCGGGCATCTGCCTTCGCTGTGTTTTTATCACTTTAGCGTTGGCTAATGGACGCTATCATACAGCAAGCCCATAGTGAGATAAACCAACGCCCGGCAAAGTGTTAAAAAAATGTTACCTAAAGCCAGTAAATTTTCCCTGCGACGTATTATACTGTGGCCGCTCACGATAAAATGGACAAATTGTCTTGATAAGGAAAAACACTCATGAAACCAAAGACTCTCCTCACTCTTGCGCTGCTTAGCGCGTCATTCGGCGCGGCGGCCCACAACCTTTCACTCGGCAGCGCAGTGCCTGCGGTCAATGTTGATGCGTATGGCGAAATCGTTCTGCAAGGCAAAGGCACTGCGTTCCAACCTTGGGCATCGCAGCAGATGCTTGGCAAAGTCCGCGTAATCCAAGCCATCGCTGGCCGCAGCAGCTCAAAAGAGATGAACGCCCCTCTGATGCAAGCGATCACCGCGGCTCAGTTTCCAGCAGAGCATTACCAAACCACCACCATCATCAATCAAGATGATGCGATATGGGGAACAGGCTCGTTTGTCAAATCCTCCGCCCAAGACAGCAAAGTGGAGTTTCCTTGGTCTTCTCTGGTGCTGGATGAAAATGGTGTGGTCGCCAAAAATTGGGCGCTAAAAGAAGAAAGCTCCGCCATCATAGTGCAAGACAGGCAGGGCAAGGTGTTGTTTGTCAAAGAAGGTGCGCTTTCTGACAGCGAAATTGCTCAAGTGATCGCACTAGTCAAAGCGAATATCTAACGCACGATTGGCTCAGCGAGAGCGGCGTCGCAGCCTGTGCACAAAACCCATACTCACACGGTATGGGTTTTTGTCATTGAATGAGAAAATTTTAATAAAATCGTTTTATAAAAAGTCTATTTATAGAAAAATGAGTGAACTTTTTTGCGCTACAGCTGTTATATTGTAACACCTTGTCACTGGTCGCCGTAAACATGCCGGGTTGGATACGTCTTCGTCATTTCAGATTCCACTACACTGCCTACTTGGCGGTGGTGTTGACGCTATTTCTCAGCTTTGCCAGCCTTGCCCATCAGTTGGACTTCAACCCCGAACACCACCTGCAACACCATTGCGAGCAGTTTGCCAGTGCCAGCCACGGCCTTGGCGCAAGCCTGCCGCAGCACACAGCAGTCACGGCTGCGACACTTTGCCCTGTTTTCATCTGGCAAAGCGAGACCCGTGCTGAGAGCTTTTCGGCTTACCTCGCGCGTTCACCGCCTTATTTGACCTATTGTTAAACCAAATATCGACAATTCAGACAAATAAGGAATTTATTCATGTTACGCAAAACTTCATTGGCCGTTTTGGTTGGCCTCTCTTTCTCCTCTCTCGCAACAGCTGAAGAAGGATTTCGCCAACACGATGCCCATGTTCATGGCCAAGTGGAATTTAACGTCGCTCAAGATGGTCACGATCTGTTGATCGAGATCACCGCACCCGGTGCTGATGTGGTCGGCTTTGAGCACGCACCTGAAAACGCAGAGCAAGAGCAACGCTTGCAAAAGAGCATCGCCTTACTGCAACAAGCTGATCAGATCGTTACCCTCAATGCCAAGGCCAAATGCCAGATTGAGAAGGTCGATGTAGCCCATACCTTAGCGGGTGACGAGCATCATCATGATCACCACGATGCCGATGAGCATGAACATGAACATGAACATGAACATGAACACCATGAGGGTGACAAACACGATCATGAAAAACATCATGATGACCACGACCACGACCACGACCACGACCACGACCACGACCACGACCACGACCACGATAGTCATGGCGCATTTACCGTTCAATATCAATACCATTGTGACAATCTGACCGAACTGAGTACGCTAGATACCCAGTGGTTCAGCCATTTTGCCGCGACCCAATCCATCACCGCGAATGTGCTTACCGATAAAAAGCAGAGTGCCACGCAACTATCGGCTGAAAACGCACGAATCTCTTTGAAATAAGAACCGAGCAGGTAAGTGTTTACTTACCTGCTTTTTCTGAAAAGCACAGAGCATGGTGAAAATCTATGGTAAATACTTCGTCTGAAGTGGTTTGGCTCAATCAGGCCACGTTTACATGGAAAGATGCGCAGCAGCCGATCTTACACATCCCGGAGCTGCGTATTTTGCGTGGTGAGCACGTTTTTATAAAAGGCCCCAGCGGTTGTGGCAAATCGACGTTGCTCAGTCTAATGACTGGCATTAACGCGCTGCAATCTGGGCAACTACGTATTCTCGGCACCGATCTCGGCAGCTTGTCGCCCAGTGCGCGAGACAAGTTTCGCGCCGATCACATCGGCTACATTTTCCAGCAGTTCAATTTGTTGCCCTATCTCAATGTAGTGGAAAACGTACTGCTACCTTGTCAGTTTTCCAAGCTGCGCGCGGGACAAGTTGGCGGTCAGGCACACGAGCGGGCAATACAGCTGTTAACGCGCCTGCATCTGCCGCCCGCGCTGCACAACAAACCCGTCAGCGAACTGAGTATCGGCCAGCAACAGCGCGTGGCGGCGGCGCGCGCGCTGATCGGCGCGCCAGAGTTAGTCATTGCAGATGAACCCACCTCCGCGCTCGATTACGACAACCGCAGCGCCTTTATCGAACTGCTGATGGAGCAAGCCAACTCGGTCAACGCCACCCTGATTTTCGTCAGCCACGATCCGAGTTTGGAAGCGCTGTTTAACCGCACTATCGACTTACGTGAATTGAACCAAGCAGGAGTTATCGCATGAGTGCCATCTTCAATCTCGCTTGGAAAAGTTTACGTAACCGTAAAGCCACCGCCGCACTGACGGTCATGACGGTCGCCATTTCTGTGCTGCTGCTGATGGGCGTGGAGCGAATTCGCACCCAAGCCAAAGAGAGCTTTGCCAATACCATTTCCGGCACAGACCTCATTGTCGGAGGCCGATCTGGCCAAGTGAACTTGCTGCTTTACTCGGTATTTCGTATTGGCAACGCCACCAACAATATCGACTGGAAAAGCTACCAAGAGTTTGCCAACCATCGCTCGGTTGAATGGGCTATTCCCATCTCGCTCGGCGATTCGCACCAAGGTTTTCGGGTGATGGGCACCAACCACAGCTACTTTGAGCACTACAAGTACGGAAGTAAGCAACCACTGACTTTTTCCCAAGGTAAAGCGTTCAACGGCTTGTTTGAAACCGTGCTTGGCTACGATGTGGCGAAAACACTCGGTTACCAGCTAGGCAGTGAGATAGTCATCGCGCACGGCATCAGCGATGTCGGCTTCAGTCGCCATGACAATTTGCCCTTCAAAGTGGTCGGCATTTTAGCCCCGACAGGCACACCCGTAGACAAAACCGTGCACGTCTCACTTGAGGCGATTGAAGCGATTCACGTCGGCTGGGAATCTGGTGCGCGCATGGGCCCAACGCCCGATGCAACGCAACTGGCACACAGAGACTTCCAGCCCAAGCAGATCACCGCGATGCTGATTGGCCTCAAGTCGCGCATTCAAACGTTCGCCCTACAAAGACAGATCAACACCTACCCGCAAGAGCCGCTTAGCGCCATTATGCCAGGTGTCGCTTTGCATGAACTTTGGGGGATGATGTCGGTTGCCGAGCAAGCGCTGCTGGCGGTGTCGGTGTTTGTGGTCGTCGCGGGTCTTTTGGGTATGCTCAGCAGCCTACTCACCAGCTTACAAGAACGGCGGCGTGAAATGGCGATCCTCAGGGCAATGGGCGCGCGCCCACGGCATGTCTTTACCCTGCTTATAAGTGAAGCGAGCCTGCTCACGTTTGTCGGGATTGTGACTGGGGTAGCCGGGGTGTACGCGCTGATCGCCGTCGCTCACCCGCTGATTCAGCAACAATACGGAATCAATATTGCGATGACGGCCATCTCGGCACATGAGTGGCTGCTCCTTGCTTGTGTCCAAGGGGCAGGAATCTTCATCGGCTTTATTCCTGCTTTCCGGGCTTACAAACAATCTCTCAGTGATGGAATGACCATAAGGATTTAATCGTTCATGAAAAGCAAAGTTATCTTGCTATTAAGCTTAATTTTAACGCCTTGGTTTCCCGCCTTGGCAGCCAGCCAGGATGTGATGACGCTGGACTGGATCGATCTGGTGCCCGAGCAAGAGAGAAAACTCTTCGACAGCGTCGGCATGCCCGCCGCCGACCATTCCGGTAATGCGGTCAGCCAAACCAAATTGGGAGGCGTTCGTCCAGAGCTCAATGGCAGTAAAGTGAAGATCCCCGGTTTTGTGATTCCGCTGGAAGGGGATGCCAATAAAGTGACCGAGTTTTTGTTGGTACCTTACTTTGGCGCGTGTATCCATGTGCCACCACCGCCGCCAAACCAAATTATTTACGTTAAGTTCCCCAAAGGTGCGCCAGTCCAAGAGCTGTGGGATGTGATTTACGTGGTGGGAACGCTGAAAACGGAAACCGTCAGCCACGAGTTGGCCGAAACGGCTTATGTCATCCAAGGGGATGCGATTGAAGCTTACGATGACATGTAACCAATTTTAAACATCGACGTAACCTGTCAATTTCACTGGCTCAGGCGATATATTTGGCTAAATAGACCAACGTGACCAAATAAGCAATCAATAGCAGTGCGGTTGGCAGGTGCTTTTTAAGTTTATTCTCTCCGAAATACTTCATAAGCTCCTCACAAAAGACAATAACAATTTTAACAACTTATTATCATTTGTGACAGTGCATTTTTACCGAGATCACGATTTTCGCCGCTCTAAGCGCAAATTGATCATCAAGAGTGTGATTGTTCGTTGTTGCACTGGTTTGGCGATAAGGAGTACATTGAGCCTAGCATTCACCCTGCAATGGAAAGGAAGGTACGATGGCGGATAGCCGAACGCCGGTCGTGATTGACCAAGAAGCCGATCCCAAGCCGCACAGCAGCCAAGAGAAGAAAAGTGGTTACATTCGTGACAGCGCCAGCCGCATCACGACGATCGCGCAAACCTATGGCTTAGACGCGCTGCTGCAAAAAGATCCGCCGCAAAAAACCACCATCGAACGGGCTTTGTTGCGTGAAGAGAAACGCAAAGAGCAGCGCCAGCGTAACCTTGAACAGATCTTGAAACTGGCCCATCTCTCTTGCAAAGATGAAACCGCAGGCGATCCGGATCAAGATTGGCTGTACCGCTTTTTCGATATGGCGCAAGAGATCCACAACTCAGCGATGCAGAAACTGTGGGCACAAGTGCTGAAACGAGAAGTGACCAACCCAGGTTCCACCTCGATGAAAGCCTTGAAGGTACTGCATGACATGACACCGAAAGAGGCGCACATCTTACAACGCGCATCGTCACTCGCTTGCAGCTTTGGTGCAGACAACAGTCGTAAGCTGCTGATTGGCTATCGTTTTCAAGGCGGCATTTTCAGTTTTGGCAAACGCGACACCACCACCAACATCAACATGGGCAGCTTCCAGTTGTCGTTTTCTAGCTTGTTGGTGCTGATTGAATTGGGCCTGCTGCATGGCACTGAGTTGGAATCGGGTGAAATCGAAATCGAAACGCCGCTGATTTTAAGTTATCAAGGACGCAACTTGCAGTTGAATGTGCTGAGTAAAGGCGTGCGCCTGCTCTATTACCGCTTTACACCAACGGGCAATGAACTGTGTAAACTGCTCGGCAATAAACCCAACAGCCAGTATTACGATCAGATGCTGGCGATGCTTAATCAAAAATTTACCGTACAGAGTGATGTGCAAAGCGGCATTCACCATACAGTATGATGCCGCTCACTGGTGGTTAGGATGAGCGAATGATCCCGCGAGCCACCAGCGTTTCAATGCATTGATCCACCAGCGCCTCAATGGGTTTCTCTCCGGCAGGCAGATCGATCTCTGCATTGAGTGGCGCTTCATAATCCGAATCGATGCCAGTAAAGTTGGCAATCTCCCCGGCGCGAGCTTTCTTATATAAGCCTTTCGGATCACGCTGCTCACACACTTGCAATGAGGTGTTGACGAACACTTCAATAAACTCGCCGTCGGGCAACAGATCCCGCACTAACTGGCGCTCAGCGCGATGCGGTGAGATGAATGCGGTGAGGACAATCAAGCCGGCATCGGCCATCAACTTGGCTAACTCACCAATGCGGCGAATGTTTTCGCGGCGATCCTGCTGAGAAAAGCCAAGATCGCTACACAAACCGTGCCGCACATTATCACCATCTAATAAGTAGGTGTGATAGCCCAGCTCTGCCAAACGTGTTTCCAGCGCCCCCGCAATGGTCGATTTGCCCGCACCCGACAAGCCAGTAAACCAAAGCACGGCTGGCTTTTGCTGTTTGAGCCCGGCACGATACGATTTATCAATCATATGCTGATGCCAGACAATATTTTCATCGTTGTTCGCGCTCACGCTG
Source organism: Vibrio cidicii (assembly GCF_009665415.1). NCBI lineage: Bacteria > Pseudomonadati > Pseudomonadota > Gammaproteobacteria > Vibrionales > Vibrionaceae > Vibrio > Vibrio cidicii. The sequence goes on along the minus strand of NZ_CP035921.1, from coordinate 2,051,100 downwards.
CTCATAACAAATCCTTTTAAAATGGGAAAAAGATCGGAATAAAAGTAAGGACCAAGGTGGAGTAGACCAATGACACTGGCACGCCAATTTTCAGATAATCCGACAGGCGATAGTTGCCCACACTGTAAACCAATAAGTTGGTTTGATAGCCATACGGGGAGATAAAACTGGCGCTCGCGCCAAACAGCACCGCCATAATAAACGGCATCGGATCCACCCCATAGCCTAGCGCCATACTGTAGCCGATCGGAAACGCCAATGCCGCCGCTGCATTATTAGTCACTAACTCAGTGAGGATCAGCGTCATCATGTAGGTGGCGACGAGTGCGCCGAATACGCCCCAACCATTAAATGCTTCGATAAACATGCCGCCCATGCGCGCCGAAAAACCCGACGAGATCATCAATTGCGCGATCGACAAGGCTGAGCCGACTATCACCACAATATCCAGCGGGAAGCGGCGTCTGAGCTCACTGATCTGTACGATTCCGCACAGCAGCAAGGCCAATAAATAGATGGCGAGCCCTTTGATGATCGGCACAAGGTTAAGCAGTGCCGCCGCAATCACCGCGACAAAACCCAGTAACACTAACGTCGATTTGTGGCTGTCGAGGCGAGCGCTGGAATCGAGATCGTTAACCAAGACAAACTCTTTGCGATGTGCTTGGCGCTCAGCTTCAAAACGCTTGCCCGGCACCAAAACCAGAGTGTCGCCCGCAGCCAAGCTAATGTTACCCAAACCGCCTTCCAGCCTCTCATGACCGCGGCGAATCGCCACCACGACAGCATCAAAGCGATCGCGAAAACGGCTCGATTTCAGTGTCTTGTTGCAAAAGCTGGCCGAAGAGCTCACCACCACTTCGACAAAGTTCTGTCCGTTAAGATGCTGCTGACCGAACAGCGTCAGCCCAGGGATCTCTTGCAATGTTGAGACACTGTCTACGTCACCACAAAACAGCAGTCGATCTTTGGCTTGCAAAACAAAATCCGGACCAACCGAAGAAACTGTTTCGCCATTGCGGATCACTTCAGCCAAAAACAGCTTACGCAAAGCGCGCAAATTGTTCTCGGTCACACTACGCCCAACCAAAGGAGAGCCGGGTTCAACACGCGCTTCTAAGAAGTACGGCAGATCATCTTGTCCTTGCTCGTCGTAATCTGGCAACAGATAACTGAGCGGGATTAAGATTAGCACCCCACCCAGCAATACCGCCAAACCAATCAAGGTCGGCGCAAAGAAAGACATGCTCGGCAAGCCCGCGTCTTCAACGAAACTGTTGATGATCAGGTTGGTCGAGGTGCCAATCAAGGTGAGCGTACCACCAAAAATCGCCGCATAAGAGAGCGGGATCAGCAGCTTTGACGGCGCATGCTGCTGATTACGTTTGACCGCACCAATCAACGACACCACCACTGCGGTGTTGTTGGTAAACGAGGAGAGTAGCGCAGTCGACAAGCCCAATTTAGCAATCACAGTCGCTAAACGGCCTTCGGAAATATTGCGGCTCACCCAACTAATCAAGCGCGTTTTTTCCAGTGCCGTGGAGGCCAAGATCAACAGCACTAAAGTCAGCAGTGAGGAGTTGGTAAAGTTGGCCGCAATGGTGGTTAAGTCGCTCATTCCCGCCATAAAAGCCACAAACGCGGCGGCAGCGAAAATATAGCTCGGCTTAATTTTCGTGACGAGCAAACATGTGATGATGCCCAGCAGCATCGCCAAAACCATTCCTTGCTCCCACATACCTCATCCTCACTGGGGAGCACGCTCCCATCACTAACTACTACTTCTTAATCAACGCACTGAGATCTTTGGCATCCCAATGTGGGAAGTGCTTACGGATCAAAGCGTTCAGTTCAACTTCAAATGCGCTGAAATCACCACTTGCCTGAGCGACCGCGGCAAGGCTCTCGCTCACCATGCCCGCACCTACGGTGACATTGGTCAAACGGTCGATGATGATAAAGCCACCGGTATCAGCACACTCTTGGTAGTTATCCAGCGCCACCGCTTCGTTGAGCGTCCACTCGCACAGACCAATACCGTTGAGCGGCAGCTCTGCGGCGCCGTGCGACGAAAGATGGTTGATGTCGTACTGATGGCGAATACTTTCCACACGGCCGATGGTCTTTTTACCAGCAATCTTGATGTCGTAATCGCGCCCCGGTTGTAACGGCTGCTCCGTCATCCACACCACATCGGCAAGCAGGTGGTTGGTCGATTGCACTTGTGCCTCTTCCAGTACCAGCAGATCGCCACGGCTGATATCAATTTCGTCAGCCAGCGTCAGCGTCACCGCTAGGCCCGCTTGCGCCTGTTGCAAATCACCGTCGAAGGTCACAATTCGCGCCACGCTGGAAGTTTTACCTGACGGCAGCACTTTAATGCGATCGCCCACGTTCACCGTGCCAGATGAAATGGTGCCGGCAAAACCACGGAAGTTGAGGTTTGGACGGCTGACATACTGCACTGGGAAACGGAACTCGCCCGCCTCTTTGGCCTTTTCTACATCGACACTTTCCAGAATTTCCAGCAGTGACGGGCCCAGATACCAACTCATGTGTTGGCTTGGCTCCACCACGTTATCCCCTTCCAATGCCGAAATAGGAATGATCTGAATGTTGGTTTCACCACGCAGATTTTGTGAGAAGGCCAGATACTGCGCTTTGATCTCTTCAAAACGTTGCTCAGAGAAATCGACCAGATCCATTTTATTGACCGCAACAACAAAATGTTTCAAACCAAGCAGGTTGGAGATAAACGAGTGGCGACGAGTTTGATCCAACACGCCTTTACGCGCATCGATTAAGATCACCGCCAGATCACAGGTTGACGCACCGGTTGCCATGTTGCGCGTGTACTGCTCATGTCCCGGGGTGTCAGCGATGATGAATTTACGCTTTTGCGTCGAGAAGTAACGATAGGCCACATCAATGGTGATCCCTTGCTCACGCTCGGCTTGCAGACCATCCACCAGCAGCGCCAGATCCGGACGCGAGCCTGTAGTGCCAACACGTTGGCTGTCTGAATGGACCGCCGCCAGTTGATCTTCGTAGATCTGCTTCGAATCATGCAGCAAACGACCAATCAAGGTGCTCTTGCCGTCGTCCACCGAACCGCAGGTCAGGAATCTCAGTAATGATTTGTTTTGATGCTGCTCTAGGTAACCTTCAATACCCAATTCAGCCAATTGCGCTTCAACTGCACTGTTCATAATGTATCCTCGATCCCTTTAGAAATAACCTTGGCGCTTTTTCAGCTCCATCGATCCAGACTGATCATGGTCGATCGCCCGACCTTGACGCTCACTCGAAGTAGCCACCAGCATCTCTTCGATAATGCCGGTCAAGGTATTGGCCTCCGATTCAATCGCCCCTGTCAATGGGTAGCAACCTAAGGTGCGAAAACGCACACTCTTGTGTTCAATCTGTTCACCGTCACGCAATTTCATGCGGTCGTCGTCCACCATGATGAGCATGCCGTCGCGCTCAACCACAGGACGCACATCGGCCAAGTAAAGCGGCACGATTTCAATGTTTTCCAGATAGATGTATTGCCAAATATCGAGTTCGGTCCAGTTTGAAAGTGGGAAGACACGAATGCTCTCGCCTTTGTTGATCTGGCCGTTATAGGTTTTCCACAGCTCCGGGCGCTGATTCTTCGGATCCCAAGTGTGGTTCTTATCGCGAAACGAGTAGACACGCTCTTTGGCACGTGATTTCTCTTCATCGCGGCGCGCGCCGCCAAAGGCCGCATCAAAACCATATTTGTTGAGCGCTTGCTTCAACCCTTGGGTTTTCATGATATCGGTATGCTTAGAGGAGCCATGCACAAACGGGCTACAGCCCATCGCCAGACCTTCTGGGTTCTTATGTACCAAAAGCTCAAAGCCATATTTCTCCGCGGTGCGATCACGAAACTCGATCATCTCGCGAAATTTCCAATCAGTATCAACATGCAGTAGTGGAAAGGGAATTTTTCCTGGATAAAACGCTTTGCGCGCCAAATGCAGCATCACCGACGAGTCTTTGCCTATCGAGTACATCATCACTGGGTTATCAAACTCGGCAGCCACTTCACGGATGATGTGAATGCTCTCAGCTTCGAGCTGCTTTAAATGAGTCAAGCGTTGTTGATTCATATCTCTTTCCTTTTAAGGCTCGACGGCCTGAATGGGTCCATTACGTTGGCTTCGGGGTTAAACAGACTGAGCCAATGTGCTCAGATTTACCTGTTCGTCACCAAGAAACCAATCTAACTTGTCGGATAGCTGAACAACTTCCCCTACGACAATCAGCGCAGGAGCTTCAGCCTGTATGGCTAAAGTGGCTAAATCAGCCAGTTGCCCTTTAAATACTTTTTGCGTCTGCTGTGTGCCACGTTCAATGATGGCGATCGGCGTACTTGAGACGCGGCCATGCGCGATAAGCTGCTCTTGGATATAGCTCGATTTCATCAGCCCCATGTAGATCACCAGAGTCTGCTGACCTCGCGCGAGTGTCGACCAATCCATCTGATCGCTTTCTGCCTTAAGGTGACCGGTAATAAACAGCGCTGACTGGGCGTAGTCGCGATGAGTCAGAGGAATGCCCGCATACGCAGTTGCCCCCGCTGCTGCGGTGATGCCCGGCACCACCTGAAAGCGAATCCCGGCGTCTGCCAACACTTCCAACTCTTCTCCACCACGGCCAAAAATAAACGGATCGCCGCCTTTAATCCGCACCACCTTGTAGCCTTGCTGGGCAAAATCAACCAACAGTTGGTTGGTTTTTTCCTGCGGCACACTGTGGTGCCCGGCGCGTTTACCCACGCAGACCAAGATGGCGTCACTCGGCACTAAAGCCATGATTTCATCGGAGACCAAGTAGTCGTACAACACGACATCAGCTTGTTGTAGATAGGTCAAGGCTTTGAGCGTGAGCAGTTCAGGATCGCCCGGCCCAGCCCCCACCAGAGCCACTTCCCCAGACTTGAGTTGACTGCGCGCAAAGCGACTCGGCACTGCGCGATTGTCGGCAACGAGTGTTGGCTTTTTGAAGGGAAAGACCGTTCCTGATTCCTTGCTGGTCATACGCCGTGCTTCCATTGAACTTTTGATAAGCGCATTATGGCGAGCTCTTTATATTACCTGAAATTCTAAAATTTCATTTTTTATTCAAAAAACTGCTAAGAAGTTTTCTATCTAACTCATGCACTTTTCTCTTTTGCTCACACAACAAGCCTCACTACGGCAAAAGATGGCAAGCAGTGCACAGAATGGCATAAAGTAATCGGCTGAAATCACACTTTTTTAGCCAGTTAAATATGGCTTTCATTATATTTTGTTACATTAGTCACCGAATCTTCCTCTCTGACTCTTGTGGAGCAAAAAATGAAAGTGGCAGTGAACCCTCTCTCTCTAGCCGTTTTAACCAGCATGCTCGCTATCGCGGGCCCGGCGATGGCCGAAACCATTCAATTGCGAATCATCGAAACCACCGATATTCACACCAATGTGATGGACTACGACTACTACAAAGATAAACCTTCACAGCAAATTGGCCTAACCCGTGCCGCGACTTTGGTGAAGCAAGCACAAGCCGAAGTAACCAACAGTGTGTTGGTGGATAACGGTGATTTGATCCAAGGCAGCCCGATGGGTGACTACATGGCAGCTAAGGGCATCAAAGCGGGTGAAGTTCATCCAGTGTATAAGGCGATGAACCAATTGCACTACGATGTCGGCAATATCGGTAACCACGAGTTTAACTACGGTTTGGAATTTCTCGCCGAAACTATTAATGACGCCAACTTCCCCTACATCAACGCCAACGTGTTTGAGCAAAAGACCGGCAAGCACTACTTCAAGCCTTACCTCATTAAAGAGCACAGCTTTAAAGATGTGAATGGCGCAGAACATACGATCAAAGTGGGTTACATCGGCTTTGTGCCACCGCAGATCATGGTGTGGGACAAGAAGAACCTCGAAGGCAAAGTGTTTGCCAAAGACATTCGTGAGACCGCCGAAGCCCTAGTTCCACAGATGAAAAAAGAGGGCGCGGATGTGATCGTTGCGATCCCTCATTCCGGCGTCTCTTCCGATCCCTACAAAATCGGCGCAGAGAACTCGGTCTACTACCTTTCACAAGTCAAAGGGATTGATGCGATTGCCTTTGGCCACTCGCACGCGGTTTTCCCGGGCAAGGGGTTTGACCATATTCAAGGCGTCGACAACCAAAAGGGCACCATCAATGGCGTGGCCGCGGTGATGCCGGGTCGCTGGGGCAGCCATGTCGGCATCATCGATTTAGAGCTGCAACAAAAAGAGGGTAAATGGTCGGTGGTCAAAGGGCAAACGCAAGCACGGCCAATTTTTGACAAAGCGAGCCAAAAGCCCTTAGTTGACGCCGACAGCGCGATTGTCGATGCGCTTGCCGCCGATCACAAAGGCACGCGTGATTTTGTCAACCAACCTATTGGTAAAGCCAATGACGTGATGTACAGCTTCCTTGCCCTAGTGCAGGATGATCCCACGGTACAAATCGTCAACTTGGCGCAAAAAGATTACGTTGAGCGCTTTATCCAAGGCGATCCAGATCTCGCTGGGCTACCCGTTCTTTCTGCCGCTGCGCCATTTAAAGCGGGCGGGCGTAAGAATGATCCCGCCAACTTTACCGAAGTGGAGTCCGGTCAACTGACCTTCCGTAACGCCGCCGATCTGTATCTCTACCCGAACACTCTGGTCGCGATGAAAGTCAGCGGACAGCAAGTCAAAGAGTGGTTGGAGTGTAGCGCTGGCCAGTTCAAGCAGATCGATGTCAACAGCAGCGCGCCGCAATCTTTGATCGACTGGGATGGGTTTCGCACTTATAACTTCGATGTGATTGATGGCGTGAACTACCAAATCGACGTTACGCAGCCCGCTAAATATGACGGCGACTGTAAACTGATTCATCCAGAAGCGCAGCGCATTCTTGATCTAACCTATCAAGGTAAGCCGATTGACGTGAAACAGACGTTTATCATCGCGACCAACAACTACCGCGCGTACAGCAACAAGTTCCCAGGTACTGGCGCGGAATTTGTGGCGTTTGATTCACCGGATGAAAACCGCAGTGTGCTGGCCAGCTACATCTCACGTGTGAGCCAAGAGAAAGGACAGGTGACCCCAAGCGCCGATAACAACTGGACCTTTGCTCCTATTCAGTCGGAAAAAGCGCTGGATATCCGCTTTGAAACTTCACCGAGCGACAAAGCGGCGCAGTTCATCAAAGCGAAAGGCATTTATCCGATGGAGCAAGTGGCGACCGATGAGGTCGGCTTTGCGGTGTATCGCTTGAATTTGCAGAAATAACTTTCCTGTCGAAGAGAAATCCTTAAACTCAAAACCGCTGTCACTTGGCAGCGGTTTTTTTAGGGATCGCTATGGTTGCTCGTTTCACCCAATATCTACAACAGCTCAACCTCTCAAACGAGGCCATTCAAGACGTACTCGCCAACGCCAAAGAGTTGCAGTTACCGACTCGGCACATCTTGATTCATCAAGGCGAAGCGCCGCAGCACTGCTATTTCCTGTTGGATGGACTCTGTCACGCCTGTTATCTGACAGACTCTGGCAAAGAGTTCAGCAAAGAGTTTTACTGGGAAGTCGATTGGATGATCGGCTTTGAAAGCCTGATCCGCGAGCAAGGCAGTCCATTTCTGCTGGAAAGTCTCACCCCAGTTCATTTGCTCACCTTTCCTATCGAATGCTTGCAAGCTTGGCGAGCGTCCGCTCATCCGTTATATCTCCACTTGCTCGAAACCCAACTGATTTACAAAGAACGCAAAGAACGTTTCCTGCTGCTACACACCCCAGAGGAAAAGTACCACCTATTTAAGCAGTTGTTTCCCGTGTTACTCGAAAGGCTCAGTGATCGGCAAATTGCCGCGTACCTGGGTATCACTCCGGTAAGCCTCAGTCGGATCAAAAAACGCCAACTGGATGAAAAACTTTAACTTATGTTAATGCCAAAAATCGCCCGCAAGGCGTACAGTATGCTTCTTATTGTTAAGCGGACAACATCACCATGATCCAATGGCATCTTGTGCCTTTCTCACAACTTTCAACCACTCAGTTGTATCAACTACTCAAACTGAGAGTCGACGTGTTTGTGGTCGAACAAAACTGCCCCTACCCTGAACTGGATGGCAACGACATTCTGCACGGAGTGCATCACTTGCTCGGTTATAAAAACGGCGAGCTGGTAGCGTGTACTCGTCTTCTCCCCGCTGGCACCACTTACGACAGCGTCAGCATTGGCCGTGTGGCGACCAAACATAACGCACGCGGTGGCGGTTTGGGGCATCAGCTGATGCAACAGTCGATTATGCATTGCCAGCAGTTGTGGCCTAATGAGGCGATTGAAATCGGCGCGCAGGAACACCTTAAACCGTTTTACCAGCAACACGGTTTTATAGTCACTTCCGAGATGTATCTGGAAGATGGCATTCCGCATGTCGACATGAAGCGAGCTTAAGCCGTGACGCCCGCGAGCTACGCGATCGTCTTACTGGTTGTCGGCAACTTGCTGGCAACGCTGTCTGATGTCGCGGTGAAACTGATTGATGGTAACGTCTCACCATTTCAATACATGTTTCTCCGGCAGCTATTCTCATTATTGGTGATCACGCCACTGTGGCTGATGCAGCGCAAAACACAACGAGCACTGGCCCAGCCGCGCATTACCTTAGCCCGCGCCCATCTAATCTTGATCGGCAGCGGTTGTATGATGGTTTCCATTACCTATTTACCCTTGGCAACCGCAAACGCCGTATTTTACGCCGCGCCATTGTTGATGCTGCCTCTGTCCGTCTGGTTACTCAAAGAGAGACCTTCTCTGGCAAAAGTATTCGGGACGATGGTGGGATTTGTCGGTGTGTTGGTGGTATTGCGCCCTGAGCAATTTCATTGGGCAGCCGGTTTTGCGCTCGGCACCGCGCTCACTCTGGCTTTCTTTAATGTGTTGGTGAGAAAACTGCCCGCGGAGCAGACAGTAGTAACCACTTTGTGGTGGACAACGCTGTTGTCACTGCCTGTCTCCCTGTTGCTGGCGCTGCTCTGTTGGCAACCACTCACACCCACGCTTGCTGGGTATATTTTAGCCAGCTCAGTGTGTATTTTGGGTTATAACGGTCTCGCGGTCGCGGCGTATCGAAAAGCGCCCGCCGGACAAATCGCGTTAGCGGAATACTCGGGCTTGCTGTTTGTGACCTTGATTGGCATGTATGCTTTCGCCGAATACCCTGATCGTGTCACTTGGGCTGGTATCTTACTGATTGTGTTACCACTTTTCCCTTGGCAAAGCGTCTTTGCCAAGCTGCGTCACGGGCGGTTCGCAGAATAAGTTGAGGCCAAGCGGCTACTTACTGCGGCCAAAGCCCCCATCAGAAAGACGAAAGAACATCACCGAGCTGTTGCCTTTTTCCAACTGCAAAATATCAAGCTGTCCGGCCTCATTAAGCTTAAATCGGACCAATTGACCTTGTTTGATGTGACTCAGTGGTTTGTCGGCGCCTTCGATTTTAACCAAAGCATTCAGATCGCCCATCGCCAATTGATTAGTGCGAAACACTTGTGCAAGCGTATCGCCATTTTGCACCAAGTATTCTTGCCACATCGCCGAGTTGCTATCAGCTTGCTGTAAATCATGCTGCTCGCTCAATCCACGAGTATTGATGTCAAGCGCAACTCGTTGCGGTGCTTTTTCTACCACAGGTTGAGGGTCGAGTTTCTTCGTCGGCCAAAGCAAAAGAATCAGCAGTATTGGTACTAATACCGCAAGAGCTCGGCGATGCAAGATCGGCAGGAAAGCCCACAAGCGGCGAACTCGCATTAACAATGGCTTGAACTCAATCTTGGTCACGTTCTCTTTTGCAAGCGCCAAATAGTCAGTTTGTGGCTTCTTCTTTCTACGACGATTCATTGCAAACTTCTCCAAACCCCTTTGTTCTCTAGTATAAAAATACAAACCACCAGAGTATAGAGAATTACCCTCAAACTCGGTCAGTAGACGGTAAAAAAGCTGACATTCCGCCAAGAGTACGAGCCTCGTCACAGCACATAAGTTACATCGTTGTGAAGTAGAAAGATTTAAACCTCTAGTCGAAACTGTTATCCTTTGAGGCTTTGTTACGCGATAAAAGAGCGACTTTTATGTCTGATATTAAATTTGAAACGGTAGAACAAAAAGCCAGCTACGGTATTGGTCTACAAATGGGTCAACAACTTGCGGGTTCTGGCCTTGACGGTCTGAACGTAGATGCCATTGCTGCGGGTATTGCCACCGCACTGACTGGTGACATGCCAGCAATCGAGGTTGACGAGATCAACAAAGCCCTGCAAGAACTTTACACACGTGCAGAAGCGGCACGTGCAGAGGCTGCAAAAGCGGCCGCTGCTGATGGCGAAGCATTCCTAAAAGACAATGCACTACGCTCTGAAGTGACTGTTCTAGACTCTGGCCTACAGTATGAAATCATCACTGAAGGTAATGGCGAGATCCCAACTTCAGACAAAACCGTTCGCGTTCACTACCACGGTGAACTCGTTGACGGAACAGTATTTGATAGCTCAGTGTCTCGCGGTCAGCCTGCACAGTTCCCAGTAACTGGCGTAATCAAAGGTTGGGTAGAAGCACTGCAACTGATGCCTGTTGGCTCAAAATGGAAACTGTACATCCCACATGACCTTGCTTACGGTGAGCGTGGCGCTGGTGCATCGATTCCTCCATTTGCAGCACTCGTCTTTGAAGTGGAACTGCTTGCTATCGTTTAAGCACGGATTTCTACACGGATAACAAAAGCTGACTTCGGTCGGCTTTTTTTAGGTGCGAGGTGCGAGGTGCGAGGTGCGAGGTGCGAGGTGCGAGGTGCGAGGTGCGAGGTGCGAGGTGCGAGGTGCGAGGTGCGAGGTGCGAGGTGCGAGGTGCGAGGTGCGAGGTGCGAGGTGCGAGGTGCGAGGTGCGAGGTGCGAGGTGCGAGGTGCGAGGTGCGAAATTTTTGCCAAAATCTCAGTATGATGTCAACAAAAAAGCCGAGCTATCGCTCGGCTTTTCCGTTCTTACGAACCTGATTACTCAGCAGCAGTTTCTTCAGCAGCTGGGCGATCTACAAGCTCAATGTAAGCCATTGGAGCTTTATCACCAGCACGGAAGCCAGCTTTTAGGATACGAGTGTAACCGCCCTGACGAGCAGCAAAACGTGGACCTAGTTCGTTAAATAGTTTTGCAACTACTTCGTTGTCACGAGTACGTGCAAACGCAAGACGACGGTTAGCAACACTGTCAGTCTTAGCTAGTGTAATCAAAGGCTCAACTACGCGACGTAGCTCTTTTGCTTTTGGCAATGTAGTCTTGATAACTTCATGACGTACAAGAGAGCTAGCCATGTTGCTAAACATCGCTTTACGATGTGAGCTGTTGCGGTTGAGTTGACGACCACTCTTACGATGGCGCATGACCTAATCCTTCTAACTAGTATCGATTAATCTTCAGCGATTGATGCAGGTGGCCAATTTTCTAGGCGCATGCCCAGAGACAGACCACGTGACGCCAGTACGTCTTTAATCTCAGTAAGAGATTTCTTACCAAGGTTTGGCGTTTTAAGTAGCTCAACCTCGGTACGTTGTACTAGATCACCGATGTAGTGAATCGCTTCTGCTTTCAAACAGTTAGCAGAGCGAACTGTTAGTTCAAGATCGTCTACAGGACGGAGTAGGATCGGATCGAATTCTGGCTTCTCTTCCTTCTCCTCAGGAACTCGTACATCACGAAGATCTACGAATGCATCCAACTGCTCAGCAAGAATTGTTGCCGCGCGGCGAATAGCTTCCTCAGGTTCTAGAGTACCGTTGGTTTCCATATCGATAACAAGCTTATCGAGGTCAGTGCGCTGTTCTACACGAGCTGCTTCAACGGCGTAGGCAATTTTGTCTACTGGGCTGAAAGTAGCATCGACAAGTAGGCGACCGATTGGACGCTCATCTTCTTCAGTATGGATACGAGCTGAAGCTGGAACATAACCACGACCACGTTCTACTTTGATACGCATTGCGATCTCAGCATTGTCATCGGTTAAATGACAAATAACGTGTTCAGGGTTAGCGATCTCTACATCACCATCATGGGTGATGTCACCTGCAACCACAGGGCCCGAGCCTGATTTATTCAGTGTAATGAACACTTCATCTTTGCCTTCGGCAACGCGCACAGCCAAACCTTTAAGGTTTAGAAGAATTTCAAGAATATCTTCCTGAACACCTTCTTTAGTACTGTACTCGTGAAGTACGCCTTCAATTTCTACTTCTGTCACTGCACAACCAGGCATAGAAGAAAGCAGAATACGGCGAAGTGCATTACCCAGAGTATGGCCGAAACCACGCTCTAATGGCTCAAGAGTTACTTTTGCGTGGGTCGAGCTGATCTGTTCAATGTCAACTAGACGTGGCTTAAGAAATTCTGTTACAGAACCCTGCATTGTGTCCTCTCTTTAGTTTAAACCTTACTTAGAGTAAAGCTCGACGATCAATTGTTCGTTGATGTCAGCTGACAGGTCAGAACGCTCAGGCATACGCTTGAATGTACCTTCCATTTTGCCGCCATCTACTTCAATCCAAGTTGGTTTTTCGCGTTGTTCAGCAACTTCTAGAGCCGCTTTAATACGAGCTTGCTGTTTAGCTTTCTCGCGAATTGAAACAACGTCGTTAGCCGCTACTTTGAAAGAAGGAACGTTTACAACTTTACCGTTAACTAGGATAGCTTTGTGGCTAACCAGCTGACGCGCTTCTGCGCGAGTTGCGCCAAAGCCCATGCGGTAAACTACGTTATCAAGACGACCTTCAAGAAGCTGAAGTAGGTTTTCACCAGTGTTGCCTTTCAGGCGAGCAGCTTCTGCGTAGTAGTTACGGAATTGTTTTTCTAGAACGCCGTACATACGACGTACTTTTTGCTTCTCACGAAGCTGAACGCCATACTCAGATAGACGACCGCGACGAGCGCCGTGTACACCTGGTGCGTTATCAATTTTACACTTGGTATCGATCGCGCGAACACCAGACTTAAGGAATAAGTCAGTGCCTTCGCGACGGCTAAGCTTCAGCTTAGGACCCAAATATCTTGCCATGATTCTTCTCCAATCTTCCTAGAAACGTTAAACGCGACGTTTCTTCGGTGGACGACAACCGTTATGAGGGATTGGTGTAGCATCAACGATGTTTGTGATGCGGAAACCAGCTGCATTCAGTGCGCGAACAGTAGATTCACGACCTGGACCAGGACCCTTAACCATAACTTCCAAGTTCTTTAGGCCATATTCTTTAGCCATTTCAGCACAACGCTCAGCAGCAACCTGTGCAGCGAACGGAGTAGACTTACGAGAACCACGGAAACCTGAACCACCTGCAGTTGCCCATGCAAGAGCGTTACCTTGACGGTCAGTGATGGTTACGATTGTGTTATTGAAAGAAGCATGGATGTGCGCAACGCCATCCGCAACTTGCTTGCGTACGCGCTTGCGCGCGCGAGTTGGTTGTTTAGCCATTGTACTCTACCTTCCCGATTATTTCTTGATCGGCTTACGCGGACCCTTACGGGTGCGAGCGTTGGTTTTAGTACGCTGTCCACGTAGAGGTAGACTGCGACGATGACGAAGACCACGGTAACAGCCAAGATCCATTAGGCGCTTGATGTTCATGGAAACTTCACGACGTAGATCACCTTCTACAGTGTATTTAGCTACACCATCACGCAGTTGATCGATCTGCTCTTCAGTTAGTTCACTGATCTTAACATCTTCAGCAATACCCACTTCAGCTAAGATAGCTTTAGAGCGAGTTTTGCCGATACCGTAGATCGCTGTTAGAGCGATTACAGCATGTTTCTGATCAGGAATGTTAATGCCTGCAATACGGGCCATTATTCACTCCTAGGTTTCATAAAAGAATTATCCGCAGCAAAGCCCGTGATGGATACGCTGCGGGATACTACTTCTTTTGCACGCAAAAGGTAGGCCGAGGAATATACTCGACACTACCTTATATTTCAAGTAAAAATTTCTGCTGAATTAGCCTTGGCGCTGTTTGTGCTTTGGCTCACTGCAAATCACGCGAACAACACCGTTACGCTTGATTACTTTACAGTTACGGCAGATTTTTTTAACGGAAGCACGAACTTTCATTGCTAAACTCCGTAATTGAAACTGCTGAGTCTATTACCGAATTAACGGCCATAGCCCTTCAGATTCGCTTTCTTCAACACAGACTCATATTGATGAGACATCATATGTGTCTGTACCTGTGCCATAAAATCCATGATAACAACCACTACAATTAGTAGTGATGTTCCGCCGAAGTAGAAACGAACGTTCCACGCGACCATCATGAACTCCGGAATCAGACAGATAAAGGTAATGTAGAGCGCACCAGCTAAGGTCAAACGCGTCATCACTTTATCAATGTATTTGGCTGTCTGCTCACCTGGGCGGATACCGGGTACGAATGCACCAGACTTCTTCAGGTTATCTGCTGTTTCACGCGGGTTGAAAACCAACGCCGTATAGAAGAAACAGAAGAAAATAATTGCTGCTGCATACAACATTACATACAGAGGCTGACCTGGGCTAAGAGCCAAAGACACGTCAGTTAGCCAACCGAACGCGCTGCTTTCACCATTTTGGCCAAACCACTGCGCCAATGTTCCTGGGAACAAAATAATGCTTGATGCGAAAATCGCAGGAATCACACCAGCCATATTTATTTTCAATGGCAAATGTGAACTCTGGGCTGCAAATACTTTACGACCTTGTTGACGCTTTGCATAGTTAACAACAATACGTCGTTGACCACGCTCCATGAAAACAACGAAATAAATGACTGCAAAAGCCAGTACTGCAATTAACAGCAGAAGAAGTACATGCAATTCACCTTGACGCGCTTGCTCGATTGTTTGTCCGATTGCCTGAGGCAATCCAGCAACAATACCTGCAAAAATCAGCAACGAAATGCCGTTACCAATTCCTCGCTCTGTAATTTGTTCACCTAACCACATTAGGAACATGGTACCGGTTACTAAACTCACGGTTGCAATAAGCGTAAACATGGTTTGATTGATAACAACCAGATTGTCGACCATGTTTGGTAAGCCCGTTGCAATACCAATAGCTTGGAAAGTTGCAAGTACAAGCGTGCCGTAGCGTGTATATTGGCTGATCTTACGACGGCCTGCTTCACCCTCTTTTTTGAGTTCCGCTAACGCTGGATGAACTACTGTTAGCAACTGAACAACTATCGATGCCGAAATATACGGCATGATGCCCAGAGCTAGAATAGATGCACGCGAAAGTGCACCACCGGAGAACATGTTAAACATTTCAACGATGGTGCCTTTTTGCTGTTCGAACAAATCGGCAAGTACAGCAGCGTCAATACCAGGAATCGGCACAAAAGAGCCAGCTCGGAATACTAAAAGTGCACCAATTACGAATAATAAGCGCGACTTCAGTTCACTTAAGCCGCTCTGAGCACTACGAAAATCTTGTCCTGGTTTTTTAGCCATCTGTACCTCGTTCCTCGAGATTATTCCTCGATTTTACCGCCTGCAGCTTCGATTGCAGCTTTAGCGCCTTTAGTCACACGTAGACCTTTCACAGTCACCGCTTTGCTAAGCTCGCCAGAAAGAACAACTTTAACAAATTCGATGTTCTTAGTGATGATGTTAGCCGCTTTTAGGCTGTTTAGATCTACTACGTCACCAGATACTTTCGCCAGCTCTGCTAGACGAACTTCAGCTGTCACTAGACTCTTACGAGAAGTGAAACCGAACTTAGGTAGACGTTGTTTCAGAGGCATTTGACCGCCTTCAAAACCTGGACGAACTTTGCCGCCAGAACGTGACTTTTGACCTTTATGGCCACGACCACCAGTTTTACCGAGGCCTGAACCGATACCACGACCTAGGCGCTTCTTAGAAGGCTTAGAACCCGCAGCCGGTGATAGAGTATTCAAAAGCATTATGATTACTCCTCAACTTTAACCATGTAGTAAACTTTGTTGATCATACCGCGAATACACGGTGTATCTTCAAGTTCTACAGTGTGGTTGATTTTACGAAGACCTAGACCGCGCAAAGTAGCTTTGTGCTTAGGCAGGCGACCAATTGAGCTTTTAGTTTGAGTTACTTTAATAGTTGCCATGGTGTTCTTACTCCGAAATAGCTTCAACAGTTAGACCACGTTTAGCAGCAACCATTTCTGGTGACTTAACGTCTACTAGTGCATCAATCGTTGCACGAACGATGTTGATTGGGTTAGTAGAACCGTACGCTTTTGACAGTACGTTGTGTACACCAGCAACTTCTAGTACTGCACGCATCGCACCACCTGCGATAACACCAGTACCTTCTGCAGCAGGCTGCATGTAAACTTTAGAGCCCGAGTGGCGACCTTTCACTGGGTGGTGAAGAGTGCCTTCGTTAAGCGCGATAGTAACCATGTTACGACGCGCTTTTTCCATTGCTTTTTGGATCGCTGCAGGTACTTCACGTGCTTTGCCGTAACCGAAACCTACGCGACCATTACCGTCACCAACTACAGTCAGTGCAGTGAAGCTCATGATTCGACCGCCTTTAACCGTTTTAGAAACACGGTTAACTGCGATTAGCTTTTCTTGCAAATCATTCGCTTGAACTTGTTGTTCTTTAGCCATCTTCCAACCCTACCTTAGAATTTCAGACCAGCTTCGCGAGCAGAATCTGCTAGCGCCGCTACTCGACCGTGGTATTGGAAACCAGAACGATCAAATGCAACTGCAGTTACGCCTTTCTCAAGAGCGCGCTCTGCTACAGCTTTACCCACTGCTTTAGCCGCATCGATGTTACCAGTGTATTTCACTTGCTCACGGATCGCTTTTTCTACAGTAGAAGCTGCTGCGATAACCTCAGAGCCGTTTGCCGCAATAACTTGAGCATAAACGTGGCGAGGAGTACGGTGTACTACCAGGCGAGTTGCACCAAGTTCTGCAATCTTACGACGTGCACGTGTAGCACGACGGATGCGAGATGCTTTCTTATCCATAGTGTTACCTTACTTCTTCTTAGCTTCTTTACTACGCACATTTTCATCTGCGTAACGAATACCTTTGCCTTTGTAAGGCTCAGGTGCGCGGTAAGAACGGATGTCTGCCGCAACTTGACCCACTAACTGCTTGTCACAACCAGTTAGTACGATCTCAGTTTGGCTTGGACACTCAGCTTTAATACCCGCTGGCAACTCGTGCTCAACTGGGTGAGAGAAGCCAAGAGTCAGGCCTACCGCATTGCCTTTAATTGCAGCACGGTAACCAACACCCTTAAGAGTTAGCTTCTTAGTGAAGCCTTCAGTAACACCAACAACCATGTTGTTAACTAGAGCGCGAGCAGTACCTGCTTGAGCCCATGCGTTAGCAACACCTTCGCGAGGACCGAAAGTTAGCTTGTTTTCTTCCTGAGCGATAACTACTGCGTTGTTTAGAACGCGAGTTAGTTCACCTTTAGCACCTTTAACGGTAACTTCTTGGCCGTTCAGTTTCACCTCTACGCCAGCTGGAATAGCGACAGGTGCTTTAGCAACACGAGACATATTCTACTCCTATTAAGCTACGTAGCAGATGATCTCACCACCAAGACCTGCTTTACGAGCAGCACGGTCTGACATCAGACCCTTGGAAGTGGAAACAATAGCAACACCTAGACCACCCATTACAGATGGCAGCTCGTCTTTCTTCTTGTAGACGCGCAGACCTGGACGTGAAACACGCTTCAGTTGCTCGATTACTGGTTTAGCTTGGAAGTACTTAAGAGTTACTTCTAGCTCAGGTTTTACGTCGCCTTCAACAGCGAAGTCAGCGATGTAGCCTTCAGCTTTAAGTAGTGCAGCAATTGCAACTTTCAGCTTTGAAGAAGGCATTTTAACAGCAACTTTGTTTGCTGCCTGACCGTTACGAACACGGGTCAGCATATCCGAAATCGGATCTTGCATGCTCATATGATTTACTCCAAATGATTAAGTGGCAATTACCAGCTAGCCTTACGAAGTCCAGGAATCTCGCCTTTCATGCAAGCTTCACGAACTTTGATACGGCTCAGACCGAATTTACGTAGGTAACCGTGTGGACGACCAGTTTGGTTACAACGGTTGCGCTGACGTGACGCACTTGAATCACGTGGAAGAGTTTGCAGTTTTAGAACCGCATTCCAACGATCTTCTTCTGATGCATTTACATCGCTGATGATAGCTTTTAGAGAAGCACGCTTCTCAGCGAACTTAGCTACTAGCTTTGCACGTTTTACTTCACGTGCTTTCATTGATTGTTTAGCCATAACAGTAACCCTTCACCTTACTTACGGAATGGGAAGTTAAAGGCAGCCAGCAGAGCACGGCCTTCCTCATCAGTACCAGCAGACGTCGTAATAGTGATGTCTAGGCCGCGTACACGATCAACTTTATCAAAGTCGATTTCCGGGAAGATGATTTGCTCGCGAACGCCCATGCTGTAGTTACCGCGACCGTCAAAAGACTTAGCGTTAACACCACGGAAGTCACGTACACGTGGAAGAGCGATAGAGATTAAACGCTCCATAAAATCCCACATACGTTCGCCACGCAAGGTTACTTTACAACCGATAGGGTAGCCTTCACGGATTTTGAAACCTGCAACAGATTTACGCGCTTTAGTGATAAGAGGCTTTTGACCAGAGATCGTTGCCATATCAGAAGCTGCGTTTTCTAGCAGTTTTTTATCGTTGATAGCTTCGCCAACACCCATGTTCAGGGTGATTTTCTCGATTCTAGGGACTTGCATGACGCTTGTGTAACCGAACTGTTTGGTCAGTTCAGCGACTACAGACGACTTGTAGTAATCATGCAGTTTCGCCATAGTAGAACTCCAAATTACTTTCTAAATTAGTTAGAAACGGTTTCACCGTTTGACTTGAAGAAACGAACCTTTTGGCCGTCTTCAAAACGGAAACCGACACGGTCAGCTTTACCAGTTGCAGCGTTGAAGATAGCCACGTTAGAAACGTCGATTGCTGCTTCTTGCTCTACGATACCGCCTTGGATACCTAGTGCAGGAACAGGTTTCTGGTGTTTCTTAACAAGGTTGATACCTTCAACGATAACTTTACCAGTTGCTAGAACCTTAGTTACTTTACCTTTCTTGCCTTTATCTTTACCAGCAAGAACGATTACTTCGTCATTACGACGGATTTTAGCTGCCATTATATTGCCGCTCCTTACAGAACTTCTGGAGCCAGTGAAACGATCTTCATGAACTTATCGCCACGAAGTTCGCGAGTCACAGGACCAAAGATGCGTGTACCGATAGGTTGTTCACTGTTGTTGTTCAACAGTACACAAGCGTTTCGGTCGAAGCGAATGACAGAACCGTCTGGACGACGTACGCCTTTACGGGTGCGAACTACCACCGCCTTCAGTACATCACCTTTCTTAACTTTACCGCGTGGAATTGCTTCCTTAACAGTAACTTTGATGATGTCACCGATGTGTGCATAACGACGGTGAGAGCCACCCAGAACCTTAATACACATTACGCTGCGAGCGCCTGAGTTATCAGCTGCGTCCAGCATACTTTGCATTTGGATCATGTTAGTGCTCCGCTAAATATTAAAAAACTAGACCCTCTCGGGTCGGGCTGCCTCTTTATAAGGGACGCGAATTGTACCACCCTTTTTTGTGATTGGGTAGTCAAAAAATAAACGGCTCCAAAAAATAATTTTGGAGCCGTTCGCGTTCACAGAAGAGGTAAGATTAAATCTTCGCCTTTTCTACAACTTTTACCAAAGTCCAAGATTTAGTCTTAGACAATGGACGACACTCACGAATTTCAACGGTGTCGCCAATGCCACATTCGTTGTTTTCGTCGTGTGCGTGAACTTTAGTCGTGCGCTTAACGAATTTACCGTAGATAGGGTGCTTCACCATGCGCTCGATAGCAACAACAATAGACTTGTCCATTTTGTCACTAACAACACGACCTTGTTGAGTACGAATTTTGTCGCTCATTATGCGCCTGCCTTCTCAGTCAAAACAGTTTTCACACGTGCGATATCACGGCGTACAGCTTTCAGAGTATGAGTTTGCTGTAGTTGACCAGTTGCTGCTTGCATGCGCAAGTTGAACTGTTCACGTAGCAAATTCAATAGCTCAGCGTTAAGCTCTTCAACGCTTTTTTCGCGTAGATCTAGTGCTTTCATCACATCACCTGCTTAGTTACAAATGTAGTCTTGAATGGCAGTTTGCGAGCCGCTAGGCGGAACGCTTCACGCGCCAATTCTTCAGGTACACCATCAACTTCGTACATAACCTTACCAGGTTGGATTTGGGCTACCCAGTACTCAACGTTACCTTTACCCTTACCTTGACGAACTTCAAGTGGTTTTTCAGTGATAGGTTTGTCTGGGAACACACGGATCCAGATTTTACCTTGACGCTTGATGTGACGCGTCATAGCACGACGTGCAGCTTCGATTTGACGAGCAGTCAAACGACCACGGCCAACAGCTTTAAGACCAAAAGAACCAAAGCTTACT
The DNA here is from genome assembly GCF_009665415.1 of Vibrio cidicii. Taxonomy (NCBI): domain Bacteria; kingdom Pseudomonadati; phylum Pseudomonadota; class Gammaproteobacteria; order Vibrionales; family Vibrionaceae; genus Vibrio; species Vibrio cidicii. The sequence goes on along the minus strand of NZ_CP035921.1, from coordinate 2,030,502 downwards.
TCAGTACCTTTAGCTAGACCGCGGTTACGACCAGTATGAACCTTACGGAACTTAGTACGTTTAGGTTGTAGCATCTGTCGACTCCTTACTTACGGCCTTTACGCTGCTTCTTAGGCTTGTCAGCCTTTGGCTCTGCAGCTTCAGTTGCTGCTGGCATACCGCCTAGGATCTCACCTTTGAAGATCCAAACTTTAATGCCGATTACACCGTATGTGGTGTGAGCCGAAGAAGTTGCGTAATCAATGTCTGCACGTAGAGTGTGTAGAGGCACACGGCCTTCACGGTACCACTCAGAACGTGCGATTTCAGCGCCGCCTAGACGACCGCTTACTTCCACTTTGATACCCTTAGCACCTAGACGCATTGCGTTTTGTACCGCACGCTTCATAGCACGACGGAACATTACACGACGCTCTAGCTGAGACGCGATGCTGTCACCAACAAGTTGCGCATCTAGTTCAGGCTTACGTACTTCAGCGATGTTAATTTGCGCTGGTACACCTGCAATTTTTGCTACAGCTGTGCGTAGTTTCTCTACGTCTTCACCTTTCTTACCGATGACAACACCTGGGCGAGCTGTGTGAATAGTCACACGGATGCTCTTAGCAGGACGCTCGATAACGATGCGTGATAGAGACGCTTTAGCCAGTTCTTTAGTTAGGAACTGACGTACCTTGAAGTCGCCGTCTAGGTTGTCAGCGAAATCTTTGGTGTTAGCAAACCATGTAGCATTCCAAGGCTTAACGATGCCTAGACGAATACCATTAGGATGTACTTTTTGACCCATTGCTTACTCTCCTAGTCTCTAGCGATCTGCTACAACAACAGTGATGTGGCTTGAACGCTTCAAGATACGATCCGCACGACCTTTAGCACGAGGCATAATACGCTTCATGGTTGGGCCTTCATCTACAAAGATTTTTGCGACATTCAGATCGTCAATATCCGCACCTTCGTTGTGCTCCGCGTTAGCGATAGCAGACTCTAGAACTTTCTTAACTAGTACAGCCGCTTTTTTGTTGCTGAAAGTTAGGATTTCAAGAGCTTGGTCAACAGATTTACCACGAATTAGATCCGCAACTAAGCGAGCTTTCTGAGGCGAAATGCGAGCAAAGTTATGTTTAGCAATAGCTTCCATTATTTACTCCTTAACGCTTCTTAGCTTTCTTATCCGCAGCATGACCGCGGTAAGTACGTGTTGGTGCGAATTCCCCCAGCTTGTGACCGATCATTTCTTCGGTAACGAAAACTGGAACGTGCTGACGACCATTATGGACAGCGATGGTCAAACCGATCATCGTAGGGATGATCATTGAACGACGGGACCAAGTCTTAAGTGGCTTTTTGTCTCCGCTTTCCACCGCTTTCTCTACCTTCTTCAGCAAGTGTAGGTCAATAAATGGACCTTTCTTGAGAGAACGTGGCATGGCGATTCCTCTTTATATAGATTACTTGTTACGACGACGTACGATGTACTTGTCAGTGCGTTTGTTGCTACGAGTCTTGTAGCCTTTAGTTGGCATACCCCAAGGTGAAACTGGGTGACGGCCACCAGAAGTACGACCTTCACCACCACCGTGTGGGTGGTCAACCGGGTTCATTACCACACCGCGAACGGTTGGACGAACACCGCGCCAGCGAGATGCACCCGCTTTACCAAGCTCACGAAGCATGTGCTCAGAGTTACCAACTTCACCGATCGTTGCGCGGCCTTCAGAAAGAACTTTACGCATTTCGCCAGAACGCAGACGGATAGTTACGTAAGAACCATCACGAGCTACTAGCTGAGCGTAAGCACCCGCTGAACGAGCCAACTGTGCACCTTTACCAGGAGTTAGTTCAACACAGTGAACGGTAGAACCCACTGGGATATTGCGCATTGGTAGAGTGTTACCCGCTTTGATCGGCGCATCAACGCCAGATTGGATAACGTCACCCGCTTGCAAACCTTTTGGTGCAATAATGTAACGACGCTCACCGTCTGCGTACAGAACTAGAGCGATGTTTGCGCTACGGTTTGGATCGTATTCTAGACGCTCAACTTTCGCTGGGATGCCATCTTTAGTACGTTTGAAGTCAACTACACGGTAGTGGTGCTTGTGACCGCCACCGATGTGACGTACTGTGATACGACCGTTGTTGTTACGACCACCATTCTTAGAGTTTTTCTCTAGAAGAGGTGCGTATGGCTTACCTTTGTACAGGTCAGCATTTACGATTTTAACAACGTGACGACGACCAGCCGAAGTCGGCTTACATTTAACAATAGCCATTATTCAACTACTCCTGTTATTCCGCGCCGCCAACGAAGTCAAGATCTTGACCTTCTTTCAACGTCACGTACGCTTTCTTCACGTCTGAACGACGGCCTTGGCGTAGACCTTGACGCTTGGTCTTACCCTTAGTGATAAGAGTATTTACAGACTTAACTTCAACTTCAAATAGCTTTTCTACAGCTGCTTTGATCTCTTTCTTAGTTGCATCTTTCGCTACTTTGAAAACGATAGTGTTCGCTTTCTCAGCAGCCATAGTTGCTTTTTCAGAGATGTGCGGTGCACGTAGAACTTTTAGTAGACGCTCTTCAGTGATCATGCCAGCATCTCCTCAACTTGCTTAACTGCTGCTGCAGTCATTAGAACCTTGTTAAACGCGATTAGGCTTACTGGATCGATACCAGATGCGTCACGCACGTCAACTTTGTATAGGTTACGAGCAGCTAAGAATAGATTCTCGTCTACTTCGCCAGTAACGATGAGTACATCGTTAAGCTCAAGTTCTTTAAGCTTAGCTACTAGCTCTTTTGTCTTTGGTGCTTCTACTGAGAAGTTATCAACAACGATTAGACGCTCTTGACGAACTAGCTCAGAAAGAATGCTCTTCATCGCACCACGGTACATTTTCTTGTTTACTTTTTGGCTGTGATCTTGTGGTTTCGCAGCAAAAGTAACACCACCTGTACGCCAGATTGGGCTACGAATTGTACCAGCACGTGCACGGCCAGTACCTTTTTGACGCCATGGCTTAGCACCACCGCCAGAAACTTCTGAACGTGTCTTTTGAGCACGAGTGCCTTGACGAGCACCTGCTGCGTACGCAACAACTACTTGGTGTACAAGAGCTTCGTTGAACTCACGTCCGAAAGTAGTTTCGGAAACAGTTAGTGCGTTAGCACCTTTAACCATCAATTCCATTACTTACTCCTAGACGTTATGCTTTAACAGCTGGTTTGACGATCACGTTACCGCCAGTTGCGCCTGGGACTGCACCTTTAATAAGAAGCAGATTGCGCTCAGCGTCAACTCGTACGATCTCTAGGTTTTGAGTCGTTACACGCTCAGCACCCATGTGACCTGCCATTTTCTTGCCTTTAAATACGCGACCTGGAGTCTGACATTGACCGATAGAACCAGGAGCACGGTGAGACAAAGAGTTACCGTGAGTCATATCTTGAGTACGGAAGTTCCAGCGCTTAACAGTGCCTTGGAAACCTTTACCTTTAGATGTACCAGTAACGTCTACTTTCTTAATTTCGTTGAACAGTTCAACAGTTAGTTCTGCACCAACTTCGAACTCTTCGCCGTTTTCTAAGCGGAATTCCCAAAGACCGCGACCAGCTTCTACACCCGCTTTCGCAAAGTGACCAGCTTCTGGCTTAGTTACACGGTTAGCTTTCTTAGAACCAGTAGTAACTTGGATTGCTGCATAGCCGTCAGACTCAAGAGATTTAACTTGAGCAACACGGTTCGCTTCAACCTCAACAACTGTTACTGGGATAGAAACGCCTTCTTCAGTAAATACGCGGGTCATGCCCACTTTACGACCGATTAGACCAATCATTCTTCTAATCTCCCTTAACCTAGGCTAATTTGAACGTCAACGCCTGCAGCAAGGTCTAGACGCATCAGAGCATCAACAGTTTTGTCTGTTGGCTCAACGATGTCGATTAGACGCTTGTGAGTACGAATTTCGTACTGGTCACGAGCTTTCTTGTTAACGTGTGGAGAGATAAGAACGGTGAAACGCTCTTTACGAGTAGGTAGTGGGATTGGACCACGAACCTGTGCGCCAGTGCGCTTAGCTGTTTCAACGATTTCCGCTGTAGAAGCATCGATCAGTTTGTAATCGAAAGCTTTTAGGCGGATACGGATACGTTGGTTCTGCATGAGACAGAGCTCCAATTATTAAAAATTACACAAACAATATCGCCACTCAGACTCGCATATAGCGAGAGAATGCCGATTGATTTATGTGAAACCGTAGTACCACAATTGGGTACATTGTCAGTTAATTTTCGATTAGCATTCAGCTATCACAAGTGAAGTTGTTTACTAATTGTATTAACTGCGAACATAAGCTGAGTTTACGTTACCCTTCAAATCATTAGGATTTGTCGGCTCCTCGCTGCTCATTGGTTCACAACTGAACATGTCAGTGCGACGTATTATACAGATCACAAAACGGCTTGCAAGTACTGTTTGAAAAATAAACGTTGAATAGATGGGGGGCGTGTATCAGCTAGAGAAAAAAGGCATCGCCTAGACAAAAAGACGCTGTCTGATGTAGACACATTGTCGACATCATCTGGCCGTATGCCCTTTCAATAAATATAGGTTGGAGTTCTGCTATTCTTCGACAAACTGAGCCTGTAAGTAATTTTCTAGCCCAGTCATTTGGATTAAGCCCAGTTGTGTTTCTAACCAGTCTACGTGTTCTTCTTCATCTTCCAATATTTCTTGGAATAGATCTCTGGAGACATAATCTCTGATATCTTCCGCGTAGGCTATGGCATCTTTTAGATCCGGGATAGCCATCATTTCAAGCTTTAGGTCACACTCAAGCATCTCTTGAGTATCTTCTCCGATCATGAGTTTACCAAGATCTTGTAAATTAGGGAGCCCTTCTAAGAATAAGATACGCTCAATAAGATGATCAGCGTGTTTCATCTCGTCAATCGATTCGTGGTACTCTTTGTCCGCTAAGTGCTTCAAACCCCAGTCTTTATACATGCGAGCGTGCAGAAAATATTGATTAATAGCGACAAGCTCGTTTCCGAGTACTTTGTTGAGATGTTGAATGATGATTGGATCGCCTTTCATAACATAGCCCTCCTATTTGGCTCTATTAACTTTAGAACCAAATAAGGAAGAGTCAAAAAACTCGACACCTAACTATGTTAACTCGCCTCTCTGAAGAGAACTGGCACAATTTCGTTCATCACTTCTTTAGCGGTTCTGACACATTTACCACACTGGCTTCCCAGTGCTGTGCACTTCTTTATCCCTCTAATGTCCGTCACTCCCTCTTCCAGAACAAGTTGACGAATCTTCTTATCTGAAACACCGTGACATAAGCAAACGTACATATACAAACACAAACCTGAATTGATAACACCCACAAAGAATAAAAGAGAATCATTCTTATTTCCAGCATTATTGATTGTGTCTGATAGATCGAATTGTTATTAAAATTAGCAACAGCAAACACCCAGGCCCACTTAGGCTTGTTTTTCAATCTCCTCATACGCAAAGAAGATGTTGAAAACATTAGATATCCACGTGAAAACTCAGAGGAAAATGTCGATTTTTTTATAACTAAAACGAAAAGAGGAAGCCGAAGCTTCCTCTTTTCTTGCGCGCTGTTCTTCAAGCTGAAGAAAAGTGCAAGATTCCGTTTAACTCAGAGAATTAAGCGATGATCTTCGCAACAACACCAGCACCAACAGTACGGCCACCTTCGCGGATTGCGAAACGTAGACCTTCGTCCATTGCGATAGGTGCAATTAGCTCAACAACCATTTGGATGTTGTCGCCTGGCATTACCATTTCTACGCCTTCTGGTAGAGAGATATCACCAGTTACGTCAGTTGTACGGAAGTAGAACTGTGGACGGTAGCCTTTGAAGAATGGAGTGTGACGACCACCTTCATCTTTAGACAGTACGTATACTTCTGATTCGAACTTAGTGTGTGGAGTGATTGAACCAGGCTTCGCTAGTACTTGGCCACGTTCTACTTCATCACGCTTAGTACCACGTAGTAGTGCACCAACGTTCTCACCTGCACGACCTTCGTCTAGCAGCTTACGGAACATCTCAACACCAGTACAAGTAGTGGTTGTAGTATCTTTGATACCTACGATTGCTACTTCATCACCAACTTTCAGAATACCGCGCTCGATACGGCCAGTTACTACTGTACCACGACCTTGGATTGAGAATACGTCTTCGATTGGCATCAGGAACGGCATGTCTACTGCACGCTCTGGCTCTGGGATGTAGTTGTCTAGCGCTTCTGCTAGTTCAACGATTTTCGCTTCCCACTGCTCTTCGCCGTTTAGTGCGCCTAGTGCAGAACCTTGGATAACTGGTAGGTCATCACCTGGGAAATCGTATTCAGATAGAAGCTCACGAACTTCCATTTCTACTAGCTCTAGAAGCTCTTCATCATCAACCATGTCACATTTGTTCATGAATACGATGATGTAAGGGATACCAACCTGACGGCCTAGTAGGATGTGCTCACGAGTTTGTGGCATTGGACCATCTGTTGCAGCAACAACTAGGATACCACCGTCCATCTGTGCAGCACCAGTGATCATGTTTTTAACATAGTCAGCGTGTCCAGGACAGTCTACGTGTGCGTAGTGACGGTTTGGTGTGTCGTACTCTACGTGAGAAGTAGAGATTGTGATACCACGCTCACGCTCTTCTGGTGCGTTATCGATAGATGCGAAGTCACGTGCTTTACCACCGTAAACTTTTGACAAAGTAGTACAGATAGCTGCAGTTAGAGTTGTTTTACCGTGGTCAACGTGGCCGATAGTACCAACGTTTACGTGCGGTTTCGTACGTTCAAATTTTTCTTTAGACACGATCGTGTTCCTTCCTAGTTATGATTCGCCACGATCTCTGTTGATCATGACGCGCCAGAAATTGATATTTTATGCGCCAACGCTCGTCAGCGCAATATTTGGGCGTGTTGATCTGTAAAAAAGAGAACACTTTTTCCCAGATCTACGTCCTATTTAATAACCGCGTTCTGCAATAATTGCTTCAGCAATATTTTTAGGGACTTCAGCATACTCATGGAATTCCATTGAATATGAGGCACGACCTTGAGTTGCAGAGCGTAGGTCTGTTGCATAACCAAACATCTCGGACAGCGGAACCTGCGCGCGAATGATCTTTAGACCCGCGACGCCTTCATCCATACCTTCAATGATGCCACGACGACGATTAAGGTCGCCGACTACGTCACCCATCCAGTCTTCCGGTGTAGTTATTTCAACTTTCATCATAGGCTCAAGAATAACAGGTTGCGCTTCAAGCGCCCCCTTCTTGAATGCCATTGAACCAGCGATTTTAAACGCCATCTCGCTCGAGTCGACATCGTGGTAAGAGCCATCAAATAGTGTAGCTTTAATATCCAAAACTGGGTAACCAGCCAGAACACCACTATTCATCTGTTCTTCGATACCTTTCGCAACCGGAGCAATGAATTCCTTAGGAATGGCACCACCAACCACTTCATCAACGAAGACAAAACCTGCACCAAGTTCAGAAGGCTCGAGTTTGATCCAGACATGTCCATATTGACCACGGCCACCAGACTGGCGAACAAACTTACCTTCGACTTCTGCTTTACCACGAATGGTTTCGCGATAAGCGACTTGAGGTTTACCTACGTTGCAATCCACGCTGAACTCACGTTTCATGCGATCAACGATGATGTCCAGGTGCAGTTCACCCATACCTGAAATCAACGTTTGACCTGTTTCTGCATCCGTTTCGACACGGAATGATGGATCTTCTGCTGCCAGTTTACCTAGCGCGATACCCATTTTTTCTTGATCGGCTTTCGAGCGTGGTTCTACCGCGATCTGGATGACAGGTTCTGGGAACTCCATACGCTCCAGAATCACTTTGTGGTTAACATCGCAAAGTGTATCGCCAGTGGTAACGTCTTTGAGGCCAATCGCGGCGGCGATATCGCCCGCGCGAACTTCTTTGATCTCATCGCGCTTATTGGCATGCATCTGAACGATACGGCCAAAACGCTCTTTCTTCTGCTTAACCGAGTTGTAAACCGCATCACCCGTATTGACCACGCCTGAGTAGACGCGCATAAAGGTCAGCGTACCCACAAATGGGTCTGTCGCAATTTTAAAGGCAAGCGCGGAAAACGGTTCGTTGTCGTCAGCATGACGCTCAACTTCATTGTCGTTTTCATCCACACCTTTAATGGCTGGTACATCTACTGGTGATGGCAGATATTCGATCACGGCATCCAACACCGCTTGTACACCTTTGTTTTTAAACGCACTACCACAAGTGGCTAGCACGATTTCGTTGTTTAGTGTACGCGAGCGCAGACCTTGCTTGATCTCTGCTTCACTCAGTTCACCTTCTTCAAGGTATTTGTCCATCAACTCTTCGTTGGCTTCAGCGGCGGCTTCAACTAAGTTGTTGCGCCATTCATTTGCCAACTCAACCATATCCGCCGGGATCTCTTCATAAGTGAAGGTCATGCCCTGATCGGCTTCATTCCAGTTGATGAATTTCATCTTGATTAGGTCGATGACACCTTTGAACTCCTCTTCCGCACCAACGTTCAGTTGGATAGGAACTGGGTTCGCACCAAGACGATTTTTAATTTGTTTCACAACGCGTAGGAAATCTGCACCTGTACGGTCCATTTTGTTCACAAATACCATGCGTGGAACATGATATTTATCTGCTTGACGCCATACAGTTTCAGACTGAGGTTCAACACCAGATGAGCCACAGAACACCACCACTGCACCATCGAGTACACGAAGTGAACGCTCTACTTCGATAGTAAAGTCAACGTGTCCAGGGGTATCAATGATGTTTACGCGATGATCTTGGAATTGTGCTTCCATACCACGCCAGAAGGTAGTCGTCGCAGCCGAGGTGATTGTGATACCACGCTCCTGCTCCTGCTCCATCCAGTCCATGGTTGCCGCACCATCGTGAACTTCGCCGATTTTGTGAGAAAGGCCAGTGTAGAACAGAATACGCTCAGTTGTGGTTGTTTTACCTGCATCTACGTGAGCACAGATACCGATGTTACGGTAGCGCTCAATAGGAGTTTTACGAGCCACGATTGTATCCTCTTACTAAGGGAATCCTTAGAGTGTAGAAAAGTGCTGCGAGAGGACCTCGCAGCACAGAAGGCATTACCAGCGGTAATGAGCAAACGCTTTGTTCGCTTCTGCCATACGGTGAACGTCTTCACGTTTCTTAACAGCAGTACCTTTGTTGTCTGACGCATCTAGCATTTCAGCAGCTAGGCGAGCAGCCATAGATTTTTCACCACGCTTACGCGCAGCTTCAACCAACCAACGCATAGCAAGTGCGTTACGGCGAACCGGACGTACTTCTACTGGCACTTGGTAAGTTGAACCACCTACACGGCGAGATTTAACTTCTACCGCTGGGCGAACATTTTCAAGAGCTTCTTCAAATACAGCTAAGTGATCTTTGCCAGATTTCTCAGCCATGGTGTCTAGTGCAGTGTAAACAATTTTCTCTGCAACAGATTTTTTACCGTCAACCATAAGGATGTTAACGAATTTTGCCAGCAGTTCAGATTTGAACTTTGGATCTGGAAGGATCTTACGCTGACCAATAACGCGACGACGTGGCATGGATATTCTCCGTTGTCTTCTTCAGGTTATCCAAAACTTTTCAGTTTCTTCAAAATTAAAAATAATTTTAGTGTTTGGCCTTACTTAACGCTTCTTACTAAAAAGAAGGGAATTAAGACTTAGGACGTTTCACACCGTACTTAGAACGTGCTTGCTTACGGTTGTTCACGCCTGCACAGTCAAGTGCACCACGTACTGTGTGGTAGCGAACACCTGGAAGGTCTTTAACACGGCCACCGCGGATAAGAACAACTGAGTGCTCCTGAAGGTTGTGACCTTCACCGCCGATGTACGATGTTACTTCGAAGCCGTTTGTCAGACGTACACGACAAACTTTACGAAGTGCTGAGTTAGGTTTTTTTGGTGTAGTAGTGTAAACACGAGTACATACACCACGTTTTTGTGGGCACGCTTCTAGTGCTGGCACGTTGCTTTTAACAACTTGCTTAGCACGTGGCTTACGTACCAACTGGTTAATAGTTGCCATTAACTAGCTCCTGATTTACTTAAAGTAAGCTTTGTGAAAAATCTAGTCCCCAACCCACGTGAGCGAGTTAGGGACGCAAAATTCTATGCAGCAGTGAGAAGTGTGTCAAGAAATATGCGGATCTTTTTTGTCCAGTGCATAGGCATACTTGATGCCAGCCCTTAGAGGATAAGGACTTAGTTCCAAGTCAGTGAACTGTCATGCTTTGCGGTTAGCGCCACAAAACCAAGATAATCGACCCGTGAAAAGGTGGGACTAACTCGCTCAGCCAGGCCTCTGGCCAGTAAGTCATTATCAAGCACGTAGACATTAAGCGGGCGAATTTGTTGAAAATCTCGATGCTGCGGGTTCGCCGCATACACCGCATTTTCAATCAGAATGATCTCATCTTGCTCTGTGACAGCCGAAATAAGCTCGGCAATGGCGGAAACGGATTTGACAATGTGCAGCATATTTCTCTCTCAGAAGGTGAGCAGCTTACCGGCTTGTTGAAGTTTGGTTTGCAACTGCAGCTTATCGACTTGATGGGCTTCGATAACCAAATCAGCGAGCGCAACCCCTCGCTCTATTAGCGACTGGGTACAAACGTAGACTTGCTCGATATCATAAAGGTCAAACAGTTTCAGCATTGGTGCATAGTCTTTACTAAGAATACCCGCAGGCTGCTGCCCTTGTAAGAGCTGATAAACCCCATCCCCCATGAAAATCACACTAATGTCTTCACAGTAGGCAGAGGCGGCGAGAAGCGCATCAATGCCTTCTCGGCCAGAAGCACTGCCATGCGGCGCTGTGCGGAATAAATAGGTTAATTGACTCAAAACTGCACCACCCTATCTTGCACTAACATGGCTTCAGCGAGGCTGCCAAGCCCTGCCTGAGTAAAACCCTCGGCTAAATTATGCTGCGTTAAGGCATGCTGCTGGGCCTCTTCTTCTCCGATCACACCACGGCGAAGCGCCGCCGCGACACAAGTCTCCAGCCGCACTTTGTGCTGTGTAGCAAGCTTTTGCCATGCTTTGACCAAATCGAACTCATCATTCGCTGGCACAGTCAAGCCACTACCATTGTTGACACCCTCTTGATAGAAAAAAACGCTCACTAAGGTGTGGCCTTGTTCAATCAGAGCCTTCGCAAACTGATACGCGCTGCGCGCCGACTGCGTACCATACACTGGCCCAGTCACGACGAGGGTGTACGTCAAAGCGCTCACTTCTCATCATCCTCAGTCTTGCGTTGACGAATGTAGAGGTAGACCGTGTGTTTGGAGATATTGAGGCGATCCGCCACGCGATTGATAGCGTCTTTGATATCAAAAATGCCTTTATCAAACAGCTCCATAACGATTTGACGGTTTTTGGTGTTGTTGGAGACCGACTTGTCTGCGTTAATCTCTTCGATGGTCCGTTCAACGGTTTGATCCACCAGCTCTTCGACATCACTGGCAAAGTTGACCGATGACGCTGCTTGCTTGGCTTCTTCGGTTGGCATGAACGATTGCAGCACCTGAGAAAACGGCGCATCAAGGTTGACGTTGATACACAATAGGCCAATAACGCGATTTTCCCCATTACGAATCGCGATGGTGATCGATTTCATCAACACGCCACCTTTGGCACGCGTGAAATAGGAACGGGAAAAATTGCGCTCCGAACCCTCGATGTCCCTTAGCATTTTCAGTGCTAAATCGGTAATGGGTGAACCTACCTGACGCCCGGTATTCTCACCATTAGCAATTTTAATCGCCGACGTATTGAGATCTTCAAGTGAGTGCAGAACGATCTCACAAAAAGGGCCGATCAAACTGGCGATGCCGTCAACGACCGCCTCGTAAGATCGCAAAATGATTTTGTCGTGCTCGGTAAATGGTTTCACGTGAACGGATTCCATCTCGAGCAACATGTCCGCAGTTAATGTTTCTGTAGTTGTCACTGTTGTAGCCTTCGAGCGAAAAATCAACAAATTGCTGTAAGTTTATCAGAAATTTTGAACAGAACACCTAGCAAACTCTCGAACTAGTGACTTAGAACAAAAAAGGGCCCGAAAAAATTCAGGCCCTTGTCGATGATAAAGCGCGATAAATTACTGCGCAGCGTCACCATTTTCAATCTTCAGCAGTTCCACTTCAAACACCAGCGTTGAGTTTGCTGGGATGCTTGGTGTGTCTTGCGTGCCGTAAGCCAGTTCGGGTGGGATAACAAACTTGAACTTAGAACCCACAGGCATCAGTTGTACCCCTTCAGTCCAACCTGGGATAACACGGTTCAGCGGGAAGGTGGCTGGCTCACCGCGATCGTAAGAGCTGTCGAACTGCTCGCCGTTGGTGAGTGTGCCTTTGTAGTGCACTTGCACTGTGTCAGTGTCTTTCGGCTTCTCGCCTTCAGCTGGCGTCAGCACTTGGTAAAGCAAGCCAGATTCGGTCTTAACCACGCCTTCTTGTTTCTCAAACTCAGCACGGAACTCGTCACCCGCTTTTTTCGCTGCGTCCGCTTTTTCCGCGGCTTTCTTCTGCATGGTCTCTGCAACACGCTTATCAAGCGCTTCTAGCGCAGCACGTGTGTCGGCTTCATTCAGCTCTGGGTTACCCGCAAAGACGTGTTCGATCCCTTTAAGAACCAAATCTTTGTTCAGTGTAATGCCAATTTCGCTTGGCTTGTCTAAGCTGGCGCTTAGGTAGTTTGCAAAAGAGACACCAATTGCGTAAGCCGCTTTGTCATCTTCTGAATTAAATTGAACCGCTTTACCAGTTTCAGCCTGCACTTGCTCAACTTTTGGCGCAGCGTCTGGTTTTGCTTCTTCTTTCTGACAGCCTACCGCCAGCATAACTGTCGCTGCAAGCAGTGACACTTTTAAAACTGATTTCATTAAACTCTCCAGTTAATGGGTTAAACCATTGGTTATTGTGCACAAATCTCGTAACAGATTGGTGAAGTCCATCGTTATACCAATATACTAGTGATATGTCTTGGGACACAAACCGGAATATTAGATGTGATGCAAAGAATTTTTCATTCCTCGCTACTGTTGATTGTCATCACCGTGTTAAATGGCTGTTTTTTTTCCAAGCAGGACGTCCAACGCTGGGAGATAGAACCGCAAGGCGCCACCAGTTTCGCACTAAGCCGTGACGGGCGCTTTGCACTGCTTTATTCAACCTCTCGCCAACTGGTTCTTTGGGATCTGGTGGAAAACAAAGAACTCTCTCAGTTAGGCGCGCAAGATCCACAAGCCAACGTCGTCTCCAATATTCGCATTTCAGACAACGGTCGTTTTGCTATTACCGCAACACAAATGAACTTTGCGGTTTGGGATTTAGGCTGGACTCAAGCTCAGGGCCTCTGGTCTATCTCTGATGGCATTATTCGCGACGCCGATATCAGCAGCAATGGCGAGCAAGTGTTGCTTGGTTTGTCTAACGGCAAAGCCATTTACGTCAACTTAGTCAGCGGCAGACGCATGGAGTTCCTCGCCCATCAAGAAAAAGTCAACTCGGTCGCCCTGTCGGCCAATGGCCGCTTTGCCTTGACGGGAGGAAATGACTATAAAGCCTATTTGTGGGACACCGAAACTGGGCTGATTTTGCGCACGTTCGAACATGAAGAGCGGGTCAACCGGGTAGCGTTGCAGCGTGATGGTCAATTAGCCTTTACCTCTGATGGCGGCAATCAGGCGGTGATTTGGGACTTAACCAGTGGTGAGCAGGTGACACAGCTTAAAAGCTGGGCGCGACAGCTGATTTTCTCCACGGCGCGTTTTTCCGACGATGGCCGCTGGCTGCTCACGGGCACGCCCTCTGGGCAGGTAGCACTGTGGAACACCACCAGCGGCAAGCAGAAGGAAAGTTATGAGGTTGAGCCGCTAAAAGATGCTCGCCCACCACGCGCGGTAGTGTATGATGCCGCTTTCGATGCCAAGCGCAGAGTAATTACTGCGACATCCGCTGGCATTGCGCAAGCTTGGACACTAGAGAATTAACATGACAGACAAAACCATTGCACAATTGGAAAATCGGCTTAACGACCTTGAATGCCAGCTTGCTTTTCAGGAACAAACCATTGAAGAGCTCAATGATGCCTTGGCACAACAGCAATTATTGATCGGCAAAATGCAGCATCAGATGAAGTATATGGTTGGCAAGATGAAGAACATGGAGACGTCGAACTTGGCCGATCCAGCCAAAGAACCGCCACCGCCGCACTATTGAGAAAGAGCAAGAGCCTCGCACTTTGCAGGCTCTTGAACTTAAGGTTATTCGTCAGCGTAAATTTTCACAATCAGATTGCCCGCAACGTCTATTGAGGCGCGGTACATGCCAGAGCTGTTCATGGCAAAATGAATCTCACCGTGTGCGTCCAGTGCGATTAACCCACCTTCGCCACCCATACTTTTCAGCTCGCCTTGAATGATGTGTTCACAGGCAGTATGCACATCTTCTTTTAAATAACGCATACGCGCTGCCACATCTTCGGCCACGCGTTTACGAATAAAAAACTCCCCCACTCCCGTGGCCGATACCGCGACGACCCCATTTTCTGCCACCGTGCCACAGCCGATCAGCGCCGAATCACCGACCCGGCCATACTTTTTGTTGGTCACACCACCAGTACTGGTTGCGGCGGCAAGGTTTCCCTGCGCGTCCAGCGCCACAGCCCCCACAGTGCCATGCTTTTTATCATCCGGATATTTGGCTTCGGAAAGGGCAAACAAGCCTTTTTCACGCATCGACAGCAGTTGCTCGTAACGGCGATCGGTAAAGAAGTAATCTTGTTCGGTGTAAGCGTGGCCCTGTTCAAAAGCGAATTTCTCCGCCCCCTCACCAATTAGCAGCACATGTGGGCTGTTTCGCAACACGTCACGTGCCAGTTCAATCGGATTTTTGATGTGACGCACTCCAGCCACCGCGCCAGCTTGCAAATCGCGTCCATGCATCAGCGACGCGTCCATTTCAACCATCTCATTGTTGGTCAGCACCGAGCCTTTTCCCGCATTAAAATGCGGTGAATCTTCCATCACTTTGACCGCGGCAACCACCGCGTCCAACGCATCGGCCCCCTCTTGCAACAGCGCGTAGCCTGCCTGTACGGCGCGCTGCAGATCGTTCAAGATCGCCTGCTTCAACTCCGCACTCATTTGCGTGCGTAAAATGGTGCCAGCGCCACCATGAATGGCGATTGAAATCGGTTTGTTCATGCTCTCAACTCAACAACTAACAAGGGACGGGTTATCTCAGCGCAGAAAAGCAAAAAGCGCAAGTTGATTACTCAACTTGCGCTTTATTATCGGTTTAACATCTCAAGGCGATCGCCTGAGAATGCCCAATACGATTAGTGAGAGCCGCAGCTACCGCCACCGCAGCAGCCATCTTTTTCACCGTGGTGGTGATGGCCATGGCCTTCGCCGCCACAACAGCCGCCTTCATGATCGTGGTCGTGACCACCACAGCTGCCACCATCTTGGTGGATATGGCCGTGCTCGATCTCTTCTGCCGTTGCTTCGCGCACCGCAATCACTTCAACATCAAAGGTCAGCGTTTGACCTGCTAGCATGTGGTTACCGTCAACCACCACTTCATCGCCATCAACTTCCGTCACTTCCACTGGGATTGGACCTTGGTCAGTGTCTGCGAGGAAACGCATGCCGACTTCGATTTGCTCAACACCTTGGAATACTTCTGCAGGAACGCGTTGAACCAGTGCATCACTGTGCTCGCCGTATGCGTCTTCTGGTGCAACAGTCACGGTGAATTTATCACCCGCCACTTTACCTTCTAGCTCGTTTTCTAGACCAGTGATCAGGTTGTTGTGACCATGCAGGTAATCCAGTGGTGCATCAGCCGTTGACTGGTCAACGACGATACCATCTTCCAGCTTAACCTGATATGCAAGGCTAACAACGACGTTCTTTTCAATTTTCATAACTACTCCAGAGAGGTCAATTTGCCTGACGAATAGATAGGTCAGGACGAAAGATCAATCCCGCTATTATGGGGATCAAATGGAGAAACACAATTATTCCGGCTTAAAAATGCCGATCATTTCCTGATCTGCGTGTTTATTTTTTTCTACAGATTTGGGCATACGCTGCTCTTTAAAATCGCATTCCACGCATTCGACCAACTCTATGTTGTTCTCTATCCACCACATTAAAGTGTCTTGCTGCTGGCAGGATGGGCAACTTGCCCCGGCAATAAAGCGTTTTTTACTTTTCATTTGGTTCACTACTTTTCTTCCCAGAAATTGCGGGATTGGCGATCGTTTTCCATCTCCCGGGCAAAAATCTCTTCCAGCTCTTTACGCGCTTCTTTGGCGCGTTGAGCCAGTTTTTTATCTTCATTGTGCTGCGGCAATAACTCTTTGAGCATCGCATTATCTAATTTGCGGAAATGCGCCTCGGCGCGTTTGGCTTGATAAGGATGCATCCCCAGTTCGACTAAAGTTTGTCGCCCCAAGTCCAAGGCACCGAGAAACGTTTCCCGCGAATAGGTATGAATGCCATACCCGAGCAGTTGATACGCTTCAACTCGGCTACGGGCACGCGCCATTAACTTGAGATTAGGAAAGTGTTGGCGACACAGCTCCACAATATTCATCACTTGATCCGGCGAATCGGTGCAGATCACGAGCGCTTCTGCTTTTTCAGCCCCCGCGGCACGCAAAAGATCGAGTTGGGTGGCGTCGCCGTAAAACACCTTGTAGCCGTATTTGCGTAGCAATTTGATCTGGCTGGCATCACTTTCCAGCACGGTGATTTTAATCTTATTGGCATAAAGAAGGCGGCCAATAATCTGCCCAAAGCGACCAAAGCCCGCAATGATGACACGCAGCTCCGTATCAACCACATCCGGTGAGAGCGCTTCACTTTCCTGGTTCAAGGTTCTTGCATACCAGCCATTTTGCAACGAGAGCAGGAGCGGCGTCGTGACCATCGATAAACTCACCACCACCAGCAAAAATGCCACTTCGTTGTGATTGAGCAGCCCCTCTTTGCTGGCAGCGGTAAAAATCACAAACGCAAACTCCCCGCCCTGACTGAGGATCGCTGCCATTTTGCTGCGTGCCTTCGCCCGCATGCCAACTAAACGTCCGAGCAGATAGAGCACCGCGCCTTTCACCGCAACCAAACCGAGCACCGCCAAGAGGATCTCCAGCGGAAACGCCACCAGCAGCCCCAAATTCACCGCCATGCCAACCGCGATAAAAAACAGCCCCAGCAGCAGGCCTTTGAAAGGCTCAATGGCAATTTCCAGCTCATGGCGATACTCACTTTCGGCCAGCAGCACGCCCGCTAAAAAGGTGCCCAGCGCCATAGAGAGTCCGAGTTGCTGCATCAACATCGCAATCCCTAGCACCACCAGCAGCGCAGTGACGGTAAACAGCTCGCGTACCCCCGTCATCACCACATAGCGAAACAGCGGGCGCAGCAAAAAGTGGCCACCAACTAGCAGCGCGCCAACTCCCGCCAAGGTTGCAACTGCGCTCAGCCAATCGCCGCTCATACCGCCGCCCGAGAGCAAAGGCAACAGCGCCAACATCGGGATGACCGCAATGTCTTGAAAAAGCAGCACCGCGAATCCCGACTGCCCGGTTTCGGTGCGGGCCAAGCCCTGCTCTTCCAGCACTTTTAAGGCAATTGCGGTTGAGGAGAGCGCCAATCCCATGCCAATCACCAACGCCGACGTCCAAGCCAGATCAAACAAGGTCACGATGCTGGCGATCACTAAAGTGGTGACCAGCACTTGAGCACCGCCAAGCCCGAGGATCGGCACGCGCATTTGCCACAGTTTTTTCGGGTTAAGTTCTAGGCCAATTAAAAATAGTAAAAGCACCACACCCAGCTCGGCAAAATGCAAAATGGCGTCAACATCGCTGATAACCCCCAGCCCCCAAGGACCAATCGCAACGCCCGCCAGCAAATAGCCGAGCACTGAGCCCAAACCAAAACGCTGCGCAAGCGGTACAGCCACGACCGCCGCAGAGAGAAAGATCACACTGGTTTGCAGAAAATCACTGGTCAGCGCCATGCCCACCTCCTAGCGGATTGAGCAGCCATTGGCGATACTGCTCAGCGTGTTGATAACGCTCGACATCGGAGACGTTTCTGGCCCAGTAAAGCACCAGCGGTTCAAGCCAATGCATTTGGCACAAAGCGGCCGTCAGCTCAAATGGCTGTAAGATTTCCTCCAGCGGATACTTATTGTACCCCTTCGCACTGAACGCCTCTTTCTTGCCACCTGTGGTAATTACACTGCGCCAATACTTACCTTCAAGGGCATTGCCACTGCCAAAAGCAAACCCTTTGCTCATGACGCGGTCAAGCCACTCTTTGAGCAGCGCCGGGCAAGAGTACATATACATGGGATGGTGGAAGACGATCACCTCGTGTTCGCGCAACAACTGCTGTTCTTGGTTTACATCAATAAAGAAATCGGGATAAAGGCCGTACAAATCGCGAATGGTCACGTGCGGCAGAGAGGCGATTTTTTTCAACATCACTTGGTTGGCCACCGAATTTTGCGGCTCGGGATGGGCATAAAGCACCAGAACTTTTGGCAGACTGGCTGAGGCGATTTTTTTCTCTGACATTCCGCGAACCTTCCCTGAGCGCAAACGGTGATAGAAAAACAAAGTGTTATCTTGATGTTAATCATCATACTCAAATTTGCATAATGATCGACATTTATCCTCATTCCTCCTACTATTCGCAGCGATAAACGCACAGACTATTCGGCATCAACTGAGCTAAGCGATATGATTACCTTTTCCGACATTCAACTGCTCCGCGGCGGTTTCCCGCTCTTGGACCAAACTTCTGCAACCATTCATCCGGGAGACAAAATTGGTCTGGTCGGCAAGAACGGCTGCGGCAAATCGACCCTGTTTGCTCTGATTAAAGACGAGCTTTCTACCGACGCTGGTTCGTTTAGTAAACCAGCGCACTGGGAACTGGCTTGGGTTGCTCAGGAAACTCCAGCCCTTGAGCGCAGCGCAATTGAATATGTGATAGATGGTGATCGCGAGTATCGCGACTTGGAAGCGCAACTCGCCGCCGCAGAACAAGCCGATAACGGCACCTTAGTCGCAGAGATCCACGGCAAAATTGAAACCATCGGCGGCTACAGTATCCGCGCACGCGCGTCAGAGTTGCTAGACGGCCTCGGCTTTAGCCAAGAGCAGATGAGCTGGAAGCTAACCCAATTTTCTGGTGGTTGGCGAATGCGTTTAAACTTGGCCCAAGCACTACTGTGTCGCTCCGACTTGCTGCTACTGGACGAACCCACCAACCACTTGGATCTCGATGCGGTGATGTGGCTGGAACGCTGGCTGCAATCTTACCCGGGCACTCTGATGCTGATCTCGCACGACCGCGACTTTCTTGATCCGATCGTCAATCGCATCATTCATATCGAAAACCAGAAGCTCAACGAATACACCGGCAACTACTCTTCGTTTGAAAACCAACGCGCGCAAAAGCTGATCTTGCAGCAATCGATGTTTGAGAAACAGCAGAAGCAGATGGCGCACATGCAAAGCTACATCGACCGCTTCCGCTACAAAGCCTCTAAAGCGCGCCAAGCGCAAAGCCGCATCAAAGCGCTAGAGAAGTTGGAAAAGGTGCTGCCAGCCCAGTTTGATAACCCGTTCAGCTTTGAATTTCGCGAGCCCACAGCGCTGCCAAATCCAATCATGATGATGGATGAAGTCTCCGCCGGTTACGGTGATAAACTGATTTTGCAGCAAATCCGCCTTAATCTGGTTCCCGGCAGCCGCATTGGTCTGCTTGGGCGCAATGGCGCAGGTAAGTCGACCTTAATCAAACTGCTCTCGGGCGAGCTCAAAGCGCAAGGTGGCGATTTGACTTTCTCTCAAGGGGTCAAAACTGGCTACTTTGCGCAGCATCAGTTGGAAACGTTGCACCCAGAAGAGACGCCACTGCAACACATGATGCAGATAGCGCCCGACAAAACCGAGCAGGAACTGCGTAACTACCTGGGCAGTTTTGGTTTTCATGGCGACAAAGCACTGGAAAAAGTGGCGCCCTTTTCGGGCGGCGAAAAAGCACGCTTGGTGCTGGCCCTGATTGTGTGGCAAAAGCCCAACCTGTTACTGCTCGATGAACCGACCAACCACCTTGATCTCGACATGCGTCAGGCGCTGACGTTGGCCTTGCAAACTTTCGAAGGGGCGATGGTGATTGTTTCGCACGACCGCTACTTACTGCGTGCCACTACCGACGATCTCTATCTGGTGCACGACCGCCAAGTGGCTCCCTTTGATGGCGATCTCAACGATTACTACAAGTGGCTGACAGAGCAACAGAAAGCCGAACGCAAAGAAGCGCAAGCCGAGCTGCCAGCCAAAGATGGCAACAACAGCGCGGCGGCGAAAAAAGAGCAGAAACGGCGTGAAGCGGATTTTCGTAAACTCACTGCGCCAATTCGCAAAACGCTGACACAGCTTGAAGCGAAGATGGATAAGCTCGGGCAAGTACTGGCCGAGGCTGAACAGCAATTGTCAGATAACACACTGTATGATGGCGAAAACAAAGCTAAACTTACTCAAGTACTGGCCATTCAGGCGCAAAACAAGAGTGCGCTGGAAGAGGTCGAAATGGAATGGATGGCCCAGCAGGAAGTGCTAGAGCAGATGGAACAGGAGTTCAGCAGTCAATGAGCAATCAACACGCCCCACCTTTACTTACGCTTGAGCGGCTGTGGCAATTCAGCCTGCAATACTATGGCGTGAAAGAGGTAAAAGCGGCGTGTTTGAGTTTGCAAAATCAGTTTAACGGCAACGTTAACCTGTTGCTGTTGCTTAAATGGCTGGATGAACAACAGCTCAGTTTCGATGAAGAGGAGTGGCACAAGTTGCAAAGCTGCTTAGGCCGCTCCGAAACGCTGCTGCATACCTATCGCGAATTACGTCGTCAATGCAAACAGCATCTACCTGATACTCTCTATCGCGAAGCGTTGCAGTTCGAGCTGCAATTGGAAAAACAACAACAAGCTGATCTGGTCGAGTGCATTAACACTTTGGCTCTGCGCCCCAATCATACAGAACCACTCACCCAGGTCTACTGCCGTCATTTAGGCGCAGCTCACCTCTACGCGGCATTTAAACCGCCCTCTGCCCCGTTGGCAAAATCTAGCTAGTTTCTGTGATCCCGAGCCCGAGTTATCGAGTACGTTTCTGCGGAACATTGACCCGCCTAAACAATCGAGCCTTAATAAAGTTGGCTCAACGTTGAGAAAAAGAGAGCGACACACGCAGCAGACATCACAACGCGTATGACGAGCCCGCAATGGAACCATGAGTGAAAAGTATGACTCAATTTACTGCCGCAAAAGGGATCAAAAACCCCCACCTGCAAACCTTACTGCCCCGCTTTATCCGCAAAAAAGCACTGTTTGAACCTGTTTGGCAAACGCTGGACACCCCAGACGGCGACTTTCTTGATCTCGCGTGGAGTGAAGATCCTAGCAGTAAAAATGCGAGTAAAAAGCCACTCTTTGTGCTGTTTCACGGCCTGGAGGGCAGCTTTTTTAGCCCCTACGCCAACGGCCTGATGAACGCCTTTGCCAACGCTGGCTGGCTATCCGTGATGATGCATTTTCGCGGTTGCAGCGGCAAACCTAACCGCCTCGCACGTGCGTATCACTCAGGGGAAACCGAAGACGCACGCTATTTTTTACAGCACCTTCAGCGTCATTTTCCGCAGAATCGCAAAGTGGCACTTGGCATCTCACTTGGTGGCAACATGCTGGCCAACTACCTTGCCACTTATCAAGACGATCCTCTGGTGGACGCCGCCACCATCGTTTCCGCGCCACTGGATCTCTCGGCTTGCTCAGAACGTATCGAGCAAGGCTTTTCTCGCGTCTATCGCCGTTACTTGCTCTCGTCACTGAAAAAGAACGCCCTACAAAAGCATCACCTACTATCAAATGCGTTGGCGATATCGCCACATTCGATCAAAAAGCTCACTCGCTTATATCAGTTTGACGATCTGATCACCGCGCCACTGCACGGGTTTAAAAATGCGCTCGATTACTACCAGCAGTGTTCGGGTTTGCACAAGTTACGTGAAATCCGCATTCCTACACAGATCATTCACGCCAAAGACGATCCGTTTATGACCGATGCAGTGATCCCCAAATTTGTCTTGCCCGACAACATTGACTATCGCCTGTTTGATCACGGCGGCCATGTCGGCTTTTTAACTGGCAGCGCGCTGCATCCCCGCTTTTGGCTAGAAGAAGCCTTGCCGAGCTACTATGAAAGCTTGGCGGTTTCGGCATAATAGCGCGGCATTTCCTTATTGAGCATAAAGTAAAGAGGTATTTATGATCATTCCTTGGCAAGAGATCAGTGCCGATGCGCTGAGTAATTTGATCCGCGAATTCGTTCTGCGTGAAGGCACTGACTATGGCGAAAGCGAAGTCTCATTAGAGCAAAAAATCGAGCAAGTAAAAACCCAGCTCAAGCGAGGTGAAGCGGTGATCGTTTTCTCAGAACTGCATGAAACCGTTGATATTCAGCTCAAGCAAAAATTTTAGTTGGCCGAGATTTTTACCGCACCTTATCCCATGACAAGCACGTGGAACGTGTTATAGTGGCCAAACGATTGCACATGCCGGAAGCCACATTCCGGCCCGACAGGTAAGTACTACAACGACAGGGTTTGTCATGTCAGCAAAGCATCCAATCATCGCCGTCACAGGTTCGTCCGGTGCCGGCACGACGACAACGTCAGAAGCATTTCGCAAAATGTTCAATATGATGTCCATCAAGCCAGCTTGGATTGAAGGGGACAGTTTTCACCGTTTCACTCGCCCAGAGATGGACGTTGAGATCCGTAAAGCGCGCGAGCAAGGTCGACACATCAGCTACTTTGGACCACAAGCCAACGATTTTCCTGCCCTGTCGGAGTTTTTCCGTCAGTACGGCAAATCGGGCACTGGCGAAGTGCGCCGTTATCTGCACACCTTTGACGAAGCCGTGCCTTACAACCAAATGCCCGGTACCTTCACACCCTGGCAAAAGCTGCCCGAAAACACCGATGTGCTTTTCTATGAGGGGCTGCACGGCGGGGTGGTTGATGGTGAAGTCAACGTTGCGCAGCACGTGGACTTTTTGATCGGCATGGTACCGATCGTCAACTTGGAATGGATTCAAAAATACGTGCGCGATACGCGTGATCGCGGTCATTCGCGCGAAGCGGTAATGGATTCGATTGTGCGTTCAATGGACGACTATCTCAACTACATCACCCCGCAATTTTCACGCACTCACATTAACTTTCAGCGCGTGCCGACGGTGGATACGTCCAACCCACTCAATGCCAAAGGTATCCCGAGTTTAGATGAGAGTTTTGTGGTGATTCGCCTGCGCGGCATCAAGAACGTCGACTTCCCCTATCTATTGGCGATGATCGACGGATCCTTTATGTCGCGACACAATACCTTAGTGGTGCCGGGAGGCAAAATGAGTTTCGCTATGGAACTGATTGTACAGCCAATCCTGCAACAACTGATTGAAACAGGCAAAATTGGCTAAAATTTGAGGCCGGTTCACGCTTACTTTTCATACCGTGATCATGTGCACAATTTTGCGTAGAAAATCCCATTCTCGACACGATTAAAATCAAGAAATCGTTTTCGAAAAAGGATACTATTTCAAACCGAAACACAAGATAGCTTGCAGCATCAATCAAGAGCTCTTATTCTAGCAAGTCAATAACAAGGCTTGGCTAAAATATGGATAGCGGCAAGCGTACCCTGCAGAGGAAGTGAGATATTATGGTTCTAGGTAAACCTCAAACCGACCCAACACTAGAGTGGTTTCTTTCACACTGTCATATTCATAAGTACCCTTCAAAAAGCACGCTGATCCACGCGGGCGAAAAAGCAGAAACTTTGTACTACATCGTGAAAGGTTCTGTTGCCGTGCTTATCAAAGACGAAGAAGGTAAAGAAATGATTCTTTCTTACCTGAACCAAGGTGACTTTATCGGTGAGCTAGGCTTGTTTGAAGAAGGCCAAGAGCGTACTGCTTGGGTTCGTGCAAAATCTCCTTGTGAAGTGGCTGAAATTTCATTCAAGAAATTCCGTCAGTTAATCCAAGTCAATCCAGACATTCTTATGCGCTTGTCGGCGCAGATGGCAAGTCGCCTACAAGTGACCAGCCAGAAAGTCGGAGACTTGGCGTTCTTGGACGTGACTGGCCGTATCGCTCAGACACTGCTGAACCTAGCAAAACAGCCTGATGCGATGACGCACCCAGATGGCATGCAGATCAAGATCACTCGTCAAGAGATTGGTCAGATTGTTGGTTGTTCACGTGAAACCGTTGGCCGCATTCTGAAAATGCTGGAAGAGCAGAACCTGATCTCTGCGCACGGCAAAACCATTGTTGTTTACGGGACTCGTTAATTTCACGCCAGAAATCGACGTTCAAATTGCAAAAAGCCACCCTGGGTGGCTTTTTTTGTTCTCGCGATACGTCTTAACCGTTGGTGCTTTCAAAGATCTTATCTGCCGACGCGGCTACAAAGCCTGGGTACAGATCGCCATTTTCCATCGGGTAGCGTTTGGCAAACTCGTAAAAACCACCGGGAATGATTTCACTGCCTTCAATAAACTGCACTGCCACTTTGTCTGCCATCGTGGAAGATTGCTCCAGCAGCACTTCCGGTGTGCCCTTCACTTCACCACCAATTTCATTGATGGTAAAACCCGCTTGACGTAAGTGATCGTTCACACCTTTCACCGAGTCAAATGCTTTGAGCTGATTGACACTGACCGTAAAGTGGTTCGCGCCGTAACCATGCGCCGCCAACCAAGAGGCATATTCACTCTCTTTTGCCAGCGTTTGATAGTCCGCAAAGCTCAACTCCCACAAGCGACCTGCGGAAAGGAACTCGTGGCCTTGCAGTTGGCTCGTATCCACTTGAGCAACCAATTTTTTCACAATCGCTTGCAGCGCCTCTGAGCATTCATCGATTTTCAACGCACTGATAAAGACTTTAGGCTGAGTCGGATCAGGATGCTCAAAATGTTTGGCCACTAATTTTTTGCTTTCAAACAGATAGTCGCCACACGCTTTGTAGCCTAATTCGATAAACGGCTTCGCCAGCGTTTCAATGCCCAGCGGCTCGACGTTAAACGTTCGTAGCGCGATGTGGTCGTTGATCAGGGCTTCATCCTCTTGCAATAGTCGATGCACTTTTGCCGCGGAAGGACACAGGCGTTGAATATAGTCGTTCCATAGCGATTCAAATAACACAGCTGGCGTCATAACGCCTCCTTGTTGTATCGGTTCACATTATCAGAGTATTGGGAGTGGATTGCGGCGGTGCGTGCAGACATCACCGCCGCAATCCTCAACCTGTGACGTTCATTGTTTGAAAGCAAACAAGCCTGCGCGACTCATGGCTCGAAGCGGCGCAGGTCAGAGACCTAAAGGTCGTTATCGTTATTAAAGTTCAACACCCGGGCTGAGCGTGGCGGGCAGTTCCGTTTGCGCCCCTTCCATTGATGCCATTGGGTACGCGCAATAGTCGGCGGCATAGTAAGCACTCGGACGTAAGTTACCCGACGCACCCGGTCCGCCAAATGGCGCATCACCACTAGCACCTGTCAGTTGGCGGTTGCGATTAACAATGCCAGCACGGATGTGATCGACAAAGTACGCCCACTCGTTATCGTCGGTCGAGACTAAGCCAGCCGACAAACCAAAGCGGGTGTCATTCGCCAGCTCAACCGCACGCTCGAGGCCTTGATAGCGCACCACTTGCAGCAGTGGTCCAAAGTACTCTTCATCAGGCAAATCCGCGATATGAGTGACATCAATAATCCCCGGTGAAACAAAGGCGGCCTCGCCCGCTTTGGCTTCAATTAAGCTTTCACCGCCGAGCGACTGCAGATTGGCCTGCGCGTCTAAGATAAAGCGCGCGGCCGCCTGCGAAATTTGTGGCCCCATAAAAGGCGCAGGCTCGGCAAACGGCTGGTCGACTTTAAGCTTTTGCACCGCTTCCACCAGACGAGTAATGAGTGCGTCGCCTTTTTCACCCAACGGCACATACAAACGGCGTGCACAAGTACAGCGCTGACCAGCACTGATAAATGCCGATTGAATGATGGTGTAAACCGTCGCCTCGAGATCGCCGTACTGCTCTGAAATCACCATCGGGTTGTTACCGCCCATTTCCAGTGCCAGCATTTTGCCGGGTTGACCAGCAAACTGACGATGAAGCAGATGACCCGTGTTGGCGCTGCCAGTAAACAGCAGGCCATCGATGCCTTTGGACTGCGACAAGGCAATCCCAGTCTCTTTACCACCTTGTACTAGATTTAGCACGCCACTTGGCAGACCCGCTTCTTGCCACAGTTTCATCGCAAGCTCTCCCGTCCAAGGCGTTTGCTCAGACGGTTTAAACACCACGGTATTGCCAGCTAATAACGCAGGCACAATGTGGCCGTTTGGTAAGTGCGCTGGGAAGTTATACGGGCCAAAGACGGCCATCACACCCAGTGGGCGGTGGCGCAAGACAACTTGGTTGCCCGCCGCTTCTTTTTGCGACTCGCCAGTGCGTTCATGATAAGCGCGGATCGAAATGGCAATTTTGCCTGCCATTGCCGCCGCTTCGGTGCGCGTCTCCCACAGCGGTTTGCCAGTCTCTTTGGCAATCACTTGAGCAATCTCTTCGCTGCGCGCTTTGACACGCTCGGCAAAGGCCAGCACGTAGGCTTCGCGCTCGGCAAACGTGAGCTTCTTCCAACTCAGAAATGCGTGACGCGCCGCTTTCACTGCTTGCTCGACTTGCGGCTCAGTGGCACCTTTGCCACGCCAAACCACTTGGTTGTCATAAGGCGACAAGGAGGTGAACTCTTCGCCTTGCCCTTCTACCCATTCACCTGCAATCCACTGTGTCATCGTCTTTCCCTTAATCATTACTGCGCTAGCATGCGGACGTATTCGCCATCTTCAACCATCAGAGCCTGTGCCACTTTCGGTGACAAAATCACACTGGACGAGGCTTGGTCATAGGCGGCTTTGGCTGCCGTGGCGCGGAAGTTTTCAAATGAGGTATTGGCTATTAAAAAGTCTTGCGAGCTGGAGTGCTCCGCAACGCGCACTTTCGCTCGCACTGAGTGACGTACCGATTCAATATTACGCAGGTCACACTCCACCGTGGGGCCGCCATCAAAGATGTCAACGTAGCCACGGCTGGTAAAACCTTCTTTCTCAAGCAGCTTGAGCGCTGGACGAGTATTTTCATGCACCACGCCGATCACCGCTTGCGCTTCTGGGCTTAGCAAGTTGATGTAAATCGGCAGCTTAGGCATCAAATCGGCGATGAAGCCTTTTTTGCCGATACCAGTGAGGTAATCCGCCATGGTGAAATCGATGGAGAAGAAATGGTCCTGAAGCCATTGCCAAAATGGCGAGTTGCCATTGGCATCCGACACACCACGCATTTCGGCGAAAATGGTTTTCGAGAAGCGATGCGGATGCTCAGCCATCATCAAAAAGCGGCATTTCGACATCAAGCGACCGTTGAGTCCTTCACGGAATTTTTCCCGCAAGAACAAGGTACAAATTTCACTACAACCGGTGTAGTTGTTGCCAAAAGTGAGCAGCTTCACCACATTGTTGACGCCAAGTTTTGGCGAGGAGTGGACAATTTTGCTGATGTGGTACGAGTAAAAAGGCACGTCCCAGCCAATCGCCGCTTCAATACCTGTGGTTCCGGCAACTTCCCCGCTTTCGGCATCAAAGCCGACCATCAGGTAGCCTTCATCGCCCGGCTCACCAACGTTGTGTTTGGCAAAGCTGTATTCAGAGTGTGTAATTCGATTGGTTAACAGTTCTTCATTAACCGGCAGAGATGTAAATCCGTGTCCCGATTCCACTGCACAGGTGTGCAGTGCGTCATAGTCCGACATTGCAATAGGGCGAACAACTAGCATCAATACTCCCTCCAGATGCATAGAAGGCCCTAGGTTTACTACCTAGGAAGTGATGTAGACGCCCGTCGCTTCCTGGACAGGCGTCTGTTTGAGAGGCGTTTAAACCAGAGTGGCGATTGCTTTATCCAGTTTCGCCAAGCCTTCTTCTATTTCTTGTTTGGTAATCACCAGTGATGGGGTGAAACGCACAACGTTCATGCCCGCCACCAGCACCAGCAGTCCCTCTTTACCCGCAGCAACCAAAATGTCGCGTGCACGGCCTTGCCACTCTTCATTGAGCGCCGCGCCGAGCAACAAGCCTTTGCCACGGATTTCAGAGAAAATCTGATATTTATCGTTAATTTTGCTTAGCCCTTCGCGAAACAGTGCTTCGCGCTCTTTCACGCCTTGCAAGGTTTCTGGCTTGGAGACTTCTGACACCACCGCTTCCGCGACCGCACAAGCGAGCGGGTTACCACCGTAAGTCGAACCGTGCGTGCCCACTTTCATGTGCGCGGCCAGTTTTTCTGTCGTCAGCATCGCGCCAATTGGGAAGCCGCCACCGAGTGATTTGGCAGTGCTGAGAATATCAGGCGTCACACCAAGGCCTTGATAAGCATAAAAATCACCTGTACGTCCGTTGCCCGTTTGCACTTCATCAAAAATGAGCAGGGCATTGTGCTTGTCGCACAGCTCGCGCACGGTTTGCACAAACTCAGGCGTCGGTGGCACGATACCGCCTTCCCCTTGCAGTGGCTCCATCATCACTGCACACGTGCGATCGGAAATGTGCGCTTGCAAGGCATCGATATCGTTGTAAGGCAGATGCGTCACATCGCCGGGTTTTGGACCGAAACCATCCGAGTAAGCCGCTTGACCACCGACGGTAACAGTAAAGAAAGTACGTCCGTGGAAACCTTGTTTAAAAGCAATGATTTCAGATTTTTCTGCACCGTAAACGTCCGCCGCGTAACGACGAGCCAGCTTCAGCGCAGCTTCGTTCGCTTCTGCACCCGAGTTGGCAAAGAAGACGCGCTCGGCAAAACTCACTTCGGTCAGTTTTTTCGCCAGTCGCAGTGCGGGCTCGTTGGTCATGACATTGCTTAAATGCCACAGTTTACCCGCTTGCTCCGTCAGCGCATTGACCATAACCGGATGACAGTGGCCCAGACAACTCACCGCGATTCCGCCCGCGAAATCGATGTATTCCTTGCCGCTTTGATCCCAAATACGTGAACCTTCACCTTTCACTGGGATCATCTCCATTGGGTTGTAGCAAGGCACCATCACCTCATCAAACAAACCACGATCTACTTTCATTTCCACTGTCATTGCACATTCCTTCTTGATACCGCACGCCTAGCAGAGAGCGAATCCAACCGACTGTGACTGGCCGGCAAATATTGTTTTGCATTTAAGCTGATGCGGCATTGTATTTACAATTAATTAACGAATTCAATAGTGAAATATTCTTTTTACAACCCGGAGGAATACCACATAGTCACTATCTATGATTATTTATGCATCATGTTCCGCAAATTATGAAGCATTTTTTTAATCGAGCAACAAATCACTTGGTTTACTGGCAAAATGGGAAGGGAAAAGCAAAAAGTGGCGAATAGTTTTGCACTTCGCCTTGGCTGAAAAAAAGATGAAGAAAATGTTAAGAATGGTGATCAAGATCAGGGTTACGCGCTCAACGGGCGAGGAAATTGGCCAGCAACGCGTGCCCTTGCTCGGTTTTGATCGACTCAGGATGAAACTGCACGGCGTCAATCGGCAGCGTTTTGTGCTGATAGCCCATGATTTCGTCGATACAGCCATCTGCCAGCGTCGTCCAAGCGGTGAGTTCGAAGTCGGCAGGTAAGGTGTCATTTTTGACCACCAG
The DNA here is from genome assembly GCF_009665415.1 of Vibrio cidicii. Taxonomy (NCBI): domain Bacteria; kingdom Pseudomonadati; phylum Pseudomonadota; class Gammaproteobacteria; order Vibrionales; family Vibrionaceae; genus Vibrio; species Vibrio cidicii. The sequence continues at coordinate 2,000,515 of NZ_CP035921.1, read as the reverse complement.
CGAGTGGTAGCGGGTAACGGTGAGTGGGTTGTTCAAGCCGCGAAACACGCTTTTCCCGTTGTGCTCAATGGCTGAGGTTTTACCATGCATGACTTGCCGTGCGCGTACCACTTCCCCACCAAAGGCTTGGGCAATCGCCTGATGGCCAAGACAGACGCCGAGGATCGGCAGTTTACCCGCAAAGTGAGTGATCGCCGCTAAAGAGATCCCTGCCTCATTGGGCGTACATGGCCCGGGGGAAATCACCAGATGGGTAGGTTGAAGATGCTCGATCCCGGCAATATCGATCTCGTCATTCCGCACCACGCGCACATCAGCACCCAGTTCACAGAAATACTGGTAGAGGTTGTATGTAAACGAGTCGTAGTTGTCGATGATCAGCAGCATAAATTTGTCTTAGCCTAGGGTCTGTTGACCTTTTGCGGTTAAATTTTGTTCGAGATAAAAGCGTTTTAATCGCGACGAGAGGTTTGTCGCCTAGTCATTCTAAGCAAAACACCTCTCAACAAAGAGTAAAACGCTTTTAGCCGAACCCTTCGGGCAGCGTTTGTGGCTCCTTTTTGCTGCGTTATCGGCTTATCATGTAGGCCACTACAATTCAAAGCCTCTGCCTTGCACAAAGAACCCACAAACTGCTGCAAAAATCATCTCAAAAGGTCAACAGACCCTAGCGATGAAAACTTTAGCATTCTACGAATCCGGCTTACAGATTCAATCAATAACACGCTTTTCCTTCACTTTATGATCCAGACGACACTTCCGCTTTGGCAGTTCACCATTATTTACCTAAAATTACTTTAGTAATAGCTAATAAAGGGAATTAAAAATGAAGAGAACCATAGTCATTGGTGCCGGTTTAGGTGGCATGTCGGTCGTGTATGAACTCAGACAAAAATTGCCCAGCGATCATGAAGTCATGCTCATTAACGAAGGATCGGAGTTTCATTTTATTCCATCCAATCCATGGGTGGCATTGGGAGAACGCACCAAAGAGCAAGTCGTTTTAGAGCTCACGCCTTATGTAAAAAAATTTAATATTCCTTTCAATGTCTCCGGTGTGGCACATATTGATGCCAAAGCATGCCGACTAAAAACGGGCGATGGTGAAGAATATCATTACGACTATTTGGTGATCTGTACAGGGCCTAAATTGGCGTTTGAAACCGTGCCGGGAGCCGGACCAGAAAATGGCTTTACCCAGTCGATTTGCACGGTTGATCACGCCGTTAAATCCCATCAAGCCTATCAACAGTTGGTTGAAAACCCAGGCCCCGTCATCGTTGGGGCACTGCAAGGCGCAAGTTGTTTCGGCCCGGCCTACGAATACATTCTCTCTCTGGAAAGCCAATTGCGAAAACTGAAAGTGCGCGACCGTGTTCCAATGACCTTTATAACCAGTGAACCGTACGTGGGTCATATGGGATTGGGGGGCGTTGGGGATTCCAAAGCGCTGATGGAACATGAGTTTCGCGAGAGGGGCATCAAATGGATCTGTAACGCCAGAACCACGCACTTTGAAGACGGTACGGCACACATTGAAGAACTCAATCGCAAAGGTGAAGTGGATTTTGAACATCACCTGCCCTTCACCATGGCAATGTTTCTACCACCGTTTAAAGGCGCAGCGCCGATTGCTGCGGTTCCTGATCTCTGCAATCCCAAAGGGTTTGTGCTCACCGACGAATATCAACGCAGCCCTGTCTATCCTGAAATTTTTGCGGCAGGCGTGTGTGTAGCCATTCCTCCCTTGGAAGAAACACCGGTTCCTGTTGGTGCACCAAAAACGGGCTTTATGATTGAATCCATGACGACGACGATTGTAGAAAACATTCTCAGCCTAGAAAAAGGCGAACAGATGCATACCAAACCGACCTTGAACGCACTATGCCTTGCTGACATGGGAGATAAAGGCGCGGCCTTTGTTGCCCTACCACAGAACCCCCCACGTAATACCAACTGGACCGGGATGGGACAATGGGTGCATTTAGCCAAAATCGCCTTCGAAAAGTATTTCCTCTACAAAGTGAAAAAGGGCACCAGCGAGCCAATCTATGAGAAGTACATTTTGAAAGCAGCAGGCATTGAACGCACTAAGTGAGTGTTAAACAGAGAAGTAATGGATGGGTGGAGATAGGCCAGCATGCGCTGGCCTTGGATAGTAAGGGTTATATCCCGTTCGAAATCTACTGCGTACAATCTTTGCGGAAGATAGACTCAGCCCAGTGTGGGTTATCTACAAACGGGTTGCGGTTACCCTGAATCTTCTGGATCTTGGCGTTGCGTTCGAACTCGAAATTGTCCACCGGATCTTGGCTGTTCCACTCCAGCAACACACACACATTGCCCAGCGCGGTACCATTGTTGGTGACCGCAGGTACGAGCTCAAGATCTGGATTAGCCGGGTCGCTGTTGTCTTTGCCCTCATAGCGAGTCGCCATGTAGAACATCATACGCGCCACATCGCCCTTCACGGCATCACGTGGCTCAAACGAGTCACTGTCAACGTAGTTTCCGGGCGCTTCTGTTACTTCAGAGCCGCCGTTATCGAACTCCAGATTACCTCGTCTACCATTGACCGATTCATCCGCTGGACGCAGGTGGTGGATATCGGTGTACGCGTAAGCGTTGCTGTTATCAAAGCCACCATTCGATTTCGGATAGGTATGCTCGCGGTTCCAGTTATCTTGACCCAGCGAGCCCTGACCTGATTTCTGCCCTTTCGCTTGTGAACGTCCGGTATAGAGTAGAATCACATTGTTACTGTTGTTTGGATCTTCATCGGTGATATCCAGTGCATCCCACACATCAAAGCTGCTCGAAGAGTACGGTAGCTTGGTGATGCCAGTCGAAATGATTTGGTTTAGCGCCGCTTTCAGGACATCTCCGCTCAGATCGAGCGCGCTATCGTAGTAACCATCCGGGTTATGGGTTTCTCCCGGAGTGACGGGCGGTGTCACGATTTCCATCTGACAGGTCACGGTAGGCAACCCGCCCACCACATGAGGATCGTGGGCTTGCTGGTAAGCGGCGCTCGCACTAAACGCGCATGGAATCAGTAAAGTCAATAATGTCTTTTTCATATCTTTTGCTCAGGAGTGCAAGCACTCCTCTCCTTTAGGCAGCGAATTAGTTGAACTTACGGCGTAAGAAGCCAAGGCCGAGTAACGCCAACAGCGCGCCTAAGCCAGTGCTACCGCCATCCGAGTCACTGCTGTTATCAGCAACCGCCACTTGTTTACGCTCTAATACCGTGCCATCAATACTAGTGGTCACCGTATATTCACCAGCAGCAATACCCGTGATAGGCACTTCAGTCCAACCCAGTGCGATTTCAAACTCATCCAGCACGTCTTTGGCAACACTGGACGAGGTAGCGACAGAAGCTGCATTGGCGTCACTAAAGCTCACCACCACTTCGTCACCCACTTTGAGATAAGAAGAGCCCGTGTACGCGGTTAGATCGACAAGATATTTAAAACCAGCCGTTGACGGCGCTTCGAGACGCGGCTCATTGATCGGTTCGCTTGGCAGTGCAATCGGTGTCCCAACAACGATCGGTTTATCACCAGGCAGCGTTGGATCGACAGGATCAAGCGGCTTACCAGCAAAGGAGATGTCCACCACAACAGGATCGATTTCAGCCGCGCGGTAGGCATCTGCATAGTTTTGTCCTAGGCTGTGATCAGCCGCAAACAAGGCAGATTCAGCGGCATTGATGTGCCAATGACCAGCATCCAGTACATTCGCTTTCAAGCCAGCGGATGTGAGGATGTAATCCAAATTGCCACTTTCATCGCCGTTCAAGCTGTTGAAGCTCTTTGGTGCCACAATATCGAGCACATTTTCGTATCCGTAGCTGGCCTCGATCACACGACTCTCGCTATCAAACGCTTTGTCTTCAACAAACGTTTGAGCCGCGGTTTTGACTTTGTAGCCCGCTGGCAACGCGGTGCGATTAGTCAGAACGGTGATGGCGTCTTCTTTGCCATAGCTATTGAGGTTACCGAGAATCACCTTCTCTCCGTCGATGCCAGCCAGTTTCTGGCCAAGATAATCGGCAGCAGAGACGCGCAAGTTCTCACATGCACCTTGTCTATCGCTATTGGAGGTATCCTCCAAACACGCTTGATCTTTATCGACAAATTGCGTTACGGCAACCGTCAGTGTTTCGTCACGATCTTTAAAAGAGAACTCAGGCACCAGCGCATCTGACTGAGCGATGACTTGCCCACCATCCAAACGCTGCTCTGGCATCGCAATCACCTGAGTGGCTTTTATACCCGCAACGCTAGGGCGATAGATGACATAGTTGCTGCTCGCCAAGCGACCGATGTGCGTAAGATCTTTCTCTTTGACGATCTCATACTTTTTCGCTTCTGGCAGTTTGGCATTGACGGCAGACACCAACTGCACAATCGCAGAGCTTTCACCAAAGCCATTGTTCTCTACCCCAATCACACCAACGATGTCGGCATCGAGTGCAACCAATGCCGCAGCCAATTTAGCCGTTTGCTGTTGCAATACCGTGGCATTTTCTGCCCCCGCAGTTTGCCCTGCGCTGAGATACGGATTCGCCTCGCCATTACCAACCAAGCTATTGAAGTATTCATCGGTATTGAAAGTCGCAATGCGCACGTCGCCTGATTTCAGCACTGGCGCCTGAGTACGGTTGTTGCCACGAGCAATAAAGGTATCGTTGTTCGCCTCTTCCGTGACATACAGACGGTAGTCCGAGTGAGAATAGCCGAGCACACCTTGCAGATTGCTCGCGCGGTCACCCACTCGAATGTAATCTTCACTCGAGCCGTTTTGGTCGATGTCTGTTTTGCCGAACTCAGGGTACCAACTTGGTTGGCCTTGAGTATCTTTGCTAAATGATTCCACCACTAGACGAGCATCATCATTACAATCAGCCGCTTGCGCTGCTTGTTGTGTTCCGGGGAAGAAAGATTGATTCGGGTGGACATTCACTTTGCCCTGAGTCAGCACCAAGTTGTAACGCTGTGGTCCTTCATCAAAACTGTAGCTGCGAGACACTTTCATGTCGGTGGTGGAAGTCAGCTTCACCAGCATGCCTTCGTAGCGTTCTAAGGTAAAATCAAACTCTGCGTCGTCGCTGAGTGCCGTCACCGCAACCGCGCTCACGCTTCCCGTTCCGGTTTTCTCGACTGCGGTCGCTGGCATTTGTGTCCAGCCGTAGTTTTCCTCGACAGGGCCAGTAACACGTACTTTGTCGCCAACGGCAAGCCCATCCACACTGGCCGCCACAAAAATACCGTCTGACGTTTTCGCATCGCTATCTGGCGTTTCATCTTGCATGAAGAAACCGACTGGTAAATCCCCGTCCAACGCTTGCGTTTGAATCGCCGTGATCACCCCTTCAACAGTAAAGCTCTCGCTAGAGATAAACTTGCCGTTGGCCGGATCAGTATAAGGCGATGCCCAGCCGCTGCCTTGCAGAGCGCTGATCAGCACTTGCGGCTGTGGATCTGGATCGGGATCTGGGTCAGGATCGGGATTGGTGCCTCCGCCGAGGTCGACGTTGCCAAAATCACTCCAATCATTCATATCCACGGTGGCAAACTTATTGGCATCATAAGTGGTCGATGGCGAGAAGTCGGTGCGTCTTAACGTAACATCTTTGTTGAAATCCACACCGTCACGATTGCCTACAATATCAATCACAGTGCCATTTTGTTTAATCGCTACGTCGTCGTTACCGTTAAAATAAGTGACGGTTGATTCAACGTTGCCTTTTGCTTTGAGGTCCGCAGCCGCTCCGCTATTGATGATCACGTAGGTTTGCCCAGAGGCCAAGGTCACGCCATCGAGAGAGAGCTTATTTCCCCAATCTTTGCCGTTGCCCGCCAGCTCCACGGTGTAGCCATCAAGCAACACTGACGCTGTGCCGACGTTTGCAATTTCAATCGCTTTGTTATTACCACTGCCTTCAGTGATCTCCGAGATGACGATATTGGCATGCACACTAGGTGCAACCACCGCCCCAATAGCGGCGGCTATAAGACTTTTTTTCATTGTTAACCCTCATCGGTAAACAAGTTTTTGATGTGTGAGTGCCCGTGTTGAGCCATCCACTTGAAGAAGGAAAAGGGCTGACGCAGCAGCGCCAACCCTTTCAGAGCCGATCAACGACGACGGCGTAGCAGGCCTAGGCCAAGGAGTGACAGCAGGGCACCAAAGCCGAAACTACCACCAGAACCGTCGTTCTCTGGATACACTGGCTTCACATTGCTTGAGTCACGTTTAACCACCGACATTTCCAGCGCTTTGCTTTCAACGGTCTCTTGTGCTGCGCTCTTCTCAACCGCATCACGCTTCAGCGTCATGGTGAAGGTGTACTCGCCCGCATTCAGGCCAACCACATCAAACATCACCGTTTGCGCACCATCATTGCTCAAAGTTACTTTCGGCAGCGCGACGCCTGCAGGGCGAGGCGAGATAGCGATCTCAGCTACGTCTCCTTTCTTCGCTTTGGCTGACACTGGGAAAGCAATGTCCGCTCGGCCACTTTTCACCGCAACAGTGACTGGGTTTTCACCCGCTTCACCATATTTGTAACCAATCACCAGTAGCGCAGGGTCATGGTCTGATGAACGGTACGGCGTTTGCGCGTAGAATGGATTGCTCTGTTCACTCGGTTCTTTCTTATAGTTACCATAATCGTAGAGGTTCGATTCTGGCGCGTTGATGTGCCAGTCTTTCGCATCCACTAAGCGATCTTTCATTGATGGCGAAACCAAGAGATGGTCAAGCGAACCAATCTCATTGTTATACGAGTAACTCCATGACGTTTCACCTTGCTCAGTAAATAGATCCACTGCGTTCAGGTAGCCATACGTTTTGGTGATGCGAGCACCTTCAGGACCATACTGTGGCTGACCATCGATATAGGTATAACCTGCTGCGTATAGCGCTTTGCCCGTTGAGTTATTGGTCAGAACCAGCATAGGATCTTCGTGCGCGTAGGAGTTCATGTCGCCCAGCAGCACTTTATCACCCGGAAGCTTGGCCATCTCTTCGCCCAGATGCACTGCGGCTGCAACACGGAAGTTCTCACATGCGCCTTGGTAGTCGTCATCGCGAACATCGTCGGTCACTGGGTTGAAATTCGCCCAGTTCTGCCATCCAGCCCAATCTTCATAACAGGTTGAGCCTTTTGATTTCAAATGGTTAATAGCAACAGTCAGTTTCTTACCGGTATTGAGTACGCTAAAGGTCGCAGCAATGGTATTGCGCTGGAAGTTGGCGCCGCTTTCACGGATCTCACCATCTTCACCAACAATCGCGCCCCCTTCTGGGTATTCAATCATCGGAGCATGCTGCTCAGGCATTGGGATGACTTTGCCAAACTGTAGTGACACTTTAGAAGGGCGATAGATTAAGCCTGTGGTGATCGCATCACTGCCGATGGTGTCGAGATCATCCAACACTTGGTCGCCATTTTTATCAAAGCCAACAAAGACATAACGATTGTGGATCGAGCGAGCATGATTGCGATCGCCATAATCTTCATAGTCATACTTCGCATTAATGGCAGCCAACAAGGTTTTGATTGCACCAAAGTCACCAAAACCATTGTTTTCCACTTCCATCAAACCGACGATATCGGCATTCAAGCCATTGATGGCCTCAACAATTTTTGCCTGCTGACGTTCAAATTCCAGCGAGGATTCGGCACCACGGTTATCACCAAACTTGTTATCTGACCCACCGAATGGCGAGTTGAAATAGTTGAGTACGTTTTGTGTTGCCACTTTAATAACAAAGCCGTCAGAACCATTATCGGTATTGATACTTGGCGCAGTCGTGCGTGGCGTATTGTGTACGATGTCACTGGTACTCAACTGATTGCTTGGCACTAGACGATATTCGTCGTAACTGTAGGTCATGACACCTTCAAGGTTTTTGACCGTATCGTTGATACGAATATAGTTTTTCTGTGGGTCGCTATTAAACGCTGGGTAATAAGGAATTTCACCATTCTTTGGCGCAACGGCACTGTCAATAAACAGAGTACGATCTCTGTTTTGACTTAACTGCATAAGAGATTCGAAACTGCCTGCCACGTGATCTTGGTTCGGGTGGAAGTTCGGACGTTCATACGCAAGCACCATGTTGTTTCGGTACTGCTTTTTGTCTAGAAGCTCAAAGTCGAAGTTAAAGGCACGCGTGACACGCATACTTTGATTGCCCTCTTGGGCATCATCCATGTCTTCAACCAGCTTAACCAGCATGCCCTCGTAACGCTCCAGCGTTTTAGCAAAAGATGCTCCATCAGACTCAAGACGTTTCATTTCCGCAGGAGCAATCGTGATTTTATTGCTATCGGTAACAACCCACTCACCATCCGTTTCCAGTTTAAACTGCGTTTGGCCGAAGTATTCACGTACCTTACCGATCACCGTGATCTCTTGGCCCACCATATCTGCGTTGGCTTTGTTCGAGTAAACAAAAAGGCCATTGGAAGTGGCTGGATTGTTGTCTTCATCGTAGAGGAAGAAACCTTTCGAGATGCCGTTGTTGGCACTGGTCAACACATGGCTAACACGTGCGGTCAACTTATAGTTTTCTTCGGTTTCGTAGAACTTATCTTCCTTAAGATCGCTGCCATGCTCTTTCTCAATCAATGGCGAGAACATTCCCGAACCTTGCACTTCAGCAAGAGTAACTTCAGTTGGAGGTGTGGGCGGCGCAGGTGGCTCAACAAACGTTGGCTTACCCAGATCAGCGAAAGTGTCCACCGCTTCAGCGGCCCAGTTCGCTTCCACAAATGCCGCGTTCTGCGTCATCGCGGTATTGACGCGTTTGTAGGTAACGTCCGCGCCCCAGTTGTTGCTGTTTTCACCGATGATATCGAGCGGCGCATCTTTGCTACCGATCCAAACCGCTTCACCCCCATTGAAGTTCAATGAGTCATAGCGGTCAGTCGACCAGTTACCTGTTTTCAGCAAAATGCCGCCATTTTGCTCGACATAATCTGTGAGCTCCGCAGTTGCATCGCCATTGACAATCACCAGACTCTTACCTGCTGGAATGGTTTTTCCGGTCAAAATCGATGTTCCATTGCCTTTGCCTTGACCATCACCAGAACCCGCTACCAATACTTGGTTCTTATAAGAGCTGTAGAAAAGGCCAACAGTGTCATCGAAGGTGTAATCTGTACTACCTGTATTGGTCAATTCAACGGCAGTATTCTTAGCATAACTACCTGAGCCATCAACATATTCTGAAATTAAGATGTGGTTAATATCCGCTAGCGCTGCGCCACTTAATACGCTACTAATCGCACCAGCAAGTAAAGTCATTTTTCTATTCATTTTTCTCATTCCCTCTGACACGATTAGAAGTAAACACGCGCATACGCATAGGCATCTTGTGCGGCTTCACCTGCGTTTAACTCAAGCGCAATCACACTGGATTTGGTTGGTTTGTAGTTCACGCCAACCGTGCCCCAAGTGCGGCTATCCCCCCAGCTATACTGGTTTGCGTTTAACTTCTGATTGTTTTTCTCCCACTTCTCATACTCTTCAAAGTTGTAGGAAGCGGTGAACTCCAAGTTCTTGCTGAAAATGTATTTAGCAGAAGCAAGGTAGCCCTTGTTTTCTTCTGTTTCATATTCATTGTGAATGTAGGTTTTCTTCCCTGTCGTAGTATCTACAGACTGTAAGGCTTTGTTCTGTGCAATATCTTCTTTCTCGAAGAAACCATTGATACCAAGATGGATGGTATCGGTGACAGCCAATCGTGCGCCCAGACCAACCAGGCGTTGCTCGCCGTATTTTGTTGCACCGTCTGAACCACCACGGCCTTCTAGGCCAAGTACGACAGAGAAGCTGTCGTGGAAGAAACCAATATAGCCGTTAACAATATCGCCTAGCTCGTCACCAGAAGAAGATTTACCACCATAGGTATAAGAGACACCCGTTTTGAGGTAGGTGAAGAATTGCCCTTCGTACTTGGCCGTGATGTCTTGGTCACCCGCTTCGCCAGTTTCCACCGTGGTATCAAAGGTAAAGTCGCCCCATTTGTCGTAATCATCGAACGCCGTATCGGTCAGGCCCACTTCAACGTATTGGCTAAATCGCTGACTTTGAACCACGTCATAGCCGATAAAAAGTTTGTCGATACTTAGCACTAAATCGCCAGAGCCACCTGCCCAGTTTTCGCGTTCGTAATCGAGCTCTAAACGGTAGTGCATGCGATCGTTTTTGCCACGTACGCCCATGGTAGCGAATGAGTCATCGATGAAGCTTTGGTCTTTGAAAAACTCGCCGTATTCGTAATTTGCCCCGATATGACCACCAACGCCGACTTCACCATATAATTTCAGGTAATCACCATTATCGTCCTGATAAATAGTGGCAGCATTCACTGCGGTCGCCATACATAGCGAAGATATCGCTATTGCCACTGCATTTCGTTTTAACATTGCTATTTCCTTGTATCTTAAAATCCAACTTGGAATGATGTTCTGTATGGTAAACAGGGCTCTGTTATTACATTGATTGGCCAACAGGATATTTATCGGTCAAATTTTAGGCACACAAAGCCGTGCTCGCTTCTTTCGCTGCGAGGAGAGGTTCCGTTTAACCAGATCTTATCTAAACTGGACTAATGTCTCTCTTTTATGCAAAAAGAAAAGAGATAAGCATGTTAAATGCGAAATGTTTCACAATTATAAAAGTATTAATACGAAGGGTTTTATATTTTCAACAAATATCGTTGTTAATATAAACAACAATAACTCAACATTGACAAAGTTAGAGCAAACGCTCAGTTTTACATTTTTAATTATGATAAGCCGATGAAATATATTAGTGCAGGCAAGAAATAATAAAAAAGGCCGCACTGATTGGCGTAATGCCAGTCAGTTAAGCTGACTGGCATTTTTTCTATTTGTCGCGTACTTCTTGGGTTTCAACTTCACCCATCGAGGATAACTTCTATCTTCTCTTCGAGGTGGTAGGATAAACATGGATACATGCTCCAGTAATACTTCATAGTGTTTAGGGAGCTTTCCTGGGCTTGTTAAAGGCAACGCTGCAAAGTATTGCGTCACAGCCATAGCACTGCTCGTAAAGCTCAGTTGATTTGGCCAGACACTATCTAACCTACTTGCCGCTTTTGTCATAACCTGCCTGATAAGGTTATAGGCTAGTAGAATACCCCAGAGCTCCTGCTTAACCATATCTGGACGCTTGCTTCGCAATGTATACTCTCTGTCAAGCAAGGTTTCCTTCATTTCCCGATAGCCTAATTCGATTTCCCAGCGATAACGATAGAGCTCTACAATTTCTTCGCCAGGAAAACGTAACCCGTCACGCATTGAGGTAAGTATCTGATACTCTTTACCGTTAATGATTTTCGAGACTAGCCTTGCTTCAACTACATCAGGAAGTTCACTAAACTTCTTTCTTGCCTGAGGAGTGGTTTTAATCGCAACGATTGCATCACTCTTGCTGTACCTATGAACGACTTCATACTGGAAGTCTTTTCTCACAGGAAGCATCCAATGCCTCTCTTGGCCGACTTTGTTCCAGCGGTTCAGCAGTCCCAGAGAGTAATATCCTTTGTCAAAAATAGTCAGAGAATGGTCTGGCGTTTGTTCTATGAGCTCTTCTGCAAGCCGCATTTCGTTGGTTCGATAGTCAGAGAATGCACTATCGATGAGCTGATGGCTTGTAAGCTCCATCAAGCAAACCATGCGTACCTTAGGGTAAATATTTTCAGATGACTGATTACGCTGTGCTTTAAACTCTTGATGATTTTCAGGTGTATCCGCTGTTCTCCAAACGACACCATCGACAGATAGGAGATTGAGTCCACACCAAGTTTCAAATTTAGAAGATTGATAACTCTGAGCCGCCATCGTCTTAAAGACTTGTTTAACACCTTCTTCGCCTAATCTCTGCCTAGCTTGGACAACAGCACTTGGCGCAACAAAGCGCCGTTTGTCTGGTAGGACAATATCAAGTTGGTTAGCAATATCCCAAACAGATTGTTGCCGAAAAAGACTCATTCCAACAACGGACCAAAGTACTGCTTCCAAGGGTAAACGTCTTCTTCTAACTGTTGCTACGCCAGCTTTTTCAAAACCTTGCTGGATAAGCTCTGGACTAAGAATTTCAGAGTATTTGTCAAAGTGATGGAAGGTATTGCATGAGCGAAAAGTACTCGCAAGTTGGCTCTCTAAAGACATGAAAAATCCGATATTAGTTTCCTAATATCGGATTTTGAAGCCTTTTGAGGATCGGTCAAATGATCTCAAAAACTTTTCTTAACTGATCGGCATTACGCACTGATTGACGACCTTCTATTATTTGCAAAATATTTCTGATTTATGGACGCGTCACAAAACCCACGGCTTGGTAAACTTGTTTCAGTGTTTGCGCGGCGCGTGCTGACGCTTTTTCTGCACCTTGGCGCATCACTTCATTCATATAAGTGCGATCTTCACGAATGCGATGGTACTCGGCTTGAATCGGCTCAAGCATTGCCACCAGTGCTTCACCAACATCTTTCTTAAATGGACCATACATTTCTACGCCTTGGTATTTGGCTTCGATCTCTGCAAGGCTCATCCCTGTGGCTGCTGAGTACAGCCCCATCAGATTCGAGATGCCCGCTTTGTTGTCCCAATCATGGGCGATACGCGGTGGCGTTTCAGTATCCGTTTGCGCTTTGTTGATCTTCTTGAGAATCGATTTTGGATCTTCCAGCAAGGTGATCACGTTCTTACGGTTGTCATCCGATTTCGACATCTTCTTGGTCGCATCCTGCAAGCTCATAACACGAGCGTTAACCGTTGGAATGTATGGCTCAGGAATAGTGAAAATTGGGTTGTCTGGTGAGTAGATGTTGTTGAAACGAGTGGCAATATCACGAGCCAGTTCCAGATGCTGCTTCTGATCGCTGCCCACGGGCACTTGGTGCGCACCGTAGAGTAAAATATCCGCGGCCATCAACACTGGGTAACCAAACAAACCAACGTTCACATCGTTGGCGTAACGGGCAGATTTGTCTTTAAACTGAGTCATGCGGCTCAATTCGCCCATTTGGGTATAACAGTTAAGAAGCCAACCAAGCTGAGCATGCTCTGGTACATGGGACTGAACAAATAGCGTGCTCTTCTTCGGATCAACACCAACTGCGAGACAGATGGCCAATGCATCGAGGGTCGCTTCATGCAATGCTTTCGGATCTTGGCGAACCGTGATGGCATGAAGATCAACCACGCAATATTGGCAATCATAGTCGTCTTGCATCTGTTGCCATTGACGTAGAGCACCCAAGTAGTTACCGATACTTAGTTCACCTGACGGTTGAACACCACTCAATACGATGGGTTTGCTCATGAAATGCTTCCTTTGACTTCTTAATCTTAAATAAATGAAAAACCGTGCAGACTCGGCGCACGGTTTTCTCAGTGTACTCATTGATGAGTATTTTTCTAGTGGTTTTCACTGCGTTGGGCCGAGACGAATCGCACTTCAGGCAGAAACGAGCACCACATCCAGCAGTTTGGCTAGAGAATCCGCGACATAATCAGGGTTGGAGTTGGCTATTGGCTCTCCGTGATTGTAGCCATACGTCAAACCAAATGAGGCACAACCAGCATTTTTCGCCGCAAGAATGTCGTTTTTCGAGTCGCCGACCATCAGCATTTGCGCAGCAGTCAACTGATGCTTTTCCAGCAGCCAGTTGAGCGCAATCGGGTTGGGTTTGCGCTCAGCAAAAGTATCTCCACCGATCACGTCCACAAAATAGTCGGCGATACCATGCTGCACTAAAACATCCGGAACAAATTTGCTCGGTTTATTGGTAACCAGCGCCATTTTTATGCCCGCACGATGCAGCTCTTGCAGCGTCTCTTTGACCGTCGGGTACAAATGACTCAAGCGATGCCCTGTCTGCTGATAGAAATCATCAAACAGCTCACGCGCTTTGCCGCGCAGCTCATCACTCAAACTCGGGTCAATGGTCAAGTTTTGACTCAGCGCGCGACCAATCAAGATATCAGCCCCGTTGCCAACGTAATCGCGCACTTGCACTTCACTCACACTAGGAAAGCCCAAGGCTTGTACCGCTTGATCCGCAGCGACCGCCAGATCAGGCACACTGTCGAGCAATGTGCCATCGAGATCAAAAGCGATCAGTTGAATGTCTTGTTGAAACATAAAATGGAAATTCTCTAAAAAACGAAGGATGGGCATGCCCATCCTTTCTAAATGACCGTTGCGGGTACTATACCTGTCCGCTTACTGTGACGCCAGTCTCTGACGCACCGCTTCAAAAAGGCAAATACCCGACGCCACCGACACATTGAGGCTAGAGACACTGCCCGCCATCGGAATTTTGATTAAGTCATCGCACGTTTCCCGAGTCAAACGGCGCATGCCGTCACCTTCAGCGCCCATGACAATCGCCAACGGGCCAGTCAGCTTGGCCTGATAAATATCGTGCGTTGCTTCACCTGCCGTGCCAACAAACCAGATACCTTTTTCCTGCAGATGACGCATGGTGCGCGCTAAGTTGGTCACACGAATCAGCGGCACCGTTTCCGCTGCGCCACACGCCACTTTGCTCACCGTCGCGGTCATTGGCGCTGATTTGTCTTTCGGCACAATCACAGCAGCCACACCAGCCGCGTCCGCATTGCGTAAACACGCGCCTAAGTTATGCGGATCGGTCACCCCATCCAACACCAGCAATAGTGGCGTCGTATGCTGAGCTAAAATGTCATCCAGATCGTTTTCGTTCAACTGCTTAGCGGGTTTCACTTTGGCAATAATACCCTGATGGTTCGCGCCGTGCGCTTTGTCATCTAAGGTTTTTCGTGCCATTTGCTGAATGGAAACCCCCACCATTTGCAGCTCGCCTAAAATCGGCATCAGGCGATCATCCTGACGGCCTTTCAGCACATAGGCTTCAATAAAACGTTCTGGCTCACGCGCTAAAACCGCTTTTACCGCGTGAATACCGTAAATAAATTCATTACTCATTGCTTAACCTGTTTACTCGTGTAGAAGACCACTGCCTGCTCACTCAGCTGCTTTTGCACTGCGCTTGGTTTTCTTTGGCTTACTGTGTGGTTTTTTCTTACGCGCTTTTTTTACTTTCTGCTTTTTGTCTGCTCCTTCAACGGGGGCAGGACGTTTGGTTGGTTCGATCACTGGCTCATGGCGCATGGTTTTGCCAGAGGCCTTGGCGATGCCTTTTTTCTTCGCTTTGGCCTTTTCTTTCGCTTCAGCGACACGTTTTTTCGCGGTTTTTCCTTCGCCGCGTAGCTTACGGCTGGTTCCCACCAACTCAAAGTCAATTTGTCTATCGTCTAGATTGACCGACAGCACTTTCACTTTAACTGCATCACCGAGACGATAGATGTGCCCAAAGCTTTCGCCAATCAATCTTTGGCCAATCGGATCAAACTGATAGTAGTCATTTGCTAGGGTCGAGATGTGCACTAAGCCATCGATGTGCAGCTCAGTTAAGCGCACAAAGAAACCAAAACTGGTTACATTGGCAATCACACCGTCGAGTTCATCGCCAACATGATCCTGCATGTACTCACACTTAAGCCAATCGGCCACTTCACGAGTCGCATCATCAGCACGGCGCTCAGTCATTGAGCACTGCTCACCGTAGAAATCCATGTCATCGAAAGAGTAGTGGTAGCCGCCCGTCGGCGTCCAACGGTCCTGATTACGTCCCTCTTCTTTGGCAATCAGGTATTTGATTGCACGATGCAGCAAGAGATCCGGATAGCGGCGGATAGGTGAGGTAAAGTGTGCGTAACGCTTCAGCGCCAAGCCAAAGTGACCGGCGTTGTCGGCATTGTAGACCGCTTGCTTCATCGAGCGCAGCAGCATGGTTTGGATCAACTCTTTATCGGCTCGCTCACCAATCTGTTTGACCAAATCCGCATAATCGGTCGGCGAAGGTTCTAAGCCTCCTTTCAGATCAAGCCCTAGCTCGCTGAGAAAATCGCGGAAACCTTGCAAACGCAGCTCTCCAGGAGATTCATGAACGCGGTACAGAGCGGGCTCTTTGGCTTTTTCCACCAAAGAGGCCGAAGCGATGTTCGCCATGATCATACACTCTTCGATGATCTTGTGCGCATCGTTGCGAATCACAGGTTCAATGCTTTCGATCTTACGCTCAGGGTTGAAAATGAACTTAGTTTCCACCGTTTCAAACTCAATCGCACCGCGCTGATCGCGAGCCGCTTTGAGCACTTTGTACATCGCATGCAGCTCTTCCAGATGCGGCACTAAAGCTGCGTAGCGTTCACGCAACTCCTCATCGCCCTCGAGAATGTCGCTCACTTTGGTGTAAGTCAAACGGGCGTGCGAATTCATCACCGCTTCGTAATGTTTGTACCCTGAGAGTTTTCCGGTGTCGGAAATGGTCATTTCGCACACCATGCACAAGCGATCAACTTGTGGGTTCAAAGAACACAAGCCATTTGACAGTACTTCCGGCAACATAGGTACCACTTGCGATGGGAAGTAAACGGAGTTACCGCGGTTGATGGCTTCTTTGTCAAGCGCCGTATCTGGCCGCACGTAGTAACTCACGTCAGCAATCGCCACCCACAAGCGCCAGCCACCGCCTTTTTTCTTCTCGCAGTAAACGGCATCGTCGAAGTCACGGGCGTCTTCGCCATCAATGGTAACAAGTGGCAGTTGACGCAGATCCACACGTCCAACTTTGGCCTCTTCAGGCACTTCTTCACCTAAGTTGGCGATTTGCTTTTCCACTTCTTGCGGCCATTCGTGTGGGATCTGGTGGGTACGAATCGCAATCTGCGTCTCCATACCCGGCGCCATGTTCTCGCCTAACACTTCCACCACTTTGCCCATCATGCCACGAGAGCGAGCGCCACGGTCGGTGATCTCAATAACGACCACATTGCCCATGCGCGCTCCCGCTTTGAGTTCATTCGGGATCAGAATATCTTGGCTAATGCGCGAATCATCTGGCACCACATAAGAGTAGCCATACTCAAGGAAGAAACGGCCGACGATTTGCGATTGGCGCTCTTCAAGAATGCGTACAAGACGACCTTCGCGACGCCCTCGCTTGCTGTTGTCGGTCGGTTGCACCAAGACATAATCGCCGTGGATCACGCTACGCATCTGGTGGTGCGGCAGCAAGATGTCATCATCTTTGTTGGTGCTGCCATCCGGCCTTACCCAGCCGTGCCCGTCTTTGTGTCCAATCACGTAACCTTTGATCATCTCCAGCTTTTCAGGCAAGGCATAGCACTGACGACGCGTAAACACCAGTTGCCCGTCGCGCTCCATGGCACGCAAGCGGCGTCTTAGCCCTTCGTACTGTTCTTCATCTTTGAGATGCAGCGCTTCAAACAAATCGTTGCGATTCATCGGAACGCCAGCCTGCGCGAGGAATTCAAGAATGAACTCCCTGCTCGGAATGGGATTTTCGTAGTTTTCTGATTCACGATCAGCAAAAGGATCGTTTTGAATTACGTCTGACATAGGCACGCCTATTTAGCAAGGAAGGTATAGCGTTAGTATATCCGAGTCTCTCGATAAGCTACAGAATTGCTTTGAAAAAGAATGGCTACGCTCTAGCAAGAAGGATCATCAGTTCTGCATTATCACTCAATAAATCGTCAATCGTGCATTGATCCAGTTCCGCTAAAAACGCTTGTTTTGCACGCGCCAGTCGCTCTTTCAAACGACATGCAGGGGTGATGTGACAAAACTCAGTTGAACAGTTGACCAGCACCAAAGGTTCTAAGTCTCTGACCACTTCACCGACCGAGATCGTGCTAGCCGGACGATTGAGACGAATGCCGCCGTTTTTTCCTCGCACGGTTTGAATGTAGCCAAGTTGACCAAGACGATTGATCACTTTCACTAAATGATTTCGAGAAACGGAAAACAGATCAGTTACTTCCGTAATATTGGTCAACTGATTTTCGGGTAAGGAAGCAAGATAAATCAGGGTACGTAAACCGTAATCGGTAAAACTGGTTAGTTGCATTTTGCTCTCCTGTGTCGTTTTGAAAGTCTAAAACTTTTCTTGCGTGAAAGATACATTTGAGATACAACTTTAAACATGCATTGATAATGCAACTTAAAACTTATTACTAATAAAAACTGCTCACTCTTCAAAGGAAGCCCGCGATGCTCAGCGAAAACACCATCCAGATTGTTAAATCCACCGCGCCACTTCTGGCAGAAACGGGTCCTCAATTGACCGCGCATTTCTACCAACGCATGTTTACCCATCACCCCGAACTCAAAGAAATTTTTAACATGAGTAATCAGCGTAACGGCGATCAGCGAGAAGCGTTGTTTAATGCAATTTGCGCGTATGCCAACAACATAGACAACCTTCCTGCCCTGCTGGGAGCGGTCGAAAAAATCGCCCACAAGCATTCCAGCTTTCTCATCTCTGCCGACCAATACCAGATTGTTGGCAGCCACTTGCTTGCCACCATTGATGAGCTTTTTTCGCCAGGAGAAGCCGTGCTCAATGCGTGGGCCGAAGCATATGGCGTGTTAGCCAATCTCTTTATTGCCCGAGAAGAGCAGATTTATCAGCATAATCAAGCGCAAGAAGGCGGATGGCGTGGGGTACGCGAATTTGAATTGATCGATAAACACTATGAAAGCAGCACCATTTGCAGCTTCGTTTTCAAACCCACCGATGGCTTAAACGTTGCTCGCTATAAACCGGGGCAATACATTGGCATTCATATCCAGCACCCAAGCCTCGAGCATCAAGAGATCCGTCAATACAGTTTATCGAGTGCGCCACAAGAGGGTTTCTACCGTATTTCCGTAAAACGCGAGTTCGGCGGTTTGGTGTCCAGCTATCTGCACGATACACTGCAAGTAGGCGAAACGGTCAAACTCACCGCACCTGCGGGGGATTTTTACCTCGACGTCACGCCCCAAACCCCAGTCGTGCTTATCTCTGCAGGTGTCGGCTTAACCCCGATGCTTGCCATGCTGGAAAGCTTATCTGAGCATCAAGCACCGCTTACTTGGGTACATGCAACGGAAAATGGCCAGCAGCACGCCTTTAAACAGCACACCAAGGCTTTAGTTTCCAAGCTCGAACAGGGGCAAACAGCAATTTGGTACAATCAGCCACGCGCCGAAGATCGCCTCGGTGATGATTTTCATTTCACGGGTTTGCTCAAACTGGATGAGATACGCGACAAGCTACAAGCAGAGAATGCGCAAGTTTACCTTTGTGGGCCCATTGGTTTTATGCAATATGCCGCCAAGCAGTTAGTTACGCTTGGCCTCACCAGTGAGCAAATCCATTACGAGTGTTTTGGCCCACATAAAGTGATGTAACTTGGCTAAACATTAAGACTCAACAGAAACAACAAAGCCCACTCAGCGAAGTGGGCTTTGTTATAAAGAGTGAGAAAATTTGACTGCTACCAGAAGGTGTCGCGCCGCTTAGCTCGGGCAATGATGTTCTCTGGCATGCGCTGCTCTAACCCTTGACGCAACATAGAGATGCGTTGGTGCTGCCTTTGATCCGCCGTGACGGAGTTATATAGCCAGCGATAGGCATCTTCGTAATCTAAAGGGCTGCCATAATCACGCAGCAGCAGTTCCGCTAAGTGTATCCGCGCATTTAAATTACCCATGGCCGCAGCCTCACGTAAGTAAGGAATGGCGCGCTCTTTATCTTGCTGTACTAAAGTTCCACGCGAGTAGTAACGCCCAAGCTGTTCCAGCGCAGCAGGCAAACCTTGATGCGCCGCGTTTTCCATGTAGTAGAGACCGAGCTCGACGTCTTGATCAACACACACACCCCACGCCAACATATCACCGTACAAAAATTCGTATGCGGGCAAGCTGATCCGTGTAGCACGCGCGACAATATCTTCCACCAGCTGACAGTTATCTGCCCGTACTCGTTCCAGGTGCTTATTCTGCTCAATCAGCTTGATAAGCTCTGCTTCGGTATAGATGGGTACCGGCGCCCCGACATCAGCAACACTGGCTTTAGTAAAAGGAGCACTCAACACCAACAGTAGCGAAGCAGCCACCGTTCGTAATTTCATATTCATCACTCTTTAATGTTTATCTGGCAACCAGGATCTCCGGAGGATCTCGCGGGCTTGATAACATTATCGGCAACGTATCGCACAGCTTTAGACAAAAGTTGCCATCCACAGGCAATAGATTGCCACGCCGTGATGATATTTGCACCAGTCAGCTCAAAAAAAGCACAAGACAAACTGCTGGGATAAAAAAAACCGACCAGCCTGGTCGGTTTCTTATCATTCGTGAGCAAAGATTAAGATTCGAAAGGATGAACCTTAATGATGGTCTCATTACGATCTGGGCCAGTAGAGATAATGTCTACCGGTACGCCGGTAAGCTCTTCGATACGCTTGATGTAATCGATCGCCGCTTTTGGTAAATCCGCCAGTGATTTAGCGCCAAAAGTATTCTCTGACCAACCAGGCATGGTTTCGTAGATTGGTGTCGCCTTCTCAAACGCTTCTGCCGCCATTGGAGAGACTTCTAGGATTGAACCATCTTCCATTTGGTAAGCGGTACAAATTTTCAGCTCTTTCAGACCATCCAGTACGTCCAACTTAGTCAGACAGAAACCAGACACTGAGTTGATTTGAATGGCGCGACGCATCGCAACAGCATCAAACCAGCCACAACGACGCTTACGACCTGTGGTTGCACCAAACTCATGCCCTTTCACACCTAAGTGTTCACCGACATCGTCAAACAGTTCAGTTGGGAATGGACCAGCGCCTACACGAGTACAGTAAGCTTTTGCGATACCTAGGATATAGCCAAGGTAACGAGGACCAAAACCAGAACCTGCAGCAACGCCACCAGCAGTGGTGTTAGACGACGTCACGTATGGGTAAGTACCGTGGTCGATGTCCAGCAGTGTACCTTGAGCACCTTCGAACATGATCTTGTCGCCACGCTTGCGTGCTGCGTCAAGTTCGTCCGTCACGTCAATTACCATAGATGTAAGCAGCTCAGCATAGCCTTTTGCTTGCTCAAGCACTTCATCGTAGCTTACTGGTTCCGCTTTGTAGAAGTTCACCAGTTGGAAGTTATGGTACTCCATCACTTCTTTCAGTTTTTCCGCAAAGGATACCATATCGAACAAGTCACCCACGCGCAGACCGCGGCGAGCCACTTTATCTTCGTACGCAGGACCAATACCACGACCAGTAGTACCAATCGCTTTCTTACCACGCGCAATTTCACGCGCTTGGTCGAGCGCAACGTGGTATTGAAGAATCAGAGGACAAGCTTCAGAAATGAACAGACGTTCGCGAACTGGAATACCACGCTCTTCAAGAGGTTTCATCTCTTTGATGAGCGCTTCAGGTGAAAGCACAACGCCGTTACCGATAACGCATTTAACGTTATTACGCAGAATACCTGATGGGATTAAGTGGAGAACGGTTTTCTCACCGTCGATTACAAGAGTGTGACCAGCATTGTGACCGCCTTGGTAGCGAACCACATACTTTGCATCTTCAGTCAAAAGGTCAACGATTTTGCCTTTACCTTCGTCACCCCATTGGGTGCCCAGAACGACTACGTTATTTGCCATCTTTCCAAATCTGATTGATAGTTAAAAAAGGATTCTAGCACCGAATTACGCGTCTTGCAGTCATTTTTTGTTCACACGACTTGAGAACAAAAACTGAAAAAACGAATGCATACTTTTTCATCCCATACTTCACTGCTACCATGCTTTCTTGCTTTTTAGTTGGATATGGATTCTATGGCAGATTCACTTTGGGTTGCATTGGGGCTTGTTTTGATTGTTGAAGGGCTGGGACCTTTGCTCGCACCTCGAGGATGGCGCAGCATGGTGGCGCAGCTCAGCGAGCAACCCGACCATCAGTTGCGCCGCATTGGCGGTTGCCTAGTGGTTGCTGGGGCTGTGATCGCTTACATGATGAGTCACTGATAAAAAAAGGCTCCAACAACGGGAGCCTTTCGATTTGTGCGGTTTAGCGCTTACTTAGCTTCAACGCCTTTACCACTGTTCATATACTGGAAGAAATCACTCTTCGGATCCAAAACCAGAATATCGCTCTTGGAGCTAAAGGATTTCTCATAGGCTCTTAGAGAGCGTAAGAAACTGAAAAACTCAGGATCTTTGTTGTACGCTTCAGAATAGATCTTCGCCGCCTTCGCATCCGCTTCACCACGTGTTACGCGCGCAGTTTTGTCCGCTTCCGCGAGAATCGTCGCCACTTCTAGCTCGGCTTGCGCCCGGATAACTTCAGCCTTTTCACGACCTTGTGAACGGTGCTTACGCGCAACCGATTCACGCTCCGCTCGCATACGACGGTAGATAGATTCGCTGATTTCATCAGGCAGGTTGATCTTCTTCATTCGGAAATCAACCACACGAACACCTAAGTCTTTCATCGCACTTTCACGTGTATCGTTGAGCACTTCAGACATGATCAAATCACGTTCGCCATCAATTTCCAACGCTTCACGCGCCGCTTCAGTATTCACGTCCGCACTGGTCACGTCTTGTGGTAAAACGTCAGTATTACGTGGTCCTGAAACGATCTGTTTGATCTCGCGAGCACCGATTTCAGCACGTAGCACGTCGGTCACTTTACGTTCGAGTAGCGCTTCCGCCGTCAGTGAATTACCACCGCCAGTTGCAAGATAGTAGCGGCCGAAATCTTCAATACGCCATTTGACATAAGTATCGATAATCACGTCTTTTTTCTCAGACGTTACGAAGCGATCTGAACGGCCATCCATGGTTTGAATACGCGCATCCAACGTCTTCACGCGGTCAAACAGCGGCATCTTGAAGTGCAGACCCGGTTCGTAGATACGAGTGATGTCATTGTTGTCTTTCAACACTCGACCAAAACGGACCACAATGCCTCGCTCACCTTCAGGGATGACAAACAAGGACATTAGGAGTGATGCAAGGGCAATCACTAACACAGGGATCATTAATTTACGCATGATTAGTATCTCCCTTGACGTGAGCCAGTGTTGCGCGACTGCGTACTCTGCGCATCATCACTGTTGCTCTGAGACTCTAGTTGAATCTGGTCGTACGCCGCCGAAGACGGATCTTTACGTTTGCTCTCTGCTTGACCACTTTGGCTGGTCAGCTTATCAATCGGCAGATAGAGCAGATTGCCACTCGATTGCGAATCAATCAGCACTTTCGACGTGTTTGAGTACACTTCTTCCATCGTATCAAGGTAGAGACGATCACGGGTAACCGCTGGAGCCGCTTGGTACTCAGGCAATAGCTTCTCAAACTGAGCGACCTGACCCAAAGATTCGTTAACGATACGCTCGCTATAACCTTGCGCTTCTTTTTTCAGACGCTCAGCACGACCTGTCGCTTTCGGCAAGATTTCGTTCTTGTACGCTTCGGCTTCACGAATGAAACGCTCTTCATCCTCACGTGCTGCAATCGCGTCATCAAACGCATCTTTCACTTGCTCTGGCGGACGAGCGGACTGGAAGTTGACGTCCACAATCACTAGGCCCATATCGTAGCTGTCGATGATTTGATTCAGCGTTTCTTGCGTACTTTGACGAATCTGCTGACGACCACTGGTCAGGATGCTATCCATCAAAGAATCACCAATCACAGCACGCAGCGCAGAATCGGTTGCTTGACGCAAACTATCATCAGCATTGGTCACGCGGTAAAGGTACTTGTAAGGATCGGCAACACGGTACTGCACATCCATCGACACCGTCACGACGTTTTCGTCTTTTGTCAGCATCAATCCAGATGAACGTAGCGAACGGATTGCCTGTACGTTGACTGGCGTCACTTCATCAATAAAACGTGCGCGCCAGTTCAGGCCGGGATCGACAATGCGATCATATTTGCCAAGGCGCAGTACGACACCACGTTCGGCTTCGCCGATGGTGTAGAAACCTGCAAAAAACCAGACAGCAACGGCAATAACGGCGATCACACCAAAACCGATCGCACCACCACCACCAAGAGAAGGCCCTTTGCCCCCTTTGTTGCCAAACTTGCCACCCAGCTTTTGACTTAGTTTGTTAAACACTTCATCCAAATCCGGCGGCCCTTGGTCTCGGCCCCCCGGACGCTGGCCACCGCGATTATTGTTACCCCAAGGGTCATTATCGCGGCCATTGTTGCCGTTGTTATTTCCAGGCTCATTCCACGCCATTAGAAAGCTCCATCATTTGATATGACGTTATACTGTAGCAGTCCTTTAAGTAACGATAAAGTCACGCAAAACTGCCCCTTCTTTTTTTTCAAGTCTAGACCAATCTACTTGCTGCATTCGAATATCGATCAACAAGTTACCATCCTGGTCGTATTCTTCCTGCTGAATACACTTCATTTGGAAAAATATACTGCGAATTCTTCCTTGATGCTGTGGAGGAATTCGCAACTGATACTCGATGATCTGAGACGCTAACCGTTCGGTGAGCGCTGCGAACAACAAGTCGATGCCCTTTCCTTCCATAGCTGAGACCCAAACAACTCGAGGAACACCTTCATCATCACGCTCGATGCGTGGATGCTGATCTTCCATGTTGTCGATCTTGTTCATCACGACCAAAGTCGGGATTTCATGTGCATCAATTTCCGCCAACACATCGTGAACAGCTTGAATATTCTCACGAAAACGCTCGTCACTGGCATCAACAACATGTAACAAAATGTCAGCTTCTTGCGTCTCTTGCAAGGTGGCTTTAAATGCAGCTACCAAATCATGTGGCAGATGTCGAATAAAGCCAACGGTGTCAGCCAGAATTGCAGGGCCAACATCCATCAAGTCGATTTTACGTAGCGTCGGATCCAACGTGGCAAACAGTTGATCCGCAGCGTAAACACCGGCTTCGGTAATGCGGTTAAATAGGGTAGATTTACCCGCGTTGGTGTACCCGACCAATGAAAGGGTGGGGATTTCAGCGCGATTTCGAGCACGACGCCCCTGTTCACGTTGCTTCGATACCTTTTCTAGGCGGCGAAGAATCGCTTTGATCCGTTCACGCAATAAACGGCGGTCCGTTTCCAACTGGGTTTCACCCGGTCCTCGCAGACCAATACCACCTTTTTGTCTTTCCAGGTGCGTCCAACCACGAATTAAGCGCGTAGAGATATGTCTCAGTTGAGCCAGTTCGACTTGAAGTTTACCTTCATGAGTGCGTGCTCGTTGAGCGAAGATATCAAGAATTAGACCTGTGCGATCGATAACACGACACTGACACAGTCTTTCGAGGTTGCGTTCCTGGGCAGGAGAGAGGGCGTGATTAAATATCACAATTTCAGCACCAGTCATTTGCACTGCCTGTGCAATTTCCTGCGCCTTACCCTCTCCGACGTAGTATTTAGGGTGCGGGGAACGGCGACTGCCCGTAATCACTTGCAGTGTCGTTACCCCAGCAGAAGAGACCAGCATTTCGCATTCTGCTAAGTCTTCCCACTCACCTTCTTGCGTGAAGTTGATATGAACAAGTACGGCTCGCTCACCGGATTCATAACGGTCAAACAAGCAATCAACTCCTTAATGTAGTAACACGATCGACGAAAAGATTAATCTTCAGATTTATCTTGTGGACGATCCGATGGGCTACGCTCGCCGCTGTGGTGGCTTACTGGACGCGCCGGTACAACGGTAGAGATAGCGTGCTTGTAAACCATTTGGTTAACGGTGTTTTTTAGTAGGATCACAAACTGATCAAATGATTCAATTTGACCTTGTAGTTTGATGCCGTTTACCAAATAGATAGACACTGGAATACGCTCACGACGGAGTGCATTTAGAAATGGGTCTTGTAGAGATTGCCCCTTAGCCATTTTATTTTCCTTATTTAATTTGTAGTTGTAATTATTTAGCTAGTGGTGCACTGCAAAAGAGACTGCCTTTGCATCTGAGCTAAACGAACAAAATAACACTCTAGTTATTCGCCAGTTGTCACCAACGTCGCCAATAACGATCCTTCAGTGAGTGTATTCACGCAAAAACGATCACATTATACACAGCTATCTCAATCAGATGCTATGGCTTCTGAAAGAGTTTCTAATGACTGTTCAATGTCCTCGCTATCTAACCAAGTTAGGTTATCCCAGCTGCGCAGCCAGGTAATCTGTCGCTTGGCCAATTGACGGGTGGCGCAGATGCCGCGATAAATCGCTTCGTCTAGAGTGCCATTTCCGTCTAAATAGTCCCACATCTGCCGATAACCGACACATCGAATAGAAGGAAGATCCGGATGAAGATCCTCGCGTGCGTGCAAGGTTCTCATCTCTTGTTCAAATCCCGCTTCCATCATTTTGTCGAAGCGCAGCTCAATACGACGATGGAGTTCTGCCCTATCCTTGGGAGCTATTGCAAACTGTTTGACACGAAACGGCAAGCTTTCGCCTTTGGTTTGCGTCAACTCAGTAAGAGTTTTACCTGAAATGCGAAAAACTTCCAATGCCCTAGATAATCTTTGTGGATCATTAGGATGAATTCTCGCCGCCGACACAGGATCGATCTCTTTGAGTTCATCGTGCAATACTGACCAACCTTTAGTCAATGCCTCTTGCTCAATTTGCTGACGTATTTCAGGGTTTGCGGCAGGTAATGGTGATAAACCTTCTAATAACGCCTTAAAATACAACATGGTACCGCCAACCAATAGAGGTATTTTCCCCTGCGCAGCAATCTCGTTCATCGCTTGCAACGCATCTCGGCGAAAATCTGCCGCTGAATAAGATTGCGCAGGATCCAAGATATCGATCAATCGATGCGGCGCTAACTGCTGCTCCCGCTCGTCCGGTTTTGCCGTGCCAATATCCATGCCTTTATAGATCAGCGCGGAGTCGACACTGATGATCTCAACCGGATATTTCTGACGTAAGCGAATGGCCAGTTCCGTTTTTCCCGATGCGGTAGGCCCCATCAAAAACAAGGCCAAAGGTAATCTGTCTGTCATGGTTTCAGTTTTGCTATCGTCGCTGAGAAATCGATCTCTGTGAGCAATTTGCCATCTTGCAATGGAAGTAGACCCTGCCAGAGCTGTTCGAGTTCCGAAATAATTTGAATTGCTTCAGAAAGAGTATAGTGACTTTTCACTTTGGTGATACGCAGAGCAAGCCAATGGGCCAGCAGCGAAGCACAACTTTCATTCCTAGCTTCCTGAGCAAATGAAGCTGCGTAAGATAGCAGATCTGGGATCAGAAGTTGTAGGTTTTGTTGCCGAAGCGGCGCAGGGACCCCCATCACCAGCAAAGCTTTGTCATTGCGAGGTTTAAACTGAAGGCCAAAACGCGCAAAAGTTTGCTCTAGCTGCGCAGAGACTGACATCTGCTCTGCGTTCAATTTGAGTGACAGTGGCACCAGCAAGGGTTGAGATTTCAATGCTTGTTCAGTGGTATTGAGCTGACCTAGGCAGCGATAATACTCTGCCCTAGCCAAAGACAGTAGAAAACTGCCTGATTTGCTGCCCATCAGCACGTAGGCTTGCTCTACAATCGCGACCGCCTTACCTAGCTCACTCGGCGTATGAGCGGTCTGTGTTTGCAAAGACTCAACGCGCGGTATTGTCTCCGCTGAAGAAGGCATCTCCGGCGTCTGCAATAGCTCTTGATAAGTTTTGACTTGCTGTTTAGAGGGCGCTGGTGTGGGCTGATATTCTGCGCCACCACGCCCCGATGAAGATGGGCGAGATTCTTGCCAAGCCTGACGCGCTGGCGGTTTTTCGCCACGAGTGGGAGAGACAAAAGCTTCGGCAACGCCTGAGGCGGCTTCACTGTCATGTGCCACTTGCTTACGCGGATAAGCCGGCGATTGATCTATCGCTTGATAAACGGACTCTGGTACTGCATCAACCGCTTCATCGGCCGCAGATTCATTTTCTGGCTCGGCGGGATGATGAAATGCGGAAGCACTTATCTGCGGCGCTTCAATCACGTCACTTTGTGCCAAAGCACTGGCCAGCGCTTGGTAGATGAAGTCATGCACTAAGCGCGCTTGGTGAAAACGAACTTCATGTTTGGCTGGATGGACGTTGACATCGACCTGATGAGGATCCAGTTCAATAAACAGCACATAGGCGGCAAACTGTTCCGGTTTTAAACTATTTTCGTAGCTCTGACGGATCGCATGGTTGATGAGCTTATCGCGCATCATCCGTCCATTCACATAACAATACTGCAAATCACTTTGCTGGCGCGCCCCCTCTGGCGTGGTGATCCAGCCATGAAGTTTTAACCCTTGATGCTCCAGCTCAATCGCCAACATATGGCGAACAAACGCATTGCCACAAACTGAAGCCAAGCGCTTTTCTGCTTGGCTGGGCGTTTTCGCCGCTCGATACTGCCGAACCACCTTGCCATTATGACGCAGTGTGATACTGACATCGAAACGGCTGAGCGCAATACGTTTGAGCAGCTCATCAATATGGGCAAATTCGGTTTTTTCCGTACGCAGGAATTTGCGCCGCGCAGGGGTGTTAAAAAACAGGTCTAACACTTCAACTGTTGTGCCAATCGGGTGAGCGGTCGGTTGCAGATTCACCTGCATGTCGCGCCCTTCCGTATACGCACTCCAAGCTTGCTCTTGGGTCGCCGGGCGAGACGTGAGCGTAAGACGTGAGACAGAGCTGATACTCGCCAGCGCTTCGCCGCGAAAACCAAGGCTCATGATCGCTTCTAAATCATCTAAAGTATGAATTTTCGATGTCGCATGACGGCTAAGCGCCAGACCTAATTCGTCTTTGCAAATACCCGAACCGTTATCACGAATTCGAATCAGCTTAGCGCCGCCTTTCTCGATATCGATATCAATGCGAGTCGCCCCGGAGTCGAGGCTATTTTCCACTAACTCTTTCACCACCGAAGCGGGCCTTTCAACCACTTCCCCGGCAGCAATTTGGTTGGCGAGCCTAGCGGGTAATATTTTGATTGCCATACGCCCGCCTACTTGTTGGGAATAATCAATATCTGCCCAACCGCAAGTTCGTCGGAACGCAGATTATTGGCCGAGCGGATGCTGGATACGCTAACATCATACTTGGCCGCGATTTTGCTCAGGTACTCACCGCGCACCACTTTGTGTTTGCGGATCGGCTTGTCTTTTAAACTGACGGTGATTTTTAGCTTCTGCCCAACCCATAAGGTATCGGACTTCAGATTGTTCTCCTTCCGAATATCATCGACGCTCACCTTATAGTGCTCGGCAATCTTGCCTAAATACTCACCACGGCCGACAGTATGAGTAATGCGCTCCGTCTCCACTGTATTTGGCTTTTCCGGAATAATCGCCGCGGTCGGCGCGCCATTGTCGATGCGTAGCGTTTGCCCAATCGCCAAAGTGGAACTTTTCAGTTTGTTGTCCCGCATAATCGCTTGCGTCGTTGTGCCATATTGTTTGGCAATCAGCGACAGCGATTCACCGCGCTTCACCGTATGCCAAATCGGTTTTGCATTGGCAGAGAAAACCGTTCCTTCCGGTGGGTTATCTTGCAAGTATTTAATCACCGCTTTAGAAATGGCCTTCGCGAGCTTGTCTTGGTGAGCACGTTGGAACAGCAGTTTCTCTTCGGTCGGGTTGGAGATAAATCCCGTTTCGACCAGCACCGATGGGATCTGTGGTGAGCGTAGCACCGCTAAGCTGGTATTGATCGGGTTTTCGTTGTGCAGTTTTGCTACCTTGCCCATTTCGCCGAGGATCTCAGTGGCAAGCTTGTAGCCCTCTTTCTGCGAATGGCTAAATTGCAGATCCAGCAAGGTTTGGTTAACGTTTTTGTCGTTGACGTTCGCAAATGCAGTACCTGCCCCGCCCAAAATCTCCGACTGTTTCTCGTGGTTTTCTACCCAACGAGCAATCTCTGTATTGGCGCGACGTGTATTGAGAACGAATACCGACCCACCTCGAGGCTGTGGCGAGGTAAAGGCATCGGCGTGAATCGAGATCAGCAGATGAGCCTCGTTTTCGCGGGCAATCGCAACGCGACGGTTTAAATTGACAAAATAGTCGCCAGAGCGAGTGAGCTGGGTTTTGATTCCCGGCACAGCGTCGAGCTCTGCCGCGATCTTTTTTGAGATACTTAAGGTGGCATTTTTTTCGTATCGGCGTGTTGGGCCAATAGAGCCGGGATCTTCACCTCCGTGTCCCGGATCAATCACAATCAGAATTTCTTCCGCTCGATGGACAGATTGAATGTCTTTACTGACACTGGGTGTCTGTGAGATCGATGCGTTCGTTGTGCGCTCTTTATGCGGTAAATCGATCACCAAACGGTGACCATAACCGCCGCCAGGGGTCGGTGCCAACTTAAACAGCTCCGCCTGAGAGCGTTTTTTCAGTTCAAACACTAGTCGGTAAGTGCCCGATTCTGGAGGCGAACTTTTACGGATTTTGCTCAATACCGGGCTGTCTGCCACCATGACTGGCAGTTTTGCGCCCAAACTCGTCTTCTTTAAATCAACCACCAAACGGTCTGGCTTAGTGAGGGAGAAATAACTGAAATCCGCCTCATCCGCTAAATCGATCACCACGCGGGTTTCATCCGGAGAAGGCCAAACCCTGACACTTTGCAGTACGTTGGCAAAAGCCCACGCTGGCAGAAGAAGACAAACCGCTGACAGCCATATCGCAGCGGTTTTGATGCACTTTAAACTCAACTTAACTCCAATTTACTGAGCAGCTCAATGCCATACGGGTTATTTGCTGTTAGTTGCGCGATGCGAGCGTCACCTTGATAGCGAATGTCGATATCTAAATCCGGCTCGGGCAGCAGCCCCGCGCCTTTTTCTGGCCATTCCACCAGGCAGACAGCATCGGCGGTAAAATAGTCGCGAATCCCCATAAACTCCAACTCTTCAGGATCTGCCAAACGATAAAGATCGAAGTGGTATACCTGCCAGTTGGCTAACTGATAGGGTTCAACTAAGGTGTAGGTCGGGCTTTTAACATTGCCCTCATGACCCAGAGCACGAACAAAACCACGACTGAATGTGGTTTTTCCTGCACCCAAGTCCCCATGCAAATAGATGGTGGTTTGTTGGGAGCAAAGATTGGCAAGCTGTGCGCCAAGATTAATGGTGGCCTGCTCATCTTTAAGTTCGAACTGCTTTACGTGCATGATCATCGGTCTCTGAATCTGGGAACTGACTATATAAAAATCAAAAGAACAGGAATAGTAAACTGTGTCTGTTTTGAGAGACAAGCGCCTAAATGTCATTTCGTGGAAAAATCCTCCGAGATCGCTCGCTAAGCTAGAACCTTGGCTGAAGATCCAGTAAGATCCGCGTCCGTTTTTCTTCAGGCAACTCGCATGGATTACCAGCAACTCGCACAACAGATCAAAATTTGGGGAGCCGAACTCGGTTTTCAAAAAGTCGGGATCTGCGATGTTGATCTGCGTGAGCACGAGGCCGAGCTGCAAAAGTGGCTAGATGCAGGCTATCACGGCAGCATGGATTGGATGGCCAGACACGGCATGATGCGTGCTCGCCCCAACGAGTTGCTTCCCGGAACCATCCGAGTGATCAGCGTGCGCATCAACTATCTTCCTCCACAAGCGCAGTTTGCTGCAAATCTGGCTGACAAAACTCAAGCCTACATCAGCCGCTATGCCCTGGGCCGTGACTATCATAAACTGGTTAGAAAGCAGCTCAGTGAACTCGGCAAACGTATTGAAAACGCGGTCGGTGCCTTTGGTTATCGGCCTTTTGTCGATTCAGCTCCCATTTTGGAACGACCTTTAGCGCAAAAAGCCGGACTTGGCTGGACTGGGAAACATTCACTAATCTTAGATAAAGAAGCTGGCTCTTGGTTTTTCCTCGGCGAACTGCTGGTCGATTTGCCTTTACCTGTCGACGAACCAAGCGCTGATGACTGTGGAAAATGCAAAGCGTGTATCACCTCGTGCCCTACCCAAGCCATCGTCGACGACAAAATCGTCGATGCTAGACGCTGTATCTCCTACCTGACCATAGAGTTTTCCGGAGTCATTCCTGAAGAATTTCGCAAAGCAATAGGCAACCGAATTTACGGCTGTGATGATTGTCAGTTAGTTTGCCCGTGGAATCGCGAAGCGGAACTCACCGAACAGAGCGACTTCCATCGCCGTGACTCGCTACATCAAGCTGACCTTGTGAATTTGTTTCTATGGGATGAACCCACCTTTCTGAAAAAGATGGAAGGTTCGGCGATCCGTCGCATTGGTCACTTGCAGTGGTTGAGAAACTTGGCGATAGCCATGGGGAACGCCCCTTACTCACTAAAGATTGTACAGGCATTGCAAGAACGCAAAGGACAGAATGAACTACTGGATGTTCACATCGATTGGGCGCTAGCAGAACAACGGAACCAATCGGCTGATTCCTCTACTATCGATATCAAAAACCAAAGGCTAATCCGTATCGTTGAAAAAGGTCTGCCTAGGGACGCGTGAGGTGCGGGCAGAGCACAGAAACACAGTGCAATATTTGACCTCCCTCTCAATTTTCCAAAATGTGGAAAAAATGCAGGAACAACGCATTCTATTGCCTTCAAGGAAAAGTTAAGCACATATCCAATAAATGACTAGGATCAAAAAAAGATACCATTTTGATCCAAACATAACGCATGCCCAACTAGACCACACAATAAAACTCAATAAAAAACAAATAGTTAACAAAGAAAGCCACGAGACACTTATTAAGGGAAAGAACAAAGATCCTTTATTCGGAAGAAAGTCAACTACTCAAGAACGGGTTATCAACCAAGTTATCCACAACATAAGCGGTGTGGATAAGTCTGTTAGTGAAATAGGAAAATACCTAGTTTTCCTAAGAAAGCTAGGCTAAATAATTGACTCAAAAATAAGAGGCAGAAAAACATCCGAAGGCATTTTCCGGATGTTTATTTCATTGTTAGGGGTTCATGCTTCTCAGCATTACTAAAGAGCGGTGGTATACGGGCCAGAAGAAATTGGTTGCGGGGGCCGGATTTGAACCGACGACCTTCGGGTTATGAGCCCGACGAGCTACCAAGCTGCTCCACCCCGCGTCCGTATTTTATCACTGTTAAGCACAGTGAGAGCTTTGAATGTGGTTGCGGGAGCTGGATTTGAACCAACGACCTTCGGGTTATGAGCCCGACGAGCTACCAAGCTGCTCCATCCCGCGTCCGTATTGTGTCATCGTTAGGTACGATGAAGACCATTAATTTGGAGCGACACACGAGGTTCCCTTCTTTTAAAGCAAAAAGGCGTGACCTCAACCTTGGCAAGGTTGCGCTCTATGAACTGAGCGAGCGTCGCATTTCACCGTTAAGTACGATGACAACTTCAATTTGGAGCGACACACGAGGTTCGAACTCGTGACCTCAACCTTGGCAAGGTTGCGCTCTATGAACTGAGCGAGCGTCGCAATGATTAAATGCCGGAGCACTTAATACAGAATGTGGTTGCGGGAGCTGGATTTGAACCAACGACCTTCGGGTTATGAGCCCGACGAGCTACCAAGCTGCTCCATCCCGCGTCCGTATTGTGTCATCGTTAGGTACGATGAAGACCATTAATTTGGAGCGACACACGAGGTTCGAACTCGTGACCTCAACCTTGGCAAGGTTGCGCTCTACCAACTGAGCTAGTGTCGCAATGATTAAATGCCGGAGCACTTAATACAGAATGTGGTTGCGGGAGCTGGATTTGAACCAACGACCTTCGGGTTATGAGCCCGACGAGCTACCAAGCTGCTCCATCCCGCGTCCGTATTGTGTCATCGTTAGGTACGATGAGGACCATTAATTTGGAGCGACACACGAGGTTCCCTTCTTTTAAAGCAAAAAGGCGTGACCTCAACCTTGGCAAGGTTGCGCTCTATGAACTGAGCGAGCGTCGCATTTCATCGTTAAGTACGATGACAACTTCAATTTGGAGCGACACACGAGGTTCGAACTCGTGACCTCAACCTTGGCAAGGTTGCGCTCTACCAACTGAGCTAGTGTCGCAATGATTAAATGCCGGAGCACTTAATACAGAATGTGGTTGCGGGAGCTGGATTTGAACCAACGACCTTCGGGTTATGAGCCCGACGAGCTACCAAGCTGCTCCATCCCGCGTCCGTATTGTGTCACCGTTAAGTACGATGATAACTTCAATTTGGAGCGACACACGAGGTTCGAACTCGTGACCTCAACCTTGGCAAGGTTGCGCTCTACCAACTGAGCTAGTGTCGCATTTCATCGTTAAGTACGATGACAACTTCAATTTGGAGCGACACACGAGGTTCGAACTCGTGACCTCAACCTTGGCAAGGTTGCGCTCTACCAACTGAGCTAGTGTCGCATTTCATCGTCAAGTACGATGACAACTTCAATTTGGAGCGACACACGAGGTTCGAACTCGTGACCTCAACCTTGGCAAGGTTGCGCTCTACCAACTGAGCTAGTGTCGCATTTCATCGTCAAGTACGATGACAACTTCAATTTGGAGCGACACACGAGGTTCGAACTCGTGACCTCAACCTTGGCAAGGTTGCGCTCTACCAACTGAGCTAGTGTCGCATTCACAACGTTTTCCGCTGTTCAGGGCTGCGAATTATAAGAGCATTTCTAAGTGATGCAAGTCCTTTAGTGAAAAAAAACTTAATTTTTTTTTACTCGTTGAAAAAACATCCAAACAAAGCAAAAGTTCGCCGCCCAGTGAAGAAAACCTCGCCCTATCAGATGTTAAAGATAGTCTGACGATAGTACTTCAATTCGGCAATCGACTCGCGAATGTCATCAAGAGCCAGGTGGGTGCCACGCTTTGAAAAACCGGTAAGGATTTCAGGGTTCCAACGTTTCGCCAACTCTTTTAGCGTGCTGACATCGATGTAACGATAGTGGAAATACTCTTCGAGTTTAGGCATATGGCGGTACAGAAAACGTCTGTCCTGCCCAATACTGTTGCCACAAATTGGCGACACGCCTTGTGGAACCCACTGCTCTAGAAAACGCAGCGTTTGTTCAACCGCTTCCTGCTCCGATACCATGCTGGCACGCACTCGATCAACAAGGCCGCTGGCTGTATGTGTATTGGTGCACCACTCATCCATTTTTGCTAACTCTTCATCCGATTGATGAATCGCCAATACTGGTCCTTCCGCTAAAATATTCAGCTCGCTATCGGTGACAATAGAAGCGATTTCGATGATTTTATGCGTGTCAGGATCTAAACCTGTCATCTCAAGATCGATCCAAATTAAGTTTTGATCGCTAAAGGACATAGAGGAGTTGCCTATTTGTTTGCTGATAAAACGGGTACTATACCTCAAAATAGTGGCAACAAGATACTTCGACAAAAGCGACAAAACCGTCATACTTGTCGCGTTATCGCTCAATAAATTAAGTAACTTATCGTGGCAAAAAAGAAAAAGTTAACCAAAGGTCAAGTACGTCGGGTACGTGACAATCAACAAAAACGTTTGAATAAACCATCTGATACTGTGCAGTGGGATGAGGCCATGCTCGGTGACAGCAAGCGTGGATTGGTGATCACTCGTTTTGGCCAACACGCCGATATTGAAGATTTGGAAAGCGGCGATATCGAGCGCTGCAATCTGCGTCGTGGTATTGAATCACTGGTGTCGGGAGACAAAGTGATTTGGCGAAAAGGACTCGAATCGATGGCGGGCATTTCTGGGGTGGTGGAAGCTGTCGAGCCAAGGAGTTCGATTTTAACTCGTCCGGACTATTACGACGGCCTTAAGCCGGTTGCGGCCAACATCGATCAAATGATCATCGTTTCTTCCGTCTTACCGGAGCTTTCGCTCAATATTATCGATCGCTACCTAATCGCCGCAGAAACGCTGAATATCGCCCCAATTTTAGTGCTAAACAAGATTGATCTGCTGCGAGATGAAGATCTCAAGCAATACAAGACTTGGTTAGCAGAATACGAAAAGATTGGCTACAAAGTCCTATACGTGAGTAAGCGATCGGGCGAAGGCATTGCCGACCTCGAAGCGCAGCTTGGGGAACGCATCAACATTTTCGTCGGTCAATCAGGGGTGGGCAAATCCAGCTTGGTGAATGCGTTAATCCCAGAACTGGATGTGGAAGAGGGTGAAGTGTCCGAAATGTCCGGCTTGGGCCAACATACCACCACGGCCGCTCGTTTGTATCATATTCCTTCCGGCGGCGATCTGATTGACTCACCCGGGGTGCGTGAGTTTGGCTTGTGGCATCTCGAAGCCGATGAAGTAACCAACGCTTATATCGAATTTCGCCCCTATCTGGGGGCTTGTAAGTTCCGCGATTGTAAACATGGTGATGACCCAGGTTGCATTCTGCGTGAGGCGGTGGAGAAAGGCGAAATAAGCCCTATTCGTTACGAAAACTACCACCGTATTATTGAAAGCATGGCGGAAAATAAAGCCAATCGACAGTACTCGCGCAACAAAAAAGCGGATCTGTAGTTGTGTAAGATTTCGTCACCACTTACTGACAAGAGAAATAAATTTCAGTAACATCACGCGCCCGAAACAAGAATCACACAAACATTATCGGTATTTACAATGGATAAGATTAAAGTTGGACTGCAGTACTGGATTCCACAACATGGCCTAACACGCTTAGTGGGTAAACTGGCCTCAGCCAAAGCTGGCGGTCTAACCACAGCGATCATTCGCTGGTTCATCAAGCAATACAATGTGAATATGGCAGAAGCGAAACACGCCGATCCTGCTCACTACAAAACCTTCAATGAATTCTTTGTTCGCGAATTAAAAGATGGCGTGCGCCCCATCGCTCAGGGTGATGAGATCATCACTCATCCGGCTGACGCTTGTGTTAGCCAGTTTGGCCCGATCACCGATGGTCGTCTAATCCAAGCCAAAGGCCATGATTTTTCGGCGCAAGAGCTGCTTGGCGGCGATGCGGCGCTGGCAGAAGAGTTCAAAGACGGCACTTTCGCCACTCTGTATCTTTCACCCCGTGATTATCACCGCGTGCATATGCCTTGTGATGGCACCTTGCGTCAGATGATTTACGTTCCTGGCGATCTCTTCTCGGTAAACCCGCTAACGGCTGAAAACGTTCCGAACCTGTTCGCACGCAACGAGCGTGTGGTGTGCATTTTCGATACCGCTTTCGGCCCAATGGCTCAAGTGTTGGTCGGCGCTACGATTGTCGGCAGTATTGAGCAAGTCTGGGCAGGGACGATTACCCCACCACGTGGCAACACAGTGCACAAATGGGATTACCCCGCTCAAGGGCACAACGCGGTAGTTCTGAAGAAAGGGGACGAGATGGGCCGCTTTAAACTGGGTTCAACCGTTATCAACCTGTTTGCCAAAGACGCGATCCGCTTCGATGACTCAATGCAGAACGGCGCTCCGACATTGCTCGGCACACCTTATGCGCACAAACAGTAAGCGCTAAACAGCGACCAATAAATCGGCCCTTGCACCTTGCAAGGGCTTTTTTGTTTTTTTGACAAAAAACAAACCATCGATGGAAAAACAGCGCAAGTTCAGAAACTTCAACCCGCCTCTAAGACGCAACATTCACAATCGTTTAACCTGATGCCACCGTAAATTGCTAAGGTGCGATGCATGCCAAAACTGACTTCTGACGTGGTATGGAAACTGCTGATCTGTTTTGCCATACCGATTGGCGTCTTGTGGATGCCGATTGATGCGATTCCAATCGATAATCTCACGCTGATCCAACACCGTTTGCTGGCGATTTTCCTGCTCGCAGCACTGCTTTGGGTACTCGAACCCGTCCCGGTGTTTGCGACTTCTATTTTGATCATCGCGCTTGAACTGATCATGATATCCAACAAAGGCTTGCACTTTTTCCGTCGCCCGCCCGAAGGGCATGAGCTAGGTAATCTCATCGCCTATACCGATATTTTTTCTGCCTTCTCGTCGCCGATCATCATCTTGTTTATGGGGGGCTTTGCTCTCGCGATCGCCGCTTCCAAATACGAACTGGACAACAACCTTGCACGCGTGTTGCTTAAACCCTTTGGCCACCAGCCCAAATTTATTATGCTAGGCCTGATGCTGATCACCGCGGTTTTTTCTATGTTTATGTCCAACACCGCCACTACCGTGATGATGTTGGCGCTGCTTGGGCCGATTGTCGCCTCTGCACCTAAAGGGGACTTAGGTATCAAAGCGCTCGTGCTCTGTATTCCGATAGCGGCGAACACCGGCGGCATTGCAACTCCCATCGGTACGCCGCCCAACGCTATCGCTCTACAGTATCTGACTGGCGCCAACAGCATCGACTTTCTCAGTTGGATGTCGATGGGCCTGCCTTTTGTGTTGGTGCAACTGACCATCGCTTGGTTTTTGCTGCAGAAACTTTTCCCGTCCAACGAAGCGACCATGACGCTTAAGTTAGATGGCAAATTTAAGCGCAGTTGGCGCGCGATAGTGGTTTACATCACCTTTGCGCTAACCATAGTGCTGTGGATGACCACGCAAGTGCATGGCATGAATACCTATGTCGTGGCGATCATTCCTCTCGCCGTCTTCACCTTAACTGGCATTATGGGCAAAGAAGAGCTCAAACAGATCAACTGGGATGTTCTCTGGCTGGTTGCCGGGGGGATCGCGATTGGCATCGGCTTGGATAAGACCGGACTGGCAAAAGCGCTGGCGCATGCCATCGACTATCAAACCCTCTCTCCCTTTGCGATTGTCGTCACGCTGTCGTTGGTATGTTGGTTGATGGCCAATTTTATGTCCAATACCGCCACCGCCAACTTACTCATGCCGATAGCGGCTGCGATTGGCTCCTCAATGAGTACCCTCTCGGCCGTAGGCGGTTTGCAAGGCTTACTGGTGGTAGTGGCTTTTTCAGCGTCACTCGGGATGATTCTGCCCGTCTCTACGCCGCCCAACTCTCTGGCTTACTCAACGGGTCTGATCGAAAGCAAAGACATGGCAAAAGTGGGGCTGTTAGTCGGTGTGATTGGTCTGGTCATCGTTTATGGTGCGGTGCTGATTTTGGGGTAACAAATTCTTCTGCGCGCCTCTTTGCTCCTTAGTGAAGTTAAGGCATATTGGTGATCTTTTCGTTTACGAGATCACCTTTCTATGGGATTTGAATGGCTTGCTCTGGCGGCGGCTCTGCTTTGGGCTGTCGCCAGTTTACTTTCTGTCACGCCTGCACAACACTTGGGCTCGTTTGCCTACAGTCGCTGGAGAATGGGCTGCACCGCCGTCATCCTATCTAGCATGGCTTGGTTCACCGGCGGCTGGTCGAGTGTCGGCCAAGAACATCTAGTGCCCATGATGCTCTCTGGGCTGATTGGAATTTTTATCGGTGACACGGCACTGTTTGCTTGCCTCAACCGCATGGGGCCGCGCCAAGCCGGGCTACTTTTTTCTTGCCACGCAGTGTTCTCTACCATCTTGGGCTATTTCCTGTTTAGCGAAACCCTCTCCACGATGGAGTTTATCGGCTCAAGCTTAGTTTTTTCCGGTGTGGTGCTGGCGATATTTTTTGGCCGACGCGGCAGCCGTCAACACAGTTTAGAAACGATCAAAGGCAGTGTGTGGATTGGTGTGGGCTTGGGTTTAACGGCGGCGTTGTGTCAGGCACTCGGCGGCATTATCGCCAAGCCCGTGATGCAAACAGCCATCGACCCCGTTGCTGCCTCGGCGATTCGAATGATCAGTGCCTTCATCGCTCACAGTGCGCTGCGTTTTAGTGGCGCAAAAATCGCGCGGCCAACGCAAAATATGACTTGGCAGATTTTCTACATCACGGCAATCAATGGCTTTCTTGCCATGGCGGTCGGTATGACACTGATCCTATATGCCTTGCGAGAAGGCAACGTGGGTATGGTTGCCCTACTCTCTTCAACCACACCAATCATGTTGTTGCCGATCTTGTGGATCTACACCAAGCAGCGTCCAAACCGTTATGCTTGGCTTGGTGCGATCATCGCCGTGACTGGCACTGGAATTTTGGTTCAGTAACCCTCTGCAAGGATGAGCCTCACCAACAAAAAACCACTCAATCACAATGCACAGATACAAAAAAAGCCTGGATTCATTCCAGGCTTTTTATCACATTGCTTAGGGTTACTTCACTAGCACTTGGCCCGACATTTCTGCTGGAATTTCCAGGCCCGCTAGAGACAGCATGGTCGGCGCAAGATCAGACAGTTTACCGCCTTCCTTGAACTCCACCGCTTTATCACCCACGTAGATAAGTGGTACAGGCAGGCTAGTGTGCGCGGTATGAATACCACCCGTTTCTGGGTCCACCATCATTTCAGCGTTACCGTGGTCTGCGGTAATCAGCAGTTGACCGCCCACTTCTTTGATTGCGGCAACCACTTTACCCACACTTTCATCCAGTGCTTCAATCGCTTTTTCAGCCGCTTCGTATACGCCAGTGTGGCCAACCATGTCTGCGTTTGGATAGTTACAGATGATGGTGTCGTATTTGCCAGACTTGATGGCGGCAACCAGTTTTTCGGTCAGCTCTGGTGAGCTCATTTCTGGCTGCAGATCGTAGGTCGCCACTTTCGGCGAAGCCACGAGTTGACGCTCTTCACCGGCAAACTCGTTTTCTACGCCACCATTGAAGAAGAACGTCACGTGCGCGTATTTCTCTGTTTCAGAGATACGTAGCTGAGTTTGGCCCAGTTTAGATAGCCACTCACCGTAAGTGTTTTCCAAAGAGGCTGGCGGGAACGCTGTAGCTAGTGGAATGTCTGCCGCGTATTGCGTCAACATCACGAAGTTAACCGCCGGGAATACGGCACGTTCAAAGCCAGCAAAATCCGTCACGAACGTGCGCGTGATTTGACGAGCACGGTCAGCACGGTAGTTCATGAAGATCACCGCGTCGCCATCTTGCATCGCCGCTGTTTCTTGGCCTTCGGCTTTGATTTCCGTCGCTTTAACGAACTCATCGTTTTCGCCACGTGCGTATGCAGCTTCAAGGCCGGCAACCGCGGAATCCACCGTGAACTCAGCTTTCGCTTGCGTCAGCAAATCGTACGCCACTTGTACGCGGTCCCAGTTGTTGTCACGGT
Source organism: Vibrio cidicii (assembly GCF_009665415.1). Lineage (NCBI taxonomy): Bacteria > Pseudomonadati > Pseudomonadota > Gammaproteobacteria > Vibrionales > Vibrionaceae > Vibrio > Vibrio cidicii. The sequence goes on along the minus strand of NZ_CP035921.1, from coordinate 1,959,491 downwards.
CCATTGCGTAGTAACGCCCAACCAGAGACGCCACTCGGCCTTTACCCAACTTGGCAAACAGATCTTGGAAACGTTTTAAAGAGCCTTCTGCGCTGCGAGGTGGTGTGTCACGACCATCTAGGAAACAGTGCAGGTAGATTTTCTCAGCACCACGCTCAGCCGCCATTTCCACAGCTGCGTAGATGTGATCTTCGTGTGAGTGAACGCCACCAGGAGACATCAAACCCATGATGTGAACCGCTTTGCCCGCGTTCACCGCAGCGTCAACCGCTTTAACTAGTGCTGGCGTCTGTTGGAATTCACCGTCTAGGATAGATTTGGTGATACGAGTCAGATCTTGGTAAACCACGCGACCTGCGCCGATATTGGTGTGGCCCACTTCTGAGTTACCCATTTGACCGTCAGGCAGGCCTACATCCATACCAGAAGCAGAGATAAGAGTGTTCGGATTGTTCGCGATCAGCGCGTCCATAACCGGTGTTTTTGCGTTTGCAATAGCGTTGTTTGCAGTGTCTTCACGGTAACCGTAACCGTCAAGAATAACCAGAGCCAAAGGCTTCTTAGCAGACATAGTGATGACCTCGTCAAATTTCAGTAACTTTCGGCGCAGGGCTCCAAGCCCTAGCATGCCTTGAAACAAAACTAGCGTAATTTTACTACACTTTTTAAGCGAAACTGTAGGATAAGATCAAATTATGTTGGTGATTTCCTGTTGCAATATTACATTGTCAATGGCGATATCTTTGCAACTTACCCCTAAGCGCCAGTTTCTGCCGATTTGTCAGGCGTCAATACCACTATAATTCACCACCTAACACGATTTTAAAAGTGGATATTACCAATCGGTCTAATAGCTTTAGCGGGTGTATTTTTGCAACCATTCCGCTAGAAGAGATCCCAATTATTGGTGAGAAAGTATTAACTGACTCGCCAGTCAAGCGGAACCTCGTTATACTCCTTGCCACTTTTATTGTTAGATTTATGGTTCGAGAACTAGGAACATGCAAGAGTACATCGAGTTTTTTCAGCAGAACATGATTATGTCGCTGGCGTGGGTTGGTATTTTTATCGCTCTGATCATGAGCTTTGTAAAATCAGCCACCGCGGCTTACAAAGTGATCGGTGTGAACGATATGACCACACTGATCAACCGACAAAATGGCGTAGTCGTCGATATCCGCACTAAAGACGAGTTCAAAAAAGGTCATATCACCGACGCAGTTCACATTTTGCCATCAGAAATCAAGGCGGGTAATTTTGCTGGTCTTGAAAACCACAAATCAGACCCAATCATCGTTGTATGCAAGACGGGTCAAACCGCCCAAGAAAGTGCAAACCTACTGGCTAAAGCTGGTTTTGAGAATGTAAACCTACTCAGAAATGGTTTGATTGCCTGGAGTGAAGCTAACCTGCCACTGGTACGCAGCAAGCGTTAATCACCATCCAATCTTGGCTGACTGACTAAAATCAGCGCAGTCAGCTAAGAAAGATGTGATGTTTGGCACGGAATCAAGGCTTCATCTAGTCATCATTGTGTGGCTCGGTTAGTCTCAAGGCAGACACATTCAAGGCATACACTGACACGCCTGAATTTACGATTATTGAAGGATTTAAAAATGGCTGAAGCAGCACCGCAAGACAACCAACAACAGTTTGCAATTCAACGTATCTTCCTAAAAGACGTTTCTTTTGAAGCACCTAATTCACCGATGATGTTCCAAAAAGATTGGAACCCAGACGTGAAACTGGATCTCGACACGCAAAGCCGTGAGCTAGGCGAAGGCGTTTATGAAGTGGTTCTGCGTCTGACTGTGACGGTGAAAAACGCTGAAGAAACGGCATTCCTATGTGAAGTGCAACAAGGCGGTATTTTCACCGCAGAGAAAATGGAAGCTGGTCAGTTAGCTCATTGCCTAGGCGCGTTCTGTCCGAACATTCTCTTCCCATACGCGCGTGAGACCATCTCAAGCCTAGTGGTTAAAGGGACGTTCCCACAACTAAACCTAGCACCCGTTAACTTCGATGCTCTGTTTATGAACTACCTGCAACAGCAAGCGGCCCAACAAGGTGCCACTGAGGAATAAGTCCGTCGTTTTGTGACTTTTCCCGATCAGATTGACTAAAATGCACAGCGCATCTCACACCGATGTTATGTGCATTTTTTGTTTCACCCGCAATGGTATGTGGCAATACCACAAACAAAGGCGTGATGACGCTCTTTGAGGGTGAAGTAATTTGTCCAGAGCAGTACCGTTTCACGTTATACTCGCTCCATCTTTCTCCAACCATCAGGCTACAGCATGACACAATCTCAGGTGACTAACGCGTACAACAAAGCAATTTCCATGACGGTGATTGGCGCTGGCTCCTACGGAACCTCTTTGGCGATCTCACTTTCCCGTAACGGAGCAAATGTGATCCTTTGGGGACACGATCCTGAGCACATGGCGACTCTGGAAGCCGATCGCGAAAACCGCGCTTTTCTTCCCGGTATCGAGTTTCCACCAAGTCTGATCGTAGAATCAGATCTGCAAAAAGCGGTACAAGCGAGCCGCGATCTATTGGTCGTGGTACCAAGTCATGTGTTTGGTCAAGTACTCAACAGTCTCCAGCCTTATCTACGTGCCGACTCACGCATCTGCTGGGCGACCAAAGGATTGGAGCCGGAATCAGGTCGACTGCTGAAAGATGTGGCATTTGATGCGCTGGGAGAGAACTACTCTTTGGCGGTACTATCAGGGCCAACCTTTGCTAAAGAGCTTGCCGCTGGCATGCCGACCGCCATTTCCGTGGCCTCGCCTGACGCACAATTTGTTGCCGATCTACAGGAAAAAATCCATTGCAGCAAAACCTTCCGCGTTTACGCCAACAGTGATTTCACCGGTATGCAACTTGGCGGCGCTGTCAAAAATGTCATTGCGATCGGCGCAGGTATGTCCGATGGCATTGGCTTTGGTGCCAATGCACGTACGGCTTTGATTACCCGTGGCTTGGCGGAAATGTGTCGCCTCGGCGCCGCGCTTGGCGCCCAACCGGAAACCTTTATGGGTATGGCCGGATTAGGCGATCTGGTCTTGACCTGTACCGACAACCAATCGCGTAACCGTCGCTTTGGTTTGGCCTTGGGCCAAGGTAAAGATGTCGATAGCGCACAACAAGAGATCGGCCAAGTGGTCGAAGGCTATCGCAACACCAAGGAAGTGTGGATGCTGGCACAACGCATGGGCGTCGAGATGCCGATTGTTGACCAGATCTATCAAGTATTGTATCAAGGAAAGGATGCGCGTCTGGCCGCTCAAGACTTATTGGCGCGCGACAAGAAATCCGAAGGAAAATAATCAGGAAAAGCGCAAGTGGTTTGTGCAAAGAAGGCCCAATGAAACACTGTGAGAAAAAAAACGTCTGGCAGGGGATTGTCAGAGAAGCACGTCAGCTGTCCGAGCAAGAGCCAATGCTGGCCAGCTTTTACCACGCGACCATCATTAAACACGACAGTCTCGGTGCAGCCCTGAGTTATATTCTGGCCAACAAACTCAACACCGCATCCATGCCAGCGATGGCCGTACGTGAAGTAGTCGAAGAGGCTTTTGCCGCCGATCCCAACATTACTGATTCGGCGGCATGTGACATTTGCGCAACGGTCAACCGTGACCCTGCCGTCTCGATGTATTCCATTCCGCTGCTATATCTCAAAGGATATCACGCGCTGCAAGGCTACCGCGTGGCCAACTGGCTTTGGAAACAGGGCCGCTTCGCCCTTGCTACTTACTTGCAAAACCAAATTTCAGTCGCCTGCCAGGTCGACATCCATCCTGCGGCTCGCATAGGCAAAGGCATCATGCTTGACCACGCAACGGGAATCGTCATTGGTGAAACGGCGGTGGTCGAAAACGACGTTTCCATCCTGCAAGACGTAACACTTGGCGGTACAGGCAAAGAGTGCGGTGATCGTCATCCGAAAATTCGCGAAGGTGTAATGATTGGCGCTGGGGCAAAAATCCTTGGCAATATCGAAGTCGGCGAAGGGGCGAAAATCGGATCTTGTTCCGTGGTGCTGCAACCCGTTCCGCCGCACACTACTGTGGCCGGCGTGCCAGCACGTATCGTAGGACGCCCCAGAACCGACAAACCGTCATTCGATATGGACCAAGCTTTTAACGGCAAAACGCAAAACTTCATCGATGGTGACGGCATATGATGCACGCCAATATGGCGATTGGCGCAGCTTTGTAACCCCTTCCAACTCAGGAAAGAACGTACGTGGTAAAACAGAAATCAACTCTCTCAAGCTCCTTGCTGATTTCCCTCGGCGTTCTTTTACTTTGTTCCGGTACAGCTTCTCTGGCGGCCTCCGATTCCGAATTGCAAGGAGTCAAAAGCGAGATCTCACGCCAGCAGAAATCGCTTTCAACACAAGAAAAACGGTTGGACGATTTACAAAAATCCCTGAAAGAGCAAGAGCTGGGTATTAACCAACTGGAGAAAGAGATCGCCCAGTCGCGTCAGGCTCTGGCTACTTTGCGCGCCAATATTGGGAAACTAGAAGGGCGTATCTATGAGCTGGAAACGCAAAAAAAGCGCCAAACCGAGCGTTTAGCGGAATTGCTGCAAACCTACTACGTGACGCAACGCGCCAAATCGTCCGTTTCACTCCTCAATCAAGGAGTGGAGGAAGATCGAATCAGCCAATATTTTCAATACCTTGCCAAAGCGCGTAGTGAAACTATCTCGCAGTTGGAAACCACCAGCGCTGAGTTAGAGCACAGTAAGCAGCAAAAATTGCTGGAACAAGGGCAGATTGAAGCACTACTTAAACAGCAATCGACAAAACACGATCAACTGGCGAAAACCCAGTCACAGCGCAAGAAAACGCTGGGTAACATCAAGCAAAGCATCTCTGATGACAAGAGTTATCTCTCCGAACTCCAAAGAAACGAAACACGCCTGAAAGCGGAAATTGCCAAAGCGGCCAAACGCAACGCCATCCCGATGGATGGACTTGAGCGGCAAAAAGGCAAGCTGCCTTGGCCGCTCAAAGGGAGCGTGCTACATAGTTTCGGCACCCGCCAAACCGGGCAGATCAACTGGAAAGGTGTGGTACTTTCGGCCACTTATGGGCAGCAAGTCAAAGCCGTTTACCCGGGAACCGTGGTATTTGCAGAGTACTTGCGCGGCTACGGTTTGGTGGTGCTGCTTGATCACGGCAAAGGTGACATGACGCTGTACGGCTACAACCAAGCCCTGTTGAAAAAAGAGGGGGACAAGGTGACCGCTGGCGAAGTGATCGCATTGGCCGGAGACACGGGCGGGCAAAATCGTCCTTCGCTCTATTTCGAGATCCGCCGCAACAGTGAGGCACAAAACCCAAGGCATTGGATGGTGCGCTAATCACTGTCACACCTTAGCCGCCTATCCGTTTATTGGTCGTAATACGCTTGCAGCAGTTCGATTAAGCGCTCAACCTGATTTTTATCCAAGGCATTAATCCCTGCCGCCGCCGCTCGCCCTCCGCCGGTGGCGAACTGAGCACAAATCTCCCCCGCCCCTTGTTTATTGTTGAGTGGTGCACGCAGCGATACGGTGTACGAGTCACCCTGATTGTGCGTGAGCACAGCATGCGCGCGGCTAGGCTCTTGATTGGCGAGCCAGTTGCCATACACACCGCTGATGCGACGCGACCAAGCACAGTCTGGCAATAAGGTCACCGACACTCGATCGCAACAATAGAGCGGCTCGATCGCTTGTGCCGCAGCCATGTCTTGCTGATACGCGCTTTGCAACTGATAAAAGGCGGAGTTCATATCCGCCAGCACATCAAACGGTGAAGCGTAACGGCTGAGATGTTGGTAAAGGTGGGCGGGATGAAAATGCAAGTCGTCAATCTGCTCACCGTAACCGTTGTAGTTGATTAAGGTGCCGAGTTCTCGCAGCTGCGCTTGTTGGGTCGGGCTAAGCCCAGCTTGTTCTGCCAAGGCATTGGCTTTGGCAATCAAATTGTCGCCATAAGCGGCAGTGATGGCCCAATGATGAAAGCGCCCAGCAAGCAGACGGTCAATAATCAGCGCGGTACAAGTATCCGCATCAAGATCGATGTGCGCGTGTAACGAAGCGTGCTGAGGAATTTGGCCAGACTGATGATGATCGGCGTAAAAAACCTCAGCGCCATTGGCCAGAGCACGTTCGAGACCAAGACGATTTTTCTCCATCGAGATATCGAGCACCGTCAGCGTGTCGCCCGCTTTCGCCGCCACTTGTTCGAGCAACTGGATATCACGTTTAACCCCGGTAATCAGCGTCGACGCTGTGGGATGGGCGAAGCGCCATTGCAGCAGAGCAATAATGCCATCGGCATCGCCGTTAAAAATGTCGTAGTTCATCCGTCAATAACATCCCTATCCAATTGATTCTCTGGCGTATTGTTACTTCGGCAATATAAAAGTCAAAGACCATAAAGCCATGAGTCATAGCCTATGGTCATATCAGCACTACGTCTTGTACAAAACTTATGAAAACTAAACGTGTAGAGCGCGAATCCCATCTTCAAGCAGCAGCAACTGTTCCATGCCTTGTTCGGTGGCCACGGGTTTGACCACGGCCAACATCTGCAACATCCCTTGGCGGACAACTTGTTCTGTGATCGCCACTTTCAGCGACATCGCGGACTGGTACGCCAGCCAACTGCTGGCAATCAGGTGCAGCGTTCTCACCAATGAGGTCAACTCCGTTTTCTCTAAACTGAGTAGCTCAAGTTCAACAAACTCTTGCATGATGGCCACCAAGTTAGCTTGGAGCTTCTCTTGAACTTGAATGTACTGCTCGTGCAATTGTTCATCGCGGGAGAGAATTTCTGGCAAATTGGCGTAAAAGAAACGGTATTTCCACATCAAGGTGAAAATGGAGTCCAGGTAGTGCTTCAACAGGGTCAGGCTCTCTTGCTGCCCTTGCACTGGCGCGAATCGCTCAAGTAGCTCCTGCGCGTAGAGGGTGAAAATCTCGCGCACAATTTCTTGTTTATTGCGAAAGTGGTAATAAAGGTTGCCTGGGCTGATTTCAACATGCTCAGCAATGTGATTGGTGGTGATACTCCTTTCCCCATGGCGGTTAAAGAGTTCCAAGGCTCCGTAAACGATCTTCTCACGTGTTTTCATTATTATGTTGTAATCCCTTTCCTAGAAAGATAAGTCAGCGTTGGCGCATCCACCTTTCATACCGAACTGACACGTTCGGTGCGGAAAGAGATCAACGTCCTAGCCGCTTGAGTATATCGATTTCACCGTACGATATCGACAAACGAGGTAGAGCTTATACGTTAGTAAGCCTAGTATAATTCCGCACAGATTGGCCAACAGATCCAACCAGGAAGACTCACGACCAACCAAACCTTGAACCACCTCTATCCCAGCACTGAAGAGCAGAATGCCTGCCGCCGCGAGGCAGCGGCGTCGCCAAGAGCGAATCAGATAAGCGGCCAAAAGCGAGAAGCAGCAATACGCCACCATATGCTGCAATTTATCGAGATGAGCCAAGCTACCCCATTGTTGCCAGCTACTGGATGGACGCAATGACAATACGGCGATCATCGCAGCATACAGCAAAAGTAACGCGCATTTTTTTAGCATCTGGCACGCTCAAGCAATCGGAAAAGGAAAAGCGGTCACTTGATCGATGTGATCGCACCCCAGCGCCAGCATGATCAAACGATCAACCCCGAGCGCCACGCCGGCACACTCTGGCAGGCCAGATTGCAACGCCGCGATCAAATGGTAATCAATCGGCTGTTCCGCCAAGCCCATCTCAACACGTTTGTGGTTATCTTGCTCAAATCGGCGCAGTTGCTCTTGCGCATTGTCGAGCTCATGGAAACCGTTCGCCAGCTCGATCCCTTTGAAATAGACCTCAAAACGATCCGCCACACGCGGATCGTTTAGGTTGATCTTAGCCAGCGCCGCTTGTGAAGCGGGAAAATCGTAGACAAATGCAGGCACCTGCTGGCCAATCTTTGCTTCGACCCCGATGCTAAACAGCAACTGTAGCAAAGTATCGCGATCTTCTTCTGCCTCGGCGATATCACTCAAACCTAACCTTGCTGCGACGCTTTTCAGCTCGGCCATGGTTCCTTCCAGTGGGCAAACGCCTAGCACGGTTAAAAACGCTTGCTGATACGTCATGCGCTCGGCAGCACCACATTGCAGTACCAGTTGCAGCAAATCGTCCATTTCATCCATCAACTGATGGTGGTCAAAGCCGACACGATACCATTCGAGCATGGTGAATTCTGGATTGTGATAACGACCATTCTCTTCATTGCGAAACGCTTTGCCGAGTTGATAAATGCAGCCACTGCCCGCCGCCAGCAGGCGTTTCATATGAAATTCGGGGCTCGTCATGAGAAACAGTTGACTGCCTTGTGCATAGCCGGGCCCGACAAACTGGGTTTGAAAGGTGTGCAAATGCACATCCGTGACGGTCGCATGACTCATGGCGGGTGTATCCACTTCCAGCACATTACGCTGGGCAAAAAATTGACGAATGCGCGCGATAAGCGCGGCGCGCTGGCGCAATTGCGGGATAGAAGCAGTAGGTTGCCAATCAGTCGACATCTTGGGTTACTCATATGGATAGCTAAGGCATGGAAGTTACCAGCTTTTTGCCCCTTTGCAAGCGCTGGCGAGCAAGGTAACAAGCGCGAAATTTACGTCGTACAACACATAAATCGTGCTAGTTCTTCCCCCTGTATTGAGCAGGGAAATTGTCGGCAACATTCGGTTAACACCTTGTTCCGCAAAGGCTTGAGAAGCCAAACTTCTTGGCCGTGATAAGTATCACATAACGTGTAATTTCTATGCTCATATTTGCATTTCCGCTGCAAAAACCTAAATACATCAATTTTTCTCCTGCGCGGCTCTTCTACACTAACCGTACTACTTTTGGGGAATATGGCTCGCCCTGTTTCTCAAGCTCACAATAACAAGCGGATTACCCCGCACTCACACACTGGAGGATAACTGTGCAAACCATTATCACAGATATCGCGGTCATCGGCGCTGGCGGCGCTGGTCTTCGTACTGCTATTGCAGCGGCTGAAGCAAACCCAGATCTGGAAGTCGCACTGATTTCTAAGGTCTACCCAATGCGCTCCCATACGGTCGCCGCAGAAGGTGGCTCAGCAGCAGTTATCAAGGATGAGGATAGTCTGGACAACCACTTCAACGATACCGTTGGCGGTGGTGACTGGCTTTGTGAACAGGATGTTGTTGAATACTTTGTTGCCAATGCAACCCGAGAAATGATCCAGATGGAGCAATGGGGTTGTCCTTGGAGCCGAAAAGAAAACGGGGAAGTCAACGTGCGTCGCTTCGGCGGCATGAAGGTTGAGCGGACTTGGTTTGCGGCTGATAAAACGGGTTTCCACATGCTGCACACCCTCTTCCAAACTTCCATGAAGTACTCCAACATCAAGCGCTTTGACGAATATTTTGTGGTCGATCTACTGGTTGATGAAGGTGAAGTGCAAGGGCTGATTGCTATCCATATGTCGGAAGGCGAACTGGTCACCATCAAAGCCAAATCCGTCGTACTGGCGACGGGTGGTGCGGGTCGCGTTTACCACTGTAACACCAACGGCGGTATCGTAACCGGTGACGGCATGGCAATGGCTTATCGCCACGGTGTGCCGCTGCGTGACATGGAATTTGTGCAATACCACCCAACTGGCCTACCTGGTACGGGCATTCTAATGACCGAAGGCTGCCGAGGTGAAGGCGGTATTATCGTCAATAAGAATGGCTATCGTTACCTGCAAGACTACGGCATGGGCCCAGAAACACCGGTTGGCCAGCCGAAGAACAAATACATGGAGCTTGGCCCACGCGATAAAGTGTCACAAGCGTTCTGGCACGAGCAGCAAAAAGGCAACACCATCAAACACCCTCTTGGTGATGTGGTACACCTTGACCTGCGCCACTTAGGTGAAGAGTACCTGCAAGAGCGTCTACCGTTTATTTGTGAACTCGCCAAAGCGTACGTCAACGTCGACCCCGCCAAAGAGCCGATCCCCATTCGCCCAACCGTACACTACACCATGGGCGGTATCGAGACCGATAAAGAGTGTGAGACCCGCATCAAAGGTCTGTTCGCCGTCGGTGAATGTGCCTCTGTTGGTCTACACGGTGCCAACCGTTTAGGCTCTAACTCTCTGGCCGAGTTCGTGGTATTCGGCCGCGTCGCCGGGGAAAACGCAGTGAAACGTGCAGCAGAATTCAAAGGCTGGAACGAAGCGTCGATTGCCGAGCAAGTCAAAGCGGTTGAAGCACGCATTGCGGCACTGATGAACCAAGAAGGCGATGAAAACTGGGCAGACATCCGCACGGAAATGGGTCACACCATGGAAGCGGGCTGTGGTATCTACCGTCAAGAAGATTTGATGCAAGCCACCATCGACAAAATCACTGAGCTGAAAGCACGCTACAAACGCATCAGCATCAAAGACAAAGGCAAGGTGTTCAACACCGATCTTCTCTACGCCATCGAAGTCGGCTACGGCCTTGAAGTCGCCGAAGCCATGGTTCACTCTGCGATTTTACGTAAAGAATCGCGCGGAGCTCACCAACGCCTCGACGATGGTTGTACTGAGCGTGATGACGTGAACTTCCTGAAACATTCACTGGCCTTCTACCAAGCTGATAATGCGCCAAGCATCAGCTACAGCGATGTGAAGATCACTAAATCTCAGCCGAAAGCGCGTCTGTATGGTGAAGCGGCAGAGAAAGCCGCCGCTGAAGAAGCCGCCAAAGCCGCCGAAAAAAATGCAGAGGAGCAAGCATAATGTCAGCCAATCGCATTCAAAAAGTAGACATTCTGCGTTACGACCCAGCAACCGACGCAGAACCGCACTTTCAAGCCTTTGAAGTGCCATTTGATGACACCATGTCGGTGCTTGATGCACTCGGTTATGTTAAAGATCACTTGGATAAACACCTTTCCTACCGTTGGTCATGCCGAATGGCAATTTGTGGCTCATGCGGCATCATGGTCAACGGCGTGCCAAAGCTGGCGTGTAAGAGCTTTTTGCGTGACTACCCTGATGGGGTGAAGATCGAGCCACTCGCCAACTTCCCTATCGAGAAAGATTTGATCGTCGATATGACGCCGTTTATTGAACGTCTTGAAGCAATCAAACCTTACATCATCGGTAATGATCGTAAACCTGAAGATGGCACCAACTTACAAACTCCAGAACAAATGGCGAGATACAAGCAGTTCGCTGGCTGCATCAACTGTGGTTTGTGCTACGCAGCATGCCCGCAGTTCGGCCTCAATCCAGAGTTTATCGGCCCTGCGGCCTTGACGCTGGCGCACCGCTACAACTTGGACAGCCGTGACAACGGTAAAGCTGAACGCATGAAGCTGATCAACGGTGAAAACGGCGCATGGGGTTGTACGTTTGTCGGCTACTGCTCAGAAGTGTGTCCAAAACACGTTGACCCAGCGGCGGCGGTTAACCAAGGCAAAGTCGAGTCGTCGATGGACTTTGTTATCGCCATGCTAAAACCTGACGGCACACCAAAGAAAGTGGAGGCTTAGGATGAGTAACCGTAAACCTTATGTTCGCGAAATCAAACGCACTTGGTGGAAGAGCCATCCTTTCTACCGCTTTTACATGCTGCGTGAAGCAACTGTGCTTCCGCTGATCCTTTTCACTCTCTTCCTTACTTTTGGTTTGGGTGCTTTAGTGAAGGGTCCAGAAGCATGGCAAACTTGGCTGGCGTTTATGGCCAATCCGCTGGTAGTCGCCATTAACATCGTGGCTTTGGCGGGCAGTTTGCTGCACGCGCAAACCTTCTTTAGCATGATGCCGCAGGTGATGCCGATCCGTCTCGGTGGCAAACTAGTGGATAAGAAAATCATCGTTTTGGCGCAATGGGCCGCCGTGGCCTTGATTTCGCTGATCGTTCTTGTTGTGGTGTAAGGAGCTTTGACTATGAAACCCAATTATTCCGTAAATACCGCACCGAAACGTTCTGACGAACCAATTTGGTGGAGCCTGTTTGGTGCTGGCGGTACTTGGTTTGCCATGATCACCCCTGTAACAGTGCTCGTGCTGGGTATTCTTGCCCCGCTTGGCATTATTGATGCTGAAGCGTTAAGTTACGAACGCGTGGTCAGCTTCGCCACCAGCATTATCGGAGCCCTGTTTATCATCGGCACCTTAGCACTGCCGATGTGGCATGCGATGCACCGTGTTCATCACGGCATGCATGACTTGAAAATCCACGCTGGTGTGGTGGGCAAAATTGGCTGCTACGCCTTTGCAGGCCTCATTTCAGCCCTTGCTGTGGTGTTTATTTTCATGCTGTAAGGCTTTTCCAAGCACACCAATCTAAGCAAACAAATCTAATCAAACAAAAAGCTGGCGATTTCGCGCCAGCTTTTTTTCTATCTGCGCCCTTTACGAGCTTTTAACCACCAATGATCTTATTGCTTCACCACCTGCTTGGTTTGCTCCATCAAGCCGAGCGCCCCAAATCCAGTGATGACATCTAGGTTGGTTTTCAGACCACTTTCATCGCTGCCACCAATATAGTTCTGTGGCATCTGCACTTGGAAGTTTTGCAAGTTGTTGTAGAGCGAGTTCGCAACATCGCGATTGAGCTCGGCCAAGTAGACTTCGCGGTTGGCTCCCAGTGCCGCATATTTGGCTTTTAGCACTTCCGCTTCTGCACGCCCTTTTTCTAATATCGCTTTGGCTTCAAACTCCGCCGACAAGGCATTGGCCTTTTGAATAGCGAGGTTCGCTTCCGCTATTGCCAGCTCTTTCTCTTTTTCAACTTCGGCCAAACGCTTGGTCTTTTCTACCTCAACAATTTCTCGTTCGGCAATTTGACGTGCCACTTCGACATCTTTTTGCTGAGAGATAATCGCCAACTCTTTTTGACGCTGTGCATCTTGCACTTCGCGAGTACGTTGGATCTCTTTGCGTAACTGCTCCGTTTCGGCTTGTGCTTTGGAGGTTTCTTGTTCCTGAATCGCCCGAATGCGATCTGCCACTAAGCGCTTTTTATCGGCTAATAGCTGATCAAGCTGTTTTTCTGGCTGCGGATCACCAATCGTCACCTGAGTCACTTGAATGCCATACTGCTGCAGTGGGTTATCCTGACGAATTGGCTGGCCAGTCTTGTCTAACACCGGCACGGTTTTCCACACCAATTGGTTGGTGCGTTGCAGCTGGTTCGCGTTGGATTGATCCACACCCACAGGCGCCAGATCCAACTCCTCCACTTCCACCTGACGACGCTCAGTCAAATAGATCCCTTCACGCAGTTGATCGCCCAATTTTGACTTGAACTGGTTCAGCCCACCTTGAAAGAACTCTTCGCCCGTGTACTGGGTTGCAGTGATCACCGTGACGTTGCGCGCGTTTTTGACCAACAGCGCATCGATCAAATTACTGTTGTTGCGAAACTCGCGGTGCATCTTGATCAAAGCTTCAGGATCGGTGCTTAATTTAAAGCGAAACGTCACCGGGATCTGGCCGATATAGGTATCAGCAAAACGCACTTGCACCGGGTCGAGCCGCTGGTAAAAATCTTCACCAGTGTTGTTGCCAAATGACACCGTAATCACTTGGTCATACTGGGTGATTTTCGACAAAAAAGGCATGCGAAAGTGAATGCCTGGTTCCGTGAATACATCCAGCTCACCAGTAATGTTGTTTTGATGAACGTAGCTGTATCCGGCATCGGTCATCAATACCGAGCTGTTGATAGTCAGAGCGACGGCCAACAGAGGCAGACCGAACACCGCCGCTTTCATGCCACGACGCAGCAACTGGCGGCGCTCTTCTACTTTCAAACTGGATCCTATGCTTGGATTGTTCATTATAATTCTCCTGTTGTGGTTGTTTAATGAGATAAAACTAAATAAACCAAAGTGTTATCTTACTCACTCAACAACGAGGACAAATGTAACAATTATTTACACGTAGAAATAGTCGAAAGATTCATAAAAATAATTAACTTTTTCCGAATATTGTACGAGGTTATTATTTTCGACAGAGATTAAAAAAGGCCGCCGAAGCGACCTTGATCTAATGTGAACAATTATTTTACACGACCAACGTATTCACCGCTGCGAGTGTCCACTTTGATCACTTCGCCGATTTGGATGAAAAGTGGAACGCGAACAACCGCACCGGTTGATAGCGTTGCTGGCTTACCGCCTGTGCCTTGAGTATCGCCTTTCAGGCCAGGATCGGTTTCAGTCACTTCTAATTCAACGAAGTTTGGTGGAGTCACCGCGATTGGGTTACCATTCCACAGAGTCAGCATACAGCTGTTGTTTTCCACCAACCACTTCACGCTCTCACCAACCGCTTTCGCATCAGCAGCAATCTGTTCGAAGGTTTGATTGTTCATAAAGTGGTAGAATTCGCCGTCTGAATAGAGATAATCTAGGTCGATATCCATAACGTCTGCGACTTCACAGGTGTCGCCAGACTTAAATGTTTTTTCTAGCACTTTACCAGAAAGAAGTTTACGAATTTTAACACGGTTGAATGCCTGACCTTTACCCGGCTTCACGTATTCGTTCTCTAGAATTACGCAAGGCTCGCTGTCAATCATAAGTTTCAGACCGCCTTTAAATTCATTGGTGCTAACTGTAGCCATTTTTTCCTCTTACGTTCTTAGAGCTAAATTCAATGCCGCATATAATAACCCGAAAAGTCGAAACTGTTGAGCAAAACTGGCTCAAACAGCTAGCGAATGGGATCTCAGATCCGACAAGCTTGTTGCAGATGTTAGAGATCGATCCCGCGCCGTGGCAAGCAGGGTTTGCGGCGCGCAAGCTGTTTGCACAGCGCGTTCCCCGCAGCTTTGTCGCCAGAATGGAAAAAGGCAACCCGCACGACCCTTTGCTTAGACAAGTTTTACCACTCAGTGACGAGTTTGAGGTTCACGAAGGCTTTTCTCATGATCCGCTTGAGGAGCAAGACAACGAGATCCCCGGCCTGCTGCACAAATACCGCAATCGCGCGCTGATGATTGTTAAAGGTGGCTGTGCGATCAACTGCCGATACTGTTTTCGTCGTCACTTTCCATACCAGGAAAACAAGGGCAACAAATTCGCTTGGCAGCGCAGTTTGCAGTACATCGCCGAGCACCAAGAGCTCAATGAAGTCATTCTCTCCGGTGGCGATCCACTGATGGCGAAAGACGATGAGATCCAATGGCTGGTTGAACATATTGCCGCGATTCCTCACATTAAACGGCTGAGAATTCATAGCCGCTTGCCCGTCGTCATTCCAGCGCGAGTAACAGAGGAACTGTGCCAAACACTGGCCCGCACACGCCTGCAAGTGATTTTGGTGACTCACATTAATCACGCCAACGAAATCAATCATGAACTCACCACACAACTTGCCAAGCTCAAACAGGTTGGCGTGACACTACTTAACCAAAGTGTGCTGCTTAAAGGGGTCAACGATACGGTGGATGCGCAAGTCGCGTTGAGCGAATCACTGTTTGATGCTGGTATTTTGCCCTACTACTTGCATGTTTTGGACAAGGTGCAAGGAGCGGCTCATTTCTTTGTTGACGACCAACAAGCGAAGCGCATTATGCACGGAGTCATTACGCGTGTTTCCGGTTACTTAGTGCCGAAATTGACACGTGAAATTGGCGGCCGACCAAGTAAAACACCGCTCGATTTGCATTTAGAGTAATTGTCGTTACCAGCAAAAAATTTTGTTCGATCTCATCGCCCCCAATACGCATACTCCGCGAAAATTGCGGGGGTAGCATGCAAGAGACTTTAGACACTTTTCTGAATATAGAACCATTTAGCTGGCCGGCCTTACTGTGCTGCGCGCTCAATGGCGTTCTTATTGGCGCGGAGCGTCAGACACGCGGTAAGCCCGTCGGTATCCGTACGTCGATTCTGATCATTTCCGGTACCTACTTCTTTATGTCGATGGCGGTGTATCTCTCGCCCAACACCTTAGATCAAGCGCGCGTGCTTGGGCAGATCATTACTGGCGTTGGCTTTCTTGGCGCTGGGGTGATGATGACGCAAGATGGCAAGATCCACGGCGTCACATCCGCCGCCGTGATTTGGGTGCTGGCTTCTATGGGGATGATGATCGGGCTAGGCTTGATGCACCAGTCAGTGCTGATCACGTTACTCGCCTTGGCAATACTGCTCGGTGTCGATAAAGCCGAAAACCGCATTCAAGCACTGCGTCGCGGAGTACATCAAAAAATTCAACAGCGAAGAAGCTCTTCCCGTCTGATTAAATAATTTGCGCGCTGCACGTCATAAGAAACCCCGGATCATCTCCGGGGTTGTTTTTTAGGCTAGTTGTCAACGTGGCCACTGCTCGACGGGAGCGAAGTGCTTATTTAACGAAGTACTTATTTAACGAAATACTTATTTAACGAAGTAGTTACTTCGCGAAGTTGATCAGCGGGAAGCACGGGAAGAAACCGTTATCAGCACAGTTAATCAAGCCGATCTGCACGCCTTCAATCTTCGCCGTTTTGTTGAACACACCAACTTGAACGGTTGAGGTGTCAGAGAAGTTCGCCGCGCCCACATCCACCATGGTATTGCCTTCGGAGTAGTTAACAAAACTCACGTTGGCCCCTTTCACATCGTGGGTGAGGTTCACCGCGCCAACGTTGGCACCCGTGGTTTTTCCGGTATTCCAGTTAAAGAAACCAAGCGATGCGCCTGTCATCTCTTGATTCACTTTTGATGCGCCAAAGAAACCCAAGTTTACCCCTGTGGTACGATCGGTTTCTGAAAGACCAACCACCGCGACATCAACCCCTTTCAACTCTTCAACCTTACCGTAGAGCGCCGCCAAACGAACACCGGATACGGCATTTTCATCTGGCGCATTGAAGTTATTAAGCGAAGAAAACATGACCGGAGTTGCCGCCATCGCCGTTGTTGAGCTCAGCGCTACCACCGCCATTGCAATTACACTCTTTTTCATTTTTCGTCTCCACTGATCACGACTGATTTACTAAAGGGTCGTTTTTTATACCCAGAAGGCGATGATTATGAACGACGTTCAATAAAGACAGGTCATTGTATTGTAAAAAATGATATAGCTAGAAAATAGGTAGGATAAAAAAACAAAACCATAAAAATCATTTGGTTATACACAGATCGGCACTCTAGCGTTCTTTTGCATCGTCAATAAAACGTAAAATATTCTGCGCTTTGCGCCGACTTTGGATAGATTTCAGGCAATAAAAAAGCTGAGGATTGCTCCTCAGCTTTTCTCATTTAGGCGTAGTGCCGTGGGATGATTACATCATGCCCATGCCACCCATACCGCCCATGCCACCCATATCTGGCATGCCTGCATCTTTTTGTGGTAGATCTGTCACCATCGCTTCCGTGGTGATCATTAGACCAGCAACTGAAGCGGCGAACTGCAGCGCAGAACGAGTGACTTTAGTTGGATCTAGGATACCCATTTCCAGCATGTCGCCGTATTCACCCGTTGCCGCGTTGTAGCCGTAAGAACCTTCACCCGCTTTCACGTTATTTGCCACAACCGATTCTTCATCACCCGCGTTTTTGGTGATTTGGCGAATTGGCGCTTCCATCGCACGTAGTGCTACGCGGATACCCACGTTTTGCTCTTCGTTGTCACCTTTAAGATCAACCAGTTTAGAGGCCACACGAATCAGTGCAACACCACCGCCAGCAACCACGCCTTCTTCAACCGCAGCGCGAGTCGCGTGCAGTGCGTCTTCTACGCGGTCTTTTTTCTCTTTCATTTCCACTTCAGTGGCTGCGCCTACTTTGATAACCGCAACACCGCCCGCTAGCTTAGCAACGCGCTCTTGCAGTTTCTCTTTGTCGTAGTCTGAAGTCGCTTCTTCGATTTGCTGACGAATCTGTACCACGCGACCTTGGATCATCGCTTCCTCACCCATACCATCGATGATGGTGGTGTTTTCTTTGGTGATAGACACGCGTTTCGCTTGACCCAAATCTTCCAGCGTCGCTTTTTCCAGCTCAAGGCCAACTTCTTCAGAAATCACCGTACCGCCAGTTAGGATCGCGATGTCTTGTAGCATCGCTTTACGACGGTCGCCGAAGCCAGGCGCTTTAACCGCAGCGACTTTCACGATGCCACGCATGTTGTTGACAACCAGTGTTGCTAGCGCTTCGCCTTCCACATCTTCAGCGATGATCAGCAGAGGACGTGATGCTTTGGCTACGGCTTCTAGAGCAGGTAGCAATTCACGGATGTTAGAAATCTTTTTATCAACCAATAGGATGAATGGGCTTTCCAGCTCTACGCTGCCCGCTTCTTGGTTGTTGATGAAGTAAGGAGATAGGTAACCACGGTCAAACTGCATGCCTTCAACCACGTCCAGTTCATCTTGCAGCGCTTGACCTTCTTCAACCGTGATCACGCCATCGCGCCCCACTTTTTCCATCGCTTCGGCGATGATTTTACCCACACTTGAGTCTGAGTTGGCAGAGATAGTGCCCACTTGCTCGATTTCAGTGCTGGTAGAGCAATCTTTAGAAAGAGCTTTCAGCTCGATAACCGCCGCTGCTACCGCTTTGTCGATACCGCGCTTTAGATCCATCGGGTTCATGCCCGCGGCAACGGCTTTTAAGCCTTCGTTGACGATCGACTGTGCCAACACGGTCGCTGTTGTTGTACCGTCACCCGCCACATCGTTCGCTTGTGAAGCCACTTGCTTCACCATTTGTGCGCCCATGTTCTGGAACTTGTCTTCCAGCTCGATTTCACGCGCTACAGATACACCGTCTTTGGTGATGGTTGGGGCACCGAACGATTTGTCCAGTACGACGTTACGGCCTTTAGGACCTAAGGTCACTTTTACCGCATCGGCCAGAATGTTGACACCTTCCAGCATTTTTACACGTGCGTCATTACCAAATTTAACGTCTTTAGCAGCCATCTTTATTTTCCTTCTAAATTCTGTTTTTTAGTTCGTTGTGATTCAGAATGAATTACTCAACGATTGCCATGATGTCGTTCTCAGACATGATCAGAACTTCTTTACCGTCGATCTTTTCCGTTTTGGTGCCATAGCTTTCGGCGAAAATCACGGTGTCACCAACTTTTACGTCCAGCGGCTGCACAGAGCCGTTTTCAAGGATGCGGCCTTTGCCAACAGCCAGAACGACGCCGCGAGTTGACTTCTCTGCAGCAGAACCAGTTAAAACGATGCCACCAGCTGACTTAGATTCAACTTGTTGGCGTTCTACGATAACTCGATCATGTAACGGACGAATATTCATCGGTCGTCTCTCCTGAAAAATTCCATGTGTGATTTGATAATTGCCCTAAAGCAGGGCTCTAGGCCTAGTGGTATCTATATAGGGGGCGATCGTGACGATCCCAAGGGGCGCGGGTGAAATTTTTGTGATTGAGTTAAAAGTTCACACAGTCCAGCAAAGGATTGCGTCGAAATCCCTCACTCGCTGCTGGCAAGGATTTCTTGTATCCTTGCCATTTTCCACTCAGTGGTCGCTCATATGCTCGATAAACACGGGTTACTCACCGCCCCTATCGCACTCACACTACGCAAAATGACCATTCCGATGATCTTCGGTATGGTGGCGATCCAGATGTTTAACTTGGTGGACACCTTCTTTGTTTCCTTACTCGGCACCCAAGCACTCGCGGCGATCAGCTACACCTTCCCAGTGACGTTTGCGGTGAACTGCATCACCATGGGCATCGGCATCGGTCTTTCCACCAGCATTGGCCGATTGCTTGGTCAGGGCGATGCCAACCAAGCCGCGCGCTTCACCAGCCACGGCTTGCTGTTGGCCGTTGCGCTGGTTGCTCTTGCCTCTACGCTTGGCTTTTTCACGGTGGAGCCCCTATTTACGTTACTTGGCGCGCAAGAAGAACTCATCCCGTTGATCGCTCAGTACATGCATGTCTGGTATCTCACCATTCCACTGTTGGTCATCCCGATGGCTGGCAACAGCGCGATTCGCGCTACGGGGGATACCAAAACGCCCGCCAAGATTATGATGCTAGCCGGACTTATCAATGGCGTTCTCGATCCGCTGCTGATCTTTGGCATCGGTCCATTTCCAGAACTCGGCATTCAAGGCGCGGCCATTGCCAGTGCGTTTAGCTGGTTCGGCGCCTTGTGCGGCTCATTCTATGTATTGATTAAACGAGAAAAGTTGCTCGCGGCGCCAAAATGGCAGCGCATTGGCGAAGATTGGCAGCAGATTCTCAGAGTGGGCACCCCCGCAGCCTTATCCAATGCGATGAACCCGCTGTCGGGTGCGCTATTAATGATGATGCTCTCCAGCCACGGCACCGCTGCCGTCGCTGCTTACGGCGCAGCGCAGCGCATTGAGTCGATACTGATTCTGGTGTTGATGGCACTGACGTCGTCCCTGACACCGTTTATGGCGCAAAACCTTGGGGCGAAAAACCCGCAACGCGCCTTTCAAGGACTGTTTGTCAGTATGCGTTTTTCAGTGCTCTTTCAAGGGCTGGTATTTTTAATGATGGTGCCACTGAGCATTCCTCTGGCCAGCCTCTTTTCGCAGGAACAGAGTGTGCGCGATCTCCTGTGGCATTACTTGTTGGTGGTGCCAGCCAGTTACGGCTTTCTCGGCATTATTATGATGTTGGTCAGCGGCTTGAACGCCATGCATGAACCACTGAACGCGTTTCGCTGGAGCTTTATGCGTCTGTTTCTCTTTACACTGCCCGCCGCTTGGCTTGGCAGCCAACTCTACTCCATTGAAGGGCTGTTCGTTGGGATTGCGCTGGGTAACTTAGCTGGCGGAATTTGCGGTTATCTGTATGCGTTGAATAAACGCAAAACACATTTACCACTCAGTGAAAACAGCCAATGAAAAAGGCCGCGTGGTAACGCGGCCTTGTTATATATGGTTTCAAACCATTCTTAGAACAGCTCTTCGGCAACCTTGAACAAATCATTGCGCACTGGGCGCTTCATGTTCTCAATTGCATCGATGATATCGTGATGTACGAGCTGCTCTTTAACGATACCGACACAGCGGCCACCGTGACCTTCCATCAGCAGATGTACAGCGTAGTTACCCATACGAGAAGCAAGAACGCGGTCAAACGCTGTTGGTTTACCACCACGCTGAATATGACCCAAAACGGTCGCGCGTGTTTCACGTCCTGTACCCGCTTCGATCTCTTTCGCCAGTTGGTTGGCATCCATCATCAGCTCGGTCAGCGCAATGATCGCGTGTTTCTTACCTTTCGAGATGCCATCTTTAATGTTGTTGATCAGCTTCTCTTTATCTAAGCCCGTTTCTGGCGTGATGATGTACTCACAACCACCAGCAATGGCTGACATCAGCGTCAAATCACCACAATGGCGACCCATGATTTCAACAATCGAAATACGCTGGTGAGAAGATGACGTATCACGCAGACGGTCAATCGATTCGATCACCGTATTCAGCGCCGTTAGGTAACCGATGGTGTAATCCGTGCCCGCGATATCGTTGTCGATTGTGCCTGGCAGACCGATACATGGGTAACCCATTTCCGTCAGTTTCTTCGCGCCCATGTACGAACCGTCGCCGCCGATCACCACCAGCGCATCAATGCCGTGAGCTTTTAGGTTTTCGATCGCTTTTTCACGAACTGCCACTTCTCTAAATTCAGGGAAACGCGCCGAACCGAGGAAAGTACCACCACGGTTGATCACATCAGAAACGCTTGAACGATCAAGAGGCTTAATGCGGCCTTCATAGAGACCAAGGTAACCGTCATAGATACCAAACACTTCAAGGCCTGCACCCAATGCTGTACGAACCACGCCGCGGATTGCCGCGTTCATACCTGGGGCATCGCCACCACTTGTCAAAACACCGATCTTTTTAATCATGCTCACCCTCGATCTTTGGCAATCAATATTTAATTTTTCTTAATCGTAGCTGGTAATCAGCTACCTAAATAATGGGAAAATCTGTCTGCAATGTTACATTTCCTCTACAGGAATACCAACGAAAACACACAAATTTATGTAACTTTTCTACTTATGTAAGAGTATTACAGTTTTGCAGTAAAACTTTGTTGATTCATATCAGGATCAGGAATCTTAATAGATGTAGATGGAAAGATAGTCAACAACACCTTTTTTGTCTTCAAAACAAAACGAATTTTCACTTACGACCACTGCTGTTCAATGTGCTCTTTCTCGCTGCTGACCACCACAGAGTAAGGATCTTGATGGATCAACACATCCGAGGCGGGAAACAGTTCCAACAGTTTCGCTTCCACTTCGTCGGCAATTTGGTGCGCTTTGATCAGCGGTAAATGATCGTCTAGCTCAAGATGCAACTGGATAAAACGCGTTGGGCCCGACATGCGCGTGCGCAACTGATGCACCCCGAGGACATGCTCGACCGTTAGGCACGCGCAATGTATCTGTTCAAGTTCTTCGTCAGGCAATTTACGATCGAGCAGCGTTTGCACCGCCTCACTGACCATTTTGAACGCGCTATAGAGGATAAATAGCCCAATGCCAACCGCAAACACCGCATCCGCTTGACCAACGCCAAAGTAACTTAATCCAAGTGCCAACATGATTGCGGCATTCATAAACAAATCGCTTTGATAATGGAGGGAATCGGCGGCAATCGCTTGGCTGCCCGTTGCTTTCACCACGTATTTTTGGAAGGTCACTAAGCCCAGCGTGACCACCATGGCAAATAAGCTGACATAAACGCCGTATTCGGGGGAGTTCAACAAGTGAGGGCGGAAAAAGCGATCAACGCCATTTAAGATGAGGAAAACCGCCGAACCGGAAATAAACATCGCCTGCGCCAAAGCGGCCAAAGATTCCGCTTTGCCATGGCCGAAGGTGTGCTCTTCGTCGGCGGGTTGCAACGCGTAGCGCACCACCACCAAATTCACCACAGAAGCGGCGATATCCAACATCGAGTCAATCAGTGAAGCAAGTAAACTAACCGATCCCGTCACCCACCAAGCGGCGATTTTCACCAAAAGAAGAAGAGTTGCGACCGCTGTTGCCGTCCAAGCGGCCATAGTCACTAATCGTGCATATTGCTGTTTCATAATCATGTAAAACTCAACCAACAGACAGCCAGTATAACTCGCTCATCATTGAATGAATATGAAACAATTAGGGCGACATTGCTGTCGCCCTAACAGATTAATCGTCTGCTTTATCGGCAAAGCGTTTGTGCATTTTCGCACCGCACGCCTGCATACGCTCATTTTGTAACTCCACAAATTTCGCTTTCTGCTCTGGAGTCAGAACGCTCAGCATCTGGTGCTGCTTCTCTAACATTTGCACCCGGCGATCTGCCTGTTTCGCCGCCATCTCTTTTGCCAGCTCGTCGGCCGCATTGACATCAAATGTGTCGGCTAACACTAACGCTTGCACTTTAGCATGCTGCGCTTGGCGCTCCGCCTGATTATCAGCGAATTTGCCTTTAAACTGCGCTTTCATCTCTTTACGACCCGCTTGACGCATCGAGTCTAATTGCTCTTTTTGAGCATCGGTCAGATTCAACTCACGGAAGATACCGCGATCCATACCCATGCCACACTCGCCGTCAGGACCGCCTTTGTGATGACCTTTACCACCACCGAAAGCAAACGCACTCGCGGTTGCCAAAGTTAAAGGAAGAATCGCCGCAGCCAGTACCAGTTTTTTTACCGTTTTCATAATCTATTCCTTACTCATTCAGTTGTTTCTGAGCTGCTCTCACAGCGCTTGAGTTTAGAATACAAAACCCTGAGTAAAGTGGCGTATAGAGAGCGTAAAGTATCGTAAAGAGCGACATTGCTCCTCATACCTGACAGCCATTTCACAGTACTATTAAGACAGAACGACGATATTTAAAGGTAATTCTATGGCCAATATTCTGCTGATCGACGACGACACCGAGCTAACTGGTTTACTGACCGAAGTGCTTTCGTACGAAGGGTTTAATATCACCGAAGCGAATGATGGTGAAAGTGGCCTTGCGGCACTGACGGCAGAGATCGATCTGATTCTGTTGGATGTAATGATGCCCAAGCTCAACGGTATCGACACCTTAAAACGCCTGCGTGCACACTGGGAAACTCCGGTCTTGATGCTGACCGCTAAAGGGGAAGAGATTGACCGAGTGCTCGGCCTTGAGCTGGGTGCCGACGATTATTTGCCTAAACCGTTCAGTGACCGGGAACTACTGGCACGCATCAAAGCCATTTTACGCCGCACCAGCAACCCAAAAAGCACGAAAAACGGTGGCGACTGCATTGAGTATCAAGACCTCAAACTCTACCCGGGCAGACAAGAAGCCTATTGCCAAGAGAGCCTACTTGATCTCACCTCAACAGAATTTGCCCTCCTGAGCCATTTTGTGCAGAACCCGGGGGAAACGCTGACCAAAGAGACGCTCAGTTTGGATGTGCTTGGCAAACGCCTCGCCGCGTTTGATCGCGCCATTGATATGCACGTGTCCAATTTACGCAAAAAGCTTCCCGAGCGAGCCGATGGCAAGTCACGCATCAAAACCTTACGTGGCCGTGGCTATTTGATGGTTGAGGAATAAAGCATGCGTTTGCCCAAGATCACCAGCCTGTATGGGCGCATTTTTGCCATTTTCTGGTTCACCATGTTTTTGGTGTTGATGGCGGTGCTGGCGCTGCCACACCTTGATCCGCGTAAAGCCCATGCAATCCCGCCCGATCATTACGATCGCCTGTTGGAAGCGAAGCAAGAGATCGAACGTGAATTTGCCGATGAACGCGATCTGGGCAAAATTCTCTTTCGTCTCGAACGTCCGGGCGAGCGCCACGGACGCGACAACCGGCCACGTTTTTTCCTCAGCGACACCGACGCCAACATTCTCACCACACTCAAACACAGCGACTTTCAGATCAAAGCGTTGAAAAATTTTGTCACCAGCATGGAGCATCCAGACAAACCACAACAAAAACTCTATGGCCGCTTTATGCTTTCAGGCCCGCTCCCGATTACCTTGGCAGGCAAAGAGTACTTTTTATATGTCGGTCTCAAGTGGAACCAGCCACCACCATTTTTGCTGCGCATGTTTGACCAACCTTTGCAACTGCTCTTAGCGGTCATGCTGGTCAGTACCCCGCTGCTACTTTGGCTGGCGTGGGCGCTGAGCCAACCTGCACGGCGATTAGAAAAAGCCGCCCAGCGAGTAGCAAAAGGGGAATTTGTTACCGATCCAACGCTAGAGAAAGGCACGTCTGAGTTTCGCCAAGCGGGCGCGAGTTTTAATCAGATGGTGGAAGCGGTCAATCAGATGATTTCAGGGCAGCAGCGTTTGCTTTCGGATATCTCTCACGAGCTGCGCTCCCCGCTGACTCGCCTGCGCATGGCCAACGCATTGGCGACCCGCAAGCAGGGGGAAAGCGCCGAGTTGCAACGCATTGATACCGAGGCGCAGCGATTAGAACAGATGATTGCCGAACTGCTGGCGCTGTCACGCATGCAGATGAACAGCCATCTCGACCGTGAAGATCAACCCATCAGCAGCCTATGGGAAGAGATCATTCAAGATGCGCAATTTGAAGCGGAGCAGATGGGCAAAACGCTCAACTACTCAGCGCTGCCATCGCGCACCATTTCGGGCAACCCCAAACTCTTAATGAGCGCAGTGGAAAACCTAATTCGCAATGCGATTTACTACGGGAAGGATTGGGTTCAAGTTGAGGTACGCGACCACGGCGATCAACTGCACATCACGGTGGATGACAATGGCGATGGCGTACCAGAAACCGAACTCGAGGCGATTTTTCGTCCCTTTTATCGCGTTTCCACCGCTCGCGATCGCCACTCCGGTGGAACAGGGCTCGGGCTGACGATTACCGAAAGCGCCATCCGCCAGCATAGTGGTACGATCAAAGCCAGCCGCAGCCCACTCGGAGGGTTGCGCGTCAGCGTCACTCTCCCGCTCAATAAAATCGGCTGAGCCGCTGTTGGACTCGTTCTGGCGAGCGCCTTATACTTGGCTCCACCTTGACTAAACGAACTCGATGGCATGTTTGATATTGCGCTCTACGAACCGGAAATTGCCCCAAACACCGGCAACATTATTCGCCTGTGCGCCAACTGTGGCGCACATTTGCATCTGATTGAACCGTTAGGTTTTGATCTGGAAGAGAAGAAAGTGCGTCGCGCTGGCTTGGATTATCACGATCTCGCCCGCGTGACACGCCATAAAAACTACCAAGCCTTTCTCGATTTTCTTCAGGCGCGCGGTGAATATCGTCTCTTCGCCTGCACCACCAAAGGCAGTGACCATCACATTAACGCCCGCTATCAACGTGGCGATGTCCTGCTGTTTGGCCCAGAAACACGCGGTTTGCCGCAAGAAGTGATAGAAAGTTTGCCGACCAGCCAGCGCATTCGTATTCCGATGATGCCCGAGGCGCGAAGCTTGAACCTGTCGAACGCGGTGGCGATTATTGCCTTCGAGGCGTGGCGACAACTTGGCTTTGAAGGGGCGATTTAATACGCCGACGACCAGGCGATAAAAAAGCCGGGCATGCTCGGCTTTCTCTCTATCTGGCTCGATTTCTTTACACTTCGGTTTACTTCAGTTTTGGTTTGTGCTCGTCATCGTCTTTGCGCTCAAACTCGCCTTCGAACGTTTGTCCGCCTCGCTCTGCATCATGATGGCGGTGAGAAAATGTCTCTTGCTCAAAAGAGTGCGACGTAAAACCTGCCGCGCTGCTTTTGACCACCACTTTACTCATCAACACACGCGCTAGCGCCGCTCGGGGCGCAGGCAATAACACCAGCATTCCCATCGCATCGGTCATAAACCCCGGTGTCAACAACAAGACGCCTGCCACCGCTAACATCACCCCTTCAACAATCTGCTGCGCGGGCAACTCGCCTTGCTGCAAACGCTGCTGTACTGAAAGCAATGTTTGTAGCCCTTGGCTGCGCACCAAAGACGCGCCGACAAACGCGGTCAATAACACCAAACCAATCGTCGGCCAGAGCCCTAAAAAGCCACCGACCTGAATAAACAGGCCTATTTCGATAATTGGCACACAGATAAACAGCAATAAAAGTACAGGAAACACAGGACCTCCTCAGTTCGCTCCAGTGTAATGGCAAAGCCGCTGACAACTCAAATTGAAGCTGTAAAAAAGCGTGATTGACCAAGCCCACTCGCTGTTCATAACCCATTTATATTTTGCAAAATATTCCGCGAATAAAAGCAAAAAGAGTGATCCACTTACTATTTTTATGCGCAGGGAACAGTATCATGTGCTACATAAGTCAGGACGGATTTTACAGCCAAAAATTCTGATGAATGGATTCTGATTGCAGATATGGCTAACTAATATTTTAAATTATCAGAATTATCATCTAAGGATCCTGTTATGGCTACCCTAACTGAAGCGCATCCAGCGTCTACCCAAGCCACTCGCATTGAAGAAGATCTATTAGGTCAACGTCATGTTCCAGCGGATGCATACTATGGCATCCATACTTTACGCGCTATCGAAAACTTCAACATCTCCAATGTCACGATTTCGGACGTACCTGAGTTTGTGCGCGGCATGGTGATGACCAAAAAAGCCGCAGCACTGGCTAACCGTGAATTAGGTGCGATTCCAAAGAATGTGGCAGATTACATTATCCAAGCCTGTGACCTGATGCTGGAAACCGGCAAATGCATGGATCAATTCCCGTCAGACGTCTTCCAAGGCGGCGCTGGCACATCGGTGAACATGAACACCAACGAAGTGATCGCCAACATTGCGCTTGAGTTGATGGGTAAAGAGAAGGGCAGCTACGACGTGGTCAACCCGAACGATCACGTCAACAAGAGCCAATCCACCAACTGTGCCTACCCAACTGGTTTCCGTATTGCGGTTTACAACAGCATCCATAAATTGATGGAAGCGATTGAATACCTCAAAGGCGCGTTCGAACTGAAATCACAAGAGTTCAGTGGCATTTTGAAAATGGGCCGCACTCAGTTGCAAGATGCGGTGCCAATGACTGTTGGTCAAGAGTTTCACGCTTGGGCGGTGACGCTGAACGAAGAGATCCGCGCGCTGGAATACACCTCGAAACTGCTACTGGAAGTGAACCTAGGTGCAACTGCCATCGGTACTGGCCTAAACACCCCTCCGGGCTACCAAGCGCTTGCGGTAAAACACCTTGCAGCGGTAACTGGCCTAGACGTGGTACCAGCCGAAGATCTGATTGAAGCAACCTCAGACTGTGGTGCTTACGTGATGGCGCACGGCGCACTAAAACGCCTAGCGGTGAAACTGTCTAAAGTGTGTAACGACCTACGTCTGCTCTCTTCTGGCCCTCGCGCGGGTTTGAACGAACTTAACTTGCCAGAAATGCAAGCCGGCTCTTCCATCATGCCAGCCAAAGTAAACCCAGTGATTCCTGAAGTGGTCAACCAAGTTTGCTTCAAAGTGCTGGGCAACGACAACACGATCTCTTTCGCAGCCGAAGGCGGCCAGCTACAGCTCAACGTCATGGAGCCTGTGATTGGTCAGGCGATGTTCGAATCGATTTCACTGCTGCAAAATGCCTGTGTCAACCTGCGCGACAAGTGTATCGATGGCATTACCGTCAACAAAGAGATCTGTGAGAGCTACGTATACAACTCTATCGGTATCGTCACTTACCTCAACCCATACATCGGCCACCATGAAGGTGACATCGTGGGTAAGATTTGTGCGGAAACGGGTAAGAGCGTGCGTGAGGTGGTCCTTGAACGCGGTTTGCTCACCTCAGAAGAGTTGGATGACATTTTATCGGTGCAAAACTTTATGCACCCAACCTATAAAGCGAAACGCTACGAATAAGTAAAAAAAGGCTCTGATTCAGAGCCTTTTTACTTTCTACCGGCAGTAAAAAAGAGAAAGCTTGCGCTGGGTCATGGCAAGAAAAAAACAACATACCGCCGGATAGAGCCAGTTTATTTTCTATTCATTTCTAGGAGTCTAAAATGTTCTTAATTGAGTTCCTTATCGTATTAGGATGTATCCTAATTGGTGCAAGGATTGGCGGTATCGGCTTAGGTGTAATGGGCGGTATTGGTCTTGCCATTCTCAGCTTTGGTTTTGGTATGCAGCCAACCAGCCCACCTATTGATGTCATGCTGATGATCATGGCGGTTGTGGCAGCAGCTGCTTCAATGCAAGCCGCAGGTGGTTTGGATTACCTGATTAAAATCGCTACCCACATTTTGCACCGCAACCCTCGTCACATTACCTTTATCGCACCTGTGGTGACGTACTTTTTCACTATGATGGCGGGTACCGGTCACGTAGCCTATTCTGTACTGCCTGTGATTGCTGAAGTGAGCCGTCGTAGCGGCATCCGCCCAGAGCGCCCACTGAGCATGGCGGTGATTGCCTCCCAGTTTGCCATTGTCGCCAGCCCGATTGCGGCCGCTGTGGTCGCCTTGGTTGCCTTCTTAGAACCACAAGGGATCACTCTCACCGACGTACTGATGATCACCATTCCAAGTACCATTCTCGGTTTGGCGTGCGCTTGCCTGTTCGTTAATAAGATTGGCGTAGAGCTTAAAGACGATCCTGAATATCAGCGCCGTCTGCAAGACCCAGAGTTTCGTGCTGAAATGGAACAAGAAGTGTCGGTGGCGGACATTGAAATCACGCCGCAAGCGAAAAAATCGGTCGCGCTATTCTTATTTGGCGCCATCATTGTGGTGGTGATGGGTGCTCTGCCAAGCTTGCGTCCGCAATTTAACGGCTCACCAATGGGCATGGCGCATACGATTGAAATCGTCATGCTCTCTATTGCCGCTCTGATCATTTTGCTGTGTAAACCCAATGGCAATGCCATCAGCCAAGGCTCCGTATTCCATGCAGGTATGCGTGCCATCGTCGCCATTTTTGGTATCGCTTGGCTGGGTGACACCTTCATTGGCGGTCACGGCGCTATGGTTAAAGAGGCGGTGTCAGGGCTGGTTGAAGTCGCGCCTTGGACGTTTGCTTTCGCCCTGTTTGCTCTGTCGGTCATGGTGAACAGCCAAGGCGCTACCACCGCTGTGTTAGTTCCTGTCGCGATCACACTCGGTTTGCCACCAGCGGTGATCATTGCAGTGTTCGTTGCTGTAAACGGTTACTTCTTTATTCCTAACTACGGCCCAATCATTGCTTCAATCGACTTTGACCGCACAGGCACAACGCGCATCGGCAAGTACATTTTCAACCATAGCTTTATGATCCCAGGCTTACTTAGCATGGTATTCAGCATTGGCTTTGGTCTGCTCCTGACCAACATCTTGATGTAATTTGCTAGCTACAGCATTTAGGGGAACCTCGGTTCCCCTTTTTCTTCGCCCGACATCACAAAGCCAATGCACGTGAAACTTTCTGCGCGGTTTCAGGGTCTGAGTGAGTTACACTAGCCACAACTTAAGTTTCGATCCCAATTATTATGCGCGCATTGTTTACTCTCTTATTGCTGGGTGCCGTGACGTTTTCTGCACCCTCGCTTGCTCTGTTTGGTAATAGCCAGAATTCGGGCTTTTCCTCGGGAAGCAGTGAATTTGTTACTGTCGATCAAGCGTTTCCATTTAACTCGTTCCAGCAAGGCAATCGCATCACCCTAGACTGGCAAGTGAAAGAGGGCTACTACCTCTACCAGCAGCGCCTCTCTTTTAGCGCCGAAAATGTCACTCTCGGCGAGATTGAGATGGAAAACGGCCAGCCATATCGCGATGAATTTTTTGGCGACGTCAACATCTACACCACGCCGCTATTCGTTGGAATTCCCCTGCAAGACTGGCAAAGTGGAGCAAAACTGATTGTGCAGTATCAAGGCTGCGCCAAAGCGGGCTTTTGCTACCCACCGGAAACGCGGGTGATTGAGATTGAGTCGTTTACTAATCCAGCGCCAGCGGTGAAATCGTCTGCCCAACCTGCGGCCAGCGGCAAGACAGACACATCAACGCTTTCGACCGCTGCGCCTTTAACCCAGCAAGATAAATTGGCTTCTGGCTTAGCTGATAACTGGTGGACGCCGCTGCTGTTTTTGGCGCTGGGCGTCGGTTTGGCCTTTACTCCTTGCGTGCTACCGATGTATCCGATCCTCACCAGCATCGTGCTCGGCGGCGGTCAACTCAGCCAGCGTCGCGCATTCGGCTTAGCACTGATCTATGTGCAAGGGATGGCGCTGACATACACGCTGCTTGGTTTGGTGGTCGCTTCCGCTGGCCTGCAATTTCAGGCGGCAATGCAACACCCATACGTGCTAATTGGCTTGAGCGCACTCTTTGTTGCCCTCGCTCTGTCGATGTTTGGCCTCTACACCTTGCAACTGCCAAGTCGCGCGCAAACTTGGCTGAATAATCTTAGCAATCAGCAGCAAGGTGGTAGCAGCTTGGGCGTGTTTGCGATGGGGGCGATTTCTGGCTTGGTGTGCTCTCCTTGCACCACTGCGCCGCTCTCCGGTGCGCTGCTCTACGTGGCACAAAGCGGCGACTTGCTCACGGGCGGGGTAGCGTTGTACGCACTCGCCATGGGGATGGGCATTCCGCTGGTCCTAGTGGCGGTATTTGGCAACAAACTCTTGCCGAAAGCCGGCAGCTGGATGGAGCGCGTTAAAACCCTGTTTGGCTTTGTGCTGCTCGCCGCGCCTATTTTCCTGCTGGAACGCATTCTTCCCGAACTCTGGTCGACCGCCTTGTGGTCAGCGTTAGGTATCGCCGCGTTTGGCTGGCTTTACCATGCCAAAAATAGCTTAGAGTTTGGTGGCTGGAAGCAAAGTGCGCTGGGCATCATCGCCGTACTCGGTCTCCTCGCCTCGGCGCAACCTGCGTTGCACTATTGGTATGCGCCGCAAAGCGCATCGACGTCCGTAAACGAGGTGCGCTTCACGCGCATCAGCTCCGTGGCCGACTTACAGCAGCAACTGCAATTGGCCAAACAAGCCGATAAACCTGTGATGCTCGATTTTTATGCCGACTGGTGTGTGGCGTGTAAAGAGTTTGAGAAATACACTTTTCACGATCCTCAGGTCGCGGCGAAGTTACAGCAATTTGTCTTGCTACAAGCCGATGTGACACGCAATCAAGCGCAAGACATTGAGCTGCTGCAACATCTGCAAGTGCTCGGTTTGCCAACTATCGAGTTCTGGGATGCACAAGGAAACCCCGTTTCAAACGCGCGGCTAACTGGCTTTATGCCAGCCGAACCCTTCTTAGTGCATCTGGACGCACTTACCCCATAACACTTTCAAACGCCAGCGAGATACCTCTCTGGCGTTTTCCTTTGCCGATTTCTCATTTCCTCTCTCGTGTATATGCAAGAAATCTAATAAAAGTCGATTTACATCAGACTTTTAGCGGATAAATATTGTCCAGCAAGGCAAAGCTGACAATAATTCTATTAACGAATTAGTAAAAAGCGCTTAACGTCATGGACTCGACCTACACCATTATCATTGCCGACGATCACCCTCTTTTTCGCAACGCCCTGTTTCAGTCGGTGCACATGGCGGTCAGCGGCGCAAATTTACTTGAAGCCGATTCTCTAGAAGCACTGCTCAATCTACTGGCACGTGAAGAAGAGCCGGATCTGTTGCTGCTGGATCTCAAAATGCCGGGGGCCAATGGCATGTCGGGGTTGATCCAACTGCGTGCAGAATACCCGGATTTACCGATTGTAGTGGTCTCTGCTAGCGAAGAACCGTCCGTAGTAACCCAAGTGAAAAGCCACGGCGCTTTCGGTTTTATTCCCAAATCGAGCGATATGCGAACCCTGATCGCCGCACTCAACCAAGTGCTCAATGGCGACCCCTACTTCCCGGAAGGTTTGATCATCAATAACGCCGCGTGTAATGATTTGGCGGAGAAAATCGCCGCGTTGACGCCTCAGCAATATAAAGTACTGGGCATGCTCTCTGATGGCTTGCTCAACAAACAGATCGCTTACGAGCTCAACGTATCTGAAGCGACCATCAAAGCGCACATGACGGCAATTTTCCGTAAACTAGACGTGAAAAACCGCACTCAAGCGGTCATTCTGCTTAAAGAGATGAGCGAGTAATCTACTCGCTCGTTGACGCTTGACTATCGTCGGTAGGTAGACACAAACCGACTTTCGTCACCTGCCAATCCACTACATCCGCGACCACCCAGCGCAATCCTTGCCATTCAAAATGGTCACCCAATACTGGGGTTGCGCCCAAGTGTTCCGTCACTAGCTCCTTAAGAGTCGTATCACCACTGACATCACCGAGATCCAAGCCATAGGCCATCGCCATGTCAGACAGTTTCGCTTCGACATCCAAGAAAAAATCGCCGAAGAAGCGAGCAAACGAGGCTTTCTCTGGCGCTTCACTAAACAGTTGGCTGAGCGCTTCAAGATCTTTTTCTTGCCCAAGCACACACAAGGTATCGCCCTCTTCGAGTTTGGTGCTGCCCGATGGGTGCAGTAACTGCTGCTGGCGAAATACCGCCGCAATACGTGTCCCTTCAGGTAAAAACAAATTACGCAGTGGCTCGCCGATGCACCATTTGTCTTGTTTCAGTTTATAGATAAACAGCTCCCACTCGCTGGTAGGAAAAATTTCGACGCCAGTGCGGGAAATCGGTTCGGGCTTGGATGGCAGTTCCACTTTGGCCAATGCCATGCTTTTGGTTAACGTACCGCCCTGCACAATCAGCGACACCATAACGACGAAAAACGCCAGATTGAAATAGAGCTGCGCGTCCGGCAGACCCGCCATCATCGGGAAAACCGCCAAGATGATCGGCACCGCGCCTCGCAACCCGACCCAAGAGATGAACCATTTCTCGCGCGCGGTAAAGCTCTTAAACGGCAACAGCCCAATCCACACCGAGATTGGCCGCGCGAAAATAATCATACCAAACGCCAGTGCCAAGCCGGGCACCGCGATGTCCAACAAGTTGGAAGGCGTCACTAACAGCCCCAACACTAAGAACATGCCGATTTGCGCCAACCAAGTCATGCCATCCAACACGTTGAGAATCGAGTGGCGGCTGCGCGTTGGGCGGTTACCAATCAGTAATCCCACTAAATAAATCGACAAAATACCACTGCCGCCGAGAGCATTCGACAGGGCAAAAATAATCAAACCACCACTAACGGTCAGAATTGAATAAAGCCCTTCCGGTAGCTGACTGCGATTGATTATTTTCCACAAAAGCCAGCCGCCAGAAAGCCCGAGCAGAGCACCAATACCAAACTGCTTAACAAAACTGAGTGCTAAAAAGCCAGCGCTGAGGCCGCTCTCGCTACTGCCGAGCACCGCAATCATGGTCACGGTGAGAAACACCGCCATTGGGTCGTTAGTACCGGATTCAATCTCCAAGGTTGAGCCAACCCGCTCGTTCAAGCTGCGCCCTTTCAATAGGGAAAACACCGCTGCGGCATCGGTCGAACCGACGATCGCACCAACCAAAATACCTTGCAGTAAATCGAGGTCAAACAGCCACGTTGCCATCAATCCGGTCAATAATGTCGTGATGGCAACCCCAACCGTGGCGAGCGAAACCGAAGGCCAAAAGGCGACCCGAAAACTGGCCACACGAGTACGCATTCCCCCGTCGAGCAAGATGATGGCCAGCGCTAAGTTACTCACCAGATAGGCGATCGGGTAGTTATCAAATAAAATGCCACCAACGCCGTCTTCCCCAGCCAGCATACCGACAGCGAGAAAAACGAGCAGAATTGGAATCCCCAATTTTGAGGACACCGGGCTTAGGAGCACACTGAGCGCAATAAGCAGTGCACCAATCAGAAAAAAGCCGTTGATTGTGTTTGCGTCCACTTTCTCCCTCCCTTTAGTTAAATTGTTGTTATTTGCAGCGAAAGCCACCGTGTTTAGCCTAACTATTTTGCACGAAAACGTGACTCTTTATCGAAAAGTTTATGTAAACAATTGAGTTTTTTCTGTCTAATTTAGCGTCACTATGTTGCCGCTGTGCGTATACGACATGAAAATGCGCCAGCAAAACCTGCGAGGCAAAACTAATCTAGGTCGATTTCTTAGACCTTTGGCTAAATTAACATCATGTTAACATCACACTTTCTTGCTGTATCCTACGCCAATTGACCTTTTGAGCTGATTTATCCCGCCATTTGACCCGACTAAAGTTGCACAGATCTGTTGATTTTTCGCTGCTATCTTAGAAAACGTAACATTACGTTAACACATCTATTCAGACGAGAAACACAAGGAGAAGGCCATGGCGTTCGAATCAACAGAACATGCTCAAGCCTACTGGAAGGAAAACTTGGGAATCATGGGATCACTGCTAGCAGTGTGGTTTTTGGTGTCTTACGGCGCTGGGATTTTATTTGTCGAGCCGCTAAATGCGATTCAATTTGGTGGTTTCAAATTAGGATTTTGGTTCGCGCAGCAAGGGTCGATCTACACCTTTGTGGCCCTGATCTTTGTTTATGTGGCACGGATGAACGCCCTAGACAAAAAGTACAACGTACAGGAAGACTAAGAGGTTTAGAAAATGGATATTCAAACTTGGACGTTTATTCTGGTTGGTCTTACTTTCGCCCTGTATATCGGTATCGCTATCTGGGCACGTGCGGGATCGACCAGTGAATTCTATGTTGCGGGCGGGGGTGTTCACCCTGTTGCCAACGGCATGGCAACCGCCGCGGACTGGATGTCTGCCGCATCGTTTATCTCAATGGCAGGGATCATCTCCTTCATCGGCTACGATGGCACCGTTTACCTGATGGGTTGGACAGGTGGCTATGTGCTACTCGCACTGTGTCTTGCTCCGTACTTGCGTAAGTTTGGTAAGTTTACTGTGCCAGATTTTATCGGTGACCGTTACTACTCAAGAACAGCGCGTATGGTGGCGGTATTTTGTGCCATCTTCGTCTCCTTTACTTACGTCGCAGGCCAAATGCGTGGCGTGGGCGTGGTCTTTGCGCGCTTCCTCGAAGTTGATATCAATATGGGTATCATCATCGGTATGGGCATCGTCTTCTTCTACGCGGTAATGGGCGGGATGAAAGGCATTACTTATACTCAGGTAGCCCAATACTGCGTACTGATCTTCGCCTTTATGGTCCCTGCGATTTTCACCTCGCTTATGATGACAGGTAACCCTGTCCCTCAGCTTGGCTTTGGTTCTACCATGGCGGGCAGCGATGAATATCTACTCACCAAACTGGACGGCTTGACTCAGGAACTGGGC
Source organism: Vibrio cidicii (assembly GCF_009665415.1). NCBI lineage: Bacteria > Pseudomonadati > Pseudomonadota > Gammaproteobacteria > Vibrionales > Vibrionaceae > Vibrio > Vibrio cidicii. The sequence continues at coordinate 1,923,278 of NZ_CP035921.1, read as the reverse complement.
TTTACCGCCTATACTGACGGCTCGAAGAGTATGGTTGACGTCTTCTTCATCTGTGCGGCGCTTATGGTCGGTACGGCGGGACTTCCACACGTTATTATTCGCTTCTTTACGGTTCCGAAAGTATCTGATGCACGTATCTCTGCCGGTTGGGCTCTGGTATTCATCGCGTTCTTGTACACCACAGCACCTGCGGTAGCTGCGTTTGCTCGCGTGAACATGATTGACACCATCAACGGTCCAGACATGCAAGGCGTGGCAGCAGCCGATGCACCAAGCTGGTTTAAAAACTGGGAAAGCACTGGCCTAGTCAAATGGGAAGATAAGAACGGCGACGGCAAGATGTTCTATGCGGGTGATGCGCGTAACGAAATGACCATCAACCGTGACATCATCGTACTGGCTTCGCCTGAGTTAGCGAAACTGCCAAACTGGGTGGTCGCTCTGTTGGCCGCAGGTGGCTTGGCAGCAGCACTTTCTACAGCAGCGGGTCTACTATTGGTTATCTCAACCTCGATCTCACACGACTTACTGAAGAAAGGCTTTAAGCCGGATATGACCGACAAGCAGGAACTGCGAGCCGCACGGATAGGCGCAGCACTGGCGATTATCGGCGCGGGTTATCTGGGTATCAACCCTCCCGGCTTTGTAGCGCAAGTGGTGGCATTCGCCTTCGGCTTGGCAGCCTCCTCGTTCTTCCCGGCCATCATTCTTGGTATCTTCTATAAGAAGATGAACAAAGAAGGCGCGATTGCCGGTATGTTGTCAGGTATTGCGTTTACCGCGGCTTACATCATCTACTTTAAGTTCATCAATCCAGCAGCCAGCACTCCAGACAACTGGTGGTTTGGTATCAGCCCAGAAGGGATTGGTACGCTAGGTATGTGCTTGAACTTTGTGGTTTCTATCGTAGTGAACAAGTTCACCGCCGAAGTACCCAAAGAGGTACAAGATATGGTCGAGTCTATCCGTTATCCAAAAGGAGCTGGTGCTGCGCACGACCACTAATAAGACTCACGAGATTTATTGTAGGGATTAAGCTCCGTGGAAAAACAAAGCCGATGCAACTGCATCGGCTTTTTGTTTTAAATTGTTCTAACCGCTGACCAGTTCAATCAACTAACCCGATTCAATACCGCCCTTAACTTCAGCGGTTTAACGGGTTTGGCGATAAAGCCAAACCCGTTGGCTTTTATCGCTTGCATCATCTCTTCGGTGCGATCAGCACTGATAATAACGCCTTCAAATCGGTTGCCTAAACGCAGTTTGCACTGCTGCAACACTTCGAGACCGGTTCGCCCATCGTCTAAACGATAATCGGAGAAGATCACCTGCGGGACCCAGCCATTTTCCAGTGTTTTCAGGCTACCAATCAGGTCGGTTGCGGTTTTCACTTCACAGCCCCAACGTGCCAGCAAGTTTTCCATACCGACCAAAATCTCTTCTTCATTGTCGACACACAGAATGCGTAGATGGCTGAGATCCGCCACCGCTGGGCTGGGCTCATTCACCGCAGGCTTTTGCACCTCGCTGGCTTTATCGAGCGTAATGGAAAAGACGCTGCCTTTGCCGTGCCAAGAACGCATCGAGATTTCATGCCCAAGCACTTGGGCAATCCCTTTAGAAATCGCCAACCCTAAACCGAGCCCTTGATCTGAACGCACCTGACTACCGCGATTGAACTCTTCAAAGATCTCCTGCTGTTTATCTTCTTCAATGCCCATGCCGTTGTCCCAAACGTCGATCCGCACACGCCCCGCGACGCGGCGCACACCGAGCAACACTTTGCCGTTGGGGCTGTAGCGAAAGGCATTGGTCAAAAAGTTTTGCACCACACGGCGCAGCAGTTTGGGGTCGGAGTTGACGGTCAATGAAGAGGGAACCATGCAAAACTCAATGCCTTGCTGCTTGGCTAAGGCACTGAATTCCGCATTGAGGTTAGACAACACATCGTTGATGGCGAAACCGTGTATGTGGATATCCAGTTTGCCGGACTCTAGCCGCGAGATATCGAGCAAATCACCGATGAGATCTTCCGCCGCCCCCAGCGCACTTTCGATGTGCGAGGCCAGCTTGCGCGTTTCATCTTCTTTCGCCACTTCAGAGAGCGATGAGGCAAACAGACGTGCGGCGTTGAGTGGCTGCATTAAATCATGGCTTACCGCGGCCAAAAAACGCGACTTAGACTGCGACTCGCGCTCCGAGCGTTGCGTTGCGGTTACCAGCTGCTGATTCAATCTCTCTAACTCGCGTGTGCGCAGATGAACTCGCTCTTCCAGCGTTTCATTGGCCTCTTTGAGCGCCTGTTCGGCATGGCGAAAGACGGTGATATCGGTAAAGCTCATCACAAACCCTCCGCCGGGCATCGGGTTGCCCTGCACTTCGATCACCCGTCCATCGGGGCGAATTCGCGATGAGGTATGCCGTGTGCCTTGCTCAAGATGGTAGACCCGACGGCGCACGTGATCTTCCGGGTCACCCGGACCGCACAGCCCTTGCTGCGCATTGTGACGAATAACATCGGCAATCGGCCGCCCGACTTGGATCAGCCCCGGCGGAAACTCAAACAGCTCTAAATAACGTTGGTTCCACGCCACCAGCCGCAACTGTTTATCCACAACCGCGATCCCTTGCCCAATGTGCTCGATTGCCCCTTGCAGCAGCCCGCGGCTGAAGTCGTAGAGCTCTGAGGCTTCATCCACGATGGTGGCGACCTCTTCCAACTGCATGTTTCGCCCTTGCAGCGCCGAAGTGAGGACCAACTTCGCCGATGACGCACCAAAAACCCCGGCCAAAACCCGTTCGGTGTGGCGAATTAAGGTCGATGGCGCTTGTTGATTGGGCAGCAACACTTCTCGCTGCTGCGACCAATAGTAAGCAAAGGCATTCTTAACCCGAGTGCGACCAACAAAACGCGACGCCAGCATCTCCAGTTCAGCGACCGTGACACGGCTTTGGTACAAGCTGATGTTCTCATTTTCCGGTAGCGGGATACCGATAAAAGATGCCGATTGTAAGCGTTCACTCAGGCTTGGCCGTGTCAGCATCGAAACCAGCAGATAGCAGAAAGCATTGGCACTGACGCTGAGGATCATCCCCCAATCCGATGCTTTAACGTCCAGCCCGCTCAGCAGTTCAGGAGGGGTAATTATCCAGATCAACAAGTTGCTTTGCGCATCGCCAGCCAGCATATCGGTCTGAGTCATCAGGGTGATCAGCCACAAAGTGAAGCCGACCGCCAGCCCGACATACACCCCTTTGCGGTTGCCTTGCCGCCAGTACATTCCGCCAAGCAGCGCAGGGGCAAACTGGGTGATCGCAGCAAACGAGAGAAAGCCGATGGCCGACAACGAATGAATCGCATCCAGCGCTTGATAAAAACCCCAAGCACCAATCAACAGCAGAAAAATCAGCGCGCGACGAATGCGCAGCAGCAAGCCGGAAAAGTGATGATGATTGCGATTGGACAAGCGCATGCGTCTGAGCAGCAGTGGCATGACTAAATCATTAGAGACCATGATCGCCAGCGCGATGGTCGACACGATCACCATGCCACTGGCCGCCGAAGTTCCGCCAAGAAAGGCCAACAGCGCAATATCGCTGGCACCAAACGCCATCGGCAAACTGATCACATAGGTATCGGCCGAGCTGGCTGGCAGCAAACTTTGCCCCGCCCAAGCGATGGGCAAAACAAACATCCCCATCAGAACCAAGTAGAGCGGAAACAACCAACGAGCGGTGTGCAGATCTTGCGCGCGCTCGTTTTCCACCACCATGGTGTGAAACTGACGCGGCAGACAGACGATCGCCAACATCGTCAGTACGGTGTGAATAAGTAGCGTCGCGACATTCGGCGCTTGATAGGTGTTCGTGATAGCGCTGGTTAAATCGAAGCTTTCGTGGCGCATCATCAGCCAGACGATAAACACCCCGACAACCAAAAAAGCCAACAACTTGACCATGGACTCAAACGCAATCGCCATCATCATGCCGCGATGGTGCTCGGTATTGTCGATGTGGCGCGTGCCAAACAGCATGGTAAAAATCGCCAGTGCACCAACCACAAACCAAGAGACGTTGTAATCTTCGTAGCCAAACTGACTAAAGAGATCGGGGGCGATGATCTCCAACCCCATGGTAATGCCGCGCAACTGCAGCGCGATATAAGGCAAAATACCGACCACGGCGATCAAGGTGACCACCACCGCAATGCCCTGCGATTTACCATAACGGGCAGCGATAAAGTCGGCGATGGAGGTAATATGCTCTCGTTTGGCGATCAGGATCAGCCGAGCAAGGATGCGCCATCCCAAGGTGAAGACCAGAATCGGCGCGATATAAATGGGTAAAAACGACCAAGGGTTGCTACTGGCTTGGCCGACGGTGCCGTAAAACGTCCACGAAGTACAATAAACCGCAATAGACAAGCTATAGACCCACGGGCGCCAACGCGCCAGCCATTTTTTCTGCCTATCACCATACCAAGCAATCAAAAACAAAATGCCCAGATATGCCAACGACACGGGAATCACAATCCATCCTTGCATGCGTCATCCTTCCTGATAAAAAAACCTCTCCGCTATGGGAGAGGTTTCATTTAACTAAGGATGAGAGCTCAACTCAATCTCTTCACACTAATTCTGTGCTTTCGGCTCGGCTTTCGCCACATCAATCACATGCGACTCTTCGCTGACTGGCGTCACTTTAACAAACAGCGCGATAAAGCCCATGGCCGCCATCACCCAGAACACATTTGCGCCCCACTGCTCAAAGCCCCAGCCACTTAACGCCGTCATGGCTGCGATAAAAGCGCCTAACGGCAGGGCATTGTAGAGCGCTTGCAGAGCGACCATTTTGTGCTCTGGTGAGTGTTGAATGTATTGAATGGCCGCAATATGCGCCATGGCAAACGTCACGCCGTGCAGCAGTTGCACCAAAACCAGACCAAGCAGCAAGGTGGTGGAGGCGGTGATCCCCCAGCGCAACATCACGCCAATCGAAGCGGCGACAAACAGCGCACGCAGCGACCAACCTGCAAACAGACGCTTACTCAGAGCAAACACCGCCACTTCGGCCACCACCCCTAAGCTCCACAGATAGCCAATGATCTCTTCGGAATGGCCCGCCTGCTTCCAGTAAATGGCGCTAAAGCTGTAGTAAGCCGCGTGGCTCCCTTGAATGAGCGCCGCCAACAGCAAAAAGGTCACAACGGGTTTGTCGGTGAGTAACTCAGTTAGCTTTGGCCGCTGGGTGTGATGCTCTTGGCGTGTAACTGGCATCAGCGTTGGTTTGCGTAAGCTGAACAATAGCGAAACAAACACCCCAGCCAACGCGGTGTAAAGGATCATGTCGCTGCCGTAGAGCGCAATCAAATACCCCACCACGGTCGAGCCCGCAATAAACGCGATGGATCCCCACAAGCGCGTGCGGCCGTAATCAAGCATTTTTAAGCGGGCGTAGTAGTTGGCGAGCGCATCAGAGAGCGGCACCGCCGGGCCACAACAGAGGTTGAATAACACGGTCGCCAGTGCCATCAACCAGAAATCACCGCCAGTAAAAAAGTGAAACGCAACAAAAATCAGCGCGGCAAAACTGAGCCAGCGTAGCGCTGGCATGATGTGTTCGGCGCGATGCACGCGTGGCGTGATCACCATATTCGCCACACAACGCGTTGCTAAACCTATCCCCACCAGCAAGCCGATATCGGTGGAAGAGACGCCCTGCTCTTTAAACCACAGCGACCAAAATGGCAGATAAACACCGTAAGCAAAAAAGAAGCCGAGGAAATATTGAGAAATCCAGCCATAAGGGGATGGGGTAAACATAGTGATAATCCTGAACAATAGCAGTTAAAGAACTGAGTGCGCTGCATTATGACTGGGTATGCACAAGAGAAAAAGGGAATTATCAGCAACCCACCGTTTCCCCGATCGCACCAAAGGATTAGACCAAAGTCGTCTGGAGAGTCAGTGTAAATTTGTCAGACTTACTCTATGCCGCGTGACGATAGAGTGCCCCATGCCTGATAAATTTAATATGCAATCTCCACCGTTTGACCGCCTGAGTGAAGGACAGCAAACCCTGCTGCGCTCGTCACTGGACGTCGCCTACTATCGAACCCGCGACATTGTTCTGCCTGCCGGGCAGCCGAGCGATTATCTGCACATTCTCATCAAAGGTGCGGTTGAAGAGCGCTCCGCTGATCATCAGGAAGTGTTCGCTCACTACGCCAACGACGATATGTTTGACGTCCGCGCTCTGTTTGAAGCAACGGTACGCCACCATTACGTCGCGCTGGAAGATACCCTCTCCTATCTGCTACCCAAAGCGCTGTTTCTGGAACTTTATAATGAGAATGGCCAGTTCGCGGCCTACTTCGACAACAACCTCGCCAAACGGCAAGAGTTGATAGAGGCGGCGCAGCAGCAACAAAACTTGGCCGAGTTTATTCTCACCAAAGTCGACAAGGCGATTTACCACCCGGCGATGATTCTTCCGCCCGAGATGCCTATTAATCAGGTCACCAAAACCTTGAAGGAAAACGGCATCGACGCCGCGCTGGTTAAACTGCATGACGATGATCCTCGCTGTCGCCAACAGCCTTCCGCTCATCCGTATGCCATCGTCACCCGCACCAACATGCTCCATTCGGTGATGCTGGAAGACAAACCGCTCGATACTCCGGTAGGTGAGATTGCCACCTTCCCGGTTTGCCATGTGGATAATGGCGATTTTCTGTTTAACGCCATGATCACCATGACGCGTAACCGCATGAAACGGCTAATGGTGTGCGACGGTCACCAAGCGGTTGGTATGCTCGACATGACGCAAATCCTCAGCGCCTTCTCCACCCATTCTCACGTGCTGACCTTAAGCATCGCCCGTGCATCGAGCGTTGAAGAGTTGGCACTGGCGTCGAACAAACAGCGCCAATTGGTCGAAAGCTTGCTGAAAAACGGCATTCGCACGCGCTTTATCATGGAGCTGATCTCGGCGGTCAACGAGCAGATTATCGAGAAAGCGTTTGAGCTAGTCGTGCCTCCGGCGCTACACGACCACTGCTGTCTGATCGTGCTCGGCTCTGAAGGTCGAGGTGAGCAAATCCTCAAGACCGACCAAGATAACGCACTGATCCTCAAAGACGGGCTGGAATGGCAGTTGTGCGGCGAGGTGATGCAGCAGCTCACTCATACTTTGCAGCAGCTTGGCTACCCACTTTGCCCGGGCAATGTCATGGTCAATAATCCGAAATGGGTGCGCAGCCAAACACAGTGGAAAAAAACCTTGGCGGACTGGGTAAAAGCCGCTAAACCGGAACAAGTCATGGACATCGCGATCATGGCCGATGCCCATGCTGTTGCCGGCAACAAGAGCCTACTGGCACCAGTGAAAGCGCACTTATGTCAATTGATGGCCGATCAAGAGCTGATCCTCACCGAATTCACCCGCCCTGCGCTGAGTTTTTCCGTGCCGCTGACGTTATTTGGTAATGTCAAAGCCGATAAATCAGGGCTCGACATCAAGCAAGGCGGCATTTTCCCGATTGTGCACGGCATTCGCGCTCTAACGCTGGAATACGCCTTAAGCGAAAACAACACCTTCGACCGCATTGAAGCTTTGGTCAAACGCAAAGTGCTTGAGCAAACTACCGCCGATAACCTCAGCGAAGCGTTGAAGCTGTTTTTTAAATTGCGCCTTGCTCAGCAGCTGTCTGAGCAACACAGCAACAACAAAATCAGTTTGAAACTGCTCGATCGCACCGAGCGTGACTTGCTGCGCCACAGTTTACACGTGGTGAAAAAGTTTAAGCAGTGGCTGGGTTATCACTATCAAATCAAAGATTAACCACGTGAGGCGCTACGCCAAACGTCTTAGGAAGCGCGCATGAATTGGTTGCAACGCAAATACTGGTACTACAAGCTGACGGGTTCGCCCTATCAGTCGCTGTTTTGCGCGCCCGATAGCCGTGAGTTTGTCTCTCTGGATTGCGAGACCACCAGCTTAGACCCGAAGCGCGCTGAGCTGGTCACCATTGCCGCGACACGCATTGTCGACAACCGTATTCTCACCAGTCAGCCGTTTGAAGTACGGCTGCGCGCGCCGCAATCGCTCGACTCGGGTTCAGTGAAAATCCACAAAATTCGCCATCAGGATCTGGTCGATGGTATTGGCGAGCGCGAAGCCATCACGCGGCTACTCGACTTTATCGGCAACCGCCCTTTAGTCGGTTACCACATCCGTTATGATAAGAAGATCTTAGACCTCGCCTGCCAGCGTCACTTGGGCTTTCCGCTGCCCAACCCGTTGGTTGAAGTTAGCCAGATCTACCATGACAAACTGGAAAAGCATCTGCCCAATGGCTACTTTGACCTCAGTTTGGATGCCATCTGCAAGCATCTGGACTTGCCTCTCCAAGACAAGCATGACGCGCTGCAAGATGCCTTTTCGGCGGCGTTGATCTTTGTGCGTTTAACTCATGGCGATCTGCCCAGCTTCTCTTCCTCTTACCTCTCCCCGTAAGTTTGATGCAACGCATACATTCTTAATTTACTCATTTATAAGCAAAATACGCTTTTATCCTAAAGTCTAATTGTCGAAATCGTCGCAGTGATTAACAGTTATAGGCAAGTCGAAAGACACCACGGATTTCCGTTCGCGTTCAGTTGCACACTCAATCACAAGTAGCCCTGTTCACGAAAGTTGAAGGCACAAGGAGAGAAACAATGAGTGAAGCCCACATTTATCCGGTTAAAGAGAACATTAAAACTCACACCCACGCGGATAATGAGACCTATCTTGCGATGTACCAACAATCTGTCAGCGATCCAGAGGGCTTCTGGAGCGAACACGGCAAAATCGTTGATTGGATCAAGCCTTTTACTAAGGTCAAACAGACCTCGTTTGATACAGGCCACGTTGATATTCGCTGGTTTGAAGATGGCACACTGAACGTTTCCGCCAACTGTATTGACCGCCATCTGGCCGAACGCGGTGATGAAGTAGCAATTATCTGGGAAGGTGACAACCCAGCCGAAGACAAAACTCTGACTTATAAACAACTGCACCAAGAAGTATGTCGTTTCTCGAACGCACTGAAAGAACAGGGCGTGCGCAAAGGCGACGTGGTGTGTCTCTACATGCCGATGGTGCCTGAAGCGGCGGTGGCGATGCTGGCGTGTACCCGTATCGGTGCCGTGCATACCATCGTCTTTGGCGGCTTCTCACCTGAAGCGCTGGCGGGCCGTATCATCGACTCTGATGCCAAGGTGGTGATCACCGCTGACGAAGGCGTTCGTGGTGGCCGCGCCGTGCCGCTGAAAAAGAACGTAGACGAAGCGCTGACCAACCCTGAAGTGAAAACCATCAGCAAAGTGATGGTGTTGAAACGCACCGGTGGCAATGTCGATTGGCATGAACACCGTGACGTTTGGTGGCACGAAGCCACCGCAACAGTCTCGGACGTTTGTCCGCCAGAAGAGATGAAAGCCGAAGATCCGCTGTTTATCCTTTACACCTCAGGCTCAACGGGTAAACCGAAAGGGGTGCTGCATACCACGGGCGGCTACTTGGTGTATGCAACCATGACGTTTAAATATGTCTTTGACTATCAGCCTGGCGAGGTGTTCTGGTGTACCGCTGACGTGGGTTGGATCACCGGACACACCTATCTGGTCTACGGACCACTGTCCAACGGAGCAAAAACCATTCTGTTTGAAGGCGTGCCAAACTACCCGAAAACCAGCCGCATGAGCGAAGTGGTCGACAAGCACCAAGTCAATATTCTTTATACTGCGCCAACGGCAATTCGCGCGCTAATGGCCAAAGGCAATGAAGCGGTTGAAGGAACCGAGCGGAGTAGTTTGCGCATTATGGGCTCGGTGGGCGAACCGATTAACCCAGAAGCGTGGGAGTGGTACTACAAAACCATCGGCAATGAAAAATCGCCGATTGTCGACACTTGGTGGCAAACCGAAACCGGTGGCATTTTGATCACGCCACTACCGGGCGCAACCGCGCTCAAACCGGGCTCGGCGACTCGTCCATTCTTCGGCGTACAGCCTGCACTGGTGGATAACATCGGCAACGTGATTGAAGATCAAGCCGCAGAAGGTAACCTCGTCATCCTCGACTCTTGGCCCGGTCAAATGCGCACGGTTTATGGTGACCATGAGCGTTTCGAACAAACCTACTTCTCCACCTTCCGTGGCATGTATTTTACGGGTGATGGTGCGCGTCGCGACGAAGATGGCTACTACTGGATCACAGGCCGTGTGGATGACGTATTAAACGTTTCTGGCCACCGCATGGGGACTGCCGAGATCGAATCGGCACTGGTGGCACATCCGAAGATTGCCGAGGCGGCGATTGTTGGCATTCCACACGACATCAAAGGCCAAGCAATTTACGCCTACGTGACGCTCAACGCTGGGGAATACCCATCCGCCGAGCTGCACAAAGAGGTGAAAGATTGGGTACGTAAAGAGATCGGCCCGATTGCCACGCCAGATGTGCTGCATTGGACCGATGCGCTACCGAAAACGCGTTCAGGCAAGATCATGCGCCGCATTCTGCGTAAGATCGCCACCGGTGACACCAGCAACTTGGGTGATACCTCAACGCTGGCCGATCCAAGTGTGGTCGACAAGCTAATTGCCGAGAAAGCCGAACTGGCCTAATTCTGAGCAGCGAACATACGCTGCCACAATAAGAGACCTGCGCTAACCACAAAGGCGTGCTTCAATGAGGCACGCCTTTGCATTTTGGCTGTTTTAGGATCACGAGATTACTGTAGGTGCACGGGATTACCTAAGGAACACGGAATTGCTAGACCAGCTCCGCCAGCATACTTTCATCATACGCCGTTAGCGCTTCACCGGAGCGCACTTTTGCCACGTAATCTGGGTTAGCAATGAACGGGCGACCAATCGCCAGCAGTTCAAATAGCCCTTGCTCAATCGCTGACGCGCCGGACTGCGCGCTGAAACCACCCGCCGCCATCAAGGTTTTTGAGTAGTGCTGGCGCATATACTCCGACACTTTACCGCCTAAGTGCTCAAACTCCACGCTGTCGTCAAACATCCCTTCATGCAGATAAGCCAACTGACGCGTTTCCAGCTCGGCCAACAAGTAGTCAAACACGGCTCGGTCACGCGCATCCGGTTTGATGTGTGCGTAGGCTCCCGGTGACAAACGCAGACCAGTGCGATGCCCACCAATGCGCTCAATAATGGCGTCAATCACCGCCAGAGGAAAACGCGCCATATTTTCTGGCGTCTGACCAAACTCATCATCACGCAAGTTGGTGTCATAGTGTAGGAACTGATCGAGTAGATAGCCGTTCGCACCGTGGATTTCCACCCCATCAAAACCCGCCACGATGGCGTTTTCGGCGGCACTGGCGTAATCCTCGATCAACTGCTCGATCTCTTCTTTACTCGCGGCTTTAGGCAGGGTGTAGGTCAGATCGCGACGACGCGGCACCGTTCCTTCGTAAGCCACCGCCGACGGTGCAAGCACATACTCACCCGCAAAGAAGGCAGGGTGCGCCACGCGGCCAGTATGCCAAAGCTGAGCAAAAATCTTACCACCACGCGCATGCACAGCCTCAGTCACTTTCTTCCAGCCAGCAATTTGTGCGTCGCTGAACAACCCCGGAGTATTGGGGTAACCCTGACCGTCCGGGCGAATGATCGTCGCTTCCGAAATAATCAACCCCGCTTCGGCGCGGCGAGCATAGTAAGCGGCCATTTCATCTGTCGGTACAAGCCCCTCTCCTGCCATACAGCGCGTCAGTGGCGCCATTACAATGCGGTTATTCAGGGTAAGGTGTTCATTTAAAACGTAAGGTTTGAAGAGTAAATCCGTCATCGGGCCATCCTACTGTCGAGTGAAGTTCGCTATGCTAGATCATTTTTGAACAATCATTCAAGATATATTTTGAACGAACGTTCAAGAATTTTTGTCACCTTGCGATTTTGCGCGTAGAATGCGGCGAAAACCCAAGTGAGAGAATGTGTGTGCGCGTAGCTGAATTTGACCGAGAACAGGTGTTGCGATCCGCGATGTATGAATTTATGTCGAAAGGATTCAATAAGACCAGTATGCAAGATTTGAAAAAAGCCACTGGCCTGCATCCGGGGTCCATCTATTGTGCGTTTGAAAATAAACGCGGCTTACTGCTGGCGGCTTTGGCCCACTATGCCGAAGAACGCGCGCAGGAGTTCAACGCAATTTTCGCCGCGCAGCCCAACGTCATGGACGGACTGCAAAGCTACTTTGCCATGGTGGTAGAAGAATGCGCCAGCGAAGAGATCAAAGATTGCCTGCTGCAAAAAGCACTGAGTGAGTTGTCCAAACAAGACGATGAAGTGGAACAAATGATTCGCGACACCCTCAACGCTTGGAAACTTGGCCTGCTCGCCCAACTGTGTAAAGCGCAGCAAAACGGCGAGATTAGCGCCGAGGCCGATTGCGATTTTCTCGCCGACTATCTGGTCATGGGCATTTATGGTTTGCGCACTTTTGCTCACACCAAACCAGAAAAAACCTTACTAAGTAAAATGGCGCAGCAACTGCTTTGCACGCTACACGCTTAACACTTCACTCTTCCCAATCCAAGAGTCTGCCTATCCAAGTTTTGCCAATCCATGAGCGCCCTTCTCCCTCGGCGCTCATCTAGCTGGTTTCCTCCTGAGGCCAAGTGATTATTTTTCCGCCACTTCACCGACATTGGCTAAAAACCGCACCGAACCACAGCACATACCGCGTTTCAGTGGCGCTTTTTTGTTAACCCGGTTACAGAAATCCAAGTTCAACTCGGGAGATTAGACCAGTAATTTGCTGCTAATTGCTATGAATTAGCTATAATCTTGGGCAATCTTGAAAAATTGGCACAGATTTGACAGAAAAACCGTGCCGATTTCTCCTGTTTTTGGGAATATGCTGGTTTCACTCACGATAAAGAAAGATAGCGCCAACATGTCAGCAAAGTTACGAGTTCTGGTCTTAAACGGCCCAAATCTTAACCTACTTGGTTTACGCGAGCCTGCCCACTACGGTGCGCAGACGCTATCGCAGATCGTCGAAAACTTGATGACATTGGCGAAACAAGCCGATATTGAGCTTGAACATCTGCAATCGAATCGTGAGTACGAGCTGATCGAAGCCATTCACGCCGCACACGGCAAGGTTGACTTCATCATCATTAATCCGGCGGCATTTACCCATACCAGTGTCGCGCTAAGAGACGCTCTACTCGGTGTCGCGATTCCTTATATTGAAGTGCACCTGTCTAACGTGCATGCTCGTGAACCTTTCCGTCATCACTCCTATTTGTCGGACAAAGCGGTTGGCGTGATCTGCGGTTTAGGCGCACAAGGTTATGAATTTGCTCTGTCGGCAGCGATTGCTAAGCTGCGGGCAAAGTAACCCCAACACTCTGCAGCCCTTGGCGGCTGTCTTACTCACAAGATAAAAGAGAAAGATAAGATGGATATTCGTAAAATCAAAAAACTGATCGAACTGGTTGAAGAGTCTGGCATTGCTGAGCTAGAAATCTCTGAAGGTGAAGAATCAGTACGCATCAGCCGTCATGGTCAAATGATGGCCGCGCCTGCACCTATCCACTATGCAGCTGCGCCAGCAGCCGCTCCTGCACCCGTAGCCGCAGCGCCAGTTGCTGAAGCGGCACCTGCCGCCGCAGCGCCAGCGGTAAGCGCAGGTCACAAAGTGCTTTCTCCAATGGTAGGCACCTTCTACCGTTCACCAAGTCCAGATTCTAAAGCGTTCATCGAAGTGGGCCAAAGCGTAAAAGCGGGCGACACACTATGCATCGTTGAAGCGATGAAAATGATGAACCAAATCGAAGCGGATAAATCTGGTGTCGTTACCGCTATCCTTGTTGAAGATGGCCAGCCAGTAGAATTCGACCAGCCACTCGTTGTTATCGAATAAGCGGAGTTCGCTATGTTAGATAAAGTAGTCATCGCGAACCGAGGTGAAATCGCACTTCGTATTCTTCGCGCATGTAAAGAGCTCGGCATCAAAACCGTTGCCGTGCACTCAACCGCCGATCGCGATCTCAAACACGTGCTACTGGCTGACGAAACTGTCTGTATCGGCCCGGCAAAAGGCATCGACAGCTACCTGAACATTCCGCGTATTATTTCCGCAGCGGAAGTGACTGGCGCGGTTGCCATCCATCCGGGTTACGGTTTCCTGTCGGAAAACGCCGATTTTGCTGAGCAAGTAGAGCGCAGCGGCTTTATTTTTGTGGGCCCAAAAGCGGAAACTATCCGCATCATGGGTGATAAAGTCTCGGCGATCACCGCGATGAAAAAAGCGGGCGTTCCTTGTGTACCGGGCTCCGATGGCCCACTCGACAACGACGAAGTGAAAAACAAAGCACACGCCAAACGCATCGGTTATCCAGTCATCATCAAAGCCTCTGGTGGCGGCGGTGGTCGTGGTATGCGTGTAGTACGCAAAGAAGCGGATCTGGTTCAAGCGATCGCAATGACGCGTGCTGAAGCCAAAGCAGCGTTCAACAACGACATGGTTTACATGGAGAAATTCCTAGAAAACCCACGTCACGTTGAAGTACAAGTGATTGCCGATGGCCAAGGCGGCGCGATTCACCTCGGTGAACGTGATTGCTCTATGCAGCGTCGTCACCAAAAAGTGGTGGAAGAAGCACCCGCGCCGGGCATCACAGAAGAGATGCGTAAGTACATCGGTGAACGTTGTACCCGTGCGTGTCTTGAAATCGGCTATCGCGGCGCAGGTACTTTCGAGTTCTTGTACGAAAACGGCGAGTTCTACTTCATCGAAATGAACACCCGTATTCAGGTAGAACACCCAGTGACAGAAATGGTGACTGGTGTTGATCTCATCAAAGAGCAGCTACGCGTTGCCGCAGGTCAGCCTCTGTCGTTTACCCAAAATGACATCAAGATCCGTGGCCATGCGATTGAGTGTCGTATCAACGCCGAAGATCCTGAGCGCTTCCTGCCTTCACCAGGCAAGATCGAACGCTTCCACTCGCCAGGCGGCATGGGCGTTCGTTGGGAATCGCACATCTACACGGGTTACACAGTGCCACCGCACTACGACTCAATGATCGGTAAACTCATCACTTACGGTGAGAACCGCGATGTGGCGATTGCACGCATGCGCAATGCTCTTGGTGAGATGATCATCGAAGGGATCAAAACCAATATTCCGCTGCAAGTGAGCATCATGAACGACGAAAACTTCCAACATGGTGGAGCCAACATCCACTACCTTGAGAAGAAGCTCGGACTTCAACACTAAGTCAGCACTCGAATGATGATGCCCACCTCGGTGGGCATTTTTCGTTTCATCGCAAAGTCTGCTAAACTCTGCGCCAAATTTACACATCGAGAGTACCCACTCATGCCTTGGATTCAAATCAAACTCAATGCGACCAATGAAAACGCTGAGCAAATCGGCGACATGCTTATGGAAGAGACTGGCGCGCTGTCCGTGACCTTCTTGGATGCTCACGATACACCGGTATTCGAGCCTCTGCCCGGTGAAACTCGCCTATGGGGAGATACAGACGTCCTAGCGCTGTACGATGCCGAAGCCGATACTCAGCTCATCATGTCGCAGATTAAAGCCAGCAAGATGCTGGTCGACGGCTTTGCCTACAAAGTAGAGCAGCTTGAAGACAAAGATTGGGAACGCGAGTGGATGGACAACTTCCACCCCATGAAGTTTGGTGAGCGTCTGTGGATCTGCCCAAGCTGGCGCGACATTCCTGATCCAAGCGCAGTCAACGTAATGCTCGATCCGGGCCTCGCCTTTGGTACGGGGACGCACCCAACCACCGCGTTGTGCCTGCAGTGGCTAGAAAGCCTCGATCTGAGCGGCAAGACCGTAATCGACTTTGGCTGTGGTTCAGGTATCCTCGCGATCGCTGCGATCAAACTCGGTGCCGAGAAAGTCATCGGCATCGACATCGATCCTCAAGCGCTGCTCGCCTCAAAAGATAACGCGCAGCGCAATGGCGTGGCCGAACAGCTTGAGGTTTACCTGCCACAAGATCAACCAGAAGGTCTGCTGGCCGATGTGGTAGTGGCCAACATTTTAGCCGCACCGCTGCGTGAACTTTCGTCGATCATCACAGGGCTAGTTAAACCAAATGGCCTGTTGGCGATGTCCGGTGTTTTAGACACACAAGCGGAAGATGTGGCGAATCACTATCGTGACGCGTTTCACATTGATCCGATTATTGAGCAGAGTGAATGGTGTCGCATCTCGGGTCGCAAGCAAGGCTAGATAAGACTTTCAGGGATAATTGTTTGAATTTTATACAAATTACAAAAACAATTACTCAATGCTCAAATATTAGTCTTTTCACGCAGAAAAAAAATGCGTAAAATGCGCGCCCTTGCTGGTATGAAGCTGTGAAGACGTTTTGAAAATCGGAAACCACCAACTTAAGAACAATCTGATCGTCGCCCCCATGGCGGGTGTCACCGACAGACCCTTTCGCGAGTTGTGTTTGCGATACGGAGCGGGAATGGCCGTCAGTGAAATGATGTCCTCCAATCCCGCTTTGTGGAAAACCGCTAAATCACAAAATCGCATGGTGCATGAAGGCGAATCGGGCATTCGCTCAGTACAGATTGCTGGAAGTGATCCACAGCTCATGGCAGATGCTGCGCAATTCAGCGTTGAAAACGGTGCACAAATCATCGACATCAACATGGGATGCCCAGCAAAAAAAGTGAATAAAAAGCTCGCGGGTTCTGCCCTGCTGAAATACCCAGACATTATCGAACAGATTTTGAAAACGGTGGTGAACGCAGTAAAAGTGCCAGTCACTTTAAAAACCCGCACTGGCTGGGATACAGAAAATAAAAACTGTATTCAAATCGCTAAATTAGCCGAAGACTGCGGCATACAGGCACTTGCTCTGCATGGCAGAACCAAAGCCTGTATGTACAAAGGTGAGGCCGAATACGACAGCATTAGAGCCGTCAAGCAAGCCATCTCAATTCCGGTTATCGCTAACGGTGATATCGATAGTCCGGAGAAGGCAAAGCATGTGCTGGAGTACACCGGCGCTGACGCTCTCATGATCGGGCGCCCTGCCCAGGGTCGTCCATGGATTTTTCAGGAAATCCAACACTATTTGGAAAACGGCACCACGATGCCCGAGCTTCCTATTGCGGAAGTAAAAAGCATCCTGCTTGGTCATGTGAACGCTCTGCATGATTTTTATGGCGAGTATTTAGGTCCGCGTATCGCGCGTAAGCACGTAGGCTGGTACCTAAAAGAGCATGAACAAGCGAGTGAGTTTCGCCGTACCTTCAACGCCATCGACGCAGCCGATCTGCAGCTTGAGGCGTTAGAGGGTTACTTTGATTTAGCCTAAATAGTTGGAGTGGCAGCTAGGCGACAAGATAACTCAGCCCTATGAGCATAGATCTGCTATTTGATTAGGGTGAGTTAGCGCCGTCAACGACGCTGCAGCTACAAATATGAAGGCTATGACGTTGCATCATAATTAAGAGAAGAGCTAGACCGAATATGTTCGAACAAAATCTGACTTCAGAAGCTTTAACCGTAACTACCGTAACATCACAAGATCAAATCACGCAAAAGCCACTACGTGATTCTGTTAAAGCGTCTCTTAAAAACTACTTGGCTCAATTAAACGGTCAGGAAGTGACTGAACTATACGAACTAGTTCTCGCTGAAGTTGAACAGCCATTACTAGATACCATTATGCAGTACACTCGCGGCAACCAAACGCGCGCAGCAACCATGATGGGCATCAACCGCGGTACTCTTCGCAAGAAATTGAAAAAATACGGCATGAACTAATACCCATTAGTTAACCATTTGAATTTAAAGTCGCTTTTCTTTTATAGAGAGCGACTTTTTTATTATTTAGCGCTCATAAAAATTGGTTGTAATCAGCCCTACGCCAAATCGTTCCACACGAGTCAAACACCAACTGGCTACGTATCACTTTGCAGTAAGCATTGCTTAATGATTGAACACTTTGTACATTTATTGCCAAGCCAATTTATCACTCGATAGCGAAGTTCTGGAGTGAATCAAGCAGGGAGTCGAGAGATGTGGGTGAGAAATGCAATGTTATCGGTTGTGCTCGCGATTTTACTGTACGTTTTCTTTGCCCCAACTCATGGTGACTCTTACCTTAAAGAGACTAACCCAACGTCTTCCGAGCGCGTCTCCACTTCCTGGCAATCTTCCGAGCTGGCATCTCAAGTAGAGACCAAAGTCACTCCACGTCGTAAAAACAGGATAGATTGCACCAAGCCGACTCAGGCAAGTTTCCAAAAGAGCGAGCAAACGCTGCATTACGGCATGTTTTATCTCAACCTTCATGCTGACGAGTTGCCAGAGGATTTCGTTAATCAGCTCAAACCGCGCCTGAGATCAATACAGCATTACTACCAATCACTGTTAGGTAAAGCGTCTCTAAAAGCCGTTGAGGTCGATCTCTACTTATTTAGCAACCTTCAATCCTATCAACAGTTTGCACAAAGCCAAGATCGAAGCCATGAGGCCGCAGGCAGTTATAGCTTACGTAGTGGTGAGATAGTGCTCTATTACCGCAATGCGCAACAGGCCATCAACACCGCAATCCACGAAATCGTCCATGCGGTCAATCACGGCCTGCTGGGCTATTTACCCGGTTGGCTGGATGAAGGTTTAGCGGAATTCTTCGCTGGCCTTTGGCAATCAGAATCCGGCCAAATCAACGCCGAGTCAAAAAAATGGATTGACGGTAAAAGCAGACTGCGCTTTACGCCGCTTGGCTTGCCTGAGCTATTCAATCAGGAGTCCTACTGGTATCGCGACGCGCAGCGGGAAAAATTACGCTTATACGGTAGCAGTTGGCTACTGATTTACTTTTTCTTCAGCGATGAGCGCGGACAGCGATTACTTTCAACAATTATGCAGCAAGAAATGCAAGACCCTTGCGATATTCTCGAAGGCAATGAGATGCTGCAGTTGCTGCTTGATGCCGAGCCAAACTTTGAGTTGGATTATCAGCACTGGCAGAGCAACCAGCTCTCTTATTAATTCAGTGAAAGTTCTCCCTCGCTTTCCCTCGTGTCAAAGCACATTTCTCTGCAACGTTTCATACCGTTGCGCAGTAATTTTACGCTTAAGTCAAATCTCTCCTTTAGTCGCATATACGAAGCCGTTATCACTTTGTTACATTCTAAAGTGAATAAAAATCAAATTATAAAAATATCCACCATCAAGGAGTGATCGCTATGGTCAGTTTCGGCTTGCGTATATTAAATATCAAGCAGCGGCTTTACTTGCTGACTTTTGTTATTTCAACGCTACTTTTAATCCCGTTTGGATCGTTGCTTTACGAATATCAAGGCGATTTGCTCGAAGCGAAACAGGTCAAAACCCGTCATCTGGTCGAATCCGCCACCAGCGTGTTGGCCCATTTTCAGCAGTTGGAAAGCGCAGGTGTCCTTTCTCGCAGCGAAGCGCAGACCCAAGCCAAACAAGCCATCAGTGCGTTGCGCTATGAGAAATCTGATTATTTTTGGATTAATGACGAAAAACCAGCCATGGTGATGCATCCAATCAAGCCTCAATTAGATGGCCAAGATCTCAGTAACTTCAAGGACCCAACGGGCAAGGCGCTATTTGTTGAGATGGTCTCAGTGGTCAAACAATCGGGTGCAGGCTTTGTCTACTACATGTGGCCTAAACCGGGCTCTGAAGTGGATGTGGAAAAGCTCTCTTATGTGAGTGAATTCAAACCGTGGGGCTGGATCATCGGCACAGGGGTATACATTGACGATGTGCAAGCGCTCATCTGGCAGCGGGCACAATCATCGCTGTTTAAACTGGCGATCGCCTTTGCCGTGATGCTGCTACTCTCGGCGTTGATTGGCAATAGCATTACCGCGCCTTGCCGCGCGACCAAAGAGGCACTGGCCGAGATAGCCAAAGGCGACGGCGACCTCACCAAGCAGTTACCCGTTGAAGGACGTGATGAACTCACGCACATAGCCCAAGAGTTCAATGAATTTACTGGCAAGATCCGCCAAATCGTACACAACATTACGCCAGTGACTCAAGATGTGACGGGTTCTGCCAGCGAATTGACTCAGGTGGCGCAGCACGCGCTGCACAAAGCTACTATGCAGCAACGCTCGGTCGATTCGGTCGCTGATGCGATGAAGCAGTTGCAGGCCAGTAACACTGGCGTTGCCGAGTCAGCGCAAGAAGCGGCGCTGGCGGCGAAAAATGCCAGCCAAAAGGGTAAAGAAGGCAGTGAAGTGATCAGCAAAGCATCTGACTATATGAACGCCCTATCGTCAACGGTGACGCAAACTGAGCAAAACGTGCAAGATTTAGCCAATGAAACGCAAAAAGTTGGCGCGGTACTGGAAGTGATTCGCGGCGTGGC
Source organism: Vibrio cidicii (assembly GCF_009665415.1). Lineage (NCBI taxonomy): Bacteria > Pseudomonadati > Pseudomonadota > Gammaproteobacteria > Vibrionales > Vibrionaceae > Vibrio > Vibrio cidicii. Next base: position 1,902,835 of record NZ_CP035921.1, on the reverse strand, counting down.
AGAGCAAACCAATCTGCTTGCGCTCAACGCGGCCATTGAAGCGGCGCGAGCAGGCGAACAAGGGCGCGGTTTTGCCGTGGTTGCCGACGAAGTGCGCACCTTGGCTACGCGCACCAGCCACAGTACGGATGAAATCCAGCAGATCATTGCCAACTTGCAGCAAAGGGCCAGTGAGGTGTGTAAGTCGATGGAGCAGACGCAGCGCCAATCCCAAGAAACTCAGTTGCAAGCTGGTCTAGCGCAAACCGCACTGCATGAGATTGATCAGCAGATCGCCACCATCCTAGAGCTTAACCAACACATCGCTCAATCGAGCGTAGAACAATCTCACACCACCAACCAAATCAGCGACAGTTTGAGCCAAATCGCCGAGCATAGTGACCAAGCGGCCGCACAAGCCAACCAAGTTGCCGCTGCCAGCGAGCAGTTAATGGTGAGTGGCCAGCGACTGCAACAAAGTGTTGCCGCTTTTCGTGCCTAAATAGCAGAGTAAGCCGCTCCTTGATGAGCGGCTTACTCTAGCGCTGCCAAAATGGAACAGTGGCTGGCATCGTCATCCGTATGACCACAACAGGCATCGTTGATTTTCTTCAACGCCTGACGAATTTGGCTTAACTGAGCGATTTTCTCATCGATCAGCGCTAACTTGGCAGAAGTGATCGCTTTCACCTCAGCGCAGCTGTGTTCTGTCGCTTCCAGCTTGATCTCCAGCAACTCTTTGATCTCTTCCAAACTCAAGCCCAGCGCTTTCGCTTTGAGAATAAAACCGACCTGTTTTTGGTTCTCTTCACTATAGAGACGATAGCCAGACTCACTGCGCCCAGCAGGCAAAATCAGTTGGTTTTTTTCATAAAAACGCAGCGTATCCGCACTCACACCACACCGTTTTGCCAATTCACCGATTTGAAACATAACTCTCCTTATTAACTCACTCGTTACTTTTGTCGTCTAAGCGGGCGCTTTTTGCAATTATTTTTGAGATGCCAAACGATTGCGCGAGCTTTTTTGTAATAAATTGGTTAGAATACGCGCCACCAAATGAGGGAGACTGTTTTCTCGATGAAAACAGCAGCAAAGGTCTTTACCAAAACTGGCCAATCTTTTATCAGCCGAGTTTTCCGCTCTGGCGATAAGAACAAGTTCATTTTTGGCAAATATCTTTAGTTTAACTCCGTGAATTTGAGGAAATGGAAGCATGAACAACGCTCGTCCTATTCGCCGCGCTCTGATTAGCGTATCAGACAAAACCGGTATTGTTGAGTTTGCACAAGCACTGGCACAACGTGGTGTTGATATTCTCTCGACCGGTGGCACCGCTCGCTTACTGGCAGAAAAAGGCATCGCTGTCACCGAAGTCTCTGACTACACCGGTTTTCCAGAGATGATGGATGGTCGTGTTAAAACCCTTCACCCAAAAGTTCACGGTGGTGTACTTGGTCGCCGCGGTCAAGACGATGACGTCATGGCGAAACACGGCATCAAGCCAATCGACATCGTCGTAGTTAATCTCTACCCCTTTGCACAAACGGTCGCGAAACAAGGCTGTACACTGGCTGACGCGGTAGAGAATATCGACATTGGCGGACCAACCATGGTGCGTTCAGCGGCGAAAAACCACAAAGATGTGAGCATAGTAGTTAACGCGCACGATTACGACCGCGTGATTGCCGAGATGGACGCCAACGACAACTCTCTGACGCTCGAAACCCGCTTCGACCTCGCCATTGCAGCCTTTGAGCACACAGCGGCTTACGATGGCATGATCGCCAACTACTTCGGCACTATGGTTGCTTCTTACGGAGAAAACAAGGAAGGCGATGAAGAGAGCAAATTCCCTCGCACCTTCAACCAACAGTTCATCAAGAAACAAGACATGCGCTACGGCGAAAACAGCCACCAAGCAGCAGCGTTTTACGTGGAAGCCAACCCCGAAGAAGCGTCTGTGGCAACTGCTCGCCAAATCCAGGGCAAAGCACTGTCTTACAACAACATCGCCGACACCGACGCGGCCCTTGAGTGTGTGAAAGAGTTTAGCGAGCCTGCTTGTGTCATCGTTAAACACGCCAACCCATGCGGCGTCGCACTCGGTAAAGACATTCTTGAAGCGTACAACCGCGCTTACCAAACCGACCCAACCTCCGCATTTGGCGGCATCATTGCATTCAACCAAGAGCTCGATGCAGAAACTGCGAGTGCTATCGTTGAGCGCCAGTTCGTTGAAGTGATCATTGCTCCTTCTGTATCGGCTGAAGCAATCGAAGTGGTGGCTGCGAAGAAAAACGTTCGTCTGCTTGAGTGCGGCGAATGGTCAACCAAGACCACGGGCTTTGATGTGAAACGCGTTAACGGCGGCCTGTTGGTACAAGACCGTGACCAAGGCATGGTCGGCTTTGATGACCTTAAAGTGGTGTCAAAACGCCAACCTACAGAAGAAGAGCTGAAAGATGCACTGTTCTGCTGGAAAGTCGCCAAGTATGTGAAGTCAAACGCGATTGTCTACGCGAAAGGTGACATGACCATCGGTGTGGGCGCAGGCCAAATGAGCCGCGTGTACTCGGCGAAAATTGCCGGAATCAAAGCGGCAGACGAAGGCCTTGAAGTGGCTGGCAGTGTGATGGCATCTGATGCTTTTTTCCCCTTCCGCGATGGCATTGATGCCGCGGCCGAAGCTGGTATCAAGTGCGTGATCCAGCCTGGCGGTTCGATGCGTGATGATGAAGTGATTGCCGCCGCCGACGAACACGGCATGGCGATGATCTTCACGGGTATGCGTCACTTCCGCCACTAATTTCTATCAGAGGTGCCCGCCAAGGCACCTCTTTTCGCAAGATTTGAGGATGATGAGATGAATGTATTGATTATTGGCTCAGGTGGTCGTGAACATGCGCTGGGCTGGAAAGTGGCACAAAATCCCAACGTCACCACGGTGTTTGTTGCACCGGGAAATGCCGGTACAGCACTGGAGCCTAAGCTAGAAAACGTCAATATCGCTGTCGAAGACATCGAAGGCTTAGTCGCGTTTGCTCAAGAGAAAGCGATTGAGCTGACCATCGTAGGTCCTGAAGTACCACTGGTACTGGGGGTGGTTGATGCGTTTCGTGAAGCAAGTCTGCCTATTTTTGGCCCAACACAAGCCGCGGCGCAGCTTGAAGGTTCAAAAGCCTTTACCAAGGATTTCTTGGCTCGCCATCAAATCCCTACCGCTGCCTACGCCAACTTTACGGAAATCGAGCCAGCACTGGCTTACGTCCGTGAACAAGGCGCGCCAATCGTCGTGAAAGCCGATGGCCTTGCCGCAGGCAAAGGAGTGATTGTCGCCATGACGCTAGAAGAAGCCGAAGAAGCCATCAAAGACATGCTGGCAGGCAACGCTTTTGGTGAAGCGGGCAGCCGCGTGGTGATCGAAGAGTTCCTTGATGGCGAAGAAGCCAGCTTCATCGTCATGGTGGATGGCGAAAACGTCCTGCCAATGGCCACCAGCCAAGACCATAAACGCGTCGGCGATCAAGACACAGGTCCAAACACTGGCGGCATGGGCGCGTACTCGCCAGCGCCAGTGGTCACACCAGAGATTCATGATCGGGTTATGCAGGAAGTGATCTATCCAACCGTGCGTGGCATGGCCGCGGAAGGCAACCCATACACAGGCTTCCTCTATGCAGGTTTGATGATCGACAAAGATGGCACACCTAAGGTGATCGAGTACAACTGCCGCTTTGGCGATCCAGAAACGCAGCCAATCATGATGCGCATGCAATCGGATCTTGTGGAATTGTGCCTCGCGGCCATCGACAAGAAACTGGATCAAGTCGAGTCAAAGTGGGACCCGCGCGCTTCTATCGGTATCGTCCTCGCTGCGGGCGGTTACCCGGGTGATTATGCCAAAGGCGATGTCATTTCAGGCCTGCCGACAGACGAAGTCGAAGGGCAGAAAGTGTTCCACGCCGGCACCACCGACAAAGAGGGCCACGTGGTGACCAATGGTGGCCGCGTATTGTGTGCCACTGCCTTAGGTCACAGTGTCTTTGAAGCGCAGCAACGCGCTTATGCACTGGCCAAACAGATCAGCTGGGATGGCATGTTCCATCGCAACGATATCGGTTATCGTGCGATTGCTCGCGAACAGCAGTAACCATATTAGATAGACAAAAGGCGCTGAATCAGCGCCTTTTTTATTTTTGTTCGTCTTCAATCAGCACGGGGCGGGTGACACAATCTCGATCGTCTTCATCTAACAAAAGTAACGTGTCAACTTCCAAACGCTTGGACGATTTTTTCCCGAGAAAGGCAACGTAGCTATCAACGCTCGCCAAGCGGTTAATCACAAACCCGGGCAGTGTTTGGTTAAATTCGAGGGTAGAAAACTCTTCACCCGCACAGGTTTCGAAGGTTTCGCCATCCCAGTAACCTTGGATCAATTCCAAACCATCACGCGACTGCTGCTTGCTTTTTTTTACCAGCACATCGGCTTCCGATTGATAGCGTTGCAATTGATCTGCCTGAATCGGCAGCACCTTGCTGTTGAGGCGAAACTGCTGGTACACCGCTTCGCCATCAACGTTAAAACGAACGTGGATTCGATAAGGCACCAAGCCCAGCTTGCTATCCCGCTGTTCACCTTGTCGAATCAACTCTCTAAGCGTACCTTCATCCCAGCGATACTCACTTTGATACCAGCCATATTCACCCACTAAGACAAAATCAGACGCTTTTTGTGGCCCGGAAAGTTTTTCGGTCACCCAATAGAAACTGGTCGCATCACCCATCATCTGTCCACCAGTAAATTCGGTAAACTGCTCAAGGGTCGGTCGGGAGGAAGAAGAACAGCCAGCCAGCAGAACGCCAGCGGCACAAGTAAGAAGTAATTTTTTCATTTTTGTAAAAGAATGGCGCCGAAGAGGATTCCTCGACGCCTCACTGAATTAGTTTACTGATTCTTTCAGTGCTTTGCCTGCAACGAACGCTGGCACATTTGCTGCTGCGATTTGGATCTCAGCGCCCGTTTTTGGGTTACGGCCAGTACGCGCGGCACGGTGGTTCACTTTGAATGTACCAAAACCAATTAGTTGAACCTGGTCACCCTCTTTCAGAGCGCCTTCTACGCCTTCAAGAGTAGCTTCAAGAGCAGCTTTTGCTTGTGCTTTAGATAGGTCTGCTTTCTCTGCGATAAAGTCGATTAATTGGGTCTTGTTCATTAGGTTTCCCTTCTCATAGGTTATCGAATTGGTCTCACTCTAAAGCATAAAGGCCCCATCTGGCAAAGGTTTGTCGTGTTTCTTTCGCTCTAGTGAATTACTTTTAGCCATATTCTGAGTAATAACTCACAAATTGTTACCGATTGATAGCATATTTCCCTTGGTTTTCCTCAGCGAAGCACCTATTTATAAGGGGTGAATGGGGTTATTAGCGTATACTCTCTCCTCGTGTCACAACACTCTGTTTTTCTATCAAGGGCAATCATGCTACTGCTTACTATCTACATCTCTATCGCTATTGGTGTTTCCTTTATCTGTTCGGTATTGGAGGCGGTGTTACTGAGTATTAGCCCGAGCTATATCGCGCAGCTAAAGCAGCAGGCTCACCCTGCCGCTGAACCATTGGCCAAGCTCAAAGCGGACATCGACCGACCGCTGGCCTCGATCCTCACCCTCAATACCATCGCGCATACCATCGGCGCGGCAACCGCAGGCGCCCAGGCCGCCGTGGTGTTTGGCAGTGAGTGGCTTGGCGTGTTTTCCGGCGTGCTGACGCTGGGTATTTTGGTGTTGTCGGAAATCGTGCCCAAAACTATTGGTGCGACTTACTGGCGACAGCTCGCCCCGAGCGCGGCAACCACACTGCGCTGGATGGTGTGGGCACTCACGCCGTTTGTGTGGTTCTCTGAACAGATCACGAAAAGATTGGCGCGCAATCACGAGATGCCAAAAATGCGTGATGAACTGTCGGCCATGGCGATCCTCGCACGTGAAAGTGGCGAGTTTGCAGAAGGTGAATCGAAGATCCTCAGCAACTTACTAGGCATCCAGAACGTGGCCGTGACTCAGGTGATGACGCCTCGCCCGGTGGTGTTTCGTGTCGAAGCAACCACCACGATTAATGAGTTTCTTGCCGAACACAAAGAGACACCGTTCTCTCGCCCACTGGTGTACAGCGAGCAGAAAGACAACATCATCGGTTTTGTGCACCGTTTGGAGCTGTTTAAACTGCAACAAGCAGGACAAGGCGAGAAGCAGTTGGGCGCAGTGATGCGACCCATTCACGTGATACTTAATAATATGCCACTGCCGAAAGTGTTTGACCAAATGATGGCAAAACGTCTGCAACTGGCCATCGTGGTGGACGAATACGGCACGGTGCAAGGCCTAGTGACACTGGAAGATATTTTCGAATACTTGCTTGGTGAGGAGATCATCGACGAAGCGGACAAAAGTAGCGACATGCAGCAGTTGGCGTATCAGCGTTGGGAACGCTGGAAAACCAAACACGGCATGATTGAAAGCCGCGATGATGAGGATGAAGAGATCAACCTCGAAAAAATCAGATCGCGTTAAGCAGACAGCAAAAAGGCTCCGATGGAGTAATGCCAGTCAGTTAAGCTGACTGGCATTTTTTCTATTTGTCGCGTACTTCTTGGGTTTCAACTTCACCCATCGAGGATAACTTCTATCTTCTCTTCGAGGTGGTAGGATAAACATGGATACATGCTCCAGTAATACTTCATAGTGTTTAGGGAGCTTTCCTGGGCTTGTTAAAGGCAACGCTGCAAAGTATTGCGTCACAGCCATAGGACTGCTCGTAAAGCTCAGTTGATTTGGCCAGACACTATCTAACCTACTTGCCGCTTTTGTCATAACCTGCCTGATAAGGTTATAGGCTAGTAGAATACCCCAGAGCTCCTGCTTAACCATATCTGGACGCTTGCTTCGCAATGTATACTCACTGTCAAGCAAGGTTTCCTTCATTTCCCGATAGCCTAATTCGATTTCCCAGCGATAACGATAGAGCTCTACAATTTCTTCGCCAGGAAAACGTAACCCGTCACGCATTGAGGTAAGTATCTGATACTCTTTACCGTTAATGATTTTCGAGACTAGCCTTGCTTCAACTACATCAGGAAGTTCACTAAACTTCTTTCTTGCCTGAGGAGTGGTTTTAATCGCAACGATTGCATCACTCTTGCTGTACCTATGAACGACTTCATACTGGAAGTCTTTTCTCACAGGAAGCATCCAATGCCTCTCTTGGCCGACTTTGTTCCAGCGGTTCAGCAGTCCCAGAGAGTAATATCCTTTGTCAAAAATAGTCAGAGAATGGTCTGGCGTTTGTTCTATGAGCTCTTCTGCAAGCCGCATTTCGTTGGTTCGATAGTCAGAGAATGCACTATCGATGAGCTGATGGCTTGTAAGCTCCATCAAGCAAACCATGCGTACCTTAGGGTAAATATTTTCAGATGACTGATTACGCTGTGCTTTAAACTCTTGATGATTTTCAGGTGTATCCGCTGTTCTCCAAACGACACCATCGACAGATAGGAGATTGAGTCCACACCAAGTTTCAAATTTAGAAGATTGATAACTCTGAGCCGCCATCGTCTTAAAGACTTGTTTAACACCTTCTTCGCCTAATCTCTGCCTAGCTTGGACAACAGCACTTGGCGCAACAAAACGCCGTTTGTCTGGTAGGACAATATCAAGTTGGTTAGCAATATCCCAAACAGATTGTTGCCGAAAAAGACTCATTCCAACAACGGACCAAAGTACTGCTTCCAAGGGTAAACGTCTTCTTCTAACTGTTGCTACGCCAGCTTTTTCAAAACCTTGCTGGATAAGCTCTGGACTAAGAATTTCAGAGTATTTGTCAAAGTGATGGAAGGTATTGCATGAGCGAAAAGTACTCGCAAGTTGGCTCTCTAAAGACATGAAAAATCCGATATTAGTTTCCTAATATCGGATTTTGAAGCCTTTTGAGGATCGGTCAAATGATCTCAAAAACTTTTCTTAACTGATCGGCATTACTCCGATGGAGCCTTTTTTACTTTTCCGCTTACAGCTCAATACCGATGTTACTCAATGGCTCGTCTCTGAGCTCTTGGCGTAAATCTTTGATCAGATCGATATCGCGCTCTTGTGCTTCACGCAACGGACGGAAAATCGCCCACTGAATATCCCACTCGGCACAAACCGCTTCATTGGCTTTCTGATTGTCATTGGTGATCGGCTCACTGCCTTGCGCTTGCTCTAAATCCGCCACGGTTTGCACCGATTGCTGGCTAATTTTGATCATCGAATCAAACAGATAGTCGCGATCCAACAAACCATGCAATAAAGTAGAGAGTGCCTGACACGCATCCATCGCAGGATAAACCGCATAAAGATCGAACTCTTCAGCGCTAGGGAACAACTCTTCCAACTTCTCAAGTTGACGCTCAAAATTCACTTTGGCATTTTTCACCGTGAGAATTTCCCATACACTATCTAAAATGTTGCGATAGTTGCGGGGCTCAGCAAAACCAGTGTTTTCACAAAACATGGCGTAGTTGGGGTACATTCGTTCACACAAACACACCATAAAGGTGATTTGTTGCCAAGGTTCCAGTTTTTCTAAACGAACCTGAAGTGGATTTTGTAGCATAGTCACTCAATCATTGCGGAAAAAGACAGCGGAAGTGTACTTGATTCGCCAACGGGAAAAAAGTTATGCATCATTCAGAGCACAAGATTTTCATCCTCACTGAAGAGAACCAGAGCTATCACGACCTGCTCTTGAGCCATTCCCTCCCGGAATTGATGATCACCCAAGACCCCGCTGAGGCAGATATCGTGTTAGCCGCCCCACCGAAAGTCGCCGATAAGCTCGATCAATTCCCCAAACTGCAATGGCTGCAATCGACCTATGCCGGGGTCAACGCACTGATGCCATCTGGCCTGCGTCGTGACTACACGCTTACTAATGTGCGTGGCATTTTTGGCCCGCTGATCGCGGAATATGTGCTGGGTTATAGCATTGCTCACTGGCGCCACTTGCCGCTCTACGCGCAACAACAGCAGCAACGCCAATGGCAACCGCACCTCTACACCTCTTTGCAAGGCAAACGGGTGGTCATTTTGGGTACGGGCAGCATTGGTAACCATCTTGCACACGTCTGCTCCGCGATGGGGCTGCACACCATGGGTATAAACCGCACGGGCATTCCACCAACGGGCAGCCATTTTCATCAGACCTATCACATCAATGAATTGGCCGCGGCGTTAACGCAAGCAGATATCGTCGTCAACACGCTTCCCAGCACCGAGCAGACAAAACAGCTACTCAACCAAGCCAGTTTGAGCCACTGCCGACAAGTCTTGCTGTTTAACGTTGGCCGTGGTGATGTATTGGATAATGCGGCACTGCTGCTGGCACTCAAGAACCGTTGGGTTGAGCACGCCTTCTTGGATGTGTTTGAGCAAGAGCCGCTGCCGACCGACCATCCATTTTGGGGGTTAAAACAAATCACCATCACACCACACATTGCAGCCTTGAGCTTTGCAGAACAAGTGGTAGAGATTTTTGCCGAGAATTACCAACGCTGGATTGAGGGCTACCCACTCAACTACCAAGTCAGCTTCGCCAAGGGCTATTAAGCTGTGGCTCTCGATACTTTATTAAGGCAGATCCGAGCCTGCCAAGTGTGTGCCTCCGCCTTGCCGCTAGGTGCTAACCCTGTGGTTCAAGCTCACTCAGAGGCGAAGATTTTGATCATCGGACAGGCGCCCGGGACCAAAGTGCATCAAACCTCCATACCTTGGAACGATGCCAGCGGCAATCGTTTAAGAGAGTGGCTCGACCTAGACAAAACCACCTTTTATGACCCCAAACAGGTGGCCATTATGCCAATGGGGTTTTGCTATCCCGGTCGCGGGCAATCGGGCGATCTTCCTCCTCGCAAAGAATGCGCGCCCCTATGGCATGAGGCGCTGCTCAAGCACTTAGCCAATATTGAACTGACGCTACTGATTGGCCAGTACGCACAAAACTACTATTTAACTGACAAACCCAAAACGCTGACAGAAACGGTTCAACGCTGGCAAGACTGGCTGCCCACCTATCTGCCGCTACCGCATCCGTCCCCAAGAAACACCCTGTGGCTGCGTAATAATCCTTGGTTTGAAGAGCAAACCGTGGCCTATATTCGCCAGCGTGTACACCTGCTGCTGTGATACAAACGTCTGGTTGCAGAGCGTTAGGCTCATGGCAAACCCTAAACCCTCGCAAGCCCAATCACTGAGCATAAAAAAACCAGCCGAAGCTGGTTTTTAATCACTAACAGAGAGTGCTTTTTATTGATGGTATGGCTTAGAAAGCTCATGTACCGCTTCAACAAACACACCCGCGTTTTCTGGTGGAACATCGAGATGAATACCGTGACCTAGGTTGAACACGTGTCCAGTACCACCATGGCCAAATCCTTCAAGAATACTGGCCACTTCTTCACGGATACGATCATGCGGCGCATACAACATGGAGGGGTCCATGTTACCTTGCAAGGCCACTTTATCTCCCACGCGCGCTTTGGCATCGGCAATGTTGATGGTCCAATCAAGACCCACAGCGTCACAACCTGTTGCGGCTATTTGCTCCAGCCACATGCCACCGTTCTTCGTGAACAGAGTGACCGGCACTCGGCGACCATCATTTTCACGCATCAGCCCATCAACGATTTTATGCATGTACTGCAGCGAGAATAGGTTGTAGTCACGCGGAGTCAACACGCCCCCCCAAGTGTCAAACACCATCACCGATTGCGCGCCAGCTTTGATCTGTGCGTTGAGGTATTCGATAACGCTATCAGCGAGTTTATCAAGCAAAAGGTGCAGCGTTTGCGGCTCGGCGTACATCATCTTTTTGATTTTAGTGAAGGCTTTCGAGCTGCCCCCTTCAACCATGTAGGTTGCCAGTGTCCACGGGCTGCCTGAGAAACCGATCAGCGGCACTTCGCCTTGCAGATCTTTGCGGATTTGGCGTACGGCATTCATGACATATTGCAGTTCACCTTCTGGATCGGGCAGACCTATCTTATCCACGTCCGCTTTGCAGGTGATCGGCTTATCGAATACCGGGCCTTCGCCCGCCGAGAAACGCAAACCAAGCCCCATGGCATCTGGAATAGTCAAAATGTCCGAGAAAAGAATGGCCGCATCAAGAGGAAAGCGGCGCAGCGGCTGGAGTGTCACTTCTGAGGCCAACTCAGCGTTGCGGCATAAAGACATAAAATCGCCAGCTTGAGCACGAGTCGCGCGATACTCAGGTAAATAGCGACCAGCCTGACGCATCATCCATACTGGGGTGCAATCCACTGGCTGCTTGAGCAAAGCACGTAGATAGCGGTCATTTTTTAATTCAGTCATTCCGTCTTTCCAGTTGTTAGGCTTTCTTATAAGGGCGACATTCTATCACTGATTTGAGAGAAAAAGCGGCATGCTTTGCGTCCTAGATCAAGTTATTAACGTTTAAATCAATGCTTAGTTTGCACCCAACCAGTAACAGTGTTAAAAATTTGTTCGCTAGCGAAAACTACAATTATAAACCGAGCACTCAGTGCTTGGCATCTCATAACGACATCTTACTTACCCCCTCCCTCTCGGAGGGTTTTTTTTATTTAATTTCAAGAAATTAAACCATTACACACTTAGCATAAGTGGTAAGTAGGCCGCCACTTGACCGCCTTTGAATAGGTGTTTTTTTGCACCCCATCTGCATGCTCGCCGAAGCAACATCAGCCAATGTTGACGCAACACCTTTCACAAAGACTGATATTTTCAGCCATCAAATGTCAGCGGCTATATCGAACAGTGTTTGTTCGATTAACGCTCTAGCAATCGTGCCCACAGGCGCGACCTCAGGCATAGTGTCTAGTCCAAACCACTGCGCATCACTGAGTTCGGAATAGTCCGGTTTTATCTCACCTCCAGCATAATCGGCGAGAAAAGCCATCATCATACTTGAAGGAAATGCCCAAGGCTGGCTACCAAAGTAGCGAATATTAGTCACATCAATCCCGGTTTCTTCTTTCACTTCTCGCGCCACACACTGCTCTAAGGTTTCCCCGACTTCAAGGAAGCCAGCAATCACAGTGTACATACCATTGCGATGTCTTGGATGTTGTGCCAGCAAAATCTCCTGTTGCTTGCGCACCGCGACAATAATGCAGGGAAAAATGCGTGGATAATGCAAAGTACGACAATCGGCACATTGCATCGCCAACTGATTGTGATTGAGATGGGTACGCCCGCCACACTGCGGACAAAAGCGGAGAGTTTGCGTCATGTGGCCGTACTGCACGGCTTTACTTATTAGCAGAAACAAGGCTTCGTCGAAGTGAAGGCATTCACGCAGTGAGATCATCGGCAAACTCCGCTCAAGCTCAGCTTCATTGAGCCACATGACGTCATGTCCTTGATAGCTTCCTACTTTTATTGCCTTATCACTGTCGAGCGAAAACTGGCTAGCTAAACCCAAAGGTAGAGCCCCATCCATCAGCCAAACTTCGCTGCCCGAAACCACGCACCAGTAGCATACCCGGTTCTGTTTATTGTCGATGTCAGATAACATTCTCGCTCCTCACTGCTTGCAGTTCGTTCATTTTACTGGCAATCTAAATTCATACCAGAGTTTGTTATCACATTGACATCTGGATATAAATTCTAGTAAGGACAATAGGTTGCATCTTCGAGATTGCTATGAGGATTGTGGCTTTACTAGGCAAAGGAAAAAGATCACAGGTTCGGTGATCAGATCATGAGGGCATGGTCATGCTAAAAAAATTCAAACAAACGCAAGAACAATGGGGCGGCTCCAGTGACGTGATTGATCACTGGTTAGAGACCAGACAATCGCTGATTGTAGAGTATTGCAAGCTTGCGGCTTTGCAGCCTTGTATCAACAAGACGAATGTACTCGAACTTCCGACTCCCGACGAACTGCAGCATTTCTGCCAAGAACTGGTGGATTACATCTCTGAAGGTCATTTTAAAGTCTACGATATGGTGATGAACAAGTGGCGTGCCACTGGCTTTGAAATCACGCAAGAGATCCATGACACTTATGCTCGCATCGTCCTGACCACCGATCCACTGCTCAACTTTACCGATCAATACGCCAGTGTTGATGAAGACGACACACTTGAGCGTTTTGACAAAGATCTCTCTCGCTTAGGTGAAATACTGGAAATGCGTTTTGAAGTGGAAGATCAACTCATCCAGTTGATCGCCGACAGCCTATCAGTTCCGCCAGGGGCTTGAATTAAGGCAACGAAAAACGATTGATTTAACGGTAAAAGCGGCAACAAAAAAGGCACCCGAAGGTGCCTTTTTGATTTCTCAACGATTACTCGTCTGAAGAGAAGCCTGCGTTTAGCAGTGCAGCAAGGTTATCAGTTGCTTGTGCAGCCGATGGGCCTTCCTGTGCTTGCGCACGTTTCGCTTGACGATCTTGGTGGTACGCAAAACCGGTACCAGCCGGGATCAGACGACCAACGATAACGTTCTCTTTCAAGCCACGCAGATCATCACGCTTACCAGAAACTGCCGCTTCTGTTAGTACGCGAGTGGTCTCTTGGAACGATGCCGCAGAGATAAACGACTCAGTAGCAAGAGAAGCTTTGGTAATACCTAGCAGCTCACGCTCGAAACGTGCTGGCTCTTTGCCTTCCGCTTCAAGATTGCGGTTAGCAATCTTCACTTGCGCGTATTCTACTGTCTCACCTGGTAGGAACTCAGAGTCACCAGCGTGAGTAATAGTACACTTACGAAGCATCTGACGAACGATGGTTTCGATGTGCTTGTCGTTAATCTTAACGCCTTGCAAACGGTAAACTTCCTGAACTTCATTGGCGATGTACTGAGTCACAGCGTGGATACCACGTAGACGCAGGATATCGTGTGGCGCTTCTGGACCGTCAGCGATAACATCGCCACGTTCCACACGCTCACCTTCAAATACGTTCAGCTGACGGTGCTTAGGAATCATCTCTTCGTACGTATCACCACCCTCACGAGTAATGATCAAGCGACGCTTACCTTTAGTCTCTTTACCGTAGCTCACTGTACCTGTGTGTTCAGCAAGAATTGCAGGTTCTTTTGGTCGACGCGCTTCGAACAAGTCAGCAACGCGTGGTAGACCACCGGTGATGTCCTTGTTACCGCCCGATTTCTGAGGAATACGAGCAAGCGTGTCACCGATACCCACTTCGGTGCCATCTTCGATGTTGACGATCGCTTTACCTGGTAGGAAGTACTGCGCCGGCATATCGGTACCCGGGATCATCACGTCGTTGCCTTTCTCATCGACAAGTTTGATTGCTGGACGCATATCTTTACCTGCCGCAGGGCGAGCCGCCGCATCGGTCACTTCGCTTGAAGATAGACCAGTCAGATCATCGGTTTGACGTGAAACAGTTACACCATCAATCATGTCAACGAATTGAACACGACCTGCCACTTCAGTGATGATTGGCATGGTGTGCGCTTCCCAGTTCGCGACCGTTTCACCAGCCGTTACTGCATCGCCATCCGCTTTATTCAGTGTCGAACCGTAAGGCAGTTTGTGTTTCTCTTTGGTACGGCCGAACTCATCCATAATGGTCAGTTCAGATGCACGCGAAGTGATAACCAGTTTGCCTGCTTTGTTCACTACGAACTTCGCATTGTTCAGCTTCACAGAACCGTTGTTCTTCACTTGGATGCTGTTTTCAGCTGCTGCTGTCGATGCCGCACCACCGATGTGGAACGTACGCATCGTTAGCTGTGTACCCGGTTCACCGATAGACTGAGCGGCGATAACGCCGACTGCTTCGCCTTGGTTCACTAGGTGACCACGCGCTAGGTCACGACCGTAACACAGTGCACAACAACCGTAGTCTGAATCACAGGTTACCACTGAACGTACTTTGATCTTATCAACTGAGTTTTCGTTGATGATCTGGCACCATTTCTCATCCAACAGCGTATTGCGTGGGATCAGAACTTCTTCTGTGCCTGGCTTAACGATGTCTTCTGCCACCACGCGGCCAAGAGCAAGTTCAGTTAGCGCAACTTTAACGTCACCACCCTCGATGTGCGGCATCATTTCAATGCCTTCTGGGGTGCCACAGTCGTGCTCGTAAACTACTACGTCTTGTGCAACGTCAACGAGACGACGAGTTAGGTAACCCGAGTTCGCTGTCTTCAGTGCCGTATCCGCCAGACCCTTACGAGCACCGTGCGTTGAGATAAAGTACTGAAGGACGTTTAGACCTTCTTTAAAGTTTGCGGTGATCGGCGTTTCGATGATTGAACCATCTGGACGCGCCATCAGACCACGCATACCCGCTAGCTGACGAATCTGAGCTGCAGAACCACGAGCGCCCGAGTCCGCCATCATGTAGATGCTGTTGAACGACTCTTGCTGTTCTTCTTCACCGTCACGGTTGATGACCGTTTCAGAAGAAAGGTTCTCCATCATCGCTTTCGCTACGCGATCGTTGGTCGATGCCCAAATATCGATCACTTTGTTGTAACGTTCACCTGCCGTTACCAGACCAGACTGGTACTGCTCTTGGATTTCGCGTACTTCTTCTTCCGCTTCTGCGATTTCAGTGTACTTCGCTGGTGGTACAACCATGTCGTCGATACCAACAGACACGCCAGAAAGTGCCGCGTAAGCAAAACCGGTGTACATGATTTGGTCAGCGAAGATTACGGTGTCTTTCAGACCAAGCTTACGGTATGCCTCGTTAAGTAGGTTAGAAATCTGCTTCTTACCTAGCTTTTGGTTAACGATGCTGAACGGTAGGCCTTTCGGTACGATTTGCCACAACATAGCACGGCCGATAGTGGTGTCCACCATCTTAGTTTCTGTAGTGCTGTGACCATCTTCGTCTACCACAGTTTCAGTGATACGAACTTTAACGCGCGCGTGCAGTGCTGCTGTCTTAGTGCGGTATGCTTTTTCCGCTTCAGCAGGACCGGCTAGGTACATGCCTTCGCCTTTCGCGTTGATCATTTCACGAGTCATGTAGTACAGACCCAATACCACGTCCTGAGAAGGTACGATGATAGGGTCGCCCGATGCTGGCGACAGAATGTTGTTTGTCGACATCATCAGAGTACGAGCTTCAAGCTGTGCCTCTAGCGTTAGAGGTACGTGAACCGCCATTTGGTCACCGTCGAAGTCCGCGTTGTACGCCGCACACACAAGTGGGTGTAGCTGAATCGCTTTACCTTCGATCAGTACTGGTTCGAACGCCTGAATACCAAGACGGTGAAGTGTTGGTGCACGGTTCAGTAGTACTGGATGTTCACGGATCACTTCGTCTAGGATATCCCAAACCACCGCTTCTTCACGCTCAACCATCTTCTTCGCTGCTTTGATTGTCGTCGCTAGGCCACGAGTTTCAAGCTTGCTGTAGATGAATGGTTTGAATAGCTCAAGCGCCATCTTCTTAGGAAGACCACACTGATGCAGACGCAGGTATGGACCTACTGTGATTACAGAACGGCCTGAGTAGTCTACACGTTTACCTAGCAGGTTCTGACGGAAACGACCCTGTTTACCCTTGATCATATCAGCAAGAGATTTCAGAGGACGCTTGTTCGAACCTGTGATCGCACGACCACGACGACCGTTATCCAGTAGCGCATCAACAGACTCTTGCAGCATACGTTTTTCGTTACGTACGATGATGTCCGGAGCAGCAAGCTCTAGAAGACGCTTCAAACGGTTGTTACGGTTGATCACACGACGGTATAGATCGTTCAGATCGGATGTCGCAAAGCGACCGCCATCTAGTGGTACTAGAGGACGTAGATCTGGCGGCAGAACTGGAAGAACAGTTAGGATCATCCACTCTGGGTTGTTGCCAGATTGCACGAACGCTTCAACCAGCTTGAGACGCTTAGTCAGCTTCTTACGCTTGGTTTCAGAGTTAGTGGTGTCCAGTTCTTCGCGCATCTGTTCGGCTTCAGCGTGCATATCCATCGAACCTAGTAGGTCCTTGATCGCTTCCGCACCCATTTTAGCCGTAAACTCGTCGCCCCACTCTTCTAGGCGATCCAGATACTCTTCTTCCGTCAGCATTTGGCCTTTTTCAAGATCCGTCATGCCCGGTTCAGTCACTACGTACATTTCGAAGTACAGAACGCGTTCGATATCACGTAGAGGGATATCCATCAGCAGACCGATACGAGACGGTAGTGATTTCAGGAACCAGATGTGAGCCACTGGAGAAGCCAGTTCGATGTGGCCCATACGGTCACGACGAACTTTAGTTTGCGTAACTTCAACGCCACACTTCTCACAGATCACGCCACGGTGCTTGAGACGCTTATATTTGCCACAAAGACACTCGTAGTCTTTTACCGGGCCAAAGATACGCGCACAGAACAGACCATCGCGCTCAGGTTTGAACGTACGATAGTTGATCGTTTCAGGTTTTTTCACTTCACCAAAAGACCATGAACGAATCATGTCTGGTGAAGACAGACCGATTTTGATTGCATCAAATTCTTCGGTCTTATGCTGTGCTTTCAGAAAGTTTAATAAGTCTTTCACAATCAGCTCCTGTAAGGAGTTAAAAGTAGCCTGCCTCTCGACAGACTACTTTCTACCAAATAACCCGGAAGGATTACTCTTCGTCTTCTAGCTCGATGTTGATACCCAGCGAGCGGATCTCTTTCAACAGTACGTTGAACGATTCTGGCATGCCAGGTTCCATCGCGTGGTTACCATCTACGATGTTCTTATACATCTTAGTACGGCCGTTCACGTCGTCCGACTTAACGGTAAGCATTTCTTGTAGCGTGTAAGCTGCACCGTATGCTTCCAGTGCCCATACTTCCATCTCACCGAAACGCTGACCACCGAACTGAGCTTTACCACCAAGTGGCTGCTGAGTTACTAGGCTGTACGAACCCGTTGAACGAGCGTGCATTTTGTCATCAACCAAGTGGTTCAGTTTCAGCATGTACATGTAGCCGACCGTAACCGGGCGCTCAAAGGCATCACCAGTACGACCATCGAACAGTGTAAGCTGACCAGACTCAGGGAGATCCGCCAGTTTTAGAAGCTCTTTAATTGACTTCTCAGACGCACCATCAAAGACCGGAGTCGCGATCGGTAGACCGCCACGCAGGTTGTGAACCAGAGTACGAACTTCATCATCAGACAGAGATGCAATGTCTACTTTCTGGCGAGTTTCGCCTAGGCTGTAAACTTTTTGCAGGAATTCGCGGAATTTCGCCAATTCTTGCTGCTCTTTGACCATCTGGTTGATCTTGTCGCCGATACCTTTTGCAGCCAGACCTAAGTGAACTTCTAGGATCTGACCGATGTTCATACGTGAAGGTACACCCAGTGGGTTCAGTACGATATCAACCGGCTGGCCGTTTTCATCGTATGGCATGTCTTCAACAGGGTTGATCTTCGAGATTACACCCTTGTTACCGTGACGACCCGCCATCTTATCACCAGGCTGGATACGACGTTTCACCGCTAGGTAAACTTTCACGATCTTCAGAACGCCAGGTGCTAGGTCATCACCTTGAGTGATCTTACGACGCTTGGTTTCAAACTTCTTGTCGAAGTCTGCTTTCAGCTCGTCGTACTGCTCTGCAAGTTGCTCAAGCTGAGTTTGCAGTGCGTCATCTTCAAGAGTCAGCTCTAGCCACTTCTTACGCTCAGTACCGTCAAGTTTCGCTTCAGAGTAACCGCCAGAAAGAAGCAATGCTTTCACACGGTTTAGAAGACCACCTTCCAGAATTTGGAACTCTTCTGTTAGGTCTTTCTTCGCTTCTTTTAGCTGCATGTGTTCAATTTCAAGCGCACGCTTGTCTTTCTCTACGCCATCGCGAGTGAAGACTTGAACATCAATGATGGTACCTGAAACTGAGTTTGGTACACGCAGTGACGTATCTTTAACATCAGATGCTTTTTCACCGAAGATAGCACGTAGTAGCTTCTCTTCAGGAGTGAGCTGAGTTTCACCTTTCGGCGTCACTTTACCCACAAGGATGTCACCACCCTTCACTTCTGCACCGATGTAGACGATACCGGACTCGTCCAGTTTAGACAGAGCCGATTCACCGACGTTTGGAATATCCGCTGTGATCTCTTCAGAACCCAGCTTAGTATCACGCGCCACACAAGTCAGTTCTTGAATGTGGATAGTCGTGAAACGGTCTTCTTGAACAACGCGCTCAGAAACTAAGATCGAGTCTTCGAAGTTGTAACCGTTCCAAGGCATGAATGCGATACGCATGTTCTGGCCAAGTGCAAGTTCACCAAGGTCGGTTGAAGGACCGTCAGCAAGCACATCACCACGCAGTACTGGCTCACCCGGCATCACACATGGACGCTGGTTGATACAGGTGTTCTGGTTAGAACGCGTGTATTTGGTTAGGTTGTAGATATCGATACCTGCTTTACCAGGGATCAACTCTTCTTCGTTAACCTTAACGACGATACGAGAAGCATCAACCGACTGGATAACACCGCCGCGTTTCGCCACCGCTGTTACACCAGAGTCCACTGCTACGTTACGCTCAATACCAGTACCAACTAGAGGCTTGTCTGCTTTCAGTGTTGGTACGGCCTGACGTTGCATGTTCGCACCCATGAGGGCACGGTTCGCATCGTCGTGTTCCAGGAATGGGATCAGCGATGCCGCGATCGATACCACCTGGTTAGTCGCAACGTCCATGTAGTCAACATGTTCGCGTGGGTGCAGACCCGATTCACCTTTCTGACGAGCGGTGATCAGTTCATCTGCGAAAGTACCTTCTTCCGTTAGCGCGGCGTTCGCCTGAGCGATAACGAATTGGCCTTCTTCGATAGCCGATAGGTAATCTACTTCATCTGTCACGATACCATCGATAACACGGCGGTATGGCGTCTCTAGGAAACCGTACTCGTTACAACGAGCAAACGCAGACAGCGAGTTGATAAGACCGATGTTCGGACCTTCAGGCGTTTCGATAGGACATAGACGACCGTAGTGCGTTACGTGTACGTCTCGAACTTCAAAGCCAGCACGCTCACGAGTCAGACCGCCAGGACCCAAGGCAGAAATACGACGCTTGTGCGTGACTTCTGATAGTGGGTTGTTCTGGTCCATAAACTGAGAAAGCTGAGAAGAGCCAAAGAACTCTTTCACTGCCGCAGAGATAGGCTTCGCATTGATCAAGTCTTGTGGCATTACCGCATCAAGATCGCCTAGGCTTAGACGTTCTTTCACTGCACGCTCAACACGAACAAGGCCAACACGGAATTGGTTCTCTGCCATTTCGCCAACAGAACGGATACGACGGTTACCGAGGTGGTCGATATCGTCCACTTCACCGATGCCGTTACGGATAGCGATAAGCTTTTTCATCACCTCGACAATATCAGTTTCGTCAAGAGTGCCTTGATCGAGCGCGTCTTCACGACCAATAGAGCTGTTGAACTTCATACGGCCAACAGTCGATAGGTCATAACGCTCTTCAGAGAAGAACAAGCTTTCAAATAGCGCTTCTGCTGCTTCTTTCGTTGGTGGCTCACCAGGGCGCATCATGCGGTAGATTTCTACCAGTGCAGAAATACGATCAACCGTGCTGTCGATACGTAGGGTTTCTGACATGAATGGACCATGGTCAAGATCGTTGGTAAACAGAACTTGCAACGACTTGTGACCTGCTTGCGACAGGTTCGCCAACGCTTCTAGGCTGATTTCTTGGTTCGCAGCAACAATGATCTCGCCAGTCGCTTCATTGATGTAATCTTTTGAAGAAACTTTACCAACGATGTACTCAACAGGTACTTCGATGTGATCAACGCCATCTTTCTCGAGCTGGCGGATATGACGAGCAGTTACACGACGGCCTTTTTCGACGTAAACGTTGCCGTTTGCTTCGATATCAAAAGAGGCCGTTTCACCACGCAGACGTTCTGGAACTAGCTCCATCATCAGCGTTTGATCTTTTACTTCGAAATTCACTTTTTCGAAGAACATGTCCAAGATCTCTGCAGTGGTCTTGCCTAGTGCACGAAGAATGATCGTTGAAGGCAGCTTACGACGACGGTCGATACGTACGTACAAGTTGTCCTTAGGATCGAACTCAAAGTCAAGCCATGAACCACGGTAAGGAATAATACGCGCGTTGTAGAGAACTTTACCTGAAGAGTGAGTCTTACCCTTATCGCTGTCGAAGAACACACCTGGGCTTCGGTGCAGCTGGGATACGATAACTCGCTCGGTACCGTTGATTACGAAGGTACCATTGTCTGTCATGAGTGGAATTTCACCCATGTAGACTTCTTGTTCTTTAATGTCTTTGACAGTACCTGCAGGTGCGTCTTTATCGAAGATCACCAGACGCAATTTAACGCGCAGTGGTTTTGAATAAGTTACGCCACGAATTTGACATTCTTTAACATCAAAGACTGGCTCACCAAGACGGTAGCTAACGTATTGCAGCTCTGAATTGCCGTTGTAGCTCTGAATCGGGAATACAGAACGGAAAGCAGCCTCAAGACCGTATTGCCCTTCAGGATCCTGTTCGATAAATTTGTCGAACGAATCGAGCTGGATCGATAGCAGGTATGGAATGTCCAAAACTTGTGGACGAGTACCAAAGTCCTTACGGATGCGCTTTTTCTCGGTATAAGAGTAAACCATGGGGTTCCTCAGCTCGCTGATAAGTGACCCAAACTGTCCGCCCGCTCCTAGTTACTTAAGGGGGGTAAGGGACAGAGACTAAATGGCTGTTTACTGTAGTGACACTTCATTGCGATTGAATGAAATGTTTTTTGCATGGATATCAGGCGCTTAAACAGCGGGAAAATTCGCCTATACCCTACAGCGCAAAAAGGCCGGTGGTTATTAAACCACCAGCCAATAGCCGTTAGGCTAAGAGACTAAGTAATAATTACTTGATCTCAACAGATGCACCAGCTTCTTCTAGCTCTTTCTTCAGAGCTTCAGCTTCAGCTTTCTCAACGCCTTCTTTCAGAGCCGCTGGAGCGCCGTCAACTAGAGCTTTCGCTTCTTTCAGGCCTAGACCAGTTGCGCCACGTACTGCTTTGATTACAGCAACTTTGTTCGCGCCAGCAGAAGTTAGGATTACGTTGAATTCAGTTTGCTCTTCAACAGCTGCTGCTGCTGGGCCACCTGCTACAACTGCAGCTGCAGCAGTAACACCGAATTTTTCTTCCATTGCAGAGATCAGTTCAACAACTTGTGTTACAGACATTTCTGCGATAGCGTCTAGGATTTGCTCGTTAGTAATAGACATAACAATTCTCTTTTAAGTCAACAATAAGTTTATTTAGCAACCAGTAAAAAGCAATGCGAATTACGCAGCTTCTTTTTGATCGCGGACAGCAGCGATAGTACGTACCAGCTTGCCAGCAGAAGCTTCTTTCAGACACATCATCAGACGTGCGATTGCTTCGTCGTAAGTTGGTAGTGTTGCTAGTACTTCAGCGTCAGTTAGCGCGCCTTCAAATGCAGCAGCTTTGATCTCGAAGTTTTTGTTCTCTTTAGCGAAGTCTTTGAAAAGACGCGCTGCAGCACCTGGGTGCTCGTTAGAGAACGCGATTAGAGAAGGACCAGTGAAAGTCTCTGTTAGACACTCGTACTGAGTACCTTCAACCGCACGGCGTGCTAGTGTGTTACGCACAACTTTCATGTAAACACCCGCTTCACGAGCTTGTTTACGTAGAGAAGTCATTGCGCCAACTTCAACGCCACGAGAATCAGCTACAACTGCAGAAAGTGCACCAGCGGCTGCTTCGTTGACTTCAGCAACAATTGCTTTTTTGTCTTGAAGATTTAAAGCCATCTTGGATTAACTCCTGGTTGTTGTTACACCACTCACTATTATCACAACAGTGAGAGCTATTGAGGTGCTTTTCCCAGAAGAAAGGTAACTATTTACATAGAGCTTTCTGTCAGTTCGGGCACCATCTACGTAGGACAATTAAGCTTATCTTACGACAAACACCTACGGTCTTGGACGGAGACTGGGTCTTAATTCAAACAAGTAAAAATTTACTTAAAGAACCAAGCTTCAGCCCCAACCACAAATATTAGGCGCAAAATTATACATAATTTTTGCGCCTAAGCAAATAGATTATGCTTGAGTGCTCAGGCTAGCCTGATCAACAGCAACACCTGCACCCATAGTGGTAGAGATGCTTACTTTCTTCAGGAAAGTACCTTTCGCTGAAGATGGTTTCGCTTTCTTCAGAGCCACTAGAAGTGCTTCTAGGTTCTCTTTGATCTGCTCTGCAGAGAAGTCAGCTTTACCGATAGTAGAGTGGATGATGCCGTTTTTGTCGTTACGGTAACGAACCTGACCTGCTTTCGCGTTCTTAACCGCTTCAGCAACGTTAGGAGTTACAGTACCAACTTTAGGGTTTGGCATTAGACCGCGAGGACCTAGGATAGTACCTAGTTGACCTACAACGCGCATTGCATCTGGAGAAGCAACCACTACGTCAAAGTCCATTACGCCTTTTTTCACTTGATCAGCAAGATCTTCCATACCAACCAAATCTGCGCCCGCTGCTTTAGCAGCTTCAGCGTTTGCACCTTGTGCAAATACTGCAACGCGGATGTCACGGCCAGTACCGTGTGGCAGAACAGTTGCACCACGTACGTTTTGGTCAGATTTACGAGCGTCGATGCCTAGGTTAACAGCAACGTCTACAGACTCAACAAACTTAGCAGTAGCCAGTTCTTTCAGTAGAGCAACAGCTTCGTTGATGTCGTATTCACGAGTTGCATCAACTTTTTCGCGGATTACGCGCATGCGCTTAGTTAGTTTTGCCATGATATTAACCCTCTACCACTAGGCCCATTGAACGAGCAGTACCTGCGATAGAACGCTTCATCGCTTCGATGTCAGCACCAGTCATGTCAGCCGCTTTCGCTTCTGCAATTTCTTGGATTTGAGCGTCAGTTACAGTACCCACTTTTTCAGTGTTTGGACGACCTGAACCAGACTTGATACCTGCTGCTTTCTTAAGAAGAACTGCTGCTGGAGAAGTCTTAGTTACGAACGTGAAAGAACGGTCGCTGTATACAGTGATAACAACAGGAACAGGAAGACCTTTTTCCATTGATTCTGTTTTCGCGTTAAACGCTTTACAGAATTCCATGATGTTAACACCACGTTGACCTAGTGCAGGACCAACTGGTGGACTTGGGTTCGCCATACCAGCAGCAACTTGCAGCTTGATATAAGCTTCAACTTTCTTAGCCATGATAATACCTAAATGTTTGGGTTCAGACGCTGATCGTCGATCAGCTCCCCGTGATTAACAATTCTCTCTACTTCACTTTGAAGTAAAAAGGCGCGAAATTATAGTCATAATTCGCGCCTCAGACAACCCTTAAAAAGGTGTTTTTTTAATCAAGCTTTTCCACTTGACCAAATTCAAGCTCAACGGGTGTTGCACGACCAAAGATCGAGACAGACACTTTTACGCGGCTCTTATCGTAATCCACTTCTTCAACCGTACCATTGAAGTCCGCAAACGGACCTTCGTTGACGCGAACCACTTCTCCCACTTCGTACATAGTACGTGGACGAGGTGCTTCACTCGCTTTCTCGAGACGGTTAAGAATCGCATCTGCTTCTTTATCTGTGATAGGAGCAGGACGATCAGAAGTGCCACCTATGAAGCCCATGACACGCGGCACACTGCGAACGAGGTGCCATGATTCATCATTCATAATCATCTGAACGAGGACGTAGCCCGGGAAGAATTTGCGCTCAGATTTGCGACGCTGACCCGCGCGCATTTCAACGACTTCTTCAGTCGGCACAAGAACTTCACCAAAGTGCTCTTCCATGCCATGCATTTTGATGTGCTCACGAAGAGACTGGGCAACACGGCCTTCAAATCCAGAGAAGGCTTGAACCACATACCAGCGTTTTTTAGGAGCTTCACTCATGAATTTAAACCCTCTATACTCCGGTTGCGAAAGCAATGAGACGAACCATAATGCCGTCAATGCCCCACAGTACCAGAGCCATTACAATACTTACGGCTAAAACGATCAAAGTAGTTTGCATGGTTTCCTGACGAGTCGGCCAAACCACCTTGCGAACTTCCATACGGGATTCGCGTGCAAAAGCGATCGCTTCTTTGCCTTTTGACGTTGTTGCTGCAACGCCAAGCGCGGCAGCAATCAACACGATTACACCTGCAGCACGAACTACTACAGACATTTCACCATACAGGTAATTACCCACAACAGCAGCAGCAAGCAGTACGAAAGTGATTACCCACTTAAACGTATCCGCTGCACTTGAGCTATCAGGAGTTTCAGCATTATTTGCTTTCATAAAACCAACCTGTCACAAGTCTTACTATAGACGACAACAGCCCCGCTGTTGCAGGGCAAACACCATATCGCTGAATTTAAGCTCAGCGCACTCTTACGACTAAGCGACATTGCTCAATCACAATTCTTCACTCAAGATAACCCTGCCTAAGAAAGCAGCAAAGATTATATTGAACGTAGAAAAAGGGCATCAAATGATGCCCTTTTTACTACTGGTTCGTCAAATCTTATTCAAAGATTTTCGCAACAACACCAGCACCAACAGTACGGCCACCTTCGCGGATTGCGAAACGTAGACCTTCGTCCATTGCGATAGGTGCAATTAGCTCAACAACCATTTGGATGTTGTCGCCTGGCATTACCATTTCTACGCCTTCTGGTAGAGAGATATCACCAGTTACGTCAGTTGTACGGAAGTAGAACTGTGGACGGTAGCCTTTGAAGAATGGAGTGTGACGACCACCTTCATCTTTAGACAGTACGTATACTTCTGATTCGAACTTAGTGTGTGGAGTGATTGAACCAGGCTTCGCTAGTACTTGGCCACGTTCTACTTCATCACGCTTAGTACCACGTAGTAGTGCACCAACGTTCTCACCTGCACGACCTTCGTCTAGCAGCTTACGGAACATCTCAACACCAGTACAAGTAGTGGTTGTAGTATCTTTGATACCTACGATTGCTACTTCATCACCAACTTTCAGAATACCGCGCTCGATACGGCCAGTTACTACTGTACCACGACCTTGGATTGAGAATACGTCTTCGATTGGCATCAGGAACGGCATGTCTACTGCACGCTCTGGCTCTGGGATGTAGTTGTCTAGCGCTTCTGCTAGTTCAACGATTTTCGCTTCCCACTGCTCTTCGCCGTTTAGTGCGCCTAGTGCAGAACCTTGGATAACTGGTAGGTCATCACCTGGGAAATCGTATTCAGATAGAAGCTCACGAACTTCCATTTCTACTAGCTCTAGAAGCTCTTCATCATCAACCATGTCACATTTGTTCATGAATACGATGATGTAAGGGATACCAACCTGACGGCCTAGTAGGATGTGCTCACGAGTTTGTGGCATTGGACCATCTGTTGCAGCAACAACTAGGATACCGCCGTCCATCTGTGCAGCACCAGTGATCATGTTTTTAACATAGTCAGCGTGTCCTGGACAGTCTACGTGTGCGTAGTGACGGTTTGGTGTGTCGTACTCTACGTGAGAAGTAGAGATTGTGATACCACGCTCACGCTCTTCTGGTGCGTTATCGATAGATGCGAAGTCACGTGCTTTACCACCGTAAACTTTTGACAAAGTAGTACAGATAGCTGCAGTTAGAGTTGTTTTACCGTGGTCAACGTGGCCGATAGTACCAACGTTTACGTGCGGTTTCGTACGTTCAAATTTTTCTTTAGACATGAGTTGTCCCTCTAGGTACGGATTTAGGTGGCTTGAATGACCACGCAACCAATAATGGCGAATTTAGTACTCAAAAGGAAAAAGCAAGAGTGCTGGTGCTGATAGGCAGAATCGAACTGCCGACCTCATCCTTACCAAGGATGCGCTCTACCGACTGAGCTATATCAGCACTCAAATTAGAGTGGAGCGGGCAGCGGGAATCGAACCCGCATCATCAGCTTGGAAGGCTGAGGTAATAGCCATTATACGATGCCCGCAACACGTAACTCTGAGAGCTATTTCCTTAAGAATATGGTGGAGGGGGACGGATTCGAACCATCGAAGGCGGAGCCGGCAGATTTACAGTCTGCTCCCTTTGGCCACTCGGGAACCCCTCCAAATTTTTGTCCATTTCCTTACCTGAAGCATTCTTCAAGAGAAAATGGTGCCGACTACCGGAATCGAACTGGTGACCTACTGATTACAAGTCAGTTGCTCTACCTACTGAGCTAAGTCGGCATAAGTGGAGCGCATTCTATTGAATGATTTCTTGGCTTGCAATAGCTTTCTTGCAAAAAAACGCCATTTTTTGTTTAAAGGCAACCATTTGCTGCAAAACTATACAAACATCGCTTTTTAAACAGCAGTTTTACTATTGTGATTTGCATTCTCGAGTTCATGATGTATTTTGCATCATCTTTTAGGATTCAAATGGACATGGCGAGAAGAGTATGAGCCCATTTATGTCATTCAGTCGCGCAAATTGGTCTGATTTACGCAACTCAGTGCCAATGACGCTATCTGAAGCTGACTTAAAAGCGCTACAGGGGATCAATGAGAACCTGACTATGCAGGAGGCCGTTGAGGTTTACCTGCCACTGGCTCGTCTCCTTAACCTCTATGTCCAAGCAAGGCAGAGCCGTAACTCTGTACTGCACAAATTCCTTAATAACGAAGAGCACGCCCCTCCATTTGTGATCGGCATTGCGGGCAGTGTTGCAGTGGGAAAGAGCACCACCGCCCGTGTGCTACGTGCACTACTTGCACGTTGGGAGAATCATCCGAAAGTGGAGTTGGTCACCACCGACGGTTTTCTCTACCCGAAAAAGGTCCTGAATGAGCGCGGTATTATGCACCGCAAAGGCTTTCCTGAGTCGTATGATATGAAACGCCTTGTTCAGTTCGTCTCGGATGTGAAGGCGGGCAAACCCGATCTAACGGTACCAGTTTATTCGCATATCACTTATGACATCACTGATGAGTTGAAAACGATTGATTGTCCAGACGTGTTGATTATTGAAGGACTCAATGTTTTACAAAGTGGCATGGACTATCCCCATGATCCACACCGTGTGTTTGTCTCTGACTTTCTCGATTTTTCGATTTACGTCGATGCGCCTTGCGAGATCATTGAGCAGTGGTACATCGAACGCTTTCTTAAGTTCCGTAAAGGTGCGTTCACTGAGCCCGGTTCCTACTTCAATCACTACACTCAGCTCTCTGAGCAGCAAGCCATCGCCAAAGCTCAGCAAATTTGGCTCGATATTAACGGGTTGAATCTTCGCGAAAACATTCTACCGACCAAGGAAAGAGCACAGCTAATCTTACGCAAAGGGCCAAATCACTCGGTCGAAGAAGTGCTGGTGAGGAAATAATAACCTGCGGTTTAATTGTCCACTGGACGTAGAGATATCTCACCGCCGAGGAAACTCTGAACTCCATTCGCCGAGCTGAGCAATACCCCGCCCTGATTGTCGATGCCAACCACCTCGCCATGCACTTCTCGAGCACCCATCAGCAACTTGACCTGTCGACCGCGAAAGTTATCTAAGCGGTTCCAACGCTCAACAAATCCGGGCATACCGCTTAGTTCATACTCTTTGAGCGCTTGCTTCCAACGATTCATCAATGCGAGAGCCAACTGATTGCGATCTATCGGCGTTGCGCTCTCAATCTGGTTTAGCGCTGTCCATGGTTGATCGATACTCTCTTTGCTCTCTTGCATCAGAATGTTCAACCCCATACCGATCACCAGATGTGCCGCCCCACCCGCTTGACCAGACATTTCAACCAAAATGCCCGCCAGTTTCTTATCCTGATAATAGACATCGTTTGGCCACTTGAGTTTGACGCCTTGTATACCCAGTGATTCCAACGCTTCTACCGCGGCAATACCGACAACTAGGCTCAGTCCCATAGCAGCAGCCATCCCCGCCTCCAGTTTCCAATACATAGACATGTAGAGGTTGGCACCAAAAGGCGAAAACCACTGTCGACCTCTGCGCCCACGCCCTTGTGACTGATACTCTGCGAGACAGACATGGCCCGATTCAAGCTCTCCGATACGATTAAGTAAGTACTGATTGGTGGAATCGATCACCGGAATCAATTCGACGGGAGTGATGCTCTGCGCTTGTAATCGCGTTTCATCAAGCAGGTGTAGCGACTGG
This sequence comes from Vibrio cidicii, assembly GCF_009665415.1. NCBI lineage: Bacteria > Pseudomonadati > Pseudomonadota > Gammaproteobacteria > Vibrionales > Vibrionaceae > Vibrio > Vibrio cidicii. Next base: position 1,873,646 of record NZ_CP035921.1, on the reverse strand, counting down.
GCAAGTTGGTACCCCCGTCCCTGAATGCGATAAATGTCCAGTCCCCATTCCTGCATACCATTGATGTGCTTGGCGATGGCCGCTCGCGACATGCCCAATTCTTGCCCGAGCGCTTCACCAGAATGGAAGTCACCATCTGCCAGTTTACTGAGTAAATGCAGTTTAACGGTGTGTTCTTTTCTCATCGTCTTACCTGTTCTAGTGTGGTTTCTGCATCGCGCCCCATAAAACGGACTTCGTGTTCCAGTGCGATTTGATACGTCTCCCAGACCCGATCACACACCAGCCCAGCTAGTGCAATCACATCTTGTGCGCTGCACTCAGCAGCATTAATCAAAACCAGCGCCTGATCGGGATGCACCTGCGCGCCGCCAATCATCGTGCCTTTGAGCTGACAATGCTCAATCAGCCAGCCCGCAGCCACTTTCATTTTGTCGCCCGCAGGATAGGCGACGATGTTCGGAAACTGTTTCTGTAAATAAGCAAAGTGCTGCGCATCAATGACTGGGTTTTTAAAAAAGCTGCCTGCATTACCAAACTGTGCTGGATCTGGCAGCTTTTGCATACGCACTTGACAGACAGTGTCATAGATACGCTGAGGCGTCAGCTCATGTGCAGGAATGCTCTGTAGCGGGCCATAACTGTTCACCGCCACCCAATTTTTTTTCAGCTTAAGCCCTAGACCCACAATCACACAGCGTCCATACCACTGATGTTTAAATATCGAATCTCGGTAGCCGAAGTGGCATTCAGCGGCAGTCAATCGGCGTGGCGAATAATCCTCAAGCGATACAATATCAACATAGTCGCAGACATCTTTGAGCTCGACACCATAAGCACCAATATTCTGGATAGGCGCAGAGCCTGCACAGCCAGGGATCAAAGCTAAATTTTCTAATCCGCCGATACCTTGCTCCACGCACCATGTCACTAACTGCGGCCAATCTTCGCCGCCAGCAACGTGCAGATAGTAATAGTCGTCATCTTGCGTGAGCGTCTTCCCCATCAAACGGTTAATGATCACCACGCCAGCAAAGGGCTGAGTGAACAGCATGTTGCTGCCCTTTCCTAGCACCAACTTGGGTAATTCAGCCAAGGCGGGATTCGAGTAAACATCAATTAACTCATCAAGAGAGCTTACTTCAAGCAGATAATCGCAGTACTGCTCAATGGCAAAGGTGTGGTAAGGCTTTAAAGAAGCAGAATGTTGAATTTGCATGAGCTCTTCGTCGTAACTTAAACTGACGCCATTCTACATGACTTCAACCTAAGACGCAGTGACCATGGCAAATACAATTCGCATTGAGCGGCTAGATCCCATCAAACTTCCTCTGGTAAAAAAGCTCTACAAGTCCTATTACCCCAGCGCAAAAGCCAAAACTGACGAACAAGTGATTGTTGCCTATCAAGAGCATCAATTGGTCGGGCTGGTCCGCTTCAAACCGATAGAAGAGTGGCTATTGTTGACTGGTATGCTGGTCATCCCAACGCACAGACAGCAGGGAATTGGCCACGCACTTTTGTCTTATTGCCGGGAAAACGCTCTCAACAGTCACTGTTATTGCTTTGCTTACCCCCATTTACCGCCCTTTTATGCGCAGCATGGTTTTAAGACGATTGAGCTTGATGTCCTGCCTAACTCTCTGAAACAAAAGTACCTGCGCTACTGTGAAAGTGGTAAAGATCTCATTCCTATGCAATTCATCGACGATTAAATGCAAACAGCCACTGCATTTCTGGTAATGAATTTAAGATGTTTGGTAGAATGGCCAACTCGCAATACTGCACATAACTAAGGTAATACACCCCATATGATGGCTAGCAGGAATCCGTTTGCCCAGCTTCCGGCAGTCGCTGTAAATGCAGACGCTCTGGAAGTTCTTCACTCGGCAAAAGACTTCAGAATCCGTTTATTGGATGAAATCGCCAAAGCGACGTCTCGTATTTATCTGGTTGCGCTCTACTTAGAAGACGATGAAGCAGGAAGAGAAATTCTCACCGCGCTTTATGAAGCCAAGCAACGTAACCCCGGCCTCGATATCAATGTTTGTGTTGACTGGCATAGAGCCCAACGCGGATTGATCGGCGCAGAAAAGTCGGAAGGCAATGCCGCATTCTACAAAGCTTATGCGCAAAAATATCAACATAAAATCCCCGTGTATGGCATCCCGGTACGAGGACGTGAAGTCTTCGGCGTACTACACCTAAAAGGATTCGTGATTGATGATACCGTGATCTACAGCGGTGCCAGCCTCAATAACGTCTATTTGCAATATAGTGAGCGCTATCGTTTTGATCGCTATCATTTAATTAAAAATGAAAACTTAGCAGACAGCATGGTTAACTTTGTGCAGCAACAGATGATCGCACACCCTGCCGTCAATGACCTTTGCTGTAGCAATAAACCTGAAACCAAAGAGATCAAAGCGGCGATACGTCAATTGCGCTCTTCACTGGCTCAAGCTCGCTATCATTTTGACAGTCAAGTGGCCGAAAAAGACCAGTTTTACATCACACCACTGGTTGGCTTGGGCAAGCGACGTAACTTGCTCAACCAAAATGTCGCCAAGCTCATTGAAGCGGCGCAAAACGAAATTTTCATTTGCACCCCTTATTTCAATTTCCCTAAAGAAATTGCGCGGGGGATCAAACGAGCACTCAAGCGCGGCGTCAAAGTGACCATTGTGGTGGGTGATAAAACGGCAAACGATTTTTATATCGCGCCAGACAAAGAGTTTAAGACCATCGGCGGCCTGCCCTATTTATACGAAGTTAACTTACGTAAATTTGCCAAAGCTTTTGAAGCGCAAATCGCCGCGAGAAATCTCTCTATCCGCCTTTGGAAGCATGAAGACAATAGTTTCCATCTCAAAGGCATTTGGGTGGATAAACGTTATATGCTATTAACGGGCAATAACTTGAATCCGCGCGCTTGGGCGCTCGACCTAGAAAACGGCCTCTTGATTCGTGACGATTACGCGCAGTTAACGGATAAATTTGACGCTGAGATGGAAAACATCTTGCAACATACACAGCTTGTCTGCACATACAAACAACTAGAAAAACTTGAAGATTACCCGATATTGGTGCAAAAACTCGTGCGTAAGATCACTCGCATCAAAGCAGACGGTGTCTTGAAGAGAATCCTTTAGTCCTTTTTCCTCTTTCCGTTATGGCCTTAACCTTGTTAAGGCCATTTTTTATCTTTAAAAACAGACCACTATCCTAGAATTCAGATCATTTCCGATGCTGAAGCCTATTTTTCGAATAAGCCTTCCCCACCGCGGTCCCAACACGCCCTAGAGCAATGAACGGATTTCTTCGACAGTTATACCCATCGATTTTATGTCAGGCACGGCCAACAAAAAAAACATGGCATAGAAACTGCATTCATATGAAAGACCAATATTTGAGAGACATTTATCAACAGTGGTATTGGGTTCTACTTTCTAACAATCACGGCTTAGAGGTGTAAATCGTGAAACAAAAAATCCTTATTTTAACGCTTTTGGCTAGTACTTCGATGGCGGCAAACGCTGACTCGATTCTTTATGGCGGCGTGACTGGCGGCAGCGCTCATTATGGCGAGGGCTATGGTAATGACCTCCTCTATGGAGTACGCATCGGCAGCGGCATTTTGCCTTTTCTTGATGTCGAAGCCGGTTATATGAATTTAGGTCAGGGAGAGAGCGACGGCACGACCGTGGACACCAGCACCAAGTTTGTCGCCATCAAGCCAACCCTGACCTTACCTATGGTCGATATTTATGCACGTGCAGGCTTGCATCAATGGGATGCTGACGCAAAGTACATGAGCCTAACTTCTAGCGAAGACGGTACCGATGCGATGTTTGGTGTCGGTTTTGACTACTTCATCAGCGACTATTTCTCTATCGGTGCCAGTTACACTCGCTACAATATCGACGACGGCGAAATAGATGGCTATGAGCTCAATGCCACTTTTCATCTAGACCTGCTTTGATGGCTTAGCGCCGATAACCCATTAAAACATGTGACTCAGAAAACTTCTGCCATCGTCATTCCCAACTCAGTGGCAGGAGTTTTCCGGCAAGTTCGCGCCCTTGGTTAGAATGCACAGATTTAAGATACGGACAAATCTCTGCGTCAGCTCTGATTCCCAAAATGAAAGCCAAGATAGTACTGCGGCTTGAGTCTTGGTTACGGTATAGTTACTGCTTTCCATTTAACTCATCGTCCTGCGCTATTTTTCATGTTCATTCGCAATACACTTTATTCTTTTCTGGCTCTTGTTACTGCCGCAATCACCAGTAAATGCATAGCATTAATGACGTTCTCTCAACTTCCTGTTGCCCTCCTCTCTGGCGCAGGGTTTGAAGCCTTGCTCTATGGTCTCCGTTTTGACGCCACCATTGCGGCCATGCTGAGTGCACCGATTTTTCTTACCAGTCTGCTATTGATGCCGCTTAAACTCGATTTGCGCCCGTTATTGCGCGTGTTACTTTGTTTAGCGATTGTTTGGATTGTCGGCAGCAGTTTTGCGGATTCGATATACGCGAAAGACGCCAGCAAACATGTCACTTTCGAACTGTTTACCGCGCAAGGGATGGAAAGCGAACTACTGGTCACGGCCCTAAAAAGTTATTGGGCGACGATGCTAATTGGTACGCTTTGGTTGCTTGTTTGTCTGTTCATCGTCTGTAAATACCTCCCATTGTGCAATCAACGCAGCACTCGGTGGTATAGCAATATAGCGTTCTCTCTGTTGTGGATACTGGTCACTGTAAGCCTAATCCGTGGCGGCTGGGGGGATGCGCCGCAAACGCCAATGCGCGCCTACAATATTGGCAATAGTGAACAAGCCTTTATTGCTTGGAGTGCGCCCTACAGCATTACTTACTACCTATCAAACGGTGACCGTGCGGCGATCAAAAAGATCACCAGCGATCCTAGTTCTGAACAGATCGCCATGTGGCAACAAGCTATAGAGGTACCGCAATCCGCAAAACTGGATGGGCTCAAGCAGGCGAATATCATCATGATTTTGCTGGAAAGTTGGCCTGCTTATGACATGCACAGCTACGCGGGTGACGTCGATGCAACGCCTTTTTTTGATAGCCTTCGTCAACGTTCTTTCTCCACCTTCTCAAGCTACGCCGATGGCTATCGAACCGTGCAAGGGATGTTCGCTACGTTCTGCTCGTATCCCAACCCGACCAGCGGCATCATTTCAACCAGTCAGCTACAAAATGCGCAATACATCTGCTTGCCGCATATTTTGCGCCAACAAGGCTGGCAAACCACGTTTATACAAGGAAGCGCCAAGGGCAAGGTTGGCTCATTCGCGCAAACGCTCGGCTTCGCGGAATCGTTCGGTAAGCACGATTACCCGTTTGAAGGCGTACATAATGAGTGGGGGTATATGGATGGCGATATTTATCGCTTCTCGCTTGGACAAATCGATCGCTTGAGTCAGTCTCAACAGCCCTTTTTCCTTACCATCAATACGGGCACTACACATGGCTCATTTCTGCCTGAACAAGATGGCTATACGTTTGGTCGAGAGACGCAAATCGATGAGCGACGTAGCGTGATGCATCATGCGGATCAAGCGCTCAGCCAATTTATTCCACAGCTTGATGCAAAACTGGCTCAGCTAGACAAACCAACACTGGTAATTTTGCTTGCGGATCACACAGCCAAAACCGTAAAGGGCGGCTTTGTGAAAAACGCGATTCCTTTTTTGATGTACGCCTCGGATAAATCTATCCCAAATCAAACTCGGTCCATCACCGCTTCACAACGTGACGTCGGTGCGACCGCACTCGATTGGTTGGGCGGCTACGTACCTTGGTTTACCGGCCACAGCTTGCTAGACCCTAACTACGCCGGGCGTGCCAGTTTTGCCTTCGGCACCGGCTTTTTCTGGATGAGCAAAGAGCATGGCATTGCCATCAACGCAGAGACAGGGGAGCTCGCCCAGTGCTTCGAAATAGGAGCAGATACCGTAAGTAAAAAAACCGTTGCCTGCGATCAGCCTTGGGCCAACGCCCTATTTGAGGAAGCGAGTTATTACAACAGCATATCGCAATATTTATTGTTCAAAGGGCGCAGTACCGATTATCGCGCTCGCCGGAACTGAGTGGATAACAAAACAGCAGCCTAGGCTGCTGTTTTGTTTTATGCGCTGCGCTGCGCTTGGGCGGCTTGTTCGGCCTGACGCTTACGTTTGCGATATTTTGGATGGGTAATGGGAATCGCAGCAAGGAGTTTCTTGGTGTAGTCGTTTTGTGGATTGGCGTACACCTCTTTGGCGCTGCCCTCTTCCACCACTTTACCAAAATACATCACCGCCACTTTGTCCGAAACGTGTTTCACCACCGAGAGATCGTGGGAGATAAAGATGATCGCCAAGTTCATCTCTTTTTGCAGTTGCAGCAATAAGTTGAGGATCTGCGCCTGCACCGACACATCGAGCGCCGAGACCGATTCATCACAAATCAGCAACTTCGGTTTCAGAGCAATCGCACGCGCGATACCGATACGCTGACGCTGACCGCCAGAAAACTCATGTGGATAACGGTTAACCGCCTCAACTGGCAAGCCTACTTTGACCAGCAGCTCTTTGACCCACTCTTTACGCTCAGCGGGCGTGCCGATACGGTGAATGATATACGGCTCTTCTAAAATCATCCCAACCGTATGGCGCTGATTAAGTGATTCCATCGGATCTTGAAAGACAATCTGCATGTCGCGGCGCAGCGGACGCATCTCCCGTGCCGACAGCTTGGTGATGTCACGCCCGGCAAAAAATATCTGCCCTTCGGTCGGCTCATACAGCTTTAAAATCGTCCGGCCAAGGGTACTTTTTCCGCAGCCCGACTCACCGACTAAACCCAAAGTCTCGCCTTCACACACCGAGAGCGAGACGCCATCAACCGCTTTAACCGTGTAGCCTTTACTAAACAGCTTTTTGCCGGAAACAAAGTGCTGCTTGAGGTTTTCAATACGTAGAACTTCTTTACTCATCCCTGCTTTCCTTAGTTGGTGGCAAACATGCTGGCATCGATCGGTTTGATATCAATCATCTGCTTGGGCTCACTGTCCAAACTTGGCATCAGCCCCATCAAACGTTCCGTGTATGGGTGCTGCGGGTTATCAAACAGCTCGAAAATTTCCGCTTGTTCCACAATTCGGCCGCCATACATCACCGCCACGTCGTCGCACACTTCGGCAACCACGCCGAGATCGTGCGTGATGAAAATCATCGCCATGCCAGTCTCTTGTTGCAGTTCATTCATCAAGTCGAGAATCGACGCCTGCACTGTCACATCCAGTGCCGTGGTCGGCTCATCACAAATCAGTACATCCGGTTTACACGCCAGCGCCATAGCGATCATCACACGCTGACGCATCCCGCCCGAGAGATTGTGCGGGTACTCATTGAGTCTCTTCTCTGGCATCGGAATGCGCACTTTTTTCAGCATCTCTAAGGCGTATTCATTGCGTGCCCGTTTGTCGAGCTCAGGACGATGCAGTTCCAACACTTCATTGATCTGCCGGCCAATGCTGTGCACCGGATTGAGCGCCGTCATCGGATCCTGAAAGATGATGGAGATACGATCGCCGCGCATCGCATACATCTCTTGCGCAGGCAGATTAACCAGGTTAGTGCCGCGATAGAGGATTTCACCGTTGACCACTTGGCCATAAGGCTTGGGCAGCAGGCCCATGATCGCCATTGAGGTGACGCTTTTACCACTGCCCGATTCGCCTACTAGCCCCAAAGTGCGCCCGGCACGCACATCAAAATTCACCCCGTGCAGCACCTTAACCGGGCCGTCATCGGTGATAAACGAGACCTCTAAATCTCGCACGCTCAAAATCACATCTTGCTGCATGACTACTCCTTACAACTTATAGGTGTCGTCGATAATCGTCACGGGTTCAAAGGTTTTGCCCGATTTGAGCGCTTTTTCCGTCTCTTTTTTCACTTGTGGATCAATCCAGAAGGTACCAAAACCGAGCGCGCCACCGCTGCTAAACAAGGTTTCAGTTTTCTTGGTCATCGCTGGCATCGGGAATTTTAGCCAGCGCCAATACCCCATGCGGATATAAGGCACCATGTAGCCGGGGACGATCACGTTGGCATCGCCGACAATCTGCTGGATCTGCTGCGAGTAGCGATACTTCTTCTCCATATCGAACTCGTTTTTGTAGGCCATAATCAGTTTGTCCAGCTCTGGAGTACTGAAGTTAGTGAAGTTATTGGTTTGTGGGCGATTGGCATTGACTGAGTGGAAATATTCCCAATACGCCGGTGTCGTTGAGGCACTCATATCCAAAAACGCCAGTTGATGTTTTTTCTCCAGCATGAATTTGAACGCCGAAGAGCCATCCACCAGCTTGAGTTCAAACTCCAAACCCGCTTTTTTCGCTTGCTCTTTCAGGTAAGCGATACGCGGCGTGTGGTGTGCATAGGCGTAGGTAATGGCAAAACTGAGGCGCTGACCTTGCTGATTGACACGGATCCCATCTGGGCCGATTTGATCAAAACCCGCCGCTTCAAAATAGCGAATCGCTTTTTCTGGGTTAAACTCCGGAGCTTTGGCATTTGGCAAGTCGTACTTCCCGTGCCCCGTACCCAACGCGTGCGGCTTACGTGAGTAGTCTCCGCGCGTAATTTTTTCAATCATGCCGTCGTAATCAGTGGCGTAACTGATGCCGCGACGCACGTTGAGATCATCCAACAGCGGCGTGGCAACGTTCATCCATAAGCCGCCTGCGCCCTCTGGCAGTTGGCTGTAGCCCCAGAATTTATGAATGTAGCCTTTCTGGTACGGCTCGCCGTTGGATTTGTCGTGCCACAATTCAGGCAGGACTAGAGCGAACGAATCGAGATCACCTTTTTCGAAATGCTTCATCGCGATGTCGTTGTCACGAATGACGTTAATGCGAATTTTTTCCACATTGTAGCGATGTTGATAATATTGGTTGCTGTACCCCCACCAATCTTGCCCAACGTGCTCAAAAGTCACGCTTTTACCTTTTTTGATGTCGTCCAGATAGTAGGCGCCGGTAGTTGGCTCAGCTTTGAAGTTGTACTTGCGCACATAGTTGTCATCAATACCGTCGCCGTTTTCATCTTTACTCGGGTTGGCATAGAAATGGGCCGGACGTGGGCGTAAGCCGCCTAACGTCTCAAGCAGGTCTTCTGGGTTTTTCTCCTGCTTACTCACCACCATCAAGGTGTGCGCATCGATCTTTTGTACATCGCTCACCACGTTGGTGTAGTACTCGTTATACCAAGGGGCGACCAGATCTTTGGAGCGATAAAACTTAAGCATAAAGACGAAATCGTCGGCGGTGACTGGTTTTCCGTCGGACCATTTGGCTTTGGGATTGAGTTTAAAGTAGACGGTTTTGTTGTCGCCCGTCAGCGCCCATTCGTTCGCCAGTGCGGGGATCCACGCATCCGTGTTGGGGTGACGGTCCAGCAATCCTGGCGTTTCATCGAGTATGTAGTAGCGCAGGCCAGAGTTGGAATCGGGGCCGACGCTGCGCAGCGTTTGTGGAAAGCTTTGCATGTAGGTGCGCAAGGTGCCACCAAATTTCGCTTCGCTTGAAGCAAACAGCGGCTCATTCCAGTTGGTCTGCCAGTTGAGATCCGCAGGTAAAGTGGCGGCGTACAAGCCGCTACTTAACAACGATAAGGTGGCCGCTAACATTGATTTTTTCATTATGATATCCCTATGAATTCCAGTCCCTTGTCCCATGGTATCAGACATAGCGGGTAAACTTCTTCGGATCGAACGCAGCGCGTATCGCTTCTCCGATGAAGGTCACCATCACTAGCACCGCGACAATCGATGCCACGACCGAAGAGACGATCCAAGGTGCATCCAGATTCGATTTCCCCTGCTGCAATAGCTCGCCCCAGCTCGGCGTCGGCGGCATTAGCCCCAGCCCAAGGTAATCTAGGGCCGTCAGCGCGGTAATGTTGCCAGCAATGGTGAACGGCGCGAGTGTTACGATCATCACCATGGTATTGGGCAGAATGTGGTTAAACAGAATACGCCCGGTCGAGGCGCCCAGCGCACGGGCTGCCATCACGTACTCACGCGCCGACTCTTTATAGGTCATGGTACGCATGTACCAAGTCATGCCCATCCAGCCAAACAGCACGTTGATGCCGACAAACAGGGCAAAGGTTGGCTGCACAATAGAGACTAAAATCATGATGACGTACAAAAACGGCACCATCGACCACACTTCAATCAAGCGTTGCACAAATAGGTCAAACTTGCCGCCCCAATATCCCATAGCGCAGCCGACTGTCGTGCCTATCGCGTAGGAGATAATCATCGTCAGCAAGGCAAAACCCATCGCAGTGCGAAAGCCGTACACCAGACGCGCCAAAATGTCGCGGCCAATCACATCCGTGCCCAAGTAGTGCTTGCTTTGTGCATCCGGAGCAGTGGGTGGGTAATCGCCAGAAAAGTCCTGCTCGTACGGGTTCCAAGGCACCAGCGGTAACAGGACGAAATTATCGCCCCCTTGCTCGGCAAACTGCTTTTGCAGCTCACGGTAGTTGGCTTCGCTGGCCGACTCTTGGCCAAATTCACTGCCCGTGCGCACATCGCTAAACACTGGGAAAAAATACTCGTCTTGATATTTCACCACCAGCGCTTTGCTGTTAATCAACAGCTCGGCAAACAGTGACAACACCAGCATGATCGACAGCAGCACGAAGGAGTAGTAACCCCGCTTGATGGCTTTAAAACTGCGGATTTTCTTTTGCGTTAATGGACTCAATGTGATCATCGTCTAGGCTCCAAATTTCACACGTGGGTCGACCAGAGCGACACAGATATCAGAAATGATGTTGCCAAGCAGCAAGAGCGCCGCGTTGATCGCCACTATGCCCATCACCACCGGGTAATCGCGCTCAATGATCGACTCATAACCCAACAGGCCAATGCCGTCGATGTTGAAAATCACTTCAATCAAAAAGGCACCGGTCATAAAAAACAGCAGTGAGTTACCAAAGTGGCTGGCAATCGGAATCAAGCTGTTGCGCAGTGCGTGCTTACGTACCGCTGTCTGGAATGGTAAGCCTTTGGCAATTGCGGTGCGGATGTAGTCTGAAGAGAGGTTTTCCATCAGGTTGTTTTTCATCGTCAGCGTTAGGGTGGCGAAATCGCCGATCAAGTAACAGATCAGCGGCAGCACCGCATGCCACATCACATCCTGCGCGCGCTCGAAAAAGGTTTCCAGATCGTCAAAATCATCGCCGACAAAGCCCCCCATTGGGAACCACTCTAAATGATAAGAAAACAAGGTAATCAGCAGCACGCCAACCACATAGCCGGGCAAGGCATAGCCAACAAAAATCAGTATCGAGGAGGCGGAATCAAACACGGAACCGTGTTTAAGCGCCTTGTAATACCCCAAGGGTATCGAGATGAAATAGCTGATAAAAAAGGTCATGCCGCCATAAAACAGCGACACCGGAAGGCGCTCGGCAATCATCTCGCCCACCGGCTCGTAATAGCGCGTGGATTCGCCAAAATCGAACACCGCCAGTTTGCTCAGCCACTCGACGTAGGCTTGCAGTACTGGCTTATCCAGGCCGTAAAACGCGTTCAACTCCGCCATCTGTTCATCTGACAGCGCCGAGTTGCCGCCGGCTGTGGTCATCGCTGCGGCACCATCGCCTTGCGACTGCATTTTTGACAGCATGCGTTCAACTGGCCCACCGGGAACAAATCGAGTGATAGCAAAGATAAGGATCGTGATCCCAAGGAAGGTGGGGATCACCAACGCCAAACGGCGTAGAAAATACGACAGCATATACAACTCACTCCATGTCACTGTGCAGAATCGGCAAGTAAGGAAAACAATGAAATCATCCACACCGACGCGTGGAATCAACGATAGACCGCTAAACCTGTCGAAGTGTTCATCCTAAACAGCCTCAATCTCTGGTTTTCGACTCTGACGCCCGATAATCAGCGCCATATTTATATCGAAATCCCCAAAGCTTCAAGTGTTTATCGCCAAAACATGACAAACCACCGACACTCTCAACCTTCTGCGTCTCTATTGGTAAAAAAAAATAAAAATCTGGGTTTTTAGCAACTACAGAACATCAACCTGTTTAGTTTAGAGCTCTAACACTACATAAAAACGCAAAAAATGAGTATAAAAAACCACCAATAGCACAGGCAATAAAACACTATAAATGAGCATGAGCTCTTGTATCAACAGGGGTATCATAATTTGATACCACTCGACTCACCGCAAGCTTATGCTGAACAAAGCGGCCACCCAATGCAATCAGAGTAATATTCTACAGACAATCGTTTTCCAAGGTAAATTCACCCACTAAACGATCATCAGCAACATATGGCGTTACTGGTTAAGAAAAACACAAAATACACTGTTTTATTGAAATTATTCGTTATCGAGTACGATTTTTATAGACAATCCTCTCGATAAAAACACTCTCTTATAAAATTTTACATATTTTTTACAGCCAACACCCCGCCAATCTCACTGGTTTGACTTCTAAAATCCACATCATGTATATCTTTCGCGCAACGTTAACGAAATATTAACGTCACATTGGGTCATTTTTAGACCAAAAAACATAGGAAATAATGAAAACGGAGCAACAAGGATGTACAAAAACACAACAGCCTTATCGGTTGCGATCAGTCTTGCCTTAGGAACAGCCTCGCTGTCACCACTCGCTTTCGCAGAAGAGCAGCAAGTTGAGCAACTACAGAAGATGAAAGTCACGGGTTCGCGGATCTCAACCACGCAGATGGAAGGTCCGTCACCTGTCACTGTCATTACCAGTAAGGATATTGCGGCGAAAGGATTTAACAGCGCGCAAGATATCCTCAACAGCTTGACGCAAAACACAGGTGGCGCGTTGGCGCAAACCAACTCCTTCTCCTTCACCCCAGCAGCCCAATCGGTCAACCTGCGTGGTCTAGGTGCCTCTCGCACACTGATCCTGATTGACGGTCGCCGTATGCCGCAGTATCCACTGGCAGAGAACGGTGTATCCAACTTCCAAGACATCGGTCAGATCCCGATTGCGGCGATTGAACGTGTCGAAGTGATGACCGACTCCGGTTCAGCGATCTACGGATCGGATGCGATTGGTGGGGTGGTCAACTTCATCATGAAGAAAGACTTTGACGGCGTATCAGTCAAAGCGCGTTACGGTGATGCCACCGAAGGCGGCTACCAAAATGGTCGTTTGGATATCGTTGCGGGTAAAGACATGGACGACACGCGCGTTCTGTTTGTCGCCCAGTTAGCCAGCAACGAAATGCTGATGCAAAAAGATCGCAGCTGGGCTGGTGACGACGGTTCCGATCGCTCGGCATTCAGTGCTTACTCGAGCTACGGCGCTAACTTCTACCCGAAAGACGGCTCTGCCACGATGACCCCCGCCGATATCGGCAAATCGTGTAAAGAAGTGGTCGGTGATGCGGCCGTGGAACTGTCTCGTGGCCGTTGTGGCGTCAACCGCTCGGCATACCGTACATTGAAGCCAGAAAACAAGCAGGCTGATCTGTTGTTGCGCGGTGAAAAAGATATCGACGATAACTTAACCGCCATGGCGGAAGCGCGTTTTAGCTACAAATCCACCGAGTCACTCTTCGAGCCCAACCCTTACTCGGTTGAAGTGGACGCGACACACACTGTTAATGGTGTGAACCGCGGCGAAGGTGAATACACTCGTCGTTTGGTCGAATTTGGCCCACGTGAGAGCAATACCGAAGCGACCGCATTTGGTGTAACGGCGGGTCTGACTGGCCTACTTGCTGACGCCTACGACTGGGAACTGTACGCCAGCTTCTCACAGCAAAACGTCGACACCGACAACCCAGCGGTATACACCACCATGGATCAAGCGGTGCAAAACGGCGAAATCGACCTGCTGGACACCATCTCAGCGGAAAACGTCGCCAAGTATACGGGTACGTCAAGCAAAGAAGCGTACTCCAAACTGTACTCGATCAATGGCTCCATCGCGGGCGAACTGTTTGAAATGCCAGCGGGCATGTCCGGTTTCTCCGTCTACGGCGAGTGGAATCGCACCGACTACAACGAGAAAACCGATGCTGTGACTGCCGCAGGTGGCTTCTCTGGCCTTGGCGGCACTTCTGGCGGCGGCGAACGTGACCAAATTGGTCTTGGCGCTGAGCTGCTGATCCCGATTTTAGAAGAGTTAGAACTGACTGTGGCTGGCCGTTACGACCACTACTTTGATGATTCCGCCACTGGCGGTGCGTTCACGCCGAAAGTCTCACTGGCGTATCGTCCAACCGACACCTTACTGCTACGTGGTAGCTACGGTTTAGGTTTCCGCGCGCCTGACTTAAAACGTCTGTTTGGTGATGAGACGCGTGGCTTTGGCTCTGGTTTTGACCCAGTACTGTGTGCTTCTGTTGGCGGCACTGGCCCAGATGAGAATATTCCAGAATGTTCGACTCAACACTTTGATACGGTCAACGGTCCAAACTCCGAGCTAAAAGAAGAAACCAGCACCAACATCAACCTTGGTTTGGCGTGGGAGCCTGTTGACGATCTTGGTCTAACCGTCGACTGGTATCACATCAAGATGGAAGACGTGGTTGAAGCGCCGAGCTATCAAGACGTGATCAACGACCCGAGCAAGTACCCTGGTACGCAGGTGATCCGCAATCCAGACGGCACGATTGATAAAGTAATCTACGGCCCGGTCAACCAAGCGTTTGAAACCCGTTCAGGTATCGACGTATCGGTCAGCTACGCTTACGACACCAACGACATGGGTTCTTTCTCAAGCAAAGTCTCGGTTACCAAGCTGCTCAAAGCGGAATACCAAGAGAGCAGTTCAGAGCCTGTCAAAGACGAGATGGAGTACATGCCAGAATACACCGCGACCTTGAACCTAGGCTGGGCGTATCAAGATGTCAACGTCAACCTGTTTGGTAAGTATCGTGACAAGATGTGTTCAAGCTTTGCCAACGATTACTACTTCGAAAGCTGTGATGCCGCCAAAAAAGCGGGCTACGAAACCAAGATTTCGAGCATGACCACTTGGAACCTGACCACCTCGTATCAGTTTAACGAAAGTGGTCGTGTGACACTGGGCATCATCAACCTATTCGACAAAGAACCGCCAAAGGATCCATTGAGCGATACTTCACCGTTTTACGCGGATGAGTACGATGATCCGATTGGCCGCCAAGTCTACGTAGAAGCATCTTACGACTTCTAACCAGACTCACCCATTTGGCGCGGGAGTTTCCCGCGCCCTTTTCGACTGACAAAACACGAAAGGATGCAACCATGACGTTAAAGGAATTTGGCGTAAGTGCACTCACCGCCGCGATGCTGACCATAAGTGGCAGCGCGTTGGCCGCTGACTCAGGCAGCGTAATTTCCACCCAAGCGGGTAGCAACAAAGCCGCACAAGCCTCACAACAAAAAATCGACGGCTACGCTGACAACACCGAAGCGATGCTGGCAGAGTACAAAGCCATCATGCGCCAAGTCGACAGCATGAAAGTCTACAACGAGCAGATCAACCGTATGGTTCAGTCGCAACAGAGCGAACTGGACTCACTCAATCGACAGATCGCCCAGATAGATCAGACCGCGATGGAAGTGGTGCCTCTGACACTCAAGATGATCGACGCACTGGACGATTTCGTTACGCTTGATCTGCCTTTCCAAAGCAAAGAGCGTCGCAAGCGCATCAATGAATTGCGCGATTTAATGGACCGCGCCGACGTCACCACCTCGGAAAAATTCCGTAAAGTGATGGAAGCCTACCAAATAGAAGAGGGCTTCTCGCGCTCAATTGAATCTTACAAAGCCAGCCTTGATCGCGGCGGCGAAGTGGTGACTTACGACTTCCTACGCATCGGCCGCACTGCGCTTTTGTTCCAATCTCCAGACGGCATTGAAACTGGCATGTGGAACCAACAGACCCGCCAATGGGAACAACTGCCGGAAAGCTACCGCCTTGCGGTTCAGCAAGGGATCCGTATTGCTAAGAAACAGGCGCCACCGTCACTGATCAAACTGCCTGTCTACGCTGGGGAGAATAAATAATGAAAGGATTCAAAACCGTCGCCGCGGCCCTACTGGCAAGCCTACTCATGGCAGGAGCTGCGCACGCTGACAGCGCCAAATCACTCAACGATCTGCTCAAAGAGGTGAAATCGGAAAGCATCGTTGAATCGAAAGAGAACAAAGCGCGCGAGCAAGCTTTTCTTGCCGATCGCAACCAACAAGCCGAGTTGCTCAAGCAAGCTAAAGCGCAGCTCAAAGCCGAAACGGCGCTGGGCGAACAGCTCAAAGTCACTTTTGACAACAACGACAAAAAACTCACTGAACTGAGCGAAACGCTGCGTCAGCGCTCAGGCACACTGGGTGAAATGTTTGGCGTGGTGCGCCAATACGCGGGTGAATTCAAGGGGCTGTTTAATGCCTCGCAAAACGCGGTGCAGTTTCCTGCGCGCGACGCTTTGCTGACCAAGCTGGCTGAAAGTAAAGAGTTACCTTCCACCGAGGAGCTCGAAGCCTTCTGGCACACTATGCTGCAACAGATCATCATATCCGGTGAAACCTCAACCACCCCGGCAACCGTGGTGTATGGCGAAGGTAACGAAGCAGTGCGTGATGTTACTTTGGTCGGCGAGTTTAACGCGATTGCCGATGGAAAATACGTTACCTACGTGCCGCAAACCGGCAAATTCGAAGAGCTCTCTCGTCAGCCTGGTGCCAACATCACCGGTTTGGTAGCTGGTTTTGAGCAAGCCTCAACCAGCTACGAGCCACTGTTTATTGACCCATCACGCGGCGTGATCCTTTCACTTTTGGTACAAAGCCCAACCGTGCAAGAGCGCATTGATCAAGGCGGCATCGTCGGTTACGTGATTCTCGGCATGGGCTTGATTGGCGCTCTCATCGCCCTCTTCTCTTACCTGCGCCTGTTGGTATTGGGTGGCAAAATGCGTCGCCAAGCGAAATCGGATGCGGTGATCCCGGGCAACCCGCTCGGTGAAGTGATCCAAGCATACCAAGAACACCAAGGGGATAACCTCGAGGATCTGGAAGCCAAGCTAGACGAAATCATATTGCGCAACGCACCACGAATCGAACGCTTTATCGGCTCCATCAAGCTGTTCGCTTCCGTCGCGCCGCTGCTTGGCCTACTGGGTACCGTCATGGGCATGATCGGCACTTTCCAAGCCATCACACTGTTTGGTACTGGCGATCCAAAACTGATGGCAGGCGGCATTTCCGAAGCGCTGGTCACCACCATGCTTGGTCTGGTTGTCGCCATTCCACTGCTGTTCCTCTACACCTTGGTACACAGCAAAGGGCGTCGTCTGGTACAGATGCTGGAAGAGCAAAGCGCTGGCTTCATCGCACGCTATCAGGAAAGACTGCACGCGGCACAGCGCTAAGGAGGCGCCATGTGGTGGTTAATTGAAGAGTTAGACTCCATCAGACGATTTTTAGGCATGGGTGGCGATGTATTGGTCGCTATCTTTGTCCTCAGTTTCATGCTGTGGGTCGTGCTGCTTGAGCGTTGGTTTTATTTTGTTGCCGTGGCTCCACGGGCGATGAAAAAAGCCGTCGCTATCTGGTCAGGACGCGAAGACCACAAAAGCTGGAACGCCAAAATGATCCGTCAGGAGATTGTCTCCAAACAGGACATCGAAAACAAAAAAGGGCTGCCGATCATCAAAGTGCTGATCGCCCTCTGTCCACTACTTGGCCTGCTTGGCACTGTGGTGGGCATGATTCAGGTTTTCGACATTTTGGCCATCGTCGGTACAGGAAGCCCTCGTGCTATGGCATCGGGGATCTCAAAGGCAACCATTCCAACCCTTGCGGGCATGGTGGCGTCGTTATCCGGACTGTTTTTCAGTACGCGTCTGGATCACTTAGCCAAAGTCACCACGCAAAAGTTGGAAGATAAGCTCAAACATATTGCCTAGTGCAGGGTCGCCATGGCCGCGAGCAACGCGCGATGGCACCTGTGCTCATAAACGGAATTAGAGGTATAGGTCATGAAAAGACGCTATAGCAACGACAACAGCGATGAAATGGCGATCGATATGACGCCGATGCTCGACATCGTTTTCATCATGTTGATCTTCTTTATTGTTACGACATCCTTTGTTAAAGAGGCGGGGATTGATGTGAATCGTCCCAGCGCCAACTCAGCGCAAACAGTCAAAAAAGGCAACATCATGGTCGCGGTCGGCGCGGCGGGCGATGTCTGGATTGACAAACGTCGCGTTGAAGTCGATGCGGTGCGCGCCAACGTTGAACGTCTGCGTGCCGAAAGCCCAGATGGCGCGGTAGTCATCCAAGCGGATGAAGAAGCCAACGCTGGCGTGGTGGTGAAAGTGATGGACCAGATAAGAATGGCCGGTGTGGCAAACATCTCGATTGCTGCGACCAACAAGGATTAAGCCTATGCGTTATCTGGCCTCCATTGCACTGGCGCTCGTTGTCTCCCTCGGACTCTTCTGGGGGATGGACAAGCTGGTAAATAAAGAGCGCCACGAGCTGGCGTCGAATGACGATCTGCGCATGGTCGATTTCATTCGCGTCAAACCCGAAGAAAAAGTACAGGAGAAAAAGCGCGAACTGCCGAAACCGCCACCACCAAAACGCCCGCCGCCACCGCCAGAAATGAAGGTGACGTCGACAGTCAAGCCGGTGATGGAACAGATCCCGATGGATATGCCCAAACTTGACCTTCCAGTGAACGTCACTGGCGGTTCGATTCTCGGCCACTATTCACAAGGAGGCGGTTCGCAAATCGCGGGCAACAGCGGCCCAGTACCTAGAGCGACCTTCCAACCGCAAATGCCGCGTAAAGCCGCCAAAGCGGGCTTGGAAAAAGGCAAGGTATTGCTGGAATTCACCGTCAACGAACATGGCGCAGTGGAAGACATCAAGATCCTCGAAGAAGATCCACGCCGTCTCGATTTAGGCAAAGAGGCACGTAAAACCGTCGCTAAATGGACCTTCACGCCGAAAATGGTCGATGGCAAAGCCGTTAGCTCGCGCATGGCGCAAGAGATCGAGTTCTCAATCAACTAAGGAGTCCACCATGATGAAATCCTTCACCAGTGTGCTGGCTTCTGTGACCTTAGTGGCGGGTGCAGCGCTTGCACCCGCTCAGGCAAAAGAAGCGCCGCAGCTGACCGACCGCACCTTCCGCATTGTCAATAAAGTGCAGGAGCTGATCGCCACTGAAAAATACCCAGCGGCATTGGAAAAGCTCACCGACACGCTAGAGGGCACCACCAAGCAGTACGACCGCGCGGTACTATTGCAACAAACCGGCTTTTTGTACTCACTGCAAAGTGATTACAGCAACGCGGCGAAATATTTTGCTGAGTCGCTTAAGCTTGATGCCTTGCCCGTGCCCGTGGCGCAGCAAGTGCGCTACAGCTTAGCCCAGTTGTATTTAGCCGAGGATAAGTACGCGCAATCGGTCGAGACAATGAAAACATGGTTTGAGATCGGTAAAACCAGCGAAGAAAAACCGCAAGCACACGCTTACATCACCTTAGCCAGTGCCTATGTGCAGATGGACGACTACAAAAACGCCATCGCACCGCTCAAACAAGCGATCAGCATGAGCAAAAACCCGAGCGAGACTTGGTACATGCTGCTGATGGCCTCGTATCACGAGCTGGGGCAACTGAACGAGGTCGCGGCGGTGCTCAAAACCTTAACCACCCTCTATCCGCAGAAAAAGCGTTACTGGATGCAACTCTCCGGCACCTACCAAGAGTTGAATCAAGATCGCAATGCGTTGGCCGCGTTGGAAATGGCCTACAAACAAGGCTTGTTTGAAGAAGAGAAAGAGTACCTGCGCTTGGTGAACTTTCTCGCCTATCAAAACATCCCTTATCGCGCCGCCAAAGTGCTGCAAAGCGAGATTGAGAAAGGCAACATCACCCGCAATCAGGAAAACCTCGATCGCCTAGCCAGCTTCTGGCAACAAGCGAAAGAGCTGGAGAAAGCGATCAGCGCGTATCAAGAGGCGTATGCGCTCGCGCCAACGGCCAGCAGCCAGATCCGCATTGCGCGCCTGATGTTGCAAAACAAACAGTACGCCAGCATTACCGAGTTTACTCAGCAACCTGCCGCCGATGCCAAAGCGGAGCAGAAAGCGGAACTCGATTATGTGCGCGGCATGGCCTACTTCGAAATGAACGACGCGCTTAATGCGCTGCGCTCAATGAAAAGTGCCGCCGAGTCAGAAAAGATGCGCCAAGTGGTTAGCCCTTGGATCACTTATTTGGCCAGCCAAGGATAACTTGAATGCCCGGCCCAAGCCTTGCGGCGAAGGCCGAGTATTGAGGTTTAGTGTGAGTCAGTCGCACGTCTGGGGAAGCTTGTCTTCCCCTTTTTTCTCCCGGCGGAGCGCTTTTCGTGCACAATCAGGCGCACCAATATCAACTGGCAACCGATAGCGGATCGTGATACTCTTCGCCTCCATTTTTCTGGCCTAAAAGTAACCAATCGGTCACATTGCTAGGCTGGTGCTATCTTTATTAATAGCCGATTTTCCCGATCAGCTTTCAATCCAACCAAATGTGGACCAAAACAGATGGGTAAAGGTACTCTTTATATCGTTTCCGCCCCAAGCGGCGCAGGTAAATCAAGCTTAATCTCCGCGATGTTGGAAAAGAACCCAACCTACGCGATGAAAGTCTCGGTCTCGCACACTACGCGTGGCATGCGCCCGGGCGAGCAGGATGGCGTGCACTACCATTTTGTGGAAAAAGAGCACTTTGAAGCGCTGATCGAACAAGGGGAATTTCTGGAATACGCCGAAGTGTTTGGTAACTACTATGGTACCTCTCGCGTTTGGATCGAACGCACACTCGACAAAGGCATCGACGTTTTCCTCGACATCGACTGGCAAGGCGCACGACAAATTCGCACCCAAATGCCAGCGGCGAAAAGCATCTTTATTCTGCCGCCCTCTAACGGTGAGCTGGAAAGACGCTTAAATACGCGCGGCCAAGACAGCGAAGCGGTGATCGCCAAACGCATGGCTGAGGCGAAATCGGAAATTTCCCACTACAACGAATACGACTATTTGATCGTCAACGATGATTTCGATACTGCTTTGGTGGATTTTAAAGCCATCCTCCGGGCAGAAAGATTGAAGCAAGACAAACAAGCTGCTAAATATAGCGGTATGCTTGAAGCGCTTTTAGCGGAATAAGCCCCCGACCTTAGTGTTCAGGAGCGCCCACACGGGTAGAAACTGGACACTAGGAACGGAGAGCTTGTATACTTTCTCGTCATTCAAAATTTAGTTAACTAATCTGGAGTTCTCATGGCACGCGTAACTGTTCAAGACGCTGTTGAAAAAGTTGGCAACCGTTTCGACCTAGTTCTGATTGCGGCTCGCCGCGCTCGTCAAATACAAACTGGCGGTAAAGATTCACTGGTGCCGGAAGAGAATGATAAAACCACCGTTATCGCCCTGCGCGAAATCGAAGAAGGTCTTATCACAAAAGAAGTTCTCGATGCCCGCGAGCGTCAAGAACAGCAAGAACAAGAAGCAGCAGAATTGGCGGCAGTTAGCAGCATCGCTCACAACCGTTAATTCCGCGTTTAGCAACACACAACCTTCCGGGCCCATAATTTGTATCTATTCGATAGCCTCAAAGACGTTGCCCAAGAATACCTTACAGAGCCTCAAATCGAGGCTCTGCGTCAATCTTATGTGGTAGCGAGAGATGCCCATGAAGGGCAAACCCGCTCTAGCGGTGAACCTTATATCATCCACCCCGTCGCTGTGGCGCGAATTTTGGCCGAAATGCGTCTGGATCTCGAAACATTGCAAGCGGCGCTGCTGCACGATGTGATCGAAGATTGCGATGTCAGCAAAGAAGATCTTGAAGCCAAATTTGGCCAAGCCGTGGCCGAGCTGGTGGATGGGGTTTCTAAGCTGGATAAGCTTAAATTTCGTGATCGCAAAGAGGCTCAAGCCGAGAACTTTCGCAAAATGGTCCTGGCCATGGTGCAGGATATCCGCGTCATTCTGATCAAACTGGCTGACCGCACCCACAATATGCGCACACTTGGCGCTCTGCGCCCAGACAAAAAACGTCGTATTGCTCGGGAAACACTGGAAATCTACGCCCCGCTGGCCCACCGATTGGGTATTCACAACATTAAAACCGAGCTGGAAGAGCTGGGTTTTGAAGCCTTGTACCCGAACCGCTATCGCGTCTTGAAAGAAGTGGTGAAATCGGCTCGTGGCAACCGTAAAGAGATGATCCAACGCATTCATAGCGAGATTGAAGGCCGCCTGCAAGATGTCGGGCTCAATGCGCGTGTGCTTGGTCGTGAGAAGAATCTGTTCTCCATCTACAACAAGATGAAAACCAAAGAGCAGCGCTTTCACACCATCATGGACATCTACGCGTTTCGCGTGGTGGTCGACACCGCCGACACCTGTTACCGCGTGCTCGGCCAAGTGCATAGCCTGTACAAGCCCCGCCCGGGACGGATGAAAGATTACATCGCCGTTCCCAAAGCCAACGGCTATCAGTCGCTACACACCTCCATGGTCGGTCCGCACGGTGTGCCCGTCGAAGTGCAAATCCGCACCGAAGACATGGATCAAATGGCGGATAAAGGGGTCGCGGCGCATTGGTCTTACAAAGGCAACGGCGATCGCACTGGCACCACCGCACAAGTCAAAGCGCAGCGCTGGATGCAAAGCCTACTTGAGCTGCAGCAAAGCGCGGGCAACTCCTTCGAATTTATCGAAAACGTCAAATCGGATCTTTTCCCGGATGAGATTTACGTCTTTACGCCGAAAGGTCGCATCGTCGAACTGCCAGTAGGCGCTACCGCGGTGGACTTCGCCTATGCCGTGCACACCGATGTCGGCAACACCTGCGTTGGCGCACGCGTCGATCGCAATCCGTACCCGCTGAGCAAAGCACTGAAAAACGGCCAGACGATCGAGATCATCAGTGCGCCAGGGGCAAGACCCAACGCCGCTTGGCTCAACTATGTGGTGACTTCCCGTGCTCGCACTAAGATTCGCCAAGTGCTGAAAACCATGCGCCGTGAAGAGTCGATCACCTTAGGTCGCCGCTTGCTCAATCACGCTTTGGGTGAGCACTCACTCAGTGACATCAGCCCGGAAAATATGGAGCACGTGTTGAGCGATCTGAAAATCGCCTCTCTCGACGACTTGCTGGCCGCGATTGGCCTTGGCGAGCGCATGAGCATCGTGATTGCCCGCCGCCTACTGGGGGATGCCGAAGAGCTGACCGAAGTCGCGACGCCGGAAGGCAAGCCGAAGAAAAAGCTACCGATCCGTGGGTCGGAAGGGTTATTGCTGACCTTCGCCAACTGTTGTCACCCGATCCCGGACGATTCGATCATCGCCCATGTCTCACCGGGGCGTGGTTTGGTGGTGCACCGCGAGACGTGTCCAAACGTACGCGGCTATCAACGCGAGCCGGATAAGTACATGGCGGTCGCTTGGTCCGAGGATTACGATCAAGAGTTCATCGCCGAGCTGAAAGTGGACATGCAAAACCACCAAGGCGCGTTGGCCGAGCTGACCAATGTGATCTCGAAAACCGGTTCCAACATTCATGGCCTCTCGACCGAAGAGCGCGATGGCCGTTTGTACACCGTGACCGTATTGCTGACCACCAAAGATCGCGTCCACTTAGCTGGAATTATGAAGAAAATCCGCGTGATGCCTTCATGTTCGCGAGTGCGTCGAAGAAAGAACTGATCGACAAAGCGGCTCAACTCATAGCCCTTGAAATCCCGGTTTCAAGGGCTTTTTATTTAATCCAACCATCGTCTATCGCATGAATTTAGAACGCTACCAAAAAATCCAGCAGGTGCTCAAAGCGCGCCAAACCGACCTCACCCTCTGCCTTGAAGAAGTACACAAACCCAATAACGTCTCGGCGATTATCCGCTCGGCCGATGCCACTGGCCTGCACAAAGTGCACGCGGTGTGGCCAACCGAACAGATGAAAACGCTGAAAAATACCTCGGCAGGCGCGCGCAACTGGATCGAAGTCGATACCCACGACTCCATCGCCGACGCCGTTGGCGAACTGAAAGCGCAAGGCATGCAGGTGCTGGTGACTAATCTTTCCGAAACAGCAGTGGATTTTCGCCAAATCGACTACACCAAACCAACCGCGATTATTCTTGGCAGCGAAAAAATCGGCGTGTCCGAGCAAGCCAAAGCACTCGCCGATCAAGACATCATCATCCCGATGGTTGGTATGGTGCAATCGCTCAACGTGTCGGTGGCGTGCGCAGTCATCCTGTATGAAGTGCAGCGCCAACGCGAAGCCGCTGGAATGTATCAGCGCGAGACCAGCAGCATCGATGCACAGACGATCAACCGCATCCTGTTTGAACGCGGCCATCCGGTGCTGGCGAAAGTCGCCAAACGCAAAGGGCTCGCTTATCCAGCACTTGATGATACAGGCCAAATCGTCGCCGATGAGCAGTGGTGGGCCGAGATGCAAAGAAAGTAGGCGTTTTCTAGTTTTCTAGATTCCTAGCTCCCTAGTTTTCTAGTTACCTAGTTTCCTAGTTTCCTAGATTCCTAGATTCCTAGTTTCCTAGCTTACTAGTTCCCTAGTTTCCTAGATTCCTAGATTCCTAGATTCCTAGTTTCCTAGCTTACTAGTTCCCTAGCTTACTAGTTCCCTAGCTTCCTAGATTCCTAGCTTCCTAGATTCCTAGATTCCTAGATTCCTAGATTCCTAGATTCCTAGATTCCTAGATTCCTAGTTTCCTAGATTCCTAGTTTCCTAGTTTCCTAGCTTCCTAGTTTCCTAGATTCCTAGACTCCTAGGCTCCTAGGCTCCTAGACTCCTAGATTCCTAGTTTCTAAAGCATATTTTCCCTGTACAAAAACACAGCCAGATGGTTAACATAACGCTATGTTTATCATTGCCTTGAGGCCGTTATGTCTGCGCAACTGTTATCTGCCATCCCACTAACCTCACTCAGCGGCGTGGGTGCGAAAGTGGCGGAAAAACTGGAGAAAGTCGGTTTGCGCACGGTGCAGGATCTGCTGTTTCACCTGCCGCTGCGCTATGAAGATCGCACCCGTATTTACCCGATCGTCAAACTGCACGCCGGGCTGTGGGCGGCGGTACAAGGCAAAGTAATGCAGGTCGATACCCTGTTTGGCAAACGCAAAATGCTCACGGTGAAAATCAGCGATGGAAATGGCACCATCACCCTGCGCTTTTTTAACTTCACCGCGGCGATGAAAAACAACTTTAGTGACGGTAAGTTAGTGCACGCTTATGGCGAGGTAAAGCGCGGCAATATGGGGCTGGAAATTGTTCATCCCGATTACAAATTTTCCGCCCCCGCACAAAAACCCGATGTAGAACAGAGCCTCACGCCCGTTTACCCCACTACCGATGGCTTAAGGCAAATCACCTTACGTAATTTAACCGAGCAAGCGCTAGCGTTGCTCGACAAAAGCGCAGTCAGCGAACTGCTACCACCCGGTCTGTACGATCAGCAATTGACGCTCGGCCAAGCACTACACATCATCCATCGCCCGCCGCCATCGATCGACTTAGAGCAGTTTGATCAAGGGAAACATCCGGCGCAAATTCGCCTCATTATGGAAGAGCTACTGGCACAAAATCTCTCGATGCTGGCGGTGCGTAGTAAAGGGCAACAAGATGTCGCTCTGCCGCTCGCCCCGGTCGATAGGCTCAAAAACCAGTTGTTAGCGCAACTG
Organism: Vibrio cidicii; assembly: GCF_009665415.1. Classification (NCBI taxonomy): domain Bacteria; kingdom Pseudomonadati; phylum Pseudomonadota; class Gammaproteobacteria; order Vibrionales; family Vibrionaceae; genus Vibrio; species Vibrio cidicii. Next base: position 1,847,836 of record NZ_CP035921.1, on the reverse strand, counting down.
CCTTTTTCACCGACTAAGGCACAAGCGCGGGTAGTGCGCGAAATTGAGGCGGACTTAGAGAAAAACCACCCAATGATGCGCTTAGTGCAAGGCGATGTCGGCTCAGGCAAAACCTTAGTCGCCGCGCTCGCCGCCGTGCGCGCTATTGAGCACGGCTACCAAGTCGCGCTGATGGCGCCGACCGAACTGCTCGCCGAGCAGCACGCCATCAACTTTGCCAACTGGTTTGCCGCTATGGGCATCCAAGTTGGCTGGTTGGCGGGCAAGCTCAAAGGCAAAGCCCGTGAAAGCGAGTTGGCGCGCATTGCCAGCGGTGAAGCGCAGATGGTGGTCGGCACGCATGCTTTATTCCAAGAACAAGTGGTGTTTCATCATCTTGCCTTAGTTATCATCGACGAGCAGCACCGTTTTGGTGTCCACCAGCGTTTGGAGCTGCGCGAAAAAGGCGCAAAGCAAGGGGCATATCCGCACCAGTTGATCATGACCGCGACCCCGATTCCGCGCACGCTCGCCATGACGGCTTACGCCGATTTGGAAACCTCGGTGATCGATGAGCTGCCGCCCGGACGCACACCGATCCAAACCGTGGCAATTCCTGACACCAAGCGCGACGACATCGTTGAACGCATTCGCCATGCCTGCCTCCAGGAAGGCAAACAGGCGTATTGGGTTTGTACTTTGATTGATGAATCGGAAGTGCTCGAAGCGCAAGCAGCGGCCGATACCGCCGAAGAGCTGCAACGAAAATTGCCCGAAGTGAAAATCGGCTTGGTGCATGGCCGGATGAAACCAGCCGACAAGCAAGCGGTAATGCACGCTTTTAAAAACAATGAGCTGCACCTGTTGGTCGCCACCACGGTCATTGAAGTTGGCGTCGACGTGCCCAACGCCAGCCTGATGATCATTGAAAACCCCGAGCGCCTTGGCTTGGCGCAGTTGCATCAGCTGCGCGGACGCGTTGGTCGAGGCTCGGTCGCCAGCCACTGCGTGCTGCTGTATCACGCGCCGCTGTCCAAAACCGCGCAAAAACGCCTTGCCGTGCTGCGCGAAAGCAACGATGGCTTTGTCATTGCCCAGCGCGACTTGGAAATTCGCGGCCCCGGTGAGCTGCTTGGCACCAAGCAAACTGGCCTCGCCGAGTTTAAAATTGCCGATCTGGTGCGCGATCAACGGCTTATCCCAGAGGTGCAACGCGCCGCCCGCTTTATTCATCAGCAATATCCGCAAAATGCCGCCGCGATCATCGAGCGCTGGCTCGGTGAGCGCGACGTTTACGCCAAAGCCTAATCGTGCTTTGGCGTGCCTGCGTATTTGCCAACCACCAAGGCAAACGATTGCTTTTTAGAATAATCGCCCTATAATGCCGCTCAAAATTTGTGATCTCACACACCTCCAAACCGAACTGATTTCTGAGTAACAGCAATCACAGAACATGTGATCAGTTCCACTTAGCCTCCCATTCAGCGAGCGCTAAGCTTTTGATAAAATTAGGAAGCAAGATGACAACGCCACACAACACGTCTAAGCACGATTTAGTTTATCAACTCAATGACCGTCCACCACTGCCACAAACGCTATTCGCCGCCTTGCAACATTTACTGGCGATGTTCGTTGCGGTGATCACGCCGTCGCTGATTATTTGTCAGGCTCTTGGCGTCTCTGCCGAGCAGACCAACACCATCATCAGCATGTCGCTGTTTGCCTCTGGCCTCTCCTCTTTTATTCAAATCCGCACTTTTGGTCCGATTGGCTCGGGCTTACTCTCGGTACAAGGCACCAGCTTTAACTTCCTTGGCCCAATCATCGCGGCGGGCCTCTCTTTGAAAGCGGGCGGGGCGAATGTGGAAACCATGATGGCGGCGATTTTTGGCACCATTTTGGTTTCCTCCTTTGCGGAAATTTTACTATCACGCGTGTTGGAATACGCACGCCGCGTGATCACGCCATTGGTCTCGGGCATTGTGGTGACTCTGATTGGTTTAACCCTGATCCAAGTCGGTTTGGTGTCGATGGGCGGCGGCTATGCGGCGCTGGGCGATGGCACTTTTGGTAGCCTCGACAAACTGGCGCTGGCCGGCACCGTGCTCGGTTTGATTGTGCTGCTTAACCGCGCGAAAAACCCTTACATCCGCGTTGCATCGATCGTGATCGCGATGTTTGTCGGCTACTTGATGGCCTACGTTATGGGCATGGTCAACACCCATCAACAGGCAGAAACCGACCTGATTGCCCTGCCCATTCCGATGCAGTTTGGCCTGAGTTTTGACTGGTCACTGTTCATTCCTCTGGTGCTGATTTTCTTTATCACGGCACTGGAAGCGATCGGCGACATCACCGCCACCTCGGAAGTTTCTGGTGAGCCAGTCAAAGGCCCAGTGTACATGAAGCGCATCAAAGGCGGCGTACTGGCCGATGGCCTTAACTCGGCGCTGGCGGCGGTGTTTAACAGCTTCCCCAACTCGACGTTTAGCCAAAACAACGGCGTGATCTTGCTGACAGGCGTAGCCAGCCGTTATGTGGGTTATTTTATTGCCGGCATGTTGGTGCTGCTGGGGTTGTTTCCGGGCGTAGCCAGCTTTGTGCAGTTGATCCCTGAACCGGTTCTCGGCGGCGCGACCATTGTGATGTTCGGCACCATTGCCGCGGCTGGGGTGCGCATCATCTCTCGCGTCGACCTTGATCGCCGCGCAATCCTTATCATGGCGCTGTCGTTCTCGATGGGCTTGGGCATCGCGCAGAAACCGGAAATCCTGCAATTTATGCCGGACTTCATTAAGAGTATTTTCTCCTCAGGCGTCGCGGCGGGCGGTATCACTGCGATTGTGCTCAATCTGCTGCTACCAGAAAAACTACGCGACGAAGAGAGCGAGCAAGCACAAAACGCGACCCAAGCGCAGTAACCAAATCACGGTAAAAAACAGGGTTGCCATTGGCAACCCTGTTTTGTTGTTACTTAGCTAATTCGCTTAGCGCGTCGGGAAACTGATTTGCACTTTCAGCCCGCCTTCGCTGCGGTTATTGACCACCACCGAGCCGTGGTGCTGGCTGACAATGCGCTTAACAATCGCCAGCCCAAGCCCCGTCCCCTCGCTGCCGCGCGCCGTATCGCCGCGAGTAAAGGGTTGAAACAACTTCGCCACTTGAGATTTGTCGATCCCCGGGCCGTTATCTTCCACACAGATCCACACCAGCTTGTTGTCGGCGGTCATACCGGTGCTGACTTTCACCCAACCGTTGCCGTAGCGCAGCGCGTTGACCACCAAGTTGCTGAGCGCACGCTTAATCGCAATCGGATTGCCAAACGCATCACGCACCGTCGGCTGAAAAGCGGTTTCAATCGCCACCTCGTAACCTCCTTCGGCGCTGGCCACATCACCAGCGATGGTGTTGATGTCGACTTGGGTGAAAGATTGCGCGTTGACCGGTTTTAGGTAGTCCATAAACTGGCTGATGATCTCATTGCACTCTTCGGTGTCGCTGATGATCCCTTCGGCGAGATAACTCTCTTCTGGCGACATCATCTCCGTCGCGAGTCGAATACGCGTTAGCGGCGTGCGCAAATCGTGGCTGATGCCCGCCATCAGCAGCGCGCGGTCCGCTTCCAACTCTTGGATACCACGAGACATCTGGTTGAAAGCCCGCGTCACCGCGCGAATTTCCGTCGCCCCTTTCTCCGGCAGTGGCGGCGGAATTTCCCCGCGCCCCACCTCTTTGGCGGCTTTTTCCAGCGCAATCAAAGGGCGGTTTTGCAAACGAATAAACAACCAGCCACCCGCGACAATCAGCAGCGCCACAATCAAGCTGTTGCGAAACAGCGGCGCGAAATCTTCCTCTTGCAGCTCCGAGAGCGGGATGCGGATCAGCGACCCGGGCATGGCTTCGATTTTCATCCACAAAATATAACTTTCACTGCCCAGCAAGAGACGCACTTCGGTTGCCGAACCGAGCTCTTGGCTCATCTCTTCACTCATCAGCTCAATCGACATCGCATGGTCGAACTCTTTCGCCTGTTCGCTATCTTCTCGGTGCACCGTCACGCCAAGCTGCTCAAGCACTTGGCGGCGCAGCGGCTCGTTGGCGTGCAGATCGCCGCTGTCATCCAGCACTAAGTTGAGCTCGTGAGCGAGAATTTTGTTGAACTGCTGCAAACTGGGCAACAAAGCGTAGTTAAACACCGCGTAATAGGAGAAAACTTGGCTGGCCAGCAGCAAAGTGACAAAGATGAGGATCGATTGAGTAAAGGAACTGCGAATTCGCATGACAAGCCTCGGCAGATGAAACGTCAATAAACGACAATCCCTGGGCAAAGCCAGGGACTGTGGAGTGAATTATGTCGCGCTTTAGGCCTGTTTGCCATCAGGGACAAACACATAACCCAAGCCCCACACGGTTTGAATGTAACGCGGTTTGCTTGGGTCTTCTTCTAACATGCGGCGTAAACGGGAGATTTGCACATCGATGGAACGCTCCATCGCGGAATACTCACGGCCACGCGCCATGTTCATCAGTTTATCGCGCGACATTGGCTCACGCGCATTGGTCACCAGCGATTTCAGCACGGCAAACTCACCGGAAGTGAGCGGCATCGGCTCATCGCCACGAAACATCTCTCGCGTGCCAAGGTTTAAGCGAAACTCACCAAATTCGACGATTTTCTCTTCCGAGCTGGGTGCGCCCGGCAGTTCGATGATTTGACGACGCAGCACCGCCTTTATGCGAGCCAAGAGCTCACGCGGGTTAAACGGCTTCGGTAGATAGTCATCTGCGCCCACTTCGAGGCCGACAATGCGATCCACTTCATCGCCTTTGGCGGTCAGCATTAAAATAGGCAGCATGTTATTGGCGTTACGCAGACGACGGCAAATCGACAAGCCATCTTCGCCCGGTAGCATGAGATCCAGCACCATCAGGTGGAAGTTTTCGCGCGTCAGTAGGCGATCCATTTGCTCTCCGTTGGCGACACTACGCACTTGGAAACCTTGCTCAGAAAGGTAACGCTCTAAAAGCGCCCGTAAGCGAGCATCGTCATCGACCACCAAAATCTTATAATTTTCTTGCATCTGTCTGTCCACCTATCTGCAAAATCGCCACCCAATTCGGCCGAGTAAAATGTAACATCAATTCGCACACTTAAGCACAAAGAATTGTTAGCGTTTATTACCTTTTAGTGGAAGATTAGGCGAGTTGCCAGCGCACTTCAAACTGCGTTGCGTGCTCCGTGCATGTGCTATTGATAAGCTCGGCGTTGTAACTTCCTGCTGCTTTGCTGAAAGCGACTTAATCCGCTATCGCTTCCAGCAAGCATGCCCTTCAACTCACTCGGTTGCACAGTGCCCGATCGAGTTTAAGCAAATACCAAGTAGGGATAATGCAGAGTAAGGTGAGGATCACTAAACCCACAAGCACTGCTTGAGTGGATATAATTAGGCTCACTCGTTATCTTCCCAAGATACATTTCAATACCCTGCTTGTCCGCATTCTTCAGAACAAATAACTCAAATCTTGAACCCGGCAAACTCTGGAGCCCAAACCGCATTAGTTGAACAAGCGTAACCTCCATTCCACGTACAAATGCGAATATCGGCTCAACGAGGTAGAAAAAGTCATTCTCCTCCTCATCTAGCAAAGCGAAAAACTGTAGTGGCTAATGTGATTTGGCCACTACACATGGCAAGTGTTCCCACTCACTGTTTTTAATTTTCCACTGGCCTCTTTAGCTCTACTCTTTGTTCCACTAAGAAATTACAATTCGATTTTTTATCTCTTTGATCAACTCTTCGGGCCTATACAAAACCTGCCTTTCTAGTCCTTCAATATCTTGTTTTTTAGCTGGTTGTATATCTCCCTTATAGTAAAGGCGATACTTATCAGGATTGATTACATCTTGAATATACTTTGGTGTTGGCCAACTATCATCTGCATCGTGAAAAGGAATGTTTCCGATAATTTTCCACTCCCCATTTGCAATATTCGTATCAAATATTCCAGGGTCAAATAACACTTCTTCACTTTCTAACCGAGATACGTCTACTAGCCCTTTAGAGACGAAAGAGTAAATAGCTATTGATGCGTCCTGTAACAATCTACCATAGGCAAACATATCATCACTTACAGGTATCATAACTATGTCACCAACTTTATACTTAACTTTTGCCATTTCTATTCTCCAAATTCTTCCTTAGCTGCGTCCATGTACGAGTCTTTCTTTTTGTTTCTTGGACCGACACCATTTATTTGGTCTGTAGCCAAACCTTGCTCTCGTAACGATTCCAGTACTTGCTGTTCTCTACCACGAATAGCTGAATAAGAATCTGTGACCTGATCCAATTCTAATTCTCCCAAATTCCTATGATGGCCAGCCTTACGTCTGTCCAAAATTTGTTGTGGCGTCATATCGCAAGTACCACTACACCTACCCGTATATTTTTTTCCCGGATTGTCTAGATCGTCTGCTGTATAGGTTACGTATTTCTTACCTGTTTTGTTTGTAACATCCGCACTATCTTTTGCCACAATTTGTGGGCTAGATATCGAGACATCTTTTGTCTTAGCATCTTCGATGTGATTGAGCGATTGAGCATTGTCGGACGCAGCCGCTAGTTGTAACTGATTATTTGGTAAAGATTGACTACTATCTTCAACTTTCTTCACTACTTTTTGAACGACTTTTTTACCTATTTTGGCAATCCGTGCAATACCGCCTGTTGCTACGTTCGCTATTCCCTCTTCAACCAGAGCTTTAACTGCTCCTGCAATACCATCTTCTTCATAAGCCTTATACACATCATAGGCTGTTAGTGCTGCACCTATCACTTGTAAGACAAATTTGCCCGTAGGATCTGAATAACTCAGCGGATTATTTTGCACATAGGAGTAGCGGTTAAATGCTTGCGTTGCAAACCATTTATCTTGAATAAACGGATCTGCACTTAAGAAACGAGCCAAGGTTGGATCGTATACTCGACCGTTCATGTGGATTAAACCCACATCATCCAACATTTCATGGCCCGTAAAGCCCAAGCGTCCGACAATCGATGAGGTTTGCTCCAACTGCGGCTGCCAATCACTTCCGCGACGTTTGCCCCATGCATCGTAGCTAAAACGCTGCTCAATATCGCCCAACTCATTTGAGATAGCGATTACAGAACCAAGGTGATCCTTATGCAGATATTTAATGCCAGAGAGCTTTACATCACCAACCGTATACTCATAAATCGCTTTATCACCAAGGTAGTAACGAAACGTCGTTTTACCATTGGGCTGTGTGATGACTTCTGTCGAGTCTAAATAACGTGTGGTGGTGGTACCGCGCTCAGTGGTATCTTTACGTAAATAACGCTGGCCATGCACTCCATACTCAAACTCAGTGGTGGCATTGCCTTTCTTGATTGAGATAGGTTTATGATTAGCGTTGTAGCGAATACTGCGCCCCGCGCCCGATAGCATGTTGCCATGGACATCATAGGTAAATTTTTGCACCTGACCGTTAGATGAAACAACTTGGCTAACGGCGTGAGGTAGATATTCTGAACTTCCCACTCGCAGCGCGCCATAAGTGTAGTGGCCGACATCCTGCTTATGTTCTATGTTACCTAGCTCGTCATAAGCCACTGAAACATTGGACAATGCCGTATCATCGGCAAAGGGTGATTTTCCTTGGCTTGGTAAACAAACTTTGTTCTCAATCTTAATTGCGCCATCATGCATTCCTCCAATTCGAGAAACAGAGTCAATGCCTCGGGGATTAACCAGTAAATCACTAGGTTTTACCTGACTCCAATGCGTAATAGGTTGCAAAGGATCAGGACGTATCGTAATCGGCTTCAGGCAGTCTTCAAATGACATATAGCCGTGAAGGCTTGTTTCCGTGCTCTCTGTTCTTGAATTTAAAATAACCGCACTGCGTGATATATCACTTTGAGTCAGTCGATTCAAAGCATCGTAGTTCAGCGATTCTTGTAGCTCCATTTGATATTCATAGTGCGCATAAGAAACCCGTATTCCAGCCGATCTTCCAGACTCAAGTAACTTCTCGCCAGTTTTCACTTTTGTTTTGAGTAACTGAGAATCCAGTTCAGATCGATAGGTCAGATTTCCGACAGAATCAAAGCGGTACTGGTTTTCTTTAACGACCTCACTGCCTTTAAATAGTTGTGTGCGATCGATATAGCCCGTATCCGCTTGGTATTGATAGACCGAGCTCAAGCCATTGCCAAATTGCAAATCGGTCATGTTGCCAAAGCTGTCCATATCTTTGGCAGACCAAACTAAGTCTCTTGCGCCCGTTAGGCCTTTTTTATACAAGTAAACTTTCGAAAGTCGGTTACTTTCATGGTAAGCCTGTTCGGTAACTACCCCATTACCGTAGTGGAGAAATTCCAGACGGCCTGTTAAATCGTACTCATATTCTTGATGATAACTTTGCCCAAGAATTGTGATGTATTTGTGTTGCAGCAACCCATTGTCGAAATACTCGTAGTTTTCTACATTTCCGGCCTGAGACGCCTCAGAAAGCAAACCACCTCGAGCTTGGTATTTCCAAGTTTGTACAGGCTCTTTATGATTAGCCTTGCTAGACTCACGTTTCACTATGCGACCAAGCAGATCAAAGTGTTCGCTAACAACGACGTCTTGATTTTTCTCTGTTTTATAAACAAGACCAAGGCCGTTAGTCGCGTAATGAACAACGCCAAGATCCGGGTCTTTCAGGCGCGTGCGATTGCCTAAAATGTCATAGCCAACCTCAATACGATTTCCTTTAGGATCTTCCGTTTGAACCAAATTTCCCCAAGCATCATATTGGTAGTACACACTGTTGTTATCAGCGTCTTTTACTTCAACTTTCTGCCCTAAAGCATCGAATGTTGTTGACGTGGTGTAGCCCCGAGAGTTGGTAAACTCCGTCGTAAAACCACTGTAGCGGTAACGAGATGAGGAGCCATCTGGTTTCTTGATATGAGTCACTCGACCCAACGCATCGTACTGATAGTCCGTGGTCGCTTCGGGGACTTCGCTTGGACTTGGAACCCCGCTTGACACGACTTGTCCTAGCGCATTGTAGCGCGTCGTCGTAAAGGCATACGGCTTGTTTCCTATAACTCGTGTCATCGATTTAACTTCACGATGTCGCGCGTCATACCAAGTCTTTTGCTCTGGGGCGTTAGAAGAGCGAACCGTTTTACTGTAAACCGCACCTTCTTCTGCTGACAGTTCATATAAGATGGTGGACCATGCCCCAGTTGGCTCACGAGAGCCGATCAATCTGCCCCATTGGTCGTAGTAATATAAGGTAACGTTAGCTCGTTCATCCCGCAGATGAACCAAGCTGCCAAACACAGGATCAAACCCATACGTTTTAGAGTAACCTAACGCATTGGTTTCACTACTGAGATAACCATACCTATCATAGCTTTTGAACGTTTGGCGAAAGTTTTGAGGCGCTCCCGTTTTTCCTACAATATTTTTGCTCAGTGCCGCCGACCACCGTTCAGTGATGATTTGAGGAAGACCACGGTGAAAATTGCCATATTCGATGGCACTTTCTAACTCCGTGCCTTTTTGTTTGGTTTCTTTGATCAGCCGACCATTGTCGTCATATTCATAGTCATAGGTTTTGGTTTGAGTATTGAGTTTTGCCCCCTCTGCGGCGTTGCTTTGTGAAACCGCAATGGTTTTTTTCTCTAGAAGACGCACTAACCACTTATCGTAGTTTGGCTGCTTATACTCATTGAGGACTGAGGTCGTCGTGGTTTGGTTATGAATATGGTCAACGGTTGTCGTTGTCTCAGACTTTACGTAACCAAACTGTTTGTCATAGGCTTTATCAATGGTAACTGTTTGTAAAAAAGCACCATCAAGCCCCCAAGTCTTGGTGACTGACTTGATCAACTGCTGCTTGAAACGCTGACGTGGTTCAAAGGGTGATTTATAGCTTGGAGCTAGGTATTTAGCCGCATTGGGACGACCATTGCCAATGGCTTTCTCGGTGTGCCATTGGTTCGTTAACACGCTCAGTTTGTTTGCAGAATCGACCGAACAGGAATCAAAACTGAATTCGTTATCACTTGTAAGCTGGCATACCACCTTCTCTTTCAATGCTGAGTAAAGCAACGTATTTTCAACATCTTGGTGATAAGTACGGCTTTCTACCTGATGGGTTGTTTTATTCCACTGGTGAACTTTCTCAAAACCCAAATTATGCGCACCCATTAAGTGCACTTTTTTACCTTCATACTTATAGGCAAGCTCGTTGTACCCGCCAATACCATCTGAAACGGATAAACCTTTCACCACAATGCCAAACGTTACATTCTGCTGCGGGTATTGAGCGTCAGGTCCACGACGGTAAACTTCCGTATCGCTCAAGGTGCCGTATTCAAATCTGGAAACATTACCTAAGTTTGACGTGATAGCGTTAACAAGAGGAGAAGAGAAATGACTGATCGCAGTGTGAATGCCAGAGTCATTGACACCGACAAGATCCATTTTCCCATCGCCATTCAAATCCACTGAAGTGCGCACATCCTCTGCGCGCCAACCACCTGCTCGAGTACCAAAGGCACGAAGCCCTCCGGCGTGGTCTAAGAAACCACTTCCAGTCCCTTGCGCGACAAGCACTCTATCATTAGCAAAGCCAATGATGTCGGGAATGCCGTCATAATCGACATCAGCTAACAAGCGTGGATGTTCACCAACACGCCAGCCGCCTGCCTTAAAACCAAAATGATTGCTCCAACGCTTTGGAAGACCAGCAGTTTTCCCATTTGATAGAGCAACTTCAAATCCTGTATCAGCAAAGCCGACAATATCAGTTAATCCATCACCATTGGTATCAAATGGCAACCCACTAAGCATTCTGAAAGGATCATACATTAATGACTTGCCGTCACCACTTAAAAAGCTATAGGACTTAAACCGACTTGACCAAAGACTGCTCTTCTCAAAAAATCTACCATTCGAGAGCGCTACTGTAGTTCCCTTGCTAGTAAACGCGACGATGTCAGCCATTCCATCGCCATTAAAATCTCCTACATCTCTGTCACCAAAGTCTGGTCGAATCCCCAATTCGCTTGACCATTGCTCAGGTAGGTTAAATTGAGTCCCGTCGGATAAGGCTACGTACACCCCTTCTGAAGAAAATCCGACAATATCGTTAAAACCATCCCCATTGACGTCAGCAAATTTGAATGTCAAGTTGGGGTGCCATCCCTCTACTGCTTTATCACCAAAAGTATCCAACCAAAGTGCAGCATCTCTGAAATTGCGTCCCGCAGATACTGCCACTGACATTCCAAAACGACTCATACCTAATATATCTGCCTTCCCATCTGCATTGACATCGGCAACCCATCTAGGTTCGAATGTAGCCTTCCACTCTGTAAGAAGATCCGCCTTAATTTCTTCCTCTAAGTTTTGTGCTTTACCTTCACCGTTGCCTCTATTTTCTTGAAGAGAAGCAGATTTAATACGCTTTTCGGTACTTCTTTGTGCTTTTCCATTGTTGGTGACAAGTGGATGATTTGGGGGAATACCGTATGTGAGTCGCACTGGGGATGAAAAAGCTCCATTTCCATCGGCAAACGCTACATAGATTCTTGTATCCTTGATGCCAACAAAATCAGGGAAACCATCACCATCCATATCGGCAAAGGTTCGATATGAATATTGACGTTCACTAAAATCACCTCTCAGAGCAACTGAGTAATCGGTGAAGTCCTCCTCCCCGTCAGTATTCCAATCAATAGTGAATGCATCGATTTCTGGTGAGCTATAGCGGCTCAAGGTGACTTTACTGAGTAAATCTTGGTTGGCATCTTTAGGATCATAGTGAGCCGAAACCGTCAAAACCAGAGTGCTGCTGCCCGCAAACACATCAATCGTTTTTACTTTTAACGTATCTAAGAATTCACTTCCTGCGCGAAAATAACTGCGCTTTCGATTTGCCGTTTCGTAGTTAATCTTAACGGAAAAACCATTATAGGTTACCGTTGATAAATAGAGTGTCCGGTTCGTTCCTGATGAATCTGGTTCATAATTATAATTGATCAAGTTACCAGACAAATCGGCCATTTGTGTTTGATACCAAAATATTGGTGAACCATTTTCTAAATTTACGCTTTGGCGAAATTCAGAACGAACACCATCAGAATCCCAAACTTCAAACCAACTATCGCTATCTTGCATTCCTCGATGCAAAATAATTTTTTGATAGGTGTCGCTCAAAGTGCGATATTCCGTTTCAGCAGCGCCATACTCACCATCCACATTGATAAGGCGCATGCCATTCAAACAAAGCTTATCGCTCTGCTCACCACTGATAGAGCCTGGTTCACCATCTACAAAATAACTGGATTGGCAACGAGTTATACTTTTCGGGCCAGAGAGTGTCCAACCATACCCTAAAGAACCCTTGGTCAGATTTGAATTGTAGGAAATTCCGAGCTGAGGGGTAAAACCATTAATCCCGCTAGGTAGGGGAATTGAATAATGGTATTTTGCATTACCGTTAATGCCAACAGAAGCAACACCTGTACTTTCAACACCATTTGATGTTTTTTCTAGTTGAAGATTGGTTAAATATGAAGCAAATGATATATCACTGTATCCTGACACCACGCACGCGATCAGCAGTGAAGAGAGCTTCCTTACTTGTCTTAAATCCATTATTAAGCCTTTAAATACTAGACGACCAACTAATTTAAAGGCGAAATAATATACCCACAGAACATTATTTCAATTTATTAATATCAGACATCATATTGAATAAAATACAGTACAAAAACCCGTAATTTAGAACATGCAATAATTCATTCATTTCCAACTGACTATTCATTAAATTATTAATATATGCACATCTGTAATAAGAATATTAAATCTATTCGCAAAAGCTTCCTCACTCTCCCTTTTCGTACTCAATCGCGTTAATAAACCACTCTTTGATGCCGCTTGGCGTCGGTACTTGCACTTCGTCATCCACCTGTTTTTTCAGCAGCGCGCGCGCCATTGGGGAGTCAATCGAAATGTAGCCTTTGGCGTCGCCGTAGATCTCTTCTGGGCCGACGATGCGAAACTTCATCACTTCGCCCGCTTCGTTTTCGATTTCCACCCACGCGCCGAAGAATACTTTGCCCTCTTGTTGCGGCGCGTAATCGACAATCTTCACTTCCGGTAGCAATTTGCTCAAAAAGCGCACGCGGCGATCAATTTGGCGCAGCAAGCGTTTGTTGTAGGTGTAATCTGCGTTTTCAGAGCGATCGCCAAGGCTCGCGGCCCACGCCACTTTCTGTGTGATCTCCGGACGCTGCTCTTTCCACAGGTAATCGAGCTCTTTTTTGAGCTTGTTGTACCCCTCACGGGTAATCATTTTGGTTTTCACGCACTTTCCTTTATCGGTTCGAACGGAATCAGATGGAGCGAAAAGTAACGACTTTTGCCCGCTTTTACCAGTGCAGGCCAAAGAATTGACTGTATGCTCTCAAAAGCCACGGCGAAACGTGCTATTAATCCCCCCACTGCGCCCTTGCTGGCCGATTCATACATTGCGGGGTGGAATCGACGCATTACCATCCCCATATTAGCCACATTAACGAAGAACAAAGAGATCCCACGGATGAGCCAAGCTATCTGTAATCTGATTGCTCAGGAGCTGAATGTACGCCCAGAGCAGGTCATCGCCGCCGTCACCCTAATTGATGACGGAAACACAGTGCCCTTTATTGCCCGCTACCGCAAAGAGGTGACGGGCGGGTTGGACGACACGCAGCTGCGTAACCTCGATAGCCGTTTGTCTTATCTACGCGAGCTGGACGACCGTCGCCAAACCATTCTTAAGTCAATCGCCGAGCAAGGTAAACTGAGCGCCGAACTGGAAAAAGAGATCCTCAGCGCCGACAGTAAAACACGCTTAGAAGATCTCTACTTGCCATACAAACCCAAACGCCGCACTAAAGGGCAAATCGCGATTGAAGCGGGCCTCGAACCGCTGGCCGATACGCTGTGGAACCAACCACAGACCGAACCTGAAAGCGAAGCCGCGCGCTACATTAACGCTGAGAAAGGAGTCGAAGACAGCAAGGCCGCGCTGGATGGCGCACGCGCGATCATCATGGAGCGCATCGCCGAAGACGCCAACTTGCTGGAAAAAATCCGCACGCACCTCACGCGTAATGCGGAAATTGTTTCGCGCGTCGTGGCGGGCAAAGAGCAAGAAGGCGAGAAGTTCAAAGACTACTTTGAGCACAACGAGCTCATCAGCAAGGTGCCATCACACCGCGCGCTGGCAATGCTGCGTGGCCGCAATGAAGGTTTTTTGAGCTTGACGCTCAACGCCGATCCGGGACAAGAAGAGAACGCACGTCAATCTTACTGTGAGACGCTGATTGCCGATCACTACGGCGTGACACTCAGCAGTGCACCAGCCGACCCTTGGCGTAAACAGGTCATTAGCTGGGCATGGCGCATCAAGGTTTCGATGCACATGGAAACCGAATTGATGGGCGCGATGAAAGAGCGTGCCGAAATCGAAGCGATTGAAGTATTCGCCACTAACCTCAAAGATCTGTTGATGGCCGCTCCGGCTGGCCCACGCGCCACCTTGGGCCTTGACCCTGGCCTGCGTACCGGTTGTAAAGTAGCGGTAGTCGATGCTACAGGAAAAGTGCTGGCCACCGACACCATCTACCCGCACGTGCCACAGAACCAGTATGATCGCGCAATGCACACCGTGACGGCCTTGATCAAGCAACACAATGTCGATTTGATTGCAATTGGCAACGGCACCGCTTCACGTGAAACCGATGCGTTCGCGGCCGATTTGATCAAACGCGGCAACCTCAAAGTACAGAAAATCATGGTCAGCGAAGCGGGAGCGTCGGTTTATTCGGCATCCGAACTGGCGGCGAAAGAGTTCCCGAATATGGACGTGTCACTGCGCGGTGCGGTGTCGATTGCTCGTCGTCTGCAAGACCCACTGGCGGAGCTGGTGAAAATCGATCCGAAATCGATCGGAGTGGGCCAATATCAGCATGATGTCAGTCAAGCCATGTTGGCAAAACGTCTGGACGCGGTGGTGGAAGACTGTGTAAACGCGGTCGGCGTGGATGTGAATACCGCCTCGGCCGCCCTGTTGACTCGCGTTGCCGGGCTTTCCACCACATTGGCGCAGAACATCGTCGATTTTCGTGACGAAAACGGCCGCTTTGCTAGCCGTGCAACCTTGAAGAAAGTACCTCGTTTGGGGCCAAAAGCGTTTGAACAGTGTGCGGGCTTTTTACGCATTATGGATGGCAAAAATCCACTGGATGCCTCGGCGGTGCACCCGGAAGCCTACCCAGTGGTGAAGGCGATTGCAGAGAAAAATCACAAAGAGGTCAAAGCGCTGATCGGCGATTCCACCTTCCTCAAAGGGCTGCGTGCACTCGACTACATTGATGAACATTTTGGTCTGCCAACGGTCACCGACATCATCAAAGAGCTGGATAAGCCGGGCCGCGATCCACGTCCGGAGTTTAAGACCGCCACGTTTGCTGAAGGCATCCATGAAGTGCGCGATCTGGAAGTTGGGATGATTTTGGAAGGCGTGGTATCAAACGTGGCCAACTTCGGCGCGTTTGTCGATATCGGCGTGCATCAAGATGGCTTAGTGCACATTTCCGCTCTGACTGATCGCTTTGTTTCTGATCCTCGCGAAGTCGTCAAAGCAGGCGACATCGTCAAGGTCAAGGTGATGGAAGTGGACGTGCAACGTAAGCGCATCGCCCTCTCAATGCGCTTAAACGATGAACCCGGACAAGATAACCGCAGCCAACGCGGCGCGGCGCCTCGCTCCGCTCAAGAGCGCCGCTCGCCACGTCGTGATGAGCCGCAAAGCAATGCACTCGGTGGTGCGATGGGCGGCGCATTTGCGGCTGCTTTTGCCAAAGCGAAAAAATAGCGCGGCAATCAACAGAGTTAATTGAGCAAAACAAAACCCACAACGGCTGCCCATTGTGGGTTTTTTATTGAATTGCGCTTACAACACCGCAATCACTTCCGAAGGAGTGTGGGGCACGACCGAATGACCATAGTGGTATTTGATGATCTTTCGGCGCTTTTCCATCACGCCTTCTTTTATCGCCGCATCCAAAACGCGCTTAGGTAGACGGTAACGAATCGCATAGCCTTTGCCCTGATCTTCTGCGTAACTGCCCAGTGATATCAAACTAAAGAGCCGATCAATCGCATCTTTGGCTTCATCGTGATACACCGCGATGCCATCCGCAGTATCCATCTCGTAGCCGGGATGCTCGGTCGGATCCCAAGACGACTGCCGTCGCCGCTTATCGTCACTTTTGACTTTACGTTCCGCATTGGACTTTGCCAGTGCCACGGGTGGCGCGACGGGTTCACGCACTCGATTGTCACGCGCAACCTGCTCTGTTTGCACATTTACCGATGGGGCGATCAGTGGCACACTCACAGTGGTCGGTGACACAATCATCGCGATACCTCCTCAAAGAATCGCCCTCAGCCGTGCGCATTGCTGCGAACAGCGCCAATTCATGCTCCCGAGAGGAAAACCTTCAGTGAGAATAACCTTGGTCATTTAGTTATCGACCAATATTTAAACAATTTTAGTTTTTATTTCGCCGCAAACCTGATGAGTTGATGGCAAAAGCTTTCGGGCTCGGTGATAAAGGGCGCATGAGATGATTGGCTGAAAACAAACTGCTCGCTACTCGGCAGTGCAGCGGTAAGTTGCTCGGCAATCTTAACGGGCACTAAACCATCCAAGCGACCATACAGACGTAGCATCGGCATACTGAGATGCGGCAAGTGCTCACGCAAATCCACTTCGGCCAACATTTTCAACCCAGCCAGCAAAGCTTGCGGGTTCGGCTCCGGACGCGACAACACCGCCTGCTTTAAGTTTTTCACATCCTGACGCGCCGAAGGGCTACCCATGGCTTGCAGTGCCATGAAGCGCTCTACCGTGGTGTGAAAGTCTTCACTGAGCTGCTCGGTAAACGCGTGCAACACGCTGGGCTGAATGCCACGCCATTTAGATTCCGCGGCAAATTTTGGCGAGCTGGCGACCGTCACCAGTTTGCTAACATAGTCGGCGTGATGCAGCGCCATGTGCGTCGCCACCAGCCCACCGAGCGACCAGCCGACCCAAATCGCTTGACGAGGAGCGCGCGGCAACAATAACTGGGCGATCGCTTCTAAACTGCTGGCCGGCAGATGCGCGCTGTGACCATAGCCGGGCAAGTCCACCACATGCACCCGAAAATGCGTTTGCAAGCGCTCCACACTCTGCTGCCACACCGCCCCGTTCATTCCCCAGCCATGCAGCAACACCAAATCTTGCCCTTCCCCACTCACTTGCCAATGCAATTGTGTGTCCATGCTCAAACACTCTCCCACTTTTTCCACTCCGCTCAGTCTCGCCTGTTGGCTACATTGAGTGCTCGGTCTGCTTATATTTCGAAGTGATTATGTTAACTCATTGGCTGCGTGAAAAAATACTCCGATCACTGCCTAGGCTGTGTCACCTGTGCGGCTTACCCTGTTCACCTGCCAGCGCCTCTCTGTGGTGTGACCATTGCCTTGGCTATTTTTCGCCTACGCCTCGTTGTCGCCACTGTGGCTTGCCCACCTTAAGTAACGTCGCCGAATGCGGCCAATGTCTGCGCACCCCACCCGTTTGGCGACGCTTGTATTGTCTGAGCGATTACCAATTTCCTACCGCTTGGTATGTCAATCAGATCAAACACCAGCGCCAATTTCGTTTCTGTCAACCCGTTGCCACGCTCCTTGCCGAGCGCATTACTGAGCCCGCTCCACTGCTGCTCTCTGTCCCCATGCACTGGCGTCGACAGTGGCGACGTGGTTTTAATCAGAGCGACCTTTTCGCCGCACAGTTGGCACACGCCCTTGGCCAGCACTATCTGCCAGACGCCTTTCGCCGCACCACTCACACGCCACCACAACAAGGGCTCAACAAACAGCAGAGACAGCGCAATCTCGCGGGCGCTTTTCGCTTAAATCGGCCAATTGAGGCCAAACACGTGGCGATTGTTGACGATGTTGTCACCACTGGCAGCACAGTGCGACAATTATGCCAATTACTGCTTGCAGACGGGGTGGAAAGCATTGATATTTATTGTATCTGCCGCACTCCTGAGCCGAAATAACGCCAGCGCTAACTAAATTATCCTGTACAAAGTGCGCTGAAATTGGTGGTTTTTCGCTGCAAAAGACTAGATCCTTTCGCTATCAGGAGTAGAATGGCATCAATAACCTACAATTCCACTCGGGTATTTAGTCGTGTCAAATATTACTATTACTGAATCTGCACAAACTCACTTTGCCAACCTGTTGGGCCAACAGCCTGACGGAACCAATATTCGTATTTTCGTCGTCAATCCGGGCACACAGAATGCGGAATGTGGCGTTTCTTACTGCCCACCAGAAGCGGTTGAAGGCACCGATACTGAAATTCCGTACCAAGGTTTTTCCGCTTACGTTGACGAGCTGAGCCTGCCTTTTTTGGAAGATGCCGAGATCGACTACGTCAGCGACAAAATGGGCTCACAACTGACGCTTAAAGCGCCAAATGCTAAAATGCGTAAAGTGTCTGACGACGCGCCGTTGATTGAACGAGTTGAATATGCGATTCAAACTCAAGTGAACCCGCAGTTGGCGGGGCATGGCGGCCATGTCAACTTGGTGGAAATTACCGATCAAGGCGTGGCGATTGTCTCTTTCGGCGGTGGTTGTAACGGTTGTTCTATGGTGGACGTCACGCTCAAAGAAGGCATTGAAAAAGAGCTGCTGCAACAGTTTGCCGGAGAACTGACCGCGGTACGCGATGCGACAGAACACGATCGCGGCGAGCACTCGTACTATTAATCGCGCCAGATGGCGATAAAGAAAAAGGTTGGCACATTGCGCCAGCCTTTTCTTTTCGATTATTTTTCCTTTTCGTTTATATTGACTCAGCAAATCCCTAATATTGCCGATTAACTTAACGCAGCTAACCATCTCGCGGTGAAGGAGTACACGCAATGAGCCGAAGGAAAGAACCTGAAATCCTCAAGAGTGACATTGTTGCCAAGTCCAGACTGTTTGCCATCGAAGCTCTGCAATTGCGTTTTTCCAATGGCGAAGAACGCATTTATGAACGCATGAAGCCAAGCGGCAGAAATGCCGTCATGATGGTTCCCATCACGGAGCAGGGTGACCTACTATTAGTAAGGGAGTACGCTGCAGGCACAGAACGTTATGAACTCGGTTTTCCTAAAGGGCTGATAGACAGTGGTGAGAGCCCAGAGCAGGCAGCGGACAGAGAACTAAAAGAAGAAATCGGCTTTGGCGCAAAAAAACTAACGCCCCTTAAACAGGTTGTGCTCGCTCCGTCCTATTTTTCGAGCAAAATGACGCTGTTCATTGCGCAAGATCTGTATCCAGAAACGCTGCAAGGCGATGAGCCTGAACCTCTGGAAGTGGTGCGTTGGCCTTTGCAACAAGCAGAAGAGCTGCTCAATCACCTCGATTTTTGTGAATCACGCAGCATCACTGCATTGTTACTGGCCATCAAAGCGCTCAATCAAGCCGGGTAGTAAGGACAAGCCCCATGCAGACAACAAAAGATTTATCTCAACTATTACCTCAGGTCATCGATATCGCCCGCTCTGCCGGACAACTGATCCTCGATATCTATCAAACCAAGCAGTACGAAGCCTTCACCAAAGACGATGCGACGCCGGTCACCAGTGCCGATCTCGCCGCGCACAAACTGATCACCAAGCAACTCAGTGAGTTAACCCCGGATATTCCCGTCCTGTCTGAGGAGGCTGCCGACATCAGTTTAGAAAAGCGCGCGCAGTGGAATCGCTACTGGTTGGTCGACCCGCTGGATGGCACACAAGAATTTATCGCGCGCAGCGGCGATTTCGCCACCATCATTGCATTAGTGGAGAACAATCGGCCCGTAATGGGTGTCGTCTATGGCCCGGTCTCTGGCGTAACTTACTACGCTTACCATGGCAAAGGCGCATGGAAAATCCCACAGATGGATCAAAGCCTGAGAATTCAGACCCACAAACATGAGCTGCCCGGACAAAATATTGCGATTGCCATCAGCCGTCGTCAGGACATCAATCGCATCACCAACCGCATGAGCAGTGCTTGGAACTACGATCTGGTGCCACTCGGTTCGGCAGCCCTTAAGGCCTGTTTGGTGGCCGAAGGCGCGGTCGATTGCTACCTCCGTTTAGGCCCAACCGGAGAGTGGGACACCGCCGCGACGCAATGCATTGTCGAAGAGGCAGGGGGGCGTATTCTCAGCACTCAACTTGAGCCTTTGTCGTACAACGAACGCGACACGTTAGAGAACCCAAATTTCATTGTGTTGGGCGATGCTGATTTGCCGTGGCATGAGATTTTGCAGGGCAAAGACTAAGGCAAGAGCAATCAGACAAAGACAAAAAAGCGAGTGGAAGTCCACTCGCTTTTTCATTGTGTATTGCAACTGGAGCAGCTAGAAGCGCCCTTTGTAGTCAAACTGATACTGCCCCTGAGCATTAGGATTGCCCAACCAGCTGAGTTGTGACTTCATCGAAGCGGGGAACGCCGCGCCCGGTTTAAACCACGCCGAGGTAACATACTGACGATTAGGGCTCACTTCCGCGCTAAAGGCGGCGCTGACCTGCTCGCTCTGCTGCGATCCTTTGGCCAAAAGTAGGCTATTTTCACACTGAATATCGGTGATCACTGGGCCCAAGTCGAGCCCACCAATCGGAGTGCCCACTTTGGCCGAGCTCCACACTAAGGTGCCAGCGCCCGTGGCGCACCAAGGCGCTTGATACACCGCTTGGGCGACATTCAGCTCCACTTGCCCTTCGACATCAATCGGTAACGGCATCGGAATTTTGCTGGCGATGTATTTCGCTGGGAGCGATGCCAGCAAATTTTCTACGTAAGCGCCTCGGCTTAGGCTATAACCAACACGCCCTTTACCACGTAAATTCATCTCGCTGCCGCGACCAAAACGCAGCATCACTTGCGCATTGCCCGTGAGCAGCGGCATCCACTGCACATCCCAGTTCACTTCGCCGAGATCTTGTCCTTGCCAAGAAATTTTGTGCGCACTGCCTTGCCAGATGGTTCCCGATGGGCCTTCAATCGCAAGCCCACGTACGGGCGGAAGATAGCCGAGCACAAAACTGGCCGGAATACTCGAAATCAGGCTGATGCTGAAAAAAACAATAAAAATCAGGCTATAAACTATACCGCGTTTCACATTAACCTCGCTTAAACTGCAATCGGTTAATTTCAACCACGCCCGCTTCTTTTCCGCGGTCAATATCCATAAATTCCACTTCGATGCCTTGTTTCTCTTTTAAATAGGTCAACCAATCGATAAAACGGTTGAACGGCATCGGCGCCACCCACACTTGCAACATCTCATTGCGCGGTTGCACCCGTTGCAGCTCAATGTTGAATTGGCGAGTGGACGATGAGATCACTTGGTTGAGTGGCTGATTGGAAAACTGTACCCCTGCACTCGCCCGTTTTTGGCTGATGTCGTCCGCTTTCTCTTTCACCCAGCTAAGCAGTTGCTTTTCGCTCTGAATACGCATCTGCGCCTGCTCAGCTCGCATTTCGATCGGCTGCAAAATGCCCCAATAAATTGCCCCCAACAAGGCAAAAATACTGCACACCATCACTAGGCGCTGTTCGCGAGGGCTAATGCCACTCCACCAAGTTTGCAGCATGGTTCGTAAATTTGTCATTCTGGCCTCACTTACGCTTCAACACAAAGCTGCCCACTACCGAATCGCCGGTACGGTTAAGCTGCCCTTGTTCGACCTGAAAATGTTCGCTCAGAGCGACTCGGGCTTGTTCGAAAATCTGGAAGTCTTTGCTCTGTGCTTGAATGCGCACTTCGCCGCGATTGCCATCGTATTTAACGCTCTGCACCTCAAAGCTCTTCACTTTCCCAATGGTGTCGGGAATAAGTGCCATCCAATTAAGAATAGAATCACCACCCGCCCCCCCAGACAGACGACGTTCTTCGTCTTCCATCTGCCGTTTAAGGTAACTGACGGTCGGGATCTTGTTCTTACCGGGCAAAACCTGACGGAAAATACGCTCACTCTCCGCGCGATAGGCGTTGGCCTGCGATTCATATTGTTGAATGGTGAGCACCTGCTGCGCCACCACCGCAGCAATCAGTAGTACGCCACTGATTGCCACCTTCTGCCACACCTTCCAGTGTTTCAGCCAAGACGATTTCGGCTTAAATGCTCCAGTCAGCAAAGAGAATTTGATGTTTGCCACGCCTTGGCTCAGCAGCGCCATGGTCATCTCGGCTGGCTGAGCCAACCAATTCACTTTACCTGTCTCTGACGGTACGCTACTGAAACTGGCTACCGTTAACGGTTCGTCAGGGCTCAAAGCCTCAAGATAGAGCGGCATCCAGCTTTGATCGACCGCACTGCCTTGGTAGGCACTGCGGCGAAATAACCACTGTTCACCCAGTTGGGCGGCGCTCATCCCTTCATCACTCAGCGGCAATGCCAAAGAGTCTGGTACGATGCGTTTGATCTCTATGCCGTGCTCACGAAATTTCGCCACAATGTGATGCAGCCAATCTCGCTCTACGGCGCAAACATGAGCAAAGCGACCTTCTTTGGCCAAAATAGAAAAGTGCAAGTCATCCACGTCTTGCGCTATCTCATCTTCGAGCAGGTAGGGCAACATGTTGTCAAGCTGACGAGAGGCGCCAGCGGGTATCTCAACATCCGTAAGCACAAGGTCGCTCGATGCTAGGAGTACCACCACACTTCTTTGTTCTGCAAAAGGTTTTAATTCTTCCAGTTGCTGCCAATCAGGCAGCTCGCCACTGGCGATCACTTCTTGTTGGTCTGCAGACCAAACCAGCCAAGGGATCGGGCTATATTGTTCGCTACTCAGCCGAACGGTCAGAAACTCGCTCACTGATTCCTCCAAAGCGACGACGCACAACGGTCACTGTTTCTCTGTTTTTACTGTACATTAGGCTGCGAATTCTCACTCGTGAGTCATCAACAAAGACCTGCGCATCCAATTCAAAATAAGCA
This sequence comes from Vibrio cidicii, assembly GCF_009665415.1. Taxonomy (NCBI): domain Bacteria; kingdom Pseudomonadati; phylum Pseudomonadota; class Gammaproteobacteria; order Vibrionales; family Vibrionaceae; genus Vibrio; species Vibrio cidicii. The sequence continues at coordinate 1,824,731 of NZ_CP035921.1, read as the reverse complement.
CTATCTACGGTGAGGTACTTTTTGGATTGTTTTTTAATCTCATCGCTGACACCTGCCAGCTCTGATTCTGCCATAAAGGCATCGACACTCGCCCAACCGTCAAACGGTCGCTTTTCAATCAAATCTTTGGCACTCGATTCGTTAAGCGTCGGCGACAAGAGCGCAACCAGTAGTGAGCTCTGCGCCTCGGCGAGTGTATTGACATTTAGCCGCCAGTCATCGGTCGGCAACGCACACACCAACGGGCGCAGCTTTTCCATCATCTCGCCCGTGACCTTGTACACCGCACGCAATTCACTGCTATCCGCAAGAAGTCCGTTAGCCGCTAAATACGCGGGTTGCATGCCTTCGTAAGTGGCATCTTCCACACCGGAACTGGAACGAATTGCATCATCACTATCGATAAATTCCCAAACTGAATCCGCAACCACCTCAGATTCATACGTTTCCACGCCATTTTCTTCCAGCAGATTGCGCAGCACCTTGACGAGGTAAGGACGCTCAAGCTGTCCATCCTGAGGTTTTACACTCGCCAACACATTGAGATTAAAGCACGCTTGGCGATCATAAATTCGCCCGCGCGCTTCACCGTAATCCAGTGGATAGGTTTTCTCTTCCACCGCCCACGGCTGGTTCAAGTTCACCGTGGTGTCACTGTCTTTGTAGCTCTGTTCAATCGCCACTTTAGCCAGCGCTTCCACACCTAAGCTGTACCAATAGGCTTGCTGGTAGCTAACTTGATTACTACCGCGTTGAAACTGGGCAAACAGCCGTTCCGACATCGATGCCGCTATGGTCGCCATAATGGCCAGCAGCATGAGGATAATCACCAGTGCCACACCAGATTGACGGCGGATGGTCACTTTAGCCATTGTTGTTATCCTTGCTGTCTTGATTACCCGAGTCGCTGCGTTTTTGCAGCGTACCTTCCGGAGTCAGATAGACGCGTGAGATCTTACCGTAATCTTTCAGTGTCAATTCAACCGAAACGGCAGCGGGTAACGTGTTCTCCGCATCCCATTCGTCGCTCCATTTCTTACCATCGGAAAAACGCATTTCAAACGTTTCCACCCCACTCAGCAAAGGGGTAATCACTCCCATTTGCCCAGCAGGCGTATCGGGGTAGCGCCACCATACCCGTTCAAACATGTCGTCTTTGATGCGATAGCCGACTTTGGTCACTTCACCACGCGGAAATTGCTGCTGAGGGTTATGCCAGCCTAAACGGACAAACATCACCCCTTTGCTGTCCGAGTCGAGTAGATAATCCGCCCAGACGATCAATTTTGCCGATGGACTCTCACCATTGGTGCGCATCGGGCGCAGCGCCATTTGGCGAAAATCGTTGTCCATCATTACCAAGGCACGCTGTAGCTCGTTGAGACGCGCGCTGCGCTCTTGCGACAACTGATTGCTACGCTGCACCTGATTCACCACCTGATAAGCGGCCACGCTTAATGTGGCGAAAATGGCGATCGACACTAACACTTCAATCAGGGTAAAGCCTGGTTGACGCTTTCTTTTACTGGCCGACATAGCTTCTCACCGTCACAATGGGGTTCGCTTCCTTTTCCGCTGCAACACTGACATCAAACGCTTTCAACAGCGGTTGCGTGGTCGCCACAGGTGCCACTTTCCAGTACCAAGTTCGCCCGGCCATCTCTTCCTGACCAGAGCGCGCTTTGAGCGATTTAGGGTCGAGCATCACACTCGCCATCTGGTTATCCGCCACCATGGCGGCAAACATCTTCTCTTCCAAATAGCCAATGGTATTGATGTGTTGGCTGACCGCTCGAATTACGCTCATCGCCGCGGTGGCAAAAATCGCCAGCGCAACCAGCACTTCCAGCAGCGTCATGCCTCTGCTTTTACGTCTGTTGGCCATTACTCTTTCTCTTCTTCGCCTGGAGCAAGCAGCACAATCTGCCCGGTATCTTTCGCCCTCACACGCCAACCATCTTCTGTTGCATCACGGTCTTGTGGGTAGAAAGAGAGTGAGAACGGCGTCAGTTCACCACTCGACAAAACGAAAATTTGTGGTGGCGACTCTTTTTTCTTTTTGCCTTCTTCTTCGGCAAACATATCTTCGTCAAACAGAGATCCCGGTTTAAACAAGCGATCATCTTGTTGCCAAACACCGCCGCCGAGGGAGAGTTGCAGCGCAACATCATTCTTAAGTTCGGTTGTCGCGGGGATTTTGTTGAGCGCTAAGCTCTGCCACCCCTGAGCTTGCAATACAAGTAAGGTATAACGGGATTTATCTTCATTGATACGAATACCAAAATCTTTACCACTGAGGAGAGCTTCTTCATTGAGTAACTGCAATCGTTGGTAAAAACTCTGAGCGTATTTTTTGGCGCTGTCATCGGTGCGGGTTGGAATGGTGGCGATCACCGCCACCGCCGTCAGAGAAAGCAGCACCAACACCAACAAGATCTCGATCAAGGTGAAACCACGCTGGTGCTGATTGGACATGTTCTTCAAACTGCTTTCTCTCACTGTTATTGCGTTGCAAGCGGATCCGAATTAACGGAAGTCTTGCATATTCCAGTTGCCGATGTCCGCCGCAGCGCCTTCACCGCCTTCTTGACCATCCGCCCCTAAGGTAAAGATGTCAACAGTGCCTTTGTCACCTGGGCTAAGGTATTGGTAATCGTTGCCCCACGGATCTTTTGGCAGACGTTTGATGTAACCGCCATCGCGGTAGTTACGCGGCTCTGGGCTGCTTGGCTTGCTCACCAGCGCTTCCAAACCTTGATCTGTGGTTGGATAAACACTGTTGTCGAGCTTGTACATATCGAGCGCGTTTTCCAACGCGACGATATCGGTGATCGCTTTCTGTTGGTCCGCTTTCTCTTTGTTCCCCAGCAAGTTAGGTACAACGAAACTGGCCAAAATGCCCAGAATCACTACCACAACCATGACTTCTAACAGGGTAAAACCCGCCTGTTTTTTACGTTTGCTTTGCATTATTTTCTCCACAATTAATCGTTCAGATAGTTACTCCACCCGATCGATAACCTTAGCCACTCATTAAGTTATTCATTTCCAGCATCGGCATCAGCGTTGCCATGACGATAAACAGCACCAAGCCCGCCATCAAGGCGATCAACGCGGGAGTAAAGATCCCCAACGCGATATTGACCGTCGATTCAAAGTTCTGGTCTTGGTTATCCGCTGCACGCGTCAACATGCTCTCCAACTCACCACTCTGCTCACCACTGGCGATCATATGCAGCATCATCGGAGGAAAGAGACGGGTTTGATCTAGGGCTTTGCGCAAGCTGGCTCCTTCACGCACACTGTCCGCTGCTACTAAGACCTGTTGTTTGACAAATTGGTTCGACATCACATCCACCGCAACACGCATTCCTTCCAAAATCGGAATGGCGCTGGAGGTACAAATCGATAGCGTTCGTGCAAAACGCGCCGTATTCAAACCCTTAGAAATTTTCCCAAGCAGCGGCAGGCTTAAAATACGTCTATCCCACGCCATACGAAAGTTTGGCTTTTTCAGGGCGGTTTTTAGCAGATAGATCGCCACTACCACGCTGACAAACAGTATCAAGCCCCATTGCTGAATAAATTCACTCGAGGCGAGAAGAAACTGCGTGGACTGCGGCAGCTCTTGCCCCATTTGAATGATCGGCTCAACGATTTTCGGCACCACGGTCGCCAGCAAAAACGCCACAATCGAGACCGCAAACACCACCAACACTACAGGGTAGATCATCGCTTGCATCAGCTTAGAGCGCATTTTCTGCCGATTTTCACAGTAATCAGCCAGCCGTTCTAAAACGGCATCGAGGTGACCGGATTTCTCCCCTGCCGCCACCATAGAACGATACAGCTCATCGAAGATGTGCGGATAATCGGCTAGGCTGTCGGCTAAAGTGTAACCTTCGGTCACTTTGGAACGCACCGCGGCCAGCATGCTTTTGATGCGCGGCTTTTCCGCTTGTTCCGATACCGCGCGTAAGCACTCTTCTAAAGGCATACCCGATTGAACCAAGGTCGAGATTTGGCGCGTAATCAACGAAAGATCAGGAGTACTGATCCCGCGTTTGAATCCACCGGAAGCGTTGCTTTTCGCCTGCTTCGCTTTGGTCTCGATCACCTCAATTGGCACCAAGCCTTGCTCTTTAAGCCGCTGTCTAACCTGACGAGCGTTATCGCCTTCGATATTGCCTTTTTTCTGTCGCCCTTTGGCATCGAGCGCTTTGTATTCAAACGCTGCCATCAGGATTCCTTAGTGACACGCATCACCTCTTCAAGTGAGGTGACACCTTGCAATACTTTGCTCAAACCATCGCTGCGAATGCTCGGCGTATGTTCACGGATCAGTTTATCAATCGCCTGCTCACCCGCTTCACTGTGGATAAGCTCCTGCACTTTTTCATCCACCATTAGCAACTCGTGGATGCCGGTACGGCCTCGGTAACCTTTGTGATTACACTTCTCACAACCTTTGGGACGGTAGAGGATAAGAGGCTCTTTCTTCTTACTATCAAACAGTTTGCGCTGCTCTTTATCGGCTTCGTAGGGCTCTTTACAGTCGTGGCACAGCGTTCGTACCAAGCGCTGCGCCAACACCCCAAGCAAAGAGGAAGAAATGAGGAAAGGCTCAATTCCCATATCACGCAAACGGGTAATCGCACCGACCGCCGTGTTGGTGTGCAATGTCGACATCACTAAGTGGCCGGTTAACGACGCTTGAACGGCAATTTGCGCGGTTTCCAAGTCACGAATTTCCCCGACCATCACCACATCCGGGTCTTGACGCAAAATCGCACGCAAACCGCGAGCAAACGTCATGTCGACTTTCGGGTTCACCTGAGTCTGGCCGATGCCATCGATATCAAACTCAATCGGATCTTCGACGGTGAGGATATTGCGCTCGTTGCTGTTGAGCTCCTGCAACCCTGCGTACAAGGTGGTTGATTTACCCGAACCTGTAGGCCCCGTGACCAGAATAATCCCGTGTGGACGAGCGATAAGGTGACGGAAGTTATCGTGGTTGGCAGGCGTCATACCGAGGCTGTGTAAATCCAAGCGGGTGGCGTTTTTGTCCAGCAGACGCATAACCACACGTTCACCATGCGATGAAGGCATAGTCGAAACCCGTACGTCCACTGCGCGACCACCGATGCGCAAAGAGATTCGGCCATCTTGCGGCACGCGTTTTTCAGCGATGTCCAGCTTCGCCATGACCTTGACCCGCGATACCAGCAGCGGTGCCAGCTTACGGTTAGGAGCCAGCACATCACGCAGTACCCCATCAACACGGAATCGAATCGAGAGCGATTTTTCAAACGTTTCGATATGAATATCCGATGCCCCTTCTTTGATCGCCTCGCCAAGCATGGCGTTAATCAATTTGATGATCGGCGCATCGTCTTCCGATTCAAGCAGATCTTCCCCTTGCGGCAACTCTTCCGCCAGCGAGAAGAAATCGTCATCGGAACCGATGTCTTCCATCAGTTGTCTCGCCTCTGACGAGTCACGCTGATAGGCTAAGGTAAGCTTTTTCTCGAACTCTTCTGCGCTGAGCGCCTTGGGAATAAACGTCTGCTTCAACACTCGGCGTACTTCAATCAACGCCGATGCATTGAGAGGTTCGACATAATAAAGCATCATCGGGCGCTCGGGATGTTCCACTTCAAGCACCATCTTAAAACGGTTGGCAAAGCTAAAAGGCAAACGGCGAAAAGCAGCCACCGTGTCCAACATATCTACCATTAGTTGCTTTCCATCTGTTCGATAAAGGCCTGAATTTCAGCAGGATGACGCTTATCGTCTCCAAATTTCGGCAAAACAGGGATGTTACCATCGTCCATAAGCTTCAAACCTTGATCGGCCTTGTACAGCTGTTCAGCACGAATGTAGTTGTATTTGCGCTGGGTGATGCCGTCAGCCGTCATGCCATCGCGAATAATGGTTGGCTTGATGAAAACCATCAGGTTCTTTTTCTCAACTTGGGTACTGGTCGATTTGAACAGGTGGCCCAAAATTGGAATATCACCCAGCAGCGGCACTTTCGACTCACTCTCCAGTGCTCGTTCATCGATCAAACCACCGAGCACCAGCATCTGCCCATCCTGAACAATCACGGAGGTATTTAACTGACGTTTAGCAAAGCGTACGTCGACCGCGCCGTTGGCTCCAAGCACGTTGGAGACCTCTTGCTCAATATTCAGTTGTACTGAGTCGCCTTCGTTGATTTGCGGTACCACTTTCAGTTTGATGCCGACTTCTTTACGCTCCACCGTCTGGAATGGATTGTCGTTGTTCGAGCTGGCCGATGAACCGGTTAATACTGGCACTTCTTCACCAACAATAAACGACGCTTCGCCGTTGTCCATCACGGTAATACTGGGCGAGGAGAGTATGTTCGAATTGGAGTTGCTGGCGACTGCGCTGATTAAGGCTGTCCAATCACCCATGACCAAACTCATCGCTGCGCCATTTACACCTGATAAGGCAGAGGCTAGAGTGGAGTAATCGCCTTTGTCTGTCGTTGTTTCATTGCGTAGAAACTCACCATCAGAGTTATACACAGCTTTCGTATTTGTTGTATCCTTAGCTTCTTCCAAACCAATCATCACCTGACCAATTTGCGCACCACTGTTGCCGTACTGAATCAAAGCACCACTTTCCAGTGAGCCCCACTGTACGCCAAGGTTAATGCCGTCGCCTTCCGCCATTTCAACAATCAAAGCTTCAATCAATACTTGTGCACGACGAATATCCAACTGAGAAATCACTTCTTGCAGCGCAATCATGATATCGGGCGGCGCAGTCAGCACCAGCGAGTTGGTGCCTTGGTGCGCCGCAATCACCACGTCATTACGTTGCGAACCCGCGGTTTTCTGGCCGGAATTTTTCTCCGCTTGCAGGTTATCGGACACGCCCTTGAGCACATCGACTAAATCTTCCGCTTTAGCGTATTTGAGATAGACCACGCGGTTGTTGCCTTTGGTTGCCATCTCAACATCCAGCTTCTCAATCAGGTTTTTCAGGCGTTCACGCACCTTAGGATCACCCGAGATTAAGATGGAGTTGGTGCGTTCGTCTGCCACCAATTTCGGCAACAGATTGGCTGGGGTATTTTTGGCGTCTTGAGATTTATTCAGTGCATCGACAATGCGCACCATTTCAGAGGCAGACGCATTTTTCAGTTCAATCACTTCCACTTCGGTATCGCCCGCTTGGTCGACACGTTTGATGATTTCCGCCAGGCGATTCACCACCGCAGCACGTCCAGTGATCAAAATGATGTTAGCTGGGTCGTAGTGCACCACGTTACCCGCACCTGCGTTGTCGATCAGTTGGCGCAGCAATGGAGAGAGTTCACGTACCGACACATTGCGTACCGCGACCACACGTGTAATAACATTGTCGCCTTTGACGGTGTCATCACCCACCACAGGAATGGCCGAGGTTTTCGAATCTTTCGATTTGACGACTTTCAGTACGCCATTTTCCATTTCCACCACGGCATAGCCGTACACTTCCAGCACATTAAGGAAAAAACTGTAGTACTGCTCTTCATTTAGCACATCGTAGCTGCGGACATCAATTTTGCCGCGCACTGACGGGTCAACAATGATGGTTTTCTCCAGATTGCGTCCGACGATCGTAATGAATTCCTGAATGTCCGTACCTTTAAAGCTCGCACTAAATTCGCTTGCCCACGCGCCGGACGTACAGGCTAGCGTCCCTGCTAGCAACCATGCGCTTTTGCTAAACCAATGTTTCACGTATATCTCCCACCACTTACGCTCTAGCGCCTAAGTATTAAAATTGGATGTAAATGTCATGCTGCTGACCATCACGCTCAACCGTCAGGTTCAGCTCTGTCAGCTCTGAAATTGAATTGAAAATTTTGCCCATCGCTGCGGGATCGGTCAGATCGTTGCCGTTAAGCTGCACGGCAATATCGCCATCTTGCAAACCAACCGACTGGAAAAGCTGTGGATTTTTACCCGGACTGACCCGATAACCGATCACTTGTTCGTCTTTCTTTACTTGGGATAAACGGACATATTGGAAAATCTTCTGCGGATCGGCGGTGATCTCTTGACGAATCTGTGCCAACTGTTCGTCGGTATCGGGCGGGTTATTCTTCGCAATGGTCGACGAGGCAGGCGCACGCGAGGTGCTATCACCAAGTTTCTTGTACTCTAGCCCTTCGAGCATCACGGTTTCATCACGCCCTTCATTATCAATGATTACGCGATCCACCAACACGGCTTTTAATTTGGCACGAGTCCCTTCAATTTCTTCGCCTAAGCCGTAAGTCGCTTGCTGACCTCGGTTGGCAATGACCGCCAAGCTGGCACTCGGGTTACTGCTCGCAACCGCACCAACTAACACCAAATTGAGTCGAGTTTTCGGCGCATCTTGCACAACTGGCGCGGTTACGACGGGTTTCGCTTTGTTTTCGTTGTAAACACCAAATAAATTCATCGCCTGCAACCCAGCAAGAGAAAGGCCCTGTTTATTGTTGCTTTGCCCACCGACTATTGCAGGAGCTTGCCAAGCGACAATCTCATTTTTTGCTGGCTGTGTGAGCCAAACAACCTGACCTAGAGTCCAGCCTGTCATCGCAATCAAAATACCAGCTAAGATTTTGCTTACATGGCGCTGAATCTCGCCGTTATTCGCAATGACGCGAGCCAGTAGCGGGCTGCTTTTCAATCCAGCACTTAGCTCTGATGGTTTCACTGAGTTGATTCCTTTTTTGTTACGATTCAATGACCGCTTTGTTATCGGCAGTGTTCTTCTATGATTTCACTGCACTCCCTGACGACATCTTCACCAGTCATAAACAAATGGAAGACATCCTGCTATGTTTTTGACTGCAATGGAATTGTCTAGTCGACAAAGAGCAGTGAACTATATCACAGCATAATAGTTACACGCTTTTCAAATTCCGTTTTTGCCAACTCCCTTGAAATTTTTGCTGCATGTCACCATTGTAAGAGTCAATAAGCAGCAATCATTAATCATTCACAGCACTGATTAGAGAGTAAGACTTCCTATGAGTTCCCAACTTGATGCCATTCGCTTAGATAAATGGCTGTGGGCTGCACGATTTTATAAGACCCGTTCCATCGCCCGCAACATGGTCGATGGAGGTAAAGTCCACTATAATGGTCAGCGCACAAAACCAAGCAAAATAGTTGAAATTGGTGCAACAATTAAGTTACGCCAAGGAAATGAAGAAAAAGTGGTGGTGATTGAGCAGATCTCAGATCAGCGACGTGGCGCACCAGAAGCGCAAAAGCTGTATCGCGAAACCGACGAAAGTGTGGCGAAGCGCGAAACACTGGCACAGCAGCGTAAACTCAACGCCAACCCAAGCCCAGAAAGACGCCCAGACAAAAAACAGCGTCGTGACATCATCAAATTTAAACTGCAGTAACAACGCCGGAAAAACCGACGAGGAATCCCTAAATGGCAAGCAATGTTTTGAACCGCTACTTATTTGAAGACCTTTCAGTGCGTGGCGAGCTGGTACAATTGGATGAAGCGTACCAGCGTATTATTTCGAGCAAGGAATATCCGGCAGCCCTGCAAAAACTGTTAGGCGAGCTGTTGGTGTCAACCACTCTACTCACCGCTACGCTCAAATTTGAAGGTTCTATCACCATTCAATTGCAAGGTGATGGTCCGGTATCTTTGGCGGTCATCAATGGCGATAACGAACAGAAAGTTCGTGGTGTCGCGCGCTGGGAAGGTGAGATTGCCGACGATGCTAGCCTGCACGATATGATGGGGAAAGGCTACCTTGTCATCACCATTGAGCCGAAAAAAGGCGAGCGCTATCAAGGTGTGGTTGGCCTAGAGGGCGACAACCTTACTCAAGTGATTGAAGGCTATTTCGCCAATTCAGAGCAGCTTAAAACCCGCTTGTGGATCCGCACTGGCGCGCACCAAGGTCAAGCGCACGCTGCTGGTATGCTGATTCAAGTTGTGCCAGACGGCACTGGCTCTGCCGATGACTTTGAGCACCTCGAACAGCTAACAAACACGGTGAAAAATGAAGAGTTATTCACCTTAGGAGCCAACGATCTGCTGTATCGCTTGTACAACCAAGAACAAGTTCGTCTGTTCGAACCACAACCTGTTGAGTTCCATTGTGGCTGTTCTCGTGAGCGCAGCGGTGCCGCAATTGTCACTCTCGATAAAACTGAAATTTATGACATTTTGGCCACCGAAGGATCCGTTTCTTTACATTGTGATTACTGCGGCACGACTTACTCGTTTGACGAGCCGCAAGTGGCTGAGCTCTACACCAACGCCACTTCTGAGCGTAAAACGCTGCATTAATTTCCTTGGATTATCAAGCACGTAATTTACCCGTCAAAAGGCCAGCATACGCTGGCCTTTTTGTGATCAAAGCCTAGTAAATCAATACTTTCCCGTAATTTAATAACCCCTTATTTTTTGTTAATTAATAATCCCTTAACGCTGGCGCAATGGTTTGCGTGCACGATAAACTATCTCGGCCAATATGTGACGGGACACCTAAAACCTCAGGAAAATTAAGGATAATTTTTGAACTATATCCCTGTTTTCTCCCCCACCCGTTGTTAGCATGGTGAGCAGAAAAATTAAAAGATTCTTACAAAATCCCTACAAAATCCTATAAGGAGCACCTATGACCGTTATGGAACATACTAAGGCTGCAACAATTGATTTAACCAAACATGGACTGCGCAACGTAAAAGAGGTTCTACGTAACCCAAGTTACGAAGTGCTGTTTGCAGAAGAGACGCGTGCGGATCTCGAAGGCTACGAAAAAGGCGTAGTCACCGAGCTTGGTGCGGTCGCTGTCGATACTGGCGTTTTCACTGGCCGCTCACCAAAAGATAAATACATAGTGAAAGACGCGACGACGGAAGAAAACATGTGGTGGACATCCAGTGCAGTTCCGAACGACAACAAACCAATCACTCAGGAAGTGTGGAACGACCTCAAAGAACTGGTCACCAACCAGCTTTCTGGCAAACGTGTGTTCGTGATTGATGGTTACTGTGGTGCTAACCCTGACACGCGTCTAAGCATTCGTGTGATCACCGAAGTCGCTTGGCAGGCGCATTTTGTGAAGAACATGTTTATCCGCCCTTCCGAAGAAGAGTTGGCAAGCTTTGAGCCGGACTTCGTGGTGATGAACGCCGCGAAATGCACTAACCAGAAGTGGCAAGAGCATGGTCTGAACTCGGAGAACTTTACTGTGTTTAACCTGACCGAGCGCACTCAACTGATTGGTGGCACTTGGTACGGCGGCGAAATGAAGAAAGGCATGTTCGCCATGATGAACTACTTCCTGCCGCTGAAAGGTGTCGCATCTATGCACTGTAGTGCCAACATGGGCAAAGATGGCGATGTCGCGATCTTCTTCGGCCTATCTGGTACAGGGAAAACGACCCTATCCACCGATCCAAAACGTGCGCTGATCGGCGATGACGAACATGGCTGGGACGATGACGGCGTGTTTAACTTTGAAGGTGGCTGCTACGCGAAAACCATCAAACTGTCGAAAGAAGCAGAACCAGACATCTACAACGCCATCCGTCGCGATGCATTGCTTGAGAACGTTACGGTACGTAACGACGGTTCAATCGATTTTGACGACGGCTCGAAAACCGAGAATACGCGCGTTTCTTACCCGATTTACCACATTGATAACATCGTCAAACCCGTTTCTAAAGGCGGTCATGCCAACAAAGTGATCTTCCTGTCTGCCGATGCCTTTGGCGTATTGCCTCCCGTGTCTAAACTGACACCAGAACAAACCAAGTACCACTTCCTCTCTGGTTTTACCGCCAAATTGGCGGGTACTGAGCGTGGCATTACCGAACCAACGCCAACCTTCTCTGCCTGTTTTGGTGCCGCGTTCCTAACGCTACACCCAACCAAGTACGCAGAAGTCCTAGTTAAACGCATGGAAGAAGCGGGCGCAGAAGCGTACCTAGTGAACACCGGCTGGAATGGCAGCGGCAAACGTATCTCGATTCAAGATACGCGCGGCATTATCGATGCCATCCTTGACGGCTCGATTGAAGAAGCACCAACCAAACATGTGCCTATCTTTAATCTAGAGGTACCGACATCGCTTCCTGGCGTCGATCCAACCATCCTTGATCCACGCGATACCTATGTAGACCCACTACAGTGGGAAAGCAAAGCCCAAGATCTGGCACAACGCTTTATCAATAACTTTGCTAAATACACAGACAACGCCGAAGGCCAATCTCTAGTCTCAGCGGGGCCTCAGCTTGACTAAGTGATCGAGCAATAAAAAAGCCCTCACTCGAGTAATGCCACTCGCTTTATAGCGAGTGGCATTTTTATGTCTAGATCGCGCTCGATAGTTTGGTTCTACGCTGTTATTTGACGGCCTCATAATATGTCGACTCAAGCTATTAAACGCTTGGATCATCTTGGCCTCATTGACGCTTTTTGCCATGAAATCAGCCTAGCACGGGTGATAGATGCGCTCATTCCCAGCTATTCCGAGCACCATGTTTCTCATGCTGCCGCTGTCTTGGCCATGCTCCTAAATGGACTTGGCTTTCACCGCAGAACACCTCACCAGACCAGTTAATTTTCCAGATGGGTATCACTCTTTAGAAAATTCGGACATAAAAAATCGGACTCAACAGCGTTGAGTCCAATTATGAAGCTTAGGATCGTTCAATTACTTAAAACGATCGACATTATCCACTCGGATGCCTTTGTTTTTCTCTGATTGTTCGTTTACCAGAAAGCAACAAGCAGCCCCAATGCCAATACCATGCCGACGTAGTTGTTATTCAGGAACGCTTTAAAGCACAGCTCTCGTTCGCGATGGCGAATCAAATGTTGCTGATAAACAAACAAAGCTCCCGCGGCCAGTATGCTCCAATAGAAACTTTGCCCTAACTGATAATATTGACCCAGCCACAGCAACATCGCTAAGGTCGCCAGTTGCAACAATCCGATGATCAGTTTGTCAAAACGACCAAATAAGATCGCGGTCGATTTCACCCCAATAAGCAGGTCATCATCGCGATCCACCATCGCATACTGGGTATCGTAAGCGATGGTCCACAGCGCATTAATAGTAAAGAGGAACCACACCATCCAAGGCAATTCATTGGTTTGCGCCGCCCACGCCATTGGAATGGCCCAGCTAAACGCCAGTCCTAGCACCAACTGCGGGAGATGGGTGTAACGCTTCATAAAAGGGTAAACAAACGCCAAAGCTATGCCACCAAAGGAGAGCTGAATGGTCAGCGAGTTCATGGTGAGGACCAAGAGAAAGGACGTTATCCCCAAAGCCAAAAACAGCAGCACCGCCTCTTTTGAGGTCACTTTGCCCGCTGGCAATGGGCGCTGTTGGGTGCGCTTGACATGGCCATCGACATGGCGATCGGCAAAATCATTGATGACACACCCGGCGCTACGCATCAAGAAAACGCCCGCGGTAAAGACCAGTAGAACGTCCCAATCTGGCATCCCTTCCGCAGCCAGAAGCAGCGACCACAACATCGGCCAGAACAGTAAAAAAGAGCCAATCGGCCGATCCATTCTCATCAATTGCCAATATGCTTTGGCTTTTTCTGCCGACATTTACACGCTCTCCTTGGAGTAAATTGGTGCATGGGGTAAAAACAGTTCGGCCACCAGCATCGGTTTGTGGTTCATCCATAATCGTGAGCGGCGCGCAAGTAAACGTCCAGATGGGGTCTCAACCCAAGCCACTTGCAGCGCATCGCGTTCAACATTATCCGCACTAAATACGGTTAATCCAAGTGGTAGCTCGCCTAGCGTGGCCAAATCGTACGGCTGATCGCAAAGCGTCGACTGTGGGATCAAAGTACGTCCAAGCACCCAGCGAGCACCGTCACCAGAGAGGATCACTTCTCGCAGTAAACATGGCCCTTGACTGAGCAACGCTTTTTCTTCTCCCAGTAAGAGCGGCTCATCCAGCGCCTGATTGCGCAGCAATTCAACCGTCAAGTTCTGGCAATGCTGGTTCAAGCGACGCGATAACGAGCCCTGTTCATGCAGCCAATGTTTGGCCTGCTCATTGGGGTAGGCAAAATGTTCGGTAGTTTGCCATCTCGCTTGTGATAATAAAGCAAGATAGGGCGATATCGGCTGATTCATACTAGTATTCAATTGATCGCTTTATGCGTACAATAAAGCAACACATTACGGCAACGACTTACCGTAACGATTGTTATAACTTATGTGACATTTGGACCGCCCATTGTAACAAGACAAACGCGTTTCGAGTATCGTAATCAGAAGAAAGAAAAGATAGAAATATGTACAAACGTTATATAGTCCAAATAATTCTCGCACTCAGTGTGCTGGTTTCGCTTCCTACGTTCGCGGAGGAAGAAAAAGCAGGGCCGAAACTGGCTTATTTCACTTTGGAACCGGATCTGACGACCAACTTCTATACCAAAGGGAAAAAGCTCGGTTACGTGCAAGTGCGTATTGATGTGATGGTGATGAGCAGCGAAGATCTCGCTTTGGTCGAGCGTCATCAACCGCTTATCCGCGATGCTGTGGTAGAAATGCTCGGTCAGCAAACCGAAGAGACGGTCAAGTCACTGGCTGGACGGGAAGATCTGCGCAAAAACTTGGTCGCATACTTAAACGAGATTTTACTGCCAGAAACAGGCAAAACCGTGATTGCCGACCTGCTATTTACTAAGTATCTCTATCAGTAATCAGCAAAACGGATGACCACGTTAAAAAAGCGGCTCAGGCCGCTTTTTGATTTTTTGCTTTGGTTGAATCAAGATACGCCAGCGCCATCCCCGCGAGTAACCCAACCAAATGCGCGGTATTGCCAATTGGCATAAAGGGCTGCACGTAACCAAGCACCAGCCACACCAACATAAATGCCACGATAGGTTTAGGTAAGAAAAGGCCCTTGTGTGGACAGCGATAGCCGAAAATCCACACATAGCCGACAAGCGCGTATACCACGCCAGACAAGCCACCAAAATTGGCACCATGGACCATAAACTGACCAACACCAGACAACGCGGCAGAGATGACAAACAGTTGCAATAGTTTGCGCGTGCCAAGTCGCTGCTCCAGCTCACCGCCCAACTGCCACCACCACAAAAGGTTGAAAGCAATATGCAGCACAGAAAAATGCAGCACAGCGTGGCTGACCCAGCGCCATAGCTGCCATTGCTGTTCGGCCGCCGCAGGAAAATGCAACAGAGCAAATACCGCATCCGCTAGGCCAAAGGTTTGCAAAAGATAAATCACACTACACAGCAGCATGATCGCCAGCGTAAGTGGTCCCGCTTTGGCTTTGACCATCGCACCGAGACTGGGCGAACGGTAGCGAAAACGTGCTTTGCGCGTTTCCGCTACCTGCCACGAAGCTGCACTGTATTTGCTGTCTGATGGATTGGCTAAGAAGCGATCGAGCTCCGCTTCAACCTCAAGCAGATACTGCTCATCTAACAACCAGAGGGCAAACATCCCCTCACCTTCTGGCATCATCTGCAATTCAATTTGCTGCGATGCCATGTAATCGATAAATGCTTGCATCATCCTTGGGTTGTTTAGTGCCACTAATCGCCTCATACCCAAACCTCTCTGCTTTTACTTTTACGCCACTAGCTACGCTCTACTGGTAAGTTTGCACGGTGCCATGCTTCAAAACCACCATCAACGCTGTAAACCTCTTCAAAACCTTGATTCACTAGATACTGAGCGGCCCCTTGACTGCTGATGCCGTGATAACACATCACCAGAATAGGCTGATCCAGCTCAACCTCATTCATAAAGGTAACCATGCTGTCATTGGTGAGATGGAAAGCGGAATTGGCATGTGCCACAGCAAAGGATTGCGGATCGCGAATATCCACCAAACGAGCTTCACCGCTCTCCAGCAACGCTTGCGCACTTTGTACATCAATGTGTTTGAACTGTTCCATTTACTTTCTCTCTGTTCTTGTTGTTAGCTGACGGGATTGTAACCTATCCAGAGGCAAACTTAGACACATAGTTCTTCAGGGCATTTTTTGAAGTGCAAAAATCAATCAATTGTGGATAAAGCTGTGGATTGCGTTGATAAGGTATTTTTTGATCCAAAGATCCACAAGATGTAGTAATGATCCTGATCTTCTTGTGCGTAGGATTATAACTATCCCCAAGCTCTAAGCCCATCTGAACCCTTATTTTGTCCGGCTTGCGAACAGACGATAAATAATTACCTCACAGAGTTATTCACAGGCTTGGTGATGTTTTTACGCCGTTTATCGCAACTTTTCTGATCAAAAAATGAAAAAAAACCGGGATCTCTCGATCCCGGTTTTTTTAGAATAACTCTTTCGTTGGTTTTAGATTTCACCAACTGCCATTTTCAGCTTCTTCATGGCGTTTTTCTCTAGCTGTCGAATACGCTCGGCAGAAACACCATAACGTTCAGCCAAATCTTGCAGCGTCGCTTTGTCGTCGTCCAACCAACGAGAACGCACAATATGCTGGCTGCGCTCATCCAGACTCGCTAACGCCAAAGAAAGGCGGTTGTTGGTGTGCTCTTCCCAGTTTTGCGCTTCAAGGTTATCCGCAATATCAGAAGATTTATCTTCCAAATAAAGCACTGGCGCTGTCGATACACTGCCGGAATCTTCATCATCAACGGTGAGATCGAACGTCGAATCGACCGCAGCAAGACGGGATTCCATTTCACGTACTTCTGAAGGCTCGACACCCAATTCGCGGGCGACCGTTTCCACTTCACCATTGTTGAACCAGCCTAAGCGTTTTTTGGACTTGCGCAGATTAAAAAACAGCTTACGTTGTGCTTTGGTGGTGGCGATCTTGACGATGCGCCAGTTACGCAATACGTATTCGTGGATCTCCGCTTTGATCCAGTGCACCGCAAACGACACCAGTCTTACACCGACTTCTGGGTTGAAGCGCTTAACCGCTTTCATCAGGCCAATGTTGCCTTCTTGTACTAAGTCGGCCATCGGTAAACCGTAACCGGAATAGCCACGAGCCACGTGAACAACGAATCTCAGATGAGATAAAATCAGCCCTTTCGCTGCTTCAATCTCGCCTTTGTAATGCAAACGCTCTGCGAGTTCACGCTCTTCGTCCGCACTCAGCATGGGATAGCTGTTTACCGAACGAATATAACCATCAAGGCTATCTTGCGTTACTAGAGCCATCGGATACGCTTGATTTGTCATTCGATTCCTCATCAATCTCTGATCTGGAGTAAAACATTGCCAGTCGGCGCTGCTATCTTGAACTGATCTTTCCTCAGTTTCAAGCTGGGTTAGCCATTATCCATAAACAATCCATCGATACAAGTCAATCGATTTTTCTTGTCAGGATGAGCACCGAATATAAGACCAGCATCACTTAAACTGGTTCAATTTCTTTTAAATGTCGCTGTGCGGAAAATCTCGCCGCGACACAGCCAAGAAAGGTTCCGGTCATCAGCAGCAGCAAGGATTCATCCCAACTGAGACCGATCAAACGAAACTGGCTGTCGTACAAGGTGGCCAAATCTTCCACCGCGCCGTTAAGCAGAATAGTAATCAACGCGGTTAAAATCCAGGCAATCACACTGCCCAATAAACCAAACCACATACCGGAATACAGATACGGACGGAGGATAAATCCATCGGTCGCACCAATCAATTTCATGGTTTGGATCTCTTCTTTGTTGGCAAGTACATTAAAACGCAGCGTATTGCCGACAATCAAAAATACCGCACCGAGCATCAGAAGTGTCAGGGTAATGACAATGATGCTCGCCAGTGTTTTTATCGCATCGAGACGGGTGAGCCAATCTTCATCTAAACGCACATCGGTCACATCGTCGCTGGCAGCGACAATTTGTGCTAAGCGTTTGACCGCCACCTGCTCTTCGCTACTGGGCGTGATCACTAATACCCCAGGCAAAGCATAGTTATCGAGCAAGCTTAGTGCCTGCTCAAAACCGGAGTATTGACTTAAATCGGCCAATCCTTGCTGCGGCGAAATGTATTCCACTTTGCCGACATCCTCTTGCGCTTCCAACTCATCTTTGAGAATCATCACTCTCGCTTCTGGAACACCTTGACGCAAGTAAGCACTAACTTGAGCAGGAGAGGTCACATGCGATGTCGCCCCTGCTATGTTTTTACCGAGCAGATAAAGACACGCGGGCATGGAAAGCGCTACGGAGATCACTGCTAACGTCAACAGATTGCCCAAAGGGCGCTGCCAAATTGCGCTTAGTGACGCTTTCGCCTGCTTCAGGTGAATGGCAAAAAAGCTGTCGGTTTTCGGTCGATTGCTTTTGGCTTTGGGGGAAGACTTTTGTATGCGTTTATTCGCGGCCATAATCTTCTACCTCGCTAAGAAAGCCTTGATTGAGCTCAAAGTGACGATATTGAGGGCGCGAGTTAACCAAGCTGATGTCGTGGGTAGCGAGCAAAATGGTGACGCCAGCGCGATTAAACTCTTCAAACAGACGCACGACGCGGTTGGACAACTCCGGATCTAAGTTCCCCGTCGGTTCATCGGCCAGCAGCAAGGTTGGTCGATTCACCACCGCGCGGGCGATACCGACACGTTGCTGCTCCCCACCGGAAAGCTGGCTCGGCAAACATCGCGCTTTGTCCAATAAATCGGTTTTGTCTAGCGCCGCCGAGACACGTCGTTTGATCTCCAGTTCAGAAATGGACTCAATGCGCATCGGCAACGCCACGTTGTCGTAGACACTGCGGTCCATCAATAAACGGTGATCTTGAAAGACAATGCCGATGTTACGGCGCAAAAACGGAATATCGCGATTCGGGATACGTGTGATGTCGTGGCCATTGAAACTAATGCGCCCGTCGGTTGGCCTTTCAATGGCGCAAATCAGCTTAAGCAAGGTACTTTTACCCGCTCCGGAATGTCCGCCCAGAAAAGCCATTTCTCCACGACGTAAATGAAAATCGACCTTTTGCAGTGCCTGGCGGCCACCACGGTACGCTTTGCTCACCTGCTGAAATCGGATCACCACTTATCCCTCTGTTGATTTTACTCTTCGCGGCTAAACAGGGCGTCGATGAATTCTTGCGTCTGGAATGGTCGCAAGTCTTCAATGCCTTCACCCACCCCGATATAGCGAATAGGGATGCTAAACTGGTCGGCGATGGCAAAAATTACCCCACCTTTGGCCGTGCCATCGAGTTTGGTTAATGTAATGCCCGTAATGGGCGCCACATCGCTGAACAATTTGGCCTGACTGATCGCATTTTGACCCGTGCCTGCGTCCAGTGTCAGCATGATCTCATGCGGCGCGGACTCATCAATTTTCTTCATCACGCGAACAATTTTACGTAGCTCTTCCATCAAATTGCTCTTGTTCTGTAAACGGCCTGCAGTATCGGCGATCACCACATCGACCCCACGCGCTTTCGCCGCTTCGATCGCATCGTAAATCACTGAGGCGCTGTCGGCTCCGGTGTGCTGAGCAATCACAGGCACATTGTTTCGCTCGCCCCACACTTGCAACTGTTCTACCGCCGCGGCGCGGAAAGTATCGCCAGCGGCCAACATCACCTTTTTACCTTGGCTTTGGAACTGTTTCGCGAGCTTACCAATCGTGGTGGTTTTACCTACTCCGTTGACGCCAACCATCAGGATCACGTAAGGGGTTTTGCTGCTGTCGATGTGCAATGGCTGCTCCACCTTGGCAAGGATCTCGGCCATCTCTTCTTTAAGTAAACCATACAGCGCTTCACCGTCACGCAAGTCACTGCGCGATGCTTTTTCGGTCAGGTTTTCAATGATTTTGAGCGTAGTCTCCATGCCCACATCAGCAATCAAGAGTTGCTCTTCGAGCTCTTCAAACAGCTCATCATCGATTTTTTTGCCTTTGAACAGGCCAAAGAAGCCAGCGCCGATATTGGCTTTGGTACGGCTCAGGCTGCGCTTTAAACGGGCAAAAAAACTCTCACTGGGTTTTTCCTGCTCTTGCACGCGCTCCACAACAGGTTCAGGGTCAGCGCTAGAAAGCGCTTCGCTCTCTTCTTGCGGCATCGCAAGTGTACTTTCTGGGCTTTCTGCGCTCTCCGCGACACGCTCGGCTGGCTGCGAATCGCTTAGACTTTCTTCAACTAACTGCGGTTCTTGTTCTTCAGCGGATTGAGATGGAGTGGCTTGGTGTTGCGTTGCTTTGGTTTGCTCTTCTTCACCAAAACCAAGCCATGATAATAATCCGCGCTTTTTCTTTTCCGTCATCGGGAGATATCCTGATTTTTACTGACTCTCTGCTTTTCTCCAGCACAAGGCACAAAGAAAAGTGAACTCTTCAACCAGTGCACTCTGGGCTATTCCGTTTTTCTCAGCGGAATAGTGGTACACTCTGTCACAATGAAACTCTGGGCTCTATCCAGGCGCTGCGCCTGGAGGATTGGCTATAGTAACACTTAATTAGCGGTCAAAAAATCTATGGTAAGACGTCACCAGCAAAACACATCACAAAATAAGCCATCCGTTGGCTGTGTGCGCATCATCAGTGGCTTATGGCGAGGCCGAAAACTGCCGGTACACGACGCTGAGGGCCTGCGGCCAACCACCGATCGGGTCAAAGAGACACTGTTCAACTGGCTAGCGCAAGAGATCCCACACGCGCATTGTTTGGATCTGTTTGCTGGCTCCGGCGGGCTCGGGTTTGAAGCGGCCTCACGCCAGGCAAAGCTTGTGACCATGGTGGAACTCAACCCTAAAGCGTTTGCCCAATTGCAACAAAATGTCACGGCAGTCAAAGCCAATAATATCCAGTTGGTCAGCGGTGATGCGTTGCAATTCCTTAAGCAGCAAGGCACACCGCAGCACGTGGTGTTTATTGACCCACCGTTTCGCCAAGGCTTGCTGCAAGAAACAGTGACACTTTTGGAACAAAATGGCTGGCTGGTCGAGGATGCGATGATCTATATTGAGGCGGAAAAAGAGTGGCAGGGAGAAAACTTGCCCGCGACCTGGCACTTGCACCGTGAAAAAACCGCCGGTCAGGTCAGTTACCGTCTCTACCAACGACAACCATCGTAAAAGGATTCTGTCATGAAAGCGTTGCTCCTGCTGGCCAAAGCCGCGATTGCCTTCGTCTGGTTTATTCTGATTTTCAACATCTTCGCCCCCTTTCCGGGCAATGCGGCGATTGTTCTGTACATCATGGCCGCCTTTCTGTTCATTATGCACGGCTTACAAATGGCGATTTTTATTGGCGCATTTGGCGACAAAATCGCTATGACTCGCTGGGACAAATATTCGATTTTGCTGTTTGGCATCTTCGCCCTGCTCGATATTCGCCGTAAATACATGATGTAAAAAAATGCCGCTGAATGTCAGCGGCATTTTTTATTCCATTTACATTCCCATGTAACTCTTGACCCCGTTGAGAAACATCTGGGTGGAAATCATCACCAGCAGCAGCCCCATCAAACGCTCCACCGCTTTAAGGCCGCGTTCACCGAGAATGCGATGGAAGAAACCGTAGAACATCAAAATGATAAAGGTGGCAAACCACGCCAAGGCAACCGCCGCCGACAGTTCCGCCAAATTGTTCGGATGCTGAGTAGACAACAGCAAGAGCGCAGCAATCACCGACGGTCCAGCGATCATCGGGATGGCCATCGGCACAATGAAGGGCTCTTTACCTGCCGCAAGTCCGGTGATACTGCCTGCACTGGGGAAAATCATTTTAATCGCGATGATGAATAAGATGATTCCGCCTGAAATGCTCAGCGTTTCCGGTTCGACATGGAGAAAATTGAGAATACTCTGCCCGGCAAAAAGAAAGAGCATCAGGATCATCAGAGCGAAGAGTAACTCTCGAATCAGTACCTTACGGCGTCTTTTAGGATCGATATGTTTTAAAATGGACAAGACAATCGGCAAATTGCCCAAAGGGTCCATAATCAGAAACAGCATGGTGGCTGCGGCAAGAATGTCCATCAGAGATCTCGAAGTACAACAATGGCGCCAGTATAGCAGTACAATACTGGCTTGACGATGAACTCAACGAGCAGAGAGGCGCTAGTAGATAATAGAAGCGACGATCAGTGCATGGGCAAGAAAGTAGCTGCCCGACACCCAAACATAGGCGCGCTTCATCGGCTTGCGATAGCCGTGAATAGCATAAGCCAGTGCCGAGTAGATCATCACCAACGCACCACCAAAACCTACCGCATTGGCCAGCGAAGCACTTTGCAGCCACACTTCCCCAGCCGCCCATGCCATTTGCACCAACATTATCCCCATGATGACCACGGGAAAGACCAGAGAATCGAGTTGAGGTAGCAGCAAAAAGAAGGCAACGATACTGGCCGCCAGCAACAGGGCAAGCAACCACCAGACAATCTCGCCATTGAGTTGCACCCAGAACGATTTGCTATAGCAAAGTTGCGCCACTAGAAAACCAGTAAAGTAAAAGGTTTTTCTGGCGCGTAGGGTATGTAACACATCGGCAACGATAGAAATCATAAGGCCAGCGGCAACCCAGTAGGTGTATCCCTGCTTCGGCCCTTGAGTGACGACTAAAACGCAGAGCAGTGCCAAAGTTAACACTTTAAACACCAAGGTCTGAGTCCGGCTCGATTGACGCGCACCCAATACGGATGTCACTCCTGATAAGCCTATAGCCAGCCAACTCCACATCTGCATTACCCTTTCACTTTTAACGCGGCTAGTCTAGGTAGCAGAAACTGTATGTAAAGCAGTAAACCACGAAAGTTGGATCTTGATAGCGAATAACGACCTACTGGTAAAACGCAAGGGCAAAGGAATCTGTTTATTCCGCTGGGCGAAGAAAAACCTTTAGCGTTGCAATCCGCAACCAGAATGCCAAGCAATCCGTAGAAAAAATCAGAAAAGCAAACGTTACCGCATCGTGGCCAGACCAGCCATACCAATAGAGAAAGTAAAAATGAATAAAAATCACATTTTTCACTTAATAAAATAGTAATCAATACGAAATATAATCAATCATTTCATAGTGTTAATCATAAAAAATTAATCAAAGACCAAGAAAATTCATCGTAAACTGTCTTAACTATCATTCTTAACAAGAAAATTCTCAAATAGTGATAAAAGCCACCATCAAAAGTGATTGACTTTTAAGAGCATCGCAATCGAAAGAAATAAACATAGTAACAACCCAACAAAAATCCAGATACCAAGCCAAAGCCAACAAACAAAGCCAAATGAAAATTGACCAACATCAACCAAATTATTATTCCTTAAATTACATAAACTTAAAAAACAAAAAGCACATAAACGGCGACTAAGAACAACAATAAACCAATCAAAAAACACTGTTTTATTAATAAAAATCGCCATATATAGGCGACTAAAGTTATTTTTTTGCAAGATTAACGTCAGATACTTGATCAACGAAAGAAAAGGATGCTATATTGATTACATAAAGTTCATCAACAAAAGTCTGGAGGTAGTATTGTGATGTCTTCTTCTCAAAAACAAGGACTGGTAATGATCGCAGTTATCGTTGGGCTAATGACGCTACCCATGATGTACTAAGATTGATTTCCAAAAAAAACGGGATGCTGATGCATCCCGTTTTTTATTCTATTTACTTCTTATTTCAGGTGCTGACTGAGCACCTCCCAATTGGCGTAGTAAAAAGCCACCGCACCAGCCGTTATCAGCAACATCAATAGGATAGCAACGCGCCAAATAAACCGACCGCTACGCGGTGTCAGCTCTCGCTCACACTCATCACAGGCGGAGAAAAAGCCTTGTTTATCATCCAATTGATATTGATCTTCATGCACCACTTTATTCCTGATTGTGGCAATGAAGCGCAGTTTGGCGATCACATCATGCGGCAATCGCTCTTCACAGCTGGTGATCAACTGATGTAACCCCTTGCCTTGCGCATGGTATTGGTTACGCAGCAATGTTTCCAACCTTCGGGTACGAGTAACTACGTTTTCAATGTCTGACATCGTGCCCTCCTTATCGAGGTGTTTGCTTTAAAAAGATTCTGCTAGAAAACCATCCACTTTTCGAGCCAGCTTTGACTATTTTTCCTCGCTTGGTCGACGCCATCGAGCATAAAACGTGAAGTACGCCGAGTTTTTGTTATGCCTTTTTCATCAGATCACGAATCAGCCACACTCAAACGCTGATAATTCAGGGAGTTCGGTAGAATAAAGCTCCCATTACTCTGGAGGTTATCATGCCTGTTTCTCTGTTTCTGGCGCTCATCGCGCTCATTGCTCTTGGCGCTTGGCTGTTTATCCATTTTTTCCATAAACACATTCAAGGTAGAGATGCACCTGAGCAGAGTGTGCAAGTCACTGTGCTGGATAAGCAGGTGATTCCCATCACTGACGCCAAGCCCGAAGAAGAGGACCAAGAGTACTGGATCTACGTGCAACGGGGCGCATTCGGGCCAAAACGAGAATTTCAAGTAGGTATTCACTACTACCACGCCCTCAATCCCGGAGACAAAGGGATGCTAACTTATCAAGGCGATAAATTTCTTCACTTTGCCCTGCAACGCGACAAAAACTAAGGTAACAACCAGCGCGTTTTCGCGGAAAGAGAAAAGAGATAACTGAGCGCCAAAGCGCCCGCCCCACTCAATACAATCCATAGCGGGATCACCCACGCAGGATTTCCCTGATGCCAGCCGAATG
This sequence comes from Vibrio cidicii, assembly GCF_009665415.1. Classification (NCBI taxonomy): domain Bacteria; kingdom Pseudomonadati; phylum Pseudomonadota; class Gammaproteobacteria; order Vibrionales; family Vibrionaceae; genus Vibrio; species Vibrio cidicii. The sequence goes on along the minus strand of NZ_CP035921.1, from coordinate 1,800,048 downwards.
CTTTCATCGGCCAGAGGAAAATCGGATGTAGCAGGTAGATCCCCAAACTGTGACGGCTCACCAAACCAATTGTGCGCCACCAACCGCTGGGTAACTTGGCCGCGACATAACGACACAAGGCGAACACCATCGTCGCTGCCAACACCACATTGAGCGTCTTATACGACAGCCAACGTCCGACGCTGTACTGACCCGCTTCAAGACTATTGGAAATCAACATCGTCACCGTCAGTGCGAGGGCGACCAAGCCAAGTAAGCTGACCCACAGCACCGTTTTCCCCGTGTCCGGAAAACGATGAAACAGCAGATAACCCAGTGGTAAGTAGCCGGAGTACAGCCAAAGTTCATGGCTCCAAATGCCATCGATGCCAAGCAAATAGAGTGCGGTCGTGATCAGCCACACACTGGTGTAAGCATACAATACGCGATCTTGTCCCTGCATGACCAACCAGTGGAAAATAGGGATAAGAACGTAAAGGGGAATAAAGTAGTAGAAAAAGCCAAGGTGGTAATAGGTCGCATGCTGGGGGCTGTGCGCCAATACGTCCTGAACCTGCTGCGCGTCAAAACCGCTGGCGCTCCAACCGCTGAGATAGGCATAAAACAGCGACCAAACCACGAAGGGCAACAGCACTTTCCCCAAACGGCGTTTGATGTAGTAAGACGCAGCAAAAGGGCGAGTATCACTGAGCATCAAGGCGCCGGTAATCAAAATAAACACCGGCACCGCCCAGCGGGTTACACTGTTGATACTGACCGCCGTCGCCCAATGTGAAAACGGGATGGTACCCAATAGCTCGCGGTAAGGCGCCAAGACATGGATGGCAATCACCGCCACGGCCGCAACACAGCGGAGTAGATCAAAAAACAGCACTCTTTCGCGCATCACTTTTTCCTTGATTGTTTTCGCAGCGAAAATATAGCAAGAAAAAAGCTGACAAGTTCAGCGAACGAGTCAGCTTTTGGTCAGAACTCAGCGAAGGTTGGCGGCTATATCTGAGATAGCTCCTGCGACCAGCGCTGCGCTTCAATCAACTCGTATTTGACCTCGTCCATCGACAACCCCAGTTTATCGGAGATCTGTTCAATGCCACTCCAGTCGGCTTGCTCGAAACACTCTTCTAATGCGATGAGGTCTCCATAAGCGCCCTCACGATGCAGCAGCGCTTGTTTCACCACATCACTGAGCGGCAGACTCCCCACCAGCGTGTCGACAGAGAGATCCATCATTGCATCCAAAATCGACAGCAAACCGATCATAAAACCTTGTTCGTGATGACGACTGAATGGGTGGCGACGCGACATCAACTCACAAAACTGAGCACGCTGCAGAGAAAGGTTATACAGCTCACGTGGCTTGCGGGCCGAAATGTACGAAGCAACCACTAAGGAGACAAATATTTTCAGCTTGTCTTGGCCAAGATAAATCAGCGCTTGGCGAAATGAGGCAATCTTCACTTCCAAGCGGGTCGACTGGGTGTTGACGAATTTCAGCAGCTTGTAGGAGAGTGTGACATCTTGGCTGATGATCTTTTCAATCCGATCGAAATCCGGCTCCAGTTGGCACACTTCGCGAAACAGCTCCAACGCCACCGCGTGCTCTGGGCTGACGTACTTGGTTTCGATCATCTCAGGTTTACTGAAAAAATAGCCCTGAAAGAACTTAAAGCCCGCCTCTTTGGCCTGCTCAAACTCCTGCGCGCTTTCGATTTTTTCCGCTAAGAAATGGTACTTCACCCGACGCGCTTGATGCTCACGCACCAGCTCGCAGGCATTGTCGAGCCCCAGCGCCATTACATCCAGTTTGACAATATGTACAAAAGGCAGAAAACGGCGCCATTCCGGCATCAAGGTAAAATCATCAAGCGCGATCACATAGCCTTCACGGTGCAGTTCGCGAATCGCTTCAAGCAGTTCGTCGGTCGGCTCGCAGGTTTCCAACACTTCCACCACCACTTTGTTTTTGGGCAAACTCAGTGGCAAACGACGAATCAAGCTTTGGTAAGGGAAATTGATAAAACAGCGTGAGGATTGGATCAGCGGATTGATACCGATGGAGAGAAAATTCTCCACAATCAGACGATAGGTCGCGCGGTTCGAAGCAATATGCGTTGGGTAGGCGTTACTTTCGCCATCACGAAACAGCAGTTCATACCCCAAAGTATGCTTTTTGCGATTAAAAATAGGTTGCCGCGCGACGTAAGTGGATTTCATCTGCTTATAAATTCTTTTGCTAGCACTGATTGATTTTAATTATGTTTTTGCTGCCGCTAATAATGCACCACAACCCATAAACATTGAACCAAATAGTTTGTTTATTTTGCCCATCACCCGCTCAGAGCGAATAAAACGCCCCATTTGCGCCGCCAGCGAGGTATAACCGAGCATCACCAGTGAATCGATCACGACCGTTGTCAGGCCAAGCACAGCAAGCTGCGTCACCTGATCTCGGCTCGGGTCGATGAACTGGGGAAACAGCGCGACCAAAAAGACAATCGATTTCGGATTGGTCAAATTGACCAACACCGCTTTATGCAGCAATGACCGCGAAGAAACGGTCCCTTGCTGCTGCACGGTGGCTAGCCCAGAAGTATCACGCCATTTTTGAAGACCAAGCCAAACCAGATAAATAGCTCCTACCCACTTAATCACGGTAAACGCGGTGGCCGACTGCGCAACCAGCGCACCAATACCCGCTCCAACAAGAATAATGTGGATCGACAAGCCAATTTGCAGACCAGCAATAGCAGCAAGAGATTTGCGCGTACCGTAGCTAATCCCGTTGCTGATCGAGTTCACCGTGCCAGAGCCCGGGGCGAGGCTGAACACGATCGCCGTAAGGACATAGGCGAGCCAGACATGTGTATCCATTGCAATTCTCCGCTAATTCTCTGATCATACTCGGCTAGAAACGTCGCATTCAGGTAGTTTGTTAATGGTTAATAACCCTTCTCTTCCCTCTTATACTCAAGAGAACTTGTTTGAGCAAGCAATAGCTGGTCCGATTGCTGCCCTGTGGCAGCAGCGCCAAGAGGGGTATTTCAAGAGCAGCGACAAAACCAAATTGTACTGGTGCAAACTGACCGACCGAAAGCACAGCAAAGCGGTGCTACTGGTGAATGGCCGCATTGAGTCATCGTGGAAATATCAGGAGTTGCTGTTCGATTTCTATCGCCAAGGCTATGACGTCTACAGTTACGATCATCGCGGCCAAGGTTTGTCGGATCGCCTAGTGCAAGATTCGGATATCGGCCATGTGTATGAGTTCGATGATTATGTGCGCGATCTCGCCAGCGTTGTGCAACATTTTGCGCTGGAAGGCTATCAGCAACGCCATTTGGTCTCGCACTCGATGGGCGGCGCTATCGCCACTCGCTACCTACAAACGTACCCACACCATCCGTTTGATAAATTGGTGCTCAGTGCACCCATGTTTGGCATCAACCTGCCGTGGTATCTCAGCCCAGTCGCTATCGCCGTCAGCCAGATCCTCACCGCAGTATATCCCACACCTACTTACGCGCCCGGCCACCAGCCTTATTACGCCAAACCATTTGAAGATAACCCGCTCAGCCAAAGTAAAGCGCGTTACCACTGGTTTCGCCAACTCTATACTGACAAACCGGAGCTGCAAGTCGGCGGACCGAGCACGCGCTGGGTTTGGCAGGGATTAATGGCAACCAAACAGTGTCTACAAATGACTCGCCAGCTCAAGATCCCGGTGTTACTGCTGCAAGCGGGTAATGATCGTATCGTCAGTAATCAGGCGCAGAATCAGTTCTATAAAAAGCTCTGCAAAACCAATAAGAACAGCCAAATGATCACCATTGACGGCGCGCAACATGAACTGCTGTTTGAACAAGATCAGTATCGTAATCAGGCGTTAGATGCGCTGTTTCACTTTCTGCAATAAAACCAACCGATGTATACGGCGCAGAGCATAAAGAGGAAAGGAACAAAACAGGATTTACCCTCTTTTTCTTCCGTATTTTCCCCTACACTGTGGCCATTCCCCCTTGTTGCACGGGCTCGTTGACCGCTGGGTTGACCACGCCCTGTGCAACACCCAATCCTGTATCGCACGCTCTGCGCTGGTGGATTGGCCCTATTTCCTTCGCCTTTGCTGATATAAGAGAGTTTCATGACTACGCGCTTACCTTGTAGAGAGATCACCAAAATTGTCGCTTCTGATTTAGACGGCACCTTACTGGCCCCCAACCACCAGTTGAGCGAGTTTTCCAAACAGACGCTGAAAGCCCTGCACGACCAAGGCTACACGTTCGTTTTTGCCACTGGTCGCCACCACGTGGATGTGGCGGGCATTCGTGCCCAGACGGGCATTCCTGCGTACATGATCACCTCAAACGGCGCGCGCGTGCACGATCAACAAGACCAATTAATGTACAGCAACAACGTGCCTGCCGAGCTGGTGCAACCGATCATCGATATCGTCAAAAACGATCCGATGCTGTTTGTGCACATCTACCAAGATGATCGTTGGTTGATGGATCGAGACGATGAGACGCTGCGTCACTTCCACGAAGATTCGGGCTTTACCTACCAGTTGTTCGACATTGACCAAGCGCCTACCGATGGCATTGCCAAGATTTTTTTCACTCACCCAGCGCAAGACCACGAGCATTTGGTGATGTTTGAAAACGAACTGCGCGCCGCCTTTGGTGAGAAGCTCAACATCGCCTTTTCCACCCCTTGGTGTTTGGAAGTGATGGCCAAAGAGGTCTCGAAAGGGGATGCATTACAAGTGGTGGCGCAATCGCTGGGTCTTGGTTTGCAAAACTGCGTTGCGTTTGGCGACGGGATGAATGATGTTGAAATGCTGTCGATGGCGGGCAAAGGTTTGGTGATGGCAACCTCACACGAGAAAGTAAAACGGGCACTGCCTGACAATGAAGTGATCGGCAGCAATGCAGACGATGCCGTCGCCCACTACTTACAGCAACACTTGCTCTAAACCGCACATTGGGGCAGGTCTATCCTGCCCTTTTCTTTCAGCGCCGCGATGGCCAGGTTTCTTGCTTGATAATTGCGTACTCCTTCCCAACATGAGATGTTTTGTACGCGCAAGGTGTCGATGGTAAAGGTGCCCGGTTCAGTTTTAAACAACCAATATGCCATAATGGTGTCCAAGCAGATTTCGATACGCAAAAAGGTATACCATGAAGGCGCTGAAAACCCCAGCCACACTCTCGCTGCTGATGCTACTGCAAGCCTGTTCCAGCTCTGATAACGTCGCTATAAAATCTGCCCCGCCCCCTGAGGCCAGTTTAAACAAGCCCGAGAGCGTGGTGGCGCAGCCTTTTCTTTTGTCTGGCACTGCGGTGGTGGGCCACGAGACGCAATACCTCACGCCGTGTGGTAGCAACCAGCAATATTGGCTACAGCTCTCGGCGCAGCAGCGCCAGCAAGTGAAGTCTCTCAATCAGACGCCTTATCAAACTCTGTATGGTGAATTCATCGGCCATCTGGAAAGCACTACCTCTGAAGGCTTTGCCGCCGAGTACGATGCTCGTTTTGTGGTGGAACAAATCAACTACGTCGATGCCACTCGCCAGCAGCAGTGTGACCAAGCCAAACGTCCTACCCGAGCGTTTGGCAACCAGCCCGATTGGTCGCTGAGTTTTAACCGCGACAACCTGACGTTCACGCAAGCAGGCACGCCGACTCGGGTACTCGACATTGAACGCAGCCAGTTGAGCCCACGTAAACGCGACTATCAACTGAGTTCAGGCCGCCTGTTACTGACCGAAAACCTGTGCCGCGATGCAAAAAACAACGCCTTGTATGGCTGGAAAGCCACCCTCACACAGGACAAAACCACCTTTAATGGCTGCGCGACCACTTCCAACCTCGATGCCACAGCCAACTGGAGCGGCCTATACACGGCGACCTCAACCCAATCGGCCGGATTTTCTGTCCATCTGGAGTTGAAGGCCGACCATAGCGCGCAAACCCGCTATCTCTACGCCGATCAAGAGCGCCCGCTTTTAGAGCATGGCTACTGGCAGCAGTTAAATCCCAATCAGATTCAAGTGGTGATGACCCGTCACCAAGGGCAAAAACTGATCACCGAACGCATTTTTACTCGCACGGGCTCACAGCTCAAAGCGGAACAAGAAAAGGTCGGCAGCGTGGTTTACCCTATTGCTCAAGGTGGGCTGGTACTTTACCCCGCGAAAGTGTCCTCAAACGTCTCTGTCGAATCTGACACTGAGCAACAAGTGGCGCTACCAAGCAGCGGCGACATCAACGCCAGTGCCGACTACAACGCTAAAGTGGACAGTGCTGTGCGTGAGTACTTTCGCTTGCACAAAACCGACCCGAAAAATAACCAATATCGCTGGCTCACCTACGATCTGAACGGCGATGGTAATCCTGAGCTGCTTACTCAGCTTGACTGGTGCGGCTCTGGCGGTTGTACCTTACTGATTTTTGAAAATCACGCCGACCAATGGCGCTTTAACAGCCGTATCACGCTGGTGCGCAGCCCTATCTACCTTGGCACGCAGCGCAGCTCTGGCTGGCAAGATCTGATTTTTGAGGTAAGCGGCGGCGGCGGCGCAGCATCAGGCAAACACCGGATGCAATACAACGGCCTTAGCTACCCACTCAACCCAAGCTTAGCACCAGAGGCGAGTGCGGCGCAGATAAGCGGCGTCAAACTGTTTGCCGATGGCATCAGCCCAGTGCGAGATGGGGTGCGTTTGTGATGGCGCAACCTTGCCCGCGTTGCGGCTTTCTCCACCAGTGCGTGTGTGGGGACATTCCGCAGATAGAAAGCTCGCTGCGTTTCGTTTTGCTCCAGCACCCAAATGAACCCGCGCGTTTGAGCAACAGCGGCAAACTGTTGCACTGGTTTGGAATTAAGGTCGAACAGATGATTTGGCAGCGTCAAACGCCACCACCACAGTGGCAGACGCTGGTGGAAGACCCGACCCTCTTCCCTGTGTTGCTCTACCCGCATCCACAAGCGCACACCTTGCCTCAGGTGCAGCAAAGCAGCGCGGCTCAGCAGCGTCAAAGCGTGTTTGTGATTTTGGATGGCACTTGGCAGGAGGCGAGGAAAATGCTCAATAAGAGCGAATGGCTGGCACAATTGCCTTGTTTGAGCATCAATAGCCGAGCGGAATCGGCCTACCAATTGCGCCGCAACCAGCAGCCGGGCAATTTGTGCACTATGGAGATCGCCGCCGAACTTTTAGCGCAAAGTGGCGAGCTGGCACAGGCGCAGCAGATGCAGCAGTTTTTGCAACACTATTTGCAGGTTTTCCACGCAGACCGAAGTGGCCACTCACTCAAGTGAGGAAAGCACAACAGCAAGGCCCGCCAGCCTTGCTGTTGGCTTTAAGCCCTTAAAACAGCCGTTGCGGCTCACCTAAGAAATAGCCCTGCAAGTAATCCACTCCCATGTCCTGCACTATCTGGCAAACCTGCTGGTTGTGCACAAATTCCGCCACGGTTTTTGCATTCAACACTTGGCACAATCGCACCAGTTGGTTAGCAATTTTGCGCTGCTTCTCATCTTGATCAATATTGCGGATCAAGCTGCCATCGAGCTTAATGATTTCCGGTTCCAACTTGATGATTTCGTCAATATTGGAGTAACCAGAGCCAAAATCATCGACGATGATGCGCGCCCCCAAGCGGCGAAAGTGGCTACACACTTCGATCATCCGCCCGTAATCTTTAATTTGCTCCGACTCCAGCACTTCCAAACCAATGCGGCTGGGATTGTTGAGCTGGTTGATCGAGGCTTCAAGCAACAAGAGCGTTCTGTCACTGAGCAAATCTTGTGGTGACAAGTTGATCGAAAACGCCTCCTGCTTATCTTGCATGTAGTCGAGAGTGCTTTGGATCATATGCCGGCTTAAACGAGTGTAGAGATGAGTGCCCGTGATAATCGGCAGAAACTGCCCCGGCAACACAATGCGCCCGTCGTCTTCCACAATGCGCACTAAACACTCTTTAGCCGAAGGCGTTTTACCATCGGCGTGAAAAATCGGCTGCGCATAGGTAACGATGTTTTGCTGCAAGATGGCGCGGCTGACACAACCCAGCCAGCCGAGCTGCTCGCGGCGTGCCTCTTCGCTGACTTGCGCTTCTTTAGCGTCACAAATGTGGGTGTTGTTACGCACCCCAACCCGACGAGCTTCAATCGCTTTCAGCAAGAGCTCATCACCACTGGCATTGGGGAAGTCACGCCGACTCGCCAAACCGCCACAGAGCGAAATGGAGAGATAATCCACATGCTCAAGCCCAGAGGGTTCAAAGTTGGTTTGTTCGATCAGATCGGCAAATCGGGTGAAAAGCTGTTTGATGGTTTCACCGCACAGCCCGGCACGAAAGACAAACGCCCACTCTCCCACCCCAATGCTGTAGATACGCAGATTCGCCCCTTTGCCAAGGCGTTTGCGCAGCCGTGTGGTAAAGTGAGCCGATAGCATCTGCAACAGCTCATCACCAACTTGATAACCGTATTTCTCATTGATGTGGTTAAAATTGAGCAACTTGAGTGTCAGGAGGTGCTCGTCCGCTTGAATATCACTGAGGGACTCTTTAAGCGCAGTACGATTGGGCAGTCCAGTACGGCTATCGCGGCGATAGCTCTCTTGCAGACGCATCGCCTGACGCTCAAGCTGGTACTCCATATGCGCATTCATGTTGTCCAGATCAGCAATGGCGCTGCGGATCAAACAGAACAGCGGTGAAATGCTGCTGCTTATCTCATTGGAGGGCAAGTGAAAACGTGTTACTTCGTCGCTTTCGCGCAGCGCCAAATAGGTTAGGCTATGATGCAAAATCTCCAGCGAAGCACCTTCACTGTATATCTCACCCATGCAATAGCTGCCATTGGTGGTGGCCAGTTCATTGAAGGCACTCACCTCTTCGGCACCGTCAATGAAATCAAGCCGCGAAGCACAGTTGTAGATAAACACCGATTCGGGCTGATGCATCGCCAACTCCATCACGCCATGCTTTAACTGCTCCAGCGTCAAAGAGGGGTGGTTATAGCAAAAGCGTACCTCATCGCCCACTTGCCAATCACGGTCAAAGGTCATGCTGCCATCGGCGTGGATATCGCACACCGAACACACTTCCTTTTTGTTGTTCACTTCACGATAAAGCGGAAAGTTGATGAGCTGATTCAAAGAGATGTCGCGATTGTCTGCCAGATAATGCTTGTATACGTCATAGGCCGACTTGTTGCCCAGCGCGATCAATCGTCGCCCTTGCGCCGCCGTCACCTTGTGATACATCCCGACCGGGTTCCACTCCGAATAAGCGTGCGTCCATACTTTCAGCGCGTCGCCATGCAGTGCGACCGCCACCGCTGCGTTGTGGTACACCTTCTCTTGATGCAGCACCCAGCAGCCATCTTCGGTTGCCTGAGCCAAACCGCCAGCCACCGGCGGGCAAGCTTCTTCACAGCGAAATGCGCTATAGATTGGATAGTCGACCCGCTGCACTTGCACGGCAAAACTGACCACCGCGCAACTGGCCGGGCTGAGATTGAGCGCATGACGAAAATCGTAGCTGTCGAGATCGGGCGAACCGCTATAGGGTTGCACGGCGGAGGTAAGTTGCGTATGCGTAAACTGACTAATGACGATCAAGCAACCATGATGAAGAATTTCACCGGCATGGATCATGTGGCGAGTGCTGTGTCCGATGATTTCAGCACGCGGCAACTTCATGCGAAGAGCGCGGGCATAAGCTTCGGTCACCGACGCTGACTGAGCGGAAAAAAGCTGAATCAAATAGGGGCTATCGACTTGCCAATCATAGCCTTGTATCTGTTCTTGTAACTGCTCGAGATCATCCGCCCAGAGAGAGAAAGTCTGCATACGCGAGTGAGTCCTGACGTTGTGGCTTAGTAAAGAAACTAAGATTATGTTCTATTTATGAGAAATCTAATCTACGTATCTTTATTGAGCTTTGCCAGCTTTGCGCGTTATCAGCTTGTTAAGATTGAGAGTGTGCTTGCAAAAGCGGCAGCAATTGACGCAATTCCCGAATCTCAAGATAGGGCAGGCTTCGCGCTTTCGCATTGCGGTACAAACTTCGATGGGTGGTGTTGATCCAACACGACATAAATCCGTGCTGATTGGCGGCCGCGACGTCTTTGAGCAGATGATCGCCCACATGCAAAATGTTCGCTGGGGAGCATGGCAACATCGACTGCGCGAGCAGAAACAGATCCGCGGCGGGTTTCGCTGCGCCATCTGGCCCCGCTTGCAATACCGCCTTAAAGTAAACATCAAGGCCAAGCACTTTGGTATCGACGTTGCCATTGGTGATCGCCACCAGCGGAAACTCACCAGCCAAGGCACTCAGTACCTGATGCGTTTGCGGCGGCACAGTTAACCGGCTACGCCAACTAAGCGCCACCGCCACCCCGTCTTGAGCAGCCTGTCGTGCTTCTTCAGGTGTGTAGCCCAGTTGCAAGAACGCCGTTTGCAACTGTTTTTCTCGCCATAATGTCACATCGTGGCACACGGCTGGATGCTTGCGGCTGACCGCCGCTTTGATCTCCTGCCATTGCTCGGCACGAAAACGCTGCGTTTGCGGGTGTTCGCGGTGCAACCAGCTCAACACTTCCGCCTCCATACGCATCACCACTGGACGGTTGTCGTACAAGGTGTCGTCCAAATCGAACGTCAGTGCTTTGATCGGTGCCAGTGAGCGATAGAATTTCATTATTCTTCCTCTTTGCGTTGCGACGACTTTTTCCGCGCCCTGGGGTGAGCTTGGTCATACACATCCGCTAAGTGCTGAAAGTCCAAGTGGGTATAGATCTGCGTGGTGGAGATATTTTCGTGTCCCAGCAGCTCTTGTACCGCGCGCAAATTATTGCTCGATTCCAACATGTGCGTGGCAAAAGAGTGGCGCAGTTTATGCGGAGTAATGTGGCTTGCCACCGCCTGCTTTTGTCCCCATTGTGCCATGCGCTTTTGCACACTGCGATGGGAAATACGCGCGCCTAATTTAGAGACAAACAGCGCATTTTCACCCGGCGCGGCTAAGCCACTGCGAATTTTTAGCCACTTGCCGACCCATTGCACCGCCATGCCCGCAAACGGCACTTTGCGCTCTTTGTCACCTTTACCGATCACGCGAATTTCGCCGCTACGCAGATGCACATCTCGCACGTCAATGCTCACCAGTTCCGCCAAACGCAATCCTGCACCATACATCAGCTCCATCATGGCGCGATCGCGAATCGACAACGGATCATTTTCATCCACTTCGAGCAGTTGATTGACTTCATCGACATCGAGATTTTTCGGTAGCGGACGCTTTTTCCTCGGTGCGGAAACCCCTTTAGCCGGATTGGCGACGATTTCTCCGCGCAAAATGAGAAAATCAAAAAAACTGCGTAGTGATGAGAGACGCGTGGCCAAACTGCTGGCTTTCATGCCTTCACGCATCCCTTTGCCCGCTAACTGGCGCACCCAGTTGGCATCGACGTCATGCCACGCCTTGACGTTCATGTCCGCCAGATGCTGCGCCATGGTTTGCAACTGCTGTTTGTAGTTGCGCTGCGTGTGCAAACTCAGCCCTTTCTCGCTACGCAGAAATTCGTAGAAGCGATCCAGTGGCTTTTGCAGGCTACTTGGCAGAGGTGTGGTGGGCGTTGTCGTCATCGTAGTTTTGCCATAGCAGGGTTTGTGCAAGGTGGGCGACCACCAAAGAGAGATGGCGCAAGAACAAGGTATCCATATCGGGTTGGAAATGGCCGCCATCTTCACTGGAAAAAGCCAGCACGCCGAGCGTCTGCTTTTTCACCAAAGGCAAAATCACGTAGGAACCCATTTCTGGCACGTGCATCTCCCCAAACAACGCCTCGCGATCCACCTTGCGCAAACGGCCCAAGTAGGCCTCTTTGCCGTTAAGGTGCGTGGTAGCAAAACGTTGATAGTGCTCTTTGCTCAGCTGCGCGCTGGCATCACATTGACTAAACAGGCGCACATAAGCGCACAAGCCAAGTTGTTGCGCTTTCTGCTCAATGGCACTGATCACTTGTGTGAAGTCGGTACATTTTAAGATTGTGCCTTGTAGATCCATAAACTGGTAAAACGTTCGATCGTTACTGGCCGCTAATGACATCAGGCCAGTAATCTCCTCTTCCAGCTCTTCAATTCGCTGACGTTGGCGATTCAGTTGCAGATGCACAAGCGGTACGGCCCCCAAATCCGGATGCGGCAGCGACAAGCGATCCACCAGCTCGGGACGTTGCATAAAAAAATCTGGGTGATCTTTCAGATACTCGGCCACCACTTCTGCGCTCAGCGTATCTGCTTCTATATACGACAAAAAATTTCCCCTCGTTCCATCAGCAAGAGAGCTGTCCGTCAAAAACGTGTGTGGCTGGCCCGGTCATGTACAACGGCTTGCCAGGGCCTTGCCATTGAATGTGTAGCTCGCCGCCGGGCAACTTGACCGTCACACTCTCATCGAGTAAGCCCTGCACAATACCCACCGCGACGGCACCGCACGCGCCGCTGCCACAAGCTTGGGTTTCCCCTGCGCCGCGTTCATACACGCGTAGGCGGATCTGGTTGCGATTGACCACTTGCATAAAACCGGCGTTAACGCGCTCTGGAAAACGTTCGTGCGACTCCAAAAGCGGGCCCAAGGTTTCCACTTCCGCCGTATCGACGTCGTCTACCACGGTCACGACATGCGGATTACCCATGCTCACGGCACCGCAAAACAGCGTTTTCTCGCCAACACGCATGATGTAGGTTTTCTCTTTCTGCTTAGCGCGAAATGGAATTTTGCTCGGTTCAAACTCCGGCACACCCATATTGACGGTGATCTGGTCGTCGTCTTCCACGTCGAGAATCATTTTGCCTTTCTTGGTGCTGACGCTGATGCTGTATTTGTTGGTCAGCCCTTTCATGCGCACAAAACGGGCGAAACAACGCGCACCGTTGCCACACTGCTCGACTTCGCTACCATCGGCATTAAAAATACGGTAGTGGAAATCCGTTTCGGGATCATAGGGCGCCTCGACCACCAACAGTTGGTCGAAGCCAACGCCTGTGTGACGATCCGCCAAGCGGCGGATCAGTTCTTGCGAGAAGTAAACGTTTTGGGTAATGCAATCGACCACCATAAAGTCGTTACCCAAACCGTGCATTTTGGAAAAGTGGAAATGCATAAAAGCTGGTTACTCCGGAAGAATGTGTTCAAGTTCCCACAAGCTGCGCAGCTCTTCACGCTGACGAACGAGGAAACTTTGCGTGCCATCGACCATGATTTCTGCAGCGCGAGCACGAGTATTGTAGTTCGAGGACATCACAAAGCCGTAAGCACCAGCGCTGCGCACCGCCAGCAGGTCATTTTCGGCCAACACCAGTGAGCGGTCTTTACCGAGGAAATCACCAGTTTCACAAATCGGCCCGACCAGATCATACGTCACCGCCTCGCCGCTGCGTGGCTTCACCGGCACGATATCTTGCCACGCTTGGTAAAGCGCCGGGCGCATCAAGTCGTTCATCGCAGCATCAATGATGGCGAAGTTTTTGTGCTCGGTATGTTTGAGAAACTCCACTTTGGTCAGCAGTACACCCGCATTCGCCGCAATGGCTCGGCCGGGCTCGAAAATCAGCTCGAGATCTTGATGGTTTTCCAGACGGCCCAGCAGCGCTTTCGCATACTCTGACGGCTGCGGCGGCAGCTCATTGCGATAAACCACCCCTAAACCACCACCGACATCCAGATGACGAATGGTAATGCCTTGCTCTTTCAGGGAATCGATCAGCGCCAACAGACGATCTGTGGCATCAATGAACGGCGCAAGTGCCGTCAACTGAGAGCCAATGTGGCAATCAATCCCCTGCACATTGAGGTTCTCTAGGCTTTGCGCAAACTGATAAACCGCCGGTGCGCGGTCAAACGCAATACCAAATTTGTTGTCGCGTAGGCCCGTCGAAATATAAGGGTGAGTTTGAGCATCAACATCGGGATTAATACGCAGTGAAATCGGCGCTTTCACGCCCAGCTCACCAGCTACCTTGTTGAGGCGCTCCAGCTCAGGCTCGGACTCCACATTGAAACATTTGATGTTCAGTTCCAGCGCGCGGCGCATCTCAGCTTCGGTTTTACCCACGCCAGAAAACACCACTTTACGCGGGTCGCCACCGGCGGCGATCACACGCTCCAGCTCACCGCCAGAGACGATATCAAAGCCGGAACCAAGACGCGCCAACACATTGAGCACACCAAGGTTGGAGTTGGCTTTTACCGCGTAGCAAACCAGATGAGGATGGTTTTCAACAGACTGATCAAAGGCTTTCCAGTGGCGCTCTAATGTGGCACGTGAATAGACGTACAGCGGCGTACCATATTGTTGCGCCAGTTGAGACAGCGCAACGCCTTCGGCCCACAGTTGGCCATCATCCTGATAATTGAAATAGTCCAAAATTCGCTTCCCTTATTAATGGTCGACTGCTTTATCTGTTTTTATGCCTACTGCGACTGTTCACTCGGCGGAGTGTCGTCAGGAATATAGAGGGAGCCCGACTGCCCACATCCAGCTAGCAAGGCCACACTGAGGGTAAGCAACACAGTAAGTAATTTTTTCATTTTGCATATCGTGATTATTGATTCAATGCCCCCTATAATCGCACCACACTCAGGAAAAGCAATAGGATAGATAAGATGAACAATACTGAATTTCATCAACTGGTGGATGCCGAGTTGCAACTTATTGAAGAAGCGATTGATGATTCAGGCGCGGACATCGATTTCGAAACCACCGGCAATGTGATGACGTTGGAGTTTGATGACCGCAGCCAGATCATCATTAACCGCCAAGAGCCGATGCAGGAAATTTGGCTGGCATCAAAATCCGGCGGTTTCCATTTTAAATATCAGCAGGATAAATGGATTTGCTCTAAGACTGGCATGGAATTCTCGCAGATGGTCAAACAAGAATGCGAGAAGCACGCAGGCGAAACGATCGACTGGGTACAATAAAAAGCCAAAGAGCACCACCTGGGTGCTCTTTCTCTATTGGTCGCTAACTTTATGAGCAGCTTACTCGCCTCGGCTTAAACATTGACGACTTTCGACATCTTGGACGGAGTACAAGCGTCATTGCGATAAGGCACGATGTAAGATGGTGCCCCCTCTTCTTGTGGGTGCACAATCTGATAGTACTGGGGCAAGTTAAAGTTGATGAACTTGGACGCGACCTGTTGGTCGTCTTTGACCGAGGTGTAGAAGCTGTTAACGCTGGCGATCATCTCATCTTTTGAGCCGCTAAACTGGTGATACACTTCCACCTGATTCGACTCATCCAACACATAAATATTGAAGCCTTTGTCGGTATCTTCAAAGAAGAACTGGATCAAGCCTTCGCTGGCAAATCCATCGACAATTTCTGGCAGCTGGTAGTCCGCTTCGCGATCCAGCATCAGCAGAGGTGAGCCTTTCAGCTTGTTGGTCGAGATGCTGCGGTAAAAATCAACCGAGTTTTCCAACTTTTGTACCGACACGCCACGACGCTCAAAGAACAACCCGTAGGTTTGCGCGCCTAAACGAATCGCTTTGAAGCGGCGGCGTTTTTCCTGCTCAACCGGCTTTAAGCGTAAATCAATACACTCAGCCAGAAGCTGGTACACCATGTTGCGCATCACGCCACGCATGTTTTTGCTGTAACAGAAAACATCCACCGACTCGGGCGGAATCGCATCTTGGTGCATTTTCCCTAACACGGTTTTCAGCGCATCCAGCATCGCGGTTTCGCCTTTGAAATGCAGAGTACGCACTTCGTGCCAAGAGTTGCGGTAAACCAGATCGACACTGCCAACCAAACTGCGCTGCTGCGTACCGAAACTGAAAATGTCCGCGTTTTTCAAATCCACTTTTAGAGAGCGCCCCGACAGCTCGGCAGTGGGGTCACTTTCAAAGTTGATGAACATCGCCAGTTGGCTAATCTCACATGGGCTGGCCAACGCTTGCATGGTCGGACGACGTTTGCGCAGCGAGAAGGTATTGCGCAAATCGCTGACCATCTGATAGAACTTGTCGATGTCGATCTGCGCATCTCGCACCACCGCATGCAAACGAGTCGACTCGGTGATCAGGCCATTAAAAAACGCCCACGCAACCAATTTACTCAAGTACTCGTGGTGCTCCAAATACGGCTGACCGAGAATGCGGTGCGCCACCAGCGGCTGCTTGTACAAATACCAGCCGGCTTTATTGGTCCGCCCTTCGCGCACTTCAATAAAACTGAGGTCCGCTTCATGTAAGTCCGGCGAAATCTGCGGATTGAGCAGGGTCACTTTGCCCGGCAACACTTCAAAGGCGGCGTACAGCTTGCGTGCTAAAATACTGATATCTTGTGGGCTAATGGCCGAGGTAATGTCGTTACGCCGCGCGAACTGGATCAAATTACGGTAACTTTGCATCAAGGCATCCAGCAGCGCGTGGTGCACCACTTTCACCTGTTCCACTTTCCAGTTGCGGCGATTATCGAGCTCGGCGATCACCTCTGGTGACCATTGCCACTGGGTCGTCAGTTGACGCAGCGCTTCGCGTCGCCAAGCGACCGAACCCACGCCGGGATCACGAGAAAGCTTTTCATGAGTTTTCAGATAGAAACAGCGCCGAACCAGATCCAAACGGGTGGTATCTTTGATGCGCTCCAGATAGCGCGTCACCTTCTCCAGCATCAAGTAATACGCATCCATGCCGTAAAGATCCGGCTCATGGGCAAAAAAGCGTCGTTTGGTATCAATGCTGAGTAGCTGGGTGTGCGGGTATTCCCACGAGTAGGCTTCCAGCAAGATCGCTTTCAGCACCGATTTGTATGGCGAGTCGATACTCTTGTACAACTGCCATAAGTTGGAGCCGAAATACTCTTCTGCCGGAATGCAGCTTAACTGACCAAAGTCGATCCACTGGTTGCAGTTGATGTAACCACCACGGCAAAGCTGATCGACGTACTCGTCATAACACTCTTCCATTTCTGGTGGCACTATCTGCCACAACAAGCGTCGTCCGGCAATACGCACTGCCGAGCGATAAAACTCGTCGAGCAATAACATATGTTGAGATGAGCCGCAGTTGTCGCCGGTCATCTGCTCTGATCGGTTGGAGCGAAAACGCTGCTCATCCATCAAGAAAAAGTTCGCCTCAACCCCGTGCATCTGCGCCCAATCGGTGATGAGTAGGCACTTGTTGGTGAGACTTTCCCTTTCTTCATGGCTCATGTGATTTGAGACACACACCCAGATATCGAGATCACTGGAGGTGCTTTGCCCAATCGACGAGGTACTTCCCATGGTATACAAGCCAAGAATTTTGGCTTTTTTCGCCACTGGCAAAGGGCAACCTAAGGTGAGTTCGGTATCGTCAATAAACTGCTGTTGTACGTCATTGAACTCCTGACCGTCGATGCCATAAGGCACATCGGCGTCAAAATAGCCCGGAATCGCTGGATGATTGAAATGAAGTAAAGCAGGAATGAGATGGAAGACTCGCTGGCTTTGCAAATCCATAAGCGCCAGCGCACGTTCAATACGTTGCTGGTTAAGTGTATCTAATCGCTGGATTAATTTTTCGGTATAAGCCTGCAAGGGAGTTCCTTGGTTTCAGTATCAAGACACGTCTGTATAACTTTTATGCCATCCTGGCAGAAAAACGTGATCAATTTAACACTTCTAAGCGTATTGGTAAAGATGTAACCCGTCAATCCCAAACCAACACGAACCTTTGTCGCACGCCCTTTTCAAGGCGCCTAAGTGTCGCTTGTAACGCTGATGACGAATACTGGCGGCGCAGTCAAATGAGAAATGAGTCACACTATTTCAGTACGCTTGTGCAATTAGTTAACCATACCAACAGTTACACGAACTAACAGTAATACTTTAGCAGTGAGGATGGTAGGATTGGGGCAAAATTGACAATGACACTGGGAAGATCATGACACACTCAACACCGATTCGCATCGCAACCCGAAAAAGTCCTCTTGCGCTTTGGCAGGCCTACTATGTCAAAGAAGCGCTGCAACAGGCTCATCCCGGCCTTGAAGTGGAACTGGTGACCATGGTCACCAAAGGTGATGTGATTCTCGATACGCCTTTGGCAAAAGTCGGCGGTAAAGGGTTGTTCGTCAAAGAGTTGGAAGTAGCGATGCTGGAAGGGCGCGCGGATCTGGCGGTACATTCGATGAAGGATGTGCCTGTCGATTTTCCACCAGGGCTCGGGTTGGTCACCATCTGTGAGCGCGAAGATCCACGCGATGCGTTTGTCTCCAACCATTATGAAAACATTGAACAACTGCCACAAGGCGCGGTTGTCGGCACCTGCAGCCTACGCCGTCAGTGCCAACTCAAAGCGCATCGGCCAGATTTAGTCATCAAAGAGCTACGCGGCAACGTCGGCACACGCTTGAGTAAACTTGACGCGGGCGAGTATGACGCAATTATTCTCGCCGCGGCAGGTCTTAAACGCCTCGAACTGCAAGAGCGCATTCGTAGCTTTATCGAGCCAGAACAGTCTCTCCCAGCGGTAGGTCAAGGCGCCGTTGGCATTGAGTGTCGTACCGATGACGAGAGAATGCTCGAACTGCTAGCGCCGCTGAATCACGTCGAAACAGCGGATCGCGTCAAGTGTGAGCGAGCAATGAATCTGACCCTACAAGGCGGCTGCCAAGTGCCGATTGGCAGCTACGCGCTGCTTGAGGGCGATCAGATTTGGCTGCGTGCTCTTGTCGGTGAACCCGATGGCTCCCACATTGTGCGCGGCGAAATTCGCGGCCCGCGCAGCGACGCCGAAGCACTGGGCGTGCAACTTGCGCAGCAACTTCTCAGCCAAGGTGCCGACGACATTCTTGCTCGCCTTTATCAAGATCACGAGTAACATGACGGTTCTGGTCACGCGGCCAGCCGAACAAGGGCTGGCGCTCTGCTCCTTGCTCAATGATGGTGGAGTCTCCACACTCCATCATCCTCTCATTCGTATCGTCGCCAATCCCAGCGTCGAAGCACTCCTTTCTCAGCTGCGCGACAGCGATATTGTTATTGCCGTCAGCCAACACGCGGTGCAGTTCGCTCAGCAATGGCTTGCAAAACATCAAACAAACTGGCCGCAGAACACGCGATATCTTGCCGTTGGTCAAAAAACCGCACACTATTTAAGCAAAGTCACGGGGCAAGACGTAAACTACCCGACGGTCAGTGATAGTGAGCACTTAATCCAACTTCCGGAGCTCAACCGGATCGCAGGGAAGCGTGTGTTGATTTTGCGCGGCAACGGGGGCAGAGAGCTCATCCGAGAATCTCTTTCCTCGCTTGGCGCCGATATTGATTATTGTGAGACGTACCAGAGAGAATTTATCCCCTTTGATCCGCTAAGCTGTGTGGCATCTTGGCAAGCGCAAAAAGTCGATACTCTCATCGTCACCAGTTCTGAACAGTTGGAATACCTCAACCGCATGATGCACAGCCAAGCACAGCAATGGCTGCATCAACAACACCTATTGGTACCCAGCGAACGCATTGCTGCCATTGCACACTCTTTAGGCTTCGCCAGAGTGACCAACGTTGGAAGTGCTGCAAACATGGAATTACTGGCTGCTCTCCAGCCTAAGTAAAAACAGGATAACCTCATGACAAGTAAAAAAAATAACGAGCAAACCACGCCTGAAGAAATGACGTCTACCCCAACCACCAACGACATTTCGCCCAATAACGATACGTCTGCTTCTGCCGAGATCGTCAACGATGTCCGCCCCGCCTCCTCTGAGACAGAGAAAGCGCCACACAGTAACACTCAGCCAGAGCAAAAGCGCGGCAGCAAACTGAGCATCATCGCGATTGTAATTGCCCTGCTTGGTACTGGCGGGCTCGCTTATCAAATGCAGCAGCAGAGTAGTCATTACCAAGCGCAGATCGCCGCACTGCAAAATCAGCTGCAACAAACTCAGTCATCCTTGACTCAGCAGATGAACCAAGTCAAAACGGACACTGCGCAGCAAGCCAGCAGCACACTCCACAAAGCGGAAGTGGAACTTACGCAGCAACAAAAGAGCATTGAAAGTTTACAACTGGCCATGGCGGATGTGAAAGGACGCCGTCCAAACGACTGGCTGCTGGCGGAAGCGGATTACTTGGTCAAGCTGGCCGGACGCAAGCTGTTTCTTGAGCGCGACGCAACGAGCGCCACTCATTTGATGGAAAGTGCTGATCAACGTATCGCCACGCTTAACGACCCGAGCTTGGTCCCTCTGCGTAAAGCAATGGCAAGCGACATTACTAAACTAAAAACCATCCCAATCATTGATCGTGATGGCTTAGTACTGCGTCTAACCGCTTTGCAGCAACAAATCGATCAGCTGCCACTGGCTAATGCTATTCTCCCAGAAGCCAAAGCGGTAGAAAAAACCGAGGTTTCCGAGGATATCAATAACTGGCAAGACAACTTGCTCACCTCGCTAAAAGACTTCTCAGAAAACTTCATTACCTTCCGTACCCGCGACGGCAATGTGATTCCTCTGCTCTCACCAGAACAACATTTTTATCTCAAAGAGAATATCAAAGCCAAGCTGGAAACGGCGATCAAGGCCGTCTATCTCGAACAAGGTGAGCTTTACACCATCGCATTGACGACCGCAGAAAGCTGGTCTGAATCCTTCTTTAACCCTGACGACAATGCCGTAAAAGAGTTTAATCGCACTCTAAAACAACTCAGCCAGCAGAATGTTCAGGTGGCGTATCCCGTGAAACTGGAAACACAAAATCAACTCGCGGATGTGATTCGTGAACGCCTCCGCCGGGATGTCACCTCGCTAACCAGCACGGAGGAAAAACAATGATTCGTATGATTTTTCTTTTTGTCGTGCTCGGCGCAGGATTGTTTGCTGGTACACAATTTTCCGGCCAGCAAGGTTATGTACTGATCTCGGTAGCCAACAGCACCATAGAGATGAGTGTGACGACGTTGGTTATCTTTATCGTCGCAGCTCTGGCAGGATTATTCGCCTTGGAATACCTCGCCAAGAAAGTGATTTATACCAGCTTCACCACTTGGAACTGGTTTAGTGTGCGTAAAATGCGCCGCTCACGTCGTTACACCAATGAAGGCATCATTAAGCTGCTGGAAGGAGATTGGAAAGGAGCGGAGAAAAAAGTGACACGCTGGGCTAATCATCACGATATGCCGCTATTATGCTACTTAGTTGCATCCGAAGCGGCTGACGGCCAAGGAGACAAAGCCAAGCGTGATCAGTACCTTGCTCTTGCTGCCCAACAAGAAAACGCCCATTTGGCGGTGGAGCTGACCAGAGCAAAACAGTGGGTTCGTGAGGGCGAGTTTACCCAGGCGTTTGACACACTGCAATCGCTCAAAAGTAGCCACCCTAACAATCCCATTGTCATGGACCTACTGAAAACCACCTATCTAGAACTGAAACTGTGGCAACCCCTACTCGATTTGCTGCCAAGCTTGCAGAGGTCCGGTCATATCAGCCAGCAAGAGATGGAGCAGGTCAGCTTACAAGCTCATTGCGGCCAGCTGATTGATATTGCGACGCAGAAAGGCAGTGAAGGGCTCATCGCTTATTGGAATGGACTGAGCAAAAAGCTTAAGCTGGAAGAAACGCTCATCGCCTGTTTTGTACAACAGTTGATTGCTCGTAAAGCCGATCATGAGGCTCTGACTGTCATCAAAGAAGCACTGAAAAAAACAGCCTCTAGCAAACTGTATGCGCTATTGCCAGAACTTAACCTCTCCGATAGCCACCCAGTGATAGTACTGCTTGAGGAAGCGACAAAGCGCGACAATAGCAACGCAGAAGCGCACAGCGCTTTGGCCCAACTCTACTTACGCGAAAAGAAATGGGCATTGGCACAGACACACTTTGAACAAGCACTTAATGTGCGCTCCAGTGTCTCTGACTACGCTTACCTAGCAGAAGCGCTAGAAAAGCAAGACCTCAATAAAGCAGCTCATGAGGTTTCACGCAAAGCACTTACTCTTGTGCAGAATGGATGAACGACTGCAACGAAGAAGCCGGCGTTATCGCCGGTTTTTTTATGTCATTTTGCAACCACAACTCTTATACCAACCCATTCAGATAAAACCAATGATACTCAAGGCGGACGACTGACTGGAGTCGATATCCACGCTTATATCGTGAAAGAGTTTGGCCAGCACTACCACCCTGATTCTATCGATTACCTGCTCGACCAGATGGGCTTCTCTTGGATAACTTCCCGCTCAAAACACCCAAAGCAATCTCAAGAAGCACAAGACGATTTTAAAAAAATTCTAAATTGAAACGATCCTGAACATCCCAGGACATATCGCTTTAGAGCATGTTGATGTCTGGTTTCAAGATGAAGCCAGATTTGAGCAACAAAACACCACAAAACGGTTATGGGCAGAGAAAGGAACACGTCCCAGAGCCGTGAAGCAACAACAATTTGAATATGCGTATCTGTTTGGTTCTATCTGTCCCGCGAGAGGGATTGGCGAAGCGATGATCGTTCCTTGGGTTAATAAAGAGATCATGACCGAGCATTTAAAGCAAATATCGGCCAACACTGAAAAAGCACGTCATCATTATGGATGGGCGAGTGCGCATACCAATGACATTGCAGAGCCGTTTAGCAATGTCAGCATCATCAAGCTCCCGCCTTATTCACCAGAGCTCAACCCGATAGAACAAGTGTGGAGCTGACTCAGACAACACTGTCTTGCCAATCAGAGTTTTACCGATGATGAGGATATCGTGGAGAAAGTGTGCAAGGCTTGGTATCGATTCTTGGACAGTACAGACAGGGTTAGGAAAATGTGCACAAGGGACTGGATTAACCTGACCAGTTAATTTTACAGATTGGTATAATACAACAGATACAAAAAGACCCCAGCATTTCTGCTGAGGTCTTAAATAAGTGGCGGAGCGGACGGGACTCGAACCCGCGACCCCCGGCGTGACAGGCCGGTATTCTAACCAACTGAACTACCGCTCCACACGGTGTCTATTTTAAGTCTTACTTTTTCAGCGCTTCAAATAAACGGATGTTCAAAGCCTGGCGATGTTCTACTCTCACATGGGGAAGCCCCACACTACCATCGACGCTGTTTCGTTTCACTTCTGAGTTCGGGATGGAATCAGGTGGGTCCAAAACGCTATGGTCGCCAAGCAAATTCTTTCTCTCTATTTCTAGAGAATAATCTGGAAAGCTGTTTTCTGTTCTCTACACATTCAATGTTCTTACATCGAGTCCACCAAAACCCTTTGGGTGTTGTATGGTTAAGCCTCACGGGCAATTAGTACAGGTTAGCTCAACGCCTCACAGCGCTTACACACCCTGCCTATCAACGTTCTAGTCTCGAACAACCCTTTAGGATACTTAAAGTATCAGGGAAGACTCATCTCAGGGCTCGCTTCCCGCTTAGATGCTTTCAGCGGTTATCGATTCCGAACTTAGCTACCGGGCAATGCGTCTGGCGACACAACCCGAACACCAGAGGTTCGTCCACTCCGGTCCTCTCGTACTAGGAGCAGCCCCCTTCAATCTTCCAACGCCCACGGCAGATAGGGACCGAACTGTCTCACGACGTTCTAAACCCAGCTCGCGTACCACTTTAAATGGCGAACAGCCATACCCTTGGGACCGACTTCAGCCCCAGGATGTGATGAGCCGACATCGAGGTGCCAAACACCGCCGTCGATATGAACTCTTGGGCGGTATCAGCCTGTTATCCCCGGAGTACCTTTTATCCGTTGAGCGATGGCCCTTCCATTCAGAACCACCGGATCACTATGACCTGCTTTCGCACCTGCTCGAACCGTCATTCTCGCAGTTAAGCGGGCTTATGCCATTGCACTAACCTCACGATGTCCAACCGTGATTAGCCCACCTTCGTGCTCCTCCGTTACTCTTTGGGAGGAGACCGCCCCAGTCAAACTACCCACCAGGCACTGTCCGCGACCCCGATGAGGGGCCAACGTTAGAACATCAAACATACAAGGGTGGTATTTCAAGGACGGCTCCAACGCAACTGGCGTCACGTCTTCAAAGCCTCCCACCTATCCTACACATGTAGGTTCAATGTTCAGTGCCAAGCTGTAGTAAAGGTTCACGGGGTCTTTCCGTCTAGCCGCGGGTACACTGCATCTTCACAGCGATTTCAATTTCACTGAGTCTCGGGTGGAGACAGCGTGGCCATCATTACGCCATTCGTGCAGGTCGGAACTTACCCGACAAGGAATTTCGCTACCTTAGGACCGTTATAGTTACGGCCGCCGTTTACCGGGGCTTCGATCAAGAGCTTCGCTTACGCTAACCCCATCAATTAACCTTCCGGCACCGGGCAGGCGTCACACCGTATACGTCATCTTGCGATTTTGCACAGTGCTGTGTTTTTAATAAACAGTTGCAGCCACCTGGTATCTGCGACTCTCGTCAGCTCCATCCGCGAGGGACTTCACCATCAAGAGCGTACCTTCTCCCGAAGTTACGGTACCATTTTGCCTAGTTCCTTCACCCGAGTTCTCTCAAGCGCCTTGGTATTCTCTACCCGACCACCTGTGTCGGTTTGGGGTACGATTCCATCAAATCTGAAGCTTAGAGGCTTTTCCTGGAAGCATGGCATCAATGACTTCACACCCGTAGGTGCTCGACGTCGTGTCTCAGCCTTAGAAAGAGCCGGATTTACCTAACTCTCAAGCCTACGCACTTGAACCTGG
Organism: Vibrio cidicii; assembly: GCF_009665415.1. NCBI lineage: Bacteria > Pseudomonadati > Pseudomonadota > Gammaproteobacteria > Vibrionales > Vibrionaceae > Vibrio > Vibrio cidicii. The sequence goes on along the minus strand of NZ_CP035921.1, from coordinate 1,775,315 downwards.
ACAACCGTCGCCAGGCCCACCTAGCCTTCTCCGTCCCCCCATCGCAATTTGATCGAGTACGGGAATATTAACCCGTTTCCCATCGACTACGCCTTTCGGCCTCGCCTTAGGGGTCGACTCACCCTGCCCCGATTAACGTTGGACAGGAACCCTTGGTCTTCCGGCGGGGAGGTTTTTCACCCCCCTTGTCGTTACTCATGTCAGCATTCGCACTTCTGATACCTCCAGCATGCTTTACAACACACCTTCAACGGCTTACAGAACGCTCCCCTACCCAATGTTCATAGAACATTGCCGCAGCTTCGGTTTACAACTTAGCCCCGTTACATCTTCCGCGCAGGCCGACTCGACTAGTGAGCTATTACGCTTTCTTTAAATGATGGCTGCTTCTAAGCCAACATCCTAGCTGTCTAAGCCTTCCCACATCGTTTCCCACTTAGCTGTAATTTGGGACCTTAGCTGGCGGTCTGGGTTGTTTCCCTCTCCACGACGGACGTTAGCACCCGCCGTGTGTCTCCCGGATAGTACTTACTGGTATTCGGAGTTTGCAAAGGGTTGGTAAGTCGGGATGACCCCCTAGCCTTAACAGTGCTCTACCCCCAGTAGTATTCGTCCGAGGCGCTACCTAAATAGCTTTCGGGGAGAACCAGCTATCTCCGAGTTTGATTGGCCTTTCACCCCTAGCCACAAGTCATCCGCTAATTTTTCAACATTAGTCGGTTCGGTCCTCCAGTTGATGTTACTCAACCTTCAACCTGCCCATGGCTAGATCACTCGGTTTCGGGTCTAATGCTAGCAACTATACGCCCAGTTAAGACTCGGTTTCCCTACGGCTCCCCTAGATGGTTAACCTTGCTACTAACATTAAGTCGCTGACCCATTATACAAAAGGTACGCAGTCACACCACGAAGGTGCTCCTACTGCTTGTACGTACACGGTTTCAGGTTCTATTTCACTCCCCTCACAGGGGTTCTTTTCGCCTTTCCCTCACGGTACTGGTTCACTATCGGTCAGTCAGGAGTATTTAGCCTTGGAGGATGGTCCCCCCATATTCAGACAGGATAACACGTGTCCCGCCCTACTCGATTTCACTGAACATGCGCCTATAACTACGGGACTATCACCCGGTATCGTTGGCCTTTCCAGACCATTCGTCTAACGCATGTAAAGCTTAAGGGCTAATCCAATTTCGCTCGCCGCTACTTTCGGAATCTCGGTTGATTTCTTTTCCTCGGGGTACTTAGATGTTTCAGTTCTCCCGGTTCGCTTCGCTGCACTATGTATTCATGCAGCGATACTGGCTTATGCCAGTGGGTTTCCCCATTCGGAAATCGGTGACTCAAGTGGCTCTTACTGCCTCATCACCGCTTATCGCAAGTTAGTACGTCCTTCATCGCCTCTGACTGCCAAGGCATCCACCGTGTACGCTTAGTCACTTAACCATACAACCCGAAAGGGTCTTTACGTTAAACAACCAAGGTTGCTATCTCATTATTTGAATGAGCGAGATAGCTTTGATTTGCCGGACTCAATTTTGAATCGTCACTTAAAAGTGACATTCCCAAGAACACTTGAATGTGTTTTGTTGGTGTTTGTCATAAAGACAAACATTGAGAACTTTACAAGTAATCTATCAATGAAGATAAATTACTTTGTCAGCTTTCCAAATTGTTAAAGAGCAATGTCATTTCTCGATGAGAAACCACTTTTTAAAGACTTTCAGCGTCGAAAAATCGACCATCCACATTAAGGGGAGACTGAATTAAGCAACACAAAAATATTTAAAGAGTGGTGGGCGATACCGGGTTCGAACCAGTGACCCCCTGCTTGTAAGGCAGGTGCTCTCCCAACTGAGCTAATCGCCCACATATTTTACTTCCTGTGGAGGAAGAAAATGGTGGGTCGTGCAGGATTCGAACCTGCGACCAATTGATTAAAAGTCAACTGCTCTACCGACTGAGCTAACGACCCGTGGTATCCCGTAGGGGAGTCGAACCCCTGTTACCGCCGTGAAAGGGCGGTGTCCTAGGCCTCTAGACGAACGGGACACTAAGATACTCTAAACTTTCTAAACCATATCAATCTGTGTGAACACTCATCGCAATAATCATCGTATAAGGAGGTGATCCAGCGCCAGGTTCCCCTAGCGCTACCTTGTTACGACTTCACCCCAGTCATGAACCACAAAGTGGTGAGCGTCCTCCCGAAGGTTAAACTACCCACTTCTTTTGCAGCCCACTCCCATGGTGTGACGGGCGGTGTGTACAAGGCCCGGGAACGTATTCACCGTGGCATTCTGATCCACGATTACTAGCGATTCCGACTTCATGGAGTCGAGTTGCAGACTCCAATCCGGACTACGACGCACTTTTTGGGATTCGCTCACTTTCGCAAGTTGGCCGCCCTCTGTATGCGCCATTGTAGCACGTGTGTAGCCCTACTCGTAAGGGCCATGATGACTTGACGTCGTCCCCACCTTCCTCCGGTTTATCACCGGCAGTCTCCCTGGAGTTCCCGACATTACTCGCTGGCAAACAAGGATAAGGGTTGCGCTCGTTGCGGGACTTAACCCAACATTTCACAACACGAGCTGACGACAGCCATGCAGCACCTGTCTCAGAGCTCCCGAAGGCACTCCAGCGTCTCCGCCAGATTCTCTGGATGTCAAGAGTAGGTAAGGTTCTTCGCGTTGCATCGAATTAAACCACATGCTCCACCGCTTGTGCGGGCCCCCGTCAATTCATTTGAGTTTTAATCTTGCGACCGTACTCCCCAGGCGGTCTACTTAACGCGTTAGCTCCGAAAGCCACGGCTCAAGGCCACAACCTCCAAGTAGACATCGTTTACGGCGTGGACTACCAGGGTATCTAATCCTGTTTGCTCCCCACGCTTTCGCATCTGAGTGTCAGTATCTGTCCAGGGGGCCGCCTTCGCCACCGGTATTCCTTCAGATCTCTACGCATTTCACCGCTACACCTGAAATTCTACCCCCCTCTACAGTACTCTAGTTTGCCAGTTTCAAATGCAATTCCCAGGTTGAGCCCGGGGCTTTCACATCTGACTTAACAAACCACCTGCATGCGCTTTACGCCCAGTAATTCCGATTAACGCTCGCACCCTCCGTATTACCGCGGCTGCTGGCACGGAGTTAGCCGGTGCTTCTTCTGTAGGTAACGTCAAATGATAGCGCTATTAACACTACCACCTTCCTCCCTACTGAAAGTGCTTTACAACCCGAAGGCCTTCTTCACACACGCGGCATGGCTGCATCAGGCTTGCGCCCATTGTGCAATATTCCCCACTGCTGCCTCCCGTAGGAGTCTGGACCGTGTCTCAGTTCCAGTGTGGCTGATCATCCTCTCAGACCAGCTAGGGATCGTCGCCTTGGTGAGCCCTTACCTCACCAACTAGCTAATCCCACCTGGGCATATCCTGACGCGAGAGGCCCGAAGGTCCCCCTCTTTGGCCCGTAGGCATCATGCGGTATTAGCCATCGTTTCCAATGGTTATCCCCCACATCAGGGCAATTTCCCAGGCATTACTCACCCGTCCGCCGCTCGCCACCCGAGAAACAAGTTTCTCTGTGCTGCCGCTCGACTTGCATGTGTTAGGCCTGCCGCCAGCGTTCAATCTGAGCCATGATCAAACTCTTCAATTAAAAGTTTTTTTAAGCTTGCGCTTCGGCTCAATGAATACTGAATAAATTGACTGTGCCGAATCTTGCGATTCGTTTTGGTCACTCAGTTCATTGATAAATCTTTTGCGATTATCATCAACGAGTGCCCACACAGATTGATAGGTTTATATTGTTAAAGAGCTTGCTTCTTGAGAAGTTTTTCTCTCAAAGCGGAGGTGCATTCTAGCGAGTTAATTTGAAGAGTCAAATACTTTTTCAAATTTCTTTTTTAGAAGTCTTACCCTCTTATCTGCACTGCTGAAGCCTTGTGGCGTCTGCCGTGTCAGTGGATGCGCATTATAGGCGGAACGTTTCTGCGTGCAACTCTTTTTTGCAAATAAATTCCAAAACACGCCTACTAGCTGTTTTATTGAGCGAATCTCGCTAAAGAGGGCTAAAAAACCCTCTATTAACTCTATAATTGTGGCGAGATTCGATCAGATAAATGCATAAGCATCAGCAAACATGCGCTCTCTGATCGCTTTTTTCTGCTGAGTAAACTGCTCTCTTGCTGCTCCAGCCATTTCAAATCGACCCGCAATGTAAATATCAAATTCCTGTAAGGATTCAAAATCGCTATTGACCGCTTGGAGGACATTACCCACTTTCCCTTGCCAGTCTGCATCAATATCTTCTATGACAGGGACAAAATGGACGTTCTGGTTCTTTGCAGCAATATCGCTTAGCTCACTTTTTGCGTACAATTGCGATTCATCGCGCGCGCCCCAATAAAGGTAGATAGTGCTTTGGCGGTTTTGTGCAATGCAATGGTCTAAAATCGAACGCACGTAACTAAAGCCGGTCCCACCGGCAATCAGAAGAAGCGGACGCTCGCTGTCTTCTTTTAGCCAAGCGTCTCCGTGTGGCGCGTCAATTTCAATTTGCGACCCTGTTACTAACGCGTTTTGCATCGCTTCGACCACCTCAAGTGCATAAGCATTGTGCTCCGCCGCACCAATATGAAGTTCAAGTTCACCTTCATGACGGCATGGACTGCTTGCGATCGAAAACGGACGCTTATCTTTCTCGCCCATGACCACCATTAAATATTGCCCCGCCTTAAATGCCACTGGTGTTTCAGGATGAAGTAGGATTTGATAGGTATTACTCGCCAACGGCTTAATTGACTTAACTTTGCATTGAATGGTCATGATGTTCCTCTTGCTTACTCTTCAAAAGTAAGCACTAAATTACTTTCTGCGTAGGCTTGGCAAGGAAAAATCCAACCTTGCTGCTGCTCTTTATTGGTTAGCATGGGTTCGAGGTGATAACTCACCTCACCCGAGACTTTTCGGCACATGCACATTGCACAAGCGCCGATTTGGCAACGATGCGGGAAGCGAATATTATTGTTGAGCGCCGCTTCCAACACCGTTTCACCTTGCAACACGATGAATGTGACATTCATTGGCAGAAGGTGGACTTGATGGCTCATAGAATACCTAACTCGTGCCAAATCGCATCGATTTTAGCCACAAGTTGCGGATCTTTTTTAATCGGGCTGCCCCACTCTCGTACAACCTCTGGGGCAAATTTGTTGGTCGCATCCAGCCCCAACTTCGAGGAGCCAGAGCACTTAACTTGCGCTGTGTCTCTGAGTGGATCCATACGTGTGGTTACCGCCCAAATGATGTCGTGCCAATCTTGCACATTAACGTCATCATCACACAAGATAATAAATTTGATATCTGCATAGGGGGCAAAGAAATCCCACAGATGTTTCAGCAACATTTGAGACTGGCCAGCTCGCTCTTTTTTCATCGACGCAATAACAAATTGATGGTTAGCACTAGGAGGAAAATAGAGGTCAACGATTTCTGAGTGCTGTTGTTTCAGCGCCAACAAGTCACATTCAGCTATCACATGGCTTTCTCGCTCCGGCACTGACGTTCGCGTTGCCAGCTCAGCCGGCCACTTTATCGTCGCATCCAGCCCCATCTTTGACCCAAGCCCTACCACTGGCGAAGCAAAATCGAGTGAATCAATCGGTGTGTTATCGATCATCAAGGTATCTTGCACAGGATCCATATGTTCAGTCATCGCTTTGACGACGGCATCCCAATCGCGCGCGTTAACCGATTCGTCGCAAACTATCACGAACTTGGTATACATAAACTGACGCAGGAAAGACCACACCCCCATCATCACCCGCTTAGCATGCCCTGGATACTGCTTTTTCATCGTGACCACGGCCATGCGATACGAGCAGCCTTCTGGCGGTAGATAGAAATCCTCAATCTCTGGAAACTGCTTTTGTAGGATCGGCACAAAGACTTCATTGAGTGCCACACCGAGCACGGCAGGTTCATCGGGTGGACGCCCTGTGTAAGTGCTGTGGTAGATAGGATCGCGACGCATGGTGATGTGCGTGATAGTAAAGACGTGATGCTGCTCTTTTTCGTTGTAGTAGCCCGTATGATCGCCGTACGGACCTTCATCAGCAAACTCATTCGGGTCGATGTAGCCTTCAAGCACAATCTCTGCACTGGCAGGTACTTCCAAGTCATTACTGATCGATTGAACTACTTCGGTTTTGCTGCCACGTAATAGGCCCGCGAAAGCGTACTCGGATAGCGTGTCTGGCACTGGCGTCACCGCGCCAAGGATGGTCGCAGGATCGGCACCAAACGCGACCGACACTGGAAATGGTTGGCCAGGGTTTGCCTCCATCCAATCACGCAGATCCAAGGCACCACCACGATGAGCGAGCCAGCGCATGATGATTTTGTTCTTAGCGATTTTCTGCTGTCGATAGATGCCCAGATTTTGCCGCTTTTTGTATGGACCTCGAGTGACAGTGAGCCCCCAAGTAAGTAAGGGCGCAACATCCTCAGCCCAGCAACTCATGACTGGGATCTTGTCTAGGTCAACCTCATCGCCCTGCCACACTATCTCTTGGCACGGCGCTTTACGCAGCTTTTTGGCGGGCATATTGAGCACTTGCCTAAACAGTGGGATCTTGTCCAGTGCATCTTTAAAGCCGCGTGGCGGTTCAGGCTCTTTGAGGTAAGCCAGCAATTTCCCAACTTCACGTAACTCTTTGACCTCGCTTCGTCCCATGCCCATGGCGACACGTTCAGGCGTACCAAAAAGGTTCGTTAGCACAGGAATACGATAGCCAATCGGGTTTTCAAACAGCAGAGCAGGCCCCGCCGCACGTAGCGTACGATCGCTGATTTCTGTCATTTCATAGGCAGGGTCGACAGGGTGAGTAATGCGTTTCAGTTGACCATGCCGTTCAAGATGGTCAAGAAATTCACGTAAATCCTTAAAACTCATAGGCCTTTTGCGTAAAGTGATTAAACTTGCCGCAGTATAACAAATCGTTTTCCGCTGCGAGGTGATTTTATTGCGCTTTTCGCCTTGGCTATTGCAACGCCTGTAAAATCAACCCGCGCTTTACGCGATTATTGCCTGCTATCACCTCTTCCAACCAACTTGAGTGTCCTTGTTTCGCTAGTTCTCTTGCCACTAAAGGCGCATCATCCGGCAGGGCCATTCTGGTAATCAGAAACTGTTTCACTTCGGTAGATAAAGGGTTGGCTTTGGTGAGTAAGGTGATCGCCTGCGCTTTCAAGCTGGGGTTCTGCGTTGAAGACATGATTTGCCGCCAAGAAAAGTCATCGCCCACCGACGCGAGGCGCTCTAACTCATTCTGACTGACATGGTCCGCCTTCATTCGCCATAAAAGATTGTACATCTCAGCGTCTTCACTAACTTGAGCCAGGCGCACCACGACTGAGGAAGGAGGTAGCCAAGTGGTCAACGGCGTGGCAGTCAACTGCTTGACCAAACCGTCTAAAGCCTCTGGGGATAAACTATCTAGCTCTCGAATCAGCAACGCTTCTCGCATTTGTACTAAAGATTGCGGACCTGTCAACCAAGTTTGCAACTGCAGCTCACCTCGCTCAGCGGCGAGAATGAAATCCAACGTGGTTTGATCCTGTTTCCAGCGTTTCAATAAGCGATTGGCGACCGCAGGATAATTGAAGGCCGGGACGGTAAACTCATAACCATCACCTTTCTCAACCACTTGGTAGCTCGGGATCATTTTGATTTGCGACTCAACAAAAATCGCCATTCTGGGCGTTAAAATAACGTCTTGTTTCTCTAGTTTATCGAGTAAAAGAAAACGCACGACTTCTTGTTGGGGCAGAGCTAGACGCTCCAATGCGAATTTGAGTTCATTGGTTTGATCTCGAGCGACATACTCAAGCAGTTCAGCGACTTTACTGTGAACTTGTTGGTCCTGAAGCCACTGCTGTGCGGTCTCTGTCTGCATTTCCTGAGCAGACACAAGTACCGGACCGAAAAGAAGTGACGTGGTCAGGAGTAGCGAAGACAACATTCCTTGTTGCATGTTAACCTCCCGATAACATTTTCATCCATTCTGAAGAGTTCTCGGTAGAATTGCAAACAAAAACGCCACTGCGGACAGTGGCGTTTTTATGGTCAAGCCATTACTGGCGACGCATGGCATCAAAGAATTCGTCGTTGGTTTTCGTCATCGCCAACTTGTCGATCAAGAATTCCATCGCGTCCGTCTCACCCATCGGATGAACAATCTTGCGCAGAATCCACATTTTCTGCAGTTCATCGGTCTTGGTTAGGAGCTCTTCACGACGAGTACCTGAGCGGTTGAAATCTATCGCAGGGAAGACACGCTTCTCAGCAATCTTACGGTTCAGGTGCAGTTCCATGTTACCCGTACCTTTAAACTCTTCGTAGATCACTTCGTCCATCTTAGAACCCGTATCCACGAGCGCAGTCGCGATAATGGTCAGGCTACCGCCCTCTTCCACATTACGTGCCGCACCGAAGAAACGCTTAGGACGATGCAGCGCATTCGCATCCACACCACCGGTCAGTACTTTACCCGAAGAAGGCACAACGGTGTTGTATGCACGCGCAAGACGAGTAATCGAATCCAGCAGAATCACCACGTCTTTCTTGTGTTCAACCAAGCGTTTCGCTTTTTCGATGACCATCTCAGCCACTTGTACGTGACGAGAAGCTGGCTCATCAAACGTAGAAGCCACCACTTCGCCTTTTACTAAGCGCTGCATTTCGGTCACTTCTTCTGGGCGTTCATCAATCAGCAACACCATCAACACACATTCTGGGTGGTTGTAAGTGATGCTCTGTGCGATGTTTTGCAGCAGCATGGTTTTACCCGCTTTTGGCGGCGCCACGATCAAACCACGCTGGCCTTTACCAATCGGCGATGCCAAATCTAATACACGCGCAGTGATATCTTCTGTCGAGCCATTACCGCGCTCCATCACCATACGCTCATTGGCGTGCAGAGGAGTTAAGTTTTCAAACAGGATTTTATTACGTGCGTTGTCTGGTCGATCATCGTTAACTGTGTTGACTTTCAGCAGTGCAAAATAACGTTCGCCATCTTTTGGTGGACGAATTTTGCCTGCGATCGAATCGCCCGTGCGCAAGTTAAAACGACGAATCTGGCTTGGTGATACGTAAATATCATCGGGACCCGCCAAGTACGAACTGTCTGCACTACGTAGGAAACCAAAGCCGTCTTGCAGAATTTCCAGAACCCCATCGCCAAAAATATCTTCGCCGCTTTTTGCGTGAGCTTTTAGGATGGCGAAGATAATGTCTTGTTTACGTAAACGTGCCAGGTTTTCCAGACCTAAGCTTTCACCAAGCTTAACAAGGTCTGATACCGGGATGTTTTTCAATTCGGTAAGGTTCATGGTGGTGGATTCTTGTTTAGTCAAAATAAGATCTATTTTCTAGTTAAGATGGATTTGGTCTCAGGATCGACCAAGAAGAGAAAGTTGTTTAATTAACGTGCGATAAATTAGCACTAAAAATAATCCTAGTCCAGAGTTTGAAAAAACAAAACCGCGCATTTGAGATTCTGCACGGTTTCGTTTCTAACCACTTATGGATTATAGGTTTGCATCCAAGAACTCTTTCAATTGAGTTTTTGATAGCGCACCCACTTTTGTCGCTGCCACGCTGCCGTCTTTGAACAACAGTAAAGTTGGAATACCGCGAATGCCAAATTTAGGTGGTGTGCCTGCATTATGGTCGATATTTAGTTTACCGATAGTGAGTTTGCCTTGGTACTCTTCAGCAACTTCATCCAGAATAGGTGCAATCATCTTACAAGGACCACACCATTCTGCCCAAAAGTCTACCAGTACCGGGCCTGCAGCCTTAAGAACGTCATTTTCAAAACCTTCATCAGTCAGCTGCAAAATCTTATCACTCATCTTCCACTCCAATGTGTTTTTTTGAAACTGGTTGGGTGATAACCAGTAATTTGATGGTCTATTGGAATGTATTTGCTTTCTTAATGCAAGCTTTAGCTGATATTCTATAGCGATGAAAAAGACGCATATCACAGAGCAAAAGTTCGCCGACTTCGGGTTGCATCCGCAAGTTATTGAAGGATTGGACAAAAAAGGGTTTGAGTTTTGCACCCCGATCCAAGCCTTGGCGCTGCCGGTACTGCTCTCCGGCCAAGACATCGCAGGCCAGGCCCAAACCGGGACTGGTAAAACGCTCGCGTTTCTTACTGCTACTTTTAACCATCTACTGACTACGCCAGCGCATGAAGGCCGTCAGCCAAACCAGCCACGTGCGATCATTATGGCGCCAACGCGTGAACTGGCTATCCAGATTTACAACGATGCCGAATCTTTGGTCGCCAGCACCGGGATCAAAGCAGCCTTAGCTTACGGCGGTGAAAGCTACGATAAGCAACTAACCAAACTGCAAGACGGTGTGGATGTGTTGATCGGCACGACAGGCCGTATTATTGACTTCTACAAACAGCGCGTATTCGGCTTAAACAACATTCAAGCCGTGGTGTTGGATGAAGCGGATCGCATGTTCGATCTTGGCTTTATTAAAGACATCCGTTTCTTGTTCCGCCGTATGCCAGCACCACAAGAACGTTTGAACATGCTGTTTTCTGCAACACTCTCTTACCGCGTGCAGGAACTGGCGTTTGAGCACATGCACAATCCTGAGCATGTGGTGGTGGAGCCTGCACAAAAAACCGGCCATCGCATTCAAGAAGAGCTGTTCTATCCTTCCAATCAAGACAAAATGGCCCTGCTACAAACGCTGATTGAAGAAGAATGGCCAGATCGTGCGATCGTCTTTGCCAACACCAAACATCGCTGTGAATCGATTTGGGCTCATCTGGCGGGCGACAATCACCGTGTTGGCTTACTGACGGGTGATGTCCCTCAGAAGAAACGCGAAAAAATTCTTGAGCAATTTACTCAAGGCGCGGTAGACATTCTGGTCGCCACCGATGTCGCGGCACGTGGCTTACATATCCCACAAGTTACGCACGTGTTTAACTACGACTTGCCTGACGATTGCGAAGACTATGTTCACCGTATCGGTCGTACAGGCCGTGCTGGCGCAAGTGGCCATTCGATTAGCTTTGCTTGCGAAGAGTACGCGATCAACCTGCCAGCGATTGAAGAGTACATCGAACACGCGATACCGGTTTCTGAGTACGACCACGACGCACTGATCAAAGATCTCCCGGCCCCCGTTCGTACTCCATCAGCGCGTTCACAACAGCGCCGAACCAACACCAGCGGCGCACGTTCTGGAGATAGAAAGTCAAACAACCGCCGTCCGCGAGGACCTCGCCAACCAAGGGAAGCCTAAACCGTTTATGAGCCAGACAGGAACATCACCGCTCTATGCCGCCATCGACCTCGGGTCGAACAGTTTTCATATGCTCGTTGTGCGTCATATCGATGGCAGCGTTCAGACTATGGCCAAAATCAAGCGCAAAGTTCGCCTTGCTGCGGGCCTAGATGAACACCATGCGCTTAGCATGGAAGCGATGCAGCGTGGATGGGACTGCCTGAGCCTGTTTGCAGAAAGGCTGCAAGATATCCCGGCAGAGAATATTCGCATTGTCGGCACCGCGACCCTGCGAACCGCAACCAATGTGGATCTCTTCTTACAAAAGGCCAACCAGATCCTCGGCCATCCGATTGAAGTGATCAGCGGCGAAGAAGAAGCAGCGACGATCTACAAAGGCGTCGCGCACACCTCTGGTGGCAGTGGTCGCCGCCTGGTGGTAGACATCGGCGGCGCAAGTACCGAGCTGATTATTGGCGAAGGCTTTGAAGCCAAAGCGCTAACTAGCTTGCGTATGGGTTGCGTGACGTGGTTGGAAAACTTCTTTAAAGACCGCCAGCTCAATGCGCGCAACTTCAATAACGCCATTGAAGGTGCAAAACAAATCCTCAAACCAGTGCTTGCGCAGTACAAAGAGCTCGGCTGGGATGTGTGTGTCGGCGCGTCCGGCACTGTCCAAGCGCTACAAGAGATCATGTTGGCGCAGGGCATGGACGAAGTGATTACTCACGCCAAGCTCAAGCGTCTACAAAAGCAAGCCATGCTCGCCGACCATCTCGAAGAGCTGGAAATTGAAGGGCTCACTTTAGAACGTGCGTTAGTCTTTCCTAGCGGTTTATCGATTCTGATTGCGGTTTTTGAACTGCTGGAGATCGATGCCATGACACTGGCTGGCGGCGCGCTGCGTGAAGGGCTCGCCTACGAAATGATGGAAGAGCTCCGTCAAGACGACATCCGCTCTCGCACCATTGCCAGCATACAAACTCGCTATCAACTCGACAGTCAATATGGTCAACAAGTGGCGTCTCTCGCTCTGCGCTTGCTAGAACAAGCTGGCGGCGAGGAGTGGATAGCTGAGCCTCAAGGAAAAGTGTTGCTAGAAACCACCGCGAAGTTGCACGAAATCGGTTTGACCATCGATTACAAGAAAGGCGGTGAACACAGCGCTTACTTGCTGCAGCACCTTGATTTACCGGGCTTTACTCGCGCGCAGAAATTCTTTATCGGTGAACTAGCAAGACGCTATCGAGATCAGCTTACGTCACTCCCTGAACAGCATGCGCTGTCCGGCAACAGCGCCAAACGCGTGCTGCGCTTGCTGCGCCTCGCGGTGTTGCTGTCGCATCGTCGTCGTCCTGAACTGGAACCTCAAATCACGCTCATTGCCGAAAGCGACAAACTCACGCTGCAAATCAGCGCTGGCTGGCTAGCGCAAAACCCGCTGACGGCAGCAGAACTGGAAACCGAAGCCAATCGCCAGACCGACATTGGTTGGCCAATGGTGATTGAAGCGAACTAACGCTTTGAATCGACATTGAACAGCAAAAAGCCCAAGTTGTTATCACTTGGGCTTTTTCTTTGCACTTGACTCTTTCTCTTAGCGCGAGCTTTGCGCCAACGTAAATTGCGGATTCACCGCCGTGAGTTTCTTGGTCAAATAATTGAGTAGCACGCCATACATGGGCACAAAAAGCCCCAAGCTGATCACCAATTTAAAACCGTAATCCACCAGCGCGATTTCCGTCCAGTGCTCCGCCATAAACGGATCGGGGCTTTGGTAAAAAGCAATGGCAAAAAAGGCGATGGTATCGAGCGCGTTACCAAACAAAGTGGAACAAGTTGGCGCAACCCACCACTGCTTCATTTGACGCAGACGGTTAAACACATGCACATCCATGATCTGTCCAAGCAGGTAAGCCATAAAGCTGGCGATAGCGATGCGCGCCACAAACAGATTGAACTCACTCAGATGGGAAAAGCCTTGAAACTGCCCCTCAAAAAACAGCACCGAAAGCACGTAAGAGACCGCCAGTGCAGGCAACATCACTAAGAAAATAATTCTTCTTGCCAAGGCTGCGCCAAACACACGTACCGTAAGATCGGTTGCAAGGAAGATAAATGGGAACGTAAAAGCGCCCCAAGTGGTGTGTAAACCAAAGACGGTAAAGGGCAATTGCACCAAATAGTTACTGGAAGCAATGATGATTAAATGGAATAAAACCAGATAGATAAGGGCGTTGCGCTGCTGCGCAGGGGTAAAGTGACTCATGCGATACCTTTTTAGTTTGGTTTGGGGGCGAGGGAACCCAAATCGAATGCATCAGAAAACCGACACAATTCTTACCAACAATGTTATAGAAAATAGGAAACTGGCCGCTAATGCAGCGGCGGGCGATTATACCTTAATCAGTTTTTCACACAAGCCACGAAAAACAGGCAATCGTTTAAGCGCGATAAATTTCCCGACATCCATAAAAAAGGATGTTTCATGTGAAACATCCTATTCAAAAATAAGCCTTTTCTTTTATCTGCGTATGAAGGAGATACAGCTAAAATTGTTGGCGAAACAGTTGCGCCAGAAAATCCATCTCCTCACGACTCTCTGCAACACTTAAGGATTCAAACCACACCGCTTCACTGTAATGCTCAGCTTTAAGAAACAAGTGACGCCCTTCAAAGTCAATCAGCCAGCTATGGATGTCACCGTCCCACTGCGTCTCCAATACTTGAGCCGAAAGTAATTTGACTAAACGTTCGCCCAGTTGAGGAAACGTATCGAGATTAAAGCTCGGCGTGGTGATCAGCAAACGCCCCTCTTCGGCCAGATAGTCCGCCAACCCAAATTCCTTGTGCGTCTCAACCATAATTCGTGATGTGCTCCTGAATCAAATCTAAAAACGGATCGGCGTATTTTTCCAACTTGCGCTGCCCCACACCGCTCACCGCCAACATTTCGCCATACGAGGTCGGCAATATTTCGGCCATATCGATCAAGGTCGCATCACTGAACACCACGTAAGGAGGCAGGCCTTCTTCATCGGCAATCGATTTACGCAGTTTGCGCAGTTTGGCGAACAGTTTCTTATCGTAATGCTTGTTGGAAAGCTTATCGGCTTTGGCGCTGCGCACAGTGGTATCCAAACGCGGCACTGCCAACTCAAGCGCAACATCCCCGCGTAGCAGCGGACGCGCCTCTTCCGTCAGTTGTAGCGTCGAGTTGCGGGTGATGTTTTGCATCAGCAGCCCTTTGTGGATCAACTGACGGAAAATACTGACCCAATAATCATGGCTGTGATCGCGGCCAAGGCCATAGGTGGTGATTTTGTCGTGGCCATTTTCTCGAATGCGGATGTTTTGCATCCCGCGCAGTACTTCCACCACATAACCCATACCGAAGCTTTGGTTAACGCGGTATACACAGGAAAGTGCTTTGCGCGCCTCTTCGGTGGCATCAAAATGTTTCGGTGGATCAAGGCAAATGTCGCAGTTGCCGCACGGCTTGTCGCGATATTCACCAAAGTAGTTAAGCAGCACCTGGCGACGACACGTCTGCGCTTCGGCAAACGCACTCATAGCATTCAGCTTGTGACTCTCCACCTGCTTTTGTGGCCCGTCATCTTTCTCATCCAACATGCGCCGCAGCCAAGTAATGTCGGCCGGATCGTAGAGCATCATCGCTTCGGCTGGCAGACCGTCACGCCCGGCGCGCCCGGTCTCCTGATAGTAGGATTCGATATTACGCGGGATATCAAAATGGACCACAAACCGCACGTTGGGCTTGTTGATCCCCATACCAAACGCGACCGTGGCTACGACGATCTGAATATCATCACGCTGAAACGCTTCTTGGACATAGGCACGCTCATCGGCGTCCATACCAGCGTGATAACCCGCCGCACGGATATGGTTGTTGCATAGCTTCTCGGTCAGCATCTCCACTTTTTTGCGGCTACCGCAGTAGATAATGCCGCAGTTGCCTTTTTGCGTTTCCAAATAGCGGATCACTTGCGAAACGGGTTTGTGTTTTTCGACCAAATCGTAGCGAATGTTGGGGCGGTCAAAACTGCCCAGATAAACGTGCGGTTGCTTAAGGTGCAAACGGCTAAGAATGTCACTGCGCGTAGCGTCATCGGCAGTGGCAGTGAGCGCCATAAATGGCACTTGGGCAAAACGTTGCTTTAACTGGCCAAGCGCTGCGTATTCCGGGCGAAAGTCATGTCCCCACTGGGAAATGCAATGCGCCTCATCCACCGCAATCATCGCCAACGGCAAATTTTCCAGCCGTTCCATAAAATCGCGCATCAGCACCCGTTCCGGTGAGGTATACACCAGCTTCAACTCGCCAGCGTGCATGCGGTTATACACGCTGAGCAAATCCTCGCGCGCCATGGTTGAGTTAACGCACTCTGCTGCCACGCCGTTGGCTTTGAGTTGGTCCACTTGGTCTTTCATCAACGAGATCAACGGGGAAATCACTAAAGTGATGCCCGGCAGCACCAACGCCGGGATCTGATAACAGAGCGATTTACCGCCACCGGTCGGCATGATCACGAGGCTATCTTGCCCGTTGAGCGCGGCGTCAATCACCTGCTGCTGGCCGACACGGAAGGTCTGATAACCAAACACCGCTTGCAAGACACTTTGCGGCGTCGTAGGCAATTCGGCAGGGTCAGCAAGCAGCGTGGAAGTCATGGATATACTCAGTTAGTTTTGCAAAGAGGTGCACGTCCAGCGCAAGGCTGGGAGCGTTAATGAGGGCACATTGTAAAGGGGTTTGATGGTGAATAAAACCGCAAAATACTAGGTGATTGCTTAGCCCGCTCGTATACTGGCCCATCCTTTTGAAACAACGACAGTGAAGGCGAAATGACAGTAGAAGAACAACAACGCGCACGCCAAGGGGTGCTTCTGGCCATAGGCGCTTATACCATGTGGGGCATTGCCCCCATCTATTTCAAATCGATCTCATCCGTTTCGGCGCTGGAGATCCTCAGTCACCGCGTAGTTTGGTCTTTCTTCTTATTGGCCGCTTTACTGCATTTTGGGCGCAACTGGCGTGCCGTCAGCGCCGTGATCACCAATAAAAGCAAAATGCTCTATCTGGTTTCAACCGCTATTTTGGTCGGGGTCAACTGGCTGATTTTTATCTGGGCGGTCAATGCCAACCACATGCTTGACGCAAGCTTGGGCTACTACATCAACCCGCTTTTCAACGTCTTGCTTGGGATGATTTTTCTCGGTGAGCGGCTGCGCAAACTGCAGTGGTTCGCTGTCGTGCTTGCTGCCTGCGGGGTACTGGTACAGTTGGTGATGTTTGGCTCTGTACCTATCGTCGCCATAGCGCTCGCCATGAGTTTCGGCGTGTATGGCCTACTGCGCAAAAAAGTCAGCGTTGACGCGCAAACGGGTTTGTTTATCGAAACCTTAGTCATGCTGCCAGCTGCGGCCATCTATTTGCTGTTTATTGCCTCCACCCCGACATCAAACCTGCTGGACAACCCAGCCAGTTTGAACATCCTCTTGGTCGCGGCAGGCGTAGTCACCACCTTACCCCTACTCTGCTTTACCGGCGCGGCAACGCGACTCAAGCTCTCTACTTTAGGTTTTTTCCAATACATTGGCCCAAGTTTGATGTTTTTGCTCGCTGTACTGATTTATGGCGAAGCATTTACCTCCGACAAAGCCATCACCTTCGCCTTTATCTGGGGAGCGTTAGTGCTCTTTAGCTTTGATGGGCTGCGCAACAACCGTAACGTTAGGCGTGCCGCCACCGCGCAGTGATCGTTTTTTACAAGACAATCCGCTCTTTCATCGATAAGCTTGGTCACAAACTGACCAAGCTTTTTTTTCACCTGATGGAACAGATCCACTACATTCCGACTCACCATGAGCAACTGAGCCTGATCGATGCGAAATATCAGAAGTTTGCCTTTTCGCGGCATTACCATCTGGATTTTCATATCGGGCTGATTACCCATGGCGAGCAGAAATTCCAGCATCAAGGTTCTCACCATCACGTCGGCCACGGTCAAATCGTGATCATGCCACCGGATGAGCTGCACGATGGGGAAGCCAAACTAGAGAGTGGCTATCAAGTCAATGTGTTTGCGATCGAGCCACACCTGTTAAGTGATCTCGCCGATCTTAAGCAAAACGGTCAAATTGTCGGCTTTAATCAGTTGATCATCTCCGATCCTGCGATTTTTTTACAATTACGCAACCTACATAGCTTGCTGCGTGAAGAAAAACTCAGTGTGCTAACCAAAGATTGCCTTCCTTTTGAAGGGTTTAATTCGCTTTTTGATCGTTATGGATCGCTGAGCAGGCAAAAAGTGGTACCGCTTGGCCAGAAATCGATGAGCAGTTTAAAAGAGTATTTGATGACACATCTTGACCAAGCGGTGCGCTTAGACACTCTCGCCGCGCTTTGTCAGCTCTCTCCGACGCAATTCCAGCGCCAATTTAAGGCGCAAATGGGCATGACTCCCTATGCATGGTTTAGCCGCCTGCGTTTGGAGCAGGCGATGAAACTGCTGCACGCCGGGTACTCGGCCACCGATGTCGCTCATCAAATTGGCTATTACGATCAAGCGCACTTCACAAAAGCTTTCAAACACACCTATGGCGTAACTCCAGCGCAAATTTCTCGCTAGGCTGTCGATAATTTACAAGCGCGCTGCTACCGCGTCAGAGACAATCCGTCTCACGATGTATTGATTGAGATCTTTTATGAATGAACTAACCGTATTACTCACCTTAGCCAGTGTGCACTTTGTCGCTTTGATGAGCCCAGGGCCGGATGTCGCCTTGGTGGTGCAAAACGCCTCCCGCTACGGCCGTCAAACCGGGCTGTTTATTGCTTTGGGTCTGTCGGTTGGCATCTTGCTGCATTCGCTGCTGAGCCTGACCGGGGTTAGCTATCTGGTCCACCAGCAGCCTTTGCTTTATACCCTGTTACAGCTCTTGGGCGGCAGCTATCTGCTCTATCTCGGTATCGGCGCACTGCGCGCGGTGCTAAGCCACAAAGCGGCTTGCAACGGCGAACCCACGCGCGCCGCAGCAACATTGCAACTCAATAGCCAACGACAAGCTTTTCTCAAAGGCTTCGCCACCAATATCCTCAATCCTAAAGCGCTGGTGTTTTTTGTCAGCTTACTCTCTAGCTTGATCCCCACCAGTATGTCGCTCAGCGGCAAAGCGATGGCGATCGGTATCTTGTTCAGCCTGTCTTTGGCTTGGTTTACCAGTCTCGCTTGGGCTCTTTCGGGGGCGCGGGTACAAAAACATTTGCAGCAAGCCAGCGTCTATATCGATGGAATTTGTGGCGTGCTGTTCTGCTTAATCGGCAGCGGGATCTTGTACCGCAGCGTCTCAAGCTGGTTAACGCACAGTTTGGCATAGCGTTTTGCTCGCTCACTTGTAAGCGATCTCTCACAAGTGAGTAAGCCAACGTCGAAAGCTGCGTGCGACAAGGTAATAAAAATCACACTAAATCATTGATAATTAATTGTTTGCACAATTCTTATTCAATCAATAAAACCATAAAAACGCCAAAACAGGCCTTGTTGCCAGAGTGAATCACGCTAATATGGATCCTGTCGGAAGGATGCTGACACGGAACAGGAAATCACCAAGGATTCGGTGGTCTTCAGGAAGGAGACACGGTTACTCAGGATGAGCAATCGGCACGGACAGCGAACTGGACATTGAACGGACGCAAGCGTAACTAGGATGGTTACGACTAAGGATGGCAATGGACACCTCTGGAAGAGGAAGGACTTTACATCAGGATGATGTCAGGGACACCGCTCAGGGAACAAGTGATGGATACCAACGAGGATTGTTGGTCGACCAGGATAAGGTCAAGGACACCGCTAGGATGGCGATGTAAGGACTAAGCTGACGGATTCGGCATACTATCAAGGATTTGATGCAGGGAGCACTTTCGTAGCTGGATTGCTGCAAGTAAGACTATAACCCCGGTGGGCATACGCTCCCGGGGTTTTTCTTTGCTTGCCATTTTTATCCAGTTCACTCATAAACAAACGGCGCGTTCTGCGCCGTTTGTCATGAAGCCAGTCGATGGGCAATCACATTTTTTCCAGTTTCGCGTAAGCGGTCACTAACCACTTGATCCCTTCACCATTAAAGGCCACTTGCACTCGGCCTTGCGCGCCACTGCCTTCGAAGTTGATTATGGTGCCTTCACCAAACTTAGGATGACGCACGCGCGAGCCGAGTGAGAATCCGGTTTCGTTGAAGTTGTCCTTCACCGCCGCTTGGCTAAAACGGCCACTGCTGGCCGGACGGCTCACTTGCGCTTTCATGCGCACTTCATCTAAACAAGTTTCTGGTAGCTCACGAATAAAGCGTGACGGTTTGTGATACTTATCTTGGCCATATAAACGACGCATTTCGGCGTAGGTGATGTAGAGTTTTTGCATTGCACGCGTCATACCGACGTAGCACAAACGACGCTCCTCCTCCAAACGCCCTGCTTCTTCAGCCGACATTTGGCTGGGGAACATGCCCTCTTCTACCCCGACCATAAACACCAGCGGGAACTCCAATCCTTTGGCGCTGTGCAGGGTCATCAGTTGTACCGCGTCTTCAAAATCATCCGCTTGGCCTTCGCCCGCTTCCAGCGCCGCATGGGTAAGAAAGGCGGTCAGCAGACTCATCTCTTCCGCTTCTTCCGGCTTTTCAAACTGACGCGTCGCGGTCACCAGCTCTTCCAAGTTCTCAATACGCGCTTTGGATTTTTCGCCTTTCTCTTGCTCATACATATTGTACAGACCCGACGATTTGATCACATGGTCGGTTTGCACGTGCAGCGGCATCTCAAAGCTGTCGTCTTCCAAGGCATTAATCAGCTCGATGAAACGCCCCAAAGCGGTTGCGGCGCGACCGGTGAGCACTCGCTCTTCAATCAGGCCGATACTCGCTTCCCACAAGGTACAACCGCGATCACGCGCCGCGAAGCGAACCGTTTCCAGCGTTTTATCCCCCAAACCGCGGGTCGGGGTGTTGACCACCCGCTCAAACGCTGCGTCGTCATTACGATTGGCGATTAAACGCAAGTAGCTCAGGGCATCTTTAATCTCTTGGCGTTCGAAGAAGCGCATGCCGCCGTAAATGCGATATGGCAAACCCGCTTGAATCAACGCCTCTTCCAGTACCCGCGACTGGGCGTTATTACGATAAAGCATCGCCGCATCGTTGAGCACGCCACCTTTGTCTTGCCACTCTTTGATTTTGCTCACCGCAAAACGCGCTTCGTCCAGCTCGTTGTATGCGGAATAGATCGAGATGGGTTCACCTTGTACGCCATCGGTCCACAGCTCTTTGCCCAATCGCTCGGTGTTGTTGGCGATGAGTGCGTTTGACGCGTCGAGAATGGTTTTAGTCGAACGGTAGTTTTGCTCAAGGCGGATGGTGTTAACGCTTGGAAATTCGAGCGTGAATTTCTCGATGTTCTCCACTTTTGCCCCGCGCCAACCGTAGATAGATTGATCGTCGTCACCCACGATCATCACATGGCACTCAGGCCCGGCCATCATGCGCAGCCAAGCGTATTGAATGTTGTTGGTATCTTGGAACTCGTCGACCAGAATGTGCTTAAAGCGTGCTTGGTAATGTTCGCGAATATGTTTTTTCTCTCGCAGTAGCTCGTGGGCGCGCAGCAAAATTTCCGCAAAGTCGACCAAACCCGCTCGGTCGCACGCTTCCTGATAGGCCGCATAAAGCTGCAAATAGGTTTTAGTCACCGGATCATGGTAAGCATCGATGTGCGCCGCACGTAACCCTTCATCTTTTTTGCCGTTGATCCACCAAGCCACCTGACGCGCTGGCCATTGCTTCTCATCTAAGTTTTGCGCTTTGATCAGCCGCTTGAGTAAACGCTGCTGGTCGTCACTATCGATGATCTGGAAATCTTCAGGCAGCTTGGCATCAAGATAGTGGGCGCGCAATATGCGGTGACAAATGCCGTGAAAGGTACCGTTCCACATGCCCGAGGCGCTACCCATCATCAACTCTTCAATACGGCCGCGCATTTCCGCCGCCGCTTTGTTGGTGAAGGTGACTGACATGATCGAAAACGGCGACGCTTGCTCCACCGACATCAACCAAGCGATGCGATGCACCAGAACGCGGGTTTTGCCACTGCCGGCACCAGCGAGGACGAGTAGATTTTCAAGTGGCGCGGCAACGGCTTCACGCTGTTTGTCGTTCAGGCCATCGAGTAAAAGTGAAGGATCCATCATGATAAGAGCTACTGGTTATTTATACAGAAACGTCGATTATAACCTAACCAGTTTGCCATTTCAGACAAAATTCACATTTGAGCAAGCCAAATCTTATCTCTATTTTTCAAATGGTTAGTATCCATTTTCCTGTTTCCATAAAAAATTTGTATCTTTCCCTGAAAGTTTTTTCACCCCATCGCTGTCCTTTTAACCATGCAAGTCATGGCAAACGTCAGGCTTGTTTCATTAACTACAATAATCAGTCTAAGGAACACATCATGAAAAATTCAAATCTCGCCGTTACTGCCGTTGTCACTGGTTTGCTCGCAATGGGAGGGTCGCTTCTGACCGCCGCGCCAGCGATGGCAGCGGAAAAAGAGAAATGCTACGGCGTGGCCAAAGCAGGCAAAAATGACTGCGCGACCAAAACCAGCTCGTGTGCTGGCACTGCAAAACAAGATAACCAAAAAGATGCGTTTGTCGTATTGCCAAAAGGCCTGTGTGACAAACTTGCCGATGGCAGCACTAAGGCCTCTTAATCCAAACGCCCCTCACTAGAAAGGAGCTCGGCGCTCACCCCCAGCTCCTCTTTCCCCCAACAAGCAAATGGAGCAGACAATGGCGAATACTTACCATGACGATGTTGGGGTGGGTTTGCGGCTGGCGCATCTTGACTACTTTTGCCAACAGCGGCCGCCGCTTTCTTGGCTGGAGATACACAGCGAAAACTACTTTCACCCTAATTCGCTCGAGCGGCAAAAACTCAACCAACTGACCAACGATTATCAGTTGAGCTGTCATGGAGTCGGTTTATCTCTCGGTTCGGTGGATGGCATCGATCCGATACATCTGCAACGTTTAAAGGCCTTGGTGGATGATTTACAGCCGCGCTTCGTTTCTGACCATCTCAGTTGGAGCGAACACGGCGGGCACTATTTCAATGATCTACTGCCACTGCCTTACACCGAAGAAGCGCTAGAGGTGTTTTGTCGCAATGTACTGAGGGTGCAGGAGTACCTTGGGCGCGCTATCTTGGTGGAGAATCCGTCCAGTTACGTTCGCTATCAGCATTCGACCATCAGCGAGTGGCAATTTCTCGCCGAAGTGCAGCGTCGTACCGACTGTCGTTTACTGCTCGATCTCAATAACGTGTATGTTTCGTCGCACAACCATGGTTTCGACTGCCAAGAATATCTCGCCGCACTTCCGGCCGATTGTGTCGACGAAATTCATCTGGCTGGCTTTACCGTCAAGTCACTACCACAAGGCGAAATCTGGATAGATACCCACAGTCAACCCGTGTCGACCGCAGTCTGGAAACTCTACCAAGCGTGGCTTGCCAAGCATGGCCGACGCCACACCTTAATTGAGTGGGACCTCGATTTGCCCGCGCCCGACGTGCTTCTGGGCGAAGCACGCAAAGCCAGCGAGCTGCTCTTTCAGTCATGCCTTGCTAAGGAGGCATCATGAGACTGGCCGACTTACAGCAACGTTTCGCTCGCGCTCTACACTATCAAGCATCAGGGGAGATATGTGACATCGTCAGCGATCAATTCACTGCCGATGAGCGGATGCAAATTTATCGCAACAACTTCGTCATCGGTTTAAGCGAGTTACTGGAACTGAGCTACCCGAAAACCCGTCTGTTGCTCGGCGAAGCCTGCTTTGCTCAGATAGCGCGACAACATGTACTGCGAGTGCCGTTAACCCAAGCCGATGTGTCGAGTTATGGTCAAGGATTCGAGACAACTTTAGCACAATTTCCACAGGTGATTGATCAGGTTCCTTGCTGCCGGGAGTTTGCCCGTTTTGAATGGACCATCGAACTTTGC
This sequence comes from Vibrio cidicii, assembly GCF_009665415.1. Lineage (NCBI taxonomy): Bacteria > Pseudomonadati > Pseudomonadota > Gammaproteobacteria > Vibrionales > Vibrionaceae > Vibrio > Vibrio cidicii. The sequence goes on along the minus strand of NZ_CP035921.1, from coordinate 1,751,912 downwards.
CAGCGGCAATGGCAAGAGGCGCAAAAACCGTCGCAGGCACAACCTTTAGACGCACTCGCGCAGATTGATCCTGCGCGCCATGGCGAGGTGCGTTTCCATCTGGCCGTTGGTGTCGCTTGTTTTTCCGCCGACTATGCGCTTTTTTCTCTGCACCAAGCGATTCGCGATCATTGCTTTGAGGATTTGCACATCAAGCAACCGCAAGCTGGCGTCATCCAGGTATTTGCGGATCGCTCCTATCAGTGCATGTCGCTAATGCCCGCCGCATTTGCGCTGTTAACACAATTAGAGCAGCAAAAAGCGTTAGCCGACATAGACGCCGAATTACTGGCCGAGTTAAACGCCTTGGTTGAACTTGGCGTCATCAGCCATTTTTCACTGCCATAAATAAAGAGAAAGGAAAAGTTATGAATTCAAAGCTAGCTGGCCTGCTTGCCCGCTACGATAGTGCCACCGCTGCAATGCAATCCGCCTTACTGCCATTTCTGTTACTGGGGCTACGACTTGGCGTTGCTTGGGTATTTTTCCGCTCTGGTCTAAGCAAAATCGCTAACTGGGACAGCACGCTTTATCTCTTTGAGTTGGAATATCAGGTGCCGCTGATTCACTGGCAATTGGCCGCTTATCTCGCCACAGCAGGCGAGCTGCTACTACCTATCTTACTTGCCGTTGGCTTGTTGACCCGAGTCGCAGCGAGCGGGTTGTTTGTTCTTAATGTGGTGGCAGTGGCCTCATATCCACTGCTGTGGCAACAAGGATTTTATGACCACCAGCTATGGGGCTTGATGATTTTAGTGTTGATGATTTGGGGCGCAGGCCCATTCTCTGGCGATCATCTGCTACGCCGCATGCTGCATCATAAACACCAATAGACGAAAAAAATCCCCGCCAATGAATGGCGGGGATTTTTTATCAAAACTACTTGTTGTTCAGGTAGGCGAGCAGCTCATCGGCCGAGATGCCTTGTTTGGCGAGCTCTTTCGCCATCGTTTCTACCTGCTCTCCTTTACGAGATTCGATAACCTTTTGAAACTGATAGACGATATCTCTGAGAACAGGCAGAGGAACTTGTTTCGCCGCACTGCGAATTCGCTCTTCGCTTTGATTGCCCAGCTCATTAAGTAATTTGCCGAACATGATTTTCTCTGGAGACTCTTCCATCTGTTCAAGAATACGAGCCATTTCATAAGTGGTTAACGACATTACCTGTAAATTCCGTTAAGTGTCGGGGGAAAATGTGAACGACAAATATACACGGGTTCGAATAGCAGTAAAACTCTAATTTTGCCCGTTGGTTCAAGCGGCTACTGCTTGTGTATGCCAACTTTTACCCACTTTCGAAAAGAGAATAAACAGCGCAGGCAAAAGCAACCACATTTGCAATGCAATCATATTAGACGCTTCTAACTCAAACCGCTGCATAGTACCGACTAAAAATCCTGAGCCACTCATCTGAAACAGACCCAATAGCGCGGCGGCGGTACCGGCCTTGTCGCCAAAAGGCTCCAACGCTTTGCCAGCCGCTGCGCCTAAAATCCAAGCAAACCCGACCGAAGAGAGGAAGATTGGCAACATGAAGGCGAATGGGGTACCACTACTCGCCAGCAGCACCATTACGAAGCCAGCCAGACCGAGTGTCATAACGCCAACAACTAAGGTGTTGTGCGTGCCCCATTTATCCATAAATTTCGGTGCCAGCAAACACGCGGCAATATTAATCACGGCATTCACGCCAAACCAGAAAGTAAACTGGTTCATGCTCAGGCCCATGCCTTCCATCAACACCACTGGCGCCGATGTCACGTAAGCCAAGATCACCGCCATCGCTAACAAACATAAGGTGGCATGGAAAACAAAAGACGGTGTACGCAGCACCCCCCAGTAACGGCTCAATTTAAACACCGCTTGTTTTTCCGTCGCTGGGTTAGTTTCACGCATATTGAAAAACATCATGCTGCCCACCACCAGCGCGAAGCCAGCCATAAAACTGAAATTAGCACGCCAGCCAAATTGCTGAGTGAGCCAACTGCCGAGAATGGGCGCAAGCGCCGGAATAAAACAGATCGCCCCATTAAGGTAGCTGATCATTTTGCCGCTTTTTTGCGGGCCAAAGATATCGCGAACTGTCGCAAAGGCTGCTACCGATGTCGCACACGCACCTAAGCCTTGTAGCAAACGAGATACCAACATCCACTCGATATTTTGCGCGCTCCACGCCAATAAAGCGCTCAACGCGTAGATGGTGATGCCTCCCAATGCAACAGTTCGCCGTCCGAGTTTATCTGCCAGCGGGCCAGCGAATAACTGACCGACCCCCATAGCAAACAAAAACCAGGTAATGGTGTCTTGCGCCAGTGCATGCTCTACGGAAAAGGCATTGGAAATAAGCGGTAAAGCAGGCAGATAGATATCAATGGCCAAGGGGCTAAACAGCACCAACAAGGTCAACAATGCCATCTGCATCTTCGTAGTTTGACTCTGCACAGACACAAAACACTCCAAATTGAACAAGAACTTTTGCTGAAGTTTATCCACATCGTGATATGAATAGAAATGATGTATATTCATCGTTGATATTCCCATTTGGAAACTCAAAAATGAACATTGAGAAATTATCGCGTTTGGATCTCAATCTGCTGGTGTGTCTTAAAGTGCTGTTTGACGAGCTAAATGTGACCCGAGCCGCGCATCGGCTCTGTTTAAGCCAATCAGCGGTGAGTAAATCCTTGGCTAAACTGCGCGAGCAGTTTGACGACCCGCTGTTTGTGCGCCACTCACACGGTTTAACCCCCACAGCACGTGCGCTGTTCCTGCGTCCAAAGCTCGAACTGCTGATCAACCAGTTAGAGATGCTCACCTTGCCAGAGCAGTTTCATCCTGACAGCAGTGAATACCGTTTTCGTATCGCCGCAGTGGAAAGTGTGTACCCGCTGATCTTGCCCCATTTTCTGCCATCGATTTTCCACCAAGCACCGAATGTCACCATCAGCACCCACTCTTGGTCAGATCAGACCTTCAAAATGCTGCAGCGCGGCGAACTCGATCTCGGTATTACAGGCAAAGATATCGACATCAACGACGCCAAACTGACCATGCTGCCGCCAGCGGATATTCGCGAACAAGAGATTTATCGCGACAACCAGATGTGTGTGGTGCGAAAAAATCACCCCGCCCTTAAGCAAGGCTGGAACCTTGAAAGCTACCTTTCACTGCGTCACGTGCAAGTGCGCTGTGATGGCAACGAGCGTTGGTTGCTCGACTACCGCTTGGCCGATATTGGCCGAGAGCGTGACATCGCCATCACCGTTCCTGACTTCAATAGCGCAGCCAATCTCTGCTCTTACACCGATTTTGTCTTCACCGCGCCGAGCCACTTCGTCCATCTCGCGGCCAAACAGCTTGATCTGCAAGTGCTGCCGCTACCGATCGAGTTCCCCCCAATGGCGTATACTTTGTTCTGGCATCGTGATAGAGAAAACGACCCTGCACTGAGCTGGCTGCGTAATATGATCACGCAGAAGACGCTGCACCTTAGGTAAAAATTTCGCCATTTATTTGCGTGCTTGGGATAAAATGAGTAGCTTAACAGCCGATAGTCCTCCGGGCTCATCGATGGTCTGTGGTCCTTACACGGAAGGTAAGGCGCTGCTCCCAACCTGAGCAAACGGAGCCACAATAAAAGGAAAAGACAACAGATGCATAATGCTACTCACGAGCGTGTTGCCGCCATTCGTCAATGGTTAGTGCAACACAACATCGACGCCCTACTCGTTCCACACGAAGATGAATATCTGGGCGAATACGTCCCTGCGCACAACGAACGCTTACATTGGTTGAGCGGGTTCACCGGCTCTGCTGGCGCAGCCGTGATCACCCAAGAAAAAGCAGCGATATTTGTTGATGGTCGCTACACAGTGCAAGTGACCAAACAAGTCCCTGCTGAGCTCTTTGAATATCGCCACCTGATTGAAGAGCCGGCGCTCGATTGGCTCAAAATAAACTTGCCGCGTGGGGCATCGGTAGCAATCGATCCACGCATGCACAATGCTACTTGGCTTAGCAACGCGCAAAACAAATTGGCGGATGTGTTGCAGCTAAAGATATTGGAAGAAAACCCTATCGATCAACTTTGGCACGATCGCCCTGCCCCTATGGTTTCTGAAGTCAGATTGATGCCAACCGAAGCGGTCGGCCAATCTTGTGCCAGTAAGCGCGAAGAGATAGCGCAACTGGTCAACCAAAGCGGTGCTGACAGTGCGGTGATTACCGCGCTCGATTCCATTTGCTGGTTACTCAATGTGCGCGGTCTTGATGTCTCTCGTCTGCCTGTTTTGCTTTCACACGCAATTTTGCATCACGACGGCAGTGTCGAGTACTTCCTCGATCCGGCTCGCTTACCCAGCGAGTTTGCCGCACATGTTGGCCAAGGTGTCACTGTTTATCACCCAGAGCAACTCGCGGATCGCCTACAAGCGTTGAGCGGGAAAAAAGTGCTGGTCGATCCCGCAACCAGCAACGCTTGGTTCAAGTTGGTGCTACAAAATGCGGGCGCAGAGGTTATCAGTGCCGCCGATCCTTGCTTGATGCCAAAAGCGGCGAAAAACGCCGTTGAGATTGAGGGCATGAAAGCGTGTCATGTTCGTGATGGTGTGGCGATGTCTAAGTTTCTTTGTTGGCTGGACGCAGAAGTCGCTGCGGGCCACCTGCATGATGAAGCAACACTGGCCGACAAGTTGGAAGCGATTCGCCGCGAAGATCCGACCCTGAAAGACCTCAGCTTTGACACGATATCAGCGGCGGGCAGCAATGCTGCCATGTGCCACTACAATCATGAAAACCAGCCCAAGCCAGGACAGTTGCAAATGGATACTCTGTATCTGGTCGACTCAGGCGGCCAATATCTGGATGGCACCACCGACATCACACGTACAATTGCTATCGGTAATCCAAGCGCAGAGATGATCAAACAGTTCACTTTGGCGCTGAAAGGTCACATCGGTGTGGCCAGCGCACGCTTCCCTAAAGGCACACGTGGTTATCAAATCGATACGTTAGCCCGTCAACATCTTTGGGCAGAAGGCTTCGACTATGATCACGGCACTGGTCATGGTGTTGGCCATTTCCTCAGCGTGCATGAAGGCCCAGCCAGCATCTCCAAGCGACAGATTGATGTCCCACTGGTGGCCGGCATGGTGCTTTCTAATGAACCGGGTTATTACCGTGCTGATGCATTTGGTATCCGTATTGAGAATCTGGAGTTGGTGGTCGAGCAGCCAACGCAAGGGGATTTCCCTGTGCTGGCTTTTGAATCCTTGACTCGCTGCCCGATCGACAAGCGGAACATTAATGTCGATATGCTGACAGACGCGGAGCTAAATTGGCTCAACGACTATCATCAAAAAGTTTGGCACGCGCTCAGCCCATTGGTGGATAGCGATGTGAAAGCTTGGCTGTCAGCCGCAACGCAGCCGTTGGTTCGCAATTAGCACTTAGTTCGCAATTAGCACCGACCTAGTACTGCCAAAGTGTACCGAATTAGGCATTTGCGAATTGGTTCACAAGTAAAAAGGGTTGAGGTAGCTGCCTCAACCCTTTTGTTTCACGTGAAACACTCGCCTTTCAATGCAAGTGAGTCTCCTAGACTCAGCTGCGTAGCCCTGAATAAGCGCTATGCCAATCACGCCAAACCGGTTCAAAGCCTTTGCTGCGAATCATCGCCGCCACTGACTCAGCACTGCGCTCATCACTGATCTCAAATTGCTCCAGTTCGACATCTGCCATTGCATAGCCACCAGGCTGGGTTTTAGATGCGGCAGACATTGAAGTAATGCCGAGCGGTAAGACATTGTCTCTAAAAAAGGCAGACTCGCGGGTGGACAAAGAGAGCTCTACCTCAGGGTTAAACAGTCGGTAGGCACAAATCAGTTGCACCAATTGCTTATCTGTCATCTCCGATTTCGGTGGCAATGCCCCGGCACATGGTCGAAGACGAGGAAATGAGATGGAGTAGCGCGTCTGCCAGTAGGTGCGTTCTAAATACTCAAGATGCGCAGCAGTAAAAAAACAATCAGTACGCCAATCCTCCAAACCAATCAAAGCGCCAATGCCAATTTTGTCGATGCCAGCGCGCGCGAGGCGATCGGGGGTTTCCAAACGAAACTCAAAATTGGTTTTGTTACCGCGTAGATGATGCTGAGCATAGGTCGACGGATGGTACGTCTCTTGGTAAACCATCACCGCATCCAATCCGAGCGAAATCAGCTCCTCGTATTGCTCTTGCTGCAAAGGTTGCACTTCCATCGCCAAATAGTTGAACTGCTGCTTAATCATCGGCACAACTTGACGAAAGTAATTCATGCCGACTTTTGTCTCATGTTCACCGGTCACGAGCAGCACACTATCAAAATTCATCCGCTTGATTGCCGCAATTTCTGCGGCAATTTCAACTTGGTTAAGCGTGCGGCGCTTAATGCGGTTTTCCATCGAAAAACCGCAGTAGGTGCACGCATTGGCACACAAGTTTGAGAGATAGAGTGGGATATAAAGTGAGACCGTATTGCCAAACCGCTTTCGCGTAAGAGCGTAGGAACGTTGCGCCATCGCTTCCAAATAGTTTTCGGCAACGGGCGATATCAGTGCCTTGAAGTCTTCGAGATCCAACTTTTCTTTACTCAGTGCCAGTTCCACCTCTTTTGCCGTTTTTGCCCGAATAGACAAAGACACATCATCCCAATTTAGCTGATTAAAACACTCAACAAAACTCATGTGTGTTTCCTCAACAATCCAAGAATGAAGTCAGTGGACTTGAAGCGATGGCATGCGAAACTTGTCCGGCTAAGCCAGCGTGGTAAGCCGCACGGCCCGCTTCAACGGCTAACTTAAAGGCACGGGCCATCGCGACAGGATCACTCGCTGTGGCTATCGCCGTGTTGACAAGAACGGCATCGGCCCCCAACTCCATCGCGCGAACCGCATGTGAAGGAGCACCAATCCCAGCATCCACCACCACAGGAACCTTGGCTTGGTCGATAATGATCTGTAAGAAATCTGCCGAAACCAGTCCCTTGTTTGAACCGATTGGCGCGCCCAAAGGCATCACTGCGGCGCATCCTACCTCTTCAAGTCGCTTGCAAAGAACCGGATCGGCATGACAATACGGCAACACGATAAAGCCATCTTTTACCAGTTGTTCCGCTGCCAACAATGTCTCAATCGGATCGGGCATCAAGTACTTGGGGTCGGGGTGAATTTCCAGTTTCAGCCAGTGAGTACCGAGCGCCTCCCGAGCCAAGTGAGCCGCAAATATTGCATCTTGAGCGTTCTTCGCCCCAGACGTATTGGGCAACAAATGAATACCCGCCGCGACCAAGGGAGAAAGAATGTCATCATGACGGTCTGTAATGTCCACCCTTTTCAGAGCCATGGTTGCAAGCTGAGAACCGCTAGCGGTTAGCGCTTTGGCCATTAACTGGCTGTTGGCAAATTTCCCCGTTCCAGTAAATAGTCTTGAGCTAAATTCTTTATCTGCGATCTTCAACATAGCGCTACCCTCCCGCAATCGCTTGAAACAGCGAGATACTATCTCCCTCACACAACACTCGCGTTTGCCATTCACTTCGCGGTACGACTTGGTTATTCACCGCAAACACACTGCCATGACTTGTCAAAGAGAGCTCGTTTATCATCTGTTGCAGTGTCTTACCAGTTGCGATTTTCTGCGGCATACCGTTAAACACAATCGCTATCGATTCCATTACTCTTCCCCTTTAAGCCATATTGCTACAATGAGCACAGTGAGCGTCGCGAACGGCATTCACTGTCTGCCATGTCATGGTTAAGCCATCAAACAAATGCAGTTGATTGCGCGCTAGATGAAAACGCCCGGTTGCGAGCTTTTGTATTGCTGCCAATGCTTGGTAGTTGCCAAGAATACCGACCACAGGTCCCATCACACCAAGATCACTACAACGCTGACTCTGCTCAGCGTCATCAAAAGGATAGACGCAGTGATAACAGGCGGTCGCGCTATCGCCAGCTGTGTAGTCAAACACGCTAAACTGCCCAAGCCAGCCAATCGCCGCAGCCGTTATCAGCGGCTTACGCTGCTGTAAACAAGCAAGGTTAATGGCTTGGCGACTGGGGAAATTGTCGGTACAGTCCAACACAACATCGGCCATCATCACTTCCATACTCAATTGTGTAGCGCTGATACGCTGATTTAGTGCTCGAATATGAACCTCGGGATTAAGCTGGTTGAGCTGGTTGCGCAAAGCCTGCGATTTACGGCTGGCAATATCGCCACTGCGATAAGCCACTTGGCGCTGTAAGTTGCTCACCTCAACAGTATCATCATCCACGAGAACCAAACGACCAACCCCAGCGCCTGCTAGGTAGAGTGCAGCCGCGCACCCCAGACCACCGCATCCAATTAGCAAAACCGAAGCTTCGATAAGACGCTGCTGTCCAGATTCACCGACTTCCTCTAATGCAACTTGCCGTTGATAGCGAAGGAATAGATCACTGTTCAACATGACGACACTCCTTATGCAGATGATCATAATGTAAGGATGTAGCACAACTGCGCTGTTCCGAATTGCTCACCATAACCTCTCTAAAGTCGCCAATCGCCGTTTGGACATCATTGGCTTGCGTGATTGCCCTCACCACAGCGAGCGATGAAACACCGGTTTGCCAAACTTGGCTTGCATTGCCAAGATCAATACCACCGATAGCAACGGTAGGTATTCCCTTTTGCTCGCCATAAGGAATGGTATCTATCAGTTTCTGATAGAGCGCTAAACGAGTCAGGCCTTGTGGCTGAGACGGCATCTGTTTGGTGGTGGTCGGAAAAATATGACCGAGCGCGATATAGCTTGGCGCGAGTTGCACGATACGCAGTAATTCGTAATAACCATGTGTTGAAAGCCCAAGAGCAATCCCGACGCCTGCCAACTGGGTAAGATTGGATGCTTGCAAATCCTCTTGGCCTAAGTGCACACCAAAGGCGCCATGTTTGATAGCAAGCTGCCAATAGTCATTAATAAACACCTGTGCGTTATACTCACGTCCCAGCTCGATCGCACGAATGATCTGTGCTTCTAAATCGACTCGTTCTGGTTGTTTTATTCTCAGCTGTATTGTTTTGATCCCCAGTGGCAAAAGCTGTTCTATCCATTCAACACTGTCCACTACCGGATACAATCCAAGGCTATGTGGTTCCAGCTTGGGAAAAACCTTGTTAAAACTGGCCAACAGCCATTCAAGGCGAATATCAAAATCCTTGTGCTCTAGGACGGGTGTGGGAAAAGCGGAGTACTCAAATGCCCATGTTTCACGTGAAACATTCAACATCGCTCTTGCTAAAGTGAGGCTATCTTCTAGTGGAAAACTCAGTGCGGATAAGGTGATAAACCACGCTAAATGACGACACATAGCAGCTCGGGAAAGCAGTCTGCTATCTGTGTTTCTCAGCGCTTGACGTTGGTGATTGAGAGGATTCGTCCAAATATCGTACTTGTCGCCATTGGAGTCAGTGAGATGAATAAAGACTTTACGCGAATCCATCGTCAGAGATTCTATTGACGCTGACGACAAATAGCACAAACAGCAGTCATACTCTGTGGTTTGAATTGGGTCTTTATCCAACAGATCGGTGGCAACAGCGAAATGGTCTTGGTTAGAAATCAGTTGCAATGTCCGAGTTGGGCTAACACCCAACTCGATATGCTCAATGGCAAAGCCTTGCTGTTCTGCCAAAAGCAAACACTGCTGAATATCTCCGGTCACTTCGATGATATCGGATGGGATCAGCAGTTTCATGGTTACTCCTCCACACTGGCCATGGTAGCAGGGTGATAGAGCTCTGAACCAGAAGCTTTAAACTCTGCCGATTTTTGTCGCATTCCTTCCAGTGGATCGTCAATCAGCTTAATTTCAATTTCTTCGCCATCAGCCGTTTGTAAATCCTTGGCGTACTCACGAACTTCTTGAGAGATTTTCATCGAGCAGAATTTGGGTCCACACATAGAGCAGAAATGGGCAACCTTGCCCGATTCTTGTGGTAGCGTTTCATCGTGATAAGCCCGGGCGGTATCCGGATCGAGCGACAGATTGAATTGGTCTTGCCAGCGGAACTCAAAACGGGCTTTTGATAGCGCGTTGTCACGCACTTGAGCTCCCGGATGCCCTTTAGCTAAGTCGGCAGCATGCGCGGCCAGCTTGTAGGTAATTAGCCCCGTTTTCACATCGTCCTTATTGGGCAGCCCTAGGTGTTCCTTTGGTGTTACGTAGCAAAGCATGGCACAGCCATACCAGCCAATCATGGCCGCACCAATCCCAGAAGTAATGTGGTCATAACCAGGGGCAATATCCGTGGTTAACGGGCCAAGGGTGTAAAATGGCGCTTCATGACAATGCTTAAGCTGTTCGTCCATGTTCTCTTTTATCATGTGCATCGGAACATGCCCGGGGCCTTCGATAATCACCTGAACGTCGTATTCCCAAGCAATTTTAGTGAGTTCTCCCAGCGTTCTTAACTCAGCAAACTGCGCTTCATCGTTCGCATCCGCAACGGAGCCGGGACGAAGCCCATCACCCAAAGAAAGCGCCACATCATACTTCGCACAAATCTCGCAAATTTCCCGGAAATGGGTATACAAAAAACTCTCTTGATGGTGTGCCAGACACCATTTGGCAATGATGGATCCGCCACGAGAGACAATGCCGGTCACACGCTTCGCCGTCATCGGAATATAACGTAGCAGTAGGCCTGCATGGATAGTGAAGTAGTCAACGCCTTGCTCAGCCTGTTCAATCAGTGTATCGCGCATAACTTTCCAGTTAAGGTTTTCCGCAATACCATTTACCTTCTCTAAAGCTTGATACATAGGGACAGTACCAATTGGCACCGGGCTATTACGCAGGATCCACTCGCGAGTTTCGTGAATGTTACGCCCTGTAGAGAGATCCATGACGGTATCGCCACCCCAGCGCGTAGCCCAAACTAGCTTTTCCACTTCTTCTTCAATTGAAGATGTGACTGAAGAGTTGCCAATGTTAGCGTTCACTTTGACCAAGAAGTTACGACCAATGATCATTGGCTCAGATTCAGGGTGATTGATATTGGAAGGGATAATCGCACGTCCTTCTGCCACTTCTCGGCGGACAAATTCTGCGCTAATTTCTTTGGGTAGATTGGCACCAAAACTTTGCCCAGGATGCTGCTGAGTTAATACCTCATCACGATACTGTGCCCTGCCCATATTTTCACGCAGCGCAATGAATTCCATTTCGGGCGTGATAATGCCCTTACGTGCGTAATGCAATTGCGTAACACAATGGCCCGTTTTAGCGCGACGAATACGCGGTAAATTGCCGTAACGTAACTCGTCTAACGTCTCATCATCTAAACGCTGTTTGGTGTAGACCGAACTCACTTCATCGAGAACTTCAGTGTCAGCACGTTCAGCAATCCAGCCCTCTCTTAGCTTGGGCAAGCCGTTATAGAGGTCAATAGTGTGCTGTGGATCGGTATAAACGCCAGACGTATCGTAGACTCTAATCGGCTCATTGGGCGCCAAAATAGGAGCCTCTTTTGAACCACCGATGAGGCTATCCGCCAGAGATATTTCGCGCATTGGCACTCGAATATCAGGCCGAGAACCTTCGACATAAATTTTGTTGGAATTGGGGTACGCTTGTACTGAAAGAGTATCAATGAACTGTTTGGCTTCCAGTCTCGCTTGCTTGCGATTCGACATAGCATTTTTCCTTTCTTGTTATGCAAGATAAAAAGGTGACGGATGAAAATGCTTGGCGGAAAAATGCGACAAGAGGGATCGAACTTACACAAATTGCAGATGGCTCTGCGCGCAAAATTCGAACTTTGATAAGACACTAGTAGAATTTAGCTACTAAAATCTTCTCTTGTTCCCTTCGCAGGTATTAACCTGATCAGGTTCAACGGATCCCGAATAAACGGTCTCAGCCTTATGGCACTCCGACAAGTGAAGCGATTATAAGCAATCGACTTGGTTAAACCAAGCTGACCTGTAAAAAATTTGTTGGAAAATTAGATTTGAACATCACTGCTTTAAGAGCTGAAATCCAAACCATGCAGCGCCAATACTTAGCGTCACATTGAGCAGAATATTCAGCCCCATCTTAAGAAAAGCACCTTGCTGCATCAGTAGCACATTGTCCATGGAGAAGGTTGAAAAGGTCGTCAGGGCACCAAGAAAGCCTAAACCAATAACTTGCCGCCAAGGTTCAGTAGCGAGTAGTTCGCTTTCGAATGCCGCGATCAAAAGCCCCATGACAAATGATCCGACAACGTTTACGGTCAAGGTTCCATAAGGAAAACCGCGCCCAAATAATAAAACACAGAGCTCAGACACTAGATAGCGAGAGCAGGCACCAAAAGCCCCTCCTAAAGCGATAAACCCCAATATAGCTAGCTGCCCCATAATGACCTCACAATCTTAAAACGACGATATTGTAACCACCACAGTAAAAATAGCGAGTTTAAAACTTCCGTTTCCAGCGATATCTATGTTTGATGCGATGTAAAAAGAAAAGGTTACAGGTGTCACTTTGCGCTATCTAATACCAATCTAAGAAAAACATGGTCTACTTGAAGCCATTCAACGATAAAACTCATTCGCTATGGACAGTCTCAATAATATCGACTTTAAAAAGCTCGCAAGCCAGCAGAAATCTATTCAGATGAAAATGAGACTGCTGGCCCTCGCTCATTTCAAAGATGGACACTCTCGCACCCAAATCGCCAAGTTTCTTATGGTAAGCCGAACCAGTGTTAATAAGTGGGTTCACACTTTTCTTGAAGAAGGGTTAGAAGGGCTGAAGGAAAAGCCAAGAACGGGACGACTACCCTTCTTAACTTCTGAGCAAAGAGCGCAATTGAGCCAATACATAAAAAATAAAGCCAATGATACACAAGGCGGACGACTGACTGGAGCCGATATCCACGCTTATATCGTGAAAGAATTTGGCCAGCACTACCACCCGGATTCTATCGATTACCAGCTCGACCACATGGGCTTCTCTTCGCTCCAGGCATCCTAGACAATCCCAGCAAATCCAAGACGATTTTAAGAAAATTCAAAATTGAAACGATCCTGAACATCCCAGGACATATCGCTTTAGAGCATGTTGATGTCTGGTTTCAAGATGAAGCCAAATTTGGGCAACAAAACACAACAACACGGTTATGGGCAGAGAAAGGAACACGTCCCAGAGCCGTGAAGCAACAACAATTTGAATATGCGTATCTGTTTGGTTCTGTCTGTCCCGCTAGAGGTATTGACGAGGCAATGGTCGTTCCTTGGGTTAACAAGAACATTATGGTTGAGCATCTGAAGCAGATCTCCGCGGTGACCGAAAAAGGTCGTCACGCAGTGGTCATTATGATTGGCGCGGGTTGGCATACCAATGACATTGCTGAGCCATTTGATAATGTCAGTATCATCAAGCTCCCACCTTATTCACCAGAGCTCAACCCGATAGAACAAGTGTGGAGTGGGTTAAGACAACACTATCTCGCCAATCCATCTTTTGCGGATTACGAAGACATTGTCTCCAAAGTATGTAGGGCTTGGAATAGTTTTTTGGAATGTTCGGCCAGAGTCAGACAGATGTGCTCGAGAAGATGGATAGACCTGAAAGTTAATTTTCCAGATTGGTATGACATGAGCAAGATGCATTCCCTTGAAAGAAAAATTCATCACGCTGAAAACGACAAAACCCAGTCCGAAGACTGGGTTTCTGAATAAGTGGCGGAGCGGACGGGACTCGAACCCGCGACCCCCGGCGTGACAGGCCGGTATTCTAACCAACTGAACTACCGCTCCACACGGTGTCTATTTTAAGTCTTACCTTGTCAGCGCTTCAAATAAACGGATGTTCAAAGCCTGGCGATGTTCTACTCTCACATGGGGAAGCCCCACACTACCATCGACGCTGTTTCGTTTCACTTCTGAGTTCGGGATGGAATCAGGTGGGTCCAAAACGCTATGGTCGCCAAGCAAATTCTTTCTCTCTATTTCTAGAGAATAATTCGGAAAGCTGTTTCAGTTCTTTTTAACACATTCAAATTTGTTCTTGCTTTGAGTCCACCAAAACCCTTTGGGTGTTGTATGGTTAAGCCTCACGGGCAATTAGTACAGGTTAGCTCAACGCCTCACAGCGCTTACACACCCTGCCTATCAACGTTCTAGTCTCGAACAACCCTTTAGGATACTTAAAGTATCAGGGAAGACTCATCTCAGGGCTCGCTTCCCGCTTAGATGCTTTCAGCGGTTATCGATTCCGAACTTAGCTACCGGGCAATGCGTCTGGCGACACAACCCGAACACCAGAGGTTCGTCCACTCCGGTCCTCTCGTACTAGGAGCAGCCCCCTTCAATCTTCCAACGCCCACGGCAGATAGGGACCGAACTGTCTCACGACGTTCTAAACCCAGCTCGCGTACCACTTTAAATGGCGAACAGCCATACCCTTGGGACCGACTTCAGCCCCAGGATGTGATGAGCCGACATCGAGGTGCCAAACACCGCCGTCGATATGAACTCTTGGGCGGTATCAGCCTGTTATCCCCGGAGTACCTTTTATCCGTTGAGCGATGGCCCTTCCATTCAGAACCACCGGATCACTATGACCTGCTTTCGCACCTGCTCGAACCGTCATTCTCGCAGTTAAGCGGGCTTATGCCATTGCACTAACCTCACGATGTCCAACCGTGATTAGCCCACCTTCGTGCTCCTCCGTTACTCTTTGGGAGGAGACCGCCCCAGTCAAACTACCCACCAGGCACTGTCCGCGACCCCGATGAGGGGCCAACGTTAGAACATCAAACATACAAGGGTGGTATTTCAAGGACGGCTCCAACGCAACTGGCGTCACGTCTTCAAAGCCTCCCACCTATCCTACACATGTAGGTTCAATGTTCAGTGCCAAGCTGTAGTAAAGGTTCACGGGGTCTTTCCGTCTAGCCGCGGGTACACTGCATCTTCACAGCGATTTCAATTTCACTGAGTCTCGGGTGGAGACAGCGTGGCCATCATTACGCCATTCGTGCAGGTCGGAACTTACCCGACAAGGAATTTCGCTACCTTAGGACCGTTATAGTTACGGCCGCCGTTTACCGGGGCTTCGATCAAGAGCTTCGCTTGCGCTAACCCCATCAATTAACCTTCCGGCACCGGGCAGGCGTCACACCGTATACGTCATCTTGCGATTTTGCACAGTGCTGTGTTTTTAATAAACAGTTGCAGCCACCTGGTATCTGCGACTCTCGTCAGCTCCATCCGCGAGGGACTTCACCATCAAGAGCGTACCTTCTCCCGAAGTTACGGTACCATTTTGCCTAGTTCCTTCACCCGAGTTCTCTCAAGCGCCTTGGTATTCTCTACCCGACCACCTGTGTCGGTTTGGGGTACGATTCCATCAAATCTGAAGCTTAGAGGCTTTTCCTGGAAGCATGGCATCAATGACTTCACTACCGTAGTAGCTCGACGTCGTGTCTCAGCCTATAGAGTATCCGGATTTACCTAAACACTCAGCCTACGCACTTGAACCTGGACAACCGTCGCCAGGCCCACCTAGCCTTCTCCGTCCCCCCATCGCAATTTGATCGAGTACGGGAATATTAACCCGTTTCCCATCGACTACGCCTTTCGGCCTCGCCTTAGGGGTCGACTCACCCTGCCCCGATTAACGTTGGACAGGAACCCTTGGTCTTCCGGCGGGGAGGTTTTTCACCCCCCTTGTCGTTACTCATGTCAGCATTCGCACTTCTGATACCTCCAGCATGCTTTACAACACACCTTCAACGGCTTACAGAACGCTCCCCTACCCAATGTTCAAAGAACATTGCCGCAGCTTCGGTTTACAACTTAGCCCCGTTACATCTTCCGCGCAGGCCGACTCGACTAGTGAGCTATTACGCTTTCTTTAAATGATGGCTGCTTCTAAGCCAACATCCTAGCTGTCTAAGCCTTCCCACATCGTTTCCCACTTAGCTGTAATTTGGGACCTTAGCTGGCGGTCTGGGTTGTTTCCCTCTCCACGACGGACGTTAGCACCCGCCGTGTGTCTCCCGGATAGTACTTACTGGTATTCG
Organism: Vibrio cidicii; assembly: GCF_009665415.1. Taxonomy (NCBI): domain Bacteria; kingdom Pseudomonadati; phylum Pseudomonadota; class Gammaproteobacteria; order Vibrionales; family Vibrionaceae; genus Vibrio; species Vibrio cidicii. The sequence continues at coordinate 1,735,774 of NZ_CP035921.1, read as the reverse complement.
GAGTTTGCAAAGGGTTGGTAAGTCGGGATGACCCCCTAGCCTTAACAGTGCTCTACCCCCAGTAGTATTCGTCCGAGGCGCTACCTAAATAGCTTTCGGGGAGAACCAGCTATCTCCGAGTTTGATTGGCCTTTCACCCCTAGCCACAAGTCATCCGCTAATTTTTCAACATTAGTCGGTTCGGTCCTCCAGTTGATGTTACTCAACCTTCAACCTGCCCATGGCTAGATCACTCGGTTTCGGGTCTAATGCTAGCAACTATACGCCCAGTTAAGACTCGGTTTCCCTACGGCTCCCCTAGATGGTTAACCTTGCTACTAACATTAAGTCGCTGACCCATTATACAAAAGGTACGCAGTCACACCACGAAGGTGCTCCTACTGCTTGTACGTACACGGTTTCAGGTTCTATTTCACTCCCCTCACAGGGGTTCTTTTCGCCTTTCCCTCACGGTACTGGTTCACTATCGGTCAGTCAGGAGTATTTAGCCTTGGAGGATGGTCCCCCCATATTCAGACAGGATAACACGTGTCCCGCCCTACTCGATTTCACTGAACATGCGCCTATAACTACGGGACTATCACCCGGTATCGTTGGCCTTTCCAGACCATTCGTCTAACGCATATAAAGCTTAAGGGCTAATCCAATTTCGCTCGCCGCTACTTTCGGAATCTCGGTTGATTTCTTTTCCTCGGGGTACTTAGATGTTTCAGTTCTCCCGGTTCGCTTCGCTGCACTATGTATTCATGCAGCGATACTGGCTTATGCCAGTGGGTTTCCCCATTCGGAAATCGGTGACTCAAGTGGCTCTTACTGCCTCATCACCGCTTATCGCAAGTTAGTACGTCCTTCATCGCCTCTGACTGCCAAGGCATCCACCGTGTACGCTTAGTCACTTAACCATACAACCCGAAAGGGTCTTTGTTAAACAACCAAGGTTGCTATCTCATTATTTGAATGAGCGAGATAGCTTTGATTTGCCGGACTCAATTTTGAATCGTCACTTAAAAGTGACATTCCCAAGAACACTTGAATGTGTTTTGTTGGTGTTTGTCATAAAGACAAACATTGAGAACTTTACAAGCAATCTATCCATAAAGATAAATTACTTTGTCAGCTTTCCAAATTGTTAAAGAGCAAGATTTAACTTTCTATTGAAAGAAACCATGTTTAAAAGCACTCATTGAATGCGCTTAAAGATGGTGGAGCTATGCGGGATCGAACCGCAGACCTCCTGCGTGCAAGGCAGGCGCTCTCCCAGCTGAGCTATAGCCCCATCAATAGTGGTGGGTCTGAGTGGACTCGAACCACCGACCTTACGCTTATCAGGCGTACGCTCTAACCACCTGAGCTACAGACCCACTAGATGCTCTAATCTAAACCGTATCAATCTGTGTGAACACTCATCGCAATAATCATCGTATAAGGAGGTGATCCAGCGCCAGGTTCCCCTAGCGCTACCTTGTTACGACTTCACCCCAGTCATGAACCACAAAGTGGTGAGCGTCCTCCCGAAGGTTAAACTACCCACTTCTTTTGCAGCCCACTCCCATGGTGTGACGGGCGGTGTGTACAAGGCCCGGGAACGTATTCACCGTGGCATTCTGATCCACGATTACTAGCGATTCCGACTTCATGGAGTCGAGTTGCAGACTCCAATCCGGACTACGACGCACTTTTTGGGATTCGCTCACTTTCGCAAGTTGGCCGCCCTCTGTATGCGCCATTGTAGCACGTGTGTAGCCCTACTCGTAAGGGCCATGATGACTTGACGTCGTCCCCACCTTCCTCCGGTTTATCACCGGCAGTCTCCCTGGAGTTCCCACCATTACGTGCTGGCAAACAAGGATAAGGGTTGCGCTCGTTGCGGGACTTAACCCAACATTTCACAACACGAGCTGACGACAGCCATGCAGCACCTGTCTCAGAGCTCCCGAAGGCACTCCAGCGTCTCCGCCAGATTCTCTGGATGTCAAGAGTAGGTAAGGTTCTTCGCGTTGCATCGAATTAAACCACATGCTCCACCGCTTGTGCGGGCCCCCGTCAATTCATTTGAGTTTTAATCTTGCGACCGTACTCCCCAGGCGGTCTACTTAACGCGTTAGCTCCGAAAGCCACGGCTCAAGGCCACAACCTCCAAGTAGACATCGTTTACGGCGTGGACTACCAGGGTATCTAATCCTGTTTGCTCCCCACGCTTTCGCATCTGAGTGTCAGTATCTGTCCAGGGGGCCGCCTTCGCCACCGGTATTCCTTCAGATCTCTACGCATTTCACCGCTACACCTGAAATTCTACCCCCCTCTACAGTACTCTAGTTTGCCAGTTTCAAATGCAATTCCCAGGTTGAGCCCGGGGCTTTCACATCTGACTTAACAAACCACCTGCATGCGCTTTACGCCCAGTAATTCCGATTAACGCTCGCACCCTCCGTATTACCGCGGCTGCTGGCACGGAGTTAGCCGGTGCTTCTTCTGTAGGTAACGTCAAATGATAGCGCTATTAACACTACCACCTTCCTCCCTACTGAAAGTGCTTTACAACCCGAAGGCCTTCTTCACACACGCGGCATGGCTGCATCAGGCTTGCGCCCATTGTGCAATATTCCCCACTGCTGCCTCCCGTAGGAGTCTGGACCGTGTCTCAGTTCCAGTGTGGCTGATCATCCTCTCAGACCAGCTAGGGATCGTCGCCTTGGTGAGCCCTTACCTCACCAACTAGCTAATCCCACCTGGGCATATCCTGACGCGAGAGGCCCGAAGGTCCCCCTCTTTGGCCCGTAGGCATCATGCGGTATTAGCCATCGTTTCCAATGGTTATCCCCCACATCAGGGCAATTTCCCAGGCATTACTCACCCGTCCGCCGCTCGCCACCCGAGAAACAAGTTTCTCTGTGCTGCCGCTCGACTTGCATGTGTTAGGCCTGCCGCCAGCGTTCAATCTGAGCCATGATCAAACTCTTCAATTAAAAATTTTTTTGAAGCTTTCGCTTCGGCTCAATGAATACTGATAAGTTTCTAGTTCCTAGAAAACTTGAATTGACTGTGCTCGATACCGAAGTATCAAATTGGTCACTCAGTTCATTGATAAATCTTTTGCGATTATCATCAACGAGTGCCCACACAGATTGATAGGTTTATATTGTTAAAGAGCTTTCTTCCTGCTTCAGTGACTGAGTCACCGTGGAAGAGGCGGCCATTTTAGCGAGTTAAGTTTTTGTGTCAACCACTTTTTCAAAACTTTTTCAGGTTTGTCACCTGGCTAAAATACCTTGCTGATTTGTCTTGGTTCCTTATGGAGCCTTGCCGTGTCAGCGAGGTGGCATTATAGAGATTGCGATCACATTGGCAAGCCATTTTTGCACTTTATTTTGCTTTTTTTGCCTTATGGGTGTTTTTTACGCATAAAAGGGCATTTTTGCTACTTAAGTAACCGAAACCTTCAGCCTTAAACCTAAATTCAAGGAGAAATAATGAGCTCAATTAGAAGTTATAAAGCTATTTGTCCACAGATCGGCGCTCGCGTTTACATCGATAGCAGCTCGGTTTTAGTTGGAGACATCCACATTGGCGATGATTCGAGCATTTGGCCGCTGGTTGCCGCACGTGGTGATGTCAATCATATTCGTATTGGCGAACGTAGCAATATCCAAGATGGTAGTGTTTTGCACGTCACACATAAAAATGCCGCCAACCCCGATGGCTATCCACTGATCATTGGTAATGATGTTACCGTCGGGCACAAAGTGATGCTGCATGGCTGCACGATAAAAGATCGGGTTTTGGTCGGTATGGGGGCGATTGTGCTGGATGGCGTAATAATAGAAGAAGAGGTGATGATCGGCGCAGGCAGTTTAGTTCCTCCAGGAAAAGTCTTAGAAAGTGGCTACCTCTACGTGGGCAGCCCAGTAAAGCAAGCTCGTCCTTTAACCGACAAAGAGCGAGCATTTCTGCAAAAGTCCGCGGATAACTACGTGCAAAACAAAAATGACTACCTCAGCCAAGTAAAGGTCATCAACGAATAACTATGTGGCCTTCGTCATCGAAGGCTTCCTCTTCAATGAACTCTTCGGCTATTTCTTCAAGATCAAAACGACACTGAGCAAATGCACTTAGCGCTTGTTCTTGGTTCACAACCGTCGACATGGTTAATTGCTCTAGCGTCGCTTTCTCGACAAAGCACTGAATCAGAGCCCCAGATTGCTGCGCAGCAAACTGCACCGCCTGACGATTCTCATCCCAACTCTGTATATCGGGGAACAAAATGGCTTGGTTCATTGACTACTGACCTTCTAGGTTTTTACGTAATTCACGTAATATCTGCTTTGCGCTCGGCCGCAAGCCGCGCCACAACATAAAACTCTCTGCCGCTTGGTTGACCAGCATTCCCAAGCCGTCATACGCTTGGGCGACACCATGCGCTTTAGCCCATTGGTTAAATGTCGTATCCCCTTTGCCATACATCATGTCGTAGCTAATGCTGCTGGTGGTAAATATAGCGGAGCTGACAAAGGGAAGTTCGTCACTCAAAGATGCCGAGGTGGAATTGATAATAACATCGTACCCTTCCTCAATTGCACTCATCTCTTTAGCCATAACTGGCCCATAGGGGGAAAATAGCTCCGCAAGCGCCTGCGCTTTGGCGAAGGTGCGGTTGGTAATAGTCAACGATGCGGGCTGCTGTTGCAATAAAGGCAGGAGCACACCCCGCGCGGCGCCACCAGCACCGATTAACAAGATTTTTGCGCCACTAAGCGACACTTGATACTGCAATAAATCTTGCACTAACCCTGCACCATCGGTGTTATCACCAATGATCTCACCGTCATCTAGTTTCTTTAAGGTATTCACGGCCCCTGCCAGTTGCGCGCGCTCGGTTAAGCGATCCGCCAATTGATAAGCCTCTTCCTTAAACGGCACCGTCACATTACACCCTTTTCCACCTGTGGCAAAAAAGGCGTTTGCGGCGGACTGAAAACCATCCAGCGGAGCGAGCTCTGCGGTATAGCTTAGGGACTGATTGGTCTGGCGAGCAAACAGGGTATGGATAAACGGCGATTTACTGTGCCCGATCGGGTTACCAAACACCGCATAGCGATCAAGTTGCTGGGTCATTTCCTTACCTTAAAAACAAAACAGGGCCATCTGATTCGATGACCCTATCATTATCTCCTTGAGGAGAAAAGCGTTACCAATCTCTCGGCTGGAGGAACTCGTCATACAAGCGCGCTTCCGCCGAACCCGGTTGTGGCTGATAAGCGTATTCCCAGCGAGCCAATGGCGGCATAGACATCAATATCGACTCAGTTCGTCCGCCACTTTGCAGACCAAACAAGGTGCCACGATCGTAGACCAAATTAAATTCCACATAACGACCTCGACGATAGAGTTGGAACTCCCGCTCGCGCTCACCGTATTCAAGTGCTTTGCGGCGTGAGACGATTGGCAAATACGCCTGACAATAGCCTTCCCCCACCGCCTTGAGATAATCAAAGCATTTATCAAATTCCCATTGGTTCATATCGTCAAAGAATAAACCACCCACACCGCGAGTTTCGTTGCGATGTGGCAGGAAGAAGTATTGGTCGCACCACGCCTTGTGCTCAGCGTAAACCGTCTCGCCAAACGGCGCGCATAACGCTTTGGCCGTTTCATGCCATGATTGGCAATCTTCTTCAAACGGATAGAAAGGCGTCAGGTCAAAGCCGCCACCAAACCACCAAATCGGCGCTTCGCCCTCTTTTTCAGCGATAAAAAAACGCACGTTGGCGTGTGAGGTCGGTACATAAGGGTTTTTCGGATGCATCACCAGAGAGACGCCCATCGCTTCAAAACGCCGCCCAGCCAACTCCGGGCGATGCGCTGTGGCAGAAGCTGGCATCATTTGGCCCTGCACGTGAGAAAAATTCACCCCACCTTGCTCAAACACATCACCATCACGCATTACCCGCGTGCGGCCTCCACCGCCCAGTTTTTCTCCAGGTTCACGCTGCCAAGCATCCTCGACAAACAGCGCTCGTCCATCTTCTTGTTCTAATTGCTGACAAATTGCATCCTGCAGTGCCATCAAATACTGCTTCACTGCTTGTTTATTGATTGCTGACATTCTTTACTTACCTTTGAAGCAATGCAGGGTTATCCCTGTCTTAATATTTGTGCGCTTCGCACATCGCGAATTTCACTCGGTTTTGTTCGCCCACCCGTTTCACCAATGAGTATGGCGTGAACTTTATCGCCCAACTGCTGTTGCACTTGTTGCAAAGTGAGACAGGCAGGAAGCCCGGACAGATTGGCGCTGGTAGAGGTTAACGGCTTTGCAAAGGCGATGCACAACTTTTGCACCAAAGGATGATCGCTGACACGCACCGCGACCGTGTCATACTGTCCCGTGACCCAAGATGAGGCAGACGTGCTGGCAGGAACCACCCACGTATACGGCCCCGGCCAGCTTTGCTGCATGCGTTCGATCTCAATGTCAGTCAGAGCGTCTCGGTCGATGTAGGGCCACAACTGATCAACATTGGCTGCAATCAAAATCAGCCCTTTATCGACCGGGCGCTGTTTGATTTCCAGCAGCTTACCGATCGCTCTACTGTTATCCGGATCGCAGCCCAAACCAAATACCCCTTCGGTCGGGTAAGCGATAACGTCGCCTTGCTGTAAAGCACGCAGCACCTGTTGAAAATTGTCCATCCCATATCTACCCACTGTTTGATTCGTTCTCAGTGTACAAACAATTCTCTCAGTGAGCGAAAAGGAATTGCATGAGTTCAGCGATTAGCAAAAAGCGCAAACGTTTGCTTGACACCAAAAACCCCGTATAATGCGCACAAATTTTATCAGCTCACCCAATTATGCAGCTTGAAGGAGTTTGAGATGAAAGTCGGTATCATCATGGGTTCTAAATCGGATTGGCCAACCATGAAATTGGCAGCAGAAATGTTGGACAAATTTGGGGTTGAATACGAAACCAAAGTGGTCTCGGCACACCGCACCCCTCAACTTCTGGCTGAATACGCGTCCACCGCCAAAGCGCGCGGACTCAAAGTGATCATTGCTGGTGCAGGCGGCGCTGCGCATTTACCCGGCATGACCGCCGCATTCACTAGTTTGCCCGTACTTGGCGTTCCGGTGCAATCGCGCGCACTCTCAGGACTGGACTCGCTCTACTCCATCGTGCAAATGCCAAAAGGCATCGCGGTTGGCACATTGGCGATCGGTGAAGCAGGGGCGGCCAACGCAGGGTTGTTAGCTGCGCAAATTCTCGGCACCCATGATGAGGCTATCATGGCACAAGTCGAAGCGTTTCGCGCCGAGCAAACCGAAAGCGTCCTTGCTCATCCAAATCCGGCCGAGGATTAATCCCATGCATGTACTGGTTCTTGGTGCGGGTCAATTAGCTCGCATGATGTCTCTGGCTGGTGCGCCACTGAATATTCAGATCTCCGCCTACGATGTGGCTAGCGGTAATATCGTCCATCCTCTGACTCAACATCTGCTCGGCCATGGCTTAGAAAATGCCATTGAACAAGTCGATGTGATTACCGCAGAATTCGAGCACATTCCTCATGATGTACTTGATGTCTGTCAAGCGAGTGGCAAGTTTTTACCTAGCACGCAAGCGATTAAAGCCGGTGGCGATCGTCGCTTGGAAAAAGCGTTGTTGGATAACGCGGGCGCGCGCAATGCAAACTATTACATCATTGAGACGCGTGAAGATTTTTCTCGGGCGATAGAGCATGTCGGTGTACCTATGGTGCTCAAAAGCGCCTTGGGGGGCTATGATGGTAAAGGCCAGTGGCGCTTGAAAGATGCCACTCAGGCGGAGACTATCTGGAAGGAAATGGCCGAATGCATTGCGGCCACGCCAACCCAAGCGATTGTCGCTGAAGAGTTTGTCCCCTTTAACCGTGAAGTCTCATTAGTCGGCGCGCGAGCCAAAGATGGCCACGTCGAAGTGTATCCTTTGGCGGAAAACGTACACACCAACGGCGTTCTGAGCCTTTCTACCGCAATCGATGCGCCCGAGCTGCAAGCCCAGGCAAAGCAGATGTTTACCGCGGTCGCGGAGAGCCTCGATTACGTGGGTGTGCTGGCGCTGGAGTTTTTTGATGTCGATGACCAACTGCTGGTGAATGAGATCGCGCCTCGAGTACATAACTCTGGCCATTGGACACAGCAGGGCGCGGAGACCTGTCAGTTTGAAAATCATCTGCGTGCCGTATGTGGCCTGCCACTTGGCAGTACTAAGCTGGTGCGTGAAACGGCGATGATCAATATTCTCGGCGAAGAGAGTTTGCCTGAGTCGGTGCTCGCGATGGCTGGCTGCCATGTTCATTGGTATGGCAAAGAAAAACGTACAGGACGCAAGATGGGACACATCAATGTGTGCGGTGACTACAGCGGAGAATTGCAACGCCGTTTGTGCGCGTTAGCCAAAGTGCTGGACGCCGATGCGTTTCCGGCCGTGCAAGCCTTTGCCAGCAAATGGCGTGATTAATTCAATCGCTGATGATAACGAAGATAACAAAGGGGCAGGCACATGGCCCCTTTGTTATTTAAGCGACCTCTTTAAGATTCAGTACCACTCGATTGCACATGCTGGCACTTACGATCTGCGCACTGATATTTAACCCCGTGAGCGGATTTCTTCTCCACTAATAAAGCATAACCGCATTGCTCACAGCGCCCTTTTACTGGAGCTTGATTGAGCGCGAACTTGCATTTTGGGAACTGATCACAGGCATAGAAGGTTTTACCAAAGCGATTTTTCCGTTCCAGCAAATGGCCTTTTCCACATTCAGGGCAAGCGAACAACACCTTTTGCTCTCTGGGTTCAACTGGATTAATCGATTCAATATGATGGCACTGCGGGTAAGCACTGCAACCGACAAACATGCCATAACGCCCCTGACGTAGCACCAATTCTTGACCACACTCTGGACAGGCGACGCCAAGTTCTTTAACGATATGGCCATCATTGTGATGCAGCGCTTTGATGTAATCACACGCGGGATAGTGGCTACAGCCAAGGAAAGGACCATGTTTGCCGTGCTTTAACACCAATTCTCCACCGCATTTCGGGCACGGCTCACGCTCTAATGCGTGTTCATGCGCCGAAAATAGGGTGTGGTCGATTTTACTACTCATAGATACCGTGCAGGGAAAGCGTTAATGCAAAATGCCTTGTTCTTTGGTGTACAACAGCTCTTCCATCAGCGTGTAGGCGTTTTCATTGCCAGGTACATTAAACAGCACCATCAGAATAATCCACTTGAGATCGTCGAGCTCAAATTCTTTGGTTTCTAGCCCCATCACCCGATCGATCACCATTTCACGGGTTTCGGTGGTCAGCACATTAATTTGCTCGAGAAACAACAGAAAACCACGACTTTCGAGATCCAATCGTTGCATTTCCTGCGCCGTATAGATACGAGTAGAAGCGATGGCGCTACAACGCGAAATAGCTGAGTGCGCATCGCTTTGCTGCAACGCGGCGAGCTCTTCTAACCAAAGAAGGGCTTTATAGATATCTTGTTGGTGAAATCCCGCTCGAAGCAGTTCTTCTTCAAGCTCATCTTGATCCACTTGCAAATCTGCATCGCTATGGATGTAAGTTTCAAACAGATACATCAGTATATCCATCATCATAGCTAGCCCCTCCCCCTTCGAATATAGCCACCGTTAATTGCAACAACATGTCCTGAAAGCTCAAGCTCTAGGAGCTGCATCATGACTTCTTGCACAGGTATATTGGTCCTGTTTGCCAGAATATCAACTGGTGTCGCCTCACTTCCTACGTTAGCTAACAGCTCAGGAAATGGCAATTGTTCTTCGGTATTAAGTGGAGAAAATAAATCTCTCGTCTGCTGCTGATAAGACCAATCCAGTAACGATTGTATTTCACGCAAGATGTCATTGGGCTCAGAGACTAAGCACGCCCCGTTTTTGATCAGTTGATTTCCGCCTCGACCATTCACCGAAGAGATCGAACATGGCAGCGCAAAGACTTCTCGCCCTTGCTCTGCCGCATAACGAGCGGTAATGAGTGAGCCGCTTTTTTCCGCCGCTTCCACAACCAACACCCCTAGCGCTAAGCCACTGATAATGCGATTGCGGCGAGGGAAGTTTTCTGCGCGGGGTTTGGCATCAGGGCGAAATTCAGACACCAACGCGCCGTTCTCGGCGATTCGTTGCGCCAGCTTGCGGTGGCGAGCGGGATAAATGTGTTCCAGCCCTGAGCCGAGCACGGCGATGGTGTCACCACCTGCACTGAGTGCCCCATCGTGAGCGTGGCCATCAATACCCAGCGCTAAACCACTGGTCACAGCAAGCCCCTGTTGAACTAAAAACTCCGCAAACTGCCGAGCATGTTGCAGCCCCTCTAGGCTGGCATTACGACTACCAACCATCGCAAGTTGCGGCTTGCTCAGTGCGCCCACCTCGCCTTTAACAAACAGATAAGGCGGCGCGGCTCCAGCTTCTTTAAGCAGTGGCGGATAATTGTCGTCGGCTAAGGTGAGAATGTGATGATCTTGTTGCAACTGCCAAGTCAGCGCCGCTTCCACATCGCGGCGAGCCTCTTGCCGCAGATAAGCCAGTTGAGCAGTCGAAAACCCCAAGTTGTGTAAAGCATTATCTGAGTAGGAGAGAATATTGAGTGGAGCATCAATACTGAGTAACTTGGCTAATCGCTTTGCGCCAATCTGCGGCGTAAAACTTAAACTTAACCAAGCAATCAGCTCTTGCTCTGACATTAGGGCTCCTGAGTCGAGGGGCTCGGTTCAGGCTCTGAGGGCGGCACAACGATAATGTCTCGGGTGATCGGTTTATTGCTGCGAGTAATCAAAGCAAGACTAAAATAGTCGTAAGGGCGAATCACCATCAGTTCGCCAACGCGCGTTTGTGGCAAGGTGATGGCTTCGTCAGCCGAACCGGATTCATAGCTAAAAGCATCATCTCGGCGATAAACTTCGGCCGAAGCGCTATACAGCTCAAACATATGCCCTTGACGCAGATTGTCCGCTGAACCTTTATCCAGAATCACCACCTGATTGGGCGCACTGTAGTCAATGCCATCAATATTGCCGAGCATTTTTACCGCTAGCCCTTGCGGTGCCGGAGAGGGATAAAAAGTGGTAGACAAGGTATTGAGTTGATTCTCTGAGACGGGTAAAGCGATGTCATTCAACAAAACTTCTTGACGAAGGGCTGTCACTTCAAGACTCGAATAGTCTTCAGCACTTTGACGAAGCTTCCCTTCCGCGACCACACGCAGCGCAACCACTGGCGATGGTAGATCGTCACGGGTAAACTCGGCCACCACACGGTAGATGGCCCACAGCTTTTCACTGTGTTGGCCACTGATAAACAAGCTCTCTTCTTTTGCGAGATATTGATGCCCCTCACTGGTGCCCATCACACGAGCGACCGTGGCAAGCTTTTCTTTTTCTAATAAGCGATCCGATTGGAGATAAGGGAGCACTAAGCTTTCCGCCACAACGGGCAGAGCTTTCTTCTCGGTAATGCGCGCTTTGGGGCTCAAGGTGACCACGGGTTTTAAACTCAGCATCGGCTGACCATTTTTCCACACCAGTGATAACTTATCGCCCGGATAGATTAGATGAGGGTTCTCAATCTCCGGGTTAATCTGCCACAAACGTGGCCACAACCAAGGGCTGTCTAGGTAGAGCGCAGAAATGTCCCACAAGGTATCGCCTTTCACTACCACATAGGTTTTCGGTGCGTCCGCTTTAACCGCCAAAGGCACCGTTTCAGCCTGCGCCATTAACGTAGCGGTACAAAACAGAGGCAATAATATGGCGCGCGACAGCGCTTTAATGGCTAGCTTCATGATTGAGTTCCCTGCCCCAAGAACGGGAGTAACACGCGGAAATTGGTGTCAGGATGCTGTCATTTAGGCTATAAAATGTCTAGAATTGAGCCAACTAGGTTTGTGCTGTTTCGGCACGCTTCAACATTTTGAGTGTATATGTCTGTATTGCAAGTATTAACATTCCCGGATGATCGCCTGCGCACCGTTGCAAAACCGGTCGAAACCGTGACCCCTGAAATTCAGAAAATCGTCGACGACATGATCGAAACCATGTACGACGAAGAGGGCATCGGCCTTGCTGCAACACAGGTGGATATCCACCAGCGTATCGTGGTGATTGATATCTCCGAAAACCGTGATCAACCGATGGTGCTGATCAATCCAGAAATTTTGGAAAAACGCGGCGAAGACGGCATTGAAGAAGGCTGTTTGTCGGTTCCCGGCGCGCGCGCATTGGTACCTCGTGCGGCAGAAGTCACCGTCAAGGCGCTGGATCGTGATGGCAACCCATTCACGCTTGAGGCCGATGATTTATTGGCGATCTGTATTCAACACGAGCTCGACCATCTTCAAGGTAAGTTGTTTGTCGATTACCTCTCGCCGCTTAAGCGCAAACGTATTCAGGACAAATTAGCGAAAATTAAACGCTACAACGAAAAAAACGCCTAATACGACCATTTTGAATTTAGAAGGAAGTCAGCCTTGAGCCAGTCTTTACGTATTGTCTTTGCAGGGACTCCGGATTTCGCCGCCCGTCATTTGGCGGCGTTATTGTCTTCGGAGCACGACGTTATTGCGGTGTACACTAACCCCGATCGCCCCGCGGGCCGGGGTAAAAAACTGGCCGCGCCGCCAGTCAAAGAGTTAGCCCTTGAGCACAACATTCCGGTGTATCAACCGGAAAACTTTAAATCGGCTGAAGCCAAGCAAGCGCTTGCCGACTTAAATGCCGATCTCATGGTGGTGGTGGCTTATGGGATGTTACTGCCGCAAGCGGTACTGGACACGCCCAAGCTCGGTTGTATTAACGTACACGGTTCTATCTTGCCACGTTGGCGTGGTGCTGCGCCGATTCAGCGTTCCATCTGGGCGGGTGATGCCGAAACAGGCGTAACCATCATGCAGATGGACATCGGCCTCGATACCGGTGACATGCTCAAAGTCGCCACTTTACCGATTGAATCGAGCGACACCAGCAGCTCAATGTACGACAAACTGGCGCAGCTTGGCCCGAAAGCGTTACTCGACTGTTTGAGCGAAATTGCCGCTGGCACCGCTGTGGCAGTAAAACAAGACGACGAGCTCGCTAACTACGCGAAAAAACTCAGCAAAGAAGAAGCTCGCATCAACTGGCAAGACGATGCAGCGCACATTGAACGCTGTGTGCGCGCCTTCAACCCTTGGCCGATCAGCCACTTTGACGTGGCCGAAAACAGCATCAAGGTGTGGCAAAGCCGCGTCGCAGAGCAAACCAGCTCGAAAGCGGCTGGGACCATTTTGCAAGCAGACAAAAGCGGCATTTACATCGCCACTGGCAACGGTGTACTGGTTTTAGAACAGATCCAAATCCCGGGTAAAAAAGCGATGCCAGTTCAGGATGTGCTTAACTCGCGCGCGGCTTGGTTTGAAGTCGGCTCGGTGCTGGTTTAATTTTCCGGGCGATGCAATTCGCCTCACTAAGAACTTTACGAGGGCAGAGACGCCCTCTTTAACTTTAAGGTACTCAACATGAATGTTCGCGCTGCGGCTGCCAACGTCCTGTATCTTGTGGTCGACAAAGGCCACTCGCTCTCCAATGCCCTTCCAGAAGCTCAACAATCAATTCGTCCACGTGACCACGCGCTGCTGCAAGAGATCTGCTATGGCGCGTTACGCTATCTTCCTCGTTTGGAAAGCATTGCCAGCCAGTTGATGGAAAAACCGCTCAAAGGCAAACAACGCGTCTTTCATCATCTGATTTTGGTTGGCTTGTATCAACTCGGGCACATGCGCATTCCAGCCCATGCCGCCGTAGCGGATACCGTGGAAGGCGCGCAGGATCTCAAAGGACCACGCCTGCGCGGCCTGATTAACGCGGTGCTGCGTAACTACCAGCGCAACCAAGAACAGCTTGATGCCTTTTCCGTTAGCCACAATGCGGGAAAATACGCCCACCCAAGCTGGCTGCTAAAAACACTACAACAAGCCTATCCGCAGCATTGGCAAGAGATTGTGGACGCCAATAACCAAAAAGCGCCAATGTGGCTGCGAGTCAATCAACAGCACCACGATCGCGATGCCTATGTGGCGCTGCTCAATGATGCAAACATTGATAGCACAACGCACAGCGAAGCAAAAGACGCGATAAAATTGGCCGCGCCTTGCGATGTGCGTGCCCTGCCCGGGTTTGCTGAAGGCTGGGTTTCAGTCCAAGATGCCGCTGCCCAATTGGCACTGCGTTATCTACAGCCACAAGATGGCGAGTTAATCCTCGACTGCTGCGCGGCGCCGGGTGGCAAAACCGCCCATGTGTTAGAGCAGGTAAGCGCGCGAGAAGTGGTGGCGATCGACTGCGATGAAACCCGCCTTAAGCGCGTGACAGAGAACCTGCAGCGCCTCGATCTGCAAGCGCAGGTGATCTGCGGCGATGCACGCTACCCACAGCAGTGGTGGCAAGGCGAACAATTTGATCGCATTTTGCTTGATGCGCCTTGCTCTGCGACGGGCGTGATTCGTCGTCATCCCGACATCAAATGGCTACGCCGCGAGGACGATATTGCGGCCTTGGCCCAACTGCAAAGCGAGATTTTCGATGCAATGTGGACACAGCTCAAACCGGGCGGTACGCTGGTTTACGCCACCTGTTCCATCATGCCAATGGAAAACGTCGAACAGGTCAAAGCGTTTTTGCAGCGCACCCAAGATGCCGAGTTAGTGGGCTCCGATCCTGAGCAGCCAGGGCGTCAAATTCTGCCGGGCGAAGAGGACATGGACGGTTTCTACTACGCGGTACTTCGCAAGCACGCATAAGCACAACAGGCGATTGAGCACAGCTCAGTCGCCTGTTCCCATTTAAGAGAACAGAGTATGAAGATCATTATTCTTGGTGCTGGCCAAGTTGGCGGCACGCTGGCAGAGAACCTGGTCGGGGAAAACAACGACATCACCATCGTCGACAAAAACGGCGACCGACTGAGAGAGTTGCAGGACAAATACGATCTGCGCGTGGTCAACGGTCATGCCAGCCACCCCGATGTGCTGCATGAAGCGGGCGCGCAAGATGCTGACATGCTGGTCGCCGTGACCAACACCGACGAAACCAATATGGCGGCGTGTCAGGTGGCGTTTACTCTGTTCAATACCCCAAATCGCATTGCGCGTATTCGCTCTCCGCAATATTTAGCTGAAAAAGAGGCACTTTTTAAATCGGGAGCGATTCCGGTCGATCACTTGATTGCACCAGAAGAGCTGGTGACCAGCTACATCGAACGTTTGATCCAATACCCGGGCGCGTTACAAGTGGTCAGTTTTGCCGATGAGAAAGTCAGCCTCGTGGCGGTCAAAGCCTATTACGGTGGGCCGTTGGTTGGTAATGCACTCTCTGCACTGCGCGAACACATGCCGCACATCGACACCCGCGTCGCGGCGATTTTCCGCCAAGGCAGACCAATCCGCCCGCAAGGCACTACGATTATTGAAGCCGACGACGAGGTGTTCTTCGTTGCGGCGAGCAATCACATCCGCTCGGTGATGAGTGAATTGCAACGGCTGGAGAAAACCTATCGCCGCATCATGATTGTCGGCGGGGGCAACATCGGCGCCAGTTTGGCGAAAAGACTTGAACAGACTTACAGCGTCAAACTCATTGAGCGCAACTTGCAGCGCGCCGAAAAACTGTCGGAAGAGCTGGAAAACACCATTGTTTTCTGCGGTGATGCCGCAGACCAAGAGCTGCTGACGGAAGAGAACATCGACCAAGTGGACGTGTTTATCGCCCTGACCAACGAAGACGAAACCAACATTATGTCTGCCATGCTGGCCAAACGCATGGGGGCAAAGAAAGTGATGGTATTGATCCAGCGTGGCGCGTATGTGGATCTCGTGCAAGGTGGCGTGATTGACGTGGCGATTTCCCCACAACAAGCCACCATTTCAGCGCTGTTAACCCACGTTCGCCGCGCAGACATCGTCAACGTTTCCTCACTACGCCGCGGCGCGGCAGAGGCGATTGAAGCGGTCGCACACGGCGATGAAAACACCTCGAAAGTGGTTGGCCGCGCGGTAGGCGACATCAAACTGCCACCAGGCACCACCATTGGCGCCATCGTACGTGGTGAAGAAGTACTGATTGCCCACGACAGAACCGTGATTGAGCAAGATGACCACGTGGTGATGTTCTTGGTCGATAAGAAATACGTGCCCGACGTGGAAGCCTTATTCCAACCGAGCCCATTCTTCCTCTAGGACTGTTGTATGGTTAACTTTCGTCCCGTACTGTTTGTGATTGGGCTGGTATTGTCCAAAATCGCCCTATTTATGTACGTTCCGACGCTAGTGGCGTTTTTTACCGCAACCGGCGGCTTTCTCGATTTCGCCCAAGCGGTGGTGATTACGCATATCGCGGCGTTTATCTGTTTAAGCATTGGTCGCACCGCGCACTTTAAACTCAGCGTGCGCGATATGTTCCTCATCACCAGTTTGGTGTGGACCATAGCCAGTGCGTTTGCCGCGTTGCCTTTCATGTTCATCAACCACATCAGCTTTACCGATGCCTACTTTGAAACCATGTCCGGCATCACCACCACAGGCTCGACCGTGCTCAGTGGTTTGGACAACATGGCACCGAGCATCTTATTGTGGCGTTCGATTTTGCAGTGGCTCGGCGGAGTGGGCTTTATCGTTATGGCGGTAGCGGTTTTGCCGATGCTCAACGTCGGAGGGATGAAGTTGTTCCAAACCGAATCTTCCGATTGGTCGGACAAAAGCAGCCCTAGAGCAAAAACCGTGGCCAAAAATATTGTGGCGGTCTATCTAATCCTCACTGTGCTTTGTCTCGCGGGTTATTTGCTGACCGGGATGAACCTGTTTGACGCCATCAACCACTCCTTCACCACCTTATCAACTGGTGGCTACTCCACTTCCGACGGCTCGATGAACCATTTTTCCAAAGGGGCACATTGGGTTGCAACCCTGTTTATGTTTTTGGGTGGCTTGCCTTTTCTGCTGTTTGTCTCGGCGCTGCGTAAACGACGTCTAGACGCGCTGTTTCGCGACGCACAAGTGAAAGGCTTTACCTTTTTGTTTCTCGGCTCAAGCCTGGTGGTCGCGACTTGGTTAGTTCTGCGTAACGGTTATACCATCGCTGATGCGCTGCGGGTGGCGATGTTTAATATTGTCTCTGTGGTCACCACCACCGGGTTTGGCTTGGAAGATTTCACCGCGTGGGGCGCTTTGCCGACCACGTTATTTGCCTTTTTGATGATGGCCGGAGCCTGCTCTGGATCGACCTCAGGCGGGATTAAAGTCTTCCGCTTTCAGATAGCGATGACGCTGCTCAATAAGCAGATCATGAAACTCATCCACCCTTCGGGAATTTTCGTGCAGCGCTACAACAATCGCCCAGTCAATGACGATATTGTGCGATCCGTAGTGGCTTTTGGTCTGATGTTTTTTATCACCATCATCGCCATCGCTGCTGGTTTGAGTGCCATGGGGCTGGATCCTGTCACCAGCATTTCGGGTTCAATCACCGCCGTGGCGAACGTCGGCCCGGGAATGGGCGATGTGATTGGCCCAACAGGCAATTTTGCTCCTCTGCCGGATGCTGCCAAGTGGTTACTTAGCCTAGGTATGTTGATGGGACGGTTAGAAATTTTGACCTTGTTGGTGCTGTTCTTCCCCGCCTTTTGGCGACGTTAAGGAGATGAGATGAAACTGTGGATAACGGCCTTGATGCTACTGAGTGGTGCCAGCTATGCCGGGCAAGTGATTACCCTGCCCGATGGGCGGCAGGCCGAGCTGAATGATGATTTTACTTGGCGCTATCTGCTACCAGAACAGAGCGAGAAAACTCCGCCACCAATGCAGCTGCGTAAACCGCTACTGGCTGGTGTACCTATCACCCCCGGTAATAGCAAACCCGTGCTGCAACTTTCGCACTCTGGTGTGGATGTGATCCTGCGTGCGGCCGAGTATCAAAACGGCGAGTTGCTCATTCCGCTCTCCGTCGCCAATCAGAGCACGCAATCGGTGATCACTGTCGCCGTCGAGCTGACAATCACTGACTTAGATGGAGAAATTCTCTATCACGACAACGTCGTCGTTTGGCAATCGATCAAGCGTTTAGCTGAAACCTATTTGCGTCCACAACAGTTAGCGCAAGGCAAAACGATAAAAATCGCTCTGCCACCGCATGCTCAGTATCAGCTACAAGCCAATATCGTGCAGATAGACAGCCGTTAAACTGGCTGAACGTAGAGATAAATAGCCAAGAAGTGGCAAACGCATCCAGCCAAGACAAAACAGTGCCAGATGGCATGATTGAAGGGAATGCGTTTTGCCACATAGAAAATCACGCCCAGTGAGTAGATCACCCCACCACAGGCTAAGAGTGTCAGCCCACCCACGTCTAACGTGATCGCCAACTGGTAAATCACGACCAAAGAGAGCCATCCCATCAGTAAGTATGATATGAGAGAAAAGCGCTTAAAGCGGTAGACAAACGCCACTTTCATGATGATACCGAGCAGGGCTATCGACCAGATGACGATCATTAAACCAATCGCCAGTGGCGTGCGTAAACTCACCAACAGAAAAGGCGTATAGCTGCCCGCGATCAACAGATAGATGGCGCTGTGATCAAACGTTTTCAGCCAACGCTTGGCCTGCGGTGAGGGAATCGCGTGATAAAGTGTTGAGGCCAAAAACAGCACAATAATGCTGGCGCCGTAAACGGCCATACTGGTTATAGTTAAGGTGTCGGCGTTGTGTTCAGCGGCTTTGAGCAACAACAAAATCAGCCCAACAATCCCAAACACCATGCCCAGTGCGTGCGTCACCGCGTTGGCGACTTCTTCACGCACACTGTATTGATTTACTGACATAACAAACTGCACCGCACAAGATGACTGAATCTCGCGTCAGTATCGCACAATTAGCTTACACGTGTAAGCTAAAAATTATGACGCTTTATTTACGTGCTTTGTTCCAAAAACTGCACCACTCGCGCACCAGCTTCTTGACCACTCACATCAAGGGGAATCGTCAACTCACGCTTCAGTTTTCCTGCACCAAGCAGGCTGGCTAGCATGCCTTTTCCACCTTCGCGCAGGCGATCCACTTCAAACCATAAGCTCAACCCATCATCCTTACGATAGGCCACCATTTCCAACTCACGCCAACGCCCGTGATAAGGGCCTGCGGTTGGAACAAACTCAAATTCTTGCACAAAGGGCAACTCAAACCCCTCAGCCGCTTCGCATTCCACCTGGCGAATACGCAGCCCTTTCTCTTCCAACGCAGTGAAAATGCCATCCATCAACGCATCCGGTCGCACGGTCAAACTGTCTTTATCTGTGGGATCGACCGCCATCGCCACATCCAATCCCGTTTCCAACCAAACACGCGCATCGCCTAAGGTGATCGGCGTGTTGCACGGAATCGCCAAGCTCACATCAAAAACCCGCTCTTCACCTGGCTGGATGGTAAACGCATAGGGCAACGTCCACTTGGCCAACACATGCGTCTGAGCGACACGACGCAACAACTGGCTTTCTCGATCGCCACTGTCCTGTGCGACTTCGGCGATATAGCGGCAGCAAAGCTTCACATCGATGTTGTCAATCTCCTGCGCGCTCGCCCCACCATAGACATGGATTTTGAGCTCTGCCTGCTGGCCGGCGTACAACACATCCTGCTGCAGCACGGAATCCACTTTGGCACTGCCGATACCAAAACTGGCCAACGTTTTTTTGAAAAATGACATATTCACCTCCTTGAACAGACACTCAGTGTACTGATGAATCACCACTGGCGAATAGTATCCAGCTCACAGATAGTCACTGTAATCTTCGTCTTGTCACATCAGTTAGACATTTTTCCAGCGATTAATTGTGCAACTATCGATCGATTTTAATAAGGGTGCTAATCTATATATGATATGCATGCATATCGTTATTCCTGCACATTTATTTGGATTGGCAGACGCCAGAAAGAGCCACCCTTCAAATTTTGAAGTTCAACTCATAAATGTACAGGCCATTAGATTGGCAATGGATATGCCTGACCGTTAGGTAAAAAATGCGCCCAACAGCAGTCAGGTTCTCGCACACAAACCGTAGTGCAATGCGTCGTCGTAATGGTTTTGCCGTTGCTCCGACTGCAAAAAAAATGGCTCTTGGTATGACCCTAGTCGAGCAAGCCGCTCTGATGCAAACTCCGGCTAAAATCATTCAGGCAGCTTAATCTAAAAAGCGTAGCAGTTGCTGCGCTTTTTTCTTTTGCCAAGCCACACATTCCCGTTTGGCCTTCTGTTTGCAATTTGATACCTTAACGCAAAATACCTATAAAATTTGTGGAGAAAGAGATGAAGTGTCATCGCATTGAAGAGTTGCTTGAACTACTCGAACCCGAGTGGCAAAAAGAGCAAGAGATGAACCTGTTGCAATTTATCGTCAAGCTCGCTGGCGAAGCAGGATTTAAAGGCCCGTTGGAAACACTTTCTGACGATGTGCTGATTTATCACCTCAAAATGCGCAACAGTGCCAAAGATGAGATGATTCCTGGACTGAAAAAAGATCAGGAAGAAGACTTCAAAACCGCCATTCTACGAGCTCGTGGCATCATCGAATAACGTCTCACTGATTGATTTCCTCAAAGCGATTCCGATGAATCGCTTTTTTTATTTTCACCCGCTGTTCAGGGAAAAATTGCGTTAACTGTACTGAAATTTGTTGTTAAAGGTTGATAGCGTTAAAGAAATACAAATGTTATTGGTTGTATAATCGTCATTCATCAGTATTTACTAAAATAGTAGATAGCCCTGTTCAATTCGATGAATGGCGGCCTATCAGCAATGTCACTGAGCGCAAACAAACAGAAATTGCGCCACCAAAGCCTAAGAAGGATCAATCCATGAGTCAGGATAAAATCGATATCAAAGATGTGACTCCCAAAACGTTCAACCCGAAAACCCACAAAGGAAACGGCGATAGATTCAACCCCAGCAACCGGATTTACGTTCGTGAAAGCAAAGGGACTTACCAGAAGCTGCGCCGCTATGGTGGTTGGTTTTTGCTTGTCTTGTTTGCGATGGTGCCGTGGATCTCGTACGGCGATCGCCAAGCCATCTTACTCGACTTTAGCCACCAGCAATTTAACTTCTTTGGCACCACGCTCTACCCACAAGATCTCACCTTGCTGGCGCTGCTGTTTATGATCGCCGCATTTGGCCTATTCTTTATCACCACCTTTCTTGGCCGGGTGTGGTGTGGTTATCTCTGCCCGCAGACCGTTTGGACGTTTATGTACATCTGGTTTGAAGAAAAACTCGAAGGCAGCGCCAACAAGCGTCGCAAACAAGATGCCGGCAAGCTAACCACCGATTTGGTGCTGCGCAAAACCGTCAAACACATTGCATGGTTTGCTATCGCGCTGGCGACCGGATTTACCTTTGTCGGCTATTTTGTGCCCATTCGTGATCTGGTGGTGGATTTCTTTACCCTCAACGCCAGCTTTGGCCCGGTGTTCTGGGTGATGTTCTTTGCTATTTGTACTTACGGTAATGCAGGTTGGATGCGTTCGATCATGTGTATTCACATGTGCCCATACGCCCGCTTCCAATCGGCGATGTTTGACAAAGACACCTTCATCGTCGGTTATAACACCAAACGCGGTGAGCAACGCGGACCTCGTTCGCGCAAAGCCGATCCCAAACAGCTGGGCTTGGGTGATTGTATCGACTGTGACTTGTGTGTGCAGGTCTGCCCTACCGGGATCGATATCCGTGACGGTTTACAATACGAATGCATCAACTGCGGCGCTTGTATCGACGCTTGCGACACCACCATGGAGCGGATGGGCTACGAAAAAGGGCTGATCAGCTACACCACCGAACATCGTCTTTCTGGCAAACATACCAAAGTGATGCGCCCAAAACTGATTGGTTATGGTCTGGTGCTGTTAGTTATGATCGGGCTTTTCTTCGCTCAAGTCGCCTCGGTGGATCCGGCCGGGTTAAGTGTCATTCGTGACCGCAGTCAGCTGTTTAAAGTCAATAGCTCCGGCGAAGTGGAAAACACATACACGCTGAAAGTGATCAACAAGACGCAGCAAACTCAAGAATATCAACTGGATGTGAAAGGCTTGTCGGATGTCAGCTGGTATGGCAAACAAACCATTCACGTCAGCCCCGGTGAGGTTTTGAATCTGCCGTTAAGCTTAGGGGTTAATCCCGACAAGCTGAGCTCTTCAATTACGACAATTCAGTTTATACTGACCGATAAGAGCAACGACTTCAGCATTGAAGTAGAAAGTCGTTTCATTAAGAAACTGTAACTTCACCCTTAATTATGGAAAAAGGCTCAGTAATGAGCCTTTTTGTTTTTATGTCGCAAAGTGAGTTTAATTTTGCTGCGTTAACCCCCGATTTTATGTGGTACGCCCTAGAAAGCATTGGTGTGCGCGCTGAATCTGGATTTCTGCCGTTAAACAGTTACGAAAACCGCGTGTATCAGTTCAGCGATGAAGACCGAAAACGCTACGTGGTGAAATTCTATCGCCCAGAGCGTTGGAGCGCCGAACAGATTGAAGAGGAGCACCAGTTCACTTTAGAGCTACTCGACAACGACATTCCGGTCGCCCCACCTTTGGTGATCCATGGTCGTACTTTGCATCACTATCAAGGTCATTTATTTGCCCTGTTTACCAGCATGGGCGGGCGGCAGTTTGAAGTGGACAACCTCGATCAGCTCGAAGGGGTCGGCCGTTTTCTTGGTCGGATGCACAAAGTGGGCGGCCAACAACGTTTTGCCCATCGCCCAACCATCGGTCTGCAAGAGTACCTCCACCAGCCACGGGCCACTCTTGAGCAATCAGAGATGATCCCACATCATCTGCAAAATAGTTTTTTCAGCGACCTTGATCGGCTGATCAGTGCCATCGAGCATCACTGGCCCACTCATAACGACATTATCCGCTTGCATGGCGATTGCCATCCGGGGAATATTCTCTGGCGTGATGGGCCAATGTTCGTCGATTTAGACGATGCGCGAAATGGCCCAGCGGTACAAGATTTATGGATGTTACTCAGTGGCGAACGTCACGAAAAAACCATGCAACTGGATATTTTGCTGGAAGGCTACCAAGAGTTTTGCGATTTTAATCACGCTCAATTGAAACTTATCGAGCCTTTACGTGGTCTACGAATGGTGCATTATATGGCCTGGTTGGCAAAACGATGGCAGGATCCGGCGTTTCCCCTCGCCTTTCCTTGGTTCAATGAGCCAAAATACTGGGAAGGTCAGGTTCTGGCGTTTAAAGAACAAATCGCCGCTTTAGAAGAGCCCCCTCTTTCATTGATGCCGCAATGGTAACCAGCCTTACAACTAACGGAGAAATTATTAGATGAAAAAGTTGTTCGCATTTTTTTCACTGCTCATGCTCAGCCTGACAGCCAACGCTGCCAATTTTAAACAAGGTGAGCACTACAAAGTGCTGGATCTCGAAGCATCGAAAAAACCCAGTGTCACCGAATTCTTTTCTTTCTACTGCCCTCACTGCCATAGTTTTGAGCCAATCATCCAGCAACTGAAAAATCAGTTGCCTGATGGGGTTAAACTGCAAAAAAATCATGTCTCTTTTATGGGCGGTTCGATGGGACTATCGATGAGTAAAGCCTACGCCACCATGATTGCGCTAAAAGTCGAAGATAAAATGGTTCCAGTGATGTTTAACCGCATTCACAACCTGCGCAAAGCGCCAAAAGATGACGCCGAGCTGCGCCAAATCTTCCTTGATGAAGGTATTGATGCGAAGAAATTTGATGCGGCTTTCAATGGCTTTGCCGTGGATTCTATGGTGCGTCGCTTTGACAAACAGTTCCAAGATAGTGGCTTATCTGGCGTGCCTGCAGTGCTGGTGAACAATAAATACCTCGTTCAGGCGCAAGGCATCAAGAGCGTTGATGAGTACATTGAACTGGTCAACTTCCTGCTGAAGAAATAATATCACTAGGTTGATAAAAATCGGGGAGCCCAATGGGCTCCCCGATTTTTTAACCTCGGTGAATCTCTTTGAGCACAGCATCTTTTTCCTGCCAAAGATCGCCGAGCCACTGCTGAAACTGACGCTTGTAGGGTTTATCGTTGAAATAGTCGCCCATCACCTGCTCATTCACTGGTAAGACACGGATACGCACCACGATTTTACGCATTCGCCCAAGCAGCAGATCGCGAAAAGGTTTGTCGGTGTTGTGCGGATAAGCCAGCGTCACATCGATGATATGGTCAAACTGCTCGCCCATCGCCGCTAAAGTGTAAGCAATACCACCCGATTTCGGTTGCAGCAAATAGTCGTAACCCGCTTTACTGCTGCGCTTTTTCTGATCAGTAAAACGCGTTCCTTCAACATAGTTAACCACGGTGGTTGGCGAATGTTGAAACTTGGCGCAAGAGCGGCGTGTGGTTTGTAAATCTTGCCCGCGCTTGTGTGGATGGCGGATCAAATACTCACGTGAATAACGACGCATAAACGGCATATCCAAAGCCCAACAAGCCATACCGATAAAAGGCACGTACAGCAGCTGCTGTTTGAGAAAAAACTTCGGCATGGGAATACGATCTTTGAACACGCTGCACAGCACCACAATGTCGGTCCAACTGAGATGATTACTGATCAGTAGGTACCAACCATCCTTCTTCAACCCTTCTCCACCCTGAATATCCCACTCGACCCGGTTGGACAGAGACAAAAGCAGGGTATTAACCGTTGCCCATAACCACATCATACGATTGGCGGCCGCCGTAGCATGAGATTTTAAACGTATGGTCGGTAATACCACTTTGATGAGGGCAATCAGGCAGATTGAGATCGAACACACTGCTGAGTTGAGAATAACCAGAAAAACGTTAATCAAAAGTAACAAATATGCCAACATAATGATGTTCAATAACCCATTTATCAGGTGAAGAAAAAAACAGCGTGTGATTATACTGTTCCAAGGTCAGTTTGGAACACGTGAAAAAATGGTCCGAGTAGTTTTCACCAATTAATGTGCGCCTTCACCCGCGAACACAGCAAACCATAAGGATAAACCATGCAAAAACTCATTTTGGCAACCCTCATCGGCGTTGTCACTCAGTCAGCACAGGCAGGGCTAGCGGATAGCCAAGGCTTCAGCGGGGAGTTGTCACTCATCACCGGTTACAGCGCCAGTGAATCCAACTTCAATACCGAAGCAAAGGCCAGCATCAGCGATTATCGCGCCCCCTCTTCAAGTGAAAGCCAAGCACTGATTGGTACTCTGGGCAGCCTCGCCTACACCTTCGGTCAAGGGTTGGAACATCAAGTCTATCTGGGTACCTCTCGCGAAGATGTTGCGGTCGGCACACTGGCGCTACAACTGGGTTATAAGCACCAACTGCCGTCGGGTATCGTGCTTGATGTTTCACTCCTACCAACCGTGATGTCAGGTGAAACGTGGCAAGATCCTTATGCGCTCAACTCTCAGCGCCAAACTACCGATGAAGATGGCATGGCGTATCGCTTTAAATTGGAAAATCTCGCCGATGGGAACCTCAGCGCCGATTTTGCCTATGCCAGTAGAGACATCGAAAAGGATAGCGTGAACGATGCCAGCTTACGCCGAGATGGCAAGAGCTATTACGTCAAGGTGGATTATCGGTATATGCTGCGCCCAACCAGTTTCTTACTGCCTGCCTTTACCTACATTCAGCACGATGCAGATGGTAAAGCCGCCTCTTATGACTCCTACGCCGCCGATCTAAGCTGGTTTAACATCATGGATCGTCACCACTTAGCTTTCACCGCAGGTTACCGCTTGCAAGATTATCAAGCCAGCAGCCAGATCTTTGCTAAAACGCGCGAAGATCAGCAATTGAGCCTGTTTTTGGCTTATGAATATCAGAACCTGTTCATGCAACCTCAATGGTCGTTCATCACGCTCGCAGGCTACAACCAAACCAGCTCGAACATCGCTTTTTACGATGCGCAAGATGTGCTACTTTCTGTCGGGGTCAACTACCGTTTTTAGACCGCTTGTGCGGTCAATTGCCTGAGCAGCCGATCCATCGCCCGATAACCCAGCGCTTCGGCCAAATGAGGACGGGTTATCTGCTCAGCGCCTTGCAGATCGGCAATGGTGCGCGCCACTTTGATAATGCGATGATAGGCGCGAATAGAGAGCCCGAGTCGATGCAGCGCGGTTTCTAAAAATTGCGCATCTTCCTTGGCTAGCGGGCAGTAGGTCTCAATTTCTCGGCTGCCTAACAGCGCGTTCACTTTGCCACTGCGCTGCTGCATGCGCTCTCTGGCCAAGTTGACCCGCTGTTTGACCAATGCAGTAGGCTCCCCGCGATCCCCGCCTTCCGCCAACATCCCTTTGGGAAGGGCAGGGATTTCTAGCGACATATCGAAGCGATCAAGCAGCGGCCCTGACAAACGGCTCAGATAACGCAGAATGGCCTGTGGATTAGCACGTGCTTGGTTCCCTTCGTAATAGCCAGTTGGGCTAGGGTTAAGCGCGCCGACCAACTGAAAGCGCGCCGGAAAGCGGGTTTTGCCTTGCGCCCGAGAGATGATAATTTCACCCGATTCTAACGGCTCTCGCAGCGAGTCAAGCACCTTGCGTTCAAACTCAGGCATTTCATCGAGAAAGAGCAAGCCATTGTGCGCAAGGGAAATTTCGCCCGGTCGAGGAATAGATCCACCACCGACCAACGCCGCCATTGAACTGGAGTGGTGCGGCGCACGAAACGGCCGCTGTTTCCAGTTGTGCTCGGTGATGTCACTTTGCATCAGAGAGGCCACCGAGGCGGTTTCCATCGCCTCCTCCGTACTCATTTCCGGCAGTAAATCACGCAAACGTGACGCGAGCATGGTTTTCCCTGTGCCTGGCGGGCCAAGGAAAAGTAAGTTGTGGTTGCCCGCCGCCGCAATCTCTAAAGCACGTTTGCCCTGCTGCTGGCCGATAATATCTTGCAAATCCCGTTCATGGCTTTGGCGAGTGGGCTGCTTGGGTGTTTGATACAAAATCAAGCCTTGCTGACCACACAGGTGTGCGCACACTTCCAACAGCGATTGCGCCGAGCGGTGCCGCTCCTTATTGACCAGCGCCACTTGATCGCCATTAGCATGCGGAACCACCAACTGGCGTTGGGCCAGATTGGCCGCCAATGCCGCAGGCAATACCCCTTTTACGCAGCGCAGCTCTCCACTTAATGCCAGCTCACCAATAAATTCATGTAATGCGATATGCTGCATAGGAATTTGATCCGAGGCCGCCAAGATCCCCAGCGCAATCGGTAAGTCGAAACGCCCGCCTTCTTTGGGCAGGTCAGCTGGTGCCAAATTGACCGTGATCCGTTTAGCGGGGAACTGAAAATTACTGTTGACGATCGCGCTGCGCACGCGATCTTTCGACTCTTTCACGGTGGTTTCCGGCAAACCCACCAAAGTAAATCCGGGCAGACCGTTACTGATATGGACTTCCACACTCACCAATGGCGCTTCGACCCCAACACTTGCACGGCTATGAATGATGGCCAGTCCCATTTTGTCCTCGTTAATTTATCGGTGCGATTAAGCAAAGTTTTTTAGCCAGACCAGTTATATAGCTTGAAGCGCCAAGAGGAGAATGTGAAAAAAGAATGAGTTTTTGCTTGTCACACGGCAGTTTTGTGTGTTACCACTAGTGACGCAAACAATTTCGTACATGATTACATAACAGATTTAACGACAGACAGATGAACTTTGCCGCTCAAATTAACTCTCTGATTATCCTCATTATCGTGGTCCTGATTAGCACCGCGCGGGGGAGAGTGGGCGCAAAATAACCACAAGATTTTAAAAACCCCCGCACTGAAAAGTCCGGGGGTTTTTTTACAGCCATGGGTTGGCGAAGTTCTAAACTGAATACAATAAATTTTACAGTTCAGAAATGACGGGAAGTATGGGAGCGCACGCTATGTGCAATGAGTATGGAAATCGCTACCAGCCACAAGGTAGCCAAGGGGGTACACGATGACTGGAGCAGAGTTAGTCGTTGCCGCATTAAAACAACAGGGCATCAAAACCGTTTTCGGCTACCCCGGTGGAGCCATCATGCCAATCTACGATGCTCTATACGATGGCGGAGTAGAACACATTTTATGCCGTCATGAACAAGGTGCGGCGATGGCAGCGATTGGCATGGCGCGAGCCACACAGGATGTCGCGGTGTGTATGGCCACCTCTGGCCCCGGAGCCACCAACCTTGTCACTGGTTTAGCCGATGCTTTTCTTGATTCAGTGCCGTTAGTAGCTATCACCGGTCAGGTCGCCAGTTCTCATATCGGCACCGATGCGTTCCAAGAAATGGATGTGATCGGCATGTCTTTGGCGTGTACTAAGCACAGCTATCTCGTCACCGATATCCATGAGTTAGCGCCTACTTTGGCTGAAGCGTTTGAAGTGGCGAAAACTGGCCGACCCGGCCCTGTGATTGTCGATATCGCCAAAGATGTGCAATTGGCCAACGCGCCGGTTGATTTATTGCCTCCATTTACTCCTCCTGCCCCACCTAGTGTTTCTCCTGTGGCTATCGCAAAAGCGCAAGAACTGCTGGATAAAGCCACTCGCCCAGTGCTGTATGTGGGCGGCGGCGTGCAAATTGGCAAAGCGACCCACACGGTACGTGAGTTTTTGCGCCTCAACCCGATGCCTGCCGTCAGCACCTTAAAAGGGTTAGGTACCATCGAGCGTCACGATCCTCACTATTTGGGTATGCTCGGCATGCACGGCACCAAAGCAGCAAACCTCGTAGTGCAAGAAGCGGATCTTTTGCTGGTCGTCGGTGCACGTTTTGATGACCGTGTGACGGGCAAATTAGAAACCTTCGCTCCTCACGCCAAAGTGATCCACATCGATATCGACGCGGCAGAAATCAGTAAATTGCGTCATGCCAATGCACCGTTGCGCGGCGATATTAATGTCATCTTGCCTCAACTCGAACTGACTCGTGATATTTCTCCTTGGGTTCATCACTGTGAAAGCCTGCGCAGCGGCTTTAAGTGGCGCTATGACCATCCAGGCGAGCTCATCTACGCGCCGGGGCTACTAAAGCAACTTTCCGATCTCATGCCGGACAACACCATCGTCTCCACCGACGTGGGTCAACACCAGATGTGGGCAGCGCAGCACATTCAGCCACGCGAGCCACAAAACTTCATCACCTCAGCGGGCCTTGGCACCATGGGTTTTGGCTTACCAGCGGCGATGGGCGCGGCAGTGGCCAGACCGGATGCAC
Organism: Vibrio cidicii; assembly: GCF_009665415.1. Taxonomy (NCBI): domain Bacteria; kingdom Pseudomonadati; phylum Pseudomonadota; class Gammaproteobacteria; order Vibrionales; family Vibrionaceae; genus Vibrio; species Vibrio cidicii. Next base: position 1,706,441 of record NZ_CP035921.1, on the reverse strand, counting down.
AATCGGTGCTGATCTCAGGTGATGGCTCAATCATGATGAACATCCAAGAGTTAGGCACGCTGAAGCGCCGCCAGATCCCAGTCAAAATCGTGTTGTTAAACAACCAACGCCTTGGCATGGTGCGTCAGTGGCAATCGCTGTTCTTCGATGGTCGCCACAGTGAAACCATCCTTGATGACAACCCTGATTTCGTCATGCTGGCGAAAGCCTTCGACATTCCGGGCAAAACCATTACCAAGAAAGAAGAAGTGGAACCGGCACTCAAAGAGATGCTGGCAAGCAAAACGTCTTACTTGCTGCATGTGCTGATTGATGAAGAAGAAAATGTGTGGCCGCTGGTACCGCCAGGTGCGTCAAACAGTGATATGTTGGAAAACACCTAGGAGAGCCACTGATGGAACGTTATTTATTAGACATCAAAGCCGATGACAAACCCGTGCTGTTAGAGCGAGTTCTCCGTGTAATTCGCCACCGCGGCTTTGTCATCAAACAAGTCGCTGCGACACAAAACCATGAGAGCAAGGTCGCCAGTGTCGAAATCATCGTAGATAGCGATCGCCCTATCTCATTTCTCATCAATCAAATTGAAAAATTGTGGGATATTCGTAGTGTTGAGGTGATGAAGATTCGTAACGACGAACTCCCTAACAACAATCTACAACAACACGTAAGTGCATAAGGAAGGCAATAATGGCAACGAAAACAGCAGATTATATCTGGTTTAATGGCAAGATGGTTCCCTGGGCAGAAGCGAATGTCCACGTTCTGACTCACGCCATGCACTACGGCACCTCGGTATTTGAAGGGGTTCGCTGTTACAACACGCCAAAAGGCCCTATTGTCTTCCGTCACCAAGAACATGCACAGCGCCTGAAAGATTCAGCCAAGATTTATCGCTTCCCAATCCCCTTTTCGGTGGAAGAGATCATGGAAGCGACTCGCGAAACGCTGCGGCAAAACAAGCTGGATAATGCCTACATTCGTCCACTGGCGTTTGTCGGCAACGTTGGCTTGGGTGTTTGTCCTCCCACCGATACCGAAATGGACCTGATCATTGCCGCCTTCCCTTGGGGCTCTTACTTAGGGGAAGAAGCGTTGGAAAATGGCGTTGATGCCATGGTATCAAGCTGGAACCGCGCCGCGCCAAACACCATTCCGACCGCCGCTAAAGCGGGCGGTAACTACCTCTCTTCTCTACTGGTTGGTGGTGAAGCACGTCGTCATGGCTATGCCGAAGGGATTGCATTAAGTGTTGATGGTTACCTTTCAGAAGGCGCCGGTGAAAACATTTTCGTCATCAAAAATGGCGTCATCACAACACCACCTGCAACGGCCGCGATTCTACCCGGCATCACCCGCGATTCCATCATGACGCTCGCGCGTGAGATGGGTTATGAAGTGCGTGAAGCCAACATCGCCCGTGAAGCGCTCTACCTCGCTGACGAAGTGTTTATGACGGGCACCGCCGCCGAAGTGGTTCCGGTGCGTAGCGTCGATCAAATACAAGTGGGCGCAGGCAAACGCGGCCCAATCACCAAAGCGGTTCAAGAAGCCTACTTTGGCTTATTCAATGGCACCACAGAAGATAAGTGGGGCTGGTTAGATTACGTGTACCCAGAGACGAAGTAGGGAGACAAGAGAATGCCTAAATACAGATCAGCCACCACCACTCATGGTCGCAACATGGCCGGCGCACGCGCACTCTGGCGTGCCACAGGCGTCAAAGATGAAGACTTCGGCAAACCGATAATTGCCGTGGTCAACTCCTTCACTCAATTTGTTCCGGGTCACGTGCATCTGAAAGATCTCGGCCAACTGGTTGCCAAAGAGATTGAAGCCGCAGGCGGCATCGCCAAAGAATTCAACACCATCGCGGTGGATGATGGTATCGCCATGGGTCACGGTGGCATGCTCTACTCGCTGCCTTCTCGTGAATTGATTGCCGACTCGGTGGAGTACATGGTCAACGCGCACTGCGCCGATGCCATGGTGTGTATCTCCAACTGTGACAAAATCACTCCGGGAATGCTGATGGCGTCAATGCGTCTAAACATTCCGGTGATCTTTGTCTCGGGCGGGCCAATGGAAGCGGGCAAAACCAAGCTTTCGGATCAGATCATCAAGCTGGATCTGGTCGATGCGATGATCCAAGGCGCGGATCCTAAAGTCTCGGATGAGCAGAGCGAACAGATCGAGCGTAGCGCGTGCCCGACCTGTGGATCCTGCTCGGGCATGTTCACCGCCAACTCGATGAACTGCCTCACCGAAGCGCTTGGCCTTTCTCAGCCTGGCAACGGCTCCTTGCTCGCAACGCATGCTGACCGCAAAGAGCTATTTTTAAGCGCCGGTCGTCGCATCGTTGAACTGACCAAGCGTTACTACGAACAGGATGACGAAAGCGCACTGCCACGCAACATTGCAACCAAAGCAGCATTTGAAAACGCCATGGCTCTAGACATAGCCATGGGCGGTTCCACCAACACCGTTTTACACCTATTGGCCGCAGCGCAAGAAGGTGAGGTGGATTTTGACATGACAGACATTGATCGCATGTCACGCATGGTGCCTCACTTATGTAAAGTGGCGCCATCAACCCAGAAATACCACATGGAAGATGTGCACCGCGCGGGTGGCGTGGTCGGTATTTTGGGCGAACTTAACCGCGCTGGCTTGCTGCACAATCAATCGAAAACCGTGCTTGGCCTCACTTGGGAAGAGCAGCTTGCCCAGTACGACATCATGCTGACCGACTCAGAAGAAGTGAAACGCTTCTACCGCGCAGGCCCTGCGGGTATTCGTACCACTCAAGCGTTCTCGCAAGATTGCCGCTGGGATACTTTGGATGACGATCGCGCCCAAGGCTGTATTCGCACCAAAGAAAACGCCTTTAGCCAAGATGGTGGCCTCGCCGTCCTCAAAGGCAACATTGCGCTGGATGGCTGTATAGTTAAGACGGCAGGCGTGGATGAAAGCATTCTTAAATTCACCGGCCCTGCGGTGGTCTTCGAAAGCCAAGAAGACGCGGTGGAAGGTATCTTGGGTGGCAAAGTTAAAGCAGGCGATGTGGTGGTAATTCGCTACGAAGGCCCAAAAGGCGGCCCGGGCATGCAAGAGATGCTCTACCCTACCACTTATTTGAAATCGATGGGCCTTGGCAAAGCGTGTGCACTACTGACCGACGGCCGTTTCTCTGGCGGTACATCGGGCCTTTCTATCGGCCACGCCTCACCGGAAGCGGCCAACGGCGGCGCGATTGGTTTGGTCAAACAGGGCGACTTGATTGCCATCGACATTCCAAACCGCACGATTTCTCTGCAAGTATCCGATGAAGAGATGGCGGCGCGCCGCGCTGAGCAAGACGCTCTTGGCTGGAAACCGGTATCTCGCCAACGCGAAGTGTCGTTTGCACTGAAAGCCTACGCCAGCATGGCAACCAGCGCCGACAAAGGCGCGGTAAGAGATAAGTCTAAGCTTGAGGGCTAAGCGATGACCTTAACCAAATACACTGGCGCAGACTATCTGCGCCAGATATTGCGCGCTCCCGTGTATGAAGTGGCGACCGTCACCCCACTGCAAGAGATGCCGCGTTTATCGGCGCGCATTGGTAACAATGTGCAGATCAAACGGGAAGATCGCCAGCCGGTGCATTCGTTTAAATTACGTGGTGCTTACAATATGGTGGCCAATCTGTCGCAAGCGCAGAAGGATGCGGGGGTGATTGCTGCCTCAGCGGGCAACCATGCACAAGGCATGGCACTCTCTGGAACCCGTCTTGGCATTGAAACCACCATTGTTATGCCTCGCACGACGCCGGATATCAAAGTCGACGCGGTGCGCGGTTTTGGCGGCAAAGTGGTGTTGCACGGCAGCAACTTCGATGAGGCAAAATCCGAAGCTGAGCGTCTTTCGCAAGAGAAAGGCTACACCTTTGTTCCTCCTTTCGATCATCCTTTAGTGATTGCCGGGCAAGGCACCATCGGCATGGAGATGCTGCAGCAAAACGGCCACCTCGACCACATTTTCGTCCCTGTTGGGGGCGGCGGTTTAGCCGCTGGCGTGGCGGTGTTGGTCAAGCAACTGATGCCAGAGATCAAAGTCATTGCCGTTGAGCCAGAAGATTCCGCCTGCCTCAAAGCTGCGTTGGATGCAGGCAAACCGGTGGTACTTGATCAAGTCAGCATGTTTGCTGATGGTGTGGCGGTCAAACGCATTGGCGATGAAACTTTCCGTCTATGCCAGCACTACATTGACGATCACATAACCGTCTCCAGTGATGAAATCTGCGCGGCGGTCAAAGATATTTTTGAAGACACCCGTGCGATTGCCGAGCCTTCTGGGGCACTGGCGCTGGCGGGGCTGAAAAAGTACGCGGAAAAGCACAAGCTCAAAGGGCGCAACTTGGGTACCGTACTTTCGGGTGCCAATACCAACTTCCACGGTTTGCGTTATGTCTCTGAGCGTTGTGAGCTGGGTGAGAAACGCGAAGGCTTGCTTGCGGTGACCATTCCCGAACGTAAAGGCGCATTTTTTGAGTTCTGCCATTTGATTGGTGGACGTGCGGTAACGGAATTCAACTACCGTTACAACGACGACTCGCTGGCCAATATTTTTGTCGGTGTTCGCCTGCAAAACGGCCAAGAGGAACTCGATGGCATCATTCGCGACTTGCGCGAGGGTGGCTATCCGGTGGTGGACCTTTCTGATGACGAAATGGCCAAGCTGCACGTGCGCTACATGATTGGCGGTAAACCGTCCAAACCACTCAAAGAGCGCCTGTACAGCTTTGAGTTTCCCGAGTACCCAGGCGCACTGCTGAAATTCCTTAGCACACTGGGCACACACTGGAATATCAGCTTGTTTAACTACCGCAACCACGGCGCCGATTATGGCCGAGTATTGTGTGGTTTTGAGTTGGATGAAAACGACTTATCGCGTTTTTCCGCCCATTTGCGCGAGCTGGGTTATCAGTGTAAGGATGTGACAGACAATCCGTCTTATCGCTTCTTCCTTTCTTAAGCTTCACGCCCTGCTCGCCAGGGCGTGATTTTATCTGGTACTCAGCAGCCAATCTTGATGCAATTGATGTGAGTTCCCCAAGTAATCCACCATCCACTGAATCAACTTGTGATTATCATCTTTGCGCCATACCAAGCAGCATTGACTCAGCGGTTTGTCATCCGGTAGCACCTTTTCCACCAGCACACCGTCGTTGATGAGTGGCATGGCAATATGACGGGGCATATAACCGACGCCAACGCCATTTTTTAAACACTCGATGGCACTGTACCAGTTGGGTAACAACAAACGCCGCTGCTGCGGATAATGGCCGGTATGGCGCTTAGGTAACACGCTTGAGGTATCGTCTAAACAGATCGCCGGAAACTGGCTGACAAACGCTTCAGTGAGCACTTGCTGACGCACGCAAGGATGGGCTGGTGACATGACAAAAACCCAATCCAATCGTCCCATATCGCGCACTTCAAAATCGCCCCCAACAGGAATGGCGGAGGTGGCGCCGATGACGATATCCGCACGCCCTTGAGCGATCGCTTCCCAAGAACCATTGAACACTTCCATATTGATTTGCAGCTCTGCAAAATCAAATTCGCGGTAGAAATCCTCAACTAAAGGCTTGAGCTTTTCGAGCTTGACCACGTTATCCAGCGTTAACTTGAGCGTAGATTGCCAGCCTTGCGCCGCGCGCCGCGTCTGCGACTTCACTTCTTCCATCTGCCTTAGCAACATGCGTGCTTCCGCGATGAACAGCTCACCAGCAGGAGTCAGTTCTACTTTTCTCGGTAAACGGCGAAACAGCAACACGCCAAGTTCTTGTTCCACCTGACGCACACCATAGCTGATGGCCGAAGGCACTTTGTGCAGCACCTCAGCGGCGGCAGTAAAACTGCCTAAACGAGCGACGGTATCCAACATTTCTAGCGACGGTTTTGAAAACACAGTCTACCTTTCAAAAATTTTGATTAATAACTACGAATTTTAGCGTTTTATTTTTTCAAATGCGAAAAATAGAATAGTAGAGCATATAAATCAGGGTTGGCGCCAACTGATCACAAAACATTTGTAGTGAAAAAAATTGAATGGAATAACTATGAACATTTCAAAAATGCAGCTTGTGTATCTTGCAGCCCTCTCGATGCTCGGCTTTGTCGCAACAGACATGTATCTCCCCGCGTTTAAAGCGATGGAAATTGATTTTATGACCGGGCCAGAACAGATCGCGCTCTCTTTGACGGTCTTCTTGGTCGGCATGGCGGTCGGTCAACTGCTTTGGGGGCTTGCCTCTGATAAGTTTGGCCACCGTAATACCTTGGCAGCTGGCCTTGCTCTGTTTACGCTGGCCTCATTGGGTTTGGCGTTCAGTGATCAAGTTTGGCAACTGCTCAGCTTGCGTTTTGTGCAAGCGATCGGGGTATGTGCGCCGGCCGTGATCTGGCAAGCCATGGTCATCAAACGTTACTCCAGCAGTAGCCAACAAATTTTTGCTACCATTATGCCGCTGGTGGCACTGTCTCCCGCGCTCGCTCCTCAGTTGGGTGTTGTATTAGCAGATAGCTTTGGCTGGCACAGTATTTTTGTCGCGTTAACGGTACTGGGACTGGTCTTGGTTGCGGCAACAATGGCACAGCCTAGTGTCGCCATTGAGCCAAAGCAAAGCAGTGTGAAATCGGATATCAAACATCTGCTCAGCTCAAAAACCTACTTAGGTAACGTGATGATGTTCGCCACTGCGTCTGCCGCTTTCTTTGCTTACCTGACCGGTATGCCAGAGATCATGGCGAAACTTGGCTACGATGCCAAAGATATCGGCATGAGCTTTGTACCGCAAACCATCGCGTTTATGCTTGGCGGATACTTAGGCAAAGTCGGCGTACGCAAATTTGGTGATGAAAAAGTCCTTCGTCAACTGATTGGTCTGTTTAGCGTTGCGGCGCTGCTGATTTTCATTGCATCACAATGGCAGTTAACCTCGATTTGGCCCATCTTAGCGCCATTCTGTTTGATTGCCGTGGCCAATGGTGCCCTTTACCCTATCGTGGTTAACCGTGCACTTGCCAGTGCTAAGCAAAGCCCAGCCACGGCCGCAGGTTTGCAAAACAGTTTGCAAATCACCGTCAGCAGTTTGTCGAGTGCCTTGGTTGCAGCGCTTGCCAGCCAAGCGCAAGCGGTGACAGGGATGGCGATCATTCTCTGTATGGGTGGGTTATGGATGGGTTATGTGATATCCAATCGTGAGCTGTCAAAGCATTTCACGACGCCTGACAACGCGCGCGTAGTTAGCGACGAATAATCCCTTTTGCAAAAAAATCGCCGCTCAATTGAGCGGCGATTTTTGTTATTTCTGCTTTACAGGACGCTGCCAGCCAGCAATCTTACGTTCTTTAACGCGAGTAATCACTAACTCACCTTCAGCAACATCTTTGGTTAACGTGGTGCCAGCACCAATGGTTGCGCCATCGGCAATCGTCACTGGAGCCACCAGTTGGCTATCTGAGCCAACAAACACGTCATTACCAATGATGGTTTTAAACTTGTTCGCGCCATCGTAGTTACAGGTGATGGTTCCCGCGCCAATGTTAGTGCGCTGGCCAATTTCCGCATCGCCAAGATAGGTCAGATGGTTCGCTTTCGAGCCTTCACCAATGCGCGCATTTTTCACTTCAACGAAGTTACCCACATGCGAATCATTGCGCATTTCCGCACCAGGGCGAAGACGGGTAAACGGCCCCACGGTACACTGCTCACCAACAGTAGCACCTTCAATCACACTGTACGGACGAATGATGGTGTTGTCGTCGATTTCACAGTCTTTCAGTACGCAACCCGCGCCGATCACTACGTTGTCGCCTAGAGAGACGTTACCTTCGATGATCACGTTCAAATCGATCTCACAGTCCATACCGCATTGCAGCTCACCACGCAGATCAAAACGCGCAGGATCACGCAACATCACGCCTTGCTCAAGCAGTTTTTTCGCCTGCATGGATTGGAAAGCACGCTCTAGGCGAGCCAGTTGAATACGGTCATTCACGCCTTCCACTTCAATCGGATTGACCGGATGCACCGCTTCCACCGCATTGCCTTCGTCGTGCGCCGCCGCAATCACATCGGTCAAATAGTATTCACCTTGAGCGTTGTTGCAGTTGAGTCCTGACAACCAACGTTTCAAATCGCTTCCTGTCGCAACCATCACACCTGTGTTGATCTCTTTGATCAGTTTCTGCTCTTCATTGGCATCTTTCTGCTCAACGATCGCCACAACAGGGCCATTTTTACGCACAATACGGCCATAGCCGGTTGGGTTATCCAGCACTACTGTTAAAAGAGCAATACCGCCTTTGGGCTGTGCATCCAGCAAGCTTTCAATCGTTTCGGAAGAGATGAGCGGTACATCGCCGTACAACACCAGAATTTTTTCGTCATCTTGGAACTGCGCTGACGCTTGATCGACCGCGTGACCCGTCCCTAGCTGCTCAGCCTGTAATACCCAATTTACCGGCTCATCCGCCAACGCCGCTTGCATTTGATCGCCGCCATGGCCGTACACCAAATGAATATTTTGTGCGCCAAGGCCTGTGCAAGTGTCTATCACATGCTTGACCATCGGCTTACCTGCCAATGTGTGCAATACCTTGGGCATATTGGAATACATACGGGTACCTTTACCCGCCGCGAGAATCACCGCGCTAAATTTCATTGTTCTAACCTATGACGTTTTACAAAAATATTGGCGCTTATTTTACCCAGCTAATTGATATTAGTTAACTTGATGATAAAAATTTCTGATAAAAAATAAGCAAAAAGGCGGTCAAATGACCGCCTTTATCACTACTAAAACACCGCTAAAATTAACGACGTTTCTTTGTCAGCTCGATTACACGAAGCTGAGCAATGGCTTTAGCCAGTTCACTGGCCGCTTGTGCGAAGTCCATATCGCCATGCTGATTGAGAATGTTCTCTTTAGCACGACGTTTCGCTTCTTCTGCCTTCGCTGCGTCTAGCTCTTCACCACGAATCGCAGTATCAGCCAGCACGGTTGCCGTGCCAGGCTGAACTTCAACGATACCACCAGAGACATAAATGAACTCTTCGTGGCCGTGTTGCTTCACAATACGCACCATACCAGGCTTGATAGCGGTCAGCAGCGGTGTGTGGCCGTGGAAAATACCCAGCTCACCTTCGCTACCGGTCACCTGAAAGGTTTCAACACGACCAGAGAAGATTTTCTTCTCCGCGCTCACCACATCCAGATGAAAGGTTATTGCTGCCATATCGCCTCCTAGTTAGCCTTATAGCTTCTTCGCATTCTCGATAGCATCGTCAATAGTACCGCAGTACATAAACGCTTGCTCTGGAATGTCATCGTATTCACCAGCTAGCAGACCTTTGAAGCCACGTAGAGTCTCTTTAAGAGGTACGTAAACACCTGGGTCACCTGTAAATACTTCCGCTACGTGGTAAGGCTGAGTTAGGAAACGCTCAATCTTACGAGCACGTGCAACCACTTGCTTGTCCGATTCAGACAGTTCATCCATACCTAGGATCGCGATGATGTCTTTCAGCTCTTTATAGCGCTGAAGTGTCTGCTGAACACCACGCGCTGTGTCGTAGTGATCTTGACCAACAACCAGTGGATCTAGCTGACGAGAGGTCGAATCCAGTGGGTCGATCGCTGGGTACAGACCCATCGCAGCGATGTTACGGTTAAGTACAACCGTTGCATCCAAGTGCGCGAACGTGGTTGCTGGAGACGGGTCAGTCAAGTCATCCGCAGGTACGTATACCGCCTGTACAGAGGTGATAGAACCTTGTTTGGTTGACGTGATACGCTCCTGCAGTACGCCCATCTCTTCTGCTAGCGTTGGCTGGTAGCCTACCGCAGATGGCATACGACCTAGTAGTGCAGATACTTCTGTACCAGCTAGTGTGTAACGGTAGATGTTGTCAACGAACAGTAGAACGTCACGACCTTCGTCACGGAAACGCTCTGCCATTGTCAAACCAGTCAGTGCAACGCGCAGACGGTTGCCCGGTGGCTCGTTCATCTGACCGTAAACCATCGCTACTTTCGATTCTTCTGGTTTCTCGATGTTTACAACGCCCGCTTCCTGCATTTCGTGGTAGAAGTCGTTACCCTCACGAGTACGCTCACCAACACCAGCAAATACAGACAGACCTGAGTGTTGCAGTGCGATGTTGTTGATAAGCTCCATCATGTTAACGGTCTTACCTACACCTGCACCACCGAATAGACCGATCTTACCACCCTTAGCGAATGGACAGATTAGGTCGATTACTTTAACGCCCGTTTCTAGAAGTTCAGTCGCGTTTGACTGCTCTTCATAGCTAGGCGCAGGGCGGTGAATTGAGTACAGCTCTTCTGCACCGATTTCACCACGCTCGTCAATCGCATCACCAAGCACGTTCATGATACGACCTAGGGTCTTAGTACCTACTGGCACTGAAATTGGAGCGCCAGTATTTACCACTTCTACTCCACGACGTAAACCATCAGAGCTACCCATCACGATACAACGAACTACGCCACCGCCTAGCTGTTGCTGAACTTCAAGAACAAGACGCTCTTTTGAGTCCTTTACGTTTAGAGCGTCGTATACACTTGGTACATCGCTCTGTGGGAACTCTACGTCGACTACCGCACCGATGATCTGTACGATCTTACCTGTAGCCATCGTTAATCCTCTAAACTGTTTCGTTTAACCTAAGCTTAAACCGCTGCTGCACCACCAACGATTTCCGACAGTTCTTGTGTGATCGCCGCCTGACGGGCTTTGTTGTACACAAGTTCCAAATCTTCAATCAGGTTAGTCGCGTTATCGGTTGCAGCCTTCATCGCAATCATTCGAGCCGCTTGCTCACAAGCAAGGTTCTCAACCACACCTTGGTAAACCTGAGACTCTACGTAACGCACCAACAGGGCATCAAGCAGAGGTTTTGGTTCAGGCTCATAGATGTAGTCCCATGAGTGCTGACGCTGCATCTCTTCGCTATTCGATTTAGGCAAAGGTAGCAATTGATCGATCGTTGGTTGCTGAACCATGGTGTTAACGAATTTGTTCGATACCACAAACAAACGGTCCAGTTCACCTTCATCGTATTTCTTCAACATAACGCTGACTGAGCCGATCAGGTCTTCAAGACTCGGGCTATCGCCCAAACCAGACACCTGAGCCGCTACTTTAGCACCGCTGCTTTTAAAGAAAGCCGTTGCTTTCGAACCAACCAGAGCCAGTTCGACCTCAGCACCTTTCTCTTTCCACGCTTGCATGTCTGTAAGGGCTTTTTTAAACACGTTAATGTTCAAACCGCCACACAGACCACGGTCGGTGGAAACGATGATGTAACCAACACGCTTGGCTTCACGCTCTTCTAGATACGGATGACGATATTCTAGACTGGCGTTTGCCACATGACCGATCACTTTACGCATTGTTTCCGCGTATGGACGAGAAGCTTCCATGGCGTCTTGAGAACGACGCATTTTTGAAGCTGCTACCATTTCCATCGCTTTCGTAATCTTCTGAGTGCTTTTAACACTACCGATTTTACTACGTATCTCTTTTGCGCCGGCCATCGTTACTCTCCATTAGTTGGTGGCAGCCACTGCCACCGACTTATTACCAAGTTTGGGTTGCTTTAAAATCGTCAACCAGTTTCTTGAACTGAGCTTCGATTTCATCGTTGTAAGCACCCGTCTTGTCGATCTGCGCTGCTAGTTCAGCGTATTGACCGCGAGCATACGATAGTAGAGCCGCTTCGAAATCCAGCACTTTATTCAGTGCTACATCACTTAGATAGCCGCGCTCTGCCGCAAAGATAGTTAACGCTTGGTCAAAAACTGACATCGGAGCATATTGCTTCTGCTTCATCAGTTCAGTTACTTTTTGACCGTGGTTCAACTGTCTCTTAGTCGCTTCATCAAGATCCGAAGAGAACTGAGCGAACGCCGCCAATTCACGGTAAGCTGCTAGCGCGGTACGGATACCACCTGATAGCTTCTTGATGATTTTCGTCTGAGCAGAACCACCTACACGAGATACTGAAATACCTGGGTCAACCGCTGGGCGAACACCCGCGTTGAACAGTTCAGTTTGCAGGAAGATCTGACCGTCAGTAATCGAGATTACGTTAGTCGGTACGAATGCAGAAACGTCACCAGCTTGAGTTTCGATGATAGGAAGCGCGGTCAGAGAACCGGTCTTGCCTTTCACTTCACCATTAGTAAAACGCTCTACGTAGTCTGCGTTTACACGAGCAGCACGCTCTAGTAGACGAGAGTGGAGGTAGAATACGTCACCTGGGAATGCTTCACGACCTGGTGGGCGCTTCAGAAGTAGAGAGATCTGACGATAAGCAACAGCTTGCTTAGAAAGATCATCATAAACAATCAGCGCATCTTCACCACGATCACGGAAGTATTCGCCCATTGCACAACCTGCATATGGCGCTAGGTATTGCAGTGCAGCAGACTCAGACGCTGAAGCCACCACAACAATGGTGTTTTTCAGAGCGCCGTGCTCTTCCAGTTTACGTACTACGTTAGCGATAGTAGAAGCTTTCTGACCAATCGCAACGTAGATAGAGAAGATACCAGAGTTTTTCTGGTTGATGATTGCATCGATCGCCATCGCTGTTTTACCAGTTTGACGGTCACCGATGATAAGTTCACGCTGACCACGACCGATTGGGATCATGGAGTCAACGGACTTATAACCAGTTTGTACAGGCTGATCAACCGATTGACGGTCGATTACACCCGGTGCAATCACTTCAACAGGAGAAGTCAATTTGGCTTCAATTGGACCTTTACCGTCGATTGGCTCACCCAGTGTGTTCACTACGCGACCAAGCAGTTCTGGACCTACTGGCACTTCAAGAATGCGGCCAGTACCTGTTACTTTCATGCCTTCCTTAAGGTCAGCATATGGGCCCATGACTACCGCACCTACCGAGTCACGCTCAAGGTTAAGTGCTAGTGCATAACGGCCACCCGGTAATTCAATCATTTCACCTTGCATCACGTCCGCTAGGCCGTGAATGCGAATGATACCATCGCTTACCGATACGATAGTACCTTCATTACGAGCTTCACTAACAACGTTGAACGATTCAATACGCTGTTTGATTAGATCGCTGATTTCCGTGGAATTAAGTTGCATGCTCCAATCCCCATTAAGACTGCAATGCATCGCTCAGGCGGTTCAAACGACCACGTGCTGAGTTATCGATGACTAAGTCTCCGGCTCGAATAATCACCCCACCAAGTAGGGCCTCATCTATACTGCAATTCAGCTTCACTTTGCGTTCAAGACGCTGCTCAAGTTTGCTGCTGATATTTGCCACTTGTTCATCAGAAAGTTCTGTTGCAGAAATAACTTCTACATCAATCTCTTTCTCATGCTCTTTTTTCAGAACAAAGAACTGTTTGCAAACATCAGGAAGGGCCTTCAATCGGCCATTCTCAGCCATCACCTTCAAAAGGTTTTGGCCATGTTCATCCACTTGTTCGCCGCAAATCGCTACAAATAGCTCAGTCAACTTATCCGCTGACATTGAACCGGACAACAGTTCACTAATTTGTTCGTTCTTGGCAACTTCCGCAGCGAAAGACAACATTTGACCCCATTGGTCTAGTTGTTTCTTTTCTACGGCAAAGTCGAATGCTGCTTTAGCATAGGGGCGTGCGATTGTAGTCAAATCAGACATAAGCGCCCCCAAACTTAAAGTTTTGCAGTAATGTTATCGAGAATATCTTTGTGCGCATCTTTATCGATTGAACGCTCAAGGATCTTCTCTGCACCAGCGACAGCCAGAGTTGCAACTTGTTTGCGCAGTTCATCGCGGGCACGATTACGCTCAGCTTCAATTTCTGCTTCCGCTTGCGCAAGGATCTTACGGCGTTCTGCCTGTGCATCCTCGCGAGCTTCATCAATAATCTGTGCTTTACGTTTGTTGGCCTGATCGATGATCTCAGTTGCTGTGCGCTTCGCTTCTTTCATTTGAGAAGAAGCATTAGCTTGCGCTAGATCTAAGTCTTTCGCAGCACGTTCCGCTGCTTGCAGACCGTCAGCAATTTTCTTCTGACGCTCTTCAATCGCTTGCATGATTGGTGGCCATACGTATTTCATACAGAACCACACAAACATCGCAAACGAAATCGCTTGACCTAGCAGAGTTGCGTTAATATTCACAACAGCTACCCCTCTATTCGAGTTAGTGTTAATCAAAGACAAGCTGACGCTTGTCGTTCAAAACCGATGATTAACCAGCTAGTTGACCTACGAATGGGTTTGCGAACGTGAATAGAAGTGCGATTACGATACCGATCATTGGAACCGCATCAAGTAGACCTGCGATGATGAACATCTTAACTTGAAGCATAGGCGCCATTTCTGGTTGACGAGCAGCACCTTCTAGGAATTTACCACCTAGAACAGCGAAGCCTACCGCAGTGCCTAGAGCACATAGGCCAACGATGATTGCTACTGCGATTGCAGAAAAGCTTAGTACAGTTTCCATTACTATCTCCAATTATAGCGATTAACTAAAAGTCTAATAAGAATAAACAAAATTAATGATCACTGTCTTCGTGGGCCATTGACATATAAACAATCGTTAACATCATGAACACGAATGACTGAATCAGGATTACCAGAATATGGAAGATCGCCCATGGTAGTGAGCCCATCCATTGTAGATACCATGGTAGCATTGCCGCACAAAGAATGAATACAACCTCACCCGCGAACATGTTACCAAACAGACGCATACCAAGAGAGAGAGGTTTCGCCAGTAGCGATACCACTTCGATTAGTAGGTTGAATGGGATCATTGTCCAGTGGTTGAATGGGTGTAAAGCCAGTTCTTTGGCAAACCCGCCCAGACCTTTCACTTTGATGCTGTAGTAAATCATCAGAGCAAAAACGCCTAGTGCCATAGCCATGGTGATATTCACATCAGCCGACGGAACCACTTTCAAATAAGGGATACCGAGCCAATGCTCTGCCGGGTATGGTAGGAAATCGATAGGCACAAGGTCCATCAAGTTCATAAAGAATACCCAACAAAAGATAGTCAGTGCTAGAGGTGCAATCAGCGGGTTGCGTCCATGGAATGTGTCTTTGACGTTTGTGGCGACAAATTCTACAACCATTTCTACAGCACACTGAAGCTTACCTGGTACACCGGCTGTTGTTTTGCGCGCCACAGAGTAAAAAATTCCGAGGAAAATTAGACCTGTAAACCACGAAAAAAACAGACTATCGATATGTACGTTCCAGAAACTCGTCTCTTCCGCCACCAGCCCCAACTTGTAAGTTGAAAGGTTGGTAAGGTGGTGAGTGATGTAACCGGAAGCTGTTAGCGCTTCACCTGGCGCAGCCATAACTCATCCTATTTTTTGTTGTTAATGAATAGCGCTGGCGCAAAGATATTAATACCGAGAACCAGCAAATAGGTTAGTTTCAGGGGAACAAGTTCCACCTGCATATACATGTAGGCCACAGAAAATAGCGCTACTGTAATGAGGATCTTCAGCGCCTCACCTGTATAAAAGGAAATGGCAACGTATTTCGCCGCCCTAGCCCCCACAAACAGGAACGCACAAACAGAAAACACCGCATTAGCCGCAACAAAAATGCTACCGCCTATTAGCGATGAAAACCCCCATTCAGCATTAACAGCCACCGCCATTCCTGCTGCCAGCAAAATAACCGCGCCAGCCTCGATCAATAACAATTGCTTTGCAAGCTCTCGTCCTGGCCTGGCTAACGCAGCTACCATGTATTCGTACCTCTAGTAACTCCCATATCACCTTGTCTTCATTTAGGGGTGAGGGAAATTGGCGAAAATTATACGGTGAGTCCAACCGATTGCAATTAAAACGCAGCAAAAACTTACAGTTTTGTTTACAAACCGACAACTTTCGTACAAAAAATGATTTTTTGCATAATTGACCTAAATCAATTATCTCATTTAGCTTTCTAGCTTGGCAATTAGTTGCTCTAATTTGTGAGGCTCATCAAGACTAATTGTCAATTTTGCTTTGCCGTTCATGGATCTCACAATAGAAACCTTAGCACCCAACAGTTGACTCAATTTTTGTGACATTTGTTGTGTTTCTTCATCCTTTGATGGCAATTCTTGCTCAACCTTAGGTGTTAAACACTTTTTCACTAATTGTTCGGTCTGGCGTACGGTCAACAACTTACTGGCGACCTGCTGAGCCACTTCAACTTGCTGCTCACCTTCCAAGGCCAACAAGGCTCTGGCATGGCCCATTTCCAGCAACTTCTGCGAGACAAATTGTTTCACTTCAGGCTCAAGACTATTCAATCGGAGCAGATTGCTCACTGTGGTTCGCGATTTACCAATCACATCCGCCACTTGCTGATGCGTCAGGGCAAACTCATCTTGCAGCCGTTCTAATGCCTGAGCTTCTTCGATCGCATTGAGATCTTCACGCTGAATATTTTCGATCAATGCCATGGCGATCGCAGCGCGATCTTCAACATTTTTCACCAGACAAGGCACGCGTTTTAGCCCTGCCTGCTTAGCCGCACGCCAACGGCGCTCGCCAGCAATAATTTCGAAATGGCCATCATTGAGCGCACGCACCACAATCGGCTGAATAATGCCTTGTGATTGAATGGAGGCTGCCAGTTCCTCCAACGCTTGTGGAGACATGTCTTTACGTGGCTGGTAAATCCCGGGTTGCAGGTGACCCACAGCAATATCGGTCAATTCACCTTCGGCCGACAAACTTTGGCTGTGGGTGGCGATTTGTTGTTTTTCACGAGCTAATGAACTGGTGGACAGCAGAGCATCCAGTCCTTTTCCTAGACCACGCTTAGTCATGGGGACGAATTCCTTCGGTTAAGGTTAAACTGGGATTTCTTCTCGACGCAGCATTTCGCCAGCGAGCGCAAGATACGCTTTTGAGCCTGCTGAGTGTTTGTCGTAGTACATTGCTGGTTTCCCGTGGCTTGGCGCTTCAGCCAGCCGCACATTACGTGGGATCACCGTGCGATATACTTTGCTACCGAAATGCTTTTTCAGTTGATCGGAGACTTCATTGGAAAGGCGGTTGCGCGGGTCGTACATGGTACGCAGTAACCCCTCAATTTTGAGGTTTTCATTCACCACCGCAGCCAACTTACTAATGGTATCCATAAGCGCAGTTAAACCTTCTAATGCAAAATATTCACATTGCATTGGCACTAAAACGGAATCCGCCGCGGCCATGGCATTGATTGTAAGAAGGTTTAAAGAAGGAGGACAATCAATAAAGATGAAATCATAGTTATCACGAACTGCGGCTAAGGCGTTCTTTAAACGCACTTCACGAGCAAACACTTCCATCAATTTTATTTCAGCGGCGGTAACATCACCGTTGGCCGCAATCAGGTCATATTTGCCCGTGGTGGTGGTGCAAACCACCTGATCAAACGGCGTATCTTCCACCAACAGTTCGTAGGCAGTGGCATCCACCATGTACTTGTCGACGCCACTGGCCATCGTAGCGTTTCCTTGCGGATCGAGGTCGATAACCAGAACTTTGCGTTTGGTGGCAGCCATAGAGGCCGCTAAATTCACACAGGTAGTCGTTTTTCCGACTCCGCCTTTCTGATTGGCAATGGCTACGATTTTACCCACGATGACCTCGCTATTATTCCTTGCGCGATAAGATTACAAGATGGCGATCACCTTCTAACTCGGGAACTGTCAAAGATATGATCTCTGTCACACAGCACCAGTCAGGAAGCTGATCAATTTCATCTTTCGGGTGTTGTCCCTTCAGTGCGAGGAAAACACCGTGATCGGTTTTCGGCAGATGATGACACCACTCCACCATGTCTGTCATTGAAGCAAATGCACGACTTAGAACACCATCAAAATTTTCGTCTGGTTGAAACGCTTCGACGCGACTTTGCACCGGGGTCACATTATGAATACCAAGCTCATGCACCACTTGCTTCAAAAAGCGGATACGTTTGCCAAGACTATCAAGCAAAAAGAAGCTTTTTTCTGGATTCATGATGGCCAGAGGTATTCCGGGCAACCCAGGCCCGGTACCAACGTCAATAAAACGTTCGCCACGCAGATGAGGTGACACAACGATGCTATCAAGAATATGTTTCACTAGCATCTCAAGCGGATCGCGCACGGAGGTTAAGTTGTAAGCTTTGTTCCATTTATGCAGCAACTCAACATAACCGATAAGTTGCTGACGCTGTTTATCCGACACCTCTAACGACGTTTGGGCGATCAAGGCATCAAGCTTGGCGCGCAGTGCACTCATAGCTGCTCTTCTCCCACTTTCAACAGGCCGCTCTTCTTCAAATGCACCAGCAAAATCGAAATCGCCGCAGGGGTGATGCCCGAAATACGCGAGGCGATGCCAATGGTTTCAGGCTTGGCATTATTGAGCTTGAGCACCACTTCGTTTGACAACCCTTTGACTTCTTTGTAATCCAGATCGCTCGGCAACTTGGTGTGCTCGTAGCGCAATGATTTTTCGACTTCATCCTGCTGACGCTGAATGTAGCCTTCGTATTTCACTTGGATTTCAACCTGTTCTGCCGCTTCACGGTCATCCATAGCTGGGGCAAACGCAGGT
The DNA here is from genome assembly GCF_009665415.1 of Vibrio cidicii. Classification (NCBI taxonomy): domain Bacteria; kingdom Pseudomonadati; phylum Pseudomonadota; class Gammaproteobacteria; order Vibrionales; family Vibrionaceae; genus Vibrio; species Vibrio cidicii. Next base: position 1,687,786 of record NZ_CP035921.1, on the reverse strand, counting down.
AAGGAAGTCAGTAGGTCGTAACTCATTTCTGGGCGACGCAGCAAATCTTCACCGCTCGCTTCACGCGACATAGGCGTTTTGAGCAATGCATTGAGCTGCTCCACGCCTGACGAGTTCGGGTTCATCCACGTCTCTTTGAGGCGCTGACGCTCCAACTGCATGTTCTCCATTTTCTGGTTAAAACGAGCCCAGCGTGCATCGCCAATCAGGCCAAGTTCACGCGCTTTCTCGGTCAAACGCAGATCGGCATTGTCTTCACGCAGTAGCAGACGGTATTCCGCTCGGGAGGTAAACATGCGGTACGGCTCTTTGGTGCCCATGGTCGAGAGATCGTCGATGAGCACGCCCATATAGGCTTGATCGCGACGTGGGCTCCAGCCCTCTTTCTCTTGGCTAAACAGGCTAGCATTGAGACCTGCCATCAAACCTTGCGCCGCCGCTTCTTCGTAGCCGGTGGTGCCGTTGATCTGGCCTGCAAAGAACAAGCCTTGAATAAATTTGGTTTCGTAAGTCTGTTTGAGGTCTCGCGGATCAAAGAAATCGTATTCGATAGCGTAGCCCGGACGAACGATTTGGGCGTTCTCAAACCCTTTCATTGAGCGGACAATTTGTACTTGAACATCAAACGGCAGACTGGTCGAGATGCCATTTGGATACAGTTCCGTGGTGGTTAGCCCTTCAGGCTCGATAAAAATTTGATGGCTGTTCTTGTCAGCAAAACGCATCACCTTATCTTCGATCGACGGGCAGTAACGAGGGCCGATCCCTTCAATCACGCCAGCGTACATGGGGCTGCGATCAAGGTTATTGCGGATCACATCATGCGTCTGTTCGTTAGTGTGAGTAATAAAACACGGGATCTGACGTGGGTGCTGCGTGCGATTGCCCATGAAAGAGAACACGGGCGTCGGATTATCGCCGTGTTGCACTTCGAGCTGTGAAAAATCGACACTGCGCGCATCAATGCGCGGCGGAGTACCCGTTTTTAAGCGATCGACACGGAAAGGCAGCTCGCGTAAACGATCCGCCAAAGCGATCGACGGTGGATCACCAGCTCGACCACCTGAAAAGTTCTCGAGACCAATGTGGATCTTACCCCCGAGGAAGGTGCCAACGGTCAATACCACCGCTTTAGCGCGGAATTTGAGCCCCATCTGGGTAACCACACCGCAGACACGATCGTTTTCCACCATCAGATCATCGGCGGCTTGCTGGAACAAGGTCAGATTCGGCGTGTTTTCCAATGCATGACGCACATAGGCTTTGTATAAAGCACGATCCGCTTGTGCACGCGTTGCTCGTACCGCCGGCCCTTTGGAGGCATTTAGGGTGCGAAATTGAATACCTGCGTGATCGATAGCTTCAGCCATCAAACCGCCCATCGCATCCACTTCTTTCACCAGATGACCTTTACCGATACCCCCAATCGCAGGGTTGCAAGACATCTGCCCCAAAGTATCAATATTGTGAGTCAGCAACAGGGTTTTCTGCCCTGTGCGAGCTGATGCGAGTGCGGCTTCCGTTCCTGCGTGTCCGCCACCGACAACAATGACGTCAAAGTTTTCGTGATAAAGCATGAACCGACCTCAGGTATTCAAAGGATTCAATCGAGAAAATAAAAGAGCGGTATTCTACCTTCTTTATCAGTGGGTGAAAATTGTTTTCTCTCTTAGCGCGGATCAAAGTGAAGGCTAAATATATATAAAGATCTTTATATAAGATCTTTTACTGGATCTATTATTAGGATCCTACTCACCTGTGGATAAGCGAAAAATGATCAATAAGATCATGGATCTGTTTTAGATCATATCGTGTGATCATGAATTGATCAGCGTGAGGATTAGCTGGGATCAAAATCGATGGTTATGCACAGACCACTGCGAGTGGATAAGTTATTATTGGGATAACTATAGGAAGATCACTGGATTTGTCTATGTTTATCCACAGATGGTTTGTGTGATAAATGAGCAGTTTAAATGGCGGGGGATGGTAAGTGGATAAAACGCCTGCCGTTCTAGCAGGCGAGAAAGAATTGGGTGAGATGGTTTAACGCAACAGGGGCAAGTGACTTTTCAGCCAGATTTCTGCAGCATCTTCTGGAACGGTATGTTCTAGCACATCAATAGTGAGGCATTCAGTAATGGGGGTTGCACCAATGTCTTGCAGCAGATGATGGGCGTGCTGGCCAGCAGCGCAGAAGGTATCGTAACTCGAATCACCAATCGCGATCACCGCGTAGCGCACGTCACTCATTTTGGGGGGCGTATTCTGCAGAGCAGCAATAAAGGGTTGGATATTATCTGGGTATTCGCCCGCACCATGGGTGGAGGTGATGATCAACCAAATGCCTTGATTGGCGATCTCGTTGAACTCAGGTTGGTTGTGGATGGTGGTTGCCAACCCTTCAGCATTGAGGAGATCACTTAAGTGATCGCCAACATATTCGGCCCCACCTAAGGTGCTGCCTGTAATAATGTGGATCATAGCTCTTCCTTTAAACGGTTTGCAGTCGTTATCGAGTCTATGATGCGTGATTTCTTCCAAGAGAGGAAGTGTCGGCTGTAAAAAGGCAGCCGCATCAATGAGATGGTTTATGCCTATGTTTACGGGTAATAAAAAAGCAGCCCGGAGGCTGCTTTGCAACAAGTCGATTACTTCCCGATACAGAAAGTGAAGTTTCCCATAATAGCTGGCCTCGCGCGACGTCTTGGGGACCGATTGGGGACCAAATTGCAATTTATGGTCAAATTCTTACTTCCCAAGATGATTTCCATCATAGATCAGGATGGGAAAAGTGGGAATGGTGGGAAACCGGATCAGCTTTCACTATATTTCTCTTCAGCAACAACAAACAAGAGAGGTTTTCCACTCTCTAGCAGGTAAGGTGCGATTATCGTTTCCTTACCAAAGTGAATCTTCCCTTTTGCTATATAAATGAAGATCCAATCGGGCAACTTACTACTAATAGCAGCATAAAGTGCATCAGAAGGGATGTCACTATTCTTGCCTGGAGAAATTCTAAATCTCTGGTAGTAGACGTGATGGTTGGATTCAAATGCAAAACTTTCCTGTCCATCGTTGACGAAAGACGGTGACATCGTTCTTCTCGGCTCGAAAACTTCTATGGTGATATAGCATAGGTCCCGGTTTGTCATACCAGCTTGGAATTTTGGACATTGGTAGTCTGCACTATGGAAGTAGAACTCTATCTTTTGTTCTGAATTGCCATTAGTGCGCTCATAGTGAATAGATTGTTCTTGAAGCACGGTTTCGATGGCTGCGTTGAAGTGGTAGAGCAACTTTTGCTGTGCATCTCGAGCGGATGTCGCTTCTTGTATAGGCATCCAAGCAATAATGCTGTTTCGTGAAGCGGTATCAGGCTGTTCCAGCAATGACGTTAGCAAACCAAGGCTTAGTCCTTCACTTAACTCAAGTCCCGCGCCTACTGAAGACGTGAGCAACAATGTATTTCCTGCGGCAGCTTTCGCGAGCTTAAATGCCTCAAAATCTTTCATTGGAATGACTTTGTCTTCTGTTTGGTATAGCCCACCTGCATGCGCAATGTTATGAGCACGGCTGTGGCTGTTGTCATATTGGATAGGAGTTGATGTAGAGGCGCATCCAGTGAGCAAAATGAGTAACGATAATGGAGTGAACCTAGCCTTCGGTTTCATGAGAAATTTCCTTTTCAAAACAGTTTGATTTTGCAGTTATTTATCGGGTGATCACCAAATTGACACATTGTGGATAAGCAGGAGATATCTTTTGATCTTTAAACTCACCAGTTGTTGATCGGGGGCTTTGCTATGGATCGTGGATCATTTTGTTATTACGATCCTTCCCAGTAGGAGCGAAAGTGATCATCACCTACCCATATCAATCAATCTTCCAGCCATAAGCTTCACCTGTCATGTCAAAGTGTCTGTTCTTCATCAACAAACCAGTGCTTGGGTTGATGCGTCGAGGCGCGCGCGTAACGCAAGACGAGTCATTGAGCGGAATGTTCTGTTGGTGCAAATGCCAGACATGAATGAAGAAATAGGTGAGGGCGGCGGCACTAGCGAATAGCCAGTTTATATAAAAGAGTACAAACCAAAATAACAACGCGATGTACTTATTTTTGTGGATAACATCCAGAGGTTTATGTAGCCAAATAACGCTTGGGAAGGCCATCAACATCACACCCCAGCTTTGATATACAGTCACTAACACACCAAGACAAAAAACGCAAAATAGTGCGAACTTTTTTAGTGTTTTCATCTTACGTCTCCATCTTGTGCTTAGTTTTCCTAAGTATACAGGTATAATTAAAACTTAGAAAATCTAAGCATCGTAGGTTGATGATGATTCTCACTTGTCTAAAACAAATCCATTTCCACAGCGCCTTAAACAGGCAAGAAATCGCGTTGGTATCAGCCAGAGGGAGCTTGGTATCCGTTTGGGTATGGACCCAAGTTCAGCGAGTGGCCGTATGAATCATTATGAAAAAGGGCGTCATATGCCCGATATTGGTACGCTACAAAAGCTTGCTCAGGAGCTTGGTGTGCCTGTTGCATTTTTCTTTTCAGATTCCGACAGCTCAGCGGAACTGGCATGTTTGATTGAAAAGCTCAGTGAAACTAAAAAGCAGGCGCTTATTGAGCAGATCAGGCAGGAACTCGATAACATCGACTAGTAATAAAGCTATCGCTGTCGTCCTGAATACCAAAATACCCCACCGACTGCGGCGACGGTCAGTAATAAACCGCCCAGCCAAATCCAAAGTTCCATATTCACCTCCTGTAAGTATCTTCTATCTCTATTTAGCTTAGCTTTCCTAAGCATGAATTTCATCGAAAGCATGCGTCATCTGAGAAAAAACCGTCACAACCAACTTGTGTTCAGCTAAGGATGCAATTTGAAAGTAAAGATTTCCTGTAGGGTTGGTCCAAATTTCATGTTGCTCGCTTCCGTAACGGAGTAGCTTTTGAAAGCGTGTTCTTGATGACAAAGTCAGTCTTTCTAGATTTGGGTGGGAGAGTTGCTTCTGTAAGCTGTGCCATGGATTGCGAATATCACCTTGCCTGTGCCTTTGTTGGTAGCGTTGCATTGCATGGTTGCTGATGGCGATGGTGCCAAGTTTTGCAACCTCAAACGTCGGATAGGGTGAAGCATAAGGCGTAATAATGTCTTTTGTTTCTGGATGAGTGATAATCAACAATCTCGTCAGAATAAAGTTTGATACCGCATAGACGGTTGGACAAAAAAAGTGCGGTTGTTTTGAGATCTTCATTCTTGGCCGCTAAAATGGTCTCTTTGGTTAGGCTGAGTGCGAGCCCTTTACCGCTGTTTGGTACGCGCCCGAATACCTGTTTGTCGAGTAGTAAGAACCTTGCCGCCGTTAACTCTGCGATAGCGCACCGGAACTCACTTTGAGCAATTTGAACCGTAACGATACCGTGATTGTTCAACCCCGTGAACCACGCGACTTCGACGCTTTCAGCATTGATGTTTTCAACCTGAACTTTCAATCTCATCACAGCATTTTCTCCTCACTTTACTACCAGCGTATCATCGATTTTGAAAATGCAAACTGTGGGGAGAAGCTTCATTTCACTGCATGAAGCTTCCTGATTGGATAGAACTAAATTTGCAGTTTTTTTATCGCTCGCATCGTTTTTCTCACCTGGCTAGACAGCTCTCTTATTGGATTCACACGCTGTTCCAGTCGGTTGATCTGGTCTAGCAAATGAAGATAGAGAGGGATTTCCCAATCCATTGCATGTGAAAAACGGCGTAACACCCCATTTGAAACTTCTTGGGTTTCAAGCTCAGGATACCAACCTCCACGAGCGATCATGCGGTGCCATTTGATTTTAGGTAAGCGCTGTTCACTCGTAACAATGAACTCATAGCGAAATGGGTACTCGACGTTGTACTCTTTTGACAAGGCTTCCTTTAGTTTATCCATTTGTTTCTTCATTTCTTTTGCTGCTGCCATCAAGTGCTTTGACTCTGTCGCAACGAAATCAGATAAACCATCGATTCTTTCTGGTAAAGGAACTGGTTCAGGCAGCTTCAACTTGAGATTACTTAACTCAATTTCCTTGCTTAGTTGCACGATGCCGACATCGGGTGTGGTTTTCTTAGCCATTCTGCTTCTCCATTTTTTGAAAGTGTTCACGAAGCTTGTTAAGTCGTTTTGTACAGATTTGCGCTTTTTGTTTGATGGTGAGGATTTCATGCCGCACTTCGCGGATCAGTGCGAAGGCATCTTCTGTGTACTCAATAAGATCGGATTCCCATTCCGAGTTTGCTTTTGAAAATCGGCCAGGTGGGTAACGAAAGCCTTTGCCTTTCGATAAATGCTTAGAACGAACACGTTGTTCTTTGTTGTTTCTCAGTGACATTTGATTGGTACTGAGATACCAGTTGTAATACCAAGCCGCTTCAAAGCGATGGTTGCGAACCCGAATACGACAGCCGTAGCGGCCAGGTGAGGTTTCCTTATGGGCTCTATGGGTTCGCCAAAACTGGTTAGCGTAGTAACTGGCTAAAAACTCCAGTAGATAGGGTTCCTGCATTGCAAAGTTTTCGATATCAGCAAGGGCTTTGAGCGATTGTGATAGAGCGAGTTCAAAGCATTCTTGTTCATTTTCGGTGTGTCGTTGCTGGGATCGTTGATGCCATTGATAGGCGGCGGAATGTTCACTTAATACTGTCATGGTGACTCCTTGATTATTTTGGCTCAAGGTAGCGCAAACACATTCTTACTTACGCATCTGTAATTGCCCTTTTGGGGTGCATAATTTTCCTCGTGTCCCACCGCTGATTGGCAAGCATGGCAGCAATTCCTCTCCTGGGACCTATCCCTGTACTTTCCAGATACCTATCTTTGTGGGACGTTGCTACGGATTATTTTCGTTGCTTTATTGTTTTGGAGGGGATGTAGGGAGTTATAGTCCAATCATTGTGGGACCTGAGCGTCGATTATTTCTTTTGATGGGATTGTGACGGTAAATTTCTAGATTATTGTGGGATTTTTCCTGTTTGTAGTAGATGAGGGCTGATGTACTTTCACATGTGAAAGCCCGTCGTTTTTATCGATTAGCATACCTTTTCCAAACTTTCCCTTGGTGCCTTGTATAGCTGAAAAGTAATGACACACAAATTCGGACGATAATGCAGACCATCACAAGAAGCGTTAACTGTTTTTGGTAGCGTTTTCGCAATTCACTTTTCCGAGCAAACGTAGAGTAGGTTGCTGTTAATTGAGCCACTGAGTATGGCATGTTTATTAAACTTGATGACCAACGGGCTTTCTATCGTCAGTATTCGCGGGGGGGGGGGGGCCGCAATCGCAATAATGTCACTAAGGTTATTCATGATGATGTGAAGTTTAAATCCATAAAAGACTATTATGCTTTTACTTCCTACAACAGTCCCTTGAAACACTTTATGCCTCGGGATACGTAAGTTGTTACAGACCTTAATGCTCTTAAAATTAATAAATTCAATGCCTGTAGGTTCTCATTTCTGATGGGTGAAGAAATGAACTGAGAGGGGCAAACACGTAAGGCATGACTTCAAGAAAGCATGTATAGCAGAGCTGGAAAGTCATTCTTTCTGATCGCAGAAACAGATCTTGGTTCCCTTCAATTCTTATCCCCGTTCAGTTTGAACAACGCTCACAACCTAAAAAGCATTGACATGAAAAATGCAAACGAAACACAATGATTACCGCTGTTAAGCTGTTATTTTTATGAGCCTTTCCTTGAATATATGAAATTCATTGTCTAGCTTTAAAATCAAAGAATCTTTTTAGTGCAAGGAACGGCAATGAAAAAAAGAACAATGCTTTTGTTGGGTTTTGTCGCGGTATTCAGCATTGGGTGTGACAACAACACAACAACCCAAGAAGAAATATTACCGATTGCGAATGCAGGGCATCCAATATCCAGCGGGCGTGGAACAACCGTCGTACTCAACGGCAGTCAATCCCACGACCCAGACGAAAAATCATTGACTTATCAATGGACAATTATCGAAAAACCGTCAGGTAGCCTTTCAACATTAAGTGACAACACATCCCCTTTTCCCAGTTTATATCTCGATAAAGTGGGCATTTATAAAGCTCAGCTCATCGTCAGCAATGGCGAGAAAGAGAGCCAGCCTTCCATTGTCACCATTTCAGATGCAGATACTCCTCCCGTTGCCAATGCAGGGAAAGACATAAAACTATCGGATCTTGGTTTTGTCGTTCTGGACGGAACTGGCAGTTTCGACTCAGATGGAGACAAGCTCGAATACCGCTGGACTTTGCTAAAGAAACCTCAAGGCAGCAGTGCCAGTATTCTCCAACCAGCAAGTGCGACACCCACACTAAACTACGACTCTTCTGGCGAATATATCGCAGAGCTCGTTGTGAGTGATGGCGTGTATCAAAGTACACCAGATAGAGTAGTTTTGACGGATAGCAACATTGCCCCCATAGCCAAACCAAAGGCCGCTGCTTTTATGACCCTTGGACAAGCGGTCGCTTTAAGTGGATCTGAGTCGTTTGACGCGGATGGTGATACTTTAAGTTACCAATGGCATATGGTCGCAAGGCCAAACGGCAGCCAGGCAAACTTACTTGATGCGACCACGCCACAAACGTCGATCACTCCCGATGTGGCAGGCGATTACATCGTAGCGTTAGTCGTAAAAGATGGGAACAACGCCAGTAGCCCAGCCACCGTGACCATTCATGCTGCTTCCAATTTAAATCAGGCTCCCATTGCGGTAACAGGCCACGATAGGCAGATAACCACTTCACAGGAAGTGCATCTCGATGGCAGCGCCTCCCATGATCCGGAAGGTAATAGCCTGACTTATCGCTGGTCACTGGTACATAAACCTTCTGGCAGTCTAGCGCAGCTCAGTGAGCCGTTCAGTGTCCATCCGTTTTTTACTCCGGATATCCCCGGCAGTTATGTGGCGCAGTTAATCGTTAACGATGGTACGCGAGACAGCCTTCCGACTAGCGTTCTCCTGTCTGATAGCAACCTTCCACCTGTCGCCCATGCCGGCGGCGATCTCAAAGGCACCCCAGGACAAACCGTTCAGCTTGATGGCAGCTCTTCCACCGACGGCAATGGTGATCCACTCAGTTATCGCTGGCATATTGTGAGCCAGCCTCCAGGAAGCCAGGCAGTATTAACCAATAGCACAGCGGCACAACCATCATTCACTCTTGATGTGCAAGGTCATTACGTTGTTCAACTCGTGGTCAATGACGGTTACGCCGACAGTGCGCCGGATACCGTGGTGATAACCGATGTAAACCTGGCTCCGGTGGCCGATGCGGGCAGCGACTTAAAGGCCAGTAAAGGCAGCAGGGTGAACCTAAGTGGCAGTCGCTCTACCGATCCCGAAGGCCAGCCACTGAGCTATCGCTGGAAACTGTTGAGCCAACCTGCTGGCAGCGCGGCGCTGCTCAGTGCGACCGATACCATAACCACCGACTTTGTGGCCGATGTCGGTGGCGATTACATAGTCCAACTGGTGGTGAACGATGGTGAACTCGACAGCACGCCAGCAACTGTCATAGTGCGTGATTTCGATAAAAACACCTTACCTGTGGCCTCAGCCGGTACCGATCTGGCTGCCGAAGCGGGTCAGAGCATATTGCTCGATGGTAGTGCCTCCTATGACGCCGACGGTGATAGCCTGAGCTATCAGTGGGCTCTGCTGACCCGACCAACTGGCAGTGCCGCCCAGTTAACTGATGCCGTCAGTGCCAATCCGACCCTTAAAACCGATGTGGTGGGTGATTACGTGGTGCAACTGGTGGTGAGTGACGGTAAGGGCAACAGCCTGCCGGATACCGTACTTATCCATGACATCGCCAAAAATGTGGCCCCGGTGGCCGATGCCGGCAATGACAGGCAGGTTGATTTGGGGAGTGTGGTCGCCCTCAGTGGCCAGGCGTCATTCGATGCCAATGGCGACTCCCTGAGTTACCGCTGGGCGCTCATCAGCAAGCCCGCAGCCAGTGCGGCTTCACTGAGCAGTACCAATCAGGCCAGCAGCCAGTTTACCCTGGATGTCGCAGGCAGCTATGTTGCCCAATTAATTGTCAACGATGGCAAGCTCGACAGCAGCCCGGTCACCGTATCCATCAGCAATAAGCCCAGTTCGGGTATTGGTGCCAACCCTGTCCCCAGTGGTCATACGTTGATTTTAAGCAGTTCCCTGGGCGGGGATGATCAGGTCGGTGGCCTCTATTCCATCAGCGAGAAAAACCTCAATGAAATACACTCGCTATTGAGCCTGAAAGGCAAACCCGGGGTTCAGACAACCGATTATTTGGGCTTGGTATTCAGCCCTGAACGGGGCAAGTTCTTCTTTATGCTGCCAAATGAGGGGTTGTACGGCGGCGCGACTGTCATGAGTTTCGACCCGGTAACCAAAGCGGTGGAGGTGCTAACCCATATTGAATATGAAGTCGTCAACGGTTATCGCGTTTATGGGTTTGCTAGTCGCTTGCTAATTCACCCATCCGGAAAAGCGCTGTTTGGTTTGGCCAAGTTTGGCAGTTTGTTAGATGCGGGTAGGGTGTTTTACCTGAACATAGACCCTGCCAGTGCGGATTATCTTAAATTTGCCTGGGTCGCAGACCTTGGTGCCCCGGACGCACAAGGTGATACCTTTGGCCGCTCGCCGCTGGCACATATGCAGTGGAATGGTGAAAACCGTATCTTTATTGCCAACTACAGCAAAGTGAATGCGACCAAGACCAATGTGTTTGAGCTTACGCCTTCTAATGCAGCGGATTTAAGTCAGCCCTGGGTTCCCAGCCCCTTCCTTAATCCACGGTACATCAGTTCATTTGTTTACAGCTACAGCGGCAATTACATCAGTACCTATGGAGACTCTTTTCTCAGCGCAAATGACTTTGACGGTAAAACTATTTTTGATGTGAGCAGCCGCGAGGGTGGTGGCTCTGGCACCGTCAATTTTGACTGCAGGAGAAGCCTCGGGGTATTCAACTGGCTTGGAAGAAACCGCTATTCTGTTTGTAGAGGAGACTCCTCACGCACACCTTTGCTGACGGAAGTAAACACAGTCAATGGTGGTTCCAGTGATGTGAGGCGCTTTTCTGGCTGGGGGGGCGCAATCGCCACCGGATTTGCACCATCCACCACTGGTGGTGCACTGTATATTGCGAATGGCGATGATGCGGCATCCTCATTTGCTCGTGGTGTTCGCAGCAGTGGTTCGAATGTGATTGGCGGCTACACGGTAAAACCTTCACAGGTTCGCAGTATCAGTGGTCTCAACTATGCTGATGGTGCCTTTATTGTTGGGGGCGCAGACCGAGGCTATATCTTTATGGGAGACCCCGGTATCGCCGATTTTCCCAACGACAATATTAACGACAGATATGTGTCTGTCTTAAGCTATGACGGCGGTGCGACCCGCAATGGCGCTATTGTCACCAAGGATCGTTTGGATGACAGAATCACAGTGACCAGCCTGGGATATGCCGCAGGCGCCTATCCGATTGGTAAACCCTTGGTGCATTCCAGCGGTAATATTTTCAGTGGCGTTTGGTTTGCGCCGGGATTTGAAGGCTGGGGCGCAACGTTCCGCTACGATCCAACCAATGCTCTTATCAATTACGGAACCGGTAACCAATCTGTCCGTCCGGGCATCGCACTGAAAGAAGATTCGCAAGGGCAACTGATTGGCCTTGGCACAGATGCCAGAGATGCGTTCCGGCAGGTGCTCTACAGCATAGACCCGGATACCCTGGCCTATTCTGCCATTGCCAGCTTTGACAGTACCGGTCAAGCTGAGGCAACCACAGAAGTGGCTGTGAAAGATACTCATGCATGGGTTATTTCAGACGCCAATCTCTACTGCTTTGATTTGCAGACAAAGGCGCGTGCCAATACACATTCCTTTGTCAGCAACGGCGCCCATTCCCCCGTCAGGGCCATGACCTATTCTGCTGCGAGCAGCCTCTGGTATTTGCCAACGGCGGCAAGCGGCGTGAGTGGGCTGGGAACCATTCAGCAGATCACCGATGATTGCTCTGCTCCCATCAGAACCGATGCCGTTACTGGGCTTGTAGACATACCTTCCACGGCTCTGCTTGCCGCCTCTGACGGCAAGCTGTACTACGGCACTGAGAATGGCAAACTGATGCAGTTTGACCCTATGCTCAATCAGGTGCAGCAGTTCGCCGCGTTGGGGGCGGGTAAGGTGGTAGGTTATCTTACCGAAGACAGCAACGGCGACATTCTGGGCATCTTAAGGCAGAGATCGGGGGATTTATTGTTTGCAGCACCTCTGGCTGGAGGCTCTGTGACTTCCAAGGCGTTGCCAAGCAGCTCGCCGGTAGACGCTTATTATCCGGGTGTGGTAGAACTCAAATGATGAACTTAATAGCCAGCCCAGTTTAATCTGGGCTGCTTTTTTTCCCCCTGTAAACACTAAGTAATCTGAACTCGGGATAAGAATTGAAGGACTTTTATCGCGGTATTATCCCCCCCGATACTAAAAGAGTGATTTCCCCCCTGTTCAACTATACACGCTTGCTTGAAGTTATGACTTCCGTATTTAGTCCCTCTAAGTTTTTTGTTTATCCATCCATACTGAGTCGTTCGCCATGGTAGAGCAACTTTTGTGTGAATTTAGTGCTGGTAAATTGGCTACTTTGATCGGAGCTAAAAATATCGGGTGGTCCATAGTGCTCTATAAGTGACAATACCTTATTGTAGTGCTACATCAGGCGATAATGGCAACTAAGTACAGGAAGCTTTTAGCCATTGGGATGCAAGTGATATAAATAGACAAGCTTGGTTCTGGTAAGTGACTTCGATATCACACAGCAGTTAGGAATAAACTTTGTGTGCTTTATTTACCAGCGTCGTTTTATGGCGCAATTCAATTTCCTCAGTAGAGATCTCTTGGGCTGATAGTAGGCTGTTGAATGGGCAATTTTAACGTTAGATGTCGAACATCTTTACCATATCATTATGTGCGCCTGTGATTGATACCATCGTATTTTTATCTGTTAATTTTCTCTCAATCTGCCCATTTTGGGCCTGAGCACCGCGCGCCTTTGCATTGCTCATTCTGCAAACTATTCCTTGATTATTCATTAACTGTCAGGAGTAGTTATGACCGAACAAAAACAATCAAATCAACTATTAAGCTATCAAGAAGTTTGCAAACTAACGCAACTATCTCAGGCAACCATTCGCCGTTATGTGAAAAATGGTTCTTTTCCTTCTCCAGTCACACTATCACCTGGCGCTAGAAGTGTGAGATTTCGCCTTGAAGATGTGCAGAAGTGGCTTTTGAGCCTGTGATAGGGAGGTCATATGAAGTTTCGTCATCACCATGATCAACTACAGTATTTTTGCCGTGAACGAGGCTGGCGTTCGTTGAGCTCTTCGGTCAAGGTTCTTGCTAGAACGCGTTCACCTGATCGGAAGTCAGGGTTCAGTGCTTGCATTGAAATCATCAATATGGACAGGCAGATTATCAGAATGATAGTGCCTGCCAGAAAGATCATGGGAGGGACCAACTATCAGTTAAGAGATGAATTGTTCGATACCGGTTTTTGGCTGGAGCCCGAGCAAACTGCATGGAGTATGGTCCAGCGCTATTTGCGGGAAGAGCTCAAAGCGGCAGAAACGGCCTTTTGTGTCACAAGAACAGGTTGGCATGACAAGGTATTCGTCACTCCGGAGAAAAGTTTCGGACGGTCAGATGAGTCTTACTACTTTTCTGGTGGTATGGCTGATTCACTCTGCTTGGCAGAAGGCAGCTTAGCGGAATGGCAAAGTGAAGTCGGTTCTTTGCTGGTCGGCAATCCTTTGCTCATATTTTCTGTTGGCGTTGCGTTGGCCGCGCCGCTTCTCAAGCCTGTTGGAATGGAAAGTGCGGCATTCCATATTATGGGGCCATCTTCGTCGGGTAAGTCTGTCACATCGTTTGTCGCTGCGTCTGTTTATGCTGATAAGTCTTATATCAAGTCTTGGAAAACAACCGCTAACGGTATTGAGGCGGTTGCATCAGAACATCACGACATGTTGCTTGTGTTAGATGAGCTAGGGTTGTGCTCTGCGGAAGAAGCCAGTTCTGCGGCTTATCAAATCGTAAACGGATGTGGGAAGCTGCGAGCCACGGAAACAGGCGGCCTGGCGAATATTGCCAATTGGCGGACGTTGACCTTGAGTAATGGAGAGATTGGCCTGACAGAGCTGATGGAGCCCTCTGGTTATCAAGTGAAAGCAGGTCAGCTGATTCGAGTCATCGAAATTCCTGCCGAAGAGCGCTTTGGCTGTTTTGCGGATCTACACCGCTTTTCCTCACCATCTCAGTTTGCTGAGCACTTAGAAAAGCAGACTCAAAAGTACTTTGGCACTTTGTTCACGGCTTGGATGACGCTTATTTCAGATAAGCCCGATCTGGAAGTCGTTTTACAGCGTGAAATCGAAACGCTGAGGCAGCATTGGTCTAAAAGCAATTATTCCGGTCAGGTTCATCGGGTCTTGAAGCGCTTTGTCCTTGTTGGTGTAGCGTTGTCTGTTGCGTCACGAAACCAGTTAGTGCCATGGTCTGAAGAAGAGTCGCTCTATTCCGTATATAGCGTTTTTAGCCGCTGGTTATCTCACAGAGGGCACCAGCACAATCAAGAAACGTATGAGGTGTTGAGTGCTTTGAAACAAGCCATTAGCCATTGGGAAAATAAGCTTCCTGAATTCTGTACAAGCAGACCGTCAAAGTTTGGTTACTGGCGGCAGGATGGTGATGACGTCCAGTGGCTTATCCACAAACAAGAATTTGTTAAGCAGCTACGACTGCGGCGTCAATATAAGAGTCAATTGAGCCCTTTGATTCATAAAGGGTGGTTTGAAACCAATGAAGATCGTAGGGGAACACTTCGGATTATCGAAAAGAAGAACGATACTGAGTTTGATCATCGTTTTTTCGCCTTCTGGCCGGAAAAGATCCTCTCTGAGTTGAAGGAGATGGGCATCGATGAATAGTGTACTTCCCAGTTTTCCCACTTTTCCCAGAGATATTCCAATGGGTGAGGAGGTGATACGATGACAACCAACGAGCAAGTTCTTCTTCAATCCATTCTCGCCAAGATTGATCGTGTTGAGCGTGCTGTTCTGGAGCAGCGTTTACAGCAACAAAAGGTGGAACTCCTTGGAAAGGACATTCTAACCGTTGATGAGTGTGCAGCCTTGCTGGATTTATCAACCAACCAGCTTTATAAGCTAACGAGCTCGGCAGAGATCCCTTACTTTAAGCTTGGCAAACACCTCCGGTTTGAGCGCCAAGCCATCATGAGGTGGGTTGAGGAGCAGCGTGTTTCATCTCGCCATGAGATAGAAAAAAGGGCAGCAAACTATGTCGCCACCACTTCTCGTAAGTAATACTTTCATAGCAGCGGCCTTAGGCCGCTGAATCCTTTCCAGAAGCAAAAATATCAGGGAATGTCAGCATGGCTTCCATCCTGCGCTGTTCTATGATGTCAGCGTAAATCTCGGTTGTCTTGAGTTCGCTGTGGCCGAGCAGTTTCGATACGGCATATATATCAATTCCTCGGCTAAGCTGAATTACAGCAAAGGTATGGCGACCAGCATGAAATGTAACGTGTTTACTTATCCCAGCAGCCAGAGCCCACCTAAGCAGTTCTACATTTATATAAGAAGAGTATTTCAATCCCTTGAATACGCGCTCGTGTGCTGCTTTGACTGGGCCTAAGAGTGATTCTGCTGACTTTGGTATGTCTAAATACTGAAGGCTCTTAGCATCGCCGTGAGAGAGTTTGGCTTGGTCGAAGATAATTCGTTTGTGATTATTGAATGTTTCTACTTCTGACCAGGTAAGTCTATGGATATCGCACCAACGCATACCCGTCACGCATGAGAACAAAAACGCACGTTTAAGGACTGGGTAGCGACACTCCGTTTGGGCTAACGCGTTGACCTCATCCAGTGTTAAATAAACCCGCTTAGTCGTTTTCGCTTTGATACTGGTCACTTGTGAAAGCGGGTTATCGCGAATAATACCTTCTCGATGTGCTTCGTTGATCGCCGCTCGAACTTTATTGAAGTAGGAGCTTTGTGTGTTGCGAGATAACGCGGTATCACTTTTGGTTTTCGCTTCATTGGTTAGGTAATACTTAAACCCGTCTAACCAGTCTTTATCCAGCTCATCAAAACTAAGATCATGTTTTCCGCAGTAGAACAGCAGGTGCTTACGAGCTGAAAGCCAGATCGAATGGTTGGAGGTTGAGGTAGTTTGTTCTTTGATATCAATTTGCTGTTGAAAGTAATCAATGAAGCTAGCTGAGCGCTTAGTTCGATCTTCAAAACCATGCTTTTGGGATTGCCATTCAACCAGTCGTTTACTCCTAATGGTTTCGGCGAGAAGCATGTGTTCTTTGTTGTGTTGGCGCTGGGTGGGTGTTTTAGGTTTGTCGTGAACGTACAGGTCTAAAGTTTCGTAGCTGCGTTTACGTTTATTTTGGCGTCCACCTAGTGTGTTTGTGGCATAACCATGATCATAAACCAAACGTAGTGAGCGTGTGCCATCAGCTCTAAGTGTTCGTTTTTGAATAGAAATTTTCATTTTAGACTCCATTTGGGCCCCAATCAGTGCGAGTAGCATGTCATGGAGCCCAAATGGGGACTAGATTTGGCAATTAACGGCAATAGATGGAAACAAACGGCAAATGACGATCTAATAAAATCAGTGTGTTATCTACCATTGCTTGCTGTTGTTTTCCGTTATTTGCCCACTTTACTTCCCGATACAAAACGAGGAGAAGATTCGGCCGAGCAAATCGTCAGAGCTGAACTCACCGGTAATCTCGTTTAAATGCTGCTGAGCGATGCGCAGCTCTTCAGCGAGGATTTCCCCAGCCATGTAACCTTCAAGCTGCTCTTGACCGATTTGCAGATGCTCTGCGGCGCGTTGCAACGCATCGAGGTGGCGGCGGCGGGCCATAAAGCCCCCTTCGCTTTGGCCAGAAAAACCCATGCACTCTTTCAAATGTTTTCTCAGCGCATCGACCCCTTGACCTGTTTTGGCAGAAAGGCGGATCAAGGCCGGGTTACTCACATGGCAGATCCCAAGTTCTTCTTGGGTTTGATCGGCTTTATTACGGATCACCGTGATGCCGATGCTGCTGGGCAGGCGGTCAACAAAATCGGGCCAGATCTCTTGAGGATCGGTGGCTTCGGTGGTGGTGCCATCGACCATAAACAGCACGCGATCTGCTTGACGAATTTCATCCCAAGCACGTTCAATACCTATTTTCTCCACTTCATCAGAAGCATCACGCAGGCCCGCGGTATCGATGATGTGCAGTGGCATGCCATCGATGTGGATATGCTCTCGCAGCACGTCACGGGTGGTGCCGGCAATGTCGGTGACAATCGCAGATTCTTTACCAGAAAGGGCGTTGAGCAGGCTCGATTTACCAGCGTTAGGACGGCCTGCAATCACCACTTTCATCCCTTCGCGCATAATCGCACCTTGATTGGCTTCTTGGCGCACCGCATCAAGGTTATCGATGATCCCTTGCAGGTCGGCAGCGACTTTGCCGTCCGCTAAGAAGTCGATCTCTTCTTCAGGAAAATCAATCGCGGCCTCAACGTAGATACGCAGATGAATCAAGGATTCAACCAAGGTGTTGATGCGTTTGGAAAACTGACCTTGCAGTGAATGGAGCGCCGATTTGGCCGCTTCTTCCGAGCTAGCGTCAATCAGGTCGGCAATCGCTTCGGCTTGAGTGAGGTCCATTTTGTCGTTGAGAAAGGCGCGTTCAGAAAACTCTCCAGGGCGCGCTGGGCGTAGCCCTTTGATGGTGAGAATACGCTTAATTAGCATGTCCATCACGACTGGGCCGCCGTGACCTTGGAACTCGACCACATCTTCACCGGTAAACGAATGTGGGTTGGGGAAATAGAGGGCGATGCCCTGATCGAGCACGCTGCCATCTTGCGCGGTAAAAGGGAGGTATTCGGCGTAGCGCGGTTTGAGGGCCTTACCAGTCACTTCCAGCGCCACCTGAGCGGCTTTTGGCCCAGAGACGCGAATGATTCCGACACCGCCGCGACCCGGCGCAGTGGCTTGGGCAACAATCGTATCTGTTGTCATAAAGAAACCTATTTGTTTGTGGTCGCAGTGACCTGAAAAAGCAGTTAGCTGAATTGTAATCAGCGAAAAACAAAAAGGCGACCTTTTGGCCGCCTTTCCTTACTCTGAGTTCACTTACTTGGTGTGTAAGCCTTTTTTCTCCAGCGCTTTGTAAATCAAAGACTGTTGGATCAGAGTGACGATGTTCGATACCAGCCAGTACAAAACCAGACCTGACGGGAAGAACAGGAAGAAGAAAGTGAACATCACTGGCATGAAGGTCATGATCTTCTGCTGCATTGGGTCTGTGACTGTGGTTGGGCTCATTTTTTGGATCATGAACATTGAAGCACCCATCAGCAGCGGCAGGATGTAGTACGGGTCCTGCGCAGACAAGTCTGTGATCCAACCAAAGAAAGGTGAGTGACGCAGTTCAACCGATTCCATCAGCGACCAGTACAGAGCAATAAAGATTGGCATCTGCAGTACGAGTGGCAGACAGCCACCCAGAGGATTCACTTTCTCTTTCTTGTACAGCTCCATCATCTCTTGGCTCATGCGTTGACGGTCATCGCCGATACGCTCACGCATTGCTTGCAGTTTAGGTTGCAGCATGCGCATTTTCGCCATTGAGGTGTACTGGGCTTTGGTCAGTGGGTACATGGCACCACGGACGATGAAGGTCAAACAGATGATGGCCACACCCCAGTTGCTGACAAAGCTCTGGATAAATGACAGCAGCATGTGTAGTGGTTTAGCGATAAACCATAACCAGCCGTAGTCCACAACCAGATCAAGGTTTGGTGCGGTAGCTGCCATTTGATCTTGCAGTTTAGGGCCAGTCCATAAGGTGGCGCTGAAATGCGCTTTTTCGCCGTTGGCAATGGTTTTGTTTGGCATACGTACGCCAATGTCGCCCATGTTGCCAATCACGCGAGTGTAAAGGTTGGTGCCTGGTTCGTTACGAGGGATCCACGCAGCAGCAAAGTAGTGCTGGATCATCGCCGCCCAGCCTTGGCCATTTGGCAGGTTAACCGACAGGTTGCGATCTTGCATGTCGTCGAAGCTATACTTTTTATAACGAGTATCTTCGCTTGAGTACGCACCGCCACGGTAGGTTGGCATGGTGATGCTGCCGCCCGCGTCCATCAGATTTTGACGCAAATGCGCGTACATACCGAAAGTAGCGTTGTTGCCGGAGTTATTCACTACGTCAAACTCAACGTCCACCGCGTAGCTGCCGCGTTTTAGTATGAATGTTTTGCTGTATTGCAGACCGTTGGCTTCATAGCTCATGGGAATGCGTAGTTCGTCTTGACCGTCAGCCAGCGTAAAGCTTTCCGCACTCACTTGATATTGAGGGCGGTTGCTGCTGCTCAAATCGATCCCTTGTGGGCCGACTAAGCCGCTTTGAGCGATAAATTGATGACCTTGAATGTCCTTCAACAGCACAAAGGCGTCAGGAGAATTCTGCTCAGCCGCATACTGGTTCAGTTCTGCGGTTACCACATCACCACCCACTGTGTCGATTGACAGAGTCAGGACATCCGTCGTCACTGTGATGAGTTTAGCCGATGCCTGTTGAGCCGGAGACGGGTCCAGTTCATCAGCAAAAGATGGTGCAGGTAGCGCACTGCTTGATTGAGCCTGAGTAGCCGCTTGTGGTGCTGGATTCTTTGCTACTTGCCACTGTTGGAACAGCAGGAAAGAAACCAATGCCAGAGCGATTAACAGGATATTGCGTTGAGAATCCATCGTTATTTATCTCTGTCTTGTTTTTGGACTGGTGGAACGGGGTCATACCCCCCTTCGTTCAAAGGGTGGCATTTTAATAGACGTTTGCCTGATAACCAACATCCTTTTACCAAACCGTGAGCTTTCAACGCTTCTATCGCATAGGTTGAACAGGTTGGAGTAAAACGACAGCGTGGTCCGAGAAGAGGACTGATGAGACCTTGATAAAGACGGACGAGTCCGATCGCTAACCACGTGAAGGGCGAGACAGGCGATGCCATAGCTTATCAAACAACTTAAACAGTTCTTCATTGCTCAAATCTTGCGCGCTTTTCTTGGCAATCACAACAAAATCTTTATTGGGAAGCTGATGTTGTGTGTTACGAAAACTTTCACGAGCGATGCGTTTGAAGCGGTTGCGACCAACGGCAGTTTTAATTTGCTTTTTGGGAACAGCCAAGCCTAAACGAGGATGAGAAAGGTTATTATCGCGAGCAATGATAGTGAAATGAGGAGAGCCAGCCCGGTGAGCTTGCTGAAAGACGTTTTGATAATGCTCGGGAGTTAACAAACGTAACTCCCGATTGAACGCGTACGTATTCAAAATAAGCTAGTGATTATTTTGACAGGCGCGCACGGCCTTTCGCACGACGTGCATTGATTACTTTACGACCGTTCTTAGTCGCCATGCGAGCACGGAAACCGTGAGTACGCTTGCGCTTCAGAACTGAAGGTTGAAAAGTGCGTTTAGTAGCCATTGTAATTACCTTACTGATCAGTAGTTTTAGGTTCTTGTTAAACCCGGCGTGGGCATTGTGCTTTCTTTATATAAAGAAGCTCTTTATTAAAGAAGAATAACCGACGCCTCTCAACAAAGAGGCGGAATTGTAATCACAGTCACACAAAGTGTCAATCTTTGCAGGGCTGTAAAAAAATCCGCCGGGGGATTATACGGAGTGTGAGTAAAATCTCAAGGATCTCGCGATCTTTGTTGGGATCTTTACCGCTCTCCAACTTGACGAAGGAATTTTTGCAGTCGAGGATCTTGTGGATTATCGAAGATATCCTGTGGAGATCCTTGTTCAACAATGTTTCCTTCTGCCATAAAGATCACTCGGTCGGCGACCTCTTTGGCAAATTGCATCTCATGCGTCACCACCAGCATGGTTTGATGTTGCGTGGCGAGTTTTTTCATCAGCGCCAGTACTTCACCGACCCATTCTGGGTCGAGCGCTGAAGTCGGCTCATCGAAGAGCAGCAGTTCAGGTTGCAGCGCCATGGCACGGCCAATACCGACGCGCTGTTGCTGGCCGCCAGAGAGCGCGGCGGGATAGCTGTCACCTTTGTCGCCAAGGCCGATGTCGTCCAGAATTTGCTGTGCGCGCTTGAGGGCATCGGCTTTCTTCCAGCCACGCACGGTGACTAGGCCTTCGGCAATGTTTTGTCGTGCCGTCAGGTGGGCAAATAGCGCGTAGTTTTGAAACACAAAACCCGTGCGGCGGCGCAGCGCTAACACTTCGGCTTTGCTGTGATTTTGCGTGTCGACGCTGATGTCATCAATGGTGATGGTGCCTTGATCGGCTTGCTCAAGAAAGTTAACGCAGCGCAATAAGGTCGATTTCCCGGTGCCACTTGAACCGATGATGACGATGATCTCGCCTTGCTTAATCTCAATGTCGATCCCTTTCAAGACTTCGCTGTCGCCATAGCGTTTATGAATGTTGCTCAGTTTAATCATCGTACATACGCCTTATTCAGTTTGGCTTCGGCCCAAGTTTGCACGCGGGTGAGAATCAACACCACGCCCCAATAAATCAGTGCCACCGCGAGGAAGGCTTCAAAAAAGCGGAAACTGGACGACGCTTCCATCTGCGCTTTGGCCATGATTTCGGCCACGCCTAAAGTAAACGCCAGCGAGGTGGATTTGATCATGTCGATGAAGTAATTCATCAAGGAAGGCAGTGCTACGCGGGTCGCTTGTGGCAGAATGACGCGGCGCATCGCTTGGCTAGTGGTCATGCCGACCGATAAGCTCGCTTCCATTTGGCTTCGGTCGATGCCGATGATGGCGGCACGGATGCTTTCCGCCATGTATGCGGCGAAGTGCAGCGTTAAACCGATCACGGCGGCGGAAAAGGCATCGATGCCCACCAGCAGAGGAAAGACTTGCGGCAAACCGTAATAGAGCAGGAACAGTTGTACCAACAGCGGAGTGCCACGGAAAAAGCTGATGTACAGTTGGCTAAGCTGATCTAATACCGGAACACGGAAGACGCGCAGATTGGCCAGTACAACGGCAAGGATCAGAGAGAAGACTAATCCCCACGCGGCCATCTCCATCGTCGTACCGAGGTACTTGAGCAGGATCGGCAATAGCTCGAGCATATAGTTAAAATCAAATCCCATATCACTTACCTTTAAAGACGAGAAAAGGTGGAATACGCGCTTCCACCTTGAGTAAAAAACAGAGTTATCGAGTGTGCGTGCACTTACTTAGTGATATCGGCACCAAACCACTTGAGCGAAATTTTCTCTACTGTACCGTCGGCACGCATTGCCGCGAGAGCTTGGTTTACTTCGCCTTGCAGCTTAGCACCGCGCTCATTGTTCACAAACGGCCACGCATTGGCGATGGTTTCAAACGGCTGACCTGCCAATTGTAGTGGAAGGCCGGTTTTTTTGATCAGTTCCAGTGCCGACAAACGGTCCATGACAAAGGCATCGGCACGGCCGAGCGCCACATCATGCTCAATGCCCGTTTCGTAGGTTTTCACCTTGATTTTGCCGTCTTTGTCATAGCTGCGCAGCAACTGCTCGAAATTTGAGCCAAGGTTGACCGCGACTGTTTTGCCGGCGAGATCGTCAATGCCTTGAATGCTGTCGTTGCCTTTACGCACCGTGATTTGCGCGCCATCGATCACGTACGGGTCAGCAAATAGGTATTTTGCCTTGCGTGCTTCCGTGATGGTGATCTGGTTGGAGATGGTATCAATGCGTCCGGTTTCCAGCAAACCAAACAGACCTGAGAAGTTTGCCGTCACGTACTCGATTTGGTAGCCATTGCGTTTACCGATCTCATCCCACATGTCGACTTCAAAGCCTTGTAGCTTATCTTTCTGTACAAAAGTAAATGGGAAATAACGACCAGACATCCCCACTTTTACCACCTCTTGCGCCAGAGCTTGGGTGGTCGCGGCAGACAGAGCAATGGCAGCAATACTTGCTTTAATCCAGTTTTTCATTTTGTGACTCCTCAGAATTATAGGGCGTGATGTTAATGTGAATTGTCTCACTAGAATAAATAACAAGTTGTTATGATTCATAACCAGATGGTAGTGCGTTTAGTGGATTCTGGGGATAAATGGCGAAGATCCTGGGAAAAGTGGATCCTTATGTGGGTAAAGCGCGGGCAAGGTGTGATGATCTCGCAAAATATGTCGAAAATATTGTGAATAACTTGGATCTTATTCACTGGATCCTCGATCAATCGCTGGCGATCTCGGTTATCAACAGGTAAAATTGCCAATCTTTTCCGATCATTTCTTACATCCGTGGGGGCACCGTGTCATCTTCGCTTTGGTTGCAATGTATGCAGCGGCTTCAAGAAGAGCTACCAGCTACAGAATTCAGCATGTGGGTCCGTCCGTTACAAGCGGAGCTCAATGGCAACACGCTCACCTTGTTTGCTCCTAACCGCTTCGTACTAGACTGGGTGCGTGATAAATACCTCAACAGCATCAATCGCCTGCTGCAGGAATATTGCGGTCATGACATTCCCAATCTGCGCTTTGAGATCGGTAGTCGGCCCGTGGCCGCGCCAAAGCCTGCACCGACCCGTACACCAGCCGACGTGGCGGCGGAGTCGTCAGCTCCCGCACAACTGCACGCCCGTAAACCAGTGCATAAAACGTGGGATGATGATGCCCAAGCGATTGCGGACATCAACCACCGCTCCAACGTGAACCCGAAACATAAGTTCAATAACTTTGTTGAAGGTAAGTCAAACCAATTGGGTTTGGCGGCGGCGCGTCAGGTGGCGGATAACCCAGGCGGTGCCTACAACCCTCTCTTTTTATACGGTGGAACGGGTTTAGGTAAAACCCACTTGTTGCACGCGGTCGGCAATGCCATTGTGGATAACAAACCTAACGCGAAAGTGGTGTACATGCACTCAGAGCGTTTTGTGCAAGATATGGTGAAAGCGCTGCAAAACAACGCGATTGAAGAGTTCAAACGTTACTACCGTAGCGTCGATGCACTGCTTATCGATGACATCCAATTCTTCGCCAACAAAGAGCGTTCACAAGAAGAGTTCTTCCACACTTTTAACGCACTTTTAGAAGGCAACCAACAGATCATCCTCACTTCAGACCGCTATCCGAAAGAGATCAGTGGCGTTGAGGATCGTCTGAAATCACGCTTTGGTTGGGGTTTGACGGTAGCGATTGAGCCGCCCGAGCTGGAAACTCGCGTGGCGATCTTGATGAAGAAAGCCGAAGATCACCAAATTCATTTGGCGGACGAAGTGGCTTTCTTTATTGCCAAACGTCTGCGATCCAACGTGCGTGAGCTTGAAGGTGCACTAAACCGCGTGATTGCAAACGCGAACTTCACCGGTCGTCCGATCACCATCGATTTCGTGCGTGAAGCGCTGCGCGATTTGTTGGCGCTGCAAGAGAAGCTCGTCACCATCGACAACATTCAAAAGACCGTCGCGGAATACTACAAAATCAAAGTGGCGGATCTGCTTTCAAAACGCCGTTCCCGCTCCGTTGCGCGCCCGCGTCAACTGGCGATGGCGCTGGCGAAAGAGCTCACCAACCACAGCCTGCCGGAAATCGGCGATGCGTTTGGTGGCCGTGACCACACCACGGTTTTGCATGCCTGCCGTAAAATTGAGCAGCTACGTGAAGAGAGCCACGACATTAAAGAAGATTACTCGAACTTGATTCGCACCTTGTCGTCCTAATCGGTTAAAATGGCAGAATTCTAAGCAAATCCCAATTTGAGCTGACAGCGTAAAGAGCCAAGCATGAAATTTACCATTGAACGTAGTCATTTTATTAAACCGCTGCAACAGGTCTCCGGTGCGCTGGGTGGCCGTCCTACTTTGCCTATTTTGGGTAACTTGTTAATCAAGGTCGACAATGGTCAGTTGTCGATGACCGCGACCGATTTGGAAGTCGAACTGATTAGCTGTGTCACCTTGGAAGGGGAATTTGAAGCGGGCAGCATTACGGTGCCTTCGCGTAAATTTCTCGATATTTGCCGCGGTTTGCCTGATGACGCGCGGATTACTTTTGTCCTTGAAGGCGATCGCGTGCAATTGCGCTCAGGCCGCAGCCGCTTCTCGCTGGCAACGTTGCCGGCCAACGATTTCCCGAATATTGAAGATTGGCAAAGTGACGTTGAAGTGTCGCTGACGCAAGGCGAACTGCGCGCACTGATTGAGAAGACGCAGTTCTCCATGGCGAACCAAGATGTACGCTACTATCTCAACGGCATGCTGTTTGAAATTGATGGCACCACCCTGCGCAGCGTGGCGACCGACGGGCACCGTATGGCGGTCTCGCAAGTTGCACTCGGCGCCGATTTCGCACAAAAACAGATCATTGTGCCGCGCAAAGGGGTGCAAGAGCTGGTTAAATTGCTCGATGCGCCAGAACAGCCTGTGATGCTGCAAATTGGCAGCTCCAACCTGCGCGCTGAAGTTAATAACTTTGTCTTCACCTCTAAGCTGGTGGATGGCCGGTTCCCAGATTATCGTCGCGTTATGCCGCAGCACACCACAAAAACGCTTGAAGCCAGTTGTGACGAGCTGCGTCAATCGTTCGCGCGTGCGGCGATTTTGTCGAATGAAAAATTCCGTGGCGTACGGGTGAATTTAGCGGGCAGTGACATGCGCATTACCGCCAATAACCCGGAGCAGGAAGAAGCAGAAGAGATGTTGGATGTCTCTTTTGAAGGCGAAGCGATTGAAATTGGCTTTAACGTCAGTTACGTGCTGGATGTGCTCAATACACTGCGCTGTGACAAAGTGCGTATTTCGATGTCGGATGCCAACGCCAGTGCGCTGATTGAAAATGTCGACGACGACAGCGCCATGTACGTCGTGATGCCGATCCGCCTGTAAGCTGATTGAATGCCGCTTTCTCGTCTGATTATTCAGCAATTTCGTAATATCAAAGCCTGTGACATCGCCTTGTCACCAGGCTTTAACTTTCTTATCGGCCCCAATGGCAGCGGTAAAACCAGTGTGCTAGAAGCGGTCTACTTATTGGGACATGGTCGCTCGTTTCGCAGCGCGCTGACTGGTCGAGTGATTCAAAATGAGTGTGACCAACTGTTTGTTCATGGTCGTTTTTTGAACTCGGATCAATTTGAGCTACCCGTTGGCATTAATAAGCAGCGCGACGGCACAACAGAGGTTAAAATAGGCGGTCAGTCTGGGCAAAAGCTCGCTCAGTTGGCGCAGGTTCTGCCACTGCAACTGATTCATCCAGAAGGGTTTGATCTGTTGACCGATGGGCCGAAACATCGCCGCGCTTTTATCGATTGGGGCGTGTTTCATAGCGAAGCGGCCTTTTTTGATGCCTGGGGACGCTTTAAGCGTCTCAACAAGCAGCGCAATGCCTTGCTCAAAACCGCCAGAAGCTACCGTGAACTCAGTTATTGGGATCAAGAAATGGCGCGCTTGGCGGAGCAGATAAGCCAATGGCGTGAGCATTATGTCGAGCAGATGCAAAGCAAAGCCGAGCAACTGTGTCGCGATTTTTTGCCAGAGTTTGATATTCAGCTGAAGTACTATCGCGGCTGGGACAAAGAGACGCCTTATCAGCAGATCCTCGAGAAAAACTTCGAACGGGATCAGGCGCTTGGCTATACCTTCAGTGGGCCGAATAAAGCGGATTTACGCATCAAAGTGAATGGCACGCCGGTGGAAGATGTGCTGTCACGTGGCCAACTGAAACTCATGGTGTGCGCACTGCGTTTGGCGCAGGGGCAGCACCTAACGGAAATGACCGGTAAGCAATGCATCTATCTGATAGATGATTTTGCGTCAGAATTAGACAGTCAACGTCGCAAGCGTTTGGCAGATTGCCTCAAAGCGACGGGGGCTCAAGTTTTTGTAAGCTCAATTACCGAAAACCAGATCGCGGACATGCGAGATGAGGCAGGGAAACTGTTCCATGTGGATCAGGGTGTGATTGAGCAAGGATAAATAATGAGAGAGTAACTCATGTCGAATAATTACGATTCATCAAGTATTAAGGTACTGAAGGGTCTGGATGCGGTTCGTAAGCGTCCGGGTATGTACATCGGTGACACCGATGATGGCACCGGTCTGCACCACATGGTTTTCGAGGTGGTGGACAACTCAATTGATGAAGCACTGGCAGGTCACTGTAAAGACATCGTAGTCACGATTCATGAGGATAACTCGGTTTCTGTCAGCGATGATGGTCGTGGTATTCCGACCGAACTGCACCCAGAAGAGAAAGTCTCTGCCGCCGAAGTGATTATGACAGTACTGCACGCCGGCGGTAAGTTTGACGATAACTCGTACAAAGTTTCGGGCGGCCTGCATGGTGTGGGTGTGTCGGTAGTTAACGCGCTGTCTGAAAAAGTGCAGTTGACCATTTACCGTGGCGGCCATATTCATACTCAAACCTATCATCATGGCGTGCCGCAAGCACCACTGACGGTGGTTGGTGATACCGAAAAAACCGGTACCACGGTGCGTTTCTGGCCAAGCGCAGAAACCTTCACCAACATCGAATTTCATTACGACATCCTCGCTAAGCGCCTGCGTGAACTCTCTTTCCTGAACTCTGGCGTGTCGATCAAACTGCAGGACGAGCGCGAAGAAGACAAGAAAGACCACTTCATGTACGAAGGGGGTATTCAAGCGTTCGTTACTCACCTAAACCGCAACAAAACCCCAATCCATGAAAAAGTGTTCCACTTCAACACAGAACGTGAAGACGGTATTTCGGTGGAAGTGGCGATGCAGTGGAACGATGGTTTCCAAGAAAACATCTACTGTTTTACCAACAACATTCCGCAGCGCGATGGCGGTACTCACTTGGCAGGTTTCCGTGGTGCTTTGACTCGTACCTTGAATACCTACATGGACAAAGAAGGCTTCTCGAAAAAAGCGCAAGCGGCAACGTCGGGTGATGATGCGCGTGAAGGCTTAACCGCCGTGGTGTCGGTGAAAGTGCCTGATCCAAAATTCTCCAGCCAAACCAAAGACAAACTGGTTTCGTCTGAAGTGAAATCAGCGGTTGAATCAGCCATGAATGAGAAACTGGCCGACTTCTTAGCGGAAAACCCAAGCGAAGCAAAACAAGTCTGTTCGAAAATTATCGATGCCGCGCGTGCCCGTGAAGCGGCGCGTAAAGCGCGCGAGATGACTCGTCGTAAAGGCGCATTGGATCTCGCTGGCCTGCCGGGCAAACTGGCGGATTGTCAGGAAAAAGATCCTGCGCTGTCTGAACTCTACATAGTGGAGGGTGACTCTGCGGGCGGTTCCGCCAAGCAGGGCCGTAACCGTAAGAACCAAGCCATCCTGCCGCTAAAAGGTAAGATCCTCAACGTAGAGAAAGCACGTTTCGACAAGATGCTCTCTTCGCAGGAAGTGGCGACCCTCATCACTGCGCTGGGCTGTGGTATCGGCCGCGACGAGTACAACCCAGACAAACTGCGTTACCACAACATCATCATCATGACCGATGCGGACGTCGATGGTTCGCACATTCGTACGCTGCTGTTGACCTTCTTCTATCGTCAAATGCCGGAGCTGATTGAGCGCGGTTACGTCTACATTGCTCAGCCACCGCTGTACAAAGTGAAGAAAGGCAAGCAAGAGCAGTACATCAAAGATGAAGAGGCGATGAACCAGTATCAAATCGCTTTGGCGCTGGATAACGCCGAACTGCATGTCAATACCGACGCGCCTGCGCTGGCGGGTGAACCGCTAGAGAAACTGGTGCAGCAATACAATGAAGCGATCAAGCTGGTGGATCGCATGAGCCGCCGTTACCCGCGTGCACTGATCCACGAATTGATTTATGTGCCACGCCTGAGCGAAGCGCAATTTAGCGATCAAGCGGCTATTTCGGCTTGGACGGGGCAGTTGGTTGAACAGCTTAACGCCAAAGAAGTGGGCGCAAGCCAATACAGCTTTGACGTCGAGTACGATGCAGAGCAAGATCGTTACCAACCGAAGATTGTGGTACGTACTCACGGTGTGATGCACAACTACCCACTGAGCGTGGATCTGATCAACTCGAAAGAGTACCAGAAGCTGGCGGACTTGGCCGAGGCGCTCGATGGTCTGATTGAAGAGGGCGCTTACGTGAAACGCGGTGAGCGTACGCAACCTGTCAGCAGTTTTGCTGCGGCCTTGGATTGGTTGATCAAAGAGTCGCGTCGTGGTCTTAGCCTGCAACGCTATAAAGGTCTGGGTGAGATGAACCCTGATCAGCTTTGGGAAACGACCATGGACCCAGAAACGCGCCGTATGATGCAAGTGACCATCGAAGATGCGGTGGGTGCCGATGAGTTGTTTACCACACTGATGGGTGACCAAGTTGAGCCGCGCCGTGCGTTTATCGAAAACAACGCACTAAAAGTGGCTAACCTTGACGTCTAGTCAGTCTCTTTTCTAGCTCAAATAAAGCGCGGGTTCTATGCCCGCGCTTTTTTATGCCTGCTATGTTCTTCGTTAAAAAATTTTTCTTTTTACTCTTGAAAGCGATTTTTTCGTCCTTATATCTGTCAGTGAAGGCGCCGTAAGGGCTTTTACCGTGACCCGCATTGCTCTGTTGAGGATAAACCGGGTCAAGACTGACAACCTGTTCCACCCATGTCCCGATTGAGAGGAATGGTGTTTGGGAACTCTTCGCCCGACCATTACTGGGCAAGACTATTGCTTAAATTAAGAGGATAGAATTATGCGTAATGTAGATTTCACACCACTGTACCGCAACGCGATTGGTTTTGATCGTCTGTTGAACCTGATGGAAGCCAATGCGGCGAAAAACAGCTCAGGCGGTTACCCTCCATACAATATTGAGCAGAAAGATGAGCACAACTACCGCATCACCATGGCAGTCGCTGGGTTTGCTGAAGAGCAGCTTGATCTGACACAAAATGAAAATCTGCTGATTGTGAAAGGCGAGCGTAAAGAGGAAGAAGGCAAAAACTACGTTTATCAAGGCATCGCAGAGCGCGACTTTGAGCGTAAGTTCCAGTTGGCCGATTACGTGAAAGTGGTGGGCGCATCGATGGAAAATGGCCTATTGCACATCGATTTAGTGCGTGAAATTCCTGAAGCGATGCAGCCGCGTAAGATTGCTATCGGTAACGGCCAGTTGCTGGAAAACAGATAAATCTTACCCAATTGAGATGAGAAAAGAGCGCCCGTGTTGGCGCTCTTCGTTTATCGGCGAGTTCGCAACTTCGCGCTTACCCTTGTTGGTAGGCTTTAGCCACCTCTTCGGCGATGATCGCGATGCCCCGCTGCATCTTCTCATCGTCCTGCACATAGTTCATGCGCAAACACTGATGGGCGTGCTCCCAACTCTCTTCTTGGCCAATAAAGAAATATTCTCCCGGCACAATCAATACGCCGCGTGCTTTAAGACGTTGGTAAAGCGCCATGGTGGTAATTGGCAATTCATCAAACCACAGCCATAAGAAGATCGCCCCCTCCGGTTTGTGGATACGGAAACGCGGATCCTGAATCGCCTCTTGCAGCAGCGTGACGGCGCGCTGCGACTTGTGCTGGTAAAAAGGCTTAATTACTTGTGAGCTCAGAGCCAGCAGATCGTCTTGACGGATCATATGATGGCCGAGCGCGGGGCCCATGCTGCCGGGTGCCAAGCTAATGATGCCGTTCATATTGGTTAGTGCTTGCGTTACCGCTTCGCTGGCGATGACGATGCCACAACGCACACCCGGTAGGCCAAGTTTGGAGAGGCTCATGCATAAGATGGTGTTCTCATTCCAAAAGGGCTGCACATCTTCGAAGATGATGTTCGGGAAGGGGAGGCCATAGGCATTGTCGATGATCAGCGGGATATTATTTTCTCGCGCGAGCTTATCCAGTTTGGCGATCTCTTCATCGGTCAGCACATTGCCGGTTGGGTTGGTCGGACGCGAGGCGCAAATAGCGGCAACCGAGTCATCGACTTTGAGCTGTTCGAAGTCGACGTGATATTTAAACAGGCCATTGTCGAGCAGTTCAATTTCTGGGCGGTAAGAGACAAAGATATCTTCATCGATCCCCGCGTCGGCATAGCCAATGTATTCTGGGGCGAGTGGCAATAGGATTTTCTTGTGCGATCCATCGCTCTGCTTGCCAGCAAACAGATTAAACAGGTAGAAGAAACCGCTTTGGCTACCGTTGGTCAGGCTGATGTTTTTCTCGCTGATGTTCCAGCCGTAAGTTTCTTTGAGCAGTTTCGCTAAGGCTTTTATAAACACATCTTTGCCTTGCGGGCCGTCGTAATTAGCAAGGGCCGCGACCAGTTCGCCACTGGCCAGCATGTCCGCGCTGGCTTGATGAAAGTAATCGAGCATGGCTGGAATGGCCGCAGGGTTGCCGCCACCGAGCATGATGGCACCGGGAGTGCTTAGGCCATCATTCAAATCGTCCATTAACTGGGTAATACCGGAATACTGATTAAACTTTTCACCAAACTTTGAAAACTGCATGTGTTTTTATACCTAATTCATTGTGATTGCTTTGTTTACCTAAAAGGCCAGTACGTTGCTGGCTGGTCGAGTAAACATTGAACATACCTGAATGTGATTGCGAGGCAAAGCACAATATCTGGCACAGCAGAAAAACAAAGCCCAACTCCGAGGAGTTGGGCTTGAGTTGGCCGATTTTATTCGACAAATCTGGCGATACGTCGAGTTATTTCTGCAGCAGAGAAATATCGGCGATCTGCAAGAACAGGTTACGTAGGTTGTTAAGCAGAGTTAAGCGGTTTTTCTTCAACGCTTCGTCATCTGCCATCACCATTACGTTATCAAAGAAGGCATCGACTGGCTCACGCAGCGCAGCAAGTTGGCTCAATGCTTGTTGGTAGTTGCCCGTTGCAAATGCAGGTTCTAACGCTTCTGTGAGTACTTCAACGTTTTCAGCCAGCGCTTTCTCTGCATCTTCCTGAAGAAGAGACAGCTCAATCTCAGTTGGCAGTTCGCCTTCGAATTTCGCCAGAATGTTACCCACGCGTTTGTTCGCTGCTGCCAGTGATTCTGCTGCATCCAACTCACGGAAGTGAGAAACCGCTTTAACACGTTGGTCAAAGTCAGCTGGTTTGGTTGGGCGACGAGCCAGTACCGCTTGGATGATGTCTACACTGAAACCTTCATCTTGGTACCATGCACGGAAACGACCGAGCATAAACTCAATCACATCTTGCTCAACGTTTTCATTAGTCAGACGATCGCCAAATAGTGATTTCGCTTTCGCTACAAGGTCTACTAAATCTAGGTTGTAACCGTATTCAACAATGATACGCAGAACACCCAGTGATGCGCGGCGTAGTGCAAATGGGTCAGAGCCCTTTGGAGCTTGACCAATACCGAAGATACCGACGATAGTGTCCAACTTATCCGCCATAGCAACCGCTGCTGATACACCGTTGGTTGGTAGGCTGTCGCCAGCGAAACGAGGCATGTATTGCTCGTTAAGTGCTACCGCTACTTCTTCTGCTTCACCGTCGTGGCGCGCGTAGTGCATGCCCATCACACCTTGAGTATCGGTAAACTCGAATACCATTGAGGTCATTAGGTCACATTTAGCTAGCAAGCCTGCACGTTTTGATTTCTCAACATCCGCACCGATTTGCTCAGCAATGTAGCCAGCAAGCTCAGTGATACGGTCTGTTTTGTCTTTGATGGTGCCCAGTTTTTGCTGGAAGATGGCCGTTTCTAGCTGAGGTAGGCGATCAATCAGTTTGCTCTTGCGGTCAGTGTTGAAGAAGAACTCGGCATCAGCAAGACGCGGACGAACCACTTTCTCGTTACCTTCGATAACATGGCGAGGCTCTTTAGACTCGATGTTAGAGACGAAGATAAAGTTAGGCAGCAGTTTTTTCTCTGCGTCATAGACAGGGAAGTACTTCTGATCGCCTTTCATGGTGTAAACCAACGCTTCTGAAGGTACTTTGAGGAACTTTTCTTCAAACTTAGCAGTAAGCACAACAGGCCATTCAACCAGTGAAGTGACTTCTTCTACTAGGTCATCTTCTAGGTCTGCAACGCCGCCAACTTGTTGTGCTGCTTTTTGTGCATCAGCAATGATGGTGGCTTTACGAGCATCGTAATCAGCGATGACTTTACCGCGCTCTTCCAGAATCGCTGGGTATTGAGAGGCAGAATCGATAGTAAATTCTGCTTCACCCATGAAACGGTGACCACGGATAGTGCGAGCCGAACTTACGCCAAGGATTTCACCTTCGATAAGTTCATCACCGAACAGAATGGTTAGCGTTTTAACTGGGCGGATAAATTGAGTTTCTTTATCACCCCAACGCATTGGTTTCGCGATAGGCAGGTTAGCCAGTGCTTTTGCGGCAAGTTCGACAACCACCGCTTTTGCTTCTTGGCCTTTCACTTCTTGCTTGTAAAGCAGCCATTCACCTTGGTCTGTCTTTAGGCGATCGGCTTGTTCAACCGTGATGCCGTTACCACGAGCCCAGCCTTGTGCCGCTTTGGTGGGTTGACCATCTGCATCAAAAGCAACCGCAATCGCAGGACCACGTTTTTCAACCACTTTGTCAGCCTGACCTTCAGCAAGCTTAGTGACTTTAAGTGCTAAACGACGTGGCGTTGCAAACCATTTGATACCTTCATGAGCAAGGTCAGCGGCTTTCAATTCCGCTTCAAAGTTTGCAGCAAATGCTTCCGCTAATGTGCGAAGTTGCTTTGGTGGTAACTCTTCAGTACCGAGTTCAATTAGAAATTCTTTTGCCATCTTATTTGTCCTCACCCTTTTTACACATAGGGAAGCCTAATGCTTCACGAGATGCGTAGTACGCTTCTGCAACCGATTTAGTGAGGTTACGAATGCGTAGGATGTAACGCTGACGCTCTGTGACTGAGATGGCTTTACGCGCATCCAGTAGGTTGAACGCGTGGCCCGCTTTCAAAATACGTTCGTAAGCTGGTAGCGGGAGAGGCTTTTCAAGCTCAAGCAGGTGTTTACACTCTTTTTCGCACTGGTCGAAGAAGGTGAATAGGAAATCCACATCGGCGTGTTCGAAGTTGTAAGTGGATTGCTCAACTTCATTTTGGTGGAAGATGTCGCCATAAGTCACTTTACCCAGCGGACCGTCGGTCCAAACCAGATCGTAAACAGAATCCACGCCCTGAATGTACATCGCCAGACGCTCGATACCGTAAGTGATCTCGCCAGTAACAGGTTTACACTCCAGGCCGCCTACTTGTTGGAAGTAGGTAAACTGAGTGACTTCCATGCCGTTGAGCCACACTTCCCAGCCAAGACCCCAAGCACCCAGTGTCGGGTTTTCCCAGTTATCTTCGACGAAACGAATGTCGTGAACTTGCGGGTCAACCCCCAGTACTTCCAGAGAGCCTAAGTACAGTTCTTGGATGTTGTCTGGTGATGGTTTGATGATCACTTGAAACTGGTAGTAGTGTTGAAGGCGGTTAGGGTTTTCACCGTAGCGGCCGTCAGTCGGACGACGAGATGGCTGAACGTAAGCCGTAGCAATTGGCTCAGGACCAAGTGCACGTAAACATGTCATTGGGTGAGAAGTACCTGCACCTACTTCCATGTCTAATGGTTGAACAATGGTACAGCCTTGTTGGGCCCAATAATCCTGCAGCGCGAGGATCATACCCTGAAAGGTTTTGATATCGTATTTTTGCATAGTCAGGTTCGCGCGAAATTTCTGTCTAGAGTGATAAAAAATAACGATCAAGTATACCCAGATATTTTGCATGGGAGTAGAGCTAATCTTGATTAATTCGTGGTCAACTTTCCCCTTTAGTGGAAATTTATTGGCTTATTCGTCCAAATTTTCTTAAAAGGGAGTTTTTGTGTAATTTCTCACTTGAGCTGGTAGGGGAAGCTGGCTAGAATTGCGCTCGTCTTTGGGGAGTAGCTTACTGGATGAGGTCCATTTCCATCCGGTTCGTTCGTCAACATAATTGGTGCCAAATCACCATGGCGTTCGAGACTCGAAGCCCTTCGAGTTTAGCAAGACTTTAGACAAATCATCACGAACCGGGGTGGGGCGTGAGATTTGTCTATGGTTAATATAATAATCCCTGCCCCATTGAGCATGTCGTGAGCGTTTTAGCTATTTCTATTACTACCGTCGCCTTAGCCGAAATTGGCGATAAAACCCAGTTATTATCCCTGCTGCTAGCCAGCCGCTATCGAAAACCGATCCCTATCATTGCTGCGATCTTCTTTGCCACCATTGCTAACCATGCTTTGGCCGCGTGGCTGGGTGTCGTTGTGGCCGATTACCTGTCACCAGAAGTGTTGAAATGGGTGCTGGTGGTGAGCTTTCTCGCGATGGCGGCTTGGGTACTGATCCCCGATAAGCTCGACGACGATGAAGAGATTTCCAATCGTGGTCCATTTGTGGCCAGTTTTATCGCGTTTTTTATCGCGGAAGTGGGGGATAAAACGCAAATCGCCACTTCGATTCTTGGCGCCCAATATGCCGATGCGCTCACTTGGGTGATTCTCGGCACCACCATTGGCATGCTGTTGGCGAATGTGCCTGTGGTGCTGATTGGTAAGCTCTCGGCAGACAAACTGCCCCTTGCTTTAATTCGCAAAGTAACTGCACTGCTGTTTGTTGCTTTGGCGCTAGGTGCCGCTTTTTGGTAAATCTTGCGTCTAACTTCGGATAATCTCGCAGAAACAGCGGCCGTTCTGAAATGAGTGTTTATTCGTTAAGGAGCGTGACCGCTGCCATATTCGTGTCATGCAGCGCATGCTACTTTAAGGTTGTGAATTGAAACGAGAGGGCACCAATATGCTGACACGTTATATGGGTATGACAGCAAAAAGTCAGAGTTATCTGTTCACCTTTGGTTTGGCTCTGTGTCTGTTGGCCATGGCACTGACGGAGATGTGGCTGCCGATTGTCGCAGGGACTTTTATCCTAACGGGATTGACCGTTGAATCTTGGATTCGCGTCGCGCACATCATCCCGATGCACGACGAGATGCGTGCCATGCGTAAAGAACTCAATAAGTTACAAGCGCAAGTGCGCGCGCTGGAAAATGAACAATAAGTTATCGCAATCAAAGCTGCCGAAGCAGCCTTGATTGTACTTACGAGTCGAGACGACTGATAAGTGGCGGGGCTGAGTTTGGCCAGAATTGGAACAGGAGAATGGCACTCAAAATACCCGCCAAACTGAGCAAAGTGCGGCTATCGATCGTCCCATCCTGTGCGATGGCGGCTAGTATTACACCAACGGTCGGCACCAGATAATTACTCAGTGAAGCAAATGCAGGGCCTTTGCTCATGATGAGCTGCATAAACAGAATGTAGACCACACCACCGCAAAAAATGCCGAGATAGAGGCTAGACAGTGCCGATGACATACTGATGTGGCTTAACGTCAGCTCACTACTTAAAAGTGCAATCGGCAGCAGTTGCAGCGCAGAGATCACTATCACATCACGCGCGACCACGATTGGGTGTAAGTTATCCAGCTTTTTGACCAAAATTAAACTTAAGGCAAAACTGAGGGCAGCGATGAAAATCGCCACGGCGCCATAGAAGCTGTGTCCATCTGGCGTATGCAGTTGCGGATAGAAGAGATAGAGTAAGCTGGCAAAACCCAATAGGCCACACAGCAGCGATTTGGCTTCCAGACGAGCATGATGTAAAAACAGGGGCGCGAGTAAAATAGTCAGCAATGGGTTCATACCGGTGATCACTGCCGCATGGCTGGAGGGGGTGGACTGCTGTCCCCATGCCACCAAGATAAATGGCAGGGTCGCCTCCAGTGTGGCGATAACAAACAGCATCGGCCAGTGGCCAGAGGTGCGTTTCAATTTCAACCAGTAGCACGCGGCGATTAAGATCAGCGCACCAAAGCTGGAACGCAGCGCAGCAATCCAGATCGCTGGCATCGATTCCAGTGCTAAGCGATTAAACTCGTACTGCGACCCCCACAAAATGCCGCACATGATCAGCATTATTAAATATTTCATGATGACTCCTTCATTTCATCAAGGCGCAGATGCGCCTTGATGGCGATGTCTGCAAAACTAGATCTGCAGGACGATTTTTCCTTGAACATGCTCGGTTTCCGATAAGGCATGTGCTTGTGCTACCGCGTCGAGCGGCAATTGTTGAATACTGGGCAGTTGAATCGCCCCTTGATCGATCAAAGCGCCGATGTGTGACAACTGCTCACCACTTGGCATCACCAATACCCGCTCATGAGCAAAGGTGTAGCGGGCGGGGATTTGATGAGTTTTCAGAGTAGAGATGTATTTGCCACAAGGTTTTACCGTGTCGTAGATACCTTGCGTGTCGTTGTCGACCACATCAAACACATAGTCAAACTGACCGAGCGCCTGCAAGTAGTTCGGCTGGCGGTAGTCTGCCACATGCTCAACACCGAGAGATTGCAAGTAAGAGTGATTGCCAGTGGAAGCCACCGCCGTTACCCTTGCACCTAAGTGCATATCGAATTGTACGGCAAAACTGCCCACGCCACCACTAGCGCCGTGGATCAGCACCGATTGTCCCGGTTCTATCTCGGCAAGCTGATGCATCGCTTGCCAAGCGGTTAAGGCGGTCAAGGGTACCGCTGCGGCTTGGGCAAAGCTTAAGCTGCGCGGTTTTTTGGCCACCAAGGTGGCGTTGACGCTGATGTATTGCGCGTAAGCGCCATCTTTGGTCAGGTCGCTAAACGCGTATACCTCATCACCGACTTGAAATTGAGTGACATTTTCGCCCACTTGCTCTATCACGCCGGCCAGATCCCAACCCAAAATCAGCGGCAATTGGTGCAGGTTTTCACTGGCTAACCAGCCCTCACGTACTTTCCAGTCCACCGGATTGATGCCGCTGTATTTCACGGCGATCAGTACGTCGTCTTCACTGATTTGTGGGATCGCAACCTGCTCTTCACGCAGAGTTTGCTGGCCACCGTATTGATGAATACGGATCGCTTTCATGGTGGTAGTCTCCATCACTTTCTCTCCTTGTTGTTTTTTAAGTCGTTGGTGACGCAGCCATCATAGGGCGTTAAGGCGTGGTTATCTTGGCAAAAAATAGGTAGGTATTAGTGACTTTGTTCATTCGTCGCGCTGGCCAAATCACTCTAGGATGAAGTCACATTCGACAGAGGAAATGACCATGAACAAACAAACTATTCGCCAAATTGAATTTTTCCATGACGCCGTATGTGGCTGGTGTTATGTACTCAGCCCACGCTTGCGCCAGTTGGCGAAAGAGCGACAGATTGAGGTTGTGCAGCGCTGTTTTGTCTTGCAGCGCAGCGATGAAGAGATGATTGAGCGCTTTGGTTCACTCGCACAGGCCAAAAGCGAGATCCTCAACCATTGGGTGGCTTGCCAGCAGGCGGCCGATGACAAGACGCGGTTCAATATTGAAGGGATGCGAGCGCAGCCATTCAACTACCCAAGCGGTTATCTTGCGGCCCTTGGCGCCAAAGCGGCAGAGCACCTGGCTGGCAACGAGGCCCATTGGGACTTTTTTGATGAGATCCAGCGCTTGCATCTGCTGGTCAACGACAATATTGGCGAGCTAGAAACCCTCGTCGCCGCGGCGGTCAATATCAGTTTGGATGAGGCTCAGTTCCGCTTGCAGTTTCATGC
The DNA here is from genome assembly GCF_009665415.1 of Vibrio cidicii. Taxonomy (NCBI): domain Bacteria; kingdom Pseudomonadati; phylum Pseudomonadota; class Gammaproteobacteria; order Vibrionales; family Vibrionaceae; genus Vibrio; species Vibrio cidicii. Next base: position 1,649,047 of record NZ_CP035921.1, on the reverse strand, counting down.
CGCAGAAACCCGTGAAGCGGTAGAGCAAGATTTAGCGCTGGCACGTCAATATCATATTCGCTCTATTCCAACCATTGTCATTGATGGTGAACAGGTGATTTCCAAAGCGCTGACCCATGACGAGTTAGCACAACTTTTTCTCAACTAATCGAGCATCTATTCAAGGAGATGAACATGACAAAAGTATTGGTTCTGTATTATTCGAGCTATGGCCACATCGAAACCATGGCGGACTACATCGCGGAAGGAGCCCGCAGCGTGGAGGGCGTGACAGTTGATATTCGCCGTGTGCCTGAACTTGTGCCCGCCGAGATTGCCAGCAAAGCCGGCATAAAGTTGGATCAAGTTGCCCCACTGGCTAAAGTCGAGGAACTTGCCGACTACGATGCGATTATTTTCGGCACCCCAACCCGCTTTGGCAACATGGCGGCGCAGATGCGTAACTTCCTCGATCAAACCGGTGGGTTGTGGGCAACGGGCAAGCTGATTGGCAAAGTAGCAAGCGTGTTTACCTCAACAGGAACGGGCGGTGGCAACGAAACCACGATCCAGTCGTTCCATACCACCTTGTTCCATCACGGCATGGTGGTGGTCGGTTTGCCTTACGGTATCCCAGAAACCATGGACGTGAGCGAAGTGAAAGGGGGCTCGCCACTGGGTGCGGCTTGTATTGCCGGGCCGGATGGTAGCCGCGTACCTTCGGCGATTGAGCGAGCCTGCGCAATCTACCAAGGACGACATGTGGCCTCGATAGCGGCCAAACTGGCGCAATAACACTTCTAAGCGGTGCGGATGTGCCGCATTTTTTACAACGCATTAACATCATCGCTTTCTTGTAACTCTTCGTTATGTATACTCTTTTTCCATTCGTAGCCCGATGGTGGCGAATGTGTGTGGTGATGAGCTCAACAGAGCACACAGCCAGAATTGGGCAATAAAAAGGAGATGGGAGTGTCAGCAAAGATCTCTCTGGAAATGTGGCGCACCTTTATTGCGGTGGCGGAACATGGCAGTACGGTGAAAGCTGCCGAACAGTTGCACAAAAGCCAATCGGCCATTTCTCATAGCATCAACAAGCTGTCAGCCATGCTGGGAAAAGAGCTGTTTGTCATCGAAGGACGTCAATCGGTGCTGACGGAGCTTGGCAAACAACTGCTGCCCAAAGTGCAAGAGTTACATCACAGCGCATTGCAAATCGAAAAATCGGCGATGAAGTTTGAAGGAGAGTTGGCGCAAGAGATCAGTATCGCGGTCGACGTGCTCTTGCCAGCGCGTTTTGTCTTGGAAGTGATCGACCGTTTCCACTTAATCTATCCACACGTTTCCCTGCGGGTGTATGAAACCGCCTTGTCTGGCGCCTCACAATTGCTGGGTGAGGGAAGCGTTTCACTGGCGATTGCCAGCGCCTTGCCGAAAGAGATGAAGTTAGAGCCGCTGTTTGAGGTGCCGATGCTGTGCGTGTGTGCCCGTGAGTTTGATCTGGCACAGCGTACATCCATCACTCAAGCGGAGCTCAAAGCAATTCGTCATGTGGTGATCCGTGATTCGGGCAATCAAGATATGGATAGTGGTTGGCGTGGTTCGCACTTGCGTCTGACGGTGACGCATCCAAGTACCGCATTAAATAGCATTCTCGATGGCGTCGGTTTTGGCTGGCTGCCACAACATTTGGTGCAGCCGTACCTCAATGATGGTCGTTTAGTACGGGTGGATCTCGAGAGTGAGCAAACGCGCAGCGTAAAGTTTCAATTAGGGATCAAACCGGACCAATGCCACAACCGAGAGCTGTGGACTTTGTTTGAATTCTTCAGCGCGCTGTGCGCCATGGCGCTGTCAGACAGTGACGACGAGATGCACTAAGCTAACTTGTTTGCATGGTGAGGGCTGGGGTTAATCCAGCCCTTTTTTGATCAGATACTGATAAGGCAGTTGGTCGGTTTGCGCGGCAAGCAGTTGGTGATCCATAAAACGGCAAAAGCTCGGGATATCTCGTGTGGTCGACGGGTCATCGGCTTTCACCAATAACACCTCACCATCTTGCATGGTACGAATCGTCTTCCTGACCATCATTACTGGCTCTGGACAGCGCAGCCCTTCAGCTTCCAAGGTTTTCGTCGCCAGTTCAGGATTAAAGCTCATAGTGTGGTTCTCCAAAATTCCGCACGAATTCTACGTTCGTAGAAAAAATATTCAATAATTACTTGGCAAATGGATCGTTTTGCATTAATTTGAATTAACAATTTGGTAACAACTGGAGTAACACGATGTTAACAGCATTAGATAGACTAACTATTTACTCGGTTATGTGTTTTATCTCGTTTTGTGCTCTCGTGTTTAGAACACCAGCTGAGACCTCATTGATGCCTGTAGTGGGCATGAGCGCGACCATCATCGGGATTTGGCTTGAGATGCACCTATGGTCAGGTGCCTCTGAAGAACAGAAGAATTAGCGCTTTTGTTTGCAAAGCGACGCTCACCTATTTAACGACACTTCATTCCGACACTATCCCCATTTTTCTTGGGCTTCCCCGCTGAAAGGCGGGATTTTTTTTGCCTGAAAGGTACAATCACAGGCTAATCCCTTCAATGAGCATGGTTAATTGTGGAACTGGAAGAGATCTATCGCCGAGATTTAAACTTGCTGGTGGCTTTACGCGTACTGATCGAAGAGAGCAGCGTAAGCAAAGCCGCTTTGCGTCTTAACCTGAGCCAGTCGGCGATGAGCAGAGTGCTCGGTCGGCTGCGCGAGCTACTGGATGACCCGCTGTTCACCCGTCAAGGTCAGCATTTGATCCCAACGCAGAAAGCGCTCGAAATTGACCGCGCTCTCGGTGAGCCATTGGAATCACTACGTCAGTTGCTCTCTCCGTCTGAGTTTGATCCCCATCTTTGTACCCAAACGTTTACCATTGCCACCACAGATTATGCGATGCAGACCATTTTGCCGTTTGCCTTGCCGCGTATTTATCAAGAGGCGCCGAATGTATCGTTTAACTTTCTGCCTTTGCAGCACGAAAGATTGGCCGAGCAGTTGATTTATGAAGGGGCTGATTTGGCGATTTGTCGCCCGACGGGGCCGGTTGAGCCGCTGCGCAGTGACGTATTGGGCCGAGTTGGCGTGCTCTGTTTGCTCTCCAAGCAACACCCACTTGCTAATGAGGAGATGAGTCTGGCGGATTATCTCTATTATCCTCACGCCATGATTGCCATTAGTGACGGTGTTAAGGCCTTGATTGAACAAGCACTCGAAGCTCAGCCGCCGCGTAAAATGGTGCTGCGCGCTTATCACCTCGAGGCCGCTTTGGTGATCGTTGACACCTTACCCATTGTGATTACGGTACCGGCCGATCTTGCTTATCTGGTTGCAGAGCGCTACGACTTAGTGGTCAAGCCACTGCCGTTTCAATTTACGCCGTTCGATTATTCGATGATCTGGCATGCGCGCTGCGAACACTCTCCGGCACAGGAGTGGCTACGCTCGATCGTGAAAGAGGAGTGTGGTCGTTTGATTGCCAAGCGCATTGAAGATATGGGGTTAGACTAACAAAAAAGAGCCAGACTGGCTGGCTCTCGGCTGACTGAAGGTGGAGTTACAGTTTGATCACCACGCGGCCCGTGACTTGGCCATTGGTGATCGCTTCAGCGTAGCTAGGGGCTTGAGCGAGCTCGACTTCGGTACAGGCTTGCTCAAAGTAACTCTCTGGCAGTAACGCCACCAGTTTTTCCCATGCCGCGATGCGTTTGTCGGTTGGGCACATCACTGAGTCAACACCTTGCAGACGCACATTACGTAGGATAAATGGCATCACTGTGGTGGGTAGATCAAAACCGCCAGCCAGACCACACGCGGCTACCACGCCGTTGTAATCCATTTGCGCCAACACTTTCGCCAGCACTTTACTGCCGACAGTGTCAATCGCACCTGCCCAGACTTGCTTTTCCAGCGGGCGGGCTGGTTGTTCAAATTCAGCTCGGTCGATAATGCGGCTTGCGCCAAGTTTTTCCAGCAGTGGGCCGTTTTGCTCAACGCGACCAGTGAGCGCGGCCACTTGGTAGCCAAGTTGAGTCAGCAGGGTGACGGCCACCGAGCCGACACCGCCGCTGGCACCGGTAACCAGCACTTCGCCAGCGTCAGGCTTGACGCCACCGTCGAGCAGGGCCTGCACACACAGCATCGCTGTTAACCCAGCAGTGCCAATCATCATCGCTTTTTTGCTGTCGAGGCCTTGTGGCAAAGGCACCAGCCAATCGGCTTGCAGACGAGCGCGTTGCGCCATCCCGCCCCAATGGTTTTCGCCCACGCCCCAACCCGTTAGGACAACTTTATCACCCGCTTGGTAACGCTCGTTTTGTGATTCGATGACAGTGCCTGCCAGATCGATCCCCGGCACCATCGGAAAATTGCGGATAATTTTGCCTTTGCCGGTGATGGCTAGGCCGTCTTTGTAGTTGAGCGAAGAGTAATCCACCGCAATCAGTACGTCACCTGATGGCAGTTGTGACTCATCGATTTGTTCAATCGTAGCCAGCGTGCGTTGCTCTTCTTGATTGAGGACTAAAGCGTTAAACATAGGTTTCTCCACCCATTGCAGCAATTGAAAACAAGGTAAAGTGTAGAATGAACTGGGCTATGACTAAAATGAAACTTTAGCATTATAACAATGCGTTCAGCGCATAGATTAAGAGCGACCGAAGCCGCTCTTTGTTTTACTAATGGACGAGTCTACGGACGCTCAAAGACCGTCGCAATCCCTTGGCCAAGGCCGATACACATGGTCGCTAAACCATATTTCGCCCCTTTGTCTTCCATCAGGTTAATCAGCGTGGTTGAGATTCGTGCGCCAGAGCAACCCAGCGGGTGACCAAGAGCAATCGCACCGCCGTTGAGGTTGACTTTTTCATCCATCACGTCAAGCAGACCGAGATCTTTGGCGCAAGGCAGTGATTGAGCAGCGAACGCTTCGTTGAGCTCAATCACATCCATATCTTCAATCGACAAGCCTGCACGCTTAAGTGCTTTCTGGGTCGCTGGTACTGGGCCATAACCCATGATGGATGGATCGCAACCCGCAATGGCCATGCCTTTGATGCGCGCACGGATCTTGAGGCCAAGCTGGTTGGCTTTTTCTTCGCTCATGATCAGCATCGCTGAAGCGCCATCAGAGAGCGCAGAAGAGGTTCCCGCAGTGACAGTGCCGTTGGCAGGATCAAACACCGGACGAAGTTGTGATAGCCCCTCGACGGTGGTCTCTGGACGAATCACTTCGTCATAATCCAAAGTGAACAGCGTGCCGTCCGCCGCGTGACCTTCGGTTGGCAGGATTTCGTTTTTAAAACGACCTTCTAACGTTGCAGCTTGGGCACGGGCGTGAGAGCGCGCGGCAAACTCGTCTTGCTGTTCGCGGCTAATGCCATGCAGCTTACCCAGCATCTCAGCGGTTAAACCCATCATGCCAGCGGCTTTCGCCACGTTTTTTGACATGCCTGGGTGGAAGTCGACACCATGTGTCATGGGCACATGGCCCATATGTTCCACACCGCCAATCAGGCAGATCTCGGCATCTCCCGTCATGATGGCACGTGCACCATCGTGCAGCGCTTGCATCGAAGAGCCACACAGGCGGTTCACCGTGACTGCGCCAATTTCAATCGGCAAACCTGCTAATAGCGCGGCGTTACGTGCGACGTTAAAACCTTGTTCTAGGGTTTGTTGCACACAGCCCCAGTAAATATCTTCAATCTCTTTCGGGTCAACTTGTGGGTTGCGCGCTAGGATACCTTTCATCAGATGGGCAGAGAGATCTTCTGCGCGCGTATGACGAAAAGCACCACCTTTCGAGCGACCCATTGGGGTACGAAGACAATCAACAATTACGACGTTTTTCATGGGGGTCACTCCTTAGATAGAACCTTGCTGTTGCGAGCCGTAGAAAGTGTCACCTTTGCTCGCCATATCGATTAGCAGTTGAGGCACGTGGTACATTGCGCCCAGATCTGAGTACTGTTTTGCCATGTCGACAAAGTTGGCAATACCCACGCTATCTAAGTAACGGAAAACGCCGCCGCGGAATGGAGGGAAACCGAGGCCATACACCAGCGCCATGTCCGCTTCTTGTGGTGTCGCGATGATGCCTTCTTGCAGACACAGCACCACTTCGTTGATCATCGGAATCATCATACGTTGAATAATGGTTTGCTCGTCAAAGGCTTGTGGCTCTGCACATACTTCAGCCAGCACAGGTAAGATCGCGTCGCTGAAGGCTTTCTTTGGCTTGCCTTTTTTGTCGATGCTGTAACTGTAGAAACCGCTGCCATTCTTTTGGCCGTATTTATTGGCTTCAAACAGCGCATCAATCGCGTCACGGCCTTCTTTACCCATACGCTCAGGGAAACCTTGTGCCATCACAGCTTGAGCGTGATGTGCGGTATCGATACCGACCACGTCTAGTAAGTAAGCCGGGCCCATTGGCCAGCCAAATTTACGCTCCATCACCTTGTCCACTTGGGTGAAATCAGCCCCATCGCGCAGCAGCATGCTGAAACCGCCAAAGTAAGGGAACAGTACGCGGTTAACAAAGAATCCAGGACAGTCGTTGACGACGATCGGTGATTTGCCCATCTTCGCTGCATAAGCGACTACGCGGTTGATGGTTTCGTCCGATGTGTGTTCGCCACGGATGATTTCCACCAACGGCATGCGGTGCACTGGGTTAAAGAAGTGCATACCACAGAAGTTTTCTGGGCGCTTGAGCGATTTGGCCAGCAGATTGATTGGAATGGTCGAAGTGTTTGAGGTGATCACCGTCTCGGCGCTGACCTGCTGTTCCACTTCGCTTAATACCGCCGCTTTGACTTTCGGGTTTTCCACCACAGCCTCGACGATCACATCGGCATTCTCGATACCCGCATAATGCAGGCTAGGGGTAATCGATGCCAAGATGCCGGCCATTTTGAAACCGTCGATCTTGCCACGCTCAAGTTGTTTGTTGAGCAGTTTGGAAGCTTCAGTCATGCCGAGGTCTAGCGAACCTTGAGCGATGTCTTTCATTAATACAGGCACGCCCTTGAGCGCGGATTGATAGGCGATACCGCCACCCATGATACCTGCGCCGAGTACCGCAGCACGGCCAGTCTCTTTGCTGGCGGACTTGGCGGCTTTTTTCGCGATGCCCTTGATGTATTGATCGCTAAGGAATAAGCCGACTAGCGCTTTGGCTTCTTCCGATTTTGCCAATTTGATGAAGTGTTGGCGTTCAACGTCGAGTGCTTGGTCGCGGGCGAAGCGAGCGCCTTGCTCAATAGTTTGTACCGCAGTCATTGGCGCTGGGTAATGAGGCCCTGCGACTTGAGCAACCAAACCTTTCGCCATAGTGAAGCTCATCATCGCTTCCAGCTTACTCAGTGTCAGTGGCGAGGTTTTCTGCGTGCGGCGAGTTTTCCAATCCAGCTGTTCGTTGATTGCTTGCGTCAAAGTGTGGAGCGCCGATTCACGCAGCGATGCGCTATCCACCACCGCATCAAGCAGGCCAATCTTCAGCGCTTCTTCAGCACGGCACGCTTTGCCTTGTGTGATGATTTCCATTGCGCTGTCGGCGCCGATCACGCGAGGCAGACGTACACAGCCACCAAAGCCGGGCATGATGCCGAGTTTGGTTTCAGGTAAACCGATGCTGGTAGTGGCATCGCCAATGCGTAGGTCTGTGGCAAGTACACACTCGCAACCACCGCCAAGCGTGTGGCCAGTGAGAACGGAAATGGTCGGTACAGGCAAATCTTCCAGTTTATTAAAGATGCTGTTGGCAAATTTCAGCCACTGATCCAACTCTTCTTCTGGTTTGGCAAACAGGCCTAAAAATTCGGTAATGTCAGCACCGACGATAAATGCCTCTTTATCAGAGGTGAGCATGAGGCCTTTTAGGCCAGCATGGGTGCTGAGTGCATCCAGCGCTTTATCAAGGGATTCGAGCGTGGCGAGGTCGAGCTTGTTAACGGAATTTGGCGAGCAGAAAGTCAGCTCGGCAATACCGTCGTGTAATTCCTTTACCTGTAGGGTTTCGGCTTGGTAAATCATTGTCTATCTCCATGACATACAATCTTGGATTGTCTGTATTGCCAGAGGGAAGGCGCTGAGCACAACGTCAACTCTCGGCCTCTGGGCATAGTGGAAAGCATTGCTATTGTTATTCTGGTTAGACCAGTGAAACTAGTTTGGATCGCAGATTGGCTAATTTCAATACATTTTTTAAACAAGTGTTTAACATTGTGCGGTGGAGCAGATCTTATGCGGCGAGCAAAATGCGTACATGCTACACTCAGCCCCTTTATCCCTAGCATTGACGACCATGAACGAGCAACCTTATTTGATCCCTGCTGCACCAGTGCGTTTTGAAGAAGAAATCAAAAAGAGCCTCTTTATTACCTATTTGACGCATGCGCCAAATGTTGAAGCGGCCAAGGCGTTTGTCGAGCAGATCAAACAGCAGCATGCCGATGCGCGTCACAATTGCTGGGCGTTTGCCGCAGGTCGGGCGGAAGACTCGATGTTGTGGGGATTTAGTGATGATGGTGAGCCTTCGGGAACGGCAGGGAAACCGATATTGGCTCAGCTATCAGGCTCTGGCGTGGGGGAGATCTGCGCTGTGGTGACACGCTACTATGGCGGGATTCGTCTTGGAACCGGAGGGTTAGTCAAAGCGTATGGAGGTGGCGTGCAACAAGCACTCAAGCAGCTTCAAACTATTGAGAAAAAAATAACCACAAAACTCAGACTAGAGTTAGACTACGCCTTCATGCCAATCGCACAATCTCTCCTGCAGCAGTTTGCGGCAGTGGAAGTGCAAGCGCAGTACAGCGAACAGGTCGTGCTTGTCGTTGAGCTTGAAGTGAGACACGTGCGTGACTTTACTCAAATGGTCATTAATAAAAGCGGCGCGAGAGCCGTGGTCACGCCGTTAAACGGGAAGTAAACATAACAATCAGGAAGTCGTCGACTTTAAAGTTCAATCGTCCATGCAATTTCGTTCCATTATCCGTATCGTCGGGCTGCTGCTCGCCCTGTTTAGTGTCACCATGTTAGCGCCAGCGCTGGTCGCGTTGCTGTATCGAGATGGTGCAGGTGTCCCTTTTGTCACGACGTTCTTTGTGCTGCTATTTTGCGGCGCGCTGTGCTGGTTTCCCAACCGCAAGCATAAACATGAGCTCAAAGCGCGAGACGGTTTCCTTATTGTGGTCCTCTTCTGGACGGTTTTGGGTAGCGCCGGCTCATTGCCGTTTTTGATTGCTGACAACCCAAACGTGTCAGTGACCGATGCGTTTTTTGAATCCTTTTCAGCGTTGACGACCACAGGAGCAACGGTGATTGTCGGGCTTGATGAATTACCCAAAGCGATCTTGTTCTATCGGCAGTTTCTACAATGGTTTGGTGGTATGGGGATCATCGTATTAGCGGTTGCTATTCTTCCTGTACTCGGCATCGGCGGTATGCAGCTTTATCGGGCCGAAATTCCCGGTCCGGTAAAAGACAGCAAAATGACTCCCCGCATTGCCGAAACGGCCAAAGCGCTATGGTACATTTACCTTAGCCTCACCATTGCATGCGCTGGCGCCTTTTGGTTAGCGGGCATGACGGTGTTTGATGCTATCTGCCATAGTTTTTCAACTATCGCTATCGGTGGATTCTCAACCCATGACGCGAGCATGGGATATTTTGACAGTTATGCGATAAACCTGATTACCGTGGTTTTTCTGCTGATCTCGGCTTGTAATTTCTCGCTGCACTTTGCGGCATTCGCCTCAGGCGGGGTACATCCGAGATACTACTGGAAAGATCCTGAGTTCCGCGCCTTCATCTTTATTCAGGTGCTGTTGTTTGTGGTGTGCTTTTTATTGCTGCTTAGCCACCACTCTTACCGTTCATTTTATGATGCGTTTGACCAAGCGCTGTTTCAGACCGTCTCGATATCCACCACGGCAGGATTTACCACCACCGGATTTTCTGAATGGCCGCTGTTTCTGCCTGTCCTATTACTGTTCTCTTCATTTATTGGCGGCTGTGCGGGGTCAACTGGCGGCGGAATGAAAGTGATCCGCATTTTGCTGTTAACCCTACAAGGTGCGCGTGAGTTGAAGCGTCTCGTTCACCCTCGTGCGGTGTACACCATCAAAGTGGGTGGCAATGCGCTACCACAACGTGTGGTTGATGCGGTGTGGGGATTTTTCTCCGCCTATGCACTGGTCTTTGTCGTTTGTATGCTGGCGCTCATCGCCACGGGGATGGACGAACTCAGTGCATTTTCTGCGGTAGCCGCCACGCTCAACAACCTTGGCCCGGGGCTCGGGGAAGTCTCAGTGCACTTTGCTGATGTTAATGATAGAGCCAAATGGGTACTGGTAGTGTCGATGCTGTTTGGTCGATTAGAAATCTTCACGCTATTAATACTGTTAACACCGACTTTTTGGCGTAGTTAGGGGAAATGATGAAAAAAGCGCTATTTCTTTACTCTTCCCGTGAAGGGCAAACTAAAAAAATCCTTCTTTATATAGAGAAGCAGTTGCAAGGTTATCAGTGCGACGTGGTCAATTTACATGACGCGGATGAAATACGCTTTGCAGAGTATGACAAAGTGCTGATCGGTGCGTCGATTCGCTATGGCCATCTGAATAAGAAGCTCTATCAGTTCATCGAACGCCATATTGAGTCACTACAACAGTACAAAGCCGCTTTCTTCTGCGTCAACTTAACGGCGAGAAAAGAAGATCAAGGGAAAGACACACCAGAAGGGAGTGTGTACATCAAAACCTTTCTCAGCAAGTCAGCATGGCAGCCGACGTTAATTGGTGTTTTTGCTGGGGCGCTTTACTATCCTCGTTACAACTGGTTTGACCGCAACATGATTAAACTCATTATGACGTTAACTGGAGGAGAAACTGACACGAGCAAAGAAGTTGAGTATACCAACTGGCAAAAAGTGGCGATTTTTGCTGAGAAGTTTGCTCAGCTGTAGAAATAAAGTGCAGTTTTGAGGCTTTTTGTTGTTATTTTGCTCGAATGGCAAAAAAAGCAAAATAAAGTGAAAAAATGGCTTGCCAATGTGATCGCAATCTCTATAATGCCACCTCGCTGACACGGCAAGGCTCCATAAGGAACCAAGGCAAATCAGCAAGGCGTTTTAGCCAGGTGGTTCACCTGAAAAAAGTTTTGAAAAAAGTGGTTGACACAGAAACTTAACTCGCTAAAATGGCCGCCTCTTCCACGGTGACTCAGTTACTGAAGCAGGAAGAAAGCTCTTTAACAATATAAACCTATCAATCTGTGTGGGCACTCGTTGATGGTAATCGCAAAAGATTTATCAATGAACTGAGTGACCAAATCAAGTTGGTAACAGCCTTGAGCTGTTTTGTTTCACTTTTTTAAAAGTGAAAACCAATAAGAGCACAGTCAATTTATTCAGTATTCATTGAGCCGAAGCGTAAGCTTCAAAAACTTTTAATTGAAGAGTTTGATCATGGCTCAGATTGAACGCTGGCGGCAGGCCTAACACATGCAAGTCGAGCGGCAGCACAGAGAAACTTGTTTCTCGGGTGGCGAGCGGCGGACGGGTGAGTAATGCCTGGGAAATTGCCCTGATGTGGGGGATAACCATTGGAAACGATGGCTAATACCGCATGATGCCTACGGGCCAAAGAGGGGGACCTTCGGGCCTCTCGCGTCAGGATATGCCCAGGTGGGATTAGCTAGTTGGTGAGGTAAGGGCTCACCAAGGCGACGATCCCTAGCTGGTCTGAGAGGATGATCAGCCACACTGGAACTGAGACACGGTCCAGACTCCTACGGGAGGCAGCAGTGGGGAATATTGCACAATGGGCGCAAGCCTGATGCAGCCATGCCGCGTGTGTGAAGAAGGCCTTCGGGTTGTAAAGCACTTTCAGTAGGGAGGAAGGTGGTAGTGTTAATAGCGCTATCATTTGACGTTACCTACAGAAGAAGCACCGGCTAACTCCGTGCCAGCAGCCGCGGTAATACGGAGGGTGCGAGCGTTAATCGGAATTACTGGGCGTAAAGCGCATGCAGGTGGTTTGTTAAGTCAGATGTGAAAGCCCCGGGCTCAACCTGGGAATTGCATTTGAAACTGGCAAACTAGAGTACTGTAGAGGGGGGTAGAATTTCAGGTGTAGCGGTGAAATGCGTAGAGATCTGAAGGAATACCGGTGGCGAAGGCGGCCCCCTGGACAGATACTGACACTCAGATGCGAAAGCGTGGGGAGCAAACAGGATTAGATACCCTGGTAGTCCACGCCGTAAACGATGTCTACTTGGAGGTTGTGGCCTTGAGCCGTGGCTTTCGGAGCTAACGCGTTAAGTAGACCGCCTGGGGAGTACGGTCGCAAGATTAAAACTCAAATGAATTGACGGGGGCCCGCACAAGCGGTGGAGCATGTGGTTTAATTCGATGCAACGCGAAGAACCTTACCTACTCTTGACATCCAGAGAATCTAGCGGAGACGCTGGAGTGCCTTCGGGAGCTCTGAGACAGGTGCTGCATGGCTGTCGTCAGCTCGTGTTGTGAAATGTTGGGTTAAGTCCCGCAACGAGCGCAACCCTTATCCTTGTTTGCCAGCGAGTAATGTCGGGAACTCCAGGGAGACTGCCGGTGATAAACCGGAGGAAGGTGGGGACGACGTCAAGTCATCATGGCCCTTACGAGTAGGGCTACACACGTGCTACAATGGCGCATACAGAGGGCGGCCAACTTGCGAAAGTGAGCGAATCCCAAAAAGTGCGTCGTAGTCCGGATTGGAGTCTGCAACTCGACTCCATGAAGTCGGAATCGCTAGTAATCGTGGATCAGAATGCCACGGTGAATACGTTCCCGGGCCTTGTACACACCGCCCGTCACACCATGGGAGTGGGCTGCAAAAGAAGTGGGTAGTTTAACCTTCGGGAGGACGCTCACCACTTTGTGGTTCATGACTGGGGTGAAGTCGTAACAAGGTAGCGCTAGGGGAACCTGGCGCTGGATCACCTCCTTATACGATGATTATTGCGATGAGTGTTCACACAGATTGATATGGTTTAGAAAGTTTAGAGTATCTTAGTGTCCCGTTCGTCTAGAGGCCTAGGACACCGCCCTTTCACGGCGGTAACAGGGGTTCGACTCCCCTACGGGATACCATCTTTAAACGCATTTTCTTTGAAATAGAAAATCGAGTGCATTTAAAAATGGTTTCTTTCTTTCAATAGAAAGTTAAATCTTGCTCTTTAACAATTTGGAAAGCTGACAAAGTAATTTATCTTTATGGATAGATTGCTTGTAAAGTTCTCAATGTTTGTCTTTAAGACAAGCACCAACAAAACACATTCAAGTGTTCTTGGGAATGTCACTTACAGTGACGATTCAAAATTGAGTCCGGCAAATCAAAGCTATCTCGCTCATTCAAATAATGAGATAGCAACCTTGGTTGTTTAACGTAAAGACCCTTTCGGGTTGTATGGTTAAGTGACTAAGCGTACACGGTGGATGCCTTGGCAGTCAGAGGCGATGAAGGACGTACTAACTTGCGATAAGCGGTGATGAGGCAGTAAGAGCCACTTGAGTCACCGATTTCCGAATGGGGAAACCCACTGGCATAAGCCAGTATCGCTGCATGAATACATAGTGCAGCGAAGCGAACCGGGAGAACTGAAACATCTAAGTACCCCGAGGAAAAGAAATCAACCGAGATTCCGAAAGTAGCGGCGAGCGAAATTGGATTAGCCCTTAAGCTTTACATGCGTTAGACGAATGGTCTGGAAAGGCCAACGATACCGGGTGATAGTCCCGTAGTTATAGGCGCATGTTCAGTGAAATCGAGTAGGGCGGGACACGTGTTATCCTGTCTGAATATGGGGGGACCATCCTCCAAGGCTAAATACTCCTGACTGACCGATAGTGAACCAGTACCGTGAGGGAAAGGCGAAAAGAACCCCTGTGAGGGGAGTGAAATAGAACCTGAAACCGTGTACGTACAAGCAGTAGGAGCACCTTCGTGGTGTGACTGCGTACCTTTTGTATAATGGGTCAGCGACTTAATGTTAGTAGCAAGGTTAACCATCTAGGGGAGCCGTAGGGAAACCGAGTCTTAACTGGGCGTATAGTTGCTAGCATTAGACCCGAAACCGAGTGATCTAGCCATGGGCAGGTTGAAGGTTGAGTAACATCAACTGGAGGACCGAACCGACTAATGTTGAAAAATTAGCGGATGACTTGTGGCTAGGGGTGAAAGGCCAATCAAACTCGGAGATAGCTGGTTCTCCCCGAAAGCTATTTAGGTAGCGCCTCGGACGAATACTACTGGGGGTAGAGCACTGTTAAGGCTAGGGGGTCATCCCGACTTACCAACCCTTTGCAAACTCCGAATACCAGTAAGTACTATCCGGGAGACACACGGCGGGTGCTAACGTCCGTCGTGGAGAGGGAAACAACCCAGACCGCCAGCTAAGGTCCCAAATTACAGCTAAGTGGGAAACGATGTGGGAAGGCTTAGACAGCTAGGATGTTGGCTTAGAAGCAGCCATCATTTAAAGAAAGCGTAATAGCTCACTAGTCGAGTCGGCCTGCGCGGAAGATGTAACGGGGCTAAGTTGTAAACCGAAGCTGCGGCAATGTTCTATGAACATTGGGTAGGGGAGCGTTCTGTAAGCCGTTGAAGGTGTGTTGTAAAGCATGCTGGAGGTATCAGAAGTGCGAATGCTGACATGAGTAACGACAAGGGGGGTGAAAAACCTCCCCGCCGGAAGACCAAGGGTTCCTGTCCAACGTTAATCGGGGCAGGGTGAGTCGACCCCTAAGGCGAGGCCGAAAGGCGTAGTCGATGGGAAACGGGTTAATATTCCCGTACTCGATCAAATTGCGATGGGGGGACGGAGAAGGCTAGGTGGGCCTGGCGACGGTTGTCCAGGTTCAAGTGCGTAGGCTGAGTGTTTAGGTAAATCCGGATACTCTATAGGCTGAGACACGACGTCGAGCTACTACGGTAGTGAAGTCATTGATGCCATGCTTCCAGGAAAAGCCTCTAAGCTTCAGATTTGATGGAATCGTACCCCAAACCGACACAGGTGGTCGGGTAGAGAATACCAAGGCGCTTGAGAGAACTCGGGTGAAGGAACTAGGCAAAATGGTACCGTAACTTCGGGAGAAGGTACGCTCTTGATGGTGAAGTCCCTCGCGGATGGAGCTGACGAGAGTCGCAGATACCAGGTGGCTGCAACTGTTTATTAAAAACACAGCACTGTGCAAAATCGCAAGATGACGTATACGGTGTGACGCCTGCCCGGTGCCGGAAGGTTAATTGATGGGGTTAGCGTAAGCGAAGCTCTTGATCGAAGCCCCGGTAAACGGCGGCCGTAACTATAACGGTCCTAAGGTAGCGAAATTCCTTGTCGGGTAAGTTCCGACCTGCACGAATGGCGTAATGATGGCCACGCTGTCTCCACCCGAGACTCAGTGAAATTGAAATCGCTGTGAAGATGCAGTGTACCCGCGGCTAGACGGAAAGACCCCGTGAACCTTTACTACAGCTTGGCACTGAACATTGAACCTACATGTGTAGGATAGGTGGGAGGCTTTGAAGACGTGACGCCAGTTGCGTTGGAGCCGTCCTTGAAATACCACCCTTGTATGTTTGATGTTCTAACGTTGGCCCCTTATCGGGGTCGCGGACAGTGCCTGGTGGGTAGTTTGACTGGGGCGGTCTCCTCCCAAAGAGTAACGGAGGAGCACGAAGGTGGGCTAATCACGGTTGGACATCGTGAGGTTAGTGCAATGGCATAAGCCCGCTTAACTGCGAGAATGACGGTTCGAGCAGGTGCGAAAGCAGGTCATAGTGATCCGGTGGTTCTGAATGGAAGGGCCATCGCTCAACGGATAAAAGGTACTCCGGGGATAACAGGCTGATACCGCCCAAGAGTTCATATCGACGGCGGTGTTTGGCACCTCGATGTCGGCTCATCACATCCTGGGGCTGAAGTCGGTCCCAAGGGTATGGCTGTTCGCCATTTAAAGTGGTACGCGAGCTGGGTTTAGAACGTCGTGAGACAGTTCGGTCCCTATCTGCCGTGGGCGTTGGAAGATTGAAGGGGGCTGCTCCTAGTACGAGAGGACCGGAGTGGACGAACCTCTGGTGTTCGGGTTGTGTCGCCAGACGCATTGCCCGGTAGCTAAGTTCGGAATCGATAACCGCTGAAAGCATCTAAGCGGGAAGCGAGCCCTGAGATGAGTCTTCCCTGACAGTTTAACTGTCCTAAAGGGTTGTTCGAGACTAGAACGTTGATAGGCAGGGTGTGTAAGCGCTGTGAGGCGTTGAGCTAACCTGTACTAATTGCCCGTGAGGCTTAACCATACAACACCCAAAGGGTTTTGGTGGACTCAAAGCAAGAACAAATTTGAATGTGTTAAAAAGAACTGAAACAGCTTTCCGAATTATTCTCTAGAAATAGAGAGAAAGAATTTGCTTGGCGACCATAGCGTTTTGGACCCACCTGATTCCATCCCGAACTCAGAAGTGAAACGAAACAGCGTCGATGGTAGTGTGGGGCTTCCCCATGTGAGAGTAGAACATCGCCAGGCTTTGAATACGGTTACTCGTATATACGTGTAACAACATTATCAGTGTACCAATCTGACGATGACAATTTGTGGAGAGATGGCTGAGTGGTTGAAAGCACCGGTCTTGAAAACCGGCGTACGTTAATAGCGTACCTAGGGTTCAAATCCCTATCTCTCCGCCACTATAAAGAAAGCCTGCTGAGTAATCAGCAGGCTTTTTTCTGTAGCTAGAATTTCGCTCGTTGAACAACTTCATAAAAGACTCCATGCCTTGCTCACTTTTTATTCCATGCTGTCATCATTATGGATGGGGCGAGTTGGCATATCAATGACAGAGCTAAACCCGATAGAACAAGTGTGGAGGTTGGCTCAGACAGCATTGTCTTTTCAATCAGAGTTTTACCTATTATGACGATGTCGTGGAGAAAGTGTGCAAGAGACTGGATTAATCTGACCAGTTAATTTTACAGATTGGTATAATAGGTTGGTTGAGATCGTGTTTTTATTTAGATTGCTATCAATCGACGATACTGAGTTTGGATGTAACGACACGCCATAAAGCTCGGACCAATGGGTCATCAAGCTGTGAGCGTTTACAGCAAACCCCCAGCTTGAATGGTTTCACTGGAGAAAATGATAAGCGCTGTACTTTTTCTCGTACTGGACTGTTGTTGATCACCACATCTGGCGCAATGCCAACACCACACCCAAGAGCGACCATGCTGACTATCGCTTCGTGTCCTGCAATTTGAGCGTAGATGTTGGGTTTAATTTTCATTCTTTTAAACCAACTGTTCGCTCGGTCTCGTGCGGTTCCTGCTTCAGGGACGATAAAAGGGACTCGGCTCCAGTCTGGTTGTTCTTTCTGTATTTCTTCAACAAAATTGCTTATACCGATGGGGGCAATCACCGATAACGGTATTTCACTGATAGTCGTAAATTCCACTCGTGATGGTAGATGCTCGGGCATGGCAGAAATCGCAATGTCTGCTTCGTCATGTAGAATTTTATCAATCGCTTGAGCAGGGTCTCCGGTAAGCAGTTTGAATTCAATATAAGGGTGTTTAAGACGGAAGGCATTAAGGAGTTCTGGTAGGTGGCTATAACTCGCTGTCACTGAACAGAACAGGCGAATTTCGCCTTTCAGTTCACTTTCCTGATCGCCGAGTTGGGCTTGAAATTGACGCCAATCGTTGAGCATGCGCATAGCGACAGGCAGTAATTTGCTGCCAACAGGGGTAAGTTCCACACTGCGGTTGTCGCGTACAAATAGGGAATGCCCAATCTCTTCTTCTAATTTTTGAATTTGGCGACTTAAAGCTGATGGGCTAACGTGCATAGATGCGGCGGTTTTACTGAAGCTCATGCTGTCGCAAAGATGGAGAAATAGTTGTAATGTCTTTATGTTCATGTGAACTCTTATGTTGCATTAATCGCAAGAACTGGTTGTGAATATATCACTTTCAGCAATCCTCTGCCTGTTTTAGTATGAACTTATTCGGTAGGTGCCCTACCGACCAGTATGGATGATTTTTAAGGAGAGCCCGATGGCTAACTATTTCAATACTCTGAACCTTCGTGAGCAGTTGGACCAATTAGGTCGTTGCCGTTTTATGGATCGCAGCGAATTTGCTACAGAAGCTGATTATCTGAAAGGGAGAAAAGTGGTCATTGTGGGTTGTGGTGCGCAAGGTTTAAACCAAGGTTTGAACATGCGTGACTCCGGTCTCGATGTTGCCTATGCATTACGTCAAGCAGCGATTGACGAGCAACGTCAATCTTACAAAAATGCGCAAGAGAACGGTTTTGAAGTGGGTAGCTATGAAGCATTGATCCCGCAAGCTGATTTAGTGGTAAACCTGACTCCAGACAAACAGCACTCAAACGTTGTTGAAACAGTTATGCCTCTGATGAAAGAAGGGGCAGCGCTGGGTTATTCACACGGTTTCAACGTGGTTGAAGAAGGGATGCAAATTCGTAAAGACCTGACGGTTGTGATGGTTGCGCCTAAGTGTCCTGGTACAGAGGTTCGCGAAGAATACAAACGCGGCTTTGGTGTACCAACATTGATTGCTGTTCACCCAGAGAATGATCCAAAAGGGGAAGGCTGGGATATCGCCAAAGCTTGGGCGGCGGCGACGGGTGGTCACCGTGCTGGTTGTCTAGAGTCTTCTTTCGTTGCTGAAGTGAAATCTGACCTTATGGGTGAACAGACGATTCTGTGTGGCATGCTGCAAGCGGGCTCTATCGTATGTTACGAGAAGATGGTTGCTGAAGGCATCGACCCAGGCTACGCCGGTAAGCTTTTGCAGTACGGTTGGGAAACGGTGACTGAAGCGCTTAAGTTTGGCGGCATCACCCATATGATGGATCGCCTGTCGAATCCGGCAAAAATCAAAGCGTTTGAGCTGTCGGAAGAGCTGAAGGATCTACTGCGTCCACTGTACAACAAACACATGGATGACATTATTTCTGGTCATTTTTCTAGCACCATGATGGCGGATTGGGCGAATGACGATGCGAACCTTCTGGGCTGGCGTGCAGAAACAGGTGAGACGGCGTTTGAAAACTACCCGGCAACGGATGTGGAAATTTCTGAGCAAGAATATTTTGACAACGGTATCCTGATGATTGCGATGGTGCGCGCTGGGGTTGAGTTGGCGTTTGAAGCGATGACGGCTTCTGGCATCATCGATGAGTCTGCGTACTATGAATCGCTACACGAGTTGCCACTGATTGCGAACACCATCGCTCGTAAGCGTCTGTACGAAATGAACGTGGTTATTTCTGACACGGCGGAATACGGCAACTACCTGTTTGCTAATGTCGCTACACCGCTGCTGCGTGAGAAGTTTATGCCAAAAGTGGGCACTGACGTGATCGGCAAAGGGTTGGGTGAAACCTCCAATCAGGTTGATAATGCGACGCTTATCAAGGTCAACGAAGTCATCCGCAACCATCCAGTTGAGTACATCGGTGAGGAACTGCGTGGTTACATGACGGACATGAAACGTATCGCAGTTGGCGGTTAATTGAGAAAAATTTAGGAGGGGATGAAGGTGAACTCAACGCAGATTCATCTTCATTCTCTACCACAGAACTCCAGACAGACTGGGGTCAATAAATACAAAATCAAACACAACATCAAAATAAAAGGCTTGCTCATTTTATGAGCAAGCCTTTTCATTTAGTGTCAGGATGAACTGGGTGGTTATTTATCCGCTAGCTTTGCTTCTAACTCGGCCAGTTTCTTTTCCATTTCACTGAGTTTTTGTCGTGTACGCAGCAGAACTTGCGTTTGCACATCGAACTCTTCTCGGCTAACAACATCGAGCTTGTTCAGTTGTCCTTGGATGACTTGACGAACTTTTTGCTCAACATCAGAACCCAGATCTTTCACGGGTTGTGGCATAGAATCATGGATTTGCTTGGCGATCTGCTCTAGCTTTTTGGCATCAAACATGTGGGGTTAACTCCTGTATCTTTGAGCTCATTCTAAGGAATTGGATGACAAAAGTCGCTAGTGAGAGGGTAAAAATGCGCAACAAGCAAAATAAAAAAGGTCACCGAAGTGACCTTTTGTTAAGCCTTTGAAAGGTTACTGCTGCTCTGCAATTTGGCGTTGTGCCGCTTTGGCTTCGTCAACTCGCGCGAGTTTCTCTAGATCTTTATCTTCGACAAAGATAGGCAGTGGCTTATGTTTTTCTGCTAAGTAGCTGTAGATAACTGGCAGTACGAACAGTGTAAACAGAGTACCAATCGCGAGGCCTGCAACGATAACAATACCGATACTGAAGCGTTGGGCTGCGCCTGCGCCTGTGGCGTACATCAGTGGGATCAAGCCCGCGATCATCGCAGCTGTGGTCATCAGAATTGGACGAAGACGCACTTTCGCCGCTTCCATCACTGCTTCGATACGCGAGCGTTTATTGTGTAACTGCTCTTCCTTCGCTACTTCACAAATCAAGATACCGTGTTTAGTGATTAGGCCCACCAAGGTGATCAACCCAACTTGTGAGTAGATGTTCATGGTCGCAGCACCCCAAGCTAATGCGATGAGTGCTCCACATACAGCGAGTGGCACCGAGACCATGATAACGATGGGATCTCTTAGTGATTCGAACTGTATTGCCAAAACCAAGAAGATGATGGCCAACGCTAACCCAAACGTTGCGTACAACGCACTGCCTTCGGTTACGTACTGGCGAGCTTCACCCATGTAGTCATGACTATAGCCTTTCGGTAACTTGGTATCGGCGATGTTCTCAAACCAGGTAATCGCATCACCCATTGCCGTGCCCGGAGACGGTACTGCTCCGACAGTGGCTGAGTTCAACTGGTTGAAGTGAGGAAGTGCGCGTGGCTCTGCCACCACATCAATGGTAATCAAACTACTCAGTGGTACTGCTTTTCCATCCGCCGCACGAACATAGTAGTTTTTCATTGATTCTGGATTAAGACGCCATTTACGCTCAACTTGTGGGATCACTTCATACGAACGGCCATTGAGGTCGATGCGGTTGACGTAACCATCCGCCATCATTGTGCCCAATGTGATCCCAATGTTTTGCATGGTGACGCCATAGGCACCAGCCTTGTCCTTGTCGATGTTGATTTTCATCGTCGCCGAATCGTAGTTCAAATCGAGATTTGAGTAGACGAACAGTGGGCTAGATTGCACTTCACCAAGGACATCGGTTGCAATGGTGAACAGGCTTTCAAACGCATTCGGTGTGGTGATGACAAACTGAATTGGCAAACCAGAACCTGCACCGGGTAGTTCAGGCATCTGGAAAGCGGTTACCGCCATGCCTGGAATATCCTGTACCAATCGGCCGACTCGGTTGGTCACTTCCGCTTGGCTGGCTTCGCGTTGGCTCCAAGGTACCATTGACGCAATACCAAATGCTTGGTTGGTATTTGGAATGCCAGTGAACACCTGTGCAAATTGAACTTCTGGTTGATCAGAGAGAATTTTGTTCACGTCTGCCATGGTGTTTGAGAGGTAGTCTAGGTTGGCATTGGAAGGTCCTGTTCCCAGCAACATTACCACGCCTTTATCTTCTGACGGAGCAAGTTCGCTCGGAATAAACTTAAACAGTATGGGCAAACTAGCGAAAACGATCACTGAAAACGCCAACACCACAGGGCGATGTGCCATCACCGCTTGCAACATACGGCCATAGCGGTTAGTCATGCGATCAAGGAAGTGATGCACTGTCTGCTCAAAGCGGTTGGGTGTCTCATTGGCCTTGAGCATCTTCGAACACATCATTGGTGAGAGCGTCAGTGCGACGATACCGGAAACGAATACTGAACCTGCCAATGTTAAAGCAAACTCTTTAAACAGAGCACCTGTGATGCCGCCCATCAGCGCGATTGGCGCGTATACTGCCCCTAATGTCAGGGTCATCGCAATGACTGGAATCGCGATTTCACGCGTACCGATAATCGCTGCACGGAACGGAGACTCGCCCTCTTTAATATGACGGTCAACGTTCTCGAGTACGACGATCGCATCATCCACCACCAGACCGATCGCCAATACCATTGCTAGAAGTGTCATCAAGTTCCAAGAGAACCCCATCGCTTGCATCACCATTGCCACACCAATCAGTGACAGAGGAATGGTAACAATTGGAATAAGAACTGCGCGGAATGAACCAAGGAATAAGGTGATCACCACCAGTACGATTAACGCTGCTTCAACGATGGTTTTGATAACTTCATGAATCGATTCATTGATCGCGACTGTGGAGTCATACAACACGTTCATGGTGATGTTGCTAGGCATGTTCTTTTTCAATTCTGGCAACACGTCTAACACATCTTTGGCAATGTTGATTGGGTTCGCACTTGGCGCTGCGTTAATCGCAGCCACAACGGCTTCTTGACCATTGGCACTGGCACGGTAGGTGTCATGGCTTTTGGCTAAGGTGACTTTGGCAATGTCGCCCAATCGGGTTACGTTGCCGTTTTCGGCTTTCACCACCAAGCGTTTCAGCTCTTCAGCATTCGATACTTGTGTATCGGCACTGCCGTTGTACAGTACGAACTCGCCAATCGCCTGACCTGTCGCCGACTGATAATTGTTGGCGCTCAAGACACTGTTGACGTCGGTAGCCGTCAGGTTTAGTGCAGCCATCTTTGCCGGATCCAGCCAGATACGCAGGGCATATTTCATCCCACCATACAAGTTGATGCTGGAGATACCATTGATGGCATAGAGTTGAGGGTTGATTACACGTTCGAGATAGTCGGTGATTTGACTCGACTCCAGTTCATCACTGGTAAAACCGATATACAGTACCGCTGTTGTCGAACCAGTCGACATTGTCACTGTCGGGTCTTCAGACTCTTTTGGTAACTGTGAGCGAACGGAGTTAGTTTTGGCCAAAATATCCGCTAAAGCCGCATTCGGATCGGTATTGAGCTTCATGTTGACGGTAATGGTCGATTTACCCAGTACCGATTGTGAAGTCATATAGTCGATGTTGTCAGCTTGTGCTACAGCTTGCTCCAAAGGCTGTGTGACGAAGCCTTGGATTAGGTCGGCACTGGCACCATAGTAGCCAGTTGACACAGTGATGACCGTGTTGGTCATTTCAGGGTATTCGCTCACTTGCATTTTAAACACGGCTTGAAAACCAAGCAGTGCAATTAAAAAGCTGATCGATACCGCAAGCACTGGACGTTTAATAAAAACATCAGTAAAGCGCATGATGCCTCCGCTTAAAGCATTGGGGTTTCGGCTGGTGTTGTGGTCGCATCGCTTTCGACGATACGGACTTTCGCACCATTGCTCAGACGAATTTGTCCTGAGGTGACCACGATGTCACCCGGTTTCACGCCTTCCAGAATATGCGCGATGTCATGTGTGCGCTCGCCCACTTTGACCACGTGTTGTTGCACACGCTTAACGCCATCTTGTTCAGTCACAATGTAAACATTGTCACCGTACAAAGTGTACGTGATGGCCGTTTGAGCCAAAGTGACCTGATTTTCTTGTTTCGGTAAGATGATGTTGGCGCGCGCAAACATACCGCTACGTAGTTTGCCATCGTTGTTCGGGATGTCGGCTTGCACTTGGATCAAGCCACTTTGCACACTGACAGCTGGTTCGATGGCTGTAATCGAGCCTTTGAAAGGTGTTTGTGGGTAAGAATCGACAAAAATGTCGACCTCTTGGCCCATAAAAATGCGCGAGATATCAGTTTGTGGCACGGTGAAGCGCAGACGCATCACGCTGGTGTCTTCTAGGCGCACAATGTCAGAGCCTGCTTGGAGGTATTGACCAAGATACACATTACGAATACCGATCACACCGGAGAACGGCGCTTTGACTTCCAAGCGATCAATCGACGCTTTCAGGCTTTCGATATCCGCTTGCAGTGAATAGTAGTTCGCTTCTGCGTCGTCATAGGACTCTTTAGAAATAGAGCCTTTCTCATACAGCCCTTGATAACGTTTGTACTTGGCTTGCGCGGCAGGCAGTTTCGCTTGTGCACTCTTCAGGTTGGCTTTCTCGACATCAGAATCGAGCAAAATCAAAGGTTGCCCTTCTTTTACCTGAGTGCCGGATTCAAACGTGATCTGCTTGATGACACCGCTGGTTTCATTCGCAACCGTCACCCCTTGGTTTGGTTCGATAAAGCCAATCGCTTCGATCACTGGCACCCAGTCGACGGCTTTCACCTCGGCCACGGTCACCGGAAACTCTGGTTCAGGACGGTTTGCCATGTATTCGGCGATTTTCTGCTGTTTGAAGAGATTGAAACCTATCACGCTGCCAAACAGCAGAATGGCGATAAGTAACATAAAGAAGGTCCACTTTTTCATTCTTTTAAGAACTCCAATTAGTGATTGATAATGGCATCCCAACTTGCTTCAACAGCCGATTCCTGTGCGGATTCATCAAGCTGATAGAGGCCGAATGCGTGTTTTCTAGACAACTGAATACTGGTTTCTAGGCTCAGAGCAAACAGGATTTCATTATCCAAAGGTTTGAATAATCCTTGCTCTTTGCCCTGATTAAACAATCGAGACACTTGGTGAAACATCTGCTTTTCTTGTTCTCGAGTCGCAGGACTACTTGAGCAGGGCAGTGAATCATATTGAGCTCGGTTGCTGATTGTAGACAGATTGGATGCCGCTAAATTCCAAGTGTTAAACCACATTGTGCGATAACGTTGTTTCAGTGGCATGTCGTCACTCACATTGGCTTGTACCGCTGTGGCGACGCGACGGGTAATGCGCAGTCGCAACTCATCCAGCAGGTGTTCTTTATCGGTAAAATACCGATAGATAGTCCCTGCTGCGACTCCCGCCTCTTTGGCTAACTTGCTCATCGATAAACCTTGAAAACCAAATTCTGCGACAAGCTTTTCGGCAGCACGCAAAATTTGCTGTCGTTTATCGAAATGTTCATCTGGAGACATAATTCACCATGAAAGAATTAACCTTATCAATGAATGAACGTTCATTCATTATAGCGTAAACAATCAGCATTCTGGCAAGAAAATATCTCATTTAATGAGTAACAATCTAATTCGGGGTGGTCATGGCAATCTGTACAGGGTCGCATTATCATAAGCGCCATCTTTATATTGAACGTAGATAGCGCAATGAAACTGAACCCAAGACAAGACGAAGCCGTTAAATATGTATCAGGGCCCTGCTTAGTCCTTGCTGGTGCTGGTTCAGGTAAAACCCGAGTGATCACCAACAAAATCGCCTATTTGGTGCAGCAGTGTGGTTATAAGGCGCGCAATATTGCCGCGGTCACCTTTACCAATAAAGCCGCAAGGGAAATGAAAGAGCGCGTCGGCCAAACCTTGGGAAAAGCGGAAGCGAAAGGGTTGATGGTCTCGACATTTCATACTTTGGGGCTAAACATTATTAAACGTGAATATCGACATTTGGGGCTCAAATCCGGTTTCTCTCTGTTTGATGACCAGGATCAGTTAGCACTGCTCAAAGAGCTGACGGAAAAGCAGCTTGATGGTGACAAAGATCTCTTACGCCAGTTAATGAGTGCTATCTCAAACTGGAAAAACGACATGTTGAGCCCTGAGCAAGCGAAAGCGTATGCGCAAGGTGAGCAGCAGCAACTTTTTGCTTTTTGTTTTGAAATGTACCAGAAACAGATGCGCGCTTATAACGCATTGGATTTTGACGATTTAATTTTACTTCCGGTACTTTTACTGCGTAACAACGAAGAAGTGCGCCACTACTGGCAGAATCGGATTCGTTATTTGTTGGTTGATGAGTATCAAGATACCAACACCAGCCAATACGAACTGGTGAAACTGCTGGTGGGCGAAAGGGGCCGCTTAACCGTCGTGGGTGATGATGACCAATCCATCTACTCTTGGCGCGGCGCTAAACCACAGAACTTGGTTCTACTTGGCCAAGATTACCCCAATTTACGCCTCATTAAACTGGAGCAAAACTATCGCTCGACCAGCCGGATTTTGCGCGCTGCCAATATATTGATTGCGAATAACCCCCACGTTTACGAAAAGTCATTATTTTCGGAAATCCCCGATGGAGAGAAACTTAAAGTCCTGCTGGCAAACAATGACGAGCACGAAGCGGAGCGCGTGACTGGCGAAATCATTGCGCATAAATTTCTCAATCGTACCGACTATGGCGACTACGCCATTTTGTACCGGGGTAACCATCAGTCACGCTTGATTGAAAAATCGCTGATGCAAAACCGAGTACCGTACAAGTTATCTGGCGGCACCTCATTTTTTGCTCGGGCTGAAATCAAAGACATCATGGCGTACTTGCGTGTCTTGGTGAATCCAGACGATGACAATGCTTTCTTACGCATCGTCAATACGCCGAAACGTGAGATAGGCCCAGTGACGCTGGAAAAACTCGGTAGCTACGCCAATATGCGCGGGAAAAGCTTGTTTGAAGCGAGCTTTGAACTTGGACTGGAACAGCATTTGACGGGCAGAGGGTTGGAGAACTTACGCCGTTTTACTCAGTGGTTAGTGGCCATCGCCGATCAGGCAGAGCGCGGGGATACCGTTGAAGCGGTTCGCTCCCTAGTGCGAGATATCCACTATGAAGACTGGTTATACGAAACCTCGACCAGCCCTAAAGCGGCGGAAATGCGCATGAAAAACGTCTCCGATCTCTATTCTTGGATTGTATCGGATCTCGAAGGCGACAATTACGACCAAGAAGAGAAAACGTTGAAGGAAGTAGTGCAACGTTTGACACTGCGCGACATGATGGAGCGCGGTGAAGAAAACGATGACAGCGATGCGGTGCAGTTGATGACCTTGCATGCTTCGAAAGGGCTTGAATTCCCTTATGTCTATTTAATTGGTGCCGAAGAG
This sequence comes from Vibrio cidicii, assembly GCF_009665415.1. Taxonomy (NCBI): domain Bacteria; kingdom Pseudomonadati; phylum Pseudomonadota; class Gammaproteobacteria; order Vibrionales; family Vibrionaceae; genus Vibrio; species Vibrio cidicii. Next base: position 1,622,109 of record NZ_CP035921.1, on the reverse strand, counting down.
GGAATTTTACCCCATCAAACCAGTATTGATGAAGATAACGTTGAGGAAGAGCGCCGTTTGATGTACGTCGGCATTACCCGAGCGCAACGAGAGTTAACCTTTGTGATGTGTAAAGAGCGCCGCCAATATGGCGAGTTACTCAAACCCACGCAAAGTCGTTTTCTCGATGAGTTGCCTTTTGATGATGTCGAATGGGAGGCCATGAAAAAGCCAGTAACACAAGAAGAGCGTATGGCAAAAGGGCAAGCCCACATTGCGAATCTACGTGCGATGTTCAACAAAAAGTAATAAAAAGGGCCTGGTCTATCGCCAAGCCCTAAATCATGTTGATGGCTCTTATAGGCCAGCGATCATGTGCTCAATTGCGGCAACAATTTCGTCGTCGGAACAATCCATACAAGTACCTTTGGCAGGCATGGCGTTGAAGCCGTTGAGCGCATGGTTTTTCAACACCTCTTTACCTTGAGCAATACGTGGACCCCAGTCCTCTGCATTACCCGTTTTAGGCGCGCCAGTCACCCCAGTGGCGTGACAAGCGATGCAGAAAGTACCGTACACTTTCGCGCCATCGCGAGGGCCGGTTGGTTCTGCTACCACAGGCTCGCTGCCCGCCAGATACACATTACCGACTGGCTTGATGCGCTCTGCGATGGCATCATATTCAGACTGACTTACATTGGAAGCAAAAGCCGCCGTAGAAAAGGTTAAAGCAGCGAACAAAACGCTAATCATTCGTCGAGACATATCCATTAAACTCACTTCACATTCCCAGGGTAAGTGATTAATTTCACCTACATTTATATAGTTAGAGTGCGGTTTTGATCTAACGGCGGTCACGGCTGTTAAATCAATGTAAATATTGGGTGATTATATCCCGATAAGTTGTTGCAATAAACAACAACTTATCAGCTACAAGGGCTAAATCACATCACAAGGGATCGTTTATTCGCAAACAACTGATGAAAAAGAGACCAAACGGAAAAAAAACTAAAAAAAGTACTAGACGATATAGTGTGAACTACGTATTATTCCACTCCGCCGATAGGGCATGCGCCCGTAGCTCAGCTGGATAGAGCGTTGGCCTCCGGAGCCAAAGGTCGAAGGTTCGAATCCTTTCGGGCGCGCCATTTCCGGAAGGTTTTATCGGTAAAAATTTTAGTGGTGGCTATAGCTCAGTTGGTAGAGTCCCGGATTGTGATTCCGGTTGTCGCGGGTTCGAATCCCGTTAGCCACCCCATTCGTCGGTGAATAGCGCAGCTTGGTAGCGCATCTGGTTTGGGACCAGAGGGTCGGGGGTTCGAATCCCTCTTCACCGACCACTATTTAATAGTTAGGCTTTGATAGCGTGACTAGTTCGGCAAACAGCCGGTTACACAAATTGATGGTGGCTATAGCTCAGTTGGTAGAGTCCCGGATTGTGATTCCGGTTGTCGCGGGTTCGAATCCCGTTAGCCACCCCATTCGTCGGTGAATAGCGCAGCTTGGTAGCGCATCTGGTTTGGGACCAGAGGGTCGGGGGTTCGAATCCCTCTTCACCGACCACTATTTAAGGCCTCGTCAGCAATGACGGGGCTTTTTTACATTTGTTTTTTGGAACTAGGCTCCGGCGTGCTCGCACTCGGGTCGGGGTCTGGAAGCCCAGCCGCGTCGAATCCCTCTTCACCGACCACTATTTAAGGCCTCGTCAGTAATGACGGGGCTTTTTACATTTGCTTTTAGAAACTAGGCCGACGTGATCGCACTCGGGTCGGGGTCTGGAAGCCCAGCCGCGTCGAATCCCTCTTCACCGACCACTATTTAAGGCCTCGTCAGCAATGACGGGGCTTTTTTACATTTGTTTTTTGGAACTAGGCTCCGGCGTGCTCACACTCGGGTCGGGGTCTGGAAGCCCAGCCGCGTCGGATCCTTCTTCACCGACCACCATTTAGAGCCTCGTCAGTAATGACGGGGCTTTTTTACATTTGTTTTTTGGAACTAGGCTCCGGCGTGCTCGCACTCGGGTCGGGGTCTGGAAGCCCAGCCGCGTCGAATCCCTCTTCACCGACCACCATTTAGAGCCTCGTCAGTAATGACGGGGCTTTTTACATTTGCTTTTAGAAACTAGGCCGACGTGATCGCGCTCGGGTCGGGGTCTGGAAGCCCAGCTGCGTCGAATCCCTCTTCACCGACCACCATTTAAGGCCTCGTCAGTAATGACGGGGCTTTTTTACATTTGCTTTCTAGAACGAGACTCGACGAGATCGCGTTCAGGTCGGATCGCCGCAGTAATTTTCCCGATTTTTCTCGTTGTCAAACTTTGGTCAACCTCTCAATGTTGATCATTGCTGCGAAATCCATTCGCTGCAGTGCAAGTCCTTGACTATATTTTTTATTTGCCGCGCCAGCTCTTACGCTAACTCAGTGTTTTGCTTAGCAGAACCCTCTGTTTGAGGGGAGAGGCGAAAAGTCGCTTATCGTGTGAGCGGTTTTGGATTTGGTCGATATTCCCATTGGCTAGGATAAAGTCGATTGTATGGCAAACTCTCTTGGTGGATGTGTAGAGTTTTATTCTTAATGACTAGTTACGCATTAAGATTATCCGCTATCGCTAGGCTTATGAGATGGTGTGTTGTTTTGTGTTTGTTAATATTCACTTGCCCTAAATGTCGTTTTTCTCAAGGTTTAGATGTTAATCATGTTTAGAGTATTTTGCTGCAATAAATGCTAAGTAACACACAAAAAATTCCATTTCTTTGCTCAGTTAAATAACTGTTAATGAATACGTATTCGATATATATGCCTAATTAGGGCTTTTATGACGCGCTTTATACTTTAATTGTTGCTTTTTTGTGTGTTTTTTGCCAAATTGTCTCCCGACCTGAATTTCAGAGGATTATGCTGAAATCAGAATGGAATCATTGAAGTGTTGGATAGCTCTATAAGGCTGTTGCAACCACAGACAAGGCAGTAGAGGTCTGAAATGTCACTATTGGAAGTGAAAAATCTTCGTATCGAATATCCATCTCGTCACGGCGTACACGCGGCGGTGAAATCGCTGTCGTTCAATATTGAACGAGGCGAAATCGTCGGTGTTGTGGGCGAATCGGGTGCTGGTAAATCGACCGTGGGTAATGCGGTCATTGATTTGCTCAGTCCTCCGGGCCGTATTGCCAGCGGTGATGTGTTTCTTGATGGTGAAAAAATTTCTGGCCTCTCACCGGAAGCCATGCGCAGTGTACGTGGTTCCAAAATCGGTTTTATCTTCCAAGATCCGATGACTTCTCTCAACCCACTGTTTACCGTTGAGCAGCAGCTGACCGAAACCATTCATGCCAATATGAAGGTGTCTGAAGACGAAGCGTATAAACGTGCACTGTCGCTGATGAAGCAAGTGGGTATTCCGCAGCCGGAAAACCGTCTCAAGCAGTATCCGCATCAATTTTCTGGTGGGATGCGTCAACGTGTGGTGATTGCGATTGCCCTTGCGGGTGAACCCGATCTTATCATTGCGGATGAACCGACCACTGCACTGGACGTTTCCATCCAAGATCAGATTCTCAACCTGATCCGCGATCTCTGCATTCAGCATAATGTCGGCTGTATGTTGGTAACGCACGACATGGGCGTAGTCTCTAACGTTACGGATCGTGTTGCGGTGATGTACCGTGGTGATTTAGTTGAGTTTGGTCCAACCGCCAAAGTACTCGGTAATCCTGATCACCCTTACACGCGCAGTCTGATTTCGGCGGTGCCACGCTCAGACGTGAAGCTCGATCGTTTCCCGTTGGTGAGCTACATCGAGGAAGCCAAAGAGCTCAAGCCACTGGATATCAAAAACCATTGGTTGGGCCAAAGCGAAGACCAGAGAAAATATTCTGGTCCGCTGCTCAATGTGGAAAACGTTAATCTGCGCTTTGTGACTAAAGATTCGCTGTTTGAGAGCCGCCGCGAGTATGTGCAGGCGTCAAACAACGTCAGCTTCCAAGTGCATGAAGGGGAAACCTTCGGCTTGGTGGGTGAGTCTGGCTCAGGTAAATCGACGATTGCGCGTGTGATTGCTGGCTTGTATACGCCAAATTCAGGAAAAGTGTCGTTTGAAGGGATTGACCTGACTGCGCTGAAATCAGAGAAAGCGCGTCGCCCGCTGCGTCGCCAAATGCAGATGGTGTTCCAAAACCCCTACACCTCGATGAACCCGCGCATGAAAATTTTCGACATCATCGCCGAGCCGATCCGTTTCCATAAACTGACCAACAGCGAAGCGGAAACGCGCCAAATCGTCAACGATCTGCTTGAGCACGTCGGCTTAGGCAAAATGGCTGGGGTGAAATATCCACATGAGTTTTCCGGTGGTCAGCGTCAGCGCATTTCGATTGCGCGCGCGTTGGCGACTCGACCTCGTCTTTTGATATGTGATGAACCGACCTCGGCGCTGGATGTGTCGGTACAAGCACAGATCCTCAATTTGCTCAAAGATTTACAAAGCGAACTGAACTTAACCATGTTGTTTATCAGCCACGATCTGCCTGTCATTCGCCAAATGTGTGACCGGGTAGGCGTGATGCAGATGGGAACCTTGCTGGAAGTCGCTCCGACTGAACACCTATTCCGTTCCCCGCAACATGAGTACAGTAAACACCTGATTTCCTTAATGCCAGAGTTCACGGGCTTGAGGGAAGAGGTGAGAACGGCATAACCAAGCTTGCTTGGCACAATAACAGACGCAAATACAACAACTAGGGATTCGGATTCCCGCATAAGGAGTTATGCAATGAAAACCATGAAAAGCAAACTAGTGGTCGCTTTAATGGCAGCAGGCCTTAGCCTGAGTGCTGCGGCTGCAGACATTAAAGTTGCTTATGATGCAGATCCAGTGTCACTTGACCCACACGAGCAGTTGTCTGGTGGCACCCTGCAAATGTCACACATGGTGTTTGATCCACTAGTTCGTTACACACAAAAATTGGATTTTGAACCTCGCTTGGCTGAAAAATGGGAACGTGTTAATGAGACCACGTACCGCTTCCAACTACGTAAAGGCGTGAAATTCCACTCAGGTAACGAACTGACGGCAGACGATGTGGTTTGGACTTTCAACCGTCTGCAAAACTCGCCAGATTTCAAAGCTATTTTTGAACCGTACGAAAAAATGGTCAAAGTAGATGATTACACCGTTGAGTTGGTCTCAAAAGGCGCTTACCCGCTGGTGCTGCAAACGGCGACCTACATCTTCCCAATGGACAGTAAGTTCTACTCAGGCACTACGGCGGACGGCAAAGACAAGTCGGAAGTGGTAAAACACGGCAACTCATACGCGTCTACCCACGTTTCAGGGACTGGTCCATTCATCGTCACTTCACGTGAACAGGGCGTGAAGGTTGAGTTTGAACGTTTCAAAGACTACTGGGACAAAGAGTCAAAAGGTAACGTGAACAAGCTGACTCTGGTTCCAATCAAAGAAGATGCGACCCGTGTTGCTGCGCTGCTGTCTGGCGGTGTTGACATGATTGCGCCAGTGGCACCGAACGATCACCAACGCGTGCAAGACGCGAAAGGCATTGATCTCGTGACGCTACCGGGTACACGTATCATCACGTTCCAAATGAACCAAAACAGCAACGAAGCGCTGAAAGACGTGCGTGTGCGTCAAGCGATCGTCCATGCGATCAACAACCAAGGTATCGTTGACAAGATCATGAAAGGTTTTGCAACCGCTGCGGGTCAACAAGGCCCTGAAGGTTACGCAGGCTACAACGCGGATCTCGTTCCTCGTTTTGATCTGAAAAAAGCCAAGCAACTGATGAAAGAAGCAGGCTATGAGAAAGGCTTTACCCTGACGATGATCGCACCGAATAACCGTTATGTGAACGATGCGAAAGTTGCTCAAGCCGCGGCGGCCATGTTGTCGAAGATTGGCATTAAAGTTGATCTGAAAACCATGCCAAAAGCGCAGTACTGGCCAGAGTTTGATAAGTGTGCGGCAGACATGTTGATGATCGGTTGGCACTCAGATACGGAAGATTCGGCGAACTTCTCTGAATTCCTCACTATGACGCGTAACGAAGAGACGGGTAAAGGCCAGTACAACTGTGGTCACTACTCCAACCCTGAAGTTGACAAGTTGGTTGAGGCATCAAACGTAGAAACCGATCCAGCTAAACGTGCAGCGATGCTACAGAAAGTCGAAGCAACGTTGTACAACGAGGCGGCGTTTGTTCCTCTACACTGGCAGAACCTAGCGTGGGGCGCAAAATCTACGCTGGACATCAAGCCAATCGTCAACGCGATGGACTTCCCATACTTTGGTGATTTGGTGGTTAAAGAGTAATTCTGCGCGAAGTACTCGCCCAGCCTTCGAGCGATCGAAGGCTGGGATTGTTTTCGGCACTGAGCTTTGTTTCAGTCGGGTTGAGTGCCATTTTCAGGCTGAATTCTTGTGTGATTGTCGCTCTAGACACGCATAGTCATGGATAGTTGAAGGGGCAAGGAATGTTTTCGTTTCTGGTCAAGCGCCTGTTTCAGGCACTGATAGTGATGTTTGTGATCAGTTTGGTGGCGTTTGCCATTCAGGATAACCTGGGCGACCCGCTGCGTGAGCTTGTGGGCCAGTCAGTTTCAGAAGCCGAGCGTCAAGCGCTGCGCGATGAGCTGGGCTTAAATGATCCCTTTATCACAAAATACACTCGCTTTGTCAGCGCTGCGGTGCAGGGCGACTTAGGCACATCTTATTTCTTCAAGCGCCCAGCGGTTGAAGTTATTCTGGATAAATTGGTAGCGACGCTGGAACTGGTGTTTGGTGCGACGTTACTTATCATCGTCTTTTCTATTCCTTTGGGCGTCTATTCGGCGATTCACCCCAAGAGCCTTTTTACCAAGATTGTCATGGCGGGCAGTAGTATTGGCATCTCGATCCCGGTCTTTCTCACCGCGATTATGTTGATGTACGTCTTCTCAATTGAATTGCAATGGCTGCCATCTTATGGGCGAGGTGAGACCTATAACTTGCTCGGCTGGGAGTCTGGTTTCTTTACTATTGACGGTTTGAAACACTTGGTGCTGCCATGTATTGCGCTGGCATCGATCATGCTGCCGCTGTTTATTCGTCTGGTGCGTTCAGAAATGCTGGAAGTGTTGAGCTCGGAATACATCAAGTTTGCCAAGGCGAAAGGTCTCGCGCTGAATAAAATTTATTATCAGCACGCGCTGAAAAATACCATGCTGCCAGTACTCACCGTCGGTGGGGTGCAGATTGGGACCATGGTGGCCTACACCATTTTGACCGAAACTGTGTTCCAGTGGCCGGGGACGGGTTTTCTTTTCCTTGAAGCGATCAACCGCGTCGATACGCCGCTGATCACCGCTTACGTTATCTTTGTCGGGCTGATTTTCGTGGTGACCAATACCATCGTTGACCTGCTGTATGGTCTGATCAACCCAACTGTAGACTTAACTGGAAAAGGAGCCTAATCATGTCACAAGTCGCTCAAGCTCCTTCAATGTTGGAGCGTTTTAAGCAATCGGATTTTCTTTACTATTTCAAGCGCGACAAAGTGGCGATGACCAGCTTTGGCATCTTTATGCTCTGCTTGCTGCTTGCGTTGGCCGCGCCGCTGATTGCGCCAACTAACCCTTATGATCTCTCTTCCATCGATATTATGGATGCCGAATTGCCCCCTTCTTGGATGGAAGGCGGCGATGAGAAATTCCTGCTTGGTACGGACGAGCAAGGTCGCGATATTCTTTCCACCATGCTGTATGGCTCGCGTCTGTCGCTGACCATTGGTTTCCTTGCGGTGGCATTGCAGATGTTCCTGGGCATCATCATCGGTTTATCGGCAGGCTATTTCGGTGGCCGTATCGACAACTTCTTGATGCGTTTTGCGGATATTCAGCTCTCTTTCTCTACCATGATGGTGGCGATCATTGTTTCGGCGATTTTTAAAGCCAGCTTTGGCAGTGATTTCTACAGCCAGTATGCAGTGGTGATGCTGGTGGTGATCATCGGTGTGGCCGAGTGGCCGCAGTATGCGCGTACCATTCGTGCCTCCGTGTTGGCCGAGAAGAAGAAAGAGTATGTCGAAGCGGCGCGCGTGATGGGCTTTAAAGCGCCGCGCATTATGTTCCGCCACATTCTGCCTAACTGTTTGTCGCCGATTTTGGTCATTTCGACTGTGCAGGTGGCCAACGCGATTATGTCGGAGGCGGCCCTATCGTTCCTTGGCTTAGGTTTGCCGGTGGACCAACCTTCGCTTGGCGCGCTCATCAGTATCGGCTTTAACTACATCTTCTCTGGTGCGTGGTGGATCACCGCCTTCCCTGGTGTTGTATTGGTCACCTTAGTACTGGTGATTAACTTGCTCGGCGACTGGCTGCGCGATGTTTTCAACCCGAAAATCTACAAAGGGTGATCTGAGATGATTGATTTATAATCGAAAATCTACCTAAACTAAGAGTCGTAAGCTATTACGGCTCTTTTTTTGCTTGTCATTTTTTATTCACCGTAGCGGTGCTCAGTAGGCCGTTGCCGATAAGTTCATTGACGATAGGTAGAGTGAAGCGTATGGAAAGGAAAAAGGCGATGCGACGACCACGGATGGGCCTCAAAGGATTCGGGCTCGGCGTGTTGATCTACTCTTTGGTGGCAAGTTTCTCCACTCAGGCCGCTGAATTTTTATGTGAAGCCACCCAAGCCAGCAGTAATGAATTGCCGATGCTGGACAAAAATTGCCCTATTGGCGCAGGGTTATGGGGAAAAAAAGTGCCCAGTGGCGACAAAGCGGATTATTTCTGGATCCAATGCGGTATTTTAAGTAAGCCGATGCCGCTGGATAACGCCAAGCCGCTGTATAAACAGATCACAACCGACATTTGGATGAAGCCTGAGAATAAGGGCTACCGTTGCTTAATTGGCCCTTATCAATCCTTTGACCAAGCGAGCACAGATTTAAAACGCGTGCGCAGCTTGTCGAGCTATAAAGAGGCCTTTATCCGTGTGGTGGAGTCTACAGCGCCAATGCAAACGGCGAAATCGAACGCTGCCTCGGTAGTAAAACCCGCAGAAAAAATGCCTGCCAAGACGCCCGCAAAACCAATGGCCGCGAAGGTTGCTCCGTCGCCAAGCCAAGCGGCGCCAGCTACCAAAGCACCGCTGGCAACGGCTGCGCCTAAAACGCTGGTGAAACAAGGTGATACGCCTGATATTGAAATTCGCCGTCAAGCTGAACTCAAAGGACGTACCTACGCTGTGCCTTATGTGCTCGACGATGACCACCAGTTTTACATGGAACACAACCAAGCGTGGAATCGCTTAGATTACGAAGGAGCTGGTGTGGTATGCGCGGACATCGACATGCGCCTTGCCACCGATGAAGAATTTCTTACCTTGCTGGATTCGCGAGTGATGGAGACCCAGAGTTGGCCGATTCATCTGCCGTATTGGGGGCGGGGGAAAAAAGGATTGTTTACCGATGGCCGCATCACGCAGCTAAAAGGCTCTTCGCTGTTGAATGTGTTGTGCGTTAAGTAGCTTAAGCCCCCCAAAAAAACTTGAGAAAACCAAAAAATAAGCCCCGCGATGCGGGGCTTGGTATTGTATATAGGCTTGATTATTCGTTGTCACCAGTACCAGTCCAAGTCATATTGAACTTAATGGCTTCAATGTATTCACCTTGACTGTCTTTTACTTTGCCAACGAAGCTGTAAACGTTGTTCACGGTTAGGGCTGGTAGATCAAAGTCGATGGCCGCGTGGACAATATTGTTTTCTTTGTTGTTGTAGCACTCGAAGTTACTGTCCCACTGGCCACCTGAAGAGATTCCGTTTCCGAGCCCCTCACCAGTGAACAGCATTTTATCATAGAACTCACTGGCGTCTGCACAGGTGAAGTTTTGGTCTTCAATCTCAAGGATCAGGTTCGCATCCATGACATTGTCATCTTGCGGGTTAGTATTTTCGAGCAGAGACATCGACACCTTGCCAGTGGCGAATTGGCCTTCAGTGGCGGTTGGCAATGTCATTGGGAACATGCGTTGGTCTGAGCCGTTGTCCGAGCGTAGCTGGATGCGAGCTTCAGCATCAGCCTTACGGCTAAATATCGTGTATTGTTCCGTTTTGTTTTCAGCTAAATTGTGCCAAATCAGCACTTTTGCTCCCGGTGCGATCTCACTGGCATCTTTGATGGTCAGTTCAGCTTGCTCGGTGCCTTCGTCACTGGTAAAAGTGGCTGTAACCACACTGCCTTGCAGTTCATAAGTGCCGTTAAACCAAGAACTGGCTTCAACATCACCACATTGGGTCAAGTTATCGAGTGTACGTACGTTGCCCGAAACAATACCATTTTCAAAGCGCAAGGTATCACACCAGATGCGATCGTAGCCAAAATCCGTTTGTTGAGTACCACCACCGTGTTCAAGTCTGTACCAAGTAATACCTTCTAGAGGATGGGTCGCAGGCGGCGTTACACCAGCTTTGACTTCAGGCATCAAGAAAGTCACGGTTGGCGACTGAGCATTTTTATCGTCGCTCACGCTTACGGTGATCTTCCCTTTCTGATTCCATGCCGTTTTAGGGGTACCAGAAATGGTTACGATAAGGTTCTCAAGATCTGTATTTGAAGAAAGACCATCGACAACGCCGCCGAGCCCAACCGTAGTTGATTTAATCACACCATCATTGTCGCTAAAGAGTGACGCCAAGTTAATGGTTTGCGAGAACAGTTCACCTTCTTGCAACTGCCAGCCATCAATTTCGGCTTGAATTTGTGCTTTGGCCTCTTCATTGACCACAGGTGCAAGGTTTGCTGACGTTACCTTGAGCATCAGTTTGGTGCTGACTGGTGAACCGACTAGGCTGGCATCACTCGCTTTATCTTGTGCTTGCAGCACAATGGTAAATTCACCCGCTTTGACCACGCCGCTTTCTTTCGCTGAGATCACCAAATCAGAGCCATCCATGTTCGCCACAAGGCCAGCTTCAGTCAAAGTAGAGGCTGTACTGACCTTAATCTCGATAGTTGGCTGGTCAAGATCACTAAACAAACCATTAAGCACAATCCTCGCAGGTGAGAAATTTTCCTCTTGCACTATGGTTAGTGCGTTGAGGCTTTTCTGTGCTTGGCTTTGTACTGTGCTACTAACGACCAGTTTGCTATTGACGATTTCGCTTGGTGCGAGCGTCTCGTTTTCTGGAGCGGTGTCTTTAATTACCGGTTTGTAGTTGACCTCGTTGACTTGCTCAGAGGTCAATGTTGCGACGATTTTGCCGGCTTCTTCAGCAAATTGGACGGCTTTTTTGTCGTAACTGCTTGGGTTAGCGGCTTTAGATTCGGTTAGGATCTGTGCCGTTTTGTGTAGGTTGGCGTTTTTGTCGCTACCGTCGATGAAATTGCTTAGTGGTTTGATTGGCTGCGCATCAGTGCCGCCAAGCGCCGTGCTCACTTTCGCAACGGCCTCTTGCTCACTGGCCCCTGCTGCCATTTCAATCGCTACCAAGTCGGTGAGTGGAGAGATCACACTAGAAGACGCAGGAGCGCGCAGAACTACTTCATGCGCCATTGCTTGCGTTGGGTGGTCCATGTCGATGGTGTATTTACCCGCGTAAGTGGCGGCGTCGTGGTTGGTCAGCGCAGTTTGTACTGCACCGCCCGGAGTCAGCGTTTGCAGTGCCAAGACACCTTGCGTACCTGCAGGGATCTCTTTGCGACCTTGCTCATCGGTGAGGCCGAAAAGGGTATCGGTACCGATATCCAGTTTGCCGTTGTTGTTTTGATCAAGAAACACCACCGCTTGGTTAAAGTAACCATCAAAACCAGTGATGACCACTCCGCCAGGAGCCACATTGCTGTTTGAACCTGAACCACTGTCTGAACCACCACAACCTGTTAAAGCGATGGCCACTGACGCTGCCAGCAAACTTACCTTTTTCATCTGAGATCCCTTTTCATTCTCTTTTTGTTCAATGGAATGGCTGATGCCGATCCCTTCTTCATTAAGCCGAGGAAGAAGAGACAAAATTGTCGTCTATTTAAAAGGCTTGAGCTCAAGATGCAAGACACGGAAAAGGTTAAAAAAACCGTAAAATATATTTTGATTTTTTTATCATTAGTTGGCTTGGAAAACCTGCTCATCTCGCTACCATCTGCCCCTCAATTCGAAGAAAAGGGAGAGGTAAATGAAACAGTTAGCTTGGCTGGTGGTATTGAGTGGTTCGGTTGTTGCGCAAGAAGCGCCGCAGGAGACCAAGTTTGGTTACTCTTACTTCACCTTTGGTTTGGAAAATATCACCTATCAGGAAAACTTCCCGGCGACTCAGTCTGAGGTGACCGTCACCAATCTGGTGCTCAATTCCGGTGGTTTGTATCGCATCAATGATCAGTTTGATTTTTCGATTGATGCTCTGGCGACATTTTCTCCCTCCTCTGCCGATGAAGAGTGGCATCAAGGTGGTCAGTTGATGCAAACCAACCAGTTTGAGTACACCAAGGCTTCAACCACGGTTTTGCTGCATTACAAATGGCAGAACGATTGGCGCTTGGTGGCGGGACCTGCGTTTAGCTATCAAACCTACAAGCGTTTTGCGCTGCGCGGAGAAAATGGCTATGTGAATCCGGTGTTCAGTGAAGACAGCACTTGGGAAGAGAAATCGACCGACATCTTTTTAGACGCAGGTATCGCCTATGACAGCGGCCATCTCTACGGTGCGAGTCCTTGGCGGGTGAGCGGCCGTTGGACTGCGGGCATCCCTGTGTGGAGCGTGACGGAAAACAGCCGTTTTGCCAATGTTCAGTTTGATGATTTTGGTTTTCGTACCTCGGCGGAAGCCTCACTCAGTTACCGAATTATGCCGGGCCTATCGCTCGCCTGGTATGTGATGATGGGCTACGAGAAACGCTTTGAGTCAGACCCGCAAAACGTCATGATCAAAGATGCTCAGGGCGTGCCGCAGCCGCGCCAAGCTTGGCTACCGGATGCGGACACTTGGACCTTGAGCACTGGCATTCAGGCGTTATGGAACTTCTGACCCAGCGTTAAGGCTTGATGGGGTGGTGATAAATCAGATTGATTTTTAACTCTTCCAGCAGGTGCGCGTACTGCGCTTTGGGGCGGAGAATATAGCTGTAGATTTCGCCCTCAATAAAATCGTTGTCATCGCGGTAATCGTGATTGATCGCCAGTGATGTTTTTCCTGCGCCCGATGGAAAAGCAAAGCAGGCCACCTCGGCCACGCCCTCGATGTTGTAGCTGTAAGAGACAATATCTTCGTAGCCGCCACGCCCAGCGACGACGGACAAGTCAAAATAGGGCAGCAAGATAGAGCAATCAAAGCTGCCACGCGCCGCGTGAATGTTAAGGTCGGAATCAAACCGTTGGTAGCTGCTGGGGTCGGTCGCTTGGCGTTCAAAAATGTAGTTGCCGACTTTCGCCGCAACGTAATTGGGCTCACGGTCGTTAGGCTGACCAGCGGTAAACCGGTCATCAATAAACAGGTCATCAATAAACAGATAGTCAAAAAACTGCATTTGATAGAGCGTTTGCCCGGTATGCACGTTCAGTCGCTGTTCCATCGCTTGCTTGTCAGTCAGCATGGTGTAAGTGTGGTAGCGGTTGCCATCTTGCACTGTGATGAGATGATTGGTCAGACCTGCCTTGATGTTGGAGGGGTAACTCTTGCGCAGTAGCCAAGTTTGCTGAGCATCAAAAGCCGACAGGCTGCTGGTGAGGATTAGCGTCTCGTCTTGCTGTTCAAATTCGCCAATCAGGCGCAGTGAATCATCATTAGGACACGCACGCCGCTGGTTGGCTGCGGCAAAGTAGACCTGATGATTGACCAGCTTCCACGCTTCGCAGTAGATCACTTCGTACGGGTAGCGCGTGCCAGCAAAGTTCTGGCTGGCGACGAGGCGATAGAAAGTTTGGCCAATCAAGGGATGAGTAAAGGCGTGACCCGTTTCGCCAATCGCAGGCAGATCAAAGCGCGCCGTTACCCAAGCATCGTCAGCCATTCCGTGGTGATCATCGCGCGCTGAAATCAGCAGTTGTGGTGACTTCACCGCTTGGTTTGGGCTGCCGACGATCGTCAATGGGCTGGTCGCACTGAGCTTTAATCCGGGAACGTTGAGCTGCACTCGGGTACTCAGTGCATCGTCGTCAGGATCACGAAACAGACCGTCAATCGCCAAGGTATAGCGCAGTGGTGCGCCTTGGTCGAGATCCCAGCCTGCTATCTGACTTTGCAGCGCCTGCTGCACAGTGGCAATGATTTCGGGTGGACGATTCTGGCCCACGCCTTTATTGCCCTCGCTAGTGGAGGTGAGAGCCTGTGTCGTGCTCAAGGTCAGCTCGACTTGCTCCTTCGCTTCCTCTTCCGGCGAAGCTTGCTCTTGTTGCGCCGTGGTGGGCGGTTTCGGTTCAATGGGTTGGGTGATGGTCGCAGGCGGTGTCACTGAGGCGGGCGTCGTAGGGCCGACCTTGTTACCAGGCGGGCTTGCCTTACTTGCCATCGATCGGGGGTCAGCGGCCTGCGCGAGTAACGTCGCTGCTGCTGGCGATGGCGCTTGGCTTGGGGTGAGCAAGTGCCAGAGTGCCAGCGCGACGAGCGACGCGGCAGCAGTGAAAATCGCTTTAGCTCGCATCAGCTTACGCCATCCTTGATTGCAGCCAGCAGCGGGAGAATTTGAGGTCTTTTTCAATCAAGCTGGCGCTGCACTCGAGCAGTTCGCTGATCTCCTCGTTTTTCATCCCCATCAGGTATTTGAGTTTAAGTGCGTTGGACTGACGCGGGTAACGGATGCTGAAGTTGTCCAGTACCTTGTCCATGATGATCAACTGCTCGATTTTTTCATCCTGTTCGTGGGGCAATTGCGTCACTTGCTGACGTTTCTGCGCCTGTAGCGCGCGGGCGTTGTCGATCAAAATCTGCCGCATCACTTTGGCGGCCATAAGGAAAAAGGCCCGCTTGCTAGTGATCTCACTCCGATCGCTGTTCGACATTTTCAAATAGGCATCGTGAATTAAAGCGGTGGTACTGTTGACGCTGTCGGCCAGCACTTGGTTCTCTGTGCCATATTTCTCTGCACTGCGCTCGCGCTCTTGCTGGGCAATGTGGCGCAACTGCAAATAGGCAAACTGATAGAGCTGGCTTTCGGCCTGCTTATCGCCCGCCTGCCACTGGCGGATAATTTGGGTAAGTTGTGAGCTTGCTGTTTTCATGAAGCTTCTCCTGCGACTTTGACAAATTCAGAGATGCGATAGGTATCGATCCGGTCGGAGCCGTCTCGTTGTGGGGAAACTTGCTGCTGGTAACGGTACAAAATCCCTTGATCCCACCCTTGACCGGCGGGCAGATACTCCCAAGTGGTGTACTGCGCCGGGTACTCGGTGGGAAACCAGCGCACCATGATGTTCATCTGCGCCAGCTGCGCGTAGCCGTTGGGGTTTTTGAGCCACCACATGTCGGCGTATTGTGCGCTGACCTCTTGCGGGTAACTGCGCCGCGTTGTCGGGCAGCGCTCAACGCTACTTGGCCCTGCAAACACCTTACCCTGCTCGACCAGCAGGCAGCGCTCGCTGATATCACTCTCTTGGTAGACGGTCTCTTTCCACACCCCTTGGTAAGCAATGCGGTTGCCAAGCGATTCTGGGTAAGTAAACCAGATCATTTCGCTGCGATTGGCATGCGGGACGCGTTCGCTACGCCCCATGCCTTGCACTTTACCGAGGATCAGTTGGGTTTGCGGATCGAAGTTGAGCGCCACGGAGCGATATTTCCAATCCCCTTCGTCGTCGAAATCGTCCAAAGAAAAGCCATTGAGATCGTTACGGGTACAGCCTTTGGCCGCGCAGCCAACCACCCCTTGCCAGTGGGCAAAATGGCTCAGCGGCTCAACCGTTTTATGCGCGTGCGGCTGGGCTCGGTCTAAAAAGCAGCCATTGAAATAGTCACCAAGGCTCGGGTATTGGATCAGGCTGTCAGCGGTGATTTCAAAGCTCATCGCACCAATCGGCGTGTGGTAGTCTGGCCGTTCGAGATGGCGTACATCCAGCGCGCAAGCGCGTCCGCGCCAATCTTTCTTCTTGATCATGATGTTGCTCAGACGGGTATTGAGCGGCGAAAAAATCACCTCGTCGGAGATGAAATGCTGCTCAATGTAGCGCTGGCTCTGGTTTAGGTGCGCCACCGCCTCTTTGACCGACACCAGTGGCAGGTCCAAAAGCTCGGCACTGTGGTCGAGAAAATTGAGATCGATGCGCTGCAACTGCTGCTGAAATTGAGGGTTGGAGAGCACGCTACTGACCAGCACTATCTCATCGCGATTTTCCGGCGTGCTGTCGAGTGACAGTAGCAGGCGCGTAAGGTTGATACTGCGGCTTGGTTTGGTGCTGGCCAGCGTTGGCGTAATCACTTCCTGAGCGGAAAGGGTGGTGAGCAGGTAGCCTTGCTCATTGGGAGCGAGGAAAAAACTCACCACATCGCCGGGCTGGTATTGAAATGCCCCTTTGTGAGTTAAACCGCTCAAATTTGAGCTTGTTTTGTAATAGAGCCCGGTGACGGGCGCATCGATAAAATAGCCGGTTTTGGGCGACGTGGCGTGGGCCATAAGGCTGCCCAACCACAGCAGAGTGAAAGAAAAAATCCGTTTCATAGTACTACTTATTTGTGAGTTTCAGTGCGGGTGGCGTCAACACTCTGTTTTTTCGGCACCGGAGTGAGCATCGCCAGCAGCATCTTCTGTTTGATGTGTTTGGGGATCTCAGGGTTGGAGAGAATCCGTCGCCGCGTCATCTCCAGCATGGCGTTGACCGACAGCTCCGTCGCGTCGTTGCCCTTGCTGTGAAACATCAAACTGGTCACTTCGTACATCATCTCTTCAGCGATCAATTTTTCTTGATGCAATTGACGGTTTTTCGCCATTAAAGTGCTGGTGAAGCTCACCCCCGAAATCAGCAGCAAGATGATTAACAGTGAAGGGATAGGGCGGCGCTGCAACAGGCGGCGCGTGGTGTAAAAAGGGTTATGCAGTTTGAGCGAAATGGGGCGGCACGCCAGCACATTTTCGATGTCGTGGCGCAGCTCGCTGACGCTGAGATAGCGCTCTGCGGTGCGTTGCGCGGTCGCTTTGTCGCCAATCAAACGAAGATCCGAGTGCTTGGGCTGCGCGGGGAAAAGCAGCTGCAAAATTTTGCCCAGCGAATAGAGGTCGCTTTGCTGGGTGAGATACGCGCCCGCTTTCTGCTCTGGGCTGGCGTAATGTTCGCTGTAGGCGAGCAGGCCGAGCTGCCCTTCGCCGCAGGCCGGAGGATACACTTTTTGCGTTAAGTTAAAATCGAGCAGTTTAGGTCGCTGGTCTTTATCGATGAGAATGTTTTCTGGCTTTAAATCGGCGTGCAGAACCTGATTTTGATGGGCATGCTCAATGGCTTGGCAGATGTGGCGAAACAGGGTCAGTTTTTGCGCCTTACTAAGCGAGTTTTGCTGCAAAAAGCGCTCAAGCGTCACCCCTTCGACCCGTTCCATCACGATGTAAACCGAATCCTGATGCATGCCGCCGTCAAACACCTTAGCGATGCACGGGTGATTGAGTCGCGCCAAAAGCTGCGCTTCATCAAATAGCGCCCGAGTGCCCAAAATGTTGCTTAAGGTCGGTTGAATGAACTTGATCGCCAGTTGCTGCTCGAAGGTTTGATCGGCGCGATACGCCGCGTACACCACCCCCATTCCGCCACGACCGAGCTCGTGAGTGAGCTGGTATTTGTCGATCAGGTGACCGGAGAGATCCAGTGTTGCGTGGGTTGCTTGCTGAGCGTGAAACCCCAGCAATTGCGTGAAGGGCTCTTGTCCGTCGGCTTCGAGCAAAGGCATGACGCTCTGATACAACTCAAGCGAACTCTGTTTGAGCTTTTGAAGAAAGTCTTGTTTCTGATTGTCATCGAGATCCAGCAGATGATAGAAAACCTGCGTGGTACTGGAACCTAACTGCACTGTACGTTTCTAATTCTTGTTTAATTCGCCGTAAGTCTATAAGAAATTTGTAATATATGTGATATTTTTCTTATTTATGAGATAGCATTCTCATAAAATAATCATGGTGTTAATCGCTGACTGTGGCAAGTTTGGCACTTAATTGGCATCCGATGACTGAGAATCACTGAGCTCCAAATACTTCTTCTCGATAAAAGCTTTCTCTCGCCCTAAATGTAGCAACTGTTTTTGGCTGGCGGCCAGTTGCTGCTTGAGCTCATTCAGCTCTGACGCTTGCGGCGCTGAAGCCGTTTGGTTGGCTAACTGGCGCTTATAGTTTTCAATGGTGGCCAAAAGTTGCTCTTTCTCTTTGGCAAAGTTCTGCTCTATGTCCTGAAATCCGCCGCTTTCGCTGATCATGATGTATTCACGCTCCAGCTGCTCAAACTGCTTTTCGATCGCTTCTTTCTGCTGGCGTAGCCCGGCGACGGTATCATTCTGCTCCAGCAGGATATTTTTGGCTTTACGTAGCCCTCGGGTACTTTTATCCAGATCACCTTTCAGCTTGCGGATGAGTTGGTGCGATTTGGACAGTTTCTGATTGAGCAGCTCAATCGACGCTTGCTCTTCACGGCTGTGGCCGCTGCTCGCAGCGCGGATCTCAGCGACCTGTTGCTCCAAAGCCTGTTGGATTTGCACCAGCGCATTTAAGGTTTCGCGGTTTTCATTGCTGTAGTTGAGCGCGTGATTGACCGACTCTTCGCACAGCGCTTGAGCTGATTGACTGAGTGCACCACTTTGGGTTGAGGAGCCAATCGCTTGGCGAAACTCGCGCAGCATCAGCCAGAGAATGACAAACCACAGCAGCAAGATCAGCAAGCCGAGATTGATGGCGAGGGTCATCAACAGATCGGGGCCAAGTTCATTTAGCAGCAATTCCAAAGACATAGATAATCAACTTTATGACTAGTGGTATGGCTAAGTTTAGATGCTAGCGATTTTTGTGCCTATAATTTAAACAGTTTTCGCAGTGGAGCTGGCGGTAAGGTGAAGATACTGATAGTCGATGACAGCAGGGCAACGTTAGAAATTGTGCGCAAAGCGCTGCAAAGTTTTGGTTATCGTCGCTTGTCGATTGAAAAGACCAACAGCGCGACACAAGCGCTGGAGACGATCGAACAATGGCAGCCAGACATAGTGCTGACCGACTGGCACATGCCGGATATGACGGGCTTGGCGCTGGTGGAAACGGTGTCGCAGCGCTACCCGCAGATCAAAATCGCCATGATCACCACTGTGGATGATGAGGCGCAAATCGCTCAGGCCAAAGCCGCCGGTGCCAGTTTTGTGTTGAGCAAACCGTTTGATGATGAAGCGCTGCACCGCAAACTGCTGCCTTTAGTGCAAGGGGCGGAAGAGAGTGAAAAAGCGCTGGATGCTTTGGTGGAAGTGCAAAAAGAGTTGGCGCTTCCCAAGCTCAGCCAACTGGAAAAGCTGCTGAAAAAGGTGGTGCACAGCGAGATTGAACTGAACAATATTCGCTTGCAGCAGTTTGATGACAGCAAGGTGCCGTGTCTGATCGCCATTTACGAAGATGGGGAAACGCAAAAACCGCGCGCCGTAGCCGTGCTTGATATTTACGCGGTGTGCGTGCTGGCGTCGGCCAATCCGCATATTTCGCCCGAGCAGCTAAGCCAAGCGGTGCACAAAAAGATGGTCAGCAAAGCGATACTCGACACCTGCCAGCGGGTGCTGGATAAATCCTCGTTAGCGTTTCTCGACAGCTTGACGCGCAAAAGTCTGCGGCTCAAAAGCGTCAGTTTTGCGCCGCAAGCGTTTGATAAACTCAAAGTGCTGTTTAATAAGGAAGCCGACAAGCGGGTCGATTTTTCCTGCCAGTTGCAGCAAATGGCGCAAGGCAAAATCACTTTAGTCGGCTTTTAGCCGTGTCGACTGGTTGTGCCTGTGCCGCAGACGGGTCATAATGTTACACGTAACATTACTGATAAAAAGCGTTTTATGCCTCAACATACCTCTGCCGCGCCCAGCAGCAAAAAAGCACGCACGACTTTACAAGATGTCGCCGACCAAGTGGGCGTGACCAAAATGACCGTTTCGCGCTATCTGCGCAATCCGCAGTCGGTCGCGGAAAAGACCCGCGAGAAAATTGCCGCGGTGATTGAGGAGCTCGGTTACATCGAAAACCGCGCCCCAGCGATGCTGTCCAAATCGTCCAGCCGCGCAATTGGCATTCTGCTGCCCTCTTTGTCCAACCAGATTTTTGCCTCTTTTGTGCAAGGAATTGAAACCGTCACCAAAGCGCACGGCTACGAGACGCTGTTGGCCCACTTTAGCTATGACGAGTTAGAGGAAGAGCGCAAAATTGCCTCGCTGCTCTCTTATCAGGTGGATGGGCTGATTTTGACCGAGAGCCACCACACCGAACGTACCTTGCAGATGATCAAAAACGCCGGCATTCCCGTGGTGGAAACCATGGAGCTGCCGAGCCAACCGATTGATATGGCGGTCGGGTTGGATCACATTGAGGCGTCGTATCAGGTGGTGAAGCGCATGATTGCCTCGGGTAAGCGGC
Source organism: Vibrio cidicii (assembly GCF_009665415.1). Lineage (NCBI taxonomy): Bacteria > Pseudomonadati > Pseudomonadota > Gammaproteobacteria > Vibrionales > Vibrionaceae > Vibrio > Vibrio cidicii. The sequence goes on along the minus strand of NZ_CP035921.1, from coordinate 1,601,582 downwards.
ACATCGCCTATTTTGGCGCGCGTTTAGACACGCGCACTAAGCTGCGCATGCAAGGTTATGATCGCGCCATGCTCGAAGCAGGCTTGATTCCACAACACGTTCTCACGGGCGATCACTCCAGCTTTTCTCTCGCCGATGAGTTGCTGCAACGCGCGCTGGCCATTATGCCGACGCTCGATGGGGTGTTTTGTACCAACGATGACATTGCCATCGGCACGCTGCTGGTGGCTCAGCAGCGCGGTATTGCCGTGCCTGCGCAGTTGGCGGTGGTTGGGTATAACGCGCTCGATATCGGCCAAACCATCAGCCCGAAACTGACCAGTGTCGATACGCCTCGTTTTCAGATCGGCGAGAAAAGTGCCGAGCTGCTGTTGGCGCGTTTGCGTGGAGAGCAGCCCGAGCAAAGCGTGGTGGATATGGGCTACAAAATTACCGCTGGCGAGAGTGTGTAACTCGGTCGATGTGATTAAAACCAAGGGCGCGATGAACGCGCCCTTGTTGATCAGACGATAAAACTCGCCCCTTGATCGGCGCTGCTGACATGCTGGCGCATCACCTGAAACAGATGGCGTCCCCAAGTTTGCTGGCTTGCCTCTGTATCGATTTCAAGCACGCAGCGACCTGTTGTGTCGCTGAGATTATTAAGCTCGCCCGTTTGGCAGTCGAGACGTAGCCAATCACCATCACGCACTAAACCAATTGCTCCGCCACGTATCGCTTCTGGAGAGACGTGAATGGCCGATGGAATTTTGCCCGACGCGCCCGAGAGTCGGCCATCGGTGACCAGCGCCACTTTAAAGCCCGCCTTTTGCACATTGCCGAGAATTGGCATCAGCTTGTGCAGCTCTGGCATACCATTTGCCGCTGGGCCATTGTGCGTCACCACCACGATGCAATCTCGGTTGAGCTCACCGCGCTTATAAGCCGCTTCCACCTCATGCTGGCACTGGAACACCAGCGCTGGCGCTTCAATTACGCGCTGCTCTTCTTTCACCGCAGAGACTTTCACCACCGCTTTGCCCAAATTGCCAGTCAGCACTTTTGTACCGCCTGTAGACTGGAAAACGCAGCCTTTGTCGGCGATCACATGGCTATCGAACGTACCCTCACATGGTGTCCAAACAAGCTTACCGTCGACGAGGTTTGGTAGGTTCATTTGGTCTTCGAACTCGCCAAATACCGGCTTGGCATCACGATGCAGCAGAGCCGATTCATTCAAGCGATGCAGCAGTGCAGGCACGCCACCCGCTTGCTGGAAGGCGTTCATATCCGCCGGGCCGTTCGGGTATACGCGTGCTAGCAGTGGCACCACGTCTGACAAATCACTGATGTCCTGCCACGTCAGCGCCAGTCCGGCAGCGCGCGCCACCGCCAGCATGTGAATGGTGTGGTTGGTGCTACCACCGGAAGCAAGTAGGGCGACAATGCCGTTGATCAGGCTTTTTTCAGTGACCACTTCAGCCAGCGGGCGATAGTGGGCAGAGCCGGCGGTCATGGCCGCAATTTTGATCGCTGCATGTTCAGTCAGCGCGTGTCGGAGCTCGGAGTTTGGATGGATAAACGCCGAGCCGGGTAACATCAATCCCATCGCCTCAAACACCAGTTGGTTGGTGTTGGCGGTGCCGTAGAAGGTACAGGTGCCGACGGAGTGATAGGCGCGACACTCCATATCGAGCAGCGCCTCTTTGCCCACGTCACCCGCGGCGTATTTTTGGCGAATATCGACTTTTTCTTCATTGCTGATGCCCGTTGCCATGAGCCCCGCTGGCACAAACGCGGTAGGCAAGTGTGCGTAAGCGAGTGCGCCCATCAGTTGTCCGGGGGCAATTTTGTCGCAAATGCCGAGCAGCAAGGTGGCGTCAAACACATTGTGGCTCAAAGAGAGGGCTGTGGATTGCGCGATCAGATCACGCGAAAAGAGCGACAAGTCCATCCCCGGCTGGCCTTGGGTCACGCCATCGCACATTGCAGGCACGCCGCCCGCTACTTGCGCCGTGTGGCCGTATGGAGCCAGCGCGGCTTTGATTTGCGCGGGATAGAATTGATAAGGCTGATGCGCGCTCAACATGTCGTTGTAAGCGTTGATGATGGCGATATTGGCGTGGGTGAAGTTGAGAATGCTCTGCTTTTCGGCCGAGCAAGACGCCGCGACCGCGTGGGCCAAATTGCCGCAAGATAGATGAGCGCGCGCTTTGCCATGTTGTGCCTGTTGCGCGGTGCGGGCTAAAAATGCCGCACGGCTTTGCGCGCTGCGCTTTGAGAGGCGTTCGGTGACCGCAAGAATAACCGGATGAGTCATAAGGTGACCTCGCTTTGTGCGATCAATGCGGCGGCGGCTTCTTCCACCACCTGTTCGATGGGCGCGTCGATAGAAACAATCAGGGTTTGCGGCTCATCGTCCGGGCGCTCTAAGGTGGCAAACTGGCTGTTGACCATGTTCTCTTTCATAAAATGGCCTTGGCGCTGGCGCATACGCTCTAAAATCAGCGCCTTATCGCCGTCGAGAAACAGAAACGTCACGTTACGGTTGCCATCGCGGATCTGGTCGCGGTAACACTTTTTCAGCGCCGAGCAGACAATCACGCCGTGTTCATTTTTGCTCTCTAAGCTATACGCCGCATCACGAATGCGCTCCAGCCATGGCGTGCGGTCGTCATCGTTCAGCGGCTGACCAGAGGCCATTTTCTGAATGTTAGCGCGAGGATGAAGATCGTCGCCGTCAATGAATTTACGCCCCAGTTTTTTCGCCAAAAGCTCACCGATGGTGGTTTTACCGCTCGCGCAGACACCCATCACAATGACACTACTACCCGCCATAATTTGCCCTCATAACTAAACTTGCGCGTGATCTCAAAATTGAAATTCACTTGGAAATATGGGTTTATCTTATTCATGTTATCGGTAACATGTTACCGGTAACTTCAATAAATGTGAACCACAACACAAACTATAATTCGTAAAGGTGAACCTATGGAACAGCTAGCCCAAACCCCTGATCCTACGTATCTTTTAACCGTTGCAGCGCTGGCGATTGCCGCCTTGCTTCTCCTTATCATCAAACTCAGAGTGCACGCTTTTGTCTCTCTGATTACCGTCAGTTTGGCGACAGCCATCGCCACTGGCGTCACGGCAGACAAAGTAGTGCCCACCATGCTGGGAGGCTTTGGCGGCACACTGGCCTCTGTGGCGCTGCTTGTTGGCCTTGGCGCCATGATTGGCAAAATTTTGGAAGTGACGGGCGGGGCGAAAGTGCTGGCCGACACCATGATCGGTCGCTTTGGCAAAGAGCGTGCGCCGCTTGCACTGGGGGTTGCTTCGCTGCTGTTTGGTTTCCCGATCTTTTTTGACGCTGGCCTTGTGGTGATGATGCCGATCATCTTCAGTGTGGCCAAACGCTTTGGCGGCTCACCGCTGAAATATGCCTTGCCCTCTGCGGGCGCATTTGCGGTGATGCATGCGTTTGTGCCGCCGCACCCGGGCCCAGTGGCGGCGGCGGAGTTTCTCGGCGCGAACATCGGCCTGTTGCTGGTGGTTGGGATCTTGGTCGCGATTCCGACTTGGTATCTTGGTGCCTACTTGTTTGGTCTATATGCTGGCAAAAAATTCGACATTCCGCTGTCAAAAGCTTTTTTTAACAGCGATGCGATTGTCGATGAAAGCAAATTGCCAAAATTTGCCACGGTAATGACCATCTTAGTGCTGCCCGTATTACTGATCTGCTTGGATACCGGCTTAAACACGCTGGCAGTGGCGGGCGTTATCGACGGTAAAACACCCTTGGTGGCGTTTTTACGCATGCTGGGTAAAACGCCGGTGGCGCTGCTCATCACCTTGGTGGTGTGTCTGTTGGCGTTTGCCAAAGATTACGGCATGGCGAAGTTGGAAAAGCTGTGCGGCGATTCACTCGCGCCGATTTGTGGTGTGATCCTCGTGACAGGCGCGGGCGGCATGTTTGGCGGTGTGTTGCGCGCCAGTGGTATTGGTGATGCGCTGGCCAACGTGCTGACCGATACTGGCATGCCGGTGATTGTGGCCGCGTTTGTCATCTCCACTTGCTTGCGCGTCGCGCAGGGTTCGGCCACTGTGGCGCTAACGACGACGGCGGCACTGATTGCGCCTGTGGTCGCGGCAACAACAGGCTTGAGCGAACTGGATCTGTGCTTTATCGTGATCGCCATTGCTGGTGGCGCGACGGTGCTGTCTCACTTTAACGACTCCGGTTTCTGGTTGGTTTCCCGCTTGATGGAAATGGACGAGAAAACCACTTTAAAAACTTGGACGGTAATGGAAACGTTACTTGGTGGTATCGCCTTTATTATCGTTGCAGCATTGAGCTTTATTCTTTAGAGGTGATTGATGAAAACACTTGAACAACGATTAAGAGAGATCAAAATCGTCCCAGTTATCGCTATCAACGATGTAGCACACGCCTTGCCACTCGCGAAAGTGTTGGTAGAAAACGGTTTACCTTGTGCGGAAGTGACATTCCGCACCGAGGCAGCGGCAGAATCGATTCGTCTGATGCGTGAAGCGTACCCTGATTTGCTGATTGGCGCAGGTACGGTGCTGACCACGGAGCAAGTGGACATTGCCATCGAAGCGGGGGTGGATTTTATTGTCAGCCCCGGCTTTAACCCAACCACAGTGAAATACTGTCAGCAACGCGGTGTGACCATCGTACCGGGCGTTAACAACCCAAGCCTAGTGGAACAAGCGATGGAAATGGGGCTGCGTACCCTGAAGTTCTTCCCAGCAGAGCCATCAGGCGGTGTCAACATGCTTAAAGCACTAACCGCGGTTTACCCTGTGGAATTTATGCCAACTGGTGGCGTCAGCCCATCTAACGTGGCAGATTACCTAGCGCTGAAATCGGTTGTTGCCTGTGGTGGCACGTGGATGGTGCCAACCGCCATGATGGACAACGGCGACTGGGACGGCATCGCCGAACTGGTTCGCGCGGTGAAGTAAAAAATAGTGCGCCATAACGCAAAAGGCCATCGTTTGATGGCCTTTTGTATATTAGCGGAGTTAGCCCTTCGTTTTACCCGATAGAGTCAGCAGTACAGTGGCGCAGCCGCACGTGATAAGCACCCAGCCAAGGTGGCCGACGAGCGCCGCGATGGCTAAGCCAGCGCCGATCAACAGGTAATACATCAAGCCAAATAGCGCGCCAGCACTGCCTGCCTGCGTTTTGTATTGTGGTAACGCCATACTCAGCACATTCGGAATGGCTATGCCAAACGCCATCACCACTAACAGCATCGGGGCGACAAACCAGATCGACGCCTGTAACGCGTAAACTGCAATAGCGCCGAGCGTCAAAAGCAGTGACGCGGCTTTCAATAAGCTCTGCTGTGACATGTTTTTGGCCAACAAGCTTTTATTCACATAGCTTCCAAGTAATGAGCCGAGCCCAAGCACGAGACCGCTGTAGCCGAACTGTTCGGCGGAGTAACCGAGCGTGGCAAATGCAAAAGCGCCGAGTTGGTAGTAAGAGAACAGGGCAATGTTATACAGCGCCACCAAGAAGGCCGAACGCCAGATGTGCGCATCTTTGACCATACGTCTGCTCAATGCACCCAGTGCAAGGGGATGTTTGCTTTGCTGGGTTTCTGGCAATTTGACGAAGTTGTAGAGCAACAAGGCAAGCGCCAAGACAAACAGAGCCAGAAAGACCGCCGCATGGCCGCCAAGCTGGGCGAGTTGCCCGCCGCTAAACATGCCGATCACCGGGCTGATGGAAATCCCTAAGCCCATTAAGCTGAAGACTTTGCCAAGCTCCGCGCCAGTAAAACAATCACGCAACATCGTTTGGGTCACGACCGAGCCGACAGCGATACCAAACGCACTGCAAGCGCGCGCCAACATTAAAACGGTAAAGCTGTCGGTGTACATCGCGGCAAACGCACTGGCAGCGTAGATCAACAAGCCCAGTAACATGGTGGGGCGTCTTCCCCATTGATCAGCCAAAATGCCCCACACTGCGACGCCGAGTGCAAACGCGCCAAAATAGATCGAGAGAGTTTGCGCCGCTTGCGCGTAAGAGACGCTAAATGTCCGTGCAATCGAGCCTAAGGCGGGGCTGTAAATGGTTTCGACAATTTGCGGAAACATCAGCATCACGACCATTAAGCCAAGAGAGGGTTTTGCTTTCATTGCGATTCTCACCTTTGTTTTGTTCGCGGTGAGTATATCTGCCATGATATTGGGTAAGTTAACGACATTAAGAATGAAAACATCAACATTCGGACAGGCGAAGATGGCTGGATGTGAATACGGATGGTAAGAGACATTATGGCAGTGATTACCCCAGCAACCCAATTTGACGCCGATGCGTTGCCCGCCAGCGTTATTGGGATCGCCTCTGAGATCGGCCAGCACGATTCCGGCATGCATCAACACAGCAAAGGGCAGTTGCTTTACGCGCCGAAAGGCTGCATGACTTTTATACTGGACCATTCGCTCTGTACTTTGCCGCCGACCAAAGCCGTGTGGATCCCGCCCAACCTATCTCATCGCGCGGTGATGACCAATGTGGTGGCCTATCGCTCGCTCTATTTTGATTGTCGCCAGTTCACGGCGCCGGTGGAGTTGGTGATGATCGATGTTAACCCACTATTACAAGCGTTGATTGAACGCATGGCGTTTTGGCCGTGGGACAAAGCAGAAGCAGAGATGCGCAATACCGTCGCGCTGTTTTGGGAAGAGTTCGCGAGCGCCAAACGCCACTTTTTCCAGCTCCCCTTGCCACAAGATGCCCGGTTACAACCGTTTCGCGCCGCGATGACCCAAGATACTTTTTTAGCGCCCTCAGCATCTGAGCTGGCCGAGCGTGTTGGCCTGAGTAGCAAAACCGTCACACGAATGTTTCAAAGCGACACGGGCATGTCGTATCAAGAGTGGCGCCAGCAGTGGCGCTTGCTCAAATCAATCGAACTGCTTTCGTCAGGCCTGTGTGTCACCGATGTGGCGTATTGGCTGGAGTTTGCCTCAGACAGCGCCTTTATCGCCTTTTTCAAAAAGCAGACTGGCTACCCGCCGTTGCACTTTATCAAACTTGGGCAAAACTTATGAAGGAGTAGCAAACACATAGACCAAGTCCAGTGATGGATTCTGCGTTTACCCGTGACTAGCTGGAGGAATTCGCATGAGTCGAACCGTTAAATTATTAATGTTGGGGTGGTTAGGATTATTTTTTTCAACACCACTGTGGGCCAGTGTCACTTGGCAAGGACATTGTCGAGACAGGCTCCCTTTTCTTTATTACGAAGAGGGTCAGTGCAAAGGGCCGGGTGGGGATGTGATCACTCAAGCCATCAGTAAAATGGGTCATCAAATCGAATGGACCAAAGCGCCTTGGGCGAGAACCATTGGTGTTGCTCCACAAGGTGGTGTTGACATCATCCCTTTGCATTCGATGAATGAAGAGCGTGAGGCGTACTTACATCCTCTCTTGATGGGCTACGGAAAAAGAGAAGTGTTTTACTTCACTCGTAAAGACTCTGATATCGATGCGCAAGATTTTGATGAAATCGTCAGTAAAGGGTATGTGATTGGTGCGCTCAATGGCAGTTTCTATAGTTCGCAATTTAATCAAAATGTGGATAAGTTGCGCACAAACTTTGTCACCAAGGGTGATCAATTGATCAACATGCTCAAGGCGGGTCGGTTGGATCTGGTTATCACTTCAGAGCAGCATGGTTTGGAGGTGTTTGACAGCGATCCGGAGTTGAGAAAAATCGCCTACAAAGACGTGTCGCTGAATGGGCGGTTTTTTAGTGTCCCTAAGCGCTCTGCGAATTATCAATACATAGATCAATTAGAAGCGATTTTATTGGAGATGCGACGCTCAGGAGAAGTCACTCGTATCTATGAATCTTATGGTTTAGAAGCACCGATCCAGCAAGAATGACCTTGTGGTTGTGAGGTGGAAGCAAATGACCGCGGGCAGGTAAGTTTGCCCGCGGTTATGTTTTTGGGGCGCCTTAGCGCATGGTAACGAACTCTTCTGAACCGGTTGGATGGATAGCCACAACTGAGTCGAAATCGGCTTTGGTGGCGCCCATCTTCATCGCCACGCCGAAGCCTTGGATCATTTCGTCTACCGCGAAACCGATGCCGTGTAGGCCAACCACTTTCTCATCTTCGCCTGCGCATACCAGTTTCATCTTGCATGGTTGACGGTGTTGCGTCACCGCGGTGTACATTGCGGTAAAGCCAGATTGGTACACTTTTACGTTCTCTTCGCCATATTTAGCGATTGCTTCTGGTTCGGTCAGGCCGATGGTGCCGATTGGTGGGTGGCTGAACACTACGGTTGGCACCAACTCGTAATCCATCTTCGCGTTGGGCTTGTTGTTAAACAGACGCTCAGAAAGCTGACGACCCGCTTTCACCGCAACTGGGGTGAGCTCGATGCCGCCTTCCATAATGTCGCCCACGCAGTAAATGCCAGCAACGTTGGTGGCTTGGAACTCATCGACTTTAATGTAGCCGCGCTCGTTGGTGGCTACGCCGGTTGCGCTGAGGTTTATGGCGTCAGTCGCTGGGTGACGGCCAATTGCCCAGATAAGCTGATCAACGTTTTGGCTTTCACCGTTTTCAAGGTGAAGCGTTAGGCTGCCATCGGTTTCTTTGACCACCTCTTTTGGCACGCTATGGGTGTGCAGTCTTGGGCCTTCTGCCGCCATCACTTCCACTAAGGTGTCGATGATCATTGGGTCGAAGCTGCGCAGTGGTGATTCTTTACGGCAGAACAGGTGAGTTTCGGTGCCAAGCGCGTTGAGTACGCCAGCGATTTCTACCGCGATGTAACCCGCGCCGACCACAGCAACACGTTTGGGCTGCTCAGCAAGGTCGAAGAAGCCGTTGGAATCGATGCCGTATTCCGCACCCGGAATGTTTGGAATGGTCGGGCGACCGCCCACGGCAATCAAGATGTGATCCGCGGTGTAGTGTTCACCGTTCACTTCCACGGTTTTCGCATCGATGAATTTCGCGAAGCCTTTAATCACGTTGACTTTGTTGTTGCCGAGCACGCGATCGTAAGATTGGTGGATACGACCAATGTACGCTTGGCGGCTTTCCACCAGTTTGCTCCAGTCGAAGCCTTTTACGTCCACATCGAAGCCGTAATCTGGAGCGTAAAGGCTCATCGCTTCGGCGATTTGCGCGCCATGCCACATCACTTTTTTCGGTACACAACCGACGTTGACACAGGTGCCGCCGAGGTCTTTCGCTTCGATCAGCGCCACTTTCGCGCCATACATGGCTGCACGGTTGGCTGATGCGATACCGCCACTACCACCACCGATACAGATATAGTCAAAATGCGTTGCCATTACTTTCTCCAAGATCTTATTGATTTTTTGAGTGCCCAACATAGATTGGGGTGGCGCGTTGTGAAGTCAATGCCACCGCTTTCCCCTATCATAAAACGAGTCTAGCAATTTGCTTAATGGGAAAAAGTGACGATGCTTATGACAAATAGCGATGAGAGAGTTAGAAAAGCTCGCGCGAAAGGAATATTAGGTAGATTAAGTGGCGATGTTGGGTGAAAAAAAGCGCAGCGGTTAAGGCGCTGCGCTGAGAGAGGAGTGCTCAGCCGTTATTCCGGCACCACCCATTCGACTTTCCAGTGGCCTGTCGCTGGCGCGATGGCTTGTTGCAGAAACGGCAGAATCTCTTGCATCTGGCTTTCCAGCTTCCACGGTGGGTTTATCACGATCATGCCGGATGCCGTCATGCCGCGCTCGTTGGTGTCGGGTGACACGCCGAGCTCAATTTGTAAGATTTTGCGAATGCCGAGCCCTTCAAGCCCTTCCAGCATATCATCGATGTCGCAGCGATTGACCACCGGATACCAAATCGCGTAGATGCCCGTCGCCCAACGTTTGTGGCTTTGGTAAATCGCTTGCACCACATCACGGTACTCTTTGGCTAACTCGTAAGGCGGATCAATCAGCACCAAACCGCGGCGCTCTTGTGGCGGCAGGCTGGCTTTAAGGCGTGAAAAGCCATCTTCTTTGTAGATACTCACTTGGTGATCACGGTGAAACTCTTGTTCCAAGAGCGGGTAATCGCTTGGATGGAGCTCCGTCAGAACCATGCGATCTTGCGGGCGCAACTGAGCACGCGCCACGCGTGGCGAACCAGGATAGTAACGTAAGTTGTCGCCGTTATTCAGTGCCTTGATGGCATCGAGGTAGCTTTTGAGATCTTCAGGAAGATTATTTTGCTCCCAAATTCGTGCGATGCCTTGTTTGTATTCGCCAGTCTTTTCCGACCATTCATGCGTCAGATCGTAGCGACCCACGCCGGAATGGGTGTCGTGATAGACGAAGGGTTTGTCTTTTTGTTTTAAGGCGTCCAGAATCAAACTCTGAACAATATGCTTTACCACGTCGGCGTGATTGCCAGCGTGAAAACTGTGGCGATAACTCAGCAAAATACACTCTCGTAACACTCTTGGCAGAGTGTGGTCTGGGATGAATAGGGTGATTATATACGCAAGTGATGCGGATGTTGATGGATCTCTCAGCCTAAGCTCGGACAAAATTGCTCCATAGTATTGAAATCTGAACCTGTTGCTCATATGTAGTGTCATAATGCAGTACGTATTACCGCCGTTGGCTGAAAAACAGTCGATGGAAGCGCGCAGCCCGTTGGACGCGCGGCTGCCTAAGTCACGCCTATGAGCCAAACAAAAGGAATTTATATGTCGAATCCACTACTTACATTTACCGATCTGCCTCCGTTTTCTCAAATCAAACCTGAACATGTGAAACCTGCGGTCGAGCAGGCGATTGCCGATTGCCGCGCCAAGATTGACCAAGTGCTGGCGGACAACAGCAATCCGTGCTGGGAAAGCGTGATTGCGCCGATTGAGGAAGTGGATGATCGCCTGAGCCGTATTTGGTCACCCGTCAGCCATATGAACTCGGTGGTGAACAGCGATGAGCTGCGTGATGCCTATGAAAGCTGCTTGCCGATGTTGTCGGAGTACGGCACTTGGGTCGGTCAGCACAAAGGCCTGTTTGAAGCTTACAAAACCATTAAAGCCAGCGATGAGTATCAAAAACTGACGCAAGCGCAGAAGAAAACCATCACCGATTCACTGCGTGATTTTGAGTTGTCGGGCATCGGCTTGCCTGCGGACGAGCAGCATCGCTACGGCGAGATCAGCAAACGCATGTCGGAGCTGAGCTCGAAATTCTCCAATAACACCCTTGATGCCACCATGGGCTGGACCAAGCACATCACGGATGAAAAAGAGCTGGCAGGCATGCCTGAATCCGCGCTGGCGGCAGCCAAAGCGGCGGCAGAAGCCAAAGAGTTGGATGGCTATCTGCTGACGCTCGACGTACCGTCGTATCTGCCAGTGATGACTTACTGTGACAACCAAGCGCTGCGCCGTGAAGTTTACGAAGCGTATGTGACACGCGCCTCTGATCGCGGCCCGAACGCGGGTAAGTGGGACAACACGGAGATCATCAACGAGCAGTTAAAACTGCGCTATGAAATTGCCCGTATGCTGGGTTTTAACACTTATAGCGAAAAATCGCTGGCGACCAAAATGGCCGAGAGCCCAGCGCAAGTGCTTGGCTTTTTGAATGATTTGGCCACCAAAGCCAAGCCGCAAGGTGAGCGCGAAGTCGAAGAACTGCGTCAGTTTGCTGAGCAAGAGTTTGGGGTGTCTGAACTCAACGTGTGGGACATCGCTTACTACAGCGAAAAGCAAAAACAGCATCTGTTCCAAATTTCTGATGAAGAGCTGCGTCCTTATTTCCCTGAGTCCAAAGCCGTCAGTGGCCTGTTTGAAGTGCTCCAGCGCGTGTTTGGCATGAGCGTGCAAGAGCGTCAGGGCGTGGATGTTTGGCACGAATCGGTGCGTTTCTTCGATATTTTCGATGCGCAAGGTACGCTGCGCGGCAGTTTCTACCTTGATCTCTACGCGCGTGAACACAAACGTGGCGGCGCGTGGATGGATGAATGTCGTGTGCGCCGCGTTAACGCGCAAGGTGAGCTACAAACGCCGGTGGCGTATCTGACGTGTAACTTCAACCGTCCGATCGGCGACAAACCCGCGCTGTTTACTCACGATGAAGTGGTCACGCTGTTCCACGAATTCGGTCACGGCATCCATCACATGTTGACCCAAGTAAGTACCGGCGCGGTTTCTGGCATTAATGGTGTGCCTTGGGATGCGGTTGAGTTGCCAAGCCAGTTCCTCGAAAACTGGTGCTGGGAAGAAGAAGCGCTGGCGTTTATCTCAGGCCACTATGAAACGGGCGAACCGCTGCCTAAAGCGATGCTAGAGAAAATGTTGGCGGCGAAGAACTTCCAGTCGGCGATGGGGATTTTGCGCCAGCTTGAGTTTGGTTTGTTCGATTTCACCCTGCACACTGAGTTCGATCCGGAAGTCGGCCCGCGTGTACTGGACACGCTGGCGCAAGTGAAACAGAAGGTGGCGGTGCTGCCAGCGGTGGAGTGGGCTCGCTTCTCCCACAGCTTCGGTCATATTTTCGCCGGTGGTTACAGCGCGGGTTACTACAGCTATCTGTGGGCTGAAGTGCTCTCTTCCGATGCGTTCTCACGTTTTGAAGAAGAAGGCATTTTCAACTCTGAAACGGGGCAAAGCTTCCTGCACAACATTCTTGAGATGGGCGGCAGCGAAGAGCCAATGGAGTTGTTCAAACGCTTCCGTGGTCGTGAACCACAAATTGATGCTTTGCTGCGTCATTGCGGTATTGCCGCGTAAATCACTAAAGCGTGAATGCTTGATACAAGGCCAGCCACAGTGCTGGCCTTGTTTTTTGCTGAACGGCAGCGTTAAGGGTTGACGTTGCGATTGATCGGATTTTGCAGTGAGATGAGGGTTTCGGTGGACTGCACTTCGTCGATCGCTTGCAGTTTGTCGATCAGCACATATTGCAGCTCTTCAATCGATTTGCACATCAGTTTGACGAAAATGTTGTACGCACCGGTGGTGTAGTAAGCCTCCACGACCTCGTCAAGGGCGTTGAGCTTTTGCAGCGCCGAGTGATAATCACGCGCCGCATTGAGATTAATGCCGATAAAACAGCACACGTCATAGCCAAGTTTCTTGGTATTGACGATCACTTCTGTCCCTTCAATCACCTCAGCGGCTTTCATCTTTTCGATGCGCACGTGAATCGTGGCTGGGCTGACATTAAATTGCTTTGCCATCTCGGCGTAGGGGGTTTTCGCATCCGCCATCAGCGTTTTTAAAATCGCTCGGTCGAGTTCATCCAGTTTGGCGTTGGTTGTCTGCATTCTTTGTCCCTTTTTTAACCGCCGTGAGGGTATAATACTAACAAGGGTCGCTCAGCTTACACAATCGCGCTTTGCACCTGAACCGTCTCAGTATTAACAAGGTGAATGCGTGCGTTTTTGTGTCTGTTTACTGCTGCTGTGCTGCAGCGCTTTTGCAACGGCTGAAGAGAAAAAAGTGCTGGTGGTTCACTCCTACCATCAAGGCTTTTACTGGACTGACTCGTTTCAGCGAGGATTGGCGCAGCAGCTAGAGCAGCGTGATATCTCGATGCGCGTGCTCTACTTAGACAGCAAACGCAATCAAAGCGCCCGTTTTCTCAATCAGCTCTATTCCCTCTACAAAACCAAGCTGGAACAGGAGCATTTCGACGCGATTGTGGTCAGCGATAATATCGCGTTGGCGTTGATGCAGCGCCTTGCCGAGCAGCTTGGTGATACACCAGTGATCTTTGGCGGAATTAATGATTACCAGCCAAGTTTGCATGCAGGTTTAAAAGCCACGGGTCTTACCGAAGACACCGACATACTCGCCAACATCGCGCTGATTGAGCGTTTGCAGCCGCAAGTCAAACAGATCTATGTGGTGACGGATCACTCCATCAGCGGGAAAGCGTTGCGTGTGCAGATCGACCGTTTTCTCACCGAGCATCCGCGCTATCAGCACAAAGTGATGCACTTGGTACCGGATAACATGCTGGATCTGGCACAGCAGACGGCTTGGATGGACATGAGTGATGCGGTGCTGTTTTGGGCTTACTATCGCGATATCAGCGGCCATTTGACCAGCAGTGACGATTGGAAAAAACTCAACCAAATGAGCCGTTCGCCAATTTATCTGGTGCACGATGTCGGTGTGGGCCATGGCGCGGTGGGTGGGGTTATCCAGAGTGGCTACAAGCAAGGCTTTGAAACCGGAGAAATTTTACTCAACGTGCTGGCTAACCCAAGCGCGCCACTGCCCAAAGTTCGGGTGGGAGAGCCAGATATTCGTCTCGATTATCAAGCGGTCGCACGCTGGGGGCTCGGTGTGGAAGGAGAATCTGCCTCGGTGTTTTTCAATAAACCGGAGCCGTTTTTCGAGCGCTATAGCCGCGAGCTCCGCATGGTTGGTATCGCCTTTGTGCTGCTGCTGGGCGTGATTTTGTTGCAAGTTTCCTATCTGCGCCGTTTGCGCCGCAGTGAAAGCCTCGCCAGAGAGAGTCAACTGATCCTCGAATCGATTTTCGACCAAAGCTTGCAGTACATCGGCATTTTGGATCAGCACGGTTGCCTGATATCAAGCAACAGCCAACTGCAAACACTGCTGTTTTATCCGGGCATGCCACTTGAGAGACCTTTATGGCAGCACAAGCATTGGGAAGACGAATCGGGCGCTCGTTTAGCGAGCTATTTTGCCTCTTCGGAGTCGATGGTGAGTACCTTTGAAGCGGAGATCTGGAGCGCCGAACAAGGTTCGATAGTGCTGGAAGTGTCGCTCAAGCCTTTCTCTTCTCAAGCCAAAAAAGCGCCGCGCTATCTGTTTGAAGCGCGCGATATCACCTCGCGTAAAGTGATGGAAGATAAACTCTACAAGCGCGAATCGAATCTGCGTAATTACTACGAGCAGCAACCAGTGATGATGGTGACGCTTGATGCCAACAATCGCATCCAGCAGGTCAATCGTTTTGCCCAGCAGTTGTTGGGGTATCCACAAATGTCGATGCTCGGCCATCATCTGCACGAGTTCTATTGCGACAGTAAGGCGATGAACCCGCGCCAAGTACTATTACAGCCCGATCCGGATATGAAAGGGGTGTGGCGGCGTGAAATTGAGTATCGCCATACCAATGGTGACGCGGTCTGGGTGCGGGAAAATATTCGCCCGTTAACCGAGTCTGGGCAGGTGCTGATTGTCGGCGAAGACATTTCGCACAACAAACAGTTGGCAACGCAGTTGGAGTATCAGGCCAAATACGATTTGTTGACCGACACTTACAATCGCAACCAGTTTGAAATCGAACTCAAGCGCTCGCTGGGCGAAGTCGAAAGCCATCGCCGTGTACACGCCATGTTGTACATCGACATGGACCAGCTCAAGGTGCTCAATGATACCGCCGGCCATGATGCGGGAGATGCCGCAATCCAATATTGCGCTAGCATGCTGGAAGAGGTGTTGCCTCACAACGCCGTGTTGGCGCGCCTTGGCGGCGACGAATTTGCCGTGCTGCTCAAAGACAGCAATGAGCATACCGCGATTGGTGTTGCCAAATCGATTCTCGCCACCTTAGGGGCCGAGCCGTTTGTCTGGGAGACGGTGCGCCTCAACCTCACCTGCTCGATTGGCATTCGCATGATCGACCACACCGCCGATTCGCCGCAAATGGTCCACGCACAAGCCGACACCGCCTGCCACGCCGCCAAAGAGTTGGGGCGCAACCGCTATCAACTGTTTAGCCTCGATAGTGAAGAGTTACGGCGCCGCCAACAGGAGATGGAGAGCGTCAATCTCGTGCACGATGCGCTGGCCAACGATCGTCTGGAGCTGTTCGCCCAGCGCATTTTGCCGCTCAGCCGGGAATGTAAAAAAATGCACTTTGAGATCTTGGTGCGCATTCGTGACAGTGATAATCGTTATCTGTCGCCCGCTATTTTTATGCCAGCGTCGGAGCGCTACAACATCGCCCATCTGATCGACGAGCAAGTGGTCAATCAAACCCTCGATTGGCTGGAAGCGCGGCCAGAGGTGGTCGCGCGTCTGGGGCGCTGCTCGATTAACCTCTCCGGCCATTCGATGGGGAATCCGGAGTTCATTCAATTCTTGCTCGATCGTCTGGCGCACAGTGTGATTCCTTGCGAAAGCTTGTGCTTAGAAATCACTGAAACCGCTGCGATGAAAAACGTCGCGCTGGCGATGGAGTTTTTTGCCCAGCTCAAAGCTTTGGGTTGTTTGATCGCGCTGGATGACTTTGGCTCGGGCCTCTCTTCATTTGGTTACTTGCGCCAGCTGCCGCTGGATATTGTCAAAATCGACGGCATGTTCGTGCGCGATATGCATGAAAACGAGACGGACCTTATTATGGTGCGCGCGATTAACGAGCTGGCCCAGCAGATGAAAAAGCAGACGGTGGCGGAGTTTGTCGAAAATCCAGACATCATAGACAGGTTGCTGGAACTCGGGGTCGACTATGCCCAAGGTTACGTGATCGGCAAACCGAAACCGCTGGGCGAATTGATCGAGGAATTACTGACCGAACTTGAGCGTTAAACGGCGCGTTGCCAGCCAACAATCTCTGGGGTTTCCGTGAGCGTTACGCTACACTCGCGGCGATTATTTTCTTACTTTTTGGGGAGCTTTCAGTGCAATTACAGCTGATTTGTGAAGACGTGACGATGCAAGCGCAATTGGACGCCATCGCCGCTCGCTGGCAACTGGTGCAGGATGAGCAGAGCGTGATGGCTCTGGTGTTGACACCGCAGCGGCTGGAATTGCGTAAACTGGACGAACCTAAACTGGGCGCGATTTATGTCGATTTGGTGGGCGGCGCGGTCGGCCATCGGCGCAAATTTGGCGGTGGAAAAGGGCAGGCGATCGCCAAAGCCGCAGGGCTTAATAAAGGGGCGACACCGAGTGTGCTTGATGGTACCGCGGGCCTTGGCCGAGACGCCTTTGTGCTCGCTTCGCTCGGTTGCAAAGTGCAGATGGTCGAGCGTAATCCGGTGGTGGCGGCGCTGCTGGAAGACGGTTTGCAACGCGCCAAACAGGATGTGGAAATTGGCCCGTGGGTCAGTGAGCGTATGTCGCTGCTGCACGCTTCCAGTCACGATGCATTAACGCAATTGGTTAGCGACCCGAATTTTGTCCGTCCGGACGTGGTCTATCTCGATCCTATGTACCCGCATCCAGAGAACAAGAAAAAAAGTGCGCTGGTGAAAAAAGAGATGCGCGTGTTTCAATCCTTGGTGGGCGCCGATAGCGACGCCGATGCCTTACTGGCGCCCGCTTTGGCCTTGGCGAGCAAACGGGTCGTGGTCAAACGCCCTGACTATGCCGAGTGGCTCGATGGGCAGAAACCGGCGATGGCGATCGAAACCAAAAAGAATCGTTTTGACGTCTATGTTAATGCATCAATGAGTTAGCTCCTCGGCAAGTAAAGGAGCGCGTTTTGCGGTGATAACTTGCTTGCTAAATATTCCGCTGCGCTGTATATCTTAGTAAGAATTATTATTATTCAAAATATCAACGATGGATACACATCGCGCACGCTGGAGTAGTAGCATGGCAAAACGCTTTTGTAAGATGAACCGCAAAGAGATCGCGGATCAGCTGGGGGAAATTCACCAATTGGTCGCCGCGCCCCAATATCTTTGCCGGGCGTGCGCTCGTTCGTCGGCAGCGAAAGGTTCACTGTGTAAGCCGCAAGCGATTCCATCGTTAAAAGCGTTGCGCCAGAATGCGGCGCAAAGCGAAGCGAAAAACGAGCATATAGTTAGCCCACCCGCGCCGATTGTGGTTAAACCGAGCTTGCCGATGGAAAGTGCAGAGGTCACAACCTCGGCGAGCGCGCCGTTAAACGACTTTGCCATAAGCTTGCTCTCGCTCAATAAGAAGCAACTGAAAAAAGCCAAGAAAGCGCTAAAAAAGCAGCGTAAGTATCACAAGAAGCTGGCTAAGTTGGCCAAGAAAAAGGCCAAACAGTTGAAACGAAGAGAGAAGCTTGAGCGCAAATTGCATAAGTTTAGTGGCGTGCTGCGGGTGCTGAATCATACTCAAGCGGTGCGCCAAGAGACGCCCATGCACTGAGTGAGACGTTAAAAAAAATCGCCCACATGTCGTGGGCGGTTTTTATTAACGGACTATTCTATCAACGGGCTTTTTTATCAACGAACTTTTTTATTAACGGACTGTACGTGCGTAGTCGCGCTCAACTTTCGCTTTCACCCAGCGTTCGTTTATCCACAGCGATAGCAGAATAACTCCGCCTCCGACGGCAAGGCGTAGCAAGTCAACATCGCGGTTCCAGATCACGATATTGACAATCAGCCCGGCGGGCACCAAGGCGTTATTCATCACCGCCAGCGCACCTGCGTTGACCATAGTCGCGCCTTTGTTCCAGGCAAAATAGCCTAGTCCAGACGCAATCAGCCCCAAGTAAATCAAAATGCCCCACTGCACATCAGTGGTCGGTAGCTTATTGACGTTGCCGAGCAGAGCAAACGCCACCAATGCCACGCACAGCGCACCGAGGTAGAAGTAGCCAAACACCGTATGCTGCGGCAAATCCAGCGACTCTTTTTCCATGATGAACTTATAGCCCACTTGGCCGATGGCGAAACAAAGGTTTGCGCCTTGCACCACCAAAAAGCCCAGCAAGAAATTCTCATTAATGGTGGAGAATTTAATCAGCGCTGCACCAGCTACGGCAATCAGCGCCGTGAGCAAGTACCACGGGGAGAAGCGCCCTTTCAACAGGTCGTAAATCAGGGTGACGTAAATGGGCGTGAAAACAGTAAACAGCAACACTTCCGGCACCGACAGCAGCAG
Organism: Vibrio cidicii; assembly: GCF_009665415.1. NCBI lineage: Bacteria > Pseudomonadati > Pseudomonadota > Gammaproteobacteria > Vibrionales > Vibrionaceae > Vibrio > Vibrio cidicii. Next base: position 1,582,765 of record NZ_CP035921.1, on the reverse strand, counting down.
GAAAGATTGGTAGTAGAAACAGTACATCAGGCCAAGTTGAAAAGCGCCAACCAGCATCAGTTTGCCGATCAGCGCTTTACTGATCCCTTTGAATTTGAGAAACGGCAGAAAAACCACACTGGCCAATGCGACGCGCATCAGTACAGAGAACCAAGAATCGACCTGACCAGCGAGATACACGCCGATCAGGCTAAAGGAGAATGCCCATAGTAGGGTGACTGCATTGAGATAAAACATAACTGAGAGTAATTATTAATCAATTCGCGCAGTCTACCGATTTGCGATGGGCGGCAAAAGCAAAACTTACTCTTTCAATGGTACAACCAGCATATCCACTGGCGAGCAGTTGATCAGTTGGCGAGTAGAAGAGAGCAGTTTGCTCCAAAAATCTTGATGATGGCCACACACCAGCAGGTCGATATTGTATTCGCCAATGGTGTCGCATAACTCATTGTTTAAATCGCCACTGCCGACCAAAGTATGAGTGATAGGGAAGTTAGCGTATTCCGCCAAATTGGTCAGTTGGGTGCGCGAGGCTTCCATCGCATGGTGCTGGGCTTCGGCCATGTTGATGTCGATAAGGCCGGTATAGAGCTCGGCGTAATTAACATCAATGTGAATAAAGGAAACTTTGGCTTCCAGTGCTTTTGCAAGAGAAACGGCTTTATCTATCAGTAGTTTGCTGTCGTCAGACAGATCGATGGCAACCAGTATGTGTTGATAACTCATGGTGTGGTCTCCTTTATCATTTTCCCCTTTGGGTATAGTTCAACATTAGCACTTAGGTGAACAGTTTTTTGCCGTTGGGATCTCAGAACCGTATCCAGTGAACAAAGAGTTATCGAATTTTTCGTGTTATAGTTGCCAGCCACAGACATGAAAATATCAGGAGCCCACATGCTGTCTCAGACTATGGTCGACCAACTGAATGAGCAAATTAATCTGGAATTTTTCTCATCCAATCTATACTTACAAATGAGTGCTTGGTGTGAAGATAAAGGTTTTGATGGCGCAGCGCAGTTTTTACGTACGCATGCGGTAGAAGAAATGGGCCACATGCAGCGTTTGTTTACTTATGTGAGCGAAACTGGGGCTCTGCCAATTTTAGGCGCCATCGCCGCACCAAAACATGATTTCGTGAGCTTGGGTGATGTGTTCCGTGAAACTTATGAACATGAAAAAATGATCACAGAACAAATCAATAAACTGGCTCACCTTGCCTTTACCTGTCAGGACTATTCAACCTTCAACTTCCTGCAGTGGTATGTGGCTGAGCAGCACGAAGAAGAAAAGCTGTTTAAAGGGATTTTAGACAAGATCGAACTTGTGGGTGAAGACGGCAAGGCGCTGTTCTTTATCGACAAAGATCTGGCACAACTGGCGAAAGAAGGTTCATCTTCAGTGATGGATGCTCCAGCTGCGTAACGGGACGTTAAGTTCCCGGTAGCGGGAAAAAAGGCGACGATCGTCTTTTTCTCTTGAGCATTGTTGAAGATGTAGGGAGGAAAAGATGATCAATGCAGATATTATCCTATTCACGCTTATGGTAGTGACGGGCGTTAATCTGGCCCGCTATCTCACCGCACTGCGTTCTCTTATCTACATTATGCGAGAAGCCCACCCGCTCTTGTATCAACAAGTGGATGGCAACGGTTTTTTTACCACGCATGGGAATGTCACCAAGCAGGTGCGTCTCTATCACTACTTAAAAAGCCGCGAGTATCACCATCATCATGACCCTGTGTTTACTGGAAAATGCGACCGCGTACGCGAGCTGTTTGTTCTTTCTGTCAGCTTGATGGGAGTGACACTGCTGGCGGCATTTCTTCTGTAAGCGAGTGCTTGGAAAATAACCCGCTTTCGCATTAGAATAGCGGCGAAAAAGTAAGGATGTGCCAACTGCACATCCTTTTTTATTGCCAGAGAGATTCACGAGCATGAGTAAACAGTTTGATGTCGTCATTATTGGTGCCGGAGCCGCAGGATTGATGTGCGCCGCCGAGGCGGGTCGTCGTGGTCGCCGGGTACTGGTGGTCGATCACGCCAAAAAGCCAGGACGCAAAATCCTCATTTCCGGTGGTGGCCGTTGCAATTTCACCAATAATGATGTGTCAGCGAAAAATTATTTATGCCGCAACCCGCATTTCGTTAAGTCGGCGCTTTCCCAGTACAGCAATTGGGATTTTATTTCGATGATCTACAAGTACGGCATTGAGTTTGAAGAGCGCGATCATGGCCAGCTGTTTTGTGTCGATTCAGCGAAAGAGATCGTCAACATGCTGCTCAGTGAGTGCGATCAACCCAACATCACTCAGCGCTACCAAGTGCAACTCACCGAGATTGAAAAAACCGAGCAAGGCTTTGTGCTGCGTGCGGGCGCAGAAGTGTTTGCATGCCAATCTTTGGTGGTGGCGACAGGCGGCCTGTCTATGCCTAAGTTGGGCGCAACCCCTTATGGTTACAAGATTGCCGAGCAGTTTGGTATTCCGGTCGTGCCGACTTGCGCGGGATTAGTGCCGTTCACTTTGCACAAAGAGGACAAAGAAGCGTTTGCTGAGCTCTCCGGTATCGCAATTCCGTCGGAGATCACCGCAGAAGACGGCACCATGTTCAAAGAGGCGCTGCTGTTCACCCATCGCGGCTTGTCGGGTCCTGCGGTACTGCAAATCTCTTCTTACTGGCAAGCAGGGCAAGCGGTGAACGTGAATCTGGTGCCTGAAGTCGATCTGCATGAACTGCTGACGCGCAACCTAGAAAAACACCCTAACCAGAGCATGAAAAACACCTTGGCCAAGGTGCTACCTAAGCGTTTAGTCGAAGTGCTGATTGAACGTAAAGAACTGAGTGACAAGCCGCTCAAACAGTACAACAGCAAAGAGTGGCAAACGGTGATTGAAACTTTGCAGCAGTGGAAAATCGCTCCGAACGGGACCGAGGGGTATCGCACGGCGGAAGTGACCTTAGGCGGCGTCGATACCGATTATCTCTCATCGAAAACCATGGAGTGCAAAACCGTCTCTGGTTTGTATTTCATTGGCGAAGTGATGGACGTCACTGGCTGGCTCGGTGGGTACAATTTCCAGTGGTGCTGGTCGAGCGGCTTTGTCGCGGGACAGTGGGTGTAAAGAGGAGTGCGTCCTAAATGAATCAGGCTTGTTTAGGACGCCTGTTAAAATGGGCAGTATTACTCTCTGACCATCAATTGAACCAGTTGCTGCGCATCTTGTGGCCGAGCGAGATAAAAACCTTGCCCCAATAAGCAGCCTTGGCTTATCAAATAGTCGATTTGCTGCTGGTTCTCCACCCCTTCGGCAATCACCGTAAGCGCTAAGGTTTCGCCCATGGCGATCACCGCTTTGACGATGGCGTTGCTGTCACTATCGACGGGAATGTCATTGATAAACGAGCGATCGATTTTTAACTTGCTGATTGGCAAACCTTTTAAATAAGAGAGCGACGAATAGCCGGTGCCAAAATCGTCCAGCGCAATCTCGACGCCCATCGCGCGCAACTGATTGAGTGCTTGGATGGCTTTGGCCGGATCGTGCAGCAGGAAGCCTTCGGTGATCTCCAGTTCCAGTTTTCTCGCTGGCAGTTGGGTATCCTGTAAAATATCTTGTAACTCGCTAATAAAATGCGGATTTTGCAGTTGTAACGCTGACACGTTCACTGCCATGTGACTAAAACGGTACCCCTGACTGAGCCAAGTCGCGGCTTGCTGGCAGGCGCTACGCAGGACCCATAAGCCAATCTCCTGAATCAACCCGGTTTTTTCGGCGACAGGAATGAATTCGGCGGGTGAGATCAATCCCCACTCAGGATGTTGCCAGCGCAGCAAGGCTTCCATTCCGACTAAGCGCGACTCGTAAAGATTAAACTGTGGCTGGTAGAGCAAAAACAGCTGATCTTTTTCCAACGCTTCGTGCAGTGCCGATTGGTAGCGTAGGCGTGAAAGCGACTGATTGGTCAGATCTGGCGAGTAAAACGCGTAACCATTACGGCCATTCTTTTTCGCCAGATACATAGCCGTGTCGGCGTTTTTCAGCAAAGATTCGCTGTTTGTGCCATCTTGCGGGAAGCGGGCGATACCAATGCTGGTTGAAACGCGCAGGCTCTCTTGCTCTGAGAGATGAAAGGGGCGGTTGAACACTTTGAGAATGTCGCTCAACGCTTGAGTCAACTGCTCGTCGTTTTGCAGATCTGGCAGTAGTACAACAAATTCATCACCGCCAATCCGTGAGATGTGTGCCCGGCCGTGCAACGCTTCGGATAGACGCCGGCCAAGCTGCGATAACAGGGTGTCGCCGCACAGGTGGCCCAAACTGTCATTAATGTGTTTGAAATGGTCGATATCGAGAAAAAGAGTGGCAAAACTCAGCCCAGATTGCTCTCCGCTTTTAATCTGCTGTTGCAGTAATTTCACCAACAGTGTGCGGTTTGGCAGCCCAGTGAGTGGATCATAAAACGCCATGCGCTCTAGCTTGGCTTCATTGGCTTTGCGTGCGGAAATGTCTTCAAACACACAGATGTAGTTGACCAACTCATGCAGCTCATCTTGAACCGCACTGATGGTGGCTAATTGCGGGTAAATGCTGCCATCTTTGCGACGGTTGATGAATTCGCCTTTCCACTGACCTTGTTGTTCTAATTGCTGCCACAACTGTTGGTAGAAAGCATCGTCATGATGACCAGAGCGCAAAATACTGGGGTTTTTGCCCACCACCTCTTCGGCGCTGTAGCCGGTTATTGAGCTAAAAGCCTGATTCACATCGAGAATACGAGCGTTGTGATCGGTGATCACCATCCCTTCTTGGGAGTTGTTGAAAATTCTGGATGCTAAAGTGAGCTGGGTTTCGATGTGTTTACGACGGGTGATGTTGCGCGTCATACCCAAAATGCCAATCAACTCACCGCGACGATTACGAATAGGAGACTTGATCGTCTCCAGCCAGCTCTTATTTTGCTGGTCATCAAACACATAACACTCTTCGACCACTTGTTGGTTGCCGCTGGCCACGACCAATTCATCGGATTCGATAAACTTCTTCGCTCTGGATTCTGGAAACAGCTCGTAATCGCTCTGGCCAACAATCTCAAGCGCACTTTTTTGCCAAGCCTGCTCCACACTTTGGTTGGTGGCGAGATATTTACCATCGACACTTTTTATCCACGTGTGATCTTCAAGACAGTCGATAAAATCTTGCAACTTGGGTATGGCCGTGAGTTCAGCGGCTTGATGGCGCAATTGCTGCTGATGGTATAAGTTCGCCAGTTCAAAACTGAAGATGGCAGCGAGCCCAGACAGTTGCACGGCCATCGGCGCGGCATGCTGCGCTTTGCGACAACGGGCGATCAACACGCCAAACAACTGCTGATCGAGCAGCCAAACCGGGCTGAGTGCGATCGCCTGATCGTTCACCGTTTGGTATTGAGCCTCGGTTTGCCCTATGGGCCATTCTGCCTGCCACTGCTCAAGTTTGGCGTAGATCTCCACTCCCAAATGGCTTTGGCTGCCGCTGGGCATGGCGAACTCGAGCATCCACTGCTCCGTGTAGCTGAATGAGTAAAAATAGCAGTCGCAATCGAGAAACTCAGAAGCTTTGGTGATCTTCTGTTTCCAGCGGGCGAGTACGTCATGGGAGATAGCAAAGCGAAACATAGGTAATAGCAGCAGAAAAAAGGGGCCAAGGTTGCGCCCGAAAAAAACCGACTGGCGCGAGCGCGTACTGAACCGCGTTTCGCATCAGCGCAAACGATGTTATAAAATTGGTTATATCCTAACCAACTCACCGCACTTTCCCAAGGTGAAATTGCAAGTTTTGTCTATAATTCTGGCCCGATGAGTGTCTCAAAATAAGCAATGTATTGCCTAAAACATTCTTTTTATTGCGTATCTTGAGCTGTTGTTTGGTCCTAAATAGAGCTGTATGCGCTATATTTAATGACTCTGCTGATGTTAAGGAAAAAGTTATGTCCCAAGATGCGCTGATCTCGCGTCTCAATGAGTTGCCACGGATCGAAAGTGTGTTGCAAGAGCTTTTGGTTATGGTGAATCGGGATGATTTTAGCTTTGCTGAACTGTCGCAAAAATTGGCGATGGATCAGGTGTTGAGCGCGCGTTTGCTGCGTATGGCGAACTCGGCTTACTTTGCCGGTAACCAGCCAATCTACAATCTCCATGAAGCTGTCGTGCGGGTTGGTACTAAGGCGGTGCGCACTTTGGTCTCCTCATCCATCATCTGTGGCGCGTTTCCTAGGGTGGAAACGCTCGATCTGAAAAGCTACTGGGCAGAGACCTTTGATATCGCCATGATTGCCAGCCGTTTGGCCGAGCAGGCCAAGCTCGACAGTAGCGAAGTCTTTACCACCGGTGTGTTGCACAACATCGGTGAACTGATGATTCACGCCTTAGTACCAGAGCAAGCGCTGATGATCCGCGAACGCATTGAGCAAGGGATGAAGCCCCTGGCGGCGCAGCGACAGGTGCTGGGTACAGATGCGGTAGAACTCGGTGTCAAACTGGCTGAAGCGTGGCAGTTCCCACTCGAGATGAAAGATGCGATTGAAAACATCAACCATCCCGGGCGAGCAAAAGTGGCCAAGCGGCTTGCTTGCTTGCTTTATCTGGCGCGCGATGTCAGCCGTTGTTGGGACACCATGCAGGATGAAGAAGAAAAGCAGTGCTACTTGGCTGAGCATCCCGCCGCAACCGCGCTTGGTATTTCGCCCGGACGCGCGTTTGTCGTCGACCAAATTCGCGGCCAAGGCAGCCAGATGGCCCACGATATTTTAACCATGTAGGCCAGAAAGGCATGGGCGTTAAGCATCGCCAGTGGCGAGCTTGTTTTTACCCCATTTCAACTGCTGAATCACCAGTCCGGTGATAATCAGCACTAGCCCCATTAAGGTGGTCGGATGGATCTCTTCGCCGATGATGGTGGCCAGTAGCATCAGCGAAATGAATGGCGAAGCAAAAATCAGATTGCTGATGCGCGCCGTGTTGTTGGTCTGTTTGAGTGCTGAGAGCCAAAGGACAAATGTAACCCCCATTTCAAACAGACCGACATAGGTGACAGCCAGCCAGCCTTGCACACTGATAGTGTGCCATTTCGCACCTTCATAAACACACAGCCCGAGCGCAAACGGGATGGCGACCAGAAAGCCAAGGAGCACGCCGACAATCGGATCGGCGCGGTTTTTAGTATTGAGAATCCAGTAACCAGCCCATAACAAAGTGGAAATGAGTGCCAGCGCCACCCCAGTTGGGCTGTCAAACGACAAACCGAGCACATCGCCTTTGGTGGCAATCACAATCACCCCGAAATAGCTGAACAGGCATGCCACCCAATCTTGCTTGCGAATTTTCTGCCCAAGAAACACCGCCGCCATCAGCGTCAAGGTGATCGCCCAGCTGTAGTTGATCGCTTGTGCCTGCGAGGCGGGCAGCAGGTCATAGGCTTTAAACAAGATGAGGTAATACGCTAGCGGGTTAATCAGCCCAAGCATCAGGTAATACCAGGGGTTGGCGAGAAAAGTGCTGACAACTTGCCCCAGCTTGCCTTGCAGCGCACAGATAACAAGCAGAGCCATGGCCGAGACCATGCTGGCGATAGTGAGCATCTGGATCGGGGTAAATTCGGCCAGAGTCAGTTTAAATGCAGTGGCTACGGTAGACCAAAGCAGGACAGCAGCAAGGCCAAATCCTAGGGCGCGACGCTCGTTCATGATTCCTCGTTTCAATAGCGGAGAGACAAAACAGCCAGTGTAAGCGAGGATTTTCTGGGCAACAAACTGGACATTTATCCAGTGCCAAAATACCATTGAAGCACGCATCTTAGCTCGGTCAACTCCTTATTATGCAATGGATTATCGAAAATCAGACCCTATTGCTGGCGGTCGTGGGCGCCGCAACCTGCAGTGCCGCGTTCGCCAGTTGGTGGACCAAACAGAAATTCGCCTATCAGAATCAGTTGCTTTTGCAGCAGCTTGAAAGCGACAAACAACTGGCCAAAAGCCAGATTGAGCAGCTCACGCGCACCTTAGCTCAAGCGCAAAGCGAGCTGGATGAATACGACGAAGAGCGCGATAAAGCGGCGTTTGAGGTCAAACAGTCGCATGGCAAATTGATGGCCGCGCTAGAGAAGCTGCGCTATTTCGAGGCGGTCAAACAAGAACGCCTGCACTACGCCGACGAGTTAAGCCGCCTGCGTGAAGAAAAAGCGAGCTTAGAGACACAACTGCGTGAGCAGCAAGCACGCCATGAGCAGGTCAATCAAGCCAATCAAGAGAAGTTGCAGTTGCTTGAACAGGCGGAAACGCGCCTCAAGCAGCAGTTCGAGCTGCTGGCGAACCAGCTGTTTGAAGAGAAAACCGCCAAAGTGGATCAACAAAATCGCCTCAGTTTAGAGGGGTTGCTCTCGCCGCTGAAAGAGCAGTTGGAAGGGTTCAAAAAGCAGGTTAACGACAGTTTTAGCCAAGAAGCGAAAGAGCGCCACACCTTAGTGCATGAGCTGAAAAATTTGCAGCGCCTCAACGAACAGATGAGCCGGGAAGCGCTCAATTTGACCCAAGCGCTCAAAGGCGACAACAAGCAGCAGGGCAACTGGGGTGAAGTGGTACTGGCGCGGGTGCTCAAAGAGTCGGGCCTGCGTGAAGGGCACGAATATCAAACGCAGGTTAGCCTGCAAAATGAAGCGGGCAAGCGTTATCAGCCGGATGTGATTGTCTCTCTGCCACAAGATAAGCAGGTGGTGATTGACTCGAAAATGGCGCTGGTCGCCTATGAACGCTATTTCCATGCCGACACGGACGAGCAGCGCGAGCAGGCGCTGAGCGAGCACTTGGCGGCGCTGCGCAGTCATATTAAGGGATTGAGTGTCAAAGATTATCACCAGTTGCGCGGTATCCACAGTTTAGATTACGTGCTGATGTTCATTCCGGTCGAACCTGCGTTTCAGTTGGCCATTCAGGCTGATCCGAGCTTGGTTAAAGAGGCGCTGGAGCACAACATCATTCTCGTCAGCCCGACCACTTTGCTGGTGGCGCTGCGCACCATCGACAATTTATGGCGCAACGAAAGGCAGAATCAAAATGCGAAAATCATCGCTGAGCGCGCGAGCAAGCTCTACGACAAACTGCGCCTGTTTGTCGATGATATGCAAAACCTCGGCGGCGCATTAGATAAAGCCAATCAGAGCTATCAAGGAGCGATGAATAAGCTGGTTACCGGTCGTGGCAACGTCATCCGCCAAGCCGAAAGTTTCAAAGAGTTAGGGGTTGAAGTGAAACGGCCCATTTCGGCCGATTTGGTTCAATTAGCACAAAATGACCCTTTAGTAGAAAGACATCCCGCTGAGGATAAAGTAAACTAATCGCCCGCAGTCGAGGGCCGTACAACCAAAATTGGGTCCGATGTCGAACCGTGCTGCTCAAGAGGAAGAATAATGACGGATATCAGCGTGCAATCAGATACAGCCTTAGAATCTCAGGAAACCACCCACTTCGGTTTTACCACTGTCGCCAAAGACGAGAAAGTCGCCAAAGTAGCGCAGGTGTTCCATTCGGTCGCCGCGAAATACGACATCATGAACGACTTGATGTCCGGTGGCATTCACCGTCTTTGGAAGCGCTTCACCATTGATTGCAGTGGCGCTCGCCCTGGGCAGCGTGTGTTGGATCTCGGTGGTGGCACGGGCGATCTGACGGCGAAATTCTCGCGCATCGTCGGTGAAAAAGGCCACGTTATCCTCGCTGATATCAACAATTCAATGCTCAACGTTGGCCGCGATAAGCTGCGTGACAGCGGCATCGTCGGCAATGTGCACTACGTGCAAGCCAACGCAGAAGAACTGCCTTTCCCGGACGACTATTTTGATGTCATCACCATCAGTTTCTGTCTGCGTAACGTGACCGACAAAGAGAAAGCGCTGCGTTCGATGTTTCGCGTGCTCAAGCCCGGCGGTCGTTTGTTGGTGCTGGAATTTTCCAAACCGGTTTTTGCACCACTTTCCAAAGTATACGATGCGTACTCGTTCCATCTGTTGCCTAAAATGGGCCAGTTGGTGGCCAACGATGCAGAAAGTTACCGCTATCTGGCTGAATCGATTCGCATGCACCCAGATCAAGAGACACTGAAAGGCATGATGAACGAAGCGGGCTTTGACAATACCTCGTATTACAATCTCACTGGCGGCATTGTCGCTTTGCACCGTGGTTTTAAATTCTGAGGTCGCCCATGCCTTTTGCTCCGCTGATCACCGCTGCGATTGAAACCACACTTAATGTGTTGTTCAAAGACAATCCGGATCTACAGCGTCGCCTGTTACGTCTCAAAGGGCAGGTGATTCAAATCCATCTCAAAGAGCTTAACCAGACGCTGACTTTTGTGTTCAGTCAGCAAATCGATGTGCTGGCCGATTATGAAGGCCAGCCAGATTGCTATTTGTCGCTCAATCTCTCGGTTTTGCCGCAATTGCGTGAGCAGGCCAACATCACGCGTCTGATTAAGCAAGACCAACTGGTGCTGGACGGCGATATCCAACTGGCGCAGAAGTTTGCCCAGTTGATGACTGATGCTAAGCCGGATGTGGAAGAGTGGCTGTCGCGCGTTACGGGCGATGTGGTCGCTCACAGCGCCGTAGAAGGGGCGCGCAATGTTGGCGAGTTTTTGCGTGCTCAGGCGAAGAAACATCAAAACCATTTGGGGCAAGTGTTAACCGAAGAGTGGCGTGTCGCGCCGGGGCCGCTAGAAGTGGCGCACTTTTGTGACCAAGTGGATGACGTGCAAAGTGCCACCGCTCAATTGGAAGCGCGTTTGACGCGATTGCTGGAGAAAGCATGACGCCAACCGAACTAAAACGCCTGTATCAGATTATTCAAGTACAGTTGGAATACGGTTTAGATGACCTCTTACCGGCGCACCAGCTAACTAAAGCGCCCCTTTTACTGCGTAAAAGCCTATTTTGGATTAAAAATCGTCACGCCGATAAGCCGCCCGGAGAACGCCTGCGTTTGGCGTTGCAATCGCTTGGGCCCGTGTGGATCAAGTTTGGCCAGATGCTCTCAACGAGGCGGGATCTTTTTCCGCCGCACATTGCCGACCCTTTAGCGCTGCTGCAAGACCAAGTTGCTCCTTTCGATGGTCATTTGGCGAAGGCACAAATAGAGAAAGCCTTGGGCGGGCCGCTGGAAACTTGGTTTGATGAGTTTGATGTCACGCCGCTGGCGTCGGCATCGATTGCCCAAGTACACACCGCGCGTCTGAAATCCAACGGTCGTGAAGTGGTTTTGAAAGTCATTCGTCCAGACATTCGCTCCATCATTGATGCTGATCTCAAACTGATGCACCGCATGGCGCGCATTGTCGCCAAAGCGCTGCCGCAGACGCGTCGTCTTAAGCCGATTGAAGTGGTGCGTGAGTACGAAAAAACACTGCTGGATGAGCTGGACCTGCGCCGAGAAGCAGCCAACGCTATCCAACTCAGACGCAATTTCGAAAACAGTGAAGAGCTGTACGTGCCGGAAGTTTTTCCGGACTTTAGTAATGAAACTGTCATGGTTTCTGAGCGAATATATGGCATCCAAGTTTCTGATATTGAAGGCTTGGTCGCTAACGGCACCAACATGAAGCTGCTGGCTGAGCGTGGTGTCAGCGTGTTCTTCACCCAAGTGTTTCGTGATAGCTTTTTCCATGCGGATATGCATCCGGGGAATGTGTTTGTCAGCCCTAACCATCCAGAAAACCCTCAGTGGATCGGGTTGGATTGCGGGATAGTCGGAACACTCAACAGTGAAGATAAACGCTATCTGGCGGAAAACTTTCTGGCCTTTTTTAATCGTGATTATCGTCGGGTGGCTGAGCTGCATGTCGATTCCGGCTGGGTGCCAGCCGATACCAATATCGACGAGTTTGAGTTCGCGATCCGTATCGTCTGTGAGCCTATTTTTGCCAAGCCCTTGTGTGAGATCTCCTTTGGTCACGTGCTGCTGAATTTGTTCAACACAGCACGCCGATTCAATATGGAAGTGCAACCGCAACTGGTGCTACTGCAAAAAACCTTGCTCTACGTAGAGGGGCTAGGGCGACAGCTCTATCCGCAATTGGATTTGTGGGAAACCGCCAAACCCTACTTAGAGCGCTGGATGATGAATCAGGTTGGCCCGCAGGCGGTGCTCAACGCGATTAAAGATCGTGCGCCGTTCTGGGCAGAAAAATTACCGGAACTGCCGGAGCTGCTTTACGACAGCTTAAGACAAGGTAAAGCGATGAACCAGAGAATGGATCAGCTTTATCAGGGCTATCGACAAAGCAAGCGCTCGCAGGCGACAGGAAAGTTTTTATTTGGCGTTGGTGCCACCTTAGTCGTATGCTCAGCGATATTGGTGGACCATGCGTTTGAGCAGCTGTCATGGATAACGGCGCTTATGGGCGTCACATTTTGGCTGTTTAGCTGGCGAGCTTATCGTCAATAGGCGTTAAACTCTTAATCAAATTGTTTGTTTTACAAAACCCGAGGTAAAGAAAATGGGTGGTATCAGTATCTGGCAACTGCTAATCATTGCTGTCATCGTTATATTGCTGTTCGGAACCAAGAAGTTGCGTGGCATTGGCGGCGATCTGGGCGGCGCGATCAAAGGTTTCAAGAAAGCCATGAATGACGATGAGTCAGACAAAAAAGACGCAGACTTCGAACCCAAGAGTCTCGAGCAGCAAACCAAGCAAGCTGCAAGCGAAACCAAAAAAGATAAAGAGCAGGCATAATTCGTGTTTGATATCGGTTTTTGGGAACTGGTATTGATATCTGTGGTGGGTCTGGTAGTTCTGGGGCCAGAACGTTTGCCGCATGCAATTCGCAGCGTGTCGCGCTTTGTTGGTGCGGCGCGCAGCATGGCCAACAGCGTTAAAGATGAGCTGGCACACGAGTTGAAAGTGCAGGAGTTGCAGGAAAACTTACGCAAAGCGGAGCAAATGGGGATGGAAAATCTCTCGCCAGAGCTCAAAGCGTCAGTGGAACAATTGCAGCAAGCGGCGCAGTCGGTCAACCGACCTTACGCTGCCCCTGAAGTGGCTTCTGCGCCTAAGGAGCCAGTGACAGAAAAAGCGCCTGACTCGGTAACTGAAGCCACCCCGACAAAAACGGCAGATAACAAAGCCGAATAGTTTCTCTTCTCAGGAGCGGCCGATGGTCGCTCCTTTTTGCTCTGTTTTGACTGTAGAGGTTTGATATGTCTTCTGTAGAGCAGACACAGCCCCTGATTAGCCACTTACTTGAACTGCGCAATCGACTACTCAAAGCGATCGTCTCGGTACTGGTGGTGTTTGTCGGGCTAATCTATTTTTCCGCTGAGATCTATGAGTTCGTTTCAGCGCCTTTGGTCGAACGTTTACCTGCCGGGGCAACCATGATTGCCACCGATGTGGCGTCGCCCTTTTTCACGCCATTGAAGTTGACTTTGATCGCTTCGGTGTTTGTGGCAGTACCGTTCATTTTGTACCAAGTGTGGGCCTTTGTTGCGCCCGGTTTGTACAAGCATGAACGTCGTTTGGTGATGCCGCTGTTGGTGTCCAGCTCGCTGCTGTTTTACTGTGGTGTGGCGTTCGCCTATTTTGTGGTCTTTCCGCTGGTGTTTGGCTTTTTCACCGCTATCTCATTGGGCGGTGTCGAATTTGCTACCGATATCGCCAGCTACTTAGATTTTGTTTTGGCGCTATTTTTGGCCTTCGGCATTGCCTTTGAAGTGCCAGTGGCGATCATTCTGCTTTGCTGGACTGGGGCCACTAACCCGAAGAGTTTGAGTGAAAAACGCCCTTATATTGTCGTGGGTGCGTTTGTGGTCGGTATGTTGCTCACGCCGCCAGACATTATTTCGCAAACCTTACTTGCGGTACCGATGTGTTTGCTGTTCGAAGTGGGCTTGTTCTTTGCGCGTTTTTACACGCGTAAAGCGGATCCTACAGAGAGTGAAGAGTAGAAGTAGACAAGAATGAAATAAAAAAAGCGGCTGAAGAAGCCGCTTTTTTTATTTCACTTTGACCACATGGCCGCATTTGGTGCAGACGTAAAGCTCTTTTACACCCATGATTTTATGCCAAAAAGTCCGATGCTGACGTTGTAAGTGAACACTATGATTGCACATGCTGATAACTCACGTGTTATGTATTTTGTGCGCTGGATCATATATGCAATTGGAGTGTTATTCTATGCCCTAATGTGATCTTTATCCCATAAAATAATAAAATATCGTTATGATTTAATAAATTAGCCGCGCAAAAAACACGCTTGCTCTCATTTCTAGCGGCGATGAGATAGATGAGCTGTATCACACTCTGTGTTAGAACAGTTGAAACAGTTGCTGCGCATTGTGAGTGGTCAGCGTGTCCACTTGTTGCAGCGAGCATCCGCGCAGTTCGGCCACACGTTGGGCAACCAGTGACGTGTAAGCGGGTTCGTTGCGTTTGCCCCGATGTGGCACGGGGGCGAGATAAGGGCAATCCGTTTCCAAAATCACGTAGTTCATATCCAACTGTGGGATAACGCTGTCCATTCCGCCATTTTTAAAGGTGGAAACTCCGCCAAGGCCAAGATGAAAACCGAGATCGTTGATCGCTTTGGCTTCTTCCACGCTACCGCCAAAACAGTGAAACACGCCGCGCAATGAGCCATTTTGCTCTTGTCGCAGCAATTTTAGTGTCTCCTCAATCGAATCGCGCGTGTGAATCACCACAGGTAAATCCATCTCTTTAGCCCAATTGAGCTGGGTGATGAATGCCCACTCCTGCTCTTGGCGATAGGTTTTATCCCAATACAGATCAATGCCAATTTCACCCACCGCAATGAAAGGGTGTTTGGCAAACCAGTGGTGAATGATGCTGAGTGTCTCTTTGACATTGGCATCGACATAGCAGGGATGTAATCCCATCATCGAGCGGCAGACATCGGGATAGGCAGCTTCAGTAGCGAGCATTGGTTCAATCGATTCGAGGTCGATATTGGGTAACAAGATCTTGCTAATGCCTTGCTGCTGTGCACGTGCCACGACCTGTGCACGGTCTTGATCAAATTCGCTGGCGTAGATATGGGCATGAGTATCGATCATTACGGAGTCTCGTTATAAAAGCAGTGGGGCGATTATACGTCAGTGTGAGCGTTTGGTCATTTTTGGCATTTTTCCGCTTTGTTGCTGGCGTCATGCACCTAGAGTGATATGATTTCGCCAATTCTATACACCAGACAAGGAGAATAGAGTGTCTGTATCTATCCAGGGGCCATTCCCGGCGCGTCGTATGCGTCGTATGCGTAAGCACGATTTCAGTCGTCGACTCATGGCGGAAAACCAGTTAACGGTCAGCGATCTGATCTATCCGATGTTCATTCTGATGGGTAAAGATCGCCGTGAAAGCGTCGAATCCATGCCGGGCGTAGAACGTTTGTCTATCGATCTGATGCTGGAAGAAGCGCAGTACCTGGCGCAGTTAGGTGTTCCGGCCATCGCTCTGTTTCCGGTGGTCAATCAGGATGCGAAAAGCCTGTGTGCAGCCGAAGCCTATAACCCAGAAGGTTTGGTGCAGCGTGCCGTTCGTGCATTGAAAGAGCACGTGCCACAAATGGGTGTGATCACCGACGTCGCGTTGGATCCGTTCACCACTCATGGTCAGGATGGCATCATTGATGAAGACGGCTACGTGATGAATGACGAAACCACCGAAGTCTTAGTCAAACAGGCACTCTCACACGCCGAGGCGGGGGCCGATGTGGTGGCACCGTCGGACATGATGGATGGTCGTATTGGCAAAATCCGTGAAGCGTTAGAAGAGGCTGGCTATATTCATACCCAAATCATGGCTTATTCGGCCAAGTACGCGTCATGTTACTACGGACCATTCCGAGATGCAGTCGGCTCAGCAGCCAACCTAAAAGGCGGCAATAAGAAAAATTACCAAATGGATCCGGCCAACAGTGATGAAGCGCTGCACGAAGTGGCGTTAGACATTAACGAAGGGGCGGATATGGTGATGGTAAAACCGGGGATGCCGTACTTGGACGTGGTTCGCCGCGTGAAAACGGAGCTTCAGGTGCCGACGTTTGCTTACCAAGTTTCGGGTGAATACGCGATGCACAAAGCCGCCATTCTCAATGGCTGGTTAAAAGAGCGTGAAACTGTGCTTGAATCGCTGCTGTGCTTTAAGCGAGCAGGGGCGGACGGCATTTTAACCTACTTTGCGAAAGACGTTGCCGAGTGGCTGGCGGAAGAAAACGCCCAAACGGCCGCACATTTGCGCCTAACAAAGTAAGAGCAAAGAGCTTAACAGGCTGGCTTCGGCCAGCTTTTTTTATGCTAGGAGAAACGATGTCGATAACAGTGCGTCAAGGATCGCTTGAGGAAGTGGTCGCGGTGGTGGCGACAATCAACGAGTTTGTGCGCAAAGAAACCGTGCACACTTTGAATGAGCGCTTACAGGGCAAGAAATCGTTGGTGTTGGTGGCATTACAAGATGAGCAGCTACTGGGATTTAAAATCGGCTATCAGTTAACGAGTGATGAATTCTACAGCTGGTTTGGTGGTGTCTCACCACAAGCTAGAGGCTATGGCGTAGCGCAACGCCTGTTAGAGGAACAAGAGGCTTGGGCGCTTGAGCAGGGGTATCAACGCTTAAGAGTTAAATCGCGCAATCAGTTTCCTTCCATGCTGAGATTATTGTTGAGAAATAATTATCTGATTGATAATTATGAAAAAATGGAAAACATTGCTGAGTCTCGAATCCACTTTGTCAAACAGCTATCAAAATAAATGAGATTTTTTCTCATTTAGATGTTGACTATCAAATGAGAATCATTATTATTAAATGCGTCTGAGGGAATACGAAATAGTTCACAAGGATGTTGAGTTGCCCGATTAACCAAGGTGTTAATAAGTAATGAAACTGAACTGCCCAGAACTTGCACGCATTCTTTTTGACACGACATTGCTCACATTGCTTCCAGTGTAATTTATAGCTTTCTGGTCAGGCCGTGGTTCTCACCGATTGGGCTGCACCGCATTTCGCTAGGCGACATCTTTTGATGTCGCTTTTTTTATGCGCATTTTCTTGACAAATCTGCTGTGTTTTTCAACAAAAAATATTTTTTCCACATGCTAGGATCCTGAAAAGATCAAATTTATCTCCGTGATACTTTTGTTTTTTTATTTAAAAACAATATGTTAACTATTAAGTTTGTTGATTTTCTAACCAGTGCATATCCAGTGGATAATTAATATAAACAGAGTTATCCACAGCTTGAGGTCCTCGCTTAGTATAAGATTTTGTGCATTGATAAGGAGGATTACATCTGCAACATAGATTCAGTGGGTTAGACGTGGCATCCTTAGCACATCAAATTTAATGTCTGCTGGATATCTACAATTATGGCGAGTATTCCTGAAAATCCATTGATTCTGATCGATGGCTCTTCCTATCTCTATCGTGCATTTCATGCTTACCCCGGCACCATGAGCAATGGTGAGATACCGACCAACGCGGTTTATGGAGTGGTGAACATGCTGCGTAGCATGATGCGCCAATTTGCTTCTGAGCGTATCGCGGTGGTGTTTGACGCAAAAGGCAAGACTTTCCGTGATGAGATGTATCCGGAGTACAAAGCGCACCGTCCACCTATGCCGGACGATTTGCGCTGTCAGATCGAACCACTGCACGATGTGATTCGCGCCATGGGCTTGCCACTGATCTGCGTACCCGGCGTTGAAGCGGATGACGTGATTGGCACGCTCGCTTATCAAGCTTCCCAGCAAGGCATGCCAGTGTTGATCAGCACAGGTGATAAAGACATGGCACAGTTGGTCGATGAAAACATCACTCTGATCAATACCATGACCAATGTGGTGATGGATCGAGAAGGGGTGATTGAAAAATTCGGCATACCACCGGAACTGATCATCGATTACCTCGCCCTGATGGGCGACAAAGTGGATAACATCCCGGGTGTTCCCGGAGTCGGAGATAAAACGGCGGTCGCCTTGTTGCAAGGCATTGGCGGGATTTCTTCACTTTATGAGCGCCTGGATGAGATCGCAGCATTAGGCTTTCGTGGCTCGAAGACTATGGCGAAAAAACTGCTCGATAACAAAGAGAATGCACTGTTGTCGTATCAGTTGGCGACCATCAAACTCGATGTTGAGCTGGAAGAAACGCCAGATTCTCTGCATAAAATGACGCCGAATAAAGACGAGTTGATAAAGCTCTACGGCCAGTTAACGTTTAAATCTTGGTTGACGGAACTGCTTGATGGCGGCACGGGTGTGGTTGAAGCGGTAGAAAAATCGGCATCCACACGTGATAGCATCGCTGCGGCTTCACCAGCTAAAGAGCTGAACACGTCGGCGGAAAACATCGATCGTAGCCAGTATGAAACGATTCTTGACCAAGATTCTTTCCATGCCTGGCTAGATAAGCTTAAAGCGGCAAAGCTGTTTGCTTTCGATACCGAGACCGACAACCTCGACTACATGGTGGCGAATCTGGTGGGCCTCTCGTTTGCCATCGAAGAGGGTGTCGCGGCCTATGTGCCCGTGGCGCATGATTATTTGGATGCACCAGAGCAGTTGGATCGCGATTGGGTTCTTGAGCAACTGAAACCGATTCTTGAAGACGATGCGCAAGCGAAAGTCGGTCAGAACCTAAAATATGACGCTTCAGTGCTGGCACGCTACGGCATTGAGATGCGGGGCATCAAACACGACACCATGTTGGCCTCTTACGTTTACAACAGCGTTGGCGGTAAACACGATATGGACAGTTTGGCGCTGCGATTCTTACAGCACAGTTGCATCTCGTTTGAGCAGATCGCAGGTAAAGGTAAAAATCAGCTAACCTTTAACCAGATCGATCTTAATGAAGCCGCCGTGTACGCCGCCGAAGATGCCGATGTTACTTTGCGTCTACACAATCGCTTAGCCGAGTCGCTCAATGCGGATGAGAAACTCAAATCTGTGTATGAAGAGATTGAAGTACCGTTAGTGCCTGTGCTGTCTCGCATTGAACGCACAGGCGTTTTGATTGACGCCATGAAGCTATCCGCGCAATCACAGGAAATTGCGCTGCGCTTGGATGAGTTAGAGCAAAAAGCGTACGAGATCGCCGAGCAAGAGTTCAATATGAACTCGCCCAAGCAACTGCAAACCATTCTGTTTGAGCAGATGGGATTACCAGTAGTGAAGAAAACCCCATCGGGAACGCCTTCGACTAATGAAGAGGTGTTGCAAGAACTGGCGCTGGACTACCCATTACCAAAAGTGATTCTTGAATACCGTGGTCTGGCTAAGCTCAAATCCACCTATACCGATAAGTTGCCGAAGATGATTAACCCGACCACCGGTCGCGTGCATACCTCTTATCATCAGGCGGTAACGGCGACGGGGCGCTTATCGTCTACCGATCCTAACTTACAGAACATTCCGATCCGTAATGAAGAAGGGCGTCGTATTCGTCAGGCTTTCGTTGCGCCGCATGGCTACAAAATTCTTGCGGTGGACTACTCGCAAATTGAGCTGCGTATTATGGCGCATCTCTCCGGTGATCAGGCTTTGTTGGATGCCTTCCAGCAGGGCAAAGACATTCACGCCGCGACCGCTGCGGAAATTCTCGGCGTGAGCATAGATCAAGTCACCTCCGAGCAGCGCCGCCGCGCTAAAGCGGTGAACTTTGGTTTGATCTACGGCATGAGTGCGTTTGGTTTGGCGAAGCAGTTGGGTATTCCGCGTGGCGAAGCGCAGGGCTATATGGATAAGTATTTCGAGCGCTACCCCGGTGTTATGCAGTATATGGAAGATACTCGCAGTACGGCGTCTGAACTTGGTTATGTGGAAACCATTTTTGGTCGACGATTGCATTTGCCGGAAATTACCTCACGTAACGTGATGCGCCGTAAAGCGGCCGAGCGTGCAGCGATCAACGCACCGATGCAAGGCACGGCGGCAGACATCATCAAGAAAGCGATGCTTTTGGTTGATCAGTGGATCCAGCAAGAGGGTGATGGCCGGGTTAAACTTTTGATGCAAGTACACGATGAACTGGTTCTGGAAGTGGAAGAGTCATCTTTGGCCGAAATTGAAAGTAAAGTACAGGAATTGATGGAATCTGCAGCGCAGTTGAAAGTCCCTCTTGTCGCAGATGCAGGTCATGGTGATAACTGGGATCAGGCGCACTAATCACTTTTTGGGCGAAAACGAATAAATTGTATGAGCCAGAGCACAAGTTCTGGCTTTTTTTTGTATCTAAATAAGTTCAAAGAGAAACTGTTGAGTTGTAGCTTAGTAAAAGTTTCATGAAAATAAACTACAAAAAAAGTTTGCAATTATGACCAATTGTTGTACATTAATCCTCGTAGGGTACAGAGGTAAGATGTTCTATCTTTCAGACCTTTTGTTTCACGTTATTGGATTAGGCTGATTCAGCCGCCCCAGTCAGGCTTTGACTGGGGCGTTTTTTATTGTCCCAAATAAAATTTTATTAATTTTCAATAAATTAGCAGTGCCTCTTTCTTTTCTCTTATTCTGCTTTGCTTATCCCGTTTCTGATGGTGTTCTACCGTATTTGTTGTTGAAAATCCGTTCTGTAAATTTGTACCAATCACACTATTATTAATTCTCTTAAAAAACTAACTGCATATTTAATGTGAGCATTTTGGGTGTAAGGTCTTATATATCAGTTAGTTAGATTCAATTGTTGTGGCTGGTTTTTAGTCAGTAGCCCAATATTCTCAGCGCGCGCACTCTTGAAATCCGTTACCAGTTCAGTAATGCTCTGGCCCATAACAATAATTACCAATTTTTCTCTCCCGTTTCCCTGCCAGGATGGCGGGGATTTTTGTTTCTGGCGGCAGAAAAAACAAAAGCCCTGCACAGGCAGAGCTTTGATCGATAAGCTTGTATCGCAGAGGCTAGTCGTTTTCTTGGCCCGCTTCTTCGTCCAATAGATGAGCGAGCGCTGGAGCAAACCATTCGTCGAGTTTAGCTCGCAATTGATCTACGCCAATCCCTTTCAATGATGAAAACAGATCGACTTGCACGTCACCACCAAAGGTTGCCGCTAACTGGCGAATTCTGAGCAGCTCTGCTTTGCGTGCGCCGCTCTTGAGTTTGTCCGCTTTCGTGAGAAGAACTTGGACAGGGATACGGCTCTCGATTGCCCAAGCAATCATCTGTTGATCGAGATCCTTCATCGGATGACGGATGTCCATCAACACCACTAGTCCTTGTAGGCATGCGCGTTTTTGCAGATATTCACCCAGCGATCTTTGCCATTTCTGCTTCATTTCCAATGGCACTTGGGCAAAACCATAGCCGGGAAGATCGACGATATGGCAGCCATCCGTCACTTTGAATAAGTTGATTAGCTGCGTGCGGCCTGGCGTCTTTGAGGTTTTCGCTAGGCTTTTTTGGTTGGTTAATCGGTTTAGTGCACTGGATTTACCAGCATTTGAGCGTCCTGCAAACGCAATTTCGATGCCCTCATCGGCTGGCAGGTGGCGGATATCAGGCGCACTGGTAATGAAATGCGTATTTTGGTAATGAATTTTTACGCTCACTGTTAACTCCATCTCGACTTTGTGTAGTCGATTGATTACTTTTTTGTGAAATTGTGTAAAATAACCGTGCTCGGCATAAGGTCGCCTATTGTACCATGAGTGTACTCGGTCTGTTCACCTTCCGTGGTACTGGAAGCTTGATAATTATAATGGAATGTCATGAAGAAATTAGCGCTAATTTTGAGTCTTTTAGCCAGCTGCTCAGTATGGGCCCAAGGTAATATTGAGGCTGGCAAAGCAAAATCCCAAACGTGTGTTGCGTGTCACGGTGCTGACGGCAACAGTCTACTCACCATGTATCCAAAGCTTGCTGGTCAGCATGCCAAATATATTGAGAAGCAGTTGAAAGATCTCAAATTAGGTATGGAAAGTGCGGGTAAGCAAGGACGTTATGATCCGGTTATGAGTGCAATGGCGATGCCATTGACTGAACAGGACATGGCAGATTTGGCAGCTTACTACTCTTCCCTGCCAATTTCTCCAAACACGACACCAGAAAATGTCGTAGATGCGGGTAAAGTATTGTACACCGCAGGTGACGCAGAGCGTGGTTTAACCGCTTGTATTGCGTGTCATGGCCCACGCGGCAATGGTACCGAGCTTTCAGGTTTCCCGAAAATTTCCGGTCAGCATGCTGACTACATCAAAGCTCAGCTACAAAAATTCCGCGAATCATCCCGTGGCAACGATATGAATGCGATGATGCGTGATATCGCGAAGAAACTGACCGACGATGACATTAACACGCTGTCTCAATACGTTGGTGGTCTTCACTAATTTCGCCCCTAACCGCTCGAGCACATGTTGTAGGAAAACGCCCTGGTCTGGTACCGGGGCGTTCTCTTTGTGGCGCAAAGTCACACTTATTTCGTCGCTACCTTTCCTAGCTGCAGGACACTTTGCTGATCATTTTGTAAGAGATTTGCCATTCGTTCTTGCCTCTTTGTCTACCAGGTTTTTCTAACTTTATGAAAAGCAGAAAGTATTTAACTTGGCTTAAAAAAGATCCAATAAATCGCGCTAAGCGACTTGTTTCAATTTGATGAGCAAGTAAATTAGCACCATCAGTAGGACGCTGGTAAAGGAAATCAGACCAAGGTGGTCTCCACGGATGCGAACAAGGGAGTTGTTCGAAAGCCGGAGAAGGGAGCTCAGATCGACAGGATGTTGGTCGGATAAGGATGGTCACCTCGTCTAAAGGTTAAGACAGTGCAAAGGATCCAGGCTTAACGGATAAGCCTCGATACAGGAAGTCGAAGGAAAGCCAAAACTCATCAGGATGATGACGAACAACACCTTTTTGCAGGGAAAGCACAAAAAACAAACGGAATATTGGTGCACTAACTGAGTGCAACACAGTTTTTGCCACTTGTGGCAGTTCAGAAAGCGACAGCATGCCTGTCGCTTTTTTTATTTCGGCCGTTTTTTTCTGAAATTGGTGATATTTTGCCCGCGGCCCCTCCAATCCTGTTGGACTTTCTGGTATGTTGCGCATCCCTGTTTGAGGAAGTCAGTATGCATACCTGCCCTTTATGTCAGCATGAGCACATTCAGCCTTATTTTGCCGACAAACGCCGCGAGTATTTGCAGTGTGAGCAATGCCATTTGGTGTTTGTCCATCCTAACCAGCGTTTGGATGCAAAAAACGAAAAAGCTCACTATGATCTGCATGAGAATGATCCGCAGGATGCAGGTTATCGGCGCTTTTTGGCGCGCATAGCTGACCCTCTTTTGGAACGGATTGAGCCGCAATCAACCGGGTTGGATTTTGGTTGTGGACCTGGGCCAACGCTCTCATTGATGATGGAAGAGCGTGGTCACACCATGGCGTTGTACGACATTTATTACCACCCACAAACCAGTGTGTTGGCTAAACAGTACGACTTCATGACGGCCACGGAGGTGATTGAGCATCTCTATCAACCTGATCAGGTGTGGCAACAATGGTTGAATTTAGTTAAGCCTGGAGGCTGGATAGGCCTGATGACAAAAATGGTCATCAATGTTGAGGCGTTTGCCCATTGGCATTACAAAAATGATCCCACGCATGTGATCTTTTTTAGCCAAGCAACGTTTCAGTTTCTGGCAGAGCGGGATAAGCTCGAACTTGAATTTATTGGCAAAGATGTAATTTTACTGAGGAAGACCCAGTAATGAGTCGTAAGAAAAAATCGAGAAAACCAGGTGCCGCAGGCGCGCCGGAGTTTATTGTTACCCGTAACCGTTCTGAGTCGGATGTTGCCGGGCGTTTACGCAAAAAAGAGAAAAAGCACAAAGGTTTGAAAGCCGGTGCTCGTAACGCAGAAGAGCAAGCCAAGCAGAAACAGTCGGCCAATCAAGTGCGAGACCCACGTCTTGGTAGCAAGAAGAAAATCCCACTGATTGTCGAGCCTGCGAAGAAGCTGACCAAGCAAGAGCGCCGTTTGTCGGCAGAGCAAGAACTCGAAATGCTGGAAAATGATGCCCAGTTGAATGTGTTGCTTGATCGTATTGAGGCTGGTGAAAACCTAGGTCGCGGCTTGCAGCAATATGTTGACGCGAAACTAGACCGCATTGAGCAGTTGATGAAGCAACTTGGTTTGCTTGAACCCGAAGACGACGAAGAGTTTCAAGATGAAGCGCCAACACGCAAAGCTCGTTCAGACGATGAGCTGCTGGCGGATTTTGAAGACTTCAACATGGACGACTACAAAGGGTAAGCGGCGCGATGAATGTCACCTTACTGGCCATAATTGGTGGTGCCATCATTCTGGGTTTAGCGTGTTATGCAGGCTACCTTCTGCTCCAGTTAAAGAAGCAAAAGGAGTTGCAACAGCAGCATCAGAAGTTGGCGATCGAGAAACGCAATGCCAATATTTTCGACAACGTCAATATCTTGTGTATGGCGGGCATTCAAGGACAGTGCGATCTGTCTGAAATCAGCATTCGTATTTATTGCATCATGGATTATGTGCAAGGAGAACAACGGGTTGATTTTGATGCCGAATACCCAGCGATTGCTGAGCTGTATCATATCGTCAAAGACATGCCACGCGGTGAAGCGCGTCAGGCGCTTGAGAAAAAAGAGCGCATGAAGCAAAACCTTGAGCGTCACAAGGCGGAAGGCCGTCTTAGTGAGGCGATTGTCGAAGAGCTGAAAGCACTGCGCAAAAGAGTGCAGCCGCTCAACAACCAGATCAACATTCAAATGATCTGATCGATGGCCCTGCTGTGCGGGGCTATCGTGATCGCGCTAGCACTTCTAACGATTGGCGCTTAAAAAGCCACAATGTCGCGCTATCTCCCTATTTTGGATGTGGCAAAATAGCGGCTCACAGGATTTTACGGAAGTAACACCATGTCGAATCAGACTCTTGAATCGAACCAACAGATCGTTTGGGACCAAGCGGTATTGGACAAGTACAACTATTCTGGTCCTCGCTATACTTCTTATCCGACGGCGTTGGAGTTTCACGAAGCGTTTACCATTTCTGACTATGACATGGCGTGTTCGCAGTACCCAGAGCGTCCGCTTTCTCTTTATGTGCACATTCCGTTCTGCCATAAGCTTTGCTACTACTGCGGCTGCAATAAAGTGATTACTCGCCATTCGCATAAAGCGGATGAGTACCTTGATGTGCTGGAACACGAAATTCGCCAGCGCGCCTCACTTTTGCCTGGTCGACAGGTAACGCAGCTGCATTTTGGTGGTGGTACACCGACCTTTCTAACGGCCAAACAGTTGTCGCGGCTGATGAGCTTGCTGCGGGAAGAGTTTGATTTTGAAGCTAATGCGGAGATCAGTATTGAGGTCGATCCGCGTGAGATTGAACTCGATATTCTCGACCATCTGCGTCAGGAAGGGTTTAACCGCCTGAGCATTGGTGTGCAAGATTTCGACAAGGAAGTGCAAAAGCTGGTCAACCGTGAGCAAGACGAAGCCTTTATTTTTGCCATGGTCGAACGGGCGAAGCAGCTTGGTTTTCGCTCGACCAACCTTGATCTTATCTACGGCTTACCCAAGCAAAATCGCGAGTCGTTTGCCAAAACCTTAGCCCAAGTGCTGCAAATGCAGCCGGGTCGTTTGTCGGTGTTCAATTACGCCCACATGCCGCAGTTATTTGCCGCTCAGCGTAAAATCAAAGATGAGATGCTGCCCAAAGCCGAAGAAAAAATGGCGATTTTGCAGCAAACCATTACCACCTTAACCGAAGCAGGTTATCAGTTTATCGGTATGGACCACTTTGCCAAACCGGATGATGAACTGGCGATGGCTCAGCGAGAAGGCGTGTTGCATCGTAATTTTCAAGGCTATACCACTCAAGGCGAATGTGACTTGGTCGGTTTTGGTGTCTCGGCCATTTCGATGATTGGCGATGCCTACGCGCAGAATCAAAAAGAGCTGAAGAAATACTACGCTCAAGTCAATGAGTTGCGTCATGCGCTGTGGAAAGGGGTCGCGCTGGACGCTGATGACTTGCTGCGGCGTGAGGTGATTAAGCAATTGATTTGCAACTTCAAACTGGATAAGAAAGCGATCGAAACTCAGTTCAAAGTGGCGTTTAACCACTACTTCAAAGAAGATCTGCAACTGCTGCAGACTTTTATTGATGACCGATTGGTGGAAGTGGATGAGCGCGAAATCCGTGTCACACTGCGTGGTCGTCTGCTGATCCGCAACATCTGCATGTGCTTTGACAAATACCTGCGTGCCAAAGCGCGACAACAACAGTTCTCGCGCGTCATTTAGTGAGAAACTGAAATAAAAAATGCCAGCAAGACGCTGGCATTTTTGTTTGTGTTGCTAGTGCGATTTTGTACGTAAATTATTGGCCAATAAACTGATTTTTCAACCAATTTACTTGCCGGATAACAGATCACTGGGCCAATCGGCAAAAGGGACAGGGCGGCTGTACAAGAAGCCCTGAGCCAACGGACAGCCCAATTCAGAGAGCAATTCGGCTTGTAAGCCAGTTTCGACCCCTTCGGCCACCACACTGACGTTAAAGCCGCGGGTAATGTTGACGATGGCAGCGACCACTGAGTTATTGAGTTCCTCGCGGCTGAGTTTATCGACAAAGGCGCGGTCGATTTTTAGGCAATCAAACGGCAAGGTGTGTAAGTACGCCAGTGATGAGTAGCCAGTACCAAAATCATCAATCGCAATGCTGATCCCAAGGCGTCGCAGTTTGTGCATGTTCTCTAAAGTGGTTGGTGCACTGTCGATCAGCCGCGACTCGGTGATCTCCAAAGTGAGGTTGGTGGCGGGTAGTCCCGTTTCCAACAAAATTTGCCCGACTTCTGCGACAAAATCTTCGTGGGATAGTTGGTTAACCGAAATATTCACGTGTAACTGGAAGTCACGTTGCCAGAGATTATCTGCGATGGCTTGAGCGGTCTCTTTGCAGGCGCGCTGCAATATTTGGCTGCCGATTTCCTTAATCATGCCACTGTCTTCAGCAATCGGGATGAAATCGAGAGGTGATACGATGCCTTGCTTGCTCAGCCAGCGGGCCAAGGCTTCTGCCCCGACGACTTTGCCGCTATCCAGTTCAATAATCGGTTGATAGTAAGGGATAAATTCTTGGCTGTTGATGCCATCTTGAATGCGCGCCAGCATTTGGGTGCGAAATTTGGAGGCGTCTGCCATTTCAGGCCGATAGTGGCTGACTAAAGAGTGATCCTGCTTTGCGTTACTCAGCGCAATACTACCGTTGCGCAACCAGCGGGTCATATCGCTCTCGGTGTCGGTACATACCACCCCAATCGACACTTTCATCACCACACTTTCATCACCCATATAAAATGGTGCGATAAACAGCTGTTGCAGCCGGTTAACAGTCAAGGTGATCTCTTCGGCATGGGTCACTCGTGGTGCGTAGATGGCGAACTCATCGCCTCCAGTGCGAGCGAGAATATAGTTATCATCAAATAGGTCTTTCAGTCTTTCCGAGATGCTGATCAGCAGTTGGTCGCCTTTGTGATGACCGACGCTGTCATTGATGTCGCGAAAGCGATTCACCCCAAGTAAAAATAGGCTACCGCTCTGAGAGGGATGCAGGCGGCGACTCGCATCAATCAACCCTTCTCGACTGTAGAGCTTGGTGAGTGAGTCATAAACTAACTGGTTGCGCAGCGCTTTAAAGGAGACTCGAAGGTTGTTGGCCATCTCATTAAACGCTGTGACCAGCAGGCTGGTTTCGTAGATCAAACCGGGTTTTGGCATGGCGCTTTCCCAATGTCCATTGGCCAAGTTTTTCGCGGCGGTGGCCGTGGTGGTGATGGGATGGGTAATGCGACTGAAAATCACCATACAGAACAAAACGCCGATGGTTCCCACCGATAAGCCAACGATCCAGCTCTCTTGCTGCGCTTTGGGCAATACGCCCAGTAGCTGCGATTCAGAAATCGAAATACCGATATACCACGTTAAGCCATATTCGTCGGTGTAGGGCGAGATGAGGCTGAAGTAGCGCCCATCGTGACCGAAAAACTCAAAGCGCTGAGCGACTTTGTTGTTCAACATTTGTTGGTTTTTTACCGTATCGGCATGGCGTTTTATGATGGGGTCGGCACTTTCGCTTGCTAGCAAACGGTCGCCCTTTTTTGATAACTCGGTACCCCAAGAAACCACGCTACTTTGGGCTGAGTGAGCGACTAATCGCTGCTGATCATCCATGATATAGACGGAGGCTTTGGTCTTTTCTTTCAGTGCGGAGAGAAAATTATTGAAGGTGTTGATGCGAATATCGGTGACTACGACGCCGACAAATTGTTTGCTGTCATACACGGGCGCAAGAGCTGAGAGGGTGATTTCCTGTCTTTCGTCGGCGTTGGCGTATATGGAAGACCACATTGGGCGCCGCTCTTGGGCGACCGGCGCATACCAAGGACGCACTCGCGGGTCGTAATTGTCAATTACAGAGCGGATGTTCTCGCTGATGGTGTCTCCTTGATAAATCACCAGTTTGCTGTTGGTTCGATCGTCTTGCACCATCAGGGTATGGTTGCCATCGCTCTCTTTACGAAATCCAACATAATCGACCGCTTCTGAGCCAAATCCAATCACGTCCAACTGGGCGATCGGGGCATAAATGGTTTGGAAGGTATCCAGAAAGTAGTGCTGAATCGCAGTGGTGTCATTGGGTTTATATAAGTGGTTAAAGCCAATGGTGTGCGCCATGTTGAGCCCAGCAGATAATGGCGCGCCAAGGTAGCTGGTTAAGCTGTTACGCACGTTTTCGGTTAAGGCGGAGAGCTGCTTGTCGCTGAGATCATGTACCGCTTCTTCGTAGCTGCGCTTTTGCACCAAAATCACCACGCTGATTGAGAGCAAAAAGATCACCACCAAAGGGACAATGACCGCGGTTTTTAAGGAAATTTTGTTATTGGAAGCCATCTCTGCCATCGTGCTTTACTATCCCTGTTGTCGTTGAGGCTCGCTAAGCGTAGCGAACCTCCTTGGGCCTCTTTACTCGTCGTCAATACAGTTCTTTTAATTTACGTGTCAAGGTATTGCGCCCCCAGCCGAGTACCTTGGCTGCGTCTTGCTTGTGACCGTTGGTGTGCTCGAGTGCTGCTTCTAACAGTATACGTTCGAATTGTGGAAGTGCGTATGTCAGCAGCTCTTTTTCCCCAGAGCTGAGTTCTTTTCGCGCCCAACTGGCGAGAATTTCCTGCCAAGTCCCTGCCACGTTTTCTTCCTCGCTGCTCTTTTTCTCTTGCAGCAGTTCACTCGGCAGATCGCCAGGTAAAATTTCACTGCCACTAGCCATTACAGTCAACCAGCGACAAATGTTTTCCAACTGACGCACGTTCCCGGGCCAATTGAGACGCGAGAGAATGTCTAACGTACTGCGATGCAGGGTTTTGGCTTCCACCGCTAACTCATCGGCAGCGCGCAGTAAAAAGTGCTGAGTCAGTTTTTCTATATCCTGTTTGCGTTCGCGCAATGCGGGGATCTGCACTCGGATAACGTTGAGGCGGTGAAACAGGTCTTCTCGGAAATCGCCGTTTTGTACCAAACGTTCGAGATTTTGGTGGGTAGCGGCGACAATCCGCACGTCAACTTTGATTGGCGAGTGACCACCGACACGATAAAACTGCCCATCGGCGAGCACGCGCAGTAGGCGAGTTTGAATATCGAGCGGCATATCGCCAATCTCATCCAAAAATAGGGTGCCGCCGTTGGCTTGTTCGAACCGTCCTTGGCGCACCGAATTGGCCCCAGTAAAAGCGCCTTTTTCGTGGCCAAACAGTTCTGACTCAATCAAGTCTTTTGGAATCGCGGCCATGTTGAGGGCGATAAACGGCTTGCTGGCTCTTGGGCTGTGTCGGTGCAGCGCATGAGCGACCAGCTCTTTACCCGTGCCCGATTCACCGTTGATCAGCACAGAGATAGAGGAGCGTGAAAGCCGGCCGATAGCGCGAAACACCTCCTGCATCGCGGGTGCTTCACCGATGATTTCTGGCGTATGGGTGCTCAGTGGATTGCCCGAGGCCATCTGCTCGCGCTTTTGTTCTTGAC
Source organism: Vibrio cidicii (assembly GCF_009665415.1). NCBI lineage: Bacteria > Pseudomonadati > Pseudomonadota > Gammaproteobacteria > Vibrionales > Vibrionaceae > Vibrio > Vibrio cidicii. Next base: position 1,552,678 of record NZ_CP035921.1, on the reverse strand, counting down.
CGTGGGCGATGGCGCGTTCTACTAACGTCAGCGTTTCGTCGATATCAAACGGCTTGGGCAGATATTCAAACGCCCCTTTTTGATAGGCGTTGACCGCGGCGTCGAGATCGGAGTGCGCCGTCATGATGATCACAGGCAAGTCAGGGCACTTGCTGTGCACTTGTTGCAGCAATTCGATGCCATCAATGCCAGGCATGCGGATATCGGACACCAACACATCAGGGACTTCTCGCTCTAACGCCATCAACACGCTTTCACCATTGGCGTAGGTTTCGCACTTGATATTGGCGGAAGAGAGGGTTTTTTCCATCACCCAGCGGATGGAGCTATCGTCGTCGACAACCCAAACATATCCTTTACTCATGGTCTATTCCTTGCAGCATTAAATTGGCAGATAAATGGTGAAATTGGTGTGCCCAGGCCAGCTTTCGACATCAATTTTGCCGTTATGTTGATCTATCAGATTTTGCGAGATAGAAAGCCCAAGTCCGGTGCCTCCTTCTCGTCCGCTGACCATGGGGTAAAACAAGGTATCTTGCAGCTCAACCGGAATACCGGGGCCGTTATCGATGATTTCAATTCGCGCGGCCACTTTGCAGCGATGGCCGTGGATATTGGCTTGATGCACCGTTCTGGTGCGTATGGTGATCAGGCCGTCGTCTTGATTGCACAGAACTTGTGCCGCGTTGCTGACAATATTCAGCATCGCTTGCTCAATTTGGTCTGCATCCATGTAAATGTCTGGCAGGCTTGGGTCGTAATCGCGCTCAATCAGCAGTGTTTGCTGAGACTCCAGTTCGACCAATTGACGTACTTTTTCCAAAACCTGATGCAGATTGGCTTCTTGCTTTTTGCCCGGTTTTTGCGGGCCAAGTAGACGGTCGACCAGGGTGCGTAGTCGATCCGCTTGTTCAATGATGATCTGGGTATATTCGGTCAGGCTCGGATCGGGCAGCATCTTCTCCAGCAATTGCGCCGCGCCGCGCAACCCACCTAAGGGGTTTTTGATCTCGTGCGCTAGTCCTCTGACCAAGAGCTTGGCCGCTTGTTGCTGCGCGTGCTGATTCATCTCTTGAGTGATACGCCGCTGTTGGTCAACTTTGCGCATCTCCACCAGTAGCATTGGTTCACGCTCAATCGAGATCGGGCTGACTGTCACTTCCAGCAGCAGCGGCTTACCATCCACAACGAAAGTGACGTCATTGTCCGTGATGCTTTGACCGCTTTGTAGTGGTTGTGAGAGCAAGGCTAAATCGAGGGAGGCGTGTTGGATCAATTGTGACAGCGGTTGGTGGATGATGCGTTTGGCGCTTTGCGCGAAGAGTTGCTCGGCCGCCGGATTGGCGTGTTTAACCTGCAACCCATCATCGAGGATCAGGGTTGCGGTCACCATATTGCTGAGAATTGTGTCTGAAAGCGCTGAATTCACAATCACATCCTTGTCGTTGTCATAGTTTGGTGCGATGCACTAAATTGGTGCATTGGCAGCCAGTATGGCGGATTAAGGGGAGAAGTGAAAGCGTCTTCTAAGGCGTTTCAGATGCTTATCTTGCGACTCAAGCCACTATTTAATACTGGTGCGATGCAAATGCACTGATATAGGGCTGGATGATGCAATTATCTTGCCGTTTCTGTACGCCTGAACGGCCAATGTGTGGGTTCCTCGGTTAATGTTTTTGAGCTGCCAAGTCAAGCCGGTTTGTGGTGCACCATAACGGTGTCCGTTGAGTATCAACTGCAGCTGTTCGCCAACCTCAAGCTTACGATTGCTTTCCATGCGAATAAAGAGTAGGCCGCGATTGCTGCGGATGGTGGCGTCATTCGCCGGAGACGCCATACTCAGTTGTAACTCGGTCTGGGCTTCATCCGAAGAGCTTGGCTGCGCGGGTTCAACCGCCGTTTCTTTTGCTGAAGAAGCCTGCGTAGTGGGTTGCGCAGCGTCCATCTTTTGCGTGGATTCAACGTGTGGCGCAGGGGCACTGGCGTCCAAATCCGGTAACGTAATGCTTTTTGCGCCACTGCCGGGAGTATCACTAAAATGCAGCACGCCATCGGCGTCGACCCAAGTGTACACTGTCTGTGCGTGCGCAAGAGAACTGAGCAATACACACAGCAGAGAAAGTCTTTTTATCATCTTTCACCTCCAAAGAGATGCGGTTTCATGTAATCACAACCGCGTCCGATGTGAGCGGATGCGCTTGGCTGTTGGCTAATTTTTTATGCAAACCGCATGTTATTACTCGATTTCTGGCGGGAGAATATGAAAAAGGCCCGCCTGCGAGGCGAGCCTGATAAAAAGTGCAATCCGAGTTACATTTGCACTGAGTGAATTACACTGAGTAGTACAGTTCAAATTCCAGTGGGTGAACAGCAGTGTTAACGCGCTCAACGTCTTTGGTTTTCAGTTCGATGTAAGAATCGATGAAATCATCAGAGAATACGCCACCCGCAGTTAGGAACTCACGGTCACTGTCTAGACACTCAAGAGCTTGCTTGAGTGATTCTGCAACCTTTGGAATCTCTGCGGCTTCTTCTGCAGGCAGATCGTAAAGGTCTTTATCCATCGCTTCCCCTGGGTGGATCTTGTTCTTGATACCGTCAAGACCTGCCATCAGCATCGCGGCAAACGCTAGGTATGGGTTCGCTGCTGGATCTGGGAAACGTACTTCGATACGACGCGCTTTCGGGCTTGGTACCACAGGGATACGGATAGACGCAGAACGGTTACGCGCAGAGTATGCCAGCATAACAGGCGCTTCGTAGTGAGGAACCAGACGCTTGTACGAGTTAGTTGATGGGTTAGTCAGCGCGTTCAGTGCACGAGCGTGCTTGATGATACCACCGATGTAGTACAGAGCTGTTTCTGATAGGCCGCCGTACTTGTCACCCGCGAAGAGGTTAACGCCGTCTTTCGCCAGAGATTGGTGAACGTGCATGCCTGAGCCGTTGTCGCCAACCAGTGGTTTCGGCATAAAGGTCGCAGTTTTGCCGTAGGCGTGCGCTACGTTGTGAACCACGTACTTGTAGATTTGGATCTCGTCCGCTTTCGTGGTGAGCGTGTTGAAGCGAGTCGCGATCTCGTTTTGACCTGCTGTCGCCACTTCGTGGTGGTGCGCTTCAACTACTAGGCCCATCTCTTCCATTACTAGACACATTGCAGAACGCAGGTCTTGAGAAGAGTCCACTGGAGCCACTGGGAAGTAACCCCCTTTCACGCCAGGACGGTGACCTTTGTTACCGTTTTCGTAATCTGAACCTGTGTTCCATGCCGCTTCTACGTCGTCAATCTTGAAGAAAGAACCCGACATATCCGTAGAGAACTTCACGTCGTCAAACAGGAAGAATTCTGGCTCTGGACCAACAAGAACGGTGTCTGCGATGCCAGTAGAGCGTAGGTAATCTTCCGCGCGTTTTGCGATAGAGCGTGGGTCGCGGTCGTAGCCTTGCATGGTGGCAGGTTCAAGGATGTCACAACGGATGTTCAGAGTCGCTTCTTCAGTGAATGGGTCAAGTACCGCAGAAGATGCATCAGGCATCATCACCATGTCTGATTCGTTGATGCCTTTCCAGCCTGCGACAGAAGAGCCATCAAACATCTTACCGTCTTCGAAGAAGTCAGCATCGATTTGGTGTGCAGGAATAGAAATGTGCTGCTCTTTACCTTTCGTATCGGTAAAACGCAGGTCAACAAACTTAACTTCGTTTTCTTGGATAAGCGATAGAACGTTTTCTACTGACATCTTGGATAACCTCCAGTGTTATTAAAGCGGTATTGGCCAGATTCGGTGTTGAATCCAGCATTGATTAATTTCTTTACATTGGTATTAATCGATGCTGATTCTTACAAAGCTAAAACTATGCCAATTTTTTAAGTCCTTATATTTCATGGTCTTAGTGTTTTATCTCGCCATTTTGGTGTGTGCAATGCACCAAAATGATCTCTTGATGCACTGTTTTGGTGCTAATGTGGCGAGTTTGCACCAGAATAAGCCAAAACCGTCTCTCATTCAGCCCGTCTTTGGGCATCTTGTCAATCGAGAAATGCGTTAATGTGCATACTCTTTTTATGGCAGAAAAATGGCCGAAATACGCCTTGGCGACTAGTCTTTACTTGGCGAAAAATAATCACGAGCTGATCACATATTTCTGGGTTTTTTGTCAAAATCTGGTACATTATGGCCGTTTTTTTAATCAAACAACCGCCGCTTAAAAAACAGCCATGTTTTTAGCGTCGTTTTTAAACAAGTGAATCAGAATCCATGACGACTCCACAGATTGATAATTTAAGAAATATCGCGATCATCGCGCACGTTGACCACGGTAAAACCACACTGGTTGACAAACTGCTGCAACAATCAGGCACTTTGCAATCTCGCGGTGACATTGAAGAGCGAGTCATGGACTCGAACGACATCGAGAAAGAGCGTGGCATTACCATCTTGGCGAAAAACACCGCCATCAACTGGAACGATTACCGCATCAACATCGTAGACACCCCGGGACACGCAGACTTCGGTGGTGAAGTTGAACGTATTATGTCGATGGTTGACTGCGTGCTGCTGATCGTTGACGCGGTGGATGGCCCAATGCCACAAACGCGCTTTGTTACACAAAAGGCATTTGCTCACGGCTTGAAGCCAATCGTGGTTATCAACAAAATTGACCGCCCTGGCGCACGTCCTGACTGGGTTATGGATCAAGTGTTTGATCTGTTCGACAACCTCGGTGCGACAGACGAACAACTGGACTTTAAAGTGGTTTACGCGTCAGCGCTGAATGGCTGGGCGACACTGGAAGAAGGCGAAACAGGCGAGAACATGGAACCGTTGTTCCAAACCATCGTCGATGTGGTTGCTGCGCCAGAAGTGGACCTTGATGGCCCGCTACAAATGCAAATTTCTCAGCTGGATTACAGCTCATACGTTGGCGTTATCGGCGTAGGTCGTATCAAACGCGGTAAAGTGAAAGCTAACCAACAAGTGAGCATTGTCGGTGCGGACGGTAAAGTGCGTAACGGTAAAGTGGGTACGGTGCTCGGTTACCTTGGCCTTGAGCGCCATGAAGTGCCGCAAGCGACCGCAGGTGACATCATTGCGATTACGGGTCTTGGTGAGCTGAAAATCTCTGACACCATCTGTGATGCAAACAAAGTGGAAGCACTGCCTGCGCTGTCTGTTGACGAGCCAACCGTGACCATGACCTTCCAAGTGAACACCTCACCTTTTGCGGGTCTTGAAGGTAAATACGTCACCTCACGTAACATCCTTGAGCGTCTTGAGAAAGAATTGGTGCACAACGTAGCACTACGCGTTGAACAAACGGAAGATCCAGACAAGTTCCGCGTTTCTGGCCGTGGTGAACTGCACCTTTCGATTCTGATCGAAAACATGCGTCGTGAAGGCTTCGAGCTCGCGGTATCTCGTCCTGAAGTTATTCTTAAAGAAGAGAACGGCCAGTTGATGGAACCATTTGAAACCGTGACCATTGATGTTCAAGAAGAGCATCAGGGCGGTATCATGGAAAAAATTGGTATGCGTAAAGGTGAGCTGAAAGACATGGCACCGGATGGTAAAGGCCGTGTACGTCTTGACTTCATCATGCCTTCACGTGGCCTGATTGGTTTCCAAACCGAGTTCATGACACTGACTTCGGGTTCAGGTCTTCTGTACCATACTTTTGACCATTACGGCCCACACAAAGGCGGTACCATTGGTCAACGTGTCAATGGTGTATTGATCGCCAACGCTGCGGGTAAAGCACTGACCAATGCGCTGTTTAACCTGCAAGAGCGTGGCCGTCTATTTATCGGTCACGGCGTGGAAGTGTACGAAGGTATGGTGATCGGTATTCACAGCCGTGACAACGACCTGACCGTAAACGCCCTGAAAGGTAAGCAACTGACCAACGTACGTGCATCGGGCACCGATGACGCGCAGGTACTGACGCCACCAATCATCATGACTCTAGAGCAAGCGCTTGAGTTCATCGACGATGATGAACTGGTTGAAGTAACGCCGGAAAGCATCCGTATTCGTAAGAAATTCCTCACAGAAAGCGACCGTAAGCGCGCTTCACGTGAAGCGAAGTAATTGCGAATAACGTTATTGTAAGCAATGAAAACCCCGGGCAGTTTCTCCCGGGTTTTTTTTATGATGCGTTTAAGCAGTTTATTGCTGGTTAAGTTTTTGCAAAAACGCGTCCGATTCGGCGATCGCCGCTTTCATCTGTTTGATTGCTTGTTCAATCTCGGTTTCTAGAGAAACCAACTCACCTTTGAGCGACCCCACCGCATTGGCGTTGAGGTTATGCTTTAAATAGAGTGTGTTGTCTCGCAAGGTGTTTAAGACGGGTGTCATTTTTTGCTCGGCGCGCTTCATCGCTTTCAGCATCTGTTGATAGGACGCTTTGGTTTCTTTGAGTTTTTGCTCACTTGAGCGACGCAATTTCGCACTGGTATAGAGGCTCAGTTCTTGTTGCCACTCTTCAAATAAAGCACCCGCTACATCTTCAATCGCGGCGATGCGGTCGCGTACTTCTTGTGCTGCTTTTTCGCTCTCTTGGTACTGCTCGTTGATCTCTTTGTACACCTCTTCCAACTCACCGCCGTTAAACTGGGTTAGGTTGGATAAAGCTTGCAGTGCACTAGTAAACTCTTTTTGCGCCTCTTTTTGAGACGCTTTGGCATCCTCGACTCGGTCGAACATGATCTCACGTTTATGGTAACCGACCTTTTCCATTGCAGAGTAGTATGCTGACTGGCAGCCAGTCAGGGTAAAAATTGATAGTATAATCGCCACTAAATAAGGCATGCTTATTTTCCATCTGTTTTAATGAGCCGTATGGGTAGGACTATGAACCAGTTACCAGGGAGTGACAAGTTGAGATTGCAAAGCCTCGCCGGAAATGGAATCGCGTTTGCGCGCTATTTAATTGCTCGCATGCAGCACGATCGGGTGAATGTGAACGCCGGTTATTTGGCCTATATTACCTTGCTCTCGATTGTGCCACTGATGACAGTGCTTTTATCGATTTTGTCTAAATTCCCTGTGTTTGAAAATGTTGGCTCTGTTTTGCAAGGTTTTATCATTACCCATTTTGTCCCTGCGGCAGGGGATGTGGTACATGGCGCGTTGCAGGATTTTATTGCCAATACTGGGAAAATGACCGCCGTCGGTGCGGCTTTCCTTTTTGTTGCGGCTTTGATGCTGATCTCCAACATCGATAAAAATCTTAACTACATTTGGCGGGTGCGGAAAAAGCGCCGTGCGGTGTTCTCGTTTTCCATGTATTGGATGGTGTTGACCTTGGGGCCGATTTTAGTCGGTGCCAGTATTGCCGCCACATCGTATGTGACTTCGCTGCGTCTTCTCGACAGCGAAGCAATTTCTGGCATGTACAATTTACTGCTGCGCTGGCTACCGTTTATTCTCTCGTTTTGTGCCTTTGTCGGTTTGTATCTGTTGGTGCCGAATAAAAAGGTCCATTTTTCTCATGCAGTAGTTGGGGCAATCATCGCCGCGATTTTGTTTGAGATGAGTAAGAAAGGCTTTGCCGCGTACATTACCCAGTTTCCTTCCTATCAAGTGATATATGGGGCGCTGGCGGCCATTCCTATTTTATTTGTTTGGGTCTATTTGTGCTGGCTGATTGTGCTGATCGGTGCGGAAGTAACCGCGGCGTTGGGCGAGAAGGAACAGTGGAGACTGAGCGCGGAAATGATACACTCTCAGGCAGAAAAAATGTTGGCTGCAGAAGAGGATAGTTGTAGTGATAGCGCTGATTCAGAGAGTAAGTGAGGCCGCCGTTCGCGTCGATGGTGAAGTGGTCGGGCAGATAGAAAAAGGATTGTTGGTCCTACTCGGTGTTGAAAAAGACGATGATGAAGCCAAAGCTCGCCGATTGGTGGAGCGGGTCACCACTTACCGTGTGTTCGAAGACGACGACGGCAAAATGAATCTCAATGTGCAGCAAGTCGAGGGCAAAGTGCTGGTGGTGTCGCAGTTTACCTTGCCTGCCGATACCAAAAAAGGCACGCGCGCGGGCTTTTCTCGCGGCGCTCACCCCGCAGAGGCCGAGCGTTTGTATGACTATTTTTCAGACCAGTGCCAACAGGTGTTGCCGACAGAGCGAGGTCGCTTTGCGGCCGATATGAAAGTATCTTTAGTGAATGATGGTCCGGTAACCTTCTGGTTACAGGTGTAAAGGCAGGAGCCTGTTTACTTGAAAAAGGATTTCTATGTTTAAGCTGATCACGCCGAAAACAGATAACCAACTCAACAAGTATTACCACTTTCGTTGGCAAATGCTGCGTGAGCCGTGGCGTATGCCGATCGGTTCCGAGCGCGATGAATACGACGGTATGAGCCATCATCGCATGATTGTTGATGGCCGGGGACGGCCAATTGCCATCGGTCGATTGTATATCTCTCCGGACAGTGAAGGCCAAATCCGCTATATGGCGGTGAAAGGTACGCGCCGTGGTAAGGGCATGGGATCGCTGGTGTTGGTGGCGTTGGAGTCGCTTGCTCTGCAAGAGGGGGCGAAACGTCTGGTGTGTAATGCTCGTGAGGATGCCATCGCGTTTTACGAGAGAAATGGTTTTGAACGTCGAGGTGAACTGACCGATGAGCGTGGCCCGGTGCGTCATCAGCAGATGGTAAAGCCCCTCGATCCGATGGCCAACGTATTGCGCAATCCCGAGTGGTGTACGGAACTGCAAGATCGCTGGGATAGACAAATACCGATCAGCGATAAGATGGGCATCAAAATCAACCAGTATACGGGGTATCAGTTTGAGTGTAGTGCGCAGCTCAACCCTAATTTAAACCCGCATAATACTCTATTCGCCGGGTCGGCATTCACGCTGGCGACGTTAACCGGTTGGGGCATGGCGTGGTTATTGCTAAAAGAGCGCGGTTTAACTGGCGACATTGTTTTGGCAGACAGTCGCATTCGCTACCGTCATCCGGTGGAGAAGAACCCGATTGCCAGCACGTCGCTGGATGGCATTAGTGGCGATTTGGACCGACTCGCCTCTGGACGCAAAGCGCGTATCGTGATCCATGTGACCATTTTTAGTGGTGAGGTTGCGGCGGTGGAGTTCATGGGAACCTATATGCTGCTACCCGATTACAAAAAGCTATTGAGTCAGCGTGGCTAAAGTGGGTTGGTTTTCACTGGGTGGTTGGCTTTCACTGCTTAGTGCCGCGTCGCATTCGCTGTGGCGCTGGTGTTGATCCGAGAGAAGGTCACCACTCAACTGCTGACAGCCAATCATGAACTGATAGCTGATACCCTGAGGCGCATCGGCGGCGAGGTCCGCTTGGCCGCTGATGTTGCCTGTGATCGACGGGCCGCTGACGTTGATCGGGCTGAGTGACAGCTTACCTCGCTGCATATCGAGCCTGAGCTCCGATAGCATTAATGGTGTGATGCTGTTGTCTTGGGCTTGGATATACGCTTCATGCAATTGCGCATACACCCCGCCCGATAACGTATGGGAGAACATCGCCCAATCGCCCGCCAACCCCTCAGCTTGTAAATCGATGCTGCTGATCGCGTTGATCTCCAACGGCAGGGCTAACTGCGATAACAGAAACCCAGCAGGGAAGCCATCGGCATTGAGGGTGAGTTGCCACGGTTTGCTGATTTGTGTCAGATCAAGCGAAGCCTGTCCTTCCACATAACCTTGTTGTAGCGGGGCAAACAAACGATCCATCTGCCACTTGCCTTGGTCGCTGTGCATTTCAATGATCGGGTGTGAGCTGAGAACGCTCTGGTAGCTTGCATTGGCTGCGCTGGCGCTCAGCGTGCCTTGCCAAAGACCAAGTTGCCTATCGTGTTTAATCTGCAAATTCTGGCCTTCGATATTGAGTCCAGTCAGTTGCCAATACGGCTCGCGGATCAGTTGGATAAATTGGCTGCGCTCGATATTCAGCGTTTCAACGGAAACCTCTTTCGCCTCTCTAAGCAACTGTTTCAGCCACTCTCCTTCACCAGGCTGTTCAGCGGCCCACTTCACGTTATTAACGTTCACGTGTTTCAGTGCCAGCGCGTCTGGAGTGATATGGCCAGAAAAGCTCACGTTCCCCTGTTGCCAGAGAAAAGCAGCCTCTTCGACATCAATTTTTCCAGGATTGAGACGCAGGCTGAGACGCGGTTCAATCCACATGTTGTGTCGGTCTTGCACGCTTTCCGCAGAGAGAGAAAAAAGGCCATCGTTTTGCTGCCACCAAGCAAACGGTAAGGTGAGATTTTCACAAGAGAGCTCAACATTGACCAGTTGATAGCCTTGGTAATCTATGCTGCTACGCATCACATCGAGGCTGTTGATATGGCTAATGTTACCTAGGCTGGTCCAAGGTTTGGCCATAATCGACTGTACTTGTTGCTCTGAGAGTGTAAGGCCATCAATGGTGACATTGACCAGTGACCAGCCTTGTGCGTACTGCTCTGCCTGACCGGAGAGGTGCCCACCACGCCAGAGGAAGGAGAGGCCAAACACTGTGCTCTCTTGCGGACGATAGTCCATATCGAGCAACGCTTTGTTGAACGCCTCGCCTTGCCAATAGATTTGATCAGCGGAAAGTTGAATTTCAGCATACGGCAGCCACTGCTCTGTCGTCTCCCAGTATGGCTGTTTGAGCTGAACTTTAAGACCGCGCGCGCTGAACTCTTTATCGGCGTAGTCAAAGTGAGACAAGGCGATTTGCTGGATATCAACCGTATCGCGCAGCCAAGTTTGCGGATTGCTGCTTAGTCCTTGTTGGAGACTGACACCGTCGATCAGCACACTGTCTAACTGCCACCGTCCATCACGGTAAAGCGACGGGTTGAACCAGAGATCGAGTTGCTCGACATAGCTCACGTCTGGGTGATCAAAGGTCAGATTCTTAAAAGAAAAATGATAGGGAAACTGATAGCGAACTTCTGAAGCACTGACACCAGAGTGCAGCCATTGATTGAGTTGATTGAATACCGGGCTTGCGTAGCGAGTTTGCAGTGAAAACAAAAGCGCGAGTGGAATAATCGCAACGACCAAAAGCAAGACAGTGATGGTTATAACTATTTTTTTCATCCGAATTGACCAAACTCTCGCTGCTTCCCTGCATGTGTTGCATAAGCTTGTCTTAAATTGAGGTGTGATTCAACTAAAAAGCCCCTCGAATGAGTAATGCCGATCGTTTTAAGTCATTGAGCGATCCTGAGTTGGCTTCATAATTGGACTCAACACTCTTGAGTCCGATTTTTTATGTCCGAATTTTCTAAAGAGTTATAAGTTACCGCTGAATGTTGCCAAATGGCTAATGCTACCTGAGAGAAGAAAAGGGAAACCCGTAAAAATCTTTCACGGCCTAGAGATAAAAATGCCACGCGCCGTTAAGCGAGTGGCATTCTCCGAGTAGATACTTTTGGTATTACACGGTTATTGATTGGTGAGCTGGAAGACGCTCTCTTCAATGGTCAATTTCACTTCCGGATAGAGCAGGGCATAGAGCAGTGAAGCGAACTGCTCTGTTTGGGTCTGCTCACAGTTGCCGTCGGCGTCAAGATAGTTCTGCTGTTTTAACGTGCTGAACAGAGAAGCAAACACCCCTTTATCGAAAAACTCGGGTGCGTTGATACCATGAAGGCGACCTAAGCGCTGCGCGATGTCTTGGCTCTTCTGCTCCAAGTCTGCTTTGCCCAATTCAGGATAAGCAACCAGCAAATTGAGGGCGATCGAGTAGCGTTGCAGCGTTTCCGTAATGGTTCGACCAAGGAGCACCAAGGTTTGAGTATTGGCTTGGTTTTTGGTCACTCGATCTTCTGACAGCGATATCATCTGCTGATTTGCCAGCTCATCGAGAATATTGATCACCAACTCATCAAGCTGTTGTTCATCGTGACTTAAGAACAGCTCCGCTTTCAAGAATGGATAGACTTGCGCGACTTGATGTTGGATCTGCGCCACGCTAAGCTGCTCTTGACGGATGATCATTTGCGCAATCAGTGAAGGCAAAGCCAGTAAGTGAATGATGTTGTTGCGATAGTAGGTCATCAAAATCGACTGATTTCGATCCAGTGAAATGATGTCGCCCATGCTGTCCGTTTCAATCACAAACTTATCCAAGGTGAGGGCGTGTTCAACCAGCGCTTCCGCGCTATCACTTGGAATGGTGCAGTTGCTGGAATAGGGCACGTTTTTCAACAGTTGCAGGTAGCTTTCAATTTGGTTGATAAGCGAATCTTTCGATAAAGCGCGCTGGCGAGAGGCCAGCAGTGCCGTGGCGCATAAGGTCAACGCGTTCGCAGCGGCGGCATCGTTGATGTGCGTCATCATCTTATTGGCCAGCTTGTTTACCACCGGATTGATCCATTGCGGTTTGCTGCCGCCCATCGGGTCAATGTCTTTGCTCCACTCTGGCGCATGTTCGTTAAGATACTGGTTCAGTGGGATCGGCTCGCCGAAGTTGACGTAGCCTTGGCCGAAGTTGCGCAGCTTTCTGAGCGTGCGCAGTACCAAGCTGGCGTTTTCTTTCTCTTTCTGTTTACCGCGCAGCTCCTTGGCATAGGTTGCCACTTCCATCACATGCTCATAGCCAATGTAAACGGGCACCAGAGTCACCGGACGGTTAAGGCCACGCAGCATGGCTTGAATGGTCATCGCCAGCATACCAGTCTTGGCTGGCAGCAGACGACCAGTGCGCGAGCGGCCACCTTCTGAGAAGTACTCAACCGAGTAGCCCTTGGCAAACAGCTCGGCCAAATATTCGCGGAAAATCGTCGAATAGAGCCTGTTGCCTTTAAAGCTGCGGCGAATAAAGAAAGCGCCACCACGGCGAAACAGTGGGCCCGCCGGGAAAAAGTTGAGGTTGATGCCCGCGGCAATGTGTGGCGGCACCATGCCTTCGTGGTACAGCACGTAAGAGAGCAGCAGGTAATCCATGTGGCTGCGGTGACACGGTACGTAGACGATTTCGTGCCCGTCTTGCGCGAGGCGGCGCACCGTGGCGGCGTTATTGATGTTCAACCCTTGGTAGAGTTTATTCCACAGCCAGCCCAGTAAGCGGTCGCCCTTTTTCACCAGCGAGTAGGAGAAATCGGCGGCGATCTCATCCATGATGTCTTGCGCTTCTTTGCGTGCTTTTTCAATCGAGATGTTTTTGCTCTTCGCTTCATCTTCGATCACTTGCTTGATGGCCGGTGATTTCATCAAACGGGCAAACAGCACCTGACGTTGCGGAAGATCTGGGCCAGATGCAGCGAGTTTTTGGCGAGAGAAGTGGATGCGTGCCACGCGCGCCAGCTTGTGGGCGATCGCGTTATCGGTACCGTGTGATTGCGCCATATAACGCAGAGAAACCACGGGGCTAAAACGCACCAAGCAATCGCGCCCTGCGGTTGCAACGGCGATGGCTTTTTGCGGTCCATTCATCGCTTGCAAGTAGGGTTTGCTCGTGCCTTCTTTACCCGGTTTACGCCCCCACAACACCGTGGTTGGGATCACTTGCACGTCCAGTTCGTCGTCGTCACTGTGCAGCGACAGCAAGTCGGAAAAGAGCTGGATAGAATCGCTCGGCACTTGGTTATCATCGCCCATCAGCGTGGGACGAGAAGAGATAAATACATAGCGCTGAAACGACTTACCGTGAATCTCTAACGGCGCGAGCGGATCGGGCAAACCGAGTTCCAAGGCGTGTTTTTGTAACGTGAGCAGATCAACGCTGGAGCGAAAAGGCAGGGCGTAAACAATCGGCTTGTTGATATCAATCTGATGATCTTCGATTGGGTTGGACGGAATCGCCGTCCCTTTAACCAGTACCGATAACGGCAACTTTAGTAACGAATGTGAAAATGATTGCCCAGAAGACATATAGGTTCACAGCCTCAATAGATTTCAAACGTACCCAAACGTATTTCTATTACCTAATGGGTCTGGTAGGAGAAATAAGCCTGAGCGATAATTTTAAGCGCAGCAAGAATACCAGAAACTGGTCAAACCTTTTAACTTAATTGAGCGCCTAATTGTGAAAGCGCAATGAATACTATCGCTGCACTATTCACCAGCTATTTCGTTTAAGCCGTCTTGGCCCTAACGCTTTTGTCTGTGAGCTCGGCTTGCCATTAAATTAAAAAACAACCAATTGGGTTTTATTTTGCCGCGTTACTGGATATACTCACAGTGAACTGTATAAAAAGACAGGTGACCTATGAAGCCGTTGACGCCACGCCAACAACAAGTGTTCGACTTGATTAAGAGTAAAATTGATGACACCGGAATGCCACCCACTCGTGCTGAAATTGCCCGAGAGCTGGGCTTTCGCTCTGCGAATGCGGCAGAGGAGCATCTTAAAGCGCTTGCGCGTAAGCAAGTGATAGAAATTGTCCCGGGCGCCTCCCGAGGCATTCGTATTTTGCTCGAAGAGCAGGCGGCGAATGAAGATCAAGGCTTGCCATTGATTGGTCGAGTGGCGGCGGGTGAGCCGATTTTAGCGCAGGAGCATGTTGAAGCGCATTATCAGGTTGATCCGGCGATGTTTAAACCCCAGGCCGATTTTCTGCTACGGGTGCACGGTGAAAGTATGAAAGACATCGGCATTATGGATGGCGATCTACTGGCGGTGCATAAAACTCAGGACGTGCGTAACGGACAAGTGGTGGTGGCGCGAGTCGACGATGACGTAACGGTGAAACGCTTGGAACGCAAAGGCGCGACGGTGCTGCTGCATGCGGAAAATGAGTCGTTTTCCCCGATTGAAGTCGATTTGAGTTGTCAGCAATTGACCATCGAAGGGATTGCCGTCGGCATTATTCGTAACACCGATTGGATGTAGTTCCAGACTGTATTGACGCAAAAGCCCGGCACGCGCCGGGCTTTTGCGTTTTTATGATTTGTGGCAAACAGAAACGCATAGCGTCAGATTAGATGAGATTTATTCTCATTACTTGAAAGGGATATTGAGATTGATTATCATCAACGCGAATGTGCATCGAATAGAAGGTTTCTGGCATGTCTTCCCCTCAAGTACCCGTAGAAAAAGGATATCAGGTACCAGCAAGATTGCTGCAACCCCTGTGGTTGCGCAGCCGGGAAAGCCTGATTGACAATGGCCTTGTTTACGACCCGATTGCGGCCAAAGCCTGCTTAAGTTGTAAGCTGGCTCCAGAATGCCTTTCAGGCGATGTGGCACAAAAGCAGTTACTGCACGTCACCTTAACGCAATTGTGTGATCAACAAGTCGCCCAGTTTCTTCAGCAGCATCCTGATGGTTGGGTGATCAATGTTGGGGCGGGGCTCGATACCCGTTTCTACCGTTTGGATAACGGTCGCTGTCACTGGGTTGAACTGGATATTACCGAGCATTTGCTTTGGCGTCAGAGGCTGTTCCATAAGAATGAACGCTACCAGCAGCAGTGCGGTAGCATCGACGATCTCTCCTGTCTGGATGGGTTGCCTATCTCGGACAAAACCCCGGTGCTGGTGGTGTGTGAAATGGCGTTGTTGGAAGCGTCATTGACGCAAGTGGCGACTTTTATCCAAGCGCTCGGACGCCATTTTGTTTCGGCGCAGGCGTGTGTCGTGTTGGCTGGAGATTTGAGCGAGAGTCGTCTAGGGCAAATGTTGGGCGCTGAGCGCTACGCGCATGGCTTGGCGGCTCCTGCAGAGCAAGTTCTACAGTGGCTTCCTTGGGCACAATGGGTTCGAGTCTTCTCTCCGTTTGATCGTTTTTGCTCGCGCTGGAAAATGTGGCAGCGTTGGCTGAGTAAGATTCCGCAGCTCAAACATCGTTTGACGCCCGTGTTAGTGCACTTGCAGTGGTAGAGCGCGCAACATGTGCCTCCAATAAAAAAACAGCAGGATGTTCCTGCTGTTTTTATAAAAATTTAATTTAAAACAATCGGTTGAGGCCATTTAATGCCGCCACCCGGTAGGCTTCCGCCATGGTGGGGTAGTTAAAAGTAGTGTTGACGAAATATTCGATCGTGTTCGCGGCACCTTTCTGCTCCATGATTGCTTGGCCGATGTGGATAATTTCCGCCGCGCGCTCGCCAAAACAGTGAATGCCGAGAATTTCTTTGGTCTCGCGGTGGAAAAGAATCTTCAAACTGCCGATATCTTTGCCCGCAATTTGCGCGCGCGCCAGATGTTTAAACGAAGAGCGCCCGACTTCATAGGGCACTTTCGCTGCCGTCAGCTCTTGTTCGGTGCGTCCGACGGAGCTGATTTCCGGAATGGTGTAAATACCGGTCGGAATATCTTCAATCAAAATGCTGTCGGCTTTGCCTTTGGTAATTGCTTGAGCCACAAAGCGCCCTTGATCGTAAGCGGCGCTGGCGAGGCTCGGGTAACCGATCACATCGCCGACGGCATAAACATGCGCTACTTCCGTTTGATAGTTGCTATCCACTTTGAGCTGGCCGCGTGAGTCACCTTGCAGCCCAACCGCATTGAGGTTGAGTTTGTCGGTGTTACCGGTACGTCCATTGGCGTACAACAGGCAATCGGCTTTCATCTTCTTGCCCGATTGCAGATGAACGATCACGCCATCTTCGGTGCCTTCAATGCGCTCGTAGGTTTCATCATTGCGAATCACCACGCCACTGTTCCAAAAGTGGTAAGAGAGCGCGTCGGACACTTCATTGTCCAAGAAAGCCAGTAAGCGATCGCGAGTATTGATGAGGTCGGTTTTTACCCCAAGCCCACGAAAGATAGACGCGTATTCGCAGCCAATCACCCCAGCGCCATAAATGATGATATGGCGCGGGTCATGTTTTAAGCTCAGGATCGAGTCGCTGTCATAAATACGTTCGTGATTGAAATCGACATCTGCCGGTTGATAAGGGCGCGAACCGGTGGCGATAACAAATTTGTCGGCGCTGTAAATCTCTTGGGTGCCATCGGATTGGGTCACCGTAATCGAGTGGCTGTCGGTAAACGCCGCGCTGCCGAAGATTAATTGGCACTGGTTGCGGTCATAAAAGCCCTGGCGCAGGCGCGTTTGCTTATCAATCACCGATTTGGCATGGCCAAGAATGGTCGAGAAGGTCGCGTGTAAGCTGGTGTTATTATGACAAAACAGCGGGTTGCTGTTGAACTCAATAATTCGGCTTACCGCATGGCGCAGCGCTTTCGAAGGAATGGTGCCCCAGTGAGTACAGCCGCCACCGACGCTGCTCTCTTTTTCTACCACCGCGACATTCAGCCCTGCTTTGGTGAGCCCCATAGCCGCCCCTTCGCCTCCCGGGCCGCTGCCGATAACTATCACATCAAAGTGATTCGCGTGCGCCATGATCTGTTCCTTGTTATATTTACGTAACATTGCTTTAGCGAGATTTTAACTGATTATACCAGCAGGTAAACAGCGCGCTCGGTAGAGAGTGGAAGTGATCACGCACATTATGGCAAAAGGGGCGAATGCCATGTCGTAGGTCTCCAAAATGAAGACAAGGGATTGCATAACCCGCACAGCCAGTAGTAACGTGCATGCCGTGCCGAGTCTATGACTTATCGGCACGCGCGATTCGCGTTATATTAGCGGCCAGAGACCAACACAGAACAAGAGCAAACGTCATCATGAAGTCAATGGGTATCCGCGCGCAGCAAAAAGAGAAAACTCGTCGCTCCCTTATCGACGCTGCCTTCAGCCAACTGAGCGCTGATCGCAGTTTCTCCAACCTCAGCTTGCGTGAAGTGGCCAGAGAGGCGGGCATCGCCCCCACCTCGTTTTACCGCCACTTTAAAGACATGGACGAACTTGGCCTGACCATGGTGGATGAAGGCGGATTGCTATTGCGTCAACTGATGCGCCAAGCACGCCAGCGAATCGCCAAAGAGGGCAGTGTGATCAGAACGTCGGTCGAGACGTTTATGGAATTTATTGAGAGCAGCCCGAACGTGTTTCGCTTGTTACTGCGAGAGCGATCAGGCACTTCCGCGGAGTTTCGCGCTGCGGTTGCTCGCGAAATACAACATTTTGCCGCTGAGTTGACCGAATACCTTACCAGTACAGGGATGAGCCGCGATGAAGCGCTTGCTCAGGCAGAAGCGTCGGTCATCTTAGTGTTTAGCTCAGGGGCAGAAGCTTTGGATTTAGATCGACGTGAACGCGACGAACTCGCCGAACGTTTGATCATGCAATTGCGAATGGTCGCCAAAGGGGCGTACTGGTATCGCAAAGAACGTGAACGTAACCGATTAAAAGGTGAAATAGAATAATGTTGAATGAAAACAAAGCGCTTTCGCGCAGCTCTGAAAAGAAAACCCTCGTATTGGCTCTGATTACCGGAATGTGCGGCAACGCCATTCTTTCTTGGTTGACCATGAGTGAAGTCACTTTCTCGATTTTTCCGCTGATCGCCTTGGTGCTGGCCGTTCAAGCGCTTTACCAAGAGTATCTCAACCATCCAGTATCGGAAGACATTCCGCTGGTGGGCCTAGCGTGCTTCTTTGTCGGTGCCTTCGGTCACTCGGCGTTTGTTAAAGCGCAATACCCAGAGGCGGGCTCAAACTTCTTTGCCATCATGGTAGCGCTAGTACTGCTAGCTTGGATTGGTAAAAAGCTCGGCTACCTGCGCCGCGCCGCGTAAGATTAAGCTGAAAGCAGCCAATAAAAAACGAGCCAAGCGGCTCGTTTTTTATTGTTCCGAAAGACTAGGATTTACGCTCTAGCATCACACCTGCTTCCATGTGGTGGGTAAATCGAACCCTGAATCTTGTAGCGTCTTCTAAAATCCAACTGTATGTTTTAATATATTGTTTTTATTTGATTTTTAATTGTTCATTGTCCAAGGGTGTCTTTAGCCGTACAATGAAAACTCGTCTTTTCCCGTACCCCACGCCGTACCCAGAGCCGTACCCAGAAATACAGAGGTTTTTCAGTCATGATCAAGCCAGTCGATAAAATTAGTACGAACGCCACACTGAAAGCATTGAAGCCACAAGGCAAGGAATATTTAATTCCAGATAAGAAAATCGAAGGATTGAATATTCGCGTTCGACCAACGGGCACGATGACTTGGATCTTTCGCTTTCAGGCTGGTAACAAACACGAAAAAATCACCATGGGGCGGTATGTTAAGTTAAAACCGGAAACGGGGATGACGCTTGAACAGGCTCGAACAGAAGCAGGGCGTTACCGTAGCTGGCTGGAAAACAATAAAAATCCGAAGCAGGAACTAGCGCGAGAGCAGCGCGAGCAAGAGGAAGCGAAAACTTTTGATGATGCTTTTACCAGTTATGACGAGAAGCGTTTGTCCAAGCAGCTACGAGGTGAACAACCGAGGGCAATCTACATCCGGGATATCAAACCATTTCTTGGCCACATCAAACTAGAAGAGTTGAGAATTCATGATCTTAATAAAGTGTTTGATGCCAAGGTTGATGAGAGTGGTAAGAGAAAGGCGGGTGCGATTGGTGCATGCCACAAAATCATCAATCAGGTGCTCAACCATGCGCTGGCTTTGAATATGCTCGGCGCTCACCCTGCACCACATTTGAAATCCAAGGATGTAGGTGGTGGCTCTAAAGTCACCAAACGCAATTTGAGCTTTTCAGAGTTGAAGACTTTGCTAACCAGTTTGCCTTCCTGGCGTACAGAGCCCTCTAACGTCCGTCTTATGCAGTTTTTGCTTGGGTGTGGGCAACGTATTAGTGCCGTGCTTGAAATGCGCTGGAGTGAGGTAGATTTGCAAGAAAAGGTATGGTTGTTGCCTGCCAGTTCAGAGGATCGTCACACCAAAAGCCAAGAGAGCCGAAAAGTGCCATTAAGCGATTACCTGTTGGCACTTCTTAAAGAGCAGCGTGAGAGTGTGCCAAGCAAATGGAAACTCGTGTGGCCTCAGCTTTTGGTCGATAAGGTTCAAGAGCCCGCAGCAGTACGTGCGCTAATCAAACGTAATTTACCGGACGATTTTGAACGTTTCTCACCACACGATTTGCGCCGTACATTTATCAGCCGTTGCAGCGAAATGGGGCTGGATATCGTGGCGATTGAAAAGACGGTTGGCCACCAGCTACCAGGCATGTTGCGGGTATACAACCATCACGATTACCTTGAAGAGCAGTTAGTGGTATTACAGGCTTGGGGCGAGAAGTTGCAATCTCTGACGGTTGCCAATGTCGTACCATTATCTGCGATTAAATCAGCGTAGTGGGTGGGCAAAAAAAATAACAGGCAAGTATCTTTTTCACTATTGCCAAATGTATCGCCAAAAGAAGCACTGTCTTATATGGAAGTTTTTAAAATTCACGTTTACTACTCGCATGTATTGAGGAACGGTTTTTAGGGTACTATATATCTAGCAATCCGTGCCGATTGGCCTCTTTGATATAGGCTGATTTTAGAAATGCTGTCTCTGTCCAAGGAGACTCACTACATGCAGCAATTTCTGCTTCTAAAGCTTCTTCAGGCGAACGGCCATAATTGCGGCATTCAATTTTTATCCTGTTCATCCATGCTTTGCTTGTTGCCTCAGAGCAGCATTTAGCAGCTAGACGATCTTTAATTCTATATAGGGTGTTCCACGTCTCAAGTTCCTGTTCAAAGCCTGGGCACTTCAAGTCAATTTCAATGGCTGACTTATTTTGGGGTAACATAGAGTTTTTTATAAATCGAATCGAAATTTCAATGTCATAACTACTTTTCGAATATGGAAAAAAGGCACGACGAGGCTTACCATTTTTATCTAAAAGGGGATCTTTGGCTCCTTTATTTTGAGAGTTACACTTATAGCAAGAAGGAGCCAGGTTCTTTAAATTTACGGAGTTAAAAGGGTATACACTTGCTGGCAAATAATGATCGTATGCTTCGCGCGTAGGATCATACTCATTGTCCATCGGTTGTAATCCACAGAATGGACAGCAAGGCAAATCATTCTCTTTAGAAAAATCATTGTAGTGGTCATGCAAATTAGCACCAATCGTATCCCTAACAATTTTCAAATTAAAAAATCCACAACTATATAATTCAGAAAAAAATTTCTTGATTTTTTTGTCCAGTTCAGTTTGGGCAACAGAAGAATAACGAACTGGATTTGCTCGTCCTTCGCATAACGCTTTGATATTATTGTTTCTCAAAAATTGCAGTCTTAGCTCCTTTAGCTCAGTTGGTTGCAATGTTTTAAAATCGTTAAAAATACCGTTCACGTACTTGTAGAAAAAAGCACCAGAACCATTCTCTTTACCTGCTTTATCTTGTCGGTCTAATTCTTCCATAATCAAATACAGCTTCGGCATGCCACGAAAAAGATCGAGGCTGTATTCGACTGTAGTAGCCTTACACCATACCTTGGCAAAAATATATGAAATAAAGCCATGCATGTAGCGCATTTTGTGAGGTATTTGAGTATATGGAAATAGCATTAATCGCCCCTGTCCGTTTTGTTATTTTGATCCGTCCTCGCTAATATTTCTTGAATGGCAAGAGATCGTTCTATGGAATCACCCAGCGTATCAATTATCAACCGAGTCAACTTATGCGGATCTTTTTTACTAAATTCACTTGAGAGAAAACGTTGCAAAAGAGAGTTCGCGATTTCGCCAATTGTTTCTTGCTTGTTAAACGTTTCCATCGTGATTAAATTGATCGAAGCACCCAGTGTGTTGTATTTAGGCGTGTCAACACTGACTTTCTGTGTCTCTTTATCTTTGCTAAATACCAGCACTTTTTCAGGTTTGCTATCGGATATTAGAAATGGAGTGTGTGTGGTTATCAGTATTTCCTGGCTGAAGCTGCTACTGTTCGGGAAACATTGCTGTAAGCGACTAATAAAGTTAGCACGCCAATCGGGGTTAAAGTGGGTTTCTGGTTCATCAAGTAAGAACAAGCTGTTTGTATTGCGAAATAAAATGCATAGGCCGAGACTATGTAGAAATTGATGCTCACCGTCTGAAAGCTCTTTGAGCAGCATCGGCTTTTGTACGCCTTGTTTTGTAAAATAAAAATTTTTAAAGCGCATAATGCGTTGATCTGAAGCCAATACGGGAATAGTTTCACTCACATAATGGCTGTTGCTTTGGTACAAGTCGGTCTTGAGTGAGTCGCTTACCGTGTAAAGATTAAGCGTAAGCAATACCTGAAATGCCTGAAATAATGAAAGTGGATCGTTACTGAAGTTTTCTCGGAATGCTTGCTTGGTGGTGTCGTCTACCCAGTAGTCGAGAACGAGTATATCGTTCGTATTATCCTCAAAGTTCAGGGTGGAACAGCGTTTAAGTGCATTGACAATTTTTGATGAATTAGTATCACCCTCTAACAGTTGCAAGATATTCAAACGGTAACGTATGTTGCCATAGTCATCTTCTTCAGAACTGAGAGCTGGATTATTTTTTACAATACCTTCCAATGTTTCGCGTTCGCTTTCATTTTCACTGGCGAACGCAGTGAGCTGGTTTGCATCAATGGTAACACTGCGGCGTAAGATGATACGAAACTCTTTTAATGCACCTATGCCCACATCCTCTCTGAAAGCTTGAAGGGTCGCTTCATCCTGAAACAGCAAATTGCAAAGTAAAATAGCTTGGCTAAAACTGTTGTCTAGATAGGCCATGCGCGTTTCTGGGTAACCGGGGTATGGTAGTTGTTTTGTCAGGGCATTCCAGTGCTCATCAAACTGAATAAAGCGCATTTTAAAAAATGGCAGGCTTAAAATCTCGTTTTCGCCAGAGGAGTAGCCTAGTATGTATTGAGGGAGAATTATATCGGCATAGCCGCTGCTAATCTCCTCATTAACATTGGTATTAAAATCGCTTTGGTTTCCCCACATAAAGCGAACACTTTCACCAGCATTCTTCCATACAGTCACTTTCGCCCACTCTGTGCTATCTAAACGCTGATACTCTTTAGGTACGCGGATCAGATAATCGAGCTCAAAAGCTTCAGGTGTAAGATATTCCCCTATTTCTTGTAGCTCCTCTGGTAAAAAGCTACGCCTTACTCGCAGAATTTCTAGTTGGTAGAAAATCGCACTTAATGCTTCCAATAAATTGGATTTACCACTGCCGTTTGGTCCAGCACAAATAAAAGGCTCAAACTCTTCGGATTTTGCAAACTCATCTTCGGAGTGAAAGAAATGTTCAAAGCCGCAGGGTAGACTGCGGAAGCCATTAGGAGCAGTGATTTTCAGACGCAATAGTTTCAAGATGTAGTTCCTGCTTTTATCTCAATGAAATTGCCAAAAATCGGTTTTCCGTCTTTTTCATATCCTGTTATATTTTGAGTTTGCTTGATACGACCTTGTTCAAGTCCTTCGAACACCAAGATCTTAATCTGATCATACTCATCTAAGTTAAACTCAAACTCTGCATCGGGATGTAGTTCGGTAATGCGTGTATGTGCCATGCTAAAGAAATCGCTGGCAGAAAATGGTGTATTGCCGATTTTCTTGCAATAGTCTTCTAGCCAAAAGGTGAAAAGATCTTTACGTTTTTCCTTATCAGTTAGTGCATCTGGCAGAAGGTCGCTCTCTGGCAAATGGATGGTTATGCTTTGATCAGCCATTTGCTCTTCTAGTTCAGGCATGGCTGCATCTATCTCATCTTCAGGCTGCCTATTTTCTGGTAGTGGCACTTGCGATAAATCTAGCTCACCTTTAAAGGCTTGTTGACTGAAAGCGCCGTGGAGAGATTCCAGATCATTTAGGCTTTTCTGATAGCGAGATTTTAGAGCTTCAACTTTTTCGACGATGTTGGCGAATTGAGTTTGCAATTCTTTTGGTGGTACAGGGATAGGTAATCCTGTCAGGATTTTCTGATTAATGTTCTGAATATTAGCCCCTTGCCCTCCTTGAAAGATAATTCTGCGAAATGCAATAGATCGAAAAAGGTGAGAAATGTAAGTGGCTTGTAGATCAGGCGTGCTGAGCCTGTAGCGTATTATAAATCCGCTATATGTAACTTTTTCATTCGCTGGATAAACCGCCATACATCGACCAACCAACTCTCGATTGCCATTTGAGCGCACAAAAAGCAAATCACCATTTTTGAGAAAATAGTCGTCACTAGGTAATTCATTTAGTTCAATAAACGAAAGCTCATCAATATTCTCAAGCTTTGCTTTTGCTTTGAAGTCACCTACACCGAGATAACGCACGCTTATCCCGCTTTCTCCTTTACCGAAGTTGAGTCCATTTTTAAATGAACCGTAGCTGTTGAGTGAGCTAATGCTCCATCCCTTCTCATTCCGAACTGGATCACCAAACATCTCCAAAAACGCGCTTTTAAGCAGGTCGTCAAGTTGCTGAAGATGCTCTTTGCGCTGGATGATCAGCCTTTCCACCTTGCTGAGTAGATAGGCAATACGGATTTGGTCGTTAAGGGGCGGGAAGGGAATCTCCAGATTCAAAAAATCAATTTTGGTTAAACTTCTTCTGCGAGCAACCGCTCCTTGCATTCGTGATGCGTAAAGGTTTCTTGCTTGGGGCGATCTCAAATAGCGTTCAAGGTAAGGTATGTGTGTGTTACTTTCGTCTTTGAGTTTCCAAATATCGTAAGCAGGGCTAACGATTCCTGCTTTATATTTCACTTGAAAGCCAAGAACACCTTCGTCTATCGGAAAGCCGACCACAAGTTCATTTTTAAAGGCAATCCGATATTTAGACGTATTATTGCTAGCAACGCGTTTTTTGAATTTCTCGGCTTGGTCAACGAGACCATGCTTCATGGTTATTGAAAGCACTGGTAAATCTTGGTTTCCAGCTCTTTGTTTACCTGAAGGTGCCAAAAGATCGTCAAGGCGCTTGGCGTTCCAGTTCATCTTACCATTCCTTTCAGCTCTAATAAGTCGCGCACAATGCCACTGTGAATACTGAAGAGTTCACCCTCATTGACTTCACCCACTTCGGCCTGAATCAGTCGATCTAAAATTACGCTAGATGCATCGTAATACACTTCGTCAAACACTTCGTCTTTGTAACGGCTCAGTGACAGATCATAGCCTTCTACTTCAATCTCACGGCGCGGCACCATAAAGTACTTCGCGGTGCGGTCAATGTCAGTGGTAACACTTCGGGCATGGAATTTGGCCAAAATATCCTGTAGGTCGCCATAGCCTTCTTGCTTGGTACGCTTGTCATCCAGCGAATAGCCATCTGCGGCCATTTCATAAAACCACACGTTGTTGGTGGCGGGTTTGTCCACTGTGTCTTTGGGGCCCCAGACTTTAGTAAATAATAAAATGGCCGTACTGACTCCTGCATAAGGCTTAAAGACGCCACTGGGCAGGGTGATCACCGCCTTTAAATCGCAGCGGTCCACTAAGATCTTGCGTAAATCCTTAAAGGCTTTACCAGAACTAAACAACACCCCTTGCGGCACGATCACCCCGGCAGTACCGCCTTTTTTCAGTAGGCGGTATATGTTTTCGACAAATAGCAATTCAGATTTGGTAGTAGAAAGCTGCAGGTTTTCGTTGATGTCGCCTTTATCAATGCTACCGGTAAAGGGCGGGTTGGCCATGATAATGTCGTATTCAGCTTCTTCAGTGTAGCTTTTGCTGAGGGTATCTTTGTAGTCGATATTGGGCTCGTCGATGCCGTGCATCATTAGGTTCATCAAGCCTAGGCGCACCATGGTACTGTCGATGTCGTAACCCCAGAGTGAAGCGCTTAGAATGGCTTTAGCCTTTTCAGTAAGACCTGTAGTAACTGAAGCACGAACGAAACCGTCTTCATCTGATTCGAGGTTTTTTGAACCCGATTTTTTATCAAGTTCAGTCACAATGTACTGGTAAGCACCTAATAAGAAGCCTCCGGATCCACAGGCTGGATCGGCAATCTTGTTACCCAGTTGTGGTTGTACCAAATCTGCGATCAGCTTAATGATATGACGTGGTGTACGAAACTGGCCATTTTTGCCAGCAGTGGCAATTGCAGCGAGTAGGAACTCATAGACATCCCCTTGGATATCCTGAAAAGCCTGCCCCTTTTCCTTGGAGTCTTGCTCCATCACCTCGAAGATTTCGTCGATGGTCTTGACGGCTTCCACCAACAGTGCCGGTTTAGGGATAATAAATACGGCGTTTTTCATGTGGTGGGTGAAGTTGCTTTCTGCGCCATTTAAATCTTTTAAGAACGGAAAAACTTTGCCTTGCACATGCTGCAGCATCTCTTCGGCCTGCATGTGTTTGAACTCACTCCAGCGCAGAGTTCGCTTTTCAATGGCATATTTTTTCTCTTCTTCACATTTTTTCTGCCAATCTTCTGCACTATCATCTTCCGCATGTTTTGCTCGATGTTCCGGCGGAATCCATTGTCCTTCAAATTTGGAGGTATAAGACTCATTTGCCCATTCTGAATTCGACTGTTGTTTAAAATCCAGCTCATCAAGGCGCTTCATAAATAGCAGGTAGGTAATTTGCTCGATAGCGGTGAGCGGATTACTGATTCCGCCGCTCCAGAACTTGTTCCACAACTGGTCAATTTTGCTTTTAAGTTCGGGGTTGTTCTGTAACATGGTTTTACCTATATCAGGCAGCCAACTCTTTTGCTAGCTGTAGAATTTCGTTAATTTCTGAAGAGCCAAACACCCCGCGAATGCCTTGCGGGTGGATCACGGTAAAGGGGGCTTTGATCAGATCTTTCTTGTCGATTTTTTCGCGCTCAATGATAAAGTTTTTCAGCAAGTTTAAAAACTCCAACTGACGGCTATTGAGCGTATTGTGCGCACGAATGAACTGATCAAACGCAGTACTGACCTCGTCGGGGAAACTTTTCAGCATTTCAATACCAAGAATGTGGCGAATGAACTGCAAAAAGCGTGCTTTTCGGTTTTTGTACACTTGGCGCAGTAGGTCTTCGGTGATGTGTGGGTGCTCTTGGTGCAGCAGTTGTGCCAGTTGTTGGGCTTCTTCGCTGTTTATCACTTCGCCATTTTTAATTTTTTGCAGCACAAGGTTATGTTCGGTGAGCTCGGCAATCAGGCTTTCGACCATTTCGCGGTAACGGGTGATGCTCACGCCTTCGTTTTGTGGACCAAATTCTACCCATTCTTTGTTGTGTAGTTCATCGGTCAAATCAAGGTGCGTTTGTTCTTTTCCGGTGCTTTGCTCGCGGAATTTCATCAGTGGGCTAAGTTTGGTTTCCATATCATCGAAACCATCTTCATCTGCCTTGCGCCAAAATAGCGGCGTTTGTGCAGCGCGGATCAGTTCCTCTTCTAATTTGACAAAAGGCACTGAGAGTGGCAGTTCACTGATTTGTTCGACTATGGCTTCTTTGATGGTTTCGGCCCGCGTTTTTTCTTCTTTAAGAACGGCTAAGGTGTACTCCAGCACATCACGCTCAAAACGCATGGCTTTGAAATCGGCCTCGGAGACGGTGCGAAACAGCGGTTTGATCTCGGTACGCAGAAATTCTAGTTTGTCGTGGTTAAGGGTGAGCCAGAAGTTCTCTTCATTAAGGTGTGCGAGCTTTGCGGCAGCTTCTTTAATGACAACGGAATGCTGTGGCAACTGAGCGATTTGCTTACGGAGTTTTACCACTTCACGCGCTGCGGTATCGGCATTGTTTGTGTCGTTAGCGGCTTCTATCTTATCTAGCCGTAGCCCTACTAATTTGACGGGCAACGGAAGTTGGGATCTTAGCTCTTTGCCTTTGGGGTTGAGCTTGAAATACTCGAAGTTGTCCCAACAATCAAGGATTAAAAATACGTCTTTTTCCAGACACCAAGGTTTTGGCTTACTGGTTTCAAGCAGGCGGGTGCCACGGCCGACCATCTGCCAAAATTTAGTGTATGAATAGACAGGTTTAGCAAAGACAAGGTTGACGATTTCACGCACATCGATGCCGGTATCAAGCATATCAACGCTGATGGCAATGCGAGGCATGTCATTATTGGTAAACTGGTCAAGCAGTCCGCCTTTACCGTAAACACGAGGGTCGTCTGACACTAGTACCTTAGCGAGTTCACCATTATATTGCGGATAGAGTTTGTCGAAGATTTCTTCTATGCGCCTTGCATGGGCTTTGGTGGTACAGAAGAAGATAGTTTTTCCGGGCAACACGCCGTTGCCATCTTTAATGGCTTCTTCCATAAATTCGCGCACGATCAGGGTGTTAGTGCCCTTATTGAACACTTGCTTTTCCAACTGGGTGCCTTCGAAGTGGATGTCTTCGATTTCTTTGCCTTGGAGGATTAGTTTTTTCTGATCTTCCAGCGAAATAGTGCGTTTACTGATGCCTTCCATTTGAAACTTAGTCTGAATTTTCATCACCTGAAAATTACAGAGATAAGGTGGCATGTTGTTGACCGCTTCTTCATAGGTGTAGGCAAAGGTGGGAATGCCATCTTCGCAATGAAATAGCTCGAATGTATTGTGATCGATGATATCCGTAGGTGTAGCAGTTAAGCCGAGGGTGATGGTTTTAAAATAATCAAGCACTTCACCAAAGGTGTTGTAGATAGAACGATGACTTTCATCGACTACAATAAAATCAAAGAAGTGAGACGATAGATGTTGAGACTCATCACGAATGATATTTAGCATAGTATTGTATGTTGCTACGTATACTCGCCTGTCTTTAGCAATGACTTTTTCGCCTAAGTTAGGCCAGCGCGGCTCGTTAGGCATGTACTCTTTGAAGGCAGTTAGCGCTTGTTCACGTAAAGCGATACGATCGACCAGAAACAGAACTTTTTCGACATGACTTGCTCGCATTAGCGCATCTGTCAGGGCAATACATGTACGAGTTTTGCCAGTGCCAGTTGCCATTACAAGTAGGAAGTCCCGCTTCTTTTGTTCAATTCCTTCTAGCACTGAACGTATAGCACGGATCTGATAATCTCGCCCAGCGATAGAGGTATTGATAAATTCGTCCGCTAACAATTTACGATTACGGCGTATGTATGCGAAACGTTCTAGATCATCGCGCGTTGGAAAACCAACGACATTACGTGGCGGGGCGCTTTCGAGGTCCCAGAAGTAGAGGTCATGACCATTGGTGTAAAAACAAAATGGCAACTCACAGCCTAACTGTTTTTGGATGTTATAGCAGTATTGTTTTGCTTGCTCTCGACCAAGAGATGCATCTTTGCTAGTTTTTTTTGCTTCTATTACAGCTAGTGGTATTCCATCTTTTCCTAACAAAACATAATCAGCAAATTGATGACCATCATATTGTGTGTCTGGCTCTTCGATACTGTTGTGTTTTTGTATTGAAACATTGAATTCCTTTGCTACCGAGGATGGGTCATCAACTTTCCATCCTGATTTTTTTAGCCGAGTATCAATAAGTTCAATGCGTGTTAGCTTTTCTGATTTATCCACTTCTAGCCTCTTCTAAATCCCAAACAGAAAAGTCGAGTTGTTTGGAATATATTCATCGTTTAATAGCGATGGGATGCTTTTTTAGCTGGTTACTGTAATAAACGCGTTCCCTTCGCTGGCTGATTATATTCTGCGTTCGCTTTATTTTTGTTCTACGGTTTCTAATTTTATGAAGAATGAAATCTATTTTTCAGCCAGTGCTTCTATATTTTTTAGCCAACTATCAAACAAAGGGCATTTCTCACGCATAGTATCTAGGCCCACTTCTAAAGCTGCCAAAGTTCCTAAAAGTGGTTTTTCATAGCCGAAAATATGTTTTTCGATGCGCTTACTTGGTGCTGTTTGCGGACTGTTGTTGATATGTTCTGGTGAATCGAAGCTGTTTGCGATCTCGGTAAAGGCCGCTTCCAATTCTACTTTGTCCATCCCTTGAGCCATCTTTGTCGGATCGCTAAAGAGCAGTGCTTCAAACTCATACATCTGCACGTAAGGGATAAACCGACGCATAGCGTTCGCACCGATTTTCTCAGTTAATTTTTCTGCGAATGCGTTTTGCAATGTTTGAGCCTTAACGGCGACAGATGCATTGGCATCGACGGCATTCTTACCAGGGAAGCTCTCTGGTAACCCGTAAAAATCAAAGAAGGTGGTGCAATAGCACTGTTGATCTGCCAGCAAACGCTTTTCGATATCAGGAGCAAGCCGTTCAAACTTGAAGTTTCCTCCTTTATGGCCTGGGCGACCAATAAGCCCAGGCATCAAGTAAATGCCTTTAAGGGCGAATGGCTCCACCAGCAACTCTTTCACAAAAGCTTCTTCTGTTTGTCCTTCACAAATTACATGCACTATGGTCATTTTGATGGTCTCCCACCAATGATGTTTTTCTCCCATAGCTCGCCAACCGAATAATCATCTAGCCAAGTACGGAATTTATCAGCATCTAAGCGTTTAAATGTCGATGCGCCTTCTTCTCGCTCTACAACAATAAGATCATCCAACTCAAATTCATTAAGCAGTGGAACGGATTGCGTAGATACGATCACCTGCATCCGTTTTGACGCACTGCGTAACAATGCCCCTAATAGCGTTATTGCATAAGGGTGTAAGCCTAGTTCTGGCTCATCGATGATGATGGTCGATGGTGGGTTAGGTTGCAATAAAGCTGTGACCAAACAAATAAAACGGATAGAGCCATCGGAAAGCTGACTTGGCCAAAGAGGGTAGTCACTATCGGCTTGTTTCCACAGTAAGCGTATTTGCTCTTCACCAGAAGCAAGCTGAATAGGTTTGAGAACGAAGTCATCAAAGAATGGTACAGCTAAACGCACGGTTTTGCAGATTTGTGCATACACCTCAGAGTTTTCACGCTGTAGCTTAAATAAGTATGCGGCTAAGTTGCTCGCATCTGAACGTAGATACTCGTTATCGTGAACTGCCCCAAGGCGCTTTACTGCTGCTGTGTCGCTCGTATCATGGAAATGAAAAACCTTCCAAGCAGAAATCGCTGAATAACAGAAAGAGGCCACTTTTGATGACGTGCCTGATTGCATCTCTTTCTTTAAGTTAGACTCCTTGTGTCCGGCTCCTAAGTTGGGCTCTGTAACCCCAAAAAATGGGCCGTCAAAATAGAGCTTCTCACTCGAAAAAGTGAAATTATCGTCCGTGGTAGGCTCTAAATCTGCCGAATAGCCATTCACCCCAAAACGTATAGTGGTATGAAGTTTCTGAGTCTCTTTGACGCCATATGACAATACACGATCAGCGCCACCTTGTTTGCTCGTCCAAACTTGCAAACGACCTTCAACTAACTCATGCAACATTCTAAAGTAACTGACAAAGTTACTCTTACCGACGCCATTTGCACCGATAAGAACGTTTAAGTTGTTGAGCTGTAGCTTATCCAGCGAACGGATAGACTTAAAACCCTGGATGGTTAACCTGTCTATCTTACTCATTGGCTTCCTCTTTTCTGATTACGACGTATTGTTGATTGAATGGCTTGTTGATTTAGCAGAACTAAGCGTATTTCGATTGATGGACGATTATACCTCACAACCGTCACTTTCTGCGCTTTTCTCTTTGTTTTCTCCATCAAACTCTGACGGTCTTAAAATTGTGCATCAAGTCTAAGATGAGAGTAGCACACAAATCCGCGTCACTTTATAGCTGAAAATACCACGATTTGCCGTTGCTGCCCCATAGCAATCAAAACAATTTCAGATAGATATCATCTTCGTGCATACCTCAACGGTTTCATTTTTAGGAGCTTTTTATGCGCGAAAATAACTACTATTTTGATGGTCCTGTTACGGCGGACAGGGTGCTCGACGCGGCCGCAGAAATCCTTGCTGCACGCGCCCTCCGAGGCGATCAATATTGCAATCCCGAAGCAACAAAAACCTATTTATCTTGCAAGTTAAAACACCATGAAAGAGAGGTGTTTGCGGTGATGTTTCTAGATAATCAGCATCGCCTTATTGCCTTTCAAGAGCTGTTCTTTGGCACAATTGATTCGGCAAGTGTTTATCCCCGAGAAGTCCTCAAAGCGGCTTTAAAAGTCAATGCCGCTGCGCTCATCTTTGCTCACAATCACCCTTCTGGTGATGCCACACCTTCCCAAGCCGATAAACAAATTACGCAAAGGCTTAAAGAGGCTTTAGCGCTGGTGGACATTCGAGTTCTTGATCATATCGTGGTTGGTGATAGCGCCATCTCTTTTGCAGAAAGGGGGCTACTATGATCCAGAAAACATCGGGTGAACTGAAACTGTTGGATGGCTTTCATCGAGCATTGCTTTTGGTAATCCAACGTTATTCGATTCCTCCACAAGCTCAACGTATGGTCCTGAACTGTCGACAAAGACGCTATTACCAGACGGGGCAGGGGCTTCATCCCATTGAAATACAATTTCGTCGGGCATCGGCCAATGAAGATTGGCAGGTTGTCTGCTTAGCGAGTTTTTCTTATTCGGAAAGTAAACCGAGTGAGATGGAGCCTGAACTCTACTTTCATCTCTTCAATCTTTGGTGTTATCAACCAGATAGCGGTGCAGCAAGTCTCGCACACCCGCAAGTGAAAGCGCTGTTAGATACTTGGCTGAACGCTCTCTCTCGACACCTTACTCACTCCCTCTTTGATGACATTCAGTTATCGATAATTCATACCTTCGATGAACACCACTCATGATCACGTTTTAACCTCGGCCACTTTTAGGAGATCTAGCCATGTCTATACTGAATTTTACGCCGTCAGTGCTGCCTGTTTCTAATAAGCTTCTGACGTTATTAAACCAACATTGTCATGCCTCGATGGAATCAACACAGTCCACCAGCCATGCTCTCTCTATCCATTTTCGAGACAAAAGCTATAGCGCGGAAGAAGGGGGATATCATCCGGTTGAGGTTGGCCTCAACATTGTGAATGGTAAAACGGTTGATATTCTCTACATTACCGATTTTGCGTATATGGGGAACTATTATCCGGAGCTAGAGCGATGCATTGATTTTGACTTTGGTAATCAAGTTGCTTTTACCGTTGCCACGGGATGGCAAAGCATTCGCTCTCCTGGTATCGATGAGCTGTATCAAATGTGGGAGCAAAACTTTCTTCAGTACGTCGAATGGGAGTGTTACGACGACATTCAGATTTCTCATTAACTTTTTATCAATCTAGCCAGACTTCCACCTGTTGCTTTGCTTCTTGCTTATGTTCTTGTTTTACATGCGCCCCTACCGAAGCCAAAGCCGCCATCAACATACCAATGTCATCACTATAGCCAACCCCTACCAATACATCGGGTATGGCATCAATAGGTAAGACAAAGTAACCCAGCGCACTCAGTATTGCGGTTTTCGCCCAGCGTGGCGTATCGCTGTCTTTCGCACAGTAGTAAAGGAGCAAGGCCGTTTCAATAACCTCACGACCAGCTTTCTTGGCGTAGCGTTTGAGCTTATCCCAAAAGGATTGCTCACGGTAATGTTCTTGGTGTTGAGTGTCTTGCATGAGAGGCCCCTCTGTTGAGGTTTCAGGATACTGGCTAGCTCGCTCATTTTTAAGACAAACCTTATCCGGTACGACATAAGTTAACGCACCAATTCGTACTATGCATGGGAATTGACCACTTAATAAGAAGGATAACCAAATGGGATTTTGGGACAACGTTGGAAAGCTTGCTAAAGCAGGTGCACAAGCGGGAGCGAAGATGGCTTCTGATACGTACGGTGATATGAAAGAAGCGCAAGCGGATGCTGCTCGTAAGAGTGATGATCAGTTAGCGCGCACTATTGCCAATCGTTCAGGCGGTACATGGGCCATTGGGGCTGCTCGCCAGGAGCTTAAAAGTCGTGGCTATAGTGACGATGCCATTCAAAGCTTGGTGAACCGTCACCGTTAATGATGGTAAGTGGACACGGCGCTTTGCTGTGTCCCCTGCTTTCTTTATTTCCTCGCAAACTGCTGCGACATAAGTCAACGCAGCGCCTCGTAAACTCTCTTCAATCAATTCGTTAGCTCATTGTCTTTACTCAACTCTTGTGTGGGTGAGGGTTCGTGCGCTTAAAAATAAAGCCATCTATGAACGATACTAAGCTTAATCGCTCTCAGCATTACATCCAGCTGGTTCTTGAGATTTATAAGCGCATTCCGAACAGTCGCAAAATCACAGCCAAAGAGATCCAGCAGCAACTGAGTGAAGTGGGCATTGTGCGTTCAGAGCGAACCATTCAGCGCAATCTCACCGATATCGCCCAGTTCTTTGATGATGTCGACGTGGATATGCGCGACAAGCCTTTTGGCTATAGTCGTCGCTCGCGCCATTTGCTCTCACACGGTCCACAAGAGGCGGTTTTATTGAGCTTGGCGGAAAATTATCTGCGTTATCTCCTCCCTGTGAACTTGATGAAAACTCTCGACACGGTTTTCAATGATGCCAAGCAACACCTATTTCCTACCACCAGCAATGTGAAAGAGCGTCAATGGCTAAAGAAAGTGCGCTTTGTTAGTGAGGGCGTACCGTTGCTTCCTCCCTACATCGACAATGAGATTTTTGAGAAGGTCAGTTACGCTCTCTTCCACAATCGTTATTTGTCCCTTTGTTATACCAATGCCAATCTAGAGCAGAAAAGCAAAGAGGTGATGCCATTGGGGTTAGCGCAACAAGGAAGCCGTCTTTATCTCGTGTGCCGTTTTCGCGGTC
Source organism: Vibrio cidicii (assembly GCF_009665415.1). Taxonomy (NCBI): domain Bacteria; kingdom Pseudomonadati; phylum Pseudomonadota; class Gammaproteobacteria; order Vibrionales; family Vibrionaceae; genus Vibrio; species Vibrio cidicii. The sequence goes on along the minus strand of NZ_CP035921.1, from coordinate 1,518,241 downwards.
ACACCAACGAACGTTCTTTGGCGTTGCATCGTATCCATAAAGCAAACATCTCTACGTTTGATTTTGCTTATCCAAGTGATTTTGACTTGGAACGGTATGATTTAGATGGGCGTTTTTACTTTGGTGAAGGGGAGGAAATACGACTGTCGTTTTGTATTGGCAGAGAAAGCGGTTATCACTTACTCGAAACGCCGCTGTCGATCGATCAGCACGTGGAATTAATTGATGGTGGATATCAAGTGACGGCAACGGTGATTGACTCACTTCAGCTCGATCGATGGTTACGCGGGTTTGGTGATGAGGTCTGGAGCATTACAAAAGAGGAATGCACCACAAAAATTGCTTAAGCCACTGCCTCTTGTTCTAGCATTGGCAAACCCAATCGCTCATCTCGTTCTGCCACTCTTTCTAATATCCAGTCTTGTACTTCACTTTCTACCCAAGCCACGCTGCGAAAACCCAGTGATACCGATTTAGGGAACTTACCCTCTGCCATGAGCTTGTACATATACGCACGGCTCAAACCTGTATTATCCAGCACTTCTTTTAGTCGAATTAGTCTCATTTTTCTATCCTCATGATTTGTTCGTCATAAGGAGGTAGCTAGTTGTAATTTTTCCGGACGCTAACTAAGGAGCGCTTATGTCCGAACAGCACGATCTTTTCACTACGCTTGAAAGTGAGATACGCCAGGCATTCCTCAATGAACGTACTCGCACCAAGTTACTCGATAACCTCAAACAAATGAGAGCCACCGAGCTCAACATTCTCATTACAGGAGCCACCGGAGCAGGAAAAAGCTCAACGATTAACGCTCTCTTTGACATGAGTGTTGCAGAGGTGGGAATCAGTTGTGAGCCGCACACTCAGGGTGTTACGCAATATCGTCTGAACAATCTTATTCTTTGGGATAGTCCTGGTCTGGGGGATGGCATCGAAGAAGATAAGCGTCATGCCCGCTTATTGAAAAACACGCTGAGAGCGAGAGATGAGCAGAACCGTTTCGTGATTGACTTGGTACTTGTGATTCTTGATGGTAGCTCACGCGATTTAGGCACACCTATCACCTTGATTAACGATGTGCTTATTCCAGTATTAGGCGAAGACGCACAGCACCGTTTAATTATCGCCATTAATCAAGCCGATAATGCGTTAAAAGGAAATCAAGCCTGGAACTACGAAAGCAATACACCGACACCTGTGTCGAAAACTTATCTTGAAACCATGGTGCGCTCGGTTCATCGACGCGTATTACGCGCAACAGGGGTGTATCTAAAGCCCGTCTACTACGTTGCGGGGCACAGTGATGGATTGGCCAAGCAACGGCCCTATAACCTTTCCAAGTTGCTGTATTTGATTGTTGAACGTTTACCAAAAAATAAACGGCTCTTACTGGCAAATCGCACGCTTTCCCCTCGACATGAGAATTGGAAAGACAACGATGCCAGTGATTACAACAAAAAAACCAGTCTTAGTTTGTGGGAGGCAATCTTCGACACGACGACTCAAGGTGCTCAATACGGCGAAGAAATAGGAAGTGTGTTTGGCACGACAGGCAAGCACCTGGGCAAAATTATAGGCGGTGCGCTAGGGGCATGCTTAGGCGGTTTACGCTATCTCTTTGGCTGGTAGATAAGCGCCGCTACGGCTACATCTCTCAAAGCCAATCTCTCTTCGACATAAGTTGTCGCAACCACCTTTTAATATCAACTCATTGAATAACTGTTCAAAGGATACTTCTCATGAAACCAATTGTGCTTACAACGGCACTGTCAGTGCTATTGGCCTTTAATGCGTCTGCTGAAGGCTACAAAGTGGAATACAAAGACATCAATACTCAATGGGGAACCAAAACGAAAATATTTGTGACCTCTCTGTTTGATTTCACCACTATCTACAAAATTGAGGTGAATCGAGGCAACTGCGAAGTTGCCTGGCCAGAGGTACCGAAGGTTACTGTTAACAAGAATAAATACAGCCAATCAGATGAGTTACTGAAAAATCTCAGTAACCCAGACTATAAGAAGCCCTCAAGCAGTAACACAACGAGTGGTGTGGTATGGCACCCATACCCATCTGTTGACTTGGAGTATGGTGACTCAACAGGTTACGTCACTACAACGCGCTGTCGAGTCTTAGAGATAACGGTCTTCTCCAGTGAAGGTGAGTTCCGCTACACGACGGATTAGGTGACAGAAAGGCCCCTGCGGGCCTTTCTTTTTTGTAAACTCAATAGCGACTGTAATCGAAGCTTCTTCCGTTCCCAGGTAGTTTACTTTCTTTTTTGGCAAAGTAACTAACACGGTAAAAGGCTTGATTGTATTGATTCTCATAGATCTCTTTATCGCACCTGTTATTTATTTCACACGTGCCGTTCTCAGCGAAATGAACCGCACTACTTACTTGTTCAACCGAAAGACCAGTTGCACTTGCCCAAGCTTTAGCAATCATCCCTGAAACGTATTCTCCCGTAACATCATTGTAAGGCCCCATTCCTTTAAAAACATCACCGTTTAGCAACACAGCAACGTGATAGTGAGGGTTCTCTGAAGTGACGGCCTCTTTGCACCAAATAAATCGTGGCTTAGAGTGGCGGTTGTGCGTCTTACGTTTTAGGTAAGCACACATCATCGCTTTGAAGGATTCTTGAAATTTTGTGATTTGATTACTTGATACTTTCTCGCTTGAAAAACCTTTGGGGTATCTCAAATCGATACGAAGTAGCAACGTTCGAGGGTATTGATCTAGAGCCCTATCAAAAGTGCTTTTAATAGCTAAAAGGCAGGAAGGTATTAGAGGTCCTTTCTTGGAGTATACCGGTAAGTCCATATCATCAATGGTGAGTATTTCTGCATGTTCAAGATAATTGTTCATTTCTATCATTCCTATTGGTTAGTGTTCTCAATAGGTAGATAGGTTGTTGTAATTAATTAGATAAGATTCATATAAATATTAATTAGATAAGATTCATATAAATACTATTATTACCGACAGTTTTTCACTCCCTCCTTCCTGCCATGTACCTTTGTTCAGCAAGTCTTCCTGTAGCTTCAAAACTTGCAAAAGTTACTCTGATAAAAAGTTAGGCCCCCGTTTGAGAAGGAGTCTCTGATTTTTCTCATTGATACCAATCGCAAATTGCTTTCCATCAACAACATCAAGGGCTCTGATTGTACGTGCTAGGTCCAATGCACGATAAGCAAGAAATTCGATTAACTTATTGACTTTCTCTTTTTCAAGCTTAAGTGTTGCCCAGGCAAAGTGTTCACGTATAACACGCTCATACCACTCAATGTCTGTACAAACCTTTCCTTCGACATTGATGAACTTAATGATTTCACTTTCAATAAAGTAATCTATGTGTTCTGCAAACTCTTTATTGCATTTTACGTCAGCAACTTTTTGAAATAATAAAGGTATTGTGAGGTTGTAAACGGGATTCAGCGCTCCAGACGATTTTAAATGGGCGATAAAGCTGTAGTAGCTTTGGTCATGATCGTACATTGATAAGTTCAGAAAAATTATTGACTTTCTTTTCCTTAGAACAGAGTGGCTGAGACCTTTGATATACCCCTTGATATAACCAAGTCTTCTAAGCTTGCTGAACATTGCTTGAGCTTTACGTTCAGTACATCCCATAAATCTGCATAAATCTCTAAGGCTTATACTATCAACAGTCCCAGATTCCGTAGCCTCACTTAAAAGATGGGTAAGCATTAAGCGATTTGACAGCGTCAACTCTTTAGCATGCTGATTACTATACCAAAGATGATTCATCCACCTCCTCATATAGATGGGGCGTTGTTCAAACTGACTACTCAACTCATCAAAATCAATGCCTGTAAGTTGATAGCGTGTGACTGGTCTTCCTCGTTTTCTAGGTGCTTCTTTCTCAGGTATCAAGAGAATAACTTTTGCCTCTATCAATAAGCGTAGACAGCGCCTTATAAGGCGTTCTGAGGCTTGGTATTTTCGGGCCATATATAGAACAGGTTTTCTGTAAAAATTGTCTGATTCGGCATCCAAATACATAAGCAGCAGTAGCATTCTAGCTTCAGCGTTTAGTTTGTCATTCTCTTGGAAAGTCCAGTTTACAATCATAAAATCACATTTATATTTATTTATAAGACGTTTTGGTATGTATATTACATGGTTTTTCTTTCTATGTCCTTGGACTACGTCCAAAGACATAGGTATAGTGTGAAGGATGCCAACTATATTGAAAAAGCTGGAAGCTAGAGTGATATGAGTGAGAAAAAAATACGTCCATTAGAAGGTTTTAGCTTCAACAATGAATCTCATGTGAAATGGTTAAATACGTATCTAGCAAAAGCCAAAACTAATCCAATTGTCGAAAAGCATTACTTTGGATTGTTTCAGTTATCAGCATCACCTAAAAAACGACTTCAAAATTTTTTTATAGATTGTAAAAATTCAGCTGATGGTAGAGAGATCTGGTTACTTATGCATGGAGCTTGGGGGAAAAGGTCGAGAAGAGAAAAGCAAAAGCGGAAGGGGAAAAAACAGTATAATTTTGAACTCACGATAGAATTTGGTCAAAATCTTCAAGCTTTAGCCACAAAGAGGGGACAGACTCAGCAGAAGGTTCTTGAAGGGCTTGTAAATGGTTCATTAACATCAATGCTCGAAGTTCGAAAGTTACAAGAAACTGATAGAATTCTATCACTAGAAGCTACAGCCAATACCACGTTAGAAAAGGAGTTAGGCTCTGCTCGAAAAAAAATTTTAGAGTTGGAGTCAAAAATTGCGACTCTTAAAAAAGAGAACCTTCACAAGCCCTCTCAAAGCGACAATGTTTCTACTAACCATCATGCAGATGAACCGGTACAACTGACTCTAGAAAGAAAAGGTCGTTCAATTATTCACATGCAGCCAAAGGACAGTGACCAAGACTAAGCTCTTTACGCTATAAATACCACTAGTAGAGCTGGTGGCTAGGCGCTTGGTGTGCTTAATGTAAGGAAGTTGTCTGCTTATGCATGTGAGCATGTAACGCGCTGGCTATTCACATGAACATGTTGCTTATTTTTGCGAACTAGCATCTAACAGTGAATAAAATCACTGTCTTTAAATACAGCGATGGTTTACACTTTTTGCGTTATATCAACCGGATTATGTAAACTATTTGGACGAAATTGGAATAAAAAATGAAAGCATATCACACATACAGTGCTGTAGACGTTGCATGGAGCCTGCTCAAGCATGCGAAAGAGCAAGGTAAATGCTTCTCCAATTTGCAGCTACAAAAACTTACCTATGTTTGTCATGGTTTATCCTTGGCACACTTCCAGCGTCCTCTCGTCGTAGATGATGTATTTGCTTGGAAGTTTGGTCCAGTGGTGCCATCTGTTTACTTTCGCTTTAAATCTTATGGTAGTAGTGTGATCACTGAACAATGTGATGTAGCACTAGACCAAGAAAGTGAGTCTATTGTTAAAGATGTAGTCTCTAAGCTGGGCCATTTGACGGGGCCTCAACTTGTAGATTTAACTCACCGCGAAGGAAGTCCATGGCATCAGGTATGGGATGGCACACACCAAAAAGTGATTCCGGACCATTTGATTCAAGCCCATTACACTCAAATCAAACAATCTGGACGAACAGCTAGCCTGTGAGTAACAAAGAAAATAGTGTCGTCAGTTTTTACATTGACGACACCCCCACAGCTGAACAAGCTTCAAAAACCTTCCAAGACGACTACGAACTGGACTTTCAAGATTTTATAGAAAGAACGGTAAATGAAAGTGCTGCTGAAGACTTCTCGTACTCAAATAATGGAGTAAAGAAAGCTGGAAGACGGCTTCGCAAGAGAGAGGGCGACCTCAAGTCAGCTACTGCTACAATCCAACAGTTTCGAGCCGCACACGAAAAGCCATTAAACACTATCGCATATCTTGTTGGTCGTTGTTGCCGTGAACTGGGTATAGATGTTAAACCAGTTACACGGTTAAAGCGCTTAGAAACAATCGTAGATAAGTTGCAGCGTAAATCTCTTGATGGTGAAACGGCAAATGCTACTTGTGTAACCAATATGAATGATATTGGCGGCTGCAGGGCGATTTTTCCGGATTTAATTTCATTGGAGAAGGTGAAATCTCAACTGCAACTTACAGTTGAGAAGGTAGGCCGAGTTAGAATTAAAGATATTGATGACTATATTACTAGTCCTAAACCTAATGATTGTGGTTACCGAAGCTTGCATGTGATTTATCGCTATGACCATGCTAGTGGTAAAAGTTTTAACATTGAGGCTCAGCTACGTACTCGACTTCAACATCTTTGGGCTACTACAGTGGAAATTGTCGACATCCTAGAAGGTACCAAGATTAAGACTCACTCTCACAGTTCAAATGAAGGCAAGAGCAGTTTACAGGTTCAATGGGAAGAATTGCTTTCGATAATGAGCCAGTACATTGCTGATGCTGAAGGGGCTATAGAGCTAAGTGATATCGATAAAGCCAATTTTTCAAAGCGTTTGGTCGTCTTGGATCGCGAAATCAATGCGCTGAATCGGTTGAGTAGTTTTAAAATTTTATCTGAAAAGGTTAATTCTTACTGTGATAGTTCCATTGAGCACGTATTGCTAGTTATTAACGAAACTTCACGAGAATTGATCTTTAGTGAAGAGTTTGAAAATTACAGCCAAGCAATTTCAGTTTATAACGCAGCTGAGAAAGTCACTCGTAGCTACTCACGAGCAACCTCGAGACTCAATACCCTTCTCATATCCACAAAAAATATGGGCCAACTTTCGGAAGCCTACCCTAACTATCTAGGCGATTGTGCCTCATTCATCACTCTGCTTGAAGACGCAATGCTGTCTGGTGAAAGTTAAATACAAACCTTTCTTGTTGTTATTGACCCTTGTATCTAATCCTGCTTGTTAAAACGTGCACCAATCTGTCATTGAACTTGGTATGTGTAAAATATGACTTCTTGTGATGGCTTGAGGGTTAGACTTTATTGTCCCCGTACCCCAAGCCGTACCCAGAGCGATTTTCGCTACAATTAAAAACCGTTTAAACCCTTATTTAATGAGCTCTAGCATTACACCAGCTTCCATATGGTGGGTGTAAGGGAATTGGTCAAACAGAGCGAAGCGAGTAATGGTGTGGGTTTCGCTCAGAATTTCGAGGTTCTCGAGCAGGGTATCTGGGTTGCACGAAATGTACAAAATGCGCTCATAGCCCTGCACCATTTTACAAGTGTCTACATCCATACCTGCGCGCGGTGGATCGACAAAAATCGTATTGCAGTTGTAGCTCTTCAAATCTACGCCCGCATCTTTAAGGCGGCGAAACTCGCGTTTGCCTTCCATCGCTTCGGTAAACTCTTCCGCTGACATACGGATGATCTGCACGTTCTCAATTTTGTTGGCGGCAATGTTGTATTGCGCCGATTCCACCGACGGTTTTGCCAGTTCGGTAGCCAGCACGCGTTCAAAGTTTTGCGCCAGCGCGAGGGAGAAATTGCCGTTGCCGCAGTAAAGCTCTAGCAAATCGCCTTGGCTCTCTTGAGTGCAGTCGACCGCCCATGCCAACATTTTTTCCGCGACTTTGCCGTTTGGCTGCGTGAAACTGTTTTCCACTTGTTGGTAGATATAAGGCTTGCCGTTTACATCCAGCTTCTCGATCACGTAGTCGCGGTCGAGGACAATTTTCATTTTACGCGCACGGCCAATCAGGTTGAGGTTAAACCCTTCGTCGTTTAGACGTTGTTTCAGTGTCTTGGCGTTTTCGATCCAAGCATCGTCCAATTGACGATGGTAAAGCAGCGAAACGAGAATCTCGCCGCTCAATGTGGAGAGGAAGTCGACTTGGAACAGTTTGCGGCGTAGCGATTCATTGCCTTGCATGGCTTCGATAAGCAGTGGCATTAAATCGTTGATCAGGCGACTGGCGGCGGGGAACTGGTCCACACGGTATTTTTCACGTGTCTCTTGATTGAACATGATGTAATACATCTCGTCCCCTTCGTGCCACACACGAAACTCTGCGCGCATGCGGTAATGCTGCTCAGGGGACTCAAACACTTCCAGCTCTGGAGCTTGGTAAGGTGCGAACATATCAGTTAAGCGTTGCACTTTTTCTGCCAACTGAGCTTGGTAGCGCTGTGGGTTTACATCAAGAGTCGCCATGAATAGTTACCTTTTGGGTGCGTAAAAATAAAGAGCGCAGATTTTATTCAATCCCTCGTCATTGTCCAGCCTCAAGAAAAAATTGATTGAGGCTGCTGTGTAAAAATATCAGTTAAACCAATTGTCGCTGGACAAATAATCAATCACTTAATAGTATGCGCTTCAAGCTGGTGCTATCTGGAAGTATAGATGGCTGAAAAGGGAATCCGGTGTGAATCCGGAACTGACGCGCAGCGGTAATAGAGAACGAAAGCTTAATAAGACACTGCACTAGGAATCGTGTGGGAAGTCGAGTGAGTAGGTTAACAGCTCTTGAGTCCGAATACCTGCCAGCAGCTAGGCCTTGTATGTAGAGGCTTGGTGGGATTTACGCGATTTAGGATTACAACATGAAAAAGTCTCTTCTGGCGATCTCAGTAGCATCGCTGCTTACCCCTATCTCTTATTTACAGGCCAAAGAAGTTCAAGCGAATGATACCGTTGTCGTGACGGCGAATCGCTTTGAGCAGGATCAGGCCTCAGTTCTATCTGCAACGACGGTTATTGCACGTGAGGAGATTGCAGAGTATCAAGCCAACTCTTTGGTCGAAGTATTGCGTCGTGTTCCCGGAGTGGAAATCGGCCAAAATGGTGGTCGAGGGCATAAAGCTTCTGTCTTTATGCGTGGTACCAACAGCGGTCATGTTCTGGTTTTGGTGGATGGCGTGCGTGTGAACTCTGCCGCGGGTGGTGTGGAGATCAATCATTTTCCACTTGGCTTGGTTGAACGCTTGGAAGTGATTCGTGGCCCTGGTGCCGCTGTGTATGGCTCCGATGCCGTCGGTGGCGTGATCAACATTATTACTCGTTCTCATCGTGGAAATAGTATCAAGCAAGTAACCGTTGGGGTTGGCAGTAACCAATCTCGTAAAGGAGAGGTTGTCGCAAAGGCGGATGTGAACGAGCTGGGGCATCTACAACTGGCGGCTGGTTTTGAGAAAACCGATGGTTACGATATAAAAAGCATCCAGACAGGCGTGGACTATGGTTACGAAAACCAGAATCTGATGGGCGGCTATGAACATCGCTTCAATGAGAACTGGCTGGGGTATCTATCAGCTAGCTGGTTTGCCAGCGATGTGGAATACAACTCTTTCGGTACGCTTAACCACGGTTTCTCCGACAATCAGAGTTTTACTGGCCAGTTGAACTATGAAGGCAGCAAGCTGAGGAGTTTGCTTTCTCTTAATTATCAACAAACCGATACGCGCGATTACAGCCAAAGTGAAGGTAAGGATAACGCCAGTACTCGTGCCAATATCGATCTGACCCAGATTCAATGGGCCAATATCTATCAATTGAATGAGCATGTTGAGTTAGGCAGTGGGGTTGATGGGCGCCGCGAATCTCTAGATGATGATGCACTGAGCTACGGTTCTGCTCATAAATTAGCGGGAGAGAGCCGTGATACCAAAGGAGCGTTTGCTTCGGGCCGATTCACGGTGAACAACTGGATTGTTGAAGCCAATGTGCGTTACGACAAGCATGATAAGTACGACGACTACACAACGTGGTCGCTAGCAACGGGGTATCAAATCAACTCGAACTACCGAGTGAGAGCGAGCTACGGAACGGCGTTCAAGGCACCGACATACACCCAATTATCAACGTCGCCAGATCTTCAGCCGGAAAAGTCGAAAAATGCCGAAGTTGGGTTTGATGCAACATATTCTCTGGCTCGAGTGAGTTTGTCGGCGTACGACAACAAAGTTGATAACCTGATCATTTGGTATTCCGATCCAAACGGCGCTATTTGTGATGTGGTGAGTTTTGGTGGTTGTTCATTGAATACAGACGCGCGTATCAAGGGTGTAGAATTGGATGTTAACTTTGATACAGGTCCAGTTAACCATACGCTAGTGGCCGAATTTAAAGATCATGAAGATGATAACGGTGTTCAGTTGGCTCGCCGTGCGAAACAGAACTACAAGTGGATCACCTCGGCGCAATTCGGTGACTTTGACTTGAGCACGACCTATACCTTTACAGGTAAACGTCTGGATTTGCCAAAAGCAGAGGCAACTGCCGATGATTACCTTTCATCGACGAATTTGTGGGATGTCTCAGTGGGGTACTGGGTAAGTGACACGTTTATTGTTCGCACTCGTGTTGAAAACCTATTTAACGAACAGTACGAAACGGCAGGCGGTTATCGTTCTCCAGAAAGAGCGTATTACTTGAATGCGAGTTACCAGTTTTAACCTTAAGCCGCCTTCGGGCGGTTTTGTTTTTAGGTCATCAGATGCAAAAAAAGAACGTTGTGATTAGCTGGTCTTCCGGTAAGGATTCGACCTTAACTTTATTAAGGTTGCTTGATGACCCCGCTTATCAAGTGGTCGCACTTTATACGACGTACGTTGGCAGCGAAGTCCCTTTTCAGGCAACGCCGCTAGAGGTAGTCGAAAAGCAAGCGGAGCTGATGGGGCTTCCTTTGATCAAAATCGCCCTGCCTGACGTGTTTCCTCCCAATCCAATCTATCAAAGCACTATCCTCTCTGGGCTTAAAGCATCGGGGATGGCAATCGATGCGGTGGCGTTTGGTGACATGTTTTGCAACGGTATCGCTGAGTATCGGCGCAGCTACATTGAGCCTGCTGGCTGGCAATGTATTTTTCCTTTGATGGGAGAATCGAGCCGAATGCTGGCTAACGAAATTCTCAACAGGGGCATTAAAACTATCCTTGTCACGACGGACGGAGAATCCCTTTCATCGCAGTGGTGTGGGCGCTTGTATAGCCAGTCACTACTGAATGATCTTCCCGCACACATCGATCCGTGTGGCGAGAATGGAGAGTTTCATACCTTAGTGGTTAATGCGCCTTGTTTTCGAGAAGAAATCTTACTCACTCTGCTGGATAAAGAGAGCGATGGCCGCTTCACCTATCAAAGATATCGGATGCGCTAATTGCCAAATCATGGCGAGAGAGTATGATCTGAGCGTTTTTAATTAGCGGAATGGTCGAGTGAAGCGTTTTAGTCAGCCCAATGTACTCATCTTTGACTCGGGAGTCGGAGGTCTATCGGTATTTCAGGAAATCAAAAACCTGTTACCGATGCTGAACTACTATTACGTTTTCGACAACGAAGCTTATCCCTATGGTGAGCTGTCGCAAGAGACGCTGATTGCTAGGGTCAATGCGCTTGTGATCAAAATGACGCAGCAGTTTGCAATTGATCTCGTGGTCATTGCTTGTAATACCGCGAGTACCATCGTTCTGCCAAGTCTAAGATCCGCGCTAGCCGTACCTGTGGTTGGCGTTGTGCCTGCCATTAAGCCTGCGTCGTTGCTCGCAAGCCGTGCGGTCGGACTTATCGCAACGCCCGCGACAGTGACTCGGCAATACACTCATGATTTGATCCGTGATTTTGTCAAAGAAAAAGAGGTGGAACTGCTTGGGTCGACGCGGTTGGTTGATATCGCCGAAGAGAAACTGCGAGGTCGAAGGATCGATTTGCAAGAACTGTCCGACATCTTGCAACCAATGCGCAATAAAGTCGACGTCGCCGTCTTAGGTTGTACACATTTCCCATTGATAAAAGAAGAGATCCAGCAGGTGCTTGGAGAAGAAATCGCGCTGGTGGATTCAGGTCAGGCGATTGCAAGAAGAGTACAAGCTTTGCTACCCGCTCTGGAAGCATGGCAAAATAACCAAACGTGGTGCATTTTCAGTACAGCGCAGCCCTGGGAAGAGCAAGCGCTGAACCGTTCGGTAATGGATATGGGATTTAATCCGATAGAGGTGTATCCGCTTCCTGAGGTTTCGGATCGTTAGCGATACGCACTTTCAGAGTTCTTTGGATGTATTCCTTCTCATTTAAAGCATCTACAGCTTGTTGTGCGTCGGTGCTTGCCATAACAACGAAACCAAATCCTCGTCGTTTACCCGTCCGTTTATCTTTCATCAGACGCACAGCATACACTTCACCGTGCTGAGCGAAGAGTTGACGAATATCGGTTTCGTTCGACTTATAAGGTAGATTTCCTACATAAAGGGTTTTGGTCGCAATTGCGGGATCATCATTACTTGGTGTTGGTGTGTCGTTAAGAAAAGTGAAAATAAAAAACGTGCAGACGACACCAAGAACAAAACTAATCGCAGGAGAAACTTCGACCTGCGTAAGAATGAGCCCACCCACTATGGCTAAAACTGCGCTCAGAATGGCTTTTTTATACGTCATATCTATTTACTACATAATGGAGAGAGAAAAGAGTTGTGACTATTAACAAAATAGACACAGGGATCTTACGTTTATGCTTGGCGTTTTTCCAACCAATTGCTGTGATGGGTTTCAAATGTGCTGAAAAAAACGACAAAAAACACCATTTTGCTGAATGTTTGAGCGTTTAAATCGAAAAATAGAAAAAAGTATTGCGCCCGAGAAACTTCTCCCTATAATGCCGCTTCACCGACACGGAGTGCGACGCAAGTCACAGCTGAGTTGGTGAAGAGAGAAAAAAGAAAGAAAAAACTTCTTGACTCTCAAATGTTACGGTGTAAGATACGCACCCCTGACGATGAAGCGGATTGTTCCGGAAGTCGTTGGAAAAGCTCTTTAACAATATAAACCTATCAATCTGTGTGGGCACTCGTTGATGATAATCGCAAAAGATTTATCAATGAACTGAGTGACCAATTTGATACTTCGGTATCGAGCACAGTCAATTCAAGTTTTCTAGGAACTAGCTTCTAAGGACTAGAAACTTATCAGTATTCATTGAGCCGAAGCGCAAGCTTCAAAAAACTTTTAATTGAAGAGTTTGATCATGGCTCAGATTGAACGCTGGCGGCAGGCCTAACACATGCAAGTCGAGCGGCAGCACAGAGAAACTTGTTTCTCGGGTGGCGAGCGGCGGACGGGTGAGTAATGCCTGGGAAATTGCCCTGATGTGGGGGATAACCATTGGAAACGATGGCTAATACCGCATGATGCCTACGGGCCAAAGAGGGGGACCTTCGGGCCTCTCGCGTCAGGATATGCCCAGGTGGGATTAGCTAGTTGGTGAGGTAAGGGCTCACCAAGGCGACGATCCCTAGCTGGTCTGAGAGGATGATCAGCCACACTGGAACTGAGACACGGTCCAGACTCCTACGGGAGGCAGCAGTGGGGAATATTGCACAATGGGCGCAAGCCTGATGCAGCCATGCCGCGTGTGTGAAGAAGGCCTTCGGGTTGTAAAGCACTTTCAGTAGGGAGGAAGGTGGTAGTGTTAATAGCGCTATCATTTGACGTTACCTACAGAAGAAGCACCGGCTAACTCCGTGCCAGCAGCCGCGGTAATACGGAGGGTGCGAGCGTTAATCGGAATTACTGGGCGTAAAGCGCATGCAGGTGGTTTGTTAAGTCAGATGTGAAAGCCCCGGGCTCAACCTGGGAATTGCATTTGAAACTGGCAAACTAGAGTACTGTAGAGGGGGGTAGAATTTCAGGTGTAGCGGTGAAATGCGTAGAGATCTGAAGGAATACCGGTGGCGAAGGCGGCCCCCTGGACAGATACTGACACTCAGATGCGAAAGCGTGGGGAGCAAACAGGATTAGATACCCTGGTAGTCCACGCCGTAAACGATGTCTACTTGGAGGTTGTGGCCTTGAGCCGTGGCTTTCGGAGCTAACGCGTTAAGTAGACCGCCTGGGGAGTACGGTCGCAAGATTAAAACTCAAATGAATTGACGGGGGCCCGCACAAGCGGTGGAGCATGTGGTTTAATTCGATGCAACGCGAAGAACCTTACCTACTCTTGACATCCAGAGAATCTAGCGGAGACGCTGGAGTGCCTTCGGGAGCTCTGAGACAGGTGCTGCATGGCTGTCGTCAGCTCGTGTTGTGAAATGTTGGGTTAAGTCCCGCAACGAGCGCAACCCTTATCCTTGTTTGCCAGCGAGTAATGTCGGGAACTCCAGGGAGACTGCCGGTGATAAACCGGAGGAAGGTGGGGACGACGTCAAGTCATCATGGCCCTTACGAGTAGGGCTACACACGTGCTACAATGGCGCATACAGAGGGCGGCCAACTTGCGAAAGTGAGCGAATCCCAAAAAGTGCGTCGTAGTCCGGATTGGAGTCTGCAACTCGACTCCATGAAGTCGGAATCGCTAGTAATCGTGGATCAGAATGCCACGGTGAATACGTTCCCGGGCCTTGTACACACCGCCCGTCACACCATGGGAGTGGGCTGCAAAAGAAGTGGGTAGTTTAACCTTCGGGAGGACGCTCACCACTTTGTGGTTCATGACTGGGGTGAAGTCGTAACAAGGTAGCGCTAGGGGAACCTGGCGCTGGATCACCTCCTTATACGATGATTATTGCGATGAGTGTTCACACAGATTGATGGTTTTGAAGCGAACGCTTCGAGCTATTATTGCTCTTTAACAATTTGGAAAGCTGACAAAGTAATTTATCTTCATTGATAGATTACTTGTAAAGTTCTCAATGTTTGTCTTTAAGACAAACACCAACAAAACACATTCAAGTGTTCTTGGGAATGTCACTTACAGTGACGATTCAAAATTGAGTCCGGCAAATCAAAGCTATCTCGCTCATTCAAATAATGAGATAGCAACCTTGGTTGTTTAACGTAAAGACCCTTTCGGGTTGTATGGTTAAGTGACTAAGCGTACACGGTGGATGCCTTGGCAGTCAGAGGCGATGAAGGACGTACTAACTTGCGATAAGCGGTGATGAGGCAGTAAGAGCCACTTGAGTCACCGATTTCCGAATGGGGAAACCCACTGGCATAAGCCAGTATCGCTGCATGAATACATAGTGCAGCGAAGCGAACCGGGAGAACTGAAACATCTAAGTACCCCGAGGAAAAGAAATCAACCGAGATTCCGAAAGTAGCGGCGAGCGAAATTGGATTAGCCCTTAAGCTTTACATGCGTTAGACGAATGGTCTGGAAAGGCCAACGATACCGGGTGATAGTCCCGTAGTTATAGGCGCATGTTCAGTGAAATCGAGTAGGGCGGGACACGTGTTATCCTGTCTGAATATGGGGGGACCATCCTCCAAGGCTAAATACTCCTGACTGACCGATAGTGAACCAGTACCGTGAGGGAAAGGCGAAAAGAACCCCTGTGAGGGGAGTGAAATAGAACCTGAAACCGTGTACGTACAAGCAGTAGGAGCACCTTCGTGGTGTGACTGCGTACCTTTTGTATAATGGGTCAGCGACTTAATGTTAGTAGCAAGGTTAACCATCTAGGGGAGCCGTAGGGAAACCGAGTCTTAACTGGGCGTATAGTTGCTAGCATTAGACCCGAAACCGAGTGATCTAGCCATGGGCAGGTTGAAGGTTGAGTAACATCAACTGGAGGACCGAACCGACTAATGTTGAAAAATTAGCGGATGACTTGTGGCTAGGGGTGAAAGGCCAATCAAACTCGGAGATAGCTGGTTCTCCCCGAAAGCTATTTAGGTAGCGCCTCGGACGAATACTACTGGGGGTAGAGCACTGTTAAGGCTAGGGGGTCATCCCGACTTACCAACCCTTTGCAAACTCCGAATACCAGTAAGTACTATCCGGGAGACACACGGCGGGTGCTAACGTCCGTCGTGGAGAGGGAAACAACCCAGACCGCCAGCTAAGGTCCCAAATTACAGCTAAGTGGGAAACGATGTGGGAAGGCTTAGACAGCTAGGATGTTGGCTTAGAAGCAGCCATCATTTAAAGAAAGCGTAATAGCTCACTAGTCGAGTCGGCCTGCGCGGAAGATGTAACGGGGCTAAGTTGTAAACCGAAGCTGCGGCAATGTTCTATGAACATTGGGTAGGGGAGCGTTCTGTAAGCCGTTGAAGGTGTGTTGTAAAGCATGCTGGAGGTATCAGAAGTGCGAATGCTGACATGAGTAACGACAAGGGGGGTGAAAAACCTCCCCGCCGGAAGACCAAGGGTTCCTGTCCAACGTTAATCGGGGCAGGGTGAGTCGACCCCTAAGGCGAGGCCGAAAGGCGTAGTCGATGGGAAACGGGTTAATATTCCCGTACTCGATCAAATTGCGATGGGGGGACGGAGAAGGCTAGGTGGGCCAGGCGACGGTTGTCCTGGTTCAAGTGCGTAGGCTGAGTGTTTAGGTAAATCCGGACACTCGATAGGCTGAGACACGACGTCGAGCTACTACGGTAGTGAAGTCATTGATGCCATGCTTCCAGGAAAAGCCTCTAAGCTTCAGATTTGATGGAATCGTACCCCAAACCGACACAGGTGGTCGGGTAGAGAATACCAAGGCGCTTGAGAGAACTCGGGTGAAGGAACTAGGCAAAATGGTACCGTAACTTCGGGAGAAGGTACGCTCTTGATGGTGAAGTCCCTCGCGGATGGAGCTGACGAGAGTCGCAGATACCAGGTGGCTGCAACTGTTTATTAAAAACACAGCACTGTGCAAAATCGTAAGATGACGTATACGGTGTGACGCCTGCCCGGTGCCGGAAGGTTAATTGATGGGGTTAGCGTAAGCGAAGCTCTTGATCGAAGCCCCGGTAAACGGCGGCCGTAACTATAACGGTCCTAAGGTAGCGAAATTCCTTGTCGGGTAAGTTCCGACCTGCACGAATGGCGTAATGATGGCCACGCTGTCTCCACCCGAGACTCAGTGAAATTGAAATCGCTGTGAAGATGCAGTGTACCCGCGGCTAGACGGAAAGACCCCGTGAACCTTTACTACAGCTTGGCACTGAACATTGAACCTACATGTGTAGGATAGGTGGGAGGCTTTGAAGACGTGACGCCAGTTGCGTTGGAGCCGTCCTTGAAATACCACCCTTGTATGTTTGATGTTCTAACGTTGGCCCCTCATCGGGGTCGCGGACAGTGCCTGGTGGGTAGTTTGACTGGGGCGGTCTCCTCCCAAAGAGTAACGGAGGAGCACGAAGGTGGGCTAATCACGGTTGGACATCGTGAGGTTAGTGCAATGGCATAAGCCCGCTTAACTGCGAGAATGACGGTTCGAGCAGGTGCGAAAGCAGGTCATAGTGATCCGGTGGTTCTGAATGGAAGGGCCATCGCTCAACGGATAAAAGGTACTCCGGGGATAACAGGCTGATACCGCCCAAGAGTTCATATCGACGGCGGTGTTTGGCACCTCGATGTCGGCTCATCACATCCTGGGGCTGAAGTCGGTCCCAAGGGTATGGCTGTTCGCCATTTAAAGTGGTACGCGAGCTGGGTTTAGAACGTCGTGAGACAGTTCGGTCCCTATCTGCCGTGGGCGTTGGAAGATTGAAGGGGGCTGCTCCTAGTACGAGAGGACCGGAGTGGACGAACCTCTGGTGTTCGGGTTGTGTCGCCAGACGCATTGCCCGGTAGCTAAGTTCGGAATCGATAACCGCTGAAAGCATCTAAGCGGGAAGCGAGCCCTGAGATGAGTCTTCCCTGACAGTTTAACTGTCCTAAAGGGTTGTTCGAGACTAGAACGTTGATAGGCAGGGTGTGTAAGCGCTGTGAGGCGTTGAGCTAACCTGTACTAATTGCCCGTGAGGCTTAACCATACAACACCCAAAGGGTTTTGGTGGACTCAAAGCAAGAACAAATTTGAATGTGTTAAAAAGAACTGAAACAGCTTTCCGAATTATTCTCTAGAAATAGAGAGAAAGAATTTGCTTGGCGACCATAGCGTTTTGGACCCACCTGACTCCATCCCGAACTCAGAAGTGAAACGAAACAGCGTCGATGGTAGTGTGGGGCTTCCCCATGTGAGAGTAGAACATCGCCAGGCTTTAATTTGCACTTGCTTAACTTTTAAGCAAGTCACCATAGGGCTCTAAAAAACTTAGAGTTTTATGTTGACTTTCACGGTGTGAGGCGTAATATACGCGTCCTGCCTACGTGCTAACGCACTGAAAGCAAAGCTCTTTAACAATATAAACCTATCAATCTGTGTGGGCACTCGTTGATGATAATCGCAAAAGATTTATCAATGAACTGAGTGACCAATTTGATACTTCGGTATCGAGCACAGTCAATTCAAGTTTTCTAGGAACTAGCTTCTAGGGACTAGAAACTTATCAGTATTCATTGAGCCGAAGCGTAAGCTTCAAAAAACTTTTAATTGAAGAGTTTGATCATGGCTCAGATTGAACGCTGGCGGCAGGCCTAACACATGCAAGTCGAGCGGCAGCACAGAGAAACTTGTTTCTCGGGTGGCGAGCGGCGGACGGGTGAGTAATGCCTGGGAAATTGCCCTGATGTGGGGGATAACCATTGGAAACGATGGCTAATACCGCATGATGCCTACGGGCCAAAGAGGGGGACCTTCGGGCCTCTCGCGTCAGGATATGCCCAGGTGGGATTAGCTAGTTGGTGAGGTAAGGGCTCACCAAGGCGACGATCCCTAGCTGGTCTGAGAGGATGATCAGCCACACTGGAACTGAGACACGGTCCAGACTCCTACGGGAGGCAGCAGTGGGGAATATTGCACAATGGGCGCAAGCCTGATGCAGCCATGCCGCGTGTGTGAAGAAGGCCTTCGGGTTGTAAAGCACTTTCAGTAGGGAGGAAGGTGGTAGTGTTAATAGCGCTATCATTTGACGTTACCTACAGAAGAAGCACCGGCTAACTCCGTGCCAGCAGCCGCGGTAATACGGAGGGTGCGAGCGTTAATCGGAATTACTGGGCGTAAAGCGCATGCAGGTGGTTTGTTAAGTCAGATGTGAAAGCCCCGGGCTCAACCTGGGAATTGCATTTGAAACTGGCAGACTAGAGTACTGTAGAGGGGGGTAGAATTTCAGGTGTAGCGGTGAAATGCGTAGAGATCTGAAGGAATACCGGTGGCGAAGGCGGCCCCCTGGACAGATACTGACACTCAGATGCGAAAGCGTGGGGAGCAAACAGGATTAGATACCCTGGTAGTCCACGCCGTAAACGATGTCTACTTGGAGGTTGTGGCCTTGAGCCGTGGCTTTCGGAGCTAACGCGTTAAGTAGACCGCCTGGGGAGTACGGTCGCAAGATTAAAACTCAAATGAATTGACGGGGGCCCGCACAAGCGGTGGAGCATGTGGTTTAATTCGATGCAACGCGAAGAACCTTACCTACTCTTGACATCCAGAGAATCTGGCGGAGACGCTGGAGTGCCTTCGGGAGCTCTGAGACAGGTGCTGCATGGCTGTCGTCAGCTCGTGTTGTGAAATGTTGGGTTAAGTCCCGCAACGAGCGCAACCCTTATCCTTGTTTGCCAGCACGTAATGGTGGGAACTCCAGGGAGACTGCCGGTGATAAACCGGAGGAAGGTGGGGACGACGTCAAGTCATCATGGCCCTTACGAGTAGGGCTACACACGTGCTACAATGGCGCATACAGAGGGCGGCCAACTTGCGAAAGTGAGCGAATCCCAAAAAGTGCGTCGTAGTCCGGATTGGAGTCTGCAACTCGACTCCATGAAGTCGGAATCGCTAGTAATCGTGGATCAGAATGCCACGGTGAATACGTTCCCGGGCCTTGTACACACCGCCCGTCACACCATGGGAGTGGGCTGCAAAAGAAGTGGGTAGTTTAACCTTTCGGGGAGGACGCTCACCACTTTGTGGTTCATGACTGGGGTGAAGTCGTAACAAGGTAGCGCTAGGGGAACCTGGCGCTGGATCACCTCCTTATATGATGATTATTGCGATGAGTGTTCACACAGATTGATATGGTTTAGAAAGTTTAGAGTATCTTAGTGTCCCGTTCGTCTAGAGGCCTAGGACACCGCCCTTTCACGGCGGTAACAGGGGTTCGACTCCCCTACGGGATACCACGGGTCGTTAGCTCAGTTGGTAGAGCAGTTGACTTTTAATCAATTGGTCGCAGGTTCGAATCCTGCACGACCCACCATTACTTCAAGATTTGGGGTTATAGCTCAGCTGGGAGAGCGCCTGCCTTGCACGCAGGAGGTCTGCGGTTCGATCCCGCATAGCTCCACCATTCTTGAATGCAATGGGCGATTAGCTCAGTTGGGAGAGCACCTGCCTTACAAGCAGGGGGTCACTGGTTCGAACCCGGTATCGCCCACCACTCTTTAAATATTTTTGTGTTGCTTAATTCAGCCTCCCCTTCATGTGGATGGTCGATTTTTCGACGCTGAAAGTCTTTAAAAAGTGGTTTCTCATCGAGAAATGACATTGCTCTTTAACAATTTGGAAAGCTGACAAAGTAATTTATCTTCATTGATAGATTGCTTGTAAAGTTCTCAATGTTTGTCTTTAAGACAAACACCAACAAAACACATTCAAGTGTTCTTGGGAATGTCACGTTTAGTGACGATTCAAAATTGAGTCCGGCAAATCAAAGCTATCTCGCTCATTCAAATAATGAGATAGCAACCTTGGTTGTTTAACAAAGACCCTTTCGGGTTGTATGGTTAAGTGACTAAGCGTACACGGTGGATGCCTTGGCAGTCAGAGGCGATGAAGGACGTACTAACTTGCGATAAGCGGTGATGAGGCAGTAAGAGCCACTTGAGTCACCGATTTCCGAATGGGGAAACCCACTGGCATAAGCCAGTATCGCTGCATGAATACATAGTGCAGCGAAGCGAACCGGGAGAACTGAAACATCTAAGTACCCCGAGGAAAAGAAATCAACCGAGATTCCGAAAGTAGCGGCGAGCGAAATTGGATTAGCCCTTAAGCTTTACATGCGTTAGACGAATGGTCTGGAAAGGCCAACGATACCGGGTGATAGTCCCGTAGTTATAGGCGCATGTTCAGTGAAATCGAGTAGGGCGGGACACGTGTTATCCTGTCTGAATATGGGGGGACCATCCTCCAAGGCTAAATACTCCTGACTGACCGATAGTGAACCAGTACCGTGAGGGAAAGGCGAAAAGAACCCCTGTGAGGGGAGTGAAATAGAACCTGAAACCGTGTACGTACAAGCAGTAGGAGCACCTTCGTGGTGTGACTGCGTACCTTTTGTATAATGGGTCAGCGACTTAATGTTAGTAGCAAGGTTAACCATCTAGGGGAGCCGTAGGGAAACCGAGTCTTAACTGGGCGTATAGTTGCTAGCATTAGACCCGAAACCGAGTGATCTAGCCATGGGCAGGTTGAAGGTTGAGTAACATCAACTGGAGGACCGAACCGACTAATGTTGAAAAATTAGCGGATGACTTGTGGCTAGGGGTGAAAGGCCAATCAAACTCGGAGATAGCTGGTTCTCCCCGAAAGCTATTTAGGTAGCGCCTCGGACGAATACTACTGGGGGTAGAGCACTGTTAAGGCTAGGGGGTCATCCCGACTTACCAACCCTTTGCAAACTCCGAATACCAGTAAGTACTATCCGGGAGACACACGGCGGGTGCTAACGTCCGTCGTGGAGAGGGAAACAACCCAGACCGCCAGCTAAGGTCCCAAATTACAGCTAAGTGGGAAACGATGTGGGAAGGCTTAGACAGCTAGGATGTTGGCTTAGAAGCAGCCATCATTTAAAGAAAGCGTAATAGCTCACTAGTCGAGTCGGCCTGCGCGGAAGATGTAACGGGGCTAAGTTGTAAACCGAAGCTGCGGCAATGTTCTATGAACATTGGGTAGGGGAGCGTTCTGTAAGCCGTTGAAGGTGTGTTGTAAAGCATGCTGGAGGTATCAGAAGTGCGAATGCTGACATGAGTAACGACAAGGGGGGTGAAAAACCTCCCCGCCGGAAGACCAAGGGTTCCTGTCCAACGTTAATCGGGGCAGGGTGAGTCGACCCCTAAGGCGAGGCCGAAAGGCGTAGTCGATGGGAAACGGGTTAATATTCCCGTACTCGATCAAATTGCGATGGGGGGACGGAGAAGGCTAGGTGGGCCTGGCGACGGTTGTCCAGGTTCAAGTGCGTAGGCTGAGTGTTTAGGTAAATCCGGACACTCGATAGGCTGAGACACGACGTCGAGCTGCTACGGCAGTGAAGTCATTGATGCCATGCTTCCAGGAAAAGCCTCTAAGCTTCAGATTTGATGGAATCGTACCCCAAACCGACACAGGTGGTCGGGTAGAGAATACCAAGGCGCTTGAGAGAACTCGGGTGAAGGAACTAGGCAAAATGGTACCGTAACTTCGGGAGAAGGTACGCTCTTGATGGTGAAGTCCCTCGCGGATGGAGCTGACGAGAGTCGCAGATACCAGGTGGCTGCAACTGTTTATTAAAAACACAGCACTGTGCAAAATCGCAAGATGACGTATACGGTGTGACGCCTGCCCGGTGCCGGAAGGTTAATTGATGGGGTTAGCGTAAGCGAAGCTCTTGATCGAAGCCCCGGTAAACGGCGGCCGTAACTATAACGGTCCTAAGGTAGCGAAATTCCTTGTCGGGTAAGTTCCGACCTGCACGAATGGCGTAATGATGGCCACGCTGTCTCCACCCGAGACTCAGTGAAATTGAAATCGCTGTGAAGATGCAGTGTACCCGCGGCTAGACGGAAAGACCCCGTGAACCTTTACTACAGCTTGGCACTGAACATTGAACCTACATGTGTAGGATAGGTGGGAGGCTTTGAAGACGTGACGCCAGTTGCGTTGGAGCCGTCCTTGAAATACCACCCTTGTATGTTTGATGTTCTAACGTTGGCCCCTTATCGGGGTCGCGGACAGTGCCTGGTGGGTAGTTTGACTGGGGCGGTCTCCTCCCAAAGAGTAACGGAGGAGCACGAAGGTGGGCTAATCACGGTTGGACATCGTGAGGTTAGTGCAATGGCATAAGCCCGCTTAACTGCGAGAATGACGGTTCGAGCAGGTGCGAAAGCAGGTCATAGTGATCCGGTGGTTCTGAATGGAAGGGCCATCGCTCAACGGATAAAAGGTACTCCGGGGATAACAGGCTGATACCGCCCAAGAGTTCATATCGACGGCGGTGTTTGGCACCTCGATGTCGGCTCATCACATCCTGGGGCTGAAGTCGGTCCCAAGGGTATGGCTGTTCGCCATTTAAAGTGGTACGCGAGCTGGGTTTAGAACGTCGTGAGACAGTTCGGTCCCTATCTGCCGTGGGCGTTGGAAGATTGAAGGGGGCTGCTCCTAGTACGAGAGGACCGGAGTGGACGAACCTCTGGTGTTCGGGTTGTGTCGCCAGACGCATTGCCCGGTAGCTAAGTTCGGAATCGATAACCGCTGAAAGCATCTAAGCGGGAAGCGAGCCCTGAGATGAGTCTTCCCTGACAGTTTAACTGTCCTAAAGGGTTGTTCGAGACTAGAACGTTGATAGGCAGGGTGTGTAAGCGCTGTGAGGCGTTGAGCTAACCTGTACTAATTGCCCGTGAGGCTTAACCATACAACACCCAAAGGGTTTTGGTGGACTCAAAGCAAGAACAAATTTGAATGTGTTAAAAAGAACTGAAACAGCTTTCCGAATTATTCTCTAGAAATAGAGAGAAAGAATTTGCTTGGCGACCATAGCGTTTTGGACCCACCTGACTCCATCCCGAACTCAGAAGTGAAACGAAACAGCGTCGATGGTAGTGTGGGGCTTCCCCATGTGAGAGTAGAACATCGCCAGGCTTTAATTTGCACTTGCTTAACTTTTAAGCAAGTCACCATAGGGCTCTAAAAAACTTAGAGTTTTATGTTGACTTTCACGGTGTGAGGCGTAATATACGCGTCCTGCCTACGTGCTAACGCACTGAAAGCAAAGCTCTTTAACAATATAAACCTATCAATCTGTGTGGGCACTCGTTGATGATAATCGCAAAAGATTTATCAATGAACTGAGTGACCAATTTGATACTTCGGTATCGAGCACAGTCAATTCAAGTTTTCTAGGAACTAGCTTCTAGGGACTAGAAACTTATCAGTATTCATTGAGCCGAAGCGTAAGCTTCAAAAAACTTTTAATTGAAGAGTTTGATCATGGCTCAGATTGAACGCTGGCGGCAGGCCTAACACATGCAAGTCGAGCGGCAGCACAGAGAAACTTGTTTCTCGGGTGGCGAGCGGCGGACGGGTGAGTAATGCCTGGGAAATTGCCCTGATGTGGGGGATAACCATTGGAAACGATGGCTAATACCGCATGATGCCTACGGGCCAAAGAGGGGGACCTTCGGGCCTCTCGCGTCAGGATATGCCCAGGTGGGATTAGCTAGTTGGTGAGGTAAGGGCTCACCAAGGCGACGATCCCTAGCTGGTCTGAGAGGATGATCAGCCACACTGGAACTGAGACACGGTCCAGACTCCTACGGGAGGCAGCAGTGGGGAATATTGCACAATGGGCGCAAGCCTGATGCAGCCATGCCGCGTGTGTGAAGAAGGCCTTCGGGTTGTAAAGCACTTTCAGTAGGGAGGAAGGTGGTAGTGTTAATAGCGCTATCATTTGACGTTACCTACAGAAGAAGCACCGGCTAACTCCGTGCCAGCAGCCGCGGTAATACGGAGGGTGCGAGCGTTAATCGGAATTACTGGGCGTAAAGCGCATGCAGGTGGTTTGTTAAGTCAGATGTGAAAGCCCCGGGCTCAACCTGGGAATTGCATTTGAAACTGGCAGACTAGAGTACTGTAGAGGGGGGTAGAATTTCAGGTGTAGCGGTGAAATGCGTAGAGATCTGAAGGAATACCGGTGGCGAAGGCGGCCCCCTGGACAGATACTGACACTCAGATGCGAAAGCGTGGGGAGCAAACAGGATTAGATACCCTGGTAGTCCACGCCGTAAACGATGTCTACTTGGAGGTTGTGGCCTTGAGCCGTGGCTTTCGGAGCTAACGCGTTAAGTAGACCGCCTGGGGAGTACGGTCGCAAGATTAAAACTCAAATGAATTGACGGGGGCCCGCACAAGCGGTGGAGCATGTGGTTTAATTCGATGCAACGCGAAGAACCTTACCTACTCTTGACATCCAGAGAATCTGGCGGAGACGCTGGAGTGCCTTCGGGAGCTCTGAGACAGGTGCTGCATGGCTGTCGTCAGCTCGTGTTGTGAAATGTTGGGTTAAGTCCCGCAACGAGCGCAACCCTTATCCTTGTTTGCCAGCGAGTAATGTCGGGAACTCCAGGGAGACTGCCGGTGATAAACCGGAGGAAGGTGGGGACGACGTCAAGTCATCATGGCCCTTACGAGTAGGGCTACACACGTGCTACAATGGCGCATACAGAGGGCGGCCAACTTGCGAAAGTGAGCGAATCCCAAAAAGTGCGTCGTAGTCCGGATTGGAGTCTGCAACTCGACTCCATGAAGTCGGAATCGCTAGTAATCGTGGATCAGAATGCCACGGTGAATACGTTCCCGGGCCTTGTACACACCGCCCGTCACACCATGGGAGTGGGCTGCAAAAGAAGTGGGTAGTTTAACCTTCGGGAGGACGCTCACCACTTTGTGGTTCATGACTGGGGTGAAGTCGTAACAAGGTAGCGCTAGGGGAACCTGGCGCTGGATCACCTCCTTATACGATGATTATTGCGATGAGTGTTCACACAGATTGATACGGTTTAGATTAGAGCATCTAGTGGGTCTGTAGCTCAGGTGGTTAGAGCGTACGCCTGATAAGCGTAAGGTCGGTGGTTCGAGTCCACTCAGACCCACCACTATTGATGGGGCTATAGCTCAGCTGGGAGAGCGCCTGCCTTGCACGCAGGAGGTCTGCGGTTCGATCCCGCATAGCTCCACCATCTTTAAGCGCATTCAATGAGTGCTTTTAAACATGGTTTCTTTCAATAGAAAGTTAAATCTTGCTCTTTAACAATTTGGAAAGCTGACAAAGTAATTTATCTTTATGGATAGATTGCTTGTAAAGTTCTCAATGTTTGTCTTTATGACAAACACCAACAAAACACATTCAAGTGTTCTTGGGAATGTCACTTTTAAGTGACGATTCAAAATTGAGTCCGGCAAATCAAAGCTATCTCGCTCATTCAAATAATGAGATAGCAACCTTGGTTGTTTAACGTAAAGACCCTTTCGGGTTGTATGGTTAAGTGACTAAGCGTACACGGTGGATGCCTTGGCAGTCAGAGGCGATGAAGGACGTACTAACTTGCGATAAGCGGTGATGAGGCAGTAAGAGCCACTTGAGTCACCGATTTCCGAATGGGGAAACCCACTGGCATAAGCCAGTATCGCTGCATGAATACATAGTGCAGCGAAGCGAACCGGGAGAACTGAAACATCTAAGTACCCCGAGGAAAAGAAATCAACCGAGATTCCGAAAGTAGCGGCGAGCGAAATTGGATTAGCCCTTAAGCTTTACATGCGTTAGACGAATGGTCTGGAAAGGCCAACGATACCGGGTGATAGTCCCGTAGTTATAGGCGCATGTTCAGTGAAATCGAGTAGGGCGGGACACGTGTTATCCTGTCTGAATATGGGGGGACCATCCTCCAAGGCTAAATACTCCTGACTGACCGATAGTGAACCAGTACCGTGAGGGAAAGGCGAAAAGAACCCCTGTGAGGGGAGTGAAATAGAACCTGAAACCGTGTACGTACAAGCAGTAGGAGCACCTTCGTGGTGTGACTGCGTACCTTTTGTATAATGGGTCAGCGACTTAATGTTAGTAGCAAGGTTAACCATCTAGGGGAGCCGTAGGGAAACCGAGTCTTAACTGGGCGTATAGTTGCTAGCATTAGACCCGAAACCGAGTGATCTAGCCATGGGCAGGTTGAAGGTTGAGTAACATCAACTGGAGGACCGAACCGACTAATGTTGAAAAATTAGCGGATGACTTGTGGCTAGGGGTGAAAGGCCAATCAAACTCGGAGATAGCTGGTTCTCCCCGAAAGCTATTTAGGTAGCGCCTCGGACGAATACTACTGGGGGTAGAGCACTGTTAAGGCTAGGGGGTCATCCCGACTTACCAACCCTTTGCAAACTCCGAATACCAGTAAGTACTATCCGGGAGACACACGGCGGGTGCTAACGTCCGTCGTGGAGAGGGAAACAACCCAGACCGCCAGCTAAGGTCCCAAATTACAGCTAAGTGGGAAACGATGTGGGAAGGCTTAGACAGCTAGGATGTTGGCTTAGAAGCAGCCATCATTTAAAGAAAGCGTAATAGCTCACTAGTCGAGTCGGCCTGCGCGGAAGATGTAACGGGGCTAAGTTGTAAACCGAAGCTGCGGCAATGTTCTATGAACATTGGGTAGGGGAGCGTTCTGTAAGCCGTTGAAGGTGTGTTGTAAAGCATGCTGGAGGTATCAGAAGTGCGAATGCTGACATGAGTAACGACAAGGGGGGTGAAAAACCTCCCCGCCGGAAGACCAAGGGTTCCTGTCCAACGTTAATCGGGGCAGGGTGAGTCGACCCCTAAGGCGAGGCCGAAAGGCGTAGTCGATGGGAAACGGGTTAATATTCCCGTACTCGATCAAATTGCGATGGGGGGACGGAGAAGGCTAGGTGGGCCTGGCGACGGTTGTCCAGGTTCAAGTGCGTAGGCTGAGTGTTTAGGTAAATCCGGATACTCTATAGGCTGAGACACGACGTCGAGCTACTACGGTAGTGAAGTCATTGATGCCATGCTTCCAGGAAAAGCCTCTAAGCTTCAGATTTGATGGAATCGTACCCCAAACCGACACAGGTGGTCGGGTAGAGAATACCAAGGCGCTTGAGAGAACTCGGGTGAAGGAACTAGGCAAAATGGTACCGTAACTTCGGGAGAAGGTACGCTCTTGATGGTGAAGTCCCTCGCGGATGGAGCTGACGAGAGTCGCAGATACCAGGTGGCTGCAACTGTTTATTAAAAACACAGCACTGTGCAAAATCGCAAGATGACGTATACGGTGTGACGCCTGCCCGGTGCCGGAAGGTTAATTGATGGGGTTAGCGTAAGCGAAGCTCTTGATCGAAGCCCCGGTAAACGGCGGCCGTAACTATAACGGTCCTAAGGTAGCGAAATTCCTTGTCGGGTAAGTTCCGACCTGCACGAATGGCGTAATGATGGCCACGCTGTCTCCACCCGAGACTCAGTGAAATTGAAATCGCTGTGAAGATGCAGTGTACCCGCGGCTAGACGGAAAGACCCCGTGAACCTTTACTACAGCTTGGCACTGAACATTGAACCTACATGTGTAGGATAGGTGGGAGGCTTTGAAGACGTGACGCCAGTTGCGTTGGAGCCGTCCTTGAAATACCACCCTTGTATGTTTGATGTTCTAACGTTGGCCCCTTATCGGGGTCGCGGACAGTGCCTGGTGGGTAGTTTGACTGGGGCGGTCTCCTCCCAAAGAGTAACGGAGGAGCACGAAGGTGGGCTAATCACGGTTGGACATCGTGAGGTTAGTGCAATGGCATAAGCCCGCTTAACTGCGAGAATGACGGTTCGAGCAGGTGCGAAAGCAGGTCATAGTGATCCGGTGGTTCTGAATGGAAGGGCCATCGCTCAACGGATAAAAGGTACTCCGGGGATAACAGGCTGATACCGCCCAAGAGTTCATATCGACGGCGGTGTTTGGCACCTCGATGTCGGCTCATCACATCCTGGGGCTGAAGTCGGTCCCAAGGGTATGGCTGTTCGCCATTTAAAGTGGTACGCGAGCTGGGTTTAGAACGTCGTGAGACAGTTCGGTCCCTATCTGCCGTGGGCGTTGGAAGATTGAAGGGGGCTGCTCCTAGTACGAGAGGACCGGAGTGGACGAACCTCTGGTGTTCGGGTTGTGTCGCCAGACGCATTGCCCGGTAGCTAAGTTCGGAATCGATAACCGCTGAAAGCATCTAAGCGGGAAGCGAGCCCTGAGATGAGTCTTCCCTGACAGTTTAACTGTCCTAAAGGGTTGTTCGAGACTAGAACGTTGATAGGCAGGGTGTGTAAGCGCTGTGAGGCGTTGAGCTAACCTGTACTAATTGCCCGTGAGGCTTAACCATACAACACCCAAAGGGTTTTGGTGGACTCAAAGCAAGAACAAATTTGAATGTGTTAAAAAGAACTGAAACAGCTTTCCAGATTATTCTCTAGAAATAGAGAGAAAGAATTTGCTTGGCGACCATAGCGTTTTGGACCCACCTGATTCCATCCCGAACTCAGAAGTGAAACGAAACAGCGTCGATGGTAGTGTGGGGCTTCCCCATGTGAGAGTAGAACATCGCCAGGCTTTGAACATCCGTTTATTTGAAGCGCTGAAAAGGTAAGACTTAAAATAGACACCGTGTGGAGCGGTAGTTCAGTTGGTTAGAATACCGGCCTGTCACGCCGGGGGTCGCGGGTTCGAGTCCCGTCCGCTCCGCCACTTATTAAGAGACCTTGCTAGCGTGCAAGGTTTTGTCAAATCTGCAGGGGTGTAGCTCCAATTGGCAGAGCAGCGGATTCCAAATCCGCGTGTTGGGAGTTCGAATCTCTCCACCCCTGCCATATTTCCCTTACGGGATATGAAAAGCCTCAACTTCGGTTGAGGCTTTTTGCTATCTAGCTTTATGAAAAATAGAGATTTTTAGATCTCCTACCTATCAACCCCATCAAAAGCTCATCAGAAACGTTAATGAAACCTCTCCAAAACACTTCCGGTACATATCCTGAACTTCCAGCTTCATAGAAATTCGACAGCGGTATGGTCCATATCCGGTCTTGCTAATACCAATCTGTAAAATTAACTGGTCAGGTTAATCCAGTCTCTTGTGCACATCTTGCTAACCCTATCTGTACTGTCCAAGAATCGATTCCAAGCCTTGCACACTTTCTCCACGATATCGTCATCATCGGTAAAACTCTGATTGGCAAGACAGTGTTGTCTGAGCCAGCTCCACACTTGCTCTATCGGGTTGAGCTGCGGGAGCTTGATGATGCTGACATGGCTAAACGGCTCAGCAATGTCATTGGTATGTCAACCCGCGCCATCCATAATGATGACGGCATGACGTCCTTTTTCAGTGTTGGCCGATATTTGCTTTAAATGCTCGGTCATGATGTCTTTCTTAACCCAAGGAACGATCATCGCTTCGCCAATCCCTCTCGCGGGACAGATAGAACCAAACAGATACGCATATTCAAATTATTGTTGCTTCACGGCTCTGGGACGTGTTCCTTTCTCTGCCCATAACCGTGTTGTTGTGCTTAGTTGCCCAAATCTGGCTTCATCTTGAAACCAGACATCCACATGCTCTAAAGCGATATGTCCTGGGATCTTCAGGATCGTTTCAATTTTGAATTTTTTTAAAATCGTCTTGTGCTTCTTGAGATTGCTTGGGGTGTTTTGAGCGGGAAGTTATCCAAGAGAAGCCCATGTGGTCGAGCAGGTAATCGATAGAATCAGGGTGGTAGTGCTGGCCAAATTCTTTCACGATATAAGCGTGGATGTCGGCTCCTGTCAGTCGTCCGCCTTGTGTATCATTGGCTTTATCTTTTATGTATTGGCTCAATTGCGCTCTTTGCTCTGAAGTTAAGAAGGGTGGTCGTCCCGTTCTTAGCTTTTCCTTCAGCCCTTCTAATCCTTCTTCAAGAAAAGTGTGAACCCACTTATTAACACTGGTTCGGCTCACCCTAAGAAACTTGGCGATTTGGGTGCGAGAGTGTCCATCATTTGAAATGAGCGAGGGTGAGCAGTCTCATTTTCATCTGAATAGATTTCTGCTGGCTTGCGAGCTTTTTAAAGTCGATATTATTGAGACTGTCCATAGCGAATGCGTTTTATCGTTGAATGGCTTCAAGTAGACCATGTTTTTCTTAGATTGGTATTAGCCAAAATTGGCCAAAGCGGCGACTTTGTGTGCGTTGAGCTTGCCCATAGTGTTCTCCTTATCATGGAAAGTTACTCACCATTTGAGGGCGTACTAGATCAATCCTACTCACCACTAAACTCACCAGTTGGTTGAAAATACAGGCAAAGGCCTGAAATCTCCTGAAAACAAAAAGCCCCAATTTACAGGGGCTTGGTAAGACTAAGTCAGCTCAAAGAGACTCAAAAAACCTTATTCGATGTTTTGGATCTGCTCACGCATTTGTTCAATCAGCACTTTAAGCTCAACACCTGAAGCGGTGATGTCAGTGGCGATCGATTTTGATGCCAGCGTGTTCGATTCGCGGTTAAACTCTTGCATCATGAAATCGAGTTTGCGGCCGCACGCTCCGCCCTTTTTCAGCACATTGCGTGCTTCTTTGACGTGGGAATCGAGGCGATCCAGCTCTTCCGCCACATCCGATTTCTGTGCGAGGAGGATTAGCTCTTGCTCAACACGGGTCGCGTCCAGCTCGATCTTCGCTTCTTCGAATTTGCCCAGCAGGCGCTCGCGTTGCCATTGCAAAATCTCTGGCATGCGCGCGCGCACCTTAACCACTTCTGCACTGATCGCTTCCAAACGTTGCTCAATCAGCGCTTTCATGTTGTCGCCTTCACGTCCGCGTGATTCAATAAACTCCGCCAGCGCCTCATCAAAAGCCGCGAGTAACGCTTTGTTGATGGTGTCCATATCTTGCTCTGGGGTCTCCATCACACCGGGCCATTGCATCACTTGGAAAGGATTGATGCGGCTTAATTCACCGGTCATGTGCATCACTTGTTCAGCGGCTTTGATCACTTGCTTTGCCAGTGCTTCATTGATCTTGAGCTCGCTTTTGGCCGCGGGATTGGCCTCAAAGCGCAAATTACATTCTACTTTTCCGCGCGCTAAGCGCTGACGGAAGCGATCGCGCAGCAGCGGTTCTAAACCACGAAATTGCTCCGGGAGGCGGAAATAGGTTTCCAGATAGCGTTGGTTGACGCTACGGATTTCCCACACGGCAGTGCCCCAGTCGCTTTTGACCTCTTTGCGGGCATAGCCTGTCATACTGTAAATCATCGAATTTTCCTGTTCTTTATCTGTGAAAATAACGCTCTGCAATAGTAACACACAATCGCCTGGCTCGGGGCTTACGATAGCGAGTGGCGAGCGAGATCTCGGCGTTCTCGCTAGGATCTTGGCTGGCTTTCCGCTATAATCTTGCCCCAATCTTACTCATCCCCCAGAAAAGGATTCATCCATGCGTCCAAATGATCGCGCGGCAGACCAGGTGCGCCCAATTAAAATCACTCGTCAATACACCGCCTATGCAGAAGGTTCTGTGCTGGTTGAGTTTGGTAATACCAAGGTATTGTGCAATGCGACCGTGGAAGAATCGGTGCCTCGTTGGCTAAAGGGCCAAGGTAAAGGTTGGGTGACCGCGGAATATGGCATGTTGCCACGTGCGACCCATTCACGTACTCGCCGTGAAGCGACCAACGGCAAGCAAGGCGGCCGTACCATGGAAATTCAGCGTTTGATCGCTCGCAGCTTACGTGCGGTGGTGGATCTGGAAGCGATGGGTGAGTTTATGATCACGGTTGACTGTGATGTGATTCAGGCCGATGGCGGCACGCGCACGGCGTCGATTTCTGGCGCGAGCGTAGCACTGGCTGATGCGTTTCAACATCTGCTGGACAGTGGCAAGCTGAAAAAGAACCCGATGAAAGGCCATGTGGCAGCGGTTTCAGTCGGTATTCTCGGTGACGATGTGCTTTGCGATCTCGAATATGTCGAAGACTCAGCCGCCGACACGGATATGAATGTAGTGATGACCGAAGAAGGCAAGATGATCGAAATCCAAGGCACAGCAGAAGGCGAACCGTTTAGCCATGAGCAGTTGCTAGCGCTACTGGAGTCGGCCAAAAAAGGTATCAGTGAGATCGTCGCCGCGCAGAAAGCCGCATTAGCGGAATGATTTAGTCAGTAGCTCCCATTAAGGGGGCTATTTTTTTATCTGGGAAAAGCAGGGACTAGGAAGAGCGGGTCCTAGGCCCTAGGAAAAGCAAGAGCAAGAACCCAGAACCTAGAACCTAGAACCTAGAACCTAGAACCTAGAACCTAGAACCTAGAACCTAGAACCTAGAACCTAGAACCTAGAACCTAGAACCTAGAACCTAGTAACCTAGTAACCTAGAACCTAGGACCTAGTAACCTAGAACCTAGAACCTAGAACCTAGAACCTAGAACCTAGAACCTAGGACCTAGAACCTAGGACCTAGAACCTAGGACCTAGTAACCTAGAAACCTAGAACCTATTAACCTCCCTATTAAACATTGAGAGAGTATTCATGAAAGCATACCAGCGTGAGTTTATTGAATTTGCCTTAGAGAAACAGGTCCTGAAATTTGGTGAGTTTACCTTAAAATCAGGTCGTAAAAGTCCTTACTTTTTTAACGCTGGTCTTTTCAATACTGGCCGTGATTTGGCGCGACTAGGCCGTTTTTATGCCGCTGCACTGGCAGATTCTGCTATTGAGTTTGATGTTCTGTTTGGCCCTGCTTACAAAGGTATTCCTATCGCTACTACGACCGCAGTGGCCTTGGCGGATCACCACGATATCGACACGCCTTACTGCTTTAACCGCAAAGAAGCCAAAGATCACGGCGAAGGCGGTAACTTAGTCGGCTCGGCGCTAGAAGGGCGCATTATGTTGGTGGACGACGTGATCACCGCGGGCACAGCGATTCGCGAATCGATGGAAATCATCCAAGCCAACGGCGCCGATCTGGCTGGCGTATTGGTGGCGATTGACCGTCAGGAAAAGGGCAAAGGTGAGCTGTCTGCGATTCAAGAAGTCGAACGTGATTTTGGCTGCGCGGTGATCTCGATCGTCAGTCTGTCGGATTTGATCACTTACCTAGAAGAGAAAGGTGATGCGACTGAGCACCTCGCCGCGGTTAAAGCGTACCGTGAGCAGTTTGGTGTTTAAGAGAAGGGACTAGGGAAGAGCAGGAGCTAGGTACGAGGAAGGGCAGGGACTAGGAACTAGGAACTAGGAAGGGCAGATTCTAGGAAAAGCAAAGCCTAGTAACCTAGAGCCTAGCCCCCTAGAACCTAGCCCCTAGAACCTAGAACCTAGAACCTAGAACCTAGAACCCAGAACCTCGCAACCTAGAGCCTAGTAACCTAGAACCTAACCCCTAACTATCTATTTATAACGAATGCCGCGTGGCTGGCTTGGGTCAGCCATGCTTTTATAGCGTTTGTGTAGCCACATCCATTGATCTAATCCACGTAAGATCACTTTTTCAATCGCCTGATTCATCACGGTAGCAGCGCCAACGGCGTCTTTGCGCGGGAACTGACCACTGATGTCTTCATCTACTTCTAACGTGTAGGTTTTCCCTTGTCGAAAGCTAGAAGCGGTGATCACGGCGCATTTACTCGCATCCACCAACACACCTGTTCCGGCCGTGGTACAAGCATCTGGCACGGCGAAAAAGGGCACAAACACCGCATTGTTGTTGCCATAATCGTGATCGGGCAAATACCACAAGCGGCCACCAGCACGCAGAATTTTCAGCATCCCCTTCACGTCTTTTCTGTCGACCATCTGGTTGCCAAAACGTGTGCGTCCCCAAGTCTGTATAAAGTCATAGGCGGGATTGTCATGAGGACGATAAACACCATAGCCCGGCGCGAACAAAGCAAAGGCACGTGCGGTGATCTCAAGGTTGAGCGCGTGCGTGCAGACCAGCAGCACGCCTTTTTTTTGCTCCTCGAGTGCGAGTAATTGCTCAATGTTGCGAAAGGCAATGTGACGTTTGATACGCCAATTGGGCCAAAACCAAGCGATGCCGGTTTCAAACAACGCCAAACCTGAGTTCTTAAAGTTCTCAACCACGATCTGCTCTCTTTGCTGAGCGTCCATCTGCGGGAAAGCGAGTTCGAGATTGCGCTTGGCCACATGCACGCGGCTTTTGGCAAAGCGCATAGCAAAGTGCCCGAGCGCTCGCCCTAAGCGCAGTTGCACTTTGTAAGGAAGAAGGGTGACGACGAGCGCCAGTACAGCGCAGCCAAACCACACCGGCCAATATTTGGGGTGCAGCAGTGAAAGCGAGAAGGTTGGAGGGGTTTGTAGTGCCATAACTTATTGTATTTGTGCACTGAGCAGTGCCCAGTATTCTTCAAAATTTTCAGTGGGTTGATAGCGAAAGTCCGAGCGAACAAAGCGGTTCAAACTGCCTTCCACCTGGCCCAGCAATTGCGCCGCCAAGATTTTTTCTTCAACCGGGAAGGATTTGCCTTCGCGCAATTTACGCTCACGTAGAATCTGACGCAGTTGGGTTTCGATACGTTCAAACAGTTGGTTGATGCGATCGCGTAAGCGCTCGTTTTCAAACATCAGTGCATGGCCGGAGAGAATGCGAGTCAATCCTGGATTACGCTCAGAAAAAGCCAAGATGAGATGAATCACCAAGCGAATGCGCTCCAGCGTGTCTTTTTCTTCATCCAAAATTCGGTTGATGCGTGACATCAGCGCCTCTTCAATGAACTCGATCAAACCTTCGAACATGCGGGCTTTACTTGGGAAATGGCGATAAAGCGCGGCTTCCGACACACCCACCTGTTGAGCCAGTTTCGCTGTGGTAATGCGTGAAGCGCCCTCCGTGGACTCCAGCATCTGAGCCAGCGCCTGTAGGATCTCTTCGCGGCGGTTTGATTTTTTACTGCCAGCCATTGATTAACTTCCTTTTGAATAGACTTTTTCGTCAGCGAGTATATCAGCATGCCAAGTACAAGACAGTAGTTATTGAGCAGGTTTTGTGAGGCCAAAAAGCAAAAAGCTGTACACGCGCGCCTGCTCAACCACTGTGATAGGCTATTTATCCATTAGTCGACGGATTTGCTCGAGGATCTCGACGCTCAGCGACGCTTTACTGCTCAGTGGCAAGGCTTTCTCGCCCTCAGGCCAGTAGAGTGTGATGGCGTTGTTGCTGCTGTTGAAACCTTGACCTTCTACCGAAACGTCATTGGCACACAACATATCGAGCTTTTTCTTTTCCAGCTTACGTCGCGCATAGGTCTCCACATCGTGAGTCTCTGCCGCAAAGCCCACGGTGAAGGGGCGGTTTTCCACCATCGCCGAGACGGAGGCAACGATGTCGGGGTTTTTCACCATGGTAATGGTCATTTCGTCGCTGTCGTCGGTTTTTTTCAGCTTCTGCTCAGCCACGCTGGCTGGGCGATAGTCGGCCACCGCCGCGCAGCTAATAAAAATGTCATGGCTCGCCGCTTGAGCCATTACCACGTCATACATCTCTTGCGCACTGTCGACATTGATACGGTTGACGTTGACTGGCGTGGGGAGCGAAACCGGCCCGCTGACGAGGGTCACGTTCGCCCCCAGTTGCATGGCTGCTTGCGCCAAAGCAAAGCCCATTTTTCCCGAGCTGTGGTTGGTGATATAGCGCACCGGGTCAATCGCTTCGCGAGTTGGGCCTGCGGTGATCAAAATCGACGTGTCTTGCAAAGGTTTAGGCTGGAAAAACTGCTCGCAAAGCTCCACCAGTTGCAGCGGCTCTAGCATACGGCCAGGACCTACATCGCCACAGGCTTGTTCGCCTGCCGCCGGGCCCCAAATGTGCATGCCACGGCGCAGCAGCGTTGCGATGTTCTCTTGGGTGGCGACGTTACGATACATCTGCTGGTTCATGGCGGGAGAAACCGCCACCGGTGCGTCGGTGGCTAGCACCAGCGTGGTGAGTAGGTCGTTACCCATGCCAGCGGCTATGCGGGCGATCAAATCAGCAGTGGCGGGCGCAAGCAGCACCAGATCGGCCCATTTTGCCAGTTCGATATGGCCCATGGATGCTTCTGCCGCCGGGTCGAGTAAGCTGTCAGAGACCGGGCGACCAGAGACGGCTTGCATGGTGAGCGGCGTGATAAACTCTTTGGCCGCTTTGGTCATCACCACCTGTACTTCAGCGCCGCGCTCTTTGAGGCGACGTGTTAAATCCGCGCATTTATAGGCGGCAATTCCACCACTGATGCCCAGTAGTATTTTTTTTCCTGCCAATGTTTGCATCTTGTTGTTCTCCAAAAATTCTGCCGCCGATAGTAACACAACTTGCCGCGGCTCGTTACTGGATGAGCTGAGTTTGCGCCGAGGGGGCGCGTGGGCAATCACAGAAGTGAAGCTACATCAAAAGGTCCATCAATAATGAGGATGGATTATGCAAATTCATGCGCAGCTCACAGACAAGGCATTTTTTCTCTGCAAGATATGGCGAAAATAAAAACCATAACAATCATTGGGATACTTATGTCGCTAGCTATGAAAAGCCGCAATAAACTGCTATTGCTTACCTTAATACCTTTGGTACTCATCTCGGCCATGATCACTGCCGTCTTTTATATCAACAGCCAACAGAGCCTCGAACTTGAGCTGAAAAACTACCGAAACGAGCTGATTGAGACGCGAAAAAGCGAGTTAAAAGCCTATTTGATGATGGGGGTGACGGCCATCAAGCCGCTGTATGACAGTGATGTGGATGGTAACCATCAACAGCAGGCAAAACAGATCCTTAAAGCGATGCGCTTTGACAGCGATGGCTACTTCTTTGCTTACGACTCCAAAGGGGTGAATACCTTACATGCGATCAAACCGGATCTGGAGGGGAAAAATCTCTACGGCATGAAAGATCAAAATGGCGTGGCGGTGATTGCTGGCCTGATTGACGCTGCAAAAAAAGGCGATGGTTTTCTCTATTTCTCTTGGCACAAACCGACCATTAACGCCCAGGCGCCCAAACTCGGTTATGCGGAGTATCTGCCGAAATGGGATTGGGTGTTGGGCACCGGGATCTATATCGATGATATTGATCGACAAGTGAATCAATACCGCGAGCAGAGCATTGCCAAGCTCAAGACGCATACGCTGTCGGCGGTCGGTTTCTCTCTGATTGGTTTATTGCTCGCCTGTGTGGCAATCAGCGTGATGGTGACACGTGGCATTCAACCTTTGTTGCACATTAGCCAATCCTTAAAAGCGGTGGCCGCTGGTGGCGGCGATCTCACCGCGCGTTTGCAAGTCGAGAGCCAAGATGAAGTCGGCGAAGTGGCGCATGCGTTTAATCAGTTTATGGATAAGCTGCATCCGATGATGGTCGAGATCCGTGCCAGCGCTCAAGTGGTGCAGGAAGCCGCCAGTGGTTTGGATGAACACACGGCAACGGCGAGTTCACAGATGCAAAGTCACTGCAGCGAAACCGACAAGGTGGTGACTGCGGTGACTGAAATGAGCGCCACCGCCAAAGAAGTGGCGAGCAACACGCATGCAACGGCGCAGGCGATTGATTCAGCCAACGTGCAAATATCTGAGGCGCAGTTGGAAGTTAGCCAAGCCATTGAGGGGATTGGCAAACTGGTGGATGAGGTGAACACCACCTCGGAGGCCATTTCTCAATTGAGCCAACAGACCGAGCAGATCACCAAAGTGCTGCAAGTGATTGGCGAGATTGCCGAGCAGACTAACCTGCTGGCGCTGAACGCGGCGATTGAAGCGGCGCGCGCTGGAGAGCAAGGACGTGGCTTTGCTGTGGTGGCGGATGAGGTTCGCTCGCTGGCCAGTCGCACGCAAAACAGCACGCTGGAAATTGGCGACATGCTGAAACAGCTGCAAAGTGGCGTGGCCCGTGCGGTAAGCACCATGTCGGTCAGCCAAGAACGAGGTGAGCAGACGGCGCTTGAATCGGTGCAAATCAAAAATTCGCTGGCGGGCATCCAAACTGCGGTGGGGACGATCCGCGATATGGGTATCCAAACCGCCTCAGCGGCCGAGCAGCAAAGCGCGGTTGCAGAAGAGATCAATCAAAATCTGGTAGCGATTGCGCAAATCGTCAACGATCTCAATCGCAACTTGCAAGAGTCGGAGACGATCAGTACCCAGCTCAGTACCTCCGGGCGCGAGATGCATGCTCTGGTCGGGCACTTTAAGCTCTGATAAACCGCTCAGTTACATAAAGTTCTTGAACGGATAGAAAAGCGCTATCAAGCATCTAGACAGACGTCGCGCTCTCAGGTCAATTGGCTTATCTTTCGCAAACGAGCGCCTTGATGAGCCTGAAAAACCTACCGAGTGAATCCATGCCACGGGAGAAATTGCTCTCCCGTGGCCCGCAATCCCTGTCTGATGCCGAGCTGTTGGCGATCTTCCTGCGTACCGGCACGCAAGGGATGAACGTGATTGAACTGGCCGATGTTCTGCTGCGTGATTTTGGTTCGCTGCGCAAGCTCTTTTCGGCGAACCAGCAAGAGTTTTGTCGCCACAAAGGGCTGGGGGAAGCCAAGTATGTGCAGCTACAAGCGGTGATTGAGATGACGCAGCGCTACTTAGCTGAAACCTTGCAACGCGGCGAAGCGCTGACTAGCCCACATCACACCAAACTCTATCTTTCCTCGATATTGCGTGACCGACAGCGCGAAGCTTTTTACTTGCTGTTTCTCGATAACCAACACCGGGTGATTAAAGACGAAGTGATGTTTGAAGGCACCATTGATTCGGCGTCTGTCTATCCGCGAGAAGTGGTCAAACGGGCCCTTTATTACAATGCGGCGGCGGTGATTTTGGCGCACAATCACCCATCTGGTGTGGCCGAGCCGAGCCAAGCGGACAGGCGGATAACCCAGCGCCTGAGTGATGCCTTGGCGCTAGTGGATATTCGTGTGTTGGATCACTTTGTGGTGGGGGATGGCGAGGTGGTTTCATTTGCCGAACGAGGGTGGCTATCCGTGTGAATTTTATTCCGTATTGACAGGCAAACTTTTTTGTTGTTCATAAGTGAGTTTCTGCTACAATCCCCGCCACTCAAAAATTTTAACTTACATTCAGCTTGGACTACTTGAAAACGTGCTGTCTAAAAAAAGATCACGAAAACCTGTAAAAAGGATCTGTTCGGGTCTTGAGCAATGCATGTCAAGTTAGTATAATGCGCGACCTTTGATAGCCTTGTATGGATATGCCATAACGGTTTTTAACCTCTAATTGATGAGGTTCGGCCACCAAGGTTGATATCGAGCTGAAACGATTTGGAGAAGACATTCATGTCCCGAGTATGCCAAGTAACTGGTAAGCGTCCTGCAGTTGGTAACAACCGCTCACACGCACGAAATGCTACTAAGCGTCGTTTTCTGCCGAACCTACAAACTCATCGTTTCTGGGTAGAGAGCGAAAAACGTTTTGTTAAACTACGCCTGACTGCTAAAGGCATGCGCATCATCGACAAAAAAGGTATCGATGTTGTTCTAGCTGATATGCGTGCACGTGGCGAGAACGTTTAAGAGGAAATAGACAATGGCTAAGAAAGGCATTCGTGAGAAAATTCGTCTAGTATCAACTGCTGATACTGGTCACTTCTACACAACTGACAAAAACAAGCGCAACATGCCAGGCAAATTCGAGATCAAAAAATTTGATCCAGTAGTTCGCAAGCACGTTGTATACAAAGAAGCGAAAATCAAGTAATTGGTTTTATCTCTTTGAAGATTGTAGAAAACCCAGCTTTTTAGCTGGGTTTTTTATTGGTATTTTTTAGAACCCAGAATCTATAGTCTAGCACCTAGCACCTAGCACCTAGCACCTAGCACCTAGCACCTAGCACCTAGCACCTAGTACCCTCAAAATCAGTACCTTGCTTTTCCCTTGGTTGGTATACTTTGCTCAGTTATCACTCAGGACTCAAATCATGCGCGTATCCCCTTCACGCCGTCGCCGCTGGAATAATATCCTCATCGCAGGGATCACCTTTTTCATTGTGATCATTAATGCGCCCACGTTGATCAAAACCTATCTGCTGGATGATCCTGTGGCCCAGAGTCAATACCCGAGCTTGCTCAATCCAAATGAAACCTTGGTCGCCTTCTATCTCTCTGATTGGGCTTTAGAGCGACAAGGGGACGATTGGCAGTCGAATCAAACTTTAACCGTCGACCCCGCAACACTGGTCAATCGCTGGCGCGATTTAAAAGGCACACGTCTTGATGACGCGACGGTAGATAAACTTACTGCCCAGCTACGCAGCCCTGAAACCGTCGAAGTATGGTACAAAGACCAAGAAGAGCCGCAGCGCATCACCTTCTACCGTTTAAGCGATTTCTGGCTATTTAAAAACTGGCAGGATCAATGGATCGCCATCTCTGTCTCTCCTGAGTATCTGTTACCTTAGATAACATTGGGTTGAAGAGCCAGTTACAAGCTGGCTCTTTCTTTAGGTTTATTTCTTTAGCTAGTAACCCCGTGCCTCGTTTTTGCCTTTACCTTCTCTCCGCTTTTCCTTTAACCTAGCACCTAGCAACCGCCCTTATCTTGGAGCCACCATGCCTGAACTACCGGAAGTTGAAGTCAGCAGAATGGGGATTACCCCGCATTTAAATCAGCAAACCATTCGCCGTTTCACTTTTCGTACCGCCAAATTGCGTTGGGACATTCCACTAGAATTAAAGCGGCTGGAAGGACAAGTGATTGACGCCATAAAGCGCCGTGCCAAATACCTGCTGATTGAAACCGCAGCAGGCAGCGCGATTGTCCACTTGGGCATGTCGGGTTCACTGCGCGTTTTGGACGCCGAACTTCCCGCGGGCAAACACGATCACGTCGATCTGCTACTGACAAATGGCAAAGTGCTGCGCTACAACGATCCGCGGCGCTTCGGCGCTTGGCTGTATGTCGAGCCGGGTCAGTCGCATGAGGTTTTAGACAAGTTGGGGCCAGAACCGCTCACCGATGATTTTCACGCCGAGTATATGCAGCAAAAGGCGCTAGGTAAGCGTGTGGCGGTGAAGCAGTTTATTATGGACAATAAAATCGTGGTGGGCGTGGGGAACATCTACGCCAGTGAATCGCTGTTTCATTCACGGATCCTGCCAACGCGGGCGGCGATGTCGCTCTCCGCAGATGAGTGGCAACGCTTGGTCGCTCATATTAAGCAGACCTTAACCACAGCGATTGGCCAAGGTGGCACAACACTCAAAGATTTTGCCCAAGCCGATGGTAAACCGGGTTACTTCGCCCAAGAGTTGCAAGTGTATGGCAAAGCGGGGGAAGCATGTCCAGTGTGCGGGGAAGCGATTCAAGAACAGAAAATCGGCCAGCGCAACACTTTCTTCTGCAATCAGTGTCAACAATAGCCTGCGATGGTCATCACTGCTCGATAGGGGGATAAGGATTTTTTCGATCGGAGTTTAGCGCATCGTGCTATCATTCCGCGCAGTTTTTATCATCAGCGGATCTCTTGGAATATGGGCTTTCAACAGCAGTTTCGACAGCTACTGCGAATTTTACTGATAGTGTTTTTGGCTGCGTTAATGCTAATGAGCATCTCGCGTGGCTGGTTTTTCTTGCTCGCGGCAGACTTCACCCGAGTCGCCGATCTCAGCC
Source organism: Vibrio cidicii (assembly GCF_009665415.1). Taxonomy (NCBI): domain Bacteria; kingdom Pseudomonadati; phylum Pseudomonadota; class Gammaproteobacteria; order Vibrionales; family Vibrionaceae; genus Vibrio; species Vibrio cidicii. The sequence goes on along the minus strand of NZ_CP035921.1, from coordinate 1,476,053 downwards.
AAGATGTGTGGCGCGCTTTTTATATTGGCTTACGTTTTGATGCCAAGGTGATCGCTTTAGCGTTCGCTCCACTGCTTTTGTCTGGGCTCGTAATGGCGGCATCATCTCGCCTCTTCTGCTGGTGGCGTAAGCTTTTGCCAAGTTATGTTGGGCTCATTTTCTTCCTCCTCACCGCCTTTTCGATAGGTAACTATTACTACTATGTTACTTACGGCAACTACATTGATGTATTTGCCTTTGGCTTGTTCGATGATGACACACACGCCGTATTGGTGAACGCTTGGCAAGATTATCCGATTTTACGCTCTTTCTTTATCTCAGTGGTGCTGGCATGGTTGGCTTATCAGGGCGCGGCTTGGTTAGTGGAGCGCGCCAAACAGTGGTGTGGCCCAGCTCGGCATTGGAGCCTGACGACTTTTTCCGTTGTGGCGACCATTGTGGTTTACGTGATTGTGGCGCGTGGCTCCGTCGGCACACTGCCGCTAAAGCGCTATCACGCCAATGTATCGGAATATAAGGTGCTCAATATCATCACGCCGAACGCTTTTATGGCGCTCGACTGGGCGAAAGGGGATTATAAGGAGCAATCGAAGTTTGAGCCTGTCAGTGCCGATGCCTTGCAAGCGCAAATGTTAAAAGTGCTCGGTCAACCGACCCCAGAGTACCGCACTCCAGAGAAGCGTTATTTAGCAGAAAATCCGCCGCATGTGGTGATGGCTTTGATGGAAGGCATGGGCAACAACGTGCTGATTGAAGATGATGCGCAAAACAACGACTTGCTTGGTGCATTGCGTGAAGGTTTTGAGCAAGATTTTGTCTTCAAGCGTTTTATGGCGGGGACATCGGCGACCATTGACAGCATAGTGATGATGTTGCTGCACAGCGATGTGCCGACCATCAGCCACTCCAGTGCGCAAAAAGTGGCTTTGCCCTCTTCGGCGGTGCTGCCTTACAAACATGCAGGTTATCGTGTGGTGTTTATCTATGGCGGCAACAGCATGTGGCGCAACTTATCTAATTACTTGCCAGTGCAAGGGTTTGATCAAGTTTACGATGAGAACAGCATCAAAAACGTCTTTCCAGAGGCAGGCCAATACGCCGATACGTGGGGTGTGCCGGATGAATTCACTTTTAAGTTCGCCCGTAAGCTCTTAGATGAAGCGACGCGGCCGACGCTGATTTACATCATGACGGTAACCAATCATTCGCCGTTTCGTGCGCCCGACTATTACCAGCCTAAACCAGTTCACGTTAGTGAACGGTTAGCTGCGCTGCTTGGCCCAATGGCGGATCAAGGTGAAAAGCTGCTACAGGCATACCAATATGCCAATGATTCATTAGGGCAGTTTGTCCAAGGGATCAAAGCCTCTTCCCTTGCTGATAAGACCATCATCGCCGCATCGGGTGATCATCGAGTGCGCTATTTGTCGATAGAGCGTGAAGATGAGTTTGGCTTAACCTTTGGCGTGCCGTTTTATCTCTATGCTCCGCAATCGATCTTAACTCAGGTTGATTTCCACTACGATCCGAGTCGAATTGGTTCACACCGTGATATTTTCCCAACGCTTTATAGCTTAAGCCTTTCTGGGCAGAGCTATATTTCTTTGGGAGGAGAGAATCTGCTCTCCAGTCATGAGGTGAGTAACATTGGCTTTAACGCATCGCGAGTGATCACTTTGCAAGGTGCGTACAGCACTGGTCAGCCAGATGTGTTGTATCCGTGGGCGGATGGTTTGCTGTCGCAGACAGAAACCCGGGTTAACCCAGACCCAGAATGGGCCCAAGAGTATCGCAAGTTGATGAATGCGTATTTGCGCTATCAGGTGACGCAAAAGTAGTGGCATGCCTAACGGCACATTGGCCCATCACTATCGGTGATGGGCCAATGTTTGGGGCGGGTTGTGCTGGAGTTGTTCAGACTTTCTTTTTCTGATGCAGTGCTTTTGCAACAATCTCAGGCACGAACTGAGTCACATCGCCGCCATGGATTGCCACTTCACGCACGATAGTCGAGGAGATAAAGGCGTGTTCTTCCGAAGGGGTGAGAAACACGCTTTCTAGGCCGGGCAGCAAGCGGCGGTACATATTGGTCAGGCCAAATTCATACTCGAAATCAACCGTAGTGCGCAAACCGCGGATGAGCACGTTGGCGTCGACGTCACGAGCAAAGTCGACCATGAGACCAGTAAATCCCTGTGCGGTGACATTGTCGAGATGGCTTGTGACCTGACGGGCAAAGTCCACTCGCTCGTCTAAGGTAAACATGGTGTTTTTGCTTGGGCTAGCGGCCACCGCGATGATCACTTCGTCAAACATTTTTGCCGCTCGTTCCACCAGATCCAAATGGCCATTGGTGATAGGGTCGAAGGTGCCAGGGTAAACCACTCTTGAAATTACTTTTTTTGACACGTTGAAATACTCTTCAGCTCAAAATGTCTACATGCTATCAATATGCATGTATCATGACGACAGAAAAAATCGAATGCGAACAGATAAATGAAAAAATTACTGGTGATCCGAAACGATAAAATTGGCGATTTTATGTTGGCTTGGCCAAGCTTTGCGATGCTCAAGCAATCGATGCCCGAATCCCACATTACTGCGTTGGTGCCTCGTTATACACAAGAGTTGGCTCGACTCTGTCCGTGGATTGATGAGGTGATGATCGATCCCACGGAAAAGGGTAGCAAAGCGGCGCAGAAACAGTTGGTTGCAGACATCAAAGCGCGTCAGTTTGACGCTTCGATCAACCTCTTTTCAACCACATATAATGCCCTGTTGGTGTGGAAAGCGGGCATTCGCTATCGTCTAGCACCAGCAACCAAAATCGCGCAGATTTTTTACAATCGCCGTATCAAACAAAAACGTTCGCGCTCGGCCAAGCCTGAGTATCAGTACAATCTCGATCTGATCCGTGCTTTTTTAGCAGAACAAGGCATTACTCCGGTCGAGCCGCAGGCGCCGTTCTTGCAGTTTGATGACAGCGAACTGGCGATACAAAAGATCAAATTAGCGGAGCAACTGGGCATTGAAGCGCATAAACCGTGGGTGATGGTGCACGCTGGCACAGGGGGCTCGGCCAACAATCTCACCCTGACACAATACGCGCAGTTGTTGAAAGGCATTGATGCTGACTTTCAGTTGATTGTGACGGCAGGGCCTGGAGAAGAGCAAAAAGCACGGGATTTGCTCGAAGAGTATAGCGCGCTCGGTGGACATGGCGTGGTGTATGATGAGAATGAAGGGCTGGTGGACTTTACCCGTTCCATCGCTTGCGCTGATTTGTTTATCGCGGGGTCAACCGGGCCGTTGCATATAGCGGCAACCTTAGATGTGCCGACCATCGGTTTCTTCCCGAGTAAACGTTCGTCGACCCCTTTACGTTGGCAGCCGCTCAATTCTTCAGGGCGTCACTTGGCGTTTTCTCCGCCAAAAGGAGGCGGTGAGGCTGCGGAGGCCGATATGAGCCGCGTCGATATCAACGCGGCACTACAATCCCTTAATCCTTGGGTTGCTCAGTACTTGTCCTAATCCATAAATCAGCGTACTTCACCAAGGTGGAGTGCGCTGAGAGTAGCGACAGTAAAAATCCTTGTTTGCCATCTAAAAAACCCGCTTTGACAATGTACATTTTGACAAAGCAAGCGATGGCATGCACCACACCTTCACTAATGCTGCTTTTCTTGCCACGTTTTTCTCGCTGCTCGGCCCATGCTTTTGCGTATCCAGCAGATTTAACCAAATAGTGGTGCAAATCGTTGTACGTGTAGTGAATCGCGTCGCCTTGTAGCTCTTTTACTTGCATAGAGCCGGAGATCTCAACCTTCTCGTGCACCAGCGCGTCGTCGTATTGAGTCAACTTCGTGGGGTAAAGACGAACCACACGATCCGGATACCAGCCGCAGTGACGTATATAGCGCCCAAACACCCAACTCAATCGACACATGCTATAGAGAGTATTAGATTCATTGCGCTGTACCGCTTGCAAAATGCTGTCTTTGAGTTCTGGCGTGACGCGCTCATCGGCATCCAGCCACAAGACATAATCGGATTCGATATGTTGCTGCGCTAAGCGACGTTGTGGACCAAAACCTGGCCACGCTGTGTTGACGAAGAATTTGTCGGTGTACTTTCTCGCAATCACTTCGGTTTCGTCGCTGCTGCCTGAATCGAGAATGACAATCTCATCCACCCAACCTTCGACGGTTTTTAAGCAGGCATCCAGATTAGACGCTTCGTTTTTGACGATCAGCGCAACGGCCAACGTCGGTTTGCTTGTGGCCTTGGCCGGAAAATCAGACATCTTGCCTACCTTTGGGACTGTTATCTTGAATGAGCCTATCGAATGCGGTTTTCACGGCATCCAAGGTGATTTCTTGCATTATGTGCTTACCTTTCACGCGCGTACTCCACGCCAGTTGCGCCGCAGGTTTGCCGTATTGTTGCTCGGCGAAAGATTCATACACGCTGACCACCTGCGCTAAATTGTTGTAAGGGCCAGTGCGCTTTGGGTTACTGTGACCATAAAGGCCAATCACTGGCGTGCCTTGAGTAGTGGCGATATGCGCTGGCCCGGAATCGGGGGCCACCACCAAGCTTGCTTTGGCTAACAGCGCGGTGAGCTGTTTTAAGTTGGTTTGACCAACCAAATTGAGTGCAGGGTGCGACATTTGACGAATAATCTCATCTGCGAGGCGTTTTTCACGTTCTGCTGGAGAGCCACAAATCGCCACTTGATAACCGCGCGTATAGGCGTAGTCGGCGAGAGCGGCGTATCGTTCACTCAACCAGTTGCGCTCATCTTTACTCGCGGCTGGCGAGATAACCAAGGTCGGTTTATCGCCCAGCGCGTCGCTGGCAAACTGACGATCCGCGGCGCTAATCGGCAGATTCCACTGAGGAAGTGAGCGCGGAACGCCCAAGTACTCAATAAACGAGTAGAAGCTGTCCAATACGTGGGCGGAATCGGTGTCGGCAATCTTACGATTCGTAAACAGCCACTGGCCTTCTTTAGCCCGTTTCCAGTGAAATCCCACTTTATAGCGCGCCTTAATGCCTAAGGTTAACAGGCTCGCGCGCAAGGCGAGCTGCATATGGACCAGCGCATCGAAACGGCGTCCTTGCAATTGCGCCCACACCGCCTGCATTCCTTTAAGACCTTGCTTTTTGTCAAACACAATCAGCTCAACGTCTTCAAGCCCTTGTAAAAGCTGCGCTTCGACTTTGCCGATAATCCAAGTCACTTTGGTTTCTGGCCAGTAACGCTGCAAGGCTTGTACGGCTGCCACCGCGTGACAAACATCGCCGATAGCGGATAAACGCAGAAAACAAACGGAGTGTGGGGCTTGGCTAAACAGCGGCATAATTAGAGCTCACAAAAAAATCTGGCTAAATTATGCAGATACCCGAGATAAATGTAAAATGAGCCTCTTTAAAAACCGCGCAGACATTACAAGGCAGTACCTTTTATGACTCAGGAAAATCTAGGCAAACCGGGGAATACCGGTGTCAAACGGATTATTAAAGCGACAGGCTATTCGATTCAAGGATTGAAAGCCGCGTTTAAACACGAAGCGGCGGTACGTCAAGAATCGGCCTTGCTACTGGCGGCAATTGTGTTGGTTTGCTGGCTGGATGTGACCGTGCTTGAGCGCATTACTATGCTGGCAGTGGTGGTCCTTGTACTGATAGTCGAGCTGCTGAATTCCGCTGTTGAAGCTGTCGTTGACCGCATAGGTGTGGAACATCATGAACTCAGTGGCCGGGCGAAAGATATCGGCTCGGCGGCCGTTTTGGTTGCATTGACATTTGCCGGATTCACTTGGTTGTACATCATCGGCAGTTACCACTGGTGGTGAACATGATACAACGCAAGCAAATTGGTGATACCTATCTCTGCTATGACGCAGAGATCGTCGCCGCCCCGACCTTAGCGCTATTCGATGCCGACTATTGGCAGCAACACAACCTTGTTCTGGGGAGTGCTCTTGGTCGCGGCACTACGTGGTTTGTGCAGCTAGATGATAGACAGGCCGCGCTGCGCCATTACCGCCGTGGTGGCCTATTTGGTAAGTTGGTTAAAGATCGCTATTGGTTCACTGGCTGGGATAAGACTCGCAGTGTGGCCGAGTTTAAGCTTCTGAGCCAACTGCGCACGGCGGGCGTCAATGTCCCTCGGCCGATTGCCGCTCGAGCGGTAAAAAAAGGGCCGTTTTATCAAGCGGATTTGCTTAGTGAACGAATTGCTAACGCGCAAGACTTAGTCGCTCTTTTACAAGCGTCCCACTTGAGTGCGGAGCTTTATCATAAAATTGGGGTCGAAATTGCCAAGATGCACCAAGTGGGCGTCAATCATACCGATCTGAACATCCATAATATTCTGTTGGATGAGCAGCAAAAGGTATGGATTATCGATTTTGATAAGTGCTTTGCACAGCCAGGAGAAGCGTGGAAACAAGCGAACTTAGCCCGCTTACTACGCTCATTTAACAAAGAGTTAGTGAAACGAAACATTCACTGGCAGCGCGATGACTTTCAAGCCTTGCTGCAAGGTTACCAAAGCGTCCGATAACTTATTATTACGTTTCAGGAAATAGTCAATGTCCTTCAAACAAAAGCTGCATGCTCACGGCTGGTTTATTCTGATTAACGCCCTAGTGCTCATGCTCATCGCCAGCCGTTTTTTCGCGTTTTTACCTGAGTTTCCGAGCGATCCGTTAGGTATCACCTTTATTCTCGCGGGCACTTGGGGGCAAATGACCTTGCTCGCTGCGCTGATTGGTCTGCTTGCCATTCCAGCGCTGCTGCTACCTCAATCGTTGCGTAACGGTACACAAGCTTTGATAGCCTCACTCGGCGTCGCGACGCTGTTTATTGATACCATCGTCTTTGCGCAATATCGATTCCATATCAATGCCGTGGTGCTTGAACTGGTGATGTCGGGACAAATTGTTAGCTTCCCGTTGATCACTTGGTTAATGGTGGTAGGTGGTGTCGCAATTCTGCTGGCGGCGCAGTGGGGGGTAATTCGCTGGCTAGAAGCTGGCGCGCCAGTGCGCAAGCTGAAGTTAGGGCGTAAGTTCGCGCTTTTGACCTTCGTGGCATTACTGGCGACCAACGCCATTCATATTTGGGCGGCTGCGCATGCCTATCAGCCTGTGACGACCGTCAAACGCTATCTGCCGCTGTTCTATCCTGCCACGGCGGATAAATTTATGCGTAAACGCGGTTGGGTGGATGAAGAAGCGTTGGAAAGACAGAAGGCATTGGCTTTTAAGCGTAAAAACGATCTCAACTATCCTTTAGCGCCGCTGCAAACCCTGCCAGTCGAAAAGCCAGTTAACATCATGCTGCTGGTGGTCGATTCATGGCGTGCAGACACTTTTAATGCAGAAAATACCCCCAATATGTGGAAATATGCTCAATCGGGTGTGGTTTTCAATAACCATATCGCGACAGGCAACGCGACCCGTACAGGTATCTTTGGTCTTTTCTACGGCATTCCGGGCACCTACTGGCATGGCTTCTTAGCAAACCAACAAAGCCCAGTACTGATCGATCGCTTACAGGCTCTGGATTACCAATTAGGTATCTTTACTGCCGCTCAGTTGCGTAAACCGGAGTTCAACCAAACGGTTTTCACCAAAGTGGAAAACCTACGCATTGGCTCAAAAGGCAATTGGCCCTCTGAGCTCGATGCTGACCTCACTCAAGATTGGTTAGCTTGGTACGATCAACGTGATAAGTCGAAGCCAACGTTCTCTTTCTTGTTTTACGATGCGCCACATGGCTACGATTTCCCTGCAGATTTTGAGCCGAAATACGAACCGATGCTCAAAGAGGTGAATTATCTCAAGCTGAACAACGACACGGATCCAACGCCATTTTTCAATCGCTACAAAACCAGCGTGCGTTATGTCGATTCAATGGCAGCTAAAGTGCTCGATAAACTCAAAGAGAGTGGCGATCTGGAGAACACCTTGGTGATCATTACCGGTGATCACGGGCAAGAGATGAACGACAACAAACTGAACTTCTGGGGGCACAACAGCAACTTTACCGATGCGCAGGTCAACGTGCCGTTTGCCATCTTTGGCCCTGGCGTTGATGTGGCGAAAATGCAGTGGAGCACCGAAGCGCTCACCAGTCACCAAGATGTTGTGCCGACGTTGATGAAGCACTATCTCGGCGTGACCAATGATGTGAAAGATTACTCGGTTGGCGAAGATTTACTCGGTGATGCAGTAAAACGTGATTGGATCATTTCCTCTAACTACAGCGGTTATGCCATTATTACCGAAGACAATATCCTAGAAGTAAATGGCGGTGGCCAGTACCAATTTATGGACAAAAGCAATCGCCAGTTGAAAGATCAACAACCGAATTTTACCTATCTGCAGCAAGCCTTAGAGCAGATCAGTCGATTTAGTAAGTAGTTTAAAAGAGACTTGTTCTTATATTTTATTGTAAGGGCAAGTCATTTTTATTTTTCTCTGCGATCGCGATAAGTATATTTAACGCACATATAGTAATATTATACGAAATGGTTTATTTTAAATCCTTTGGATAATTTAAAGTTTTTAGTGGAATTGAATGATTAACTTCTTTAAAAGTATTTCCGTAAGCTTTGTTAATATAAAGAGATATTTCTACATTAATATTGTATATTTTTGATTTTGGGAATGTATGAGAAAGTGTTACTAAAGCTGCAGAACCAATACCATATATTTCTTGTGGGGTGATTTTTTTTGTAATTAACTCGGCTTCTATGGGAAGGCTATTATGGCAATATATTACATTTTTCAATATTGATATATTTTTTCTAGGCTAGCACTTTCATTTCTGTGTGGGAAGTAGTAGGTTTTCTATTCTTGGTGACTTTAGAAATTAGATTAGTATAGTCATCTATATACATTCCAGCTTCATTTGTTCTTGCTTGACCTATAAAAACAATAAAATCTTTATTTTCTATTGGATGGTTTTTTTCTAGATAATGACGATAGTTCATTTTTAATTACTCTATTGTCTGAAATTTCAAACAAGGTAAATATTTTAAGGTTATTTGATTGGTAGATATTCCTTGGTGGTTTTAAATTAAATAATCTTAAAAGTGGATTGTATTTTTACCGATTCTATACATTTATTTTTCTTTATTTTTGAGTTGTATTCTCTAACAGTTAATAAACCATCGTCAATCATTATTTCATTTTTTCTGGTAAGTTTTCTAATAAAACATTTGTTCTCCATGCGGAATAGTCAGCGAAGAAAAATTATTTATTTCTCTTCTTTTTATTATTGATTTGCATTTTTTATGGTAAAAACTAGTGAGATTAATTTATTTATTCGACCTAGTTTTATAACATAGTCCCAACTATCTAGACTTAGGATGTAATCAATTTGTGATTTTCCTAAATTTGATTTTTCATCCCGTAAAATAAGAATGTTGTCTTTGCAATTAAATTTTTTCTTAGCTTCAATTGCATTTATTAGTTGAAATGGAGAAGTTACTAAAAAAATGTTCATGATGACATTAAATACAATGCGTGATATAATATATTTATTATATTAGTGAATTATATAGAAACAACATCAATTTGAGATTTTTTTATGGTTAATGTGATCTATGTCCCGGCGGGAAGGAGCGTTTGGCTTGATGTTGCCGATGAATTGAAGAAAAATGAGTTGAATATTAAAGTCTGGCTAGGTGATCCAAAGCTAGACAAAGATGCGATTAAAATATTTCCTGATGTTCATGTCGAAAACTTTTTCCAAGTTAATAAAGGGGTATTAAATAAAAGGAATTTTAAATATATACCTGGAAAAGAAGTATTACAAGATAAACGATTTTTTATATTGAAAGATAAAGTATATAAAATCATGGATAGACAAGATGACTTGAGACGATATCCTAGGCTTGAGAGAGAAGCTGTATTTTATCTTTGGTTTAGTTATTATTATGATCTTATCCTTTCTAGTGAGATTAAGGCTTTTATTGCTTCTGAGGCTCCCCATTCTCCAGTCGGTATGGTTCTTTATGGAATCTGTGAGATGCTTAATATCCCTCGCTATCATCTGATGGAGTCGGGTGTTGCACCTCTTATGCATGTATGTACAGATTTTTATGGTACTACCTTGAATGTCAAAAGGGTAAATAATAAATCTGTTGATATATTTAAAGAGGTTTATTCTGATTATGTATTGTCATTTTCCAATACGCCTGAAGAGCCTCTTTATATGATTAATCAAAAAAAATATGATATCAAGAAAGAGAAATTGGGACTAATAAAATATATTGAACTGCTTGGAAAAGGAATTAAATACTCTAAGAAAATAAAACAAACCAATAGTTATGCAATTAATAATTACTTTTTCTATGAAAATAACAAGAGAACTATTCTTTCTCAGCTGATTGTTCATAAAATTCATTCTCGATTAGAGCAAGCATATCTAAGTTTGGTTAAGCCATTACCTCTAGATGTCGATTATGTTTATTATCCTCTTCATTATGAGCCGGAGAGAACATCAAATCCAGATGGAGGGCTGTTTTATCAACCTTATGATGCGATTATAGCTTTAAGAAACTTTGTTCCATCACACATCCCCATTTATGTCAAAGAGCACTATTCCCAATTTACGAGAATGTTACCCGGCTATAGAGGAAAAAGTCCTTATCTTTACAAAGTATTAAGTGATATTCCAAATGTTCATATGGTGGACCCATCAATCAAGTCAGAAATCTTGGTTCGTAATGCGTTGCTAACGGCTAGTCAAACAGGAACTGCATGTATCGAAGCTGCGTGTTTCGAGAAGAAGTCGATCTTAATGGGAGATACTTGGTTTTCGGAAACGCCTAATGTACACAAATTCCAAACTCTATCGTCATTTGATGAATTGGTACAAATGCCAAGCTTCTGTCGTGAAGAAGTGCTGGATTCATTATTAGCTTGGATCGATAATAAAGCAATACCTGGTTGTGTTAATCCATCAAGCGAAGAGTACTTCCGACAGAAGTTTCACGATGCCAAATATGCGTCAATGTTTGATGATAAGGTTATGGCGAAGCAATACGTTGATACTATACTAAGTGATCTGAAAAAGCTTGCCATAGTTTGACCTTTCTGACTGATTTTTGAAGTGGAGTATGTATGTTAAATCACAAAACCGTACTAATTACAGGCGGCACAGGTTCGTTTGGAAAGCAATTTATTAAAACAATTTTAAACAGCTATCCGGATGTCAAGAAGATAATCATTTTTTCTCGCGATGAGCTTAAGCAGTTTGAACTTAAGCAACAGTATCCAATGAAAGATTATCCACAATTACGCTTTTTTATCGGTGACGTTCGCGATCGTAATCGTATGATCCAAGCTTGCGAGGGTGTTGATGTGATCATCCATGCTGCTGCAATTAAACAAGTTGATACAGCAGAGTACAACCCAACAGAGTGTATTCGAACGAATGTAGATGGTGCTGAAAACGTTATTAGCGCGGCGCTGACTTGCGGTGTTAAAGATGTAGTAGCTCTGTCTACAGACAAGGCGTGTGCGCCAATTAACCTTTATGGTGCAACGAAACTCGCATCAGATAAATTGTTTACAGCAGCAAACAATATTAAGGGGTCGAAAGATATCCGTTTTAGCGTTGTACGTTATGGTAATGTAATGGGCTCTAGAGGTTCAGTGATCCCGTTCTTTTTGAACAAACGTTCAGAAGGTGTATTACCAATCACTCATGAAGAGATGACGCGTTTTAACATCTCACTGCAAGATGGCGTGAATATGGTTATGTATGCTTTGGAAAATCACTTAGGCGGTGAAATTTTCGTACCCAAAATCCCATCTTACAAAATCTTAGATATTGCTGAAGCTATCGCCCCCGAGTGTGAAACTAAAGTAGTTGGTATTCGTCCAGGTGAGAAACTGCATGAAGAAATGATTACAGATACAGACTCTCTCAACACGATCGATCTTGGTAAATACTACGCAATTCTGCCCTCTGTATCGTTCACCTATACGGAACAAGAGTATCTAGATCACCACAAAGCTGAAAAAGTACCGTTTGGTTTTAAATACAACTCAGGTACTAACACAGAGTGGGAAAGTATTGAAAGCCTACGCGAGCTAATTAAAGAGCACGTTGATCCAAACTTTACAGTGTGAGAACAGTTGTGATTCCTTACGGTAAGCAAGATATTAATCAACAAGACATTGACAGCGTTGTTGATGTCTTGAAGTCGGATTTTCTGACCCAAGGGCCTCAAGTGCCGGCATTCGAGCAAGCACTTATCGAGCATACAGGTGCCAGTTATGCTTTGGCGGTGAACAGCGCTACGTCGGCCCTACATATTGCCTGCCTTGCACTAGGGTTAGGTGAGGGGGACTGGCTTTGGACTTCTCCTATCACCTTTGTAGCGTCAGCAAACTGTGGTTTGTATTGTGGTGCAAAGGTCGATTTCGTTGATATTGATCCTATCACTTACAATATGTGTCCAAGGCGCCTTGAGGAAAAGCTAATCAAAGCGAAAGCTGAAGGTAAACTGCCAAAAGTCGTTGTGCCGGTGCATTTATGCGGCCAGCCATGCGATATGGTAGCGATTGCAAAATTAGCCAAACAGTACAACTTCAAAGTCATTGAAGATGCTTCGCATGCTATAGGTGGCAAATATCAAGGCTTACCGATAGGGAGCTGTGAATACTCAGACATCACGGTGTTCAGTTTCCATCCAGTGAAAATTGTGACCACTGCAGAAGGTGGTGCTGTCATGACTAACCAGAAAGCCCTATCTGATAAGATGACTTTGCTGCGTAGTCATGGTATTACCCGAGATCCTGATCAAATGGACGGTGAGAGCCACGGCGGTTGGTACTATCAGCAGATCGATTTGGGCTTTAACTATCGTATGACAGAGCTTCAAGCGGCGCTGGGTGTTTCTCAGATGAACCGCTTGGAGAACTTTGTTAACGCACGTCACCTCCTTGCAGAGCGTTATAATGAGTTATTGAAGGCGTTACCTGTGGTATTGCCGTATCAATTGGAAAATACTTACTCTGGTCTTCATCTTTATGTGATCCGGTTGCAGTTAGATAAGCTATCTTTGACACATAAAGAAGTGTTTGACGCTTTGAGAGATAGGGGGATTGGGGTGAATTTGCACTACATTCCTGTTCACACTCAACCTTATTATGAAAAAATTGGTTTCAGAGAGGGAGATTTTCCTGAGTCTGAACAATATTACAGAGAAGCGATTTCTTTACCGATGTTTCATGCTATGACTGAAAAGCAGCAGGATGAAGTCGTTTTGGCTCTTACTAACATTCTAAACAGCTAATGTAATAAGTTATTATGAAAAAAATTAAGTATTGTACTTCATGTATGTATCCCGAAACTAAACCAGATTTGTGGTTTAATGAAGAAGGCAAATGTAGCGCTTGCATCAATTTCGAAAATAGAACAGAAATTGATTGGGTTGAACGTAAACAAGAATTCTTGCAGATCACTGAGCGTTACAAATCTATCGATGGTTCAAACTATGATTGTATTATTCCAGTTAGCGGTGGCAAGGACAGTACTTATCAAGTAATTAAAGTATTGCAAGCTGGGCTAAATCCGCTTTGTGTTACCGCAGAAACAGATTCTCTTTCCGAGCTTGGTCGAAGAAATTTAGAAAACTTAAAACGTCTTGGTGTTGATCATGTAAATGTCACTCCAAATCCAAAGGTAAGAAGAAAACTATCTCGCTTGGCACTAAGAGAAGTTGGTGATATTCAATGGGCTGAACACGTTACTATCTTCACGATCCCAATTCAGGTTGCTGTTGAAAAAAACATCCCTTTGATCGTATGGGGTGAAAACTCGCAGCATGAATACGGTGGCCCTGCGGCAGCTGCTGAAAACAACGTATTAGATCGTCGTTGGCTGGAAGAGTTTGGGGGGATGCTTGGTATGCGTGTATCAGACCTTATTGGTCAAGATGGCATTACCAGAAAAGATCTAATTCCATATTTTTATCCTTCAGACGAAGATCTTAAACGAGTCGGTGTCACTGGTATTTTCCTTGGCTATTATTTCCCTTGGGATGGCTATAACAATACTTTGCTAGCTCAAGCATATGGTTTTGAGAGTTATCCAACCCCTACGGAAGGTAGTTTAGTTAACTACGAAAACTTAGATAATTATTATCACCGTATACACGACTATTTTAAGTATATTAAATATGGTTTTGGCCGTGCTACAGATCAAGCCAATAACCATATCCGTCGTGGCCGACTGGCGCGCAAAGATATCGTTGATTTTCTAAAGCACAACGATGGTGCGTATCCTTCTGTGTATCTAAATAGATCGCTAGAGAGCGTGTTGAAAGAGATTGACTTATCAAAAGAAGAGTTTGATGAGATCTGTGACAGATTCACGAATAAGAAACTGTTTAAAACCGATAGAAAAGGCAACTTGGTTCGAGATGTACAAGGTAACCTAATCAAGCTTAACTACGATAACTAGGGCGCTTATGACAATTGCAATTGTTGATTATGGTATGGGAAATATTGGCTCGGTAGCTCGGGCCATTTCAGCTTGTGGATATGAACCTGTCATCGCTACAAAAGCAGATGACATTATGATCGCTGATAAAATCTTGTTACCAGGTGTTGGATCTTTTGCTAAAGCAATGCAGGAAATAAGAAATAGAGGATTGGAGCAAGCTATAGTTGATTCTGCTATTGAAGACGAAATACCAATTCTCGGCATTTGTTTGGGCATGCAAATTTTGTCGACACTTGGTTATGAGCATGGTGAATCAAAAGGGCTAAACCTTATTCCTGGTGAAATAATACGCATGAAGTCTTTAGAGCGGAACATTCGTATTCCTCATGTCGGTTGGAATAGTGTAGAGCATGATGGTAGTTCGGTGCTTTTTGATGGAATTCCATCAGGAACGGATTTCTACTTTGTTCATAGTTATCATTTTAGTAGCGTGGATTCAGAAAATGTCATTGCCACCTCTTCACACGGAGAAAACTTTAACTGCGTTGTTGGAAAGAATAACGTGTTTGGCACTCAGTTTCATCCAGAAAAGAGTCAGCAAGCAGGCCTTCGATTATTGAAAAATTTTTTGGAGCTTTGACTATGTTAAAACGTCGCATTATTCCAACCATGCTTTACTCTGATTTCGGACTGGTAAAAGGAGAGGCATTCAACTCTTGGCGTCGAACAGGTTCTGTGATTCAAACTGTCAAGATATACAATATGCGAAATGTTGATGAACTGGTTTTCTTCGATATTAAGGCTACAGAAGAAGGCCGTGAGCCAGACTATCAGCTAATTCACGATATTGCAGACGAGTGTTTTATGCCTTTCTCTGTGGGAGGTGGTATAAAGTCTGTTGAACAGATCCGCAAAGTGCTTTTAGCTGGAGCCGATAAAGTTGTTTTGAACACTGTAGCAATTGAAAATCCGTCGCTAATTCAAGAGGCTTCTCAGGTCTTTGGTAATCAATGCATCATTGTTTCTCTTGATGTGAAGAAAATTGATGGTGAGTATGAAGTTTTTATTCACTCTGGTAAAAAGCAGGCAGGGATTACTTTAGCCGATGCAGCAAAGCTAGCTCAAGCTAATGGTGCCGGTGAGTTACTTGTTACGAGTATCGAGCGAGATGGTACGTTAGGTGGCTATGATCATGATTTGCTCGAGTATGCGGTTAATTTGGTTGATATACCTGTTATTGGTGCTGGCGGGGCAAAAGATTATAACGATATGAAGCTTGCTTTCGAAAAGTCTGGAGTTGATGCATTGGCTTCTGCCGCGATGTACCACTTTACTGAACAAACACCAAATGAAGCTAAAGCCTATTTGAAGGCACATGGTATAAAGGTGAGAATCTAAGCTGTGAAAATTGCAATCATTCCCGCACGAGGCGGGAGTAAACGTATACCTAGAAAAAATATAAAAGCATTTCATGGTAAGCCGATGATCGCTTATTCCATTGAAGCCGCCTTGGCCTCTGGCTGTTTTGATAAAGTTCTTGTTTCAACCGATGACGCTGAAATTGCCCAGGTCGCTCAGGCCCATGGGGCAGAGGTGCCTTTTTTACGGCCGACAGACATTTCTGACGACTATGCGACGACGATGGACGTTATGGCTCATGCGATTCATTGGTGTCAAAAGGAAGGTTGGGATATTGAAGCGGTCTGCTGTTTATACGCAACGGCGCCGTTCGTGCGACCTGAAGATTTGCAGCAAGGCTATGCTCTATTGCAAGAGACAGGAGTGCAATTTGTCTTTAGTGCAACATCGTTCCCATTCCCCATTCAGCGTGCAATCAAACTGGGTCAAGACGGTGGCGTTTCGATGTTTGCACCAGAAAATGAGCAAGTAAGATCACAAGATCTTGAGGAAGCCTATCATGATGCAGGGCAGTTTTATTGGGGGCAGACCGATGCCTTTGTGGAAAAACGTTCTGTTTTTTCACCTCACTCTCGAATCGTGCTTCTTCCTAGAAAGCGTGTTCAAGACATCGATACACTTGAGGACTGGGAGTTCGCCGAATCCTTATTTACTGCCTTGAAACTCGTTAAGTCACAAAGTTAGGGTAAGTCATGAAGGTTGTTTTCCGAGTCGATGCGTCTTTATTGATCGGCAGTGGGCATGTGATGCGTTGCCTGGTACTTGCTAATGAGTTACGCCGCAAAGGGCATGAAATTCTGTTCGCTTGCACGCCACTCACCGGAGATATGCGTTCGTTTATCCTGGAGCGAGGATTTGACGTTTTGGCTCTTCCCGAGCCTCGAGAAGTGATGAAGCCCGCGCATGATGCCGACTATGAGGCGTGGCTGCAAAAGAGCGTGGATGCCGATGCGGATGATTTCTTAAGGGCCGTGTCCGCGGCAGATCTGGTCATTACCGATCACTATGCGATTGGAGAACCTTGGCAGAAACGGGTCAAAGCATCGCTCGGTTGTCGCTTGCTTGCCATTGACGATTTAGCAAGGCACCATCGAGCGGATCTGATATTGGATCAAACGTTGGGACGTGAGCAAGCCGCTTATGCCGAGTCAAAAACACGCGTGCTGGTTGGTAGTGAGTATGCCTTGTTGCAGCGAGGTTTCTCGAGTCAGCGAGAAGCCGCACTCGGCCGAGCGTTGTCAGAAAGCCGTCCTAAAGTACTGGTTTCGATGGGCGGAATTGACGCCCCCAATGCCACCTTAAAAGTGCTTGAGTCATTGTGTCATCCACAAATAGACGCTGAAATTACTGTGCTCTTATCCCCGCGAGCACCTCACTTTCATAAAGTGAAAGTGTGGTGTGCTTTGCACTCGCAGGTCACGCATCAAGAATTTGTCGAAGATATGGCCAGCTTAATGTTGGCTCATGATGTGGCGATTGGTGCACCAGGCACCACCAGTTGGGAGCGTGCTTGTCTTGGCTTACCCAGCATTATTATTCCCTTAGCTGAAAATCAACAGCTAATCTGCCAGCAGCTCGTCAAGCGCCATGCGGCCTTGCAAGTCGATATCGATGTTATCCCTCAGCGTTTAGCCGATGAGTACCAAAAGCTGCTAAAGCAATGGTCACAGATCAAAAACACCAATTTAGCGCTTTGTGATGGACGGGGCGCTCGTCGAGTCGTGTTTGAAATCGAACAGTTACTAGGAGAAGAGAAAGAAGGGATCAGTTTGGTGCGGGCGTTACCAGAAGATATTGCATTGATTTATGAATGGCAGTGCCATCCAGAGACCAGAAAACATGCATTAACGCCAAATATACCAACGTGGGATGAACATCATGCCTGGATGTCGAGAAAATTACGCTCAGTTACAGACTACTACTATATGGTTGTCGAGCGAGCTAATGAAGGCCAAAAAGTGGGTGCCGTTCGTTTAGATAGAATGCGTCCAGGACATTATCTTGTCTCCATTTTTGTTGATCCGCAGAATTATGGGAAAGGAATAGCGTACAAAGCGCTACGAGCAATTGATGCAATCCATCCCGATGTGACACTTCATGCCACTGTTTTGAAAGCCAACATTGCATCACAACGACTGTTCCAAAAAGCCGACTACCAACAAGTCGATGAAGAAACTTATATCCGTCAACCCATTGATTGAGGCAAAAATGACGCCATTTATAACCATTGACGGCCGCAAAATCGGTCCGGATTATCCTCCCTATATTATTGCAGAACTTTCCGCTAATCATAATGGCGATATCAACCGTGCTTTCCAAATTATGGAAGAAGCAAAAAAAGCGGGGGCTGATGCGATCAAATTACAAACTTATACCCATGAAACAATCACTATGGATTGTGACTCTGAGGAGTTCCAAATTCATGGAGGCTTATGGGATGGTCAGACCCTGTACGAACTTTATAAGGGAGCGCATATGCCTTGGGAGTGGCATAAGCCGCTCTTTGATAAAGCCAAACAGCTAGGCATAACCATATTTAGCTCTCCGTTTGATTTCACAGCGGTTGACCTTTTAGAAGAACTGGATGCGCCAGCGTATAAAATCGCTTCTTTCGAGTTGATAGACTTGCCCTTGATTAAGCGAGTAGCACAGACGGGTAAGCCAATGATCATGTCAACAGGCATGGCAAACGAAGTGGAGATTGCAGAGGCTATCAAGACAGCGAAAGAGAATGGTTGCCAGGAACTCGTGGTACTTCACTGTGTGAGTGGTTACCCAGCGCCTGCCGATCAATATAATCTCAGAACAATTGCAGATATTGCTGAGCGTTTTAATGTTCTTGCAGGGCTTTCGGATCACACAATAGACAATGCGACGGCGGTGACATCAGTGGCGCTTGGGGCTTGTTTGATAGAAAAACATGTGACGATGGATCGAAATGGTGGTGGTGCCGACGATAGCTTTTCATTAGAGCCGCATGAGCTTCAAGCATTGTGCCGAGATACAAAGACCGCTTGGTCAGCGTTAGGTAAAGTGAGTTACGAACGCACAGAGGCGGAAAAAGGGAATGTAAAATTCCGCCGTTCGCTGTATGTGGTAAAAGATATTGCAGCTGGGGATATATTAACCGAAGAGCATGTGCGCAGTATTCGGCCTGGCTTTGGCTTAGCGCCTAAGTATTATGATGAAGTTTTGGGGAAAAAAGCGAAAACAAACATCGCTAGAGGAACAGCACTACGATTTGATTTGATTGAAGAGTAGTTCAGAATCATAGCTCTATATTTCTCTTTTTCTGGATAAAAATAAGGCTGCATTGAATATGCAGCCTTATTTTATTCAATGGTTATGTTTTCAATACCGCATCTTGTGAATAGATTCGCAATGCGACTCTCCCTCTGCTTCACATGCTCATCTAGATTGTAGTCTTGGTTTAAGTTGTTGTTTTCTAGATTAAATATTGGCATATTTGGGTACAATATTAACGATGTGTATTGTACCGTTGAAAGTATACCAACAAGAGCTGATAAATGAATTCGCTTGTCAATAAGTTCTATCTCGAGTGGTAGCTCACTATGATGATAAGTAACATTATCTAGTGCTAATATTTTCTTTCTAACTTCTTCTGATTCTGTTCTATGTGGAAAATATAATATAGGTTTGTTTAGTTTCTTCTGAAAATACGATACTTCCTTTATATAGCTTGCTATTGTTTTTCTACGTTTATGGCCAATAGCCCCTTGTCCAATAAATCCTATTGGAGCATTTGGATCATATAGTGATTCTAGGTTATATTGACTTTTTAAGTGTTCAAAGGTGTTTCGTTCAATGTGATGTATAGGTGATGGAATATCAAAAATCGTAAATAATTCAAGGTTAGTAGATTGAGGCATTTTACCAACTGGTTGGCAACCTCTAAGTCGAGTCATAAGGTCAGGCATTAGACGTGGTCGGTAATAGCAAGTTTTGGGTCTAATAACTTCTTCATACTCATTAATTGTTAATGTTCCATCATCAAAATAGACTTCTTTAACAATGTCTAAGTTTCGTAAAATTAGCTTTGTACGCCAAGCATTATATTCTGCATGGAAAAAGTGATCAATGACACGACCATGTGCCATTTTCCTGATTTTTCGTATAACCGATGGTACCTGTTTGCTGCGAGAAGTTCGACCGATTGTTATCACGCAATCCCATTCAGAAAAATTAACGAGTTTATTTTGTTGGGTAATACCAGGTTCTGACTCTTGGTTTACTAGTATTAGAATGTTTTCTTTGGTTTTATAGTGGGCCTTGGCTTCACAAGCACAAATATACTGAAATGGTGATGTGACTAAGAACACGTTCATATTGTTGAATCCGTAGTGACTGACAGTTTCATACTCACAGACAAAGTACGAGCAAGTGAACCTTGATTATTATGTACCACTCCATATGCTGATTTCGCGAGTTTACAACACAATGAGTTGTTATGTAGGAGGCGAGCTATATGGAGAGCGATGTTAGTGCCTTCACTAACAATGATGCCATTGGCTTGCTGTAATTCTACGGTGATTTCTTTAAAATTAAAGAAACTCGGCCCGGTAATGATTGGGACTCCCAACGCTGCTGGTTCTAACACATTATGCCCGCCTACTTTGTCTCCAATCAGGCTTCCGCCCATAAAACAGACATCAGCTGAGCCTAACAAGACCAACATCTCTCCCATGGTGTCGCCCAGGTAAACTTGAGTTGAGTCGGTAACGTCTTGCTGTTGCGTGCGCCTTATCGTTTCAAACCCTTGTGCTTGGCACAGTTGGAAGACTGAATCGAAACGCTCTGGGTGGCGGGGAACTAAAATTAACAGCGCATTGGAGTGCGATTCAAGTACTTGTCGATGTGCGGCCAACACCTGTTCATCTTCGCCTTTGTGGGTACTCGCGGCTATCCAGATAGGTCTGTCTTGGCCAAGCTGAGCGCGCAATTCAGCGCCTTTGCGTTTGATCTCATCAGAGATATGGATATCGAATTTTATTGAACCTGTGACGCAGAGTTTCTCTGTTGCGACGCCAAGTTTGGCGAAACGATCCGCGTCTGCTTGGGATTGGCAAAGAACTTTACCCAAGCAAGGGTGGATCAGGTTAAATAGCGGCTGCACTTTGGCGTAGTTTTGCTGAGATTTTTCTGATAAACGAGCATTGACCACGATAATCGGGATATTGGCTTTGTGCACGGTGGCTAAGGTGTTGGGCCACAGTTCGGTTTCGATGATCAGCATCTTGGTGGGGTTGATCGCTTTAAGAAAACCACGGACGGCAAAAGCAAAATCGATCGGCATATAGCGATGTTCGACTAAATTCCCCAATTTTGCGATTTGTTCTGCGCCGGTACTCGTCGTGGTGGTCACGACAATCCGTTGCTCTGGGGTTTGCGCTTTGATGGCTTTGATGAGTGGAATCGCCGCGATGCTTTCACCGACAGAGACGGCATGGATCCACAGTGGTCTCGTTTGTCCATCAAGTTTGGGCGTGATGCCGAAATGCTCTTTCCAGCGATCCCCAAACTTTGGCTTACTCGCTTTGCTGCGATACAAGCCGAACAGTAGCAAAGGCGCGGCAAGGGCCAGAATCAGCGTATAGACCAGTCGCACTAACATGCGCTCACCGCAATGGCATCGAGTTTACGAATGCTGTCTAACACTTGCTTTGGTGTCAGTTCCGACAAACATTTGAGATGCTGGTACTGGCACTCACGTTTAAAGCAGGGGCGACATTCAATATCGGTATGCACAATCTCGACCTTTTCGGCCAGCGGTGGAGTGTATTTCGGCGAGGTCGAGCCATACACCGCCACTACATTACAACCAACCGCCGCGGCGACATGCATCAGGCCTGAATCGTTACTCACCACCGTGTGACAAGCTGCCAGCAGATCCACCGCTTCGATAAGGCTGGTTTGCCCGGCTAACACTTGGATTTGAGCATGATACGCGCTCGGCACGCGCTGTTTAATGCCGTTGCAGGTGTCGAGATCTTTTTGCGAGCCAAACAGCCATACTTGATGGCCTTGCTGGCACATGGCATGGGCGACTTCGGCATAATGATTTTCTGGCCATTTTTTTGCCGGGCCAAACTCAGCGCCAGGGCAAAGGCCAATGGCTTTGCTTTGTGTCGAGAGCGCGAACTTCGCCAGCGTTTGTTGCTGCGCTTCGACATCGATGGAAAGCTTAGGACGAGGCAGCGTTTCCAGGCCGCCGAGCGAGGCGGAATCAACCATTTGCGCTCGTGGATGAGCCAGCGCCACGTAGCGCTCGACCATATACTGGAAGGCTTTTTTATTAGGGCGTAAATCATTGAGCAGGCCATAACGCAGCTCACCGCGCCAGCCTGTGCGCAGAGGAATATTGGCAAACCAAGGAATGAGCGCCGATTTGGCCGAGTTAGGCAAAACGTAGGCGTGATCGTACTTAAACTCGCGTAGCGACTTACCGATTTCACGACGGCCCAGCAAGTTAAACTCCCCGTGGCCAAGCGGCATTTCAATTGCACGGTTCACTTCAGGCATGCGTTCTAAGATGGGTTTACACCAGCCTGGCGCCATCACATCAATCAGCGCATCAGGGTGTTGCTGCTTAAGTGTGGTGTAAAGTGACTGCGACATCACCATATCGCCCACCCATGAAGGGCCAATAACTAAGATCTTCATGATTTTACCGCCGGTTTCTTTAAATCTTCATTGTAGTAAGGGCTTGGCTCGTTGGCATCGGGGCGCGTACGCAGAAGTTGGAACGTCCACATGTACTGTTCTGGATAACGAGAGACTTGCTGTTCGATAAAGACGTTCATGGCTCTGGCATCTGCGTGTTCATCGCCACTTGGGAAGTTCTCCCACACCGGAGAAATCGTGATTTCATATTTGCCAGTTTCGGTATTGAGGCGAGTAAAGGCAGCCAGTACCTTGGCTTTACTCACTTTAGCCAGTTTGCCTAAACCCGGTAAGGTGGCTTTTTGCGTAGCAAAAAAGTCGACGAACAGGCTCTGTTCACGGCCATGATCTTGGTCAGGAAGATAATAGCCGATATACCCCTCGCGCACCGATTTCATGTAAGGTTTTATTCCGGCGCTGCGCTCGTAAATGCGTCCACCAAATTGCATCCGTTGCCTGTGCATCAGCCAATCACCAACCGGGTTTTTTTGCTCTTTGACCATGGCTACCACGGGGCTGCCTTTTGAGGCGAGCAGTACTGGCAAAACATCAATCGCCCAAGTATGTGGCGTGAGTAAAATAACGTTGTGGCCCTGTTCTCGAACCGTTTGTAAATGCTCTAGACCTTTTATTGAACAGCTCTTTTCTAAATAGCGTTTGCCAAAGAGGGTGATGAGCGGAAAGTTGAGTAGAAAGACCCCTGCTGTAGTTAGGCACTCCAACAAGATGGCTTCTTTCTCACTATCGCTTTTGTCCGGAAAACATAAGGTTAAGTTGGCCCAGATGTTGTGCACAGTACGCGGTGGGTTACTGGCAAGCGTTTTAGCGATTTTACTGGCAATCCAATATTGCAAACGGATGGGCAGCAAAGCAATCGGCAAGCCTACAATAAGGCCAAGCCATATTCCCCAATATTTAGGCGCAAGAAAACCCCACTGAAAGGTGGGGTTGTGCGCTTTAGGGTCAAAGTCGTTTCGTTCAGTTGTCATACTAATTTTTTTAAGAGCAGGTGCTAGGAAAAGCAGGTTTCTAGGAAGAGCAGGACCTAGGCCCTAGGAAGAGCAAAACCTATCAACCTAGAACTCTAGAACCTAGAACCTAGAACCTAGAGCCTAGAGCCTAGAGTCTAGAGCCTAGAGCCTAGAGCCTAGAGCCTAGAAATCTATCAACCTAGTCCCTCGCAACCTAGCTCCTAACCATTCACAATCGCCATATACTCCGCGACCCCTTCGGCGACGGTCTTAAACTCGACATCACAGCCAGCAGCGCGCAATTTGGTGAGATCGGCCTGGGTAAATTCTTGGTAAGCGCCTTTAAGATGCTCAGGGAATGGGATGGTTTCGATTTCCCCTTTGCCATGATGTTTGATCACCGCTTTGGCCACTTCTTCGAATGATTCTGCATTGCCAGTGCCGCAGTTAAAGATGCCAGAGACACCGTTTTGCATAAACCACAAGTTCACCTTGCACACATCACCAACGTAGATGAAATCGCGTTTGAACAGCTCACTTCCCGTAAATAGCTTGGGATTTTCACCGGCAAGAATTTGATTGTTCAGGTGGAAAGCCACCGAGGCCATGCTGCCTTTATGCTGCTCACGAGGGCCATAAACATTGAAGTAACGGAAACCGGTAATTTGCGATAAGCTTTCACCGTGTTCTTCCGCATCTTTCCATAGGCGACGCACATAGTTATCAAACTGCTGTTTTGAGTAACCGTAGACATTCAGTGCGCCTTCGTACTCCTGCTCCTCTTTAAATACCGAGGTTTCGCCGTAGGTCGCCGCAGAAGAGGCGTATAGAAATGGGATCTCGCGATCCAAACAGTAGTGCAGCAACTCTTTTGAATACTCGTAGTTGTTGAGCATCATATACTTGCCGTCCCACTCGGTGGTTGCCGAACAAGCACCTTGGTGGAACACCGCTTCGATCGGGCCGAAATTGTCGCCCGCCATAATTTGGGTAAGAAAATCATCACGATCCATGTAATCGGTGATGTCGAGGTCAACCAGGTTTTTGAACTTTCTACCATTTTTTAGATTGTCTACCACCAAAATATCATTGATGCCAATCTCGTTGAGGGCCTTAACAATATTGCTGCCAATCATGCCAGCGCCACCAGTTACGATGATCATAAATCTTCCGCCATAGGTTAAAAATGCGCTCCGAGTTTAGCAGAAAAAGCGTAGGCGAGGAAACAGGGCAAATCCACGATGAAACGTGGTTCCTACTCAGGTGAATTGAGACTTACTTTCGATAACTGCAAGCAAACTTATCCCAATCTCACATTTTTTTACGCAATATTCATGAAATAGTCTTTCTGTCTAATAATTAATCCATATGACAAATATATCGTCTACATTCATTCTAGTTGCAAAATCATCAATACAGTCATTGGTAGGATTAATATGACAACCTTCAGTCGCACCGTAATAAGCACTCTTATCGCGGCGGCACTTTCAGCCTGTGGCGGCGGGGATGGCGGCGGCAGTAGCTCCAGCCCAGACCCAGTCGACCCAGTTACCCAAGTGCGTGCCATCAGTACTCAAATCGTTTCCGGTCAAGTGACATCAAGCAGCGGACAACCCGTCGCCAAATCGAGCGTTACGGTTCAGTTCCAAAGCAGTGATGGTCAGTCATTGGTGGAACTGAGTACCGAAAGTGATGACAGTGGTTTCTATTCTATCTCCGTTCCTGAAATCAAAGCGGACGCCCATAAAGCCAGTCGCTTGGTTGTTTCAGTGGCGAAATCAGGGTTTGTTGAAAACGAAAAAAGTATCGACGTTAACGATCAATCTAATCGAATCTCGGTCAATGTGCTCTTGGCTACCGCTCAGGTCAACACGGTCAAACGCTCTGATCTTAGTTCTGTCGTGGTGTCGGCCAATGGCGTGCCGAGTTTGCGTTTTTCTCTGGTGAAAAATAGCCAAGGACAGCAGCGGGTCGTGGTCGGCGAGGTTTCTCCTGCCGCCGATGAAGATGTGCAGCTTGCGCTTAATCTTCCAGTGGCCAATATCGACCCGAATGTTGATGTCATTAACAGTGAAGTCGCTTACTTCGATTCGAGTAATGCTAATGATATCCAAAGCTTCCCAGGCGAGTTTGAAGGGCAAGGGACTACGGACAATCAAGGGCAAGGGGTCAATTTTGATAACCAAGACAGCGATGAAAGCTATCGATTGATCTCCAGCACCTTTAGCCAAATTCGCTTGACCGATGAAAACCAGCAGCCATTACCACTGACCAATGTTCAACCGTCGGCAGGTGAAAGCCCATCAATAGTGATGATGGTGCCGAAAGGCTCTTATCCAACCATTCAGCGCGATTTTGATTTAACCACAGACGGTATTCAGATCCCGATTTACGTCTATCGCAGTGGGCAAGGTTGGCAATACGTCGGTAATGGGGTGTTGGTCAATGATGCGGCAGGCAATGTGGTGACCAGTAGCACGGACGTTCCGATTGACGATCAGGGCGTCATTAGCCTAACGGGCCAAGAAGCATTGCAACTGTACGTTAAAGTGGAGATCAGCCAAGCCAATCAGTGGATTCAGTGGATCAACTTGGACTGGCCGATCAAAACGGGCGTCAATACCAATATCTGTCTGCAAGGTAAAGTCAGCTACCAGAACGGTGAAAAATTCTTCGGCCAGATCAGCGTGCGCCTACCTGATGGGGGAACGGAATGGCACTATATCGAAGATGGCGCGTACCAAATTAACACTTTGGTATCAGGTACCTCTGCCGATCTGACCAATGGGGCCTTGTGGTCCCTGCCAGTCTACAACCAGAAAACTTGGCAGACAGAATATGTGCAGATGCCAGCCACTCTCACGGCCGGTGGTGGCTGTAATGACTTACCCGAACTGGTCTTGGTCAACCCTTATGCATGTACGTTAGAGGGGCGTACGCTTGAATCCAATGGTAGCACGCCAGTGGCCAATCAATACGTACGCATCAGTCACGCGCGTGGTCAGGACTATGCCTACACCGATGCCAACGGTGCTTACAGCCAAAGCGTATTGTGTGACAGTGAACTTGCGGTCAGCGCCCTTGGGCAGAACAAAACCGCGACGGTAACGAGCGCAGAAGAAAAAGCGACGTTGGATTTTACCAAAGCCAACCAGCCACCGCTACTTGGGGCGCTACTGCGCACGCCTTCGCAAATGAAAATCGATGAAAGCGCGGATCTACGTTGGTCGGTTTCCGATCCTGATGGTGATGCTGTGACGGTCAACATCGAGTGTGAAGGCGATGACAATTGCACCATTGAGCGCAGTGGTACGCGAGCGACCATTACCTTCAGTTCGATTGGTGAGAAAACGCTAGTGATTAGTGCGGATGATGGACAAACCCGTACTACTGGCAGCGTTAATCCAGAACGCCGCTTCCCCATTACCGTGCGTGATAGCGACAACATCGCGCCGCAAATCATCGGTTTTGATTACGGCAATACCCGCTACTCTGCTGGAGAAACGATTAAAGTCCAGCAAGGTAATCAAGGCATTATCACCGCCATTGCGCGTGATGGTAACGGTGACACGCTCAGCTATCAATGGAGTGGTGAATGCAGTGGCACGACGACGCAGTGCGATCTCGCTGCGGTCGCAGTTGGCGAACATACCGCGACACTGACTGTCACTGACGATCACAACACGCCACTCTCGAGCTCGGCCAACATCCAGTTCAATGTGGTGGCAGATCAAGCGCCAGTGATTGAAGTACTCAGTGCTAACCCAAGCTCTGTCGGCAGTAACGGGCAGAACAACGTGGCACTGATTACGCTGGCAGCGTTAGTGAGTGATGACTTTACCGCGCGTGATCAACTGCAACTGAGCTGGAGCCTAGTCAACAGCGACGAGCAAGATGTCACCTCTCTACTGGGCGATGCGCCAGGGCAAACCATTCGTTTGGCGGCCGATACCATCCCCGTTGGCAGTTATCAGGCGACGTTAACCGTCACCGATACGGCAGCTACGCCAAACGTGAGCAGCAAATCGGTAGCATTTACTGTGCTGGCCAATCAGCCGCCGTCAGTTGCGCTCAGCAGTAGCGCCACCAAGATCACGGTTTTGCAAGGCCAGATGAACAGTGAGGCGGTGATTGTGACGGCGACCGTGTCGGATGACGATGGCGACTCAGGCCTAACGCTGGATTGGACTATGGCGAAAGACGCTCAAGATATGAGCAGCGCACTGGCGTTGTCCGCAGACAAGCGGCAAGCAACGATCGCGGCGAACAGCTTGAGTGCAGGCAACTATGTGATCACGCTAAAAGCGACCGATGCGGTTGGTTTGAGCAGCGAATCGCAGTTGGCCGTGAGTGTGGTCGAAGACAAAGCGCCGCAAATTCTTTCGTTGACAGCAACGCCAAGAATTCAGCAAGCGAATGAGTCGGGCAGCAACCCGGATGCGATTAACTTCAGTGTCAGCGTGAGTGACGATAACGACGACGCTCCAACAGTCGTGTGGACGTTTAGCACGGGCGTATCGGCCACGGTCAATGGCAACACTGCCAGCATTGCAGCCGAAAGCTTAGCGGTTGGCGAATATCAAGCCAGCGTCACGGTCACGGATAACCAAGGTCAGGCGACAACGCAAAATCTCGCCTTCTCGGTACTCGAATTTTCAGGAAACATCGGAATTATTGTCGAATAATTGGCAGGGACAGAACTATGAAAACTCTATTCACACTTAAACCATTGGCAGTGGTTGTCGCTGCTGCAATCGGCTTGTCAGGCTGTAACGGCGAGAGCCAAGTAGCATCGTCCCCCGATGCGACGCAAGATCAGAAAACTGCTTCGGTAAAACTAGCAGCCAAGTTTCCTGCACCTGAAGCGGGTGCCTCTTGGATTGGTAGCGCGAGTGAAATCGAGGTCGATTTTTATCGCAACCAGTATGTGGGCAGCTTATCGGAAGCAGAAGATATGCTCGATGCCTACCGTTTTTGCCAAGAGGAAAACTATAAATCGGAAAACCAAAACCAAACAGTGATGGTTGGCGACGAAGAGTTGGAATGCTATGAGTTGCCAAACAACGGCATGAAAGAGCGTTTTGCAGTGGCCGCTTCGCTCAGTGCCAGCTCGCCAACGGCATCGGTGAATCTCATGCCCGGTAAATACCGAGTTGAAGCGCAGTTTTATGATGCGCAAGGTGGTTTGCGTGAAACCAGTGTCAGCTACGTCACCTTCACTGAAGGTGAGCACCAAGTCGCGCTCAAAGGGGTCTCTGCGACTTGGAATGCACAAACGCCTATCGCCCTCTCACTTCTCAACCAAGAACATGAGAAAGATTGGGATCCTGAAACCGACGGCGTGCAGACGCCAGCCGAAGCACTGGGGCTGACTGGGAATATCCTAGGCCTGCATTTACCAAGTCTGTTTGGCTATTCTGGCCCTTTAGGCGACGGGCTGGAGTTGGACAATGGTGAAATTGGTGTCTTAACGGGCAACATGACTAACGCCAAAGCCTCTGCGGCGCTGCTGGTACCTGTGTGGCGAATTCAAGATGGCACTGGTGAGACTGATCTACACCCTCAAGCCAACCAAGATGACCACGACACTGGCAATATGGCTGAGCCAGGAAAAGTGGTCGAGCATCTGTATCGTCACGATACCATTGCAGGGCTATATCAGCAGTATGAGGCTGGCGAAAACAGTGCTTTTATTGAACTCGGTACCAAAGAGATTGAAATTTTCTCTTCTGACTGGAGTGATGAAGAGCAAGATAGACCGAGCCGTATGTTCTGGAATGCCTCTGTCTTGATGGGTGTCGCGCATGTGAGTGCCGACGAGGATCAAGAAGTAGAGCGTAACAGTTGGTACATGCGCAACATTACTTACTGGGATCCAAATACCGGTCAGAGCGTGGATACGGGCATTAAAGTGCTGGATGTGAGTACTTGGCAGGAAGAGAACAACTACGCCAAAGCCTTCTTAGATACCTTGGAAGGTAGTGCTAACACGTTTGTTGGCGGCAATACCATCAATGGTTTCTTTATCGAAGTGTTAGAGAAAGGGGTTGAAACAGATGGCAGCGCCATGCCAGCCAAATATCTCGATGCTGCGCTCAATGAAATTGCCGTGCAAGAGGGCTTGGTTGCCTCTGCGAGTGAAACCTGTACCGAGCTGACCAATGAAGACGTAAGCTTCAGTAATCAGTATCGCTGGGACGACGAAACCAGCCGCTGGGTAGCGGGGACAACCAACGAGCTGTTGCTAAACGCTTACAGTAATCTTTATCCAACCTTCAATAGCTATCGTAATGGACATCAAAACCAGATTGATATGAACAATCTGAATATCAGCAACTATCAAGCAGAAATTGACACCGCTTTGGCTAATGGTGCTAGCGAGGCGGATGTTCAATGGCTGAGAGATTCGATTACCAATCTGCAAAATAGAAATACCTTAGAGCTTGCGGCCATTGATGATCTTAATACTCTGGAAGCTGAGTTCAATGCGGATGTTGATCTTAATGGAGATGGTACGCCAGAGCTGTTTGAAGAGGGAGTGTTCTACGCAGATGGATATTCATCGGGTTACTGCAACATCAATAAACAGTGGGATTCAGAGCAGCAGATCGATACCTACTCGCTAAACTGTGAAGGTTTGTCCGAAGCTGTGACCGAAGTGATGGCTAACACCACCACCACCACGGCAACCATGTGTGTTCAGCCGTTTACGCTTGAAGCCTCTGAACTGGCGATTGATTACGGCACCGATGGCGGCGTGATCGTCGAATAAGGCCAATATAGAGTTAATCGTGTTATCACACCATGCTGCGACGTAGCATGGTGTGATGTTTTTTGTAGCGCAGATCTTTACAGCACAGATAGCTACCGAATAGATAAATGCTTACTCACATTGGCTTTTATTAAACGGATTACCTTATAGCGCTTGGC
Source organism: Vibrio cidicii (assembly GCF_009665415.1). Lineage (NCBI taxonomy): Bacteria > Pseudomonadati > Pseudomonadota > Gammaproteobacteria > Vibrionales > Vibrionaceae > Vibrio > Vibrio cidicii. The sequence continues at coordinate 1,445,574 of NZ_CP035921.1, read as the reverse complement.
TTTTATCCATCAAGTAGATAAAAATTGAGTATAAATAGAAAGGATATCTTCACTACAGGAATTGCACGGATGCCGTACTTTCTTCGCCGTTTTGTTATTGCTTTTACTCTGCTTGGCCCGGCTTTGCTGGCTAGCCATCCTGCGTTGGCGCAGAGCTGGTTAATCCGCATCAGTGACTCGGGGTATAGCGAACGTTTTTCGCACCTAACGCCGCTGTATACTTTTGCTGATCAAGACCGCCTGCTCAGTGTCAAGCAAGCTGACCTCCTGCCTTTTTTCGCCGATAGCCAAGTGCGCTATATCGAGCCCGATGCGCTATTGCAATTGGAAGAGCCAGTGCAATTGGAAGAACCTGTACAATTAGAAGACCCAGTGCAACCAAGCGAACCGCAGCCATTAAGCGAGCGGCAGCAAAAGAGCGGCCTTTTGCGCGCCGCTCAGGCTGCCACCGAAGCGCAAGATGGCTTAGCGATTGCGGGTTTTTCGCAGCTCAGCGCAAGCGAGCGACAGTGCGATGCCATGCGTGTCGCGGTGCTGGATTCCGGTGTCGATACCAGCCATGCAGCGCTCAGCCATGTACTTTTCTCTGCGCCCTTTGATGTGCTCAACCCAAGCGCCAATATGAGCGATCCGTTTGGCCACGGCACGCATGTGACGGGGATTCTCGCTGCCAAGGCGAGTGAAAGCAGCAGCGCTCAAGGCGCATGTAGCAGTGCGCAAGTGATGCCAATCCGCTTTTTAGGCAGTACAGGCGGCGGGAAAATCGCCGATGCAGTGACGGGCATTCGCTGGGCGATAGACCATCAGGCCAACATCATCAACCACTCTTGGACGGTGACCCAATACTCGCAAGCGCTGTGGGATGTTATGAAAGAAGCCGACCAACTCGGTATCATTCAAATTGTCGCCGCAGGTAACTCGGGCCTCGATCTAGAACGCGATGACTTTGATGTCTATCCTGCGGAGTTTGCCGCCAAACTGCCGATGATGTTAGCCATTGCTAACTGGGACAACGCCAACCAGCGCCTAAACAGCACCAGTAATTTCAACTGGGCCAAGGCTGATTTAGCCGCGCCGGGCACCCAGATTCTTAGCTTAGCGCCGAATAACGCGACAAGAACAGAAAGCGGCACGTCGATGGCGGTACCATTTGTCTCAGCGGCCAGCGCTATGCTTTGGCAGCAAAACCCCAATTGGTCTGCCGGGGCGGTTGTCAGCGCCTTAGTGCAGCAGAGTCAAACCAGCGCGTCACTGGTCAGCCGAGTAAGACAAGGGCGTAGCCTCAGTGTGGCCAATTTTGCTGATATCACAGCAGTTGACCCGCAAGTGCTGTCGATTGAGCGAGTTTCTGGTGAGTTTCGTCTCGCCGGGCATCGCTTAGACGAAGTCAGCGCGTGGCGTTACCGCAGCGCTTCGAAAAACAGTACTTTGGCAGAACGTGAGCGAACACTCACACCGTTGCAATCCAGTGATAGCTTGATCTCTTTTAGTGATTGGGATATGCCAGCTGGCTGGCTGGAGTGGCAAAGCGCGGGCGGAGAGTGGCAGCAGCTTGAGTATCTGCCTGACGTTCCTACGCCCATCAACCTCTACCAACAAAGTATTGAACGTGGCGAGCTGCTGACTTGGCAAGGCAGCGATTATGCCAGCGAGTACCAGATCTATCGTACCAGTAACAACAGCTACAAACAGAAGATTGCTAGCGTCAGCGGCGTGAACAATCAGTATCTCGATAGCGAAGGCAGCAGTGACGCCAGCTATCAGGTGCGCTTGGTGTATCACATCGAGGTGGGTGGCAGTGAGTTTGAACTAACTTCTCCGCTGAGTGAAAGCTCATCAGATTCCGTCAGCGAGGTCATCCAAGTGGGCCCTGTGCCAGTAGAGCAAGAGGCGTGGGTGAGCTTTTTTGTCGGCGAAACGAGCGTGGACTTAGCCATCGTCGAAGATGCGCAAAATCTAGTGCAAGCGGTGGTGGGCAACCGAGTTCGTCTTGCAACCGATGTAGCGCGAACTGGGCAAATCACAGTAAAAAATAACCTCACCGAAGCGCGGCAAATGGCGTTGATCAGCATAGCAGAAGGGGAAAACTGGGGCGTTTCGCTCTCAGGTCAGCCGCTATTGCTGGATTTGACCTCCGCACAACTTTCTGGTGCACAGCAAATCACCGATGGACGCATATTACTCTCAGGCCAATGGCTCGCGGCGGAAGGTGGAATTTTGCTCCGCCCTGAGCAAGCAAACTATCAGTTTACCCAAGCCAAACTGCTCAGTAGCAGTGGAGAGAGAGAAGTTATTTTAACCAATCGCGGGCAAAGTCTCGCCATCAGCGCGGGTGCCATCGCCAATGCGCAAAGCGCGGCAGAGCAAAGCGATAGCTTTCAAATCCTGCTCGAAATGAGTGTCAGCCCTCTCGCGGTCGCCGGAGAGAAACGCAGCGACAGCCGCTGCTTTCTCGCCACATCTCTGTTTGCCGACCAACCACAAACGCTGGCTTATTACCGTCATTTTCGCGACGAGGTATTACTCAATCTCCCTGGAGGCGACTGGCTAGTGGCGCAGTATTATCACTGGTCCCCGCGCCTAGTCGTCTGGGCAGAAGAGCACCCTTGGTTTAAAGCAGCAATGAGGTGGGTGTTGGGGTGAAAGAAAGGAAAGAGCAGGGGAGAGAAGGTAAAAGAAGGTTCCTAGGTGCTAGGTTCTAGGGACTAGGAAGAGCAGGAAAAGCGGGAAAAGCGGTAAAGAGCGGCCCTGGTTCCTAGGTCGCTAGGTTCTGGGAGAGCGGGTAAAAGAAGGGAAAAGAAGGTTGCTAGGGACTAGGAAAAGCGGGAAGAGCAGGAAAAGCGGTCTAGGTTGCTAGGTTCTAGGAAAGAGCAGTTTTCCTTCCGCTTTTGCTTGCCTAGGGCCTAGGGCCTAGAACCATTTTTCCGCTCCTGCTTTTCCTAGAAATCTAGTCCCTAGTAAGCTCGTGCCTGGCTATTCTTTGCCCCTAGCAAACTCGCTCCTGCTTTTCCTAGGACCCAGGGCCTAGAACCATTTTTCCGCTCTTGCTCTTCCTAGAAATCTAGTCCCTAGCAAACTCGTTCCTGCTTTTCCTAGGACCTTCTTTTCCCTCTTTTCCGCTCTTAATCCCTATCCAAATACCTTAAATACGCATTTCTTAAACGTACCTGTTGGTTTTCGAAGTAACCCGCGCCATAGCGACTACGGTTGTGATATTGACGTTCCAAACTGTGTTGGAAGTTGACTTTGCCGCCAAGGCCGCTATTGATGTAGTTGTGTTTCTCATGAATGCGGGTTTGTAGTGAGAAATCAAACTGGTCGATGCCGCGAACTTGAAGGTAACCCGGTTTCATGCCGCGCCATACATCAATCGGGAAGGCGACGCCCAGCGTTAAAAATTGCTCTTTGTCTTTGCCTTCAAACTGGCTATAGAGGTAACGAGCGAAAACGTTGAAATCGCCAAACCAGTGGTTGGTGGTGATCTCATAGCCTTTGTCGCTGTTCCAAAACTCGCCGCCGACAATATCCAATTGCCAATCCCACTCTGGGCGTGAGTAGTGGTAACCCGCTAAGCTAACCGACTTTTCCTGACCTTTGATATCGCGGTGCTCATAATCGCTGTACTGGTAAGAAAGTGAATGGTGACCTTGCGGAGAGTGCCAAGCGAGATCATGGGTGTAGCCTTCATAATCTGTACGAATGCGGCCAAGAGACAATTGATAACCAAAGCCGTAAGGTAGGGAGAAAGCTTGGTGCGCCACTACGCGGTCTACCCCGTTTTCAAAGGCCGAATTTTGCCAGTAGCCACCCTCTTCGTAATCATCACTGTTGGCCACCGGGGTTACATGGCGAATATCCAGTGCCGCGCCTTTCCATAAGGGAGCGTAAACATTGCTGGCTAAAGCTAAACTGTAATCCCACACCCCGTACTCTGTCGCCACGCCATAGCGCAGTGTTGGTGCAAGGCTAAGTTGCACGCGGCCAAAACCGGACGCTTGTTGCTCGCCCTGCCAATCGGCGGCGTCGAGCACTTCACCTGGGTTACTGGTGTCAAAAGCGAGATCGCTACAGGCGATGTTGTCGCGCAGAAAATCGCGGTAACACTGCGCAGAAGTGCTGACTTTGCTAGTCGCAATGCCATTGGTTAGGGCGATCACTTGGACCTTATCGTTAGTCAGCTCGAGCTCTGCTGCGGCGCTTTGCCCGTAGTAGCTAGACACTATCCCCAATGCCACACCAAGGCCATCGACTTGGTTTTGGTTATAACGGCGGTTTTCCAGTGTGACAATCAACTGCCCATCGTGACGGCCGAGGCGCACATTCAAAAAGCCCTCGTCCAGCAGCGCTTGTTTTAGTGCTTGTAGCGAAGCGCTTTGTGCATTCTGCTGCGCGACGGTCAGTTTGTCTTGCAGGGTGAGGCGGTCGCTGACTTGGGTGGGTTCGGTGATAAATCTACCTGCCAGCGGCACGCTCACTTGGGTTTGCCATAGGGGCTGTTCACTCTTTTCATGACTGGTGTAAAGCTGATAACCGAGTGAGGCTTTCACGCCGTAAGGGAGGAAATCCTTGGGCGTCATCACTTTGACCATCGCATTGTAAGCTACGCTGTCGTACTCGCCGATAAGCTGTACAAAATCAAACGGTTGGTATTCCACGCCGCCAAACGCGCCGTTCATCACTTGCGGGTTTAAGGTGGAAGAGCCATAACCAAGGCTGGCACGTACGGGCAACGCATCAAAGGTGTAGTCCGCGACTGCGTATTTTGTTTCAAAATTGTTGGCCGCGCCGCCCCAATCTTGCATACCAAAGGCCAGCTTGAGATTGTCATGATGATAGAAATTGGGGATCTGATATTTAAACGATGCAGAGAGGTCGCGAATCCCACCCGTTCTGGGGTTCTCATACAGATTGGTATTGTAAGTTTTCGTCACAATACGCCCATGAGCTTCTAGCCCTTGGAAGAGACCCAAGGAAAACTTCAGCACATCCAGCTCAGCAATCTCGCCACGAAAGGGAACGCCTTGGGCGAAGGTATAACTAAAGTCCCCGCTTTGCATCACTTGCGCGTTCGGGGTTAAAACCAGGCCAGAAAACGCCTGATTAGCTGAAGTGACAGATAAAGGCGCACTTAGAGCGGCGCTGCTTAAAGGTAAACCGCCGAGCAGCATCGCCAAGCGAATAGGATTAAGCTTCATCGGGTATCCTAAGAAAAAAGAGTCCATTTGATAACAAAAAGGCACTCACAGAGAGTGCCTTTAGCAAGCGTATTTCAGCCGAAATTAATCGCCAGTGCTGCCGCCGTTACCACCAGTACCTGTGCCAGTACCTGTTGGTGGCTGGGTTGGGTCAACTGGTTTTGGTGGAACAACTGCATCATCCACTTTGGTTTCATCGACAGTTACGTCAGGAACAATGCCGTCATCGCCAGTATTGTCGATGCTGGTTTTGATGTCATCAACGAGGTTTATAACAACTTCTTTAGTGCCATCTTTAGACTTTGGATAGTCAGGGAACTCAGAAGTTACCGCTGTTACCGTTTTGCTTACTGAAGCCGCTAGAGAGTCGGCAGTAATTTCTTTAGTTGCAGACTCTTTTGCCACTAGAGTGTCAGAAAGTACGTGAGTTGTTGCCACAATTTTAGAGTACGTGGCAGCAACCGTTGGGTTTGCTTTCAATGTTTCGATAGCAGTAGAAGTATCTGAAAGAAGCTGCTCTAAGGTGACACCTGTGTCATTTGTTAGAGCATCAGTATCGATACCGAGTTTCGCTAGCGATGCTTTTGCTTTCTCTGGAGTGTAAGGTTCGTCGCCCAGTTCTAGAGCAATAAAGGTTGTCAGCGGAGAAGCAGTTACTTTAGTGCCAGCAGTCGCAAAGCCACGTGGTACCGAGTAAGAAACATTTTTCATGTTTTTACCGTTAGACGTGTCTGTTACAACGAAACTAGGGTCTGCTTTCTGCGCGTCAGTTAAGCCGAAAGAGAAAGAACATTGAGCTGGGTCGCTGATCACTTGGGAATCAACGGCACCTGGAATGTTGGCAAAGCCATCGTAGCTTGTACGTGGAATAGGGCCAGAAGTACCATCTGCACAAGAATAAGTGCCTGGAATCCCCCAGATAGCACCATCGTAAGCTTGAACTTGCTTAACAGGATCTTTGCCATCACTGCCGCAACCTGCAAGCAAAGCTGCAGCCACACACGCTGTTAGTAGTTTAGTTTTCAAAATTAAGCTCCGGTTGTTTTAATTGGATCCAAACGCAACCTCAAGCATAGCGTTATATTAACAATGTGTAAATACTGAGCAAAATCTACGTCAAGAAAAATTCATAGAAAGGGGGGGGGAAGGAAAGGTACGAGGTTCTAGGTGCTAGGAAGAGCAGGAAGAGCGGTTAAGAGCGGTTCTGTGGTCCTATAGTCCTGAAGAGCGGTCCTGGGAAGGGCGAGAGCGGCCCTGGTTCCTTGGTCGCTAGGTTCTAGGAAGAGCAGGAAAAGCGGTTAAGAGCGGTCCTATGGTCCTATGGTCCTGAAAAGCGGTCCTGGGAAGGGCGAGAGCGGCCCTGGTTCCTTGGTCGCTAGGTTCTAGGAAGAGCAGGAAAAGCGGTTAAGAGCGGTTCTGTGGTCCTATGGTCCTGAAAAGCGGTCCTGGGAAGGGCGAGAGCGGCCCTGGTTCTTGGGCGAAAAGCGGGAAGGAGTGGTTAAGAGCGGTTCTGAGGCCCTATGGTCCTGAAAAAGCGGTCCTGGGAAGGGCGAGAGCGGCCCTAGTTCCTGGGAGAAAAGCGGGGAAGAGCGGTCCTATGGCCCTATGGTCCTGAAGAGCAGGGCGTTAGTTTTTTAGGTTTTCGCTCCTGCTCCGCCTAGTAATCTAGTCCCTAGTAATCTCGCTTCTTTCTTCCGCTCTTGCTTTCCCAGGACCAAGGGCCCAGAACCCAGGACCTTCTCTTCCGCTCTTGCCCTTCCTAGAAATCTAGTCCCTAGCAAACTCGCCCCTTCTCTTCTTCCCCCTTCCCCCAAAAAACAATTTGTGCTGTACGCCACAATATGGATAATAAGCCGCCATAAATATTATTAATCATGACAGAATCTGAATCTCTGTCATGAAACGTCAGTAATTTGTCGATAGGTTGATACCCGTCGATGGATTCATCATGCGCTGTGTGGTTGTGCGTATACACCAACGGGCGGTAGCGTGCCCGAATTGCGAAATGCAGATTTAATTTTTTTATATTTTAAAAAGATTAATTTTAAGTTTTTAGCAAAAATTCACTTGGGGTTTGCACACAATCAAGGTTGCCAAACGCGATTCGGCAGCGAAAATCACAGAGAAAAAAGGAATGGCGGGCTATAAAGTATAGTTAAGTGCGATCATGGAAGCGTGTTTAACTATGTTGAATACCTGAGCCTAGCAGATGCTAGCCACTCCGGCGATCAAACCCACTTTGTATTCACCCAAGAGTGCAGTTAATCACTCTGGCATTATGATGATTTGGCTTACATGGAACTAAAAAGAAAACTGCTGTTAGCAACCTTGCTACCTGTCTTGCTTGCCGGATGTACTGTTCCTGGCTCTCACCTTCCTACCGACAACAAAACGCGTGTTGAAACTAACCAAAATCAAGCAGAGACCGATCTCTCGCAAGTGGTTAACCTCTACCCGTTAACAACCCAAACCATCTCGACATACCTCACTACGTCGCCTTCGGTTTCTCGTGCTAACCCTGAGCTTGATAGCCAGCTTGCGCGTTACGAATACCAAATTGGCCCGGGCGATATTCTCAACGTCACCATTTGGGATCACCCCGAACTGACCATTCCTGCTGGCTCTTACCGTAGCGCCGAAGAGGCAGGTAACTGGGTTCACGCCGATGGCACCATTTTCTACCCTTATATTGGCACTGTTGAAGTGGCGGGCAAAACCGTGCGTGAAGTCCGCGCCGATATCGCCAAGCGCTTAGCGAAATTTATCGAAAGCCCGCAGGTGGATGTTAACGTTGCCGCGTTTCGCTCGAAAAAAGCCTACATCACAGGTGAAGTTTCCAACCCTGGTCAACAACCTATCACCAATATCCCTCTTACTCTGCTAGATGCGGTTAACCGCGCTGGTGGCCTAGCGCAAGACGCCGATTGGCGCAATGTGACCCTAACGCGCAACGGTGAAGAGCAACAAATCTCCCTATATTCACTGATGCAGCGTGGCGATCTCACGCAAAACCGCTTATTGCAACCAGGCGACATCGTCCACGTACCGCGCAATGACACGCAAAAAGTGTTTGTCATGGGTGAAGTGAAAGATCCCAAACTGCTGAAGATGGATCGCTCCGGCATGAGCCTGACCGAAGCCCTCAGCAGTGTCGGCGGTATTAACGAGCTCTCTGCCGATGCAACCGGCGTGTTTGTTATCCGCACCTCAGACAACAAATCCGAGCGCATGGCCGACATCTACCAACTCAATATCAAAGACGCCTCTGCTTTAGTTATCGGCACAGAGTTTGACCTCAAGCCGTATGATATTGTTTACGTCACCGCCGCGCCAATCACCCGCTGGAACCGTTTGATCGGCCAGCTACTGCCAACCATCAATGGCTTTAACAACCTAACCGAAGGCGCGTTAAGGGTAAGAAATTGGCCGTAAGAAAGGTTAAAAACGGTTAAAAGCGGCCTTATAAAAGGCAAGAGCGGACCCTGGGCCCTGGGCAATAGGTCCTAGGCAAAAAGCGGAGAAGAGCAGTTTTTTGTGGGCTCTAGGACTCAATGCCTATTTAGCTAAGTTGCCAGTTTTTGTTGTTAAAACGAATGAACAACGGTTCTCACGGATGAGTACTCATGAAATACCAAGAACTGAAAGCCTGGCAGGAAAGTTTTGAGTTAGCGATTCGTGTTCATAGAATTTTTAAGAATAACAAGGATTTTGTTTTTCGCGATCAGATAAGACGCTCCGCTATTTCTGTGCCCTCTAATATTGCAGAGGGTGAAGAGAGAGAAACAACGAAGGAGTCTGTTCGCTTTCTCTATATCGCTAAAGGATCTTGTGGTGAGTTAGTGACTCAACTTCTTCTAGCTAAAGAGTTTGGTTATTTTGACGATTCTGAAGCTTCAGAGCTGATAGCATTAGCAACCAGAGTAAGTCGAATGATAGCGAGCTTAATTAAATATCGTGCCGGTGTTGTTAAAGACAATCGAGGTACATACCTAATTGAGCAGGATTTAGAGGGACAGCGGGCCCTAGGCCCTAGGAAGAGCAGGTTCTAGAGGAACAGCGGGCCCTAGGCCCTAGGAAGAGCAGGTTCTAGGGAAAGCAAAACCCAGGACCTAGAACCTAGAGCCTAGAACCCAGGACCTAGTACCTAGAACCCAGGACCTAGAACCTAGAACCCAGAACCCAGTACCTAGAACCTAGAACCTAGGACCTAGAACCTAGAACCTAGGACCTAGAACCTAGGACCCAGGACCCAAAACTTTATATCGATAGGCTGTAAGGCATGTTTAACAAAATTCTAGTCGTTTGTGTCGGTAACATCTGTCGTTCTCCTACTGGGGAGCGCGTGTTGCAAAAGTTACTGCCGCATAAAACCATTGCTTCTGCGGGCATTGCGGCGGAAAAAAGCCGTTTAGTCGGTAAGCCAGCCGATGCCATGGCGATCGAAGTCGCGGCCGAGCACGGGGTGGATGTGGAAAATCATCACTCTCAACAGTTAACACCGCAGTTATGCAGCCAGTATGATCTAATCTTAGTGATGGAAAAGGGCCATATGGAAGCACTGACGCAAATAGCGCCAGAAGCACGTGGCAAAACCATGTTATTCGGCCAATGGATCGGGCAAAAAGACATCCCCGACCCATACAGACAAAGTAAAGAAGCCTTTGACTACGCTTACAAGTTAATTGATGAAGCCGCCCAAGCCTGGGCGAAGAAGTTGTAGCAAAACAGGAATGAGTCCCAAGTTTGCTAGGGACTAGGAAGAGCAAAAGCCTAGAAATCTAGAAAGAGCAGGGACGAGGTTACTAGGGACTAGGAAGGGCGGAAGAGCAGGGACGAGATTACTAGGGCCTAGGAAGAGCAAAAGCCTAGAAAACAGCTCTTCCCTAGCAACCTTCTCTTTCCTAGCAATCTAGAAATCTTCTCTTCCCTAGCAACCTTCTTTACCTAGCAATCTAGAAAACTGCTCTCCCTAGAACCTTATTCAAAAATCCACCAACCCGGAAATTTACGAGACAATGACAACACCACAAACTCGACCTTCTGTTGATAACGCTTCTGACGAAATCGATTTGGGCAAGCTGCTTGGTATTTTATTGGATGCCAAATGGTTCATCTTCGCCATTACCTTTATCTTCGCGGTAGGTGGGGTGGCGGTGGCGCTGCTTTCTACGCCGATCTATAAAGCCGATGCCTTGCTGCAAATTGAGCAAAAAAGCTCGGGTGGCATTAGCTCTTTAGTGGGCGATATGGGCGAGCTGTTCTCGCAGGAATCTTCCGCCACCACAGAAATTGAAATTATCAAATCGCGCATGATTTTGGGCGACACGGTAGATAAATTTAACCTCACCACGGTGACTGAGGCGAAATATTTCCCGTTGGTCGGCAAGGGCCTAGCGCGCATGGCAGGCAAGGTAAACCAGATTGAGGTGAGCCGCTACCAAGTGCCCGATTACGCGCAGGGGATGAAGCATACCCTAGTAGTTACCGATGAAGCGCAGCAAAGCTACCAACTGGTGCGTGAAGATGAGCGCGTGGTACTGCAAGGCAAAGCGGGCGAGCTGGCGAAAAACGACGGTTATGAGCTGTTTGTCACCGAGCTGCGTTCTCACATTGGTCAAGAGTTTGCCATTGGCCAGCGTAGCCGTTTAGAGGCGATTGAATGGTTAAAGCAAAATCTTGCCATCTCTGAGCGCGGCAAGCAAACTGGGATTTTACAACTGAGCTTTGAAGGTGAAAACCGTAAGCAAATTAGTGAGATCCTCAACCACATTAGCCAAACCTATTTTTTACAAAACGTTGAGCGCAATTCTGCGGAAGCGGAAAAAAGCCTGACCTTTTTAAAAGGCCACCTACCGGATATTAAAGACAGCCTCACCGCCGCCGAAGACAGCTTAAACCGTTTTCGCCAAGAAAACGATTCTATCGACCTCGGCCTAGAGGCCAAATCGACCTTGGATGTGATGGTGAAACTCGAAGCGCAGCTTAACGAGCTGACCTTTAAAGAGAGTGAAATTAGCCAGCGCTTTACCAAAGATCACCCCGCTTATATTGCGCTGCTCGATAAGCGCGAAACACTACTGAAAGAGCGTGAGCGTTTAAACCAGCAAGTACAAAAGCTGCCGAAAACCCAGCGTGAAGTGCTGCGCATGACGCGTGATGTGGAAGTGAACCAGCAGATCTACATTCAGCTACTCAATAAAGTGCAAGAGCTGAGCATCATCAAAGCGGGCACGGTTGGTAATGTGCGCATTTTGGATGAAGCGCAAACCTTTGCCAAACCAATCAAACCGAAAAAACCACTGATTGCAGTGCTGGCTACCTTGCTGGGCGGCATGCTCAGTGTGGCGATTGTGCTGGTAAAAGCTGCGCTGCATCGCGGAGTAGAAACGCCCGATCAAATCGAGCAGATTGGTCTTTCTGTGTACGCTAGTGTGCCTAAATCAACCCTGCAATTAGCTTTAGCCGAGAAACTTAAGCGCAAAGGAAAGCACAACAAAGATTTGGCGCTGCTTTCAGAGAGTAACCCAGCGGACCTTTCCATCGAAGCGCTACGCGGCCTGCGCACCAGCTTGCACTTCGCCATGCTGGAGGCGAAAAACAATGTGGTGATGATCTCTGGCCCAGCGCCAGGTATTGGTAAATCCTTTATCTCCACTAACTTTGCAGCCGTGGCAGCCAAAACGGGGCAAAAAGTCCTGTTGATAGATGCCGATATGCGCAAAGGCTATTTGCAGCAATGTTTTGGCCTTAAGTGGGAAAACGGCCTCTCTGATTACCTAGCGGGCAAAATCGACACCGCCACCGCCGTGCAACACGCTAAAGTGGATAACCTCGATATTATCACCCGCGGCCAAGTGCCACCCAACCCATCTGAGCTTTTAATGCACCCGCGCTTTAAACAGTTGGTAGAGTGGGCGAGTGAAAACTATGACCTGGTGATTATCGATACCCCGCCAGTACTGGCGGTGACCGACCCAAGCATTGTTGGCTCACTCGCTGGCACCACACTGATGGTGGCACGCTTTGGGCAAAATACAGTGAAAGAGATTGAAGTGGCACGTAACCGCTTTGAGCAAGCAGGGATTGAGGTGAAAGGCGTAATTCTTAACGCCACCGAAAAACGTGCCTCAAGTTACTACGGCTATGGTTATTACAACTACAGCTATGGTGAGAGTAAGAAGGCGTAATCATTCTTGCTAGAACCTAAAACCTAGAACCTATTTTTTATGTATTAAAGGAAGTTCCATGGACTTTTCATTAGAGAACGCCAAAGTTGGCATTGTTGGTTTGGGCTATGTGGGTTTACCGCTCGCGGTTGAGTTTGGTAAAAAACGCAGCACTATTGGCTTTGATATAAATCAAGCACGAATCAATGAGCTCAGTGCTGGCCGTGACAGCACACTTGAGTGTTCAGACAGCGAATTAGCCGAAGCGACGCACCTGCTTTACACCACTTCTCTGGAAGAGCTAAAAACTTGCAATGTGTTTATTGTTACCGTCCCTACACCGATTGATGAGCATAAACAGCCAGATCTAACTCCACTGATTAAAGCTTCTGAAACGCTCGGTAAAGTGATTAAACAGGGTGATGTGATTATCTATGAATCGACCGTTTACCCTGGTGCGACCGAAGAAGATTGCATTCCAGTGGTGGAGCGTGTATCAGGCCTTAAGTTTAACCAAGACTTCTTCGCAGGTTACTCGCCAGAACGCATTAACCCGGGTGATAAAGAACACCGCGTAACCAATATTTTAAAAGTCACCAGTGGCTCGACTCCTGAAGCGGCAGAATTTGTCGATCAACTTTATAAATCCATAATAGTGGCTGGCACTCACAAAGCCTCTTGCATCAAAGTAGCCGAAGCGGCAAAAGTGATTGAAAACACCCAGCGTGATGTGAACATTGCCCTAATTAACGAACTATCTATCATCTTTAACAAGCTTGGCATTGATACCTTAGAAGTGCTAGAAGCGGCGGGTACTAAGTGGAACTTCCTCCCATTTCGCCCTGGCCTTGTAGGCGGCCACTGTATTGGTGTTGACCCATATTACCTGACGCACAAAGCGCAAAGCGTTGGTTATCACCCAGAGATGATTTTAGCAGGTCGTCGCCTCAACGATGGCATGGGCCAGTATGTGGTTTCTCAACTCGTGAAGAAAATGCTCAAAAAGCGTATTCACGTTGAGGGTGCCAATGTACTCGTAATGGGCCTGACCTTTAAAGAGAATTGCCCCGACTTACGTAACACCAAAGTGATCGATATTGTCGCTGAACTCAAAGAGTACAACATCAATGTTGATATCGTGGATCCTTGGTGTTCAAACGCCGAAGCGCAGCATGAATATGGCTTAAGCCTATGTGAGCAACCAAAGACCAACCACTATGATGCGATCATTATGGCAGTGGCTCACAATGAATTCCGTGACATGGGCGCAGAGGCAATTCGCGCACTAGGAAAAAATGAACACGTTTTGTACGATCTCAAGTACATTTTGGATAAACAAAACGTCGATATGCGCCTCTAAAGCAAAGAAATGTAGTGGCTCTGGGAGGAATTCAATAAACTTTCCTCCTAGAACCTAGAACCTAGAACCTAGAACCTAGAACCTAGAACCTAGAACCTAGAACCTAGAACCTAGAACCTAGAACCTAGAACCTAGAACCTAGAACCTAGAACCTAGAACCTAGAACCTAGAACCTAGAACCTAGAACCTAGAACCTAGAACCTAGAACCTAGAACCTAGAACAACGGAACAATCATGACCAAATACGAACAAATCCAACAAGAGCTAGTGAAATCACCTAAAACTTGGCTTGTTACTGGTGTGGCGGGCTTTATTGGCTCAAACCTACTTGAAAAACTACTTAAGCTTGATCAAATAGTCGTGGGGTTAGATAACTTTGCTACGGGTCACCAACACAACTTAGATGAGGTGCAATCACTGGTTACGGCAGAGCAGTGGGAACGTTTTCGCTTTATTGAAGGCGATATACGTGACTATCCAAGCTGTGAAAAAGCGGTAAAAGGGGTCGATTATGTTTTACATCAAGCCGCACTCGGCTCGGTGCCACGCTCGATTGCCGACCCACTTACCACTAATGCCGCCAATATCACCGGTTTTCTCAATATGCTGCAAGCGTCTAAAGAGGCTCAAGTGAAAAGCTTTACCTATGCGGCATCCAGCTCGACCTATGGCGATCACCCCGCACTGCCTAAAGTAGAAGAAAATATCGGTAATCCCCTTTCGCCATATGCCGTCACTAAGTACGTAAACGAACTTTATGCTGGTGTATATGCCCGCACTTACGGCTTTAAAACCATTGGCTTGCGTTATTTCAATGTGTTTGGCCGCAGGCAAGATCCTAACGGTGCTTATGCCGCAGTCATTCCTAAATGGATCGCTGCTATGATTAAAGGTGAGACTATATATATTAATGGCGATGGCGAGACAAGCCGAGATTTTTGCTACGTCGATAATGTAGTACAACTTAATATTCTCTCTGCAACTTCAAATGAAGAAACAAAAAACGAGGTGTATAACGTTGCTGTTGGTGATCGAACTACGTTGAATGAGCTTTATGATACGATTAGAAATATATTATATGAGAATAATATCAGTGTTGAAAATGGTCCTATATATAAAGAGTTTCGTTCTGGAGATGTAAGGCATTCACAAGCTAGTATAGAGAAAGCCAAAATTAACTTTAGCTATAAGCCATCATTTAGAATAACAGAGGGGCTAATTAAAACTGTAAATTGGTATATGATTAAGCTTGGCAAGTAAAATACTATGTCTGAAGGCGTAGATTGACCAAACTAATATGTGTCACTATAAAGTCAGAGGGATTGGGTGAATCAAGCTAGAATTTTAAAAAACATAAAGTATATGTTTACGTCTTCTATTGGAACTCAAATAATTAATTTGGCAACTCTGCCTGTATTGACAAGGTATTATTCTCCAGAGGCATGGGGGCAATTCTCTATATACTTGGCCACATTAGGAGTGCTGAGTATAGTTTGCACCTTGTCATATAGCGGTGCAATAATCACATCAAAAAGAGATTTCCAAGCTCGACTTATTGCTCGAGGGATTATATTTCTTTCGGGATTTTTTGGGTTACTACAAATATTGCTTCTTTTAATTAACTATAAATTATTGTTAATAGATTTTGATGGTAAATATGTATATATAATTCCTGGGATGTGTATATTAGCCTGCTTTCAGGATGTTTTATATAGCCTTATTAGCAGGAAGATGCTATTTAAATACGCTTCAGTTGTTATGGTTGTTAGTACATTAATAAGCGTTTCGAGTTCTTTCTTTGCAAGTTTTTATTTTGATAATGAATATGGGTTGATAATAGGAAACTTCATTCTTTATGCTTTTCAGGTATTAGGTTTTACATTAGCACTCAGAATAAATAATGTAAGGATTTTTAAGGTTAAGTACAATGCATGTTTAATTCTTAGAGAATTCAAGAAAAATATAGACTTTGCTATCTATAAGTTCCCTCAAAATCTACTTTCAAATACAAGTCAAAATCTGCCAGTTATAATTTTTGGTAACGTATTTGGTGCGTATGTCTCTGGACAGTATGCTATGGCAAGAAAACTCGTAGGTATACCTTCACTTCTTATGGGTAGAGTATTGTCTAGAGTGTTCTTTTCTGAAATTGCATACTCTGTGAATTCTAATATAAAGATCTTTAGTACATTACTTCGTACATCACTCATATTGTTTATATTGTCTTTACCAGTATTTATTTCTATTTATCTATTTGGTCAAGAAATATTAACTTTTATTCTTGGTGAACAATGGTCACAATCAGGAAAATACTCTGGCTATTTAGGGTTGTGGTTACTAGCCGCTTTGGTTAATAAACCTGTAACATCGGCGATTCCTGCCTTGGGTTTGCAAAAAGAGTTTTTGATTTATGAAATTTCACTTTTCCTATTCAGAACTGCATCGCTGATTTTCTTTTCATTCATTTATAAAGATATTGATTACTCAATTATATCATTTTCAATTGTAGGTATGGTTTTTAATATTTCTCTTATGATGTTTGTATTATATTTTGTTTATAATAAAGAAAGGAAACGTGAATGAAAGTGCTATTCGTCGCTCCTAGATACCATACGAATCAATGCGGCATTGTGAAAACATTAATTGATTTTGGTTGTGAAGTTAGATTTGATGTATTAAAAAGAGGCGAAAGTGAAAATTACAGAATCATATCGCCAAATATAATTGAAGTTTCATTTTTTTCTAAGGTTGTCAATAAGTTTTTTCCGTCTAATAAATCAAACTTATACTACGCTTTCCCAAGTTTTATTAAATACTACTTGAATCTCAAGGCAAGTAAAATTGATGTGATAATAATAAGAGATCCTAAAAGATACTTCTCAGTAATAGCTGCACTAGCTGCGAAGTCGCTAAATATTAAAATTGTTTTTTACACTCAAGATACTACTAAATCGGAAAGTACAAGTTGGTTTAAGTCCTGGCAACAAAAATTAATAAAGTCAATTTTTGATGCAGAATGGATAACACCTATTGGTGGTGTTGATACGGAAGTTAAAAAATATTTACCATTTGTAGTTTCATCTAACAAAAAAGAAATGATAGAAAGAGACAACATATCTGATAGTGTTAGGATTTTATCTATTGGTAAATACGTGAAAAGAAAGCGGTTAGATTTACTTTTGCAAATGCTGATAACATTTCCTCTTGCTGAATTAACTATAATTGGAGAGGAAAGTTCAGAAGAGCACACGAGAATTAAAAAGGAACTAGAATTATTATCTGATAGTCTTGGAGTTTCAGAAAGAGTTGAATTTATTTCAAATATGTCACATGCTGACGTGTTAAATATATACTCAGAATTTGATGTTTTTATTTTGCCAGCGGAGAAAGAGCCGGCATCAATATCAGTGTTGGAAGCAATGGCCTCTGGAGTTCCTGTTATATGTGCAGATACTTGTGGGACTTCGTCATACATAAAACCTGGTGTAACAGGATATATATTCACAGAGAATAATTTAGATGATCTTTTGATTAAATATAGAGAGTTAGAAAATCTAATTAAACAAAAGGGTAAAAAAGATATTCAAATATCTTGTTTTAGGCATGCCGACCTTGAGTTTTCAGAATCTGCATATATATCTAGGGCAAAGAATATTTTTCTTAAATAATAGGTTTTAGCTTGAATCAAATAATATTTTATACAGTTTATATAAGTATTATGGCGTATTTTATAATGAAGAATAGATTATCTATATCATTCTTCTTTTTTATATGTATAAGCATTTACTTTATGCCTCTTTTTTTTGGCGTTGTTAATGAGCCATCGGGTAGATATGTAGAACAAGTTGATATAGTGCCTGAATTTTATTTGATTGCATCATTTATTTTTTTCCTATGTCCGTTATCTGATTTTATTTATACTAAACTACTTCCTAGAAAAATAAATATTTTTAATAGTGGAAATAATGATATAGCAAGAAATAATGTAATATTAGAAACTCAAACACTTTCATTAATTATTCTAATATTGATCAGTTTTATATTGCAGTATGTTGTGAGTGGGCCTGCGTTATTATCTGCTGATAAAAGTATGGTTCTAGAGGCTAAAAGTAGGTGGACAACTCTTAATACTACAGCCTCAATGATCGCTCTATGTTTTTTATCTCTATTAAAAAAAGAAAGCATAAAAACCAAACATTACAATTTATTGCTTTTTTTTACTTTTATAAGTCTTGCTTTTAATATATATATCGGCCATCGTTCAAACGCGGCAATAGCATTTTTAGGTGTGTGTATTATATTTTTTATAGACCAAAGACTAGATCTAGTAGTACGGAATAACAAAAAGAAAATACTTTTAGTTATAGCTGTTTCATTTTTTTTCTTTATCTATAAGTTCATATATATAGCAGTAAAAATGAACGACTTTCAACTTGTAGCTGAGAAATTAGCAAGTGATGATTTTTTTGTCACAGCTTTTACATATTCAGAACCTTTTACGACTCAAGGAATATTCAATCGTGTAATTTCTGATAGCTATATAGTTGAGTGTTCAAATATTGCATTTATACCAGTTTTGATTCTTCCTGCCATGAACGAATATATAGATCTTGAATCATGTAAATATAATTATCTAATTCAAAGAGATCTTTTTCCAGAGGTTGACTATGGTGTAGGAAGTAATATTTGGGCTGAGTTTTTTAGTTTAGGTGGATATTTTTCATTATTTACATTGTCAGTGATTTTTTTGATTTGTTTGATATGTATCTATCATTTATATAGAAATGTTTACTCTATCTTGGCGAAGAGCTCCATATCTGTAGCTCTAGTTTATATTTGCTTTTACTCTAATCGAAAAGATCTTTTTCTATTAGTTGGTATTCTTAAAAGAATTGTATTGACACTTTTAATTATATATGTAATTTCATTCATAATTAGGAAGTTAATGTATTTCTCAAGATGGAGATAAGTTAATGAAGAAAGCAATGAGATATCTAATTTCAATTGTAATATTTAAAGTGTTTGGCGGGGTAAAAAACGCCAGATACTTAGGCGTAACAGTTGGTAATGTTAGCAGAATCTATACAAGATATTTTGGGTCAGAACCTTTTCTTGTAGAAATAGGTAATAATGTTACTATCTCTTCAAATGTTACATTCTTAACTCACGATGGTTCGTACTCATTAGTTAGCGAAGAGAACAGAAGATACTATAAATTCGGTAGGATAACTATTGGTAATAATGTCTTTGTTGGTGCAAACTCAACAATTCTCCCTGGTGTAACTATCGGTGATAATGTAGTAATAGGTACATGTTCTGTAGTGACTAAGTCGGTTCCTAGTAACACAGTGTATGCAGGAAATCCCGCGAGATTTATTAAGAGCTTTGATAGTTTTTCTGATAGTGTGACTAGCTCATCTAATAGAAATAGTCACAGAAGCAGAAATGAATCTTATAAAGACTGGGTGTTGAAACAATTATGAAATACCTTTTTTTATTGCCATCCCCCACTTTAGGTGGTGCAGAAAGAGTAATACTAAATATTGTTAAATATTTGGGTGAAAACAATAGAAATAATATAGATATCTACTTCTTCTCTAAAGGAACAAGAAACGATTGGTCACCTTATTGTTTTCCTGAAAATGTTAATCTCAATTATTTGAATGGAAAAAGTGAGATATATGGGGTCTTAATGTTTTTTTGGTATTTTCAGTCGAAAAAATTTGATTTTGTATTTACATCTCATACCCACATTAATGCTTTCGTTTCGTTGTGCCGTAGATTTCGAATAATTAAATCTTCAAAACACATATCAAGAGAGTCTACTGTTGTTTTTAAGAGGTTCTCTGGTTTGAAACTCCTGACTTTTAGGCTATTCTATTTTATTTATTACAATATAGACCTCATCATATGTCAATCTCAGGAAATGAAAGATTCTCTACTAAGCAATGTGCAGAAATTTAATAAATACAATGTAAGAAAAATAAGGAATCCTCTCCATGTTATGCATATTTTAAATTCTTGTCATTCACAAGATGTCTCCTTTCCTAAGGATAAGGTTAATATACTTTTTGTCGGAAGATTAGTCAAAGTCAAACAGGTTGATAATTTAATTATTGCATTCTCCAACGTAATATCTCGTGGACACAATGCATTTCTTAATATAGTAGGAGAAGGACCGTTATATGGGGAATTAGTCAACTTAGTAGACGATTTGAATGTTAGTGAGTTTGTTAATTTTTGGGGACAAACAAGTAATCCATATTCGTTCATGAGCAACGCGGATATCGGTATTTTAGTTTCTGAAAGGGAAGGCTTTCCAAACGTTATCTTAGAAATGATGTGTAGTGGTACTAAAAATATCATTGTGTCACCTTGTGCTGATGAGTTAAATTCATTACCTGAAGTCAAAGTTCTAAACTCATCTAGTGTCATGGACATTGAAGAAGGCTTAATTGAATCTATTACTACAAAGTCTGATAATTCTAGTGTTTATATGGATTACTCAAAAGAAATTGATATTTCAAAGTTTTGTTCAAATGTATTTAATAATAACTTTACTATTTAATAGAAATAAATAAGGCTGAGTCTTTGTATTATGCTTGTGAAAATTCTACATTCATTTTTCTCCGTTATTCTAACGTTAATATTTAAACTAATATATATAAAAAGTCTTAATATAAATATTATAAAGTCAAGACTTAATGGAAACATTGTGATTGGGTCTGCGCGCGTATCTGTTGGTGATTATTTTAGAGCTAGGTCTGGATTAAATTTTAATGTGACATCTGGTGTTCTTTCAATCGGTGATAACGTTTTTTTTAATCGGAATTGTTCTATTAATGTAAGAAAGAATGTTAGCATCGGAAATGACTGTATGTTTGGTGAAAATGTTTTAATCTATGACCATGATCATAATTTTAAAAAGCTTGACATTCCTTTCTCTAAACAGGGTTTCTTTTGTGACGAAGTAAAAATAGGTAATAATGTATGGATAGGGTCTAACACAATAATTTTAAAAGGTGTCAGTATAGGGAATAATGTTGTTGTTGGAGCTGGATCAGTAGTTTCAAAAAATATAGAATCAGACTGCATTTACAGGCAGGATATAATCAGAAATATAAAATTCATAAATCGGGATTGATTTTATTATTGTCATGAAGAATATAGTTTTCTCAAGTTCAACCGCATGGTATATCTTCAACTTCAGGAAAAACACTGTCCTTGAAATGTTGGAATCAGGCTATAACGTTTTTTTAGTATCACCAGAAGATGAGTATGTAGAACGCTTGGTTAGATTAGGTGTAAAGCATATTAACATATCTCTAGATCGAGGTGGTGTTAATCCTCTTAATGATCTTAAAACAATTTGCAAATATTATAGTATTTACAGGAAAATAAAGCCTGATTTTATTTTTAACTTTACACCTAAATGTAATATATATAGTACGATTTCAGGTCATTTTTTTACGGAAAATATATTTAACAATATATCTGGGCTAGGATCTGCTTTTACTAAAAAAAACTTTGTCTACTACATTACATTCTTTCTTTATTATTTTTCTCAAAAGTTCAGCAAGAAAATATTTTTCCAGAATGAGCAAGATCGTAGATTGTTTATTGAAAATAGAATTGTAGCTGAAGAAAAGACATTAAGAATCCCTGGTTCAGGAGTTGATCTTAATAGATTTCATTATACAGAACGCAGTTTTGATGGCGGACCGACACGATTCTTATTTTGTGGCAGACTTCTTTATTCAAAAGGGGCGAAGTTATATGTAGAATCAGCAAAAATTTTGAAAAATGTTTTTGGTGAAAATGTTAATTTTAGTCTTCTAGGTTTCATTGATGAATTCTCTAAGGATGCGATTTCTTCAGATGAATTAACTGGTTGGATTCGTAGCGGTGAAATTGACTTCTTAGGTAAAACTGATGATGTTGCACCTATCTTAAGGGAGCATGACTGTATTGTATTACCTTCCTATTATCCCGAGGGTGTTCCAAAGTCTTTACTGGAAGCTGCATCTTCAGGACTTGCAATCATTACAACAGATAATGTTGGCTGTCGTGATACAGTTGTTGATGGTGAGAATGGATATCTAGTTGATAAAAAATCCAAGGAAAGCTTAGTTGACGCTATGACTAATTACATATTATTATCAAATGATGATAAGCGAAAGATGTCCTTATATTCTAGGAAGCATATTGAAAATAATTTTGATGAAAGAATAGTTATTAAAATGTATATGGACCTCTTATCGTGAATATAGTTTTAACAGGTGCTGATGGATATATAGGAAGCCATTTTCCCAAGGGCTATCCAGGTTTGGTGGCGATTAGTAGAAACAGAGATAGTGGATTCTCTAACCAAATTTCAATCAAGTGTTTTAAAGAATACGATTGGTCTTTGTTACTAAAAGATGTGGATTGCATTATTCACTTAGCAGAAAAGGCGCACACCAGAAAAGGTTTTGATTTATTGGCTGATAATATTACTCAGCATATTTTCGAACAAGCAGTTAAATATCGAGTTAAAAGATTTGTTTATGTTAGTTCAGCAGGTGTTATTCCATATCTAGATTCTGTTAGCCTGAATGTTCCGGATAATATGAAAATTAAGATTAGAAATGAAAAAATGTTACTTGACAGTAGTGAGAACATCGAAGTTTTGATAATAAGACCAGCTCTTGTTTATTCAAAGAAACCACCAGGAAATTTGAAATATCTTTTCGATTTTATTCGGGTTTTTGCCGTTTCACCTTTCGGTTTTGTAAATAATAAAAAGAGATTTCTGTCAATATATAATTTGATTGATTTTATAATTTATAGTTTACATATCAACTTTGGTAATAAGTGTGTCGTGAATCTCTCTGATAATTGCCATATTTCTACAAAAGATTTTGTCAGTCAGGTAGGTCATTTTTTTAATAAAAAAGTTGTTCATGTCCCTGTTCCTAAAGGATTATTCTATTTTATCGGTAAGATTTTTGGTAAACAATCTTTAATAGAAAATTTGATCGAAGATTCTTATGGTGACTTTGACATGATATTTGATAATTTCGATTGGCAACCAAAATATACTCTAATTGAAACACTAAAAAAGGATAGCTATTTAGATGACTAGAATATTCGATTTATTAATATCTTTGTCTTTGTCATTTTTTTTATTTCCAATTCTATGTTTTGTTTTAATCATTGGTTATTTCGACACAGGATCGCCCATCTTTGTACAAGAACGTGTTGGGCGAAATAAAAAGCCATTCAATCTTATTAAATTTCGCACTATGTCCGTTAATACTCAATCAGTTGCATCTCATCTGGCAAGTACAAGTTCAATCACTAAACTTGGTGCCTTTTTGCGCAAAACAAAAATTGATGAATTACCACAACTGATTAATGTATTGAAAGGCGAAATGAGCCTGGTTGGTCCGCGCCCGAACCTATTTAACCAAACAGAACTGATCCAAGAGCGTGAGGCACTAGGCGTTTACAATGTACTGCCGGGCATTACTGGCTTGGCGCAAGTGCAAAATATTGATATGTCGACGCCAAAGCTGTTGGCACAGACGGACCGTCAAATGATCGACACCTTGACGCTAAAAAGCTACTTTCGGTATATAATCATGACAGCGACAGGCAGTGGCTCTGGAGACGCTGTTAAAAAATCTTAGAATTACATATTAAGTGAAATAATTATGGACAAGTTGGCTTATATTTGGTCTCTGCCTCGGATGCATAAGCGTCTGATCAGTTTGGCTATTGATACTCTATTGATCACCTTCTCTTTCTTTCTCGCCTTAGCGGCGCGAACGGGAGAGGTCTCTTTTACGGTTTCAGGGTCAACTTGGTTAACGCTGCTTGGTACCTTAGTCGTAACGCTAGTCGCTTTTACCAAACTGGGTTTGTATCGCGCTGTATTGCGTTACTTGACTTTCCATGCGTTAACGGTCGTCGTGATTGGTGCGGTGATCTCTGCGCTTTCTATCACCACCTTTGCCTACTATTTTGATGCTACGGTGCCGCGTACGGTGCCTGTCATCTATATGACATTCCTGGCGATTCTTTGTGGTGGGGCGCGTATGTTGGTGCGCTCTCTCATTGTGCAGGCTAGCCGTAAAGGCTCTGAACGGGTGCTAATTTTTGGCGCGGGTAGTACAGGGCGTCAGCTTGCCATTGCGTTAAGAAATGCGGAATCGTATCAAGTACAAGGCTTTATTGATAATGATCCATCATTGGAAAACACCATCATTCAAGGGATTAACGTTTACTCGCCAAGCAGTGTTGATCAACTGGTCGAAAGGCAGGGGATTGAAAAGATTTTGCTTGCTACGCCGCGCGCTTCTCGCTCTGAACGTAAAGCCATTATCGATTCTTTGTTGCATCTTCCAGTTGAAGTGCTCACCGTGCCCGATTTCAACGATATCGTAAACGGCAATGCCACAGTCGATGAACTGAAAGATGTCGCGATTGAAGATCTGCTTGGTCGCGATCCGGTCGCACCCAACCCAGAACTGATGAAAGCCAACATCCAAGGTAAAGTGGTTATGGTTACTGGTGCGGGTGGTTCTATCGGCTCAGAGCTTTGTCGGCAAATCGTAAGGCAAAAACCGAAATCACTGGTTCTTTTTGAGCTGTCTGAATTTGGCCTTTATCAAATTGATAAAGAGCTTTCCAATCTCGTTGAAGCAGAAAAGCTTAACGTCGAGATCATCCCGCTGTTGGGTTCAGTGCAACGCATTAACCGTGTCAGTACCACCATGCGTGCCTTTGGGGTGCAAACGGTGTACCACGCGGCCGCCTATAAACACGTGCCACTAGTGGAATACAATGTGGTCGAAGGGGTGCGTAACAACGTATTTGGTACCTATTACACCGCCAAAGCAGCTATTGAGGCGGGGGTAGAGTCCTTTGTGCTTATCTCAACCGATAAAGCCGTGCGCCCAACCAATGTTATGGGCACCTCAAAACGAATGGCTGAGCTGGGTTTGCAAGCCCTGGCGCAACAAGAGAACAGCAAAACCAATGGCACGCGTTTTTGCATGGTGCGCTTTGGTAATGTGCTTGGCTCATCCGGCTCTGTGATTCCTCTCTTTAAACGTCAGATTGAAGAGGGCAAAGCGATCACTGTGACGCATCCAGATATCATTCGCTACTTTATGACCATACCAGAAGCAGCTCAGTTGGTGATTCAGGCTGGCGCAATGGGTAAAGGTGGCGATGTCTTTGTCTTGGATATGGGCCAACCAGTGAAAATCGTCGATCTGGCGAAAAACTTGATTCGACTCTCTGGGCTTGAAGTCAAATCGGCCTCAAACCCGAATGGTGATATTGAGATTAAATTCACGGGTCTTCGCCCGGGTGAAAAGCTGTATGAAGAGCTATTGATTGGCGATAACGTTGAAGGCACAGAGCATGAACGCATTATGACGGCTAACGAGCAGTTCTTGCCATTGGAGCAGTTTAATCACATTCTCGACAATCTGGACTTAGCATGCCACCATTTTGACCATGAGGCGATTCGCCAAATCCTGCTCGAAACGCCAACAGGCTTTAACCCAACCGATGGCATTGGCGATCTCGTCTGGAACGCAAAGAACAAGCTCAAAGCGTCTCAGGCTAAAGTTGTTGAAATGAAGGTAATGGCGTAGTGGGAAAAGGTTGCTAGGGACTAGGTTTCTAGGTTCTAGGGAAGGGCTGGGAAGAGCGGTCCTATGGTCCTGAAGAGCAGGGTGCTAGTATTCTAGGTACTAGGAAAAGCAGGTTGCTAGGTTCTAGGAAAGAGCGGTCTTTCTTTCGCTTTTGCTCTTCCTCGTAATCTCGTCCCTGCTTTCCCCCCTTCTTTTCTTCTACCCCCTATGAATCTTTTTTGCTACTCTTTGACAAATTTTAATTATGGTATATGGAAATGAAAATCGCAGTTGCAGGTACGGGCTACGTCGGCTTATCTAACGCCATGCTTTTGGCGCAGAATCATCAAGTAGTCGCGGTGGATATTATCGAAGAAAAGGTGCAAATGCTGAACAACAAGCGGTCACCGATTGTTGATAAAGAAATTGAACATTTTTTAACGCACAAAGCACTAAATTTCGTGGCTACGCTCGATAAGCAGCAAGCGTATCAAGACGCAGAGTTTGTTATTATTGCCACCCCGACGGATTACGATCCGCAAAGCAACTACTTTAATACCTCATCGGTAGAAGCGGTCATTCGTGATGTGATGGCCATTAACCCGAATGCGGTGATGGTGATCAAATCGACTATTCCTGTCGGTTACACCGCGCGAATTAAGCAAGAGCTGGGTTGTGAGAATATTTTATTCTCACCTGAGTTCCTGCGCGAAGGTAAAGCGCTATACGATAACCTTTACCCGTCACGTATTATTGTCGGCGAGCGCAGCGAGCGTGCCGAAGTCTTTGCCAATCTGCTACTTGAAGGCGCAGAAAAGAAAGATGTGCCAATTCTGTTTACCGATTCCACGGAAGCAGAAGCGGTGAAACTGTTCTCTAATACCTACCTTGCGATGCGTGTGGCTTATTTCAACGAGCTGGATTCGTATGCCGAAGCGCACGGCCTCGATGCACGTCAAATTATTGAAGGCGTGGGGCTCGATCCCCGTATTGGCAATCACTACAACAACCCATCTTTCGGCTATGGCGGTTACTGTTTACCAAAAGATACCAAGCAGTTGTTAGCTAACTATAAAGATGTACCGAATAACATCATCAGTGCGATTGTGGATGCCAACCGTACACGTAAAGATTTTGTCGCAGATTCAATTATCAGACGCCAGCCTAAAGTGGTTGGTATTTACCGTCTGATCATGAAGGCAGGGTCAGACAATTTCCGTGCCTCCAGTATTCAAGGAATTATGAAACGCATCAAAGCCAAAGGCATTGAAGTGGTCGTGTATGAACCTGTGTTGAAAGACGACGAGTTTTTCCATTCTCGCGTGATCAAAGATCTCAACGAATTTAAACAAACCGTCGATGTCATCGTCTCCAACCGCATGGTGGAAGAGCTCGCTGATGTCGCAGAGAAAGTTTACACCCGTGATTTGTTTGGTAGTGATTAGGGAAAGGCAGGACCTAGTACCTAGGATCTGAAACCGATAATCTCCCCATGAATTTTTTCGAGACTTAAATATGAAATATCTAATCACTGGTGTTGCGGGTTTTATTGGCAGTGCAACCGTTGAAAAATTAACAGCACAAGGCCACGAAGTGGTTGGCATCGATAATATTAACGATTATTACGACATTAACTTAAAACACGCAAGATTAGCACGTGTTGAGCACTCGCAGTTCCGTTTTGTCCACTTGGATATTGCCGATCGCGATGCCGTAGCGACGTTGTTTGAACAAGAGAAGTTTGATCGAGTGATCCATCTTGCGGCACAAGCTGGAGTGCGTTATTCACTCGAAAACCCGCATGCGTATGCAGATTCTAATTTGGTGGGGCACCTGAACATTCTTGAAGGGTGCCGTCAAACCAATGTACAGCATTTAGTTTATGCATCGTCTAGTTCCGTCTATGGCTTAAATGCCAAAGTGCCTTTTGCCACCTCGGATTCTGTCGATCATCCTGTTTCTCTCTATGCGGCGACTAAAAAAGCCAATGAGTTGATGGCACATAGCTACTCGCACCTTTATAACATACCGACGACAGGGTTGCGCTTTTTCACCGTGTATGGAGCTTGGGGCCGACCTGATATGGCTCCGTTTATCTTCACTAAAAAGATCCTCGATGGCGAAACAATCGATATTAATAATAACGGGGAAATGTGGCGTGACTTTACCCATGTCGACGATATTGTCGAAGGGGTGGTGCGTATCGCGGATGTTCTTCCTTTAAGAAACGAGGCATGGACTGTCGAAGCTGGTACTCCAGCTAGCAGCTCAGCGCCCTATGCGGTTTACAACATTGGCCACGGCTCTCCTATCAGCTTGATGGATTTCGTTAAGGCGATAGAAGATGAGCTCGGCATTGAGGCGAAGAAGAATTTCCGTGAGATGCAACCTGGTGATGTCTATCAAACTTACGCGGATACCGCCGACCTTTTTGCCGCTACGGGTTATAAGCCTCAAGTAACTGTGAAGCAAGGCGTTGCAGAGTTCGTAGCTTGGTATCGTGACTTTTATAATAAATAAAGGAAAAGTGGCACTAGGAAGGGCAAGAGCGGTCCTGGTTCTTAGGTGCTGGGTTCTAGGAAAAGCGGATAAGAGCGGTTCTATGGTCCTGAAGAGCGGAGAAGAGCGGGAAAAGTGGTCCTAGTTCCTAGGTTGCTGGGTTCTAGGAAAGAGCGCTTTTTCTTTCGCTCCTGCTTTTCCCAGGACCAAGGGCCCAGAACCCAGGACCATTTTTTCCGCCATTGCTCTTCCTAGCAATCTCGTTCCTAGTAGTCTCATTCCTGCTTTTCGCCCCTTTTTTCAACACAATTGGTTAGTAGTAATAATGATTAAAAAATGTTTATTCCCCGCCGCAGGCTACGGCACCCGTTTTCTCCCAGCCACAAAATCGATGCCTAAAGAGATGATGCCAGTGGTCAACAAACCGTTGATCGAGTATGGCGTCGAGGAAGCGATTGAAGCAGGTATGGATTCCATGTGTATTGTCACTGGCCGTGGTAAACATGCGCTGATGGACCACTTTGATAAAAGCTACGAGCTGGAGCACCAAATCAGTGGCACCAGCAAAGAGGCGCTGCTGGGGGATATCCGTAAGCTGATTGACTCAGCCAGTTACACTTATATCCGCCAAAGCGAGATGAAAGGCTTGGGCCATGCGATTTTAACCGGGCGAGAGCTAGTGGGAGATAACCCATTTGCGGTTGTACTGGCAGACGACCTGTGCGTAAACCAACAGCAAGGCGTGCTTTCGCAAATGGTGGCGCTGTTTAACCAGTTCCGCTGCTCGATTGTGGCGGTGCAAGAAGTACCAGAAGATGAAACCCATAAGTATGGCGTTATTTCCGGTGAAATGATCAAAGATGACATTTTCCGTGTCGACAACATGGTTGAAAAACCAGAACCCGGCACCGCGCCAAGCAATCTCGCTATTATTGGCCGCTATATTCTCACCCCCGATATTTTTGAGCTCATCGAGCAAACCGAGCCCGGCAAAGGCGGTGAAATCCAAATCACCGATGCGCTACTCAAACAAGCGCAAAACGGCTGCGTGCTAGCCTATAGATTCAAAGGCCAACGTTTCGATTGCGGCAGCGTAGAAGGCTACATCGAAGCCACCAACTACTGTTACGAGAATTTGTATAGGTAGGAAAAAGGTTGCTAGGGGCTAGGTACTAGGTTCTAGGGAAGAGCAGGAAGAGCGGTTAAGAGCGGTCCTATGGCCCTATGGTCCTGAAGAGCAGGGCGCTAGTTTTCTAGGTTTGCTCCTGCTCTTCCTAGCAATCTAGTCCCTATCAATCTCGCTACTGCTTTCCGGGCCCAGAACCTAGGACCCTCTCTTTCGCCTTTGCTCTTCCTCGTCCCTGCTCTTCCCTAGCAAACTCGCTCCTGCTTTTCTGCCCTTCCTCGAAAATTTCCAACAATTTGCGCTCAAGTAAAAGCGAATATGCTAGCGTTTTCCTATCTTATTGGCGACTAAGGCAAAGGAAATGCAAATACTTCATCATGGTGGTAAAGATACCGTTACTGGCTCTTGTCATGAGCTGCGCGCAGATGGTATGGCACTATTAATCGATTGTGGTCTTTTTCAGGGCAAAGAGTCGGCGCAGGCAGAATTAAATTTCTCCGTTGAGCATATTGATGCGCTGATTGTCACTCATGCGCATATCGATCATATCGGCCGCATTCCTTGGCTGCTTGCCGCTGGCTTTCGCGGGCCAATCTACGCTACCCCAGCCAGTGTAGAGCTTATCCCACTGATGTTAGAAGATGGCCTCAAGTTACAGTTGGGCCTAAATCGCCAACAAATACAGCAAATTTTACACGCCGTTAAACAGCGTTTGCGTCCATTGGGTTATGGTAAATGGCTCACACTCTCTGCTCAGAGCAACACGGAGGCTTCGCTTGAGCTGCGCCTTCAACCCGCTGGGCATATTTTAGGTTCGGCCTACGTTGAAATTCGCTTAGCCAGTGGTGAAGTGGTGGTATTTTCTGGCGACTTAGGCCCGAGTAATACGCCGCTGTTGCCCGATCCGCAACCGCCAGAGCGGGCCGATTATTTATTGATTGAAAGCACCTATGGCAACCGTAATCATGATGATGTCGCAGGCCGAGCGGAAACGCTGCGCAAAATCATTCAACGCTCTTTAGCCGATGGTGGCACCATTTTAATCCCGGCTTTTAGTGTTGGCCGTACTCAAGAGCTGCTGTTTGACCTTGAGCGCCTGATTTATGAGCATAAAATTGCCGCTGATTTGCCCATTATTCTAGACTCGCCGATGGCCCAGCAAGTGACGCAATCTTATCGGCGCTTTAAAACCTTATGGGGTGAGGAAGCCAAGCAGCGTTTGGAGATGCATCGCCATCCACTGGCGTTTGATCAATGTATTCAGATTAGCGATTACCGCACTCATCAAGCATTAGTCAACCGTTTGGTGTCAACCGGGGACGCGGCGATTGTGGTGGCCGCTTCGGGAATGTGTCAGGGCGGACGAATTGTCGACTATTTGAAAGCGCTGCTGAGCGATGAACGCACCGATGTCATTTTGGCTGGCTATCAGGCCGAGGGAACGCTCGGGCGTAGCATCGCTCAAGGTGAACAAAACCTCTGTATCGATGGCGAGGAAGTCGAAGTAAAAGCCAATATCCACGTGATGTCGGGCTACTCTGCCCATGCGGATCAATCTGAGTTGCTGGCGTTTATCCATGGCATTGGCCAAGCACCGCAAGAAATTCATCTCATCCACGGTGAGCCAAGCAGCAAGCAAGCCTTTGCTCAAGTACTGAACGCCATGGGTTACGCTGGGGATGTGAGGTTGTAGGGAAGGGCAGGGAAGAGAAGGTTTCTAGGGAAAAAAGGTCGCTAGGTACTAGACTTCTAGGTTCTAGGAAAAGCGGGGAAGAGCGGTCCTGCTTTTCCGCTTTTGCTTTCCCTAGGACCTAGGACCTGCCTTTCCTAGTCCCCTCTCTTCCGCCCTTGCTCTTCCTCGTAATCTAGTCCCTAGCAATCTTGCTCCTGCTTTTCCTCCCTCCCCTTTCGACATGACATTTTGCTTCTGATTAGGTAGTTTAACATTCATTGTTAAGTACAACGCTCACTCTCTTACTAGGCGACGAATATGAACGCAAATCCAGACCGTTGGAAGCAGCGGCTACAAAACTTAATCAAAGCTCAACAAAGGCTTAAAAGAGCCTGTGCGCAAGAAAGCTACAGCGAGTTAGAGTTGGCGGGCTTAGTGCAAACCTTCGAGCTTTCTTTTGAACTGACGTGGAAAACGTTGAAAGATTTACTTGAATTTGAAGGGTTTGATGTCGCCTCACCGCGAAGTGTTTTTCGCACCGCTCTCGAGGCTAAGCACTTGTCCTCAGAACAGTGTGAAATCATGTTAGAAGCGCTGATAAAACGCAATTTGCTTGCTCATACTTATGATGAGAGCAATGCTCTCGAAGCCCAATCGCTAATCCTAGAATCGTTTTCTCCTGTGATTGAACAGATTACGCATTCATTAAAGCTCAAGAACTTAGAGGACCAGCGTGGCTAATTTTTGCGTCGTCAACCCCGTCTTGCTCGGCCTTAAGGCACATCAGTACCGATTGATTGAAGAGATCGTTCTTAACCACGCTTGTGTCATCCATGCTTGGTTGTTTGGCTCCAGAGCGTTAGGGACCTATAGAGATAACTCCGATATTGATCTTGTCCTAGAAGGCGATGCGCTTTCGCTGCATGTCATCGCACAATTGCAGGAGCGCCTAGAGCTGTCTTCATTGCCATTTAAGGTGGATTTGTTGATCAAACATA
The DNA here is from genome assembly GCF_009665415.1 of Vibrio cidicii. Taxonomy (NCBI): domain Bacteria; kingdom Pseudomonadati; phylum Pseudomonadota; class Gammaproteobacteria; order Vibrionales; family Vibrionaceae; genus Vibrio; species Vibrio cidicii. The sequence goes on along the minus strand of NZ_CP035921.1, from coordinate 1,413,931 downwards.
AAATTACATCCAAAGAACTGCTCACCCATATTGAAACCCACGGGATCCAGTTGAAGTAGGGGGGAAGGGCAGGTTTCTAGGGACTAGGAAAAGCAGGTTGCTAGGTACTAGTTTTCTAGAGACTAGGAAGAGCGGTCTTTCTTTCGCTCTTGCTCTTGCTCGTAATCTAGTTCCTAGCTAACTCGTCCCTGCCTTTCCTAGTCCCTTTTCCCCTGCACAACCACATAGCGCTCTCGGATATTGTTCTGCATGGCTGGAGTGAGATTATCCCAGACCAGTAAATCGACGCGAAAGGGCAGGCTGCTTTCTTCAAAGGCTTGTTGCAATTGATAGACAGCTAAATCTTGTGGTTTGTCGGCAAAGGCCACTAAATCTAAATCTGAGCGCGTATTCGCCGTGCCTTTGACTCTTGATCCAAACGCCCACACCAAAGTTTTCGGTAAGTACAGTGCTAACAGTTGAGCGACTTCCTTCGCTTGATCTTCCGTGATAGCAAGTTTAGGTTGCGTTACTTTTTCCATGCTTGACCGCTTAACGTTTGGTACAACAAAATGGCATCGGTAACAAAGTCATTCATTAATGCCAAGGCTTCATCGGCCTTTTCCCCACTGTAATCATGCGACGTGGCAACTCGGGCTTTTGCGTAATGCATCCACTGTTCGATGCTACTGGGTAGCAGCATGTTTTCATGAGCAAGGCGTAAAACAGGATTGGGCCCATTTGGCACCTCAGGTAAACCGATGTCTTCCGAAAGATAACGTTTGGTGATTTTCCAAAGGCTATCCCAACAGGTTTCAAAGCGTTGAATTGTTGACTCCTTGACAGCTTCAATAATCCAAAGTTCAGTCGCCTGAATCTGCAGTTTATTCAATCGATCATTTTGCTCTTGCAGCAGATGCAGTGAGCGTTCAAATTTATCAAACTGGATCATGAATTACTCCTTGATGGCTCAGCATTAAGAGCAGGGAAATCGGGGAAGGGCGGGGAAGAGCAGTTTGCTAGGTTTCTAGGTACTAGGTGCTAGGTTTCTAGGGACTAGGAAAAGCGGCCCTGGTTCCTAGGTTGCTGGGTTCTAGGAAAGAGCGCTTTTTCTTCCGCTCCTGCTTTTCCCAGGACCAAGGGCTCCAGGACCCAGAACCTTCTTTTCCTAGCAATCTAGCCCCTAGCTAACTCGTCCCTGCCTTTCCCTAGCAAACTCGCCCCTGCTTTACCTGCTTTAACTGCTTTTGCTTTTCCCAGGACCAAGGGCCTGCTCTTCCCTAGGTCCTAGGACCTGCTCTTCCCCAGTACCGCTCTTGTTCTTCCTCACTCATACCCATTCGGGTTGTTGGACTGCCAGCGCCACGTATCGGCGACCATGGTCTCCAACGAGCGCGTTGCTTTCCAGCCGAGCACTTCGGCGGCGTAGGATGGGTCTGCCCAGCACTCTGCGATGTCGCCAGCGCGGCGTGGTTTGACTTCATAGGCGATTGGACGCTCGGCGGCTTTTTCAAAGGCGGCGACCATTTCCAATACGCTGTTGCCTTGGCCTGTGCCTAAGTTAAAAATGTGCAAACCCGCTTGTTGGCCCACTTTATTCAGCGCCGCAAGGTGACCATCGGCTAAGTCAACCACGTGGATGTAATCGCGCACGCCAGTGCCGTCGGGTGTTGGGTAATCGTTGCAAAATACGCCCAATTTTTCACGTCGGCCAACCGCCACTTGGGCGACAAAAGGCAACAGGTTGTTGGGAATGCCTTGCGGATCTTCGCCAAGCAAGCCAGATTGATGCGCGCCAACAGGGTTAAAGTAGCGCAGCAAGGTGATGCTCCACTCTGGGTTGGCGTGGTGAAAGTCGCGCAAGCACTCTTCTACCATCAGCTTACTGCGCCCGTAAGGGTTGGTGGCCGAGGTCGGGAAATCTTCGCGAATAGGCACTGAGGCAGGGTCACCGTACACCGTGGCCGATGAACTAAAGATCAGGCTTCTTACCCCCGCTTTGTCCATTTCGCGCACGAGATTCAAGGTACCAGAAACGTTGTTATCATAATACATCAGCGGTTTTTCCACCGGTTCGCCAACGGCTTTCAGGCCCGCAAAGTGGATCACGCCATCAATATGATGTTCAGTAAAGATGGTTTGTAAGATAGCGCTATCGCGGATATCGCCTTGATAAAAGGTCGGCCGCACGCCCGTGACTTGCTGAATACGATCCAGCACCAAAAGTTTACTGTTGTACAAATTGTCGAGAATAATCGGTGTCATGCCTGCTTCGATCATCTGAATACAGGTGTGACTGCCGATATAGCCACTGCCTCCGGTGACAAGAATATTCATGCTGTTCCTTTGAAGTATTATCTGCAAAATCTGAAGTATTATTTGCAAAAATTTTTAGCCAAAATGACGGCGTTAGTTTACGCAAACTTGCCACAAAAAGCGATCTCCCTACCGCTGACGACATCGTCTTGAATCGATCATGCCTTCGTCTTCCCTGTGTCACATTCACTTGTTGAGATAAGCCAAGCTTGGGTAAAAACGAGCTTGGATAAAACCTCATTCAGGCAAAGCGGAGTGTCGTATGCAGATCACCGTCGTTGGGGCTGGCTATGTTGGGCTGGCCAATGCCGCGCTGTTAGCGCAGTACCACCATGTCACTGTGTTGGACTTAAATTCGCAGCGGGTAGCGCAAATTAACGCGCGACAATGTCCGATTGTTGATCAAGACATTCAACGTTTTATGGCTTCTGGCTTACTCAACCTTACCGCGACGGTGGATGCGCCAAGTGCCTATCAAAACGCCGAACTGGTGATTGTCGCCACGCCGACCGATTACGATCCGCGTACTAATGGCTTTGACACCTCTTCGGTAGAGTCGGTGATCGATGAGGTGCATCGCTATCGGCCACAAGCGCTGGTGGTGGTGCGCTCAACTGTGCCGGTCGGGTTTACCGAGCGTGTGCGTTGTGGTGAATCGGGCAAAAACGTTCTGTTTGCCCCGGAGTTTTTACGAGAAGGGCGCGCTTTGTACGATAACCTTTACCCATCGCGCATTATTGTTGGCGAGCAAAGTGAGAGAGCAAGATGGGTCGGAGAGCTGTTTGCGCAAGCGGCGGAAAAAAACGATGTTCCAGTACTGCTGATCAACGCCACCGAGGCCGAGGCGGTCAAGCTCTTTTCCAACACCTACCTAGCCATGCGGGTGGCTTACTTCAATGAGCTGGATTCTTACGCCGAAGTACATGGTTTGGATAGCCGGCAAATCATCCAAGGTGTGGGGCTTGATCCACGCATTGGTGATCACTATAACAACCCTTCCTTTGGCTATGGTGGCTATTGTCTCCCCAAGGATACTAAGCAGTTGTTGGCCAACTATCGTGATGTCCCCAACTGCCTGATCAAAGCGATTGTTTCGGCTAATCGAACCCGTAAAGACTTTATCGCCGAGTCGATTTTAAAGCGTAATCCGCAAGTGGTGGGCATTTACCGCTTGATCATGAAAGCCAACTCCGACAATTTCCGTTTTTCTTCGGTGCAGGGGATCATGAAGCGACTCAAAGCGCGCGGCATAGAGGTGGTAGTGTATGAGCCTGTGCTGGAGGAAGAGCGTTTTTTTAACTCGCCCGTAATGCGTGACTTAGCGCAGTTCAAAGCGAAGGCGGAGGTTATTGTCTCGAATCGGATGGTGGAAGAGCTCAGCGATGTGGCGCACAAAGTTTATACACGTGATCTGTTTGGCCAAGATTAGCCTCAGTGCTCTTTTCGATGATTGACAACAAAAAAACCGACGTGCGTGACGTCGGTTTTTCATCTGCGTGTTCAATCTAGGATTGAACTGAGCGCGTTTGAAATTACGCTTTCATTTTCGCTGCTGCTTTTGCGATCGCTGCGAAGCTCTTCGCATCTAGAGATGCGCCACCAACAAGAGCACCATCGATGTCTGGCTGTGCAAAGTACGCTTCTGCGTTTTCTGGTTTTACAGAGCCGCCGTACTGGATGATCACTTGCTCAGCGACTGCTGCGTCTTTCTCTGCGATCAGGGCGCGGATAGAGGCGTGGATGCGCTGTGCGTCATCAGCAGTTGCTGCTTTACCTGTGCCGATAGCCCAGATTGGTTCGTAAGCGATGATCGCGCCGTTTAGAGCTTCAACACCGTACGCGTCGATCACTGCGTTGATTTGACGTGCACAAACCGCTTCAGTTTCGCCCGCTTCGTTTTGCGCTTCAGTTTCACCGATACAGAACACTGGCTTCAGGCCGTTCTCTTTCAGGAAGGCAAATTTCTTAGCGACGAATTCGTCTGATTCGTTGTGGTATTCACGACGCTCAGAGTGGCCGATGATGATGTGCGTTGCACCGAAATCTTTCAGCATCGCTGGAGACATGTCGCCAGTGAATGCGCCGCTGTTGTGGATGTCAGTGTTCTGTGCGCCAAGAATGATCTTGTTGCCGCCTTGCGCGATCAGACGCTCAGCCATATCCAAGTAAAGTGCTGGTGGAGCAACCGCAACGTCAACACCTTCAACGCCTTCTAGCTCAGCGTTAAGACCAGTTAGCAGCTCAGTTACCATTGCTTTGCTGCCGTTAAGTTTCCAGTTACCCATCACTACAGGACGACGCATAGGAATATCTCCATATCTTTTATTGGTTCAAGGTTTCACCTCTATGCCGAGGTGAAGCGCATTTATGTAAAAAATCTACGTAGGAATATAACAGAATAATGTGGACAGATCATGACTCGTGTCATTAGTTGTGGCTTTCTCTCGCCTGGTCGGTGCTGCTTTATCCACTGATAAAATGGTTAAAAGCAATCGATTGGTGATCTGTCTGGCATAATGATAGTCAATCACTCGGCATTTTCCTTTCTGGTTGCTATTTATGAAGGCAAATGCCAACCATGTCTCAATGATAAAAGGAAAGGTCATGCCTCATTTAGTTTTAGAATATTCCAATTCGGTGGAAGAGCGCATCAATGTGCCCGGATTGCTGGAAGATCTGCACCAAGTCGCGCTGGATTGCGGCTTGTTTGACAAACCTTCAGTGAAATCGCGCACGCTGCGCTGCCATCATTGGCTGGTGGGGGAGGAGGGTGATAGCGTGGATTTTATTCATGTCAGTTTTGATCTGCTTTCTGGGCGCAGTGAAGAGCAAAAACGCGAACTTTCCCGCCAACTCATGGCCGTGTTGCAAGAGCAAGCCAGCCATGTGCGCAGCTTAACGGTCAATATCCGAGATATGGACAAAGCGTGTTTCCAGAAAGTGGTGAACTAAGCGGCCGCCGCTACTGACCGCGACTGACAACAGCCTGCACGCGATATCAGTTTCGAGTTTTATAAAAAGTGAAAGGCCCTGTTTGCGTTTCAGGGCCTCAGTTCAATAGAAGTTTTTCGCAGTAAAGGGAATAATTTGCGCTTCACTGCGCGGTGGCTCTTTACCGTCGCTTTCCAGTGCAGCGCGGAATTTCACCATCTGTTTCGTCAGTTCATTCATTAACACCACGTTGGTGTGATCGGGGTTTTTGCAGCGGCTGATCACGCGATCAATATGGCTCTGCTGTGCCTCCAAGCGCTCGCGCATCGCTTCAGAGGCGGAGAGAATCATCTCTTTGCACATTGCCTGCTTAAACTGATTGAAAGCGGTCGGGTTTTCGGCGGCAAGAGTCATCATCTCATCGAATGACGGTAAGCTCTGGTCCAGTTGTGGATATCCCATGGCGACTCTCCCTGTAACGATTGGTGATAATTTAAACAGTAGCCATAAAATAAGCATAAATCAGAAATGAGAAAGTGGTGCAGGGATGTGGTGATGTCTTAGAAGTGAGACGAGGAAGGGCAGGTTGCTAGGTACTAGGTTTCTAGGTGCTAGGGAAGAGAAGATTGCTAGGTTGATAGGAAGAGCGGTCCTAGGAAAGGCAAGAGCGGCCCTGGTTCCTAGGCGAGAAAGGCAAAAGCAGGCGGCTAGAGCACTGGGTCGCTAGGGAAGAGATACTAGGTGCTAGGTTTCTAAGGAAGAGAAGGTTTCTAGGTACTAGGTTCTTGCTCTTCCTCGAGCCTGCTTTCTATTTCTTATGGTCGGATCAACTGATACTCAGAACGAGTCAGGATAGCCTCCTCCAGTGCCTGTAAACCTAGCATGCTATAACCATAGAAATTGGGTTTTAACTGTGCACGCAAGGTTTCAGCCAGTGGAACCACATCATCCCCTAAGACCATTGCATTAGCCAAAGCTGCTAGGGCCTCGCGCTGTGTTTGAGTTGGTTCAACATCAAACTCCGAGTAGCCACTGACCGAGCTATATAAATTACTAAATGCCCCTTCAGCACTTTCTTCCAAATAGTATGTTACAGCTCGAGAATAAGAGACTCTAAAGTCGGTTATCTCTTCGTCTGTATTGAAGGGGTGTTGAAGTAGAAGGCTCCCTTTGGCTGACTTACTGGTGTCCGGTATAAACCCATCGAGTGGGAAAACCAAATAAGCGGCAATTGCATCCTCTTTCACGACAGCAGAAAGAATAAAACGACCGTCTTGATAATATTTAATCGTTTCACCATGGCTTGAGTGTTTGAGATAGATAGGGGCTCCGAGTTGTTCATCCAAAACGGCAGCGGAGGCGCGAACATACACACTATCTAGTTTATTTTGCGAAGGTATGTCGGTAAATTGCGATAATGAAAAGTCATAGATTTTCTCTAACGCATCCATACTGTCATTGAAACTGCCCAGTGCTATCGCCACTAGTGACGCTAGTGCGAGCAGTTTTCCCCATTGTTCCTTTAGAGTCGAAGTCGAGCGAGCGCCTTCGGATGACGAAAGGTTGCTTGGTTCAGTCATATTACTTTCTCAACTCTTCAATCTTATCATTTATCAGTTCAATTCCTTCAGTGGAGGCTTCTTTCAACTGTTCGAATCTACCATTTGTAATCAGTTGATTGATCTCCTCGTGATAACTCACGCCAATAAAAATACCTAAAGCGACCAGCGCTAAAGCGATCAAACGAAACATAGTTTTCCTTAGTCGTTTATACAAAGTAAAGTAAGAGTCTTTCGATATGAAAGCCAGGCGGAGTCGGGGTGAGTGCTCTGCCTGCTTTTAAAGCGAACGATTAATTGGTCTGATAAAGAGCAATCCTAGAAGAGACTTTTTTTAGGTAATTTTTGGTTTCATCATAAGGTAAGTTTTGCATAAGATGATCATATACTTCTTGTGGTTCGAGCTGATTAATCACGGTACTCGCTTTGCGAATATTGGTTGAGCGATCACGATTAAACGCTCGGGCAACATTACCTGCTCCCGTATTGTAAGCTGCAATTGTGCAGTACATACGACTTTTCGGATCGCGGATACTTTTTAAGTAGGTGCTATCTAGTAAGTGGAGGTAGGCCGTGCCAGTTTCTATATTGACTGGAGGTTGATAGAGTTCATCCTCTTTCATGGGAGCATCAATTTCTCGAACTCGCCTGTTAATGTCATGGCCAGCTGTTGTAGGTACAATCTGCATTAAGCCATAGGCAGGTACATGTGATTTGGCTTTTGGACGAAAAGCAGATTCACTGTGCATAATCGCCATCACGAGAGCGGGATCAACAGACCACTTTTCGCTTTCGCTCAACACCATTGGTTGAAACTCGCTAGCGCGCTGAGTTAGAGCATTGTTTGGTAGCCGAAGTTTGTAACTAATAACTTTTTTTGCGGTGGGAATCGCTTTTTGTTCGTTTTTACCTGTTGCATCTACAGTGTTGTCATTTTGCGTTTGGCTTATCGCTGCAGATGGCTTCGCAGGTACACTATCCGGTTGATTTTTAGCAATAGCCTCTAGGTTTGACTCACTCTTGCTTGTTGTTTCTAATGCCCCGTCATCTTGCGTCTTGCTCATCGTTTCAGATAGCTCTACAGGCAACTCATCCGGTTGATTTTTAGCAATAGTCTGTGGTTTGGAATCACTCTTGCCCGTTACACTTAAGACACTGGCGTCTTGTGATGTCTTTAGCTCCACCTCTGGTTCAAGTGAAGCCGATGGTGTTTTAGTTGTCTCGCTTTCCGCACTGACTAATAATGCGGTTCTCAACGAGGTTCGTTGCTGTTGGTATTGAGCGCCAATCGCTGCCATACGCTGCTTAGCCTCTTCAATTAAGGCCATTTTTTTCCGGTACGCGCGCTGATAAATAAAGTCGTCAGGTACACCAATCCTAGCACTGATTAGTTGTTCTGCTTGAATGTCATATTCATTCATTTGTGCATACGTTTGCTCAAGAACAAAGGCTTTCTCACGTTGTTCTTGTTCGCTAGAATAGTCGACTGTGCGTACCGTTATTTTCTCTTCATTTACCTGAGCCCCCGCGGCGTGGATCTGCTCTATAAGCAACTTTTTGGCTTGTGCTTCATTAATTGAACCATCAAGTAAGATAGATACGGTGGTACTATTCTCTTCGTAGTTTCTGACCGTTCGTATTGGCTGCTCAGTTTGATACTCAACTTCAATCGTGCTGTCTGAAAGTTCAGCGCTGCCCCACTTATCAATCAAGTTTTTCCGTTGTGCATCCAGCTCACGTGTATAGTTTGCTCGCCATGTTTCATATTCATCAAGGTAGCGATCAACATAGTTGCGGAACTCTTGATAAATCTCTTCTTTAGGACGATTGGTATTGGTGGTGGCTTGATCGAGTTGATCAAATGGGTCAGATGATTCAGCAGCAACAAAAGTTGGCAATGTTGAGAACCATAATGCCAAAGCGGTTTTGTTCAAGGTGTGCATGTACTTATCCTCAAGTAAAGCAAGACGCCACTTGATTTGTGTCGTCTTGCTCTGCCTTAGTTACATCGCTTTTAGAGAGTTCAGCGCGTTAGTGAGATCTTCTGCTGCTTTTTCGCTATTAAACTTCTCCCACAATTTAGACTCTTGTGTTGCAGCATCAACCACTTGTTCTAAATTGGCTTGAAATGTTGCTTGATCCATACCGACTAGGACATACAAGCCACCCGATGGACTAACTTGACTAACAATGAGCTTGCTATTTGATAAACGACGTGTAACCACGTTTTTAGTTACGCTTTCAAAGGTTTCCATTACCGATTCGATTGCACCAGTTTCATTGGTTGCAACCGAGCTTTGGACGGCTTGTTTAAACATGTTGTTGACATCGGTTTGGAATTGCGCGGCTAGTTGTACACGCGCTTGGTTTATAGCTGCTGTACGCATAACATTCATACCCGCGCTGCTTTTTTTCGCATATCCCATGGCACCTGCAGCGAGATCTTTTGGCATGACATCGCAGATCCATGCTGGCGCTTCTTCTTTGGGAGCATCAGGGAAAGTACACTGTGCAAATTGTTGTGTATCCTCGATGGTTTGCGTGCTATTACATCCCGACAATGCGAATGCCACTGCCGCAAAAATTAGCCCTTTCTTCAACATTTACAGACCCGCCTTATTCATCAATTCTTGTCCCTGACACTCTAAGTCCAATAAGCTTTTACACGCTTTTGGAACAATCTGCGCTGCGTCACCTTTGCGAATTTTCAGAGCCGTTTCTTCTTCGATTGTTACCCAAGAGTACTTGGCTTTGATACCGTGCTGCGGATTATCAATTACCTCACCTTCGCCAACAGAGAATGTTTCAAGTTCACCTTCACTGTTTTTGATTATTTTAGAAAAGGCTACGGAATCATTTGCTTTAACGTTGCGATCGGCGCCAATACCAATTTTAACCATGGAACCGCTTTCGCATTGGCGCAATTCGAGCACTTGTGCTTTGGCTGCAAGTAAAGTCTTTAAGGAGCGACTGTATTCTACGGCCTCTGCAGCTGCCTTGCTCGCAATACCCTGATAGCCGGCATCGCTAATTGGACAACTTGAGTTGCGAGTCTCAGTTGAGACGGAATCATCTCCTTTCAGCTCGATACGCTCTACCAATGCCATGTCAGGCAGTGATACGACTTTAGCAACAGCGGATACGTCAACAGAGAAATGACAACTTGCTGGTATGTAGATTAATTCACCCTTTTTATTTTTATAGGTGCTCTCTTCGCTAAATGACTTTTTAAAGTCGACACTGGTTACTTCAGTCAGCACGGCATAGTCTGCGATTGGAACGCCTTTGCTGTTATAGCGGCCACTTTGCTCTGCAAGCGTAATTTCTTTTTTTAATTTATTGGCTAGTTTTCTGTCCACTAACTCTGTACCCGTTGCAATTACTTGACTTTCGAGAGAGCTTCGCACAATTGAACGAATTTTATCATTCGCGACATCTTTAAACTCCATTTCAACGGGAAGGATAATGACTTTTCTATCGTCACTATTTTTTGTCGGAACTTCCGCATTGGCAATTGGAACCGATGTATCTGGTGTGCATATAGGTGTAGGACCTGTGGATATACAACCAGAAAGTAATAGTGAAACAGCCAAGGCCACTGACGTTTTATTTAGCATTTTAGACAACTCCATATTGTTTATAATGATTGATTTATCGGTTATTTAAATCCGAGAAAAGCCCATATCCCTTGTTTTGCCATCAGGTTGGCGAAATGCCGTTCGGCCCCTTGATTTGAAAGAGAGTAACCAGAGAGTGAGTTTCCACTCGAAATAATTTCGTTACTGGCAATTACATTCCCTTGACGGTTAAGCAACTTTAGTGTTGTGAAACGCGTGGAAATATACGCATCATCGACCTTGCTTTGTTTCAGATCTGATTGCAGTTTTAGTACATGGGTCACCAAAGAAGAGGCCGATTGGCTGGTTTTTATGCGTTGCGCAGAAAGCTCTGTAGCAATCATTTGAGCCATTTTTTGTTCACGTTTATTTGCATCTACGTGAATCACCAAAGAAGATTGAACCCCAGATAATTGACTGACGAATAGGCTAACATTAGGGGATGGTGGCGCTGGTTGTTGCGTGAGAGAGCGCAACATCGCCTGGCGTATGGTAACTTCATCAGCTTCTTTTACTGCTAAATGATGTGCCAACCACCATAGTAAAGGATCTTGATACTGGAGTTGTTCTAAACGCTCTTTTGCACGTTGTTCACGTTGCCGAATATCGGCATTTAGCTGAGCTATTACGTTATCCTTACTGATCTGAGCTTCTACAAAGTAAGCAACATCGTTTTTCTCTATTTTTTGATAGTCGATGCCAGTAAAGGTGACATTAGCTGTCTTGCTGTTGATTTTATTGTCGATCAGTGAACTGCTGGAAGATTGTTGTTGTCTAGTCTGCGCGACCTCATGTGAGGAAAAAGAAGCCTCAATTTGCGTCCAAAGTTGGGCGTTGATTTGATTTAGAGCAACCTGCTTTGCTTGTTCTAAAGTCCGTCCTTCTCCTAAGCCAACTAAAGCATCATGTTGGTTGGTCTCAGGTTGTTGATACCATGACGGGGGAGTAGTGTTTTGGCAAGCTGCTAAGGCAAAAGTGACCAGCAGTATCGCCTTATGATACATGTGATTCATTATGATTTTTTATAGCCAACTATACGGATTGCTATAAATAATATAATTAATGATGCATTGAGCAAATGCAATTGGCCGCACAGTGTCTATTTTCGCTGCTTATGTCACATTATGTAAGAAAGAGTGTAGATTCTTAGCTCTAATCTATTAAGTGTCCCTGCTTACTATCCGATATGCGCAGCGGCGCTGGCCTTCGATAATGTGTTCTGTGCGCTCAATATGGCAGTGTTCACCGAGCAGTTTTTGAAAAACGTTGAATTCAGATTGGCATAGGGCTGGGCAGCGGGTGGCGGCTCGGCAGATGGGGCAATGATTTTCGCTCAAAAGAAAGCCTTCATCGGTTTGCTCAAGCTCGGCCATATAGCCTTCTTCTTCGCGTATTTCCGTGAGCTTTTGCAGCTTGCTGTGCAGATCGCCGCAAGCGGCCAAGGCTTTTTGATACTGGATAAAAGTGCGATGCTCTCGCTCAGCGGCGACTTTGGCTAAACCGTCAGAGCCAAACAAGCTCTCGACCACGTCGATCATCTGAATGGTCAGTTCACTGTGGCGATCGGCAAACTGCTCGTGTCCTTTGAGTGTGAGAGACCAGTGCCGAGTCGGGCGGCCTACTTTGACTTTGACATCGTGAAAGCTGACGATGCCCGCCTCTTCCAACCCTTGCAAATGTTGCCTGGCCCCCATGGTGGTCATGCCAAACTCTTCTGCCAGTTGCTTGGCGGTCACCGAGCCATCTCGCTTAATCGACTGGAGTATCCTGTCTATCGTTTTCATCTTGGCCTACAGACGCTCGTATCCTGAATGGTGCTTAAGTACAAATATTATGCGTCATAGGTTTAGTAAATAAAAGGGTTGATAAAGAGCAGTGGGTAAGAGTAAGAGCGGTTCTAGGGAAAGCAGGTTACGAGGTTTCTAGATTACTAGGTTGCTAGGTGCTAGGTTTCTAGGTTTTGCTCTTCCTAGTACCTAGTACCTGCTCTTCCTCGCCCCTGCTCTTCCTTTAAAGAATAATCTGCTTGATCTCGTCGTCTTTGCGCTCTAGGTAGTGGGTCGATTTGATCCGGCGGATGGTGCGGCAGCGGCCACGAATCAATAAGGTTTCCGTGGTGGCAATATTGCCTTTGCGGCTGATGCCTTCAAGCAGATCGCCTTTGGTGATGCCCGTGGCGGAGAAAATGACGTTGTCGCTGCGCGCCATGTCATCCAACTTCAACACTTTATTCGCTTCGACGCCCATTTCGGCGCAGCGCTCCAGTTCGAAAGCGGCAAAGCGGCGGTTTTCTTCAGTATCGCCTTTTACGATATTTCGTGCCAATAGGCGGCCCTGCATATCGCCATCCAGCGCGCGAATCACCGCAGCAGACACGACGCCCTCTGGCGCTCCGCCGATGCAGTACATCACATCCACTTCGCTATCTGGCATGCAAGTTAAGATAGACGCGGCGACATCACCATCGGGCACGGCAAACACGCGCACGCCCATTTGCTGCATTTCCGCGATAACGGCATCATGGCGTGGTTTGGCGAGTGTAATGACCACTAAGGTGTCGAGGGTTTTGCCTAGCGCTTTGGCGATGTTTTCTAAGTTTTCTTTTACTGGCTTGTTGAGGTCGATCACGCCTTTGGCGTCAGGGCCGACCACCAGCTTTTCCATATACATGTCGGGCGCTTTAAGGAAGCTACCTTTCTCACCTGCCGCTAAAACCGCCAAAGCATTCGACTGTCCCATGGCGGTCATGCGTGTACCTTCGATCGGGTCGACGGCAATATCGACTTCATCGCCGCCTAAGCCAACGTTTTCGCCAATGTAGAGCATAGGTGCGTCGTCGATTTCGCCTTCGCCAATCACGATTTCGCCACTGATTTCGGTTTTGTTTAGCAAAGTGCGCATCACTTCAACTGCGGCGCCATCGGCGGCATTTTTGTCACCACGGCCAAGCCATTTATACCCCGCCAGAGCGGCGCCTTCTGTCACGCGGGAAAATGCCATTGCTAAATCGCGTTTCATGTTGTCTCCAAAAGTCATAATCGAAGGAAGAGAAAAATTGGCGGCGATTCTAGCATAAAAAACAGGGAAAACGTTTGCGGGGATCAAAAAAGAGGGGAAGTTACGAGGTTGCTAGGAAAAGCAGGTTGCTAGGGACTAGGAAAAGAAGGTGCTAGGAAGAGCAGGAAGAGCAGGAAGAGCAGGAAGAGCAGGGAAGAGCGGTCCTGTGGTCCTCGAAAAGCGGTCCTAGGAATGGCAAGAGCGGCCCTGGTTCCTGGGCGAGAAAGGCGAAGGGCGGAGAAAAGCAGGTTGCTAGGAAAAGCAGGTGCTAGGGACTAGGATTTCCCAGGACCCAGGACCTTCTCTTCCGCTTTTTCTTTTCCTAGCAATCTAGTCCCTAGAAAACTCGTCCCTTCTTTTTCCGCTCTTGCCTTTCCTAGAACCTAGTCCTTTTCAATCCGCTTTATTCTACATCTTCCATTTTACCCAGTAGAGCGCGGATGCGTTCTTGCCACTGAGCGTGCTCTTGTTGAGCTTGTTGAGATTTTTGTTCAAGCTCTGCTTGTTGAGCGCGCAGTTGGTCGGCTTCGTTAGCCAGTTTCGCTTTATCTTCTTTTAGCTCTTCGACTTCCATTTGCAAAAGTGCGATGGTATCAACAGCGGTCTGAATTTTTGCTTCCAGTTTTTCTAATACTTCAAAAGACATTTTGGCCTACCTATTTTATTCGGTTCAATGAGCGCAGCCCATGCTGCGGCTCTCTCTATTAGCCTCATTCTACTCAGCACAAGGCATAGAAACACCTGCTATGTTGGAAAATTTGCATCATTTGCCTAAAAAAACAGCGCATTGAGGCAATGCGCTGACTTTTTCTCAAATTTTAAGCGCGTGAAACGTGCTTTCCCGCACTTTTCTCTCGCCTAGAGTGTCGTAATTAGAGCTCAGGCTCTTCAAAATCGGCGCTAAGTGGCTCTTGCGAAAGGATGATGCCAGTGCTGTCGGCGTAGAGGTAATCTTCCGGTAAGAAGGTGACGCCACCGAAGTTGACGGGAATATCAACTTCGCCAATGCCTTGCGCAGACGCGCCGACCGGAATTGAGGCTAGCGCTTGAATGCCGATATTCATATCTTCCAGCTCGTCAATTTCCCGCACGCTGCCGTAGACAACAATGCCTTCCCACTCGTTTTCTTCTGCTATGGTGGCAATTTCTGCATCGACGAGTGCGCGGCGTAATGAGCCACCGCCATCGACCAGCAGCACACGTCCAACACCATCTTGTTCCAGCGTCTCACGAATCAGCGAGTTATCTTCGAAGCATTTTACAGTGGTGATTTGTCCGGCAAATGAGGCACGCCCACCGAAGTTGCTGAACATCGGCTCGACCACATCCACTTGATCCAGATAGATATCACATAGGGCAGAGGTGTTGTATTCCATAGCATACCTTCTTCGGTAAATGAATTTTCTCTTGAGTATATCTGTGCATTAAGTCAATGCAATGACAATTAGTGATTAACTAACAAGAGTTTGAGCTATCACAACTGTTGCAAACAAAATATTGGTAACTAATGAGCACTTCACCACCACGGGCATCATAGGGGCAATTTGAGCAGGTTGATGCGTCAGCCACACTGCTTTTCCGTGATTAATGACCAGTAACAAGCTGAAAAGAAAAGGAAAGCTGATCCACATTGGTTTGCCTTGCAACAGCAAGTAAATGGCAAACGCCAGCACTGCACCGCCGAGTAATACGAAATGATATTGCTTGGCTTTGCGCTGACCAAGGCGCACTGCAACCGTACGTTTTCCGCACGCAGCGTCGTTTTCGATGTCGCGCATGTTGTTGATATTGAGTACCGCAACCGCTAATAAGCCGCAGCCCAAGGCTGGCAAAAACAGCGCTGAATCCAACACGCCGGTATGGAGGAAATAGGTGCCGGAAACGCCGAGCAAACCGAAGAATATGAATACCGAGAGATCGCCCAGACCCACATAGCCATACGGTTTATTGCCCATGGTGTAAGCGATGGCGGCGAGGATGGCCAAAATACCTAAAGCGATAAACGCGAGGATGCTTTGCAGACTGTTTAAGGCATAAAACACCAGCGCCAAACCCGAGGCGATGGTCAGCAAAATATTAAATACGATGGCGCGTTGCATCTCTTTGGCGCTGACCGCGCCAGATTGCATTGCTCGTAGTGGGCCAAGGCGCTTATCGTTGTCGGTGCCTTTGACGGCATCGCCATAGTCGTTGGCTAAGTTAGACAAAATTTGCAGCAAAGTGGCGGTAACAAACGCCAGCAGAGCGACCACCAATGAGAATTGCCCCGAGGAGTATGCCAGCACACTGCCAGTTAAAATGGAGACCAAAGCCAGAGGCAATGTTTTCGGGCGCGCGGCATCAAGCCAGATTCTCAGAGATTGATTCATGTGTGTTTCGTGCGAGTAAAACCGATGGCCAGTATACGAAGAAACACGTAAGGAAGAAAGGGAGAAGAGAAGGTTGCTAGGGGCTAGGAAGAGCAGGTTTCTAGGTGCTAGGTTTCTAGGGAAAAGAAGGTTTCTAGGTACTAGGAAGAGCGAAAAAGCGGTTAAGAGCGGTCCTATGGCCCTCGAAAAGCGGTCCTGGGAAGGGCAAGAGCGGCCCTGGTTCCTGGGCGAGAAAGCTGAAGAGCGGGGAAAAGCAGGTTGCTAGGGACTAGGATTTCCCAGGACCCAGGACCTTCTCTTCCGCTTTTCCTAGCAATCTAGTCCCTATTAATCTCGTCCCTTCTTTTCCGCCCTTCCTAGCAATCTAGTCCCTAGAAAACTCGCCTCTTCTCTTCCGCTCTTGCTCTTCCCCAGGACCAAGGGCCCAGCCCCCCAGGACCTTCTCTTCAGCTCTTCCGCTCTTGCCTTTCCTAGTCCCTGCTCTTCCCTAGTCCCTAGTTCCTAGTCCCTAGTCCCTAGTCCCTAGTCCCTAGTTCCTAGTCCCTAGTCCCTAGGACCTAGGTCCTTGTTTTCCCTTAAAGAATAAAGCGGCTCAGATCTTCGTCGGCGACAAACTCGCCGAGGCGCTGTTTGACGTATTGCGCGTCGATGACAAACTTGGCGCCGGATTTTTCTGTCGCGTCGAAGGAGATTTCATCCATCAAACGTTCCATCACGGTGTGCAGACGGCGTGCGCCGATGTTTTCCGTGGTTTCGTTGACGGTCCATGCCGCTTCGGCTATTTGGCTGATGCCATCTTCGGTGAACTCGATATCAACCTGCTCGGTTTTCATCAGAGCGATGTATTGCTCGGTCAAAGACGCTTTAGGTTCAGTCAGGATGCGTTTGAAATCGTGGCTGGTCAGCGCTTCGAGCTCGACGCGGATCGGCAGACGCCCTTGCAGCTCGGGGATCAAATCAGACGGTTTGGCCACTTGGAACGCGCCGGAGGTGATAAACAGAATGTGATCAGTGCGTACCATGCCATGTTTGGTCGATACGGTGCTGCCTTCAATCAGCGGCAAGAGGTCGCGCTGCACCCCTTCACGAGAGACATCTGGGCCCGAGCTTTCGCCGCGTTTACAGATTTTATCGATCTCATCGATAAAGACGATGCCGTTGTTCTCAACGTTGTAAATCGCCTGATCTTTCAGCTCTTCTTGGTTGACCAGCTTCGCCGCTTCCTCTTCGGTCAGTGCTTTCATCGCATCTTTGATCTTCAGCTTGCGTTTTTTGCTGGTGTTGCCCGCAAGGCTTTGGAACATGCCTTGTAGCTGATTGGTCATCTCCTCCATGCCCGGAGGCGCCATGATTTCCACGCCCATTTGCGGCGCAGCAACATTGACCTCGATCTCTTTGTCGTCGAGCTTACCTTCTCGCAATTTC
Source organism: Vibrio cidicii (assembly GCF_009665415.1). Lineage (NCBI taxonomy): Bacteria > Pseudomonadati > Pseudomonadota > Gammaproteobacteria > Vibrionales > Vibrionaceae > Vibrio > Vibrio cidicii. The sequence goes on along the minus strand of NZ_CP035921.1, from coordinate 1,396,678 downwards.
TTGCGGAAAATTTGTCGCGTATTGGAGTTGTCGTCGCTCTGTTCACTTTGTCCCCATGCATCGCGTGCTGGCGGTAGTAGGGCATCAAGCACGCGCTCTTCCGCTAGCTCTTCGGCGCGGAACTGCACTTTTTCCATCGCTTGCTGGTGGGTCATTTTCACCGCCACGTCGGTCAGATCGCGGATAATAGTTTCCACCTCTTTACCCACATAACCGACTTCGGTGAACTTGGTCGCTTCGACTTTGATAAACGGTGCGTTGGCCAGTTTAGCCAAACGGCGAGCAATTTCGGTTTTACCTACCCCAGTTGGGCCGATCATTAGGATATTTTTCGGGGTGACTTCGGCGCGCAGCCCTTCTTCAAGCTGCATGCGGCGCCAGCGGTTACGTAGGGCAATCGCCACCGAGCGTTTTGCTTTTTCCTGACCAATGATGTGACGGTTCAGTTCGTGCACAATTTCGCGGGGAGTCATTTCAGACATCTTGCTTCCTCAAATTCTGTGTAAGTTACGCGTGGGTTGCGCTTGGCAACTCTGGCGTGGCCGTGAGCTCTTCAATGGTGTGATTGTGGTTGGTAAACACACAAATGTCACCGGCGATGTTGAGCGCTTTGACGGCGATCTCGCGTGCGTCTAGGTCGGTGTTTTCCAACAGCGCGGTGGCAGCCGCTTGAGCGTAAGCGCCGCCTGAGCCAATTGCGATCAGGTCGTTTTCTGGCTGCACCACGTCGCCGTTGCCGGTGATGATCAGCGACGCCGTTTCGTCGGCCACAGCGAGCAGCGCTTCGAGTTTGCGCAGAGCGCGATCGCTGCGCCAATCTTTGGCCAGTTCAACCGCGGCTTTGGTCAGATGACCTTGGTGCATCTGCAATTTGCTTTCGAAGCGTTCAAATAGGGTAAAAGCGTCGGCTGTGCCACCTGCAAAGCCAGCCAGCACTTTGTTGTTGTAAAGACGGCGAACTTTGCGCGCATTGCCTTTCATGACGGTGTTGCCCAAAGACACTTGTCCGTCTCCGGCGATGACGACTGTGTTGTTACGACGTACAGATACTATGGTAGTCACGAGCAGACCTCTTGATACTTTTCACGATGGAGTTGTTTGATATATGGGGGTGGCAACAGAGAATTCAAGAGTGAATCGAGGGCGGAGAAAGGGGCCAGCCGAGGAAAATAAAAAGGCACAAGTGATGTACTTGTGCCTAGGGCCTGTTGACCTTTTGCGGTTAAATTTTGTTCGAGATAAAAGCGTTTTAATCGCGGCGAGAGGTTTGTAGCCTAGTGATTCTGAGCAAAACACCTCTCAACAAAGAGTAAAACGCTTTTTGCGGGGGCGCCTAGCTCGAACCCTTCGGGCAGCGTTTGTGGCTCCTTTTTGCTGCGTTATCGGCTTATCATGTAGGCCCCTACAATTCAAAGCCTCTGCCTTGCACAAAGAACCCACAAACTGCTGCAAAAATCATCTCAAAAGGTCAACAGACCCTAGTAGAGCTCGCTATTTACTGCGCTTCTTTCCAGATTGCGCAAGGCTCAATTCTGGCGCGTTGCAGTTTGTGCCTGTCACGTTCAGCGTCTCTTTTAGTGGTATACGGGCCCAGCACCACGCGATACCAGTCGCTGCCCTCTTTTTTGCGGATCTTACTAGTGATGCCTTGAAAGGCGATGTCTAGCTTGCGCGCTTCAGCTTGAGCCAGCGTTTTGTAAGCACCACACTGCATGATGTAAGGAATGGCTGAGATTTCCTGCTCTTTGGCCACCACTTCGATTTCGCGTTTAGGCAGAGACTCCACGTATTGCCATTTTTCTTCTGGCGGAGGAGGCAGCTCTTTTTTCGCCGCGGGCTTAGGAGTTGGTTTGCTTTGTTGCACGACCGGCACGGGTGGCTCTGGGTCGTTATTGAGGATATACAGGCCATAGCCAAACGCGCCAACCAGCAAAATTGCCAGTAAGCCTGCGCGCCAAGGTTTTCTGTTCGCTGTGGCGGTCTTTTTTGTAGCCGGTTTTTTGGGGCTACGACCACGCCTTACATAATCTTTAGCCACGATAATTACTAGGGTCTGTTGACCTTTTGCGGTTAAATTTTGTTCGAGATAAAAGCGTTTTAATCGCGACGAGAGGTTTGTAGCCTAGTCATTCTAAGCAAAACACCTCTCAACAAAGAGTAAAACGCTTTTAGCTGAACCCTTCGGGCAGCGTTTGTGGCTCCTTTTTGCTGCGTTATCGGCTTATCATGTAGGCCACTACAATTCAAAGCCTCTGCCTTGCACAAAGAACCCACAAACTGCTGCAAAAATCATCTCAAAAGGTCAATAGACCCTAACTATGATTTATTCAGCCGGACATGGTAATCCAGAATGACAAAACAGAACAGGGCACGGGGCAATAAAAGGAAGCGACGCAACACAATGCGCCGCTTTGGCTTGGTTTAAGCGCTTAACGTACTCTCGGTGGCGCGGCACTGCCACGGATCACCAGTTGCGTTTCGAGCAGGCGAGAGCCACTGTGGATCTCATGTCCTTTGAGCACCTCAAGCATCATCAACATCGCTTGACGGCCAATTTCATAGCGCGGCTGAGAGATGGTGGTCAGAGGGGGATCGCAGTATTGGGCAAATTGAATGTCGTCAAAACCGACCACAGAGAGATCTTGCGGAACGCGCAGACCCAGTTTTTTCGCTTCTTGAATAGCGCCAATCGCCATGGTATCGCAGTGGCAGAATACCGCTGTGGGTGGCTCAGGTAACTCCAATAGTTGGCGAATAGCCTCTTTACCGCCGGTGAACGAAAACTCAGCTTCCGCGCAATAATCCGGATTCATAGTAATGCCAGCGCGTCGTAGTGCTTGCTGGTAACCTTGCTGTCGAAATTGGCACAGCACCGCAGAAGATGGGCCAGAGATTTGCGCGATGCGTTTGTGTCCAAGTTGCGTTAAGTAGTTCACGGCATCAAAGGCCGAAGTCAGGTTATCGATGTGTACGGTGGGCAGTTCAAGTTCGGGGGCGAACTCACATGCCATCACCATCGGTGGCAGGTTTTTTTGCTCCGGTTTGCTGACATCAAACGGCAGATCGGTGCCAAGCAGCAACATGCCATCAGCTTGCTTGGTGAAAACAAGGTTGACAAACGAGCTTTCGCGCCGCTTTTGCTGACCACTGTCGCCCAGTAAAACTAAGTAGCCTTGTTCCATCGCTGCGTCTTCGATACCGCGAATAATCTCGGTAAAGTAGGGGTCGCAGATGTCTGGGACAATCGTTACTATGGTTTTTGATTCATTCCGACGTAAATTTCTTGCAAGCGAGTTTGGTGAATATCCAGCCTCTAAAACCGCGTCTTCCACCCGTTTTCTGGTGGTGGCCGACACTTTTTCGGGATTCATTAGTGCTCTTGAGACCGTGGCGGTCGAGACACCAGCGAGCTGGGCAACATCCTTCATTGTCGCCATAAATTAAACCCTCTTTTTCGCCATGATTGACGTTCAATTATTGTTCTGATGCAAAATATGAGATAACCCGGATAGTCTATTCATTTCTTCAGCGAAAGTTACGGCGGAATTAACAGAATTTACATTCTTCATGTGATTGTCATCACGTTAAAAGGTAATACCTTGCAAGTGTCGACTTTCCTTTGGAGATTTTATCGTTTGCTAGCTCAAATCCTGTGGTTCAATGTCTACAATCCATCGTACTTTTTTTGCATTCGGTAACATTTCAATCGCTGGTTTTGCGCTGATTAACAATTTTTGCATCAAGACGCGGCTTTGCGTTTGCAAAAGCAGTTGCCAGCGATATTTGCCCGCACGTTTGGCCAGTGGTGACGGAGTTGGGCCAAGCACTAAGCAGGTGTCATCAAATAACGGGTGTGATTCCAGAGTGAGACGAACTTGGCGCAAGAACGCCTCACAGAGCTCGCTGTGATTAGCCTCGGCGCGAAACAGGGTTAAGAAACTGTAGGGCGGTAGTTGGGCGATGCGCCTATCTTCTAACGCACTTAAGGCGAACGAGTGATAATCTTTGGTCAGTAACGATTGCAGCAGCGGGTGTTCCGGATGATGGGTTTGCAGCAGCACTTCACCGGGTTTGCTGGCTCGACCTGCACGTCCGGCTACTTGAATAAACAGCTGGGCCAATCGCTCGGAGGCGCGAAAATCACTGCTGTAGAGCGAGCCATCCACATCAAGCAAGGCAACCAGCGTCACATCAGGAAAATGGTGCCCTTTGGCCAGCATCTGTGTGCCTATCAAGATTTGATACTCGCCGCGTCGGATCGCTTGCAATGCATCTTCCAAGCTGCCTTTGCGCCTCGTGCTGTCTCGGTCAATACGAATCGCTTTGTACTCGGGAAAGAGGTTTTCCAACTGGCTCTCTAGCTGCTCGGTGCCGACGCCAACGGTGACTAACTGGCTAGAGCCGCAGCCTTGGCACTGGTGAATCACCGGCTGCTGCGAACCGCAATGATGGCAGCGGATCTCGTTGCTGTATTGGTGGTAGGTGTAGTAGGCATCGCAGCGTTTACATTCCGCAATCCAGCCGCATTGGTGGCACATCAGTGCAGGGGAGAAACCGCGCCGATTAAGAAACAGCATCACCTGATTGCCCGCTTTGAGATGGCGGCGCATTTCGACAATCAAGGGGGCAGACAAGCCGCTTTCCAGATAGAGCCCTTTGACATCCAGCACTTGATTGCGTGTTGGTACGGCAACGCCGGCTCGTTGGGTTAAAGTCAGATGGTGGTATTTGCCGCTGAGCGCATTGTGTAGCGACTCCAGAGCTGGCGTCGCCGAGCCGAGGATGATCGGAATATCTTCTTTGGCGGCGCGCATCACCGCCACATCGCGCGCGTGGTAACGTAGGCTATCTTGCTGCTTATAGGAGGTATCGTGCTCTTCATCGACGATGATCATCCCCAAGTCGGCAAACGGCGTGAACAGTGCCGAGCGAGTGCCAATCACAATGCCGGCCACTTTGTCGCGCGCGCTCAGCCAAGCGTTGAGACGTTCAGTGTCGTTCAGACCCGAGTGAATCACCGCCACGGGGACATTAAAGCGGCGGCGAAAACGGTTAATGGTTTGTGGAGTTAAGCCGATTTCCGGCACCAGTACCAGCGCCTGGCGACCTTGGGATAAAATCGGTTTGATCAGGTTTAAGTACACTTCGGTTTTACCCGAACCTGTTACCCCCTCAAGCAAGAAGCTGGCAAAGCTTGTCTGGCACTGAATGGTGGCGATGGCGATCGCTTGCTCTTGATTGAGTTTCGGCTTGTCGTTCTCATTTTCAATCGCCTCGCCCCAAGCTTGGACTTGCGGCGTTTTGTCTTGGCTTTCGATCCAACCTTTCTCTTCGAGGGCTTTGAGCACTGTGGAGGTAATCTCTTCATCGAGAAAGCGCTGATGACTAACCGGGCCATCGGCGAGCATTTTCATCACACGCGCCTGTTTGACCGCACGGCCAAAATCCTGCATCAACTTGCTTTTGCCTTGTTCGGTTAACTGCCACTCCTGCAACGTGGCAAAATCGGCCGCTTTGCCTTTGCGCAGCGCGGCGGGTAGGGCGTTGTGCAGCGTTTCTCCCAGTGGATGCTGATAATATTGGCTACACCATTGCAGCAGGCTGTAAACCGGCGCAGGCCAGAGCGGTTGGCTATCGAGCACTGCTTTGATCGATTTGAGTTGCTCACGCGGAAAATCTGATTCCTGCACCAGCGCCGTGACAATGCCAACCAATGTCTGCCGACCAAACGGGACGCTTACCCGACCGCCGATAATCGGAAACAGATGACTGGGCACCAGATAATCAAACTGTTTATCGAGGGGGACAGGGAGGGCAATACGGGCAATGGATGGGCGCATAAGGTGGCGTGAGTAAACAGAAAAATAATGACTGACAGTCTAAAGGAAGCGGCGGACAAATTCGAGACGCGATGGCTGATTAAAAAACTAGCGCAAATAGGCGCAAATAGGTTGATCCGTTTGAGCCGATTCATTACTATATCGCGCCTTAAGATATGGCTTCGCACTAGCGAGCGCGGTATCTAAGAGTTCATTTTTAACTACGTGTGGTGTGCGGCAAAGGCTCGTATAGCGACACGGCCTACTATTTGAGGTTATCCCATGAAAGCTGGTATCCACCCAGAATACAAAGAAGTAAACGCAACTTGTTCTTGCGGCAACTCTTTCGTTTTTAGCTCTACTCTAGGTAAAGACGCTATCCACCTAGACGTATGTGACAAGTGCCACCCATTCTACACTGGTAAGCAACGTATCGTTGATACAGGCGGCCGTGTTGATCGCTTCAACAAGCGTTTCGGTGCGCTATCAAGCGGTAAGAAATAATCACATCTGTGATCACTGTTTGAGAAAGGTCGCTTCGGCGGCCTTTTTGCTTGTTAGGCGAGTGCAAACCTCGTTGCCCCTTGTGTTCCTTTCTATCGATCCATTCCTTCCTTTCGCTTGATTCACCCTCACTATTTTTTCATTGAGGTCAATAAATCCCCTTTCCGATATGAAACTTGTAACAATAATTTATTACTGTTATACCTGTTAACTTATTTTTAACAGAGCGGCGGTTGGGCTTGTTCAGGATTAGGAGAGTGGCATGCAAAAGACAACGCTGGCGTTAATGGTAGCGTCAACTATTTTATTAGCTGGCTGTGGCGGTGGAAGCTCATCGTCTAATCCTGTGAATGAACCTTCGGCACCTGTTGTTGTTCCGCCTACGGCACCTGATTACCCTGAACGCTCCTCGCTGGCGATTAAAGTGTTGGATGATCAAGGCGGTGAGTTAACAAACGCGACGATTGCTGTGTTATCTGATCCCAGCCAGCTCGTGACACAGCTTGACGGACAGCACATTCAGCTTGATCAAAGTAAGTTCCATGATCGTGATGTCGATGGGTTATTGGACTATCCGTTATCTCTCGTTATTCAAGTGGCCGCACCGGGGTATTTAAGCCAACGTGCTTCTGTCGTGGTCAGTGATTTTGGTGTTAATCAACAAAGCATCGAGTTGCTTTCGCTCACTTCGCCGCAACTGAGCCAAGCGGGTGTTTTTTATCAGAGTTCCACTTTGAAGTTTGCGGCACAGCCACTTACAAGCTCCGGCCTGATTGAAGTGAACGCGCAGCCAGAATCGCCGTTGCAAACGGTGATCAAAATATCGCCACAAACTCAATGGGTTAATCAGCAGGGAGAAGCGGTGAATGCGGAAACGGTGCAGATTGAGCAAATTGCCTACCCGTCAGACAGTGCGAAATTGCCTCTGAGCGCTAAAGAATCGGCCGCGAATTTGGCGCAGTATAATTCGCAAGCAGGGACACAGTTACCTGTTGGCAGTGAGGTTCGTTTTCGTTCTTTAGCGGTCATAGATATTAAGATCACCGCAGAGAATGAGACGTTGAGCAAGATTGTCGCTGGACAACCCTTGGCGGTGCAACTGTCATTGAGTAACGAGCAGCTCAACCCAACAACGGGTCAGCCGCTCAAGGTGGGCGACAAAATTCCGGTATGGTCTCTTTCCGAACAAGATAGTCGCTGGGTGTTTGAACAGTTTATTGAACTGGAGCAAGGTGCGTTCGGTGAACTTAGCGCGACGTTTACCACTAGACATTTAACTCAGTTCAATCTCGCTTTTGCCGAGGTCAGTGACACTTGTAGCGGCTATCTTCTGGTGCGCAATGAGCGTCAGCAACCGCTGAGCCAAGAAGGCGATTTTTCTTTTTCAAGCGCGCGCTTTTTTGCCGAGGATCACTATTTAGGTGCGCAGGATGGCCGCATTACCTATTCCGATGTCCCCAACGAATTAACCGATATCACCTTTAACCCGCAAGAGAAAGAGGTGACCCTCAACCATACCTTGACCACCACCGCGCATGCAGGTAGCGAGCTGGGGCAAACTCTTTTGCCGCTTACACTCAAGGGGGTTAATTTATGCCAAGCATCAGGCTCGACGCTCGTGTTCAATCAAGGCCAACCTATGCCCTTCGTGCGTATATCGCCAAGCAGCGCCTATCAGTACTTGGTCGAAGGAGATGCCCCTAGCCGTATTGAGCTGACAGCGGAGCTGATCAATCCTGGCGAGGACGATGTTCAGCTCAGCTACCAAGTTGCCAGCCGATATGGGGCAACCGACGGAGAGGATTTTGTTGCCAAGCAAGAGGTGCTGGCGCTAAGTGCTGAGCATCCAACGGCAACTATTCAAGTGGATGTGCTTGGTGACGAAGAGCCCGAGACGTATTACGAAGCTTTGCAACTGAGTATGGAAATTGCCGAGGGTGCCAGTTTTGAAAGCGGCACACAGAAGCAAGAGAAGACTTACTACATTCGAGATGATGATAGTTATGTCGTTGAAAATCTACAGGTACTTTCTGCCAGTGAAGCCGATCAGAAGGCGGTCGTTGAAGTGACCTTGGATAGGAAAATGGCGTCTGGCAACCAAGTTTATTTGTATTATCGCGTCTATTCTACCGCAGAAGATACCGCGAGTGCGTTCATTGACTATCCTCAAATACAAAGCGGCTATAGTCAGCAGCCCAATGCATTGGGAGGCATCACTTCTGTCCTCATTCCATCGGGACAGAGAGTTTTCCGCTTTGATGTGCCTATCATTGATGATCTAGATGTAGAAAACCAAGAAACCTTCACGCTGGAAATGGTCAAAACTCGTTTTGTCACCTCGGCACAAGAGAAAGTACTGACCTCCGTCACTATTGCTGATAATGACAGCGCCGTCGCTGAACCTAGCCGTGTTGAGCTCTATTTGACACAGAATACGGTCAATGAGGGGCGTTTTTTACAAGGTAGGCTGCGACTCGATACGGCAACGGATCGTGCGGTTAATGTGACAATCAGCAGTGAGAATATGGCTCGTTTGAGGCTGGGGAGCATTGACAATACAGAGCCACTGAACATCCAATTTATGCCAGGCGAAGCATCAAAATTGCTGGTATTGATTGTCCCAGACAACCGCGCTCATGAAGCACATCAAAGCATCGGCTTGACGATAGCGAATGACGTTCAATTGCCTGTTATTACACGCCAGATAGAAGTTCGAGACGACGATGACATCTACATTTCATTGAATGTCGAGCAATCGCCCGATCAAGTGTTTGAAGACAGCAGTGGCAATGTGCTTTGGCGATTTGGTTACTATAACACCCAAGCTCAGTCTGCCGATGATATTGTTGCGGCGATCGCTCTATCGGCGAACTCAACCGCCACCTTATCCGAAGATTTCAACCTCGATCTGCCAGCTAGTCTCGTTTTTTCGAACAGCAGTCGCCCTGAGATTCAGTTCGATCTGATTGCCGATGACAGCGTTGAGTCTTCAGAATGGGTCACATTAGATTTTACGACGCAACTGCCGCAAGGAAGTCGGGTTCGCTACGATCTTCCGGGGTGTTACGACGCACAAGCCTGCCAGCCCGGGAAAAGTTATACATTCAGCCAAACGCTAGTGATTGGCAATGATGATCTAATGAGCATCACTATTCCGATGCAAAGGAATGTCAAAATGGACCCCAATAGCCAAGGTGATTTTATTGCACAGCAATGGGCAGAAGGTATCGAGTTTAGCATCAGCGATCCACTCGACTTTGAGCTCGTGTTTGATGTGGAGCTCATGGCAAGTGATTTAACCACCATGCCTTATCTGACCATTCCACAACAAATCACTTTGCCTGCAGGGCAAAAGGTCGCCAAGGGAACACTCGATTTCGCGGCGGTTACGCGCGCTGAGTTGGATCAGCGTTTCAATCAAGGTACGGTTGAGTTGGAGGCTATGCTCAACGTGCAGCTCAGTGAGGAGAGTCGTGAGAAGCTCAAGAAGCAAGGGGTGCAGTTTGTTGTGACAAACTCCCAAATGAACTTTACTTTTAGCTACCCACAAGTCGATCCAACTGGCGCCACAGGGGGAAGCGGGGACGAGAATGATTAATAAAACCAACACTCTCGCCCATTGAGCGAGGTTAAGAAAGGCCACCATGGCCTCTTGGTCATGGTGGTTAAATTAGGAGCGCTTGGTTGGGGCACCTTCGCTGGTCTTACCTTAACCTTTCTTGGTCATTTTGTAGATATGCTTCGCATTCTTGGCTAGGAAGATTGACTTATATCATTTAGAATTTATCTCCAAATTATCTAAAAACGCAGAGTTTTAGGTCATTTTGGAACACTCCCCCTATCCCACAAAACATATAAAGAGAATAACGACCTATGTCCGATGACAATCGCCAAGCATTGACTCCTGAAGAAGATCTCCGCCAGCAAGCGCTGGATTACCATGCCTACCCAACTCCGGGAAAAATCGCCATTGCGCTGACTAAATCAGCCGAAACGGCCAAAGATTTGGCGCTTGCTTACAGCCCAGGCGTGGCTGAGCCAGTGCGTGAAATCGCGCAAAACCCGGAAAACGTCTACAAGTACACGGCTAAAGGGAACATGGTGGCAGTGATCTCTAACGGCACCGCAATTCTTGGTCTGGGCAACCTAGGTCCGCTGGCGTCTAAGCCAGTCATGGAAGGGAAAGCGTTACTGTTCAAACGCTTTGCAGGATTAGACTCGATCGATATCGAAGTAAAACACCGCACCATCGATGAGTTTGTCGATACCGTTGCCAACATCGCCGACACCTTTGGTGGCATCAACCTTGAAGACATCAAAGCGCCAGACTGTTTTGAGATCGAGAAACGCCTGATTGAGCGTTGTGATGTGCCGGTTTTCCATGATGACCAGCACGGCACCGCGATTGTGACGGCGGCGGGCATGCTCAATGCGATCGAGCTGCAAGGCAAAAAACTCAACGAATGTGTGATTGTGTGTTTGGGCGCGGGCGCGGCGGCGGTGGCGTGTATGGAACTGTTGATCAAATGCGGCGCGATGCGTGAGAAGATCTACATGCTGGATCGCAAAGGCGTGATCCATACCCGTCGTGATGATCTCAACGAATACAAGCAGCTGTTTGCCAATAACACCGACAAACGCACGCTGGAAGATGTGATTTCTGGCGCGGATCTCTTCTTGGGGGTGTCAGGTCCAAACCTAATGCCTGCAGAAGCGCTGAAACTGATGGCTGATAAGCCAGTGGTGTTTGCTTGTTCAAACCCAGACCCCGAGATCAAGCCAGAACTGGCACACCAAGTGCGTGACGATTTGATCATGGGAACGGGCCGCAGTGACTATCCAAACCAAGTGAACAACGTGTTGTGCTTCCCGTTTATTTTCCGCGGTGCATTGGATGTTCGCGCCAGCGAAATCAACGATGAGATGAAACTGGCGGCGGTGGATGCGATTCGTCAATTGGCGAAAGAACCGGTTCCTGCGGAAGTGTTGAAAGCGGCGGGCGTCGACAGCTTAGAGTTCGGTCCGCACTACATCATTCCAAAACCGATGGACCCACGTCTGCTACCGCGCGTAGCGAAAGCAGTCGCACAAGCGGCGGTCGATTCTGGTGTAGCGCGCATCGCGATGCCAGAGAACTACATGGCGCAATAAGCCAAACGTGACTTTTAACCAGTCAGAAAAACGGGACGCCAAGGCGTCCCGTTTTTATTGCTATTCTTTTTATTTCTATTTTTGGCTTGGCAGTCAGCCTCTTCCCCCGAACTGACCAGCCAATCCTTAGTCGTCGTAGGCTTCGAACTCGATGCCCATCGCCGTCATCAGCGCTTTCGCTTCAGTTGGAATGTCATCTGGTCGGTCTTTACGCAGATCTTCATCGGTCGGCAATGGCTGGCCTGTGTACGCATGCAGGAAGGCTTCGCACAGCAGTTCACTATTGGTTGCGTGGCGCAGGTTATTAATTTGACGACGAGTTCGTTCATCGGTCAGCACTTTCAGCACTTTTAATGGGATAGATACAGTGATCTTTTTTACCTGTTCGCTCTTTTTCCCATGCTCTGCGTATGGACTTATGTAGTCGCCATTCCAGTCGGCCATTGCGCACCTTTAGTCGTTATTGTTGGTTAATAAAATAATAGGCGCAGATTGTAGCTGGATTTACCGCCATAAGCAAAGACATATGGACGTCTAGAAGTGTTGACGTCTTAAATTTTGCTGGTTAAAGTGGCGGATAAAAGGAATGGATGACGCTGAAACAACAGTAGCCCATTCCTGATCAGAATGCATCTTTGGAGAAAGGAAACACTATGAGCACTCGCAAGCCCGCTACCATCGCCGTTCGAACTGGTATTGAGTCAGACAGTCAGTTCCGTGCTGTCGTTCCCCCCATTTACCTTTCGACCAACTACGGCTTTCCAGCCTTTGGCGAAGTGCCTAAGTACGACTATACCCGTTCGGGCAACCCCAACCGTGGCTTGCTGGAGCAGGCGCTGTATGAGTTGGAGTCGGGCCAAGGGGCGGTGGTGACCAACTGTGGCACGTCGGCGCTTAACTTGTGGGTCTCTGCGTTTTTGTCGCCAAACGATCTGATTGTCGCTCCGCACGACTGCTACGGCGGTACGTATCGCTTGTTCAATACCCGCGCTAACAAAGGTGATTTCAAGGTGCGCTTTGTGGATCAATCCGACCCAGCGGCGCTGGAGGCAGCCTTGGCGCTCAAGCCCAAACTGCTGCTGATTGAAACCCCCTCCAACCCGTTGGTGCGCGTGGTCGACATTGCGGCCGTGTGTGAAAAGGCGCATCGCGTTGGCGCGCTGGTGGCGGTCGACAACACCTTCCTTACTCCGGTTTATCAAAAGCCGTTAGAGCTGGGCGCGGATTTCGTGATTCACTCCACCACCAAATACATTAATGGCCATTCTGATGTGATTGGCGGTGTGGTGGTGACCAAAACTGCGCAACATGCCGAGGAGCTAGCGTGGTGGGGCAACTGTTTGGGCGCAACTGGTACGCCGTTTGACAGCTACATGACGCTGCGCGGCATTCGCACGCTAGGGGCGCGCATGCGCGTGCACGAAGAGAGCTCACAGCAAATTTTAGCCTTTTTACAAAGCGAAGCGCTGGTGGGGACGATTTACCATCCGAGCCTGCCGCAACATCCGGGGCATGAGATTGCTAAAAAGCAGCAATCGGGGTTTGGCTCGATGCTCAGTTTTGAATTTGCCGGCTCGTTTGAACAGTTGAAGCAGTTTGTGCAAGCGCTGGAGCTGTTCTCTTTGGCCGAGTCGCTCGGTGGGGTGGAGAGTTTGATCTGCCATCCCGCGTCCATGACGCACCGAGCAATGGGCGAAGCGGCGCTGGCTGAGGCGGGGGTCTCCCAGCAATTGCTGCGTCTGTCGGTCGGACTGGAAGATGCGCACGATTTGATTGCCGACCTCAAACAAGCCTTTGAACAAGTGAAGGGAGCGTAATAAATGTCTGTTGTACGTCAGTTGCACAAGTTTGGTGGCAGCAGCCTCGCCGACCCCGAATGTTATCGCCGCGTCGCCAATATTCTCAAAGAGTATTCCAGTGAGAATGATTTGGTGGTTGTCTCTGCGGCGGGCAAAACCACTAACCGCTTGATTGAGTTTCTTGATGGGTTGGAGCGGGATGGCCGTTTGGCCCATGACGCGCTGCAATCGTTACGTCACTACCAGCTTGGTTTGGTTGAATCGCTGCTCAGTGGCGAGGCGCAAGGCCAACTACTTGCCCAACTGAATGATGAGTTCAGTACCTTGGCGGAGTTGGCGGCGCCGCTCTCTCAAACGCAGAGAGCGGCGGTACTTGGCCACGGTGAAGTGTGGTCAGCGCGTTTGCTGGCTGCGCTGCTTAACCAGACCAATCTACCAGCGGTGGCACAAGATGCGCGTGCATTTTTGCGCGCCGAAAGCGGCACTCAGCCGGAGGTGGATCGCGCGCGTTCCTATCCGCTACTGAAAGAGGTGCTGGCGCAGCACGCCAAGCGCCGAGTGATCATCACCGGTTTTATGGCGCAAAATGGCGCAGGCGATACCGTGCTGCTTGGTCGCAATGGTTCCGACTACTCGGCGACCATCATTGGCGCGTTGGCGGAAGTGTCACGCGTGACGATTTGGAGTGATGTGGCGGGCGTGTACAGCGCCGACCCGCGCATCGTGTCGGACGCGTGCCTGCTGCCGCTGCTGCGTTTGGATGAAGCGAGCGAGCTGGCTCGTCTTGCCGCGCCGGTGCTGCATAGCCGCACCCTTCAACCGGTGGCGCAAAGTGCCACTGAGCTCGATTTACGTTGTAGCTACGATGCGGAATCGGGCTCGACGCGCATTGAACGCGTGCTCGCCTCTGGGCGCGGGGCGAAAATCATCACCTCGCTTGATGAGGTGCTACTGGTGCAGCTCACTTTTGCCCGAGGCCATGACGACGACCGCGTACAGCAAGAGGTGCTACGTGCTTTGAAGCGGGCGCAACTGGAACCGTTGGCCTTTGAGTGGCAAAAAGATCAACATCGCCTGCGTTTGGCCTATACCGCCGAAATCGCCAGTGGCGCTTTGGCCTACCTGCAAGAGTTAGCGGTGGAAGCGGAAATTAAACTTAAAGAAGGCTTTTCGCTGGTGGCGGCGGTGGGCGCGGGCGTAGCGAAAAATGCCAGCCACTGCTTTGGCTTCTATCAGCAATTGAAACACTCGCCAGTGGAGTTCGTCTCCGAGGCGGATTCTGGCCTCAGTCTGGTGGCTGTACTGCGACGGGTTAATCTGCCTGTGCTGGTCAAAGGCATTCATAGCCAGCTTTTTCAAGCGCAAAAACGGGTGGCCATTGCCTTGTGCGGCAAAGGTAATATTGGTTCGAGTTGGCTAGCGCTGTTTGCCCAGCAAAAGAGCGAGCTGGAAAAACGCCACGGCATGAACTTTGAGCTGGTAGCCGTGGTGGATAGCCAAACGTATCTGTTCAATGAGCAAGGCTTGGATGCCGCAAGCGTGCACGCCCATTTTGATGACGACTCGATCGCGCACGATGGCGATAGCTGGTTACTGCGTTTGGGCGCTTTGCAAGGTTATGACGAAGCGGTGGTGCTGGATGTGACCGCCAGCGCGGAGTTGGCGACGAAATATCTTGAGATTGCTAACCAAGGGCTACACCTGATTTCGGCCAACAAGATCGCTGGCTCAGCCAGCAGCGAGTATTACTATCAAGTGCAAGATGCGTTTGCCAAAATTGGTCGCCATTGGCTGTACAACGCCACGGTGGGCGCTGGGTTGCCAATCAACCATACCGTGCGCGATTTGCGTGAGAGCGGTGACGAAATTGTTGCGCTCTCAGGGATCTTCTCCGGCACACTTTCTTGGTTGTTCCAGCAGTTTGACGGCAGCGTGCCGTTTGCGGAACTGGTCGATCTCGCTTGGCAGCAGGGGCTGACCGAGCCCGATCCGCGCAGCGATCTCGATGGCTCGGATGTGATGCGCAAGCTGGTGATTTTAGCGCGTGAATCGGGGCTGGAGATTGAACCGGAGAACGTTAAAGTGGAATCCTTGGTGCCAGCAGAATTGAGCGATCTCACGCTGGATGAGTTTTTTGATAAAGCGCATCTGCTCAGTGAACGTTTGCAAGAGCGTCTGGCCAAAGCGCAGCGCCAAGATCAGGTGTTGAGATACGTGGCGCGTTTGGAGAAAAACGGCAAGGCGCGGGTGAGTGTTGAAGCACTGTCGCGTGAGCATGCGTTAGCCAATTTGCTGCCGTGTGACAACATTTTTGCCATCGAAAGTAAGTGGTATCGAGACAACCCATTGGTGATTCGTGGGCCGGGTGCCGGGCGAGAAGTGACGGCGGGGGCGATTCAGTCGGATCTCAATCGTCTAGCGGGCCTGTTTTAAAGAGGATAGCGTGCTTTAAAGCGTCGTGGCTATCGGTACACATCTTATCCAAGGGGCCAATCGGCCCCTTGTTATTTCTACTTGAACTATGCTCATTATGAACTTGAGAAATATTCATAATCGCGCTGTTGACATTAAATCGTATTCAATTCATTCTGTAGCCATATAGACGTCCAAACGTCAGTTCGCAACAGTTTGCACGTTTGTGGCGGGTGGTCACAGGGAGAGGAACATGGGCTATACACACGCAAGTCATATTGACGCTTTAAACCAGAATATCGCTGAGCTTTCAGACAACATCAATGTGTCGTTTGAGTTTTTTCCGCCCAGTACGCCGCAAATGGAAGAGACGTTGTGGAGCTCAGTACAGCGCCTAAAAACTCTGCAACCCAAGTTTGTCTCGGTGACTTACGGGGCCAACTCTGGTGAGCGTGACCGTACCCACTCGATCATCAAAGAGATCAAAGCGCAAACTGGCCTCGTGGCTGCGCCGCACCTTACTTGTATTGATGCCAGCCGTGACGAGCTTATCAACATTGCCAACGACTACTGGGCGAATGGCATCAAAAATATTGTTGCGCTGCGCGGTGATATTCCTCCGGGCGGTGGCGCGCCAGAGATGTACGCCTCTGATCTGGTGACTCTGCTGAAATCGCTGCACGATTTTGATATTTCGGTGGCGGCGTTTCCTGAAGTCCACCCTGAAGCGAAAAGTGCTCAAGCGGATCTGCTTAACCTCAAACGAAAAGTGGATGCAGGTGCGAACCGTGCCATCACGCAGTTCTTTTTCGATGTGGAAAGCTACTTGCGTTTTCGTGACCGCTGCGTAGCGGCCGGGATCGACGTGGAAATCGTCCCGGGTATTTTGCCGGTATCGAACTTTAAGCAGGCGTCGCGTTTTGCAGCGCAGAACAACGTTAAAGTGCCCGGTTGGATGGCGAAACAGTTTGAAGGGTTGGATGACGATCCTGTGACTCGTCAGCTAGTCGGTGCAAGCCAGGCAATTGATATGGTGCGTATTTTAAGCCGAGAAGGGGTGAAGGATTTCCACTTCTACACGCTAAACCGCGCCGAAATGACTTACGCATTGTGTCATACGCTGGGCGTACGTCCCAAGCAAGCGTAGCGGTTTGAAGATAGTTTGAAGAGTAGAAGATAGGTTGAAGAGTAAAAGCGGCGCAAAGAGTGTCGCTTTTTATTGGGCGCACTCTTTTGCTTTGAGCAAATAGAGGCCAATAAAAAGGCTGGTATCAAACCAGCCTTATTTGTTTCTCTCGTTAATTAACGAGTGTGATGTGCGCGAAGAGTTAGCCGAGAGCTTCCAATTCCGCCAACACTTCGTCTGCCCAGTTGATCCACGTTTCACGTAGCATCAGGTTGCGACGCAGCGTCAAACGCTCTAGGCGACCTTGTTTGTCGAGGGTCGATGGTGTGGCGTAGTAAGCCGCTTCAATCTCTTTGTAGTGAGCGACCAGCTTGCGAGACTCTTCGACTAATTGCGCCAATTGATGGCGGTATGGCGCAGACGGTTGCACTGAACAAGCCATCAGCTTGGCAGAGAATTCGTCACGTACCGTTGGGTGTGCGGTCGGTTGATCAAACCAATCACCCAGCGCCGCACGGCCTGCGTCGGTAATGGAGTACACTTTACGATCCGGTTTGCCTTCCTGTGGTTCCAGTACACAAGTCACCAGTTCCTGCTCAGCCATTTTGTTGAGCTCGCGGTAAACCTGTTGGTGGCTCGCTTTCCAGAAGTAGCCGATACTGGCTGAGAATTCTTTCGTGATGTCGTAACCGGTAGCATCACGTGTGCTTAAAACGGTCAGAATAACGTGTGGTAATGACATGTCTTCATCCAAATGGTCAATAAACTGTTAACAAGCTGGCTGTACTGCGTTTGCACTCTTATTTTTGATGCAATTTGTTTTATGTACAGTCAGCACCAACACTGTGTTGGTCCTGTCACCTTAAAAGCCGTTTATCACCTAGGGTGGATGGAATTTTCCATCAAGCTGTGAAAATGATGGTTTGATAGTTAATTCACAGCGGACGAGTAGTATATCTAAATATAAGCATAAAGTAGAATACATGAGTGGTTTTGCTTAAAAAACTAATAAAATACTAAATAAGCTGCACATCATGACCATGCTCTGCAATGACTGTTTATTAATTGTCCTTTTTGTAGTTTAAAATACTGCTTTGTTGTTGCCTTGCTTACATTCTTAATTGAGATCTAGATCACCAATTATTAAATTTTTGTGTTGGCTTACGGGCGTACACCGCGCAAAGTTGGTGAGTGAGTATTGTAAAAAAGCTGCGTTTTCACGCAGCCTTCACGGTCATGATGTTAGCTCATATTGCGCTGTGATTAGCCTGTGTTACGCATACCCGCCGCAATGCCAGCGATGGTTACCATCAGGGCTTCTTCCAACTCTTCTGCCGCTTCTTGCGTTTGACGTGTGCGGTATAAAAGTTCAGCTTGCAGCATGTTGAGTGGCTCAATGTAGATATTGCGCAAACGGATCGACTCCTGTCCCCACGGATCGCTTTGCATCAAGTTCTCATTGTTTTCCACGTTCAGCACGGTTTTGATGTCGCGTTGCAACTGTGCCCGCAGTTTATCGCCAAGCGGTAGCAGGGATTCATCCGCCAAGCGTTCATCATAGTAACGCGAGATCTCGATGTTGCACTTCGAGTACACCATCTCCAGCATGCCAAGACGAGTGGAGAAGAACGGCCATTCGCGACACATCTCTTCCAGCAGCGCTTGATGCCCTTTGTCGATCGAGTATTGAATCGCTTCACCCGCACCAAGCCACGCTGGCAGCAGCAAGCGGTTTTGGCTCCAAGAGAAGATCCACGGAATCGCCCGTAAGCTTTCCACTCCGCCATTGGGGTTGCGCTTCGCCGGGCGAGAACCGAGTGGCAACTTGCCAAGTTCCAGCTCCGGGGTCGCTTGGCGGAAATAAGGGACGAAATCCGGCTCGCCGCGCACTACGCTGCGATAGGCTTCGCAGCTCACCTCAGAGAGTACGGTCATCAAATCGCGCCACTCTTGCTTTGGCTCTGGTGGTGGCAGCAGGTTCGCTTCAAGAATCGCGCTGGCGTACATGTTAAAACTGTTGACCGCCACTTCAGGCAAGCCAAGTTTAAAGCGGATCATCTCGCCTTGCTCGGTCACGCGTAGGCCGCCTTTTAGGCTCTTCGGTGGCTGAGAAAGCAGTGCGGCGTGAGCCGGTGCACCGCCACGGCCAATTGTACCGCCGCGGCCGTGGAACAGGGTTAGCTCAATGCCTTCCTGCTCGGCGACTTTCACCAGCGATTCCATTGCGTGGTATTGCGCCCAGCCCGCCGCCATTACACCGGCGTCTTTGGCCGAGTCGGAATAACCGATCATCACCATCTGATGATTTTGGATAAAGCCACGGTAGAGATCGATGCTCATTAGCTGTTTGATCACCGCTTCGGCGTTGTTGAGGTCGTCGAGGGTTTCAAACAGCGGGCAAACGTCCATGCGATACGGACAGCCAGATTCTTGCAGCAGCAGGTGAACGGCTAGCACGTCCGACGCGGTACGTGCCATGGAGATCACATAGGCGCCAAACGCTTCACGCGGTTGTGCAGCAATGATTTTGCAGGTGTCCAGCACTTCCTTAACCGGTTCGCTTGGTTGCCAATCACGTGGCAGAAGCGGGCGTTTGGACGCCAGTTCGTTGGTTAAGAAAGCCAGCTTATCTTGCTCGCTCCAGTGATTGTAATCGCCAATGCCGAGATAGCGAGTCAACTCCGACAGCACATCGGCATGACGGGTGCTCTCTTGGCGCACGTCGAGGCGCACCAGATGCACGCCAAAGGCTTTGACGCGGCGCAGTGCGTCGAGCAGCGAGCCGTCGGCAATCATGCTCATGCCGCACTCGCGTAGTGACTGGTAACAGGCCAGCAAGGGTTGCCAAAGTTGATCGATGTGTTGCAGCGGGGCTTTGACTGCTAGTTTTTGGCCGTTGATCTTAGCATCTAAGATTTCTTTGGTTTCAGACAGCAGAGTGCGTAGCTGCTTGAGCACCGCGCGATACGGTTCGTGTTCTTCTTCGCCAGCGAGTTGACGCACGGTGTCGTTACACTTGGTCATCGACAGTTCGCTGATCAACTCATTGATGTCTTGAAGATAGAGATCGGCGGCTTTCCAGCGAGACAGCAGCAGGACTTCGCGCGTCACGCTGTGGGTGACAAACGGGTTACCATCGCGATCGCCGCCCATCCAAGAGGAGAAATGTACCGGGCGGGCATCAATCGGCAGCCCTTCACCCAGATACTCTTTCAGGCGCTCATCCAGCTCACGCAGAAAATCGGGTACCGCTTCCCACAGTGAGTTTTCCACCACGGCAAAGCCCCACTTGGCTTCATCCAGCGGGGTTGGGCGCTGCTTGCGGATCACATCTGAGTGCCAACCTTGAGCGATCAACTGCTCTAGGCGTTGTTCGGTTTTGTGACGCTCTTTGGAGGAGAGATCGCCCAGTTCCAGCTTCGACAAACACTCGTTGATCTTGACCAGTTTGTTGATCATGGTGCGACGGGTGATTTCCGTCGGGTGCGCGGTCAGAACCAGTTCAATGTTCAGTTCACGCAGCGCCTGCGCGGTATCGAGTTTGCTGACACCGTTTTGGCTTAGCTTGGCAAACAAGGTGTTGATCGCATCCGGTTCGCAGACGTACGAATCGCAATGGCGTGAAATGGTGTGGTATTGCTCGGCGATATTGGTCAGGTTCAGAAACTGGTTGAACGCACGGGCCACCGGCGTTAGTTGCTCGTCTGGCAGATTTTTAATTTCTTCAATCAGGTTGTCGCGGTCCGCCTGATTGCCAGCGCGGGCAGATTTGGAGAGTTTACGAATCGTCTCCACCTTCTCTAAGATTTCGTCACCGTGTGCTTCTTGTATGGTGTTGCCCAACAAGTGCCCCAACATGCTGACATTACTCCTGAGAGCGGCGTATTTCTCGTTCATTGTCGTCCTGCCTCGTAAAAAAATTACATCCAATGTTCCTTGTTAAGGTCACAATCTAGCGAAATTTGTTGTAACTAGTCAAATAAAGCAGACTTAGTTTGCAAATATTCCTTCGCAGTGCTGATTTAACGCAAATTATGCCTTAATGAATAAACGATACTGAAAGTTAATTACAGCTCAGCCGTGACGGATTAGTGCAACAGCCACGGCCGTTGTCATCTCCCTCTACTCAAAAACAGTACTGGCGCATCGCTTTGCGCAAAATATCCGTGGTCGGCTCAATAAAGTCAAAAGAGAGAAACTCATCGGGCTGATGGGCTTGATCAATCGAACCCGGACCAAGCACTAAGGTTGGACACAGTTGCTGCAAAAATGGCGCTTCGGTGCAGTAGTTGACGGTTTGTGACTCGCTGCCGCACAGCTTTTCGACTCCGTGAATAAAAGGGTGGTCGTGTTGGCATTCATAGCCCGGGATGGGGTCATGCAGTGGTACGATGTCAATCCGCCCCGGCCATTTGGCTTCCACCTCTTTGAGCGCGCCGCGCAGCAGATTGTTGAGGCCATCAAGGCTGATGCCGGGCAGTGGGCGCACATCGTAATGCAGTTCACAGCAGCCACAAATGCGGTTGGCACTGTCGCCGCCGTGGATGTGGCCGAGGTTGAGTGTCGGGCCGGGAATGGCGAATCCCGGGTTGTGGTACTCCTTAATGAGGCGATCGCGCAGTTGCATCAGTGCAAACAGCACTTCATGCATGATTTCGATGGCATTGACGCCGAGCGAAGGATCTGACGAGTGGCCCGATTTTCCCGTCACGCGCACCACGTTGGCCACATGGCCTTTGTGTCCACGTACGGGTACTAAGCTGGTTGGCTCACCGATGATGCAGTAATCCGGTTTGTAAGGGGTGTTGGCGCTAAAGTGTCGTGCGCCAAGCATGGTGGTTTCTTCATCGCAGGTCGCGAGTACGTACAGCGGCTTACTCTGCCCTGTCCAGTCCATGCGCTTGGCCGCTTCATAAATAAAGGCGAAAAAGCCTTTCATATCGGCGGTGCCTAGGCCGTAAAACTTGTTGTCTTTCTCGGTGAGTTGATGTGGGTCGAAACTCCAGCGCCCTTGATCAAAGGGGACAGTATCACTGTGTCCGGCCAGTAGCAGGCCGCCTTCTCCTTGGCCCTTTTTGGCCAGCATATTGAATTTGCCAGGCTCCACTTCGACAACTTCGACTGCAAAACCCAACGCGCTAAACCAATCGGCCAGTTTGGCGATCACCTCACGGTTACCTTGATCCCAACTCGGGTCGCTGGAACTGATGGATGGTGTCGCGATCAAGCCGCGGTAAACCTCAAGAAAACTTGGTAATTGCATAGATTCTTCACTTCCCCTGTTGACAGTTGGGTAACAAAAAGGTAAAACACATATTAACTCATATTTAATGAATAAAAAATCAATATAAAGCAAAAATTAGATATGAATAGTCACTTTTGTTTCCCTTTTGCTTTACGGATGTATTGAGATGTTAAAGACAACAATTATAGGCGCCAGCGGCTACACCGGTGCGGAATTGGCTCTGATGGTGCAAAAACATCCTGAGCTCACGCTAGCAGGTTTGTATGTCTCCGCCAATAGCGCGGACGCCGGTAAGTGTATTTCTCAATTGCACGGGAAATTGGCGGGCGTGGTAGAGATGGACGTTCTACCGTTGAGTGATCCTCAAGCCGTGGCCGAGCAGTGTGATGTGGTGTTTCTTGCCACCGCGCACGAAGTCAGCCACGACTTAGCGCCGATCTTTCTCGAACAAGGCTGTCAGGTTTTTGATCTTTCTGGCGCGTTTCGCGTCAAAGGCGACGATTTTTACCCTACTTACTATGGGTTTGAACACCAGCACGTCAGTTGGCTGGACAAAGCGGCGTATGGCTTAGCGGAGTGGAACGAGAGCGCGATTGCGCAAAGTCAGCTGATTGCAGTCGCTGGCTGTTACCCAACCGCATCGCAACTGGCGATCAAACCACTGCTGGCGAAAGAGTTGCTCGATACCGCGCAGTGGCCAGTGATCAACGCCACCAGTGGCGTTTCTGGTGCGGGGCGTAAAGCCTCCATGACCAACAGTTTTTGCGAAGTGAGCTTACAAGCTTACGGCGTATTCAACCACAGACATCAGCCAGAAATCGCCAACCATCTAGGTTGTGAGGTGATCTTTACCCCGCATCTTGGCAATTTCAAACGGGGCATTCTTGCTACGGTGACCATGAAACTCAAAGCGGGTGTCACTTTAGAACAAGTCAACGCCGCGTTTGAAGCCGCTTATGCTGGCAAACCTGCGGTGCGTTTAAAAGGCGACGTGCTGCCTCGCTTACAAGAGGTGGAAATGACGCCGTTTTGCGACCTCGGATGGAAGGTGCAAGGCGAACATATCATTGTCATTTCAGCGATCGACAATCTGCTGAAAGGCGCATCCAGTCAGGCGATGCAATGCCTGAATATTCATTACGGTTTTTCACCACTGACAGCCTTGCTGTAGTAGCCGGAGTAAGGAAAGAACCATGACTCAGTCTCTCAATCCACTTGTGATCAAATTAGGCGGTGCAGCGCTTTCCTGCACAAAGACATTAAGTCAGCTCTTTGGAGCGATTGCAGCCTATCAGCAAAAAGCGCAGCGACAGATCGTTATCGTCCATGGTGGCGGTTATCTGGTGGATGAACTGATGGAAAAACTTCAGTTGCCGACGGTGAAGAAAAATGGCCTACGCGTAACGCCTTACGATCAGATCCCGATCATTGCTGGCGCACTGGCTGGGACGGCGAACAAACTGCTGCAAGGCCAAGCCATTGCCGATGGTCTGAACGCGGTTGGCTTGAGCTTAGCCGACGGCGGTCTGTGCCAAGTGGCAGAGCTTGACGCCGAGCTTGGCGCGGTAGGTAAAGCCACACCGGGCGATGCCACCTTGCTTGGCGCGATTTTAGCCACAGGCGCGCTGCCGATCATCAGCTCAATCGGCCTTACAGCGAGTGGTCAACTGATGAATGTCAACGCCGACCAAGCGGCGGTGGCAGTTGCCGGGGCGCTGGACGCGGAGTTGGTTCTGCTTTCTGACGTCAGCGGCGTGCTGGATGGCAAAGGTCACTTAATCAAGAGTTTGACCGAAGCCGAAGCCGATGCGCTGATCGCCGGCAAAGTGATCACCGACGGTATGATCGTCAAAGTGAAAGCGGCCTTGGAAGCGGCCAACGATTTGGGCCGGGCGATTGAAGTCGCGACCTGGCGCTACCCAGATAAATTGGCAAGGCTGTTTGCCGGTGAAAGCATCGGTACACAGTTTGTCCCCGCTTAAGCGGAAATTTTTGTAAGCCTTATCAGACACAGAATGAATGAGTATGGCACTGACCGCCGAGTGCAGCGCCACATCAACGGAGAATTAAAATGAGCAAGTTAAATGTAAATAAAGTGGTCGTCGCGTACTCAGGCGGATTGGATACTTCAGTCATCATCCCTTGGCTAAAAGAGAACTACGACTGCGAAGTGGTGGCGTTTGTTGCCGATGTCGGCCAAGGCGAAGAAGAGCTGGTGGGCATTGAAGAGAAAGCCAAAGCGTCGGGCGCCTCTGAGTGCTACGTGGTCGATCTAAAAGAGGAGTTGGTGGCCGATTATATCTACCCAACGCTGAAAACCGGTGCGTACTACGAAGGCAAATACCTACTAGGTACCTCAATGGCGCGCCCGGTGATTGCCAAAGCGCAAGTGGAAATCGCACGTAAAGTGGGCGCAGATGCGTTGTGCCACGGCTGTACCGGTAAGGGCAACGACCAAGTGCGTTTTGAAGGAGCGTTTGCTGCGCTTGCGCCAGATCTCAAAGTGATTGCGCCGTGGCGTGAATGGGATCTAGTCAGCCGCGAGCAGTGTCTGGATTATTTGGCTGAGCGCAATATTCCGTGTGCCGCGTCACTCACCAAAATTTATTCGCGTGATGCCAACGCATGGCACATCTCAACCGAAGGTGGCGTGCTAGAAAGTACTTGGAATGCGCCCAACGAAGATTGCTGGGTATGGACTGTCGATCCTGAACAAGCGCCGAATGAGCCAGAGTACGTTACCGTGCAAGTGGAAAAAGGCGAAGTAGTTGGTGTCGATGGCGAACCGATGACGCCATACAACGCGCTGGTTTACCTCAACGAGAAAGGCGCGAAACATGGTGTGGGTCGTATTGATATCGTGGAAAACCGTCTGGTTGGCATGAAATCACGTGGCTGCTATGAAACCCCAGGGGGCACCATCATGATGGAAGCTCTGCGTGCGGTTGAGCAACTGGTACTGGATAAAACTTCGTTTGAGTTCCGTGAAGAGCTGGGCGTGAAAGCCTCACACTTAGTGTACGATGGCCGCTGGTTCACGCCGCTGCGTAAATCCATCATGGCGGCGGCGGACGAGCTGGCGCAAGATGTCAACGGTGAAGTGGTTGTGAAACTGTATAAAGGTCAAGCGACGGTGACGCAAAAACGCTCAGAGAACAGCCTCTACTCAGAAGAGTTTGCCACCTTTGGTGCCGACGAGGTGTATGATCACAGCCACGCAGGCGGTTTTATTCGTCTTTACTCGCTTTCAAGCCGTATCCGTGCGTTGAACAATCTGAAAAAATAAACTCTCTGAAAAATAAGCCCTCTGAAAAATAAGCCCTCTGAAGAAAAAGATTCTTCAGTTAAGGTAACAATATCCAAGGCCTGTCGAGTGATCGACAGGCTTTTTCGTTCTCAGCGACACTCACGACCAAACAGCAAGTAAAACACTTTATTTTCCATGAATAAATATGTAGAAATAATGAATTAATACTTTATTTTTTGTTGGAATTGCCGTAACGTTGGCACATAAGAAAAAGTGAGCAAATTGCCTGCATTTTGGCTAACACTTGTTAACAACACCACAGTAAGCAATAGTCATCAGGAGAGACACAATGGCATTATGGGGCGGAAGATTTACCCAGGCGGCAGATACCAGGTTCAAAGAGTTTAACGATTCATTGCGCTTTGATTACCGATTGGCCGAGCAAGACATTGTGGGCTCGATTGCCTGGTCGAAGGCGCTGCTGTCGGTCAATGTGCTTAGCCAAGAAGAGCAGCAAAAGCTGGAACTGGCGCTCAACGAGCTTAAGCTCGAAGTGATGGAAGATCCGCACCAGATTTTGCGCTCGGATGCAGAAGACATTCACTCTTGGGTCGAGCAGCAGTTGATCGGCAAAGTGGGCGATCTGGGTAAAAAGCTGCACACTGGCCGTTCGCGCAATGACCAAGTGGCAACCGATCTGAAACTGTGGTGCCGTCAGCAAGGTCAACAACTGTTGCTGGCGCTCGATCGGCTGCAAACACAAATGGTCAGCGTGGCGAAACAGCATCAAGCTACGGTATTACCCGGCTACACGCATTTGCAACGTGCACAACCTGTAACCTTTGCACACTGGTGCTTGGCATACGTTGAGATGTTTGAGCGCGACTATTCACGCCTGAGTGATGCCCTGCAGCGTTTGGACACTTGCCCGCTTGGCTCGGGCGCGCTGGCAGGGACCGCTTATCCGATTGATCGCGAGCAGTTGGCGCACAATCTCGGTTTTCGCCGTGCGACGCGCAACTCGCTCGATTCGGTGTCTGATCGCGACCACGTGATGGAACTGATGTCGGTGGCGTCGATCTCGATGCTACACCTCTCTCGCCTCGCGGAAGATATGATCTTCTATAACTCTGGTGAGTCCGGTTTTATTGAGTTAGCCGATACCGTTACTTCTGGTTCTTCCTTGATGCCACAGAAGAAAAACCCGGATGCACTGGAGCTGATTCGTGGCAAAACAGGCCGAGTTTATGGTGCATTGGCGGGCATGATGATGACAGTCAAAGCTTTGCCACTGGCGTACAACAAAGACATGCAGGAAGACAAAGAAGGGCTGTTTGACGCGCTCGACACGTGGAACGATTGTATGGAGATGGCGGCGCTCTGTTTTGATGGCATCAAAGTAAACGGCGAACGCACGCTGGAAGCGGCTAAGCAGGGCTATGCCAACTCAACCGAATTGGCGGATTATCTGGTCGCCAAAGGCATTCCGTTCCGTGAAGCGCACCATATTGTCGGGGTGACTGTGGTTGGCGCGATTGCCAAAGGCTGCGCGCTGGAAGAGCTCTCGCTTGATGAGCTGAAAGCCTTCTCGCCAGTGATTGAGCAAGATGTCTATCAGATCCTCACCATCGAATCGTGCTTGGAAAAACGCAGCGCCCTTGGCGGTGTATCACCCAAGCAAGTGGCTTATGCGGTGGAGCAAGCCGACAAGCGCTTAGCGCAGCGTGATGCGTCAGCGGTCAAAGTGCGTCCGGCACGTTTGACCGACATTGAAGCGCTGGAAAGCATGGTCGCTTACTGGGCCAATATGGGGGAAAACTTGCCGCGTTCACGCAATGAACTGGTGCGCGACATTGGCTCGTTTGCCGTGGCAGAGCATCAAGGCGAAGTGACCGGTTGTGCCTCTCTGTATGTGTATGATTCGGGCTTAGCAGAAATTCGCTCGCTGGGCATTGAAGCGGGTTGGCAAGGACAAGGGCAAGGAACCGCGATTGTGCACTATTTGCTGGCGAAAGCGCGGCAAATGGCGATCAAAAAAGTGTTTGTGCTTACCCGCACCCCGGAATTTTTTATGAAGCAGAGCTTTATTCCGACGTCTAAATCGCTGTTGCCTGAGAAGGTACTAAAAGATTGTGACCAATGCCCGCGTCAGCATGCGTGTGATGAAGTAGCGCTGGAAGTGAATCTTTTTGAGCAAGTGATTGCACGAGCGCATGTTGCATAGCTCTGTTTTTACTGACTATTTCAAGTTTCTTATAAAAAAGTCAAAAAATACGACTTTTTGCGGAACCAACGTAAAGCAGCATGGTCTATTTAGTACCACTGCTTTTTCTTAGAACGAATCTAAGAAGGCCCCGAAACCGAAATTGGTTTCGGGGCTTTTTTTATTTGCGCGCATCGTTTTGTCTCGCTCGCCAAGGCAAGATCACATATTTCATCCATAAATGCAGGAAGAGCAGAGCGTTAAATGCAAACCCCGCCACAATCAGCGCGATCGACTCAATAGAGGTCGGTTGCTCCCGAAACGCCAGCCACCAAACGATCCAGCACAGCACAGACAAAACAGTAAGCTGATCCATGCAGCGCTTGCATCGCCCAATTTTTTTCCAGAACCAATGTCCATCACATCTATTACAGCTCATTGCTTTCTCCCTAGCGCTATGGGATCCAGTATAAACAAAAAGGGCAGAGAACCGAATCTTGGCCAAATATGGCTTGCTTTTGAGTGTGGCTGTTCATTTGGGTAAAAATATTTGATAGCTCTAATCGTTTGATGTTATGGTTTTGATAGTCAAATTCGATTGGAGTTGTGATGAATATCCGAGACTTGGAATATCTGGTGTCATTGGCGGAGCACAAACATTTTCGTAAAGCGGCGGAAGCCTGTTTTGTCAGCCAGCCAACGCTGAGTGGTCAGATCCGTAAGTTAGAAGAAGAAATTGGCACCATTTTATTAGAGCGCAGTAGCCGCCGAGTGCTGTTTACCGATGCGGGTTTGCAACTGGTCGATCAGGCGAAAGTCATTCTGCGTGAGGTGAAAACCTTCAAAGAGATGGCCAGTGGACAAAATGGCGAAATGAGTGGTCCGATGCACATCGGCTTTATTCCCACTTTGGGGCCCTATTTATTGCCACGCATTATTCCCCAATTGAAAGAACGTTACCCTGAGCTAGAGCTGTTTCTGCATGAAGCGCAAACGCAGCAATTGGTCAACCAACTTGAAGCGGGCAAGTTAGACTGTCTTATCTTGGCGTCGGTCGCCGAAACTGAGCCGTTTAAAGAGATCGATATCTATCATGAGCCGCTGAGTATCGCCGTGCCACTCAATCATGAGTGGGCCAAACAAGAGCAGTTGGATATGTTAGAGCTGAATGGCAAAACGGTGTTGGCGCTGGGGGATGGCCACTGCCTGCGCGATCAGGCGCTCGGTTTCTGCTTTGCAGCGGGTGCGCGTGATGATGAGCGTTTTAAGGCCACCAGTTTAGAAACGCTGCGTAATATGGTTGCGGCGGGCGCTGGGATTACATTGTTGCCGGAGCTCTCCTTACCAAAAGAGAAAGAGAAAGATGGTGTCTGCTATGTCAAAGCGGTCAACCCGGTGCCGTCGCGCAAGATTGTTTTGGCTTATCGTCCAGGTTCGCCACTGAGGGCGCGCTTTGAACAGTTAGCGAAAACCATTAGCGATATTCTTACCCACAGAACTTAACGGTGCGCTTGAAGGTCAGATAAAAAAGGTTGCTTCGCCAGCAACCTTTTTACTTTATTTTTTGTCAGTTGGCTTAGAACAGCCCGTTATCACCGCCATCGCCGGAGCTGGAATAGATGCTCTCTTCACTGTGCTCGGTAACGTACTGCGTCGGCTCTGTGCCTTTGATAAAGTACTCGAACATCGAGCTCTCATCCACTTTATGGGTCAAAAGGCCGGTATCGCGATCAATGCGCACGCGAACGATATCGGCTGGAACGACTTTTTCTTGTGCTGGCACACCATCAAGCGCTTGCTGCATAAAATCGATCCACGCCGGTTGTGCGGTTTTAGCGCCCGATTCCGCGCCCGAAATGACATCTTTGCCGAGGTTGCGGTTTAAAGTAGTTCTGCCCAGCGCACGGCTGTGATCATCAAAACCGACCCAAGCAATCGCCACTAAACCAGGGCCATAACCGTTGTACCACGCGTCTTTTGAATCGTTGGTTGTTCCGGTTTTACCGCCAATATCACGGCGGTTGAGGGTTTGAGCGCGCCAGCCTGTGCCATTCCACCCTGTGCCTTCACGCCAGTTACCGCCGCCCCAAATGTTGCTGTACATCATTTCGCGCAGAATAAAGGCGTTCTGCTCACTGATCACCTGCGGCGCGTGCAAATCATCTTCGTCCTGCTCGTTAAACTGCTCGGCGAGCGGATCGCGGTTTTGCGTTTGGCACGCATCGCGGCAGATGGTTTTGGGCTGAGACTCAATAACCGTATTGCCATAGGCGTCGTCAATACGGCTGATGTAAAAAGGTTCGACGTAATAGCCGCCGTTGGCGAATACCGAGAAACCTTGCGCCATTTTCATTGGTGTCAAACTGCCTGCACCAAGAGCAATAGTTTCAGAGCGAGGAAGCTGATCCAGTTCAAAACCAAAGCGGGTCAGATACTGTCGCGCTTCATCTAAACCGACTTCACGCAGTGTTCTTACCGCCATGACGTTTTTCGATGTGGCAAGACCAATTCGCACTCGCGTTGGGCCAGAATAGGTCGGCGGAGAATTTTTTGGTCGCCATGCAGTGCCTTGACTTTGATCCCATTTGTTGATCGGTGCATCGTTTATCAAGGTCGCTAAGGTCATCCCTTTGTCGATCGCCGCGGAATAGATGAAAGGCTTGATGCTCGAACCAACCTGACGAACCGACATGGTGGCGCGGTTAAACTTGTTATGCACAAAGTTAAAACCGCCGACCAAAGAAAGCACCGCGCCATTTTCCGGGTTCATTGCAACAAAGGCGGTGTTGGCATTCGGCACTTGGCTTAGGTGCCAACTGGTGCTGGTTTCTCCTTGCTCACTGTGCTGAGTGATTTGACGCACCCATATTTGTTCCCCAGGGGCTAAAATATCGCTGGCGCTTTTCGGGTCATCGCCCTGACGCTCATCGGTTAAGAAGCGTCGTGCCCAGCTCATGCCTTCCCAAGCAATGGTTTGTTGCTGCTGACGTTTGACCCAAACCGTGGCTTGTTTACCACTCACTTTAGTCACAATCGCAGGAACCAGTTCGCCATAGGTCGGCTGGTCATTGAGATGGCTATCCATCTTCTCGCTATCCCAAGGCGTTTGGTCTGCTTTCCACAGTACGCTTTCTGCGCCGCGATAGCCATGACGCTCATCGTAAGCCAGCAGATTGTTGATTGCCGAGTGATTGGCGGCTTCTTGCAGCTTGGAATCGACGGTCATGTAGACATTCATGCCCGAGGTGTAAGCTTTCTCTTCGCCATACTGCTGCACCATCCACGCGCGTGCCAGCTCAGCCACATACGGAGCATTGAGTTCAATCTCTGCGCCGTGATATTGCGCGATCAAAGGCTCTGAACGTGCCGCGTCATACTCTTCTTGGCTGATGTACTTTTCATCCAACATACGCATCAACACCACATTGCGACGGTTGGTTGCGCGTTCAAGGGAATAAAGTGGGTTGAGGGTCGAAGGGGCTTTCGGCATACCCGCCAGCGTGGCGATTTCACCCAGCGTCAAATCGTGCAGATCTTTACCAAAGTAGACGCGTGCCGCTGCGCCAAAGCCATACGAGCGGTAACCAAGGAAGATTTTGTTGACGTACAGCTCCATGATCTCCTGCTTGCTCAGCAGTTGCTCAATGTGGATAGCAATAAAGATCTCTTTCACTTTGCGCATCAACTTCTTCTCATTGGAGAGGAAGAAGTTACGTGCCAACTGTTGGGTAATGGTACTCGCCCCTTGTTTGGCGGAGCCTGACATGGCCACGACCAGCGCCGCTCGGGTGATACCAATCGGGTCGATGCCGTAGTGATCATAAAAGCGGCTGTCTTCCGTGGCGATCAGTGCGTTAATCAACTGACGAGGAATCTGTTCGTAGGTAACCGGAATTCGGCGTTTTTCACCAAATTGTGCGATCAACTTGCCATCTTGGCTGAAGACCTGCATCGGGGTCTGCAATTCCACATTTTTTAACGCCGCCACATCTGGTAGGTCGGGTTTAACGTATTGATAAAACCCAAATATTGTAGTGACTCCAAGAATTATGCAAACCAATGCAAAGATAAGTAAACGCTTTATGAACTTCACCGGAGAATCCCTGTTTAGTTGAGGCTGTATGACGGCAAACCCTTGTACTCTAGGCTAAAAATTTAGCTCTTGCGTTATTAACTCTCATTTGACGGCTAATAACAACCTTTTGAGCTAAGAAAATGGGAGCAGTTGGAGATGGGTAAACCCTTAGTTACCGGGATTGATATTGGTCATCGTAGCCTCAAGGCTGTCATTCTGAAACCCGCAGGAAATAGCTATGCCTTGCTGGGATATAAAGAAATTGTATTTGAGCGCGCTATTGTCGCCGAAAACCACACTCTGAATCATCAGGAAATTGTCAATACGCTTAAAGTCCTGAATAAAGAGTTGCCGCGTTTCCGTCGTCAGGTGGCGCTGGCCGTGCCGGATAGTGCCGTGATCAGCAAGCAATTGCAAATTGAACCGATAGAAGATGAGAAAGAGTGTGAAATCGCCATTTTGCAGGCTTTTTCCCATCAATCGCCGTTTCCGGTCGATGAGCTGAATATGGATTATGTGCGTTTGCATGAACCCGCGCAGAGCAAAAGCGCCAGTCAGAGCGTGCAGATCTTTGCCACTAAGAAAGAGGTGGTCGAGAGTCGGGTGCGCGCCGCGCAGGCGGTGAGGTTGAAACCGGTGTTGGTGGACATGCACGCCCACTGCTTGTTTAACCTGCGAGAACTGGCGGCGCAGCGCTACCCAGACAAAAGTGCTTTTTGTTTGTTGGATGTGGGTGCGCAAACCACTTCGCTGATAATTCATCAGCGCGAGAAAACGCACTTTATCAAAGAGTTCGCGTACGGCGTTGAGCATTTGAACGCCGCGATCGGTGATGAGTTCAGTGCCCATGATGCGCAGGAGAAGACCGAGCGCTTTATTGTGGAGATGGTGGATCGCGTCGCGCGACAGTTGCAGCTCTTTCAGTCCATCAATAGTCAAGACAAGCCACAAGGTCTTTGGTTGTGTGGCGAGGGCGCGGCGACTCCCCTGTTACTCGAAGCGCTCTCTCGTCGTTTGTCGTTGGAGTGTGAACTGCTCAATCCGCTCGGCCTGTTTGAGATGAAAGTGGCGCGCAAAAAACGTCGCAGTGTTGACTGGCACCACTTTTCGGTTGCCGCTGGATTAGCCATCGGTGGGATTCAATGGTTGGAGAACAAACATGAAGCACACCATTAATCTTCTGCCGTGGCGCGAATATCAGCGAGAGGAGCATCGACGCCGTTTTGTTGGGGTACTGATTTTAGGCGTGCTGATCGCTGTGGCGATTCAGTGGGGGATTGGCCAATACGTTAGTTATCAGCAGCGCTTACAGCAAGATCGCCTCAACTACCTAAACCACTACATCGCCCAGTTGGATCAGCGCATTCAAGCGATGAAGATCGCTAAAGAAGAACACGGACAGATCTTAGCGCGTCTGAAGGTGGTGGAGTCACTGCAAGCGCAGCGTAATAACACCACGGAACTGATGAATATTATGCCCAATGTCATTCCTGAAGGGGTTTACGTCGACAAGATCAAAATGAGCGACCAGGAAGTGGAAATGGCGGGTATCAGTGACAGCACGGCGCGCCTTGCCACCATGTTGGACAATCTTGAGCGCTCGGAGGCGATTTACGACGTTGAGATGCACTCCATCGTGCATGGCAAAGAGCGATTTGGTAAAGCGTTTCAGACCTTCACTGTCTCTTTTATGTTTGGCGTGAAGCCACAATCCGTGCAGGCAGTGGCGGAGGCAAATCATGGTTGATTGGCAGGATCTTGATATCGACGAAATTGCGGAGTGGCCATTGTTGCCACAAAGCTTGGTGGTGCTGCTACTGATGATGATCATTCAAGGCTTTGGCTACTGGTTCTATCTGCAACCAGAGCAAGAGGCGTTGCAACGGGCGGTGGAGGAGGAGCAAAACCTCAAAGTCGCACTGCGCATCAAAGCCAACAAAGCGGCCGCCTTGCCTCAGCTTCAGTCTCAGTTGGATGAATTATCAAATCGTTACGACTATTTGCTCCAGCAACTGCCTGCGCAAAAAGAGCTGGCGACCTTGCTCGCGTCGGTCAATGAACTTGGGTTGGAAAACGATCTCACCTTTACCCGCATCGATTGGGGGGAAAAACTGAGCAAGGATTTCCTCTATCAGCTTCCTCTCAACATTGAACTGACCGGGGATTACAACGACATCGGCCAGTTTTCCCAAGCGATCGCCGAGCTGCCGCGCATCATTAACTTTAGCGACGTTACTTGGCAGCGGGTCAGTTTGGAGAGCAGCACACTGCATTTTCGCGTTAAAGCCAACACGTACCAGTTTAAGCCGGAGGTGGCCCATGAAAAGTAGCTGGTGGATGTTCTCGGTTGTATTGCTGTTGGCAGGCTGTCGCGCCAACAGTGACTCTTTGGATGACTTTTTGCGTCAGGTGGAATCACAGGCTCGCCAAGAGGTCGCCAAGCTCAAACCAGAGCAGGAATATGTCGCGACATCGTACGCCTCGGCGGCGCTGCGTTTGCCCTTTGAACTGCCCAAAGAAGCGGTGATAGCCACCCAGCCGGTGGTGAAAAAAGAGTGCTGGCAACCGGCTGAACGCGCCCGCTCCGGACGCCTAGAGCGCTACCCGCTCAGCCAACTGCGTTTAAAAGGCATCATGGGCAGCGGTAACTCCGTTTCCGGCTTAGTGCAAACCCCGCAAGGAACGGTCGAACGGGTACTCGCGGGGCAATACATTGGGCAGAACAACGGCAAAGTAACGCTGATTACCCCCTCGTATTTAATGATCAATGAAACCTTACCCGATGGGCTAGGTTGTTGGCAGCAGCGTAAAGTCAAGCTGGCATTGAGATAGGCAAAGATACCACTAGAAGTGATTTGAGAAATGACCATGAAGAAAGGAATGATTCGATTACAGGCTCCGCTACGCCAATTAATGTGCCTGTTTGCTCTCTGCCTCTTTGCCGCGTTTGCAAACGCGCAGCCAGAGAATAACAGTCAGTCAGCGAGTGAGAATGCGCTGAAAAGCATTGATTTTAGAACCAACCAGAATAAAGCCGCGGTGATCATTGTCGAGTTGGTTTCGCCTGCCGCGGTGGTGGACCTTAAACCTGTGCAGGAGGGGCTTAGCATTGAGCTGCTCAACACCCGCGTCAGCGACGAACAGCTCTATCTATTAGACGTTAAAGACTTCTCAACGCCAGTTGAAAGTGTTGAAGTGTTCCGTGATGTGTCAACGACGCGTTTGCTGGCGTCTGTCTCGGGGGAGTTTCGTCATGAATATCGTTTGACAGGGCGCTATTTGGAAGTGACGGTCAGTCGTATAGAAACCCCGCAGCAAGTCGAGGAGAAAAGCATCCTAGAAAAAGAGGGCAAGCTTATCTCGATCAACTTCCAAGACATTCCGGTGAGAAACGTGTTGCAACTGATAGCGGACTACAACGGTTTTAACCTAGTGGTCTCCGATTCCGTCACGGGCAATCTGACCTTGCGCTTGGATGGCGTGCCGTGGCAGCAAGTGCTCGACATCATTTTGCAAGTCAAAGGGCTAGACAAGCGGGTGGAAGGCAATGTGGTGCTGATCGCGCCAAAAGAAGAGTTGGACTTGCGTGAGAAGCAGCATCTGGAAAAGCAGCGTTTGGCGGAAGAGTTAGGCTCACTCAAATCGGAAATTATCAAGGTGAACTTTGCCAAAGCGTCCGACATTGCCGAGATGATCAGCGGCACCGAGTCGGTCAGCATGCTGTCTGAGCGCGGTAGCATCGCGATTGATGAACGTACGAACTCCTTACTGTTACGAGAGCTTCCGGAAAACATTGCGGTGATTCGTGAGATTGTCAATTCGCTCGATATTCCGGTCAAACAGGTGCAAATTGAAGCACGCATTGTCACCGTCAATGAAGGCAATTTGGATGAGTTGGGCGTGCGTTGGGGTTTTACCTCGGTCAACGGCAGCCACACGGTGGGCGGTTCGATCGAGAACAACTTGGCGAGCGTCGGTTTGTACAACGCGGCTGGTGGCGGTTCTGGCTCAGGAGGCGATAGCGGTGGCGGCTCCAGCAGCATCGACGATTTTCTCAACGTCAATCTGGGGGCGACCTCCGGCAACGCATCAAGCATCGCTTTCCAAGTCGCCAAGCTGGGCTCGGATCTACTGCTTGATCTAGAGCTGTCGGCGCTGCAGCGTGAGTCAAAAGCGGAGATCATTTCCAGCCCGCGTCTGATTACCACCAATAAAAAGCCAGCCTACATCGAACAAGGGACCGAAATTCCCTATCTGGAATCGTCCTCCAGTGGCGCGACCACCGTTTCGTTCAAAAAAGCGGTACTGAGTTTGAAAGTCACGCCGCAGATCACCCCGGATAACCGCTTGGTGCTTGATCTTAGCGTTACACAAGACAGGCCGGGTGAAGTGGTGAAAACCGGTACGGGTGAAGCGGTGGCGATTGACACCCAACGTATCGGCACTCAGGTGTTGGTTAACAATGGTGAAACCGTGGTTCTCGGCGGCATTTTCCAACATAGCGTCACCAGTACGGTCGACAAAGTGCCTTTGCTGGGCGATCTGCCACTGCTTGGCGCGCTGTTTCGCCGCAGCTATGAAAATATCGGTAAACGGGAACTGTTGATCTTTGTGACGCCAAAGGTGGTTATTCAATAGTTGTCTCGCTCCCCTGACCGTAGATAGGGTCAGGGGAGCGTAATTAGATCAAAAATAAAGTTGCAATAGTGTCACCATACCTTGATAATTTCGGGTCTTATCACGAATGTCTGTGAGGAATTGGTGCCACAAGCCTTGAAATATCAGCATTACGCTGAACCATTCTTGTGGCGATGTCATTGAATTAACGTTGTAAATTACTGCTAAACATGGCTGAGAAACGTAATATTTTCCTTGTTGGCCCGATGGGCGCTGGCAAAAGCACAATTGGTCGCTACCTGGCTCAACAACTCCATATGGAATTTCTAGATTCCGACACGGTTATCGAAGAACGTACGGGTGCAGATATCGCTTGGGTATTTGATGTTGAGGGCGAAGAAGGTTTTCGCAAACGTGAAGAAACGGTTCTTAACGACCTGACACTGGAACAAGGTATCGTACTGGCAACGGGCGGTGGCTCGGTAAAGAGCAAAGAAAACCGCAATCGCCTTTCTGCTCGCGGTATTGTTGTTTACCTAGAAACTACGATCGAGAAACAGCTCGCTCGTACCAACCGCGACAAAAAACGTCCTCTACTGCAGACGGACAATCCACGTGAAGTGCTGGAAGCACTGGCCGAGGAGCGCAACCCTCTCTATGAGGAAATCGCAGATTACACAGTGCGCACTGATGATCAAAGCGCAAAAGTGGTAGCCAACCAGATCGTAAAAATGCTAGAAGAGAGATAAATCAATTATTTCTTTTTAAGTGGAGTGCAACCATGGAACGGATTACGGTCAACCTTGCTGAGCGTAGCTACCCAATCTCTATCGGCGCCGGGTTATTTTCAGACCCGGCGTACCTTTCTTTCTTATCCTCTGGTCAGAAAGTGGTGGTGATCACCAACGTTACCGTCGCACCTCTCTATGCGGACAAAATCCTCTCCTTATTAGGTCAACTCGGCTGCCAAGCCTCACTACTCGAACTACCCGACGGTGAACAGTACAAAACGCTAGAAACGTTCAACCAAGTGATGAGCTTTTTACTGCAAGGCAACTTCAGCCGTGATGTGGTTGTTGTGGCATTGGGGGGCGGCGTAATTGGTGATTTGGTCGGTTTCGCCTCGGCGTGTTACCAGCGTGGCGTTGACTTTATCCAGATCCCTACCACCTTACTTTCCCAAGTGGACTCTTCGGTGGGGGGCAAAACCGCCGTCAACCATCCGCTGGGTAAAAATATGATCGGCGCTTTTTACCAACCCAAAGCGGTGATTATCGATACCGATTGCCTTAGCTCGCTCCCAGAGCGCGAATTTGCGGCAGGTATGGCGGAAGTGATCAAATACGGCATTATTTACGATGCGGCATTCTTCACTTGGCTGGATGAAAACCTCGACAAACTCTACGCGCTCGACGAGCAAGCCCTTACCTACGCGATTGCCCGCTGCTGCGAGATCAAAGCCGAAGTGGTGGCGCAGGACGAAAAAGAGTCCGGCATTCGCGCCTTGCTCAATCTTGGTCACACCTTTGGTCACGCCATCGAAGCGGAAATGGGCTATGGTAACTGGCTGCATGGCGAAGCCGTCGCGGCTGGCACGGTAATGGCGGCGCGCACGGCACAACTGCAAGGCATGATCACTGAGGCGCAGTTTGAGCAAATACTCTCTATACTTAAACGAGCTAAGCTGCCAGTGCACACGCCAGAAAGCATGTCATTTGAAGACTTTATGACGCATATGATGCGTGATAAAAAAGTATTGTCCGGAAAACTACGTCTGGTTCTCCCTACTGGGATCGGCACCGCCGATGTGGTGGCCGATGTACCTCAGGAAGTGATCCGTCAGGCCATCGAAGAGTGCCGCACAAGTCGTTAAACTGGCCTTTGAGTAGCTCCGATTGGGGCTATTTTATTAGGGAAAATGCCCATGAGTTTCGCACAGCCTCATGTACTTGAATTAGATTCGCAAACAGAACTGCTCGAACGCCTCGAGTTGCTGACCAATTTTGGCTCCAATTTAGTCACCATTCACGGTGCCAAAGGCCATGGTAAATCGTGGCTGGCTCAGCGCTACCTTGAACAGTACGCGCAAGAGAAAAATCAATGTTTATTGCTTTGCCATCCCAACCAAAATGACGGCCAGCATCGGAGTTTGATCTTAAGTCAACTGGTGAGCGAGCCGATGTTTAATCAGCATGATTCCTTGCTTGAAAGCTTGGAGCGTTTGCTGGAAGGGCAGGGATGCGATGTCGCCATCGTGATTGACGATGCCCATTTGCTTAGCGAAACCTTAGTCTCTGAGCTGTGGATGTTGGTGCTGGAAGCGCAGTCGAATCCGCATTGGTCGGTCAACGTGTTGCTGTTTAGTGAAGCTGGCACCATGGAGCCGCTGCTGACCCGACTGGGCTATGGACAAGAGCATAAACCGATTGATCTCGACATCGAGATGCTGAGCGAAACCGAAGCGCTGCGCTTTTTTGAACAGATGGTGGTGCGATATGTGGCTGACGATGCAGAGAAAAAAGTGCGCGCCGCCTTTAAGAAAACCAGCCCGACACCGGGGGCGATCATGGCATTAGGAGAGATTAAGGTGGAAAAAAGGGTTGTGATACGTTCTATTGTCGCCTCGCCAATCAATATGGCGTTAACCGCGTTGATTTTACTGCTGCTCGCCGCTGCCGGGTATTGGTGGGTGTTCAGCCAACCTTCTGCCGATGAGCAAGCGGAGCTTATCACGCGTACCATGGAACAGACGGCGATCCCGACCTTAGAGCCCAGCGCAGAGACATCAGACGCCAGCCAAACGACAGAGTCCGTGGCCGAAACCGCTCAAGACAGCATAGAGAGTGAGCAGTTTAAAGATGCGGCGGATGACTCAGCGTCGCTTCCTCCACCGGTGATGACCAGCGCTGCCAGTGTCGGCATCAGCGATCAAGATCAGCAACGGGTCATCATTGAATCAGACGTAGTCGATGCGCTGCTGGAAAATAAACCCGAGCAGGCGGATACCAGTAAGATCGATGCTGTGGTGGCCGATTCCATGGTTGAAGCGCCTGTCGAGACGCCAAATGAAGTGGATGCAGAAGCCGTGACGGCACCCGTTGCCGAGCAAGCGCCACCAACCGTCTCTTTCTCATTCGCCCGCGAAGAGCTGAAAGCGCTCTCACCTCGCAGTTACACCTTGCAGCTTGCTGCAATGACGTCCATGCCCGATGTGCAGGCATTTTTGGATAAGCACCAGTTGCATAACGCGGTACGCATTTACCCGACACTGCGTAATGATACCGAGTGGTACATTGTGACCTATCAGGATTACCCGACCATTCAGATGGCTCGCGATGCGGTAGAAAGCTTGCCTGCGTCGCTGCAATCGCTCGGTCCTTGGGCAAAATCGTTAAGTCAGGTACAGCGTGAGATTGATCGGGTGAAATAATCCTGAGCTTCACAGCAAAATATGTTACATTCCGCAGCCTTGATGTGGGTTGATAGATAGAGCGGTTAAAGAGCAGTCGATGAAAAAGCAGCGTGCCTTTTTAAAATGGGCCGGAGGCAAATATGGCCTGGTAGACGATATCCAGAGACATTTGCCCGAGGCTCGTAAACTGGTTGAGCCATTCGTCGGTGCAGGTTCGGTGTTTCTCAACACGGATTACGATCACTATCTGCTCGCTGATATCAACCCCGATCTTATCAATCTCTACAACCTGCTCAAAGAGCAGCCGCAGACATACATTAGCGAAGCAAAACGCTGGTTTGTTGCGGAAAATAACCGCAAAGAGGCGTATTTGCATATTCGTTCTGAATTTAACAAATCAGACGAAGTGATGTACCGCTCGTTGGCTTTTCTCTATATGAACCGTTTTGGTTTTAATGGCTTATGCCGTTACAACAAAAAAGGCGGCTTCAATGTGCCGTTTGGCTCGTACAAAAAGCCCTATTTCCCAGAGGCTGAGTTGGAGTTCTTCGCTGAAAAAGCGCAAAAAGCGACGTTTGTATGTGAGAGCTACCAAGAGACATTTCGCCGCGCGCGCAAAGGCTGTGTGATTTACTGCGATCCACCGTATGCGCCGCTCTCCAACACCGCCAATTTTACCTCATACGCGGGCAACGGCTTTAGCCTGGATGACCAAGCCGCTCTAGCCGATGTGGCAGAAAAAGCGGCCAAAGAGCGCGGCATTCCGGTACTGATTTCCAACCACGACACCACCTTAACAAGGCGCTTGTATCATGGCGCTGAACTGAGCGTGGTCAAAGTCAAACGTACCATTAGTCGTAATGGCGGCGGTCGCAGCAAAGTTGATGAGCTGCTGGCGCTGTTTCACGCCGAACAAAACGACTAACCACTCGTCGCAATCCATAACTCTCACACTATTACACTCTAGTAGTGGATCTGTGCACTGGCTTCGGTAAAATTGCGCGCAATTAGATTTGCTTGCTACTACTGAGGTCAGGTATGAAAGATTTTCTTATTGCTCCATCGATTTTGTCTGCTGATTTTGCCCGCTTAGGGGAAGATGTTGAAAAAGTGCTGGCGGCAGGCGCCGATGTGGTGCATTTCGATGTAATGGACAACCACTACGTGCCTAACCTGACGTTTGGTGCACCCATCTGTAAAGCGTTGCGTGACTACGGCATTACCGCGCCGATTGATGTGCATTTGATGGTAAAACCAGTCGATCGCATCATTCCGGATTTCGCTAAAGCGGGCGCTACGATGATCACCTTTCATGTAGAAGCGTCTGAGCATGTCGATCGCACCTTGCAACTGATCAAAGAGCACGGCTGTCAGGCTGGCGTGGTGCTCAACCCTGCGACGCCCCTGTCTTGCCTCGATTACATCATGGATAAAGTAGACTTGATCTTGCTGATGTCCGTCAACCCGGGCTTTGGCGGTCAGTCGTTTATCCCGCACACCTTAGATAAACTGCGTGCTGTACGCCAGCGTATCAACGAGTCTGGACGCAACATCCGTCTGGAAATCGACGGCGGGGTAAAAGTCGAGAATATTCGTGAAATTGCCGAGGCAGGTGCAGATATGTTTGTTGCCGGTTCTGCGATTTTCGGTCAGCCAGATTATCAAGCGGTGATCAATGAGATGCGCGCTGAATTAGCCAAAGCGTAAATGCGAGAAGCGAGGTGGCTAGTTTTCTAGTTTTCTAGTTTTCTAGTTTTCTAGTTTTCTAGTTTTCTAGTTTGCTAGTTTGCTAGTTTGCTAGTTTGCTAGTTTGCTAGTTTGCTAGTTTGCTAGTTTGCTAGTTTGCTAGTTTGCTAGTTTGCTAGTTTGCTAGTTTGCTAGTTTGCTAGTTTGCTAGTTTGCTAGTTTGCTAGTTTGCTAGTTTCCTAGTTTCCTAGTTTCCTAGTTTCCTAGTTTCCTAGTTTCCTAGTTTC
This sequence comes from Vibrio cidicii, assembly GCF_009665415.1. Lineage (NCBI taxonomy): Bacteria > Pseudomonadati > Pseudomonadota > Gammaproteobacteria > Vibrionales > Vibrionaceae > Vibrio > Vibrio cidicii. The sequence goes on along the minus strand of NZ_CP035921.1, from coordinate 1,355,095 downwards.
CTAGTTTCCTAGTTTCCTAGTTTCCTAGTTTCCTAGTTTCCTAGTTCCCTAGTTCCCTAGTTCCCTAGTTTCCTAGAACCTAGAACCTAGAACCTAGAACCTAGAACCTAGAACCTAGCTTCCTCCTTCGCTGCGGTTGAAAAATACCCCTTGCGTAATTTGTGCTCTTTCTGTACCATCTGCCATCCTTAAAACTCGGTCAATAACCCTTAGTTCCTTGCTTCCTCTGGACGACCGGGCCAAACGTGGAAGCTAATAATCCGTAAGGAGCAATAAATGCGTCATTACGAAATCGTATTCATGGTGCACCCTGATCAAAGCGAGCAAGTTGCAGGCATGATCGAGCGTTACACTGGTTCAATCACTGAAGCTGGCGGTCAAGTTCACCGTCTAGAAGACTGGGGCCGTCGTCAACTGGCTTACCCAATCAACAAGCTTCACAAAGCTCACTACGTTCTAATGAACGTGGAAGCTGACCAAGCTGTTATCGATGAACTGGAAACTGCTTTCCGTTTCAACGATGCAGTACTACGCAACATGATCATGCGTACTAAAGCGGCTATCACTGAGCCTTCAATCATGCTTAAGCAGAAAGAAGAGCGTGCTCCTCGTCGCGACGCTGAAGCGAGAGAAGCAGCTGCTGAGTAATTGATTGTCTGACCCATCGAATGAAACCGAGCGGCATCGTCGTTCACGATTCGTTCGAAACCATCTCTGCTTAGGGCATCATTCCTCGCGGGGAAGCAAGCCGAGTAAGGCAATTTATTGTCGAATACTAGTGGCTAGCAGTGGTTAAGGGGCTCATGAGAAAACTCAACAACTCGTTTTAGGCAGTAACATTAAGATAAGCGGCTTTGTTGCTTATCAAACTGGCCAACATGGCATCAGAAAATTAGTGTTACATGCCGATGACATCATTCATATTTAAGATCAGGAGATAGCCCATGGCTCGTTTCTTCCGTCGTCGTAAATTCTGCCGTTTCACTGCAGAAGGCGTACAAGAGATTGATTACAAAGACGTAGCAACTCTTAAAAACTACATCACTGAAGCTGGTAAAATCGTACCAAGCCGTATCACTGGTACTAGCGCTAAGTATCAGCGTCAACTAGCTCGCGCGATCAAGCGTTCTCGTTACCTGGCTCTGCTACCGTACACTGACAAACATCAGTAATCGGTACCGTTTATTAAGAAAGAGGATTAAGCAATGCAAGTTATTCTACTTGATAAAATCGGTAACCTAGGCAGCCTGGGCGACACAGTAAGCGTTAAGTCTGGTTACGCTCGTAACTTCCTTATCCCACAGGGTAAAGCAGTTATGGCTACTAAAGGCAACGTTGAAATGTTCGAAGCACGTCGTGCTGAACTTGAAGCGAAAGTTGCTGAGCAACTAGCTGCTGCACAAGCACGCGCTGAGAAAGTTGAAGCTCTAGAAGCGGTTGTTATCGCATCTAAAGCGGGTGACGAAGGCAAACTGTTCGGTTCTATCGGTACTCGTGACATCGCTGATGCAATCACTGCAGCTGGCGTTGAAGTTGCTAAGAGCGAAGTTCGCCTTCCTGAAGGTGCACTACGTACAACTGGTGAGTTCGAGATCAGCGTTCAACTTCACTCTGAAGTGTTCGCGACCGTTAAACTACAAGTTGTTGCTGCTGACTAATTTCAGTATCAAGACGATTTTAAAAGCACCTGCTCGCAGGTGCTTTTTTTATACTTCGGTTTTGGCTCAAAGGCATAAAACTCGGCATGGGTTCAATACCTTAGAATACAAACAACAAATTAATCGACAATACGCTGTCGGCTTTGTTGAGTCCTTCAGGCACTTTATCGTGATACTGGCGGGAGTGGGCAATCTTAAGTGCGATGGCTTCGGTGATGTTGTTGGTCAAACTCAGCTCACTATCGGTGCGGGTATTGCTGCGGCCTGTCACCACGGTGATATCGGCAGCGAAACGAAGATTGTCTAGCGCTTGCCAACTGGTCTTCATATTGCCACGGAAAATACCCTCTTCGACGATATCAGGGAAGATAATGTCGTCATCGTCAATCTCATCCAAATTGGGTTCCTGATAGCGAAAGCCGGGGCCAATCTCCAATTCCAAAACAAACGTGTCGGTGCTAGCAAATTGATAACCCAAACCGCCGGAGAGGGTGTAATCCTTAAAGTAGGCGCTGTAGCGTGAATCAACCCCTTTAAAACTGCCGTATAGGTAGGTTTTAGGGCCGAGCTTATAGTCGGTCTGCGCACTGTAGGTTGATGTACGTTTATCCTCTTTCCCGTTTTTATATAGGTTATAAAACTTCCATTCGCCGTTGGAACGATGTCGTCCTGAGGTGTATTCACCATTTAATCGGGCGTTGAGCGCCTGCGAGTCGGTATTTCCCGAGTGTGCTTGATAACCAAACTCCACTTCAGTTTTGAAAGGAGAGGGAATGTCGATGTCCTTATCCGGATTTTCTTCAGCATAAGCTGACAGGCTTGCGAGCAAGCTTAGGCAATAAAACCAGCGTGTGGACACAAAGACCTCATAAGTAGAAAAACAGGCAGCCGGGATAGTACGAAGAGGACGGGAAAACTGCGTCAGATCTAAGTCAAAACTTGTTGTTTGAACGGTAAACTCTATCGTGTGAAACGAGCATCTCAGGCCATTTTGAGTATAATGGCGGTAAATATAAGTTGTTGAGTGTAGTCATGGCGGAGAATCGAACTCGTAAAATCGTAGATAGCCAAGTTGATGCAATAAAAGTCCCTCCCCACTCGTTGGAAGCCGAGCAATCGGTGCTGGGTGGCTTACTGCTGGATAATGAACGCTGGGATACGGTGGCCGAGCGTGTCGTGAGTAAAGATTTTTACAGCCGACCGCACCGGCTGATCTTTGATGCGATAAAAAGCATTTTAGAAGAGAGTAAGCCGCTCGATTTGATTACGCTGTCTGAATATTTGGAGCGTCGCGAACAGCTCGACGACGTGGGCGGCTTCGCTTATTTAGCCGATTTGGCCAAAAATACCCCAAGTGCGGCGAACATCAATGCTTATGCTGACATCGTTGCAGAACGTGCGTTAATTCGTAATTTGATCGGCGTGGCAAATGAGATTGCTGACGCGGGTTATGATCCGCAAGGTCGCAGTTCAGAAGATCTGCTCGATCTCGCCGAAAGTAAAGTATTCGCGATTGCCGAAGAGCGCACCAGCGAAAACGAAGGGCCACAGAACGTCGATTCCATCCTAGAAAAAACACTTGAACGTATCGAGCTGTTGTACAAAACGCCGCAGGATGGTGTCACTGGGGTTGATACCGGTTTTACCGACCTCAACAAGAAAACCGCGGGCCTGCAAGGTTCGGATCTGATCATTGTCGCGGCGCGTCCGTCGATGGGTAAAACCACCTTTGCGATGAACTTGTGTGAAAACGCAGCGATGAAGCAAGAGAAACCCGTGCTGATCTTCTCGCTGGAGATGCCAGCGGAACAGATCATGATGCGTATGCTGGCGTCACTCTCTCGCGTCGACCAAACCAAAATTCGTACCGGGCAACTGGATGACGAAGATTGGGCTCGCATTTCTTCGACCATGGGCATTTTGATGGAGAAGAAAAACATGTACATCGATGACAGCTCCGCTCTGACGCCAACCGAAGTGCGCTCGCGTGCACGTCGGGTGGCGCGTGAACACGGCGGTTTGTCGATGATCATGGTCGACTACCTGCAGTTGATGCGTGTGCCAGCGCTGTCGGATAACCGTACTTTGGAAATCGCCGAGATTTCCCGCTCACTCAAAGCGTTGGCCAAAGAGCTCAACGTTCCTGTGGTCGCGCTGTCGCAGCTTAACCGCTCGCTAGAGCAGCGTGCCGACAAACGCCCAGTCAACTCGGATCTGCGTGAATCCGGCTCTATCGAGCAGGACGCTGACTTGATCATGTTTATCTACCGTGACGAAGTGTACCACCCAGACAGTGCGCTCAAAGGCACCGCTGAAATCATTATCGGTAAACAGCGTAACGGTCCAATCGGTTCAGTGCGTTTGACTTTCCAAGGACAGTGGTCGCGCTTTGATAACTACGCAGGCCCGGTATTTGATGAAGAGTAACGCCATGAACTACATGAAAGCCGCTACCGCGTGCATCGATTTAAGCGCGCTACAGCACAATCTTCAGCGCATCAAACAGCTTGCGCCTCACAGTAAAGTGATGGCGGTGGTCAAGGCCAATGGCTATGGACACGGTTTACGTCATGTGGCTAAGCATGCCATTGGTGCCGATGCCTTTGGTGTGGCGCGCATCGAAGAAGCGTTGCAACTGCGCGCGTGTGGGGTGGTGAAGCCGATCTTACTGCTGGAAGGGTTCTACTCGTCTGGCGATTTGCCTGTGTTAGTCACCAATAACATTCAAACCGTGGTGCACTGTGAAGAGCAGTTGCGCGACTTGGAAACGGCTGAGCTGGAAACACCTGTGGTGGTGTGGCTCAAAATCGACAGCGGCATGCATCGCCTTGGCGTGCGCCCCGAGCAGTATCAGGATTTTGTCACCCGTTTGCATCAATGCCCGAATGTGGCAAAACCGCTGCGTTACATGAGCCACTTTGGCTGCGCCGATGAGTTGGACAATGCGACTACGCGTAACCAAATTGAACTGTTTATGGCGTTAACTCAAGGCTGTCATGGCGAGCGCTCATTGGCCGCTTCCGCTGGGCTGCTGGCTTGGCAAGAGAGTCAGCTTGAATGGGTGCGCCCCGGGATCATCATGTACGGCGTGTCGCCGTTTGGCGATAAGTCGGCCGCTGAGCTAGGCTTTAAACCAGTGATGACTCTCAAGTCGCATTTGATTGCGGTGCGAGAAGTGAAAGCGGGCGAGTCGGTGGGGTATGGGGCGACTTGGACCAGCGCGCGCGACACCAAAGTCGGCGTGATTGCGATTGGTTATGGTGATGGCTACCCGCGCACCGCACCCAATGGTACGCCCGTGCTGGTGAATGGTCGCCAGGTGCCGATCGCCGGTCGAGTCTCTATGGACATGTTGACCGTTGATTTAGGGCCTGATGCGGCTGACGAAGTGGGCGATGAAGCCATTCTTTGGGGGGCCGATTTGCCCTCAGAAGCGGTGGCACAACACATCGGCACCATCGCCTATGAACTGGTGACCAAACTGACGTCTCGTGTGGAGATGTCTTACAGCGAATAATCATGATGACAACTCTGAAACGGAATTTTTTGTTTTTGTTCCCTCTTGTGCTGCCCATATCCAATGTGAGTTGGGCTGACGGCTGGCCAGGCTGGTTACCGAATACATCGGCTGCGCCTTTTTATTACACCAGTGAAGGGATGGGAAATACCCTCGGTGTGGCAGGCGCTGTCAAACATTTCGGTCAGTCGAACGCTGCACTGTTTGGCGCCGTAGCCTACTCAGACAGAGGCAGCTACTTCACCTATCTGGCGGCGAGCAACTATCAGTTTGGTGATTACTGGCTACTCGGTGCAGAGTTGTATCAAGGCAAATACGTCGACAACGAATACTACTTTCGCCGCGCTGGCGACAATGATTCCAGCCGTGATGAGCGAGCGATTGCAACTGGTGAGGAGTCGAACAATCGCTTGTCGATTCGCTATATCGTGCCGTGGGGACACGCCGCTTTTCGCGGTGCTCGTGCCGCTTTTGAGCCCAGCCGCCAAATCAAAGGCCATTCTCCTGCCCGCAGTGGCATTACCTCCCTCGATTTTCAGCCGTTTCAAACCTCGCGATCGGTGCAAAATATGTCAAGCCGTGACAGCGATTCTACCGGGCTCAAAGTACAATTGGAGTGGGATAATCGCAACGATGTTCGTGACCCTTCTGATGGCTATCGCACCAATGTGGCGGTCAGCTATGCCGACGAAAATTGGGGTAACGATAATCGCTGGTTGAAGTATGAGTATCAAGCCAACGCGTTTTGGGATCTGGGCTCATGGGAGGAGACGTTTGAAAAGCAGGTACTGGCGGTCGATTTCTATTTTGCCGATACGCCGACGTGGTTCGAGTGTAATGAGCGGTTTGTCTGTGAACGCCCACCCGAGTTGGATCAGGTCAGCTTAGGCGGTTTGCAGCGGCTGAGAAGTTTTCCTGCAGGGCGTTTCCACGGCCGCTCGGCGATCCATTACAGCGCGGAATATCGGGTTTTACCCAATTGGCAACCGCTGAGCGAGGTGTCACTCCTCAATAGTTACAGTATTCCATGGTGGCAATGGGTAGCCTTTGTCGATCTGGGGCGAGTGAGTAGTGATGAGCTGGATCTGTTTGAGCTGCACAATAGTCTCAAGTGGAGTGCTGGTGGCGGCGTGCGCATGCAGCTCGAAGGCTTGATCGTTCGAGCTGAAATGGCTTGGGGTGGTGAGGGAAGCCAACTGCGTCTGATGGTGAATCAACCTTTTTAAACGCACCTGTCCAGAAGCTTACTTCTCTTCTTCTCCGTGCAAAGTGACAATCAACGTTCGCGCTCCAGCATGATCGCGATGTTCTCCCAGATAGATGCCTTGCCAAGTGCCCAACGCGAGCCTGCCATGTTGGATCGGAATCGTCACGCTGCTCCCCAAGACGGAAGCTTTGATGTGCGCAGGCATATCATCGTCCCCTTCGTAGTCGTGGCGATAATAAGGGGCTCGTTCGGGGACAAACTGATTAAAGTGGCTTTCCATGTCCATTCTTACCGTTGGATCAGCATTCTCATTGATGGTCAGACTGGCCGACGTGTGCTGAATGAAAACATGTAACAAACCAACGGAGATAGATGATATCTGCGGCATTTGTTGTTCAATTTCATCAGTGATCAGATGAAAGCCGCGTTTTTTCGCGCTGATTGTTATGCTTTTCTGTAACCACATAGTGCTTCCTTTATATTCTATTTGGCAATTAGTGCTTTCAGGGCTATCTTTGTTGGCAAAAGCAAACCACAAGAGCACGCCGTTGCTGGTCAATCCTCGGCGTCATCAGGTTGATATTGCTTTACGTGACTTAACTCAAGGTGGGTGCACGCAGAGTCAGTCATAATTGCATGCTGAAATAAAATTACAATTCAAGATTGTCATGCGGCCTTGTGCGGTGGACAATCACTAAAACTTTTTTGCTAAATTGGGGATTCCACAGTTTTCGCTAGACTGTCAGGAATAGAACCTACTGTAACATCGGGATAGAGACCATGTTGAAAAATATCAATCCAACGCAAACACAAGCGTGGAAAGCGCTTACCGCGCATTTCGAATCTGCACAAGATATGGACCTGAAAGCGTTGTTTGCTCAAGACGCGGAGCGTTTTGGCAAATACTCTGCACGCTTTGGCTCCGACATCCTCGTCGATTACTCAAAGAACCTTATCAATGAGGAAACGTTAAAGCACCTGTTTGCTTTGGCGAAAGAGACCGAATTGAAGTCGGCCATTGACGCGATGTTTAGTGGTGAAGCGATTAACCAAACTGAAGGTCGTGCTGTTCTTCACACGGCACTACGTAACCGCGCTAATACACCAGTCATGGTAGACGGTGAAGACGTCATGCCAGCAGTGAACGCGGTTCTAGAAAAAATGAAATCATTCACCGATCGCGTTATCGGCGGTGAGTGGAAAGGTTACACAGGTAAAGCAATTACAGATATCGTGAACATCGGTATCGGTGGTTCTGACCTTGGCCCTTATATGGTGACGGAAGCTCTAGCACCATACAAAAATCATCTAAACCTTCACTTCGTCTCTAACGTCGATGGCACTCACATCGTTGAAACGTTGAAGAAAGTGAATCCAGAAACGACGCTATTCTTGATCGCATCTAAGACGTTCACCACGCAAGAAACCATGACTAACGCGCACACTGCTCGTGATTGGTTCTTAGAGTCAGCAGGCGATCAAGCTCACGTGGCTAAGCACTTTGCTGCGCTTTCCACCAACGCGACAGCCGTGTCTGAGTTCGGTATTGATACCGCGAATATGTTCGAATTCTGGGACTGGGTGGGTGGTCGTTACTCACTATGGTCTGCGATCGGTCTATCCATTGCGCTAGCGGTAGGTTATGACAACTTCGTTGAGCTGCTGGATGGCGCTCACGAGATGGACAAGCACTTTGTTTCGAGCGAGCTTGAAAACAACATTCCTGTGATCCTGGCGCTTATCGGTATTTGGTACAACAACTTCCACGGTGCGGAATCAGAAGCTATTCTACCTTACGATCAGTACATGCACCGTTTCGCGGCGTACTTCCAGCAAGGTAACATGGAATCAAACGGTAAATACGTTGACCGTGAAGGTAATGCGGTGACTTACCAAACTGGCCCTATTATTTGGGGCGAACCTGGCACCAACGGTCAGCACGCGTTTTACCAACTGATTCACCAAGGCACTAAACTGATCCCATGTGACTTCATTGCACCTGCCATCAGCCACAACCCAGCTAGCGATCATCACCAAAAACTGATGTCGAACTTCTTTGCGCAAACTGAAGCACTAGCGTTTGGTAAGAGTGAAGAGACCGTGAAAGAAGAGTTGGTGAAAGCAGGTAAGAACGCTGAAGAAGTGGCAGCGATTGCGCCTTTCAAAGTGTTTGAAGGTAACCGCCCAACAAACTCCATCCTAGTGAAGCAAATTACGCCTCGTACACTGGGTAACTTGATCGCAATGTACGAACACAAAATCTTCGTACAGGGTGTTATCTGGAACATCTTCAGCTTTGACCAATGGGGCGTGGAGCTAGGTAAACAACTGGCTAACCAAATCCTACCTGAGCTTGCAGATGCGTCTCAAATCAGTTCACACGACAGCTCAACAAACGGCTTAATCAACGCATTCAAAGCGTTTAAAGCCTAAGTGTGATGCAAGAGAGAAGGCCAATGTTGGTCTTCTCTGTGCAGTAAGGAAAAAATAAAGTGCACAAAAAAGGTTGATGTCAAAAACATCAACCTTTCATTTTTTATCATCTGCATTTACTCAAAGCAGATTTCGATAAAGGCATTACCCCATTGGGAGACAAATGGCATGATGATGATCGACCCTTCGCATTTGTGACGAATGGTATGCCCTTTACCAGAGACCACTATCGGTGTTGCCATCTCAAAGTCAAAGCCGCTTTCTGCCAGAATACGTTTTGCGCCACCAGTCACCATGTTGGTAATCTCGCCTACCATGTCGGTCACTTCTTCATTCAATCCGTTGGGGCGCTCACCCAGCATGTTTTGCATGATCTCTAACGCGAGAGATTCATCAAACGTAATCGACATTGAGCCGCGAGTTTGCTGCCCCACCATTCCGATAAGGCCAGAAACATCGCCACGAGCGATTTCGTCTTTTTTGATACGTGGTTTCTGAGGCTTCAATTCCAGTGAAGCCATCGTTTTTAGAACATTCATCAAAGAAGCTAAAAACGGGTTTACAAATTCAGCGCGCATAACGTTCTTCTATAATCTTTTTCTTTCACTGTGAGGCACAGGCTTTACAGATACCATGAGTTTCAATCACTTGATTGGTCAGCTTAAAGCCATACTTTTCAGCATTATTGGCCAACAAGGATATCAGTGTCTCATCCTGAAGTTCAACGACGTCACCACATTTATCACAAATTAGTAGCTGGAAAAAATGTTGTTTCGTGTTGCATGAGCAGCAGGAGATAAAACTGTTGGTTGACTCAACCCGATGAATAAAACCCTGCTCCATTAAAAAATCTAAAGCGCGATAGACGGTTGGAGGTTTGGCTTGAGGTTCACTCTCTTTTAATTGCTCCAGCAGGTCATAGGCGCTGGACGCTTTCGAATTTGAACAGATCAGCTCAAAGACTCTTTTACGTTGCGGAGTCAGGCGGACTCCTCTTGCCGAACACAGGCCTTCTATTTGCTCAAGTAGTGTGTGGTCCAAATCTTTCACCATATTAATTGGACTTTCTTAATAATAAACTATTTCTATACGAAGATCGTTGAGAAACCAATAAAATTGCTAATAACGCTTAGTCAATCTCACAAATCGTTTTCGCAACGTCCACCTGCTGCAACGATAAATGGAAAAGCACGTCAGGTAAAGCGAGTGTGGCACAAGCTGCGGTGAACCAGTACAATATCGGCCCAAAATTTGATATTCAGTCAATCGGTATACGTAACCGTGCAACCACTTTGATGATGCGCCGTTACTTATTCTGATTGGCCAGCTTTTGTGAACTAGTAGGATTAACTCTCATGACCCACTCCTGTCGCCTTTCTGTCGCGCCCATGCTCGATTGGACCGATCGTCATTGCCGTTATTTTCACCGTTTGATGACCAAAGAGACCCTACTCTACACCGAAATGGTGACGACGGGTGCGATCATTCATGGTAAAGGCGATTTTTTAGCATATAACGAGGAAGAGCATCCGGTTGCATTGCAGTTGGGGGGTTCAAACCCACAAGATCTCGCGACTTGTGCCAAGTTGGCGCAAGAGCGTGGCTATGATGAGGTGAACCTTAACGTTGGATGCCCATCTGATCGAGTACAAAATGGTCGTTTTGGTGCGTGCTTAATGGCTGAGCCGCAATTGGTGGCAGACTGCGTTGCAGCGATGAAAGAGGTGGTGGATATTCCGGTGACGGTGAAAACCCGTATTGGTATCGATGATCAAGACTCTTATCAGTTTCTCACCGATTTTGTGTCAATAGTGGCAGAAAAAGGTGGTTGTGAGCAGTTCACTATTCATGCACGCAAAGCGTGGCTCAGCGGTTTGAGCCCGAAAGAGAATCGCGAAATCCCGCCATTGGATTACCCTCGCGCGTATCAACTGAAGCAAGATTTCCCGCATTTGACTATTGCCATCAATGGTGGCGTCAAGTCGCTGGAAGAGGCCAAAGAGCATTTGCAACATTTGGATGGCGTGATGATTGGGCGTGAAGCCTATCAAAGCCCTTATCTGCTAGCCTCGGTAGATCAAGCGCTGTTTGGTTCTAACGCGCCGATCAAGAAACGTCGTCAGATCGTGCAAGAGATGTACCCTTACATTGAGCAGCAATTAGCTCAAGGTGCGTACTTGGGTCACATGACTCGTCACATGCTGGGGTTGTTCCAAAATATGCCGGGCGCACGCCAATGGCGTCGTCACATCAGTGAAAATGCGCATAAACCGGGTTCAGGTATTGAAGTTCTTCAGCAAGCACTGGCGAAGATCCCTCAGGAATTGGATGTGTAAAATTGACCACTAGCAGGTAAATATCACCATCTCTCTCAAAAAGCCAACCGAAAGTTTCCAATTTTTAGGTTGGCTTTTTATTTTATATCAATAGCTTGTATTTTTTTGAAACTTGGTACGGAACCTGCTCTGATGAATAAAAACAAAGGAGAATGGCTATGTTCGAGTTGATTTTTATTCTGGTCTTTGCGGCAACCTTATTAGTAACAGGCATTACAATGATGACTGTCTTTGCCGCAACAGCGATAGCACTGGTGGTGATGCTACTTTTGGGCATGCTCGGATTTGTCTTGAAACTATTGCCTTGGTTGATTGTGATAGCAGTAGGTATTTGGTTTTTTAAGCATGTGGTTGCCTCACCAAAGTGTAAATCGTAAGGTCCGGTGATTTTATGCGGAGTGTGCGCTGAGAGTGTGATAGGATCCGCCCTCAGCGTTATCTCTCATTTATCTAGCTATACCGGAGTATCAGTTTCATGCTTAGAACCTTGGCAATATCGGCCGCAGCCTGCACCTTGTCTCTCAGCTTTCCTTCGCTTGCGGACTCGGATCTTGATTTTACCGCCGGCGCTGAGTTTTGGAGCGTCAGCACCAAGGTAAATGAAGTGAAGCGCGATACGGTGGTAACTGGCACTGTGTATGCTTCGTTAGAACACCCAATCAAGTACTTGCCGAATGCGCGTTTGCGCTTCTCGTCGGTGAACGCTGACTACATGGCCTTTGATAAGTTGGAAGCGACGTTTTACTACCAAGTACTGGCTCATGATTTATTGCATTTTGATGCGGGTATCACGGTGAGCGATTTGAGTAACAGCAAATATTTAGACGCAGCTACGGTTGGGGCTAGGGCAAAATCGTTTGATGAACTGATTTGGGCTTGGTACGGCTACGCTGAAATCACGGTACCAGACACTCAATTTGATGTGATCGGTGAAATGAACTTTGGCGACAGCAAAGGGATCAAGAGCACCGACTTGATGGCGGGTATGCAGTACAAAATGCCGCTTGAGCAATCTCAGTTGACTCTGCGTGCCGGGTATCGCGTGATTGATTTGGAATCGGACACGTTTGCTTCGTCTCTGGGGAAATCGTTCATTTTTGCCAACGGTTGGTTTCTAGGCGCGCAATACCATTTTTAATGCCTTTTAGTGAATGAATGGATGACAAATGAGGCCACCTAATTATAAGGGGCCTTTTTTTATATCTGTTTTTTATAACTCTAGCGATTTCCCTCGCATAACGGCCAATCTCATCCATGCTTATTGAGAAACTAATTCATAGTCAGACAGGGGCAAAGATGACCATTACTGAGCTACGGAATTTATTCAGAGAAAAGCAATTGGTGGAGGCGATTATCGAGCCATCAATTCAGGAAGGTACGTGGGTAGTGGAGTTTCGCCATGCTCGCGGTGGTTTTGTCTTGCTCACCGATAGCCATGGTGGTGAGTGTCTTTATGATGATTTAGATGAAGCTTCCAAATCCGCTCTCGCGGTTGGCTTTCAGCAAGTCAGAGTCGAAGGCCGCTAGCTTCTCATTTTCTTACTTCCAAAAAGTTATAAAACATGCTCATCTATTCTTTCTTGTTATTAAAAGGAGTGGTTAATCTATCGTCACGCAATGAATAAGGAAGTCGTGACAATGTCTTCAGGAAATACCATACCAAAAGAGCTAGCTGGGCTTGCAAGCCCACTCAACGACTCGCAGCTAAACCAGCTGCAACAAACGATTTCACAACTCTCACCTCAGCAAATGGCTTGGGTGAGTGGTTATTTCTGGGGGCTAAGCCAGTCTCAGACTCCGGGCGCTTCAGCACCTTTGACTCAGGCGGCTGCACTGACCGCCGCAAAACCTGCAGGTAAGCTGACCATTATCTTTGCTTCGCAAACCGGTAACGCTAAAGGTGTGGCCGAAGCATTAGAGCAGGAAGCTCAGGCGGCTGGTATCGCGGTGCAACTGTTTGATGCCAGTGATTACAAAGGTAAAGATCTGGCGAAAGAAACGCATGTGATCTTTGTCGCTTCAACCAATGGTGAAGGCGAAGCGCCGGACAACGCGCTGGAACTGCATGAATTCCTGCAATCGAAAAAAGCCCCAAAACTGCCCAACCTGCAATACGGTGTGATTGGCTTGGGTGACTCGAGCTATGAGTTCTTCTGTCAAACCGGTAAAGACTTCGATGCTTTCCTTGAAAAACTGGGCGCGACACGCTTTATCGATCGCGTAGATTGTGATGTGGACTACGATGCGCCTGCTGCCGAATGGCGCGCTAAAGCATTAGAAAGCGTCAAAGAAGCCTTGGTGAGCAGTCAAGCTCAAGTGGTTCAGCTTCCTGTTGGTCACGCTGCGACTTCTCATTCTCAATACAACAAACAAAATCCTTACACTGCGACATTGCTGACCAGCCAGAAAATCACTGGCCGCGATTCGGGCAAGGACGTGCGTCATATCGAAATCGATTTGGCAGACTCGGGTCTGACTTATCAACCGGGCGATGCGTTGGGCGTATGGTATGAAAATAGTGCAGAACTGGCGAATGCTGTGTTGGCGGCGGCAGGGCTGTCTGGTGTTGAAAGCGTCGAAGTTGACGGTGAGAGTTTATCGCTGCATAGCGCACTGGTGAGCAAATACGAAATTACCGGGGCGAATCCGCAGTTCGTCACTAAGTTTGCCGAGCTCTCTGGCAGTAAGAAACTGCAAAAGCTGGTGGAAGACAAAGACAAGCTACGCGAATACGCGGCGAACACGCAAATTGTCGATGTATTAAAAGAAAAGAAAACCAAGCTCTCGGCGGAACAGTTGATTTCTCTGCTGCGTCGCCTCACGCCACGTCTGTACTCTATCGCATCCAGCCAGTCGGAAGTGGATGAAGAAGTACACTTGACGGTTGGCATCGTGGAATACGATGTGGATGGCGAAGTGCGTCAGGGCGGCGCGTCCAGCTTTTTGGGGCAGCGTTTGGAGGAAGGTGAGTCGGTGAAAGTGTTCATCGAGCACAACAACAACTTCAAACTGCCGCAAGATGATTCAACGCCAGTGATCATGATTGGCCCGGGTACTGGTATTGCGCCGTTCCGCAGCTTTATCCAAGAGCGTGATAACCGCGGAGCGGATGGTAAGAGCTGGTTGTTCTTTGGCGATCGCACCTTCACCCAAGATTTCCTTTACCAAGTGGAATGGCAGAAATACCTGAAGTCGGGCGCGCTGACTCGCTTGGACGTCGCCTTCAGCCGTGACCAACATGAAAAAGTGTACGTGCAACACCGTGTGTTGGAACAGGCCGAGCAGGTATGGCAATGGCTGCAAGATGACGCCTACGTTTATATCTGTGGTGATGCCACACGCATGGCGAAAGATGTCCATGAAGCGCTTCTCGTCGTCGCGCAGCAACAAGGCGGCCTGACACGTGAAAAAGCAGAAGAATATTTCAATGAGCTTCGTAAAGCGAAACGTTACCTGAGGGATGTGTACTAATGAGCAGCAAGATTGAAAACAACGTACAGGAAGTCCTTGGCGAAGTACTCGGCTCGCTTTCTGATAATGAACGTCTCAAGCGCGAAAGTAATTTCCTACGTGGTACGATCGAACAAGATCTGCAAGATCGCATCACGGGCGGATTTACCGCTGATAACTTCCAACTGATCCGCTTCCATGGCATGTATCAGCAGGATGACCGTGACATTCGCAACGAACGTACCAAACAAAAACTGGAGCCGCTGCACAATGTGATGCTGCGTGCTCGTATGCCGGGCGGCATCATCCAGCCCAAACAGTGGCTGGCGATCGACAAGTTTGCGACCGAACACTCGCTGTATGGCAGTATCCGTCTGACGACCCGCCAGACGTTTCAGTTCCATGGCGTTCTGAAACCGAACATTAAACTGATGCACCAGACACTCAACAGCATCGGTATCGATTCGATTGCGACCGCGGGTGACGTAAACCGTAACGTACTATGTACCTCAAACCCGGTGGAATCTGAGCTGCACCAAGAAGCGTACGAGTGGGCAAAAAAAATCAGTGAGCATCTGCTGCCAAAAACGCGCGCTTATGCCGAAATCTGGTTGGATGGTGAGAAAGTTGAAGCTACCGATGAAGAACCGATTCTGGGCAGCAACTATTTACCACGTAAATTCAAAACGACCGTGGTGATCCCGCCACAAAATGACGTGGACGTGCATGCTAACGATCTTAACTTCGTGGCGATTGCGGACAACGGCAAGCTGGTTGGCTTTAACGTGCTGGTGGGCGGTGGTCTGGCGATGACGCATGGTGACACCTCGACTTATCCGCGTCGCGCGGATGACTTCGGTTTTATTCCACTGGAGAAAACGTTAGACGTGGCTGCTGCCGTGGTCACAACACAACGCGATTGGGGTAACCGTTCAAACCGTAAGAATGCGAAAACCAAATACACTCTGGATCGTGTTGGCGTGGATGTCTTTAAGGCGGAAGTGGAAAAACGCGCAGGCGTCACTTTTGCTGAAAGCCGTCCATACGAGTTCACCGAACGCGGGGATCGCATCGGCTGGGTAGAAGGCATTGATGGTAAGCATCACCTGACGTTGTTCATTGAAAACGGCCGTCTGTTAGATTTTCCGGGTAAGCCGCTTAAAACTGGCGTGGCGGAAATTGCTAAGATTCACCAAGGCGATTTCCGTATGACGGCAAACCAGAATTTGATCATTGCTGGTGTGCCTGCCGACCAAAAAGCCGCGATCGAAGCATTGGCAGTCTCGCATGGCTTAATGGACAGCAGTGTTAGCGAGCAGCGTAAGAATTCGATGGCGTGTGTGGCGTTCCCAACCTGCCCACTGGCGATGGCTGAAGCTGAACGCTTCCTGCCGGAGTTTGTCACTCAGGTCGAAGGCATTTTAGAAAAACATGCGCTGCCCAAAGAAGAGAACATCATTTTACGTGTCACTGGCTGTCCGAACGGTTGTGGACGCGCGATGCTGGCTGAAATAGGTCTCGTGGGTAAAGCGCCTGGCCGCTACAACTTGCACCTCGGTGGCAACCGCGCAGGAACTCGTGTGCCGAAGATGTATAAAGAGAACATCACCGACAAACAGATCCTGGAAGAAATTGATACGCTGGTGGGCCGTTGGGCTAAAGAGCGTGAGGAGGGTGAAGGGTTTGGTGACTTTACAATTCGCAGCGGCATCATTGAGGAAGTGATCGTGTCTAAGAGGGATTTTTATGCCTGAGATCGTCTCAGCTCCGAATCTGGCGGAGTTGCTAACATTGACTAAGGTGGAGCAAACGCTCCGCTTGGCCGAGGTTAACGCTTATCTAGAAACGCTCACGGCGCAAGAGCGTGTCGTTTGGGCGCTGGAAAACCTTCCGGGTACTCATGCGGTATCATCCAGCTTTGGCATTCAGGCGGCAGTGATGCTGCATTTGGTGACGTCAGTCAACAAGGACGTCCCTGTGGTCCTGACCGACACGGGCTATCTGTTTCCAGAAACCTACCAGTTTATTGACCAACTGACGGAGCGTTTGGATCTGAATCTCAAGATCTATTGTGCAGAAATATCGTCAGCGTGGCAGGAAGCGCGCTTTGGTAAGTTGTGGGAACAGGGTGTGACGGGGATTGAGCAATATAATCGCCTTAATAAAGTCGAACCGATGCGCCGTGCGCTGCAGGAGCTTGAAGTCGGCACTTGGTTCTCGGGATTACGCCGTGAGCAGTCGAAATCGCGGGCTACCTTACCGATTCTTGCGGTACAAAATGGCGTCTTCAAATTCCTTCCGGTGATCGACTGGACCAATAAAGATGTCCACTATTACCTGAAAGACAACGATCTGCCTTATCACCCGCTTTGGGATCAGGGCTACCTGTCGGTTGGTGATACCCATACCACGCGTAAGTGGGAACCGGGAATGAGTGAAGAAGAAACGCGATTCTTTGGTTTGAAGCGCGAATGTGGGCTGCATGAAGAGTCTCCTGAGCAAGATGGGTCAGGTATCTAATCTGCCTAATATAGAAGAAGCCGCTCTAGCGGCTTCTTCTATATATAAGGGTGGACTCACCGCGATCGAAGGGCTAAAAAGAATAACTCTGTGGATAAGCTGTACGAATCTTTGGGGTAAAATTGGATAAATAAGGCTTTGAGCGTTAATTCATCACTTAAGTGTTATTTTTGCATTTTTTCATAAAAAGTACTTGCCAGTGTAATTCTGATCTCTATAATGCCGCCTTGTCGACAGGGCAAGGGCTCACAAGGTTTCAAAGCCAGTCAGACAGGCCAAAAAGAAAAACGAAATGATTTGAAAAAAGTGTTTGACACTAAAAATTATCTCGCTAAAATGGCCGCCTCTTCCACGGTGACTCAGTCACTGAAGTAGGAAGAGAGCTCTTTAAAAATATAAACCTATCAATCTGTGTGGGCACTCGTTGATGATAATCGCAAAAGATTTATCAATGAACTGAGTGACCAATTTGATACTTCGGTATCGAGCACAGTCAATTCAAGTTTTCTAGTAACTAGCTTCTAGGGACTAGAAACTTATCAGTATTCATTGAGCCGAAGCGAAAGCTTCAAAAAACTTTTAATTGAAGAGTTTGATCATGGCTCAGATTGAACGCTGGCGGCAGGCCTAACACATGCAAGTCGAGCGGCAGCACAGAGAAACTTGTTTCTCGGGTGGCGAGCGGCGGACGGGTGAGTAATGCCTGGGAAATTGCCCTGATGTGGGGGATAACCATTGGAAACGATGGCTAATACCGCATGATGCCTACGGGCCAAAGAGGGGGACCTTCGGGCCTCTCGCGTCAGGATATGCCCAGGTGGGATTAGCTAGTTGGTGAGGTAAGGGCTCACCAAGGCGACGATCCCTAGCTGGTCTGAGAGGATGATCAGCCACACTGGAACTGAGACACGGTCCAGACTCCTACGGGAGGCAGCAGTGGGGAATATTGCACAATGGGCGCAAGCCTGATGCAGCCATGCCGCGTGTGTGAAGAAGGCCTTCGGGTTGTAAAGCACTTTCAGTAGGGAGGAAGGTGGTAGTGTTAATAGCGCTATCATTTGACGTTACCTACAGAAGAAGCACCGGCTAACTCCGTGCCAGCAGCCGCGGTAATACGGAGGGTGCGAGCGTTAATCGGAATTACTGGGCGTAAAGCGCATGCAGGTGGTTTGTTAAGTCAGATGTGAAAGCCCCGGGCTCAACCTGGGAATTGCATTTGAAACTGGCAAACTAGAGTACTGTAGAGGGGGGTAGAATTTCAGGTGTAGCGGTGAAATGCGTAGAGATCTGAAGGAATACCGGTGGCGAAGGCGGCCCCCTGGACAGATACTGACACTCAGATGCGAAAGCGTGGGGAGCAAACAGGATTAGATACCCTGGTAGTCCACGCCGTAAACGATGTCTACTTGGAGGTTGTGGCCTTGAGCCGTGGCTTTCGGAGCTAACGCGTTAAGTAGACCGCCTGGGGAGTACGGTCGCAAGATTAAAACTCAAATGAATTGACGGGGGCCCGCACAAGCGGTGGAGCATGTGGTTTAATTCGATGCAACGCGAAGAACCTTACCTACTCTTGACATCCAGAGAATCTAGCGGAGACGCTGGAGTGCCTTCGGGAGCTCTGAGACAGGTGCTGCATGGCTGTCGTCAGCTCGTGTTGTGAAATGTTGGGTTAAGTCCCGCAACGAGCGCAACCCTTATCCTTGTTTGCCAGCACGTAATGGTGGGAACTCCAGGGAGACTGCCGGTGATAAACCGGAGGAAGGTGGGGACGACGTCAAGTCATCATGGCCCTTACGAGTAGGGCTACACACGTGCTACAATGGCGCATACAGAGGGCGGCCAACTTGCGAAAGTGAGCGAATCCCAAAAAGTGCGTCGTAGTCCGGATTGGAGTCTGCAACTCGACTCCATGAAGTCGGAATCGCTAGTAATCGTGGATCAGAATGCCACGGTGAATACGTTCCCGGGCCTTGTACACACCGCCCGTCACACCATGGGAGTGGGCTGCAAAAGAAGTGGGTAGTTTAACCTTCGGGAGGACGCTCACCACTTTGTGGTTCATGACTGGGGTGAAGTCGTAACAAGGTAGCGCTAGGGGAACCTGGCGCTGGATCACCTCCTTATACGATGATTATTGCGATGAGTGTTCACACAGATTGATGGTTTTGAAGCAAATGCTTCGAGCTATTATTGCTCTTTAACAATTTGGAAAGCTGACAAAACAACAATTTATTGTTGTTTGTAAAGTTCTCAATGTTTGTCTTTAAGACAAGCACCAACAAAACACATTCAAGTGTTCTTGGGAATGTCACTTTTAAGTGACGATTCAAAATTGAGTCCGGCAAATCAAAGCTATCTCGCTCATTCAAATAATGAGATAGCAACCTTGGTTGTTTAACGTAAAGACCCTTTCGGGTTGTATGGTTAAGTGACTAAGCGTACACGGTGGATGCCTTGGCAGTCAGAGGCGATGAAGGACGTACTAACTTGCGATAAGCGGTGATGAGGCAGTAAGAGCCACTTGAGTCACCGATTTCCGAATGGGGAAACCCACTGGCATAAGCCAGTATCGCTGCATGAATACATAGTGCAGCGAAGCGAACCGGGAGAACTGAAACATCTAAGTACCCCGAGGAAAAGAAATCAACCGAGATTCCGAAAGTAGCGGCGAGCGAAATTGGATTAGCCCTTAAGCTTTACATGCGTTAGACGAATGGTCTGGAAAGGCCAACGATACCGGGTGATAGTCCCGTAGTTATAGGCGCATGTTCAGTGAAATCGAGTAGGGCGGGACACGTGTTATCCTGTCTGAATATGGGGGGACCATCCTCCAAGGCTAAATACTCCTGACTGACCGATAGTGAACCAGTACCGTGAGGGAAAGGCGAAAAGAACCCCTGTGAGGGGAGTGAAATAGAACCTGAAACCGTGTACGTACAAGCAGTAGGAGCACCTTCGTGGTGTGACTGCGTACCTTTTGTATAATGGGTCAGCGACTTAATGTTAGTAGCAAGGTTAACCATCTAGGGGAGCCGTAGGGAAACCGAGTCTTAACTGGGCGTATAGTTGCTAGCATTAGACCCGAAACCGAGTGATCTAGCCATGGGCAGGTTGAAGGTTGAGTAACATCAACTGGAGGACCGAACCGACTAATGTTGAAAAATTAGCGGATGACTTGTGGCTAGGGGTGAAAGGCCAATCAAACTCGGAGATAGCTGGTTCTCCCCGAAAGCTATTTAGGTAGCGCCTCGGACGAATACTACTGGGGGTAGAGCACTGTTAAGGCTAGGGGGTCATCCCGACTTACCAACCCTTTGCAAACTCCGAATACCAGTAAGTACTATCCGGGAGACACACGGCGGGTGCTAACGTCCGTCGTGGAGAGGGAAACAACCCAGACCGCCAGCTAAGGTCCCAAATTACAGCTAAGTGGGAAACGATGTGGGAAGGCTTAGACAGCTAGGATGTTGGCTTAGAAGCAGCCATCATTTAAAGAAAGCGTAATAGCTCACTAGTCGAGTCGGCCTGCGCGGAAGATGTAACGGGGCTAAGTTGTAAACCGAAGCTGCGGCAATGTTCTTTGAACATTGGGTAGGGGAGCGTTCTGTAAGCCGTTGAAGGTGTGTTGTAAAGCATGCTGGAGGTATCAGAAGTGCGAATGCTGACATGAGTAACGACAAGGGGGGTGAAAAACCTCCCCGCCGGAAGACCAAGGGTTCCTGTCCAACGTTAATCGGGGCAGGGTGAGTCGACCCCTAAGGCGAGGCCGAAAGGCGTAGTCGATGGGAAACGGGTTAATATTCCCGTACTCGATCAAATTGCGATGGGGGGACGGAGAAGGCTAGGTGGGCCAGGCGACGGTTGTCCTGGTTCAAGTGCGTAGGCTGAGTGTTTAGGTAAATCCGGACACTCGATAGGCTGAGACACGACGTCGAGCTGCTACGGCAGTGAAGTCATTGATGCCATGCTTCCAGGAAAAGCCTCTAAGCTTCAGATTTGATGGAATCGTACCCCAAACCGACACAGGTGGTCGGGTAGAGAATACCAAGGCGCTTGAGAGAACTCGGGTGAAGGAACTAGGCAAAATGGTACCGTAACTTCGGGAGAAGGTACGCTCTTGATGGTGAAGTCCCTCGCGGATGGAGCTGACGAGAGTCGCAGATACCAGGTGGCTGCAACTGTTTATTAAAAACACAGCACTGTGCAAAATCGTAAGATGACGTATACGGTGTGACGCCTGCCCGGTGCCGGAAGGTTAATTGATGGGGTTAGCGTAAGCGAAGCTCTTGATCGAAGCCCCGGTAAACGGCGGCCGTAACTATAACGGTCCTAAGGTAGCGAAATTCCTTGTCGGGTAAGTTCCGACCTGCACGAATGGCGTAATGATGGCCACGCTGTCTCCACCCGAGACTCAGTGAAATTGAAATCGCTGTGAAGATGCAGTGTACCCGCGGCTAGACGGAAAGACCCCGTGAACCTTTACTACAGCTTGGCACTGAACATTGAACCTACATGTGTAGGATAGGTGGGAGGCTTTGAAGACGTGACGCCAGTTGCGTTGGAGCCGTCCTTGAAATACCACCCTTGTATGTTTGATGTTCTAACGTTGGCCCCTTATCGGGGTCGCGGACAGTGCCTGGTGGGTAGTTTGACTGGGGCGGTCTCCTCCCAAAGAGTAACGGAGGAGCACGAAGGTGGGCTAATCACGGTTGGACATCGTGAGGTTAGTGCAATGGCATAAGCCCGCTTAACTGCGAGAATGACGGTTCGAGCAGGTGCGAAAGCAGGTCATAGTGATCCGGTGGTTCTGAATGGAAGGGCCATCGCTCAACGGATAAAAGGTACTCCGGGGATAACAGGCTGATACCGCCCAAGAGTTCATATCGACGGCGGTGTTTGGCACCTCGATGTCGGCTCATCACATCCTGGGGCTGAAGTCGGTCCCAAGGGTATGGCTGTTCGCCATTTAAAGTGGTACGCGAGCTGGGTTTAGAACGTCGTGAGACAGTTCGGTCCCTATCTGCCGTGGGCGTTGGAAGATTGAAGGGGGCTGCTCCTAGTACGAGAGGACCGGAGTGGACGAACCTCTGGTGTTCGGGTTGTGTCGCCAGACGCATTGCCCGGTAGCTAAGTTCGGAATCGATAACCGCTGAAAGCATCTAAGCGGGAAGCGAGCCCTGAGATGAGTCTTCCCTGGCAGTTTAACTGTCCTAAAGGGTTGTTCGAGACTAGAACGTTGATAGGCAGGGTGTGTAAGCGCTGTGAGGCGTTGAGCTAACCTGTACTAATTGCCCGTGAGGCTTAACCATACAACACCCAAAGGGTTTTGGTGGACTCGATGTAAGAACATTGAATGTGTAGAGAACAGAAAACAGCTTTCCAGATTATTCTCTAGAAATAGAGAGAAAGAATTTGCTTGGCGACCATAGCGTTTTGGACCCACCTGATTCCATCCCGAACTCAGAAGTGAAACGAAACAGCGTCGATGGTAGTGTGGGGCTTCCCCATGTGAGAGTAGAACATCGCCAGGCTCCTATTTATTTTCACTTTTTTAAAAGTGAAGACAAAAGGTCCGACTGGTCTAGCAATAGACGAGTCACCATAAAGTTCTAAAAAATTAGAGTTTTATGTTGACTTACAAAGTCAGTCGCGTATTATACGCGTCCTGCTTAAGTGCTAAGGCGCTGAAGGCAAAGCTCTTTAACAATATAAACCTATCAATCTGTGTGGGCACTCGTTGATGATAATCGCAAAAGATTTATCAATGAACTGAGTGACCAATTTGATACTTCGGTATCGAGCACAGTCAATTCAAGTTTTCTAGTAACTAGCTTCTAGGGACTAGAAACTTATCAGTATTCATTGAGCCGAAGCGAAAGCTTCAAAAAACTTTTAATTGAAGAGTTTGATCATGGCTCAGATTGAACGCTGGCGGCAGGCCTAACACATGCAAGTCGAGCGGCAGCACAGAGAAACTTGTTTCTCGGGTGGCGAGCGGCGGACGGGTGAGTAATGCCTGGGAAATTGCCCTGATGTGGGGGATAACCATTGGAAACGATGGCTAATACCGCATGATGCCTACGGGCCAAAGAGGGGGACCTTCGGGCCTCTCGCGTCAGGATATGCCCAGGTGGGATTAGCTAGTTGGTGAGGTAAGGGCTCACCAAGGCGACGATCCCTAGCTGGTCTGAGAGGATGATCAGCCACACTGGAACTGAGACACGGTCCAGACTCCTACGGGAGGCAGCAGTGGGGAATATTGCACAATGGGCGCAAGCCTGATGCAGCCATGCCGCGTGTGTGAAGAAGGCCTTCGGGTTGTAAAGCACTTTCAGTAGGGAGGAAGGTGGTAGTGTTAATAGCGCTATCATTTGACGTTACCTACAGAAGAAGCACCGGCTAACTCCGTGCCAGCAGCCGCGGTAATACGGAGGGTGCGAGCGTTAATCGGAATTACTGGGCGTAAAGCGCATGCAGGTGGTTTGTTAAGTCAGATGTGAAAGCCCCGGGCTCAACCTGGGAATTGCATTTGAAACTGGCAGACTAGAGTACTGTAGAGGGGGGTAGAATTTCAGGTGTAGCGGTGAAATGCGTAGAGATCTGAAGGAATACCGGTGGCGAAGGCGGCCCCCTGGACAGATACTGACACTCAGATGCGAAAGCGTGGGGAGCAAACAGGATTAGATACCCTGGTAGTCCACGCCGTAAACGATGTCTACTTGGAGGTTGTGGCCTTGAGCCGTGGCTTTCGGAGCTAACGCGTTAAGTAGACCGCCTGGGGAGTACGGTCGCAAGATTAAAACTCAAATGAATTGACGGGGGCCCGCACAAGCGGTGGAGCATGTGGTTTAATTCGATGCAACGCGAAGAACCTTACCTACTCTTGACATCCAGAGAATCTGGCGGAGACGCTGGAGTGCCTTCGGGAGCTCTGAGACAGGTGCTGCATGGCTGTCGTCAGCTCGTGTTGTGAAATGTTGGGTTAAGTCCCGCAACGAGCGCAACCCTTATCCTTGTTTGCCAGCACGTAATGGTGGGAACTCCAGGGAGACTGCCGGTGATAAACCGGAGGAAGGTGGGGACGACGTCAAGTCATCATGGCCCTTACGAGTAGGGCTACACACGTGCTACAATGGCGCATACAGAGGGCGGCCAACTTGCGAAAGTGAGCGAATCCCAAAAAGTGCGTCGTAGTCCGGATTGGAGTCTGCAACTCGACTCCATGAAGTCGGAATCGCTAGTAATCGTGGATCAGAATGCCACGGTGAATACGTTCCCGGGCCTTGTACACACCGCCCGTCACACCATGGGAGTGGGCTGCAAAAGAAGTGGGTAGTTTAACCTTTCGGGGAGGACGCTCACCACTTTGTGGTTCATGACTGGGGTGAAGTCGTAACAAGGTAGCGCTAGGGGAACCTGGCGCTGGATCACCTCCTTATATGATGATTATTGCGATGAGTGTTCACACAGATTGATATGGTTTAGAAAGTTTAGAGTATCTTAGTGTCCCGTTCGTCTAGAGGCCTAGGACACCGCCCTTTCACGGCGGTAACAGGGGTTCGACTCCCCTACGGGATACCACGGGTCGTTAGCTCAGTCGGTAGAGCAGTTGACTTTTAATCAATTGGTCGCAGGTTCGAATCCTGCACGACCCACCATTTCCTACCACAGGGAATCTTGTTTTGCTTCTGCTTTTTCAAAAGTGGAGACAAACAAACTGTGGGCGATTAGCTCAGTTGGGAGAGCACCTGCCTTACAAGCAGGGGGTCACTGGTTCGAACCCGGTATCGCCCACCACTCTTTAAATATTTTTGTGTTACTTAATTCAGCCTCCCCTTCATGTGGATGGTCGATTTTCCGACGCTGAAAGTCTTTAAAAAGTGGTTTCTCATCGAGAAATGACATTGCTCTTTAACAATTTGGAAAGCTGACAAAGTAATTTATCTTTATGGATAGATTGCTTGTAAAGTTCTCAATGTTTGTCTTTAAGACAAGCACCAACAAAACACATTCAAGTGTTCTTGGGAATGTCACTTACAGTGACGATTCAAAATTGAGTCCGGCAAATCAAAGCTATCTCGCTCATTCAAATAATGAGATAGCAACCTTGGTTGTTTAACGTAAAGACCCTTTCGGGTTGTATGGTTAAGTGACTAAGCGTACACGGTGGATGCCTTGGCAGTCAGAGGCGATGAAGGACGTACTAACTTGCGATAAGCGGTGATGAGGCAGTAAGAGCCACTTGAGTCACCGATTTCCGAATGGGGAAACCCACTGGCATAAGCCAGTATCGCTGCATGAATACATAGTGCAGCGAAGCGAACCGGGAGAACTGAAACATCTAAGTACCCCGAGGAAAAGAAATCAACCGAGATTCCGAAAGTAGCGGCGAGCGAAATTGGATTAGCCCTTAAGCTTTACATGCGTTAGACGAATGGTCTGGAAAGGCCAACGATACCGGGTGATAGTCCCGTAGTTATAGGCGCATGTTCAGTGAAATCGAGTAGGGCGGGACACGTGTTATCCTGTCTGAATATGGGGGGACCATCCTCCAAGGCTAAATACTCCTGACTGACCGATAGTGAACCAGTACCGTGAGGGAAAGGCGAAAAGAACCCCTGTGAGGGGAGTGAAATAGAACCTGAAACCGTGTACGTACAAGCAGTAGGAGCACCTTCGTGGTGTGACTGCGTACCTTTTGTATAATGGGTCAGCGACTTAATGTTAGTAGCAAGGTTAACCATCTAGGGGAGCCGTAGGGAAACCGAGTCTTAACTGGGCGTATAGTTGCTAGCATTAGACCCGAAACCGAGTGATCTAGCCATGGGCAGGTTGAAGGTTGAGTAACATCAACTGGAGGACCGAACCGACTAATGTTGAAAAATTAGCGGATGACTTGTGGCTAGGGGTGAAAGGCCAATCAAACTCGGAGATAGCTGGTTCTCCCCGAAAGCTATTTAGGTAGCGCCTCGGACGAATACTACTGGGGTAGAGCACTGTTAAGGCTAGGGGGTCATCCCGACTTACCAACCCTTTGCAAACTCCGAATACCAGTAAGTACTATCCGGGAGACACACGGCGGGTGCTAACGTCCGTCGTGGAGAGGGAAACAACCCAGACCGCCAGCTAAGGTCCCAAATTACAGCTAAGTGGGAAACGATGTGGGAAGGCTTAGACAGCTAGGATGTTGGCTTAGAAGCAGCCATCATTTAAAGAAAGCGTAATAGCTCACTAGTCGAGTCGGCCTGCGCGGAAGATGTAACGGGGCTAAGTTGTAAACCGAAGCTGCGGCAATGTTCTTTGAACATTGGGTAGGGGAGCGTTCTGTAAGCCGTTGAAGGTGTGTTGTAAAGCATGCTGGAGGTATCAGAAGTGCGAATGCTGACATGAGTAACGACAAGGGGGGTGAAAAACCTCCCCGCCGGAAGACCAAGGGTTCCTGTCCAACGTTAATCGGGGCAGGGTGAGTCGACCCCTAAGGCGAGGCCGAAAGGCGTAGTCGATGGGAAACGGGTTAATATTCCCGTACTCGATCAAATTGCGATGGGGGGACGGAGAAGGCTAGGTGGGCCTGGCGACGGTTGTCCAGGTTCAAGTGCGTAGGCTTAAGAGTTAGGTAAATCCGGCTCTTTCTAAGGCTGAGACACGACGTCGAGCTACTACGGTAGTGAAGTCATTGATGCCATGCTTCCAGGAAAAGCCTCTAAGCTTCAGATTTGATGGAATCGTACCCCAAACCGACACAGGTGGTCGGGTAGAGAATACCAAGGCGCTTGAGAGAACTCGGGTGAAGGAACTAGGCAAAATGGTACCGTAACTTCGGGAGAAGGTACGCTCTTGATGGTGAAGTCCCTTGCGGATGGAGCTGACGAGAGTCGCAGATACCAGGTGGCTGCAACTGTTTATTAAAAACACAGCACTGTGCAAAATCGTAAGATGACGTATACGGTGTGACGCCTGCCCGGTGCCGGAAGGTTAATTGATGGGGTTAGCGTAAGCGAAGCTCTTGATCGAAGCCCCGGTAAACGGCGGCCGTAACTATAACGGTCCTAAGGTAGCGAAATTCCTTGTCGGGTAAGTTCCGACCTGCACGAATGGCGTAATGATGGCCACGCTGTCTCCACCCGAGACTCAGTGAAATTGAAATCGCTGTGAAGATGCAGTGTACCCGCGGCTAGACGGAAAGACCCCGTGAACCTTTACTACAGCTTGGCACTGAACATTGAACCTACATGTGTAGGATAGGTGGGAGGCTTTGAAGACGTGACGCCAGTTGCGTTGGAGCCGTCCTTGAAATACCACCCTTGTATGTTTGATGTTCTAACGTTGGCCCCTTATCGGGGTCGCGGACAGTGCCTGGTGGGTAGTTTGACTGGGGCGGTCTCCTCCCAAAGAGTAACGGAGGAGCACGAAGGTGGGCTAATCACGGTTGGACATCGTGAGGTTAGTGCAATGGCATAAGCCCGCTTAACTGCGAGAATGACGGTTCGAGCAGGTGCGAAAGCAGGTCATAGTGATCCGGTGGTTCTGAATGGAAGGGCCATCGCTCAACGGATAAAAGGTACTCCGGGGATAACAGGCTGATACCGCCCAAGAGTTCATATCGACGGCGGTGTTTGGCACCTCGATGTCGGCTCATCACATCCTGGGGCTGAAGTCGGTCCCAAGGGTATGGCTGTTCGCCATTTAAAGTGGTACGCGAGCTGGGTTTAGAACGTCGTGAGACAGTTCGGTCCCTATCTGCCGTGGGCGTTGGAAGATTGAAGGGGGCTGCTCCTAGTACGAGAGGACCGGAGTGGACGAACCTCTGGTGTTCGGGTTGTGTCGCCAGACGCATTGCCCGGTAGCTAAGTTCGGAATCGATAACCGCTGAAAGCATCTAAGCGGGAAGCGAGCCCTGAGATGAGTCTTCCCTGACAGTTTAACTGTCCTAAAGGGTTGTTCGAGACTAGAACGTTGATAGGCAGGGTGTGTAAGCGCTGTGAGGCGTTGAGCTAACCTGTACTAATTGCCCGTGAGGCTTAACCATACAACACCCAAAGGGTTTTGGTGGACTCGATGTAAGAACATTGAATGTGTAGAGAACAGAAAACAGCTTTCCAGATTATTCTCTAGAAATAGAGAGAAAGAATTTGCTTGGCGACCATAGCGTTTTGGACCCACCTGATTCCATCCCGAACTCAGAAGTGAAACGAAACAGCGTCGATGGTAGTGTGGGGCTTCCCCATGTGAGAGTAGAACATCGCCAGGCTTTGAACATCCGTTTATTTGAAGCGCTGAAAAGGTAAGACTTAAAATAGACACCGTGTGGAGCGGTAGTTCAGTTGGTTAGAATACCGGCCTGTCACGCCGGGGGTCGCGGGTTCGAGTCCCGTCCGCTCCGCCACTTATTTAAGACCTCAGCAGAAATGCTGGGGTCTTTTTGTATCTGTTGTATTATACCAATCTGTAAAATTAACTGGTCAGGTTAATCCAGTCCCTTGTGCACATTTTTCTAACCCTATCTGTACTGTCCAAGAATCGGTTCCAAGCCTTGCACACTTTCTCCACGATATCGTCATCATCGGTAAAACTCTGATTGGCAAGACAGTGTTGTCTGAGCCAACTCCACACTTGTTCTAGCGGGTTGAGCTCTGGTGAATAAGGCGGGAGCTTGATGATACAGACATTGCTTCACGGCTCTGAGACGTGTCCCTTTCTCTGGCCATAATCGTGTTGTTGTGTTTTGTTGAGCATATTGTTTTCATTCTATCGGTACGTTTCAAAAAGCGATTCCATGCAAGAGGCACTTTCTATGCAATGTCGTCATAATAGACTCTTCGAGAGCTATTTTTATTTATATCAGCAATCGATATTTGTCCCTTCAATCTTTCTTCGTTGTCAAACAATCTGTATTTATCATTAAATTGCGACAAAGTGCTACATGGAAGAGTTGGAGACAACTTGGTTACGACCGAGATTTTTCGCTTGATAGAGCGCGCTATCTGCATTTTCCAGCAGCTCATCAAGATTATCGTCCAGCCCAAGCTCTGCGACGCCAAAGCTCATAGTACAAGGGTGTCCGTTAAGACTGACGGAAACATCGGAGAGAAGTTGCTTGCGAAGATTTTCAGCGTACTCATATGCGTTATTGATGTCGCTTTCGAGGAGTAAAATCATGAATTCATCACCACCGAAGCGGACAATATAGATGTTCTCGGAATTCGCTGCAGACTGTGTGAGCACTTTGGCGACTTTTTCGATTGTATCGTCACCAACGATATGGCCGAATTCATCGTTAATCGCTTTGAAATTGTCTATGTCGGTCATAATCAAACTGACAGAGTTTTTACGTTCTTTAGCTCTAGCAACTAAATTCGGTATCACGTTGTCCATGACTCGTCGATTATACAAGCCAGTTAGCGGATCTTTGAGCGATAGGTGGTGAATCGATTTAACCAGTCTTGAATTAAACAGCCACAGCATGCTGAGGCTAATGCTGACCAAAAGAATTAACACATGAACATAACTGAATGCGTGCATCTTTCCTGCCATCAGATAGTTCGTTAATTGAGGTTCATATAAGCCATAAAATATCCGTACGAACATCATGATACTGAGGCTGAGAAAAGGAATAGCCATCAATAGAACTGGTAGTTTGGCATCGTCATGCTTGCCTTTGATTAAGGCCCAAAAGGTAGCGAACGAGGTTGCGCTCATGTAGGCACTGACAATGGCGATTCTGAAATTGATCGAGGGTATCGGGTAGGTGAAAAAGTACAGCGCGCCAACACTGATAACAAAGCCAAGCAGAAGCACGTGGATGATGTGACTTTTGAAGTTACGTATCAGGCTGATGCCGTAGAATGTACAGAGAAATCCAAGGTGGATAAAACTATTGGCAACGACAATGGTTAACCAGTCTGGAGCGATTCCGCGAAAGACTATGAGAAAAGGTCCGACACCGATAAGAAAAATGCCCGCTGCAAGTGGTTTAAGGCCAGACGATTTTTGTTGAGTGGTTTGGTAAATGAAAAGTCCGACTGCATAAAGCAATGAAAAGAGCACAATAATGATGTTTAACGTTCTGATATCTAAAGTGAGGCTTTCCATTCCATTACCTAGACTTTGTTCTGTTCAAAAGCCATCGCATTGGCTGATAGCAACACTGAGTTTTACCCAGCTTTATGCAAAAGAACAAGACAAATCTATCAAAATGCCAATAGCATCATATCAATGATAGATATTTAGCGATTGGCATTTTGTTGTCTACGTATTTTGGATGCTTTTATTGGTAATCTGCATCTACTTTCTTGGCTTTTTCAATCATAGGGGTGATGGTTGACCCTTGGACTAAAATGGAGAAAACCACAACCGCATAAGTCATAACAAGAATAAACTCTTTAACGTCAATCAGCTTGTCTTCAATCACCCAGATGCCACTTGGGATTGAAAGCGCCATGGCCAGCGCTAGGCCGCCGCGCAAGCCACCCCAGGTCAAAATACGAATTGACCAAGGATTGTAGGTTCGAAAGCGTTTAAAGCCAATGTATGAGATAAAGACACTCAAATAACGTGCGAGCAATACCAAAGGCACCGC
Organism: Vibrio cidicii; assembly: GCF_009665415.1. Taxonomy (NCBI): domain Bacteria; kingdom Pseudomonadati; phylum Pseudomonadota; class Gammaproteobacteria; order Vibrionales; family Vibrionaceae; genus Vibrio; species Vibrio cidicii. The sequence continues at coordinate 1,324,395 of NZ_CP035921.1, read as the reverse complement.
AATCGCCATCATGATCCAGTCTTCCTGATGGAACTTAAACAGCAACATCGACATGCCGATCAGCAGAAACAACACCCCATTTAAGAACTCGTCCACCAGTTCCCAGAAGTGATCCAAGTGGTCTTCACTCTCTTTAGAAAAGCCGATGAATCGTGTCCAGTTGCCCATCATTATGCCGGAGACCACCATTGCCAGTGGACCCGAAACGTGGATTACTTCAGCAAAGGCATAGCCTGCGGTGGGGACGCCGATAGTCAGTAGCAGTTCCATCGAATGGTCATCGGTCGCGCAGATCAGATAGTGGAACAGCAGACCCAAAGCGAAGCCGTAGACGATTCCGCCGATCGCCTCTTGGATAAACAGCATGGTCACGCTGCCGACAGTTGGTGCTTCGCTGCCGAAAGCGATGGTGAACAGTGTAACGAAAATTACCAGACCAAAGCCGTCGTTAAACAGCGATTCGCCTTCAATTTGCGTCGAAATGCGTTTTGGTGCGTTCAGCTTTTTGACGATCGCCAGTACAGCAATGGGGTCGGTTGGGGAAATCAGAGCGCCAAAGAGTAAGCAGTAGATCAGGTCAAATTGGATACCGATTAACTGGCACGTTCCGTAAAGTACAAAGCCAATAAAGAAGGTAGAAAACAGCGTTGCACCTAAAGCCAGTACGGTAATTTCCCATTTCTGATCTTTGAGGTTGGGAAGCTTAATGCCTAGCCCGCCAGCAAACAGAAGGAAACCGAGGATCCCCTTGAGCAGGAAATCTTCAAAGTTGATGCTCGATACCGTTTGAGTAGCGATCTCGCTGAGATGAAACCAGTTATTTTGACCCGCGATAAGGATAAGGAGTGACAGCACCATAGAACCCGCCGTGATAGCAATGGTGGTCTGCATTTTGCCGATTTTGCTGTTAACAAACGCGATCAGCATAGCTGCTGCAGACAAAAAACAGAGAGTGTAGTAGACCGACATGAGCTTCTCTTTGTAACAAATTATGAACGAAATTTTCTTTCTTCACTGCACAAATAGCAAACATTTTTTGCTAATTCTTTTATCAATCGACAAGGTGCAGAAAATAGGCCGAATTAGAGTTTTTAGACGTCTAGACTCCTGAAGATTGTGTGATAGGATGTCGTAATACTGAAAGGAATGAGGCGTTATCGTGGGAAGTAATATTAGAGAGCAGATTGAAGCGCAACTAAAGCAACGTATCTTATTGATTGATGGTGGTATGGGAACCATGATCCAGGGTTACAAGTTGCAGGAGCAAGACTATCGTGGTGAGCGTTTCGCAAATTGGCACTGTGATCTCAAAGGCAACAATGACTTGCTGGTGTTAACCCAGCCTCAGTTGATCAAAGAAATTCACTGCGCTTACTTGGAAGCGGGTGCCGATATTCTCGAAACCAACACTTTTAACGCCACCACCATTGCCATGGCGGATTACGAAATGGAAAGCTTAAGCGAAGAGATTAACTTCGCTGCGGCTACACTGGCTCGTGAAGCGGCGGACGAGTGGACCGCTAAAAATCCGCAAAAACCACGCTATGTGGCTGGGGTGCTCGGTCCAACCAATCGTACTTGTTCTATTTCTCCTGATGTGAACGATCCGGGCTACCGCAATGTCACTTTTGATGCTTTGGTGCAAGCGTATTCGGAATCGACTCGTGCTCTGATCCGCGGCGGATCCGATCTCATTCTGATTGAAACTATTTTTGATACCCTGAACGCGAAAGCGTGCGCATTTGCTGTCGATTCCGTGTTCGAGGAACTTGGTATCAGCTTACCGGTGATGATCTCCGGTACCATTACCGATGCTTCCGGGCGTACACTCTCCGGGCAAACAACCGAGGCCTTCTACAACGCTTTGCGCCATGTAAGACCTATCTCGTTTGGTTTGAACTGTGCTTTGGGGCCGGACGAACTGCGTCCGTATGTTGAAGAGCTGTCACGTATCTCAGAAACGTACGTCTCTACCCACCCGAACGCCGGTTTACCAAACGCGTTTGGTGAATACGATCTCTCGCCAGAGGAGATGGCGGTGCACGTCAAAGAGTGGGCTCAAAGCGGTTTTATCAACCTCGTTGGTGGCTGCTGCGGCACTACGCCCGAACACATTCGCCATATGGCGCTGGCGGTTGAAGGGGTCGCGCCGCGTGTCTTGCCTGACATTCCGGTGGCGTGTCGTCTCTCTGGGCTAGAGCCTCTGACGATAGCGAAAGATACCTTGTTTGTTAACGTCGGTGAACGCACCAACGTAACCGGCTCTGCGCGCTTTAAGCGTTTGATTAAAGAAGAGCTTTACGATGAAGCCTTGGATGTGGCTCGCGAGCAGGTAGAAAACGGTGCGCAGATTATTGATATCAACATGGATGAAGGCATGTTGGATGCCGAGGCGTGTATGGTGCGTTTTCTCAACTTATGTGCGTCCGAGCCAGAAATTTCCAAAGTACCGGTGATGGTGGACTCGTCGAAGTGGGAAGTGATTGAAGCGGGCCTGAAATGCATTCAAGGCAAAGGTATCGTCAACTCGATTTCCCTCAAAGAGGGTAAGGCCAAGTTTGTTGAGCAGGCCAAACTGATCCGCCGTTATGGCGCGGCAGTGATTGTCATGGCGTTTGACGAGGTGGGCCAAGCGGACACGCGCGAGCGCAAACTGGAGATCTGTACCAACGCTTATCGAATTCTGGTCGATGAAGTCGGCTTTCCACCGGAAGATGTGATCTTCGACCCGAACATTTTTGCCATCGCGACTGGCATTGAAGAGCACAATAACTACGCGGTCGACTTTATTAACGCGGTGGCGGACATCAAACGCGACCTGCCGCATGCGATGATTTCTGGTGGGGTGTCGAACGTTTCTTTCTCTTTCCGCGGCAATAACTATGTGCGCGAAGCGATTCATGCGGTATTCCTCTACCACTGTTTTAAAAACGGCATGGACATGGGCATCGTCAATGCCGGGCAGCTCGAAATTTACGATAACGTACCAGAGAAACTGCGTGAAGCGGTCGAAGATGTAGTGCTGAATCGCCGTGAAGATGGCACTGAACGCTTGTTGGAAATCGCCGAAGCGTATCGTGAAAATGCCGTGGGCAAAGTGGAAGATGCTTCGGCATTGGAGTGGCGTACTTGGCCTGTGGCTAAACGGCTTGAGCATGCGCTGGTGAAGGGTATTACCGAGTTTATCGTCGAAGACACCGAAGAGGCGAGGCTAAACGCGTCTAAGCCACTGGAAGTGATTGAAGGGCCGTTGATGGACGGCATGAACGTGGTCGGCGACCTGTTTGGGGAAGGCAAGATGTTCCTCCCTCAGGTGGTAAAATCGGCGCGGGTGATGAAGCAGGCGGTGGCTCACTTAGAGCCGTTTATTAATGCCTCTAAGCAGTCCGGTACAACCAACGGTAAGATTCTGCTCGCCACGGTCAAAGGTGATGTGCACGATATCGGCAAGAACATTGTTGGTGTGGTTTTACAATGTAACAACTACGAAATCATTGATTTAGGTGTCATGGTGCCGTGTGAACAGATCCTCAAAGTGGCCAAAGAAGAGCAGGTCGACATCATTGGTCTCTCAGGTCTTATCACTCCGTCTTTGGACGAAATGGTGCATGTGGCCAAAGAGATGGAGCGTCAGGGCTTTGATTTGCCACTGCTGATCGGCGGTGCGACCACCTCCAAAGCGCACACCGCAGTCAAAATTGAGCAGAACTATTCTCATCCCGTGGTGTACGTCAATAATGCTTCGCGTGCGGTTGGGGTATGTACCTCGCTGCTGTCTGACGAACTGCGTCCGGCGTTTGTCGAACGCTTGCAGGCCGATTATGAGTTGGTGCGCGATCAGCACAATCGTAAGAAACCGAGAAGTAAACCCGTCACCTTGGCAGAAGCTCGCGCCAACAAAGCGGCGATCGATTGGCAGAGCTACACGCCGCCAGCACCAGCTAAGCCGGGTGTGCATGTGTTTGCCGATTTTGATGTGGCGGTTTTGCGTCAGTATATCGATTGGACCCCATTCTTTATGACGTGGTCGCTGGTGGGTAAATACCCGACCATTTTCGACCACGAGGAGGTCGGTGAAGAGGCGCAACGCTTGTTCAAAGATGCCAATGATTGGCTGGATAAAATTGAGCAAGAAGGGTTGATGAAAGCCAGTGGCATGTGTGCGCTCTTTCCAGCCGCCAGCATTGGTGACGATATTGAGGTGTATAGCGACGAATCGCGTAGCCAAGTGGTCAAAGTGTTGCACAATTTAAGACAGCAAACCGAGAAGCCGAAAGGCGCCAACTACTGTTTGTCGGATTACGTTGCGCCGAAAGCTTCAGGCAAAAAGGATTGGATTGGTGCGTTTGCGGTCACTGGCGGCATCAATGAGCGAGAACTGGCTGATGAGTTCAAAGCGCAGGGCGATGATTACAACGCGATCATGATTCAGGCGGTGGCGGATCGTCTGGCAGAAGCCTTTGCCGAATATCTGCATGAGAGAGTGCGCAAAGAAATTTGGGGCTATGCGCCGAATGAGAACTTATCCAATGAAGAATTGATCCGCGAGAAATACCAAGGTATTCGCCCTGCACCTGGTTATCCCGCGTGTCCGGAGCACACGGAAAAAGGGGCATTATGGGAACTGCTCAATGTCGAGCAAACGATCGGCATGTCACTGACCAGCAGTTATGCAATGTGGCCGGGGGCATCCGTGTCGGGCTGGTATTTCTCTCATCCAGAATCTCGCTACTTTGCGATCGCACAGATCCAACAAGATCAGGTAGAAGACTACGCGCAGCGCAAAGGCTGGGATCTACTTGAAGCGGAAAAATGGTTGGGGCCGAATATCAACGGTTAAACCGCACACTTTCGAGCGAAAAAATGGGTTGCCACGAGGCAACCCATTTTTACATTGGTGAGTATTAATTCTGCGTCTCAAACAGATCTTGGTGCAGCTTTTGAATCACTTTCTTCGAGTCGTGCGCATCGACGAGGAAACACAGGTTGTGATCGCTCGCTCCGTAGCAGATCATGCGCAGGTTGAAATCGCCTAGTGTGCTAAACACCTCTTTAGCGTAACCTTTGGTCTCCATGTGGTTGCCGATTAAGGCGACCAAACATAGATTGTGTTCGACTTCTACGTGGCACAGCTCTTCAAGCTCGCTGCGAACCGCTTGCGGCAACTCTGGTGCACCGCCCGAGGTGTCGGTTTTATCCAGAGTAAGCGAAACACTGATTTCTGAAGTGGTGATCAGATCAACAGAAATCTTATGCTTTGCCAAAATTTCAAATACTTTGGCGAGGAAACCGTAAGCGTGGAACATCTTAGCGCTACGCAGCGTCACCATGGTTTGGTTGCAACGCAGGGCTAACGCACGAAACAGCGGCGAGCTCTGTGCTTCATGACGAATCCAAGTGCCGCCTTTCTCGGGCTCTTTGGACGAGCCGACAAATACTGGAATATCATGACGCAGCGCCGGAACCAGTGTTGAAGGATGAAGGATCTTTGCGCCGAAGTTCGCCATTTCTGACGCTTCAGCAAAACTGATTTCAGGGATCGGCGCCGCTTTTGGCGCAATGCGCGGATCGGTGGTGTAGATGCCCGGGACGTCGGTCCAGATCTCAAGACCCGTCGCTTTTAATCCTTCAGCAATCAGCGCGGCGCTGTAGTCGCTTCCTCCACGGCCAAGCGTGGTGGTGTTGCCATCAAGGTCAGAGCCAATAAAGCCTTGTGTCACGACGATAAAATCACGGCACAGCGGCAACAGTTTTTCTTGGGCGAGCAGGGAAATTTGCGTTACATCTGGTTCTGCGCGGCCAAAGTTGCTGTCGGTGCGTAGTACGTCGCGGATATCAAAACGAACCGTATTCAAACCACGCTCTTTCATCAATTGAGTGAGAATGTGCGTTGACATCAGCTCACCGCAGGCGACCAAGTGGTCGGTCAGTTTGGTGCTGGCTTGAATGGAAGCGGCTTCGGCTAAGCTGGTCACGGTATCAAGCAGAGCGTACACTTCGGCGGCAGTTTCGCTGGCGTCTTGCAACTGATTGAGAATCGCATCGTGGATCTCTGCCAGTTGGCTGAGGATTTGGTTGCGTCGCTCTTGCGCTTGCACACCATTTGCCAGTTCAACCAATAAGTTAGTCACCCCAGAACAGGCGCTGCTCACTACCAGACGCGTGTCTGGATTGTTTTCGACCACGGCGGCACTGCGGCTCATCGCCTCAAAGTTGGCCACACTGGTTCCACCAAATTTCGCTACATTTAATGCGCTCACGGCATTTCTCCCACGACTTCTAAAAAAATAACTATCGTTGGTAACCCAACATCCGATGTTTGTTTTGGTGAGGAAAGGGGATAGAGCAATTGAAAGAGGTCAGTTTGAATAATCAGAGAATGTCCCTCAGAAGCTCTTCATCAGACGGTGCTGATGACAGTTGATGGGACTCAACCCAAGTCAACCGACAGATCAATTCCAGCAACCTTGATCTACCTCGGCACTGCTCCCCCTGAGTATTTCGTATCGGAGTTGCGGCTCCACGAAACACCTACCTGGGCAGTGCTCCTCTTCTGCATAAAGCTCAAACATTGAACGTTTTTCGCCACTTAATGTCAACGGCTATTTCAGGCAGGAGTGAAAGTTTTTATTAACAAAACTGTGACACTGGTTAGACCTGTAAGACGGTCGGCTAATTGCCGTGGCGGAAATATTGCTTTAGTGTGGAAAGCTCAGCTTTCAATACTAATCTAAGTCCATAACAACCCTTTCACGCTTAGCAAGGAGCCGCTATGACGATACAAAGTTTTCATCCACCACGTCGAATTCTTATGGGGCCTGGGCCATCGGACATCTCTCCGCAGGTGTTACAGGCGTTAAGTCGCCCGACGGTCGGCCACTTAGACCCACTTTTTATCGCCATGATGGACGAGCTAAAACAACTGCTCAAATACGCTTTCCAAACGGAAAATGAGTTCACCATCGCGGTATCGGCGCCCGGCAGTGCGGGTATGGAAGCCTGCTTTGTCAATCTGATTGAGCCCGGCGATAAAGTGATTGTGTGTCGTAATGGCGTGTTTGGTGAGCGGATGCGGGAAAACGTGATTCGTGCTGGTGGCGAAGTGGTGCTGGTGGACGATGAATGGGGCTGCCCCGTTTCAGTTGAGAAGGTAGAACAAGCGCTTACGGAGCATCCAGACAGCAAGATCCTCGCCTTTGTACACGCTGAAACCTCAACCGGTGCGATGAGCGATGCCGAGGCGCTCGGTAAACTAGCCAAAGCGCATGGGCTGTTAACCATTGCCGATACCGTTACGTCACTCGGTGGCGTGCCGCTCAAAGTGGATGAGTGGCAGTTGGATGCGGTCTATTCTGGCAGTCAGAAGTGCCTCTCTTGCGTACCGGGATTGTCGCCATTAACCTTCTCAAAAGCCGCGATTGAAAAAATTCAGGCGCGCACCACGCCGATTCAAAGCTGGTTTTTGGATCAAAGCTTAGTACTCGGCTATTGGAGCGGCGCAGGCAAACGCAGCTATCACCACACAGCGCCAGTCAATAGTCTCTATTCACTGCATGAAGCGCTACTGCTGCTGAAAAATGAAGGGCTGGAGAATGCGTGGGCACGCCATCGAGCGATGCACGACAAACTGAAATCCGGGCTGGAGAAACTCGGCTTTCGCTTTGTCGTAGATGAAGCTCACCGTCTGCCGCAGCTCAACGCCATTTACGTACCGGAAGGCATTGATGAAGCGAAAGTACGCTCGCATCTGCTCGAAACCTATAACTTAGAAATCGGCGCAGGTTTAGGGGCGCTGGCGGGCAAAGCATGGCGAATTGGTTTGATGGGCTATGGAGCACGAGAAGAAAACGTTGCACTGTGCCTTCGCGCATTAGAAGAGTCGTTGGCGCTGTAACAACGCTTGAGTGCTCTAAATAAAAAAGCGAAGCGTGGATGCGCTTCGCTTGATGCCTTTATTGGCCCGCAGAAACCGTGGCCGAGCGTGCACTTGAGGGCGGTTGATACTGCACTTGAGTAAAGTCGTGCTTGGGAAAGAGAAACTCCGCTTCGGCGCGCACTTGTTCGGCCTTACTAAGATCCCCCAAGCCTTGGTAAGCGAGGATCAGATTGGAGTAAAATGCCGGGCGCGGCTTGCTCTGGATGATTTCCAACGACCAGTCTATATAAGGTTGGATTAACGCCGCGTCTTGAGTGGCTAAGCCAATGTTGAGATAGGTGCTGTACACATCCCAATCGAAGCGATCTTTCCACACCACAGGATTGGTCACTTGCTTGAGCCGATCTGGGTCAAGTGGTCGTGTGGTTTCAAATTTGGTTAGGACATAGTTGGTGTGCAGAGCGCTTAACATATAAAACGCCGTGAGGATAGGCACCACCAAGCTCATCACTCGTAAGACGGTTTTGCTGATAACACTAAAAGAGACAGACTTCATCCGTGTCGCGCGCTGATCAATCCAGTACAGCAAAATGATGAAGGTCAGCCAGTGTACCGCTGAATGGTAGAAGGGATACTCCAGTTGACTGTGCAGCACAATGGGCACAAACAGCGCGAACACCGCCAAACGGGTGCCTTTCTTGGTGTTCATAATGCGGTTAAGCACTAACAAGGCCGCCAGCAAGATCCCAATCAGCGGGATGATTCCCCCCTCTACCCCCCAATAAAGCAGCTCATTGTGCGGATGATCCATGGCTGGTAAGCCAGCGGGATAATTGTGATTAAGCAAGTGCTGCCTTGCAGTATACAAGGTGTAAGCGGATTCAAAGTTGCCGTAGCCGTAACCAGTAAACGGTTTTTCTATCAGCATATCCAGTGTCTGAGGGAAGGTGTATTCGCGCGCTGAGTCGAGATTGGCTTTGCGTGCAGCGAGGCTGTCACCATCGGGATTGACGTTATTGAGCATCGCACTGGCCAACACCAACCCAGCAATGACAGCGATGAGCCAACCCCAAAAGCGAATTTTTGTGCCAAAGCGGTAGAGGTAAGGGAGCAGCAGCAATACGCCCAATAACGCCGCTAACCACCCAGTGCGAGACGCCAGCACTACAATCAGTGGTACGGTGAAGAGCGGCACAAGGTAGAGCAAGGTGATTTCGCTCAAATGCTTGTTGTATTTGTGTGGTTGTCTTGCCAGCAAATAGCCTGAGATCACCAACCCTGTTGCAAGAAAGCTGGCCATCACATTCGGTTGCTGAAAGATGCCGTAAGGACGATTGGAGAGCGTGTCGTAGCCCATCCAGTTGTCCGCTTTAAGCCACAGATATTGGTAATAACCCAGACAGGCTTCAATCACCACCGCCAGCACTACCAGCCACAGCAGTCTCTGCTTGTGTTTATTACTAAAGCTGAACTGTTGCAGCAGGATAAAAAACGCCATCCCCGCCCACAACCCCAGCATGCGTCCGAGCGAGAGTTCGTAATTGGTCGTGGAATAAAACAGCGGGATAGAGAGGATCACGCAACTGACCAGTAAGCCGATGGTCAACTTGGAATAGCGCAGCGCCTGATTGCGGGCGAGATGATAGCAGCCGATACCGAAAGCGACCGAAAAGGCTATCCAAGTGGTTGGATTAAACGACAGCGCCAACCCAGAACCACCAGGATTGGGCATAAAAAAGTGCATCGCCACCAGAAACACGGCCGCCATCGCCGCGAGAAACTTTCTGTTCAACGGAATACGGGCGGGTGGCTGGTCGAGCTGAGTTCCACTTACATGTATGGTTGCCATAAACGTTTTCTGTAATTGTAAACAATGAAACCAGCACGCAGCTGGTTTCATCACTTTACCTGTTTTTTCTAGTTCAACATAGGCTTAAGAAAGCGCGCAGTGTGCGAACCTTCGACCAAGGCCACATCTTCCGGTGTGCCTTGGGCAATGATCTCGCCGCCGCCTTGCCCGCCCTCAGGACCAAGGTCGATGATCCAGTCAGCGGTTTTAATCACATCCAAGTTGTGCTCAATCACCACCACCGTATTGCCGTGATCGCGCAGGCGATGCAGGACCGTGAGCAGTTGTTGGATATCGTGAAAATGCAGACCCGTGGTCGGTTCATCCAAAATATACAAGGTCTTACCTGTGTCGCGTTTGGACAATTCGCGCGCCAGTTTCACCCGCTGCGCTTCACCGCCGGAGAGTGTGGTCGCCGCTTGACCAAGGCGAATGTAGGAGAGGCCGACATCCATCAAGGTTTGCAATTTACGCGCAATTACCGGAACGGGTTCAAAGAACTCGCGTGCGTCTTCGACCGTCATTTCCAACACTTCGTCAATTGATTTGCCTTTATAGCGCACTTCCAGTGTTTCGCGGTTATAACGCTTGCCTTTACACACATCACACGGCACGTACACATCGGGTAAAAAGTGCATCTCGACTTTGATCACGCCATCGCCCTGACAGGCTTCACAGCGACCGCCCCGCACGTTGAAACTAAAGCGCCCGGGCTTGTAACCCCGTGAACGAGACTCTTGCGTGCCCGAGAACAGCTCGCGGATCGGGGTAAAAATGCCTGTATAGGTGGCCGGGTTTGAGCGCGGCGTGCGACCAATCGGGCTCTGGTCGATATCGATCACCTTATCAAAATGCTCCAGCCCTTTAATGCTTTTGTACGGCGCGGGTTGAGCAGTGGTGGCGCCATTGAGCGCGGTGTGGGCGATTTTAAAGAAGGTGTCGTTGATCAGTGTGGATTTGCCAGAACCGGATACGCCGGTGATGCAGCTAAACAAACCCACGGGCACCGAGAGGTTGACGTTTTTCAGGTTGTTGCCACTCGCGCCGATCAACTCGACGGTTTTGCTCGCATCGTATGGGGTGCGCTCACGTGGTACAGCAATTTCTTTCACGCCGCTCAGGTATTGACCTGTAAGTGAATCCGGATTGGCGATGATCTCGTCAACACTGCCTTCAGCGACGATCTGCCCGCCGTGCACCCCGGCACCCGGACCGATGTCAATCACGTAATCGGCCATGCGGATCGCATCCTCATCGTGCTCAACCACTAAGACAGTGTTACCTAAGTCGCGCAGGTGATTGAGCGTTTTCAGCAGCCGTTCGTTGTCGCGCTGATGCAGACCGATGGAGGGTTCATCGAGCACATACATCACCCCCACCAAACCTGCACCAATTTGACTTGCTAAGCGGATGCGCTGCGCCTCACCGCCTGAGAGGGTTTCTGCGCTGCGCGACAGGTTGAGATAATTGAGGCCAACATTGACCAAAAACTGTAAGCGGTCGTTGATCTCCTTCATCACTTTTTCTGCGATCTGCGCGCGTTGCCCTTCAAGCTTGAGATTGGCAAAAAAGGCCAATGCCTCGGCGATGCTGAGTTCGACAATCTGCGGCAGGGTGGTGTCATTGATGAACACGTTGCGCGCTTCTAAACGCAAGCGAGTACCGCCACAACTGGCACATGGCTTGGTCGAAATGTATTTAACTAATTCTTCGCGCACCGAGTTGGATTCGGTGTCGCGGTAGCGTCTCTCCAGAGTATTGAGAATGCCTTCAAACGGATGACGTTTAACGCGAATATCACCGCGGTCATTGATGTATTTGAACTCCACTTCAGCACGGCCCGAACCTTTGAGAATGATCTCTTGGATCTTTTTCGACAAAGTGTTGAACGGCACATGCAGATCAAAACCATAATGATCAGCCAGCGAAGTGAGCATTTGATAGTAGTAATAGTTTTTTTGATCCCAGCCGCGAATTGCACCTTGTGCCAGACTGAGATTGGCATCTTGGATCACTCGGTCTGGATCAAAATATTGCTGCACGCCCAAACCGTCACAAGTGCCACAGGCGCCAGCCGGGTTGTTAAAAGAGAACAGGCGAGGCTCTAGCTCTTGCATGCTGTAACCACAGTGCGGACAGGCAAAGTTGGCCGAAAAGACGATCTCTTCGCCTTCACCTTCCATGGGAGCGACAACCACAATACCGCCGGAGAGCTCTAGTGCCGTTTCAAACGATTCTGCCAGACGCTGTTGCAGATCGGCGCGCACTTTAAAGCGATCGACGATCACTTCAATGGTGTGTTTTTTGTGCAATTCCAGTGTCGGTGGATCGGACAGGTCGCACGTCTCGCCATCGATACGAGCGCGAATAAAGCCTTGCGCGGCGAGGTTTTCCAGCGTTTTAACGTGTTCGCCTTTGCGCTCTTTGACGATCGGCGCCAGCAACATCATTTTGCTGCCCTCGGGCATCTCCAGCACTTTGTCGACCATTTGGCTCACGGTTTGCGCTGCCAGCGGCACTTTGTGCTCAGGGCAGCGCGGTTCGCCGACCCGTGCGTACAACAGACGCAGGTAATCATACACTTCGGTAATGGTACCGACGGTAGAACGAGGGTTATGTGAGGTGGATTTCTGCTCGATGGAGATCGCTGGCGAAAGCCCTTCTATGTGGTCCACATCCGGCTTTTCCATCAGAGATAAGAACTGGCGCGCGTAAGCCGAGAGTGATTCTACATAGCGTCGTTGCCCTTCGGCGTAGAGAGTATCGAAGGCAAGGGATGACTTACCTGAGCCGGATAAGCCCGTAATGACGATCAATTTGTCTCGGGGAATGGTGAGATTGATATTTTTTAGGTTATGAGTACGTGCTCCGCGAACTTCTATCTTGTCCATCTTCAATGCTCTGTGAAATACCAAGTGGAGCAAGTATTACATAGTGTGAGAAATGTGCAATAAAATACTGGATAAAAAAACAGTTAAAAACGGCGCAGTTCAACCGCGCCGTCACAATAGATAGAAGCGATCAAATGGCGCTTTAGCGCTGGCGTTTAGTCGACTGTTTGCCGAGTTCCGATTTCTTCTCATCTTTCAAGTAAAGGTTCTGGTAGCAGTAGTTGGTGGCCTCAATGTAGCCTTCGACACTGCCGCAATCAAAACGGCGTCCTTTGAACTTGTATGCCAATACGCAGCCCGATTTGGCTTGCTTTAAGAGTGCGTCGGTGATCTGGATTTCGCCGCCTTTGCCGGGCTCTGTCTGTTCGATCAAATCGAAAATGTCGGGAGTGAGAATATAGCGGCCAATGATCGCCAAATTACTTGGCGCGGTTCCGGGTTCTGGTTTTTCAACCATGTTGTCCACACGAAATAGATCATCTTTAATCATTTCGCCAGCGATCACGCCGTATTTGTGTGTTTCGTTCTCTGGAACTTCTTGCACGGCGACGATTGAGCAGCGGAACTGTTTAAATAGCGCGACCATTTGTGCCAGCACGCCTTGTTCTTGGTTGACACACAAGTCATCGGCCAGCACCACGGCAAAAGGCTGGTCACCCACAAGCTCACGCCCGGTGAGAATCGCATGGCCTAAGCCTTTCATTTCTCGTTGGCGGATATAGGTGAAGTTGGCCGCGTCGATCAGTGCTCGCACGTCATCAAGCAAAACCTCTTTATTAGTGCCGCTGATTTGATGCTCTAGCTCGTAGTTTTTATCGAAGTGATCCATGATCGAGTGCTTACCGCGACCAGTGACGATACACATCCCAGTCATTCCCGCCTGAATGGCTTCATCAACACCATATTCAATCAGCGGTTTATTCACCACAGGCATCATCTCTTTTGGCATGGATTTAGTCGCTGGTAAAAAGCGTGTGCCATAACCAGCGGCAGGAAAGAGGCATTTCTTAATCATCAAACGGCGTCCTTTAACTGTGGTTGCAGCCCATTACGATAGCAAACTGAGTGTGACAGGCGCATGAAAGGGCGCTCGCTGCACGGTTGGCTGCATAAGATGCTGCGATTCTAACCCGAGAGCGAGCGATGCCCTATAAACAAACCACAAATTCTGCCCATTTTGTTACGAGAGTAGATGTTGATCGGCCCAGGCGGTGGCCTGAAGACGATTTTTTACCGAGAGCTTTTTAAAAATCTGATAAAGATGTGATTTGACCGTGTACTCGCTGATAAACAGATCCTCGGCGATGTGAGCATTGCTCGCTCCTGCTTGTAAGCAGCGTAGCACTTGAATTTCGCGAATGGTCAAATCTACATTGGCGGGTGCGGTATGGGTGTTGAACATATTGCGGTAGTAATGCAGAAGCTGCGCCTGAACGTGGCGAGGTAGCCAGTTTTGCCCTTCAATCACGGCAATAACGCCTTCGGCAATTTTTTCCATGCTGCAATCTGCGTAGAAAACCGCTTTGCTCTGTCCAAGGCCGAGCAGCTCATCGGTGCTCAATCGTTTTGGTACGTTGAAAATGATGGTTTCAAAGTTTTTGCAAATCAGTGGCAGGTTTCTAATTTGTAACAGCAATACTTTGTGTTCTTGATAGTCGATCAACAAGATGCGGTTACGGTGCAAGGGATCGGTTCGCATCAAGGTTTCTGTGGTAATTGCTGGTATGGGAAGCTCGATGGCGCGCGCTAAGGTATCGATAAATGCTGGGGGTTGTGCGTTTGCTCGCTGGAGAAAGAACAAGCTTCTGGCATAGGAGGATTTTCTCATGTGTGGCTCCGAAAGATAAAAGTTGACCTAATAACAAGGGGGATGAGTGAGAAATTGTCATTGATGGCAGGTCAATACCAGCAGGGCTGAAATGAAATGCGTCGAGTTTCAAAGCGGCAAGTAAATGAGCAGTTTGTCAGAGAGAAAAAGCGTTTAGCTGCTCTGAAAAAATGCGCGATGAGGCTTTTATTGCTGAGTGTTAAATCAGACACTCTTTTGACTGTTTTTACCACAGACAAAGCGTGCTATCCTAATGCGCTAAAATTTAGTACCGACAGCTTAAACGGAGCACATCATGGCCAGCCGTGGAATTAATAAAGTAATCTTGGTAGGGAACCTAGGGAACGACCCTGAAATTCGTTATATGCCAAGCGGCGGTGCAGTGGCTAACATTACCGTTGCTACTTCGGAAACTTGGCGCGACAAAGCGACTGGCGAACCGCGTGAAAAAACGGAATGGCATCGTGTTACCCTGTATGGAAAACTCGCTGAAGTCGCAGGTGAATACCTGCGTAAAGGCTCTCAGGTTTACATTGAAGGCCAATTGCAGACGCGCAAATGGCAAGATCAAAATGGTCAAGATCGCTACTCAACGGACATCGTGGTACAAGGCTACAGCGGTGTGATGCAGATGCTTGGCGGACGCCAGCAAGGCGGCGCGCCCGCGATGGGTGGTGCACCTCAAGCGCAGCAGCAAGGTGGGTGGGGACAGCCGCAACAGCCAGCCGCGCATCAGCAGCAGTCATATCAAGCACCTGCACAGCAGCATGCGCCGCAGCAATCTCAACAATCTCAGCCGCAGTACAACGAACCGCCAATGGATTTCGATGACGATATTCCTTTTTGAGGTTTACCTGAGACCTACCAAAAGCCGCGATCCCGCGGCTTTTTCAATGACACTTCTCACATCTTAAGTCATTAGATTGTTAACCATTCTCTTATCAAGTATATATAGATCAATACGGTATATGATGAATGGAAAAGGAATTCGGTATTCATGAGGTATACCCCAACTCTCAAGCTTAGCACTCGCCTAGTGGCTTTCGTCACTGTCATCGTGATCAGCGCCATGTTCATTCTTTTTGTCGGCGGCACGTTGTCGTTTAAACGGCTTGGGCAGGAATATCTCAACCACTATTTGGCTGGCATTGTCGAAGTGCTGGACAAGGAGATGGAAGATCCGGATGCCGCCTATTCCATGCAGCGCTGGATGCCCAAAATGCTGCAAGCGTCCAACATTGTCGAAATGAAGCTTTCCACCGATTCCGGCGTGGTTTACCGTTTCAAAGATACTTCGCCACAAATTGACCCCAATCGCCTTTACGAGCAACGTTATCAGCTCGAACGCAATCCCGGTTATCACGTCGAATTTAAAGCGGTGCCACCTTATGTTGGTTTTGGTTACTCGCTGCAAGCGTTTTGGTCGATCACCCTAGCGGTCGGGTTAATCATCTTCTGCTTAATGCGCGGCCTGAAATGGTTAAAAGCGCAGTTGCATGGCTCAGAGTTGCTCGAAGAGCGTGGGCGGATGATTTTAGCCGGGAGGGTTGAGCAGTTTGCCAAAGGTGATGAACAAGAGTGGCCCTATACTGCCAGTGAAGCGTTGGATCGTTTAATTGAAGAGCTGCAAGATGCACGGCAAGAACGTAGCCGCTTTGATACCTTTATTCGTACCCAGACTTTTCTTGATAAGCTGACAGGTACAGCCAATCGCGTGTTGTTCGACAACAAATTAGAGTCGGCGTTACAAGAGAGCGGTGCGCAAGGTGGTGTGGTGCTGGTACGTATTGCCGATTGGAAAAGCGTATTGGAAGAGAATGACAAACTGATCGCCGATGAGTTCATTGTCGAAGTGGGCAGTTTGCTGTCCAATCTTGTGCAACGTTATCCCGATGTGGTCTTTTCTCGCTATTACAACGCCGATTTTGCGCTCTTTATTCCCCATCAAAGTGCTAAAGATGTGGCCAACCTTGCTTCACAGTGTATTCGTCAACTGGAAAAACTACACCCGCCGTATCCTCTCGACAAAGAGAACTGGTGCCATATCGGTATCACTATGTATCAGGAAGGGGAGCGCCACAACCAGATCATGGACGAAGCGGAAACCGCCCTGCGCAGTGCGCAACTGCAGAACAATAACAACTGGAGTCGCTTTAAAAAGTGGAACCATATCGATGAGATCCGCGGCAGCGTGAAATGGCGTACCATTTTTGAGACAACACTGCATGCTGAAAGTGTGTTACTCTTTGGACAGCCCGCTTATCTATTAAATAACAATCAGTTGGATTTACTACATACTGAATTAACGTGCCGAATTCACGATCCGGAAAATGGGATTGTGAAAGCGTCGAGGTACATGTCGGCGCTCAAGCAAGTCGGGTTTGAAAGCCAAATGGATAGGGCGGTGTTAAGTAAAGCATTTGGTTTTTTGCGTTCGTCCACTCAGCAGAGCGTGCCTTTTTCTCTGAATGTGAATGTCACTCCTTTTGCAAACCGCCGCCATTTCAAATGGTTCCGTGATGAACTGCTACAGTTAACTAGTGAACAGCGCGCTTTATTAAGCTTCGAGTTTGTTGAAAGCCATCTGGTGCGACACCTCGACTATATGCGACCAGTGTCGAAAATGCTCAAAGGCTTAGGTTGTCAGTTGGTGGTCGGGCAAGCTGGCAGAACCATCGTCAGTACCCATTATCTGAAAGATCTGCACGTAGATTATTTGAAACTGCATCGAAGCTTGGCAAAAAACATCGAAAAGCGGCATGAAAATCAACTATTTGTGCGCAGTATGCTGGGCGCTGGTGAAGGTACAAAGGCTCGGGTGATTGCGGTCGGTGTGGAGACCCAGCAAGAGTGGGACACCTTAGTTGAATTAGGCATTCACGGAGGCCAGGGGCGCTACTTTAGCCAAGAATCGCAACTGCTGCCGCCGCCAGTGAAAAATGAAGACAAACAAGTCAAGCCAGGGAGACGTAATCGCTGGCGACGGAAATAAGTGGAACTCTAAATGAATGTGCAGTCGTTGTTCGCGAAGCTGAAAGGCCAGTCTCAGCAAGGCCATCATCATGTTGCCTTATTGCAGCCCGATGCGGTCTATTTTGCCTCGAGCGCACAACACGACCAACCCGCACACGTTGAGCCTATCAGTAGTAGCTGGGAAAAAAGCCTAGCGCATCTTTTGCAACTGAAAGCCACGCCAGGGCAGCGAGTTTCTATCGTTCTGGCCAGCCATCACTACCAAATCTTCCAGTTAGATAAGCCCGCGATTCCACGCAGCGAATGGCCTGCGGCGCTGCCTTTTCTCGTCAAAGATCTTATCTCTGAGAGGGTGAGCGACATTGTCGCCGATGGGCGCTTGTTGCCCGGTGACAACAAGATCCAAGTCTACGTATTGGCCAAAAAAGTAGTCGATAAAATTATCGACGTGCTTCTGCGCAATCAATGCGAATTGGATGCCATTATTCCTGAAGATGAGGTATGGGCGCACAGCGCAGGCGATTTGGCGAACTTCATTTTGCTGCAACGTAGCCATAAAGGGCAGTTTAAACTCGGCGCGTTCGTTGATTATACCCCCACTTTTCAGCGCACCATCCGCTCTGTCTACCCGCCACTGACGGGGGAATCCGCCAGTGCCTTGCAACTTGATGGACTGGCGCTGGAGTTGCAGCGTTCAATGGATTACCTCTCATCACAATTGAAAGGGGTGACGCTCAATCAACTGAAAATCTGCTGTGATGATGAAGATCAAAATGCGCTGGTGGCCGCACTGAGTGAGCGTCTGACTGCGACAACGTCTGTGCTCGCCTCGCCAGCACTGCAGTGCGGGCAAATCGTCGTCAATACGGCACGTTCACTCGGATTGCCCTCGGTTAATCTTTACCCAGAACATCTCAAGCCAAAGCGAGCTCGCTTTAATCTCACCACGCTACTTGCCTCTTGGTTTCTCGCTGCGCTTGTTCTTGGTGGCATGTATGGATTGGCGCGCTGGCAGCAGGCGCAGCTCGCTCAAGAGTTGGCCGTTGCACAAGCACAAGCACAACAATTTAAGCAGCAGTTGGCCGCGCAGCAGGCAAAATTGGCGGCGCATAAACCGTCTGCAGAAAAGCTCGCCGCAGTGGAGCGCTTAAAGCAGCAAATTCAGGCCACGCAAGCTTCGTTGGCGGCGGTCGGCAATTATGATCAATCTCGCCAAGGTGGTTACTCGGATATCATGCAAGCGCTGGCTAAACTGGGCAGAAATGACATCTCTCTGAGCGACATCTACATCACGCATGATCGACTCGATTTAAAAGGGCTGGCTCGTAGTGCCAGTGTGGTGCCCAACTGGGTAAACCAGTTTAAGCAGGAAGTGAGCTTGGTTGGCCGTAACTTTGAAAAAGTTCGTTTAGGCCGCAATGAACAGGATGTGATTACCTTTGAACTCAGAACTCGCGCAGAGGGTAAATAATGATTTCGTGGTGGAAAGAACTTAACGACAAGTTCATCGCATTGAGTGGCCGAGAAAAAGGCTTGATTACCCTGTGTGGTTTGGTGGTGATAGTGCTTAGTGTCTCGACGTTGTTGCTTGAGCCTTTGTGGAAAGCGTTGGAAGCGCAAAAAACGCAGTTATCAGCACTGGTGTTGAATAACCAGCGCCATGAAGGGGAGCTGCTGGTGATTCAGGCTAAGCTGAATAAAGATCCTAACCAAGAGGTCGATATTGAACTTAAGAACCTAATGCAAAGAAGCCAAGAGCTCGACATGCAGCTTTCAGAGGTGGTGAGCAATTTGATCTCGCCGAGCCAGATGGCGGCCCTTTTGGAAAGCGTGCTCGACACCAGTAGCGGCATCAAATTGGTCTCACTGGAGTCGTTAACCGCAGAGCCCATTGGTGGCGATGCGCAAAACTCGGCTTACTCGGGCTACTACGTCCACCCCGTGCGCCTTGAGCTGACTGGCAGCTACTTTGCAGTGGTCAATTATCTCAATCAACTGGAGAACCTACCGGTGAACTATTATTGGCGCAGTTTCCATTACAAGGTAGAAAACTATCCGCAGGCGCGATTGATTCTGCAAGTGTATACCTTGGGCACGAGACAGGAGTTTATCGGTGGTTAGAATAGTGATGTTGTGGCTGTGCTTGCTAACGCTGCCAAGTTGGGCCGCGCAAGACCCAACTGCGCCGCTGTCGTGGATGGCGCCTGCGCCAGTGCAAGCCCAATCGACCCATCGGACAGTGAGTTTACCGAATTTGCAAAGTATCGTGTGTGAGAGTGAGCGCGAATGCGTGGCGGTGATGGATGACCAAGTCGTCGCCCGTGGTGATGTGTTGCGCGGTTTTCGCGTGCAGAAAGTGACTCCTGAGGTAGTGACGTTAGCGCAAGGTACGCGCCAATGGCAGCTTGAACTGTTTAATTTAGATGTAAAACAATAAGTAAGGTTGAATCAAATGATGCGAAAGATTGTAGTTGGAATCGTCTCAGCCTCTTTGCTTGGTTGTGCCATGGGGCATCGCGATCCTGTTGAGATTAAGCAGACCTTGAATCAATCAATCAATGAAAGCAACAGCCGCGCGCTCGATGAGCTGCCCGCGTCGGTGCAAGACGATCTGATGCCGGAGCTGGGCAATAACGACTTCGATAATAGCGACAAAACCCTGAAGCGCTTTCGCATTCAAGCCAACCAAGTCGAAGCGCGTGCATTTTTTGCCTCTCTGGTCAAAGGAACTGAATTTAGTGTTGCTGTCCATCCGAATGTGGCTGGCCGTATTACTCTGAATGTCAGTGATGTGACTCTTGATGACATCTTATCCGTAGTGCAAGACATGTATGGCTACGATGTGGTCAAAACGGGCAAAGTGATCCAAGTTTATCCGGCGGGGCTGCGCACCGTGACGATCCCGGTTGATTATATCCAGTTTCAACGCTCTGGCCGCTCGCTGACCAGTATTGTCACCAGCTCAGTAACGTCCAGCGGTTCCAGTGGCTCTAGCAGTTCATCGAAATCGAGTTCAAGCAGTTCCAATGATTCCAGTAGTAATTCATCGGGTAGCTCTAAAGATAGCTCAACGACGGCGGGGGGCGGGACTCGTATTGACACGGTTACCGAAAGTAATTTCTGGCCCTTATTGCAGCAAGCGGTCAGCCGCCTGATTGGCTCAGGTGACGGGCAAAGTGTGGTGGTGACGCCACAAGCGAGTGTGATCACCGTACGCGCCTACCCAGATGAGATTCGCGAAGTGCGTCAGTTTTTGGGCGTCTCTCAGCAGCGTATGCAGCGCCAAGTGATTTTAGAGACAAAGATTTTGGAAGTGACCCTAAGTGATGGCTATCAGCAAGGGATCAACTGGTCAAAAATGTTTACCTCATCGGGTGGAACACAATATCAAATTGGCTCAGGGGCCATCACCAAAGATGATAACGGCAACATACTGACTCAGACTCTACCGGGGTTAAGCTCAATTGGCTCACTGCTTGGTGGTCAAAGCAACATGGTGGTTTCTGGTGGTAGTTTTGAAGCAGTACTGAGTTTTATGTCGACCCAAGGCGATCTTAACGTTTTATCTAGCCCGAGAGTGACGGCGGCGAACAATCAGAAAGCGGTGATTAAAGTCGGCAGCGATGAGTATTATGTAACGGCAATGTCGAGTGTCGCGGGTTCCGGAGACAGCGCCAATGTCGCGCCGGAAGTGACGTTAACCCCGTTCTTCTCCGGCATTTCTCTCGATGTTACGCCGCAAATTGATGATAACGGCAATGTTTTCTTGCATGTCCACCCAGCGGTGATCGAAGTCGAAACCGACGTCAAAAATCTCAAATTAGGCGGGAATTTTTCCGATGTGTCGCTACCACTTGCCAAAAGCTCCATTCGTGAATCGGACTCAGTGATCCGCGCGCGCGATGGGGATGTGGTGGTGATTGGTGGCTTGATGAAATCGAACACCATCGATCGAGTATCGAAAGTGCCCTTCTTAGGCGATATTCCTGCCTTGGGGCATCTGTTTCGCAATACCAACAAGCTGACACAAAAAACCGAGCTGGTGATTTTGCTTAAACCAACGGTGGTTGGTGTCAACACGTGGCAGAAAGAGCTAGAGCGTTCGCGCGATCTGCTGCAAGAATGGTTCCCAGAATAACTGCGGAAAAAACATGTATTGGCAACACTTTGGTTTTCACTTTGCGCCGTTTTCGTTAACGCCCAATACCGAGCTGTTTTTAGGCTTGGCACCTCACTATGAGGCGATTCAAACCGTGATCGCGGCGCTGGAGATGGGCGAAGGGGTGATCAAAGTGACCGGTGAAGTGGGCACGGGAAAAACCATGCTGTGCCGCATGTTGATTGAGCAGCTAAGCGAGCGCACGCAACTGGTCTATCTGCCCACTCCGGTGCTTTCTGGCAGCGAGCTGCAAATGGCGGTAGCGAGAGAGCTCGGATTAAGCTCAGTGGAGAGCATTGATGTAGTGCCACGCATTCAGCAGGCGTTAATTGCCGCCAAGCGCGAGCACAAACCGACAGTGCTCTTGCTTGATGAAGCGCAGGCGCTGCCACTCGAGGCGCTGGAAACACTGCGCCTGTTTGGCAATTTGGAAACCGAGCAAGATAAACTGTTGCAGATCGTCCTGTTTGGTCAGCCAGAGCTGGATGAGCGCATGGCGCAGCACGAGCTCAGACAGCTGCGCCAGCGCATCACCTTCAATTGCACCTTGCGCCCACTCACGGTGGCAGAAGGGGTGGCGTATCTTGATAATCGGCTGAGTAAAGCCGGTGGCAGGAGTGATTTGCTGACTCTGGAGCAGAAAAAAGCGCTTTGGCGCAGCGCAAAAGGGATCCCGAGGCTGATGAATCAGCTTTGCCACAAAGCGTTATTACTGGCCTATCAGCAGCAAAGTGCGGTGGTGACAAACCGTCATCTCTATCTGGCGATGCAGGACACCTTTGATGCCTGCAAACCGATGTTTACGACCCCGATTTGGTGGGGATGGAGTCATACTTGAGCGAAATTAACCAAGCGCTGGCCGATCTGGCGAGCAAAAAACAAACCACAGCTCAATTGCAACGGGCGGAGATTCCGCGTCTGCCGTCCAGCAAGCCTTTTCTCTGGATCGTTGTCGGGTTTAGCTTAAGTCTCGCCGTGGGAGGCTGGGCTGTTACGCAGTCGACGTCGATGCAAGAAGCGCCGATAACCCACATGGCCGTTAGCGCGCCAAGCGCAGCGCCGACTCAGGCCGCAGCGACTCTTTCTCCGACATTGAAAATGCCGTCTGCCGAGTTGCTCACGCCAGCGGAGCCTTTCTCCGCCGTTCCCACTGCGCAGAAAAAGCCAGAACAACAAAAAAACATGAGCGCGCATAAGCAGGCAGACGAAAAGCGCGCTCTGCCTACTCGCCAGGTTGTGCAAGAGAAAAGCACAACTACTAAGCCCGCCGCCATGGCGGTGAAGGCGGCAGAAAAGCCGCAAGCGACGAGAGCAAAGAGCAACAACGCAAGCGCCCCCGCAGCCCCGAGCGCCACTATGGTGATTGAGCAAGTGGAGCTGACACCTGCACAACTGGCCGAAAAGTCGGTCAGCCGCGCGGAAAAAGCGCTCGATGCGGGCGATCTGCAAACTGCGTTGTCGTCCTACAACGAAGCGCTGCGCTACACCGCTAACGATGAAATGACGCGGCAAAAATTGGCGACGCTCTACTTTGGCAAAGGGGATAACCGCAAAGCGTATGAGCTATTGCAAACCGGCATCAACCTTAACCCAGAAGGCGAAACGCTGCGTTTGGCGCTGGCGAAAATGTTACTCAAAGCCGATCAAGAAGAAGCGGCGCTTAGCCCTTTGTTGGCACTAAGCGCTGCACCGAGCCAAGACTATTTGGCGATGCGCGCTGCGCTGGCGCAAAAACTGAAAAAAGATGAGATTGCCCTAGAAAGCTATCAGCAACTGATCCAGCTAGACAGCGACAATGCACGCTGGTGGCTAGGGGTGGCAATACAGCAAGAGCGCGCCATGCAGCTAAAAGATGCCAAAGTCTCTTACCAAACAGCACTGCAAAAAATGGGCATTTCCAGTCAGTCGCAGCGCTTTATTCAAGAGCGCCTCAAAGTATTGCAAGAGTTGGAGAGTGTGCAATGAAAGTTCGCTTAAGAAAACGGCTGGGAGATCTGCTGGTTGAAGAGGGGATCATCAACGAAACCCAACTCAATCAGGCGTTGAGCGTGCAAGGCAGTAGTGGCCGCAAGCTTGGCGATACGCTTATTGATCTCGGCTTTCTCACCGAACAGCAGATGCTAGCGTTTCTCTCTCAACAGCTCAATCTACCGTTGATCGATTTAAGCCGCGCCATGGTGGACATTGATGCGGTGCAACTGCTGCCCGAGGTGCATGCTCGCCGTCTGCGTGCGTTAGTCATCGGTCAGCAAGGTGACACCTTGCGCGTGGCGATGAGTGATCCCGCCGATCTGATCGCGCAGGAAGCACTGCTTGGTCAGCTTGGTCAGTACGGGTTGGAGTTTGTCATCGCGCCTGAGCGGCAACTAGTGGAAAGCTTTGACCGCTATTATCGCCGCACTAAAGAGATCGCCAGCTTCGCCGAACAGCTGCAGGCCGAGCATCAAGGCAACGACAGCTTTGATTACAGCCTCGAAGACGACGACAGCGATGAAGTGACGGTCGTGAAGCTGATCAACTCGATGTTTGAAGATGCGATTCAGGTCGCTGCGTCCGACATTCACATCGAGCCGGATGCCAATGTACTGCGTTTGCGTCAGCGCATCGATGGCATCTTGCATGAAACCTTACTCAACGAAGTCAACATTGCGCCTGCGTTGGTACTGCGCCTTAAGTTGATGGCCAATCTGGATATTTCAGAAAAGCGTCTGCCACAAGATGGGCGCTTTAACATTCGCGCCAAAGGGCAGTCGGTTGACGTGCGTCTCTCCACCATGCCAGTGCAATACGGCGAATCGGTGGTCATGCGTTTGCTCAATCAGTCGAGCGGAGTGCGCAAGTTGGAAGAGTCCGGTTTACCGGAGGATCTTCTGCTGAGATTGCGCCGCCAGTTAAAACGCCCGCACGGCATGATCTTGGTGACCGGGCCAACAGGTTCGGGCAAAACCACCACCTTGTATGGCGCGCTTACCGAGCTCAATCAGCCGGGCAAAAAGATCATTACCGCCGAAGATCCGGTTGAATATCGCCTGTCGCGGGTGAACCAAGTGCAGATCAACCCGAAGATCGATCTCGACTTTTCTACCGTGCTGCGCACCTTCTTGCGCCAAGATCCAGACATCATCTTGATTGGTGAGATGCGTGATCAGGAGACGGTTGAGATTGGCCTGCGCGCCGCCCTGACGGGCCACTTAGTGCTCAGTACCCTGCACACCAATGATGCGGTGGATAGCGCGCTACGCATGATAGACATGGGCGCGCCGGGTTATTTGGTCGCCAGTGCGGTGCGTGCGGTGGTCGCGCAGCGTTTGGTGCGGCGCATCTGTCCCGATTGCAAAACCGAAGACAGCGTTGATGAGGCACGCCAAGCGTGGCTGAGTCAGCGCTTTCCTAATCAGACCGAAGCGCGCTTTGTCAAAGGGCGAGGTTGCCAGAACTGCAACTTAACCGGGTATCGTGGCCGGATAGGTGTGTTTGAAATGTTGGAGCTCGATCACAGCATGATGGACGCACTACGCGCCAATAATGCGGTCGGTTTTGCCGAAGCGGCGAGACGCAGCGAAAGCTACAAACCGTTGTTGGCGTCAGCGATGGAGCTGGCGCTGCAAGGGGTGGTCAGCCTTGATGAAGTGATGACGCTGGGCGAAGGGGATACCTCCGGCCACGCTGACGCGATTCTGCTTTAAGGGAAATTATGGCGACATTTCGGTATCAAGGGCGCACTTTAGAGGGCAACAAAACCAGCGGACAGATTGATGCGGTCACCTCCGAGGCGGCGGCCGAGCAGTTGATGAGCCGTGGTATTATTCCAATTGAGATTCGCCAAGGCAAAAGTGCTGGCGGCAGCCAGTTTGATTTGCGCGGTTTGCTGACGCCCGCCATTCCACTGGAAATTTTGGTGCTGTTTTGTCGCCAACTTTTTAGCCTCACCAAGGCGGGCGTGCCTTTGCTGCGCTCAATGCGCGGTCTGGTGCAAAACTGCGAAAACAAACAGCTCAAAGCGGCACTGGAAGAGGTGGTGACAGAGCTGACCAATGGACGCAGTTTGTCGGCGGCGATGCAGATGCACAGTAAGGTGTTTAGCCCGCTGTTTGTTTCGATGATCAACGTTGGTGAGAATACAGGTCGGCTAGATCAAGCGTTGCAGCAACTGGCTACTTACTATGAGCAAGATCTGGAAACGCGCAAACGGATCAAAACCGCGATGCGTTATCCGACGTTTGTAATCAGCTTTATTTTGGTGGCGATGTTTGTGCTCAACGTCAAAGTGATCCCGCAGTTTGCCTCGATGTTTAGCCGCTTTGGGGTTGATCTGCCATTACCAACGCGCATTTTGATTGGCATGTCGGAGTTTTTTGTTAACTACTGGATGCTACTGCTCGGCGGCATTGTCGGCTTAGTATTCGCGTTTCGCGCTTGGGTCGGCACCAGTAACGGCAGAGAGCGCTGGGACAAGTGGCGCTTGAAATTGCCCGTGGTCGGCGGCGTGGTCAACCGGGCGCAGTTGTCGCGTTTTTCGCGTACCTTTGCGCTGATGCTAAAAGCGGGCGTGCCGCTTAACCAGTCGCTGGCACTGTCGGCGGAAGCGATCGGTAACCGCTTTCTCGAACTGCGTATTTTGGAAATGAAAGCGGCGATCGAAGCGGGCAGCGCCATCTCCGCTACGGCGATTAACAGCGGCATTTTTACCCCGCTGGTGATCCAGATGATCTCGGTCGGTGAAGAGACCGGGCGGATTGATGAGCTGCTGCTCGAAGTGGCGGACTTTTATGATCGTGAAGTGGATTACGATCTCAAAACCCTTACGGCGCGCATCGAACCGATTTTGCTGGTGGTGGTCGCCTCGATGGTGCTGGTGCTGGCGCTGGGCATCTTCCTGCCGATGTGGGGAATGCTCGATGCGATTAAGGGTTAGCCGTGTTTAAACAATTGATGCTGTTTGTGATGTGGATGTCGATTGTTGCGAGTATCGTGGCCGTTTTTGCTCGCGTATGGCAGCCCGTTGAGCTGGAAGCGTACAAGGCTGGAACGGAACTGGCGGCGCGGCGCATGCTGGAAGTGGCCAATCAGTATAAGCAGGAATGGCTTTTGCAGGGAAAGCCTGCACAGATTGTGGTGGAGGGGCAAGCCGTTCCACTTACGCGCTACGGTTGGGTACCTTTAGTTGATGAGCAGGAGCAGTTTGCCTGTCAGCGTTGGCTGGCATTGCATTATCCGGATGGCAAGATTTTGGACTCGTCACTGCAATCTGTGCGCGAGCGATGGATAAATCAAGCTTATCAATGTGAGTTTAATTATGGTTTTAAGCAGATAATTGTGGTTTATCAAAAAGATAAAATACAAAAAATCAGCGCCGATATTTTGTCAGAGTGAGTTTTTTTGACGCCTTGCTGTGTATCCTCTTGCAGAAGTGGGTATAATGAGTAAGCAGTTAATAGAAGGTTTGTTATGAAACAGAAGCAGAAACAAAGTGGTTTTTCTTTAGTTGAATTGGTGGTGGTGATCGTTGTGGTCGGTTTGCTGGCGGTAGCCGCTTTACCGCGTTTTCTTGATGTCACCGATGCAGCGAAAAAAGCCAGTGTGGAAGGTGTAGCGGGCGGTTTTGCCACCGGCGTGCTTTCTGCTCGCGCGCAATGGGAAGCGCTGGCGCGCCCTTCTGTCACGATAGGTGGTCAGGATCAAAACAACGTCAATTACGACGGAGTAGACTTTTGGTTAACGCGCAGTAAAGATGCCTCGGGCAATGACACTGGCTTTCGCGATGGCTACCCGTGGGGATTAGCGGGCGATGCCTCAAGCTACCCGAGTGCGCTAACCGACCAAATGTGTGTAGACTTAATGGATAATCTGTTGCAAAACCCACCGAAAGTGGGCATCGCTGGCTCAAGTACCAGCAGCGACAGCGGTTTTAAATATTCGGCGTCGGCCAACAACACCGATGCCAAATGTACCTATATTCAACTGGATGGCAACACCGCTCATCAGTTTGAATATGAAGTGAAAAATGGTCGTGTGACCGTAACGTTGCAGTAATCCTGCGTTGATGATTGAACATAGAGAGAGAACACTATGAAAAGACAAGGCGGTTTCACCCTAATCGAATTGGTGGTGGTAATAGTTATTTTGGGTATCCTAGCAGTCACTGCAGCGCCTCGTTTTCTGAATCTTCAGGGCGACGCACGCGGGTCAGCATTGCAAGGTTTGAAAGGGGCAATGGATGGCGCAGCTGGTATTGTTTACGGTAAATCAGCCATTGAAGGTGAGGAAACGGTTTCTAAAGGTGCAGCGACCACGCCTGCAGCTGGAGGTGTAAACACCCATTTTGGTTACCCAACTGCAGAAACGACAGGTATCCAAGTAGCGGTTAACGGATTACCTGAGGACTGGGAAACGGCGGTTTCTGGTTCTGGCGCTGCGGGCGCGCAGTACTTAGCTACGTTTCCAACCGAAGGCACTTTGACAGCTGCTCAAATCGTCGCAACCAATTGTTTCGTTTCTTATACTGAGGCGGCTAATTCTAGCAGTGTACCATCAACAGTTGTGAAAAGTGATGGTTGTTAACTAAATCATAACAGGCCAGCAACGCTGGCCTTTATTTTCTTAATCTTAACTCCGTATCTGTATGGCACGTAAACCCAATGGCTTTACTTTAGTCGAACTGATTGTGGTGATTCTGCTGCTCGGCATCATCTCGGTTTACGCTGCCAGCCGTTTTTCTGGCCCTGCTTCTTTTTCTACTATCACCACCCAAAGTGAACTGCTTGCCTCGCTGCGTTTAGTGCAAAGCCGCGCAATGCAACGAAGCGGTTATTGCAATCGCTGGCTACTCAGCGCCACCGAAGCCAAGCAAGTCTCCCCTTCGCAACTGACAGGCGCTTGTGATAACAGCCAATTTGGCGCCAACGACGCCAGTGTGGTGAATGCCGCCGATAGCGATGTTTCGCTCAGCTTAAGCAATGATGCAGGCAATAGTTACCTCGATTTCGATGCGCTTGGCCGTGCCGCGCAGTGTCAAAGTGCTATCTGTACCGTCACTTTAAGCAACACACAAAACGGCGAAACGCGGCAAATTTGCATCAACACGCAAGGGTATATTTATGGCTGTTAAACGAGGTGGCGGTTTTACCCTAGTGGAAATGATCATCGTGATCACCTTGATTGCTATTGCCATCACCAGCCTGACGGCGGCGCTCTATCCGCGCTCGCAGCAGAGCGCTGAACAAGCCTTAGCGGTCAAAGCCGCCGATCTCGGTCGCGCGGTGCTCGATGAAATCGTCGGCCGGAAGTTTGATCACAACTCGGGCCCCAATGGCGGCTTGCCGGAGTGCGTGTTAGTCGCGACCACTGGTCACACGCTGTGCACTGATCCCACCCTACTTGGGCCTGACACTACGGATGATGAAAGCGACCGCACGCTGTACAACGACGTGGATGATTTTCATGATCTAAGCGGCTCGGTGGTGGATGTGCTAGGAGAAGACCGAGCCGATGAATACCGCCGTTATCAGGTAGAAGTGAGCGTGTTTTATGTGCAGGACAATGGCGGCTCTTTTTCTGCGCAAGCGGCCGCCACAGCCACTCACTATAAACGCATTGCAGTGGTGATTATTGACCCGCAGGGCAATCGCTATCCGTTTAGCGCCATTCGGGGGAACTACTGATGCAACGTGGTTTTACCCTGATCGAAATGGTGATTTCCATTATCTTGCTGGCGGTGGTCGGGCTTTTTCTCGGCTCGGTGATTCGTCAAGGACTAAGCATTTATGTCGATAGCAGCGCGCGTGAAGCGCTGATCCAACAAGGGCGTTTTGTCACCGAACGCCTTAGCCGTGAGCTGCGTGAAGCGGTGCCAAACAGCGTGCTGGTTGTCAACGGCTGTATTGAGTTTTTGCCGATTACCAACAGTGCCATTTACAGTAGCTTGCCTTCTTCTTTGGCGCCGTCCACGACGATTCGCCTTTTGCCAATAGAAAAAAGCCTTGCAGCGGATGAGCGGTTAGTCGTCTATCCGCTTGATGGTGAAGCGTTGCGTCAAGCGGTTTCAAGCGCAGCGCAAACCGCGCAGGTTGCCACTGATGTCGATTTTACCTCGCCAAACGATCGTACTATGGTCAATGTAACGTTGACCCAAGCAGCGAGCTTTGAGCGCCAATCGCCTGCAAGGCGCGTCTATTTTTATCGCACCCCGGTGGCTTTTTGTTATGAGAACAACCGAATCTATCGTTACGCAGATTATGGGCTGGATCGCTCGGCTCTACAGCCAAGCGAGCTCGGTACGGGAGTCTTAATGGCGGAAAACCTCAGCCAAGCCAGTTTTCAGGTGGCTGAGCCCGAGTTGCAGCGCAACGGTTTAATCAAAATAGAACTGATCTTTGCCGATCGCGGTGAAGAGGTGAGATTTGATCATGACGCACTTATCTACAACACGCCGTAGCCAACGTGGCAGCGGTCTGGTTTTGGTGATCTTTATTATCGTCGTGGTCGGTTTTGTTGCCGCGGTAGCTAACCGCAACCAGCAACGTAATAGCCAGCAACTGGTTTCTATGGTGCTTGGCACCCGAGCCGAAATGGCGGCACGTTCAGCAGCGGAGATCGAGATCAGTCAATTTTATCAATCGACTACGCAAGGAAGTTGCCACCTCAACGCAGTGCAGAACTATAGTTTCAGTGGTGACGGCTTAACCAACTGTGAGGCGGAGGTGAGCTGTGCTGAAGTCGGCGCAATGGATGATGGACGAAATGTGTTTCAATTGACCGCCACAGGGCGATGTCAGGCCGGAGATTGGACGTTGCAACGAGTGGTTGAAGTTGGGGTGAGAGATGATGGGTAGAGTTGCATTTGCTTTGCTGGTTTTACTGGCTTCCTTTTCTTCCGTTGCAAGAGATTATCTGCTTTTCTCTGGCGCTACCAATGCTGATTTACCCACGTGTAGCAGCAACAATTGGCAGCAAAGTGTCTCAGGTGGCATACGTACTTATCACTGCGCTAATGGCTCGGTCTCCCTCTCCTCTGGAGATAACATCACGGCTACTTCACAAGCGATCTTATCAGCGGATGCGGGTTTTAGCCTAGCGGGCAGCAATACGATTGGCTCTGTCACGACGGTAGTGGATTTGCTTTCTTCGTCTGGCTCGACAACTTGGCAAGGTAGTAACAATCGACTTTTTGGCAACTATCAAGCTGCTGATACACCAGTCACGTTCGATAATGTCGATGTACAAGGCGCAATTACCACTGGAGGGGCAATTGCCATTCAAGGCGGAAGTGTGAGTGGCGATGTTCGTTCCAATAATCATGGTATTACACTTGAAAACACCAATGTTCAAGGTGCTGTATTTGCGAGTGGCAATATTTTAGTTGATGGCTCGTCTGTCAGTGGAAGTATTGAAACACCAAATAACGCTTTGACGATTACCGACTCCACCATTACGGGGAGTTTAACCGCCAATGGCGATATCATTGTTACTAGATCGGATGTATCGGGAAATATCACAACGCCAAATAACACTTTGACGGTGACCGACTCGACGATTACGGGTAGTTTAAGTGCCAATGGCGATATCATTGTTACTAGATCGGATGTATCGGGAAATATCACAACGCCAAATAAGACTTTGACGGTGACCGACTCGACGATTACGGGTAGTTTAAGTGCCAATGGCAATATTGTTGTTACTAGATCAGATGTATCGGGAAATATCACAACCCCAAATAATAGTGTGGCGATTACTGACGCCAATGTTGTTGGTAGTGTCAGTGCGAATGGTAACGTTATTATTGACAACACCTCCGTCACCGGAAACCTTACTAGTACCAACAATCAAGTGACATTAAACAATGGTTCATATGTATTAGGTGATGTTACCGCAGGACAACCTAACTGGGGGATTGTGAACATTAATGGCGGTAGCGTTGTTGAAGGTGCTTGTCTTTACAACTCAGTACCAGCGAATGCATGTGGAGCGAGTGCCTTACCAAGTGCTGTTGCTCGCTATCATTTAGAAGAGCAAGTCTGGGATGGTGGTGCCAATGAGGTTCTTGATGATTCCGGCAATGCTTTACATGGTCGCGCGGTGAATGGCGCGGTTACCGCGCTTGCCACGCCAGCACTGCCGACATTAAATAACCTTGGAACATGTGGTTATGGGGTATTTAATAAATCGTCGAACCAATATTTAGAAATCCCAGACTCTCCACTACTTGATTTCGAGGAGACGTTGACCGTTTCAGCCTGGGTCTATCCTAAGGATTATCCCAACTCTGGCTTGATGAGTATCGTTTCGAAAGATGGCAACTATGAATTTCATTTAGACAGTTCAGGGCGAGTGTATTGGTATTGGGAAAGATCTCCTTCTGGCACTCGTTCATTAACCTCAAATGGGGCTATTCCACGAAATCAATGGTCTCATATTACAATTCGCTATGATCGAAATCTAAGCAATCAACGGCAAGCGATATTTATTAATGGGCAATTAGATAGATCGTCAAACCGAAATGATACTTTGGCGACCAATAACCGCCCATTACAAATAGGCCAAGACCAAAATTTCGCTGGTCGTGCATTTGATGGTTTTATTGATGAAGTGCAAATTTTTTCTCAAGCGCTGAGTAATGCACAAATCCTCCAGTTATATCGGCAACGGCATCCTTGCAGCAGCGGTCCCACTTTGCAATGTTTTAGCGATAGTTTTGATAGCTCACTGTCCGATCTTTGGGTGACATCGACCAGTAAAGGAAGTTTTCAGCCGGGCGTGGTCAATGGCCGTTTGCGCTTTACCCAAGCGGTTGGCAATCAATCAACGTCATCAAGTTACCAGCGTCTTTTCCCTGCACGCGACAATCTTGTTGAAGTCGAGTTTGATCACTTTGCTTATGATGGTTCTGGTGCCGATGGCATCGCGGTGGTGCTTTCCGATGCGCGAGTCACGCCGCGAGCGGGCTCCTTTGGTGGCCCGCTGGGTTATGGTTTTAAACCCAATGAACCGGGGTTTGCCGGTGGCTGGCTCGGGATCGGCATTGACGAATATGGCAACTTTTCCAATGAAGGCGGGCAAGGTTCTAAACCTGGTCGTCGTCGCCAGTCAGTCGCTTTGCGCGGCTCAGGCGAAGATGAAACCGGTTATCGTTATTTGGCGGGGGCCTGTAATAACGGTACCACCAATACCAGTGGTAGCTGCTTAAGCCCAACGGTAGATAACAACAACAGTGGTGATGTCCACCGCTATAAAATTGTGGTCGACTCACGAGTGAGTAATCAGTCGCAAGTCGAAATCCTGCGTAAGGTAGGCAGTGGTAATTGGCAGACGATTGTGGGCCCGCTTAATGTGCTTGATAGTCAGTATAATCAGGCGGCGGTACCAGATGACTTTCTCTTGTCGATTACGGGCTCGACTGGGGGCTCGAACAATATCCATGAAATCGATAATTTTCAGGTGTGTGCGCTGGACTCGCGCCCGATTGATCAGCAGATCGATCATTTCCGCATCATTCATACTGGGCAAGGCGTCACTTGCAGCGCTGAAAGTGTCACCATCCTAGCTTGTAATAATGCCGATTGTAGCGAGCTGTTTACCGATCCTGTGGAGGCGACACTCAGCCCTGCTACGGTCAGCGGTGGAGGCGGTTGGGTTGGAGGCAACGTTATCAACTTCAGCGGCGGCTCGACCACGGTTGAACTGCGGAAAAATCAGCCCGGCAGTATCACCTTAGGGGTGAGTGGCTCATCACCCACAACCAAGCCGTTCGCCACCACCTTATGTCAAACGGGTGGAGGTTGGTCAGCAAGTAACTGCTCGATCACCTTTGCAGAGAGTGGCTTTGTCATTGATGTGCCGGATTTCATCGCCAATTCATCGGCAACAGCGACTATCAAAGCGGTCAAAACCAGCGATGCCTCTTTGCAATGTGTGCCTGAATTTGCCAACGTTGATAAGACGATTAATTTTTGGAGCAGCTATATCGCGCCAGACAGCTCATCGGTGGTGGGAAGTCCGGCGGTCAGCATCAATACGGAAGAGATTGGCAAAAGCCAAGCGCTCTCCAGCGAAATTGAGATGACTTTTAACGCCTCTGGCGAGGCGAGTTTTACGCTAAATTACCCTGATGCAGGCAAGATGCAGCTTAATGCACGTTATGAAGGCAGCGGTGCTGAAGATGGTTTGCTGATGGTTGGCAGCGATCAGTTTGTCAGCTTTCCCAAATATCTCCAGATCAGTGCAAGTAACAGCCAGAGTGACAATGGGCAGTGCACCACTGCCAATACGAGTTGCGACGTGTTTGCTGCGGCGGGGGAGCGGTTTGATTTGCTTGTCACCGCGTACGGTGAAGGCGATGTAGTGACCCCTAACTATCAGCACAGCAATATGGCGCTGACGCACACTTTGGTTGCGCCTGCTTCGGGGCAAGCCGGAACTCTCAGCACCGCCAGTTATCAGCAAGTGCCGATTGTCGGTGGAACCAACACGGTTGAGCAGTCGGTCAGCGAAGTGGGGGTGTTTAATTTTACCGTCACGCCGCCAGCCACCTATTTAGGCAGTAGTGCCTATACCATTAACGCCGCCAGTACAGGCAATATCGGCCGCTTTATTCCGGCTTATTTTGCTGTCTCCCCCATGACTGTTGCGCTTGAGGCAGCATGTAGTGCCGGAGCCCAGCCCTTTACTTATCTTGGTCAGCCATTTGGTTATGCTGGCAACAGTCCTATGGGGCTTTATTTACAGCCTAAATCAGGTAGCGGTTCAGATACGCTTAACTACTTAATTGGAGATTGGTGGCGTTATAACAATACGTGGGAGAGGCGGGAGTATATTAATAACAGTAATGGTTTATTGATTGAGAAACTTAATTCAGATATAGAGGTTATTCGTCAATCGCCATCGACCAGTGGGGTGATATTAATTAATGAACAATTACGCTATCAAAAACCAGTTAATCCTATCATTCCATTTAATACGGACTTTTCTTTGCACTTATTTGCCGAAGATTTACTAGATGAGAGCGGGGCTTTAATTAAAAAAGCCGATTTAAAAGATGAAGATGGTGTCTGCTATCGAGCATCTTATTCAACCGAATGTTTAGATTATACCTTTAACAACATCGACCAAGCCATGCCACTTTATTGGGGGCGCGTAGTGGTTGAAGATGTTGCTGGTGTTGAAAATAAACAGTTAAAACAAAAAATTGCGAGTGAGTATTACACGACTTCTGGGTTTGTTACCAATACCCATGATAGTTGTACTCAACTCCCAGCCTTAACGTCTTCTAGTTTTAGCTCCGATAACTTTAGTGTAAACCAAGCTGGCTCCTTACCGACCGTGGTGGTGACTTATGAAAATCAAACAAATGGCCCATTGCTGCTGGATAAGGGATTGAGTGCGCTTGACTATTCTGCCCCTGGATTGGGCAATCGTGGTGTTATCAAAGCTTTATTGGATTTAGAAACGCATGGTTTACCTTGGTTGAGAACATATCATCAGCAAAGTCTGAGTTGGCAGAAGAGTGCGGTTGGACTAGCCCAGTTTGGCTTTTATAGCGGGAGCAATCGAGTCATCTGGTGGCGAGAATCGAATTGATGGTAAATCGGTGTTTTTTAGCCGTTTGATGACGCTGCGTTAAAGTATGGTCAGAAATTGCGTGTTTTAGTCCATGTTTATGGATCAATGCCTTGCTGTGATAGCAAGGCATTGGTACATTTAGGGCAATTTTTATCTTCTATTTTTCTTGCAGGATGAGCGAAGAGTATGTTTAAGAAACTTCGTGGCATGTTTTCCAATGACCTATCGATCGATTTAGGTACCGCCAACACTCTGATTTACGTAAAAGGACAAGGCATCGTTCTTGACGAACCGTCTGTAGTTGCAATCCGTCAGGACCGTGCTGGTTCGGCGAAAAGTGTGGCTGCGGTCGGCCATGCAGCCAAACAAATGTTGGGACGTACTCCTGGCAACATTTCTGCGATTCGCCCGATGAAAGATGGCGTGATTGCGGACTTCTACGTTACTGAAAAAATGCTGCAGCACTTTATTAAACAAGTGCACGACAACAGTATCCTAAAACCAAGCCCGCGTGTTTTGGTCTGTGTGCCTTGTGGCTCCACCCAAGTTGAACGCCGCGCGATCCGTGAATCGGCGCTGGGTGCCGGCGCACGTGAAGTCTACCTGATTGACGAGCCAATGGCGGCGGCGATCGGTGCAGGCTTGCGCGTCTCTGAACCTACCGGTTCTATGGTGGTCGATATCGGCGGTGGTACGACAGAAGTGGCGGTAATCTCGCTTAACGGTGTGGTCTACTCGTCTTCCGTTCGTATCGGTGGCGATCGTTTTGATGAAGCGATCATCAATTACGTGCGTCGTAATTACGGCAGCTTGATTGGTGAAGCGACGGCAGAAAAAATCAAACACGAAATCGGCTCGGCTTACCCTGGCGATGAAGTGCATGAAATCGAAGTGCGCGGCCGTAACCTTGCTGAAGGTGTGCCACGTAGCTTTAGCCTTAACTCCAATGAAATTCTCGAAGCGCTGCAAGAGCCGCTGTCTGGCATTGTGTCCGCGGTGATGGTGGCTCTGGAACAATGTCCGCCAGAGCTGGCTTCGGACATTTCCGAAAACGGCATGGTCTTGACGGGCGGTGGCGCACTGCTGAAAGATCTTGACCGACTGCTAACCGAAGAAACGGGCATTCCTGTTGTGATTGCGGACGATCCGCTGACTTGTGTGGCGCGTGGCGGTGGTAAAGCGCTCGAAATGATCGACATGCACGGTGGCGATCTGTTTTCAGAAGAATAATGGTCACGGCTTGGGTAAGCGCGGCTTGCCCAAGCTGACAAACCTAAGGTTCTAAAACACAATGAAGCCAATCTTTGGTAGAGGCCCTTCTCTACAGTTGCGTCTATTGTTTGCAGTGATCGCATCCGCCAGTTTGATGTTTGCAGACAACCGTTTAGACGCATTCTCGGGTGTTCGATACTTTCTCAATAGCTTAGTTGCACCGATTCAGTACACGGCGGATTTGCCACGTACCATGTTTGATGGGGTGTACGAGCGTTTTAATACCCAGCAGTCACTGTTGGAAGGCAACCAAAACTTAAGGCGTGAAGTGTTGCGTCTGCGCAGCGACTTACTGCTGCTTGATCAATACAAAGAGGAAAACCTGCGCTTACGTAAGCTGCTCGGCTCCTCTTTTGTGCGCGATGAAAAGAAAATGGTCACGGAAGTGATGGCGGTGGACACCTCTCCTTATCGTCATCAAGTGGTGATTGATAAAGGTCGTATCGACGGTGTGTATGTCGGCCAGCCAGTGATCAACGAAAAAGGCATCGTCGGGCAAGTCACGTTTGTGGCGGCGCACAACAGCCGTGTTTTGTTGCTCACTGACGCGAAAAACGCCATTCCAGTGCAAGTGATCCGCAACGATATTCGCGTGATTGCGTCGGGCAACGGTGAAATCGATGAGATCCAGTTGGAATACATCCCAACCAGTACCGATATTCAGGTGGACGATCTGCTGGTGACTTCGGGTCTTGGAGGGGTTTACCCAGAAGGCTACCCTGTGGCGCATGTCACCTCGGTCGAGCATGATACTCGACGTGAGTTCGCGGCGATTAAAGCCAAGCCTGTGGTGGAATTTGACCGCCTGCGCTATCTGCTTTTGGTGTGGCCAAATGAAGATCGCCAGCACAAAGTATTGGATGCCAATAACAGTGAGCAAGTGACACAAGAGGTAAGCGATGGCGAATAGTGTGTTACGTAGCCAAATAGTGATCGGCCTAAGCTTTTTTGTCGCGCTGGTGCTGCAAACCATCCCTTGGCCGGGCAGTTTGGATCTGTTTCGTCCGTCGTGGTTGCTGCTGGTGACCTGCTACTGGGTGTTGGCATTGCCGCACCGCGTCAATGTCGGCAGCGCGCTGATCCTTGGCCTGTTGTGGGATCTGCTGATCGGCTCGACCTTAGGCATACGCGGCATGATGATGTCTATCGTCATCTATTTGGTTGCACTGAATTTTTTGCTAATCCGCAATATGGCGCTCTGGCAACAAGCCATGCTGGTGGCGGGCTTGAGTGCCACACTAGAAGTGCTGATATTCTGTGGAGAATATTTGATCCAGGACGTGGTATTCAATCCATTATCGCTATGGACTGCGGTAATTAA
The DNA here is from genome assembly GCF_009665415.1 of Vibrio cidicii. Classification (NCBI taxonomy): domain Bacteria; kingdom Pseudomonadati; phylum Pseudomonadota; class Gammaproteobacteria; order Vibrionales; family Vibrionaceae; genus Vibrio; species Vibrio cidicii. The sequence goes on along the minus strand of NZ_CP035921.1, from coordinate 1,286,672 downwards.
CTGTATACTTTGGCCATGGGTGTTTTTATTGATGCGACGGATACGTCGCCACTGGCATGTAAGGTAATGAGCATGAGCCAATTGGTGCTCGCGTCGGGCTCTCCAAGACGCAAAGAGCTGTTGTCCCAGCTTGGTCATGATTTTTCGATTGTGGTGCCAAATATCGCAGAAGCCAAAGCAGAGCATGAATCTCCTGCCGAGTACGTACTGCGTTTGTCGCAGGAAAAGGCGCTCGCAGGGCTTGCTTTGGTCAGTTCTGAGAGCGTGGTGATTGGCTCGGATACTGTTGTGGTCTGTGATGATCAAGTACTCGAGAAACCGCAGCATCTTGACGATGCGAAGCGCATGCTTAAACAGCTTTCAAATCGTCGTCATCAGGTGATGACGGCGGTGACTGTCGTGACATCCAACAAACAACGCTCAGTCGTGGTAACGACGGAGGTGTGGTTTAAAGCCCTGACAGACGAAGAAATCGAACAATACTGGCAGTCAGGTGAACCATGCGATAAAGCTGGCAGTTATGGAATTCAAGGTTTGGGTGGACGTTTTGTTACCCGTATTGAGGGCAGCTATCACGCTGTCGTAGGACTCCCTCTGTTTGAAACTGACCAGCTGCTGCACGAATTCTTATAATTTTTAAACTGAGGTGCGCACATGAGTGCAGAGTTGCTGCTTAACGTGACCCCGAGTGAGACTCGCGTGGCCATGATTGAAGGTGGAGTACTACAAGAAGTTCATATTGAACGCGAAGCTCGTCGTGGCATCGTCGGTAACATCTATAAAGGTAAGGTCAGCCGGGTTCTGCCGGGCATGCAGGCTGCCTTTGTCGACATCGGCTTGGATAAAGCCGCCTTTCTTCACGCCTCGGATATTGTCCCGCACACCGAGTGCGTCGCCGAAAATGAAAAACAGCAATTTCAGGTGCGCGACATTTCTGAACTGGTGCGCCAAGGGCAAGACATCGTCGTGCAAGTGGTTAAAGATCCGCTCGGTACCAAAGGTGCCCGTCTAACCACCGACATTACTCTTCCGTCGCGTTATTTAGTCTTTATGCCGGGGGCCAGCCACGTCGGCGTGTCGCAACGTATCGAAAGCGAAACCGAGCGAGAGCGCCTTAAGCGCATTGTTACTCACTACTGCGATGAACACGGCGGCTTTATCATTCGCACTGCCGCTGAAGGGGCAGATGAAAAAGAGCTCTCACAAGATGCAGCCTTTCTCAAACGTTTGTGGAACAAGGTGATGGAGCGCCGGGCGAAATACAAGACTCGTTCTACCCTGTATGGCGAATTGGGCCTCGCACAACGTATTTTGCGCGATTTTGTGGGCACTGAGCTGGATAAGATTCTGGTCGACTCCCGTCAGGAATTCGAATACCTGAAAGAGTTTACCTCTGAGTACGTGCCGGAGTTGACCGATAAGCTTGAACTCTACGAAGGCGATAAACCGATCTTCGACATGTACGATACCGAGAACGAAGTGCAACGTTCTTTGGAACGCAAAGTTGAGCTTAAATCTGGCGGTTATCTGATCATCGACCAGACCGAAGCCATGACCACGGTGGACATCAATACCGGGGCGTTTGTTGGTCGCCGCAATCTCGAAGAGACGATTTTTAACACCAACATCGAAGCGACCCAAGCCATCGCCCGTCAACTGCGTTTGCGCAACCTAGGCGGCATTATCATTATCGACTTTATCGATATGACTTCTGAAGAGCACCGTAAGCGGGTACTTACCTCGTTGGAAAATGCGCTGAGCAAAGACAGAGTGAAAACCAACATCAACGGCTTTACTCAGCTTGGTTTGGTGGAGATGACGCGTAAGCGTACGCGAGAAAGTATCGAACATATTCTCTGCTCCAGTTGTCCAACTTGTGAAGGGCGCGGTAGCGTGAAAACGGTCGAAACCGTCTGCTACGAAATCCTGCGAGAAATTACGCGAGTGAACCGCGCTTACGACGCCGACAAGTTTGTCGTGTATGCGTCGCCAGCGGTGGCCGATGCCCTGCACGGTGAAGAGTCGCATGCCTTGGCTGAGTTGGAAGTGTTTATTGGTAAGCAAGTACGTATTCAAGCGGAGCCTTTGTACATTCAAGAGCAGTTTGATGTCGTGATGATGTAATGGAAAATTTGTGATCTCTGTTGTTACCCGCCTTGGGCGAGCGCTGCTGTGGCTGATCGTGTCAGCCCTACTGCTGCTGGCTATCACTGTCACTGCGCTGCGGATCGCTCTGCCGCGCATGAACCATTTTCAGCAAGAAATCACCACTTGGGTGAAGCAGGGTACAGGCCTTGATGTGGCGATCCGCAGTGTGGCTGGCGCTTGGCGCAATAGCCACCCTTCGGTGGCGCTGCATGGGCTTGAGGCGCAAATGCCCGGTGAACAAGAGATCAACTTGTCGGTGGATGAAATCTACGTCGAGTTCGATTTACTCCAATCTTTACTAACTTTACAGCCAGTGGTTGCCAATCTCGACCTCAATGGTCTGGCTTTGGATGTGCGCTCGTTAAACCTGATTCCGCCACCATCCGAAAGCCGTCAAGTCGCTGCACAACCTGAGATAGACAGTAAAACCTCGCAACTGATTGAACGGCTCGATAGCTTGTTGCTCAGGCAGCTTGAAGAGGTGTCGCTCACGCAATCGAAAATCTGGTATCGCTCGGTGTCGGGCGAAAATCGCCGACTGGATATTGAGAAGCTGCGTTGGCGTAATCAAGGCGCGCACCACTTAGCGGAAGGAGTGGTCAGCATTGCTGGCACCAATCTCAATGCGCTGTTAGTAACCGCTAACTTTGTCGACCACGGTTCGCTCTTGGATGTCAGTGGGGAGTTTTACGTTAATGCCGAGGAGATTTCCGTAACGCCTTGGCTAACCCGCTATATGAAAAGTGAGAGCGGGATTGAATCTGGCAAGGTGAGCCTCAAGTCTTGGCTGACCCTGCAGCACTCGAAGCCGCGTAATGCCTATGTGGAATTGTTGCCTTCCGAGCTGATCTGGAGTGAAAAAAATCGCCATGCGCTGATCCTCGAATCGGGAGTATTCAAGCTTTCTCCCGATAAAGAAGGGTGGAAAGTAAATGGTCACTCACTGAGTCTGCGCACCGACGAAACCGACTGGCCGGAGCTGGATGTCGCCTTTGATTGGCAGCCACAAGGTTGGACGCTAAACCTCTCGCAACTGAGCATTCAGGCCTTACTGCCGTTGGTTAAATTGATGCCCGACTCTACCGAGGTGACCGATGTGTTGGCCAAACTGGAGCCAAAAGGGCTGATTGAAGACATTCGCCTTAAAATGAGCGATGGGTTTGATTCACTGCGCTACTCGGCAGAAGTCGATTCCTTAGCCATGCAGCAGTGGGAGCTGTTGCCGGGTTTTCACAATGTAACAGGCTCAATTTTCGGCACGCCGACGCAAGCCAAAGTCTCTTTGGCGGTGATTGATGATGTGTTTCCGTACGGAGATGTGTTTCAGGCGCCGCTCAATATCAAGCAAGGGCAAGTTGACCTTGTGTGGCAAAACTATACTGGTGGCTGGCGACTATGGGCCGACAAGGTGACCGCCGCCACACCAGATTTACAAGTGTTGGGCGAGTTTCGTTTAGACTTTCCAGACAACCAGAGTCCGTTCCTCTCATTTTATGCCGAAGCCGACGCTTACAATGCTGGCGAAACGTGGCGTTATTTGCCGACGTTGGCGCTTGGGCGCGAGTTAACCGACTATCTCTCCAGTGCAATCCAAGGTGGTAAAGTCAATACCGCCAAGCTGCTTTGGTACGGTGAACTGGGTCAGTTCCCTTACCGAGACAACGATGGCATGTTCCAAGCTTGGGTCGGTTTGCAAGAGGGGAAATTCAGTTTTGATACCGCGTGGCCGCCGATAACGGATTTGCAGATGGATCTGTTGTTCCAAAATGATGCCATGTACCTTGATTCGAAATCGGCGACCTTAAAAGAGGTGCAAGCATCGCGTATCACCGGACGTATTCCGGAACTGGCTGAAGGTGGGCATATTGAAATTGAGGCGAGTGCCACGGCGGAAGGCAATGCGGTGCGTGATTACATGACCGCAACGCCGTTGGTGGACTCTGTCGGCGCTGCACTCACAGCATTACAAGTCAAAGGGCCAGTAGTCTCGCAGTTCCAACTCAATATTCCCTTTGAGAGCAGCAAAGAGCCGCGTGCGTGGGGCTACGCTGATCTGAAAGGCAATCATGTCGATATTGATGCGCCGCCGATGGCATTGGAAAAAGTCTCCGGACGGATTGAGTTCGACAACGATGTGGTGAAAGCCTCCGGTTTGTCGGCCAAGTTGCTCAAGCAGAACATCGCCATCGATTTTGCTGGTGAAGGCGCCGATTACGGCTACAGCGTTAAGATCAACACCGTGGCAGACTGGGATGTGAAGCCGCTGGTTCCTTATGTCGGCGAGCAATGGCTAGGGCGGCTTTCCGGCCATGCGCCTTGGCTGATGGACATTGATTTGCAGCTCAATGACGTCGGTTTTACTTATCAGTTAGATCTCAGCGCTAAGTTGGATCGCGTCGCCAGTCGCTACCCGTATCCACTCAATAAATCGGTGGGTGAAAACTGGAATGCGCGGCTGCAAGCCTCGGGTAATCAAGAGTCGATCACCGCGCGTCTGCAACTTCCCAATGCGAAATATCAAACCGAAATCGACATTACCGGTAAAGTGCCGCAGTTGACCGCGACCAACCTAGTACTGGGTAATGGTGGGTTCAAAATCAGCCCAGTGGTGGGGCATCATGCGTTGATCCGCACTGACTACTTTGATTTTGATGAGTGGCTGGATGTGGTGATGGCGAAGCCCGCGAGCAATCAATCCGCGCTTGACGGAATGCAAACGCCAGAAATTCCGCTACCGACTCGAGTCAAATTGGAAACGCCGACCTTGCGCCTTGCGGGGATTGAGTTCCACGATGTGGATTTCTCTGCACGTAAAAAGAACCTCAGTTGGCAACTTGAGGTGAAAAGTCAGGAAGTCGACGGCAAAGCACACTATCTTGAACCTTATGACTTAGCGGTATCGTTGGAGAAACTGCACCTCTATATTCCCGGTTTGGATGAGAAAAAAGCCAAGCAAGAATCACTATTGACCGCAGAAAGTGAAGATGCGCCGCTCATCAGCGGTTTTGATCGCCAGTTTCACCAAGCTATGCCGAATCTGACTCTCAACATTGATGATTTTTGGTTGCAAGGCTACAAAGTTGGCACTGTTAACGTCGATTTGCAGCGTCAAGGTAACGCGCTGGAGTGGAAACAGCTCAAGCTCGCCAGTGGCAATAGTCAGGTGGATGTGAGCGGGCGCTGGATGCTGGATGGCGAGCGCAGTCACTCTCAAATGAATCTCAAAGTGAGCGGTGAAAATAACAGCGACTTGATGGAGCGTTTTGGTATTACCTCGGGGATCCAAAAAGCGCCGTTTGAGATCACCTCGCAAGTGGAGTGGGATGGCGCACCTTGGTCGATGCGTGTCAGCACCTTAGATGGTGAAGTGCAGAGCGAGTTTGGCAAAGGAGTGATCTCCGATGTGAGCGGCGCGGCGCGTCTACTGGGGCTATTCAGTCTAGACTCGATCATCCGTAAAATGCAGCTCGATTTTACCGACGTGTTTGATCAGGGTATGGCGTTTAACTCGATCAAAGGCACCGGCAAAATTCAAGATGGTGTGTTTGTTACTAACGACATTTTTATGGATGCGCTGGCCGGTGAAATGCGCATTCGCGGTTTGGCGGACATGGGGCAACGCACGGTCGATGCCGAAGTGCAGTTTATTCCCGATGTTACCTCGGGCCTTCCGATTCTGACGGCGTTTGCCGTAGCGCCGCAAACCGCGCTGTACGTGCTGGCGATCTCGACGGTGATCTCGCCCGTGGTTGAGGTGTTTACGCAGGTTAACTACGAAGTCAAAGGGCCGCTCGAAGCGCCGACGGTAAAAGAGATTTCCCGTAGCCGCGGCGAGTTTACCCTGCCAGAGAAAATGCGCAGCGAAGTGCAACAATAGGAGTGTGCAATGGAAAGGATTGCCATTATTCAGATGACCTCAAGCGCCGAACCCTCAGCGAATCTGGCGGCGATTCAGCGTGGCTGTGAGCAGGCGGCCAAACAAGGGGCGAAACTGGTGGTGACACCGGAAAATGCGCTGCTGTTTGCTGACAAACAAGCTTACCACCAGCATGCGGAAGTGCTGGGAGAGGGGCCGCTGCAACGCGCTTTGGCGCAGTTGGCGCAAAGCCTGCAGATCACCTTGGTGGTCGGCAGTATGCCGATCCGCCGCGCCACTGGCGTGACCACCACCAGTCTGGTGTTTGGTCCCGATGGTGAGCGTTTAGGCTATTACAGCAAACTGCACATGTTCGATGTCGATGTCGCCGATGGTCATGGTAGCTATCGCGAGTCCGACAGTTTTCAACCCGGCAATGAAATTTGCGTGGTGGAGACGCCGGTTGGCAAACTTGGTCTGAGCATCTGCTACGATTTGCGTTTTCCTGCACTCTACCAAGCGCTGCGCGAGCAAGGCGCGCAAATAATCTTGGTGCCTGCGGCCTTTACCGCCGTCACTGGCGAAGCGCACTGGGAAGTACTGCTCAGAGCCCGCGCCATCGAAACACAAACCTGGGTGATTGCCGCGGGGCAAGGTGGCCAGCACACCGCCAAGCGAGAAACGTGGGGTCATTCGATGGTGATTGACCCGTGGGGAAGTGTGGTGGCGCAACTCCCACAACAGGGCGACTTGCTTGTTGCCGAGATTGATTTAGCCTATAGCGAGAAGATTCGACAAAACATGCCCGTTGCTCAGCATGGTCGTTTTACCCATTTACTAAATAAAAAAGCAGAGCCAAGCTTATGAGTATTAATCAAGTAGAAGAGGCACTGTTAGCACCGGGAGGTCTAACAGCGCAGGACGTGGCGGAGACATTAAGCAGCATTGCAACGCGCCAAATTGACTATGCCGACATCTATTTTCAGTCCAGCTGGCACGAATCTTTAGTGCTGGAAGACAGCATCATCAAAGACGGTTCTTTCAATATTGATTGTGGTGTCGGTGTGCGTGCGGTGACGGGTGAGAAAACCGGTTTTGCCTATGCCGACCAAATTCAGTTGGACGGTTTGCGTCAAAGTGCTCTTGCCGCGCGCGGTATTGCCCAGCAAGGGCAAAATGGTCAAGTGCAAGCCTTTCGCCGTAGCGATAATCAGCACTATTATGCGGCGCTCAATCCACTCGCATGCTGGGAAAAACAGCAAAAAACCGAACTGCTTAAATCGCTCGATGCCTATATTCGCACCAAAGAGCCGCTGGTCAAAGAGGTATCGATCAGCTTAAGCGGCGTGCATGAACAGATGCTGGTTGCCGCAACCGATGGTACTTACGCAGGCGATGTGCGCCCGCTGGTGAGATTGTCCATTAGCGTATTGGCGGAAAAAGGCGATCGCCGTGAGCGTGGCAGCTCGGGTGGTGGTGGCCGTTTTGGCTACGATTTCTTTATCGGTGAAGAAGATGGCGTGCAACGCGCGTTCCACTTTGCTGATGAAGCGATTCGCATGGCGCTGGTCAATCTTGAAGCCGACGCTGCGCCAGCGGGAACCATGCCTGTGGTGCTCGGTTCGGGCTGGCCGGGCGTACTGCTACATGAAGCGGTCGGCCATGGTTTAGAAGGAGATTTCAACCGTAAAGGCTCTTCCGTCTTCTCCGGCAAAATCGGCAGTCAGGTGACCTCGCCACTGTGTACCATTGTCGATGACGGCACCCTCAAAGATCTGCGCGGTTCTTTGAACGTGGATGACGAAGGGGTAAATGGTCAATACAACACCCTGATTGAAAACGGCGTTTTGCAAGGCTACATGCAAGATAAGCTCAACGCACGTTTGATGGGCGTGAACCCAACGGGCAACGGTCGCCGTGAATCTTACGCTCACCTGCCGATGCCGCGCATGACCAACACTTACATGCTGCCGGGTCAGCACACGCCGGAAGAGATCATCGCCACGGTGAAAAAAGGCTTGTACGCGCCTAACTTCGGTGGCGGTCAGGTAGACATCACTTCCGGTAAATTTGTCTTCTCAACCTCGGAAGCGTATTTAATCGAAAACGGCAAGATCACTCGCCCGGTCAAAGGCGCGACCTTAATTGGTTCTGGGATTGAAGCCATGCAGCAAGTGTCGATGGTCGGCAACGATCTCAGCATCGATCGCGGTGTGGGCGTGTGTGGCAAAGCCGGGCAGAGTATTCCGGTTGGTGTTGGGCAACCGACCCTGAAACTCGACTCCATCACGGTAGGCGGCACGGAATAATCCCACACAGTAATAACGCAAGGGGGCGAAATGATCGCCCCCTTTTTAAGCTCACTCTTGTCTCGTTTGCTTATTTATGAGTAACCTAGCACCTAGCACCTAGCACCTAGCACCTAGCACCTAGCACCTAGCACCTAGCAATCTAGTTCCTCTCTTTCTTCACTACAAATTCTCCTCGGCAAATTCCGCCAAGCGGCTGCGCACCACGCCGTTGAGGTGGATGTTGGCACTGCCTTCGAAATTCTTAAAGCGCTCGACCATGTAGGTCAGGCCCGAGGTGACTGGAGTCAGGTAGTGGGAATCAATCTGCGCTAGGTTACCGGAACAGACGATCTTAGTGCCTTCCCCACAACGAGTGATGATGGTTTTGATTTGCGATGCGGTGAGGTTTTGGCACTCATCCAGCAAGACAAACGCATTTTGAATCGAACGGCCGCGCATAAAGTTGATCGATTTGAACTGAATGTTGGCTTTATCGACGATGTATTTGAGCGAGCCTTCGGTGCAGTGATCGTTTTTGTGCAGCGCTTCCAGTGTATCGGTCACCGACGCAAGCCAAGGCATCATTTTTTCCTCCTCGGTGCCGGGCAAGAAGCCGATTGACTCGCCGATGTCTGGGGTGTTACGCGTCACGATAATCTTATCGAACATCTTTTTCTCTATGGTTTGCTCTAGCGCGGCGGCCATGGCAAGCAAGGTTTTACCGCTGCCCGCCGCGCCAGTGAGGATCACTAGGTCAATGGTCGGATCCAGCAACGCATCCAGCGCCATCGCCTGATAGATGTTCTTCGGTGAGATATCCCAAGCACGGCGGTGCATCATGCGCTCGCGACTGATGTCGAGCAGTGTCAGTTTGTCGCCGTCAATCTCCGCCACACGGCCGGCGAAGTCGCTCTCTTCATCAATCACATATTGGTTAATAAAAGTCGGGTCGAACGGCGCTCTATCGAGGGTGTGATAGGTCCGGCCGCCGAGCGTGCGGCTCTCAACCTGATCCACGTTTTGCCAAAAATCGCCTTCACGCTGTTGAAAGCCTTTGGTGAGGTATTGAATATCGTCAATCAGTTGGTCGGTGCGATAGTCTTCAACAAAGCGTACACCGGCCCCTTTGGCGCGCAGACGCATGTTGATGTCTTTGGTAACCAGCACCACTTCACGTGGCGCACGTTTGTTTTGCAGATAGAGCACGGCGTTGAGAATGCGGTTGTCGCCCGCTTTATCGGCAAAGGCTTTGACCGTTTCTTGCAGTTCGAAATCGGCCAGAATAGCAATGGTACCGCGACTGTTGCCTTCCCCGGAGACGGGAATGCCTTCTGAAATTTCATCCGGGGTGGCATCGCGAAAGAGGTCTTCCAGTGCACGAATCGCCACGCGCGCATCGCGCGCCACATCTCGTTTACTGTCTTTGATTCGGTCCAGCTCTTCAAGCACCGTCATGGGTATCACCACGTCGTGCTCTTTGAACGAGTAGATAGCGAAGGGTTCGTGTAGCAGTATGTTGGTATCAAGTACAAACAGTTTCCGGTCGGTATCGCCCATAGCGTCTCCTTGCCGCAACGCGGCTTTGCTTGCTCAGTACCAAGCGAAGACAGAGGTCTTCTGCTTGGCCGTATGCTTGCAGCAGAGGTCGAATACTTCCGGCCATTACCGACAGAGGCACCATTGGGGGCGCATATGGCATGTCAACCGAGTAGCGAGACGACTTACTGCAAACCCGTGTTGATCCTAAACGTGTACCGAGAACCTGCATTATCTGTGCCGCTGTCCGCTTTCTGGCGAGAAAGGGCGAACAGGTTCTGTTTAAGTATACGCAAATTTGATCACACCAGATCCCACAAATGCCATGAGTTTTTTACATTTTGATTTCATCCACGTTTGGTGAAAAAAATAAAGTGAATCCCAGTGTTTGGGCGTGACCTCCATCACGGCATCAAGTAAGATTAGCGGCCTTTTTCTGCGGCGATTTTTACAGCGAATTATTCGCCTTTTCCCGGTTGGCGAGGGGCGTAAGCAGAACTAAGCTTTTAGAATTCATAATCAAAACGAGGTAGTCAATTCATGACATTTGCTCTGGGGCAACGCTGGATCAGCGATACGGAAAGTGATTTGGGTTTAGGTACGGTGGTCGCGTTAGACGCGCGAACGGTGACATTAATGTTCGCCGCTTCAGAGGAAAACCGTGTTTATGCCAGTAACGATGCCCCAGTAACCCGAGTGATTTTTAACGTCGGTGATGTCGTGGAGTGTCAAGAAGGCTGGTCACTGCGTGTTGAACAAGTGGTGGAGGAGAAAGGCCTTTACACTTACCTCGGCACGCGCGAAGACACCGAAGAGACCGGAGTCGCGCTGCGTGAAATTTTCCTTAGTAACCAAATCCGTTTCAACAAGCCGCAAGACAAAATGTACGCTGGTCAAATCGACCGCATGGATAACTTCGTGCTGCGTTACCGCGCATTGAAAAATCAGTATGAGCAGCATCGCAGCCCAATGCGCGGCCTCTGTGGCATGCGCGCTGGCCTTATTCCTCACCAGCTTTATATTGCCCACGAAGTGGGGCGTCGTCATGCGCCGCGCGTATTACTGGCAGATGAAGTGGGCCTAGGTAAAACCATCGAAGCGGGGATGATCATTCATCAACAAGTGCTGCTTGGCCGTGCTGAGCGCATTTTGATTGTGGTGCCGGAAACTTTGCAGCACCAGTGGCTGGTGGAAATGATGCGTCGTTTCAACCTGCATTTCTCGATTTTTGACGAAGAGCGCTGCGTTGAAGCATTCGCCGAATCGGACAACCCATTTGACACCCAGCAGTACGTGCTCTGTTCACTGGATTTCTTGCGCAAAAGTCGCAAACGTTTTGAGCAAGCACTGGAGGCAGATTGGGATCTGTTGGTGGTCGATGAAGCGCACCATCTGGAATGGAGCCAAGACAAACCAAGCCGCGGCTACCAAGTGATTGAAGGGCTGGCTGAGCGCACGCCGGGCGTATTGCTGCTGACCGCGACCCCCGAGCAGCTTGGCCGCGAGAGTCACTTTGCCCGTCTGCGCCTGCTGGATTCAGATCGTTTCTACGACTACGAGGCGTTTGTCGAAGAAGAAGCGCAGTACGCGCCAGTTGCCGATGCGATCACTGCGCTGTTTTCGGGCAAGCTGCTGCCTGATGAGGCAAAAAATCAGATCACTGAACTGCTTTCGGAGCAGGACGTTGAACCGCTGTTCCGTATTATTGAAAGCAACGCCGACGAAGAGAGCAAAGCTGCTGCGCGCCAAGAGCTGATTGACAACCTGATGGATCGCCACGGCACGGGACGTGTTCTATTCCGTAACACCCGTGCGGCCATCAAAGGCTTCCCAGTGCGTAACGTGCACCTATTGCCGATGCCGATCCCATCGCAATACACTACCTCAATGCGTGTTTCAGGCATGATTGGCGGTAAAATGACGCCGGAAGCGCGTGCGATGAAAAACCTTTATCCGGAAGAGATCTTCCAAGAGTTTGAAGGGGACGATTCAAGCTGGTGGCAATTTGACTCGCGGGTAAACTGGCTGCTGGAAAAAATTCTCGCCAAACGCAGCGAGAAAATTTTGGTTATCGCCTCGCGCTCCAGCACGGCATTACAACTAGAGCAAGCGCTGCGCGAGCGTGAAGGCATTCGCGCCACCGTGTTCCACGAAGGCATGTCGATTCTCGAGCGCGACAAAGCAGCGGCGTACTTTGCTCAGGAAGAGGGCGGCGCTCAGGTGCTGATCTGTAGTGAGATCGGCTCAGAAGGCCGTAACTTCCAGTTCGCTAACCAGTTGGTGATGTTTGATTTGCCGTTTAACCCGGATCTGCTTGAGCAGCGAATTGGCCGTTTGGATCGCATCGGACAAAAACGTGATATCGACATTCATGTTCCTTACCTGCAAGGCACTGCGCAAGAGGTGCTCGCGCGTTGGTTCGATGAAGGCTTGAATGCGTTTGCCGAAACCTGCCCAACCGGTCGTGCGGTGTATGATCAATACGCCGATACGCTGATTGAGATCCTCGCATCCGGTGACAGTACGCCGCTGGAAGAGGTGATTGCCCAATCGGCCAAAATGAACCTCGAGCTAAAAGCGCAGTTAGAACAAGGGCGCGATCGCCTGTTGGAAATGCACTCTAACGGCGGCGAAAAAGCGCAGCAGATCGTGGCAGAGATCGCGGGCAAAGATGGCGATACCAACTTGGTGAGCTTTGCGCTGAGCCTGTTTGATACCATTGGCCTTAACCAAGACGATAAAGGCGAAAACGCGATTGTCGTTACGCCATCCGAGCACATGATGGTGCCAAGCTACCCGGGCCTACCGTACGAAGGAGCGACCATCACGTTTGACCGCGATACGGCGCTGTCGCGTGAAGACATGCACTTTATCAGTTGGGAACACCCGATGATTCAGGGCGGTATCGACCTGTTGATGAGCGAAGGCGTCGGCACGTGTGCGGTGTCGCTGCTGAAGAACAAAGCGTTGCCAGTTGGCACAATTTTGCTCGAGCTGATTTATGCGGTGGATGCCCAAGCGCCAAAACGCAGCGGTATCGGCCGCTTCCTACCGCGCACGCCCATCCGTTTGATGATGGATGCGCGCGGCAACGATTTGTCGGCTCAGGTTGAGTTTGAAGGCTTTAACCGTCAACTTAGCCCAGTGAACCGTCATCTGGCCAGCAAACTGGTTTCGTCGGTACAGCAAGATATTCACCGTTTGATCGAGTCCGGTGATGCGCTGGTGGTTGAGCGCGTCGAAGCGATTCGTCAGCAAGCACAGCAAGAGATGCAGCAAAGCCTCAATGGTGAGCTGGAACGTCTGCAAGCGCTGAAAGCGGTCAACCCGAATATTCGTGACGAAGAGTTGGAAGCGATTGACGCGCAAATCAAAGAGCTGAGTGGTTACATTGGCAAAGCGCAGTACCAGCTTGATTCACTGCGTTTGATTGTGGTCAGCCACAACTAATTCGCGTCGCCCGTTACCGTGATATGAGACTCAACGGGCGACCTTGATTGATTTTGTTATGAGACACTTTTATGTCTGAGTTTGAATACCATCCGCCGACCGACCCTTGGATAGACATTGTCTATGAAGATGGGCATATTTTGGTGGTCAATAAGCCGTCTGGCCTGCTGTCGGTGCCGGGGCGCTTGCCGCAATACAACGACAGCGTCTGGAGTCGTTTGAAACAGCAAGATCCAGACATTCAAGTGGTACACCGTTTGGATCTCGCCACCTCAGGCTTGATGCTGCTCGCCAAAGGCAAACATGCAGAATCGGCACTGAAGAAGCAGTTTCAATACCGTTTAACGCACAAAATCTACTACGCTCGCGTTTGGGGCCATGTGGAAGCCGATGAAGGCATGATCGATCTGCCGCTGATTGTCGACTGGCCAAATCGTCCGTTGCAGAAAGTGTGTCATGAAGAGGGCAGGCCATCGCAGACCAAGTTCCATGTGGCCAAGCGTGAAGTGCACCCTAATGGTGAGAAAACCACCATCATGCGCCTGCTACCGATCACCGGTCGTACGCACCAACTGCGCGTGCACATGCAGTCCATCGGCCATCCGATTGTCGGGGATGAGTTTTACGCCAGCGGTGAAGCGCGCGCCTTTTCTGCACGTTTAGAGTTGCATGCCGCTGAACTGAGCTTTTATCATCCGAAGAATCGTTGGCTGCGCAGCATCTTTGTGCCGTGTGATTTTTATCCGGAGGCGCAAGAGATGATCTTTTCTTATTACGATCCTGCGCGTAAATTACCGGATTACAAAACGCTGTCCAATCCTTAATCAACGAGCGATGGGCAGTGCATTACAGGAGTTGCTATGTCACTGCCCACTATCGTTTTTCTCGACCGAGCCACCATTCCCGCTCACATTCCACTGCCGCAAGTCGATTTTGCTCACCACTGGATTGAGTACCCTCTCACCTCGCCAGAGCAAGTGGTGGAGCGCCTGCAAGCGGCCGATATGGTTATCACCAACAAGGTGGTGTTAGACCAAACGGTGTTAAGTCAACTGCCCAATCTGCGCCTGATCGCGGTGGCAGCCACCGGGTTTAATAATGTAGATGTGGACTACTGCTCGGCCAAGCAGATCGCAGTGAGTAACGTGCGAGGCTATGCGGGTAACTCAGTGCCGGAACATGTGATGGCGATGCTGTTTGCGCTAAGACGTAATCTGTTTGCTTATCATCAAGATATTGCCGCTGGCGTCTGGCAAAAAGATAAGCAGTTCTGCTTTTTTACCCATCCGATTGGTGATATTGCTGGCACAACCTTAGGCATTATTGGCGCAGGTGCTCTGGGCCAAGCCACCGCCAAACTGGCGCGAGCGCTGGGTATGCAGGTGCTTTTTGCTGAGCACAAAGGAGCGACGCAGTGCCGCGAGGGGTATCTGCCGCTTGACGAAGTGCTGCAAAACAGTGACGCCATAAGTTTGCACTGTCCGCTGTCTGAGCACACGGTCAATTTGATTGGTGCGGATGAACTGACGCAAATGAAGCCATCGGCGATTTTACTCAATGCTGGCCGAGGTGGTTTGGTCGATGAACAGGCGTTGGTCGCTGCGCTGAAAAATGGTGTGATTGCCGGTGCGGGCGTGGATGTGTTTAGCCAAGAGCCTGCAGATGAAACCAATCCGCTGTTGGCGAACATGGCACTGCCAAACTTGCTGCTCACGCCGCATGTGGCGTGGGGCAGTGATTCGGCGATCAGCAAACTGGCCGAGATCCTGATGGAAAACATCAATGCGTTTTGGCGCGGTGAAGCGTTAAATCGCGTAGTGTAAGCTCGCGCAGAGACAAAAAAGGGTGACCTCATGTCACCCTTACTTTTTGCCGAGCTCGGTGAGCCGACTCAATCGATTATTTGCGTACCGCAATCGCTTCGATTTCGATGCCAACATCTTTCGGTAGGCGAGCCACTTCTACGCAAGAGCGCGCTGGGTAGTGCGCCACGTTGTGCTCGTCAAAAAACTTGCCGTACACGTCATTCACTGTGCCGAAGTCATTTAAATCTTTGACGAAAACCGTCATTTTTACGATGTCACCCACGCTCAGGCCAGAGGCTTCGACCACGGCTTTGACGTTGTCGAGCGACTGACGTGCTTGCGCTGCGATCTCTGCTGGGATTTCGCCGGTCGCAGGGTTGACGGGGATCTGGCCAGAAGTTAGGACCATGTTGCCAAGGTCAACACCTTGAATGTAAGGGCCGATGGCCGCAGGCGCCGAATCAGTGTGAAGTACTTTAGTCATTGTTATGTTCCATCTTGATTGAGGGGAAAACAAAAGAGGCTTCAGTGTGCCGCGAAAGGGATGATTGGTAAAGAGAAAATCCCCAGCCGCGAAGGCTGGGAAGTGCTTGTGACGATTAACGTTCGGTGACGATTTCGCGTGAAAATACTTTCTCGCAGTATTTGCATTTCAAGCGCACATCGCCTTTCTTTTCAAACACGCGAAAGCTGCTGGCCACGGGCTCGTTGTGAGAAATGCAGTTGCTGTTCGGGCACTCGAACACATCGCTGACAAACTCCGGCAACTCTAATGCCAGTTTCTTCACCACGTGATAGTTTTCGATTTGGTTAACGGTCGCGTGCGGGGCATACAGCGCCAGTTTGCGCGCTTGTTCTTCACTGATGAAGACGTTCTCAATTTTGAGCAGATCTTTACTGCCAAGCGCGGAAGAGGGCAGATTGAGGCCGATGGTGACACGCTGAGAAGAGTTGTGCATATCGAACAGTTTCAGCACCTTAATGCCCACTTGCGCCGGAATGTGGTCAATCACTGTACCGTTTTTAATCGCTTCAACCTGCAATTTTGTCTCTTTTTCCATGCTATTTCTCTCCGATTACAGTGATTCATTCAAAACTAGGGCTAACAGGGCTTCACGCGCGTATACGCCGTTGCCTGCTTGCTGGAAGTAGTAAGCGTAAGGCGTTTTATCCACATCGGTGGTGATCTCGTCGACGCGTGGCAGCGGGTGCAGCACTTTCAAGTTATCGCGGGCATTTTCCAGCATAGCGGCGGTGAGGATGTAGGCCGATTTGATGTGCACATATTCTGAGGCATCGAAACGCTCTTTTTGCACGCGGGTCATGTAGAGAATATCTAACTCTGGGATCACGCTGTCCATGTCGTTGTGCACGCTGTAGGCGATGCCTGCTTCATCCAACTCTTCCAGAATGTACTCTGGCATCGCCAGCGCATCAGGTGCGACAAAGAAGAAACGGATGTTGTTAAATTTCGCCAGTGCTTGAGTGAGCGAGTGGACCGTGCGGCCATACTTGAGGTCGCCGACAAACGCTACGTTGAGTTCGTCCAAGCGGCCTTGGGTTTCAGAAATGGTGAACAGATCAAGCAGGGTCTGCGTGGGGTGCTGGTTAGCGCCGTCGCCCGCGTTAATCACGGGCACGCCGTTTGAGAACTCCGACGCCAAACGCGCGGCGCCCTCTTGCGGGTGGCGCATGACAAACGCATCCACATAGTTAGAGATCACTTGCACCGAATCGGCCAGTGTTTCGCCTTTTTTCGCCAGCGAGGTGTTTCCGCCATCGTCAAAGCCAATCACGTCGCCGCCGATGCGCTGAATCGCCGTTTCAAACGACAAGCGGGTTCGGGTCGAAGGCTCGAAGAAGCAGCTCGCCACCACTTTGTTTTTGATCAGATCTGGATTTGGCTCTGCTTTGAGTTGACCAGCCGTTTTGACAATCAATTCCAGCTCAGCGCGGCTCAGCTCCGGAATGGAAATAATGTGCTTTTTATAAAGCGAGTTTGTCATAGTCGTCTTCCCTATCTGAATGTTTCAGGCAATAAAAAAGCCTCCCATTGAGGGAGGCTTTAAAAATCAATCGAATTAGTCAATGCAACGACAGAAGAAACAGCGCCATGCAGGTGAGATTGAGTGCCTGCTCGTCGTGCTGTGTTGGTTGTCAAACGCGTTGTCATTTCATAACCCTCGGACAAATTGCCGGGTATTATACGCATCAAGCGCGTGAGCGCAAGCGATTACATCAATCTTTTATGCGCTAATGTAATCGATTAACTCACTCGTATTTTGCTTAGCTGCCCAGCGTTGCCACCATCACCGCTTTGATGGTATGCATGCGATTTTCTGCTTCATCAAAGACAATGGAGTGGTCTGATTCAAACACCTCTTCTGTCACTTCTAGCCCTTTCATCCCATATTTTTCCGCCACTTGTTTGCCGATGACGGTTTCATCGTTATGGAAGGCGGGTAAGCAGTGCATAAATTTCACCGCGGGATTGCCCGTTTGCTTGAGCATCGCCATATTGACTTGATACGGCTTCATCAGCGCCACGCGCTCATCCCACGCTTGCGCTGCTTCGCCCATGGAAACCCACACATCGGTGTAGAGAAAATCACACCCGGCCACGCCCTCTTCGACGCTTTCGGTTAAGGTGATTTTTGCTCCGCTTTCGCTGGCAATGGTTTGGCAAAGGGCTACTAACTCCTCTTGCGGCCAAAAGGCTTTCGGCGCGACTAAGCGAATGTCCATGCCCATCTTGGCCGCGCCAACCATGAGCGAATTACCCATGTTGTTGCGCGCATCGCCAAGATAGGCAAATTTGATTTGATGCAAGGCTTTACCTTGGCCGTGCTCTAGCATGGTGAGGAAATCTGCAAGAATTTGCGTGGGATGGAATTCGTCGGTCAGGCCGTTCCAAACAGGCACGCCTGCGTAGGCGCCAAGCTCTTCAACAATCGCTTGACCAAAGCCGCGATACTGAATGCCATCGTACATTCGCCCGAGCACTCGAGCGGTATCTTTCATCGACTCTTTGTCGCCGATTTGCGAACCGGATGGACCGATGTAAGAAACCTGTGCTCCTTGATCAAAAGCGGCCACTTCAAAGGCGCAGCGTGTACGGGTCGACGCTTTTTCGAAGATCAGCGCGATGTTCTTGCCTTGTAAGGTTTTCTTCTCGGTTCCGGCGTACTTGGCTTTTTTTAGCTGCGCGGAGAGGTCCAGCAAAAACTGAATTTCCTTCGGTGAGAAGTCCAGCAGCTTGAGAAAATTGCGATTGCGAAGATTAAATGCCATGAGCCAGCCCTTTTTCTATGAAGAGTTATGGCGCTAGTAAAACATATAAATGCTGTATTTGTGAATAAATATTTTTATTTGCGTAAGAAAAAACCGATGCGCAAACATCGGTTTTTGTTGAAACGGCTAGGAGTTAGCGAGATTAAATGTCATCGCGCTCAATCGGACAACTCATGCAGCGTGCGCCGCCACGGCCGCGCCCCAGTTCATTGCCGGGAATGGTTAAAACCTCAATCCCTGCCTTGTCATACTTCTCATTGGTGTAGACGTTGCGCTCGTAGCCAATCACCACACCCGGTTTGACGGTCAGCACGTTATTGGCATCATTCCACTGCTCGCGTTCGGCTTCGTAGTTGTCGCCACCTGTGGTGATGATGTTGAGCTGATCCAAACCAAGAGCCGTTTCGATAGCATGCAGATAGTTATGCGATGCCTCGACGCGCATTTCACCGTTTCCTTGTGGTGTGAGACGCCACGTATCGAGGTCTTTGCGCATGATCTCTGGATAGACCGAAAAGGTATCGACATCCATGTGCGTCATGACGGTGTCTAAATGCATGCAAGAGCGGTGCTTCGGCAGATCGATGGCGATCACCTCTTTTGCTTGACCGGACTTAAACAGGCTCGCCGCGAGGTTTTCTACCCCTTGTGGCGTGGTGCGTTCAGACATACCAATTAACACCGCGCCTTTGCCGATCACCAGCACATCGCCGCCTTCGATATTGGCGTTGTCGTAGTGCAGGTCTTCATCACCGAAGTATTTGATGAAATCTTGCCCCGCAAACGTCGGGTGCCATTGGTAAATCGCGCGCAAATGGTTGGTTTCCCGTTGGCGAGCCGCTTTCATCATTGGGTTGAGTGACACGCCTCCGTATACCCAACATGAGGTGTCGCGGGTGAAGAGATGGTTGGGCAGCGGCTCAATGACGAAATCCAGCGGGCGCTTCATTCTTGGTAGCATAGACGCGGATTTGATCGGCAACTCAGAGTAGGCTAATCCGCCGAGTAGAATGGTTGCCAGATGCTCATCGTCCATATCAGAGAGATAGTGGCGCAGATCGCGGGCGAAAATCGGCCCGTAGCGAAAATCCGACACTTGCACATTCAGCAGCCAGTGTTTGGCTTGCGGTACGGCGAGGGTTTGAACCAAGAGATCGTGCAGCAGTAATACTTCAACCCCTTGGCTGCGTAGCGTGTTGGCAAACGCATCGTGTTCTTGCCCCGCCGCCTCAACCGCTAACACATCATCAAACAGTAACTCGTGGCAATTGGAGGGGGTGAGATGGGTTAGGGCTCGCTCTGGGCGGTTTAACAACACTCGTCGTAGTTGACCGACCTCGGAGCCGACATACAGCTTGCTCATTTTGCATCCTTACAATTTATCCTGCCGCTATTTATGACAACCTTATCTATAAGATGCAAATCGCTTTGCTTTATTTAAATTCTGTATTTTGTTTTAATATTGGTTTTTATTGCTGGTTTCTGTTATTTATTTGGTTTCTTGTCTTGTTTTGGTGTTTGTTCTTTTCAAGGGCAAAATATGCGTTTTTATGCGCGTTACTCAGTGCTCTCTGGATGAGGAATCTTAGGAAATGATTGAATAGACATTCAATAATATGCACTTATTGCCGCTCCATTAGTCGCAATCTTGCTTTTTGACAGGATTTAATCGTGAATGAAGCGGCAACTTTTAGGCAATTATATTTATGTGCTGTCCATTTTTGCTCACGTAGGATCTTCTGAATCTTACGGAAAGAGTAAAATTGTTAATTTAGTGTAGCGAAGTTGACGTGCTTGTGACTTTTGCTCGCCGCAGCAGAGAAAGATAAAGAGGAAAAGAGTTTGTCGGTGGCTTTTCCGCTCGATCCATGCCATATTTCACCGCATTAACGATGAACCAAGTTAGAGTTACGATTCCGGAGCTAAACCATGTCTCACGAAGATGAATATCTGTCAGTTGAAGAATTAATCGAGATTCAAAAGGAAGATACTCGCGATATTATTGCTGCCCTACTCGAAGATGGCAGTGATCCTGATGCTCTGTATGAAATTGAGCACCATCTGTTTGCCGAAGACTTTGAGACGCTGGAAAAAGCGGTGGTTGAAGCCTTTAAAATGGGTTTTGAGGTTCTCGAAGCCGAAGAGACCGAAGACGAAGATGGTAAGATCCTGCTTTGCTGTGATGCCACCATGCAATCTGCCCTTGATGCCGAAGCGATTGACGCCCAAGTTGAGAAATTGGTTCATCTAGCTGAAAAATACGACATTATTTATGATGGTTGGGGCACGTACTACGAAGGCGAAGACGCACTTTACCCTGATGATGATGAAGACGACGATTACGAAGATTAATCGCTTGATTTTAAAGCTGGCAAACGCCAGCTTTTTTATTGCCTGTTGTGCTCACCACCCAACGATTTGATTATGTGGTCATTAATCTACGCCGCGATGTCTCGCCTCTGCGATACGAATGTGCGTATAATGGTGCAAATTTGATCTGGCTCAATATTATTATGCAACTCTCGCTTAGCGGCCTTTGGCAACTTTCTCCTCTAACGGATCTCTCCATCGCTCAAGATGACATTACTTTTCCCGCTCCGCTGAGCCAAATTTTGCCTGACGATCTCTCAGAGCAGGAAATTGTCCAGCAAGAGTGGCATTTGATGCATGACATTGAGGTTGACGAGGCGATGCTGGCCTTTCCGGCGGTTGAGCTGGTACTCGGTGGGGTTGATTATCATGCTGAAGTGCGCCTCAATGGGGTCGCGGTGTTTGATTGCGACCAAAGTCAACTTGTCTATCGCAAAGATATCCGGCCTTATCTGCAACTGGGGCGAAATCGTTTCGAGATCCTTTTTCTTGAGGAAGAAGAATCTTTACTGTTTGACGAAGATGAGCCGGATGTGTGCGTACTGACGGCCAATGCCTATCACAAAAGCGATGAGCGTATCGGCATCTGGCAAGCGCCGTATCTGCAATTTATCCGCCATGTGCGACTCGATCACATCACCACCGAGCAGATCTGGCATCACGGTGGTGGCTGTGAATTTAAGGTTGATCTTTATTATCAAACTTTTGCGTCCGGCTTAGTCTCGGCAGCGGTGAAGTTCAACGGTATGACGTATCAGATCCCGATTGATGTGAGAGCGGCACACGCTTGCGCGCTGTTTCAGATCGAAGCGCCGCGCTATGCCGATCTCAACGATCCCGATCCGCGAGATCTTTACTCACTGACGGTGGAGCTCGATGGGCAACGCCAAGAGTTCTCAGTGGCGCTTAGCCAAGATCTCTGTGTCAGTCATTGGGTGTGGTGAGTTAGAGCTCTGTGATCATCACCACTTCACAGGCGTCGTGACCGGTGTTACCCAGTGGCGCATCGAGATGGCGAAAGCCAACTTTTTCATACAGTGCCAGCGCTTCTTTTAAGTTGGCGGTGCTTTCAAGATAGCATTGTTGATAGCCCATATTTTTCGCCAACGCTTTACACAAGGCGATGATTTGCTTGGCCAGCCCTTGGCCGCGGCAAATGGGTAAAAAATACATTTTTTGTAGTTCACAAATATCTTCAGCGCCGCTGAGCGGCGAGAAGCCTCCGCCCCCGACTACTTCGCCTTGATGTTCCACCACCCAATATGCAGCGCGTGGCTGTTTGTAGATACTGTACAAATCGTCCAGTGTCGGATCGGCGACGCTGTAGCCTTTATCGGCGGTTAAGCCATATTCGGCCGAGACTTGGCGAATCACATTGGCTATTGAGGCGTTGTCCTCAAGGGTTATCGGGCGTAAGGTAAATTCCATTTCTTGTGACATAAGGTCATTCATAGTTCAGTTCATGATGGTCAAAACTATAGAGTGGCTACGCTGTTGGGTGCAAACAAAAACGGTGCGAATTGCGCGTTTGTTTGCTTGCACTGTGGCGTAACCAGACCTTTTCATGGAAGTAGTACACCACTGTGTTGATCGAAGGTTCAATCATCGCCATGACGCCACCGACCAAAAGGTCACCAGTCAACAGATAGGCGACAGAAAAGGCCACGCTGAAATGGACGGTCGCAAAGCTGGCAGTCTTGAGTTTGGTCATCCACTGACGCGCTCTTAACGCAGGTGCTTGCGCCCATGCTTTCTCATGAAAGTAAAATGCCACGGTGTTCACTGAGGGCTCAATCATGGCGATCAAGCTGCCGATCAGAATATCCCCAGTCAGCAAGTAAGCGACCGTAAAGGCGATAGTAAAGTGCAGGGCAGCAAAAGTTAGGGTCTTTTTCATGATCGATCCTCTCAGTGAGCCATCGTAGTTGGTTCGGCGTTGAGTACAGTATCTGAGAAAAACAATTAAAGAGATATTCGATTGAATCTATCTAATTAATCGTCAAAAGCTATATATGGGTTGCTGAGTGATTTATATAGGAAATCAATGTGTTTTGTTTAGATTCATCACTGAATGGGGGAGTGTAATCCGGTTAGAATAACAGGTTTTATAAAATTACTGATTTTCTTATTAATTATTACGTCAGGGATAGTTTCAATGAACAACACATCAACGCGAAATGCCATCCAATTTCACGGCCAAGGGGGCGAGTTTTTTGGCATCTGGATCGTCAATATTCTTTTGTCTGTTATCACCTTAGGCATCTACTCGGCTTGGGCAAAGGTCAGAACAAAACGCTACTTTTACGGCAATACTGAGCTCGCAGGTGATAATTTTGAGTATCACGCCACCCCGACTCAATTGCTTAAAGGCCGTTTAGTAGCCTTGTTGGTGGTGCTTGTCTGGGCGGTGACCAACACCATCTTCCCGTTATTCAGTGCGCTGCTTTTGATCGCGTTTTATCTCTCCTTGCCTTGGCTGATGTGGAGCAATGCTCGCTTTGATGCGGCTATGACTAGCTATCGCAACGTGCATTTTGCCTTTAATGCCTCACTTAGTGGCGCCTATACTGCCATTTTGGGGCGTGGTATTGTCTCTCTGGTTGTGCTTGGATTGTACGGTAGCCTAGTGTTTGCTGCGGCTTTCTCGTCAGGAATGGCCGCCATGTTACTCGGTCTGTTTGGGCTGGTTGTCGCCGCCGTGCTTTACGCTTGGATGGCGGTGGGTATGCATCACTATTTTGCCAATGGTTATCAGTATGGCGAATGGCAATTTAGTGCCGAGTTGAAAACAGGTTTCTTTGCTTCGGTTTACCTGAAAGCGAGTCTACTCGGTGCGTTCTTTAGCGCCATCATCGGTGGGGTTGTGCTCGGGTATGTGTTTGGCTCAGGTGTGTTGATGGATTTAGTGAATGGCGATCTCTCTACTCTTGAGAATCATTCGAGTTTGTTTGTTGTTCCATTGATGTATGCTTTGATTTTAATTATGTCGGTCGTCATGACGGCCTACACGACCACTCGTATTCGCAACTATGTCTTCTCTTGTCTACGTGCGCAGCAAGCAAGTGACAGTGAACAAACGTTTACTTTTTCTTCGACCATGGGCGTGTGGAGTTACACCACGTTAGTGATCAGCAACTTCTTATTGCAAGTGGTGACGCTTGGTTTAGCACGTCCTTGGGTGATGGTGCGCACTACGCGATATCTCGCAGCTAATACGGCAGTGCTTGGCGACATGACGCAACTGAAAGCTTGGGATCAGGATTCGGAGGTGAAATCGGCCATCAGTGACGAACTGGCGCAGGTGTTTGATCTTGGCATGGGCATTAGCTGATGTCACGCATTCAAGGCACCGCGTTTGCGCCTCGTAGCTCAGAGCGACACGAGGCGATGTTAGATCTCTCTCAGGCCAATTTTGTCGCGCTGCACATAAATGGGGACATTATCAGTTGTGAGCAGCATCATGTGACGGTCAGCGATCCGGTGGGCAATCTGCCCATCCGCTTTACTTTTGCGCAGGGGTGGGTGTTTGTTGCTCCCCGCAGTGCGGCAATAGAGCAATGGTTGCTGCGTCATCGTAAGCGCAGAACTCGCTTTGTCGATTGGATGGAAGGGAATATCACCGCTTGGGTGGTTTCCTCGCTCATCTGTATCGCTATTCTGCTTTGGGGGTACGTCTACGCGTTGCCTTGGGCGAGTGACAAAATAGCTGAGCGTTTGCCCGACTCGGTCTCGTTGCTTCTGGGTGAGAAGATCTTGCAAACCCTAGACGAGCACCTCGTCCCCAGCGAGCTTGACGCCTCGCAGCAGCAGGCGATTCGTTTGCGTGTGGCACAGCACGTCGAAAAGCTTGCTCCGCTGCCTTTTGCTATCAATGTGCAGTTTCGCTCATCGGCTCAAGGAGCGAATGCGTTTGCGCTGCCCGGTGGCACCATCATTCTTTTAGATGAGCTGGTGGCTCTGGCAGAGACGCCGGCGCAGCTTGATAGCATCATTTTGCATGAGTTAGGGCATGTTCATCACCGGCATATGATGAAGCAATTGGTGCAATCGACCATACTCTCCGTCAGTGTCTCTCTGATTACGGGGGAAAGTTCGGGCATCGTTGATAATCTGGCGGGGATGGGCGTATTCATTGCTTCCAATGGCCAATCGCGTGAGGCCGAAAAGCAGGCGGATCATTACGCGAAACTGGCGATGCGGCAGATATATGGTAGCAGTGAACCGATGGCAGAGATGTTTGAGCGTTTTCAGCAGCAAAGTGAGGGGGAAGTGCCCGCATGGCTGAGCACTCATCCTGATTTTGACTCCCGCATCGATGCTGCGCGTAGTGATTCACGGTAGCGGAAACGTGTGCGGCAAACCGCAAGGGGCTAAAGAAAGCCAATAGAAAAGGCAGCGAACTCGCTGCCTTTTCTGATTAATCATGGATCTTTTAATTCACTTTGGAATTAGAGTGCCGCGATCGTGGTTTTTTGCTCTTCTAGCTTAGCCAGTGTCTCTTTGTAACCTTCCAGCTTTTCACGCTCTTTGGCGATAACCGCTTCAGGGGCTTTGGCGACAAAACCTTCGTTGCCCAGTTTACCTTCGATGCGTTTGATTTCGCCTTGTGTTTTCGCTACTTCTTTATCCAAACGAGCAAGCTCGGCATCTTTGTCGATCAGGCCAGCCATTGGGATCATCAGCTCAGATTTACCGACCAGTGCCGTTGCACAGGCTGGCGTTTCTTCACCGGCTGCGAGCACGCGTACTGACTCCAGCTTAGCCAGAGAAACCAGCACCTGCTTGTTGGCTTCAACGCGCGCAGCGTCTTCTGCTGTCGCCGCTTTGAGCATCACAGACAGAGGCTTACCTGGGTTGATGTCGTATTCAGCACGTAGGTTACGAATGCTAGTGATGAAGGCTTTTACCCATTCGATGTCATCGAGCGCTGCTTGGTTGAAGTTCGCTTCATCGAATTGAGGCAGAGATTGCAGCATGATAGTGCTTTCTGATGAAGTAGTGCCTTCCACACCGTCAACGATAGGCTTGATGCTTTGCCAGATCGTTTCGGTGATGTAAGGGATCACAGGGTGAGCCAGACGTAGCGTCTTCTCCAGCACTGTGATTAGCGTACGACGCGTACCGCGTTGTTGCGCTTCAGTACCTTTCCATAGAACCGGTTTAGTCAGCTCTAGGTACCAGTCACAGAATTGGTTCCAGATGAATTCGTACAGGGTGTTGGCTGCCATGTCGAGACGGTAGTTGTCGATATGGTTGTTGAACGCTTTCGCTGCCAGTTCAAACTGAGACTCGATCCACTTGTCCGCCAGTGAGTATTCGATCTCACCTGCGCCAAAGCCACAATCTTGCTCTTCGGTGTTCATCATTACGTAACGACTTGCGTTCCATAGCTTGTTACAGAAGTTACGGTAACCTTCAAGACGCTTCATATCCCAGTTGATATCACGGCCGGTTGATGCCATTGCAGCAAGTGTGAAACGTAGTGCGTCTGTACCGTAGGCTTCAATGCCGTTTTCAAATGTCTTACGCGTATTCTTCTCGATCTTCGCTGCAAGCTGAGGCTGCATCATGTTGCCAGTGCGCTTCTCAACCAGAGACTCAAGATCAATACCATCGATCATGTCGATTGGGTCAAGTACGTTACCTTTCGACTTAGACATCTTGTCGCCGTTTTCGTCACGGATCAGGCCAGTAACGTACACGGTTTTGAATGGTACTTGTGGTTTGCCGTTTTCGTCTTTGACGAAGTGCATGGTCATCATGATCATGCGTGCAACCCAGAAGAAGATGATGTCGAAACCCGTCACCAGTACATCTGAAGGGTGGAACACTTTCAGATCGTCCGTTTGCTCTGGCCAACCTTGCGTACCGAAGGTCCAAAGTGCAGAAGAGAACCAGGTATCCAGTACGTCTTCGTCTTGGTGCAGTTCAATCACTGACTCTAGGTTGTGCTTTTGACGAACTTCTTCTTCGCTGCGACCTACGTAAACATTGCCTTGGTTGTCGTACCAAGCAGGGATACGGTGACCCCACCACAGCTGACGAGAGATACACCAGTCTTGAACGTCACGCATCCAAGAGAAGTACATGTTTTCGTATTGCTTAGGCACGAATTGGATGTCGCCGTTTTCAACCGCTTCAACCGCGGTTTTTGCCAGCGGTGCCGTGCGCACGTACCATTGGTCAGTCAGCATAGGTTCGATGACCACGCCACCACGGTCGCCGTATGGCACCGTCAAGTCGTGATCTTTGATCTCTTCCAAAAGGCCAAGTTCGTCGAATTCCGCCACGATCGCTTTACGCGCCGCGAAACGCTCCATACCTTGGTATTTGGCTGGAATCTCGGTTGAGTACACATCACTTGGCTCACCGTTGGTGGTGAACACTTCCGCCGCATCGCGGATGTTGGCATCGAAAGTGAAGATGTTGATCATCGGCAGTTGATGACGTTTACCCACTTCGCAGTCGTTAAAGTCGTGCGCTGGGGTGATTTTCACACAGCCCGTGCCTTTTTCCATGTCGGCGTGTTCATCGCCTACAATTGGGATACGACGATCAACGATAGGCAGGATGATCTCTTTACCAATCAGATCTTTGTAACGAGGATCTTCTGGGTTCACCGCCACACCAGTATCGCCGAGCATGGTTTCTGGACGTGTGGTGGCGACAACGATGTAGTCTTTGCCATCTGCGGTTTTTACGCCGTCTGCGAGCGGGTAGCGGAAGTGCCACATGTGGCCCTTGGTCTCTTTGTTCTCAACTTCGAGATCGGAGATAGCAGTGTGCAGTTTAGGATCCCAGTTAACCAGACGCTTACCACGGTAGATGAGGTCATCTTCGTAGAGACGCACGAACACTTCTTGAACCGCATTCGACAGACCTTCATCCATGGTGAAGCGCTCACGATCCCAGTCGACTGACGCGCCAAGACGACGAAGCTGCTGAGTAATGGTACCGCCTGATTGGCCTTTCCATTCCCAGATTTTGTCGATGAAAGCGTCACGACCGTAATCGTGTTTGGTTTTACCTTCTTCTGCTGCGATCTTACGCTCAACAACCATCTGAGTCGCGATACCTGCGTGGTCGGTGCCGACTTGCCAAAGGGTATTTTTGCCCTTCATACGTTCACAACGGATCAGCGTATCCATGATGGTGTCTTGGAACGCGTGGCCCATGTGTAGGCTACCTGTGACGTTTGGCGGCGGGATCATGATGCTGTATGACGCTTTCGTCGTGTCACCGTGTGGCTTAAAGTAGCCTTGCTCTTCCCAAGTCTGATACAGAGCTTGTTCGATTGAAGTTGGGTTATATGTCTTTTCCATAGCGCTCTTTAAATGGATACGTTGATGGTTGAATCTGAGTCAATCTCTATAAGTGAACTCTCTAAAGAGAGAGCTTAACTATAAGGATTGACGGCTAGTTGTGCTCAATTTCGATGGTTTGCAGCTGATAACCAGCTTGGCGATAGATTTTATACCTTTCTCTCGCGAGCTGTTTAGCTTTTTCTTCGCAAGGGACGAAGTCTACCACCTCAGCAAACTGGTTCGCAAAGGTTGTCTCATTTTCCGCCAAGTTTATGACCAACTGCCGATTCCAACAAGGGCGCACAGCAGAATGGCCGATCTCAATGTGGGTGGCGTATTTCGGTCCTTCTCCGACCAAATTGTGCGCGACAAACTGTTCAGGTTCGACTTGCCAAAAAAACTCCGCCAACTGCTCGGCGTGAGTTTTGCTGTTGCAGTTGAGATACACTTTGGCCCCTTGCTTAGCAAAATGATGAGCGAGAAACACCACGTAGTGGGCGAATCCGAGATCACTCGCTTGAGGGCTTTGTGGCTGAATAATGTAAAACGTGGCTCTTTGCATCGTCGTTGAACCTTAGGTTGAACGATTAAAAAAGGGCCTTGAGGCCCTTTTTGTTGTTGAGAGTATTACTCTTCAATTTCGTGGTGGCCGCTGCGGTTCAATAGGAATTGGACCAGCATTGAGACCGGACGGCCCGTTGAGCCTTTGGCTGCGCCAGAGCGCCAAGCCGTACCCGCGATATCCAAGTGCGCCCAGTTGTATTTCTTGGTGAATTTAGACAAGAAACAGGCCGCTGTAATGGTGCCACCAGGACGACCACCGATATTGGCCATATCCGCAAATGGGCTCTTAAGTTGCTCATGGTATTCATCTGCCATTGGTAGACGCCATGCGCGATCACTCGCTTGCTCAGAGGCATTCACCAGCTCGTGTGCCAGTGGGTTGTGGTTCGCTAGCACACCCGTAATGTGGTGGCCAAGGGCAATCACACACGCACCCGTTAGCGTCGCTACGTCGACCACACAATCTGGCTCGAAACGTTCAACGTAGGTGAGCGCATCACACAGGACCAGACGGCCTTCCGCGTCAGTATTCAACACTTCGACCGTTTGACCTGACATAGTGGTTAAAATGTCACCTGGGCGGTATGCGTTGCTGCCCGGCATGTTTTCACAGCCCGCTAGTACGCCAATCACGTTGAGTGGCAGTTTGAGCTTGGCCACGGCTTTCATTGCACCGAAGACGGAGGCTGCGCCACACATGTCGTACTTCATCTCATCCATGCCTTCGCCGGGTTTGAGCGAAATACCGCCTGAGTCAAATGTGAGGCCTTTGCCGACCAGCACAATCGGCTTAGCGTCTGGATCTGGGTTACCTTTGTACTCAATAACCGACATCATGGATTCGTTCTTCGAACCACGGCCAACCGCCAAGTAAGAAGTCATGCCCAATTTTTCCATCTCTTGCTCGCCAATGATCTTGGTAGAGATGGTGTCGTAGTCGTCTGCTAGGCGGCGAGCTTGAGAGGCCAAATAGGCAGGATTGGCGATATTCGGTGGCATGTTGCCAAGGTCTTTACACGCTTTCACGCCAGAAGCAATCGCAAGGCCGTGAGTAATAGCGCGCTCACCCATGTTCAGTTCACGACGAGTCGGTACGTTGAATACCAATTTGCGCAGTGGACGACGAGTCTCAGGTTTTACGCTCTTAAACTGATCAAAGGTGTATAAACCATCTTTCGTTGCTTCAACGGCTTGGCGCACTTTCCAGTACGTGTCACGCCCTTTGACGTGCAGTTCAGTTAAGAAGCACACCGCTTCCATAGAACCTGTTTCGTTGAGCGTGTTGATGGTTTTTTGAATGATCTCTTTGTACTGACGTTCGCCCAGTTCGCGTTCTTTGCCGCAACCGACTAAAAGAACACGTTCAGAAAGCACACCCGGTACTTGATGCAGCAGTAGCATCTGGCCTGGTTTACCTTCTAGATCACCGCGGCGAAGCAATGAACTAATATAACCGTCACTGATTTTATCGAGCTGTTCGGCTACTGGAGAAAGGCGACGTGGTTCAAACACACCAACAACGATGCATGCGCTACGTTGTTTCTCTGGACTGCCACTTTTTACACTGAACTCCATGCGTACTCCTACATCCTGAAGACAAATAGTTCTAAATGTTAGATAATGACCGCTTACTTGTTGAATTCTATTCTCGGTCTACTCTGTTAAAGCTCAGATTAACATTTAGTCAGTTTTTTAAAAAAATAAAAGGTTCAACGGGAAACTATAGTGATTCGACCAAAAAAACAAGTTTTGTATAGGTAATTTCAGCGTGATTATTGTTAGATATTTGATCCGCGAGACACTCAAGAGCCAATTTGCGATCTTTTTCGTACTTTTTTTGGTGTTTCTCAGCCAACAGTTCATTAGCGTACTGGCCGATGCGTCGGATGGTGATATCCCTGCCAGTCTGATTGTGTCAGTGGTTGCATTGAATATGCCTTCCATGGGACTTTTGATGCTGCCATTGAGTTTGTATATCGGTATTTTGATTACCTTTGGTCGCCTCTATGCCGAAAGTGAAATTGTCGTCATGAATGCAACTGGCATCGGCAATAAATTTCTTATTCAAGCGGCACTCTATCTCGCGGTGATGACCTCAGGCTTGGCGGCTTTCAACGCGCTTTGGCTTTCTCCTTGGTCGATGGATAAAGTAGAGCAACTGACTGAGCAAGTGGCGGCCGAGAACAGTGTCGATTTATTGAAAAAAGGGCAGTTTCAGTTTACTCCTGACCGTTCTTCTGTGGTTTTCATTGACGATATTAGAGACAAGCAGCTTTCCAATGTCTTTGTCGCACAGTTATTACCCCGAGACTCAATTCTTCCTAGTGTGATGTTTGCCAGCTCTGGCGAGGTGAAAGAGTTGTCTGACGG
This sequence comes from Vibrio cidicii, assembly GCF_009665415.1. Taxonomy (NCBI): domain Bacteria; kingdom Pseudomonadati; phylum Pseudomonadota; class Gammaproteobacteria; order Vibrionales; family Vibrionaceae; genus Vibrio; species Vibrio cidicii. Next base: position 1,255,687 of record NZ_CP035921.1, on the reverse strand, counting down.
CAGGCAGATCATCTCAATGAAGGAGGGGACACGCTATGAGGGCATTCCGACACGCGTTGAATATATGATCACCGAATTTGCCCAGTATGACGGGCTGATCGGTCAGCGAGCGGTGAAGTATCGTGGCCGAGATTGGGACGCAACGCCAACGCTGGACTTAATTGGTCACCCCGATCGTGAAGCGCAAGCTGAACTGCAATGGCGATTCTCACTGTTTGTCTGTATTCCGCTGCTGACCATGCTGGTGATTCCTCTCTCTGCGGTTAATCCACGTCAAGGCCGATTTGCCAAGATGGGGCCTGCTATCTTGATCTACCTCGCTTATTTCTTAGCGATCAGTGCCACCAAATCGGCATTAGAAGAAGGGGACATTCCAACATCGGTTGGTATGTGGCCAATTAATGGCATGCTGCTGTTGGTGGCGATCTTGGTCAATCTGATGGACAGTGTTCCGGTGCGACGCATGAAAGACAATTTTAAGAAGAAAAGGTTGGCGTAACTCGTGTTCAAAATTCTAGACCTTTATATTGGTAGAACCATCGTTGCTACCACCTCTTTGGTTCTGGTGACCTTTGTCGGCCTCTCCGGCATCATCAAATATGTGGAACAACTACGTAAAGTCGGCAAAGGAGCTTACGATCTGTTGCACGCGCTCTACTTTGTTGTTTTGAGCATTCCACGCGATATCGAAATGTTTTTCCCCATGGCCGCATTACTTGGGGCGCTGATTGGCCTAGGCATGTTGGCATCTAGCTCAGAGTTGGTAGTGATGCAAGCGGCGGGATTTTCTAAGTTGGACATCGGCCTCTCAGTGCTGAAAACAGCGATTCCACTGATGTTGGTCGTGATGACTTTAGGTCAGTGGGGTGCTCCTGAAGCGCAGAAGCTAGCACGAGACTTACGCGCTTTTGCCCTTTCTGGCGGCAGCATTGTCTCGGTGCGCAGTGGGGTTTGGGCCAAAGATGCCAATGATTTCATCTTTATCGGCAAAGTGGATGACGATAAGCTGTACGGATTGAACATGTGGCGTTTTGATGCCGACAAAAAGTTACAATCGGTTATCTTTGCTGAAGAGGTGGATTACCAACAAAATAACCGCTGGTTGATGCGTTATGTACAAATCACCAATATGCAAGATGAGAAAGTGATTACTCAGCAGTCATTAGAGCAAATGGATTGGGAAACGTCCCTGGCTCCAGATAAGCTGGCGGTTGTCACCGTCAAACCTGAAGAGCTTTCTCTCAGTGGATTGTATGACTACGTCACTTATTTGAAAGCGTCAGAGCAAGATGCTTCTCGCTATGAATTAGCGTTTTGGCGCAAGATCACTCAACCTATCTCGATTGGGGTGATGATGTTGATGGCGCTGTCGTTTATTTTTGGCCCGCTGCGAAGTGTGACGATGGGGGCGAGGGTACTGTCTGGTGTGATTGCCGGATTCGCATTTTATATCTCCAGCGAATTTTTCGGCCCACTCAGCTTGGTCTACGGCATTTCCCCTGTATTTGGTGCCATTGCCCCCAGTATCGTCTTTTTAACTATCGCGGTGATGCTGCTCAATCGGAAATTATAAAAAATGGAAGGCCTCGGCCTTCCATTACTTATTTTGCCACAGGCAACACCACGACTTGGGTTTTTGCCCAAATATCATGGAACCCTCGCTTCTGAGGGTCAAAAGGCACAGCAAGGTTGGCAAGGCCAAAGGCAGAAGTGGCGATACGAATCAAGGCTTGAGTGGTGCTGATCATCGTCCCGTCTTGATTTCTTACCTGGATCTTCCAAGCGCGCATGCCCAGCGTTTGCCCTGCTCGGGTCCAGAAAAACACAAAGAAATAGACCCACACCGCCGCTAAGTAAAAGGTAAACATTGGGCTAAATATCGGATGTCTGCTGAGCAGATCCGCTGCATCGAGATATTCTCCATAGCTTAGTATTCCCATTCCATTTAAAGCGAACAGCACCGCCATCACCACGCCAGCAGCAATCATCTCTAGGGCAATAATCATCAGGGCATCATAAAAAAGCGCCGCAAGCCGGCGGAACAGGCCGGCAGGGGGTAACGTTGTTGTAGTCATAAATGCATCACTTACCGTTAAAATCGGGCGTCAGGATATAGTTCTCGCCATTGGAATAAAAGAGAGCTAACGCACACTGTGCTCATTTGTGGCGAAAATCTAGGCAAACGGTAATTATTTCAATCTTTTGCTCTTGCACAACCGAAAAGCTTACGTGTGATATCAAGCAGCGAAAGGCAATGGCCTAAAGATACCACAATTCTGAAGGAAGCGGAGTTTGATGACTGTGTGTAGTCAAGTGCATCTCCATTGTCATAAGACCAAGATGTGCAAATGAATACTCATATGGCAACTTGTTGCCGTGTAGAAAGTATGCATGTGAAATTTTTATCAATTCAGTGGTTGTAGTTGTTTTTATTAAGCGCTTACGTGCATGGCATACATGTTGCATTAAACTTGATAAACTCACTAGAACTATCAACGTCATGGCTTTAACTGTCCAATCTAATATTGTTGCTGCAGAGGCAAGAAACCGACTAAGAATCACAGAGAGTGACCTGACGAATTCAATGGCGAAGTTGAGTTCAGGGCAAAAAATCAATGTGGCAAAAGATGACTCTGCAGGCTTACAAATATCTAATCGTCTGAGTACACAAAGTCGGGGACTAGATGTTTCCATGCGCAATGCCAACGATGCTGTCTCTATATTACAAGTCACAGAGGGGGCTATAGCTGAGTACACCAGTAATGTTCAGCGAATTAGAGACTTAGCGTTGCTGTCGGTCAATGGAACCAATAGTCAAGCTGACATAGACGCCATTGAAAAAGAAATCCGTGCTCTTGGTGACGAGTTGCATCGTATTACTCAAACCAGTTCCTATGGTGACCTAAATTTACTTAATGGCACAAAAGAAAGTATTCGTTTTCAGATCGGATCGAAAGCGGGTGAAGCAATGCCATTTGAGTTCCCCAACCTTGATGCACTAAACAGCGAACGTTTTATTCGCACGACACCTTCGACTTATACGGGGGATCCCATTCCCCTTGGTTGGCGTACAGCTAAAGGCGATTATATTGATTTTCTCTTTATTAAAGAGAATGGAGAAAAAAAGACTCGAGTAGAGCTTCCTCAAGGACAAACTATCGAGGGGGTTGTCAATTACCTGAACAACCAGTTTGATGACAAAGTCCGTTTTTTTCTAACCGATCTTAGCGATGAAGATGGTGTAGAGAAGAACATTTTGTCTTATGCATACGAAAAAGGTTCTGATTATTCAAAAGCAGAGATATTTGGCATTGCAGGTGAACGTTTTGCAAATTTAACCAAACCAGATGGTTCTAGAGGGTACTTACTCAAGGGAGGAAATCCTTTTGTTGCATTCGGGTTGGACAGAAGTCTAACAGAATTGATCAATCACGACTTTGACCATATCGATGACTACGATCCTAATGACACTGACTTCATCAATGATCGAAATGCGTTGATCTACATGTGTGATTTAATCTTGCATCAAGTGAATAGTTTTCAAGGAAGTATTGGTAGCACTCAAAATCGATTAGAAAAAGCGATTAACAACCTTTCTAGCCAGGGCATTAACATTGATGCGAGCAACAGCCGTATCAAAGACACTGATTTTGCCAAAGAAGCTACGCAGATGGTGAAAGACCAGATACGTACTAATTCCACGACGAGTATGCTTGTGCAGGCGAATAGTTTACCGAAGAGTATATCTTCACTCTTAACGAACTGACCCAAAGTACCAACGGAGTGCAACTGACAACAAGGATTCGAACAGTGAACCTCAATGATTAATGCCGCTGCTGCTCAGTTCATTCAGACTCACATGCAGCGATTGAGTTGTTTTGGATAAGCTAATTGCAACAATGGGCGCAAATAAGCCACCACTCCTGAGGAAACGGAATTTGATGACGCTGTGCCACATAGAGTTAGGTTAAGATCTTATGTCTGCCTTAAAGTATATAAAGGCACCAAATCGGGCGTCAGGATATAGTTCTCGCCATTGGAATAAAAGAGAGCTAACGCACACTGTGCTCATTTGTGGCGAAAATCTAGGCAAACGGTAATTATTTCAATCTTTTGCTCTTGCACAACCGAAAAGCTTACGTATAATGCCAAGCATCGAAAGGCAATAGCCTGAAGATGCCGGTGTGGTGAAATTGGTATACACGACGGATTCAAAATCCGTTTCCTTCGGGAGTGGCGGTTCAAGTCCGCCCACCGGTACCATACATAGAAAGGTCGCTTATATAGCGGCCTTTCGTCGTTTTTGGCGTTTGAAAATATTCAACTTTTCAGGTGCTTATCTCAAACCTCCTTTCCTGCTATCGCCTCTTTTCTTACCAAAATAGACTCCCTTTATCCGCCTTGAAATTTCTCCCATGGTTCATATATGGTTCATCGCATGACGATTCTGTGCGCAAGGGAATCCTAGTAAATCCGACAAATGCTAAAAGCTGCCATCTCGCAAACCAGTATTAGCAAGGGCTCTGAGCTACCAGAACCATGGTACGACCATGGTGACTTTACGGTGCTATGAGGTTTTAGCTTTGCCTTTATGGAACAACTGATCGTTTTAATGGATAGCTGAAAAGTCAGTTTGAGATAGGCGGTTTTGCGGTGTGTGTAGTAAGCGCGTTGGGGATATATGAATTATCTACTAAAACTAAGATGGATCTAATACCATATGCAATTCAATTAAAGATGTAACCTTGTCGGTGGATAGATGAACTTGTTTAAACATTTTGGGTTTACTGAAAACTCTAGCTTGTTCAATAAGCTAGGATGCATGATTGATCAGGGGTTCTTTATTGTCTTAGCTGCAATTGGTACCGTGTTTTTAACGATCGGTGGTGCGTATGCAGGCAGTTATGAGTTTTGCATTGAGTGGGATAAAACAACTGGTTGGTGGAACTGCTTTAAGCTTATTTTTTGGAATCCAAATGCTAGTTTATTTTTTGGCAGTGCATCATTTCTTTTTGGTGCTCTAGGTACGTTTAAGGATCAATCTGCTCAAAATAAGAAAATGAGTGCATTGCAGGATGAAAACGTAACTCTCGTTGATACGAGGCAAGCATTGAATACGACTCAAGAGCAGCTTCAGGAAAGTAAATCAGAGCTTTCCAAGTTACATACTGATCTAGTGGAGACATGGCTACTGGGAGTCTGTAAGCACTTAGATTTGAATAGTAAAGAGAGAATAACTATTTATTATGAACATGATGAAGAGTTTTACTTGCTAGCAAGACATTCTAGAAACCCTCACTTTTCTAAAGTTCACAGACAGAAGTTTCCATTAAATCAGGGGGTTATTGGTCAAGCATGGCAGCATGATGTTTGTATTGAAGTTGAATGCCCCTCTTCTGAAAATCTCGATGCGTATAAGACTTTCATGAACCAAAAGTATGGGTATGATTTAAGCAAGTTAGAGTCCTTGACTATGAAAAGTTGTAGGTATGTAGCCAAAGCCGTATCTGATGCAGGGGTTCACATTGGAGTCATTGTTTTCGAGAGTGAAAGTGATGATTTTGTATCGCGAGAAGATGATGAAAAAATTAAGGAAATATTAGCTTACTGCGAAGAACACCAAAGTCAGATTGCCAAATTTGTGCGAGACGGATTTAAATACAGTAAAGAAATTAACTTAAAGTCCGAGAATCAAGTACAATCAGTAGAAGATGATTTTTTAGAACTGTTAAATGGAGGTAGCGATGAATAAAATCCAACAAATTATTGCTTACATTTGCCTTCATTATCCTCATCCATCAGAGCTATCGAAAGCGAGGCTTACCAAGTTAGTTTATCTTGCTGATTGGTTTTCATCGGTTTCTGAAGGTGAACAAATGACGGATATTGAGTGGCTATTTAACCACTATGGTCCGTATGTCGATGATGTTGTGGATGCGGCGCAAGGTCGCCGTGGTTTTCGCATTGACCATGAACAAACAATGTATGGTACATCAAAGTATGTAATTTCCTTCCACGGTGATGAAGATGACATTGAACTCTCAAATAGAGAGAAAGACATACTTGATGCTGTTATTAAAAAGACTAAAAGTATGTACTTCAATGAGTTTGTAGACTTTGTTTACTCAACTTATCCTGTGCGGAGCCGAGAGCGCTATTCAACTCTTAATTTAGTGGGCTTAGCTGAACAGTACAAAGCAAGTTAATGAAATAAAACCAGTATCTTACATATATTATTTACTAGCTTAATAATTATGTAAGGTACTGATTATGAATAGTAAAACCCGTCTGACGGTACCCTTCCTCAACAACCTTAAACCCAATCCGACTAACGCTAAATCCACCGATTACGAAGTTAATTTATCCGCTATGAAAGACTCTGGTTTACCTACTGGCGTTCGCTGCTTAGTGGGTAAGTCTGGTGGGAAACGCTTCCTGCTGCGTTATACCAGTCCGGTAACAGGTAAGAAGGCATCTATTGGTCTTGGTAGGCATCCTGAAACAGACCTCGCCACATTACGCAAAACAGCCAAAGAGTATCGCCAGCAAATTATAGAAGGCGTTGATCCCAAGCTTGAACGTGACAATCAGACTACCGAGAAGACGATGACTCTGGAACGGTTCTTTGATGAAGTGTACCTGCCACTGGCTAAACAGAAACGCAGTTGGAAGGACGACGCAGCGCGATTTCGTTTAGCAAAATCGATACATCATATCTCGATTCACGACCTAACCGCCGCAGATATCATCAAAGTCCAAATGGAGATGCAAAACGCCGTTACGATTAAAGGCAAACCTTATGCTCCCGCTTCGATAAATCGTGTTTTAGCTCTGCTCAAAACGATCAATCGTCAGGCATACAAGTTGATGGACGCGCCGCTTATCGCGGACAAGGTGAGCTTGTTGAAAGAAGATAACGTGCGAACTGGGTACTTGTCTGAATCACAGCTAAAGGAGTTCATAGGTCACGCTCTGAACCATGAAGACAAAAGTATTGGCGCGTACCTAGCTTTGCTGTTTTTGACTGGCGCGAGGGATAAGGAACTGCGTTTGCGCTTGAAATCCGATGTGAATTGGGAGGATAAAACACTCACTATTCCACATACGAAAAACGGTACTAGTCACGTTTTATTCCTAAGTGATTACATGCTTGATATTTTGAGGTCGGTGCCTCATGTGGCGAATAATCCGTATCTCTTTCCTGGACGCAAAAAGGGTAAACCAGTAGGGCAACCTAGGCATGCTTTCAAAGCTATCAAAACCAAGATGGGACTGCCCGACATACCCGGTGATAAAGCGAACCTAACCCTGCATTCAGCTCGTCATACGGTTGGAAGTTTGTTAGCTAGCCAAGGAGTCTCGTTACACGACATAGCCAAGCAGCTCAATCACGCTGACCTGTCATCAACAAGGCGCTACTCAAAATTGACTGTAGGGCGTAGGAGGGAGATTGGCTCTCGATTGTCGGATATGGTGACTGCGAAGCCAGAGATACGTTGGGAATGAAGAAGTTAGGTTTAACCAGTTGATTTAGAAATGACATTAGAAAAGCCCCTGTTTAGCGATGAGCTAAACAGGGGCTTTTTCATTATTAAACGGAGATTAGAAATGAAAACAGTAAACAAGTTTGAAGACATTCAATCACTGCCAATGCCGGATGGTGTGAAAGCAAAACTGCTAGAGCACCTGATAGAGCCATTCGGTGATGAAGAAAGCACAAAAACGTTTTGGGATGAGGTCGGTACGACCTTGTACTTGATTGAGGAAGGGGATACGAATGAAAAACTGAGTGAACAATCTGAGGAAGATCTGCACTTCCTTCGCTTTGTCACTAATTACCCTGAATGGGTGTTGTTGTTAAACGATGATGCCTGTCCTTGGCTATTAGCGGTTGCCATAGTGACCATGGAAGGTTCTGGCGTGTATTGCTGTGCTCCTATGAACAGTCCCACGTTCCCTGTCGCCAAGTTAGCTGACCAAGCTGAATCTTAAAACCAAATTAAACCTGAACAATTCCATCTTAAAGGAGGTGTCCAATGGCACGTAAATCAAACCAACAACAAGAAACGGTTCAACCTGAAATCGTAGAAGGCAATGAACAAGTCACGGTCACTGTCGATCAACCAGTAGACCATTTCACTAATATCGTGCGCGAGGGTAAAGCGAAGAAGTTAAGTCCGAAAACGGAGAACCACGTGTTCTATCAAATCGCCTTACATAACAAGGAAAACGAGCTCTATATCCGCATGTCGGGCAATGAAGGTGGCGGTCTACACAGCAAGGAATGGATCCCACTTAAAGATATTACCGCTGTTCTGGATGTGCAGGGTGATAAGCCGTTCAAGAGTTCTGTGCTGAAGTGTGTGTTTTCTGGACAGTCAGCGAACAACGCTGGTTTTATGGCTGCTTGTTGCAGGGGGCTTGGTCTTATCATCCAGTCAGAGAAATCGGTGTTTCTCCACGTTCTAGCACCTGACTACGAGCAACGTCGTGATGAACTCCTGTCATTAGTGGGCGGTGAAACCGAAGCCAAATAACTCCAAATCCACATCAATCCTTACCCATTAAGCCAATTCTGGCTTTCATACCGAGCACTTAACAAGAGTGCATCCCTAACAAACTAAAAGAGATTTTATTATGAACTTAACTTTTGACGTTGAGCGATTACTGCTGCCTGTCAGTGTCGATCTTCAAGATGCTTTAAACCGAGTGATCAGCGAATCAGGCAAATGGACACCTATGATCCAATCGGTCGTATTTAACTTCCGAGATTCATCTTATAGTTCGGAAAATGGCGGTTGGCACCCTGTTGAAATCAGGCTTGTCCGCCTCTATGACCAGTGGATCTTTGATTACATCACTGACTTTGCGTATTGCGGTGGTCCTTATCCCGAACTGGTTAAAGAGGTGGATTTTAACTTCTCATCTGGAACAGCGAGTTTTTCCTATGTTCCAGAACTGCCGATAACAAGTAGTGAGGTAATGGAGTTCTACTCGATGTGGGAGTCCAACTTTCTCAGCTACGTCGAAATGGGCGTGTTCGATGAGATAAAAGTCACGGTGGATTAGTCCATCAGCAACAAACCAAGTAGAAAGCACCATGTATGTACCATAAAATAGTCAACTCACTTCCTAGTGACACTAAGGCTTCCCATTGCTCCATGTTAATCATGGTGTGATGGGAAGCCTTTTTCATTGGTGCAAGTTTTAGCAACGTTTACCCAATCCGTTGCCTTCGGGATTCAGAGGGGATGGCGTTGCTGGATTGCAATGGACTGTGGAAACACCAAGGAAGGGAGTCTTAATTTTAACGAGTTTGGTTGGTTTACACTGGTGTTTTGTTATTAAAAGCTCCCATTGCTATGTCGAAGCAATGGGAGCAGTAAGGGACGGGAAGCCTATAGAAAATACCGAGAGAATGATTTGTCTGATGCTATCTCTGCAACTAGGGATAAAGGCTTGCCTATTATGCGACGAGAGGCGCCCCTTAATCTTATGTTCGTAGTTTGGCGCGAAAACTTGGGTATTTTCAACGTTGCCATACGAAATGACAACTTATCCAATTTACCCCCAGTACAAACAGAATTAGGTATAACTTACTGGCTTAGTTCGTCCAGTAGAGACAACCCTAGCTGATACTTGTCATCTAGTGCAGATGGGTGAACATGTCTCTTTATATTTGGTAGAGAGTTCAGGTAGCTGAAGAATCCGGAAGTGGTCATAGGATATCCAGGCTCAAAATATTCTTCCTCATCATCCCCAAATGAAAACCAATGACAAAGCATGACGAGGTCTTCTTTCTCGTAAACAACCGCAGATGTGCGTGACTTTTCATGGTCGCTGTAAGCTAGAAATTCAATGAAGATAACTTCTTGGCTTTCTGGGTTTTCCAAATGCTCTTCTGCCATCTGAATCGAGTAGTGATCCGACTCTGCGAAAAACATTTGAGTTCCCATTGTTGCTTCATGTCCCCAAGCTGCTGCCGCACACTTGGCAATTTTCTCACTTTGACAGTCGTTAAGTAGATGCTCTGTTTTATTGAATGAAATAGACATGTTTTTGTACCTATTTTGTTTTGGTTTCGATACGCGGATTAAACATGCTTCACTTATAAAACACTAGTCTAACTGATGGATTTATAACGATATTCGTGAATGGATTGACACAAATGAACTTTTACTCAAATTTTTCACCTATTTTCAGAAGCTAGTTAAAACAGGTTAGGTGTAACAAAAGGAACTTGTCACCGGAATCTATAGTGACAAGTTCAATTCATGGCTCTGTTTATCCAGTCATCATACCCAGTAGATAGCCAACGGCGGTGAAGCTTAACAAGTTAGCGATATCAACTAGGTAAAAATACGGACTGGACTGAGTGATTTGGAGCAGAGTTCGTGCATCAGACATCATGGTTATACCCCTATTTAATTGCAGCTTCCTTCGGAACTATTTTAGTGTTTTCTAATTAATGCTGAAAAACGGCATCATTTTGAGTTTTCCCTTTCGTGGTATCGGTTTGAGGCTTCGCTAAATCACCCCTTTCCCTTATCTCACATAGGTAAGCTCAAAATCGGTACATAGTGGCAAGTTGATGGTTAGGACGGTCGCTCTCGGCGCAGTGAAACGACATTATGTCGTGGTGCTTTGTTGTCATGTAGCTGTGCTTCTAGAGGGAATGCTAGGGCGTCACTTATTAACGTGGCAACTACTTGTAACGATCCAATGTCGCGTGGAGATCGCGTATAAGTTCAAGCTTAAGGCTGACTGGGGAAAGCACCTCGACTTGAGGTATCCAAGACTTCAACAAAGGCAAGATATCGCTCAATCTTGATACTCGACTGCTAACTAGCAAACTACCGTCACTCAGTTCTTTCAATAGCTGCTGGTGAGGGAGAATCGTTCTTTCAAGAAAGCGCGGGGCAACGTCCCTGTCAACCTGTACAAGTACTTCAGCATTATCGGGAGTTAACCACTCCATCCCTTGTCTGTGTATCTCCTCGTGGACCTTTTGACTGGGTTTGTATTTATCTTCCCGTAGGTGAATCTGTGAAATATTTCGCAATCGGTACGAATGTAACTGGTCACAGTAGGTTGCGGCGAGATACCAGATGCCCCTGTCATTGACCAGCCGATAACAGTGGACAGATTCAAACGGTTTTTCATTGTAGTTAAGGTCAATGACCACTTGAGCAGCGATGACTTCGGTCAGTTGCTTAAACAGTGCATCGAATTTGTCAGTTCGTTCAGAGCGTGGGTTCTTAAACAGAACAGGTGCGTGACCATTGAGCTTGTAGTGTTTAGGCAATAGTTCGGACAAACCAATATCGTACAGCACTTTATTGATGTTTAAATTGCCCTGACTTCGAATGATCGGGTCCAGTCGATAACCCTCATTGGTGCGGATAATCGGAGCGTTGACGAGCCTTTCATTGAAATCGCGTCTCAGGGTTTTCTCGCTTACCTGATAATCCGCGACCAACTGCTCAGGGGAGAGCACCTCTCCCATAAACAATCTCGTCAATATGTCACCTAGCCTTAAAGCTAGCTTTTCACTCTTATCGCTCATGCTACTAGCGTACGGTTTCCTCCGGACAGGTTGAGGGCAAAACATTTTTAAATGTTTCTAACCGTCACGCACTTAGATTTGGCATAGCTTTCATTGGATAAGGCAGGGCAATGACGATGCCTATTTTCACACTCATTCTGCGGTCTTGGACATATCCTGTCCGAGCGCAGTGGGATACTACACAACGTAGATTTACTACAACGTCAATTAAAGGAAACAAGTAATGCAAGTGACATTCATTAAGCCACTTACGGCATCAGGTTATTCATGCCGCTCTTTAGGTTGTCCCGGTTGGGTCAGTAAGGGCGGATCATGTGATACATGTGGCGCAATGGATTACAGCTAAGAAGGAGTATTCGTTATGGGCGGTTGGACAGAAGACCAAGGTGACTATGATGATGGCACAGAAGATTCTGGCTTCAGTCAGGACTTCGACATGGAGCCGGGCGACGATGGTTGGCTTGGTGGCGACTTCATGGCTGATGATGACGATGACTAAGTCCCATCATTAAATTTGGCTTATCAACAAGGGCGATATCGAAAGGTATCGCCCTTTTCTGTATCTATAGAAAAGGAAAAACAGTATGGCAAAAACACATTTTCATTCTAACCCTCAGCAGCGCTGGTTTAAGCCTAGCTCGTCAATAGGTGTTCGATTCGCGAAGTACGGTGCCACACTCGGTACCCGCTATGGTCCCCAAGGGGTCGTGATTGGCGGGGCGCTCGGGTTTGTCGCAGGTGCATTAATCGGAGGCGCGTTGGATGAGCTAGATGTTATCTAGTGAAAAAGTAGAGGCGCAACCGCCTCTACTTTTTTCTTTATCGTAACTTATGGGAAGTGATTTCCCTTTGTCTCGTTGGACTTTTTCCTCTGTGTTCATTTAGTCCGTTGGGGAATTAATACCATTCTTAATTTCACACGGCCACGTGAGCAAGATAGGTTTCGTTTTATATGCTTGAGGTCTTTCAATGAACATTTTGGGTGTAACGATATCGTGAAACTCTGTCAGCGAGAGCGATTGGTGCATACGTTGCAAGATATACCTTATGCTGCGTTTGCCGATATGTCCCTCCGATGTTGAGAGCTTTACGTTACATGTGTGAATTTTTCTTTGTCTAACAATTGTGTGTTTTTTGTCAGGTAACGATGGATCCCAAAAGTTGAACTTATTGAATAATATCTGACCAGTAAACGGGTTAGGTACGTCTTGCTGAAAGTCTTGCTCGATGGTGGCTTTATATTTTATTCGACTTTTGTCACTAATAACGAGTTCGAGCGTTAATTGACTACGGTTTTTAATTGCATACACTGAGTAAGTGCTGTCACTACTACCAAGATATTTGTAGAGCGGATTTAGGTTGGTAATTTTGAACGGGATGTATTTGATACTTTTGCTTGGTTTTACCAAGAGATAGATAAGGTACGTGCTCTGTTCGTCGTCTTTCTCGTCAGTTTCGCCACGCGTATCGTCATAATAATCTAAGTAATTATGAGTGGTTGTCTCAATCTCTTTGCTTTCTTTGGTATCAGCTTTACGATCTTTGTTATCAACCTCGTCGTTAATGGTGTTAAAGATAACGAGTTTGGCATCTAAGAGCTGTTTGTTAGCTACTTTATTGGTACTTGGTTGACCAATATGTTTTTTGTAGAACTTGAGATTCGTTTCTATTAGGTGCTTTTCTGCTGGTGGTGATGCTCTGCGTACGGCTTCAAGAAGCAGGTGATGGCTTTCTTCTTCATACTTTCGCTCGGTTGAAATGAAGTTTCCCAAGAGCTGGATAAATTCTCGGTTTTGTTTATACCAGGGTGGGAAGTCTAGAATATCTACCGTGATTGGCATCTCTATATATTGGTATGCCTCGTCTTTACTGCTGTCCAATTCTACAATGCTGCTCTCGATTAAAGTGAGCGCAATTCTTTTCTTGTTTGACAATTCTTTCAATGGCTTGAGCGTTTTAATGTGCTTAGTTTTATAAGTGGAATGTGCGGAACGCTTTGGGAACGACTGGTGTAACCCTGCTTTTTTAAAGGCACTTTCCAATGCTGCGGTAGCTTTATCAGGACTGAAGCCAAATAGCCGCTGTAGGGTAATGATGAGCAAGTGCTTGTTATGAATTGATAAGGGTTTAGCTTTTGGCGTGAAAAGGTAAACCGTTTTTTCATAGAGTACGGGTTTTCTTCTAGGCATATTAAATCAAACAAAATGGTTCCTTAATCTGTGCATACTAACGAGTTAATCTCTTTGTATGAACTCTTTTTTCTTACGGTGCATCATATTTTATGGTCTGTAGAGGGAGTCGTGTGGTCGGCACTCTTCGGTCAGTGTCACCTTAATCTTTGCTCACGATTTACTTATACGGAGTGAGATATTGTGAGTACTACACCGATAGAAATGAACCAGAAGGTACTCAATGCGTTGCCTCGTCCTGCTAAGGGCGAGCAAGGTGTTGAGTATCCTTGGAAGAAAAACCCCCGATTGCGCGTACTTGTGACCGCGACGAGTACGCGTTGGATAGTTCGCCTTGGCTGGAAGGGAAAGCGTTACTACGAGTCGTTTGGGACTTACCCCGAAATGAAGTTTGCTGAATTCAATCAGTTGGCTTACCAATTTATCGCTGATGTTCAGTCTGGGGCATACCAGAAGGGGGCGCGTTTGACGGTTCAGCAGTTCTTTGATGACGTTGTACTTCCATACAGTCGTAATCATCACCGCGATTCTAAGACCTTTTTATCCCGTTCTAAGCGCGTAATGGCTGCGTTTGGTAAAGAGCGTGTTACGGACGTGACTCGCCGTGATGTTGAGCGTTTTCTCAATTCACTTACTGACTTAAGTCATGCGTCCATTAACCGTTATCACGCCTTCTTGTCGAAACTTTTTTCGATGGCGGTTGAGCACGAGATTATTGATAAAAGTCCAGTAAAGGGCGTTAAAAAACGGGTGGAGAACAATGCGAAAGACCGAGTGTTGTCCTCGAAAGAAGCGGAAAGCTTTTGTCGTCATGCGTGTGCTGAGCCGAACTTTCTACATGCGAGTGCGCTGATGTTGAGTTTGTTGACAGGTATGCGCATTGGCAACGTGATGAGTTTGACTCGATCTATGCTTGCCGATGATCTTTCTTCTGCGCTCCTGCCGATGACGAAATCTGGTAAATCGCAGCGAATTTATTTCTCCGAGCCTGCAAAACGCCTGATCCGTAAATGTCTCAAAGTGTCGTTCAATGATTGGGTGTTCCCCTCGTTAAAGAGCCAAGGCGAGCATATTGCCTACCCACGCGCTTGTATGGAGCGCATTCAGCAAGCCATGAAGCAAGAAGGCTGTCTGGACGCACCTTTTACTATCCACGATCTTCGCCGCACTTACGCAACCCAAATGTTGATTGCAACGAACGATATTCGTCTCGCGCAGCAAAGTCTTGGTCATTCTAATGTGAATGTGACCGAGCGTTATGCCTATTACCAAAACACCCATCTAGCGCAAGCCTCTCAGCAGACCGTTGACGCTATGCTACCCAACTTACAAATCGATTAAGGAGTTCGATATGTCCAGAGTACTAACTATTGAAGAATTTGCTGAAATGTACGGCTTAAACCCGGCAACCGTGCGAACTAATGTAACTCGCAACCCTAAAAGCTTACCGCCAGTGATGCGTATAGGTCGCAGTGTGCGCTTCTTGCGTAGTGAGGTTGAGCGTTGGGAAAAAGAGATGACAATGCATTAACACAGTAATATTTCTCAATACAGATAAAAGCCCAAAGGCGTCCGGTAGGACGTCTTTGGGCTTTTTAGTATCTGCCTATAAAAATCAAACAAAAGTGTACCTAACCTTGATCTTTTTACTATCACAACCTTGACGAGTGATATTTCTTCTAGTGCCTTTCGTGACTTAGGTTCTGCGCTAAATCTTCGCTGGACTTTGAGCGACGAGTTAATTGTTTTGTGGCTTGTCGACTCGATTCTCTTCTTAGTTGAGTGCTTTCTTTCATCCCTAATATGAACCTCAGCAACGCAGCGATTCTCTCGCTTAGTTGTTTTCGAGGGGGCAGCGAGCTTCTTCGCTGCTCTTTAACAATTTAAATGATTTGAGGTATCAAAATGAGTAACTCTATTTTTGTGCGTACTAACTCTGGTGTAGCGAATGTGTTTGGTGGCAAAACGGTTCTTCCGTCTGAAGATCTGCTGCTTATTCTGGGTGCAAGAGGCAATCTAATCGTTGCTGAAACTGGTGAAGAGGCTGAGTCATTGTTTAAACAGGTATCGAAGAAGATGAAACCTGAGAAGAATAAATGCTTCATGTTAGAAAGCGGTGGCTGGATTCATGCAGATACGGTTGGCGGTGCTTTCATCTCTCCAAAGTCGGGTGCATTGTTGATGACGGTGGTAAACAGTGACAACTTGCTTGCTATGTTTACGCCTGAAGAGTTCAGTGACCTCGAAGGTTTGCGTGACGCGATTACAGAAGCCTTACTGACGTACAGTGAGGGTAATGACCTGCCTAAGATTGCTTGGTCAGACTTTAAGTAATCATCATTGTAAACCTTGCAAAAAGACGCCTTAGTGCGTCTTTTTGCGTTTCTGGAGAGTAGTTATATGAACGAAACATATGATTGGTTAGAGCAGTCTTCTGACTTAAGCATGGACAATCTAGCAACATCCGGTTGGACTGAAGAAGCGGTAAGTGCTTGGGGGGAAGCTCAACCGAGTGAGCCTGCTTCTTTTGATGGCGTAAAGCGCAAAGCTAAATCCATAGTGCTCCGCAAACCCAAAAAGAAGAAGCAAACCAAGCGTAAAAAGCGAAAGGCAACACCGTTCTTTGAACGTCCCGTGATAGCCATGGATACTGAGTATGTAGAATCTAAATGCGGAGGCTACAACCGTATCTTGAGCTACCAATTCGCGGTTCTTTTCGAGGGTAAGTTATCAACGATTATCTTGTTCCCTGAATCAACCAAAAAATCGGGACGACTAGCACTGGACAAATGCTTGGTTCAGGCTATCGAAAAAGCGATGGAAGATGAAGTACTTGATAAGTGGCCGACTGACATCATTTTGTGTGCTCATTGGCTATCGGCTGATTTGTTTAACTTCAGCCAAGCTTTTGACCAACTCAAGACACATGTCAAAGGTTTACGTAAGACGGTGGCGAGTCTTGATGACGTATACGGACTGGAACTTGATAAAGTCATGTCTCGACGTATCGATAAAGAGCCTCTCAATGTTCACGACAAATCCCGCAACCGACACACCTTGTATATCACGTTCTACGACACCATGCTGCTTTCGCCCAATGGATCGTCACTAGCCTCTGTCGGAGAGCTATTGAAGATTCCAAAGGTAGAAATTCCAGAGCCGTACTCTATCTCTCGAATGGATGAGTTTCTGGAAGCACAACCGGAGAAATTCGCTGAGTATGCAATTACTGATTCAATTATCAGTGCTCGTCATTTCGAGCGGGTTTCTTCCTTCTGTCAAAATACACTCGGTCTAAATTCGGTTCCGTTCACCATCGGCGGTATCGCCGTTAAAGCCTTTGTGAATAGCTTAGAGGATAAGCGCGGTTATCGTGGTTTGTTTGGCTTTGAGAAGGTGACTAAAGAAGTGTGGCCTTCTGACCGAAGTAAACCGCTAACGATAACTCGTGATGTGCCTGTAACGGCTCGCATGACGTTGGAAAACTTTGCTACCCAGTGTTACCACGGTGGTCGCAACGAGTCATTCATCGCTGGCCCGACAGATATTGATACATGGCAAGATTATGATGTTCCATCATGTTATAGCTCAATTTGTCTAGGTTTACGCGAGTTGGCGCACGATCAGATGTACATGACCAGAGATCTGAAAGAGCTGTTTGGAGACAAATGTGCTCTGGCGTGGGTGGAGTTTAAGTTCCCTGAACATACTCGATTTCCAAGCTTAGCCGTGCGCTCTGAATATGGATTGATATTTCCGCTATCGGGTGAGACGCACTGCACTGGTCATGAACTTGAAGTTGCTTATAACCAAGGTGCGGAAATTACCATCAAGCAAGCGTTTGTAGTGCCATGGAAGAATGATAAACGAATCTTCGAAGACTTCATGCGTTGGGGTCGAGAACGCCGTAAGTCATTCGTTAAAAATAGCTTTGATGAAAAGTTGACCAAGGAGATGTTAAATAGTTGTTATGGAAAGCTAGCTCAATCGTTGCGCCCAAAGAGGTCGTTCGATATCCAAGCTGGTTACTCCACGCAACTACCACCATCCACTCTAACCAACCCTTTCTTTGCTGCCTATACCACAGGGCTTGCTCGTGCCTTATTAGGGGAAATGTTACATAACATCCCCGATGACAAGGTTGTTGTTTCAGTGACGACAGACGGCTTCCTGACTAATGCTGATCTGAATGAAATAGACTTAAAAGGTCCTATTTGTCAGCGGTTCCGAGAGCTCTACCACCGTATAGACCCAACTGGCGGTGAAGTACTAGAACTCAAGCATCAAGCGAAGCAACTTATCGGTGCTAAGACTCGTGCTCAGTACACCGTTATCGAAAGTGAAGGCTATGAGCCGATACTGGCTAAAGGTGGCGTTAAAGTCGATCCAACCATCAATGACCAAAGTGCTTATATGGTGGATAAATATTTAACCCGTAAACCAGGAGACAAAGTTGATGGTAGCTACCTGACACCGAACCGGATGCGCTTTTTAGAGCATAAGGATCTGATGTTGGAAAAAGCGGTCTATCTTCCTGAACATGGAGTTCGACCAGAAGCGAGAACTATTGAATCCGGTGATGATTGATGTGCAAGGACGTAAGCATATCGCGCTTGAAACCAAACCACACAAGTCGTTGGATGAGATGCTGTTTACAAGATTGCGCTTTGATCGCTGGCGCAAGTCCCATGTTCTAAAAGATGTTGATGATTGGTGCTCATGGCAAGACCGTTTGGTAATGGCAGAAAGCACGAGTCACAAGGACCTGCGTTTAAAGGCTGATGAGACTTCGGATAGCTTAATGGCTCGCTTATTCTTGCGTTTCTACGCGCAAGAGCAAGGTGGTATGAGCAAGAAGCAGATTAGCGCTAAAGCATTAGCTGAGTGGATGACCGATATTGGCTATCCAACCAAAGCGACCGCAGTACGTAGTGCTAAGAATACCAAATTGATTGAAGGCGCTGTACCGATGACAGAGCTGACCATCAACTTAGCTCGCTTAATAGTCTGGAAGTTTCCTGACTTCGAAGTTGAAATCCTCTTCAACCCTGAATCTCGTTCCTCACTGCGAGAAGCTCTCAACGCCCGTTGAGATCGTAAATATTGACCTATCGAAAGCCCTTATCTCAAAGGGCTTTTTTACATATCAACCATTGCACCGTTGGGGATATAAGAAACCCAACCTCACACGCAATGACATTTATTCAAATTCACAGCCGTCATTCCGGCGGCTAACTCAATAAAATTTAAGGAGCATTATTATGTCTAATCAAAAATTTAACTTTTACGCATCGGTAAATAACAACATAGCTCGTATCGTAAAAACATGGACTGAATGTAAGAAAATTATTGCTAACCCCGGTGGTAAGAAGAAGGGGGCTTTCACCTACAAACAAGCCGAAGAATACTTGCAGGAGTTGGTGGTTGAACGTGATGCTCGCCTTGCGCGCAGTAAGCCCAAGAGAAATCGATACAGTAGTTCTCGACCAAAAGAAGATTTAAGCTTTTTGAGTACTTTAGCAGCAAGACCTACGAAAAAGACCATTACCTGTAAGCTTGGTGTTGGCGGTAAGGGTTCGACGGTTTCGGTTGTAGGTGGTGACACGCAAATATTTGAAGTTAAGAAACCTACAGTTTCGGCAATGCGCTACCAGCTCTGTATGAACACACTAAACATCGCTAAAAGTTTGCTAGATCAGGAGGTGAGTTCTATCGAGATTATAGGGATGGATGCCGCGACGATAAAAACCCTCACTGAATGGGCACCTAAATGGGAGCAACAGAACTGGGTGAAGCCTAACGGACAGCCGAGACCAAACGCAGAACTGGTGCGCGACATGCTGGCGTTGTATGAGCAGATTAAATCTAAGGTCAGCTTCGGCGATGGTATAGCTCAAAAAGCTCCTGTAGACGATGATGCACCGTTTTAAGGTCTATTTAGAGTAGTGACCATGCAGAGGTCGTCTGGCTTGTCCAGGCGGCCTCTGTGTGGTTTTATGCTTAGCAAATTGAAAAGTGATAACTATATGAAAAATATCTATGAAATTGAGGGAGTTGAGTTCCCTTCCCGAACAGCTGCTGCGCGTCACTATGGCTTGAACCCCAAGCTGGTTAATGAGCGCGTTACTAAGTTCGGGTGGAAACTAGAGCAAGCCCTTGAACTAGAAGCGCGCCCTAAAGGTGACTACCGCAAGAAAGTTGTTATAGATGGCACTGAGTACTCAAGTATGCGACAAGCGGCTAGAGAGCTAGGTGTGGCGCAAAGTACGTTAATGAACCGCATAAAGGCTGGTATATCTGTAGAGGAAGCGCTGTCTGCTGCACACACCGAGCGTGAGAAGTTAAAGGGTCAGTCCAAATCTATGTTCTACCAAGGTAAGCTCTATCCGTCTGCGCGCCATTTGTTGCTTGCTAATCCCGCGCTGGTTGCTGGTGGTGATTTGGGTAAAGCCGTTACCTCGCTAAATGACAAGGCTCGTCGAGCTAAGAATAAGGGTGAGGTTCGTAACCTATCGTTGGATCAAGTTACTGCTGAATATGGCTTAGCGAAAATTGGGTTTACTGATGAGTTTGATGGCTTTGTTGCGCAGTTAGTTGATCTGGTTGGTGAAGCGGCTTTGACCGAGCTGTTCTATGAGCTGAAGTAGTCGATAGCATGGTTTTTTTAAGGCCGCAGTTGCGTAAGGTGACTGCGGCTTTCACTCACCTTTTTTTACTTATTTTCTCTAATATAACCATCTATGAATGCTAGAAAACCTTCTTCAGATAGACCTTTTCCTTGGAGTGGTTTTGGCAGATTTGACCAGTTTACATAATTTAACTCGCGAGATTTTGCTGTGTTCCATGCTTTCGTACAAAAGTGCGCAGTTCATGTTTGCCAACTGTTATATTATGTCCTACATTGAACATGGCCCATTAAATTCAAGGTGTTTGCCGATATTTGTTTCAAGTCAATGATGTAGTCGAAGCATAGGCCCTTTCCGAGTGCCTTGACACAGGGCGAGAGATTCGTACGTAAGCGGTGAGTTTGCCTCGCTTGCACACCTTATTAACGATTCTGAATCTACAGCCACTCAAATTTCTCATCGTTGTCGCGCTTGCCAATAAAATTATTCTCGCGAAGGGGGGATCTTGAAGTTACTTGGGTATAAGAATAATTATAAAGACAGGAAGCTTGGAAAACATGTTGGGAACGCTAAAAGTTAGGCTTTATTTTTTGGTTTGCATAATAACACTTCCCGCAGTGTTAATGATTTTTTATCAAACCACTCAAGAGCGACAACAAGCAATTCAACTGCATGCTCAGCAAGCAGTTACTATTGCTCAGTTACTGTTTTCGACTCAGGAAAAAATCATAGGTGACACCGAACATTACCTTGAGTACTTGGCTAGCATACCGGAGGTTCAACAACCCGGCAGTTCCGCTTGTGGGCAGTTTCTTAGTAAAATACTCAAGTTCAACCCAACCTATATTAACATTGGCGTGCCTTCGGCCAATGGCGATCTATTGTGCAATGCGCTGCCACTAGAGCAAGATGTCAATGTCTTTGATCGTCCGTATTTTCAGCAATCACTCACCCAGCATGCATTTGCGATTGGTCGTTATCAACTGGACCGAGCTTCAGGGAAAACCAGTATAAATTTTTCCTATCCCGTCGTTGATTTAAACGACCAGCTTGTTGGGGTCGTGGTAGCGGTTGTCTCACTGGATGCATGGAGTCAGTGGCTCGCTGAATACAATTTACCTGTTGACGCGGTGGTGTTTGTTACTGATGAGCAAGCAAGGATTGTGGCGAATTACCCTTTCGATTCAAAAGTGCATGGACGAGATCCTGATAACTACAACGTTAACATCGAGCCTTCTCAACATTACCAGTTGGTCACAGAGCAAGTAACAGGCACAGACCAAGTGTTACGCATATTTACTCACCAAACGCTGTACACGAAGTTGGATAACAAAGGCGTTACAGTCAGTGTTGGCATCCCTATAGATAGCGCTTTAAATCACATCAATGAGCGATTTATGACTCGCATTTTGTCTTTTTTGGCCTGCGTTTTGGTTGTGACTCTACTCGCGATAAAAATTCTGAATACCAGCCTTATTAAACCATTGGAAAAGTTAACCCAAGCTACATTCAATCTCCGGTTGGGTATTCAGCCACAAGGGCTAAACACACAAGGTGCAAAAGAAATACGAATTTTAGAAGAGCATTTTCTTCGCATGTCGAGTGCTCGTTTAACTGCCGAAAGAGTGGCGAAAAAGCGGAGTAGTGAACTTGATGCCGTTTTTAGTGCTTTGCCCGATTTGTACTTTCGAGTCGATACACAGGAGGTGATTGTTGATTATCGTGCCGCCAATACCAATGACTTGTATGTGAGTCCTGATGTGTTTGTAGGTAACAAAATATCGGATGTCCTACCTGAAGAGATTGGTCAACTTTGGCAGCAAAAAACAGCAGAGTTACGCGATAAAAAAGAGGTGGTTACCTGGGAGTATCGATTGTCAATCTTAGGGGATGAGCAGCATTTTGAAGCTCGCGTAAATTCCATTTCCAACTCGCAAGATATCATTGTTGTGATTCGTAATATCTCTGAGCGGAAGAAGGATGAAGAGTCATTGAAATTGGCGGCTTCGGTGTTCAGTAATAGTCGTGAATGTATGGTGGTCACCGATCACAATGGCAGCATCATCGATGTTAACCCGGCGTTTACTCAGGTTACTGGCTACCAAAAACATGAAGTACTAGGTAAGAATCCCAGTATCCTTGCATCTGGCATCCATGGTGACGAGTTCTATGCCAAACTATGGCAGTGTTTGAGCAAAGACGGCCGTTGGGAGGGAGAAATTTATAACAAGCGTAAGGATGGTGAAGTTTTCCCTGAGTGGTTAAGCATCAACGCAATATATCAAGCCGATGGCTCGGTTTCTCATTTTATTGCTCTCTATCGTGACATTACGGAGCAAAAGAAATCGACAGAAATCATATGGCGCCAGGCTCATTATGACCCCTTAACTAATCTACCTAACCGGCGCACACTCAGCGACCACTTAAATCATCAGCTGTCTGTCGCGCAGCGCAATCAAACATTAAGCGCAGTGCTGTTTATTGATATCGATGACTTTAAACACATCAATGACTCTTTGGGACACGACATGGGTGATCTTTTACTGCAAAGAGTGGCTCAACGCCTACGTGATAATACGCGTTCGCAAGATATGATCGCACGTCAAGGTGGAGATGAGTTTATTGTTGTTATGGGTGATCTTTCCAGCATTTCCCCTGTTATTCGCTTAGCAGAACGGTTACTGACCAGTTTTGAGCGTCCATTTTTGTTAAAGGAGGAAACGATCTTTGTATCCGCGAGTGTTGGACTTGCCTTCTACCCTAACGATGGTGAGACTGCCGCTGAACTGCTAAAAAAAGCCGATCAGGCGATGTATGCAGCCAAACAAGCGGGGAAAAACTGTTTTCGCTGTTTTACTCAGGTTATGCAAGATCAAGCAGAACAACGGATTCGCTTGGTTCGCGAACTAAGATATGCCCTCCAAGATTCTCAGTTTGAACTTTACTACCAGCCAATCGTGTCGCTCAAAACAGGAAAAGTGGCTAAAGCTGAGGCGTTGATTCGCTGGAACCACCCGGAGCGTGGACTTGTCGCGCCGGATGAGTTTATCCCGCTCGCTGAGCAAACCAAGCTAATCATACCGATCGGAGAGTGGGTGTTTAACAAAAGTTGCCAGGTATTGAAAACGTTACAGCAGCGCTATGGTGAAGACTTTCGATTGAGCATTAATGTGTCGCCAGTGCAATTCGCAGATGCAGAGTGTAAGTTGCTTAAATGGCCTGAGTACTTAAGTGGAAACGACATTCAGCCTAGTAGCATAGTGGTCGAAATCACCGAAGGCTTGTTGATGGACAACAAAGGTAAGAGTCTTTCTGCTCTGCTACATTTTAGGGATGCAGGTTTTCAGGTCTCATTGGACGACTTTGGCACAGGCTACTCTTCTTTAGCTTACATCCAAGAATATGATATTGATTACCTGAAAATAGATCGGCACTTCGTACAGCAACTTAATGGCCCTGCTGATTCCGCGATTCTGTGTGAATCTATTATCGTGATGGCACATAAGCTAGGTATTGAAGTTATAGCAGAGGGCGTTGAGACGCTTGAACAGCAGCAAGCATTGGCCGATATGGGGTGTGATTACGTACAAGGTTATCTCTATTCAAGACCAATACCACTTGCAAAGTTTATCCAGCTGACCTAATCACGATAGCTGTACCGGTTCTCGCTGCGCTACGTAGCATAATAGAAGTGAGTTGGTGGTGTTCTTAAAGGATGTCGACTATGGTTTTTATATTGTAAAATAAGGAGATAGATACAATGAATGTATGGTACGCCCCGTTTTGCAAGTAAAAATTCAAAATAACGGAGTTGGTTTGCGCTAATGTATTCGGAGTCTAATTGAGACTTTTTGCTTTAGCCCCAGCTCCACGATGAGATCCGCGCCAGATTGTCCTCAAAAATGTGAAAGCACTCTAGTTGCTGTTCTGGACAACAGGTTTTCAATCTGGTGGTCTAACCGTTTTGTCATCTTTCATTTTCATATGCAAACTTGATTTATGTTCTGATCTCGAAAGTTTTATGAGTTGCCATGACTGACCAAGCGATTCTGGCTAGCTTATTCGCCAAAGCAACCAAAGCTGCATTGAAAGGCTTCCGACTCTTCAAGTCTAGTAACCATGTACCAAAATATTTCTCCGCAGTTGCATCTCGCCACAGCACTGATCTAGCTGCGTGAACAAACAGTTCGCGAAGCTCTTTGTTACCCCGCTTCGATATACCAAGAAGCCTCGATTTTCCACCTGTTGAGTATTGGAATGGAACCAATCCTATCCAAGCAGCAAAGTTACGACCGTTAGAAAAATCTTTTGGATTGGATACTGCTGACAGACAACAGGCAGCAGTCATTGGCCCGATACCAGGAATAGATTGCAGCAAAGTAAACAGCTCATTGTCATCATTAAGCATTTCAATCTTCTTATCTTGTTCTTTAATCTTCTCATTGAGGAGATTGTAATGATCTAATTGTTCTCGTAACTCAAAAACAAGTAGTGGAGGAACTGATTGCCCAGTGTCAGCAAGCCACTGAAAAAGCCGTTTCATATTTGCATGACCACGAGGGAAACTAAAGCCAAACTCGACAAGAATTGAAGAAATTCGGTTCATCACAGCCGTCCTTTCCCTAATGTAGCCAGTTCGAATTCGACGAGTCACACTTCCTAATTGCGCTTGCTCAGATTTAGGCGTTACAAACCTCATTTTAGGTCTTGTCGCAGCTTCGGCTATAGCGTCAGCGTCAATGAAGTCATTCTTGTGGCTTTTAACATACGGCTTAACGTATTGAGGTGGAATGAGCTTAACCTCATGGCCAAATTCCTGGCAGCGTCTAGCTAGCCAGTTTGCACCACAACAAGCTTCCATTGCTATGGTTACAGGTTCATGTACAGAGATAAATTGCATTAGTTTTGCCCTAGAAAACTTATGTCGATATAGCTCTTGACCAGAATGGTCGTGACCTACCAAGTGAAAGGTAGATTTACCAAGATCGATACCGATTGTTTTGATAGCTGACATGATGGCACCTCCCGAAGTTCAGCGACTATGCTGAGTGTAGTTTAGGTGTGGGGCGTACCATCTAATTAACGTGTTACAAAGGGTGGTCTAGTGTGTGCACCATTTTAAATCTGTGCTCGACGCATGCTAAAAAGATCCAATTAAATCCTATTTCATGGTCCTTGATATCCCAAGAAATCCTCTTAAATGCAAGTAATTACAAGTGCTTAAGAGGAATTCAAAATCCGTTTCCTTCGGGAGTGGCGGTTCACGTCCGCCCACCGGTACCATACATAGAAAGGTCGCTTTTATAGCGGCCTTTCGTCGTTTTTGGTGTTTGAAAATATTCAACTTTTCAGGTGCTTACCTGAGTTTTCCTTTTCTGTTGTCACCTCTTTTTCGCTCCAATAGGCTCTAAAGTGATCTGACTTGGAAATGCCCCACACCTTTCTAACCTAAGAGTCAGGACACATATATCTTGTCATAAATTGACCTATTTGGGGTAACGTAAGTGGGTACGATACCGATGACAATTCACTCAATCGCTTAAAATCATGATTTCATAATCGGACTTTGAAAAATGAGCATTTTGATAAGCTCTAACAGCTGTGCGGTTTTCTTTGTGAACATATAGGCGCAGCTCTAAGCCTTTTTGTTCCTTCATTTCATGTTTTACCGCATCCAAAAGCAATGACATACGACCCTTGCCTCGCTGTGATTTGGATAAGAACATGCTTTGAATCCACCAGTAATAACCAGCGTTCCAGTCGCTCCACTCGCGAACCACAGAGACACTCCCTACGGGAGTGTTGTTCTTATCCGCTAAAACCCAATAGGTAGCAATTGAAGGGTCACGAAGTGCGACCAGAATGCCCTTTTCAAGTGTTTCTGGGATCTTAATGCTCCCCTCAGCCTCTCTTGCCTCTTCAGCAGTGAAGTCAACAAGGTAGGGTAAGTCATCTAAAACGGCTTTTCTTACTTTCATCATAGCCCTCAAATTTATCAGTGGTTTCTTTAGGTTATCAAAGAATAATTGCTTAGAACATACACGGTATGTTCGTTGTGGCTAGGTGAGCATGGTAAGAGTGCCGCTTAGAAAATAGCGTTTAAGCATCGATACCTAAATTCAGAAACGAAGGAATTTTCACGCCAATTAACTACCAATAATAGGGATTGTCGATAGCCGGTAAGCATGTTGGTTTGCCCACAATGTTAGGGATCGCTTCACCGAGCAAAGATTGTGCAATCCAACCTTCGGGATATGACAATTCTAGCGGGGCTTGAATCAAATCCTGACTGATTGGGGCAAATCCTGTTTTTGAGTAAAAGTTGATATCCCCGTAAGTAATGGCAACGGTGACGCCTTTTTCTTTCAGTGTCGCTAACCCAAATTTGATCAGTCCTTGACCTACACCTTGCCCATGACGATCTGTTGCAACGGCCACGGGGGCTAAAAGGAATATGTTTTCACCATTTGGAAACGATAGGCGAGAGAAAAGGATGCTGCCGACAATGCGTTCACTTTCATCTTGAGCAATAAACACATAAAGATCCTCATCTTTGGTTGGTAAAGTGAGAAAGTCTTCCACGAGTTTCGCAATTAATGCACCTTCTTCTTTACCCTCTGAATCCGAAAATGTGTTATTGAACAGTGTAATGATTTCTTGAGCTTGTTCTTGTTTGTACAAAGCGTATTTCATATATCTATCTCTAGTTTGCAATTTTTAAAATAAAGTACTGATAGGTAAAATCTTTTGCAGCACTGCGCTCGTAAATCGAAATCTCTTTGTTAATGTCTAATAACACTTGGGACGCAGGCATAGCAGCTTGTAATTCCTCAACTCGGTCTTGCAGAGGTCGCCAGTAGTTTTGCCATGCATCGACGCCTAATGAGAAGTGTTCGATCACGTCGTAGCCATGCTTTTGGAACAGAGCGAGTCGTTTAGGTATCGATTGAATGTCTGGGTAGTCTGCCAGCCAATACTGTTTTGTCTCTTCGTCGGGAGAGTCAGTCAGCCACACCAAGTCACTCACCATCAAAACGCCATTATCTTTTAACAGCGGCTTCCATTGTTTTAGTGCGTTCTCCATTCCCATAATGTACACACAGCCTTCCGCCCAAATGGCATCAAAGCTCTTTGCCTGAAATGGCAGTTCCGTCATGGAGGCGCAAACAGGAGAAATGCGCTCATGCAACTGTGCGTTTTGTATTTTTTTATCGAGCTGCTTAATGGCAAAAGGCTCATTATCCACGGCGGTAATGTGCGCGGTACTATTATCGGCTAGCAGTAATGTTGAGATGCCAGTGCCACAACCAATGTCTAAAATATCGGTCATTGTCTGAGGCGACATTAATGAAATCGCTTTTAAAGAGTCCTTGTAACTCCCTGGCCCCCATCTTTCTAAGGTTGCAAAGACCGTCATAAAGTCTTTCATGTAACTCTCGTGTTCGTTCATATCTTTTGATAGCCACTTTAATCGGAGCGCTTCTTTTTCACTGTAACCCTGCGTACTTAACCAGTTTAAGTAAGCGCTAGGCGCACTTTGACTCAGGGAATGGTGTAACTCTCTTTGTGGACGTTCCCCAAGTAACGCCAGTAGCAACTCACGAGCGTGGATTTTTTTATCAATTTCATGGTTGAGTTGAGTCAGCCGATTTTCCAATAAGCTTCTACTTAACTTCGCGTCCAAGCATTGTTCGCACTCCTTTAGTGAGAGCCCTGCGCTTTGAAGTTGCTGAATCAATAACAGTCGCTGCAAATCGTTTTCGCTGTAATAGCGATATCCATTGTCAAGACGCTGGCCGTTAATCAGCCCTAACTTCTCGTAATAGAGTAAGGTGGTGCGAGAGATGCCAGCCTTTGCTGCCAATTCCGAAATCAAGTACATGTGAGATTTGACCCAAGTGTTCTTAGTATTTGGATAGTATGAACTGTAGAGTAGTAGACAGGTCAAGTGACCATGTCTGGTAAAAAAGTCATTGTGACTACTTTCTGCTTTGTTTCTCCTTTCTATGCCATGAAAGGCTGACAGCAAGCTTTTTGATAGGATAGCTGTGGTAAGCTTATCCACTATTGAATGAGAAAGTCTTTGCCCATTGGCATGTTTCCCGCAAGTTAATATGAGATGTGCTCGCTGGATAAGGAATACAGTTTATAGCAATGCTGCCGATGGACGAATTAAACTGGTTATTGCAAATTAAGAGAAATTCATAGCAGCGTACTTTACCTATCTGCAACTTAGTCTGTTGTCAGCTATCTTGTACTTAAGGAGAAAATAACACTCTTCTGGCTGTTTACTATACCAGCGGTGGGTTGTTAAGGTTTCTTGACGACGTCCTAAGTATTGCAAGAGATGCGCATGATGTTGTCGCTCCTTTTTATTAGCATTACCAATATGATCGTGAAGTGTTATTGATGAATTAATTCGCAATCTCCACTAATATTCACAACTTACGTAGCAATTTTAGGTCAGAACGAGAAGTGCCAACGATTAAAATTACCGTAGATCGTATTCAGCCTGGATTACATATACGTCTGCCCTTGAAGTGGAACGAACACCCCTTCCTGTTTAATAGCTTCAAAATTAAAGATCAGGAGCAGGTCGATATGATTCGCCACCTCGGCGTGAAGTATGTCTATCTGAACGTGAGTCAGAGCGATACACAGCTTCTTCCTGCCAATCAAACTGCAAGCCATGATGAAAGCCAGTCGGATAAACTTGACGTCGAAACCCAAAAACTTTGGAGTGAAAAGCAAAAGCGCATTGAAAAACTCAGTTCATACCGACGTCGTGTGATTCAATGTGAGAAAGAGTTTGAGCGTTCATTGGCAAGAATGCGCTCCGTGATGATGAAAATACGTAATCGGCCAATGGATGCGGTTGATGAAGCAAAACAGCTTATTGATGATATTGTTGAAAAGCTCATGAGCGATGACAATGTCACGTTGCATTTGATGAATGGTAAAAGTGAATTTGAAGACATCTATTTTCATTCACTTAACGTCTCGGTGATAGCTATGATGATTGGCCGAGTGAAAGGCTTTGATGCAGAGCGTTTGAAAGAGCTCTCTTTTGCCGCTCTTTTTCACGATATTGGCAAGATTAAAGTGCCTTCCGCGATCATTCGTAAGCAGACGCCCTTGACCGAGCCCGAGTTCAATTACCTCAAGTTGCATACTAAATACGGTGTTGATTTAGCGAGTACCATCGGTGATTTCCCTGAAAGTGCCAAATTAGTGATAGCACAACATCATGAAATGAATGATGGCTCGGGGTATCCTGAAGGGCTGAAAGGTGCTGACATTGATGAACTCACTCAAGTGATTGCCGTTGCCAATGCGTTTGATAACTTGTGCCACCACAATGTTCAGGCGGAGCAAAAGATACCTTATACCGCGCTTTCTTTCTTATATAAGAACTGTAAGCATCTTTATAATGTTGAGAACCTCAGCATTTTGATCAAATTCATGGGCGTATTCCCGCCGGGCACGGTTGTTCAACTTTCCAATAACATGGTTGGTTTAGTTATTTCGGTGAATGCATCTCACCTTCTTTACCCTAATGTATTGGTCTATGATCCTACCGTGCCTCGGACGCAGGCTCCGATCATCGATCTTGCCGATAAAGATATTAAGATTGTAAGTGCTATTCACCCCAGCAAATTGCCTGAAAAAGTGAAAGAGTACCTGAATCCTAGATCGCGGATCTCTTATTTCTTTGATAGTGATGACTAGTTATCCACAGGATTTTGTGAATATCCTCTGTGCAAGCTGAGTGTAAATTAAGGCAAAATGGGCGCTTGAGCGAATAATGTTCACTTAAGCGTTTTTTTATCAAAAAATGCGATTTCCCACTTGCCAAGAAAAAAGCATTCTCTATAATGCGCATCCACTGACACGGCAGACGCCACAAGGCTTCAGCAGTGCAGTAAGAGGGTAAGGCTTCTAAAAAAGAAATTTGAAAAAGTGTTTGACTCTTCAAATTAACTCGCTAGAATGCACCTCCGCTTTGAGAGAAAAGCTTCTCGAAAAGCAAGCTCTTTAACAATATAAACCTATCAATCTGTGTGGGCACTCGTTGATGATAATCCAAAAGACTTATCAATGAACTGAGTGACCAATTTGATACTTCGGTATCGAGCACAGTCAATTCAAGTTTTCTAGGAACTAGCTTCTAGGGACTAGAAACTTATCAGTATTCATTGAGCCGAAGCGCAAGCTTCAAAAAACTTTTAATTGAAGAGTTTGATCATGGCTCAGATTGAACGCTGGCGGCAGGCCTAACACATGCAAGTCGAGCGGCAGCACAGAGAAACTTGTTTCTCGGGTGGCGAGCGGCGGACGGGTGAGTAATGCCTGGGAAATTGCCCTGATGTGGGGGATAACCATTGGAAACGATGGCTAATACCGCATGATGCCTACGGGCCAAAGAGGGGGACCTTCGGGCCTCTCGCGTCAGGATATGCCCAGGTGGGATTAGCTAGTTGGTGAGGTAAGGGCTCACCAAGGCGACGATCCCTAGCTGGTCTGAGAGGATGATCAGCCACACTGGAACTGAGACACGGTCCAGACTCCTACGGGAGGCAGCAGTGGGGAATATTGCACAATGGGCGCAAGCCTGATGCAGCCATGCCGCGTGTGTGAAGAAGGCCTTCGGGTTGTAAAGCACTTTCAGTAGGGAGGAAGGTGGTGTTGTGAATAGCAGCATCATTTGACGTTACCTACAGAAGAAGCACCGGCTAACTCCGTGCCAGCAGCCGCGGTAATACGGAGGGTGCGAGCGTTAATCGGAATTACTGGGCGTAAAGCGCATGCAGGTGGTTTGTTAAGTCAGATGTGAAAGCCCCGGGCTCAACCTGGGAATTGCATTTGAAACTGGCAGACTAGAGTACTGTAGAGGGGGGTAGAATTTCAGGTGTAGCGGTGAAATGCGTAGAGATCTGAAGGAATACCGGTGGCGAAGGCGGCCCCCTGGACAGATACTGACACTCAGATGCGAAAGCGTGGGGAGCAAACAGGATTAGATACCCTGGTAGTCCACGCCGTAAACGATGTCTACTTGGAGGTTGTGGCCTTGAGCCGTGGCTTTCGGAGCTAACGCGTTAAGTAGACCGCCTGGGGAGTACGGTCGCAAGATTAAAACTCAAATGAATTGACGGGGGCCCGCACAAGCGGTGGAGCATGTGGTTTAATTCGATGCAACGCGAAGAACCTTACCTACTCTTGACATCCAGAGAATCTGGCGGAGACGCTGGAGTGCCTTCGGGAGCTCTGAGACAGGTGCTGCATGGCTGTCGTCAGCTCGTGTTGTGAAATGTTGGGTTAAGTCCCGCAACGAGCGCAACCCTTATCCTTGTTTGCCAGCGAGTAATGTCGGGAACTCCAGGGAGACTGCCGGTGATAAACCGGAGGAAGGTGGGGACGACGTCAAGTCATCATGGCCCTTACGAGTAGGGCTACACACGTGCTACAATGGCGCATACAGAGGGCGGCCAACTTGCGAAAGTGAGCGAATCCCAAAAAGTGCGTCGTAGTCCGGATTGGAGTCTGCAACTCGACTCCATGAAGTCGGAATCGCTAGTAATCGTGGATCAGAATGCCACGGTGAATACGTTCCCGGGCCTTGTACACACCGCCCGTCACACCATGGGAGTGGGCTGCAAAAGAAGTGGGTAGTTTAACCTTCGGGAGGACGCTCACCACTTTGTGGTTCATGACTGGGGTGAAGTCGTAACAAGGTAGCGCTAGGGGAACCTGGCGCTGGATCACCTCCTTATACGATGATTATTGCGATGAGTGTTCACACAGATTGATATGGTTTAGAAAGTTTAGAGTATTTTAGTGGGGCTATAGCTCAGCTGGGAGAGCGCTTGCATGGCATGCAAGAGGTCACCGGTTCGATCCCGGTTAGCTCCACCATCGTCCCGTTCGTCTAGAGGCCTAGGACACCGCCCTTTCACGGCGGTAACAGGGGTTCGACTCCCCTACGGGATACCACGGGTCGTTAGCTCAGTCGGTAGAGCAGTTGACTTTTAATCAATTGGTCGCAGGTTCGAATCCTGCACGACCCACCATTTCCTTCCTCCACAGGAAGTAAAATACGTGGGCGATTAGCTCAGTTGGGAGAGCACCTGCCTTACAAGCAGGGGGTCACTGGTTCGAACCCGGTATCGCCCACCACTCTTTAAATATTTTTGTGTTGCTTAATTCAGCCTCCCCTTCATGTGGATGGTCGATTTTTCGACGCTGAAAGTCTTTAAAAAGTGGTTTCTCATCGAGAAATGACATTGCTCTTTAACAATTTGGAAAGCTGACAAAACAACAATTTATTGTTGTTTGTAAAGTTCTCAATGTTTGTCTTTAAGACAAGCACCAACAAAACACATTCAAGTGTTCTTGGGAATGTCACTTTTAAGTGACGATTCAAAATTGAGTCCGGCAAATCAAAGCTATCTCGCTCATTCAAATAATGAGATAGCAACCTTGGTTGTTTAACGTAAAGACCCTTTCGGGTTGTATGGTTAAGTGACTAAGCGTACACGGTGGATGCCTTGGCAGTCAGAGGCGATGAAGGACGTACTAACTTGCGATAAGCGGTGATGAGGCAGTAAGAGCCACTTGAGTCACCGATTTCCGAATGGGGAAACCCACTGGCATAAGCCAGTATCGCTGCATGAATACATAGTGCAGCGAAGCGAACCGGGAGAACTGAAACATCTAAGTACCCCGAGGAAAAGAAATCAACCGAGATTCCGAAAGTAGCGGCGAGCGAAATTGGATTAGCCCTTAAGCTTTATATGCGTTAGACGAATGGTCTGGAAAGGCCAACGATACCGGGTGATAGTCCCGTAGTTATAGGCGCATGTTCAGTGAAATCGAGTAGGGCGGGACACGTGTTATCCTGTCTGAATATGGGGGGACCATCCTCCAAGGCTAAATACTCCTGACTGACCGATAGTGAACCAGTACCGTGAGGGAAAGGCGAAAAGAACCCCTGTGAGGGGAGTGAAATAGAACCTGAAACCGTGTACGTACAAGCAGTAGGAGCACCTTCGTGG
Organism: Vibrio cidicii; assembly: GCF_009665415.1. Classification (NCBI taxonomy): domain Bacteria; kingdom Pseudomonadati; phylum Pseudomonadota; class Gammaproteobacteria; order Vibrionales; family Vibrionaceae; genus Vibrio; species Vibrio cidicii. The sequence continues at coordinate 1,222,254 of NZ_CP035921.1, read as the reverse complement.
TGTGACTGCGTACCTTTTGTATAATGGGTCAGCGACTTAATGTTAGTAGCAAGGTTAACCATCTAGGGGAGCCGTAGGGAAACCGAGTCTTAACTGGGCGTATAGTTGCTAGCATTAGACCCGAAACCGAGTGATCTAGCCATGGGCAGGTTGAAGGTTGAGTAACATCAACTGGAGGACCGAACCGACTAATGTTGAAAAATTAGCGGATGACTTGTGGCTAGGGGTGAAAGGCCAATCAAACTCGGAGATAGCTGGTTCTCCCCGAAAGCTATTTAGGTAGCGCCTCGGACGAATACTACTGGGGGTAGAGCACTGTTAAGGCTAGGGGGTCATCCCGACTTACCAACCCTTTGCAAACTCCGAATACCAGTAAGTACTATCCGGGAGACACACGGCGGGTGCTAACGTCCGTCGTGGAGAGGGAAACAACCCAGACCGCCAGCTAAGGTCCCAAATTACAGCTAAGTGGGAAACGATGTGGGAAGGCTTAGACAGCTAGGATGTTGGCTTAGAAGCAGCCATCATTTAAAGAAAGCGTAATAGCTCACTAGTCGAGTCGGCCTGCGCGGAAGATGTAACGGGGCTAAGTTGTAAACCGAAGCTGCGGCAATGTTCTATGAACATTGGGTAGGGGAGCGTTCTGTAAGCCGTTGAAGGTGTGTTGTAAAACATGCTGGAGGTATCAGAAGTGCGAATGCTGACATGAGTAACGACAAGGGGGGTGAAAAACCTCCCCGCCGGAAGACCAAGGGTTCCTGTCCAACGTTAATCGGGGCAGGGTAAGTCGACCCCTAAGGCGAGGCCGAAAGGCGTAGTCGATGGGAAACGGGTTAATATTCCCGTACTCGATCAAATTGCGATGGGGGGACGGAGAAGGCTAGGTGGGCCTGGCGACGGTTGTCCAGGTTCAAGTGCGTAGGCTGAGTGTTTAGGTAAATCCGGACACTCGATAGGCTGAGACACGACGTCGAGCTGCTACGGCAGTGAAGTCATTGATGCCATGCTTCCAGGAAAAGCCTCTAAGCTTCAGATTTGATGGAATCGTACCCCAAACCGACACAGGTGGTCGGGTAGAGAATACCAAGGCGCTTGAGAGAACTCGGGTGAAGGAACTAGGCAAAATGGTACCGTAACTTCGGGAGAAGGTACGCTCTTGATGGTGAAGTCCCTCGCGGATGGAGCTGACGAGAGTCGCAGATACCAGGTGGCTGCAACTGTTTATTAAAAACACAGCACTGTGCAAAATCGCAAGATGACGTATACGGTGTGACGCCTGCCCGGTGCCGGAAGGTTAATTGATGGGGTTAGCGTAAGCGAAGCTCTTGATCGAAGCCCCGGTAAACGGCGGCCGTAACTATAACGGTCCTAAGGTAGCGAAATTCCTTGTCGGGTAAGTTCCGACCTGCACGAATGGCGTAATGATGGCCACGCTGTCTCCACCCGAGACTCAGTGAAATTGAAATCGCTGTGAAGATGCAGTGTACCCGCGGCTAGACGGAAAGACCCCGTGAACCTTTACTACAGCTTGGCACTGAACATTGAACCTACATGTGTAGGATAGGTGGGAGGCTTTGAAGACGTGACGCCAGTTGCGTTGGAGCCGTCCTTGAAATACCACCCTTGTATGTTTGATGTTCTAACGTTGGCCCCTCATCGGGGTCGCGGACAGTGCCTGGTGGGTAGTTTGACTGGGGCGGTCTCCTCCCAAAGAGTAACGGAGGAGCACGAAGGTGGGCTAATCACGGTTGGACATCGTGAGGTTAGTGCAATGGCATAAGCCCGCTTAACTGCGAGAATGACGGTTCGAGCAGGTGCGAAAGCAGGTCATAGTGATCCGGTGGTTCTGAATGGAAGGGCCATCGCTCAACGGATAAAAGGTACTCCGGGGATAACAGGCTGATACCGCCCAAGAGTTCATATCGACGGCGGTGTTTGGCACCTCGATGTCGGCTCATCACATCCTGGGGCTGAAGTCGGTCCCAAGGGTATGGCTGTTCGCCATTTAAAGTGGTACGCGAGCTGGGTTTAGAACGTCGTGAGACAGTTCGGTCCCTATCTGCCGTGGGCGTTGGAAGATTGAAGGGGGCTGCTCCTAGTACGAGAGGACCGGAGTGGACGAACCTCTGGTGTTCGGGTTGTGTCGCCAGACGCATTGCCCGGTAGCTAAGTTCGGAATCGATAACCGCTGAAAGCATCTAAGCGGGAAGCGAGCCCTGAGATGAGTCTTCCCTGACAGTTTAACTGTCCTAAAGGGTTGTTCGAGACTAGAACGTTGATAGGCAGGGTGTGTAAGCGCTGTGAGGCGTTGAGCTAACCTGTACTAATTGCCCGTGAGGCTTAACCATACAACACCCAAAGGGTTTTGGTGGACTCAAAGCAAGAACAAATTTGAATGTGTTAAAAAGAACTGAAACAGCTTTCCGAATTATTCTCTAGAAATAGAGAGAAAGAATTTGCTTGGCGACCATAGCGTTTTGGACCCACCTGATTCCATCCCGAACTCAGAAGTGAAACGAAACAGCGTCGATGGTAGTGTGGGGCTTCCCCATGTGAGAGTAGAACATCGCCAGGCTTTTAATTTTAAAACTCGCTTTGTCTAGCGGGTTTTCTAAGTTTGAATGCTGATATGGCTCAGTCGGTAGAGCGCATCCTTGGTAAGGATGAGGTCCCCAGTTCGATTCTGGGTATCAGCACCATGATTTTGCTTAGCGACAATAGCACTTTGGACCCACCTGATTCCATACCGAACTCAGAAGTGAAACGAAGTAGCGCCGATGGTAGTGTGGGGTTTCCCCATGTGAGAGTAGGACATCGCTAGGCTTTAAATATATCGCATTAGGTAAAACCTGGTGCCAGACTTACAGTATAACTAATAAGTAGCGGTAGTTCAGTCGATTAGAAAGCCGCCCGTGTATTCCAGACCCCAGCAGAAATGTTGGGGTTTTTGTTTTTCGGATTTATACCTATCTGTAAAGCTGACTAGTTAGCTCAATCCAACATTGTTTTCATCTTACCAGTGCCTTCCAAAAATTGATTCCATGCGCGACATACCTGCTCGACCACATGGGCTTCTCTTGGATAACTTCTCGACCCAGGCATCCTCGACAATCCCAGACGATTTTAAAAAATTCAAAATTGAAACGATCCTGAACATCCCAGGGCATATCGCTTTAGAGCATGTGGATGTCTGGTTTCAAGATGAAGCCAGATTTGGGCAACAAAACACAACAACACGGTTATGGGCAGAGAAAGGAACACGTCCCAGAGCCGTGAAGCAACAACAATTTGAATATGCGTATCTGTTTGGTTCTGTCTGTCCCGCGAGAGGGATTGGCGAAGCGACGATTGTTCCTTGGGTTACCCACGCGGCGCTCAGAGATGAATCGTTGTGTTTTGTTGAAGTTTCATCTTGTATTAGCTACTCATCAGACTGGTATAAGTCATCCGCTATGAAACCTTTGTTTGCTTTACAGTGCGTGCTGGTCGCATTACCCTGCGCATGGAATAGCTAGGAGAGACAATATGCTGCAACTAAATGATCCGATACTCGATGCGTTACTGACAGAACTCGCCGTCTCTGAGGGGCTGCATGTTATCAATCCGGCAACGCAAGAAACGTTAATCTCACTTGAGCCGAGTTCATTGAAAAGCGTGGATAGCCAGATTGACGCATGCAGTGTTGCTCAGAAAGAGTGGGCTGCAAGGAGTACAAAAGAACGTGCTCTGCTGTTGAAGCGTTGGTTTGAGTTACTTATCCAACACCAGATGGCACTGGCCACCTTAATGACGCTTGAGCAAGGGAAGCCTCTTCGCGAAAGTCTTGCTGAAGTTACCTACGGAGCTTCGTTTGTGGAGTGGTTTGCTGAAGAGGCAAAGCGCGCGTATGGCGAGGTTATTCCGGCAAACAAGGTGCATCAGCGTATTACGACCATTCGCCAACCTGTCGGGGTTTGTGCAGCAATAACACCATGGAATTTTCCATTAGCGATGATCACGCGAAAAGCGGCTCCTGCTCTAGCGGCAGGATGTGGCATGGTGGTTAAACCTTCAGAGCTGACACCGCTTACCGCCCTGGCTGCTGTGCATCTTGCGCATCTGGCGGGTATCCCCGAACACTTACTTTCAGTCATAGTGAGTGCTCAGTCCAGCGAAGTCGGTGAATTACTCACGGGGGATAAGCGAATTAAAAAACTCTCATTTACCGGCTCTACTCGAGTTGGAAAAATATTAATGCAGCAGAGCGCATCCACTGTAAAAGCGGTGTCGATGGAACTGGGCGGCAATGCTCCTTTTATTGTGTTTGATGATGCGGATCTCGACCAAGCCGTTGATGGCTTGATGGCGTCGAAGTTTCGTAATGCTGGACAAACTTGTGTGTGCACTAATCGTTTGTATCTGCATCGCAATATTAAGGATGCTTTTCTTGCCAAGCTCATACCACGAGTAGAACAGCTTAAAGCCGGGAATGGATTGGAAGAGGGTAACTCATTGGGGCCGCTGATCTCGATTGCGGCGAAACATAGGTTGGAAGCACTTGTTGAAGAGGCTTTGGCTGAAGGGGCACAACTGCTGATAACTCCTCAATCTTTACCCGGTCATTTTATGCCTCCAATCTTACTTGATCGTGTAACGCATCAAATGGACATTATTCATCAAGAGCTTTTTGGCCCGGTGTTGCCGATTGTTGACTTTACGGATGATGATGAAGTGATCGCAATGGCCAATGACACGGAATATGGGCTGGCTAGCTATTTCTATACTGAAAGCCTCAAGCGTGCTGTACGAGTCAGCGAGGCGTTAGAATACGGTATGGTTGGCATAAATGAAGGGCTAATCTCGACCGAAGTAGCACCGTTTGGTGGTATCAAGGAATCTGGCCTTGGGCGAGAAGGGGCGAGACAAGGTTTGGATGAGTTCCTCGAAACTAAATACATTTGCTTAGGGGACTTGTAGAGTTCGGCTCTACTCAAGCGAGATGTTTAACCAGCTGGCGCTGGAAACACGCCAGCTTTTTATCGCAGGAAACAAGCTATTTGGGACAAGTAACACAGGAATAAAGCGTAAAAAAAGCCGCATCGGTGATGCAGCTTTCTGAATTTGGCTCCTCCTGCTGGGCTCGAACCAGCGACCTGCGGATTAACAGTCCGTCGCTCTACCGACTGAGCTAAGGAGGAACTATTTTAATTTGATGGTGCCGACTACCGGAATCGAACTGGTGACCTACTGATTACAAGTCAGTTGCTCTACCTACTGAGCTAAGTCGGCTTTGTTAACAAGATAAATCTTGCTAACGAAAAGTGGCTCCTCCTGCTGGGCTCGAACCAGCGACCTGCGGATTAACAGTCCGTCGCTCTACCGACTGAGCTAAGGAGGAACTATTCTTTATTGTGTTTTAGCACAACTTTAATAAGTGGTGCCTCGAGGCGGAATAACGGGCCCGCCTAGGGCACTGGCCGATGTTTTTCAAAAAGTTATTTTAACTTCATCAAAACACAGCTATCAAAAGTGGTGCCTCGAGGCGGAATCGAACCACCGACACGAGGATTTTCAATCCTCTGCTCTACCGACTGAGCTATCGAGGCAAAAGAATGGTGCCGACTACCGGAATCGAACTGGTGACCTACTGATTACAAGTCAGTTGCTCTACCTACTGAGCTAAGTCGGCACACGATATTCTTTTTACTGTCGTTCGTACTAAGCACCAACGACTTTAATTCGTGGTGCCCGGAGGCGGAATCGAACCACCGACACGAGGATTTTCAATCCTCTGCTCTACCGACTGAGCTATCCGGGCGACGAGGTGTATTAAACGGTTTTTCGTTAGGGAGGTCAATACAAAAATGCAAAAAAAATATCGTTTGCTGTTTTTGTGTGCGTAACGGGGCGTTTTTATCCATTTGATGACAAGAGTGTACAGTCTGTAAACATTATCGCGCCTGTTTTTTACGAGATTAATTGGTTGTTTTATGGCTTTGAATACGAAAAAGCACGCGATAAAGCGTGCTTTTTGTTGAAATGGAGTGCGTTTAGTTTTTAACGGAGAACTTGTTGACCCAACTTTCCAGATCATTCGCTAATGACGCTAGGCTACGGGTGCTGTTATGGCTCTCTGTCACCACGGCCGTTAGTTGGTTGCCGCTGTCTTCAATCATATTGATTCTTTTTGCAATGTCATCGCTCACTTGGGTCTGTTCGGCTGCCGCAGTGGCGATTTGCTGGCTCATTGAGCTGATGGATTCCAGTGCAATGACGATTTGTTGCAGGGCATCGGAAGCATTTTGTGATTCAACGACTGTGCTCTGGCTAGTCTCGGCACACACTTCCATGGTTTGGATGGCATTGCGCGATCCTTGTTGTAAGTTATTAATCATCTGTTGAATTTCTTTGGTGCTTGCTTGGGTTCGACCCGCAAGATTACGAACCTCGTCAGCAACCACGGCAAAGCCACGCCCCTGCTCGCCTGCACGAGCCGCTTCAATCGCCGCATTCAACGCCAATAGATTAGTCTGTTCGGCAATATCGCCGATGACATCCAGTACTTTGACAATGTTATTGACATCTTGATCGAGGTCAGCCACCGCTTGGCTTGCGGTTCCCAATTGATTAGCAAGGCCTTGAATGTTCGCTACGGTGTTGTTGATGAGTTTTTGTGTGTGCTGACTTTGTTTGTCCGCTTCATCGGTATTGCGCGCTGTATCGCTGGCCGAATCTGCCACATGGTTAGCAGATGAGGCCATTTCTGTCATAGCAGTGGCAATCATGGCAGTGGACTGCTGTTGAGAAGCAGACAGATGAGCAATGGAATCCGAGCGGGATTCAACCGATGCCAGTTCGCCACGTAGAGCATGCATTGAACCGTCTAAGTTAGTGATCATCTGCGCCAATGAACGGCTCATCTCTTGTACCGCTTGGTAGATGCTTCCCTGCGGAGCTTGGGTATCAAAACTGGTTTGAATATGGCCTTGGGCTACGGCTTGCACCGCTTTGCGCACGTCATTGGGTTCTCCGCCCAACAAGTTGAGCATTTTTCTGATAGAGATGATAAGTCCGGTCAAGATGGCGCCCGCAATCACTAAGCACAAGAAAAGTTGCCACTGTGCGGTAGACCAGAAGCGCGCGTTCACTTCGTTGAAACCGATGCCCGTGCCAACCACCCATTTCCAATGCGGTGTTCTTTCTGCTATTGACAGTTTCTCTTCAATTGAGCCATCGGCTTGTTTCTGTGTCCATGTGTACTCGACCAATTGCCCAGTTCGGCGACCTAAAATATCGAGAATTAACTGACCAACGCTGTTGCCTTTACCATCCTTAAAGTCATGGAAACTTGTGCCGTGAAGCTGCGGGTCAAGTGGTGTAGCGATGAATATCATCTTGTCGTCGGCGACATAAACATATTCATTGTCTTTATAAATGTTGTTGCGCAATAGGCGAGTGGCGAGTGCTTTGGCTTCGGCCTCGGGGATTTTGCCTTCTACCGACATTTTTTCGATCTCGGTTAATATGCTGTAGGCGCTGCGAAACAATTCGGTGACTCGGGCTTTGTTGTCTAAGTTGCTGGCCACGCGTAGCGTCCAGAGACCCGTTGCGGTTAAAGCAAGCAGGGCGAGTAAGATAATTCCCGATAATAAATAAGCTTGTGTTTTTAGTTTCATATAATGGCTCGTATGATGATGGCGTAAACAAATTAAAGCGGTTGTTAGATCTGTTTCACGTATATTTCATCTTAGTGTAGTCAATTTGAAACGAATAGCAGCCTGTATAGAAAGCATGATGTGGATTAAATTTTTACCGTGAAATAAGTGATTTTTTATGTGGTACAACACTCGTTTGAATAATGCAGTGCGGGGGATAGGAGAAAATAGCGATACGCAGAAAAGAAAAAAGCCAAGTCAGTGACTTGGCTTTAAAAGTGGCTCCTCCTGCTGGGCTCGAACCAGCGACCTGCGGATTAACAGTCCGTCGCTCTACCGACTGAGCTAAGGAGGAACTATTCGGTAACTCTTGCAATGCAAGAGTTATTGTAAATGGTGCCGACTACCGGAATCGAACTGGTGACCTACTGATTACAAGTCAGTTGCTCTACCTACTGAGCTAAGTCGGCACACTATATTGTTATCGCTCGTACACTTAGCACCAACGATTTTAATTCGTGGTGCCCGGAGGCGGAATCGAACCACCGACACGAGGATTTTCAATCCTCTGCTCTACCGACTGAGCTATCCGGGCAACGGAGCGATATTAAACGGATTTTCTCTTCAAGCGTCAACCCCTTTTTCAATAAATCGTTGAAAAAAGTCTGAGTGATGAAACTTTACCCTTGGTCTCTACAAAGATTAGCCCTGATTAAATTCTTTCTTAAACTGAGTTACTTTCTCTAAGTAGCGCCGGGCTTCTGCATTGGGGTGTTTTTTTGTTAAGGCCCAATACACTTGGTTGGGCTGTAAGGCATTGAGATCGCGCATGGCGCGTTTGCGATCGCTGCGGTTAAAGGTGTTGAGCACACCGCCCGTGCCGCCGTTGTAGGCCGAAATCATCGAGTACTCGAGTGATGTCGGGTGGGCGACGTCTTTGAGGTAGCGATTTTTCAGCAGATAGAAGTAAGCCGTGCCTGTGTCGATGTTGTTTTCAGGGTTAAACAGATATTCCGGCGAAGGTTCACCAGAGCGGTTTTTGACTAAATTGAACACATCGCGACCTGCTGTTTTGGGTACCACCTGCATCAGGCCATAGGCATTGGCCCAACTCACCGCATAGGGGTTGAAGCTACTTTCGGTCTTAATGATGGCGTAAATCAGATCTTCATCAATGCCGTACTTTTGCGATGCTTTCCTCACGATATCGGCGTACTGGTAGCTGCGCTTCATGATGTGGTCAGCCACCATGGGAATTTCTACGTAGTAGGCTTTTTTGAAGTCCACGGTGCGGGTTTTAAGCTGGGTAGCAATCAAGTAATCGGCAAAGCGGTTGGCACGCCAAGACCATTGAATGGCTTTTTTGTCTTGATCAACCACTTGGTTGTAGAGAAACGGGCGTCCTTCTAAATGGATCTCTTTGGAGGAAAAGAGATCGACGTTCGCGGGATCATCGGGAGTGAGCAAGGTGGTGATAATGGCATTTTTGAGATGTTTTTCCGGCTCAGTGGGTGAGACGGTTTCAATCAAAATGTTGCCAGTGGTGAAGTTGACGTCGGCTCGGCTGAGGTAGTTGTCGATGTATTTGACGTAGTTGCTCTTACCCGCCATTTTTATCTCTCGGCTGCCCCAACGCTTTTTAATGTTGCCGGAGAAACTATCGATCAGCGCGTCCAGCGCTGCGGTATCTTTTTCAAACTGACCGGGCAGTTGCGCTAAATTATTGGCAAAGCGGTTGGTCGGTTCATAGTTGACATCGTAGATGTTCTCGATGAATTCCCGACTACAACCTGCCAGCAATAGCGTGATCAGTATGTATCCAAGTTTCTTCATGGCGGTTCCATTAAACAAAAAAATGACATCAGTGCGTCGGCAATGATGTCATTGATTGAAGAGCTTGCAAACCCAGTTTATTGACTTGGTGGAGTATAGCCTTCGATATGCACTTCTTTGCCTTCAAACAGGAAGTTCACCATTTCGGTTTCGAGCAGTTTGCGATGTTCTGGATCCATCATATTGAGCTTTTTCTCGTTGATCAGCATGGTTTGTTTATGCTGCCACTGCCCCCAAGCTTCTTTGGAAATGGTATCGAAAATACGTTTACCCAACTCGCCCGGGTAAAGTTGAAAATCTAGGCCTTCAGCCTCTTTGTTTAGACGAGCACAAAAAACAGTGCGGCTCATAGTGACTCCTTAAATAAAGCTTTAACGAAGTTCATGGGGCAGGCTTTCCAGTAGCTGTTTGACCGGAGCCGCCAGACCTATGGTTTCGGGGTGAGCTAAGTTATACCAAAGACCGTTGCCCGCTTCCATTATCACATCGGGTTGCTTTGATAAATCCAACAGAATCGGCGTGATATCGAGGTGATAGTGGCTAAAGGTATGGCGAAACGCGATCAAGGTTTGCTGCGTACGAATGTGCTCGTCACGGATACCACGTTTGGCCAACAAGTCGCTCAGGTCATCCTCTGGTTGTTGCGGGAAACAAAACAGCCCGCCCCAGATTCCGCTTTGCGGTCGCTGCTCTAGCCACACTTGATTGTCGTGATGCAGCATCACAAACCAAGTCTGCTTGGTCGGTTTCTCTTTCTTCGGCTTTTTGCCGGGATAATTGAGTGGGTTGCCTTGCTTTTGAGCGACACACAAATCCGCTACCGGGCACAAGCTGCATTTGGGCTTGCTGCGCGTGCAAATCATCGCGCCCATGTCCATCATCGCTTGATTGTACTTATCGACATCTTGCTGCGGTGTATGCGCTTCGGCGAGCTGCCAAAGTTGATTCTCAACCGCTTTTTGCCCAGACCAACCTTCAACCGCAAAAGCTCTTGAAAGGGTGCGTTTGACATTGCCGTCTAAGATTGCGTGCGGTTGTTTATAAACAGAAGAGAGCACCGCCGCAGCGGTAGAGCGACCAATGCCCGGCAGGGCGTTCATCTGTTCAATATCGGTGGGAAACTCGCCTTGATATTGCTGCGCGACGATTTTGGCCGCTTTGTGCAGGTTGCGCGCCCGCGCGTAGTAACCAAGCCCAGTCCACAGATGCAAGACTTCATCTTGCTCGGCGTTAGCCAGATCGGTCACGGTCGGGAAACGTTGCAAAAAGCGTTGATAATAAGGGATCACGGTCGCAACTTGTGTCTGTTGCAGCATGATCTCCGACAGCCAGACGCTGTAGGCAGTTTTGTTCTGTTGCCAAGGGAGATTTTTTCTTCCGTAGGCGTCGTACCATTTCAAAATGGCATTAGCAAAAGGGGTCACGACTTGCTCTGTGTTCTATTATTTGTAGGCAAAATTGCATCACAGAATAGGGTGAAAGTACAACCGACAAAGTGTGGGGATACTCGTTTTTACGGATAACACTTGCGCCAAAGAAAATTCTTTGGATAATCCCCGCTTTGATTAATCAATGTGCAGGCAGAATCCATGAGTGAAGTGACCACTAACGAATTCAATGAAGACGGTAAGTTGATCCGTAAGATACGCAGTTTTGTTCGTCGCGAAGGCCGTTTAACCAAAGGTCAAGAGAATGCGATGAAAGAGTGCTGGCCGACAATGGGCATCGACTACCAAGCACAACTTCTTGATTGGAAAGAGGTCTTTGGTAACGATAATCCAGTGATTCTTGAAATCGGCTTCGGCATGGGCGCTTCGCTGGTCGAAATGGCGAAAAACTCGCCGGAGAAAAACTTCTTTGGTATCGAAGTGCACAGCCCAGGTGTCGGTGCGTGTCTGTCGGATGCACGCGAAGCGGGCCTGACCAATTTGCGCGTAATGTGCCATGATGCGGTGGAAGTGTTTGAACACATGATCCCCAATGACAGCTTGGCGACGCTGCAACTGTTTTTCCCTGATCCGTGGCATAAAAAGCGTCACCATAAGCGCCGCATCGTGCAGCTTGAGTTCGCTGAAATGGTACGCCAGAAATTGATCCCGAATGAAGGGATTTTCCACATGGCGACAGATTGGGAAAACTACGCAGAGCACATGATTGAAGTGATGAATCAAGCGCCAGGCTTTGCCAATATCGCACAGGACGGTGACTACATTCCGCGTCCAGAAGAGCGTCCTCTAACTAAGTTTGAAGCACGTGGACACCGTTTAGGTCACGGTGTGTGGGACATCAAGTACAAACGTACCAATTAGTGTTTGACTGGTTTTTGTAAAATCCGCACACTGCATAACAAAGAGCCAACATTATCGATGTTGGCTTTTTTGACCCTACAAGAAAAATAACAAGCAGTCAGGTAAAAAGTCATGAAGCCGACAAAAGCGTTGCTCGCTGAAATTCTGGACGAAGTTCGCCCCTTGATTGGGCGTGGCAAGGTTGCCGATTATATTCCCGCACTGGCGAAAGTTCCGGCGGAGAAACTGGGTATGGCGGTGTACACCAATGACGGTGAAATCATCGCGGCCGGTGATGCCGAAGAGAGCTTTTCCATTCAATCGATTTCCAAAGCGCTAAGCTTAACGTTGGCAATGTGTTTGTATCAGCCCGATGAGATTTGGCGTCGAGTGGGCAAAGAGCCTTCGGGGCAGGCGTTTAACTCGCTGATCCAGCTTGAGATGGAGCAGGGAATTCCACGCAATCCGTTTATTAATGCTGGGGCGATTGTGGTGGCGGATTTGCTCGCCAGCCGTTTGTCCGCACCACGCCAGCGCCTACTGGAGTTTGTTCGCCAGCTCTCGGGGGATAACCATATCTGCTACGATAAAATCGTGGCGGCTTCCGAGATGATGCACAGCGATCGTAACGCGGCGATTGCGTATCTGATGCGCTCGTTTGGCAATTTCGACAACGACGTGATTCCTGTGTTGAACAACTATTTTCACGCCTGCGCGCTAAAGATGAGCTGTGTCGATCTGGCGAAAACCTTCAGTTATCTCGCCAACAAAGGCACTTCGGTGCACACAGGTAAGAAAGTGATTACCCCGGTGCAGACCAAGCAGCTCAACGCGCTGCTGGCGACCTGTGGGCTGTACGATGGCGCCGGAGAGTTCGCTTACCGTGTCGGTATGCCGGGCAAATCGGGGGTTGGCGGCGGGATTATTGCCGTGGTGCCGGGCGATATGACCATTGCGGTTTGGTCACCAGAGCTTGATGCGTCGGGTAACTCGCTGGCAGGGACGAAAGCGCTTGAGCTATTTTCACAGCGTATCGGGCGCTCTATTTTTTAATACGGCTATTTTTAACGGAACTATTTTTCACGAGATGGAGGCAGGGAAGCTAATGACAGTCAACCGTGAACAGATCCATCAGCAGTTATTAAGCCAATGTGCGGCGTTCTCTCATCTGAGTCGAGTCCTTACGCTCAATGGCCCGCAAAGCCTTGAGCGCCAAGAGGCGGATAAGTTTTTACCCTATCTGAGCCGCGCGGTGGCGGGGCAGCAGTTGTCTGTCAACGCGGCGAAAACCATCTGGGGGCGTGTCGAAACGCAGTGTCAGCAACATGGTTCGCTGCACGCGGTGCTGGTGGATGAACAGTATGAGGCGCTGCGCACTTGTGGCCTATCTAACGCTAAAGTAAAAACCTTGCTTGGGATTAACCGCGCACTCAACGACGGCACGATTTCTGCGCAAATCTATCACAGCAATGACGCGGACTTTATTACCAAGCAGTTGGTGCAGTTGTGGGGAGTGGGTCAGTGGACGGCGGAAATGGCGTTGATGTTTTTCTTTGCTTTGCCCGATGTGTGGTCGGCTGGCGATGTTGCCCTCGCTCGTGGTCTTAAGCTCTTGGCCGAAAAAGAAGGCGTTGCCGCAGAGAAGATTCTTCAAGCCGCAACGCCTTACCGCACTTATCTTGCCTTACACATTTGGCAAATGCTCGACGCGAATTTGATGGTGGAGTAACTTACTCTTCGTCAGGCATAAACGCTTCGAGCAGGTCATTGAGGAACAGTTTGCCTTTCTCCGTGATCTGCCATTGCGTGGCATCTTCACGCAAGTAGCCCATTTCCAACGCCCATTGAATCGTCGTTGCAATCGCTTCTAATCCTAGCCCTGTGGTGTCGATAAAATCTTGCTTAGGGCAGGCTTCCATTAGACGAAAACGGTTCATAAAGAATTCGAATGGTCTCTCTTGCGCCGTAACCAACTGCTCACTATCAAGATAGGGTTTGACCATATTCTGATATGCCGCTAAGTAGCCACGAGGGTGTTTGATTTTGGTGGTGCGAATGATGCGCCCATCGGCAAAACTCAGTTTACCGTGGGAACCACAACCGATGCCGAGATAGTCGCCAAAGCGCCAGTAGTTGAGGTTGTGACGGCACTGATAACCCGGTTTGCTGTAACCGGAGATTTCGTACTGCACATACCCTGCTGCGGTCAGTTTCTGGTGGCCTTGTTCGAAAATATCCCACAAATCATCATCATCAGGTAACACTGGTGGTTTGTAGTAAAACATGGTGTTCGGCTCGATCGTGAGCTGATACCAAGAGAGATGCGGTGGGTTGAGCTCAATCGCTTTATCGAGATCCGCCAAGGCTTGATCAATACTTTGATCCGGCAAACCGTGCATCAAATCCAAATTGAAACTGTTGAGACCTATTTGGTGAGCAAGCTGCGCGGCAGCGACCGCTTCTTGCTGACCATGGATCCGTCCTAAGCGTTCGAGTTTTTCCGCTTCAAAGCTTTGCACACCGATCGAAATACGCGTCACTCCCGCAGCGCGATAGCCAGCAAAGCGTTTGGCTTCTATCGTACCTGGGTTGGCTTCCATGGTGATTTCTATCTCTGGGGTGAAGGCAATCCGCTGCTCAATGCCTTGCAAAAGCTGCGCTATCCCTTCTGCGGAAATTAAACTGGGTGTGCCACCGCCGATGAAGATTGAGTGCAGCGGGCGCGGTGCATCATTGAGACGATATTTCTCAATGTCGCGATCCAAATCTTCCAACAAGGCAAGAATGTACTGCTGCTCCGGGATCGCTTCTTTTACAGCGTGAGAGTTGAAATCGCAGTACGGGCATTTTTGTACACACCAAGGAATGTGCACATACAAACTGAGAGCAGGGGGCTTTAACATCATGCTGCCTTACGCTAATGGCTGCTGGCTCAGAGTGGCAAACAGCTGTTGCAACGCTTTGCCACGATGTGAAAGCTGCTTTTTCCGCGCAGGTGCAAGTTCAGCCGAGGCGCAGTTCTCCTCCGGTACGAAGAAGATGGGGTCGTACCCAAAGCCGTTTTCACCGTGTGCCTGGGTTAGGATGCGGCCTTCCCATTTGCCGTGGCAGACGATCGGCGTAGGGTCGTTTTCATGGCGCATCAAAACCAATACACAATGGAAACGAGCGGTACGTTGCGCTTCTGGCACACCTTCCATCGCGGTTAATAGCTTTTCTAAGTTCTCTTGATCTGAGGCTTTCTCGCCTGCGTAACGTGCGGAATAGATACCGGGCGCGCCTTGAAGAAAATCGACCTCAAGGCCAGAGTCGTCGGCAATGGCTGGCAAGCCCGTTTCTTTGGCGGCATGACGCGCTTTGATAATGGCATTTTCAATGAAAGTCGTGCCGGTTTCAGCCACTTCAGAGACGTTAAATTCGCTTTGCGCGACCACGTCAAAACCAAAATCGGCCAATAAATCCGCCATCTCGCGCACTTTGCCTTGATTGCCAGTGGCCAATACGATCTTCTTCATGCTTGTTGTTACTCTTCTATATAAAATTTTTGCGTAAAGGTGAGTTTGCCTGCCCCTTTGAGGCCTGCATTGATGTCTAAATCAAACGTCAGTGACTCTTCATGATTCACCGGTAGCTCTGCGATGTAGTAAATCGCCTCGCCTTCACGTATTTCTTTAAACGTTAAGGTGCGGATCTGCCCGAGCAGGTTTTTCGCTTGCCCTTTGACCGTTGCCGTTAGCGCAGGTTTGCCGACTCGGCTTTTATCCAGCACGCTGATATTCACGATGGCGGAATACTCACTGCGTTTCAGCCCATAACTCTTCGCCACTTGCGGCGTTAAGAAGGTTGAGCTCAGCGCCACGTAGTGTACTTCGGTATCTTTGATCTCTTTAAATTGGCCAGCCCAAGTCGGTAGGGCGACCAAGCAAGTCAACAGGGCGGCGATCCATTTTTTCATTGTAAACTTCCTTACACCTTGTAGTGTGTGACAAACAAAAAGCCATCACAAGATGGCTTTCACTTCCTCTGGTATCTGTGTCGGGGCATGGATGCGCACTTGCTTGTGACGGCCAAGCTCGCCTTTTTCAATCTCAACCAGACTTTTGGCGACTTTAAACATCTTGGCCAGTAATTTAGCTAGATGGGCATTCGCTTTGCCATCCACGGGCGGCGCGGTAATGGCGATTTTCAGCTCATCACCATGCAAACCCAGAATTTTATCACGGCTGGCTTTGGGTTGGATGTAGAGCCGCAGCACCACATCTTGCCCCTCTTGCCAAGCAGCTTGGCTCATTATAGTTGATACCAGATAGGGCCGATGAGATCGCCCATCAGGAAATTGGCAAATTGCAGCACAATAAACAGCACCAGCACGCTTAAGTCAAAACCGCCCATAGCCGGTAGGATGCGACGGATCGGTGCCAGCATAGGTTCAGTTAATTGATGGAAAACGTATTCAATCGGGCTGCGGCCTTGACTTACCCAGCTTAGGATCGCGCGAATCAGTAGCACCCAGAAGAGCAGTCCACCTGCGGCTTTGATTAATGATAGTAGGCCGAGGAAGAGAAAATCGGCGCTGAAACTGACGGAGCCGCCTGACGCAACCATCACCAAGGCTACAAATTTCAGCACGCACAGCAGGTAGGCAAACAGCACAGTGGCGAGATCGATACTGCCAATCGATGGGATCACACGGCGCAGCGGGCCGATCACTGGCTGGGTCGCTTTGACGATAAATTGTGAAAATGGGTTATAGAAATCGGCGCGTGCGGCTTGCAGCCAGATCCGTAAGATCACCACCATGATGTAGAGATCGAACAGCGTCGAAATCAGGAAACTCATTGAACTCATAAATGCCCCTTAAAAGGTTATGCTGCCTGAGGCAGCAGGGTAATTAAAACAGTTTTTCCATCTCTTGTGCGCGTTCTACCGCAGCGCGCATCGCTTTGGCGACAATGTCACTGAGCTGGTGATCGTTAAATGTACGGATCGCTTCGGCGGTCGTGCCCCCTTTGGAGGTGACGTTTTCGCGCAAGGTCGAAAGCTCGCTATCCGGATTGTTGACCACCATACTGGCCGCGCCCAGCGCAGATTGCTCCACCAGCAGACGCGCGGTGGCTTTATCAAATCCTTGTGCCATCGCTTCTGCTTGCATCGCTTCCATAAACAAAAAGAAATAGGCTGGCGCGCTGCCTGCTGCAGCAATCACGTTATTGATGGCCGATTCTTGTGCCACCCAGCAAGTTTTTCCGACCGCTTGCATCAGGTTTTGCGCAAATGTTTTGTCTGCATCGCTTAGCGAGTCGGGTGCATACAGTCCGCTCATTCCTAGCCCCAGTTGCGATGGCGTGTTGGGCATTACGCGCACCAGATCTTGCGTGGTGCCAAGCATCTGCTTGAGGCGTTGACAACTGATGCCAGCGGCGATGGAAATTACCAGTTTGCCTTGAAAGTCGAGCGCTTGCAGCGGTTTGCACACCTCTTCCATCATTTGTGGTTTGACGGAAAGGACCACCACATCCGCTTCACGAGCGGCAGCGAGATTATCCGCCGTGGTGCCAATACCAAACTCTTGCTCCAGTGGCAACCTGCGGGTTTCGCTTGGCGCTGTGGCGGTAATGTGTGTTGCAGGGTATCCGTTGCCCACGAGGCCAGAGACAATCGCACGTACCATGTTTCCTGCACCAATAAAGGCAATTTTTTTCTGTTCCATCTCTATCAATTCCGCTTATGTCAGTGTGCTGGCGCGTCTTTTACGCTTTGTTTGCGTAATCCCGTGCACCAAAAATGGCTGTGCCGATGCGAACCATGCTTGAGCCTGCTGCGATTGCCGCGTCCATGTCTCCGCTCATGCCCATCGAAAGGGTATCCACCTGAGGATAATGTTGGCGCAAGCGCTGCTGCAAGGCGGCTAATTGCTTAAAAGCAGCCAGTTGCGCGGCGTAGTCATCGACATTTTCCGGGATGGACATCAACCCTCTTAAAGTGAGGTTGGGTAAGTGCGAAATCAACTCAGCGAGGGCAAATATTTCTGTTTCGCTTGCACCGGATTTTGAGGCTTCGCCGCTGGTGTTAACCTGAATCAGCACTTGCAAAGGCGGCAGATCTGCTGGGCGCTGATCATTCAAACGCTGGGCGATTTTCTCGCGATCCACGGTGTGCACCCAGGCAAAACGCTCCGCCACCAAACGGCTTTTATTAGACTGAATAGGACCAATAAAGTGCCATTCAATGCTTTTGTCTGGATGATGCTTGGCAAAAAAGTCGACCTTCTCGCTCCCTTCTTGCACATAGTTTTCACCAAAAGCGCATTGTCCTGCATGGTACGCTTCGAGAATTGCCTCGACAGGTTTAGTTTTACTTACTGCCAGAAGTTGCACCGACTCTGGAGCTCGTCCACACTTTTGTTCTGAGCGACGGATCTGTGTGGTGATATGTTCAATGTTTTGTTGAATACTAGTCATAGCAAGTTTTTGTAAGGAAAAATAATGGATATCACTGAGTTACTGGATTTTAGTGTAAAGCATAACGCCTCGGATCTACATCTTTCTGCTGGCGTTCCGCCTATGGTACGCATAGATGGCGATGTAAGAAAGCTCGGCGTGCCCGCTTTTAGTCATGCTGATGTTCATCGTCTGGTGTTCGAAATCATGAATGATTCTCAGCGTAGTGAATTTGAGGAAAAACTGGAAGTCGATTTCTCGTTTGAATTACCCAACGTGGGGCGTTTTCGTGTCAATGCTTTTCACCAGTCGCGTGGCTGCTCGGCGGTGTTTCGTACCATTCCAACCAAGATCCCAACCTTAGAAGAGCTGGATGCGCCAGAAATCTTTGAGAAAATTGTGCGCAGTGAAAAAGGGCTGGTATTGGTGACAGGGCCGACAGGCTCAGGTAAATCCACCACATTGGCGGCGATGGTGGATTACATCAACCGCCACTACAACAAGCACATTCTCACCATTGAAGATCCGATTGAGTTTGTTCACCAAAACCAAAAATGTTTGATCAACCAGCGCGAAGTGCACCGTGATACGCACAGTTTTAAAAATGCGCTGCGTAGCGCGCTGCGTGAAGATCCAGACGTGATTTTAGTCGGTGAGTTGCGCGATCAGGAAACCATTAGTCTCGCGCTGACCGCCGCTGAAACGGGCCACTTGGTGTTTGGCACGTTGCACACCAGCAGCGCGGCAAAAACGGTGGACCGGATCATTGATGTGTTCCCCGGCAGTGATAAAGACATGGTGCGCTCTATGCTCTCTGAATCGCTGCGCGCGGTGATCGCCCAGAAGCTGCTCAAGCGGATTGGTGGTGGTCGTGTCGCGTGTCATGAGATCATGATGGCGACGCCTGCGATCCGCAACTTGATCCGTGAAGATAAGGTGGCACAGATGTATTCGATCATTCAGACAGGCGCGGCGCATGGTATGCAAACCATGGAGCAAAACGCACGGCAGTTGCTTGCTCAAGGTAAAGTCGGCAAAGAAGAAGTGGACAGCAAAATCGAAGTCGAAGCGATCAAATTCTAGCGGAGAGCAGCATGAGTATTGAGTTAAACCGAGTGCTGGAAGGGATGCTCTCTCTTAAAGCGTCGGATTTGTATATTACGGTAGGCGCGCCGGTGCTGTTTCGCGTCGATGGCGAGTTGCGCCCGCAAGGCGCTAAGCTCTCAGAAGCCGAGGTCGCGCAGTTTCTCGACGGTGCAATGGATGAAGAGCGGCGCGCCGATTTTCGTAAAACCCGTGAATCAAACTTCGCGATTGTGCGTGACTCTGGCCGTTTTCGCGTCAGTGCGTTTTATCAGCGAGAGCTACCCGGCGCGGTGATTCGCCGCATTGAAACTCATATTCCGACGTTTGAAGAACTCAAGTTGCCCCAAGTGCTGCAAGATTTGTCGATTGCCAAACGCGGTCTTGTGCTGGTGGTGGGAGCGACGGGATCGGGGAAATCCACCACCATGGCGGCGATGACGGGCTATCGCAATAGCCATCGTAGTGGTCACATTCTTACGGTGGAAGACCCGATTGAATTTGTCCACGAGCACAAGCGCTGTATTGTCACTCAGCGGGAAGTGGGGCTCGATACCGAAAGTTACGAAGTGGCGCTGAAAAACTCGCTGCGTCAAGCGCCAGATATGATCCTCATCGGCGAGATCCGCAGCCGAGAGACGATGGAATACGCCATGACCTTTGCCGAAACGGGCCACTTGTGCATGGCCACTCTGCATGCCAACAACGCCAACCAAGCGTTGGAGCGGATCCTGCATTTAGTGCCGAAAGAGCAAAAAGAGCAGTTCCTGTTTGATCTATCCATGAATCTCAAAGGGGTGATAGGTCAGCAGTTACTGCGTGATAAAAACGGCAAAGGCCGTCACGGTGTGTTTGAAGTGTTACTCAACAGTCCAAGGGTGTCGGATTTGATCCGCCGCGGCGAATTGCATGAGTTGAAAGCGACCATGGCGCGCTCCAAAGAAATCGGCATGCAGACCTTTGATCAATCGCTGTATAAGTTGGTGGTGGAAGGTAAGATCAACGAAGAAGATGCGTTGCACAGTGCCGATTCGGCCAACGATCTGCGTTTGATGCTCAAAACCCAGCGCGGCGATCTCAATAACACCGGATCCTTGGCCAATGTGAAGATCGATATGGATTAAGCTCGGACTTTTCTGCAATGAGAGGGAAAGCTGTCCCTCTCTTGCAATTTTCCTCGCCTTGTTAGCCCCACTGCGCTTCAAACCAGCTTTCTAGAATGATCACCGCAGATTGACAATCGACATTGCCCTTACTTAGCGCTTTGTAGCCGCCCATCGAAAACAGTTCGGCGCGTGCTTCGGTGGTGGAAAGGCGCTCATCGTGCAGCTCTACGGGCAAACCGAAACGGCCATGCAGCCGCTGGGCAAATTTCTTCGCCCGAGGCGTGATGGTTTGCAGATCTTTTCCGTGCAGATCAGTCGGCAAGCCGACCACGAGTAACGTGGGCTGCCACTCTTTGATCTGCTTTTCAATCTCGTCCCAATTTGGAATGCCATCGTTGGCTTTGAAGGCCTTTAACGGCGATGCGGTGCCGGTAATTTCTTGGCCAATGGCGCTGCCAATACTCTTGGTGCCAAAATCGAAAGCCATGATGGTACGTGACATAAATAACCTAAGTAACAATAAGTGAGTGAAGGGCCGCGAGTTAAGCGTGCCCTGCCTGATTGGAAAGTTGGATGGCATTAATGCCCAGCATCTGTACCGCTTTTTGCCAACGCTGGGCGATAGGGGTATCGAAAATGATTTCCGGGCTGGCTTCGACGGTTAACCAAGAGTTTTCCGCTAGCTCGCTTTCCAACTGTCCAGCGCTCCAGCCTGAATAGCCTAAAGCGACGAGATAACTGCTCGGTTCCGCTTCCGTGCCGAGTACCGTCAAAATATCTTTGGACGTGGTGACGGCGATGTGATCGGTCATCTGAATGCTTGACTCGTAGTAATCTTTGGGGCGGTGCAGAATAAAACCGCGATCCTCGGAAACTGGGCCGCCGTTGTACACCGGTTTGGTCAGGCTTTGTGTATGCAACTGTGGATGAACTGGCTGCACATCGACCTGTTCCAGCATTTTGCCCACGGTGATGTCGATTGGCGCGTTGATCATCAGCCCCATCGCGCCCTCTTCATTGTGTTCACAAATGTAGATCACGCGGTGCTGGAAATAGGGATCTTTCATCCCCGGCATGGCCACCAGAAAATGATTGGTCAAATTCATACATGACTCCCCTTCAAAGGGGCCATCCGGCCCCAACTGGCTCTTGAGTGCTCAAGCTTTGGCTTCAAGGCGGCGCTCAATCGCATCCATCAATTTACCGCTAATCGAGATATCAAACGCCGCTTCAATCTCGCGAATACAAGTTGGGCTGGTCACGTTGATCTCGGTGAGCTTATCGCCAATCACATCCAAACCAACAAAAATCAGTCCTTTTTCTTTCAGCGTTGGTGCGACGGCTAGTGCAATTTTCTTATCGGTTTCGCTCAGTGGGCGAGCTTCACCACGGCCGCCGGCGGCGAGGTTACCGCGCGTTTCCCCTTTGGCTGGGATGCGCGCTAAACAGTAAGGCATGGGCTCGCCATCTACCACCAGAATACGTTTGTCGCCATTGCTGATGTCTGGCACAAAGGTTTGCGCCATCGCGTAGTTTTGTCCGTGATTGGTCAAGGTTTCGATGATCACCGAGACGTTCGGATCGTTCTCTTTGACTCGGAAAATCGATGCACCACCCATGCCATCAAGCGGTTTAAGGATGATGTCGCCATGCTCTTCACGAAACGCTTTTATCTTTTCTGCTTTGCGCGTCACCATGGTGATTGGCGTCAGCTCTGGGAACCAAGCGGTAAAGAGTTTCTCGTTACAATCACGCAGGCTTTGTGGCTTGTTGACGATTAAGGTGCCTTGTTCTTCTGCGCGCTCTAAAATGTAGGTGGCGTAAATGTATTCTGTGTCAAACGGTGGATCTTTACGCATCAACACCGCATCCAGTTCAGCCAGTTCAATGGTTTGCTCTGACTTAAATTGGTACCAGCCGTTAGGATCTTCTTTTAGCTCGACCACTTTGGTGTCGGCAATCGCCACGCCTTGCTCTAAGTGTAGATCATTCATCTCCATGTAATGGATTTCCCAACCGCGACGTTGTGCTTCCAGCAACATGGCGAAGCTGGAGTCTTTCTTGATGTTAATGGACGAAATAGGGTCCATTACGATGCCGAGTTTGATCATGTGTGTTCTCCGTATTAACCCAAATCGCCGAAACGAACTTGTAGCGCGGTAATAGCAGTTAGTGCTGCGGTTTCAGTACGCAACACGCGTGGACCGAGTAGGGTCTCTTCAAAGTGATAGGTTTGTGTCATGTCGATCTCTTCTGCAGAGAGGCCCCCTTCAGGACCAATCAGCAGGCGCACTTTGTTGACCGGCGCCGGTAGCGTGTTGATTGAATATTTGGCCCGAGGGTGCAGATTAAGCTTTAGGCCGTCGTACTCTTCCGCGCACCAAGCTTCAAGCGACATAATGGGGCGAATCTCCGGGATGATGTTCCGTCCGCATTGCTCACAAGCGCTAATGGCTATTTTCTGCCACTGAGCGAGTTTTTTCTCAAAGCGTTTTTCATCCAATTTAACGCCGCATCGCTCCGAAATCAGTGGCGTAATGGTATTGACCCCAAGTTCAACGGATTTCTGGATGGTGAACTCCATCTTTTCACCGCGCGAGATCACTTGCCCCAAATGGAGATCTAAAGGTGACTCGCTGCTGTTTTCCTCCCGCTGTGTCACTTTGACCAACACCTGCTTTTTGCTCACTTCGGTGATTTCGGCTGGAAATTGTGCGCCACTGCCATCAAACAGCAGCACTTCTTGCCCTTCTTTCATGCGCAAAACGCGGCCGATATGGCCAGCGGCGTCTTCCTGCAAGGCGACAATGTGGTGCAGATGGAGTGTTTCGGGGTGATAAATTCGAGGGATGCGCATTGTGTTTCGAGTTCCTGCAACAGACAGAATGAATTAGAGATTAACATGGATGCTCAGAGGAGAAAAAACAAGTCAGTATGGTAATTTAAGCGCAAGGTCGTAATTTTCCGCCAAAGTGATTGTTATTCATTGATTTTGTGAATATTTTGTATGCCGCTTTGCGGTGGCGAACGTATTCAAGCTGGCAAAGTTGAAACAAATTAATAAGTACAATAATCATGGATAGTGTTATGAAAAAGACCAAACTGGCAGTGGCTTGTGCTCTGCTGATGACTTTAGCTGGCTGTAATGGCGGCTCTTCTTCATCTGATGGCCCAAGTGGCCCCGGTTCACCAAACATCAAAGGTGACCCATCATTGAGTAAAATCTATGCCTATCAAGCCTCTGAATTGTCAGACGCTGCGCTGGAGTGTGCCAAGATCTACAAGCAGCGACGCTCTTGCTCGTTAGAAAAAATTCGCCCAATCGGTGCTGATAGGCAGCAAAATGTCACCATTGAGGATATTCGTTCCCGTTTATTGGTTTCTCATGCCTGGATGGCGGAAAGCTTTATTGACGCGCTACGTGAAATCAACGATCAGGACCTGCTGAATATGTTTAAGCCACTGAACACTATAGTGCTCAGTTATGATATTCGCCCGTCATTTTATCATCCATCGACCGCTTCTATGTATATTGATGCCGCCTACCTGTGGCGCAATGCGAGCGATTGGAGCACGATTTACCAGCAAGAAGATTATCGTCAGGCATTTTCAAAACAGTTCAGCTATGACAGCGCCACTCGCTATTTGGATAGCGAATTATTTGACTATGTCACCTACTCAAATGATTACGATGCTACGCGCAATGGGGAGCGTAAAACGGAACAAATTGCACCGGGTCTATTCCGTTTGTTGTCTCATGAACTGGCGCACGCGAACGATCTGCTACCGCCAAATGACTTGTTGCAATTGGCCGATAGCGGCACTATTTACAGCGAGATTGAATCCGCTGATCATGTGGCTAAGCAGTTGACCAGCAGTCAGCCCCTTACCTCTGCATTGTTATTGGAAGCGGCACAAGTCTCATTTCATGGTGAAGCCATGACCAATAGAGTTCGTCAGTCTACAGGGCAGCAGGCTGGTGGCGAATTTGAACGTGATGGCGCGGCGGCATTTTACAGCTACTCTACGCCACAAGAGGATGTCGCTATGCTGTTTGAAAGCTACATGATGTACAAAAAGTACAAGGTGTACTCAGAAGTGGCGTTCTTGTCGGTTCCACAAACGACGTATTATAGCTGTAACGATTGGAAAGTGTTGTGGGGACAGCGCAATCGTCTCGCCGATGCTAATGTGCGTGATCGTGCCGTGTTGGTCGCACAACGCATTTTGAATGTGAGTGAAAATGACATTCGCGCCAATATGCCTAGCAGCACAATGCGTCCAAAGACAATGCCGCTAGGGAAAGGGTGGTGTGAAATTGTTGGTCGTTCTTACGATGAGTCCGGCGAAATGCGTTATGCCCCACCGCAAGAGCGTAAAGAACGCTTTGGTTATCTTGAGGATATCGGCGCGAAAGAGTAAGTATGATGAAATCCCAGTGGCGACACTGGGATTTTTCTATCGCGTTTGACACGCTTCCTTCACATAAGAGTTGTGGTTGCCCTGAACTTTGGCAATTCGCTCATCGCGTATGCATTCCCACTCCGATACGGGATAAGTTTTATTCCATGCTTGCATCAACTGAGTCTGCTGTTTCGACAGTTGGAAGCCGTACTCTCGGCTCATGTAGAGGTAAGTGCGAGCAATCGATCCCCGCGCGCGATCCGGCGGCATCACTTTACGCGCTTTGAAATTGACCTGCATTTCACAGCGGCCATAGGTCTCACCATCCACGCCATTCCACTGGCTAAAGTTAAAGTTTGAGCGATCGCCGTTGACTTCGCCAACTGCTGGCGTGAGGTTATGCAGATCCGCTTCCATCGAGCGAAACTGAACATCATGTCTGCTGCAATTTTTGCGTCCACCGTTTTGCCAACATTGTCGCTGGTGGCCGAACTGCCAAGCGGGCACCACATGTTCCCACTCAATACGACTGGCACGATTTTGTTGCTTACGCACTTGATAACCACAAGATTGCAAATCTGGAATGCCTTTCTTTCCTTGCCATTGAATCTCGCAGCCACAGTAAAAACTGACCGGATAATCTTGGTAAATTTGTAGCGCCTCTTTCTTCGCCGCAGAGAAGTTGGCCGGGGGCGCAGCCAGTACATGCAAGCTGCTGAGAGCCGCCAGTAGTGAAAATAGGTATTTCATCTAAAAAGTCTTAGAAAAGTATGACTTTTTAGATTGTAGCACTCAGTTTTGCCGCGAAGTAGTGAGCGAATTGTTAAAGCTGAGTCAAAACTGCACTGAGGGCGAGCTTAGACAGGCCGCTAACTGAGTTGTAATCCGGTAAACTGCAAAGGCTGACGGCACTTTGTGCAGCAATAACTGGCTTGATGACGTTGCACTTTGTTGTGGCGGCGAATTGACAGTGGGTACTCGGCGCAGGCGCAGCGATATTGAAAGGTTTTCCCTTGGACCGAATGGATATTAAAGCAATGCGTCGTTCTTGCTGGTAGATTGAAGAGACCTTTCATCATCGCTTGCCACTCTTTGCCATGAGGCTTAACGCGCCCGAACACCTGATAGGTGATGAGGTGGGCGACTTCATGCGGAATCACCTCTTGCAAAAACGCGCGAGGATTTTCGTTGAATAAGACGGGATTGAGGCGTATCTCATTCAGTTGCAAGTAAGCTTTACCTGCCGTTTTGCCTCGAACGTTAAAACTGAGTTTGGGCAGAGGGAAAGTGCGCTGAAAGCGTTGTTCGGCTAAGGCGATACAGTGGGCGAGGACTTGCGAGGATTGTTCGGCTAGTTCGTGGTGCAACATGGGCTCTTCTTCAAACGGCGAAATTTGTTTTCTTACGCATAATCAATTTATACGCATAATAAAAAGCCCCTGCATTGTAGCAGAGGCTTTCTGTTCGAGAAGAGGCTGATTATTTGATGCCAGCAAACTCACGCAGTAGTGCTGCTTTGTCGGTTGCTTCCCAAGGGAACTCTTCGCGACCGAAGTGACCATATGCAGCGGTCTTCTTGTAGATTGGCTGAAGCAGATTCAGCATCTCTTGCAGACCGTATGGACGTAGGTCGAAGAACTGGCGAACGGCTTCAATGATGATGTCGTGCGACACTTTCTCGGTACCGAACGTTTCAACCATGATAGAGGTTGGATCGGCCACACCGATTGCATAAGAAAGTTGGATTTCACAACGATCTGCCATGCCCGCTGCGACGATGTTTTTCGCTACGTAACGCGCTGCGTAAGCGGCAGAACGGTCTACTTTCGATGGATCTTTACCAGAGAAAGCACCACCACCGTGACGCGCTGCGCCGCCGTAGGTATCCACGATGATCTTACGACCCGTCAGACCGCAGTCACCCATTGGACCACCGATAACGAAACGGCCGGTTGGGTTGATGAAGTACTTGGTTTCTTTGTTTAGCCATTCTGAAGGAAGAACAGGCTTGATGATCTCTTCCATCACTGCTTCGCGCAGATCTGGTGTCGAGATAGAATCACAGTGCTGAGTAGACAGGACAACCGCATCAATACCAACAATTTTGCCTTGATCGTATTGGAAAGTAACCTGTGATTTTGCATCGGGGCGCAACCATGGCAGTGTGCCATCTTTACGTACTTTCGCTTGACGTTCCATCAAACGGTGCGCGTAGGTAATTGGTGCTGGCATCAGTACTTCGGTTTCGTTACATGCGTAACCGAACATAATGCCTTGGTCGCCCGCACCTTGCTCTTTAGGGTCGGCTTTATCAACGCCTTGGTTGATGTCAGGAGACTGTTTGCCGATGGTGTTGAGAACAGCACAAGAGTTGGCGTCGAAGCCCATGTCTGAGTGAACGTAGCCGATTTCGCGAACGGTTTCGCGCGTCAGTTCTTCGATATCAACCCAGGCAGAAGTGGTAATTTCACCACCGACCATGACCATGCCGGTTTTTACGTAAGTTTCACATGCAACACGTGCTTTCGGGTCTTGCTCAAGAATCGCATCAAGAACCGCATCAGAAATCTGGTCTGCAATTTTGTCTGGATGGCCTTCTGATACTGACTCAGAAGTGAACAGGTGCTTTGCCATGAGAGCTCCACTTTTGATTAATTTTCGCAGCTGAATACTTGCTCTCAGCTCCGGGAATGAAATACGATTTGTAGGTGTTTCTACATCTAGACGTCCATTCTAGTTTTGAATACTCGAATTACAAGTGATTTTTTAGTATGAACCAAAAGTAATCGTTTGCCTTGCTGGTGCGAAGAATTTGCTCTATTTCACTTTCAGTGAAGTAGAGCATGGTTTGTTCTGGGTTTTTCTCGGGTAAATCGTTTGCAGAGCAGAGATTGCTTTGCGAAAATAGCCAGCGCAATTTTTCTTATTACATCGCTTAATGCACTCAGGAGCAGACATGCCATCTCGTAAACATCTCGCTAATGCAATCCGCGCACTCAGCATGGACGGCGTACAAAAAGCAAACTCAGGCCACCCAGGGGCACCTATGGGTATGGCGGACATCGCTGAAGTTCTTTGGCGCGGCCACCTAAACCACAACCCATCAAACCCAGAGTGGGCTGACCGCGACCGTTTCGTGCTGTCTAACGGCCACGGCTCTATGCTGATTTACTCGCTACTGCACCTTAGCGGTTACGAGCTTTCTATCGATGATCTGAAAAACTTCCGTCAATTGCATTCTAAGACTCCGGGCCACCCAGAATACGGCTACGCGCCGGGTATCGAAACAACGACGGGCCCTCTAGGTCAAGGCATCACCAACGCGGTTGGTATGGCAATGGCTGAGAAAGCGCTCGCAGCGCAGTTCAACAAAGAAGGCCACGACATCGTTGACCACTTCACTTACGTGTTCATGGGTGATGGCTGTCTGATGGAAGGTATCTCGCACGAGGCATGTTCTCTAGCGGGTACGCTAGGCCTTGGTAAACTGATTGCATTCTGGGATGACAACGGCATCTCTATCGACGGTCACGTGGAGGGTTGGTTCTCTGACGATACGCCTAAGCGTTTTGAAGCATACGGCTGGCACGTTATCCCAGCAGTGGATGGTCACAATGCGGAAGCGATCAACGCAGCAATTATCGCTGCGAAAGCGGATCCTCGCCCAACGCTTATCTGTACTAAAACTATCATCGGTTTTGGTTCACCAAACAAATCGGGTTCACACGACTGTCACGGTGCACCACTAGGTGCGGAAGAAATTGCCGCAGCACGTGAGTTCCTAGGTTGGGAACACCCTGCATTTGAAATCCCTGCTGATGTATACGCAGAGTGGGATGCAAAAGCAGCTGGCGCTGAAAAAGAAGCCGCTTGGAACGCGAAGTTCGAAGCATACGCAGCCGAGTACCCTGAGCTTGCCGCAGAGTTCAAACGCCGCGTAAACGGTGAACTTCCTGCAGAGTGGGAAGAGAAAGCAAACCAAATCATTGCCGATCTTCAAGCCAACCCAGCAAACATTGCTTCACGTAAAGCATCGCAAAACGCGCTCGAAGCGTTTGGTAAAATGCTGCCAGAATTCATGGGCGGCTCTGCCGACCTAGCGCCTTCTAACCTCACCATGTGGTCGGGTTCTAAGTCGCTAGAAGCAAACGACTTCTCGGGTAACTACATCCACTACGGTGTGCGTGAATTTGGTATGACAGCGATCATGAACGGTATCGCGCTGCACGGCGGTTTTGTTCCTTACGGCGCAACCTTCCTGATGTTCATGGAATACGCACGTAACGCAATGCGTATGGCCGCTCTGATGAAAGTGCAAAACATCCAAGTGTACACGCACGACTCTATCGGCTTGGGTGAAGATGGCCCAACTCACCAACCGGTTGAGCAAATCGCGTCTCTGCGTCTAACGCCAAACATGAGCACATGGCGTCCATGTGACCAAGTGGAATCGGCGGTCGCATGGAAACTGGCGATTGAACGTAAAGATGGCCCATCAGCGCTGATTTTCTCTCGTCAAAACCTAGCGCAGCAATCACGCAGCGCTGAGCAAGTGGCAGACATCGCCAAAGGTGGTTACATCCTAAAAGACAGCGATGGCAAGCCAGAGCTGATCCTAATCGCGACAGGTTCTGAAGTTGAGCTAGCAGTGAAAGCCGCTGAACAACTAACCGCAGAAGGTAAGAAAGTACGCGTAGTGTCCATGCCATCAACCGATGCATTCGACAAGCAAGACGCGGCTTACCGTGAAGCAGTACTACCATCAGACGTAACAGCACGCATCGCTATCGAAGCGGGCATCGCAGATTTCTGGTACAAGTACGTTGGTTTCGACGGTCGTATCATCGGCATGACGACTTTCGGTGAATCAGCACCTGCTGACCAGTTGTTCGAAATGTTCGGTTTCACGGTAGAAAACGTGGTGAACACAGCGAAAGAATTGCTAGCGTAATTACTGGACCGTCTAAACAGTCGAACGTAAGCGACAACTGTTAAACGCTAAAGTTAGAAAGGCCATCATTGCGATGGCCTTTTTACTTTTTGTCAGTTTTTCCAACCTTGTGGAATGCTTTGGTTAATATAGTCTAAAAGTACGGATAAGCGCCTTGGTAGCCTTCCTGCGGGCGTGTAACAGTTGATGGAAATAGGCTCCGAAAGCCAACCTTCCAAGCAAGGTGTAATTCGACCTGGGTGATGCTTCTCATAGACGCTTGCGGTCCAAGTCGGCAACAATCCAATACCATGACCATTCGCGATACTGTCGATCTGCATCGCGATGTTGTCGCAGTATAAGCGACTAGCAAATGGCTCTAAGAAGAAGTCACCGTGTTGAGGGTGTGTGAGCATTAATCCGTTTTCTTGTACCGAGCCAAAATCTATCCAAGGATGTGCTTCAAGTTCTTTGGGGTGGAGGAGCGAACCGTGTTGTTCTAGATAAGCTGGAGAGGCAAAAGGTGTATAACGAAAAGAGCCTAACACCTCTTTGCGCCAATCGAGGTCTTTGCGTTCACCGAGCCAGATGAACAAGTCAGGGTCATGGTGCGCTTCAGAAAAGTCACTAATGAGTTGAACCCTAACGTCAGGATTATCGGCAAGAAAGCGGTTGAGTATGCCACCTAGCCAACTTCTCACTAATGCTGTGTGACAAATAATATGTAGTGGTCCTGAAACTTGGTTCGTTAAATCTTGCAACGCCTCATAACTTTCTTCACTTAGATCAAGAATCTGACGACTGTAGTTGGCAAAAATTTCTCCCGCTCTTGTCAGTACTAATCGGTTACCTTGTCTTGCGGTCAGTGCCTGACCGAAATCTTCTTCCAGTTGTGCTAAGCGACGACTCAGTGTTGATTTAGGTTGGTTAAGAGCCTTTGCAGCAGCTGTTAAACTTTTATGCTGATTGAGCGCATCAAAGGCTCGAATTGATGATAAATCGTGCATATTTCACCTGCTCCTTACTGCGTTATGTACGGATTCCACAAATGGGAAAGGCCGTTCCATAAGTATCACTATGCATCTCGTTCTAATTGTGAATAATTCAATTCTACAAAATGATAATCATTATCAATTATGGAGATGTAGATGTCTACTTTTAGACTGCCAGTTATTACTGCGACTGGTTTTTTAGCCTTCGTTAGTGTCCCGCATGTTTTTGCCAATGATGCGGTTTCCAAAATGGAAACTGTGGTTGTAACAGCATCAAGTTATGAACAATCTCAAGCTGACGCCCCTGCAAGCATTAGTGTGATATCGCGTGAGGAGTTAGACTCTCGTTATTACCGTGATGTTACTGACGCATTAAAAAGTGTCCCGGGTGTTGTCGTGACAGGCGGTGGTGATACTACCGACATCAGTATCCGTGGTATGGGCTCTAAATACACTTTGATACTGGTCGATGGTAAGCGTCAAAGCACGCGTGAAACTCGTCCAAATAGTGATGGCCCTGGTATCGAACAAGGTTGGTTGCCTCCTCTTCAAGCGATTGAGCGAATTGAGGTCATTCGTGGCCCAATGTCGACGCTTTATGGCTCTGATGCGATTGGCGGTGTGATCAACGTGATCACGCGAAAAGATGCGATGGAGTGGACTGGTAATGTTCAGCTAAGCACCGTTCTGCAAGAGAACAGTCGTTCGGGCGGAGAGCAGAGTGCGAATTTCTTCGTCAATGGGCCGCTAGCCGAAAATCTATCTCTCCAAGTATACGGTCAGTACACCGCAAGAGAAGAAGATGATATTGAATACGGTTATGAAGATAAAGATATGCAGAGTCTCTCTTCAAAACTGACCTACCAGATCAATGATCGCCATTCTGTGCAAATAGAGGGAGGGACTTCGGCCCAAAATCGTCGCGGGAACGTTGGCCTTTCAGTGCCAACGACGGGATGCCGAAGAGGTTGTGAAGATTCACTCAACGAATATCGTCGTAGTTATGTAACGTTAAGCCACAGTGGCAACTGGGACTCGGTTGGCATATCAGATACCTACTTACAACGTGAAGAAAGCGAGAACAAATCTCGTGAGATGACGATCACTAACACCACCTTCAAATCGAGCTTAGTGACAGGCATTGGAAACCATACGCTGACGACAGGTGTGGATGGAACTCACGCGGAACTTGAGGACTTTACTTCTAACCAAGCGTCATTGAAGAGCAAAGCATCAAATACGCAGTGGGCCGTTTTCATAGAAGATGAGTGGAGAATCGCCGAACCGTTTAGCATTACGCTGGGTGGCCGTTTAGATCATGATGAAAACTATGGTGCGCACTTCAGCCCGCGTGCTTATGGTGTATGGCGTGTAGATTCTTCTTGGACGGTGAAAGGCGGTGTGGCAACAGGTTTCCGCTCGCCACAATTACGTGAAATTACTCCTGGTTGGGCACAAGTTAGCGGTGGCGGTAACATTTACGGCAACCCAGACCTTGATCCTGAAACGTCGTTAAACAAAGAAATCAGCGTCTTGTATCAAGGTGACGCTGGCTTAGATGTTTCTTTGACTGCGTTCCATAATGAATTCAAAGACAAGATCACGCGTGTTGCTTGTCCGGATACCATTTGTACAGATGGGCCAAACCAATGGGGCGCCGATCCAACGTACCGTGTTAACGTGGATGAAGCGGTCACACAAGGTATTGAAGCAACCTTTGCATCGTCGCTAACGGAAACCATTTACCTCAGCTCGAGCTACACATTTACCGACTCAGAGCAAAAAACAGGTGAGTACAAAGGTATGCCGCTACAGCAACTACCAAAGCACCTGGTTAACGTTGATGTGACTTGGCAGACAACAGCAGATCTAGAGAGTTGGGCGAAAGTCACCTACCGAGGGAAAGAGATGGATCCGGTTACGGGACCATCAAGAAACAGTATCGTAGAGCCCGCTTATACTTTTGTGGACGCAGGTGTGACATATCAGTTAACCGATAACACTCGTATCAAAGGTGCGATCTATAACTTGCTGGACGAGAAAATCAGTTACGAAGAATACGGATATATCGAAGATGGTCGTCGTTACTGGTTAGGTTTAGACGTCGCCTTTTAATCACCTTTGTAACATGGCCGAGTACTGTCTCGGCCTTTTTGAACCTGCTTTACTATGATTCAACAGGTGCGTTTTTCGGCCTGATCAGGTAGTATCTGTGACACAAAATTGTAGTTAGGGCGAAGGATAAATGCTAAAAGTTGCGATCAATGGATTTGGACGTATCGGTCGTAATGTTTTAAGAGCCGTATATGAGAGCGGTAAGCATCAGCAGATCAAGGTGGTGGCGGTGAACGAACTGGCCCAGCCGGATGCCATGGCCCATTTGCTACAATACGACACCTCGCATGGTCGTTTTGGTAAGAAAATCAGCAATGACCAAGAACACATTTACATTCATCACAGCAACGGTGACATGGATACGGTGCGTATTCTTCATCTAGCCGAGATCGATTTACTCCCTTGGCGCGATTTAGACGTCGATTTAGTGCTTGATTGTACTGGCGTGTACGGCTCTCAAGCCGATGGGCAAGAGCACATCAAGGCGGGCGCGAAGAAAGTACTATTTTCTCATCCCGGAGCGAACGATGTGGACAACACCATCATCTATGGCGTCAATCATCAAACGCTGACCGCGCAGCATAAAGTCGTGTCTAACGGCTCTTGCACTACCAACTGCATCGTGCCAATTATTAAGGCACTCGATGACGCTTTTGGCATTGAATCTGGAACCATCACCACCATTCACTCCTCAATGAACGATCAACAGGTGATTGACGCTTACCACACCGATCTGCGCCGTACTCGCGCGGCCAGCCAGTCCATTATTCCTGTGGACACTAAGTTGCATAAAGGAATTGAAAGAATATTCCCGAAATTTTCCAACAAATTTGAAGCTATTTCGGTGCGAGTGCCGACAGTCAACGTCACTGCGATGGATTTGAGCGTCACAATTAATACAAATGTGAAAGTTAATGACGTAAATCAAACCATAGTGAAGGCGTCTCAGTGTACATTACATGGCATTGTTGACTATACTGAAGCGCCATTGGTTTCCATCGATTTCAACCACGATCCGCATAGTGCGATTGTGGATGGAACGCAGACACGAGTCAGTAACGGGCATTTGGTGAAAATGCTGGTGTGGTGCGATAACGAATGGGGCTTTGCGAATCGCATGCTGGATACTGCGCTCGCAATGCAGGCGGCTAAGTAGTCTGTAGTCGCCGCGGAGAAAATTTATTTCTAGGCTTGAAATAAATTGTCAGTAACTCCATATCAAGTCCAGTTTAAAGAATTAACAGGCTTGGCAGGGTTGCCGAGTTTTCAAAAACTTTATTTTTAATATTTGAGAGGACACAACATGTCTGTAATCAAGATGACTGACCTGGATCTCGCAGGTAAACGTGTATTTATCCGTGCTGACCTAAACGTGCCAGTAAAAGACGGCAAAGTTACTTCAGATGCACGTATCATCGCATCTCTGCCAACGATCAAACTGTGCCTAGAAGCGGGCGCGAAAGTGATGGTTACGTCTCACCTTGGCCGTCCAACGGAAGGTGAATACGCAGAAGAATTCTCTCTACAACCTGTTGTGAACTACCTAAACGACGCGCTAGATTGCGAAGTGAAACTGGCGAAAGACTACCTAGACGGTCTTGAGCTAAACGCTGGTGAGTTGGTTGTTCTTGAAAACGTTCGCTTTAATAAAGGCGAGAAGAAAAACGACGAAGAACTTTCTAAGAAATACGCGGCACTGTGTGACGTATTTGTAATGGATGCATTCGGTACCGCTCACCGTGCGCAAGCATCAACACACGGCGTTGGCATGTTTGCTGACGTAGCGTGTGCTGGCCCTCTATTAGCTGCTGAGCTTGAAGCGCTAGGTAAAGCGATGAGCAACCCAGAGCGTCCTCTAGTTGCTATCGTTGGTGGCTCTAAAGTATCTACCAAACTGACAGTGCTTGAATCGCTATCAAAAATCGCTGACCAATTGGTTGTTGGTGGTGGTATCGCTAATACTTTCATCGCAGCAGAAGGCCACAATGTAGGTAAATCTCTGTACGAAGCAGACCTAGTTGAAACTGCACAAAAACTGATGAAAGAGTGTGCAATTCCTGTTGCTACTGACGTAGCGTGTGCTAAAGCATTCGATGAGAACGCAGAAGCAGAAATCAAACACGTTTCTGAAGTTCAAGACGACGACATGATCTTCGACCTTGGTCCAGATTCAACGGCAGCACTAGCGGAAATCATCGCAAACGCGAAAACCATTCTTTGGAACGGCCCAGTAGGCGTATTTGAATTCAAAAACTTTGAAGCGGGTACCAAAGGCATTTCTGAAGCGATCGCTAAGTCTCCAGCTTTCTCTGTTGCAGGCGGTGGTGACACGCTAGCGGCAATCGACAAGTTCGGTATCAAAGCCGACGTATCATACATCTCTACTGGCGGCGGTGCGTTCCTTGAGTTCGTAGAAGGTAAAGTACTTCCAGCGGTTGAAATGCTAGAAGCACGCGCTAAAGCTTAATCAATATGTCGAGGGCGGGAGAAATCTCCCGCTTTCTTGTTTGCTGCATGCGCCGGTTTCTTCTGCTAGAATGACGCCCGTTGTGAGCAAACGTTTGCAAGAATTTAAACTTAACAAGTTTTGTTTTTAAAACGACAGATAAATAGGATTCCATCCATGTCTAAGATCTTCGATTTCGTAAAACCTGGTGTTATCTCTGGTGATGACGTACAAAAAGTATTTCAAGTAGCTAAAGAGAACAACTTCGCTCTTCCAGCAGTGAACTGTGTGAACACAGATTCTGTTAACGGTGTACTAGAAGCGGCTGCGAAAGTGAAAGCACCAGTTATCGTTCAGTTCTCTAACGGTGGCGCGGCTTTCTTCGCAGGTAAAGGCGTTAAACTGGAAGGTCAAGGTGCACAAATTCTTGGTGCAGTAGCGGGCGCGAAATACGTTCACGCTGTTGCTGAAGCATACGGTGTGCCAGTGATTCTGCACACTGACCACGCGGCTAAGAAACTTCTACCATGGATCGACGGTCTGCTAGACGCTGGTGAAGAGTTCTTCGCTCAAACTGGTAAGCCGCTATTCTCTTCTCACATGCTAGACCTTTCTGAAGAGTCTCTAGAAGAGAACGTTGAAACCTGTGCTAAGTACCTAGAGCGCATGGCGAAAATGAACATGACAATCGAGATCGAACTGGGTTGTACTGGTGGTGAAGAAGATGGCGTTGATAACTCAGATATGGACTCTTCTGAGCTGTACACTTCTCCTGAAGACGTTGCTTACGCATACGAGAAACTGAACGCAGTGAGCCACCGTTTCACTATCGCGGCTTCTTTCGGTAACGTACACGGCGTTTACAAGCCAGGTAACGTTGTTCTGACTCCAACTATCCTACGTGATTCTCAAGCGTACGTTTCTGAGAAATTTGGTCTTCCAGCCAACTCTCTGAACTTCGTATTCCACGGCGGTTCAGGTTCTACTGAAGCAGAAATCAAAGAGTCTATCTCTTACGGTGTGATCAAAATGAACATCGATACTGATACTCAGTGGGCAACTTGGGATGGTATCCGTCAGTACGAAGCAGAAAACCACGATTACCTACAAGGTCAAATCGGCAACCCAACGGGTGAAGATGCGCCGAACAAGAAGTACTATGACCCACGCGTATGGCTACGTGCTGGTCAAGCTTCTATGGTTGCTCGTCTTGAGAAAGCCTTTGCTGACCTGAACGCAGTAGACGTACTATAATTCGTCGCAAATTTTTGCTAAAAGCCCGCTCATTTGAGCGGGTTTTTTTATGCTTGTTAATCACTTATGGTGAAATTTCTGGCACATATGACGAGAATTGCTTAACCTTGTACAGATTGATATGAGTGCTGCCTTGCGGTGCATTGTCGTATCAATGGCACGCTAATTAGCCACGTATACATACAGGCTCGTAACAGATTGAGGAAACAAATTATGGCAGGTGAATCTGTGGGGATTGAAACTCCACTTGTAGACAGTCTGGCACAGGCTGAAACTTGGCTGACGAACAACTCAGACCTATTTATTCAATATGGCGTGAATATTATCTCCGCCATCATTATTCTGTTCATTGGTAACATGATAGTGAAAGCGGTGGCAAACAGCGTCGCGAAAGTGCTCGAAAGCAAACAGATGGATAAGGCAGTCGTGCAGTTTATTCACGGCTTAGTACGTTATCTCTTGTTTGTGATTGTGCTGATTGCTGCTCTTGGCCGTCTTGGCGTGCAAACGGCTTCCGTGGTGGCTGTGATTGGTGCCGCCGGTTTAGCGATTGGTTTGGCTTTGCAAGGTTCTTTGTCCAATTTTGCCGCAGGTGTGCTGATTGTCGCTTTCCGTCCTTTCAAGTCGGGCGATTATGTCGAAGTAGGTGGCGTTGCAGGCAGCGTTGAAGCGATCCAGATTTTTCAGACAGTACTCAAAACGCCAGACAACAAAATGGTGGTGGTACCGAACTCATCGGTAATTGGCGGACCAATTACCAACTACTCTCGTCACGAAACACGCCGTGTGGATATGGTAATTGGTGTTTCTTACAAATCGGATCTGAAGAAAACCAAACAGGTGCTGCGCGAAACCTTGGAAAAAGATCCGCGTATTTTGAAAGATCCAGATATCACTATTGGGGTACACACGCTGGCAGACTCTTCTGTTAACTTTGTTGTGCGTCCTTGGGTGAAAACTTCCGATTACTGGCCAGTCTACTTTGACAACATGCAGGCGATTAAAGAGGCGCTGGATGCAAACGGTATCGAGATCCCATTCCCGCAAATGGATGTTCACCTGAACAAAATGAACTAACTTGTTATCTTTATTGAGAACAGAGCAAAGCGAGGCGACAAGCCTCGCTTTTTATTTATCAGGAAACAAAATACGCCGCGCGCGTAAGGTTAGCTGTACTGCAGATATAGCCCTTTGGTTAGCACAAAGGCGATAGTAAACATCATGGCGGCCACCAGCATATCAATTCCGCGTTTCACCTTTGGTTTTGACAACGTTGGGCCGAGTTTGGCGGCGCCAATCGATAAGGTATAAAACCAAACAAAAGAAGCCAAAATGGTGCCGAGAGCAAAAGCAATCCGATCGTGCCCTTCAAACTGACCACCAATTGAGCCAAGAATCACCACGGTATCCAAATAGAGGTGTGGATTAAGTACCGTGACCGCTAGAGCGCCAAGAATCACGGTACGACGCCCGCGTGCCGTGATCTCCTGTTTATTTTCAGTGGCGTTGCCCGGTTTTAGCGCACTGCGCAGCGACATGAAACCGTACACGGCAAGAAAAGCAATTCCCCCTAAGGTGACGGAAGTCAGTAGCATCTCATTTTGCGATAAAATCGCGCCGCCACCAAAAATGCCCAGAGAGATAAAAATCATGTCCAGTACGCTGCAAATAGCCGCCGTGGTCAAATGATGTTGTCTTTTAATGCCTTGATTCAGCACAAAAGCATTTTGTGCGCCAATGGGAATAATCATGGTCGCGCCTAAGCCAAATCCCTGTAATAACAGCCAGAAATTCACGGTAAACCCCAGATAAAAAGTGATACAGATAAGAGAATGTGAGCAAGGTAGCTCTTTTGTTTTAATAAGTGTAATTAATGATTTTAATCATATATAAGAATATCTAATCGTTGATTAAGAGTAGGGGAGTCGGATGCGCGGATTGGATTACAAATGGATAGAGGCGCTTAATGCCGTGGTAACACAAGGCGGTTTTGAGCGGGCAGCAGAGGAGCTGTTTATCTCCCAATCGGCCATCTCCCAGCGAGTGAAACAGTTGGAGAAGTTCCTTGCCCAGCCAGTATTGATTCGCGAGCAGCCGCCTAAACCGACTCCCGTTGGCAAGAAACTGATTGGTTTGTATCAACGCATTCGCCTGCTTGAGCATGAATTGATCCCCGAGCTGATGAACGACGACGTATCAAGACCGGTGCAGCTGGCTCTGGCCACCAATGCTGACAGCCTCGCAACATGGCTGTTGCCCGCGCTGAAAGAGGTGATGACACAGCGACAAGTGGAACTCAATTTGGCCATTTATGGTGAGTCACGCTCGATTGAAAAGCTGAAAAGTGGCGAAGTAGCTGGGGCGATCAGTTTGGAATCTCAGCCAATTACCGGGTGTCGAGCCGATTATTTAGGCCGAATGGATTATGTGTGTGTCGCCAGTCCGGACTTTGTTCGCCGCTATTTCCAGCAGGGCGTGAACTACCAGACGCTCAGCAAAGCGCCTGCGGTTTCCTACGATCAGTATGATGATTTGCATCGTAAGTTTCTTGCAGATCATTTCAATATTGCCAGAGACAGCGTGATCAATCATAACGTCGGCAGTTCTGAGGCGTTTGTACGCTTAGCGGTATCGGGCATCGCTTACTGTTTGATCCCAAAATTACAAATTGAAAGAGAGTTGCTCTCGGGCGAATTGGTGGATATTACTCCAGGTTTTCTGCTTTCCAACCGTATTTACTGGCATCACTGGCAATTGGAGACGGGCATTTTGCAAGAAATATCCCAAGCGATTGTCAGCTATGCACAGGCCCACCTTCCGCAGTAGGGACGTGCTGAGCGCGTCAAAATTGTGTAAGAAATCATCGCCAGATATTGGTTAATTGG
This sequence comes from Vibrio cidicii, assembly GCF_009665415.1. Lineage (NCBI taxonomy): Bacteria > Pseudomonadati > Pseudomonadota > Gammaproteobacteria > Vibrionales > Vibrionaceae > Vibrio > Vibrio cidicii. The sequence continues at coordinate 1,182,844 of NZ_CP035921.1, read as the reverse complement.
CCAAACCTTCTATTATCAGAAGTGTCTGATAATAGAAGGTTTGATAAATGAAACGGTTCTCTCCCTACCTACTTGTGAGTGCGCTAATCTCCAGCTCGCCAGCCTTGGCTAATACACTGAATTTTGCCCACCTCTCGACGACGGGCTATGGTGAAGTTGTTGCGATTCCCGACAGTGCGGTGTTTTCTGTCAAAGTGGTGGAATCTAGCATGACCGCGGAGTCGGCCAAGCAGTCGGTTGATAGTACGGTCGATGCTTTCCTCACTAGTCTCAACAAAGCTGGCATCGGTAAAGAGAGTATTCGCAGTTCCAATCTCTATCTTGCTCCGCAGTATCACTATCCAAACAATGCTAAGCCTGAACTCATTGGCTATCGCGCTTCACGCAGCGTCACGGTGCAAGTCGACGACCTTTCGGCACTCAACAACTATTTAGATCTGGCGCTGAATGCGGGGATCAATCAGATCGACAGCGTCGAGCTTAAAGTCAGCAATGAAGCAGAATATCAGCAACAAGCGCGTTTAGAAGCGATTAATGATGCGCGGCAAAAAGCCAGTTCACTGGCGAAAGGTTTCGGTAAAAACTTGGGCGAAATCTGGCAGATTAACTACAACCAACCCAATGTGCAGCCAGTGCTGATGCGCTCTATGGCGATGGATGCAAAAGCGGAGTCAAACAGTTACCAGGACTCCAGTTTGATCATTCGTGATCAGGTGGATGTGATCTATCAGCTCGCGGAATAAAAGCGAAGTGGCAAAAGTAAAGGGCAGAAGAATCTGCCCTTTTGTATGATTGTTAGTGAATGTACGGTTAGTGCAGGATGCGCGCGCGGATCGTGCCTTCAATCTCTTTTAGTTTCACCAGTGCTTCTTCAGAGCGTTCTGTTTCAACGTCAATCACCACATAACCGATATCAGCCGAGGTCTGTAGATACTGACCCGCGATGTTGATCCCTTCTTTGGCAAAAATAGTGTTGATTTGCGTCAGAATACCCGGACGGTTTTGGTGGATGTGCAGCAGACGTGAACAACTGCGATGCTCTGGCAGAGAAACCTCAGGGAAGTTTACACTAGACAGCGTTGAACCGTTGTCAGAGTACTTAGCCAGTTTGCCTGCCACTTCAACGCCGATGTTTTCCTGCGCTTCCTGCGTCGAACCGCCGACGTGCGGGGTGAGGATGACGTTGTCGAATTTTTGCAATGGCGACTCAAAAGGATCGGCGTTGGTTGCTGGCTCCACTGGGAATACATCGATAGCCGCGCCCGCCAAATGGCCTGATTCCAAGGCGTGGCAGAGCGCTTCAATATCCACCACAGTACCGCGTGCGGCGTTGATGAAAATAGAGCCTGGCTTCATGCGCGCGAACTCTTCCGCTCCCATCATATCTTTGGTATCTGGGGTTTCGGGTACGTGCAGCGAAATCACATCACACTTGTTAAGCAGCTCGCTCATAGTGTGCACTTGCGTCGCGTTACCTAGTGAAAGCTTGTTTTCAATATCGTAGAAGTAAACACGCATCCCTAAGTTTTCAGCAATAATGCCCAGCTGAGTGCCAATGTGGCCGTAGCCGATAATACCTAGGCGTTTACCACGCGCTTCATAGGAATGGTCCGCACTTTTTTTCCAAATACCACGATGTGCCAGCGCATTTTTCTCAGGAATGCCACGTAGTAACAGGAGAATTTGCCCAAGGACAAGTTCCGCTACGCTGCGGGTATTGGAAAACGGCGCGTTGAACACTGGAATACCACGTTTGGCCGCTGCATTAAGGTCTACTTGGTTGGTACCGATACAGAAACAACCAATCGCAACCAGCTTTTGTGCTGCATTGATCACTTCTGCGGTTAGGTTGGTACGGGAGCGAATGCCGATGAAGTGCGCATCTTTAACCGCTTCGATAAGTTTTTCTTCTGAAAGAGAACCTTTGTGGTACTCGATATTGGTATAACCAGCGGATTGCAGTACTTCTACCGAAGATGGGTGAAGGCCTTCAAGAAGTAAGATCTTAATTTTGTCTTTTTCCAGTGAAACTTTGGCCATTGTTATCGTCCTTAAAATGGAAAGGTGGGCTAATGTGGCGCACATGCGGCAAAACGGCTAAAAGTGATAAAATTAACAGTTTTGTTATAGGACAAACGTTTCCTTGTGCGTCTTCTGTTCAATAAAGTAACAAAAAAAATTTGCTTTGGGTAAGAAAATTACGGAATAAGAGATAATTTTCTTAGTGAAAGTGATAAAAAACGGTGCCCTAAGGCACCGTCTGTAAGCAAATAACGGAAATAAGCACAAAGCCAGCGAATTATTCCTCGATTTTTGCCCCTTGTGGTGTACCCGTGATCACCACATCGGCACCGCGATGAGCAAACAAACCAACGGTGACCACGCCAGCGATACCATTGATTTGGCTCTCTAGCTCTTTAGGGTTGGTGATCTTCATTCCGTAGACATCGAGGATCACGTTACCATTGTCGGTGATAACACCTTCGCGGTAGCAAGGGTCACCACCAAGCTTAACGAGCTGACGAGCGACATAAGAGCGAGCCATTGGGATCACTTCAACAGGCAGAGGGAAGCTGCCCAGTACGTCAACGGCTTTTGTGCCATCAACAATACAGATGAACTTGTCGGCAATCGCCGCAACAATCTTCTCGCGAGTGAGCGCGGCGCCACCGCCTTTGATCATTTCGCGATCGGCGTTGATTTCGTCAGCGCCGTCGACATAGATATCCAGAGAGGCTACTTCGTTGCAATCAAACACTTTTATGCCCAGTGCTTCGAGTTTCTCGGTAGAAGCGACGGAGCTAGAAACCGCTCCTTTGATCTCTTCGCTCATGGTGCCCAGAGCATCGATGAAGTGATTAACGGTTGAGCCAGTACCAACGCCAACAATACTGCCTTTCTCTACATATTTCAGTGCTGCCCAACCAGCGGCTTTTTTCATTTCATCTTGAGTCATGCTCATCTCCTGAATTGATGAAGGGGGTAAACGGTGCCGCGCGATTATAGCGAGTTAGCGCTCGATTTCCCATTGCCAGATCTGGCTTGGAGTCACGATCTTGGGCAAAGGAATATCCCATGCTTCGACGGGCAACGCTTCCACGTATTGGCAATCGTGAGCAATGCCGATCGGCTTGGCGCCTACTCCGGTAGTAAACCAGCCCGAGAGCGTGCGATCATAATAACCGCCTCCCATGCCGAGACGATGTCCGTGGCGATCAAAGCCAACTAATGGAGTGCAAATCAAATCCAATTTTGCCAGTGGTTGAATCAGCCTTAGGTCGAGTTTGGGCTCAAGAATGCCGTAGCGGTTGTAGACTAAAGCCGTTTTTGGTGTGTAATGCAAAAACAGCAATTGTCCTTGAGAAAAAGGATGAATGACCGGCAGATAGACGGCTTTATCTTGTTGCCACAGCCAGTGGATCAGCGGCGAGGTATCTAACTCTCCATCTGAAGAGAGATAGAGTGCGATGTGCTGCGCTTGCGGCAACTCGCTTAACTGAGAAAATTGGTGGATAAGATCGAGAGCGGCTTGATATTGAGTATCGCTGCACAGGGCGTTGCGTTTGGTGCGGATTAAGCGGCGAAAATCTTGACGAGACAATGTCTGCATAGAAAGGGTACCCCAGAGTGCCGTTGCGGATTATGGCCCTTGAACCAGCTGGTTCAAGGCGGATCGGCAATGATAACCGTAGGCTTCTCGGTGCGAGCCAAGCTTGCTCAATAGCTATCAAGTACCAACCCTTGGTTGTTGCTTATCGGCTCAGGGACGTAAATCCCGCTGACAAACACTCCAGGGTAAATTCTTTAGCGATGCAATCCTTGCTTGACGCTACTTAAGGCTTCTTCAATAGAAGCGGTCAATTTTTCCATCCGTTCAGTAAGGAGTACCTGTTGTTGATTCTCTTCACTGAACTTACTGTTGAGTTCATAGCAGATGTTGAGTGCTGCGAAGGTCAACAATTGGGTCTCATTAGTTACCTTAGTACGTTCACTCATCTCTTTCAATCGGCGATCGAGATCTTGAGCCGCGGCAACCAATGCCTGTTCTTGCCCTGCCGGACAGCTGACACGGGTCATTTTGCCAAGAATTTCAACGTCTACCGCTTGGTTGCTCATGATGAATTAACTCTGTAACGCGTTTACTTAGGTATTGTACTCAACAACGACCGAGGAGCAAACTATAGGTAAAGCGCTATGAAGATTCAAGCTTTTCACCATGCCTCTGAGTGAAATGTCATGGCAAAGTGACAGTAATTGGACAATTTGCTTAATTGCTATCCAGAAAACCGTGACGTCGTCGTTTTCGCCCATCGGTCTAAATGGTACGATTGGCGCTACCAATTTTTCATCACAAGACTGAATCATGAGTGAAATTCAATTGCCAAACTATCCACAAGCGTCTGATTTATTAAAAATGGCCAGTTTGGCCGTGACACCTGCTGAGTTACACGGCTTGTTGTGTGGCATGTTGAGCGGTGGATTGCCACTTAACTCTCTGAGTTGGCAGCCAATGCTGTTTGACTACACCAATGATGGTATGGGATGGCCAAGTGAAGCGTTAGCATTGGCCGAGAATCTCTTTAAAGCGACCAGTGCCGAATTGACCAGCAGTGAGATCGAGCTCAATCTACTCTTACCAGATGAATCAGGAGACGAGGCGCTGTTTGCTTTGGCTGATGGCTTGTCTGATTGGGTTAATCACTTTATTTCAGGCCTTGGTCTTGCAGGGGCAACAGTGAACCAAGCGTCGACAGTAGCGAAAGAAGCGCTGTCAGACATGGAAGAAATAGCCCGCCTCGGTATCGACGAAGAAGAAGATTTAGCGGAACAAGCTGAACTGCTCGAACAGGTAATTGAGCACGTTAAAGCGTGCGCTTTGATCATCCACGCAGAATTCGGCGCGAAAGCTGAGAAGCAAGATAACCCAACGATTCACTGAGGGAGTAGGCGATGGCGCAGTATGATGTTGTGATTGCGGGCGGTGCGATGGCAGGAGCCACTTTGGCTTTGGCGATTGCCCATTTGAGTGGGAATAGATTGCGTGTGGCGGTGGTTGAGCCTCATGCGGTAGAGACGCAATCCCACCCCGGCTTTGATTCGCGCTCGATTGCGCTCTCATTCGGTACCGTTACCTTATTGAAACGTTTTGCCCTTTGGGACGAGATGTTGCCTTTCGCCACACCGATCCGCCATATTCACGTTTCTGACCGTTCGCATGCAGGCATGACGGACATTGGCGTGCAAGAAGTGGGGGAGGAGGCGTTAGGCTATGTGGTGGAGCTGGCCGACGTTGGGCGATTTTATCAGCAGCGGCTACAACATCATCCGTCGATTGACGTTTATCTGCCTGATGCCGTTATTGATGTGCAGCGTGACTCGCAACAAGTTCACTTGACGTTGCAAAGTGGCCAATCGTTGACCTCGCGTTTGTTGGTCGCCGCTGATGGGGCCGTCTCGTCTTGCTGTGAGCAACTTGGCCTCGCGTTGCAAAAGCACGATTTCCAGCAAACCGCGATCATTGCCAATATTGTTACTCAGGAGTTGCATCTCGGTCGGGCGTTTGAGCGCTTTACTGAACATGGCCCGCTGGCGCTACTGCCGATGTCTGACAATCGCATGTCATTAGTCTGGTGCTTGCCTCCGCAAGAGGCGGCGCGAGTCATGGCGTTGCCTGACAGCGAGTTTCTCGGCCAGTTGCAACAGGCGTTTGGCTGGCGTTTAGGCGCATTCAAACGAGTGGGGCAACGTGCGAGCTATCCATTGGTATTGCACCATAGAACGCAAAACATTTCCCACCGCTTTGCCGTGGTGGGCAACGCTGCGCAAACCTTGCATCCAATCGCAGGGCAAGGGTTTAATTTGGGTATTCGTGATGTCGCCAGCTTGGCTGAAGAAATTGTCAGTTCAGAGCAAGATGTTGGTGATTACCCAACGCTGATGCGCTTCAAGCAAAGACGCGCAGCAGACCGCCGTAATACGATTCAAATGACCAGTGCCTTAGTGCATATTTTTTCCAATGATTACCTTAGCTTGCGCCTCGGGCGTAATCTTGGCTTAGGGTTGATGGATAATTTTTCGCTGTTAAAACAACCTTTACTTCGCCAGACTTTAGGGCTGGTGAGCCGATAACGAGTAAACAAAGCATGATGCAAAGTGTAGATATTGCCATCATTGGTGGTGGCATGGTCGGACTGGCGTTAGCCGCCGCCTTCAAAGAGAGCGAGCTGCGCGTTGCAGTCATTGAAGGCCGAGTGCCAGAAACACAACTTGGTGAGCTGCCCGATGTGCGTGTGTCGGCGCTGAGTCGTTCGAGCGAAATCATGTTGCGTAAACTCGGTGCTTGGCAAGGCATTATTGAACGCCGTGCGGCGGCTTATCAGTCGATGGAAGTGTGGGAGCAAGACAGTTTTGCCCACATCAATTTTGACGCAGCGAGCATGGCGCAGGATAACCTTGGTCACATTGTCGAAAATCGTGTTATCCAACTGGCTCTGCTAGAGCAGGTGGAAAAAATGGATAACGTGACGCTTTTAATGCCGGCGCAATGCCAGTCTATGGCGGTGGGTGAAAGCGAGGTTTGGCTCTCGCTTGATAATGGCCAGGCGTTGACGGCCAAGTTAGTGGTCGGAGCCGATGGGGCAAACTCTTGGGTGAGACAGCAGCAAGATATTCCGTTAACTCACTGGGACTACGGTCATACCGCGATTGTGGCAAATGTGCGTACCATGGAAGCGCACGAAAGCGTGGCGCGACAAATCTTTACCCCCGATGGCCCGTTAGCCTTTTTACCTATGTCTCAAGGCGACATGAGCTCGATCGTTTGGTCTTGTGAACCGGATAAAGCGCAAGCCTTAATGGCATTGAGTGATGAGCAGTTTAATAAAGCGCTGACCAGTGAATTTGATGTGCGTTTAGGGCTATGTGAAGTGGTTGGCGAGCGCTTTGCTGTGCCACTTAAAATGCGCTATGCACGCGATTTTGTGCGTGAAAGGGTCGCGCTGGTGGGCGATGCGGCGCACACCATTCACCCTTTGGCTGGGCAAGGAGTCAATCTTGGATTGTTGGATGCAGCGAGCTTAGCGCAAGAGGTGCTGGCGTTGTGGCGCAGTGGCCAAGACATTGGTGCTCAGCGCAATTTGCGCCGTTACGAGCGCTGGCGCAAAGCCGAAGCGGCTAAAATGATCGCCGCAATGCAAGGCTTTCGCGATCTGTTTGCCGGGCAAAACCCGCTGAAAAAACTGCTACGTGGCGTGGGGATGACGGTGGCGGGAAAACTGCCGGGAGCCAAGAGTGAAATCATGCAGTATGCGTTAGGTCTGAAAGGAGAATTGCCTGATCTGGCACGTAGGTCTGTGACGCACAATTAAATGCAAGTGGTTGCGCATAAAGATGCAAAAGGGCTGGTTCTCCAGCCCTTCTTTTTGATTCAATCACTATGCTAAGCATAGGCGCATCGAAGCCGCATAATTTCCTGATTCACTTCTTTGACAGTCTGATAATGTTTTTTATCCGCTTTCTCAGGCAAGATGAGTTTTCCGTTATCAAACTCAAACTTGCCCACACCATAGATATAAATTCTTCCCTTAAAAAGACGACTTACATGCTTGGCTATCATACCCGGCGTATAGCGCTTAAACAGTCTCATATAGGTCTCCTTTTTCTCAATCTGCACCATCATTATACCGATTGGCGTATCTGGATAATGTGATATGTGCAGGTCAATATAGAGCTAAGTATTGCGCATTTAGATAATTGTGCTGTCATTGGCGATTTCAAAAGTCAATTGAATGAATTTAGTGATATTTACCCCAAAAACACTATTGATGCCCATCTGAGCGTCTGCAACTGACACGAGAGCCACGGCACATTGACTGATACGTGCCGTATTAGGCAATGGTTTTGTTACAGAAATAAGAATAGTTGATATTTTTTTGTTACGCGAAGCTGAGCTGGAAAGAAAAGAAAAAAAGCCCGCAGCAGCGGGCGAATAGTCACAGATGCATTACACAAAAGTGGATTTACTGAACAGTGTCAGTGGATTCACTTAGGCTGAGATGGTTTTTGTACGAAACTCACTCAGCCAAATCAGAGTAGCCTAATTTAATCCTTGTGACTATTTATGTTTTTTAAATGACTAAAAATTCCATATGAGATTTCTTTAGTTGTGATGTCAGTCAATAAATTGTGAGGGCGTTCACATTGTTTGCATCTCAAACTCAGAGGTCGCTCGGCTCGCGACAGATGGCAGCCAGTTGCGGTTGGCAAAGTGATAGTAAACTTTTCAGTTCCAGTTTGAGCCCTGCCATCAAATTGCCGCTGCTGATCGTCACCCATGGCTCGCTCAGTAGGGTTGAGTCGAACACGATTGGCATGTTGGTCTTTAATAGCAAAGGTGTCACCGTGCCAATCTCATAGCCAGTGATTGCGGCCACTTCGGCTTTGTCGACACACGTCATACGTCGATAACCGAACAGTGCGCGAACTTTTTTCGGATCAACACTGCGATCGCCGGGGGCACAGGCCAACACATAGCGGTCGCTCATATCTCGCAGTAAAATGCATTTTACCATCTGTGCCGGGCGAATCCCTCTTTGTTGAGCCGCGTCTTCAATGCTGGTCGCAGGCCTTTGGTGGGGAAGCAGGTGATAACTCACCTGCTGCTGTTGGAGATACTGCGTGAGCGCGGTAGCGATGGGATCACTCATCGGCCAGGGAATAGGGCAGTGGCAGGATGCGCCAGCGAGTCTCAGGCTGCTCTGCGAGGCGAAGTTCTGTCTCTGGATCGAGGTCGTTTGGCAACACCATCAAGCCTAACGCTTGTTGGTCACTAAATTGATAGCAGTGCATTAGCTCACCCGCTTTACGCCAGTTTTCTCCTACGCTGCGTTCGAGCGTAATTGGCTGCTGTGCGTTCAGAGCGAGCGGACTGTCGCCAGAGACGATATACATCGCGCGTTTGTTGATGCCGCGATATTTGGCACGAGCGACGGTTTCTTGCCCGGTGTAACAGCCTTTCTTAAAGCTTATCCCGCCCACAGCCTGCAGATTGACCGCTTGTGGAATATGTTCACCTTGAGCGGATAGGGGAATGCGCGGCGCTGCCTGTAAAATGTCATACAAATCCCAGAGCGAATGCGTGGTTAAAGGGGCATTGAACTTGGCCAAGAGACTTTCGACTGCTTCTGGTTCAACGATCAAAAGCCACTGTTTGTCCGTCAGTTGCACGGCGGTGGCGTGCTCCAGCGCACGCAGTGGGCCGCGTGCCTCACCGCTAAGTGAGTCAATGCAATCTGTTGCTTTGATGCCGCAGATCCCAAGTAATACTTTTTCGCTGATTTGAAATTCAACTTTGGAAAAAATGGCGTATTTTTTCAGCTCTTGCAGTTCAATTTCAACGGCAGATTGGTCTTGCAGCATGGCGTAGCCATCTTGAAAATGAAACAGACGAAAGGTCGACCAAAGTTTGCCTTTGGCATCGCAGTGTCCACCCCAAACGACTTGATCCGCTTGCAGCGAGACCACATCGCAAGTCACTTGACCTTGCAGGTATGACTTTTTGTCGTTGCCAGTGATGGTCACTAGGCTTAGGTTGTCCAGCAGGCTGACCGCCAATTCTGGCAACGCTTCGCTGCTGCTCAATTCGAGGCGGGAGAACAGATTCTTCCATTGCATAAGAAAAATACCTATCAATACGGTTGGTAATGCGACGATAAGGGATGCTCGCTTGGCATCGCAGCGTCATTTGTCTCTATGTTAATCCGCGCTGCACGCTTTGTCAGCACAGCAAAAACAGGGTTTTATTCAGTAGGTGAGATTGCAGTTTGTGACAGACACACTAGTGGCGGGCTGACAGCCTTGTTACACTCCGCCTCAATAAAAACATAAGGTGAGGAATAACCGATGTACACTACGGAAGAAAAAGCGCGCATCAAATGGGCTTGTCGTCGCGGCATGCTGGAGCTGGATGTGGTGATCATGCCTTTTTTTGAAGAGTGCTTTGAAAGCCTAAGTGAAAACGAACAGCGCGATTTTGTGTCGCTGTTGGAAAGCGATGATCCGGATTTGTTTACTTGGATCATGGGCCACGGACGCAGTGAGAACTTGGGGCATGCCTCAATGGTCGATAAAATTGTCGCTCACAACCTCAGCAAGGTACGTTAATCTTACCTGTTTTTCATCTCGTAAAGCCCATTGGCTCAGTGCTGGCGTGTTCAGTCTTGCTTTGTGGGCTTTAGTCTACTCTTCCTTGCCGCTGGTGACGCTTTTCCCTCTATTCACCATTTTGCTGCAGCGTTATCAAAACCGAGACATCCTCTATCCGCAGTTGTTGGGTCATCTCTCTTTGTCTTTTTCGGGGCGCTTAAAATTGGGCCAGCAACAATGGCAGCTTGCTTGGGTCAATAGTCAGTTCTATTGGTGGTTTATCAGTTTAAAAACCGCCTCGGGTGAACGGTTTTTGATTTGGCGTGACAGTTGTCAAGAAGACGAATATCGCCAACTGCTGGTCGTCATCAAGCAGCTGCAAACGAAAAGGGAGCTAACCTAGCTCCCTTGCATGACTGACAGAACGTAGCAATTAACGCTCTGGGGTGAGAATGGTCGGCGCACTGTGCTCCATTTGCTCAGGATAATCCAAGGTATAGTGCAAGCCTCGGCTTTCTTTGCGTTGCATGGCGCAGCGAACCATCAGTTCCGCCACTTGTAGTAAGTTACGCAGCTCAAGCAAGTTATTGGAAACTCTGAAGTTACTGTAGTACTCGTGTGTTTCTTGCTGCAGCAACTGAATGCGTCGCAGCGCGCGCTCAAGGCGTTTGTCGGTGCGAACGATGCCCATGTAATCCCACATAAACAGGCGCAGTTCATGCCAGTTGTGCTGGATGATCACTTCCTCATCACTGCAAGTCACTTGGCTTTCATCCCAGTTGGGGAGTGAGGGTGCCAGCGTGACGTGCTTGTGTTTTTTCAGCACGTCTTTGGCGGCGGCCCAGGCATAGACCACACATTCGAGCAGCGAATTCGACGCCATGCGGTTCGCGCCGTGCAAACCCGTGTAGCTGACTTCGCCAATCGCGTAGAGATTTTCCAAGTCGGTTTGGCCGTTTTTGTCGACCATAACGCCACCACAGGTGTAATGAGCGGCAGGAACAATTGGAATAGGTTCTTTGGTCATGTCGATGCCTAAATCCATCAGGCGCGAGTAGATCATCGGAAAGTGCTTAGTGATGAAATCGGCAGGCTTGTGGCTGATGTCGAGGTACATACAATCCGCGCCCAGACGTTTCATTTCAAAGTCGATCGCGCGCGCGACGACATCACGCGGTGCTAACTCTTCGCGCGAATCAAAGTCCGGCATAAAGCGCGAGCCGTCTGGACGACGCAGATAAGCGCCTTCGCCGCGCAAGGCTTCTGTCAGCAGGAAGTTGCGTGCTTCTGGATGGTAGAGACAGGTTGGATGGAACTGGTTGAACTCAAGGTTGGCGACACGACATCCGGCACGCCAAGCAATCGCAATGCCGTCTCCCGAGGAAACATCTGGGTTTGAAGTGTACTGATACACTTTGGAGGCGCCGCCCGTAGCCAACACCACAAACTTAGCACGAACCGTTTCGACGTGTTCAGCGTTGCGGTTCCATACGTACGCGCCGATCACCTTGTTTTTGTCGCCGCCAATTTTGTCTTCGGTGATCAAATCAAGGGCGTTATGACGTTCTAAAACTTGGATGTTGGGGTGATTGTGCGCGTTGTCTTGCAAGGACGTTTGCATCGCCATGCCCGTGGCGTCGGCAGCGTGCAGGATGCGTCTGTGGCTGTGTCCGCCTTCTCGGGTGAGGTGATAGCGTGGCTCGTCATCGGAGTCATCTTCTTCTCGATCGAAAGGCACGCCGCCATCAATCAGCCATTGCACACACTCTTTGGCATTCTCGGCGATAAACTTCACCGTCTCTCGCTCACACAGTCCATCGCCAGCAATCAGCGTATCTTGGATATGCGACTCGATACTATCTGACTCGTCAAAAACAGCGGCGATACCACCTTGTGCGTAAAACGTCGCGCCTTCGCTGCGTGGCCCTTTACTCAACACGATAACTTTACAGTGATTGGCGACTCGCAAGGCTAACGATAAACCCGCAGCACCACTGCCCACCACTAACACATCACATTCATGTTCACGGTTTGCGTTCATAAAATTTTCAAAATCCCGAGCTAAAGTGAACTGGTTCACTTTGGTATATTCAGCACCTCATGTGCATCCAATCTGCATAACACACCGAACACTGTCGGCGAAGAAAAGCCCTAGTCAGCACAAACCGCCATTGCATTTCTCACTCTGTCCATCCAGAATCAATGGCAAAGCGTGTTTATTACATCACATCACGAACCAATATTGACAAAATATTTAAGAAAGCGTGGAACTTTCTTGTTGGTCGCAAGTCACAATAGTGCTCAAGTAAACAGTGGTGTCAATACTACATTATGCATAATTATTGCCCATATCTGTGAAGAGAAGGGTCATAACGAATAGGAGTATCCGCTCGAATGAACGAGCAGCTTACCGATCAAGTATTGATTGAGCGAGTTCAGAGTGGCGATAAGCAAGCATTCAACCTCTTGGTGATCAAGTACCAAAATAAAGTATGCAATCTTATTTCCCGATATGTCAGTAATCCTGGTGATGTCCCCGACGTTGCTCAGGAAGCTTTTATTAAAGCTTATCGTGCGATTCCAAGTTTTCGTGGCGAAAGTGCCTTTTATACTTGGCTATATCGAATTGCGGTAAACACTGCCAAGAACCATATTGTTGCGCAGAGTCGTCGTCCTCCTGCCACTGATGTGGATGCTGAAGAAGCTGAATTTTATGAGACAAGTAACGCCTTAAAAGAAATATCGAACCCAGAGAACTTAACGTTGTCCAACGAACTGAAACAAGTCGTTTTCGATGCGATTAATGCGTTACCCGAAGATTTGAAAACCGCAATGACTTTGCGCGAGCTAGATGGCTTGAGCTATGAAGAAATTGCAGAAGTGATGGATTGCCCTGTAGGAACGGTACGTTCGCGTATCTTCCGTGCTCGTGAGGCGGTGGAAAAGAAAATTCAACCTCTTTTACAACGCTAGTACCAGTAATAACAATGGTGAATTAAGAATGGCTGATAAAGAAAAGCTCTCGGCACTCATGGATGGTGAAACAGTCGATTTGGCCTTGTTGCGAGAAATCGAGCAAGATCAAGACAGCCTTGACTCTTGGCGTCATTATCATTTGATTGGTGATGTGATGCGTGGAGAAGGACCAAGCCAGCCACAATGGAATATCGCTGAAAGTGTTGCCTTAGCATTGGAAGACGAGCCGGTACATAGTACTCATCAGCAGCGCATTGTGGAACTGAGTCAAGTTCCGCGTGAATCGCAGCCCACTCCGCGAGAAGCGAAAAAGCAGCTACCTGCTTGGCTCTCTCAATTTGGTCAGGTGGCGATTGCAGCGTGTGTTTCACTGGCGGTGATCATCGGTGTTCAGCAATATGGCGGCGGTGATTCTAGCGTGCCTCAAGCGGAACAGTTACCTGTCTTGCAAACCATTCCTTTTGCAGGCAGCGCAGAGCCTGTGAGCTTGACACGCGAATCGGTAGAAAAATCGATGAGTGATGCGTCTTTGCAAGAGCAGCGTAAGCGGGTTCATGCTATGTTACGCGACTACGAACTCCAGTTAAGATTAAATAGTGATTCATCCATGCTTGAGGATGAGCAACTTAAATCGGAAATTGAATGAAGAAATTCCTGTTCAGCGTTTGTGCTCTGTTCAGTGTGATGACTCCTCAAGCCTTTGCTAGCGACAAGCCAGCAGAGGCTTTGTTGCATCAAATGAGCGAAGCCAGCCAAAATTTGAGCTATGAACTAGCTTATATTCTCATCAAGAAGAACAGCATCGAGCCTTTGTTGTACCGTCATGCCAACAAAGATGATCTGCAATATGCGCATCTGGTCTATTTAAGTGGTCCGGTACGTGAAGTGATCAAACGGGGCAGTGAAGTCAGTTATATCGAACCGGGCATTGAGCCTTTCACCATCGAAGCCGGAGAAATGGTTGCTCCCGTGATGCCCATGCTTGGCAGCGACATTGAACATCTGCATCGTTACTACGATTACGTTCAAGTGGGCCGAGCACGTGAAGCGGGCACGCCTTCGCAAGTGATCCGGATTGTTCCTAAAGACGGCTTGCGTTATTCCTACGTTATGTGGATCGATGAACAGAGCAAGTTGCCATTGCGAGCTGATTTGGTGGATCGTGATGGGGAAGTACTTGAGCAGTTTAGAACCATCTCCTATTCCGTTAATCAACAGATTGCTGAGCTGATGAGCGGCTTGAAAGATGTCCAGTTGCCTGCAGTACTGAGCTTACCTAAAGGTGCCGTCGATCAAAGTAATTGGAAAGTCTCTTGGGTGCCGGAAGGGTTTGAGCCGAATGAACTCAATCGTTACCGTTTAGGGTTAACAGAACAGATGGTTGAGAGCCAACTGTTTAGTGACGGTTTGTTCAGCTTTTCTGTGTATGTCAGTGAAAAAGATGCTCATTCGCTCAAAGGGCAATTGGTGCGCCAAGGGCGCCGTACACTCAATAGTGCAGTGCGTGGTAACTACGAGATCTCCGTGGTGGGTGATATTCCTCCCGCCACAGCGCAGCGTATTATCCAATCTGTGACCTTCTCCACCTTGCAGGTTAAGGAGAGCTCGCAATGATGACGGCACTGGCGACGGTCACTCAAGTGACTGCTCAGCAACAGCATTTTTCAGTTGAACTGAGCTGCGAGCAGCAAACCAGTTGTAATAGTTGCGCCTCACAAAAGAGCTGTGGCACAGGTATTGTCAGTAAAGCCGTGGGAAAAAAAGCGTTAGCGTGGCACCTGCAAACCCAGCAGCCTTTGCAGGTGGGAGAAGTGGTCGAAATCGGCATCTCAGAACAAAACGTGCTGCGCTCGGCATTGATTGTCTATGTTGTCCCTTTAATGGCGTTGATATTAGGCGCCATGATTGGCCAGTTATTGTTGGTTCCTTTGCTTGGATTGGGGGAAGGGATCGTCATCGCCGCTTCGGCCATCGGGGCTGGATTGGGCTTATTGACAGCGAAAAAACTCGCCAGCGCTACTGAACAGCAAAGCGCACAACAGGTTATTTTGCTGCGAACCTTCGGTGCGCCTATTGCCTAAATTATGATGCGTCCCGCCCTGAAATTGGGTAGAATCTGCCAACTTAACAGAAATGCCGCCTTTGAGCGGCGTTTCTATGTCCCAGAATTAAAGAGTTTAGTCACCCCAAATCTATGAAGCACATTCGTAACTTTTCGATTATCGCCCATATCGACCACGGTAAATCGACCCTATCAGACCGTTTAATCCAAGTTTGTGGTGGATTGAGCGACCGTGAAATGGCAGAGCAAGTTCTAGACTCAATGGAACTTGAACGTGAGCGTGGTATCACCATTAAAGCGCAGAGTGTGACACTCGACTACCAAGCTAAAGATGGTGAAACCTACCAGCTTAACTTTATCGATACTCCAGGGCACGTGGACTTCTCTTACGAAGTATCGCGCTCGCTAGCGGCTTGTGAAGGCGCTCTGCTGGTGGTGGATGCTGGTCAAGGGGTAGAAGCTCAGACGCTTGCGAACTGTTACACCGCTATCGAAATGGATCTGGAAGTGGTGCCAATTCTGAACAAAATTGACCTGCCAGCAGCCGAACCTGAGCGTGTGGCGGAAGAGATCGAAGACATCGTCGGTATTGATGCCATTGATGCGGTTCGTTGTTCAGCCAAGACGGGTTTGGGCGTTGACGAAGTGCTGGAGAAGATTGTTTCTGCCATTCCAGCTCCAGAAGGCGACCCAGAGGCGCCGCTGCAAGCGCTGATCATCGATTCTTGGTTTGACAACTATCTTGGTGTGGTGTCGCTGGTGCGAATCAAACACGGTCAGTTGAAGAAGAACGACAAGATCAAAGTGATGAGCACGGGTCAGGTGTGGGGCGTGGATCGCCTTGGTATTTTTACGCCAAAACAAATCGATACCACCGAGCTCAACACTGGCGAAGTAGGCTGGGTTGTTTGTGGTATTAAAGACATTCTTGGCGCGCCAGTGGGCGATACCTTGACGCTGGCAAAAAATGGCGCAGAAAAACCGCTGCCGGGCTTTAAGAAAGTCAAACCACAGGTGTATGCAGGTCTATTCCCTGTCTCTTCTGATGACTATGAAGCGTTCCGTGATGCCCTTGGCAAACTGAGCCTCAACGACGCTTCTCTGTTCTATGAGCCTGAAACATCAGCGGCACTTGGCTTTGGTTTCCGTTGTGGCTTCCTTGGCATGCTGCATATGGAGATCATCCAGGAGCGTCTTGAGCGTGAATACGATCTTGACTTGATCACCACCGCGCCGACCGTAGTGTATGAAGTACTCAAAACCAACAAAGAAACCATCTATGTCGATAGCCCAGCGAAACTGCCGGCCATTAATGACGTTGATGAGATTCGCGAGCCGATCGCGCGTTGTAACATTCTTGTGCCAGCGGACTACCTCGGTAACGTCATTACCTTGTGTATTGAGAAACGTGGCACGCAGGTTGACATGGTTTACCATGGTAACCAAGTGGCGCTAACCTACGATATTCCAATGGCTGAAGTGGTACTGGATTTCTTCGACCGCTTGAAATCAACCTCACGTGGTTACGCCTCGCTTGATTACGGTTTCCAACGCTTTGAAGCGTCAGACATGGTGCGCGTAGACGTTCTGCTCAACGGCGACAAAGTTGACGCGCTGGCGATCATCACTCATAAAGATCAATCGCAGACGCGTGGTCGTCAGTTGGTTGAGAAAATGAAAGAGTTCATTCCTCGCCAAATGTTTGATATCGCAATTCAAGCGGCCATCGGCAACCACATTATCGCCCGTTCAACCGTGAAACAGCTGCGTAAGAACGTATTGGCGAAATGTTACGGTGGCGACGTGAGCCGTAAGAAAAAACTGTTGAAGAAGCAGAAAGAAGGTAAGAAACGCATGAAGCAGATCGGTAACGTTGAGCTACCGCAAGAAGCGTTCCTTGCGATTCTGCATGTGGGTAAAGATTAATTTCCTTGAACTTTATCCGCCTGACATCGGTCATACGACGATAGAAACTGAACAAGTGAAAGGGTTCTCGCCCTTTCACTTTCGTATTTTTTAGATAAGGGAAGTCAATGGCGACGATATTTTCACATCTCCTGGTTATCGCCACTCTAGTGACTGGCGTCATTTGGGTACTAGAAAAGCTGGTTTGGAGCAAACAACGTCAACAGAAAGTGGCGGAAATTGAAGCGCAAACCAACGCAGGTCTGGATGCCGCGACACTGGCAAAAGCGAAAATGCAGCCGTGGTGGATTGAAAATGGCGTGTCGATTTTTCCAGTGATCGGTTTTGTACTGATTCTGCGCTCTTTTATCTATGAACCGTTCCAAATCCCATCGGGTTCTATGATGCCAACCTTGCTGGTCGGCGATTTCATCTTGGTGGAAAAGTACGCGTACGGCTTGAAAGATCCGGTATGGCGCACTCAATTGGTCGAAACGGGCAAACCGGAACGTGGTGATATTGTGGTGTTTAAATATCCGCCTTCACCGAACGTTGATTACATCAAACGTGTCGTCGGTTTACCGGGAGATACGGTGCGCTACGACAGAAACAAAGAACTTTGTATTCAGGCGAAAGGGCAGAATGAATGCCAATTGGTGGCGCGCAACAATGTGGTTGAGAGCGAGTTCTCGCAAGGTGGCATTCCCCTCATGCAGTTGGATGAAACCTTGGGCGAAGTGAAACACCGGATTCTGATTGATACTACGCGCAGCGATCGCATCAGTGCTTATCGTCCTCGTAGTGGCGTAAACGAATGGGTGGTTCCACAAGGGCACTATTTTGTCATGGGCGACAACCGTGATAATAGCGCTGACAGCCGATTCTGGGGCTTTGTGCCAGAAGCGAACTTGGTGGGTAAAGCCGTCGCTATCTGGATCAGTTTTGAATTTGATCGCAGCGCCGACAGTTTCTTGCCATCATGGATCCCAACCGGAGTGCGTTTTAACCGCATCGGCGGCATTCACTAACATAAATGACTATCGAGAGAGTATGAATTCTCCTATTGATCAACTAAGTAAGAAGCTCGGCTATCAATTTAACGATGCTGAGCTGATCAATCTGGCGCTGACTCACCGCAGCGCCAATGGTAAACACAATGAACGTCTTGAGTTTCTGGGCGATTCAATTTTAAGTTTTGTCATCGCTGATGAACTCTATCACCGCTTTCCCAAAGTGAATGAAGGGGATATGAGCCGCATGCGTGCGACCTTAGTGCGCGGAAACACATTGGCAGAGCTGGGCCGTGAGTTTGGTCTGGGAGATTACTTAAAATTAGGTCCAGGTGAGTTGAAGAGTGGCGGTTTTCGTCGCGACTCGATTCTGGCTGATGCGGTCGAAGCCATTATTGGCGCCATTTATCTGGATAGCGATCAGGAAGTGGTCCGTGGCATCGTCTTAAGCTGGTACAACACTCGCCTAGAAGCCATTAAGCCTGGCGTATCTCAAAAAGACCCAAAAACCCGCTTGCAGGAGTTTTTACAAGGCAGAAGAAAACCGCTGCCGGTCTACACAGTGACTAATATTAAAGGTGAAGCACACAACCAAGAATTCACGGTTGAGTGTGATGTCGCAGGTATGGACAAGCCTGTGATCGGAAAAGGTACCAGCCGCCGCAAGGCAGAACAAGCGGCTGCTGAAACGGCTCTGGAGCAATTAACCAATGGCTGATAACGAATTCGATATCGACGCGTTTTTCGCATCAGAAGAGAAGCAACAACCTTCTTCGCCTGAGAATCAACACTGTGGTTTTATCGCCATTGTTGGTCGTCCTAATGTGGGGAAATCCACCCTGCTCAATAAGATCTTAGGGCAGAAGATTTCCATTACCTCACGCAAGCCGCAAACCACGCGTCACCGTATTATGGGTGTCGATACGCAAGGTGATTACCAAGCCATCTACGTTGACACGCCGGGGCTGCACATTGAAGAGAAGCGTGCCATCAACCGTTTGATGAACCGCGCCGCTAACTCGTCACTGAGCGATGTTAATCTGGTGTTTTTCTTGGTCGACGGTACCAACTGGACGGCTGATGATGAGATGGTGTTGACCAAGTTACAAAAAGCCAACTTCCCTGTCGTGCTGTGCGTGAACAAAGTGGACAACGTGCAAGATCGCAATGAAGTGATGCTGCACATGATGGAGATGTCGAAGAAGATGGACTTCGTTGATGTGGTGCCCATTTCCGCCAAACAAGGTAAGAACATTGACGTGCTGCGCAAGCACGTGCGTGAGCATCTCCCTAAAGCGGTACACCACTTTCCTGAAGAGTATGTTACCGATCGCTCACAGCGTTTTATGGCGTCTGAAATTGTGCGTGAAAAGCTGATGCGTTTTACAGGCGAAGAGCTGCCATACTCGGTTACGGTGGAAATTGAACGCTTTGACTACAACCCGGAAACCGACGGTTTTCATATCAATGCGCTGATCTTGGTTGAGCGCAGTGGTCAGAAGAAAATGGTGATCGGGAAAGGTGGCGAGAAGATCAAAACCATCGGCCGCGAAGCGCGTCTGGATATGGAAGAGCTGTTTGGCCGCAAAGTCTACCTAGAAACGTGGGTGAAAGTGAAATCTGGCTGGGCAGACGATGAACGCGCCTTGCGCTCGCTCGGATACATTGATGATCTGTGATTGGGCAGGCGAACGTGTCGCTCCGCAATCATGACCGTAGGGAGCCAACTGGCTCCTTATTTTTATGGATGAAACAGTCGCAAAATGAACCCAAGTGACGGCTTACAACGCTGCTTTATTTTGCATCGTCGCCCTTACAGCGAATCGAGCCTGATCCTCGACGTTTTTAGCGAGGAGTATGGTCGGCTGACTATTTTGTCGAAAGGCGCGCGTAGCAAGCGTTCCAATTTAAAAGGGGCGCTGCAGCCTTTTACCCCGCTATTGCTCAAATGGTCAGGCAAAGGGTCAATGAAAACTCTGCGCCAAGCCGAGCCGATCAGCCTTGGCTTGCCACTCTCGGGGATCTCCCTGTATTCGGCCATGTACGTTAACGAGCTGATTGGACGTGTTTTGGCGGCGGAAGTGGCGATGCCGGGGTTGTTTCATGATTATCTATTTGCGTTAACTGAGTTGGCGCAAAACGACAACCCAGAACCCGCTTTGCGCCGTTTTGAACTGGCGCTGCTGTCAGCGATGGGTTACGGCGTGGATTTTTTGCACTGCGCAGGCAGCGGTGAAGCGGTCGCCCCCGACATGACTTACCGTTATCGTGAGCAAAAAGGGTTTATTGCCTCAGTACGTATGGATAATCTGACTTTTTACGGCAATGAACTGATTGCGATTAGCGAGCGGCGCTTTGTTACCCGAGAACAACTTAAAGCGGCAAAACGCTTTACACGTATAGCCTTAAAGCCGTATCTTGGCGGCAAACCTTTAAAAAGTCGGGAATTGTTCATACAGACACGAATTCCCCGAGCAAGGAGTATTGAAAAATGAGCTCAATTTATCTGGGTGTTAACATCGATCACGTCGCGACATTGCGTAATGCCCGTGGGACTAAGTACCCTGATCCTGTCCACGCCGCAGAAATTGCCGAGCGCGCAGGTGCCGACGGTATCACCGTTCACCTACGTGAAGATCGTCGCCATATTAACGATCGCGACGTGCGCCTTTTGAGCGAAACCATCCAGACGCGAATGAATCTGGAAATGGCCGTCACCGACGAGATGGTTGAAATTGCCCTGCAAACTAAACCGGAATACGTCTGTTTGGTGCCTGAAAAGCGTGAAGAGCTGACAACCGAAGGCGGTTTGGATGTGGCTGGTCATCTGGAGAAGGTCAAAGCGGCGACGCAAAAACTGACTGACGCGGGCATCAAAGTGTCACTGTTTATCGATGCCGACCGTGAGCAAATTGATGCGGCGAAAGCTTGTGGCGCGCCGTTTATTGAGTTGCACACTGGTCACTATGCCGACGCAGAAACCGAAGCGGATCGGCTCAACGAACTGAAGAAAATCGCCGCTGGCGCCAGCTATGCAGCCGATCTGGGCATTACAGTGAACGCCGGTCACGGCCTCACTTATCACAATGTGGCACCGATCGCTGCGTTACCGGAGATCTACGAGTTGAACATCGGCCATGCCATCATTGGTCGTGCGGTGTTTGACGGGCTAGAAAAAGCGGTCGCAGATATGAAAGCGATCATGGTTGCGGCTCGTAAGTAAGATGGCAATTGTAGGGCTTGGCACTGACATTGCTGAAATCGAGCGGGTGGAAAAAGCACTCGCTCGCAGTGGTGAAGCCTTTGCCGAGCGCATTCTGAGCCAATCTGAACTGGCGGTGTTCCACTCGACGAAGCAGCAAGGGCGCTTTCTTGCCAAACGCTTTGCGGCGAAAGAGGCGGCATCCAAAGCCTTAGGCACGGGCATTGCTCATGGCGTGACCTTTCATGATTTCACCGTCAGTAATGATGAGCATGGCAAGCCTTGTTTGCATCTTTCCGGTAAAGCGTTGCAGCTTGCTGAGCAGAGACAGGTTGTCCATAGCCATTTGTCGATTTCCGATGAGCGCCACTATGCAGTGGCGACCGTGATCTTCGAATCGTAGTGGTTTATCGTGAGCGGAATTTTTCCTTCCGCTCCTCTTTTCTCATCCCTTTCAAAGACGAGTGTCTCTCTAGTTGAGATAAAACTGTGCAGTGGCGGTAACTTTGACCATCTCATCTTGCAGTTCGAACAGCTCAGGCTCAAGTTCGGCCAACTCAACCCCCGAGCGCAATGCGTGCTCTAGCGTAGCGCACAGTGATTTCAGGCGTGGTACACCGCAGTAAGAGCTGCTGCCATGCAGTTTGTGAATGACATGAATTAACTCATCTCGCGGATACTGGCTGTCGTCCAGTGCCTGTTCGACTATCTGTTCAACATCGGGAATAAACTCGGTCAGCATTCTAAGCATGTCTTTAGCGAGGTCTTCTTTGTTGGCGGACTGTTTCAACGCCGCCTGCCAATCAATAATCACGTCCGCTTTGTGCTCTGTTTGCGACGTTGTCGTTGGCTCTTGGGCGACTTCGGCGTAGCAAGGGCCGATTTTGTTGAGTTGTTGATCGCAAGTGTTGGGATTCCAATGCACAAGAACCTGCTGCAAGATGTGCTCTTCGATTGGTTTGGTCAGATAGTCATCCATCCCCGCCTTGAGCAGGCGATCTCGCTCTCCACTCATGGCATGCGCGGTGACGGCAATCACCGGAGTTTGGTGATTAAGCTCTCTTTCCTTGATCTGCTTACACGCCGTGACTCCATCCATTTGTGGCATCTGGATATCCATAAAGATCAGATCAAATGGCGTTTTGCTCGCTAACTCGACCGCTTCTTGCCCGGAACTGCACGCCACGACGTGTGTCACACGCTCGGCTAAAAGGGCGGTGATCAGTTTGAGGTTGGCTGGGTTATCGTCCACGGCGAGTACGGTGAGTGCGGCTTTATCCTCTTGCAGTGTCGGCTGACTTTGCTCAAGTTCTGGTTGAGCGGTTTGTGTGGCGATTAAGCTTTGCAACAGCTTTCGGCGGCTCAGTGGTTTGGTCAAACACTGCACATCAAAATGTCCCAGCAGTTGATCGGCCAGCGCCAGTTCGGTACTAGGAATGCCGAGCACCGTGTTGGCGGACAGTTGCAGCGCACGGCTGAGCCAGTTTTCGATGGTGTGCAAGTCGTAGCTTTGATTGGCGGCCAAGTTGAGCAGAACGAAATCGTAGGTTTTGCTCTCATCTGGCAAGGTCGAGCGGTAGACCACGTGAATGCCTTCTTGCGCCAATAGTTGCTGCGTGACTGCCGCCGCTTGCATGTTGGGCTCCACCAACAATAGCTCTTTGCCTTGCAGATACTCGGATTCGAGCAGGTCACTCATTGGCATTTGCGTTGAGTGCAAACGCAGAGTGAACCAGAAGGTTGAGCCTTGGTGCAGGCGGCTGGTGAGGCTGATTTCCCCGCCCATTTGGCTGACCAGTTTTTGTGTAATAACCAGACCTAACCCAGTACCGCCGTAGCGACGTGAAATACTCGCGTCTGCTTGGCTAAAGGCTTGGAAGAGCTGCGCTTGTTGGCGCTCTGAGATGCCGATGCCAGTGTCTCGCACCATAAATTGCAGATCGACCGCATCGCCTGCTTGGGCGCGCATTTCGACGCTGACATCAATGTTGCCTTTTTCGGTGAACTTAATCGAGTTACCGACTAAGTTGGTCAGTACTTGCTGAATACGCAGCGGGTCACCCACCAGACCGGGAGGAATTTTCGGATCCACTTTTAAGGTGATCTCCAACCCTTTTTCGTGGGCGCTGGTGGCTTGCAAGCTGATCACCTCTTCCAAGCTCTCTCGGAAATCGAACGGAATGTTTTCCAGCGCCAACTTACCCGCTTCCAGTTTAGAGAAATCGAGAATGTCGTTGATGATGTTGAGTAGGTTGTTGGCCGATTTTTCAATGGTTTGCAGATAATCGGTCTGGCTGTTGGTCAACTGAGTTTTGAGCATCTGACGAGTAAAGCCGATCACACCATTGAGTGGAGTGCGCAGCTCGTGAGACATGTTAGCCAAAAATTCCGATTTTACCCGCGCCGCTTCTTGGGCGCGTTTTTTGGCAATATCCAGTTCGACGTTCTGAATTTCGAGCTGTTCAAGCGTTTCGCGCAAATCGGAGGTTGCTTGGTCGATGCTGTGCTGCATCTCAACATGGTATTCCGAGAGCGAGACGGCCATGGCGTTAATGCCGTTTTTCAGTGAATCCAGCTCACCATGCATTTTGCCTTCGATGCGAATGTCCAACTGGCCGCGGCGGATGCGGTCCACCACGTTTTTCATATGGGTAATCGGTTGGGTAACATCTTGCATCAGGCGCGAGGCGAACACGCTAGCCAGACCAAGGCCAAGTATTAACACTAAAAAAGCGGAGAAGACTTCTTGGTATTGCTGCAAGCGCAGTGACGAGAGATCCATCTCGACCGCGATGTAGCCGACCGCGCGCGTGGCTTGCTCGGGTTCGACCAAGTTGCTGAGATAGTGCCCCTCGGAAAGGATCGGAACTCGTAGAATCATGGTGGTGTCGTGCAGCTCAGAATCGCCCAGCAGCGGAATCGGCTTGTCTTTGGGAAACGTCAGTGATTCGAAATTGGGGTGAAAGTTGGAAGTAACAAACAGCTCATGATGGCTATCAAATACGGCGATACTGCGCACCAGCTCAGAGTTTTTGCGATGGGCGTAACTGATCAAGCGGCGCACCGCTTCACGGCTTTCGCTCAAAAGATGAGGCTCGCTGGCAATCGCCAGGGGCTCAATGATGCTGTTACCGGTGGTGATCACCTGACGTTCCAGATCCCGATATCGATTAAAAGAGAAAAAACTGCTGAGCAATAGACCTATGATTAAGGTCGGAGCGAGAGTAAGAGTAATTACGCGGGCACGTAAGCCATATCTGGTCATGTTATCTAATTACATCAAGGTCGGGATATGGGAAAATAGGCGTCACAAAAAGCGAAGTGACCCAATCGAATCATCGCACAAGCATAATCAGATCATCCTGTGGGTACAACGGCGGCGCTAAAGAATAGTGACGCTGTGAGGACAAATTTGAGCAATTTATTTCAGGCATTAGAGCATGGCACGTTTTTTCCAACCGAAAAAGAAAACGCAACCGGATTTCAAACATCTGCAAGTACAGATTGAAAGGCTGGACAACCAAGGCGCGGGCATCGCCTATCTCAAGCAAAAACCGCTGTTTATTGAAGGAACGCTGCCGGGGGAAACCGTGGTGACGCAACTGGTGGAAGAGAAGAGTAAATTCGCCCGTGGCAAGCTGATTAAAGTGCTGCAAGCCAGTGAGCAGCGTATCGAGCCTTTTTGTCCGCACTACGGTCAATGCGGTGGCTGCGACATGCAGCATCTCAACTATCCGGCGCAGTTGGAATACAAACAGGCGGCGTTGCTGCAATTGATGAAAAAATTCGCCGGACGTGAAATCGAACTCGCTCCCGTCGTGACTGGGCCTGACCAAGGCTATCGCCGCCGCGCTCGCTTTAGCCTGATGCTGGATAAGAAAACGCGCCAACTGCAATTTGGCTTTCGCCGCAAACAGAGTAAGCAGATTGAGAACATCACTGCTTGCCCGGTATTGGCCGCGCCGCTCAACCAGATTTTGCCTGAACTGAAAGCGCTACTGAGTGGCTTTGATAAACCGGAAACTTTGGGCCATGTTGAACTGGTTGCAGCCGATAATGGCGTGGTGGTGGCACTGCGTCACACGGCGAAGTTGGCGGCGCAAGATGAAACCGCGCTGGTGCAGTTTGCGACGAAACATGCGCTAACACTTTATCTCATGCCGGAAAGTGACCAGCTTGAGCGCATTGTTGGCGAGCAGCCTTACTATCAGGAATGCACAGTCAAGGTCCCTTTTGCGCCGAACAACTTTATTCAGGTCAACCCGCATATCAACCAGAAAATGGTCGCGCAAGCATTGGAGTGGCTTGAGCCACAAGCCGATGAGCGCGTGCTGGATCTCTTCTGCGGCCTTGGTAATTTCAGCTTGCCTTTGGCGAGCAAAGCCAAGCAAGTCATCGGAGTGGAAGGGGTCGCGCAAATGGTCAACAATGCCGCCGAGAACGCGGCGTTGAACCAGATCAATAACGCGCAATTTTTTCACGCTAATCTTGAGGCGGATTTTATCGGCCAACCTTGGGCAAGCGAGCAGTTTGACAAAATTCTACTCGATCCCGCTCGGGCTGGTGCAAGCGGCATCATCGATCAGGTATCCGTATTGGGTGCGAAAAGAGTGGTTTATGTTTCGTGTAATCCTGCTACCCTTGCAAGGGACAGTCAGAGCCTGCTTACGCAGGGATATACCTTAACCAAATTGGCGATGCTGGATATGTTTCCACATACCAGTCACCTTGAGTCGATGGCACTGTTTGAGAAGTAACTCAGTGCAAAATGTCATCACTCAGGCGAAGCAAAGCGAACTAACCCGGATGCAGTTAGTCGAAACGAACAAAGAATAATTAGGATGACAAGATGGTTGCGGTAAGAAGCGCACATTTGAACCCCAAAGAGCAGTTTGAATTGGAAAGCTGGGTTGCCAGCTTGAAACAGGATAACAGCATCTCCACTCGCTTGATTGAAGTGTATCGTCACTGCCAGACCATCTTGGCTGGCCATGAACAGGCCGAGCTGCTGTTGTGGCGTGGACGGGAGATGATCGAGATCTTGGTCACTTTATCGATGGATAAAGCGACGCTGGTGGCCGCACAGCTGTTTCCTTTGGTTTCAAGTGGTGCTTTTGCCCGTGAAGCGCTGGAAGAAGAGTACAGCAAAGAGATCATTAAGCTGATTGATGGCGTGGATGAAATGGCCGCTATTGGTCAGTTGAACATCACGTTGGAAGGCAGTGCGGGTTCCGCTCAGGTAGACAACGTCCGCCGTATGCTGTTGGCCATGGTGGATGATTTTCGCTGCGTAGTGATTAAACTCGCAGAGCGGATTTGCAACCTGATTGAAGTCAAACAAGCGCCGGACGACGTGCGCCGCGCGGCGGCAAAAGAGTGTGCCAATATCTATGCGCCGCTGGCGAACCGTTTGGGGATCGGTCAGCTCAAGTGGGAAATCGAAGATTACGCTTTCCGCTACCAGCAGCCAGACACCTACAAACAGATCGCCAAGCAACTGGCGGAGCGACGCATCGTTCGCGAGCAGTACATCAAGGATTTCGTCGAAGATCTCTCTTTAGAGATGAAAACGTGCGGCATCAAAGCCGAAGTCAGCGGGCGACCAAAACACATTTACAGCATCTGGCGCAAAATGCAGAAGAAGGGGCTCGCCTTTGATGAGCTGTTTGATGTGCGCGCAGTGCGCATTATCGCCGACAAACTGCAAGATTGTTATGCCGCGCTCGGTGTGGTGCACACCAAGTACAAACATTTGCCGAGCGAGTTTGACGATTACGTCGCCAACCCTAAACCCAACGGCTATCAGTCGATCCACACGGTGATTTTGGGTCCAGAAGGGAAAACCATCGAAATCCAGATCCGTACCAAGCAGATGCATGAAGAGTCTGAACTTGGGGTTGCGGCGCACTGGAAATACAAAGAAGGTAGCAGCGCCCGCAGCGGCTATGACGAGAAAATCACCTGGCTACGTAAACTGCTGGATTGGCAGGAAGAGATGTCCGATTCGGGTGAGATGCTCGACGAACTGCGTAGCCAAGTGTTTGATGATCGTGTTTACGCCTTTACTCCGCGTGGTGATGTGGTCGATTTACCGATGGGAGCGACGCCGCTCGATTTCGCCTATCATATTCACTCCGAAGTTGGCCATCGCTGTATTGGTGCCAAGGTCGCAGGGCGCATCGTACCGTTCACTCACAAACTGCACATGGGCGATCAGGTCGAAATCATCACCCAGAAGGAGCCGAATCCTTCGCGTGATTGGCTCAACCCATCGCTGGGGTTTGTTACCTCGGGGCGTGCACGCGCCAAGATCAACGCGTGGTTCCGCAAGCAAAGCCGCGAGAAAAACCTCGAAGCAGGACGCGAGATCTTGGAGCACGAGTTAGCGAAGATTGGCGCCACGCTGAAAGACGCGGAGCAATACGCGCTCAAGCGTTTCAACATGAATACGTCGGACGAGCTGTATGTCGGGGTCGGCAGTGGTGATTTGCGTATCAACCAGATCGTCAACCATATCAATGCCTTGGTAAATAAACCGACCGCGGAAGAAGAAGACAAACAAGCGCTAGAAAAACTGCAGGAAGCGGAAAGCAAAGGCACATCGCCAAGTCGCCCGCGCAAAGATGCTGTGGTGGTTGAGGGTGTGGATAACCTGATGACCCACCTCGCACGCTGTTGCCAACCGATCCCGGGCGATGAGATCTGCGGTTACATCACCCAAGGTCGTGGTATCTCGGTGCACCGCAGCGATTGTGAACAGTTGGACGAATTGCGCCATCACGCACCAGAGCGGATCATCGATACTGTTTGGGGACGTGGTGTGGTCGGCTCTTACATGCTGACGGTGCGTGTGGAAGCGATGGAGCGTAGTGGCCTGCTGAAAGACATCACCACCATGCTGGCGAACGAGAAAATTAAAGTGATCAGCATGAAGAGTCGCATGGACTATCGCACTCATCTGAATGTGATGGACTTTGAGCTTGAGGTGTCTAACATCGAAGTGCTCAACCGCATCATGAAGCGGGTCGAGCAAGTGCGTGATGTGATGTCAGTCAAACGACTCTGCTGATCGCAAATCGTTTAAATGAGAGGCGAGTGGTGCAGACTACTCGCCTTTTTTACAAACGCATTTTTTACAAACGAATTGTCTACAAAGGAAGCAAAATGACTCATCCAATTGAACAGCTAGAACAGATCATGGCCAAGCTACGCGA
Source organism: Vibrio cidicii (assembly GCF_009665415.1). Lineage (NCBI taxonomy): Bacteria > Pseudomonadati > Pseudomonadota > Gammaproteobacteria > Vibrionales > Vibrionaceae > Vibrio > Vibrio cidicii. Next base: position 1,154,332 of record NZ_CP035921.1, on the reverse strand, counting down.
TCCTGAAAATGGCTGCCCGTGGGATCGTAAGCAAACTTTTGACAGCGTGGTGCCTCACACTATCGAAGAAACCTATGAAGTGGTGGATGCGATTCACAAGCAAGATTGGCCCAATCTCAAAGAGGAGCTTGGTGATTTACTGTTTCAGGTGATTTTTTACAGCCAGATGGCGAAAGAGCAGGGCCTGTTTGATTTCTCGCAGGTGGTGGAAACGGTCAATGAGAAACTCACGCGTCGCCACCCGCACGTGTTCGCCGAGCAGGTATTTACGGATGAAGCGGAGCTCAATGCCAACTGGGAAGCCGAAAAAATAAAAGAGAAAGCCTTAGCAGGCAAAAGTGAAGAAAGTATTCTAGACTCAATACCAGCTTCGCTTCCGGCATTATTACGTGCCACAAAGATTCAAAAAAAGTGTGCGCGCTACGGTTTTGATTGGGATTCACTTGGCCCAGTGGTAGACAAGGTGCGCGAGGAAGTGGATGAAGTGATGGAAGAGGCGCTGCAAGTGGATGTGCAAGCGGACAAAGTGGAGTTGGAGTTGGGTGACTTACTGTTTGCGACGGTCAATTTGGCCCGGCATCTTTCGGTTAACCCTGAAGTGGCGCTGGCCAAAGCCAACCTCAAGTTTGCTCGTCGATTTCGCGCTGTCGAGCAGCGAGTTGCTGCGTGTGGCAAAACACTGAGCGCGTGCAGTTTGCAAGAATTGGACGGGTTTTGGGATCAGGTAAAAGCCCAAGAGAAGGGCTAAAAATCGGCAGATAAAGTGGCAAAAAAAGGGCTCAACTAATTTCCCACAGGCTTGATTGCTGTTAGTTCACTTTGATTTGAAGCAAAAAATAAAAAATTGGCGTGTGATAGATTTCACGTTGTGGCGGTTAGGGTCTTCTGGTATATTTTCGTCCCGTCCAGAAGAAATCCATTTCCCTCATTCAACCAATTTCAGGTTAAACATGACGACAAATTACATTTTTGTTACTGGCGGGGTTGTATCCTCTCTAGGTAAAGGTATTGCAGCAGCATCCCTAGCAGCGATCTTAGAAGCACGTGGTCTTAAAGTGACCATCATGAAGCTTGATCCATACATCAACGTTGACCCAGGCACCATGAGCCCCACTCAACACGGTGAAGTATTCGTTACGGAAGATGGCGCTGAAACCGACCTAGACCTTGGTCACTACGAGCGTTTCATCCGCACTAAGATGACTAAGCGCAACAACTTTACTGCAGGTCGTGTTTACTCAGACGTTCTGGCGAAAGAGCGTCGTGGTGACTACCTAGGTGCCACCATTCAGGTTATTCCTCATATCACCAACTCGATTAAAGACCGTGTTATTGCTGGCGCAGAAGGTCACGATGTGGCTATCGTTGAGATCGGTGGTACTGTGGGTGATATCGAGTCGCTGCCATTTATGGAAGCCATCCGTCAGCTAGCGGTTGAAATTGGCCGTGAGCGTGCCATGTTCATGCACTTGACGCTGGTACCTTATCTAGCGGCAGCAGGTGAAGTGAAAACCAAACCAACTCAACACTCAGTGAAAGAACTGCTGTCTATCGGTATTCAGCCAGACATTCTCGTTTGCCGCTCTGACCGTATGATCCCAGCGAACGAACGTAAGAAGATCGCACTGTTCTGTAATGTTCCTGAGAAAGCGGTGATTTCAATGAAGGACGTAGACTCTATCTACAAAATTCCTCAGTTGATCAAATCACAAGGTTTGGATGATCTGGTCTGTGCTCGTTTTGGTATCAAAGCGCCAGACGCGGACCTTTCTGAATGGGAACAGGTTATCTATGAAGAAGCCAACCCAACAGGTGAAGTCACCATCGGCATGGTTGGCAAATACATCGAACTGCCAGATGCGTATAAATCGGTAAACGAAGCGCTTAAACATGCAGGCCTGAAAAATCGCTTGAGCGTTAACATTAAATATGTAGACTCACAGGACGTAGAGACCAAAGGTTTTGAGGTTCTACAGGGACTGGACGCCATTCTTGTTCCCGGTGGCTTCGGTGACCGTGGCATCGAAGGCAAGATTCTGGCGGCGAAATACGCTCGTGAGAACAAAGTTCCTTACCTAGGTATTTGCTTAGGTATGCAAGTTGCTCTGATTGAATACGCGCGCAACGTTGCGGGTATGGAAGGAGCACACTCAACCGAATTTAATAAAGACACCAAGTACCCTGTGGTCGGTTTGATTACTGAATGGGTTGATAGTGAAGGTAACGTCGAAGAGCGTACTGAATCATCAAATCTTGGTGGTACCATGCGTCTAGGTTCGCAGTTATGTCACTTGGCGAAAGGCACCAAAGCGCGTGAATTGTACGGTAGCGATACGATCCATGAGCGTCACCGCCACCGTTATGAAGTGAACAACAATCTTCGTCCACAAATTGAAAAAGCGGGTCTAAAAGTCTCTGGCCTGTCAGCGGACAAGAAACTGGTTGAAATGATCGAGAACCCGAACCACCCATGGTTTGTTGCGGCTCAGTTCCACCCAGAGTTCACCTCAACGCCACGTGACGGGCATCCACTGTTTTCTGGCTTTATCAAAGCAGCGGGTGAAAATGCGCGCGGCGAACTGAAGTAAAAGGATACGGGCGGTCGCGAAGGTTGTGCGGCGGCCCTTTAAATTTGACATTTATATTTAAACGAGAGGAAACATTAATGTCTAAGATCGTTAAAGTTCTAGGTCGTGAAATCATCGACTCACGTGGTAACCCTACTGTTGAAGCTGAAGTACACCTAGAAGGCGGTTTCGTAGGTATGGCTGCTGCTCCATCTGGCGCATCTACTGGTTCACGCGAAGCGCTTGAACTACGTGACGGCGACAAAGCTCGTTTCCTAGGTAAAGGCGTACTGAAAGCTCTTGCTGCAGTGAACGGCCCAATCGCAGATGCTCTGGTTGGCAAAGATGCAAAAGACCAAGCAACTGTTGACCAAATCATGATCGACCTAGACGGTACTGAAAACAAATCTAACTTTGGTGCAAACGCAATTCTAGCGGTTTCTCTAGCTAACGCGAAAGCAGCTGCTGCATCAAAAGGCATGCCTCTATACGAGCACATCGCTGAGCTAAACGGCACTGCGGGTCAATTCTCTATGCCTCTACCAATGATGAACATCATCAACGGTGGTGAGCACGCAGACAACAACGTTGACATCCAAGAGTTCATGATCCAGCCAGTTGGCGCGAAAACTCTGAAAGAAGCGGTTCGCATGGGCGCGGAAGTATTCCACAACCTAGCGAAAGTTCTGAAATCTAAAGGTTACAACACCGCTGTTGGTGACGAAGGTGGTTTCGCTCCTAACCTAAAATCTAACGCTGAAGCGCTAGAAGTTATTGCTGAAGCAGTAGCAGCAGCTGGTTACACTCTAGGTACTGACATCACTCTAGCGATGGACTGTGCAGCGTCTGAGTTTTACGATGCAGAGAAGAAAGAGTACAACCTAAAAGGCGAAGGTCGTATCTTCACTTCTAACGGTTTCTCTGACTTCCTAGAAGAGCTAACTGAGAAGTTCCCAATCGTTTCTATCGAAGACGGTCTAGACGAGTCTGACTGGGAAGGTTTCGCATACCAAACTGAGAAACTGGGCAAGAAAATCCAGATCGTTGGTGACGACCTGTTCGTAACGAACACTAAGATCCTGAAAGAAGGTATCGAGAAAGGCATCGCCAACTCTATCCTAATTAAGTTCAACCAAATCGGTTCTCTAACTGAGACTCTAGCTGCAATCAAGATGGCTAAAGACGCAGGTTACACAGCAGTAATCTCTCACCGTTCTGGCGAAACTGAAGATGCAACTATCGCTGACCTAGCGGTAGGTACTGCAGCAGGTCAAATCAAGACTGGTTCTATGAGCCGTTCTGACCGCGTTGCTAAGTACAACCAACTTATCCGTATCGAGGAAGCGCTAGGTGAGCGTGCACCTTTCAACGGTCTTAAAGAAGTGAAAGGTCAAGCTTAATTCCTAATTGAATTAATCGCTTAGATTGAAGCTTTAAAAACACCCCGCGTTTGCGGGGTGTTTTTTTTCTAGAGGAAAAAACACGGTGAGTGCGCACCCCCATGTTTCAAAGAAGCGGTCTTAAAGAAGTGAAAGGTCAAGCTTAATTCCTAATTGAATTAATCGCTTAGATTGAAACTTTAAAAACACCCTGCGTTTGCGGGGTGTTTTTTTAATGATAGGAAAGCGCACGGTGAGCGTGCACCCCCATGTTTCAAAGAAGCGGCCTTAAAGAAGTGAAAGGTCAAGCTTAATTCCTAATTGAATTAATCGCTTAGATTGAAACTTTAAAAACACCCTGCGTTTGCGGGGTGTTTTTTTATCGATAGTAAAGCGCACGGTGAGCGCGCACCCCCATGTTTCAAAGAAGCGGTCTTAAAGAAGTGAAAGGCCAAGCTTAATTCCTAATTGAATTAATCGCTTAGATTGAAACTTTAAAAACACCCTGCGTTTGCGGGGTGTTTTTTTATCGATAGGAAAGCGCACGGTGAGCGCGCCCCCCTTGTTGCACTAACCCTCTATAGAGCCAACCCGCTAATTGTGCTATAAAAAGGGCTTCATAACTCTTTCCCCTGATAGGCCACAAGTAAAATCGCTCATGCGTCTGTTTATTTTAGTTTTGACACTGCTATTTGCGCTGCTGCAATACACACTCTGGTTTGGTAAAAACGGTGTGTCGGATTATTACGCCACCGAGCGTGATATCGAAGTCCAGCAACAAGTGAACAGCAAGTTACAGTCGCGTAATAGCGAAATGTATGCAGAAATTGATGATCTCAAACAGGGGTTAGATGCCATTGAAGAACGCGCCAGACATGAACTCGGCATGGTGAAAGAAGGCGAAACCTTCTACCGTCTTGTCGGTGAGGAAAATCAATAAGATGCCGAAAATGACTCCATCTTTAGTCGCGATAGTTCCTGCAGCTGGAGTGGGCAGCAGGATGCAAGCCGATCGTCCCAAGCAATATTTATCTATCGGCGAGCACACCGTGTTGGAACACACCTTGAATAAGCTGCTAGCGCATCCGTTGATCGCGCAGGTGGTGGTGGCGATCAGCGATGATGACCCTTATTTTGCCCAGTTGCCGATAGCGCATTCGCCGCAAGTGATCCGAGTCAGTGGCGGTAAAGAGCGCGCGGATTCGGTGCTTTCTGGCCTTAAATATGTGCAAACGCATCTAGAGGCAAAATGGGTTTTAGTGCATGACGCGGCGAGGCCCTGCGTTTCGCTTGAGGATATCGATGCCTTGATCAGCGCCTGCCTAGTTCATCCGGTTGGCGGGATTTTGGCCACTCCAGTGCGTGACACGATGAAGCGCGCTAACGCAGAACGGGACATTGACCATACGGTCTCTCGTGACGCCCTTTGGCACGCATTAACGCCGCAAATGTTTCAAACTCAGATGTTGACCGTCGCGCTTGAGCAGGCACTAGCCCACAATGTGGCCATCACCGATGAAGCCTCCGCGTTGGAGTGGCAGGGGCAACAACCCGCCTTAATTACCGGTAAAGCGACCAATATTAAAATTACTCAGCCAGAAGATCTGGCGCTAGCGGAATTCTATTTAAGCCGAGCAGAAGGATAAACAATGATTCGAATTGGCCATGGTTTTGATGTGCACAAATTTGGTGGAGAAGGCCCCGTGATTATTGGCGGGGTTAAAGTGCCTTATGAGCAAGGGTTGATCGCGCATTCGGATGGAGATGTGGCTCTGCACGCACTCAGCGATGCCTTACTTGGCGCGATTGCTGCGGGTGATATTGGTCGTCATTTCCCTGATACCGATGATCAATGGAAAGGTGCCGATAGCCGTGAATTGTTGAAAGATGTTTATCGCCGAGTGAAAGAACAAGGCTATCGTTTGGGCAATGCTGACATCACTATTATCGCCCAAGCGCCGAAAATGGCGCCTTACATTGAGGCCATGTGTCAAGCAATTGCAGAGGATCTGCAAACCGACGTTGGCAATATTAATGTGAAGGCAACCACCACCGAACGTTTAGGTTTCACCGGACGTAAAGAAGGCATTGCAACGGAAGCCGTTGTATTGTTGATTAAAGAATAAATCGTTTACAAGCTGCATGGCAGTGGAAAAAAGCATGACAGATATCCTCGCTTCTTTGGCATACCTCGCGGGTAAGCCGACGGCACAAGCCAAAATCAAAGCCAAACCTGAGCACTTTCAAGTCAAAGAGGATTTGGGTTTTTCCTTCACTGGTCAAGGTGAGCATCTGATGGTGCATATCCGAAAAACGGGGGAAAACACCAGTTTTGTCGCCAATGAATTGGCAAAGGTGTGCGGGGTACCATCGCAAAACGTTAGTTGGGCAGGCCTTAAAGATCGCCACGCCGTGACAGAGCAGTGGTTGAGTGTCCATTTGCCTACTGGCGGCATTCCCAACTTTGAGGCTTTTCTTGCTCAGTATCCGAGCATCGAAATTTTGGCCGTGACTCGTCACAATAAGAAGCTTCGCCCGGGCGATTTGCTCGGCAATGAGTTTGTGGTGACCTTAAGCGAAGTGACGGATGTGGCGGACGTAGAACGCCGTTTAGAGCGAATCCAACAGGTTGGTGTGCCAAACTATTTTGGTAGCCAGCGCTTTGGTCGCGATGGCAATAATCTTGATGAGGCTCGCCGTTGGGGGCGAGAAAATGTGCGCACTCGCAACCAAAATAAACGCAGCATGTATCTATCGACAGCACGCTCGTGGATTTTCAATCGCATCGTGTCCGCTCGCTTGCAGCACGGGATCTTTGACCAAGTGATCGACGGGGATGTTGTCTTGTCTCAAGAGGGGCAAGAAACGATCGATGCAACGACTTTACCTCAGGCTCAAGCGCGTTTTGAACGTGGAGAGGTGATGATTAGTGCAGCCTTAGCAGGCGATAACGCACTGCCCACGCAAGCTTTGGCGCTGGCACTAGAGCAGCCGATACTGGATGAAGAAACGGATTTGATGGCGTTGATTTGCGGCAATCGCATGCGCCATGATCGACGAGCCATAAGCTTGAAACCACAAAACCTCACTTGGTCAGTGGTTGGAGATGAGATAACGCTGCGCTTTGCACTGGATGCTGGCTCCTTTGCGACTTCGATTGTGCGTGAATTAGTGCAGGAAATAGCGTTCGAAAGAGAGTACCAATAATGATGGATGAAAAGCAGAATAAACCGTTACGGATTCTACTAAGCAATGACGATGGCGTGTTTGCCGAAGGGATTAACGCGTTAGCCGATGAATTGCGTGAGATAGCACAGGTGATTGTTGTGGCTCCAGATAGAAACCGCTCTGGCGCGTCAAACTCTTTGACGTTAGAACAACCATTACGTGTTAATCGCATTGGTGACGATGTTTATTCTGTGCAGGGCACACCGACCGATTGCGTGCACTTTGCGCTCAATGAATTGCTAAAAGATAATTTGCCGGATCTGGTGCTGAGCGGGATCAATCACGGTGCCAATCTAGGCGATGATGTGCTCTATTCTGGTACTGTGGCGGCGGCAATGGAAGGACATTTTCTCGGTGTTCAGTCCATTGCTTTTTCTCTGGTCGGCAAGCACCATTTTTCCAGCGCAGCCAAAATAGCGCGTCAGTTGGTTGAGCAACATTTAACTTGCCCCATTCCAACCAATCGTCTGTTGAACGTCAACATTCCTGATCGGCCATTTGAGCAGTTGCAGCAAATTGAAGTCACCCGATTAGGCGCTCGTCATCACGCTGAAAATATGATTAAACAGCAAGATCCTCGAGGTCATACGATTTATTGGCTCGGCCCTCCTGGGAAAGAGCAAGATGCGGGTATGGGGACCGATTTTTTTGCGATTGAGCAAGGTGTCGTGTCGATAACGCCTCTGCAAGTGGATCTGACTGCGCATGAGTCGCTACGGGCGATGGACGGTTGGTTAAAGGATGCAAGCCATGAGTAATCCACACGCAGGTCGTTTGGTGCAGTTTCTTGTTGCCCAAGGCATCCAAGATCAAGCGGTATTAGAGGCGATTCATCGTATCCCAAGAGAAAATTTTGTCTCTCAGGCAATGATGCATCAGGCCTATGACAACAACGCATTGCCGATTGGACAAGGTCAGACCATTTCTCAGCCTTACATCGTGGCCAAGATGACCGAGCTTTTACGCCTGAAAAGGGACAGTAAAGTGCTGGAGATAGGAACGGGTTCGGGTTATCAAACCGCTGTGCTGGCGCTACTGGTGGATCATGTCTACTCCGTTGAGCGAATTAAAGCGCTGCAATGGGAAGCGAAGCGCCGACTTAAGCAGTTGGATATCTATAATATCTCCACCAAACATGGTGATGGCTGGCAGGGCTGGGAAAGCAAAGGCCCATTTGATGCCATTATTGTTACGGCGGCAGCAGAAAATGTACCAAATGCCTTAATAGAGCAATTAGCACAAGGGGGGCGACTGGTGATCCCTGTGGGGACCGAAGAGCAGCAGCTGCTGTGCATTGAACGCCGTGATGATCAAATTACCTCTAGCGTGATTGAAAGCGTCAACTTTGTTCCCTTAGTCGCTGGCGAACTGGCGTAGGGGGAGCGAGTGAGCGTGAGCCTTTTTAGAACATTTCAGCTAGTGAGCTTGCTTGGTGCGGTGCAGTTAGTTGGCTGCGCAGCACACTCGCCTGCGCCCGTTTCAGGATTGGAGAAAGACTACTCATCCGTAGAGCGCGGCAGCTATCGAGGCAGCTACTATGAAGTGGAAAAGGGTGACACGCTCTATTTCATTTCTTATGTCACAAATAAAGATGTAAATGATCTCATCCGTTACAACAACCTTTCGCCACCGTACACCATCTTTCCCGGGCAAAAACTCAAACTTTGGGGGCCTGCATACGTTGCCCCCAAATTTGGCAATTTGACCGAAGCTGCACCAGTTATAGTTTCTGCGCCTGTTGTCCCACCGAAAAGCGTGCCAGTTTCTCCTCCTGAAACGTTAAAATCGAGTAAAAACTCTATCGAAAAAAGTGAGCAAAAGCCGCTTGAAGTGGTTAAAAAAGATTCATCTGGGAAGGTTGAACAATCCAAATCAAAGGAGTATGTTGAGCCTAAAGGTAAAGAAAATGTTATTCCAACAGCAAAACCAACCCAGCCAGATAATGACAAAATAGCCAAGTGGTTGTGGCCAACAAAAGGGAGAGTTATCAAGAGTTTCTCTGCGGGAGAACAAGGAAACAAAGGGATTGATATTGCAGGACAGCGAGGTCAATCGATAGTTTCAACCGCAGCAGGAGTGGTAGTTTATTCAGGTAATGCGCTGCGTGGATACGGTAATCTGATTATCGTGAAACATAATGATAAATACTTAAGCGCTTACGCTCACAACGATCGGTTGCTAGTAACGGAAGGACAAAGTGTTACTGCCGGGCAAAAAATCGCTACCATGGGGAGCTCTGGCGCCAAATCTGTACGCTTGCACTTTGAAATCCGCTACCAAGGTAAGTCGGTGAATCCAAATCGCTATTTACCTTAATGAAAACTTTGAAAAACAACTTGCGACATAACTAGCAGCGGCATAGCTAAACAACATGCCTTGCTAACTCGCCAGGGGGAGGCGTTATGAGTAACAGCAATGCAGTAACCAAAGTTGATGATTTCGATATTGATCAAATGGATGTAGAGTTGAACGACTCTGATATCGAAGTTAGCGATAAAGAAGACAACAGTTCCAATACCAATACCGCACTGAGAGAAGAGTTTGATGCCAGCAACAAAAGCTTGGATGCGACTCAGCTTTACCTCGGAGAGATCGGTTTCTCACCTTTACTGACCGCAGAAGAAGAAGTACTTTACGCTCGACGCGCATTGCGTGGGGATGAAGCAGCACGTAAACGTATGATTGAAAGCAACTTACGTTTGGTAGTGAAGATTTCTCGCCGTTATAGCAACCGTGGATTAGCGTTACTTGATCTGATTGAAGAGGGTAACCTTGGCCTGATCAGAGCGGTGGAAAAATTTGACCCAGAGCGCGGTTTCCGCTTCTCTACTTACGCCACTTGGTGGATTCGGCAAACCATCGAACGCGCACTGATGAATCAGACTCGGACCATCCGTTTACCTATCCATGTTGTCAAAGAGCTGAACATTTATCTGCGTACTGCGCGCGAGTTGTCACAAAAACTCGACCACGAACCTACGGCAGAAGAGATCGCTTCTCAGTTGGATATCCCGGTTGAAGATGTCAGCAAAATGCTGCGCCTTAACGAGCGGATTAGCTCTGTCGATACACCGATTGGTGGTGACGGTGAAAAAGCGCTGCTGGATATTATTCCCGATGCGAACAATTCCGATCCTGAAGTGTCAACTCAGGATGAAGATATGCGTAACTCACTGATTTTCTGGTTAGAGGAGCTAAATCCGAAACAGAAAGAAGTGTTGGCGCGTCGCTTTGGATTGCTTGGTTATGAGCCATCGACTCTCGAAGAAGTGGGTAAAGAAATTGGCTTGACGCGTGAGCGCGTGCGTCAGATCCAAGTTGAAGGGCTACGCAGATTGCGTGAGATCATCAGGATCAAGACTTGCCAGTGCTTGTTCCACTTCGCTAGGCTCAGGGATCAAGCTAACCTGATTGGCTACATCCACCATGCTTGGTCTTGCCGTGACATCGCCTTTGCTCAACTGCTCTAATTGAGACAGTTTCTGCCGCGCATTTTTGATCACCGTTTTAGGTACGCCTGCGAGCCCTGCTACTGCTAAGCCGTAAGATTTGCTGGCGGCGCCTTCCTGCACAGCGTGCATAAAGGCAATACTATCGCCATGCTCTACTGCGTCCAAATGCACATTGGCCAAGTGGGGCAGTTGGTTGGGAAGTTCGGTTAGCTCGAAATAGTGTGTAGCAAACAGAGTGAGAGCGCCAATCTGAGTCGCTAGCCACTGCGCACTGGCCCACGCAAGGGAAAGACCATCGTAAGTGCTGGTGCCGCGGCCAATTTCATCCATCAGTACCAAGCTATTTTGTGTTGCGTTGTGCAAAATATTGGCTGTTTCCGTCATCTCGACCATGAAAGTCGAACGGCCAGACGCCAGATCATCCGAAGCGCCGATGCGGGTGAAAATGCGATCCACTGAGCCGATGGTGGCGGATTGTGCTGGGACGAAAGAGCCAATATGTGCCATCAGCGCAATTAGCGCGGTTTGGCGCATATAGGTCGATTTACCGCCCATGTTTGGTCCCGTAATGATCAGCATTTTGCGCTGGGCATGCAGTTCAATCGGGTTGGCAATAAAAGGTTCACTGCTCACTTGCTCAACCACCGGATGGCGACCAGCAGAAATGTAGATGCCTGCTTCTTTGGTCAAACTGGGGCGACAGTAGTCGAGCGTGTCTGCCCGCTCTGCGAGATTTTGCAGCACATCAAGCTGGGCAATCGCACTGGCCAAGTTTTGCAGACGCTCAAGATGCGGCATCAGCAGGTCAAACAGTTCTTCCCAAAGTTGCTTTTCCAGTGCCAACGCTTTGGATTTGGAATTGAGTACTTTGTCTTCGTGCTCTTTCAAGGCCGGAATAATGTAGCGCTCGGCATTTTTTAGCGTTTGTCGGCGCACGTAATGAGGTGGGACTAAATGGCTTTGGCCGCGGCTGACCTGAATGTAAAAGCCATGCACATTGTTGTAGCCAACTTTGAGGGTGTCGATGCCGTGACGATCGCGCTCTTCAGCTTCTAGCTGCTCTAAATATTCGGTTGCGCCATCGGCAAGGTTACGCCATTCATCCAGTTCAGCATTGTAGCCGCTGGCTATCACTCCACCTTCGCGGATCACCACTGGCGGATTTTCTTTGATCGCTTGTTCAAGAAGGAGGCAAACGTCGTCGATTGGGGCCGCATCTTGGCTTAACTGACGTAAATGAGGATGAGTTAGGTTGGCTAGCTCGCTCTCCAAATCGGGCAGTTGCTGCATTGCATGTCGTAGCCTTGCCATGTCTCGAGGGCGTGCTGAGCGCAGTGCTAAGCGGGCGAGAATACGTTCAATGTCGCCAATCTGTTTAAAAATCGGCTGGAGTTCGGCAAAGCATGCTTGCTCTTTGATTTCACCGATAGCGTCTAAACGCGCGTTGAGCGTATTGAGATCACGCATGGGTTGATGGATCCAGCGTTTGAGCATGCGGCTGCCCATAGGCGTTGCACAGTGATCCAGCACCGACGACAGGGTATTTTCCGTGCCTCCCGCGAGATTCTGCGTCAACTCCAGATTACGGCGCGTGGCGGCGTCTAAAATCACGGAATGATCTTGACGATCGTAAGTGAGCGAGCGGATATGTGGCAGAGCGGTACGCTGGGTATCTTTGACGTACTGGATCAAACAACCCGCCGCACAAAGGCCGAGCTTGGCATGCTCAACCCCAAAGCCGACTAAATCACGCGTGGCAAATTGTTGATTGAGCTGCTGTTTAGCGGTATCTAGCTCGAACTCCCAAACCGGGCGGCGGCGATTGCCTTTCCGGTTAGCCATTAAATGCACAGGCTCGAAGTCTTCCGGAAAGAGTAGTTCCCGTGGTGATGTGCGCTGTAACTCAGCCGCCATCGCTTCTTCGCTTTGCGGTTCTGAGAGCTGAAAACGGCCCGAAGTGACATCCAAAGTGGCATAGCCAAATTTGCCATTGTGGCAGTAAATGGCGGCGATGAGGTTATCGAGACGTTCAGACAGCAGCGCTTCGTCGGTCACAGTTCCGGGCGTGACAATGCGCACCACTTTGCGTTCAACAGGCCCTTTGCTGGTAGCGGGATCGCCAATCTGCTCACAGATGGCGACGGATTCACCCAATTGCACCAGCTTAGCGAGATACCCTTCAACCGCATGAAATGGCACGCCTGCCATTGGAATGGGCTCACCGGCTGAAGCGCCTCGTTTGGTCAACGAGATGTCTAACAGTTGGGAAGCACGCTTCGCGTCGTCGTAAAACAACTCATAGAAGTCTCCCATACGGTAAAACAGCAAGATCTCCGGATTCTCAGCTTTCAGCTTGAGATATTGCTGCATCATGGGCGTGTGGGCTTGGCTGGGTTCTTTGCTTTTGGTGGTGTTATTATTTGTCATTTTGTTGTTCAACGCGTTATTAGTGGGCTGTCACACCCTTGAAGTCCCGCAGATACTAATCGAGTTAGGTTGCATGTGCCGCTTTGCTTGTTGATGCGATTGCCGAAAACGATGGGCAAAAACGTGGCGTAAGGATAGCAAACCTCCTACTAGGAGAGCAATTGAGACACCGCAACGTAACATGGCATTGTGTTCCTGAAGCCGTCTCTCACTTCATTGCCTAAGGGAGAGTATTTCACGCGACTGAGCTCGTATCATACTACTAATTAGCAAGCTGGATGATTGCTTGGTAAAGTATTACCTTAAGTATTTAGTGAGTTACAAACTTCTTACAAAGCGTGACAAAAAAGAGAACTCCCTTGGGGTATACTTCTTGCTCAAATACCGAGCAACCTTCGTCCCTCTGCCAACTTCTAGGAGTGATAGGTCGATAGCTTATTGCCTTATGTATGATGGCCTGTATTGTCAGTTTGAGGGTAAAAAGAAGGTGTGGATGCTCAAAGTGCCATGGATAAGGCAAAAATAATATAACCTTGCATTCTGGTAAGGTAATTTGCTTGCTTCCATACGGGTGATTTTTTGCAAACTAAACCGTTAACTTTTACCGCACTAGCCTTTGCTGGTGGGCCGCTGACTTCGATTACTGGGCCAGTCGAAATTCTGACTATCTCTGCGCATCTTGCTGGTGCTCCGCCGCCCATCATTAATATTGTGACGCAAGACAACCAACCCATTGTCGGTATTGGTGGAGTGGTTGTTCAACCTACCATTGATATCCAAGCTGTGAAACATACGGATGTTTTACTTGTCGGTTCGGTTGGTTTTCCCGATCAAAATTTGGCAAGCGTTACTCAGTCGACCCTCGATTGGATACACCAGTGGGGAGAGTGTGATATCCCGATTGTGTCCATTTGTTCTGGCGCGTTTGTTTTAGCCAAGGCCAATTTGCTGCATGATGTTAAGGCGACGACTCACTGGTTTTATGCCAACCTGTTTCGCGAATTGTTTCCGCAAACCAAGCTACATGCAGAGCGTCGTGTTACCTGTGACAAGAACCGCTTTTGCACATCGGGAGTGTATGAATACAACGACGTCATGATGCACATTGTCGAGCAAATGTTTGGGCAAACCATTCGTCAGCAGTGCACACAGTTTATTTTTGGCGATCTTGAGCGGGTGCAGCAGAACACGTTGGCGAGCTTTGTCCCTTTGCGTCAGCATAACGATGAATTGATCCACCACTTGCAGGATTGGCTGCATGCCGAACCGGGTAGTGCGCTATCGGTTTCCGAATTGGCCGATAAAGTTCACCTGAGCGAGCGGCAAATGAAGCGGCGTTTTAAAGCAGCTACGGGACAATCACCGATTCATTACATTCAACAAGTCAAGCTTTCGGTGGCCAAAGACTGGTTGGAAAAATCGAAAAAAACCATTGAAGAAATCAGCCACGATGTGGGGTATGAAGACACACGTTATTTTCGTGAGTTATTTAAGAAGATGAACGGCTTAACGCCTTTGGAATACCGCAAGCGCTATCAACACCTTTAAGTTACCCCCGCTCTCGCACAGAGTGGGAGAACCCCTGTCAGCCGGATTATCCGCCGATCAAGACCGTTGGCAGTCCCATAACAATCGTACCACCGTGGGCGGTTAAGTCGCCCATTCTCGCCGCGGGTTTATTGTTGATAAAAACAGTCATACTTCCCTTCACCACGCTGTCAGGTGGCCCGACGCAGACACACATTTGCCCCATGGTCGCGGCAGGCATATTGCCAATCAGTACGGTCGTGGGCAGCGGTAATAGTGGCCCTCCGACATGAGGTATTGGTGGTAAAGCGGGAGTCATCATTGGGCAGACATGCATGTCGCCGGCTCTTGCTGCAGGTAACATCAAAGGCTCCGTGTCATTCAGTTATTGTTGGCCATTGCCGCCTTGCGCGATATTCAAGCCCATTTCCAAGAAGGTGTGGTAACGCTGTTCGGCGTGCTCTCCGTTGGGTAATACAGCAGAAAGATTAATGCATCCTGCAACGGCTTGAGCGTATAAATAAGGAGGAGGTGGAACCACTGGGTCGCTGGCAGCGGTCATACTACCTCCACTCCAAAATGCGGCTTGGGCCGTCCATCCGGCCCCGGTTTGTAGACCGGAGATTTTGGCCATCTCTTCAGCAAAGCGGCGACTGGTTTCATCAGGGGTATGTACCCAAGCTTTTGCTGCGCGGATTGCACCTAATTCTTCTTCAGTCCAATCATGCCGTGACGCAGCGCAGTTGCTGGCCCACCAAACGGCCTCTCGCACTGGCAGGCCGTGGGCGAGAAAGGTTATTGCATCGGCAAACAGGCTTTGCTCTATTGCAGCCTGAATCAGTTGATAGGGGGTGTGTGCCTCTGACAACAGTGCCAACAATGCTGGGTTAGCTTCATATAAATTGAGAATCGCTTGCGCGCTTTCATGGGGGACTTTCAATAATTTCATTAGTTTACCTTGGCAATCGCCCCTTGAATTTGCACCATAGCGCCAGCCTTTACCTGAGTCATCGCACTGCCTTCAACAGTAACTAACGCTCCTTTAATATCTGTCTTTCCCTGACCTTCGATACTGACCATCGCAGCTTTCATTTCGGCTTTGGCTTTACCATTGATGCTAATTTGCGGTGCGTCCAACTTAATTCCACTAGCGCTGATTTCAATTTTGCTTGCCCCAACGCTTAGCTCAATCTTGCTCTTTCCGCTGATAGCGATGCTTTGCCCATCCACTTTGACGGTTGAACTCGCGTCTAGGTTAATGTTCGCTGATGATTTCACTGCCACGTCTTTATCCGCAGAGGCGGTGAATTTGCCTTTGCTGCTGGTTTGCAGATCTTTTTCGCTATTGATGATGAAATTTTCTTTGGTGGACAACTCAACCCCTTTCTCCGCAGAGGAGAGCATCTTGCCTTTGATCGTGGTGGTGTGATCGTTGTTCACTTCCAGCAACAGATCTTTTTCAGCATGGAGAAACACTTGCTCTTTGTCCTTTTGATCCTCAAAGCGCAACTCGTTACCTTGCTGACTGCTCCCTTTTGGTGTCGTGCGGGTTTTGATGCCGCTTTGCGTCGCAGCGGAGTATGGCGCTTGATTACTCTTGTTGTAAATGGAACCAACCACTACCGGACGATCGGGGTTGCCATCAATGTATTGCACTAACACTTCATCCCCAATCCTTGGGATAAACTGGATGCCAAATCCTTTGCTCGCCATCCCTTGCGAAACGGGCAGCCAGCAGGAGCTATTTTCATCGTTTTTGCCGTTTTGATCCCAATGAAATTGCACCTTGATGCGCCCCAGTTTGTCTTTGTATATTTCTTCGCCTTTAGGGCCTGTGACGCTGGCACTGTGGATGCTCTGCACCACAGGTTTGGCAATCCGAGAAGGACGAAAAGTCACGGCAGTCGGCAAACAAGTAAACTGATTTTGATAGTGTGTTTGACGACCCGATTCACCGGTCTCAATCCAGTGAGTGATTTGTGTGACGACGTATTCTTGGTTGGATTCGGCAACAGGATGTTTAGCCAATTTGAACTTCATGCCGCACGCTAGCTCCGCCAGTGTTGATGCCGAGCGAGAGGCCGTCTTTTGTGCATCTAAGGCTTCCATTTGAGACTTAGCCAGATTGCGCAAGGCACTTTTATCTTCGACACCCTGACCAAACAGATACTGCTGCAAACTCGAAGGGCCATTCGCCTGGATACTTTTGCGTTCGCCGCTTTCGAAAACTTGCGCGAGCTCTTGGCTGTGTTCTGCGAGAGAAAGTTTGTTGCTACCAAGACGATGCAGTTGAGTCCACTGTGTGACGACTCTTTCTGTATCCTGTGAACCATCTTTGAAATAGAGCGTGGATTTTTTCGCACAGGTAAAACTTTGATTGGAATCAGCGATGATAACCACTGGCTTGGAGCCGGTATGATCAAGGCGATAGTGCCAGCCCTCACTAGATAATAAACGCTGAATAAAACGCAGGTCGGTTTCATCCATTTGCGTGCAGTACTCATGTTGACGGCCATTCCCGCTGACAGAGAACTTGAAGTAGCTCTTAAACTCGGCCTCACCGAGCACTTTTTCAATGATCTGTTTGCTGCTCATTTTTTGAAAAATCTGCCGATTATAACGAAAAGCAAGAATGGCTAATGGATCTTGAGTTTCTACCTGATAAAAGTAGAGGCCTTTTTCTTGACTGAACTCGATAAGTTCGATACCGACAACTAAGCCTTGAAAAGTTCTTTTTTTTCCTTGTTGCTCAAACGTGGCACAAGCCACTTTCCCCAGAATTGTTTCCTGAAGCGCCTTGTCCGAGGCGATGGCGATCGTTAAGGTGCATCCACCCGAAAGGGTTTCTTCACCGTGCAGTTTTGTCGCGATGTAAGGCCCTTTCCCATCGAGTTTGATCGTCAAAGGGCGCTGGGCTACGAGAAATTGAGTATTTGCCATTGGCTCAGTATTCCTAAGTTATTTAGTGGCAAAGCACAGCACATTATGGGTTCGTCGTCGATTCAAGGAAAAAGAGAGACGAATTTGTGCATGTTTTATTTTGCAAAATCGGGAGGGGATAGGGTTATAATCTATGGCGACTTCGATTCGATTTCAATCAAAATTTAAAATATAAATATATTATCGACCTAGAAGAAATGCTTATAAATAGTTCTTTGTTTCTATTTAGAGTAAATATACTAAATTATCTTTTGTCTAAATTAAGGACATAGGGTTATTCGATTAATTCTGACAAGAACATGAAAAGCTAGTATTAACTATTGCTTATTTAGATTAAGTTGTTAAATGGCTTGCTTATGTATATAAGCAATATTTTTCAAAGTCTTATGTATGAATGACACTTGTTTTATGTGAAATATAGACCAAATAGCATGTGGACGGATGACCTAATTACCCCTTGTATATGGCGCATAAGCGTACTTTTATTGCCTTCTGTTCGTTATATACTTCATTTGTCTTAAATAAAAAAATCAAATGCAATCGTTGGCTTAAGATGGTTGCTAATGTGTTAACAAGATTTTTCGCTCTAGCATAACAATACTGAAGTTGGTTGCTTTTAATTAAGTCATTGATATTTGGTTGTAAATTGAAGGCTGAAAAAGTGTGTTAACTGTACCGGAAGACTTGCCTTAGGACGAATCGGCTTAATTCGTTTTTCCTAATGATTTTATATGTATAGCAAAAATAATTTCAAAAAAGTGAAATAATAAAACAACTTTCACGGTCTCTTAAACAGAACAGTCAGTGTGTGTTTTTTATGGGAAATGATTTTTTAAAATTCATTTCTCTATTGATAAATAGCAAATGGTTAGTTTTGAATCTTAAAAGTAGTTGATTTTCTGCGCTAGGTTGCAGTTCAATTTACTTACTCTTTCGTAATTTTAAATCAGTGAGTTTGTACTTAAATCATACTCATTTTAGGTTCTATTGTGCCTGGAAAAAGGTCTGAACTCCTTTAAGTCTATTGCTTTAAGGGGCGTGGTGTTGCGTCAATTTACACTCATTAAGGAATTCTGAATATGCAATTCAAGGTATTTAAACGCCGTGTTAAAGATGGTTTTTTTGGTAAAACGACCAACACAGCACTCGATGTCCAGTTACAAGAAATGGCGGATGCTCGTTTTGGCGCAACTTATATTTTAGCCAAAACTGAAATAAAACATGTTCCCCATTTTTCGACCGATTTATTCGGCAATTTTATTGTGGGTGCAGAACCTCTGGAAGATGCCAAAAACTTAGCCAAAGCGGCACTTGAGAAAACCAATGCGGGTAAAAAAATCGTTGGTGCGATCTCGGTGATTGGTGAAGCGACCGATACGGTGATCAGAAAGATCAAAGCGATGATCTCGGAGTTTTTCCAAAACCTGCTGCAGAAAGTGAGATGTGTCTACGGTGAGATCGTTTTTGCTTCAAAGTGGGTGACGGAGTATGCCACGTGGATGGTTGCAGAGTTTGCCGGCAACATTTCTGAATGCATTCCTGGCTGGGGTTATGTGCAAAACGCAGCAGATATCTATTCCGGCGTGAAGCAGGCCATTTTCAAAGGCAAAGATTTTGCCACTCAACTTTATGCCGGCCGAGGTGTCGAGCTACTTGGCGGCCACCCATCTGTTATCGCTAATGCACTCGCTCGCCACTCTCTGGCTGGTGTAGCTGGCGGGTTAAAAACCGCGGCGGTTGGTGTGACCAAAACGGGTCTTGAGATCGCTGGTGATGCGTTTGCTGGTGTGGGCACGCTCGTCAGTGCACTAACGGGCATGTTTGATCGCGTGATTACCGTGGTGGACTGGTTGGTGCAAATATCGCTGATGGATTCGGTGTTAGCTAAAGCCAAGCAAGAGTGGGACAACCGTGGTTCTAAGACGGCGATGGTGAACAACCACCAAGCTTTCTCAGAATGGTTCCAGAGTGCGGTGATCCATACCCCAGTGATTGCAGCTTTAGTGATGGGTTCAGGTTTTGTTGCTCACCCGTATAAGTTTTTGCAACTGATCACACCAAATAACCAGATCAAGTCTCAATCGGATTTTGAGAAAGGTATCCGCTATATCGAGAAGCTTAAAGATCTATCTGTTTCTTATGTCCAAGAATACATCGATGCATATAGCGTTGATTTTACAAGTGAAGATGGCTTTGTTTCGGCGCGATTGGCTGAGTTGAAAACGGGTCAGGGCATTTTGCATGGCGAAGAAATAGCGGTGGTAGTAACGCAACCACTGCCGAAGTTACAGCCTCGTGCTGCGACGATTTAATCGCGAACTGAGATAAAGAAATGTTGTTTTCTCACGACGATCAGACGGTGCTGCTTCAGCCCATCTCGCCAGAGTTGTTTTGTGGCCAATATTTAAAAGGGGACAAAGCGGCCTTTCGACCGCTGCGTAATGCCTTCAATGTAGCACAAACCTCACTGCGCAAACTCAGCCAGAATCCAGACGGAAATGAGTTGGAAGCACTGCAAGATGAAAACCTTGAAAACTGGCGTGTACTGGCCGAGCAGCTTATGCACGTGTTCAAAACATCCAGTCGAGACATTGAGCTGATTGGCTGGTTTTTGGCGGCGCAGTTGCAGCTTGACCCTTCGGCGAGCAGTTTTTCTCTCACTTTAGAGTGGCTGGCGCAGCTGCTTGAAGATCATTGGGATGAGATCAATCCATGCTTGCCCGCCGATAAGCTGAAGTCGGAAAGTGAGCAAGGAAAAAAAGCTGAGCAGGCGGAAGCCAAAAGCAAAGCGTTTTTTCAATGGCTTGGTGATAGCGAAGAGAGCAGTTTGCTGTACGCCCCTGTCTTGGCGCTACCCATTGTCTCGGGCATTACCTTCTTTCAGTACCAGAGCGCAGAACGCAAAGGGGAAGTGGGAGCGCTAAAACAACAAGCGACAGCGGTGGTTTCCCATGAACGTAGTGATATCCAACGCAAGCTCGATAACTTGAATAGCGCAATGATCGCGTTAGAGAAAATGGCTGCGTTGGCGAATACGCGTTCGCAAGCATTGGGGGTTGTGGCACCAAACTTTAACTTTGTGAAATCGCTATTACACAAGCTGGACAATGCCATTTTGCATTTGACCGGCCTTAAACACAGCTCTGTGGCACAAAGTGCCGTGAGTAGTAACGCAACGGCGCAAGCGACGAGCAACGAGCCAGTCAGCGAAGTGTCTCAGCCCGTGACCCAAAGCGCGGACACGTTGTTATTTACTTCGGGGCATTTGCAAGTGTCGGCCAGCAATAATTTTTCGCAAACCGCGCAGATGAACAGTCTTAACCGTGATTTGGCGTTTCATCAGCTGCGGGAAATTTCTGACTATTTTCGTCAGAGCGAACCGCACAGCCCGATCTCCTTTTTGTTAGAAAAAGCCATTCGGTGGGGCTATCTCTCTTTGCCTGAATTGCTGCAAGAAATGATGTCTGGGGCGGAGAGTGGTTCGCTGGATAAGATTTTTCATGTCGCTGGCCTCGATCATAGCGACCAAGTATTGCTGCCGGATGTGACTCAACATGCTGTCGGCATTCAACAACCTTCGATTACGCCGGTTTCAGCTACTGAACCACAGATGAAACCAGCCGAAGTCAAGGCCGCAGAAGCGTCGCCTTCTGCGGCTCCTCTAAACCAAAAAACTGAGAAAGAGAAACCCGCCGGCTCCACTGCGCTGCGCTGGTAAGTATTTCTCTCGTAAAGATAAGTAAGGAATTTTATGGCAAGTATTTATATGCGTATTGATGGCGTTGACGTGAAAGGTGGCGCAACGGTTGAAGGTCTTGATGGCACAGGTTGGTTTGCCGTTAACTCTTACAGCTGGGGTGGCGTGCGTAATGTCGCGATGGATATCGGTAATGGCAACAACGCAGATTCCGGCATGGTTGCGATGAGTGAAGTGAACATCACTAAGCAAACCGATGGTGCATCGGAAGATTTGCTTTCTTACCTGTTTAACCCAGGCAAAGAAGGCAAAACGGTGGAAATCGCTTTCACTAAGCCAGAGTCGGATGGTTCAGGTGCCAAACTGTACTTCCAAGTGAAGCTTTCTAACGCACGTCTTGTTTCTTACAACGTAAGCGGTACAGACGGCTCACAACCTTATGAAAGCATTTCATTCTCTTACGTAGAAATTTCACAGAAACACAATTACGAACTGATTGGTGGTGAAGTGAAAGAGGGTGGCATTGTGACCTACAACCTACCTCAAGGTAAGTTGCTGTCTGGCGCGAAGTAAGCGAACAACCTAGGGGTTTTACGTGAGTAAAACCCCGCAAGCCACACTCTTCATCTCGAACTAGGACCTAGCAATGGCATTGAATTCACAACACAAGCGCGTTAGCAAAAACCGCGTCAGCATCACTTACGATGTGGAAACGAACGGCGCCGTAGAAACCAAAGAGCTGCCCTTTGTGGTGGGCGTTATCGGTGACTTTTCCGGACATAAACCTGAGTCTGAAAAAGTGGATTTGGAAGAGCGCGAATTCACCGGCATCGATAAAGATAACTTTGACACTGTGATGGGGCAAATTCACCCTCGTCTTTCTTACAAAGTGGATAACAAACTGGCCGCTGATGATAGCCAATTTGAAGTCAACCTGAGCTTTCGCTCAATGAAAGACTTCCATCCTGAAAACTTGGTTGAGCAAATTGATCCACTGAAACAGTTAGTGGAAACGCGCAATCAACTGAAAGTTTTGCTGAGCAAAGCGGATCGCTCTCGTGATTTGGAGCGATTGCTCAAAGAAGTACTGCAAAGTGCAGATGCCATTCAAGGCTTAGCGCAAGAGCTGGGTGTTCAAGCGGAAGGAGCGGAATAATGTCGACAGAGCAACAACAAGCCGCTCAAACCGCACAGGCGGTTGAGGCATCGGCGAGTATTTTAGATCGCGCCATCAGTGCGACCACACAAACGCCAGCGGATACCACCAAAGAGCTGTTGAGCATTCTGACGTCACAAGCACTGCAAGGTACGGTGACGTGGGATAAGAACCTCACACTGACGATCGAGAAAGCGATCGGCGCGATTGATCGTAAAATCTCTGAACAGCTGTCTGATGTAATGAAAGAAGGTGACTTCCAGAAACTGGAAGGCACATGGCTTGGCCTACAAAAGCTGGTTAAAAACAGCGAGCTTGGCCCACAGCTTAAAATCAAACTGGCTGATTACACCAAAGATGAACTGCTTGAGCAGTTTGAAGATGCCCCGGCGATTGATCGCAGCCGCTTCTTTACCATGGTGTATCAAGAAGAGTTTGGTACCGCCGGTGGTCAGCCTTACGGCGCACTGATCGGCGACTACGAGTTTGGTTATGGCGACGAAGATGTCGCACTTTTGCGTTACATGGGTGAAGTTGCCTCGGCTTCTCACGCGCCGTTTATTGCCGCGGCCAACGCCAGCATGTTTGACTTCAATTCGTTTGCCACTTTTGCAGATGGTAAACCTGTAGCGGCAGGCTTTGACTCGCCAGCATACGCTAGTTGGAATGCATTTCGCGCCAGTGATGACTCGCGTTATGTCGCGCTGACTCTACCCAAAACCATGGCACGTCAACCTTACGGCTCTGCGACCGTACCAGTGAAATCTTTTGAGTTTGAAGAACTGAAAACGCGTGCTGATGGTTCTCAAGTCGTTGAGTCTGATAAAGATTTTGTTTGGAGTAATGCCGCGTATGATTACGGTCTGCTACTGACTCAAGCGTTCACCCAATTTGGCTGGTGCACCGCAATCCGTGGTACTGAAAACGGTGGTAAGGTGGAAAATCTGCCTAACTTTACCTACCACTCAAACGCTGGTGACCTGATCCAACAGTGCCCGACCGAAGTCAACTTGACTGACGAACGTGAGAAAGAGCTGAGCGATCTTGGTTTCTTACCTTTGGTGCACTACAAAAATACCAACTACGCGGTATTTATGGGCGCACAAACCGCGCACAAGCCTAAAACCTATACCGACCCAGATGCGACAGCAAACGCGGCGATCTCAGCGCGTTTACCTTACACCATGGCCAGCAGTCGTATTGCCCAGTACCTGAAAGTCATGGGGCGAGATCGTATTGGCTCAAACCTCGATCCAAACGATGTAGAGAAAGATCTCAATACGTGGATCCATCAGTACGTTAACCCAAATGCCATCGGTAATGAAGCCAAAGCGCGCTATCCACTGGTGGAAGCTAAAGTGAGCGTAGAAGAGCAAGCCGGCCGTCCGGGAGCTTACTCAGCAGTTGCTTACCTGCGCCCTTGGTTGCAGATGGAAGAGTTAACCACCTCGCTACGTATGGTAGCGAACATCCCCGGTTAATTGTTGTTCGGGGAGTGAGCTCCCCGAACCGTTTTGAATTGGACAGACCATGATCAACCTTGTTTCCTCACACATTCCCCATGTCGCGCCACTTTGGCTGGAGATGGAAGAACTGGCTCGTTTGCAGCAGGTTGTTCAATTCAAAGCGGTGCTCAGTCGATTGATCGGTGCATTGGACCGTTGCATCAGTGAGCAATTGTCGCAAGTTATCCAAGCGCCGTCGTTTAAACAACTGGAAAGCAGTTGGATGGGATTGCAGAGTTTGACACAACTGCCAGTGTCTCAGCGACGAGTCAAAGTGAAAGTGCTTGATCTTAGTTGGAATCAGGTGTCTAGCGATCTCAACCTCTCTTTTGATATTAAGCAGACGGCGTTGTTTAAAAAACTCTATGCCAATGAACTCGATACCGCGGGCGGCACACCTTTTGGCCTTGTGGTCGTCGACCACAAAGTTCATCCCGATTACGCCGAAGAGTGTGATTATGACGATCTTTACACTCTGCAACTGCTCTCGGAGCTGGCGGAAAGAGCGATGTGTCCGGTGGTGCTTGGGGTGGATGAGTTCTTTTTTGGTGACGATCCCAACCGCCAGTTGCACGACGCCGCGCGCATCGATCGCATTTTAGACAGCCATGACTATCGCTCTTGGACGCTACTTCGGCAAAAAGAGTCGGCGCGCTTTTTACACTTGGCGTTGCCGGAATATCACCTGCGAGCGGCTTATCAAAACCATGCGGCCGGATTTATTTTTGATGAGGCTAACCAAAGCGCACATGCCTTATGGGGTAATGCGGCCTACTTATTAGCGAGCAACGTGATTCGCGAGTTTGACCGTATCAGTTGGTTTGGCTTTTTGCGCTCTTACAACGAATTTGGTAGCCATGGCGCGATAGTCGAGAGCTCGGTGGGCAAGCCGACACTGGCCAAAGTTGACATTTTTAGTGAAGAAGATGGCTTTTGGGCGGAACACGGCTTTATCGCCTTGAGCAGTTTGTATCTCACTCAGCAAAAAGGTTTTTTCAGCAATCAATCGGTTTGGCGTGCGCCCAATGAGGCCGCGCGAGTGCTGGGCATGTTGCAAACCAATTTGATGGCGTGTCGCTTTGGTCATTACATCAAAGCGCAAATCCGCGATCAGGTCGGGCGATATGATAGTGCTGCGGATTGTAAACGTAGCCTTGAGCGCTGGTTGCAAAAATACATCAGTGAAGTGGATTACGGTGAAGATTCCGTGATGGCGCGTTACCCGCTCAAAGCGTGTGAAGTGACGCTATTGGAAGATCCGCAAGACAACACGCGTTACCAATGCCAGATCATGCTGCAACCACAGTATCAATACGAAATTATGGACGCTCAAGTGGTGCTCAGTACATCACTTTCCCGCCAAGATGTGGGAGAGAAAGCATGAGCTTGATGGCAAAACTGACCCAAAGCTGGCAAGGCGATAGCGACGCCATGCGCGATGCCATTATCGACAATATCTGTGGCTTGATTTCCAGCCGTGCTCCCCTGTGGCATGAGTACACCGAGAGCGAAACGTTGCGTAAAACCATCGCGCATTTAGGGGTACGCAATGTGACGCGTTCACAGAGCAAAGCCAACAGTGATGTGATTTTAGCCGACATCAGCGAACTGATTCGCGCGTATGAGCCAAGGTTGAGCCAAGTTTCCGTTGAGCTCAATGAGCGCTCGCTGCGCTTAAATCATCTGCAATTTCGCATTTCAGCCATGATGCATTCGGACGTGGGAGAAGAGTCTGTGGTGTTTGATTCATTTTTGGATCTGAGTTCCAACAAGCTTGATGTGAGGAAATCTACTCTTGTCTGATTCATTGCTTGCCTATTTTGAACAAGAACTGCGCTTTATTCGAGAGGAAGCAGCGCAGTTTTCGGCGCGTCATCCCGGTGCAGCAAGCGCGCTCGGCATCAGTAAGGAGAGTGTCGACGATCCTCAAGTCGCCCGCTTGATTGAAAGCGTCGCGTTACTTAATGGCCGCTTGCAACAGCGGTTGGATGAATCGTTTCCTGAATTGACGGAGAGCTTGATCCGTTTGTTGTTTCCACACTACTTGCGACCGATCCCTTCATATACATTGCTCGATCTGGTGTGTGATTCCAGTGCCAATGCGACGCACCAGATCCCAGCGGGCACTGAGTTTGATCTCAAAGATAAAGCGAGCGACGGCGGGATCTTTCGCAGTACAGAAGCGATCACCCTTTATCCTTTGCAACTGAGTGCGGTCAATGTGGCATTTGCTCCGTTTGAACTGACGAAGCCCCGCGGTGCTGAGCAAGCTAAAGCGCTGGTGGAAATTCATATTCAGGCAATCGATCCAAGCCTTTCGATCGCTGATCTCGCAATCGATTCGCTCAAACTGCATCTCAAAGGTGACACCAATTTTGCCTTACGTTTGTACGACATCCTGTCGCAAAGTGCGGTGCAGGTGTGCATCAGTGCCCAAGGAGAAACTTGGCCTCTGGGACGTGATGCGTTGTCGCCGGTCGGTTTTGACGTGGATGAAACCATTTTGCCGTATCAGGCGGCCAGTTTTGGTGGTTTTAAACTGCTGACTGAATTTTTCATGTTTGCAGAACGTTTCAACGCGTTTCGTCTCGATTTGCACCACGCCCTGTCGCAGGTAAAAGGATCTCAGTTTAAGTTGCAGATCTTTTTGGACGAACTGAGCGTCGATCTGGCACGCAGTCTATCCAAACAGAACTTTGCCCTGTTTTGCACGCCGTTGGTCAATTTACATCAAACCATGGCCGATCCTCTGGTGGTCGACTTTTTCAAAAAGCACTATCCGATCATGCTCGATGCCGGACAAAACCGAGATCTTGAACTCTTTTCGGTTGATCAAGTGATGGATGTGACCGAGGGCAAGGCTGTAGTGGTTCCGCAAATCTATGGCGAGAAATACGCGGGAAGTGAAAGTGGTCTGCGTTGGCAACTGATTCAACAATTGCACGAAAACGGCGCCTTGGAAAGTGCGCTCAAAGTTGCCGATCTTAACCATCTCAGCAGTCTGAGTGAGGCGCGCACATGGTCACTCCAGGCAACAGTGACCAACGGCAGTAAAGTGGCGCAGTTGACGGTTGCAAGCCAGATCCAGTGTCGCGAGTCCATCACCATCCCTGCACGAATGCAACTTTTACGTCGACCGTCACTGCCAGTGCGCAGCAAAGATGCCAATAAAAATGTCTGGGCGCTTTTAAGCCACCTGCACTTTAACTATCACAGTATTTTGGGAACAGAAGATCCGACGGCCACGTTAAAGAATGTCTTTCATCTGTATAACCACAACCAAAGTTCGCACAACAGTGCTTACATCGAATCAGTGATGGACATAGAGCAGGAGCAGGTGGTTGCCCCGATCCGAGTTTCTGGCAAAGGCTGCTTTGCCTACGGTACGCGTATTACCGTGACGCTGGATAGCGCGCACATCAACGGTGGCGTCTCGCTATTTAGCCATTTTCTGGATCGCTTTTTCGCCTACTTTGCAGGCTTTAATAGTTTTACTCAGGTGGCGATCAAACTTGAAGGACAAGAAGGGATCTTAGTGCAGTTTCCAAGGAGATCGGGTTGCAAGAGCTTACTGTAAACCGCCTCCTGTCGGGACAAAGTGACGCCGAACTAGCGCAAACCTGGCAGTTGCTCAAGCATCAGGCGCAGCAAAGCCAAGTGCGTCCTAAGGTGCGCTTTAGCAGTGAAATGTTGCCGGCGCACTATGCCGCGCAAGTGACGCAAGTGTACCGTAGCCCACGCTCTGGCTGGGTGGTGAAAACCGGTTTGCCTGCTCTGTCTGGCAATCAAGGGACGTTGCCGCGCGCGATGTATCGTCAGGCTTTAAGTGCACAATTCAACTTGGGGGATGATGCTCCCGTTGACTTTTTTGACACTTTTAACAACCGCTACTTCCGCCTCTATTGCCAAGTGGAGCAAAAACACAGCTTGGTTGCGCAAATGGAAGAGGAGCGTTTTAGCTGGAATCGTCATCAAGCGTCAATCACGGCGATGCTCGCCAATTTATACGGCTCGGCACCGCAGGTGAGCGCAATGGCGAAGAGCCACCTGATTCAGTACACCGGCGTGATAGGACTGAAGCTCACCTGCCCGCATGCGCTGCGCGAGATACTGCAAGATTACTTTGCTGCACGCTTCGAGATTGAACATTCGGGGCTTGAGTACCAGCCTCTCACGCCGTGCTCGCTGACGCATCTTGGTCAAAGCGGACAAAACCAACGCTTAGGGATGGGGGCGTTGATCGGCAAAAGTACTGCCATGGTTGGTCAGAAACTCAACATCAAAATCTGCCCGAGTAACTATCGCCACTATTTGGCTATTCGTCATGACCAAGGTCTGGTGCGGGCGATCGACCATTTAGTACGGGCCTACATGGGGGTGAACATTAAATACAAACTGCATATGAAGGTTAGCAGTCAGTATTTGCCTCGAGTGAAACTCTCAGCACAGGCCAGTTCTGGGTTGAGAATTGGCCAGTCTGCTTGGATGGAAAGCCACCGCGGCGTTGAACAATATGTAGAGTTGCCCCTGTCGGCGAATTAGGAATTTTATGATTAGTATCGAATTGCAAAGTTTGGTGAAACGCTTAACACCAGAACTGAAATCTACCCTAGAAGCTGCGGCTGGAGAGTGCTTGACGCGTGGGCATTTCTCCATTGAACGTGAACATTGGTCTGTGCAGTTAATGCAGGCTCCTAATATGGGATGGGCGCGTGCCGTTAAGCACAGTGGCGCACAAGTGGATAGATTGATGGCGCGACTCAATGACACGCTCTGCACCTTTGCTCGCGGCAACGATCAATCGCCTTCACTGTCTCCTGAATTGATTGAATGGCTCAAAGATGCCTGGATGGTAGCTTCATTGAATCATACCCAATTGGCGATCAATGAGTTTCACCTGTTGCTGGTGCTCAAACAACGTATTGAGCAAGGAGCCTATAGCGGTGCGCTCAGTGTGTGGATAAGCGAGCTCTCCTCTGAGTGGTTAAAAACGCAAGCGCAGTTGACTCAAACGCCCGTTTCTCAAACCCATCGCGTGTCAGAGCAGTCGCTTATACAAGGTGATGGCAATACACCTGCGTTGGATAAATATTCACGTAACTTAACGGCCGCGGCACGGAATGGCGAATTGGATCCGATTTCTGGCCGCAGCAGCGAGATCCGCAAATCTATCGATATTTTGTGTCGCCGTCGGCAAAACAGCCCCATTTTGGTGGGGGATCCTGGCGTGGGGAAAACCGCCATTGTTGAAGGATTAGCGCAGCAAATCGTGGCAGGTAATGTGCCGCCTTCGCTGGCGAATGTTGAGCTGCGCAGCCTTGATCTTTCGCTGCTGCAAGCCGGTGCGAGTATCAAGGGTGAGTTTGAAAACCGCTTAAAAGACATCATCACTGAGATCAAACAGTCCGCGACGCCGATCATCATGTTTATCGATGAGGCACATACCTTGATTGGCGCAGGAGGTGCAGCCGGACAAAACGATGCGGCGAACATTTTAAAACCCGCGTTGGCCCGAGGGGAGTTTCGCTCGCTGGCCGCCACCACGTGGGCGGAATACAAGCAGTATTTTGAAACCGATGCCGCGCTCACCCGCCGTTTTCAAGTGGTGGCCGTTGGCGAGCCAAGCGAAGAAGATGCGGTGCAGATGCTGCGCGGAGTCAAGCTCAGCTTAGAAAAACATCACAAAGTGAAAGTGATGCAAGAAGCCATCGATGCGGCGGTTAGCCTTTCAGTGCGTTACCTCCCTGAACGTAAGCTGCCCGATAAAGCGATCAGTCTGCTGGATACCGCCTGTTCGCGCATTGGTTTGAGCCAAAGTGCGACGCCACACCAGCTTGATGCATTAGCAGAGCAGATCCGCTATCGCCAAAATGAGATCGATATTTTGTCTCATGAAGCGGCGTTGTGGTCGCTGGATGACGCGCGTTTAGAGACGGCCAAGGCAGATTTGTTGGCCCTGCAAGCAGAACATCAGGCGCTGGTGCAGCGCTGGCAAGAAGAGAAACAGTGCGTGAGCGAGATTTTACATCTGCAAACGGAGCTAGATGCATGCTACGCCAGAGGTGAAGATTTGCATCAGCATGTTCTCAAGCCGCAACTCCAAGAGAAAATGGCTCAGTTGTGTGCACTGCAAGGTGAGCAACCTCTGGTGCTGCCGCAAGTGACTCAGCAAACCATTGCCGAAGTGATTGCTCTTTGGACCGGGATTCCGGTCGGCAACATGCTTAAGCAAGAGGTGGATCGTCTCATGCATTTGGAAGCGCACATTGGCCAGCGAGTGATTGGTCAGGTCACGCCGATTGCAGAGATTGCACAGGCCATTCGACTGTCACGGGCAGGGCTGACCGATCCGCGCAAACCGATTGGGGTATTTTTAATGTGTGGGCCAAGTGGGGTGGGTAAAACGGAAACCGCTTTGGCGCTGACCGATCTGCTGTATGGCGGCGAACAGAACATCACCACCATCAACATGACTGAATTTAAAGAAGAGCACAAAGTCTCGATGCTGCTCGGCTCGCCTGCCGGTTACGTTGGCTACGGTAAAGGGGGCGTGCTGACCGAAGCGGTACGCAAAAATCCGTACTCGGTATTGCTATTGGATGAAATGGAAAAAGCGCATCCGGGCGTGCATGACATCTTTTATCAGATCTTTGATAAAGGCAGCATCTCAGACAGCGAAGGGCGTGAGATCGATTTCAGAAACACCATCATCATCATGACCTCGAATGCCGCAGACAGCGCGGTGGTTAATGCGTGTGTCGATGTACGCCCAGCGGTGGCTGAGTTGACTCAACGTATCTTCCCCGACCTACAGCGCTTTTTTAAGCCCGCTTTCTTAGGGCGGACGACGATCGTGCCGTATTACCCGCTCAATGATGAGGAGATGACGCAGATTGCTCGTCTGTCGCTCAAGCGCATCGAGCAGCGTGTTCGCCAGCACTACGGTGCCAGCTTGAGTTATCAGGAGGAGGTGATTAGTGCCTTGATCGCGAGAAACCAGTCGCCAGAAACTGGCGCTCGCGCTATCGAACAGATCATCAACCGCCAACTGATGCCGGAGCTTGCCAATCAGTGCATTGCCAGAATGAGTGCAGGGTTACCTATCCGCACCATTTCGATTGAATACCAAGAAGGGCAGTTTGTTGCCCAGATCGCCGAATAACTGAGGACCAACCGTGGGCTGTCTGCCCACGCTCACCATAACAATAAACCCTGGCTAGGGATGATAAGACATTTTTGTTGCCAGCGCCGCTCGTTTGGGCGGTGACTTTGTGCAACGCGATTTAGGTAAGTAGGACATGAACGAGATGATTTTTTCGCCAGCACAACTGGATTGGATACGCCGCAATTTGAAAGTGGCGGTGATTTATGGGGGAGATAAAACGCAACGTGATAGCTATATTTTTGCCAACTTGAGTCCGCGTTCAACCAAAACGTACGCCAACGTGGCGCATGACATTGCCGACGCACTGCGTGAATCCGGCTTTGTTTCGGTGAGCGTACTGGCAGAGGACATTCATCTGGCGAGTCAGCTCAAAGCATTGCAAATCGATCTGGCCATCACCAACAGTGGTGGCTTACAAGGATTTGATGCGATGTGCCATCTGCCGTCTACTTTGGAAATGTTGGGTGTGCCTTACGTAGGACACTCACCGATGGTGGCGGGCATTTTGGACAACAAGCATCTGTTCAAGCATGAAATTGCGGCGGCAGGCATTCCGACTGCGCCGTTTTTAACCATTGGCATTGACGAAGATTTCTTTGAGGAAAACAACCAAAAAGCACTGGATGCCATCAGTGCGCAGTTTCCGCAAGGCTATATTGTCAAACCCGTTTCTGGCCGCGCATCAATTCATGTCTATCCGGTGTTTGATCGCCAAACCTTACCGGATGTCGTCGCCAAAGTGCAGCAAGTGACCAACAACACGGTATTGATTGAACCGTATCTTTCGGGGAGAGAGTTTGTAGTCGCGGTCGCTGGTGATTGTGTTTTCAAGCAGGGTGAGCTGACGCGCACAGGATCACCACTGGCGTTTTCCATCACCGAACGCGTGTTGGGCGAGGATGAGGCGATCTTCACCTCAATGGACGTGAAACCAATCACCCAAGATCGCTTAGTGGCGGTTAATGATCCTGAACTGCGTACTCAACTGGCCGATATCGGGCAGAAAATCTATCGCTTAATGGGACTGCAGACCTTAGTTCGCGTCGACTTACGTATGGACAGCTTAGGCCAGTTGTTCGTGTTGGAAACCAATCCCAAACCCGATCTAAAGCGTCCGGAAGGGGATAAAGTGAGCTTGGTTTGTCATGATCTGCAACGTGAGAACATGAGCTACACCGACCTCATCCAGTCGTTGGTATTTAACCGCTTGCTGTTCTTAAAAAGCAGAAGACCAGCGCTGGTGGCCCACTGCTTAGGTGAGCCGTTTGATCAAATGGCTCAAGCTTAGGAGCCGCGCTTGGATAAGGTAAAGCAACATAGTCGCTTGATGTTGGGGGCACTGCTCGTGGTGCTCTCTTTAATGCTGATTTTTGTCGTGGGTTATGCGCAGGCTTTGAAAAGCTATCAGCAACAGACGCGAGATGCGGTGATGGCGCAAACTGAGGCGGCGCGTATTGGTATTGAGCAGGTGCTGAGTTCTGGCGTGCCACTGCATGACATCGCTGGCCTTGAGAAAGTCTTGTCACCGATTGTGAACTCCGACCCTTCGGTGGTGGATATTCGTCTTCTCTCTGGTGAGCAAGAGCTTTATCGCTATACGTCCGCGCAGCTTGAAGGCGGGCGAATTTCCATTCCACTCAACAACAAATTCGCGCAAGTTGGGCGCTTGGATGTGCTGCTGAGCGACGAGCAAGTCGCGCAGACGATCAGTGACAGCTTTCGTCCGATGCTCTGGCTTATTGTGGTGTTTTTGCTGGTGTTTGTCTTTGGTGTGCTCAATAGCCAAGAGCCGAAAATCTATTTCACCACCTTTGGCGTGGTATTTTTGGCCATGGCGGTGAGTGTGATGTTGCTGGTGGGAACGCTCTACAAACAGGGGTTGGAAAGCAAAGCGACTTCGATGGCAAATATTGTCTCACAGCGTTTGGCGCCCGTGCTGCGTTTGGGGATTGATGCTTCACAGGTTTCAGGCATGGGTGACATGCTCGAAAGTTTTAAGCGCTCGAACGAAGATATAGCCTCGATTACGGTGTTGAAAGATGGTGCGCTGATCGCACAGACTCGCGCAGAGCAAAGCATGATGTCGATGGCAAATTTGGCTCGATACCCAGTGGTAGATAAACAGGGCAATGCCGTTACGATGACCTTTCATCCGAAGATCTTACTTCGTCAACTGCTGCAAATCCTCAAAAGTTTCGCCATTTTGTTTGCGGGCTGTGCCTTCATTTGTTTTGCCTTTATCCGCCTGTTCAGTGCCAGTCAAGAACAGAGCCAAGCTGAGCAAGTACTTGACCGCATTAAGCCCTTATTGCTGGTGACGGTGCTGATGGAGTCTTTAATGGCGCCGGTACTTCCACAATATCTGACTGAGGTAGCGCTCGCCAATGGTGGCACGCAAGCATGGTCTTCGTACTTCTTTACGCTCTATTTTGTTGGCTTTGCGGGTAGCCTGCTGCCTGCTTCACGTCTGGTGGAGGTATTTGACATTCGCCGAGTACTCGCGGCCGGCATTCTCTTGTCTAGTGGTGGTTGCTTGTTGCTGGCTTACGACTCGCATCTGCTCAGTGTATTGCTAGCGCGCTTGCTCTCTGGTGTCGGACAAGCTGCGATTTTTATTGCCGTGCAAGGTTACATTCTGCGCTTTAGTAGCCAAGCGAACAAAACGCAGGCCGCAGGCATCATCGTGTTTTGTTTCAATGCTGGGTTTATTTCTGGAGCTGCGATTGGTGCGTTGCTGGTGGAGAGCATCGGTGTGCACGGTATTTTTGCTTTGTCGGCGGGCATCGGGGCGTTGATGTTCTTCTTTAGCTTACTGCTGCCGAGTATGAAGATGGCCCACCAAGCCAATGGCAGCTTGAAAGACAATGTTCAAGCGATGCTGCGAGATTCTCTACAACTGCTCAAAGTGCCTTCATTTGTCCGTACGATGTTGCTGGTCGGTATTCCTACCAAAATGATGCTCACCGGCGTGGTGAGTTTTGCCGTGCCGATCCTTCTGAGTAAAAACGGTATTGATAAAGAGAGTATCGGTCAGGTGTTGATGGCTTACGCTTTAGCGGTGTTGGTGGTCAGCCGCAAAGTCGCGCCTTGGATTGATCAATCTGGTGCCAGCAAGTGGGCATTAACGGTGGGCAATGGGATTGCTGCGGCTGCGCTTTGCGTGCTTGGTTTCGCATTTTCGCTGTCAGAACCCGTATGGGTTGTCGCGATCGCGACATTGTCGATGCTGATCATGGGGATCTCTCATGGATTCATTAACGCTCCGGTCGTCAGTCATGTTGTCAACAGCCGTGCAGGCACACAAGCCAATACTGTGGCATCAACCTACCGCTTTTTGGAGCGTCTTGGCCATGTGATGGGAGCGATTGTCGTAGGGGGGCTATTGACTCATCAGGGCGATCAGCAGGCATTTTATCTGCTGGCCGGCTTTTTTGCGTTGGCGGCGTTGTGGTTACTGTTGTTTGATCGTCATCCGGTGCGGGAGGTGACACGATGAAGCCTTTTTCGCGCGCCATCCTTCTTACGTTTTGTACTCTGCTTAGTGCACTTTCCTGTAGCGGATTTGCCTCAGAACAAAATGAGTCGTGGCCAAGTTGGTTGGGGCAGACACTACTGCAATCGACCGATCAGGCATGGAAACGACACACTAATGCCGAGTATATCGACTTCATACCTCGCAGCGAATACCCCAAAGTGTGGGTGCTGGTGTCACGTCGTTCTAGTGCCTATGACACGGCGCTGAACACTTTATTGGCGGTTTATAAGCAAGAGCTAAGTAACGCGACCTTTCGCGTTTTCTTACTGCCAGAAAGTGACGAAAAACTGAAACTTTGGCTGCAACAGGCAGAGAAAAGTGCCGATTTGATCTACACCCTTGGCTCGACTGCGATGGTACAAGTGCACAAGCTGTATGCAGGCGGAAAGCTACCCGTGGTGACGGTGAATGCCAAAGATCCGGTGCTCTTGGGGTTGACCAGTAGCTATCAATCCAGCGGCAATAACTTCGCTTTCACGTCGCTCAATTTGCCTGCCGATGTCACATTGAGTTTTCTATTGCGCTTTAAACCAGAGATGAAACAACTGGGCATTTTGTACGCCAAGAGTAACACCAGTGCTTACTTAACCCAGTTTTTGCCACTCAAAGAAGAAGCGGAGAAAAACGGTATACAAGTGGTGGCTTTTGAGGTGGATGAAAACAGCGAGCAAGGCAAATTAGCCACAGTGCTGACACAGCAACTGCAAGTGATGAACGGCGAGGACCCACAGTTAGACCAATCTGTTCTCTGGCTGACGGGCAGTTCAAGTTTGCTCGACCGCGTAGCAGAGATCAACGCGCAGGCCGACAAATTGCCGTTGTTAACGGTGGTGCCAGAAGTGGTCAATGGTCGCCAAGACAGTGCCCTGATGTCGGTTGGGGTCAGTTTTGTCAATAACGCCAACCAAGCGGCCTTTTATGGCATTCAGATCTTACGGGGAAACATTGAGCCTAGTGCCTTGCCTGTTGGCGTACTATCCCCGCCGGACATATCCATCAGTTTTCAACAAGCGGCGCGTGTGAAGGCGCAAATCCCATTTTCGCTTATCGAAATGGCGAGCGATATTTATGCCGAAAATGGTGAGCGCATCCGCGCCGACGGAATGAGTATGGAGAGTGAAGCACCATGAGCCGTAAACCTTATATGGCAAAAAAACGACTCGTATTGTCGTGTGCACTGTTGGCGTCACCCGCTCTGGCAGACAATCGGCCCGAACGCTTGTTACTTGCCACCCAAGAGTGGTTTCCCTACCAGTATCAAGAGAATGGGGAGATGAAAGGCAGTGGTATCGAGCAGATGAAGTGCATTATGCGTGTCATGCAGCAGCCTTACCAGATCACCATGACCAGTTGGGACAGAGCGCAATTACTCACCGAAGTGGGGTCGCAGCACGGCTTCTTTTTGGCGTCAGGCAATGCCAAACGGGATGAGTACGCGGTCTATTCGGAGTCGATTGCCAAGCAGAACTGGAGCTGGTTTTCCCTTTCCGATGCCACCGATGTCAACAGCGTGATGTTCAAAGCGCAAGTGGAAGTGGTGGCGCTGTTTGGTTCCAATAAATGGTTCTGGCTGCAAAAAAATGGCTATCGCGTCAGCATGAAACCGCGTACCCCCAAAGCCATGTTGGAACTTTTGCTGCAAGGTCAGGTAGGTGCCATCTTGGGCAACGACGAAGTGATTGAGGAAACCATTAAACAGATGGGCATCAGCTATCGCGCCATTTCGCAAACCCGTGCGCAATCTCAGCCATTGGGCGTCTATTTTTCCAAATCGTTTACCGCGAAATACCCTCAGTTTCTCGCTGAGTTCAATCTCGCCTCCCAACAGTGTAAGAGTGAGTAATATGCCACTATCAATCCGAATCATCAGTTCTCCCGATGGCGAGAGCATTTCCGAATGGCACCGCTCCTTTCCTGAAGAGGGGGGAGAAATCGGCCGCGCCTACGGATCTACATTGCAACTGAGTGACAGTTCACGTGCTGTGTCAGGCACGCACGCCATCATTCGCAAGTCGAGTCGCGGTTACCAGATCCTCGATAACAGTACCAATGGTCTATTTATCAATGGTGCGACAGCACCGCTGGGTAAAGGAAATCAATCGACACTGAATGACGGTGATGTTCTCGACATTGGCCGTTATCGTTTGCTGGTCTCATGCTTTATCCCTGCACAAGCCAGTGCCACGGTATTTGATCCGGCCCATTCCTCGATTGACGCCCTATTTGGTGATGATCCTTTTAGTCTGGATCGGGAAGATGAATCGTCCGCTGAGCCACCATGGCCAGAGGGTGAAAAAAGCGCGCAGCCGGAGGCGCAATTTTCCTCTTATGAACCGCAACAAGTGCTGCAAGATGATCCTTTTCTCACTCAGGCGGCGCCCGCTCGCCAAGAGCGAAAAGCCTTTAACCCGAGCTTTTCGGCGATCGACGATGATCCCTTTCAAGAGCCGAGCTTTAGTGTTGCTTTATCGAGTTCGTCGACTCGCACTCCATCTCACTCGTCAAGTGAACCCGCTTATGCGTTAACGGAGTTCAAAAACAGTGAAGAGCGGCAGTTGCAGCAGATGGAAAAAGCAATGGAGATGGCACTGGCACGTCTGCTTTCTGAACTTTCACCGGATACGCTGGAAAATATGTTTAATGACCTCAGTGCGCCGAGCTTTTTTGCGCGCAAACCTAAGTATTGGGATATGTACAAACGTTACTTCAATCGCCAACTACAAAACCGCGACTGGCAGATCAAATTTCACGCCTATTTCCAAGATTCTTTGCGTATACAGCGCAATTTGGCCGGAGAGGAATAATGAAGAAAATCGTTTTTTTTCTGTCGTCTCTGATGCTGCTTAACGGCTGCAGTTTGTGGGGAGGAGATGCGATACCAAGGCTGACAGTGGATGTGGTCGCAGCGGCCAATATCAATCCGAATTTAGATGGCAAGCCTTCTCCAGTGGAGGTGCGGGTCTATCAATTGAAAGACAGCGAAGCGTTCAACCAAGCAGATTTCTTGCAACTCTATTCGGATGAGCAAGGCACTTTAAAAGCGGCGATGATCGCCACACGCCATTTACCCAGTGCGCTGCCGGGTGAGAGTAAACGTGAGTCGTTTAACTTAAATGCCGAAACCAAATTTGTCGGCGTGATTGCGGGTTTTGCCGATTTTCGTGAGGCGAAAAACAAGGCGATTTACCCTATCAACGCGTTTGAAAATATTCGCCTCAAGATTGATTTGGATGGCGTGAATCTAACTGTAACGGCGGGAGACAAGTAACAATGGATACCAATAAAGTCGTCTGGAGTGAAGGGATGTTTTTAAGCCCACAGCACTTCCAGCAACAAGAGCGCTATGTGGAACATTTTACGCGTGAATTTGCCAGCCAAATTGCTCCGAATTGCTATGGTCTTTCGCAACTGACGCTGGACATGGCACTGCTGAAAATCGGCAAAGTCGGTGTGCGTCAAGCCAAAGGTATTTTTCCAGATGGAACGCCTTTCTCTATCAAAGAAGGGCTGGTTATCGATATCCCGAAGAACATTAGTCACAAGCAAGTCTATCTCGCGTTGCCTGTTGCGCGAAGTGGTGCGGTGGATGTAGGCGATGATCAGCGTCTACGTCACTCCGCCAGTGAGCACCAAGTATTTGATACCAGCCGTGAGCACAGCGAGCCTGTGTTGCTGGAACTCGCCGAGCTGAACGTGGTGCTGAAATTGGAAGGGGAGGAGTTGCAAGATTACACCTTGCTGCCTATTGCGCAGGTGAGTGAGCACAAAGCCGAAGGCGAAGTGGTCCTCAATCAAGCGTTTGTCCCTAATTGCCTGCAGTTTGGTGTCTCTCACTATCTAAAAGACGGTGTTGCTGATGTGTTTGCCCAGATGCAATATCGCGCGCGCACCATTGCCAGCCGCTTGCAGGCGGACAACGCCAGCAAGAGCTATCAAGCTTTGATGCGCGATTATCTTTGGCTGCAAACCTTAGGGGGCTGGCTGCCGAAGCTCAAACATTGGAATGAAGATGGCTCAATGCTCACCAAGCAGCTCTATCTGGAGCTCATCTCCATGGCCGGTCAGATGCAAGGGCTGGAAGGAAAAATGCCTAAAGAGTTTGCCACTTGGAATCAAAGCGATCTGTACGGCATTTTCTCACGCGTATTGGCGGAGTTGTTGGTGCTGCTGCGTGAAGTGCAGATAGACAACGTCACCACGCTGAAATGGGATATGAACCTGTTTAGCAAGCGCCGCCTGCTTCGCACTTTGGTGCAAGATCGCAGCTTATATAACGAAGGGCGTTTTGTGTTGGTGGCAACCTCGAACTTAGGATCGGCGCGTCTGAGCGAAGAATTTCCTAAAGCGACCAAGTTGGCAGGCAATAGTGCGATTGCCGATCTGGCGCGCAATGCGCTCTCTGGGGTGCCGCTGCGTAATCTGCCTTACGCTCCTTCGGAGCTCAAGGCCAAACACGATGCCGCCTATTTTGAAGTTGATACCCAATCGGAACTTTGGCAAGCGCTGATCAAAAAAGATGAGCCAATCGCTTTGCACATTGACGAGCGTATTGAAGAGATTCAGGTCGAATTCCACGTGATTAGATAGGTGTAAGGTGAACGGATTATTTAATGAAGAACCGACGCTGGTTGTACGTCGTGCGGAAGTGAAGCAGCAAACGACCCACAGCGCTGGCAATGTAAAAAGTGCCGATCTGCTTGGTACAGAACGCTTAATTGACAATTTGGCGGTTTATGGTAGCCCGCTGCTCAATGCTGCGACTGAGCTGCTCGGCACGCTGGTGACCTTACCAAGGCAAGGGGCACCGCGAGACATTGAACGTTTTCGCCAACGTCTGCTCGACGCCATCATGACTTTCAGGCAGCGTGGCATTTACCTTGAGTATCACCCGAGCATTGTGGAGAAAAGCTGCTTTGTGCTGTGCGCGGCTTTCGATGAGGCCATTCTCTATACCACTTGGGGGGCAAAAGCTCGCTGGGAGAACCATTCGCTGCTCAGCAAAGTGTTCTCGCAGCGCAATGGTGGTGAAGCCTTCTTTCAATTGCTGGAAAAAGCCAGTCAACAGCCGGGGAAGCTGGTCGATTTTATTGAGTTGCAATACGTGTTGCTGATGCTCGGTTTCCAGGGACGTTATCGACACCGTGACGAACACGTCCTGCATGAAATCAAATCGGATGTGTATGCCATCATTCGCCACTACCGTAGTGAAGCCATTCTGCCAGTTCCAAGAACCCCGGAACTGCCGGATGGTATGCAGCCTTGGCGTATGCTTAGTGTGGGAAAAACCTTAGTGCTGGTATTGCTGGTATTGGTTGGAGGGTATGGTGCATCTGAATATTGGTATTACAACCGCAGTCAGCCGATCATCGAGCAGTTCAGCTCGATTGACATGCTGGGGGTCAGCTTCAATAAAACACAGCAAGATCTGATTTATGTCAGCACCGACAGTGATTTAGGGCTAACAGCGCAACCGGAGCATCAAGAGAGTGCTATTTCTACGCCGGATGAAACGAAAAGCGTGCAGTGGGAAATCCTGTTGGCGGTCTTTTCTAAGCCGACTGATGCATTGCGTTTGGCTTCCGAGCTAGAGCCTGTGGGCTATGAGATTGCCACGCGAGAAACGCAGCATGGCATCGAAGTGTTGCTCAAAGCGGGTGACAACCTGCCAACTATTCGAAAATTGAAAAATGAACTGAATGTAAGATTTGGTCTCAATGCCACGATAAGAAGGGCGCAAAAGTAAATGATGAAAAAATTATTGGTGATCTTGCTGCTTGTAGGGATATGTGGAACCTGCGCGGCGTTGGGTTGGTATTTACCCAGTGAAAGTCCTTACTTCTGGACTTTTTATTTGACGCTGGGTTTGGCGGTGCTCGCGCTCGGATGGGGAGGGTATCTCTGGTTACGAGAGAGAAAACGTCTGGCTGCCAACACGAATCAACATGATCAACAACTGTTGCTAAAGCAAGATACGAAGCTCATCCAGCAAACCTTCAAACTGGCGACGCAGAAAATTCGTGGCAAGGGAAGTAATCGACTCGAGAGTCTTTACAACCTTCCGTGGTACTTGGTCCTTGGCGGAGAGAAAGATGCCAAGAGCTCGCTGCTGCAACAAAATAGTTTGGAACCGGTGTTGGATAAACACAGCGAAGAGAGCGATACCGATCAATACATCAAATTCTGGAGTAATGATCATGCGGTGGTGATTGAGGTTGGCCATCGAATTTTTGACAATGAAGGCATTGATGAAGCGCTTTGGGCTGTCCTTGGTCAGCAACTCTTGAAATATCGCCCGCGTCAGGGCGTGAACGGTATTGTCTCGATCATCGGTTGTGACCGATTGCTGCAGGGCGATCGCAAAGACAGACAAAAACTCAGCAGTATTATCCAAGAAGCGGTGCTATCGATGGGGGGATTGCTCAAGCTAACCATTCCTGTTTACAGCGTCTTCTCCAAAGCAGACACGATTGCCGACTTTGTCGAGTTTTTTGAAAGCTATTCTGGCTGCGATGTGGACAATCCTTTCGGCCTGACATTTCCTTGTGATAACACGCGGCGTTTTTCCAAGCATCAGTTTGAGGAACAGTCGAAACAGTTACTGCGCGCGTTGGTGGAGCAACAGTTTGAATTGCTGCGCAACATCAGCAGTGAAAAATCGGGTTCGGTAATTGCGTTGCCGTATCAGTTGCGCATTGTATTTGAACGTATCAATGAGTTACTGAGTGACATTGGACGTGAGAACCGCGTGCGTGAAGCGGTGTGGTTACGTGGGGCTTATTTGCTCTCTTGCGGGCAGAAAGGGCGTGAATTTGACCTCTTAACCCAAGCAGTCGCAGAGCGTGCGGAATTCAATACGCAAAGCACACGCGAGCAGTTACCGAGTCGACGCAATTTCTTCTCTCCGCGTCTTTTTAGTCATGTCATCTTGCCGGAAAAGCAGATAAGCGGCGTGAACGAATTTCGCCATGTGGCCTATCTAGCTGGACGAAGTGCCATGTTAGGTGCGGTGATTGCGGCGGTTTCAGTTGCTGGTATCGTATTGAAAAACAACTGGAATCAAGACGAGCAATGGCGCGCCGATGCTATGGCACAGATGCGTCTCTATACCGGAGATATCCACCGTCTGCAAGGCAAACCACTCAGCGTGCCAGACATGGTGGCGGTGCTCAACGAACTCAGAACTGTCGCGGTAGAGGGCATTGCGCCGAAGCCTTGGTATCAGCGAGTCAGCGTTAAACAAAGTGAAACCGCGCAGCGAATTTATGCTACTTACCAAGAGCAGCTCAACATTATCTTGCTACCGAAATTGGAAGAGATCATCAGTAGTGAGTTGTATGTGTACGTCAACTTGGGGAATCCGAGTAAGATCTTTGAGATCCTGCGTTATTACCAGATGTTGTTTGATCAGCAGCGGCTTAACCTCGAAGAGATGCAAGCGTATTTACTTGATAATTTGAAAGATCAAGGGGACGTTTCTGCGGATAATATTGAGACTTTAGCATTGCTGTTAGATGATCTGTTTCGCAGTGATTACCAGCATACGCTCAAAGCCAATAGTGAGTTGATCGCAGTGGCGGCCAACAATCTCGAAGGGTTATCACCAGAGCGTCTCATCTACGCTCGCATCCGCAGTTTGCCTGAATATCGCAATCAAGTGGATATTCGGCGTCAACTTGGCGATAAGTTCGACAGCATGTTTACCTTTTCTGATCAGTATCACGGCTATTTGATCCCGGAAATTTTCACCAAACAGGGCTATAGCGAGCTGGATTTAAGCGCAAAATCCGAACTACTGCGTCAACAACTGGCTGAGTTTAAGTCGATCCAAGGGGATATGAGCGGTGCGTCAATCACTGAAATCACCGATTTAAGTAAGCAATTACAACGTCTTTACTTTGCCGATTACATCTATTACTGGAAAGATCTGATTAGCAACATCCACATCAAATCGTTCAGTACCCCAGTTGAACTCTCTTACGCATTGCGTAACGCCAGAGAGCCAGCAACCAGTCCGGTGCTGGATGTGCTCGAAGCGATTGTCGTCAACACGACACTGGCGGTGGAAGAGCAGCCTAATACCAAGGAGAACAAGAAAGTCGCCAGTCAGCTTGGTTTAACCAAGGTGGCGAAAAACTTAGGTAAGGTAGATAAGCTCAACCGCGCAGTGGGGGCAAAACTGCTGCGGCTGCAACCTTCCTTTGTCGTCAATGAGGCGTTCTTGGGATATGCCAACTACGTTACAGGTACTGGAAAAGCGGGCGATGCGGTGCCTCTGGATGGTCTGATTCAAGAGTTTGATGCCCTCAACAGCTATTTTGATGCGGCGTTGTCGAGCCCGAATCCGTCTCAAGTGATGCATGGCTACGCCAAGGCGCATGCCGAAGGCAGTCAAGATGCCATTGTGCTGTTCGAACGTCAGTCTGCCAAAGCACCGAGTCAGGTTGCGCTTTGGACGAAGAGTATCGCTCAGCAATCGTGGCAGAAGGTGATTGCCTCCAGTATGAATCATGTCAATAAGCAGTGGGATGAACAGGTCTACCAGTTCTACACCCAAGCGATAGAAGGGCGTTTCCCATTCGCGCTGCAAGGGCGCGGTGAAGTGGCGCTGAACGACTTTGCGCACTTCTTCAAACCTCAAGGGCGAGTGGATAAATTTGTCGATGACTTGCTCAAGCCATTCGTCTACTGGGACAACGGCATGTTGAAACTCAAGCACGTCGATGGCTACACTTTGCCAATCAGTGCTCAAGCGTTAAGCCAACTGCGCCAGACACGACAATTGAGTCAACTGTTCTTCGGTCCAACCGGACAAGAATTGGCACTGAAGATAGCGCTGCGCCCCAGTTCGATGAACACCAATGTTACGGAGTTTCAGCTGCGTGAAGCGGAAAGCGTCTTTACTTACCGCCATGGCCCGCGAGTGTGGAGTTCCGTGAGCTGGCCTTCTACGGGGATTGACGGCTATCTGAGTGCCAATTTTTACCAAGGGGAAAATCGCGTGGCAACACGTGCCTACACTGGCCAATGGGCACTTTTTCGTGCACTGTTTGATGGCGACTCTTCCGCGACTTCAACCCGTCTGGTGCGCAAGCTGAACTATAAACTTAGCGACAGTAACATTGTGA
This sequence comes from Vibrio cidicii, assembly GCF_009665415.1. Taxonomy (NCBI): domain Bacteria; kingdom Pseudomonadati; phylum Pseudomonadota; class Gammaproteobacteria; order Vibrionales; family Vibrionaceae; genus Vibrio; species Vibrio cidicii. Next base: position 1,110,629 of record NZ_CP035921.1, on the reverse strand, counting down.
TTGACTATACCCTGAGTGATGCCAATCAAGAGTTGAACAAAGGCTTATTCGCTAAGTATTTTTTACCTAAGGCGTTGTAGCAAAGAGATGTCTAAAGGCAAACAGAACTCGACCACACCATTGGTTGGCACTCGCTTTCAAATGGTGTTGGATGGGAGCGATGATTGGTCAATTTTGCGCAAAAAGGCAGATGATGGCATCGCTTTAGAGCGAGAATGGGCAGCGTTGCAAGCATGTAAGAGCCGCTACGTGCAAGAAGCCGTAAGTGTTGATGTTGAGCATCAGGTTATTCATTTGACTTACTACGAAGGCTCACGATCATTACTTACTTTGGGTCGTGATGAACAGGTGGTTTTTCTCGATGCTCTGCCCAACATCATCCGCGCGATTGATCATTGCCATCACTGCGGCTGGGTACATGGGGATATTAAACCGTCTAATATCCTCATCGTGTCGTTAAATGGGGCAGTTCGTTTGATTGACTTTGCCGCCGCGCTGCCAATTGGTTATGAGCGGGCAAGTTTGTCGCAATGGCAAGTCACGCCCTCCTTTGCTAGCGACAACCAACGGCAAGGGCAGGGATACGTAAGTGAAAAAGAGGATTGGCTGGCTTTATTGCAGATTCTACAGCAGTTTTTATCCTCTATTTCTTGCTGCAAACAAAAGCGCGTCGCAATGAGAATCCGTCAGTGGCTGAAGATGAAAATCAACGGTGGATGTCAGAACAACAGGCTAGCCCAAGACTAGCCTGACTGGCTTAACTTACTTCAACTTTGCCTAGCAAGGCTGATTCGGTCGCGCGGTCATGAAAACAGTTAATTAATTGATTTTTTTCCACATAGATGGTCAAGAAATCAATCAGGTCGTGCACGGAAATGGCACGAACACCTAGATCAATCACGCAGCCAGCGTGATGGCGATTAAATTCTGATCCAACACGGATAATCAGCTTGTCAGGGCTAATCAGTTGTTTGGCCCGTTGTAGCAACGCCCTCACTTTGTTTTTTCGCTTGGTTTTATCACGAAATACAGGGGTTTCGATAGGAACACCAACGAAACTCACATCCGCGTCATTTGTGCTGAACGCGGCTTTGATGTTTCCTCCCAATGCAATGCCGTCGGTGGCGAGTCCTTTGAGCAAACTCATTCCCGTAGCGTCAGCACTGGTGGCGGCCGATTTATTTTTCGCCAAAGGGGAAAACTGACTAGCACCTTTTTGCAACGCTGCGTTGGCGGCCTTGCCAACCAATGCCGCGTTGTTGCTGCCAATTGAGCCACTTAACGCCCCTTCAATGACGGGGACGACGGTATTGGCAAATCCCGCAGTTGCACCTGTCATCACCAGATGTCCAGCATTGTTGATGACGGCACTGGCAAACGGTGTCGCACTAGCGGCATTAAGCTCTTTACTGCTGCGATTTATCCAAACTTTGATGCTTTGATAGCGATTAGTTACATACAAGTATTTTTCTTGCTTTGTCTCAAGATGGTTCAGTTCAGCAATAATGGATTCAATCACACCAGACATAAACACATCTTTGACCGATACGTCATACGCTTGCTTAGGCAGGTTACGCAGAGGCAACGAACCTCGCACGGCAATGCCCATTTTTCTATCAGCTACACAACCATTCATTTCATAACAAACGGTTGCATCATCTAATTGCCAAGGAAGTTTCATATCCACCTTTGATAAAATGACAGTTCAATTGATAAACAAAGAGTAAACGAATTAAAACGATTGTAACGGGGGGTTTAGGACAGATTTATGGCATAAATGTGCCATGTGTATCGAATTTAAAATTCGGATGATTCACTTAGATTCTTCGCTTTTCTTATAGGCATTTTAGATTGCCATCTCAATTCGCAGCTTAGTCGCTTTGAGATTAGCTTCCGTTTCATGGCTGTGCGTTTTAGGATGGGATCCCTATTTTTAGAATCGGAAAGCAAAATGGCGCTGATGGACGCAATCACAACACTTTCGGGCCAACTTGGCGAGCAACTCAAGCAGCACAAACAGATCCTTGCGACCGCAGAGTCGTGTACTGGTGGCGGTGTCGCGAGTGCGATAACTGACATTGCTGGCAGTTCTGGTTGGTTTGATCGGGCTTTTGTCACCTACAGCAATGACGCGAAAATGGAAATGCTAGGGGTGAGCGCTGAGACCCTAGAACAGCATGGTGCAGTTAGCGAGGAAGTTGTCGAAGAAATGGCGAGAGGGACATTAAACCACTCACGCGCGACGATAGCGATAGCGATTAGTGGCATTGCCGGACCAGACGGTGGTACGGAACTTAAACCTGTTGGCACGGTATGTTTTGCTTGGTTGGATAAAAGTGGCTGGTTGAGAAAAGAAACTTGTCTTTTTCCTGGTGACAGAGCCGCTATCCGTCAGGCTGCGGTTTTGCACGCCTTGCAAGTTGTGAGCGATTCTCTGGTCACCAAATAGTCGGATGCGATAAAGATCTCGCTGTGGACTATCAAGGCCATTTTTTTTCATACAGGGGTGGACACTGTATGAATCAACAGTATAATGACTGGCAATTGTTGAGCAGGACGAAGCCGATTCAGCCTGCATAAAAGTTTTCTAAGTGGTTGCCTTGCGACGACACAATCGGAGAAAGTAATGGACGAGAATAAACAAAAAGCGCTCGCCGCTGCGCTAGGTCAGATCGAAAAGCAGTTTGGTAAAGGCTCTATCATGCGCTTAGGCGACAACCGTGCGATGGATGTCGAAACGATTTCTACGGGCTCTCTTTCTCTGGATATCGCATTAGGCGCTGGTGGCCTGCCAATGGGTCGTATAGTCGAAATCTTTGGTCCAGAATCATCCGGTAAAACCACATTAACACTTGAGTTGATTGCCGCAGCGCAACGTGAAGGTAAAACCTGTGCTTTTATCGATGCGGAACACGCGCTCGATCCTGTTTATGCGAAAAAACTGGGTGTTAACATCGATCAACTGCTGGTCTCTCAGCCTGACACGGGTGAGCAAGCGCTGGAAATCTGTGACGCCTTGGCACGCTCTGGTGCGGTCGACGTGATTGTTGTTGACTCCGTTGCAGCGTTGACACCAAAAGCTGAGATCGAAGGTGAGATGGGCGATTCGCACATGGGGCTCCAGGCTCGTATGCTCTCTCAAGCGATGCGTAAACTCACGGGCAACCTTAAGCAATCTAACTGTATGTGTATCTTCATCAACCAGATCCGTATGAAGATCGGTGTGATGTTTGGTAATCCCGAAACGACAACCGGTGGTAACGCGCTGAAATTCTACGCTTCTGTTCGTTTGGATATCCGTCGTACGGGATCTATCAAAGAAGGCGACGAAGTGGTGGGTAACGAAACGCGCATCAAAGTGGTGAAAAACAAGATCGCTGCGCCATTTAAAGAAGCTAACACTCAGATCATGTATGGCCAAGGCTTTAACCGCGAAGGTGAGCTGATTGATCTCGGCGTGAAATGTAAATTGATCGAGAAATCAGGTGCTTGGTACAGCTACAACGGTGATAAGATCGGTCAAGGTAAAGCAAATGCCTGTAAGTATCTGAAAGAACATGTTGAAGTCGCGAAAGTATTGGATACCAAACTGCGTGAAATGTTGCTCTCTCCTACTCCGCTAGAAGGCGCAGAACTGGCAGAGGAAGCGCCAGAGCAAGAAGAGTTTTAATCATCTTAGCGATATTCCAAAGCCCTGCTGTGCAGGGCTTTTTTACAGGTCAATTTTTATGTATTCCCATTATTCGACGGCGCAAACGTGCAAAGAGGCAGCGATTCAACTCCTGAGTCGGCGCGACCATGGTCAATATGAGTTAAGGCAGAAGCTGATCGCCAAAGGTTACGCCAGTGAAGAAGCCGATACAGTAATTGCTTTTTGTGTTGAACATGGCTATTTGGATGAGCAGCGCTTTGCCGAGAGCCAAATCCGCCAGCATGTCGCAAAAGGGCATGGGGAGCGTCGAGTTCGCCAAGAGCTGACGCAAAAACGCGTCTCTGATGCCATCATTGAACAAGCGCTGGCCAATGAACCTCAAGATTGGTTTGAATTGGCTAAACAGACCGCATGGAAAAAATTTAAAGGCCAGCAGGCGAGTGATCAAAAAGCCTATGCCAAACAAGTACGTTTTCTTCAATATCGAGGCTTTTCTTTTGAGCAAATCAGCTATGCACTTTCTGAGGAAGAGTAACTCTCCATGCAGTTGATTGTGTCCAGTTTCTTGCTCGTCAGCCGTGAATAAGTATTATTTTTCTGCCTATTTACGGTTTTTCCATTTCATATCGTCTTTTCCGCAAGAAAACTAGTCGAAGCTTTAAGCATGATCTACAATACGGCAAAATTCTAACTCGACTATTTTCAGGAAGAGCTGCATGTACATGAGCACTGATGAGGTTCGCAATGCGTTCCTCAAGTTCTTTGAAAGCAAAGGACACCAAATCGTAGAAAGTTCATCGTTAGTACCGCATAACGACCCAACCCTGCTGTTCACTAACGCGGGCATGAACCAATTTAAAGATTGTTTCTTAGGTTTAGAAAAACGCGCCTACACACGAGCGACTACGGCCCAACGCTGTGTACGTGCTGGTGGTAAACACAACGACCTAGAAAACGTCGGTTTTACTGCCCGTCACCATACTTTTTTCGAAATGCTAGGTAACTTCAGCTTTGGCGACTATTTCAAAGAAGACGCGATTGCTTATGCATGGGAATTTTTGACTGAAGTTCTGCAACTTCCCAAAGAACGCCTCCTCGTCACTGTTTATGAAACGGACGACGAAGCCTTTGACATTTGGCATCAAAAAGTGGGTGTGGCAGCCGATCGCATCATCCGTATCGGTGACAAAAAAGGTGGCAAGAAGTTTGAGTCAGACAACTTCTGGCAAATGGGCGATACCGGCCCATGCGGTCCATGTACAGAAATCTTCTACGATCACGGCGAACACATTTGGGGGGGGCCTCCAGGTTCTCCAGAAGAAGATGGCGACCGTTTCATCGAAATCTGGAACAACGTTTTCATGCAGTTCAACCGTCATGCCGATGGCACAATGGAGCCGTTACCTAAGCCATCAGTGGATACGGGAATGGGGATCGAGCGTATTTCGGCCATCATGCAAGGCGTACACTCAAACTACGAAATCGATGTGTTCCAAAAACTCATCAAAGCGGCGGCAGAGGTTATTGGTTACCAAGACCTTTCGAACCAATCTTTGCGCGTGATTGCAGACCACATCCGTTCGTGTGCCTTCCTGATTGTTGATGGTGTAATGCCCTCTAACGAAGGTCGTGGTTATGTACTACGTCGTATTATCCGTCGTGCGGTTCGCCACGGTAACAAATTGGGCGCACAGGGTGCATTCTTCCATCAATTAGTCGGTGTTCTGGCTGAGGTGATGGGGACGGCTGGCGACGAGCTCAAAAAACAGCAAGCGTTAGTGGAAAAAGTACTGCGTATTGAAGAAGAAAACTTTGGCCGTACGCTTGAGCGTGGTATGTCGATCCTTAACGATGCGCTTGATGCTCTGGATGGCAAAGTGCTTGACGGCGAAACCGTGTTCAAACTCTACGATACTTATGGTTTTCCAGCCGATCTGACTAACGATGTGGCACGTGAGCGTGACTTCACTATCGATGAAGCTGGCTTTGAAAAAGCGATGGAAGAGCAGCGTCAACGTGCACGCGAAGCGGGCCAGTTTGGCACCGATTACAATGCGAAAATCAAAGTTGACGCCCAGTCTGAGTTTTGTGGCTACTCGGCAACCCATGGCGTGAGTGATGTGGTTGCTCTGTTTGTCGAAGGTGAAGAAGCGCAAGCGCTTTCCGCGGGTGACAAAGCGATCGTGATTTTACAAGAAACGCCTTTCTACGCAGAGTCTGGTGGTCAATGTGGCGATGCAGGCGTGCTGCAAACTGAAGCGGGTCTATTCCGTGTGGAAGATACGCAGAAGCTGGCAAACGCGATTGCCCACCACGGCGTAATGGTTGAAGGTGTTCTGGCGAAAGGTGAGCAAGTCAACGCTCAAGTAGACGCAGAGCGTCGTGCGGCTATCTCCCTCAACCACTCGGCCACTCACCTGTTGCACGCGGCGCTTCGTCAAGTGTTAGGTGAGCACGTAGCGCAAAAAGGCTCGCTGGTTAAAGCGGAAAGCTTACGTTTTGACTTCTCTCACTTAGAAGCGGTGACGCCTGCTGAGCTTAAAGAAGTGGAGCGTTTAGTGAACGCCCAGATCCGTCGTAACCACACCATCCAAACCGATATCATGGATATTGAAGCGGCGAAGCAGAAAGGGGCGATGGCGCTGTTTGGTGAGAAGTACGACGACCAAGTGCGTGTGCTCTCTATGGGGGATTTCTCAACGGAACTGTGTGGTGGTATCCACGCATCGAACACCGGCGATATTGGTCTGTTTAAAATCATCTCTGAAGGTGGTATTGCTGCGGGTATCCGTCGTATTGAAGCCGTGACGGGTGAAGGTGCGCTGGACGCACTAGACAATCAAACGCGCAAATACGAAGAGAAGTTGGCCGAAGCGGCAAGCAAAGCCAAAAATCTAGAGAAAGAGATTCAGCAGCTCAAAGATAAACTGGCTTCACAAGCCAGTGCCAGTTTGACTGATCAAGTCAAGCAAATCGCAGGCGTAAACGTGCTTGTCGCCAAGCTTGATGGCGCAGATAACAAAGCGCTACGCGGTATGGTGGATGAGCTGAAAAACCAGCTTGGCAGTGGCATCATCATGCTTGGCAATGTGGCGGACGAGAAAGTGGGCCTTATCGCTGGCGTTACCAACGATTTAACCAGCAAAGTGAAAGCGGGTGAGTTGGTCAACATGGTGGCTCAACAAGTTGGCGGTAAAGGTGGTGGTCGTCCTGATATGGCGCAGGCTGGCGGTACTGATGCAGGAGCCTTGCCAGCTGCATTAGAGTCTGTTGACGCTTGGCTGGCTGAGCGTCTGTAATTTATAAATCCTACGCTCAATCAAAGCTTTCTTTGATTGAGCGTAATTTTTTTCTGTCAACCAAGTGGTTTAATTGGTGCAATTTTAAACAAACCAATTAAATCGCTTGGTTTTTATTGTAACTACTGCGGATGATTTACCGATGTAAATAGGAAGTGGTCCTAATGAGACTTTGGTCTTGGGAAGGTGAAGACTGGTGAAAAAATCCCTTATCGTGCAAAAGTTCGGCGGAACCTCAATGGGTTCAATTGACACAATTCATACTGTGGCCGAACACATCATTAAGGCGAAAAATGATGGTAATCAAGTTGTCGTTGTTGTTTCTGCTATGGCGGGTGAAACTAACCGCCTAGTTGCGTTAGCCAAGCAGGTTGACGCTGTACCAACGGCTCGTGAACTTGATGTTTTGCTCTCTGCTGGTGAGCAAGTGTCTATGGCTCTGCTGGCCATGACCCTAAATAAACTGGGTTATGCCGCACGCTCACTTACCGGAGCACAAGCGAACATTGTGACGGATAACCAACACAATGACGCGACGATTAAACACATTGATACGGCCCCTATCATGGAACTGCTTGCGCAAGACCAAATTGTGATAGTGGCTGGATTTCAAGGTGTGAATGAAAATGGGGATATCACCACTTTAGGTCGAGGCGGCTCTGACACCAGCGCTGTGACATTGGCTGGTGCGTTGTCAGCAGATGAATGTCAAATCTTTACCGACGTTGATGGGATATATACGTGTGATCCACGTGTGGTTAAAAATGCTCAGAAACTGGACATTATCGATTTTCCATCGATGGAAGAGATGGCCAGAAAAGGAGCCAAAGTACTGCATCTGCCTTGCGTACAATACGCTTGGAAGCACTGTGTGCCGCTACGTGTTCTTTCGACTTTTGATGTCAATCAAGGCAGCTTAGTGAAAGGGGAAACAGGCACACAGACGGTATGTGGTATTGCTCTGCAACGTGACTTAGCTCTGATCAAAGTCTCCAAAGAAACGGTGTCTAGCTTGACTAAGCAGTGTCAGATGTTAGGCATCGAAATCTGGAATGTGATCGAAGAAGCAGATTGGGCAGGTATCCTGATAAAACAAGATGCATGTGCTAAGTTGGATCTAGTCTTCAGCGATAAAATCCGTAATAGTGAAGCAGTAAGCTTGCTGACTGTCGTAGGTCTGGAAGCGAGCTCGTTGATGCAACACGCATGTGATGCGCTTATTGAACAAGGGATTAGTATCAACCATTGTTCAGTGACTCCGTTGTCCAGTATGTTAGTTGTATCTCCTGAGAGTGTCGATCTGGCAGCAAATGTACTGCATGATGCTTACATTACTTCTGACGAAGCGTTAAACATTCAGCAGAAACAAGCCTTTTTGGGTTGATTTTCCAAAATAAGGTAGTTTACGAAAATATAACTTTTGTTGGATAATAGTTTCGTAACAAGAAATTTAGAGAATACTCAAGGAGCAAAGAATGCTAATTTTGACTCGCCGCGTTGGCGAAACACTAATGATTGGTGACGAAGTGACAGTAACTGTGTTGGGCGTTAAAGGCAACCAGGTACGTATCGGTGTGAATGCTCCGAAAGAAGTATCCGTTCACCGTGAAGAAATCTACATGCGCATTCAAGCTGAAAAAGGTACTGGTAACGTTGCATCGGGCAACTACTAAACAGAAGCTTTGATTGAATAAGGCTGGCCTGTGGGTCAGCCTTTTTTTATTTTAGCGTGAATCCGTTTTCTCTCGATTAGCCTTTGTTGTTCGGCTTGAAAAGCTTAGTTTTTATTAGTGAAAGTTCATTTCTCATGCGTTTTGGTTAAATGTGCAACGGTTGGTCGATAGGGCGCTATTTTTTCAAAGAAATTGTTTGACTTATTTTTGGTAAATCGTAATATGTGCCTCCGCAAGACGGTGAGGTGGCCGAGAGGCTGAAGGCGCTCCCCTGCTAAGGGAGTATACGGTTTATCCCGTATCGAGGGTTCGAATCCCTCCTTCACCGCCATTCTTGCGAACATCGTTTTACGATACAATGCGCGCTCGTAGCTCAGCTGGATAGAGTACCTGGCTACGAACCAGGCGGTCAGAGGTTCGAATCCTCTCGAGCGCGCCAGATCGTAAATCGGAACAAAAAACGGTGAGGTGGCCGAGAGGCTGAAGGCGCTCCCCTGCTAAGGGAGTATACGGTTTATCCCGTATCGAGGGTTCGAATCCCTCCTTCACCGCCATTTATTGACAAGTGAGTCAATTTTTTTGTTCCAAAAGAAATTGTTTGTGATAGACTTCACATCTCTTTCTGAAGAGAATATTGCGCGCTCGTAGCTCAGCTGGATAGAGTACCTGGCTACGAACCAGGCGGTCAGAGGTTCGAATCCTCTCGAGCGCGCCATTCTTCTCAAATATAAAGGAACGTCAGTTCCTGATATTGGAAATCCGATATCAAACACCTGCGCGTCCGTAGCTCAGCTGGATAGAGTACCTGGCTACGAACCAGGCGGTCAGAGGTTCGAATCCTCTCGGACGCGCCACTTTTCTCACTCTAGGAAAAGTGTTTAGGTGAAAACAGTCTATTGCGCGCTCGTAGCTCAGCTGGATAGAGTACCTGGCTACGAACCAGGCGGTCAGAGGTTCGAATCCTCTCGAGCGCGCCATTATTAAGGGACTTTGGTTCCTGATAGCGACTCATTTTTGTGTCGATATCAAAACACCTGCGCGTCCGTAGCTCAGCTGGATAGAGTACCTGGCTACGAACCAGGCGGTCAGAGGTTCGAATCCTCTCGGACGCGCCACTTTTCTTACTCTAGGAAAAGTGTTGAGGTGAAAACAGTTTATTGCGCGCTCGTAGCTCAGCTGGATAGAGTACCTGGCTACGAACCAGGCGGTCAGAGGTTCGAATCCTCTCGAGCGCGCCATTTTGACAAAGCCTCGCAGTTCGCGAGGCTTTTTCTTTTCCTGCTAACCGACTTATTCTTTCTCTCGCTGCAAGCGGTTTGATTTGCGCTTCGATTTACTCTTCTCGACTAAGGCGATTTCCCAGCGCTTTGCCACTCAATGAATGCTCTTTTTGTTGCTATTTTGTTAAATTTTTCTGTTTTTACTTTTCTTATTTTTCAAATGGTTATTCTCTTTTCTTTAGCTTCATCGCAGTTTTAGTGCTTTCACTACAGTAAAGTGGTTAATGTCCACCTTAAATCAGAAAAAAGTGGCGAATTGTTTCAAGTTATGTGATCTGTGTGGTGAAAAAACAACCTGTATTGTGGTCTGTTCGGAAACCTTCATTAAACAAAATTGACAAAATTTAACCGTTCTAGATAATCGGTTAATCAGAAGCGCTGAAATAGCGATTCTGATGTTGTCAGGATGACACAGAAAGGAAGCAAAATGACAAATATTGGAAGCCAATTAATAGAGGCGGCCACCCTGATGGTTACAGGGATGGGGGTCGTGTTTATTTTTCTCACCATTCTTATTTTTCTTATTCGATTCATGTCGACATTGGTACCACAAGAAGTACCAGAGAAGCTCGTTGCAGCGAAAACGACTAAAGCAAATCAATCAACCTCATCCACTGTCAGCCCACAGGTTGTGGCGGCAATCTCTGCGGCGATTCAACAGCATCGCGCCTCGATTGCAAAGTAGCAAATGAAAGGATTAAAAGGAGTTTATGAGCATGTCTAAACCACTAGCTATTACCGATGTGGTACTTCGTGATGCCCATCAGTCACTGTTTGCTACGCGTATGCGTATTGAAGATATGCTGCCTATCGCAGCTGAGTTAGACAAAGTGGGTTATTGGTCGTTAGAAACCTGGGGCGGTGCAACGTTCGATGCTTGTATCCGTTTTCTAGGAGAAGACCCTTGGGAACGTTTACGTGCACTGAAAAAGGCGATGCCAAACACGCCAATGCAGATGTTACTGCGTGGACAAAATCTGTTGGGTTACCGTCACTACGCGGATGACGTGGTGGAAAAGTTTGTCGAGCGCGCACATACCAATGGGATGGATGTCTTTCGTATCTTTGATGCGATGAATGATGTACGCAACTTTCAAAAGGCGGTCAAGGCAACCATTGATGTTGGCGCCCATGCACAAGGCACACTCTCTTACACCACAAGCCCAGTTCACAATGCGGACACTTGGGTCGATCTCGCTAAACGTCTCGAAGATCTGGGCTGCCATTCGCTGTGCATTAAAGATATGTCGGGGTTACTTAAGCCGTATGAAGCGCAAGAGCTGATTACGCGCATCAAAGCGTCTTGTGACCTCCCACTCGCGCTGCACTGCCATGCGACTACTGGTCTCTCAACGGCAACGGCGATAAAAGCGGTTGAAGCGGGCATCGATATTCTTGATACGGCGATTTCCTCAATGAGCTGTACTTACGGTCACACGCCTACAGAAACGGTGGTGGCGATGCTTCAAGGAACCGAGCGGGATACCAATTTGCAGCTTGAACAGCTCGAACCTATTGCGGCTTACTTTCGTGAAGTGCGTAAAAAGTACGCAAAATTTGAAGGTCAGTTGAAAGGGGTGGATTCGCGCATTCTGATTGCTCAAGTGCCCGGTGGTATGTTGACGAACATGGAGAGCCAGCTCAAAGAGCAAGGCGCTGCGGATCGCATTGACGAAGTACTGCAAGAGATCCCTCGTGTGCGTGAAGATCTGGGTTTTATCCCTTTGGTCACACCTACCTCGCAGATTGTCGGCACTCAGGCGGTGATCAACGTGCTCACTGGTGAGCGCTATAAGAGCATCACCAAAGAAACGGCGGGCGTTCTGAAAGGGGAATATGGCGCAGCACCTGCACCAGTCAATGCTGAATTGCAAGCGCGTGTTCTCAATGGCGCAGAGCCAGTGGTGTGTCGTCCGGCAGATTTGTTACAAGCAGAGCTTGAGGTGTTGACGGACGAGTTGCTAGCAAAAGCGCAGGCTGAAGGTATTCGTTTGGCTGAAGAGAGTGTGGATGATGTGCTCACTTATGCACTTTTCCCTCAAGTCGGTCTGAAGTTTTTGAAAAATCGCGGTAACCCAGAAGCCTTTGAGCCTATGCCAAGCGCTGACGATGTCAAACCAGCCGCGCCCGCGAAAGCAAGCAGCGGCAAAGTGGAAGCTTACAGCGTGCGTGTGGATGGTCAGGTGTTCCACGTTGAAGTGGGACCTGAAGGCCAGCTGACTTCTGTAACGCCAAGTGTTGTTCCCACCCCAGCAACTCCCGCGACACCATTGCCAGCCAGTGCCGACGCTGAAGCCGTTTCTGCGCCTTTGGCCGGGAATATTTTCAAAGTACACGTGCAAGCAGGCGCTCCGGTGGAAGAAGGCGATATCCTGCTGATTTTGGAAGCGATGAAGATGGAAACGGAAATCCGCGCTGCCCGCAGCGGCATTGTGCAAGAGCTCAATGTAAAAGAAGGGGATTCCGTCACTGTTGGCGCACCACTGCTGAGTCTGGCATAAGGGAGAACCATGGACGGATTATTAACTCTCTGGTCTGAAACGGGGATCGCGCATTTTGAGTTTGGCCAGATCTGCATGATCGCCGTTGGCTGCTTGCTGCTGTTTTTGGCGATCAGCAAGGGCTTTGAACCCTTACTTTTATTGCCGATTGGCTTTGGTGCCATCTTGGCCAATATCCCCAACGCAGGTTTTACCGAGCCGGGTGGTCTACTTTATTACGTTTACCACGTCGGTATTGAGACGGGCGTGTTCCCATTGCTGATCTTTATGGGCGTGGGAGCGATGACTGACTTTGGTGCGTTGATCGCGAACCCGAAAACGCTACTCTTGGGCGCTGCGGCGCAGTTTGGTATTTTTGCCACTCTATTTGGTGCGATTTTACTCAACTATGTTCCGGGCATGGAATTCACCATGGCGGACGCCTCTTCGATAGCGATTATCGGCGGTGCTGATGGCCCGACGGCGATTTTCCTCGCCAGCCGACTCTCTCCTGATCTCTTGGGAGCGATTGCGGTGGCCGCCTACAGCTACATGGCACTGGTGCCAATCATACAGCCACCGATCATGAAAGCACTGACCACAGTGGAAGAGCGCAAGATCAAAATGGCGCAGTTGCGTCATGTGAGCAAAATTGAGAAAGTTCTCTTCCCTCTAGCGGTATTGCTGATGACCATCCTGTTTTTACCTTCGGCGACACCGCTAGTGGGTATGTTCTGCTTAGGAAACTTGATGCGTGAAGCTGGTGTGGTGGAACGTTTGTCCAAGACAGCGCAGAACGAGCTTATCAACATCGTGACCATCTTCCTTGGCCTTGGGGTGGGCTCGAAGCTTCAGGCGGATAAGTTCCTCAATATTGAAACGCTCGGTATTTTAGCGTTGGGAGCGGTGGCCTTTAGCATCGGCACTGGTGCAGGGGTTTTAATGGCGAAAGTGTTGAACAAGTTCTCCAAAGAAGACATCAACCCGCTAATTGGTGCGGCTGGGGTTTCGGCTGTACCTATGGCGGCTCGTGTGGTAAACAAGGTCGGGCTTGAGGCCAACCCGCAGAACTTTTTGCTGATGCACGCGATGGGGCCAAACGTGGCAGGTGTACTTGGTAGTGCGGTAGCCGCAGGGATTTTGTTGGCGTTAGTGGGTTAACACTGTGTTACGTGAAATGTCGGTCAAATTGTCTTTTCACGGTTAACGCCAAGAAACAAAATGGTTTATAGTCAAGGGGATGCTTTCGCATCCCTTTCTTTTTATCGGTAGAGAATGCCCGTTATGGAAAATAAGCAAATCGTCATTAGCAAATTTGGTGGACCAGAGGTTCTGGCAATACGTAGTTCTGAGGTGCCTCAGCCCCAAGCTGGGCAGGTATTGGTGAAAGTCTCTTTTGCCGGAGTCAATCCCATCGACGTCAAAACTCGAGCAGGGCTAGGTTGGGCCGCCGCGCAAAACAAAGAAAAGCTGCCTTGGACACCGGGTTATGACATTGCCGGCAAAGTGGTGAGCTGTGGTGATGGTGCCTATAATTTTGCCGTGGGAGATGCCGTTGCAGGCTTTGTGGGTTTCCCTTTTCAAGGGGGTGGTTACAGCCAGTATCTGTGTGTAGACGAGTGCCAATTGAGCAGAGTACCCGATTCGGTGACGCTGGAAGCGGCGGCAGCCTTGCCGTTAGCCGGGCAAACGGCGGCTCAGGCAATCAATAAAGCGGGCGTCAAAGAAGGGGAGCGGGTGTTAATTCTCGCCGGGGCAGGAGGCGTGGGCCACATTGCAGTGCAAATTGCCGTGGCAGCGAAAGCGGAAGTGTACACCACCTGTAGTGAACGCAATCTTGATTACATGGCCACACTAGGCGCGCACGCGATTAATTACCAGTTTGCTCCTGCGTCTGAGCGCCTTCAGGAGGTTGATGTGTTGATCGATCTCGTCGGTGGCGAAGTCGCCTTGGATGCGCTCAAATGTCTCAAGGATAATGCGCGAGTCATCACTGTGCCCACGCTGACGGCGGAGATGATCTGCGAAAAAGCGAAAATGCTCGGTTTTGAGGCCTCTGGTATGTTGGTTGAACCTACTCCGGAGCAGTTAAACACCCTGCTGTATATGGTAGGCGTTGGTCTGTTGAAAAGCGAAATTCAACAGGTATTTCCTATGACAGAAGTGGCGGCGGCGCACCAACAGATCGAATCAGGGCACACGCGAGGCAAGGTACTGCTTGATATGCAATGCTAGATGCCTTTAATCAAGGTTTCGCTCAGTTTGCCTTGTGGTTTTCTGACTCTGCCCTTTGGGTGCTTTTTTTCACTGGTTTTTTAAGTGCCACCTTGCTGCCCGGTGGTTCAGAAGCCGGCTTGATCGCGACCTTATCTTTGCAGCAGTTTCCGGTTGTTCAGGTGATTTTCATCGCCACGCTGGGCAATACCCTCGGTGGGCTGAGCAATTATTGGCTGGGTTACTTACTACCGAATCGAACTCAGCAAGAAAAACAAGGTCATACCGCTATGAGGTGGCTCTCCAACTATGGATATGTCGCGCTTTTTTTCAGCTGGTTGCCCGTGATTGGTGATCCGCTCTGTTTGGCGGCTGGTTGGCTGCGTATGAAATTTCTTCCTTGTCTAGTGCTGATTGCGCTGGGCAAAGCCGTCCGCTACAGCGTGCTGTCGGCTCTCTATTTCGGTTTGTTCTAAGGAAAACGCATGAAAAAATTTATGCTAAGTGCTTGCTCGCTGTTCGTGCTGGCAGGCTGTGCGTCGGTAAAATCGGTTTCCGTGCCCTTTTTCTCCTCGCTGCCTGAAGGCGTGACATTGGTTGAAGAATCAGAAGCGCAATCTGGCAAGGTCAAAATTCCCTACGAAAAATATCGTCTTGCCAATGGCTTAACGGTGATTCTTTCTCCGGACCATTCTGATCCCTTAGTGCATGTGGATGTCACTTACCATGTGGGATCGGCTCGTGAAGAGGTCGGAAAATCGGGTTTCGCTCATTTCTTTGAGCACATGATGTTTCAAGGTTCTGAGAACGTGGGCGATCAGCAGCACTTTAAGATCATTACCGAAGCGGGCGGCAGCCTCAATGGCACCACTAACCGCGATCGAACCAACTATTTTGAAACCGTCCCAGCCAATCAACTAGAGAAAATGCTCTGGTTGGAGTCGGATCGTATGGGCTTTCTTCTCGATGCGGTTTCTCAGCGTAAGTTTGAGATTCAGCGAGATACGGTGAAGAACGAACGTGCGCAGCGCTATGACAACCGTCCTTATGGTTTGATTTGGGAGCGCATGGCCGAAGCCATGTATCCGGAAGGTCACCCTTATTCTTGGCAAACCATTGGTTATGTTGAAGATCTTGACCGTGTGGATGTCAATGATCTAAAAGCCTTCTTCTTACGCTGGTATGGGCCAAACAATGCGGTGATCACCATTGGTGGCGACATTGATACCGAGCAAACCTTGCAGTGGGTGAACAAATATTTTGGCTCGATTCCCCGTGGTCCAGAGGTAGAAAACGCACCGAAGCAACCTGCCACACTGGCCGAAAACCGCTTTATCACTTTAGAGGATCGCATTCGTCAGCCGATGGTGATGATTGGTTGGCCGACAACTTACAATGGCGAAGAACATCAAGCGTCCTTGGATGCGCTGGCGAGTTTGCTTGGCTCAGGGAATAATAGCTTGCTCTATCAAAACCTGATCAAGACGCAAAAAGCGGTTGATGCAGGCGCATTCCAAGATTGTGCTGAACTGTCTTGCACGTTTTACGTGTATGCGATGGGCGATTCGGGAGAGAAAGGCGATCTGAGTAAACTCTATCAAGAGTTGATGCAGACAATGGAGCAATTTGAGCAGAAAGGAGCAGATCAAAGCCGTTTAGAGCAAATTACTGGCAAAGCGGAAGCGGATGCTGTATTTGCGTTGCAAAGTGTCAGCGGCAAAGTGAGTCAACTTGCGGCCAATGAAACCTTCTTTGGTCAACCCGATCGCATTGAAGATCAGCTTGATCAACTGCGAGCGGTGACACCAGAGTCAGTCAATCAGGCCTATCAGGACTTCATTGCTGGCAAAAACAAGGTGACCTTAAGTGTGGTGCCCAAAGGGCGCACCGATTTGGCGGTACAAAAAGCCAACTTTGTTACGCCAGCTCGCACCCTGCCCGAATATCAGAAAATTAGCGACGATCAATTGGTTTATCGTAAAGCGCAGGATGATTTTGACCGCTCGGTAATGCCACCCGTTGGTGAAGCAGTCAAAGCGCAAATGCCGGAGCTCTACAAACTGCATTTTGACAACGGCAGTGAACTGCTCGGAGCCGTTAGCGATGAAACCCCCACGGTGTTGATGCAGTTTAAGTTTCCGGCCGGAAGCCGCTTCGAGGCGAAAGGCCAAGAAGGGCTTGCCAAGTTAACCGCGGCGATGTTGCACGAAGGGACCAGCAAGCGCAGCGCCGAGGAGATTCAAGCGGAACTCGATAAACTTGGCAGCACCATCTCTGTTTCGGCAGAGCGTTACACCACCAATGTTACCTTGTCTGCATTGGAGAAAAACCTCCCAGCTACGCTGCAGATTTTGCAAGAAATGGTTCAATCGCCCGCTTTCAAAGAAGAGGACTTTGCCCGAGCGCAGAAACAGATGATTGAAGGGGCGGTGTATCAACAGCAGCAGCCGAGCTGGATGGCGTCACAAGCCACTCGCCAAGTGGTGTTTGGCGATACCTTATTTGCCCGTTCCAGTGATGGCACGCTTGCTTCTTTGCAAGCGTTGACACTCGACGATGTGAAAGCCTTCTACCAGTCTCATTACACGCCGCAGAGCGCGCAAATTGTGGTGGTCGGCGATCTGAGCAAGCGAGACGTGAACAAACAGTTGGCCTTTTGGAAAGCGTGGAAAGACGACGTAGCCCCGCTGTATCGTCCGCAAGTAGTCAAAGCGCAGACAGAGCAGAAGATCTATCTGGTTGACAAGCCGGGGGCACCGCAAAGTGTCATTCGCATGGTTCGACTCGGCCTACCTTATGATGCCACGGGTGAAATGTTCCTCGCTCAGTTAGCCAACTTCAACTTAGCGGGCAATTTCAACAGCCGTCTCAATCAAAATCTGCGCGAAGACAAAGGTTATACCTATGGCGCTCAAGGCTATTTCTCCGGCAATCTTGAAACTGGCGTCGTGGTGTTTGACGCTCAGGTTCGAGCCGATGCCACTGTTGCAGCACTGATGGAGATGGAAAATGAGCTGAGTGAGTTTTCACTCTCTGGCATGTCGGATGAGGAATTGGCTTTCATGCGTCAAGCGGTTGGCCAACAAGATGCTCTGAAGTACGAGACTCCGGGGCAAAAAGCGGGGCTGATTGGCAACATTTTGGCCTACAGCTTGGATGAGGACTACCTGCAACAGCGTAATGCTTTGGTGGAGCAAGTGAGCAAGCAAACGCTCAATGAGTTATCTGCTAAATGGTTTGATCCGTCTCAATATCAAATGATAGTGGTGGGCGATGCGAAAACGCTTCGGCCGCAACTGGAAAAGTTGAATAAAGAGATAGAAGAGCTTGAAATCATCCGATAGAGTACACATTTAGTAGCGGGGGGAGACTCCCGCTACATGATGTTGGTCTGGATACCCTTTTGCTGGCAGAAGGGTATCCAGACCAATGCAATTTCCGACAATTCAGTTTGCACACTGGCTGCTGCAAGCTTCTGACATAAGTGAATCTCATTTTGACTGATTTTGCTGAGCGACTCGAGTTAGTTGCACGAAACCCTGAAGTGTTCAAACAGTTTGGCCGCGGTGTGGAAAGAGAAACGCTGCGTTACAGTCAGCAAGGGCGAATTGCCACTACGCCGCACCCGCAAGGGCTCGGCTCTGCCTTCACTAACCAATGGATCACCACCGACTTTGCCGAGTCGTTGTTGGAGTTCATCACGCCAGTGTCGCATGACATTGATGAGCTGATGAATCAGCTTCACGATATTCACCACTTCACCCAAACGAAACTTGTTGATGAGAAGATGTGGCCGATGTCGATGCCTTGCTATGTGGAGAACGAAGATCAGATAGCGCTGGCACAATACGGGACTTCCAATTCAGCCAAAATGAAGACGCTTTATCGCGAAGGTCTGAAACGTCGCTATGGCAGCTTGA
Organism: Vibrio cidicii; assembly: GCF_009665415.1. Taxonomy (NCBI): domain Bacteria; kingdom Pseudomonadati; phylum Pseudomonadota; class Gammaproteobacteria; order Vibrionales; family Vibrionaceae; genus Vibrio; species Vibrio cidicii. Next base: position 1,092,111 of record NZ_CP035921.1, on the reverse strand, counting down.
TGCAGATTATTTCTGGGGTGCATTTTAACTTCTCATTCCCGGAGAGTTTCTGGGATGCGCTGTATGGCGAGCAAGAGGACGCAGAGCGTCAAGAGAGCAAATCGGCGGCCTATTTTGCCCTGATCCGCAACTACTACCGTTTTGGTTGGCTGATCCCCTATTTCTTTGGTTCTTCACCAGCCATGTGTTCATCTTTTTTGCAAGGTCGTAAAACCACATTACCGTTCGAGTGCATCGGTAAAACGCTCTACTTGCCGCACGCCACGTCTCTGCGCTTAAGTGATTTGGGCTATACCAACAGTGCGCAAAGTGGCTTGAAAATTGGCTTTAACAGCATTGAAGAATACCTCGATGGACTGGGGAGAGCGATTCGTACTCCGTCTGCTGAGTTCGCGCAATTGGGTGTAAAAGTCGATGGCGAATATCGTCAATTGAACAGCAATGTGCTGCAAATTGAAAATGAGTTGTACGCACCGATTCGTCCTAAACGGGTTACGCGTGCGGGAGAAAAACCGTCAGAGGCGTTAGCGCGTGGCGGAGTCGAGTACATTGAAGTACGCTCGTTGGATGTTAACCCATTTAGCCCGGTGGGCGTGACTGAGGAACAAGTGCGCTTCTTGGATCTCTTCCTCACTTGGGCGGCGCTGACCGACTCTGATCCGATGGACAACTGCGAGCTGGCGTGCTGGCGTGAGAACTGGAACAAAGTGGTGACCTCTGGGCGTCAGTATGGTTTGGAGCTGCAAATTGGTTGCAAAGGGGAGAAACTCACCTTGCAAACTTGGGCTCATCGCGTGTTTGCCGAGCTGCGCCTCGTGGCGGAAGTGATGGACAGCGCTCTTGGTACCCAAGCTTACAGTGCGGTATGTCAATCATTGGAAACTTGGATTGAGCATCCTGAACGTACCCTCTCTGCCCAGCTACTGGATCTGATTCAGCAGCAGGGCGGTTTAGGTAGCACCGGATGTGCCTTGGGCAATGCGTATCGCGAAAGCAATTTGGCTCACGAGTATCGTCATTTTACTCAGCAGCAGATGGAACAAGAGGTGCTTGAATCGCGCCGCAAACAGCAAGAGGCTGAACAAGCCGATGAACAGGATTTTGATGCTTTTCTCGATGCCTATTTTGCCTACCTTAAATAGTTTTAGCCGCACCGGGAGCACACAAGTGCGAGTGTTGGGATTCGTTGTGCTTGGGCTGATGACAGGATGCGCGACCACACCGCCGACTCAGCAAAGCAATCTGTGTGATATCTTTCGGCAAAAGCCGGGCTGGTATGAAGATGCGCTGGAGATGGAAAAAGAGTGGGGCACACCTATTCACGTCGCGATGGCGTTTGTCAAACAGGAAAGTGCTTTTCGCCACGATGCGCGGCCAGCGAAAGATTATCTACTGGGCTTTATTCCTTGGGGACATGTGAGCAGTGCTTATGGTTATGCCCAAGCGCAAGATCCGGCTTGGGCAGACTTTCAGCAGGCGACAGGACACGGTGGTTCGCGCACCAATTTCGACGATTCTTTGATGTTTATTGGTTGGTACACCAGTGAAACGCGTAAGCAACTAGGCATTTCACTGTGGGATCCGTATCGTCAATATTTGGCTTATCATGAAGGGCGTGGCGGTTTTAAGCGCAATACGCATCAGAAGAAGCCCGCGCTGCTGCAGGTTGCACGCAAAGTAGAGCAACAAGCGAAAGAGTATGGCTGGCAACTGAAACAGTGTCGCCAGGAGTTGGAAGATAACCGAAGCTGGCTATTTTAGAGTTTAAGTGAGCCAGTCACGTCCTTCATGCAATGTAGGGACGATGCAATCAGGAGAGATGCAATGCCGTTATTAGATAGTTTTACCGTCGATCACACGAGAATGCAGGCACCGGCCGTGCGTGTTGCCAAAACCATGCAAACGCCAAAAGGTGACACCATTACCGTGTTTGATTTGCGTTTTACTGTGCCAAACCAAGACATTTTGTCGGAAAAAGGGATCCACACCTTAGAGCATTTGTATGCAGGCTTTATGCGCAAGCACCTTAATGGAGAGAGTGTAGAGATCATCGACATTTCGCCAATGGGATGTCGCACTGGTTTTTACATGAGCCTGATTGGTGCGCCGACAGAGCAGAGCGTTGCTGCTGCGTGGCAAGCATCGATGGAAGATGTGCTGAAAGTGGAAAGTCAGAACAAGATCCCAGAGCTGAACGAGTACCAATGTGGTACGGCGGCGATGCACTCGCTGGAAGAGGCAAAACAGATCGCCAGCAACATTCTCGCCGCGGGTATCTCAGTCAATAAAAACGACGACTTAGCATTGCCAGCAGAGATGCTCAAAGAGTTGAAAGTCGACTAGTTCGCTTTGAGTTATTTGAGTTAATAGACAAAGTATAAGGCCCAGAGTATCACTCTGGGCCTTATACTTTGGTGTTGCGAAAAACAAAACTTAACTGCTTTTTCGTTTGCGTTTAGGGAATACTTTCACCAGCTTAATCCGGTTTTCTTCCAGTGCGACGATTTCCATCGGATGCCCGGCAACCCGCACGCTGAGGTGACTTTCGGGGATCTCTTCCAAATGCTCAAGGATCAAGCCGTTGAGTGTACGCGGGCCATCGGTAGGCAATTTCCACTTCAGCCCTTTGTTGATATCACGAATATTGGTTGCCCCTTCAATGAGAAAACTCCCATCGTTTTGCGGGGTGATTTCGTCAGAAAGGCTAGGCGCAATCGAGGTTGTGAACTCGCCAACAATCTCTTCGAGAATATCTTCTAAAGTCACTAGTCCGATGATGTCGCCATACTCGTCAACAATTAGGCCAATACGCTGTTTGTTACGCTGAAATTTGAGTAACTGTACGTTCAGTGGTGTGCTTTCGGGAATGAAATAGACCTCGTCAGCGGCGCGCAGCAACGTCTCCTTATTGAACTCGTTCTTTTCTAGCATCAAGCGATAGGCTTCACGCAGGCGTAGCATACCGACCGCTTCATCAATTTTATCGCGGTACAGCACTATGCGTCCGTGAGGAGAATGCGTCAGTTGGCGGACGATCGACTTCCAATCGTCATTGATATCAATACCTGTGATCTCGTTGCGCGGTACCATGATGTCGTTCACCGTGACATGTTCAAGATCCAAGATAGAGACCAGCATGTCTTGGTGACGACGAGGGATGAGGTTACCAGCTTCATTCACCACCGTGCGCAGCTCTTCGGAGCTAAGATGATCTTCACCGTGTTGTGCTTTTAAACCGAGTAAACGAATAAAACCGTTGGTAATAAAATTCACCAACAGCACCAGTGGTGAGAGGATTTTCATCAACAGTAGCAAGAGTATGCTACTGGCATAAGAGACTCGTTCAGGGTAGAGCGCAGCAACGGTTTTTGGCGTCACTTCAGCAAAAACCAGCACCACCAAGGTTAATACCCCGGTGGCGATAGCGACCCCAAGATCGCCGTACAAACGCATGCCAAGAATAGTAGCGATAGCCGAAGCAAGAATATTGACTAGGTTGTTACCAATCAGGATCAGACCGATGAGGCGGTCAGGGCGGCTTAGGAGCTTTTCTACTCGTTTTGCTCCTTTATGTCCGGTATTGGCAAGGTGCTTTAACCGATAGCGGTTCAGTGACATCATCCCTGTTTCTGAACCGGAAAAGTATCCCGAAATGACGATAAGACACGCGAGTAGCGCAAATAAGATACCCGTAGATATGTCGTCCAAAACTCAATATTTCCTTTTGGTTGGCTTGATTAATTAATGACTGAACCCGTTTCTAGTGTCAACGTTGCAAAAAGATTTTGTTTTGCTTGTCAAACGTAACTTCACGTTCCTATCGCAGAATAATCTCTTTCACAAAGCGGCTGCCAAAATACGCCAGAGTGAGCAAGCTTGCTCCCGCCACCGCAAACCAAGTGACTTTTTTCCCGCGCCAGCCTCGTTGGTAGTGCCCCCACAATAAAATCGAGTAGACAATCCAAGCAATAAAGGAGAGCACAGCTTTGTGCGCTTTCCCCTGGGCAAACATATCTTGCACAAACACAAATCCGGTGATGAGCGTCAGTGTGAGGAGAAGATTGCCGATCAGAATAATTTTGAATAAATGACGCTCTACCAACATTAAGGGCGGCAAATTGGGATTGATCGCCAAAGCTTTCTTGGTTTTCAATTTATGATCGAGCCAAGCTAGCTGTAACGCATACAAGGCGCCGATGGTTAGTGTTGCGTAGGAAAATAGAGCCAGAGAGATATGGATCAGCAACTTGGGATCATTTTCCAAGTGCTTAATAAACGTGCTGGGCAAAAACGTCGCGGCAGAAAGATTGATGGCCGCAAAACTGTAGACCACGGGCAGCAGGAACCACAAGCGGTTTTTGAGCATCGCCGCACTCATCACCAGTGAAATGAGGAAACTGATCAGAGACGCGACGTTCAAGATGCTGAGATTTTGTCCGTAACCATCGAAAATCAGATCGCTTAACAGCCAAGCGTGAAAACAGAGCGCTAAAACCGCGCTCACCAGTACCGTTTTGGCTTTAATCCCCGTTTGGTGGTAAAGCCCGGGTACTATGGTCGCAATCGCTAATCCGTAAAGAATTGTCGCACCGATGGCAATTATGCTGTCCATATATCCGAAAGTTGGCAAAAAGAATGGGGCAAGTATACCTTGCAACTTGGTTCGGGGCTACGTTCAATCATCAACAATGGTGAGAGTTGAGATATTGAAATTAATAACTTACCCCCAATAGTGTGGATTAGAGCGGTTTCGCGGGTATCTCTAGACGATCGGCTAAGGTATACTCACGACAATTTATCGCCGGATTAAGCGAAGAGATAAGCATGTTTGAGAATTTAACGGATCGATTATCCAAAACGCTGAAAAATATCAGCGGTAAAGGTCGTCTGACAGAAGACAATATCAAAGATACCCTACGTGAAGTGCGTATGGCTCTACTGGAAGCTGATGTCGCTTTGCCAGTGGTGCGTGAGTTTGTTGCACGCGTGAAAGAAAAAGCGGTCGGAGTGGAAGTGTCGAAATCACTCACGCCGGGGCAAGAGTTTATCAAGATCGTGCAAGGTGAGCTTGAAGCGGTGATGGGCGAATCGAACGAAGCGCTTAATCTTGCTGCTCAGCCTCCTGCCGTGATTTTGATGGCCGGTTTGCAAGGTGCGGGTAAAACCACCTCGGTCGGTAAATTATCTAAGCTATTAAAAGAGCGCGATAAAAAGAAAGTTTTGGTCGTCTCTGCCGACGTTTACCGCCCAGCGGCGATCAAACAGCTCGAAACCTTGGCAAGCGACATTGGTGTCGATTTTTTCCCATCATCACCGGATCAAAAACCGCTTGATATCGCTAATGCCGCCATTGATCACGCGAAGAAGAAATTTTTTGATGTCTTGATCGTCGATACCGCTGGCCGTTTAGCGATTGATGAAGCCATGATGGCGGAAATTCAGCAACTTCACTCGGCCATCAAACCGGTCGAAACCTTGTTTGTGGTTGATGCCATGACGGGTCAAGACGCGGCCAATACCGCGAAAGCCTTTGGAGATGCGCTGCCATTAACTGGCGTGATCCTGACTAAAGTAGATGGTGATGCTCGCGGCGGTGCGGCGCTCTCTGTGCGCCATATTACTGGCAAGCCAATTAAGTTCTTGGGTGTGGGTGAAAAAACCGACGCGCTAGAGCCTTTCCATCCAGATCGTGTGGCGTCACGCATTCTGGGGATGGGCGACGTACTGTCGTTGATTGAAGATCTGCAGCGTAATGTCGACCATGAAAAAGCACAAAAGCTCGCTCAGAAATTCAAAGAGAAGAAGGGCTTTGATCTGGAAGATTTCCGCGAGCAGCTTGGCCAAATGCAGAACATGGGTGGCATGATGGGCATGCTCGACAAATTGCCGGGGATGTCGCAACTGCCTTCAGACATCAAAGACAAAGTTGATGACAAGATGTTCAAGCAGATGGAAGCCATCATCAACTCGATGACAATGAAAGAGCGTCAAAACCCTGATCTGATCAAAGGCTCGCGTAAGAAGCGCATTGCGGCGGGTTCTGGTACTCAGGTACAAGATGTCAATCGTCTTCTTAAGCAATTTACCCAAATGCAGAAGATGATGAAGAAAATGCAAAAAGGCGGCATCAAAGGCATGATGCGCAATATGCAGGGCATGATGGGTGGCATGGGCGGCGGTGGTTTCAACCCATTCGGTCGCTAAACCACACTGGGTTCTAGCGACCAAAGCGCTAGAACCCAAAACTCTGCTCGAGCTCTCCCTCTTCATCTTTCAAGCTGTTATCTTCATCACAAACTTGAATTGCAACTTATGTTGGCGAAAAAATGGCTATTCCCCTTGCATTGATTCGCAATAAGAGTAAAATTCCGGAGCTTTATTTTGGCACGAGACCCCAAACTGTTTAGTGATAGATGGTTTCTGGGGTTAATTTTATTTTTGAGAAAGCAAAGAGGACGACATGGTAACCATTCGTTTGGCACGTCACGGCGCGAAAAAGCGTCCATTCTATCAAATCGTAGTAGCGGACAGCCGCAATGTTGCAACTGGCCGTTTCATCGAGAAAGTGGGTTTCTTTAACCCAACTGCACAAGGTCAAGAAGAAGGTCTACGTATCGACCTAGATCGCGTTAACCACTGGGTTGGTCAAGGCGCATCTCTGTCTGACCGCGTTGCTAAGCTAGTTAAAGACGCTCAAAAAGCGGCTTAATTTAGACACTAGTTATGTCGATGAAAGGTAAAGAAACAATGAGTAAAGAACGAATTGTAGTTGGTAAATTTGGTTCTACTTACGGCATTCGTGGTTGGCTCAAAGTTTTTTCCTACACAGACAATGCCGAAAGTATATTTGATTACAGCCCTTGGTATATTAACCAAAAAGGTGTGTGGGTCGAGTTCAAGGTCGAAAGCTGGAAACGCCATAACAAAGGTATGGTGGTAAAGCTTGACGGTATTGATGTGCGTGAAGATGCGCATTTGCTGACCAACCTTGAAATCTCCATTGACCCTGCTGTATTGCCAGAATTGTCAGAAGATGAGTTCTACTGGCGAGAATTGTTTGGGATGAACGTAGTAACCACACAAGGTTACGATCTGGGTGTCGTGACTGACATGCTGGAAACGGGCTCCAACGATGTTCTGGTGGTCAAAGCAAATCTAAAAGATGCTTTTGGGCAGAAGGAACGATTAATTCCGTTCCTTGAAGAGCAAGTGATCATTAACGTTGATCGCCAAGCTCAACGGATCGAAGTTGACTGGGATCCTGGATTCTAAGCTCCAAAACCTCAGAGCGAGATACACATGTGGGTTGGCATTATTAGCCTATTTCCTGAAATGTTCCGTTCTGTTACCGATTTTGGAGTAACAGGTCAAGCGGTTAAGAAAGGTCTACTGTCGATTGAGACATGGAATCCTCGCGATTTCACTCACGACAAACATCGCACTGTTGATGATAGACCTTACGGTGGCGGCCCCGGTATGTTGATGATGGTTCAGCCTTTGCGCGATGCCATTCACGCAGCCAAACAAGCCTCACCGGGTAAGACGAAAGTCATTTATCTCTCTCCTCAAGGTCGCAAGCTCGACCAAAGAGGCGTAGAAGAACTGGCAACCAATCAGAACATGTTACTGATTTGTGGTCGCTACGAGGGGATAGATGAGCGTGTCATCCAAGCAGAAGTTGATGAAGAATGGTCAATTGGTGATTTTGTGATGACGGGTGGTGAGCTGCCAGCCATGACGTTAATTGACGCAGTGTCTCGGTTTATTCCGGGCGTACTTGGGGATTTTGCGTCAGCGGAAGAAGATTCTTTCGCCAATGGCTTGTTAGATTGCCCTCACTATACGCGTCCTGAAGTGTTGGATGACAAACAAGTACCTGCGGTGCTGATGTCAGGCAACCACAAGGAAATTCGTCGCTGGCGACTGAAACAGTCGTTAGGCCGTACCTGGCAAAGAAGACCAGAGCTCCTGGAAAACCTAGCTCTGACTGACGAACAGGAACAATTACTTGCCGAGTTTATTGAAGAAACTCACCCTAAGCGTAAGTAACCTATTTAATTTAGTATCAGTTTATTCTAGGAAATTTTAAAAATGAGTAACATCATCAAAGCTCTTGAGCAAGAGCAAATGAAGCAAGACCTACCTAAATTTGCACCAGGTGACACTGTTGTTGTTCAAGTTAAGGTAAAAGAAGGTGACCGTGAGCGTCTACAGGCTTTCGAAGGCGTTGTAATCGCAATCCGTAACCGTGGTCTACACTCTGCATTCACTGTACGTAAGATTTCTAACGGTGAAGGTGTTGAGCGTACGTTCCAAACTCACTCTCCAGTAGTTGCTAGCATTGAAGTGAAACGCCGCGGTGCAGTACGTCGTGCCAAACTGTACTACCTACGCGACCTATCTGGTAAAGCTGCTCGTATCAAAGAGAAGCTTACTAAGAAGTAATGCTAGAACTCGCGTTCTCATAGTAAAAAGCGGAGCCAGCAGGCTCCGCTTTTTTGTATCACTAAATCCGCACTGTTGGCGAAATGGCTCGGCTTGCGGCCTAGAGTAAAATGGTAAAAACGACCAAATAAAAAAAGGTTGACGCGTTACCATCAACCCTTTTCAATTCCTAGCACCTAGCACCTAGCACCTAGCACCTAGCACCTAGCACCTAGCACCTAGCACCTAGCACCTAGCACCTAGCACCTAGCACCTAGCACCTAGCACCTAGCACCTAGCACCTAGCACCTAGCACCTAGCACCTAGCACCTAGCACCTAGCACCTAGCACCTAGCACCTAGCACCTAGCACCTAGCACCTAGCACCTAGCACCTAGCACCTAGCACCTAGCACCTAGCACCTAGCACCTAGCACTTAGCACCTAGCCACCTCGCTTAGTACTGTTCTTCCGACCAACCATCACTGTCAGACATATCCGGCGCGCCCGGGATAGACTTCTCTTCGTCGGCCCATTCACCAAAATCGATCATTTGGCATTTTTTACTGCAAAACGGGCGATGTGGGCTTTGCTCGCCCCATTCCACGTCCGTGGCACATTGAGGGCATTTAACAATAGTGATTTTTTTCATAGCGATAGAACCGTAAAACGAATGGATTTGCGAACAACAAAATAGTAACGCAAAGCAAAATGAAAATAATGAAAAGCGTGAGCCTTAACTGCAAACCGCCAAATCAAAACTCACGTCTTGACTACAGGCTTGACCAGTTTCAAAGCTAATGAACTTGATGGCAAAGCGGTTTTTATGTCCGGAAATCATCGGATAAACACCAAACTCCATCGGGATATGCAGGCGAAGGATGTTCGCTTCTTCAGCATCACTTTGGAAAAAACCATTGCGTGCGATCTGGCTTCTGAAATAGCCAGTTTCCCGAGTCAGTTTCAGCCATAAATGCAGTGCATCTGAGAGCGGTTGTAGGCTATTGAGCCACTTTTGCGCGTCGTGCTTTTTACGCTCCAGTGGCAAATGCAGCCAATAATGTAAGGCGGGCAAATCAAAGCAGCAAGAGCCGCCGGGTAGGCTAAAGCGTTGACGAATCGAGCTGAGAAAACGATCTTCTTTGAGTGATTGGCCAAAACGTTCGGCATGCATCAAAGCGCTGTGAGTGCGATCGGCTTCATCGAGCAGAGAACGCAGGGTGACTTGATCCACTCCGTCGACATCCAACCAACTGCGGTACAGCAAGCGCTGCTTTTCAATATCTTTAGCCAATTCGCTTTTGAGTTGAATTTGTTCGAAAATCTCCAATAAGTCGAAGATCGAACGGAAAAAAAGCTGATACTGATGATTTTCCGCAAAACAGGAAGCCACGTGAGCCTGCCTTAAGAGTGACTCCACTCTCAGGTAAATACGCGTTTTTTCATTTAATGGATGTTCGAATTTGTGCGTGGTCATCTAACTGGCCTGTAAACGTTTCTCACTTATTTTCACCGATTTTGCTGGCTCATGGCTAGGTACTTTTGATGTAAATTTGTGACTTGCAGCAAAAGATCTTGGTCTGTTGCGTTATTTTTAATCACATCATTCGCGATGGCGAGACGTTCATGGCGGCTGGCTTGTGACTGGAGGATCGCCTTGACCTGGGTTTCCTCCACACCATCACGTCGCATTGTGCGTTCAATTTGCGTTTGCTCATCAACATCCACGACTAACACACGATCGCACAAGCTTTGCAGTTGGTTTTCCACCAGTAAGGGAACCACCAACAGAGCGTAAGCCGATTGCACGCAGCGCAAGTCGTCAATCATCTTTTGCCGAATCAATGGATGAAGCAACTGATTTAACCACTGCTTCTCTGCAGGGTGAGAGAAAATCCGTTCGCGTAATTTGGCGCGATTTAAACGGCCATCGGGCAAAAGTATTTCTGCGCCGAAATGGTCAACAATTGCGCCAAGCCCCGGGGTATCAGGCTCGACAACCTGACGAGCGACCACATCGGCATCAACCATATCAATCGAAAAATGGTGATGAAAAAGGTTGGCCACGGTAGTTTTGCCACTGGCGATACCACCTGTTAAACCGACGACAAACGCCATGTTACGCCCCCATCATTACGCTGAAATACCAACTCATTAACGACTCGCCCCACATTAATGCGACCCAGCCAGCGATGGCGAGATAGGGGCCAAAAGGAAACGCTTTTTCGATGCCCTGTTTTTGTAAGCGAAGTTGGATCAGGCCAAAGATTAGCCCAACCACCGAAGAGAGCAAAATGATCATCAGAAGTGATTGCCAGCCTAGCCAAGCACCGAGCGCTGCCAATAACTTAAAATCACCATACCCCATGCCTTCTTTGCCTGTCATCAGACGGAAAAGGTGATAGACAGACCAAAGGCAGAGGTAGCCTGCCATGGCGCCGATCACCGAGTTTTGCAAAGAGACAGGGCTGATTTCCAGCAGCGCAAGGGCAATACCGGACCAAGTTAAAGGCAGGGTCAGTTGATCTGGCAATAGCATGGTATCGAGATCGATAAAGGTCGCAGCGATCAAGGTAAAGGTGAAAAACAGCAGTGCCAGCGAGTAAAGGCTGTAGCCAAATTTCCACGCCACCAAGGCGCATAGGGTTGCGCTGAGCAGCTCAACCGCAGGGTAGCGGCCACTGATCTTGCTTTGACACTGATGACAGCGCCCTTTGAGCAAAAACCAACTTAGCAGCGGAATGTTATCGCGGATACGAATCGGCGTATGGCACGTTGGGCAAGTGGAACGCGGCGTGCTCAGAGTGAGAGTTTCCTTCGGCGTGGGGATGGCGTATTGAGGAAAGGCCTCGGCACATTCTCGTTGCCATTCCAGTTCCATCATTTTCGGCAAGCGATAAATAACCACGTTGAGAAAGCTACCGACAATCAAGCCAAATAACGCCGCTAGGCCAACATACAGCCAAGGATAGTAGTGCAATGCATCCATAAAAATTGGGTCTCGTGTCGCCACTTTGCTGCTGGCAACAATCAATGATTGAAATATTGACCAATAAAAGGCGACGATGGGTGCAACACTGCCAAAGCAGCACGACACACAGTGTCAAGCACTTGGTCAGAAAGGCATATTAGCCCATAACACTCATTAAGTTAAATATTGGTAGGTACATGGCCGCGACCAAACCGCCGACGACCACGCCGAGAAAAACGATGATCAGCGGCTCGAGGATCTTACCGAGGTTGTCTACGGTGTTGTCCACCTCGAACTCATAGATGGTCGCGATTTTATTGAGCATATCGTCAAGACGCCCCGACTCTTCGCCGATCATCACCATTTGCAGCACCAGTTCAGGAAACGCGTTGCTGTTGCGCATCGCAATGTACATCGGCATTCCTGCGGCGGTGTCGCGATAAACACTTTCAATCGCGTATTGATAGTGCAGATTGCCTGACGTTTTGCTGGTGGTTTGTAAGCTGGTTAGAATCGGGATGCCCGAGCTAAAACTGGTGGCTAATGTACGGCTGAACTTGGCAATCGCCGCTTTGGAAAATACGCCACCGAGTACCGGGAGCCTCAAGCTGAGGCGGGCAAACTTCAGTTTAACCTGATCGGACTTGCGACTGATGCTGCGCATCAGGTAAATGGTGCTGATAAGGGCGATAAAAAAACCGCTACCGTAAGCTTGGACAAAGTCCGATAAATCGAGCACTTTCTGCGTAAACCAAGGCAGCTCGGCACCAAAGCCGACAAACATTTTGCGAAACTCGGGAATCACTTGCGTTAGCATCAGATAAGAGACGCCCAAGGCGACGAGCACCACCATGCAAGGATAAATCAATGCTTTGATCACTTTGGAACGCAGCTCTTCACTTTTTTCTCGATAGAGCGCCAAGCGTTCGAATACCAGCGCAAGGTTGCCTGACTGCTCGCCCGTCGCGACCAAATCCGTGTACAGCCCATCAAAGTGATGGCTGGCGGTTCGTAAGGCTTTGGACATTGGTGTGCCTGCTTCAATCGCTTTACTCACGTTGGTTAAAATGGACTTCATCTCCGCTTTGCGGTGGTTATCGGCGACCAGTTTTAGCGCTTGTAGGATAGGAACACCCGTGGCGAGCATGGTCGAGATTTGGCGGGTAAAGAGAGTGATGTCGCGGCTTTTGACTCGGTGGCTCATGCGGGTCAGTATTGAGACGCTGGATTTTTTTATCTTGCGGATCTTGATGTGCTGCGCATGCAGCTTGTCACGCACTTCGATTTCACTAATGGCTAACACATCACCCGACACTTTTTTGCCTGAGCTATTGATGCCCTTCCAACGGTAATTTTTAATCTGCACAGGCGCGTTTACCTTCATGATCTCTCCTTTATAGCGGGTTTACAGGTAGAGCACGCGTTGCAGCTCTTCAATGCTGGTGATACCTTGCTTGACCTTTTCTAGCCCAGATTCTCGAAGCGTCAGCATGCCATTTTTTCTGGCGAGCATTTCCAAGCTTTGTACTGAGGCTCCTTTAATTAGCGCCTCGGCCATGGCATCGTCAAAGGGCATCACTTCGTAGATGCCGACGCGCCCTGAATACCCTTGATTGCATTCGTTACACCCTTGAGGATTGGCACGATACAACCCATCCTGCTGGCTTAACCCTAGCTCTTGTAATGCTGGTGAAAGGTGTTGTGGCTGCTTGCAATGGCGACACAAACGGCGGGCTAGGCGCTGAGCGATAATTAAGCTCAATGAAGAAGCGAGGTTGAAGCTGGCAATGCCCATGTTCGATAGGCGTACTATGGTCTCTGCGGCCGAGTTGGTATGTAGGGTGGATAGCACCAAATGCCCCGTTTGCGCGGCTTTAATGGCTATTTCGGCGGTTTCCAAATCGCGAATTTCACCGACCATGACAATATCGGGGTCTTGACGTAAAAATGATCGCAGTGCCTGCGCAAAGCCAAAGCCGATTTTTGGCTGCACTTGCACTTGGTTAATGCCGGGCAAGTTAATCTCTACCGGATCTTCGGCGGTAGAGATGTTGACCTCAGGGCGATTGAGTAGGTTTAAACCGGTATAGAGTGAAACGGTTTTGCCGCTGCCGGTTGGGCCCGTCATCAAGATCATCCCTTGCGGTTTGCGCAGCGCGTTGAGATAGAGCTGCTTTTGCGTTTCGCTGTAGCCGAGTTTATCAATGTCCAAGTTGCTGCTGGAACTGTCGAGCAGGCGCAACACGATTTTCTCTCCAAACAGCGTCGGTAGGGTAGAAACGCGCATATCAATCGCGGTGCTTTGGTTCAGCTTGAGTTTGATGCGGCCATCTTGCGGTAGACGCCGCTCGGCAATATCCAGCTTAGCGAGAATCTTAAGCCGTGCCGAGAGTCGACGGCTCAAATGGCTCGGTGGCTGCTGCACTTCGACCAAAATACCATCGCAGCGCAAACGCACGCGATACATCGCTTCATAGGGTTCAAAGTGAATATCGGATGCGCCTTTACGCACCGCATCGAGTAAGATCTGGTTGATAAAACGGCTGACGGGGGAGCTGTCTTGGCTGAGATCTTCAATATTGTCGACTTCATCGGCTGCCACATCAACTAAGTTGGCCAGCTCATCTTGGTGGATCTCTTTCAGTCCTGAGCGGTTATCTTGAGAAAGGGTGCGGCCATATAGGCGACGTATTGCCCCTTGCAACTGCTTAACATCGGCCAACACCATTTCCACTTGCAGCCCTGTGGCAAAGCGAAAGTCATCTTCGGCCTGTAAATTGGTTGGGTCGGCACTGGCGAGAATCAGCGCTGAGCGATTTTTTTGTAGCGGCAGGGCTTGGTGGCGGGTAATCAGCTCGCGCAACCCCAGTTGGTTGCACACGCTTTGGTAGCCATAGTGGCTAAGCTCGACGGGCGGCAAATCAAATAGCACGCTGAGATGTTCAGTCAGTTCTTCGGCTTGGAAAAAGCCCAGTTGCAACAACACTTCCGGTGCACTGGCACCGGAAGCGTTGAGGTGTTCCAAACAGGCTTGCTCTTGCGTTGGGCTAAGTAGAGTCGCTTGGCGCAGAACAGTAGTAAGACTGGTAAGCATCTATTTAACAGGGCACCAGTCATCAATGGAACTTTGTTGTGCAGCTGCTTTCTCACATGTTATTGCCCATGTTACACCAGCTGTATTCAAGGTCGGTGTGAGTTTTATTTTGTCCCCTGCCACTAGTTTTCCTTTAGTCGCGCCAGTATCAACACTTGCTTGTACTGTTGGTGAAGCACCGCTAGCCCCAGCTATAGATTCTATTGAAAACGCACCAAGATCTTGTTTAGCAGGAACACCACCATTTCCTGAAGAACAGTTTGCGTTGCCACTAATTAAACATATACCTACAGCTGTTTTCATTGCTGAAGATGCACTAAGCATCTCGCTTGCATGAGCGCGCATTGTATAATTTTGATACGCTGGTACAGCAAACGCTGCCAAAATACCAATAATTGCAACCACTATCATTAATTCAATCAGGGTAAAGCCCTGCTGCTTTGTTACTCGGTTATGTTTTTTCATGTCGTTTCCTTGAATTCGGTTGAATCATGCTGCGTGAGCATGTTGAGCAGATTATGCAAGGTGTTGAATTGTTGGAATATCGACGCGATGACATCGCGAGTGAGCTAAAACTCTTTCATCGCCAATTACATACGATTCGCAAGGTTTTGCGAGTGGGGTAAGGTTTTAAAACGAAAAAGGGGCCGTTGGCCCCTTATAAATAACATCTTTGTTAACTATTTGAAACGCATGGATAAATCCATCGCCTTAATATGTTTGGTCAGCGCGCCGACGGAGATGTAGTCCACGCCCGTTTCGGCATACTCGCAAATGGTGTCTAAAGTGACGTTGCCAGAGTTTTCCAGCGCTGCTCGGCCAGCGTTAATGGCCACCGCTTCTTGCATCATCTCTATGGTGAAGTTGTCGAGCATGATGATGTCGGCGCCCGCTTCAATCGCTTGGCGCAGTTCATCGAGATTTTCGGTTTCGACTTCCACCGGTTTGCCGGGGTTAAGCTCTTTGGCTTTAGAGATTGCTTGAGTAATGCCGCCGCAAGCAATGATGTGGTTTTCTTTGATCAGATAGGCGTCAAAAACGCCGATACGATGATTAAAACCGCCGCCACACGCCACCGCGTATTTGAGCGCGCTGCGCAGGCCCGGAATGGTTTTGCGCGTATCAAGCAGTCGACACTGTGTATGAGCAATTTTTGCCGCGTACTGGGCGGTCACGGTCGCACAGCCTGAAAGGGTTTGGATAAAGTTCATCGCATTGCGCTCGCCGGTCAACAGGTCACGAGCAGGGCCTGTGAGCGTGCATAGGGTTTGGTTCGGCTCGACACGATCGCCATCTTTGACATGCCATTCGATCGTCACACGTCCGCCAAGTTGCTTGAACACTTCATCCGCCCATGCTTGACCACAAAAAACACCGTGTTCGCGAGTAATGATGGTGGCGCTATTGATCGCATCGGCTGGGATAAGAGAGGCGGTGATGTCGTTGGCCGCATCCAAACTGCCACCGAGATCTTCTTTTAAGGTGTCGGTCACTGAGCGGGTAATTTCCACAGGAAGCTGCTGCTGCAAATAGTCAAGGCGTTGTTGGCTGTTATGTCTGTTGTTCATCGCAAATCTTATCTTGAAAGGTCGTTGGCAAGGAATGATACTCTCGGCTGGTAAGAATTTCAGCAGTTAATTTGTAAAGCAGAGAGGTGGATATGCAAGCTGTGATCACGCATGGATGGCTGCAAGGCGTTACCCATCGGCCGTCGCCTTTTTATGATGCCCGTCCGGCAGGGGAGCCGGTCTCACTGCTGGTGATCCACAACATCAGTTTGCCGCCAGGCGAGTTTGGTGGCCCCTACATTGAAGATTTTTTTCAGGGGAATTTGTCGCCCGACTTGCATCCCTTTTTTCAGGTGATAGCGAAAATGCGGGTATCGGCCCATTGCTTGATAAAACGCGATGGCGATATTGTGCAGTTTGTCTCTTTTGACGATAGAGCTTGGCACGCTGGTGCTTCCAGTTTTGCTGGCGTTTCGCGGTGTAACGATTATTCCATCGGCATTGAGTTGGAAGGGACAGATTTTGTCGCTTACACCCCAGAGCAATACGCTGCGCTTGCCCAATTAAGCCAAACTATCATCGAACACTATCCGCACATTACGCCTTCGCGGATCACCGGGCATCAATACATTGCACCGCTGCGCAAAACCGATCCCGGTCTCAGTTTTGATTGGCGTCGTTACCGCGCCATGCTGCAAGGCGATGGCGATGGCGATGTGTAAAGCGGCGGTGAGTCCGCACTGGATAAGAGTCTTATGTCATAAAAAGGTAAGCTAAGTCGCTTACCTTTTTTATGCTAGCTAGTGGATGGAAAAAGCGTAACCCAGCGCCCGCTTTGACAAAATGAGCCGCGCTTAGGTTCGCGTATTTGCCATTTTGTGACCAAACTGACCAGCACGTTATTCTCCCATCTGTTTCTACTTTGTAATTGGTCAGACCAATTATATTGCTGTTTTAATCTTCGGATGTTATCAAAGTGTTGAGGCGTGAGCTGTTCTATGATTTAGGTCAACTTTTGGCTGGACAGTGGCGTTTAAATTATGTTAATTTCTGCACCAACTTAAAATTGGTATTACCAATTGCCAGCAAAGCGAATTGCTAGTGAATTCAAGAGTAGAAGAACAATAAATTATGGCTTATCAAAGGATTCGTCAGCCAAAGCTCTCCGATGTGATTGAACAGGAATTGGAGCGGCTGATAGTGGAAGGAACGCTCTCACCTGGCCAGCAACTCCCACCAGAAAGGGAGCTTGCCAAACAGTTTGAGGTTTCGCGCCCTTCCATCAGAGAAGCCATTCAGCGCCTGGAAGCCAAACGTCTACTGACCCGTCGTCAAGGGGGCGGAACGTTTGTCAGCGACCGCATTTGGCAGAGTTTTTCCGATCCTCTGCTAAATTTATTGTCTAGCCACTCAGAGACTCAACTGGACTTACTGGAAGCGCGTCATGCGCTGGAAGGTATTTGCGCTTATTTTGCGGCGTTGCGTGGTACCGAAGAAGATTTTGCCCGTATTCAAACCTGCGTTTCCCGAATCGCTGAGGTTCAGGAAAAGAAAGACGCCGATGCGGAAGCTGAACAAGTGATGGCGTTTCTCATCGCAATTACTGAAGCGGCACACAATGTCGTACTGCTGCACATCGTACGTAGCCTTGCGCCTTTGCTTGAGCAAAATATTCGACAGAATTTTAAATTATTACATCGCCGCCCAGAAGCGGTTGAGAAAGTAAGTAAGCACCGGGCTAATATCGTGGATGCGATTGTTTCAGGTCAGCCAGAAAAGGCGCGTGAAATGTCCCATTCTCACTTAGCTTATATCGAAGAAACGTTGTTGGATTTGACTCGTGAACAGACTCGCCGTGAGCGATCTCTGCGTCGAATTCAACAAGGTAATGAGCCGCAATAGTGGTTCATTGCGATTCAAACTAGATCCAACCAACAGAAGGATAGATCGCCATGTCTGACATGAAGCATGACGTAGATGCACTGGAAACTCAGGAGTGGTTAGCCGCGCTTGAGTCAGTTGTACGTGAAGAAGGCGTAGAGCGTGCGCAGTTCCTACTTGAAGAAGTTTTGGAAAAAGCACGTCTAGACGGTGTTGATATGCCAACCGGCATCACAACCAACTACATCAACACGATTCCTGCAGCCCAAGAACCAGCTTACCCAGGTGACACTACGATCGAACGCCGTATTCGTTCAATCATTCGCTGGAACGCGATTATGATCGTTCTTCGTGCATCGAAGAAAGATTTGGATCTGGGAGGCCATATGGCGTCATTCCAGTCGTCAGCGGCGTTCTATGAGACATGTTTCAACCACTTCTTCCGTGCTCCTAACGAAAAAGATGGTGGCGATTTGGTTTACTACCAAGGCCACATCTCTCCTGGGATTTACGCGCGTGCATTCGTTGAAGGCCGCCTGACTGAAGAGCAGCTAGACAACTTCCGTCAAGAAGTGGATGGCAAAGGCATTCCTTCCTACCCACACCCGAAATTGATGCCTGAATTCTGGCAATTCCCAACCGTATCTATGGGTCTGGGTCCAATTTCTGCCATCTACCAAGCCCGCTTCCTCAAGTATCTGGAAGGCCGTGGTATGAAAGACACCTCAGAGCAGCGCGTTTATGCGTTCCTAGGTGACGGTGAGATGGATGAGCCAGAATCACGCGGCGCGATCTCTTTCGCTGCACGTGAAAAACTGGACAACTTGTGTTTCCTTATCAACTGTAACCTGCAGCGTCTGGACGGCCCAGTAATGGGTAACGGCAAGATCATCCAAGAACTGGAAGGTCTGTTCAAAGGTGCTGGCTGGAACGTGGTGAAAGTTATCTGGGGTAACGGCTGGGATAAACTGCTGGCGAAAGACACCACAGGTAAACTGCTGCAACTGATGAACGAAACCATCGACGGCGACTACCAAACGTTCAAAGCGAAAGATGGTGCGTACGTTCGTGAGCATTTCTTCGGTAAATACCCAGAGACAGCGGCACTGGTTGCTGACATGACTGACGATGAGATCTTCGCGCTGAAACGCGGCGGTCACGAGTCTTCTAAACTGTACGCGGCGTTCAAGAACGCACAAGAGACCAATGGTCGTCCAACGGTTATCCTAGCGAAAACCGTTAAAGGTTACGGCATGGGTGAAGCGGCAGAAGGTAAGAACATTGCACACCAAGTGAAGAAGATGGATATGACGCACGTACTAGCGATGCGTAACCGTCTTGGCCTGCAAGATCTGATCTCTGACGAAGAAGTGAACAAACTGCCTTACCTGAAACTGGAAGAAGGCTCGAAAGAATACGAATACCTGCACGCTCGTCGTAAAGCGCTGCACGGTTACACGCCACAGCGTCTGCCTAACTTCACTCAGGAACTGGTTATTCCAGAACTGGAAGAGTTCAAACCGCTTCTGGAAGAACAGAAACGTGAAATCTCTTCAACTATGGCTTACGTGCGTGCACTGAACATCCTGTTGAAAGACAAAAACATTGGTAAGAACATCGTTCCTATCATCGCTGATGAAGCGCGTACTTTCGGTATGGAAGGTCTGTTCCGTCAAATCGGTATTTACAACCCACACGGTCAGAACTATACCCCTCAAGATCGCGATATCGTTTCTTACTACAAAGAAGCAACGTCTGGTCAGGTACTGCAAGAAGGTATCAACGAGCTGGGTGCCATGTCATCTTGGGTTGCGGCGGCAACGTCTTACAGCACCAACAACCTGCCGATGATCCCGTTCTACATCTACTACTCTATGTTCGGTTTCCAACGTGTTGGCGACATGGCATGGATGGCAGGCGACCAACAAGCGCGTGGTTTCCTACTGGGTGCAACGGCGGGTCGTACCACTCTGAACGGTGAAGGTCTGCAGCACGAAGATGGTCACTCGCACATTCTGGCGGGCACAGTACCAAACTGTATCTCTTACGATCCGACTTTTGCTTACGAAGTTGCGGTTATCATGCAAGACGGTATCCGTCGCATGTACGGCGATCAAGAGAACGTGTTCTACTACCTAACGCTGATGAACGAAAACTACGCGCATCCAGCAATGCCAGAAGGTTCTGAAGAAGGAATCCGTAAAGGTATCTACAAACTGGAAACTCTGTCTGGTTCTAAAGGTAAAGTTCAGCTGATGAGCTCAGGTACTATCATGAACGAAGTACGTAAAGCGGCTGTTATCCTGAGCGAAGAATACGGCATCGCCTCTGATGTTTACTCAGTAACCTCATTCAACGAACTGGCTCGTGACGGTCAGGCGTGTGAGCGTTACAACATGCTTCACCCAGAAGCAGAAGCGAAAGTACCTTACATCGCTTCAGTCATGGGTACTGAACCAGCAATCGCTGCAACCGACTACATGAAGAACTACGCTGACCAAGTTCGCGCGTTCATTCCTGCACAGTCTTACAAAGTACTGGGTACTGACGGTTTCGGTCGCTCAGACAGCCGTGAGAACCTACGTCGTCACTTCGAAGTGAACGCAGGCTACGTGGTTGTTGCAGCTCTAAACGAACTAGCGAAACGTGGTGAAGTTGAGAAATCTGTGGTGGCGGAAGCTATCAAGAAATTCAACATCGACACTGAAAAAACAAACCCGCTATACGCTTAATTGAAGGTAGGAAAAGCATGGCTATCGAAATTTACGTACCAGATATCGGTGCAGACGAGGTTGAAGTTACTGAGATTCTTGTAAGCGTAGGCGACAAGGTTGAAGAAGAACAATCTCTGATTACTGTTGAAGGCGACAAAGCTTCTATGGAAGTTCCAGCGTCTCAGGCAGGTATTGTTAAAGAAATCAAAGTAGTGGCTGGCGACAAAGTAACGACCGGCTCACTGATCATGGTCTTTGAAGCGGAGGGTGCAGCAGCGGCTGCACCAGCTCCTGCGGCCGAAGCAGCTCCGGTAGCGGCACCTGTAACTGCGGCAGCAAGTGAACTAAAAGAAGTTTGTGTACCGGACATCGGTGGCGACGAAGTTGAAGTGACTGAAATCATGGTTGCTGTTGGCGATTCAATCGCTGAAGAGCAATCTCTACTCACAGTAGAAGGTGATAAAGCGTCAATGGAAGTACCAGCGCCATTCGCTGGTACTTTAAAAGAAATCAAAGTTGCAACTGGCGATAAAGTATCAACTGGCTCACTAGTGATGATCTTCGAAGTGGCAGGTTCAGGCGCAGCAGCTCCTGCACCAGTTGCAGCAGCGCCAGCGGCGGCTCCAGCCGTTGCAGCACTGAAAGAAGTTAACGTTCCAGATATCGGTGGCGACGAAGTTGAAGTGACCGAAATCATGGTAGCGGTTGGCGATACAGTAACTGAAGAGCAATCTCTGATTACTGTTGAAGGTGACAAAGCTTCTATGGAAGTACCTGCTCCATTTGCTGGTACGGTTAAAGAAATCAAAGTTGCAGCTGGCGATAAAGTGTCAACTGGCTCACTGATCATGGTGTTTGAAGTGGCCGGCACTCCGGTGGCCGGCGCAGCGCCGGCAGCAGTCTCAGCACCAGCTCAGGCAGCAGCTCCAGCAGCTGCGGCACCGAAAGTTGAAGCTCCAGCGGCGGCAGCGCCTGCAGCGGCAACGGGTGACTTCCAAGAAAACAACGAGTACGCACACGCGTCTCCAGTGGTTCGTCGCCTAGCGCGTGAATTCGGCGTTAACCTGTCTAAAGTGAAAGGTTCAGGCCGTAAGAGCCGCATTCTGAAAGAAGACGTTCAAGCTTACGTGAAAGATGCACTTAAGCGTCTTGAGTCTGGTGCAGTTGCAGCGGCTTCTGGTAAAGGCGATGGCGCAGCGCTTGGTCTACTACCATGGCCGAAAGTGGACTTCAGCAAGTTCGGTGAAACTGAAATTCAGCCACTGTCTCGCATTAAGAAGATCTCTGGCGCGAACCTGCACCGTAACTGGGTGATGATCCCGCACGTTACACAGTGGGATAACGCAGACATCACTGAGCTAGAAGCATTCCGCAAAGAGCAGAACGCGATCGAAGCGAAGAAAGATTCAGGCATGAAGATCACGCCACTGGTGTTCATCATGAAAGCTGCGGCGAAAGCTCTGGAAGCGTTCCCTGCGTTCAACTCTTCTCTTTCTGAAGATGGCGAAAGCTTGATTCTGAAGAAATACGTGAACGTAGGTATCGCAGTCGATACGCCAAACGGTCTGGTTGTTCCTGTCTTTAAAGATGTGAACAAGAAAGGTATCTACGAGCTGTCTGAAGAGCTGGCCGTTGTATCGAAGAAAGCACGTGCAGGTAAACTGACGGCGGCAGACATGCAAGGCGGCTGTTTCACCATCTCAAGTCTGGGTGGTATCGGCGGTACGGCATTCACACCAATCGTGAATGCACCAGAAGTGGGTATCCTTGGCGTGTCTAAGTCTGAGATTAAGCCTGTGTGGAACGGCAAAGAGTTTGCTCCACGTCTGCAACTTCCTCTGTCTCTGTCCTACGACCACCGTGTGATCGATGGCGCTGAAGGTGCGCGTTTCATTACTTACCTAAACGAATGTCTGTCTGACATTCGCCGTTTGGTTCTGTAATAGAAAACTCCAGAGGCGGCCTTATGCCGCCTCTGTTAATAGAATTGTCTGACAGTTTGGTGAATCGCCATGATCCATTGGCTTTTTATGCACTGAATTGTCGTCTGGCTCACAGGCTAAATTGATTTACTTTTCACACCATTAACATCTCTGTAAACTGTTGGCGGTCTGAAAAAATGTTTAAAACAAACCACTGTTAAACAAAAAATCAAAACTCACTCAGCCTGTTAGGGATAATGACTACAAGAGGTCAAAATGAGCAAAGAAATTAAAGCCCAAGTAGTAGTGCTTGGTGCCGGTCCTGCTGGTTACTCCGCTGCATTCCGCTGTGCAGACTTAGGTCTGGACACTGTTCTTATCGAACGTTACAACACTCTTGGTGGTGTGTGTCTGAACGTGGGTTGTATCCCATCGAAAGCACTACTGCACGTAGCTAAAGTTATCGAAGAAGCTAAAGCGCTGGCTGAGCACGGTATCGTATTTGGCGAACCGCAAACAGACATCGACAAGATCCGTCTGTGGAAAGAAAAAGTAATTAACCAACTGACTGGCGGTCTTGGCGGTATGGCTAAGATGCGTAAAGTGAACGTGGTTAACGGTTTTGGTAAGTTCACTGGCCCGAACACGATTGAAGTGGAAGGCGAAGATGGCAAAACTGTTGTGAACTTCGACAACGCCATCGTTGCTGCGGGTTCTCGCCCAATCAAACTGCCATTCATTCCTCATGAAGACCCACGTATTTGGGATTCAACAGACGCTCTGGAACTGAAAGAAGTTCCTGGAAAACTGCTGATCATGGGCGGTGGTATCATTGGTCTGGAAATGGCGACGGTTTACCATTCACTAGGCTCTAAAATTGATGTGGTTGAGATGTTTGACCAACTTATCCCTGCTGCGGATAAAGATATGGTTAAAGTCTATACCAAGCGCATCAAAGATAAGTTTAACCTGATGTTGGAAACCAAAGTAACGGCCGTTGAAGCGAAAGAAGACGGTATCTACGTTTCCATGGAAGGCAAAAAAGCCCCAGCGGAAGCTGAGCGTTACGACGCGGTTCTAGTCGCTATCGGCCGAGTACCAAACGGTAAACTGCTGGATGCTGAAAAAGCAGGCTTGGAAGTGGATGAGCGTGGTTTTATCAACGTTGACAAGCAAATGCGCACTAACGTTCCGCACATTTTCGCCATCGGTGATATCGTTGGCCAACCAATGTTGGCGCACAAAGGTGTACATGAAGGCCACGTAGCGGCAGAAGTGATTTCTGGTAAGAAGCACTACTTCGATCCTAAAGTGATTCCTTCAATTGCCTACACCGAGCCAGAAGTGGCATGGGTTGGCAAGACTGAGAAAGAAGCGAAAGCAGAAGGCATTAACTACGAAGTTGCCACCTTCCCTTGGGCTGCATCAGGCCGTGCAATCGCGTCTGACTGTGCTGATGGTATGACTAAGCTGATCTTTGATAAAGAGACTCACCGCGTTATCGGTGGTGCTATCGTGGGTACTAACGGTGGCGAACTACTGGGCGAAATCGGCCTTGCTATCGAGATGGGCTGTGATGCAGAAGACATCGCTCTGACCATCCACGCTCACCCAACTCTGCACGAGTCTGTGGGTCTGGCTGCTGAAGTGTTTGAAGGCACGATCACTGACCTGCCAAATGCCAAAGCGAAAAAGAAAAAATAATTTTCTGAGCGCCAAATGATTAAAAACCGCTGATTGTTCAGCGGTTTTTTTATGGCTTTCATTGATTGCTAAACAGAGCAATTTCCTGCGGAAATAAAAAAGGTTGATACCCGAGTATCAACCTTAAACTATTCCTAGCACCTAGCACCTAGCACCTAGCACCTAGCACCTAGCACCTAGCACCTAGGCACTGCTTAGCTCTCACCCTTATAGATGCAAAGCATTTGTAGGTAGCTGTTGACTAGTTTGGTCAGTTCCGCTTCGCTCTTGGCGCGGTTAGCTTGCACAAACAGCGAGTAACAGATGCCAAGGAACATATTCGCCAGATCTTCCGGGCTGTGTTTATCACACACTTCGCCACGCTCGATGGCGCGAACAAACATGTTCTGTACCAGCAGTTGGTTAGTGCGGTTGGTGGTGACAAATAGTGGCCATACTTCATCACGCGTTGATGCGCTCCATTCAAACCACACTTTGAGCCAATGACAGTCTTGAGTCACCAGTTCAATCATCGCGTTAGTGATGTTTTTGAGGTTATCTTGCGCGTGAATGTCGAGGTCAATGTTATCGGACAGGAAGTTTGAAAACTGACGCACGACATGATTGAGCACTTCATCAACCAGATCTTCACGGGTCGGGAAATAGTTAAATACGGTGGCGACAGAAACCTGCGCAATCTCGGCGATGTCTGCGTGACCACCGCGGCCGATGCCACGACGAGCAAACACTTCCAGTGCGATTTCCATCAGTTGTTGTTTACGTTTCAGTGGAGATAAACGAGTTCGAGGTCTCTTTGCTATTGAGTCCATAATTAGATTCCTTGCCAATGAGTTGGTATGTATAAAAAGTTATTCGGAACGTTAGTCCCTATTGATTTTTTTAATAATTGCTCTAAGCATCATGAGTGTAATGGTGCATATGCTTCGGGTCAACAAATTATGCCCAAGAAATAGACAGTAATGTCAATGTTGATAACATTTTTAGCGAAAACTTTACCGATTTGGTACCAATGTCTCTCTACGTCTTATTTTGTTGAGTAGTAACAAGCAGATAAAAAGATCTGCCTCGCAGGGCTTAAAGATTGAGGGTGGGAGTGTTACACTACGCGCCAGATTCAAGTGAACGTTTGCGCGAGATTTGCGCTTAGCCGCTTAAGGCTGAAAAACGTCGCCATTCCCAACAAAAAAGATTGAGCACAGTATGAAGCATACAGTAGAAGTAATGATTTCTGAGCAGACTGTTCAGGAACGTATTCGTGAATTAGGCAAGCAGATCACGGCGCATTATCAAGGTAGTGAAGATTTGGTCCTGGTTGGCTTACTGCGCGGCTCTTTTGTATTTATGGCCGATCTCGCGCGCGCAATCAACCTGACACACCAAGTCGATTTTATGACGGCATCAAGCTATGGCAATACCATGGAGAGCTCACGTGATGTCCGTATTCTTAAAGACTTAGATGATGACATTAAAGGTAAAGACGTGTTGATCGTCGAAGACATCATCGATACGGGTAACACGCTGAGCAAAATCAAAGAGATCTTATCGCTACGTGAACCTAAATCCATCCATATTTGTACGCTGCTCGACAAACCGACTCGTCGTGAAGTGCCTGTCGATGTGACTTGGATTGGTTTTGAAATTCCCGATGAGTTCGTCGTTGGTGTCGGTATCGACTACGCACAGAAGTATCGCCACCTACCGTTTATCGGCAAAGTGGTTCCTCAGGAGTAAGCGGCAGCAAAGAAGCTTGAGCAGAGCTTTGCAAGTGATCTTCAATAAAAAACGCCCTGAACACGGGCGTTTTTTCGTTTCTTTGATTTGAATCGGTGGGTATACGCAATTGCGTCTTAACGACACAGCAGTTTGTGCTCTGGGTTGAGGATCTTTTCTAGTGAGCTTGCGTAGGTTGTTTCTACGCAGTCGCTAGAGTGACAGCGCACCCCAAGGTATTCCAAACGGCCATCCTCAATACCGTACACTAGGCCATGAAGCTCAATCTCTTGGCCTCGCTCCCATGCATTTTGCAAGATAGTCGAGTTACCTAAGTTGTAGATCTGCTCTGCGACGTTAAGCTCTGCCAATTTATCCGCTCGTTGATCTTCAGGCATGAAGTCTAAGTAGCTGCGGTGCTTTAAGTAGAGATCGCGGATGTGCAATAGCCAGTTGTTAATCAATCCGAGTTTCGGATTTTTGATACTCGCTTTCACCCCGCCGCAGTCGTAGTGGCCGCAAACAATGATGTGCTTAACCTGAAGCACATCCACCGCATACTGCACCACCGATAAACAGTTGAGGTCGGTATGCACTACTAAGTTTGCTACGTTGCGGTGAACGAATAGTTCGCCAGAGTAAAGGCCGGTTAATCGCTCTGCGGGAACTCGGCTATCCGCACAGCCGATCCAGAGAAAGTCTGGATTTTGTCCTTGTGCGAGCTTGGCAAAGTATTCAGGCCGATCAGCCTTGATTGAATCTGACCACTTTGCATTGTTTTCAAATAGTTGTTTTAACTCTGGCATCTTACTTCCCTCAATCGATTCAACCAACTATACACAATGTTACAATTTCGTTCTCTTACTAATTGATGACAAGTGCACTCATCTGACGAGTTTTAGTAGCAAACGTTATAGACTTTTCATCTAACGTCGTTAAAACATCGTTGAGAAAGCAAAACACGCTGACTCGTATCGTACCGATGGATGATTTAAGCAATTTGCTGCGATTTATCTGCTTATTTGGAGGAAGAAGGGGAAGATGTCACGCTTTTCAGATATGAACGTCAAAGGAGACCTGTTTGGTGGGGTCACCACGGCAATTATCTCACTGCCGCTGGCGCTGGCGTTTGGGGTGGCTTCTGGTGCGGGAGCGGAAGCGGGTCTGTGGGGCGCCATTTTGGTCGGCCTGTTCGCTGCGCTGTTCGGTGGCTCGACCACGCTTATTTCTGAGCCGACCGGCCCGATGACGGTGATCATGACTGCAGTGCTGACCAGTATGGTGGCCAAGTATCCGGAGTCTGGCATAGCCATGACTTTTACTGTGGTCATGATGGCAGGCGCGTTTCAAATACTCATCGGGACGCTCAAGCTGGGAAAATACATCACTCTGATGCCATATAGCGTGATCTCCGGCTTTATGTCGGGAATTGGTGTCATCTTGATTATTCTGCAACTGTCGCCACTACTCGGCCATGCTGCGCCATCTGGTGGTGTGATGGGTACGCTGTCGGCCTTGCCCACGACACTGGCTAATATGAAGTTTGGCGAGCTGTTTCTTGGCTTGCTGACTTTAGGCATTCTGTTTTTCTTTCCCAAACAATATCGTAAGTATGTGCCTGCACAGTTGGTGGCGCTGGTGGCGGTGACGCTGCTCTCTGTGATGCTGTTTGATAGCGAAGAGATTCGCCGCATTGGCGAGATTCCCACGGGTTTGCCATCGCTGGTGGTGCCTGTACTGGACGCGGAACTCTTTACCACTATGGTGATTGATGCGCTGGTACTCGGAACTTTGGGTTGCATTGATACCTTACTCACCGCGGTCATTGGTGATTCGCTGACGCGTAAAGAGCATGACTCAGACAAAGAATTGCGTGGCCAAGGCTTGGCCAACATGATCTCTGGGCTGTTCGGCGCGCTGCCCGGCGCTGGCGCGACCATGGGCACGGTGACGAACATTCAGGTAGGGGCTCGCTCACCGCTCTCTGGTGTGGCAAGAGCGCTGATTTTAGCGCTGGTGGTATTGGTAGCGAGCGGCCTGACCGCTCCGATTCCGATGGCGGTGCTCGCTGGGATTGCGGTCTATGTCGGCTTTGGCATTCTCGATTGGAGTTTTATCCAGCGCGCGCACAAAGTCAGTGTGCAGGGGATGGCGATCATGTATGGCGTGATGCTCCTGACTGTGTTTGTCGATTTGATAGCGGCGGTCGGGTTGGGGGTGTTTATCTCCAATATCCTAGTGATTGAGCGCTTAAGCCGCGAGCAAGCCAAACAAGTGAAAGCGATCAGTGACGCCGATGACGATGATGTGCCTCTGACTGACAGTGAACGTGCGCTGTTGGACAAAGCCAATAGTAAGGTACTGTTTTTCTACCTTTCAGGGCCGATGATTTTCAGCGTATCAAAAGCGATTTCCCGCCAACATACCAGTATCAATGAGTATGAAGTGATGATTTTGGATTTGACCGATGTGCCTATGATTGATGTGACGGTCGGATTAGCGCTGGAAAACGCGATCAAAGATGCGCTGGAGGCACACTGTGAGGTCTATTTACTCTGTCCAAACGAGCGTACTCGCGAGCAATTAGAAAGGTTCCACGTGCTGGATTTAGTTCCCGCAGAGAATACCTTCAAATTCCGCTACGAAGCCTTGAATGCAGCGGTAAAAACCGTTGAGAAAACGCCGATTCAATTGAATTAACTTTGGCCGTTTTGGCTTCAATTCACGGTATGATAGAGCGCGGCCTGTGAGCCGCGCTTTTGTTTATGATTAATTTCTAATGCAGGGTTGAAAAAGCAGCAAGTGAGCGTCATGTGATAGGCATTATTGATGAAAAGAGCAATGTGGATTTATGTACGCACTCGAAATAGAACAACTGCGTAAAACCTACGCGGGCGGCTTTGAGGCGCTCAAAGGGATCAGCCTGAATGTGAAAAAAGGCGACTTTTATGCGTTGTTAGGCCCGAATGGGGCGGGAAAATCGACCACGATTGGTGTTATCTCCTCTTTGGTAAATAAAACGTCTGGGAAGGTGAAGGTCTTTGGTTACGACATTGACCGCGATTTAGAGTTAGCCAAACAGAACTTAGGGCTGGTTCCGCAAGAATTTAACTTTAACCAGTTTGAGACGGTGGAACAGATCGTGATGCAGCAAGCTGGCTATTATGGTGTATCACGCGAACTGGCGAAAGAAAGGGCGAAAAAGTACCTATCTAAACTCGATCTGTGGGAAAAACGTAAAGAACGTGCGCGTAATCTTTCTGGCGGGATGAAGCGACGACTGATGATCGCTCGCGCATTGATGCATGAACCCAAGCTGTTGATTTTAGATGAACCAACCGCTGGGGTGGACATCGAATTGCGCCGCTCTATGTGGGAGTTTTTGCAAGAGATTAACCAACAGCAAGGCATTACCATCATTCTCACCACCCACTATCTGGAAGAAGCGGAGATGCTGTGTCGCAATATCGGCATTATCAACAAAGGTGAGCTGATTGAAAACACTAGCATGAAATCCTTGTTGGCGAAGCTGGATGTGGAAACCTTTATTTTGGATCTGGCCCCGGGTTCGGCGACGCCTGAACTGACTGGCGTGGTGTCCTCTCGCTGTGACAACGATTCATTAGAAATTGAGATTGAAAAAACGCAGCCGCTCAATCAGGTCTTCGCCCAGCTCAGCGCGCAGGGGATCATGGTGATGTCGATGCGCAACAAAGCCAATCGCCTCGAAGAGTTGTTCGTGAGTATTGTGCGTGAGCAGGCTAAGGAGAAATAAGCATGTATCGTTTGTATTGGACTGCGTTTTGTAGCTTGCTGACTAAAGAGATCAACCGCTTTACCCGTATTTGGGTGCAGACTTTGGTTCCGCCGGCGATCACCATGAGTTTGTATTTCATTATTTTTGGCAGCCTGATCGGCTCTCGTATCGGCCAGATGAACGGTTTTAGCTACATGGACTATATTGTCCCCGGACTTATCATGATGTCGGTGATCACTAACTCCTACTCCAATGTCGCCTCTTCGTTTTTTAGTGCCAAGTTTCAACGCAACATTGAAGAGTTGTTGGTCGCTCCTGTGCCCAATTATGTGATCATCTTAGGTTTTGTGATGGGGGGCGTAGCGCGAGGCTTGCTGGTGGGAACGATGGTCACCGCAGTTTCGCTGCTGTTTGTCGATCTCCAAGTTCAGCATTGGGGAGTCATTTTTGCCACGGTGTTTTTAACTTCGGTGGTATTTGCTCTTGGCGGGCTGATCAACGCGGTTTTTGCCCGTACCTTTGACGATATTTCGATTATCCCGACCTTTGTTTTGACACCGCTAACCTATCTCGGTGGCGTCTTTTATTCCATTCAGCTATTGCCGGAGTTTTGGCAAGGGGTATCGCAAATCAACCCAATCGTCTACATGGTCAACGCTTTCCGTTATGGCTTTTTAGGGGTGTCGGATGTGGGCATCGCCACTTCGTTTACTGTACTTGTCGGTTTCGTTTTACTGCTATATGGTGTTGCTCATTACCTAGTGACGCGAGGCATTGGTCTGCGTTCATAACGCTGACGTGCATTTCGAAGTAATGAAATAAGTCATAAAAGAGAAAGAAAACAAGCAATAAAAAGGGTTGTCACATCGACAACCCTTTTTCATTTTTGCCTTTCAACGATAGGCAAGTAAACCATCGCCCGTTTAGCTATTGGCATCGTTGCTTGAAGTGGCGGCGGTAGGCTCCGCTTCTTCTTTGCTCTCTTTATTGAGCTCAACCACTTGGTTGTCAATCAAGCGTGCTTTACCAAGGAAAGCGGACATCAAGATAACGGCTTGCGTGGTGTCGGCGTTGATCGCTTGCAGCGTGCGCGCATCACGAATAAAGATCTCATCCGGTTGCAAATCGGCCGCGCGCAGTTGGTCGTTGGCATCTTCGATGATCGACGCATAATCGTCACGTCCACCGCGGATCGCGCTACTGATCCAACGCATGGTACGTGCCAGCACTGGTGCACGTTGGCGCTCATCGATCGTCAGCAGACCGTTGCGCGAGCTCATCGCCAGACCATCCATTTCACGCACTGTCGGCACGCCGATGATCTCAATATCTAACGCCAGATCGTTGGTCATTTTGCGAATGATCGCCAGTTGTTGGAAATCTTTCTCACCAAAGCAAGCAACATCAGGCTGCACGATATTAAACAGTTTGGTCACTATGGTGGCAACACCACGGAAATGCCCCGGACGAGAGGCACCTTCCAGCATGCTAGAAAGTCCAGGAACTTCGACTGCGGTCTGTTTATCGAGACCTTCTGGATACATCATCTCGGCGGTTGGGGTAAAGACCAGATCGACCCCTTGCGAGTTGAGTTTGCTCAAGTCTTCATCGAGCGTTCTTGGGTAGTTGTTGAGGTCATCCGCACGCTCAAACTGCATCGGGTTGACAAAAATACTCACTACCACAATATCGGCATGCTCGCGAGCCTTACGCACTAAGGTCAGGTGACCTTCATGCAGATTGCCCATGGTGGGAACAAAAGCAATTTTGCGCCCTTCGCGCTTAAAGGTGCGAAGCTGATCGCGCAGGGCGGCAATGTCGGCAAAGGTTTGCATCTACTCTATCCTCTATGCAATGGTGTGTGCGTCATCTGGGAACGTGCCTGCCTGTACCTGTTCCATGTACAAGGCGACCGCTTTACGCATATCACCGGTTTCCGCTAGGAAATTTTTCGAGAATTTTGGCATGTAATTGGCTGAAATACCAAACATATCATGCATAACCAAGATCTGACCGTCGGTCACATTTCCGGCACCAATACCAATCACTGGAACATCCAGTACTTGAGTAATTCGTGCCGCCAGCGACGCCGGAACACACTCAAGCAGGACGATTTGCGCGCCCGCTTCTTGTAGTGCAAGGGCATCTTTCACCATGCGATCGGCTTTATCTTGTTCGCGGCCTTGCACTTTATAACCACCAAAAATATTGACGGATTGTGGTGTCAGGCCAAGGTGAGCACACACTGGAATGGCACGTTCGGTCAGCATTTTGACCGTGTCCACCAGCCAGTCTCCGCCCTCAATTTTTACCATATTTGCGCCTGCGCGCATCAGTTTGGCGGCGTTGTCACACGCTTGTTCGGGTGTGGCATAGCTCATAAAAGGCATGTCGGCCATGAGCAGGCAGTTAGGGCTACCAGCGCGAACACAACGAGTGTGATAAGCGATATCGTCAACAGTGACAGGCAGAGTATCGGCGTGCCCTTGCAACACCATGCCAAGTGAGTCGCCGACAAGCAAAACCGGCATCTCTTGGCTTTCGAACAACTGAGCAAAACTCGCGTCGTAGGCGGTGGATGTTGGGAACTTACGACCTTCCTGTTTCCACTTCATCAGGTCATTAATGGTAATTTTTTTCATGATTTTTCCTTACTAGGAGTTGGCTATGATTGCCAAATACCGAGGCCGTTTCTCTCCACCTGAGTGAGAAGATCAGCGAGCCTGGTCCCGTCAGGGAGGGTTAAATTTGGTGCGATTTCGGCGAGTGGGTAAAGAACGAACTCACGCTCTTTCATTCCATAATGAGGAATGGTTAACCGCTCGGAGTCGATCACCTCATTGCCGTAAAGAAGGAGGTCGAGATCTAGGGTTCTTGGTCCCCAGCGTTCTTCTTTACGGACACGCCCTTGTTCCAGTTCAATCGTTTGAGTGCAATCAAGCAGTTGCAAAGGCGTTAATTCGGTTTGGATTTCAGCCACAGCGTTAATGTAGTCGGGCTGATTTTGTGGCCCCATCGGTGTGCTGCTGTAAAGCTGAGATACCGCGACCAGCTTACTGTTTGGTAAGCTTTTCAAGGCCGCAATAGCACGATTGGCTTGGGCAACGGGATCGGCAAGATTACTGCCGATCGCGATATATGCACGGGTCATGGCTGCGGTTTGTCCTTTTTCTTACGGAAAGAGGATTTGCGCTTGCGGCTTGGTTTAGACCCGGATTTGCCATCAAGGTCGGAAGCCATCGCGACGCGCATTTCGCGCCCGGCGTTCTGGAATGTGGCCCACCATTTGGCCAGTTTTTCGGTTTCCCCGCCTTCGATCTCACCACGCATTTCGAGGAAATCAAAGCCCGCACGGAACTTGTTAAGCTCCATCAAGCGGAAAGCGCGTTTACCGTTGCGCCTTGGCATGCGCAGTTGCAACTGCCAAATCTCACGAATGGTGGCAGTATGGCGGCGCGGAATAGCGATAGAGCGCACTTGCTCATCCAAAATCAGGTTACTGGCTTCCATGACCGCGTCGTAGTGGCACAAGTTGTGCGCTTCCATCAGTTTGTCAGCGAGTGCCAACATCGGATACCACAGCATGGCGGCGAACATGTAGGCTGGGTTGATGCGCTTGCCTTCGTCGATACGCATGTCGGTGGAGTCTAACACCAAATCCAGCATCTGCTCAGTCGGCGAAGAGTAATCTTCGGTGAAATGGGCGGCAATGGCTGGGAAAAGTTGCTGGAATAGATTGTACTCGCGCAGTAGGTGGTAGGTTTCCAAACCGTATCCTGCTTGCAGCAACTTGAGAGACTCTTCATACAGGCGCGCCGCCGGAATGTCGCGTAGCAAAGGCGCCAGCTCTTCAATTGGCGCGGCGGTGTCTTCTTCGATGTCAAAATCGAGTTTGGCCGCAAAGCGAATTGCGCGCAGCATGCGCACCGGATCTTCCCGATAACGGGTTTGCGGATCGCCAATCAGACGGATTAAGCGGTCTTCAAGATCTTCTACGCCGCCTGCATAGTCATGAATCGAATAATCGGCAATGTTGTAATACATGGCGTTAATGGTGAAGTCGCGGCGTTCGGCATCTTCATCAATCGTGCCATACACGTTATCGCGTAGCAGCATGCCTTGTTTGGATTGCTGCGAGACTGGCGAATCGGCGTCTTGGTGGTGACCACGAAAAGTCGCCACTTCGATGATGTCGCGACCAAACATAATGTGCGCCAGACGAAAGCGACGGCCAATTAAACGGCAGTTGCGAAACAGATGTTTAAGCTGCTCTGGCGTTGCGTTGGTCGCAATATCGAAATCTTTCGGTGTTTGGCCGAGTAGCAGATCTCGCACGCCTCCACCCACTAAATAAGCGTCAAAGCCGGCGCCATGAAGTCGGTATAGCACTTTCAACGCATTGTCGCTGATCTGCTTGCGTGAAATATTGTGCTCTTGACGAGTAATCACATTTAGAGCGAGTTCCGGGCAAGAGCTGGGACTGCAAGGTGTATTTTCGTTTTTATTCATGTGCATTTGGCAAAAGAGGCCGTTAACCCCTTTGCATTGGTTAGGTTTTACGCCAATTTGGCTTGATTTTGGCGCTTATAATAGCTCACACAGTACCGTTTGAGAATCGTGCTGTGATTTTCAATCTGTCGGGTAGTTGTGTCAGTTGCCAGTTTTCTACTCCCCAGCGAAGAATTTCGTCAATGCTGGCGTATTCTAGTTGTTCATCCCACTTGAAGCCGAGGAATGCCATCGCCTCCAGAATCAGCGCTGCCGGGTGTTGCAAATCGATGCCCGTGGCGTGATTTTGTTTGGAGAGCTTATTGCCACTGTGATCGATGGCCAGCGGTAAGTGCAGATAGCGCACCGGCGACTGGCCAAGCATTTGGTACAAGCTGATCTGTCTGCCGGTTGGCTCGATGAGATCCGCGCCGCGCACCACTTCCGTCACGCCTTGGTCAATGTCGTCCAGTACAACAGCAAGATTGTAAGCAAACAAGCCATCTCGGCGTTTGATAATAAAATCTTCATCGACCAGCGCAGCGGGAATGGAGATTTCGCCGTGTTTTAAATCGACAAAAGTGCTTACAGGGTGCGTCATTTTCAAACGAATCGCCCCTTGGCTATGGCCCGCACTGCGACACGTGCCCGGATAGTAGCCGCCATTTTCTTTGATCTGTTTGCGCGTGCACTGGCAGTAGTATGCTTGACCAGAAGCGAGCCAGTGGTCAATTTGTGCTTGATAGAGCGCATGGCGCTGACTTTGATACACCACCTCACCATCCCAGTAAAGATGGTAGGTTTGCAGTGTTTTTAAAATAAGCTCTGCCGCCCCCGGCATTTCTCGGGGTGGGTCGAGATCTTCAATGCGTACCAGCCATTTACCATGCTGTGATTTGGCTTGGAAATAGCTACCAAGAGCGGCGATCAGCGAGCCAAAATGGAGCGGACCGGAAGGAGAGGGAGCGAAACGACCGATGTAACTCATAGTTCTTGATCTCAAAACAAAAAGGGAGCGACAGCTCCCTTTACGATCGGATATCAGGTGACTTAGCCCTGCATCTGCTTCTCTTTGATCTCCGCAAGGGTTTTGCAGTCGATACACAAATCGGCAGTTGGGCGAGCTTCAAGACGACGAATGCCGATTTCCACACCACAAGACTCACAGAAGCCAAAGTCTTCTTCGTTGATCTTGTCGAGTGTCTTCTCGATCTTCTTGATCAAGCGACGTTCGCGGTCACGGTTGCGAAGCTCCAAGCTGAACTCTTCTTCTTGTGAAGCGCGGTCAACTGGATCGGGGAAATTCGCCGCCTCGTCCTGCATATGGTGCACAGTACGATCAACTTCTTCCCTGAGCTGGTTACGCCAAGCTTCTAAAATCTTTCTAAAGTGAACCACTTGGTCTGGTGACATGTACTCTTCACCAGGCTTTTCCTGATACGGCTCCACACCGGCAATGGCTAGGATGCCTAGCGCTTTTTTCTTTGATTCTGGCATACAGCATCTCCTACTTACACCTATCAACTGCTAAGCAGCTAATTTAAGGCGGGTATCTATAGCAGAAAGAGGCGGTGCTGGCAAACTATCAATCGTAAACTTGATGTCAATGTGAACACCACATCATTTTTCTATCTGTCGAGAAACTCGATAGCAGAATTGAGTCTGATTTCTGTATTGCTGATCTCTGCTTTATAACAGAGGATTTCAACTCCGGCTTTTTGTGCTTGTTTGAGTAATTGGGAATATTTGGCGTCTATATGGAGCGCCGCCGAAACTTTTTCAATACCTGAATGTAAAACAGCAAACAAAAGTATGGCTCGGTTTCCATTTTGTGCCATTTCTGTGAGTTCCCGCAGATGTTTTTGCCCACGAGTTGTCACTGCGTCAGGGAAATAGCCTTGCCCTGGCTCGCTCGGTTCGAGCAGCGTGACGCTTTTGACCTCTATATAACACGTTGCTTTGTCGTGTGCGCTGAGCAGGATATCAATTCGACTGTTTTCACTGCCGTACTTCACTTCGGTTTGCAGTCGGTCATAGTTTTGCAGCTCAGTGATCCAGCCGTTTTCAATCGCTTCGACGGCCAGTTGGTTCGCTCTGGCGGTATTGACGCAAATCCGCTCGCCGTGGACGGTTTCAGTCAACTCCCAACTGTGCGGGTATTTGCGTTTTGGATTGTCTGAGGTTGAGTACCAAATGGTATCGCCAGCGGTCGCACAACCTGTCATCGCGCCCGTATTGGCACAGTGAATGGTGCCGATGCTGCCGTCTTGATAGGTCACATCAGCGAGAAAACGTTTGTAGCGCTTTTGTAAAGTAGCGGCTTGTAACTTGGGTTGGAATTGCATTTGCGTATTTAGACAGGCTGGTTTTTA
The DNA here is from genome assembly GCF_009665415.1 of Vibrio cidicii. NCBI lineage: Bacteria > Pseudomonadati > Pseudomonadota > Gammaproteobacteria > Vibrionales > Vibrionaceae > Vibrio > Vibrio cidicii. The sequence goes on along the minus strand of NZ_CP035921.1, from coordinate 1,055,568 downwards.
TGTACAATGTGGCCGCCATTTAAGCATAAGGATCCTCCATTGTCACAATTGCCCATCCAAGCCGTGATGCCAGAACTGCTCGCGGCGGTTGCTCAACACAGTCAGCTCATCCTCAAAGCAGCCCCCGGTGCGGGTAAATCGACCTATTTTCCGCTGCAACTGCTGCTAAATCGGGCCGTGACGGGCAAGATCATTATGCTTGAGCCTCGCCGATTGGCGGCGCGCAATATTGCCAGCTATCTGGCCAAGCAACTGGGTGAAGCGGTCGGGCAGCGAGTGGGCTATCGGGTTCGTGGTGAAAGCAAAGTCAGCGCGGCCACGCAACTGGAGATCGTCACCGAAGGGGTGATGACGCGGATGATTCAATCCGACCCTGAACTCTCGGGCGTGGATATGCTGATCTTTGACGAGTTTCATGAGCGCAGCATTCACGCCGATACGGCATTGGCGCTCGCTTTGGAAGTGCAGGAGGCGTTGCGTGATGATCTCAAACTGGTGGTGATGTCAGCCACGCTCGATCATGATGCGCTGCAAAATTTACTGCCTGATGCCCCCTTCATCCAATCGCAAGGGCGCGCCTTTGAGGTTGAGATTCGCTATCAGCCGCTAGGTGCCAATGATTATTTACCGCTAGCGATGAGCAAAACCATCGAGCAGCTACTCGCCCAGCAATCTGGCTCTGTACTGGCTTTTTTGCCCGGAGTGAGTGCCATTCAGCAAGTGGCAGAGCGCCTTGCCCACCAGAGTGAGCAGGTGCAAATCTGCCCTTTGTATGGTCAGATGTCATTTGATGAGCAGCAAAAGGCGATACAAGCGCCCAAGCCCGGTGAGCGTAAGGTGGTACTGGCGACCAATATTGCCGAAACCTCACTCACGATTGAAGGGATCCGCTTAGTGGTCGATAGTGGCCTTGAGCGTGTGGCCCGATTTGATGTCAAAACCGGGCTGACGCGTCTTGAGCAAGTGCGCATTGCGCAATCCTCGGCCATTCAACGTGCAGGCCGCGCTGGACGAATCGAAGAGGGCATCTGCGTGCGTCTTTATTCGTCAAGCCAGTTTCAGCAAATGCCCGCTGTCCCAGTGGCGGAAATTATGCAGTCGGATCTCTCTGCTTTAATGATGGAGCTGGCGCAGTGGGGTGTCAGTGAACCGACGGCACTCAAGCTGCTGGACATTCCGCCCGCAGCGTCGATAGCACAAGCGAAAAGCTTGTTAACTCAGCTCGGATTGGTGAAAGGCCATCAACTGACCGCGCAAGGCGCTTTGGCACAAAAACTCGGATTAGCGCCGCGTTTAGCCGCCATGCTGATTGCCTGTGCAAAGCAAAGCCACGCTCTGTTGCAAAGCGCGATTGCTGCCGCTGCGCTTTTGGAGGAGCCGGAGAAAAACGGCACTCATCTTGGGCACAGTTTGCATCGTTGGCAAAGTGGGAAACATACGAAAAAAGGTCAGTTGAGCAAACGTGCTGCGACTCTCGCTAGTCAGTTATCCGCCACATTTGCGCTGAGTGACGTCGAAGAACCTTTGCTAGCGGTGGCGATGAGTTTTGCCTATCCAGATCGAGTCGCGCAGCGAAGGAACAAGCAAAATGGGCGCTATGTACTGGCCAATGGCCATGGTGGTGAGCTGCGAGAAGATGATCCTTTGGGTGACAACGACTATCTGGTTGCGGCTGAGCTGCTGCGCAGTGGTGGCAATGCCAGCCAGATCCAACTGGCGGCGCCACTCTGTTTAGCGTTGCTTGAACAGTATCATCCAGCGCTGTTGCAAGTCTCTGAACAGGTCGATTGGGATGAAAACAAAGGGCGCTTAGTGGCGGAAAAGCAGACGCGCATCGGCGAGCTGATTGTGGCGCGTGAGCCACTGCCCCAGCCGGGCAAAGAAAAAATGACACAGGCTTTACTCAGCTATGTACGCCGCAAAGGGCTGGATAGTTTAGACTGGACGCCCAAAGCCCAAGCCTTGTTGCAACGCATTCGCTGCGCCATTGAATGGCTACCGGAGCACACTTGGCCGGCCATGGATGATACTAGTCTGTTGAATGATTTACCAAGCTGGCTAGCACCTTACATGAATCATCTCACGTCAGTGAAAGATCTGAGTAAAATTGGGCTCTGTGAGGCGCTCAATGCGCGCTTGGGCTGGCCACTTAATCAACAGTTGGATGTTTGGCTGCCGCAGGAATATGTGTTACCCACTGGCACGCGTCAGGCGATCCGCTATCAAGAGGGCGCTTTCCCAGTGCTCTCGGTGCGCATGCAGGAGCTGTTTGGTGAGAGCACTTCGCCAACCATAGCGCAAGGGCGGATAAAATTAACCCTTGAACTGCTCTCTCCAGCGCGGCGTCCTTTGCAGGTGACGCAAGATTTAGCTGGCTTTTGGGCTGGTGCCTACAAAGAAGTGCAAAAAGAGATGAAAGGGCGCTATCCCAAACATGTATGGCCGGATGACCCAGCCAGCCATATCGCCACGACGAAAACCAAAAGACAGTTAAACTCATGAGTAAAACAGTAAAAGGCACTGACAACGCGAAGAAAAAAACGCCGCAAAAAAGTAAGCGCAGTGCTTCACCTCGCCGCCCAGCCGCTAAGCAAAAAGCGAAACGCCATTGGCTACGTATGCTGTGGTCGTTTAGTTGGAAATGCACTGTGGCGCTGATGGCGTTGCTGGTGTTTATCGGCATTTATCTTGATAGCGTGGTTAAACAGCGTTTTGAAGGGCAGTTGTTTGATCTCCCAACCGTGGTGTATGCGCGTATCTTAACGCTTTCGCCCGGCGATGCGTTCTCCCGTCAGGAGTTACAAAACGAACTGGACGTACTCAACTACCGCAAAGTGAGCCAACCCAAGTTCCCGGGAGAGTACGCCGCCTCAAGCAGTAAAATTGAATTGATTCGCCGTCCGTTCGAATTTGCCGATGGCCCAGAGCCGGATCGCCACGTGATGCTGCATTTTGACTCAGGTACGCTCAATCGTATTCAATCGCTCGAATCGACAGGGGATCTCGGGTATCTGCGTTTAGAGCCGAAGATGCTAGGAATGTTGGAAAAAGACAGCGAAGAGCAAAGGCTCTTTCTGCGCCGCGAACAATTTCCGGAAATCATCGTCGATGCCTTACTTGTGACCGAAGATCGTCACTTTTATCAGCACGATGGTGTTTCACCGCTGGCGATTGCGCGCGCGATGCTGGTCAATCTTAAAGCAGGCAGAACCGTGCAAGGCGGCAGTACCTTGACTCAGCAGTTAGCGAAAAACCTGTTTTTGACCCAAGATCGCACCTTGTGGCGCAAACTGCGTGAAGCGTATATCGCGTTAATTCTCGACTATCGTTACAGCAAGGATCGCATCTTAGAAGCCTATCTCAATGAAGTGTACTTAGGACAAAGTGGCAACCAAGCGATCCACGGTTTTGCGTTGGCGTCGCGTTACTATTTTGGCCAACCAATCCAAGAGCTGCGTATAGACCAATTAGCCATGCTAGTCGGTATGGTCAAAGGGCCTTCTTACTACAACCCAGTGCGCTTTCCCGAGCGAACGCAGGAGCGTCGCGATTTGGTTTTGCGTCTGATGATGCAGCAAGGGCTGCTTAGTGCCCAGGCCTACGAACAAGCGGCCAGTCGCCCGCTGGATATTCAGCCAACGCCCCGCATCGCCAGCCGGCAGCCCGCGTATTTTCAGCAGTTGTCGATGGAGTTGAAACAGAAAGTGGGTGACGCTTTTCGTGGTGAGAGCGGTTTGCGTGTATTTACTTCGCTTGATCCCGTGTCACAAGAGAAACTTGAACGCGCCATTGGGGTGAAAATGCCCGAGTTGGAAAAAGTGTCGGGAGACGCGCTTGAAGCGGCGGCGGTGGCGGTCGATCGGCATAGCGGTGAAATTCGTGCCATGGTTGGTGGCAAACGTACTGGCTACGATGGTTTTAACCGAGCGATCAACGCCAGTCGCCCAATTGGTTCTTTAGTTAAGCCAGCGGTTTATCTCACCGCACTGTCTCAACCAGAGAAGTATAACTTGGCGACCACACTGCAAGATACGCCGCTCAGTTTGCAAGGCAGTAAAGGCTCAGTGTGGGAGCCGCGCAATTTTGATCGTCAGTTTCGTGGCGATGTGCCGCTCTATTTAGCGCTGGCGAAGTCGCTCAATGTGCCGACCGTGCGCCTTGGTATGCAACTGGGGATTGAAAACGTCTCACAAACACTAGAGAAACTGGGCGTTAAGCGTGATGAAATTCGCCCAGTGCCTTCGATGTTCTTGGGCGCCTTTTCCCTCACGCCGATTGAAGTGTCGCAGATGTACCAAACCTTGACCAACTCTGGCCGAAAAGCGCCGCTGACCGCATTGCGCTCCGTGGTCGATCTCGATGGTAACGTTTTGTATCAATCATTGCCGAAGTCATCTCTTGCGGTCGACGAACAGGCGGCGTGGTTGACCACCTATGCGATGAAACAAGGGGTCGCTCAGGGAACTGGCCGCTATCTGCAAAATCAGTTTGCTTGGGCAGCACTGGCGGGGAAAACGGGCACCAGTAACGATAGCCGCGACAGTTGGTTTGTCGGTGTCGACGGGCGTGAAGTTACCACCATTTGGTTGGGGCGTGATGACAATAAACCAACCAAACTGACCGGTTCCAGCGGCGCGCTGCGTGTGTATGCGGAATATCTGAAACAGCGCATTCCTGAAAAACTGTCGCTGCCTTGGCCAAGGCAGATAACCACCATGGGATACAAGCAGCAGCCCGCAGGGGCTCTGGTGGCCGATTGCGCGGAAAAAACCTTTACTTTACCCGTATGGGATAAAAATGAGGCGCTGAAGCGTCAATGTGAACAATCAGGCAATTGGTTGAATAAATTACTGAACTGGTGATTGTTCGCGCTGTCAATTCGTTGTAAAACGGATGTTATCGCTTAAAAAAAGGAGCAGCAAACAGTGAATAAATGGAAATCCGCACGTGAGACGTTTGCTGTTTGGTTGCTCTTTCCTCTTAGTTTTGCTCTCTCATCTTTGGCTGTGGCCGACAGCGAATCGCCCACAGAAGAGGTCAAGCGGCCTAAAATTGCGGTGGTTTTAGCCGGGGGGGAGCAAAAGGGGCGGCGCACATTGGTGTACTCAAAGCGCTTGAAGAGATGCACATCCCAGTCGACTATCTCACCGGTACCAGCATGGGAGCCTATGTTGGCGGTCTTTATGCCACGGGGATGAGTGCGGATGAAATTGAAAGTTTTATCTACACCATCGATTGGAGTACTGGCTATCGCGATCGGGTAGAGCGCAGTCAACGCCGTGTGCGAGACAAAGAATCCGAAGACCGCTACCAACTGCGAACCGACCTTGGCTTACGTTTTGGTGAAGTGCGCACACCACGCGGTTTTGTTCAAGGGCAAAATATGCTGCGTATCCTGCGCGAAACCACCGGAAATCTCAAAGAATTCAACTCCTTTGATGATCTAGCTATCCCGTATCGCTCGGTAGCGACCGATATTGTTGAGCTTAAAGAGGTGGTGATCGACAAAGGGCAATTGGTCGATGCCATGATGGCGAGCATGTCGGTACCCGGTGCTTTACCTCCTTATGAGCTGGATGATCATATGCTGGTGGATGGCGGCGTGATCAATAATATGCCCGTTGATGTTGCCCGTGCGATGGGGGCGGACATTGTCATTGCGGTAGACATCAGTACCGACTACAAAAGCCGAGAAGATTTCACTAATTTTTTGGTGGTTGCCGATCAGCTTTCTAACTACTTAGTGCGGCGCAGTACCCAGCGTCAAGCTGCCAGTCTCACAGAACAGGATGTCTATCTGCGCCCGGACGTCGGCAAAATGGAAACCACCGAATTCGATAAAATGCCTGAAGCGTATCATGCGGGTTACGATGCTACTTACAGTTTAAAGGAGGCACTTAATGCCTTGGCGCTCTCCAGCGCTGACTATCAAGGTTATGTGGAGCAAAAGCAGCGGGCGCGGCGTAAGTTGGTTTACGGTGATCAGATGCCAATCGATGATATTGTGTTGATCAACAACAGCCATTACAGCGACCGATTACTCAGTAATCGCCTTGATCTGAAAACGGGAGAGGTGCTGAAAACCAAACAAGTGGAATCGGCGGTGGAAAACCTCTACGCCTTAGACCGCTTTGAACTGGTCTCTTATCATTATCAAGAAACCGAAGGCGTCAACCAATTGGTGGTGGACGTTAAAGAGAAGTCTTGGGGACCAAACTACGTCAACTTCCGTTTTTTCCTCGAAGATGATTTCACCACTGAGAGTCAATATGGGGTAGGGCTTTCAACCAACTTTACCAATCTCAATTCGCAAGGTGCAGAGTTGACCATCAGCTTAGAAATGGGAACGGATAAACTGGCGGAGGCCGAACTCTACACGCCAATTCGTGCTAGCCAAGACATTTTTTCCACCGCCAAATTGGCGTATACCAGTGACAAGCGAAATATTCCAGTCACGGAGTTTGATGACCCGAGCTTAGGTGCGGCTTACGATTTTCTTCCCTTTACTTACAGCCAATTTACCGCTGAGTTAGCCATCGGCTTTCAACCTGAGTTGTGGCAAGAGTTTAAGATTGGTAGTCGATTTAACAAAGGGGATATTCAAGTCACCACCTTAGATTCGGCAGGAAATGCGAACTTTCAACGCTTAGGTGCGTTTGCTCAGTATCGTTTAGATACTCTGGATGATTACTCGTTGCCTACCTCGGGGTGGTACTTAGATCTTGAATATCTGGTCTCTCATGACAAAAGCCCAGAGATGTTTGAATCGGAGTTCACCGGAGAATCATCCAGCGATACCGTGTATGAACTATCGCTGCTGGGCAAGGTGGCGCAAAGCTATCAGCGTCATACTTTGGTCGCAAACGCTGAATATGAGATTGTCGAAAGCAAAAATAACTACACTCCGCTGGATCCGAAAAGTATCGGCGGCTTTTTGAATCTGTCGGGTATTCCGCGCAATAGCTTGATTGGTCAGAACAAGTTTTTTACCAGCTTGATTTATCGTTATCGCTGGTTTGACAATGACTTCGGGGTATTTGAAGCGCCTGTCTATCTCGGGGCGTCACTGGAATATGGTGGGGTTTGGTCGGACACCACCTTCAAACTCCATCAGGCGCCACTGTACAGTGCCGCATCGATTTTTGCAGGCATCGATTCGCCGATAGGTCCAATTGTGCTTGCCTATGCAAGGACAGAAGAACAGCAGGATGCCGTTTATTTCATCATTGGTACGTCGTATCGTTAATCGGTTATCTGCGAAAACAGGGCAAATAAATAGTTAAAAATTATGGGACTTTAGTCTTAACTTGCTATGTTGGTCAAAGTGAGGAGATTTTAATTTCTCGTTAAATTTGCTATTCTACTGCCCACAGTTTGGCCTCTGCGGCGCTGTTTCTCAATCAGAATTGAATGAAAACATGGGCAATAGGGAGCCAAGTTTCCATGGATGTTCACTCCTTTACTTTGGACAAATAGTATTAATAAAGGAGGAACCGCAATGAGAGGAAAAAGTCGTGCTTGAAGCCTACCGTAAACACGTCGAAGAGCGTGCCGCAGAAGGGGTTGTTCCTAAACCTCTAGATGCAGAACAAGTTGCCGGACTTGTTGAACTTCTAAAAAATCCCCCACAAGGCGAAGAAGAGTTTCTTCTCGACCTACTGGAAAATCGTATCCCACCAGGTGTTGACGAAGCCGCGTATGTTAAAGCGGGTTTCCTTGCTGCGGTGATTCGTGGTGAAGCAAGCTCTCCGCTTGTCGGCCGTGCGCATGCGGCTAAACTGCTTGGCACCATGCAAGGCGGCTACAACATCGAACCGCTAGTGGCGCTGCTTGATGACGAGGCGCTGGCCCCAATCGCGGTTGAAGCGCTGTCTCATACACTGCTGATGTTTGACGTGTTCTACGACGTTGAAGAAAAAGCTAAAGCGGGTAACCAATACGCACAGCAAGTGCTGCAATCTTGGGCCGATGCAGAGTGGTTCCTATCTAAGCCACAATTGGCAGAGAAAGTGACCCTTACCGTCTTTAAAGTCACAGGTGAAACCAACACCGATGACCTATCTCCAGCACCAGATGCTTGGTCTCGCCCTGATATTCCTGTTCACGCTTTAGCGATGCTAAAAAATGAGCGTGAAGGCATTGTGCCAGATCAGCCTGGCAGCATTGGCCCGATCAAACAGATTGAAGCGCTAAAAGAACAAGGTCACCAACTTGTTTATGTTGGTGATGTTGTGGGTACAGGTTCATCTCGTAAATCAGCAACCAACTCAGTGCTTTGGTTTATGGGTGATGACATTCCTTACGTACCAAACAAACGTGCGGGTGGTTATGTATTGGGTGGTAAAATCGCCCCTATCTTCTTCAACACCATGGAAGATGCAGGCGCGCTACCTATCGAAGTGGACGTCTCTAAGCTCAACATGGGCGATGTGATTGATGTCTACCCATATCAAGGTAAAGTAACCAACCACGCAACCGGTGAAGTACTGGCTCAGTTCACGCTCAAAACCGACGTACTGATTGATGAGGTTCGTGCTGGTGGCCGTATTCCTCTGATCATCGGCCGCGGCTTGACCGAGAAAGCGCGTCAGTCACTGGGTTTAGCGCCGTCTGATGTATTCCGCAAACCCGCAGATGTTGCCGATTCAGGTAAAGGCTATTCACTGGCACAGAAGATGGTCGGTAAAGCATGTGGCGTAACGGGTATTCGCCCAGGGACCTACTGTGAACCTAAAATGACCACTGTGGGTTCGCAAGACACCACTGGCCCAATGACGCGTGATGAACTAAAAGACTTGGCTTGTCTTGGCTTCTCCGCTGATCTTGTGATGCAGTCTTTCTGTCACACCTCTGCGTATCCAAAACCTGTCGATGTGAACACCCATCATACTCTGCCTGATTTCATCATGAACCGTGGCGGTGTGTCGCTACGTCCGGGCGATGGTGTTATCCACTCTTGGCTAAACCGTATGCTGCTGCCAGATACTGTCGGTACTGGTGGTGACTCGCATACTCGTTTCCCATTGGGTATTTCATTCCCTGCGGGCTCTGGTCTTGTTGCGTTTGCTGCGGCAACGGGCGTCATGCCTCTGGACATGCCAGAGTCTATTTTGGTGCGCTTTAAAGGCGAAATGCAGCCAGGTATTACGCTGCGTGATCTTGTCCATGCCATTCCTTACTACGGCATCAAGCAAGGTCTATTAACGGTTGAAAAAGCCGGTAAGATCAACGAATTCTCTGGTCGTATTCTCGAAATCGAAGGGGTAGAACACCTCACGGTGGAACAAGCGTTTGAACTGTCTGATGCATCCGCTGAGCGCTCTGCGGCAGGTTGTACTGTGAAACTGTCTCAAGCATCGATCGAAGAGTACCTCAACTCGAACATCGTGATGCTGAAGTGGATGATTTCAGAAGGTTACGGCGACCGCCGTACCATCGAGCGTCGTATTGTTGCGATGCAAGAATGGCTAGCCAACCCAGAATTGATGTCGGCAGACAGTGACGCAGAATACGCACACGTGATTGAAATTGATCTAGCGGAAATCAAAGAGCCGATTCTTTGTGCGCCGAACGATCCAGATGATGCGCGTCTGCTTTCTGAGGTACAGGGCACGCAAATCGATGAAGTGTTCATCGGTTCGTGTATGACCAACATTGGTCACTTCCGCGCAGCCGGTAAACTGCTTGAGAAGTTCAAAGGCCAGCTTGATACGCGTCTGTGGATTGCACCACCAACCAAGATGGACCGTGACCAACTGACAGAAGAAGGTTACTACGGTATTTATGGCCGTGCTGGGGTTCGTATTGAAACTCCGGGATGTTCGCTGTGTATGGGTAACCAAGCGCGCGTTGCAGACAAAGCCACGGTGATGTCAACGTCGACACGTAACTTCCCGAACCGTTTAGGTACAGGTGCGAACGTCTATCTATCCTCAGCAGAGTTGGCGGCAGTTGGTGCGATTCTAGGCCGAATCCCAACGGTAGAAGAGTACATGGAGTACGCGAAACAGTTGGATGCAACGGCGGCGGATACCTACCGTTACCTCAACTTCCACCTGATGGGGCAGTACACCCAAAAAGCCGACACGGTGATTTTCCAACAGCCGGCTTAGTAAAATCTTCGATAATAAAAAACCGCTGAAGTTTCAGCGGTTTTTTTACGTTAAACCAAGTTTAATTACGAGTCATACAAAAAGCAGCGGCAACGTTTCTTGCTGTTAGCTCTACGTTCTCTGCGGCTTCTGCCAGCGCGGTCGGCAGATCAACGGAGCGATTGACCACGGCGAAAACGGCATCGAGCCCATGTTCATGCACCACTCCGCAATCGGCCGACAGACAACCCGCGATGCCAATCACTGGCAAGCCGTGCTTTTTCGCGGTGCGTGCGACACCAATCGGGGTTTTGCCATGGATAGTTTGGCTGTCGATTCGACCTTCACCCGTGATCACCAGATCCGCATCCGCAACGATCTCATCTAAGTGAACCGCGTCCATGACAATCTCAATACCAGGACGAAGCTCGGCATTGAGCAAGCCTAGCAGCGCCGCACCCATGCCGCCCGCAGCGCCCGCGCCGGCCATATCACGAACATCCGCGCCAAGTTGCTGTTTAATGATCGCGGCATAGTGCGCTAAGTTTTCGTCTAAGATGGTCACCATCTCTGGCGTTGCCCCTTTCTGCGGGCCAAAGACAGCGGAAGCGCCTTTTGTTCCACATAGTGGGTTATCAACGTCACACGCGACTTCGAGGCGAACTTGAGTCAAACGAGGATCGAGTTGAGAGCAGTCAATCGTCGCCAATTTAGCAAGCTCACCGCCACCATAGCCAAGCGCGTTTCCTTGTGCATCAAGTAGTTTGATGCCGAGAGCCTGCGCCATACCGATGCCACCATCGTTGGTCGCGCTGCCGCCGATGCCAACAATAATGTGTTCTACACCGTGGTCGAGGGCGGCTTTGATCAACTCGCCCGTACCAAACGTGGTGGTGATGAGTGGGTTGCGCTGCTCTGGTGTCACAAGGTGTAAGCCAGAAGCGGCCGCCATCTCGATCACGGCGGTCTTGCCTTCGCCCAATAAACCGAAAAAGCCACAAACAGGTTGGCCAAGTGGGCCTGTGACGGTGTGCTCGATGATAGCCCCGCCCGTGGCGTCAACCAGGGATTGCACTGTCCCTTCACCGCCATCTGCCATGGGCAGTTTGATGTATTGTGCATCGGGTAAGATTTGCTTAAATCCTTTTTCAATCGCAATTGCCACATCCATGGCAGTAAGGCTTTCTTTATAGGAATCTGGAGCAATTATAATTTTCATGTTTACCTCAATGCTTATACAAACAGACCAAACACGCCGAACATCATGACAGAGACAAAAGCGATCATTAAGCCAACCGCAGACTCATAAGGAATCAGTTTCAAACGCTCACGAATGTCCATATGAACAGCGCCGCCCGTTGCGTGGAAGAAGCTACCATGTGGCATATGGTCAAGAACAGTGGCACCAGAATGAATCATGGCCGCGCCAGCTAATGCTGGTACTCCCAGTTCAAGAATGGTGTGACTAAATACGTTAGATGCAACCGCGGTTCCCGCTGTGGTCGATGCGGTTGCAAGTGACATCATTGCACCGGAAATCGGCGCAAGGAGATAGGACGGTAAACCCGAAGCCGTGAGAATATCGATCAAGCCATTTTTAAGTCCTGAGTTCGCGATAATACCTGCGAGAGTACCTGTACCCAGCAGCATGACGGCAACTGGCGCCATGCGCGAAAGGCCAGTGACTGCAAAGTGGTTGGTATCGGCGAATCGACCCATCACCACGGCACCGAGCAAACCGCCTAAAGGCAAGGCGATGAGCGGATCAACGTTGATGCCGGCAATTGGGCGTAACGCCAAGAGTGCAATTGCCACCAGTGGCGCGACAATGGCAGCGCCAAATTTTGGCAGTTTGCTGTGATCCACCGCGATGACTTCGCTGGCTGCGACTTTAGAACCCTTATTGACCAGACGCTTGGCAATGAAATACGCCAGTAGCAAACCACAAAGGCCCGGAATCACACCCGCCGCCATCACAGAGCTTAATGGCACATTAAAGGCATCAGCGGCTGCGATTGCATTGGGATTTGGCGACATGACGTTACCGGCTTTACCGCCACCGACCATGGCAAGCAAAATCGCGGTTTTAGAGATATCGGCACGGCGAGCAATCGCCAACGCAATCGGAGAAACCGTAATCACGGCGACATCCACAAAAACGCCAACGGCAGTCAGAATCATGGTCGCCAATGCCAGTGCGAGAAGCGCGCGTGTTTCCCCCACTTTTTTGACGATCGTCTCTGCGATCGAGGTTGCTGCGCCAGATTCAATCAAAACGCCAGCCAAAACACCGGCGGCAAGAATACGTAAAACCGCGGTCACAATACCTTGTGCGCCGCCGATCATTAGAGAAACGGTGTCGGTCAGTGAAACACCACCAATCACACCGCCGATAAGAGCGCCAATGATCATGCCGTACGCGGGTGGGACTTTTTTCAGTATCAGCGCAATGGCCACCACTAAGGCAGCTAAGGCTCCGAGGGTAGAGACTTCAATCATGTTCCATTTCCATATTATTGATAAGAGTATTTTTTGCTCGAATATAGAGATGGAATCTGATCGGGTCTTTAGTCGTTACAACAAATTTCACCCAGCTGACGGCTTTGTTTTTTGTGCACTTGCACAATTTTTCTGTTTTGAGGAGAACAGCTCTAGCGCGATGTAGAGTTGGAAGATGTTGTTTAAATTATTGAAATTTAATGATGTTATATCTTCAATCTTTTCAATTCGATAGCGGAGGGTATTACGATGGATATGAAGCGCTTGGCAAGTTCGACATGCATCACAGTTCTGAGCAAAATATACGGTGAGGGTTTTGAGTAGCACGCCTTTGCTGTCTTTTTTTTGCAGTTTCAGTAATGGAGCCTGCAATTGTTCGGCTTTCCAAGGTTGTGAAAGGAGATCGCTCATCAACACAGGTAGCTTATGATCTTGGTAGAAGAAAACCGTGCCAGATTGCTCAGCCATCAATTGCATGGTGAGTTTGGCGGTTTCAAAAGATTGGGCTAATCCTGCCAATCCCTCAAAGTAGTCTCCGAGCGCAATTTTGATTGAGAAGTTCCCTTCTTTACTTACCCGCTTTAGCAACTGGTTGATGCGCTTGGTTTCCACCTCTTTGGACCAACCGTTGTCGGTGAGGCTTATCGGTTTTAACACCACCACTTCGTTATTAGAGACAGATAAGATACCAACCAGGTTGTCACGCTCAGGATACTCAAGTAGGTGAACGATCTGTTGTAAATGCTCCAACGAGAGTGAGGTTTGTTTATCAGGAAAAACCTTGACCACAGCCGCTATTCTCGGCTCACTCAAATTTAAGCCAAGTCGCTCAGCGATGGAGTTCAACTGGTTGTCATTCAGCGTCGCGCCAGAGATAAGCTGCAGAACCAACTCTTCCCTGTGTCGCTTATTCCATTGCACTTGAGACATGAGGGCTGCTTGCTCAACGATGAGCTCTGCGGTCATCTTAACCAGTTCACCATAATGCTTCACTTCGTCTGGTGCTCCGGATACGCCAATGACGCCAATCACTTGTTCTAGAAAAAGGATCGGTAAGTTGATCCCAGGTTTAACCCCTTTAAGATGGCTGGCGGTGGCTTGGTCGATCTCAACCACTCGACACTCCGTAATTGCGAGCACGGCACCTTCATGTTTTTGTTGCAGTCGCGATGCATCCCCCGAACCAATAATTCTCCCTTGATCGTCCATTACATTGACCGAATAGGGGATGATCTTCATGGTGCGTTCGACAATTTGCCGTGCAATAGTTTCGTTCAGTTTCATGCTTGAGAGTGGAGTCCAAGTGGCAATTTGTCGATAATAGTACCTGATCTCGTTATCAACAGAGAAAAACATGGATTACGAATTTAAGAAAAACACGCTGGACGGCAGCTACTACTGCCATTGTTCAATGGGTCATGAAATCCTCGGCCGCTGGGTGCAAGAGGAGATAGGTAAAGATCAGGCTAAAGTTCGAGAGGTACTGGCTTTGCTTGCGCAGGCCCGAGCCAACAGCGCGAAAGAGTGGAGCAGAACGGGCCCCGAGATCAGTCTGCTCATTTGTGGTGATGAAGTGACCATTCAAGACAACGTCTTGCTGATGGCATACGACGACCAAGAGAGCGAGTTTGAGTTGTATGAGAGCGAAAGTATCGCCTGTTGCGGCTTAGAAGATTTTGAACAACTGATGCTGCAATGGCTGGCGTTTATTCAACGCTAATCTTTTCGGTGCTCTATCTTTTGTATCTGAGGTAGAGCGCCTTTTCCCCTCTTGTCCGGTGTTTTTCCTCCCAGCTGTTCTTAGCGCCTATTGTTATCCTTCACAGCGAGCAGTGCGGCAAACGTAAATAATGTAAATTAAATACAAGTGATAGTGATTATCATATAGCTTTGAGCCAATTATGTTTGTTGCTCGCCGATTATGTTTTATAAACACCGCGCCTTTCAGCTGTGGGCTCGCCGCCTGCACATCTACGTTTCCATGGCCTTGCTTGGCTTAATGCTATTTTTTGCGCTGACGGGCATCACCTTGAATCGCCCAGATCTGTTCGTGTCTAGTCAACCTCAATATTCTTCTGTGCAGTTGAGCATTCCTCAAGAACTGCTGTTTCAAAATGGCCAAGTGGCCGTTGATAAACGCACCCTAGCGCAATTTCTGACCGAGCAGGCGTTTATACCGGGCGCGATGTCGGATCTGGATATCTATAGCCGATACGAAGGTGACACGCTTAAACAGGGCGAGGTGAGTGCCAGCTTTAATGCACCCGGTTACAGCGCGGCGCTGTTTATCGATTTGGTCAGCGCGCAGGCAGAGCTTGATATTACCGATTATGGCTGGGTCGCACGTTTGAACGATCTGCACAAAGGTCGTCACAGCGGTGAAGCTTGGAAGTGGCTGATCGATGCATCGGCGCTGCTGATGTTGGTGTTTATCTTCTCTGGCGTGGCGTTGCTGCTGCCGAAAAAAAGCACCTTGAGCTATGCACTGCGCTGGTGCTCGGCTGGGTTGGTATTAACGGTGGCGGTTTACGTTTGGCTGGTGCCATAACGCACGCAAATAATGCAATAGGAAAAGTATGAAAGGATTAATCAAGCAAAGCTGCGCCTTGCTTTTGCTGGCGGCGTTTTGTTCGCCGCTACAGGCCAAGTCCCTTGGCACGCTAGAGATTGAGTTTAGCTTGCCAAAAATCGAGGGGGGTATGTACGCCAGACCGTATGTCGCGGTGTGGATTGAGGACGACCAAGGCCAGCCAGTACGCACCGTTGCGCTGTGGCAAAAAGACGATACCTGGCTGAAAGACTTGCGTCAGTGGTGGCGAAAAGTGGGCCGTTACGATCGTGAGTTGGTGGATGCCATCACCTCGGCCACTCGACCTGCCGGGCAATACCGCCTGCAATGGGATGGCAAAGATCAGCAAGGCAACGAGCTTGCGCACGGCCAGTATCATTTCTTTGCCGAAGTGGTGCGCGAACATGGCGGGCGAGATGTGATCCGCCAGCCGATGAACCTAAGCCAAGCGCCAGTCAACTATCAACTTGATGCGACGCATGAAACGGGCCAAGTGCGCCTCTCTTACCAGCCTTAACCCGCAGCGAGTGCCCCGTGGGTAACCATTCATCAATAGGAAAGGATTATGTTTAACCGTAAATTTTCGACCAGTTTACTACTACTTGCTGCGCTGACCTCTGGCGCAGCTTCGGCTCATCCTCGCTGGCTGCTGCCGAGCGAGTTCAGCATCTCTTCACAAGAGGGCGACTGGATCACCACCGATGCGACGGCTTCGCATGGCACGTTTGTGTTTGATAAGCCGCTGAGTGTGGATTCCGGCTATGTGCTCACGCCTTCTGGCAAGCGCGAGCGTTTTGCCTTTAGCGCCAAATTTAAGCGCAAATCCAGCTTTGATTTTTTCTTTAGCGAAGCCGGTACACACAAGCTGGTGCTGACGGGCGAACCGATGTACTTCACCAGTTACACCATCGGCAAACGTGAAACCGCGCGCCGCATTCGCGCCAGTAAAGCTGACCGCGCCGCGCAGTTGCCTGAAGGGGCACAAAATGTCAAAAGTACCCTGATGTTTAATCGCACCGAAGCGTATGTGACGGTCAATCAGCCCTCAACACAAGTGTTCGCCTTGGAAAATCGCTATCTGGAACTGGTGCCAGTAACTCACCCGGCAGACATGATTGAAGGCGAGCCAATCGAGATGCAGTTCTTCTTTAATGGTCAACCACAAGCGGGTGTGGAAGCGGAAATTCGCCAAGACGGCACTTTATACCGTAACCAGCAAGAGGCGGTGATCTTGCGTAGCGATCAAGACGGGAAAGTGCGTTTTACCCCAAGCAAAGCGGGTCGCTATCTGCTGATCGCTGGACACACCAGCCCACTGAGCAATGATGCGATGGCCGATGAAGCGCGCTCTAGCATTCATCTGACCTTTGAAGTGGTGTTGAAGTGATGCGCGTGGGTTTCACATTCGCTATGGCGATGTTCAGTGCCAGTGCATTGGCGCACTTTCCTTTGATGGAGTGCAGCAAGCAAGGCAATGAAGTTCACTGCCAAGCGGGCTACAGCGATGGCAGCGCCGCCAGCAATGAAACCATTCGCCTGTTTAGCTACGACGATGTGCTGCTTGAGAGCCAAAAGACGGACGAGAAATCAAACGTGATTTTCACCCTACCAAGCGGCGATTATTACATCGTCTTTGATCCAGGGCATGAGTCCGCGGTTGAGGTGGATGGCGTTGAGCTTTGAGATAGAAAAGCCACAAAGCAAGACCATCAGCGTGCCAGTGCGCGCAAACCGCGGCGACCAAGAGACGCGCTGGGTTGTTGCTGCGATATCGCTGATCTTAGTCTGCGCGTGGTTGTCCCTGCGCATTTTTTACCCGGCAGAGCCGGCACTTTCACTCGATGCGCCCACTTGGCAGTTGCCTAGTGAAGCCTTGAACGAGAAGCAGAAAAGCGTAGTGACAGAGCTGTCACTGGCCGATTATGAGCTGCGCGACTACTGGCAAAGCCACGGGCAACTGCCCGATGTCGCATGGCTTGCCGAGCAAGGGATCGCGCCTTTTGCCACCGATGCCAGTTGGCAGTTTCTTGGTGCACACCAATGGCAGCGGTTGACTCAGGGCTATCTTGGGCAATCGACTTGTGCGCAGGGCACCGGGCATGTGCTGCTCTGGTATGACGAAGATCAGCAAGTGCAAATCTGGTTTCTGCCTGACGACAGTGCCCCTAATCGCGCTGATTTTGCCACTCACGCACCTCAGCAATGGATCTTGACCGGCTGGAAACGCTGGTCACCGCAACCGCATGTTCACTGAGGAGAAATGACTCGATGCGATACCTTCCACTAATGCGCCGAGCGATGACGTTTTGTCTCGGCCTGCTGTTAATCGGCACTGCCACGGCAAGCGATAAGCTGACCATCGGTATTACCTTGCACCCTTACTACAGCTATGTCTCGACCATAGTTGGAGATAAAGCGCAGGTTCTGCCGCTGGTGGACGAAGGCTTTAACGCGCACAACTATCAACCGCAGCCCGCGGATCTGCTACGTTTGCAGCAAATGGACGTGATTGTCGTTAATGGCATTGGTCATGACGACTATGCGATCAAAGTGCTTGATGCGGCGCAGCGTAACGACTTGGCGGTCATCTATGCCAATCAAAATGTGCCACTGCTTGCGGCAATGGGGGCGAGCGTCGGCAGCGGGGCGAAAAACCCCCACACTTTCGTTGGCATTGCAACCTCGATTCAAAAGGTCTACACCATTGCGCAAGAGCTGGCGAAGTTAGACTCCGCCAACGGCGCGTTTTATCTTGCCAACGCGCGCCAGTTTGCCAAGCAGATGAGACAAATGAAGTTTCAGGCGATGCAGCAACTGAGCGATGCCAATGTGCAGGCGCTGAAAGTGGCCACCACGCACAACGCCTACAACTATTTCCTGCAAGAGTTTGGGATTGAAGTGAGTGCGGTGATCGAGCCTGCTCACGGTGTCGAGCCCAGCGCCAGCCAACTGCAAGAGACGATCGAGAAGATCCGTCGCTCTGGCATTAACGTGCTTTTCTACGAGTTGGAAATGCCTAATCGCTTTGTCGAAACCATTGAACGCGAGACTGGGGTGAAGCTGTATCGTTTTTCCCATATGACTCACGGCGCTTTTGAACGCGACAAGGTGCAACGGGAGATGGCCGAAAACACCGCGACATTAGTCGAAGCGATTCGCTACGCCAGTCGCTTGGCCGCCGGAGAGTCGGCATGAAACACGGGCCAGAGATTGAACTGTGTGGCGTGGCGCTGCGCTATGGCCAGCAGCCTGTGCTGAGCGAGATGAATCATCGTTTTCGCGCTGGGCAGTGCCATCTGATTATGGGGCCAAACGGCGGGGGGAAAACCTCGTTGCTGCGCTCGATCATGGGGTTAACCCCGTTTGATGGCAAGATCACCTTGCATTGGCCGTCAGAAGCTAAGCAGCGTATTGGTTATGTGCCACAAAAAGCGCTGTTTGAATCCAGCCTGCCGATCAGTGTGCTCGATTTTATGTTGTTGAACATCAGCCGCGCGCCGCTGTTTTTGCAAAAATGGCTGCCGAGTTACGCCAGTCATCAAGCTTTGGCCTATCAAACCCTAGCTCGGGTAGGGATGGAGCAACGTGCCCATTTGCGCCTTGGTCAGCTCTCTGGCGGCGAGCTACAGCGGGTGATGTTTGCCCAAGCCTTGTGGCACGAGCCTGAGCTGTTGATCTTAGATGAACCCGCCACCGGTATGGACGAGCAAGGGGTGCAATATTTAGAGCAGTTGATGGCCCAACTGGTTGCGCAGGGGGTAACGTTACTGGCGGTGCATCACGATATTTCCGCTGTCAAACGCATTTTGCAACACACGCCAGGTCAGGTGCACGTGGTCAATCGCGCCATGGTTGATTCTGGCAGTGTGCAGCAGGTGTTGAGTGTCGATAAGTTGGAGCGCTTGTTTCAACACCACTCGCAACAGCGCTTGTTCGAAAGAGGAAAAGCGGCATGAGCAGTCTGCAAACTTGGCTGATGGAAGCGGTGCAGCAGGGTTGGTTGGCCGAGAGTTTTCAGTACGCTTTTATGCTCAACGCACTGATGGCTGCTGTGATTTTAGGCCCGTTGCTGGGCGGTTTGGGCACTTTGGTGATTGCCAAACGCTTGGCGTTTTTTTCAGAAGCGGTCGGGCACGCAGCAATCACTGGCATCGCCATCGGCATTCTGCTCGGGGAAGATCCGCAATCGCCGGTGATCGGCTTGTTCAGCTTCTGTCTGATTTTTGCTTTGATGCTGCATTATGTGCGCAGCCGCACTCAAGTCCCGTACGACACCTTGGTTGGGGTGTTTTTGTCGTGCGCGTTGGCGCTCGGAGCGGCGCTGCTGATGTACGTGGCGCGTAAGATCAACATCCACTTGCTGGAAAATGTGCTGTTTGGCTCGATTCTGACCGTGACCGAGCAAGACATCGCACTGCTGGCGTTGGTCTGCTTTGCGGTGTTGCTGGTGCTGTTTTTTACCTACAACCGCATTTTGCTTTGTTGCCTCAGTCCTGATGTGGCCAAAGTGCGCGGCCACAGTGTCGCCTTCTATGACTATTTGTTTGTGCTGATGATCACCTTAGTGACGATTGTGGCGGTGAAAGTGATTGGCGCTGTACTGGTTGGTGCGCTGCTGCTCATTCCCGGCGCTACGGCGCGTCTGATTGCACGAGATAACCGCCACTTTGTGCTGCTTTCGGCACTGTTAGCGACCTTGGCCTGCTTGGGTGGAACGCTGTTGCCTGTGCTTTATCAATGGCCGCTGCCTTCGGGCGCTGCGATTATTTTACTCTCCTCCTGCTTCTTTGTGCTCGCTACTCTGTGGCGCGTGATGAGGCCCAATGGATAATACGATGAAACGATTATTGCCAGCGCGTATGACGCGTTTTCTCTCGCCAATTTTGTTGTTTGGTTGTGCTTTGGCGGGCTTGTCTGTGCCTGTATTCGCTAAAGAAACTGTGCTTACGTCACTGCCGGTCAACTATTGGTTGGCGAGTGATTTACTCAAACAAACTGAGGTAGAGGTGCGTTACCTGCCGTCACCGCGTTTTAGCATGTCGCGCCATCAAGCGTGGTTCGAGGCTGAGCAAGATAAAGTGGCTCAGGCCGCGAAAGAAGCCAAAGCGGTGGTGACGATTCGCTCTGTGTGGCCGCAAGACCCGATCTTCCCGCAGGTGCGTCAGCACAACATTGGCGTGATCCAGATTGATTCTGCCCAGTCGCTGTTACCAAGGGCGCAATCGGTGGCCTTGGTGCAATATAAGCAGCAAGTCTCTCCTTATGTG
The DNA here is from genome assembly GCF_009665415.1 of Vibrio cidicii. Taxonomy (NCBI): domain Bacteria; kingdom Pseudomonadati; phylum Pseudomonadota; class Gammaproteobacteria; order Vibrionales; family Vibrionaceae; genus Vibrio; species Vibrio cidicii. Next base: position 1,035,142 of record NZ_CP035921.1, on the reverse strand, counting down.
TGGCTCAATCCAGCCAACTTAGTCACCATGCTCGGCATCCTCAGTGACGACCTGCAACGTGTTTTCCCCAAGTGGCAAATGCAGATCCGCCACAATCAGCACGAAGTAGCGCAGGCAATTCAGCAACTGATTTTGACCAATCAGCAGCAATTAATGGCGCAAGATATCGAAAGTGTGCTGCTGCTCGACGAAGCCTTGATCGATTTTGCGGCCGGTTACAGTTTGCATGTGCAAGGCGTGCAGACAAAATCGGAGCTGGAATGGGACGCGCAAGATGTGGCGCAAATCAGAGCTTGGCTTGCGCTTAACCCCAATCTCTGGATCGTGACAACTCGACCAGTTAGCCAAAAATTACGCGAGCTTTTGCCTGAGTTTTCGCACTATTTGCAGGTGGATGCTGTCTCGCGTCTTGGTTCGAGTAAAAGTGGCGTCATGATTGAACGCTGGCGGATTAAAACCCCAGAGCAAGAGGTAACAAGATAAACTCATCGATAAGATTAATGGTTTTCCGCTATTGCATCGGGTCGGGTTGTTGATAAAATGATAACTATTATCATTTTGTCTATTTGAACTATGCCCACGATTTTGATTGCCGATGACGATCCCGTCATGTGCGAGCTTATTGATACTGTATTGCAGCAAGAAGGCTATCAGGTTAGCTGTGCCCACGATGGCGAGCAGGCGCTTAACTGGCTCGCCCGTGAGCCTTTTGATCTTGTGCTGCTGGATGTGATGATGCCTAACCTCAATGGGCTGCAAGCGGCGCGCCGTATTTGCCAGCGTTTCTCCACGCCGATCATCATGATCAGTGCCTTTGCTGAAGAGGCCGATAAGATTGAAGGCTATGATTCGGGAGCCGATCACTACCTTGCCAAACCTTTTAGTATTGCCAAGCTCTTGAGCTTGATTAAAGCGACCCTGCGCCGGGTCGCTTTGGAAAAACAGCGCCATACTCATGTCAACACCTTAAGCGGCAGCGAAGGCGTGAGCGATGTTCTGACCACCCTAGGGCGTTTGCCCTTCACCCAGACCGAGCAGGAGTTGCTGGTTTATTTGGCCAGCAATCATCAGCAAGCGATCGCCAAAGCGGAGCTGCAACACCAAGTGTTGAAACGCGAGTTGTGCCCGTTTGATCGCAATCTCGATATGCATATCAGCAATATCCGCCGCAAGCTGACGCAAGCAGGCTGGTCGAAAAATACCATTCGTACCGTACGTGGCATTGGCTATCAATTTGAACTTAAACATGGCTAAGCTGCGTCGATGGCTCGCCTTGCCACAAAAGTTGGCCGTGCGGCTGTTTGTCGCGCTCGCACTCGGAGTGGTGTTGGTGGTGAGTGCGTTTAGCTGCGTGGAAATGCTGCTCTATCAGCGTTTGCTCAATCTTTCCAAGCAGCAGCATCAAGAGTTTGTCGACTTGGCCCACCAAGCGGGGCTGTGGGTTGCACGTAAAGAGTGGGCGCAACTGGCGCAATGGGAAGCCAAGCAGCGCTACGTATTGTATGTGGTGGATCAACAGTTTCATCCGGTCAGTGGCCGAGAGGTGCATCCGCATGTGTTGAAAAAAATGCACTTTTATCGCCGTTTAGACCAGCCGATGGGCGCGCGTGTTTCTCGCCCTATGATTGGCATTCGCCTCGATCAAGAACACCAACTGATGATTCAATTGCCTTGGCAGCAGCACCCCGCCGCCAAGGCGAGCTACTATTTGTGGGCAGCGAATGCGATTGTCGGCGTGTGTATTCTCGCCTTTATCTCTTGGGTGCTGACGCGCTATCTGCAAAATCCGCTCACCCAATTGCAGTCGGCAACACGCGCATTGGCGCAAGAAAAAACCGACACCCGCGTCGCGCATACCCTTGGTCACAGCGTGAGCGAATTTCGTGAACTAGCACTGGATTTCGATCGCATGGCCGAGCGCATCCAAATCTTAGTGGAGGAGCAGCGCCAGTTGGTGCGTACTTTGTCGCATGAACTCAAAACGCCGCTCACCCGCCAGTTGTTGGCCACGCACCTTTGTCAGCGTGCCAACGAGCCTGAGCAGCGCACACTCTGGCTCAATCGAGTCGAGCAGGAAGCACAATTGATGAACTCGATGATTGAAAAAATTCTTGAGTTGAGCCAATTAGAGAGCAGCCAATTTTCTGTATCGCTCAAGCCTTTGGACGTCAATGCGTATCTCACTGAGCAAGCGGCTCTGTTTGAGCCTCATCTTTTACCCGGGCAACGGATTCAATTAGCCTTGTGTCAGCAAGCGGCTTGGATTGAAGCGGATCCTGTGCTGCTGGGTAGTGCGCTCAACAATCTTCTCACCAATTGCGTTAAATACGCAGGCGAGGCGTGTACGATTTATCTGTCCACCTCCGTTGAACAAGAGGTGTTGGTGATAGAAGTCGCCGACGATGGCCCGGGCGTGGGCGAACAAGAGCTAGCCAAGTTGTTTACGCCATTTTATCAAGCCAAGCAGTCGCCAAGCTCAGCGAGTGGCTATGGGCTTGGCCTCTCGATTGTCGCGCAAGCGGTGAAAAAAATGGCGGGCAGCCTAAGTGCGCATAGTGAGAATGGCTTACAAGTTCGCCTGCAATTTACTTGTTGGCAGCAAGCAGCAAAAGTTCCGTAAAGTAATGTAAAGATTGTAAATCGAATACAATTGATAATTATTATCATATAAATTCCCTTCCCAGCAAAACCAAGGCCGCCATTGATTGAAGCAGGCCAAGGGAGACTGACTAGGAAAGGAATAAAAACCATGTTGTTAACACGTAAGACAAACTTGGCGATGGCCGTTGCATCGCTCTGCGCGATTTCTACTTGTGCCCAAGCAGAAAGCAAAGCCGATGAAGTGATGGTGGTGACCGCTTCTGGATTCGAACAAAAACTGGTTGATGCGCCTGCCAGTGTGACTGTCATTACCGAAGATGATCTCCGTGCCCGCCCGTACACCAATTTGCTTGATGCGCTGCGCAATATCGAAGGGGTTGACGTTGGTGAAAGCCAAGACAAAAGCGGCCAGAGCACCATCAGTATTCGGGGTATGGGCGCCGACTATACTTTGGTGCTGATTGATGGCAAACGTCAAAACAACAATGGCGATCTTTATCCGAACAACTTTGTCGGTTTCCAATCGGCACACATTCCGCCACTGGATATGATTGAGCGTATCGAAGTGGTGCGCGGCCCAATGTCCACTCTGTACGGTGCAGATGCGATGGGCGGTGTGGTCAACATCATCACCAAACGGGCGAGCAAAGAGTGGCACGGCTCTATCTCAACCAGTCGTACCTTCCAAGAGAACTCAGAGCTGGGCGATGTTAACACCACCGATTTTTACGCCTCTGGTGCGCTTATCGAAGACAAATTGGCGCTCTCTGTTCGCGGCAGCTACTACGATAAAGCCGAATCCACACCATCTTATGCTGCTGAGCTTGGGCCAGATGGCAATATGCATCAGCCTTCGACCACCTTTGGGGGCGGCGGTAAAACCTCCGACAACCAGAATTGGGCCGCTGGCTTTGGCTTAGCTTGGTACATCAACGAGGATCAGGAATTGTTGCTCGACTATGACGCTTCGCGTCAGAAGTATGACAACAGCGAATCTCAATTCGGCACCACCGACAGTGCTGACACCATCTATAAAAATGCCCGTGTAGGCTATGCACCTACGCAGCGCACTCTGCGTGACCAATGGTCTTTGACGCACAAAGGCAAGTGGGAGTTTGGCCGCAGTGAAGTCTCGCTGTCACATGTCAAAACAGAAAACTTAGGCCGTTCACTGCCGCTCTCGTTACAGCAGCGTCAAGAGTTGGCGGATAAAAAAGCCAATTTGAGCCAAGCCGAAGTGATGGCCTGGATCGAATCTGAATTGATGTCTCGTCCTAAGCGCGAACTGCGTAACGAAAGCACCACGTTGGATGCCAAACTCGAGCTGCCTTTGGGCGATCACTTTGTGGTTGTAGGCGGACAACTGATTGATTCCGAGATGGAAGATGGCGTGTTTGGCATGCAAGGATCGGGTTATCAAGCGGGAGCGATGCAAGAGCAAACTCAATATTCGCTGTTTGTCGAAGACAGCTGGCGCATCATTGAGCCATTGACGCTGACCGCAGGTGTACGCTACGACGATCACGATACATTCGGTAGCCATGTTTCACCGCGTTTGTACGGTGTGTACAGCTTAAACCCGAACTGGACAGTAAAAGGTGGTGTGTCAACGGGGTATAAAACGCCGAAAACCACCGATCTTTACTCCGGCATTACTGGCTTTGGCGGCCAAGGCACTAGCCCGTGGGTTGGCAATGAAAACCTGAAACCGGAAGAATCGATTAACAGCGAAGTGGCGGTGTACTACACCCATGAAAAAGGCCATACCTTTAACGCGACCTTCTTCCATAACGATTTTAAAAACAAGATCGAAAGCAAATACAACTGTATCGCCAATCCAAACAATCGCGCGTGTGACAATGCGGATGCCGCAGGTTGGAATGCGTTAAATAGCCGCTATGTCTTGACTTACAAAGACAACGTCGGTGATGCAAGAGTGCAAGGGGTCGAGTTGGCTGGACAACTGATGCTGCCATACGATTTGTCACTAAGAGCAAACTACACTTACACCGATTCTGAGATCACCAGTGGAGCCAATAAAGGTGAGCCGCTGACCAGTAATCCCGTGAAGCACATGCTCAATACGACCTTGAACTGGTACGCGACTAACTACGTTTCGCTCTATCTGACCATGGAAGCCAACTCAGACCGCTACCGTGGTCAAGATGACAGCGGTAAGGATCAGTACTACAAAGATTTCGAGATCTTCCACTTAGGTGGCAGTTGGATGCTGTCGGATGATTTGACTCTCTCCGCTCGTGTGAACAACTTATTTGACAAAGACTTTACCACCTACGACGTGACTAACTGGCAAGACAACGGTGATGGTAGCTACACCATGACTAAAGAAGATCACTACAACGTGAAACACGCGTCGCGTAACTTCTGGATATCGGCCAACATGCGCTTTTAAGCGGCTAATGGTAGATTAACGGATTCACAGTCCGGTTATGCTAGAAACATAAAAAATCCCCAGATGAAAATCTGGGGATTTTTCTTATCTTCACAATAATGTCATAAGTCTTGAGGGTAAATAAGCTTATTGTTGAACGGTTGCACTGAATTAGGCCGAAATTGGGTAGATGCTTTATTTTTGTGAACGTGATGCACCAAGTTGGTGCTGCAGATTTTGTTTTTAGTGCGAATTTTCTAATAAATAATTTAAAAACAATAAGATAAAAAGTTGGCACGTACCTTGGATTACTTGGTATGTAACAGGATGATGTTTTCAGAGAGGATGCAATGAAACTAATCAACGCCATTATTAAACCATTTAAACTGGATGATGTTCGTGAAGCGCTGGCGGATGTCGGCATTGAAGGGATGACGGTTTCAGAAGTGAAAGGATTCGGCCGTCAGAAAGGACATACCGAGCTGTATCGTGGTGCCGAGTATCAGGTTGATTTTCTACCGAAGGTAAAACTTGAGATTGCCACTCAAGCAGACAATGTGGACCGAGTGATTGAAGCGATCACCAAAGCGGCGCATACCGGAAAAATTGGTGACGGCAAAATTTTTGTGTACGACTTAAGTCACGCGGTACGTATTCGTACTGGCGAGACTGATATTGAAGCACTGTAACGATTCAAAGGACTGGAGAACTTACTATGGAATTAACAACAACCGTAACTGAGTTACGCTACGCGCTCGATACCTTTTTCTTCCTCATTTCCGGCGCGCTTGTGATGTGGATGGCGGCTGGTTTCGCCATGTTGGAAGCGGGTCTGGTGCGTTCAAAAAACACCACTGAAATTTTAACCAAAAACTTCTGTTTGTACGCTATCGCCTGTACGACCTACTTGGTGGTTGGTTACAACATCATGTACGTCGACAACAGCGAAGGCGGTTGGCTACCTTCACTTGGTGCGCTGATTGGCAGTCAAGCCGAAGGGGCGGATCACTCGCTTGAGTCGGATTTCTTCTTCCAAGTGGTCTTCGTTGCCACTGCCATGTCTGTGGTATCAGGTGCTGTCGCTGAGCGTATGAAACTGTGGTCTTTCCTTGTGTTTTCGGCCATTTTGACCGCGTTCATCTACCCAATGGAAGGTTACTGGACTTGGGGCGGCGGCTTCCTGTCTGCGGCTGGCTTTAGTGACTTTGCGGGCTCTGGTATCGTGCATATGGCGGGGGCGTCTGCGGCTCTAGCGGGTGTGTTATTGCTCGGTGCGCGTAAAGGCAAATACGGCAAAAACGGTGAAATCTACCCAATTCCGGGTTCTAACATGCCACTAGCCACCTTAGGTACCTTCATCTTGTGGTTCGGTTGGTTCGGTTTCAATGGCGGCTCACAATTAATGCTGTCGGATTTTGAAAACGCGACAGCGGTAGGTCAAATCTTCCTGAACACCAATGCGGCAGCAGCGGCAGGTTCAATTGCAGCACTGCTCGTGTGTAAAACCACTTGGGGTAAAGCAGACCTGACCATGATTCTCAACGGCGCGTTGGCTGGTCTAGTGGCGATTACCGCAGATCCTCTTTCTCCATCACCAGTTTACTCGGTGGCGATCGGTGCGGTAGCAGGTGCGCTAGTGGTGTTCAGCATCATTGGTCTGGACAAAGTGAAAATTGACGATCCAGTGGGCGCTATCTCTGTTCACGGCGTGTGTGGCTTCTTCGGTCTGATGGTGGTTCCGCTAAGCAATGCCGACGCGACTTTCTCAGCTCAGCTTCTCGGCGCTGCGGTTATCTTTGCTTGGGTATTTGGTGCAAGCTTAGTGGTGTGGGGCATCTTGAAAGCGACCATGGGTATCCGTGTTAGCGAAGAAGAAGAGATGGAAGGCATGGACATGCACGATTGTGGTGTTGGCGCTTACCCAGAGTTCGTGACCGTCAAGTAAGACACAAATCCTTACAAATAAAGCTATCAAAAACCCGCCGTTGTTGGCGGGTTTTTTGTCATTTGAGCGTTGTTTTAAAAATCGACATGCTTATAATGACGCAACTGATAAACGTTATCATTCTAGTTCAAATCTAGCTCAAAGGACTCTCTTGATGAAAAAACTGCTTACTCTGTCTGCGCTGGCGTGCGCGACACTGGCACCGACAGCCATGGCTGCGGAAGAAGTGAACGTCTACTCTTACCGCCAACCTTTCCTGGTTGAACCTATGTTTAAAGAGTTCACCAAAGAGACGGGCATTAAAGTGAACGTGATGTTTGCGAAAACCGGCATTGCAGAGAAGCTAGCGCAAGAGGGCGAGTACAGCCCGGCAGACGTGATTCTTACTGTGGACATCAGCCGTCTGGCTGAGCTGACCGACAAAGGGCTAGTTCAGCCTGTAAACAGTGACATTATTGAAAAAAATGTCCCAGCTCAGTACCAAGATAAGCAAAATGAGTGGTTCGCTTTGACTACCCGCACGCGCAGCGTTTACTCATCACGCGATCGCGTTGGTCTGCTAGGTGAAGACTTTGACTACGAAGATCTGGCGAAACCAGAATTCAAAGGCAAAATTTGTACTCGCAGCGGCAAACATCCTTACAACGTTTCTCTGGTCTCAGCAATGATTGCTCATCACGGTGAAGCGGAAACCAAAAAATGGCTGGAAGGCGTGAAAGCGAACCTAGCGCGTAAACCGCAAGGCAACGATCGCGGTCAAGTGAAAGCGATTAAAGAAGGCCTTTGTGATGTTTCTCTTGGCAACAGCTACTACCTTGGCGCAATGATCAACGATCCTGAGCAAAAAGCGTGGGCGGACTCGGTATATATCAACTTCCCGAACCAGAAAACCCAAGGCACACACGTTAACATCTCTGGCATGGCGATGGCTAAATACGCGCCAAACAAAGCCAATGCGCAGAAGTTGATGGAGTTCTTGACCGACGACGTGGCGCAGCAAATGTATGCCGAGGTGAACTTTGAGTACCCAGTTAAAGAAGGTGTGAAACGCTCTGAGTTGGTGGCCTCTTGGGGTGACTTTAAAGCAGATACGCTTTCTTTAGATGACATTGCATCTCACCATGCAGCGGCAATTAAGCTTCTCGACGAAGTGAAATTTGACCTTTAAATGAAACAAGGGGTATAACTGTACCCCTTGTAAATTAAAGTGATATGAGATGTATTTGCGAGCGCAACTGTATTTCATACAGCCTTGCAGTAATTAGGCGATGAAAGAACAAAAATACACCTGGAAAACCAGCAGTGGGGCATTAGCCGTACTGCTGGTTTTGCCGATCTTAGCGATCTTCTACACGGCGGTTGGCCCAAGCGACGAGCTGTTTGCTCACTTGCTGGCAACCGTGATGCCGTCCTACATTGTTAACACCATTACTTTGACCTTGGGCGTGATGCTGCTCTCGTTGCTGCTTGGCATTCCGAGTGCTTGGCTCATGGCGATGTGCAAACTGCCCAGCGAAAAGTGGCTGCAGTGGGCGTTGGTGCTACCATTGGCGATGCCCGGTTACATCATCGGCTACATTTTTACCGATTGGTTTGACTACGCAGGTCCAGTACAGATTCTGCTGCGTGACATTACGGGCTGGGGCGCGGGGGAATATTGGTTTCCCGATATTCGCACTGTTCCGGGGGCGGTTTTTGTCCTGTCACTGGTGCTCTATCCTTATGTCTATTTGCTGTGTCGCGCCGCTTTTATGGAGCAAAATGTCTCTTTGCTGCAAAGCGCGCGCCTGCTTAAATGCAGCCCGTGGGAGAGTTTTTGGCGTATTTCGATGCCGTTGGCGCGCCCTTCCATCGCGGTGGCATTGTCACTGGTCGCGATGGAAACCATCGGTGATTTTGGTACGGTGAGTTATTTTGCGGTCAATACCCTAACTACGGCGGTTTACGATACTTGGCTCGGCTACTCCAATCTCAACGCAGCGGCGAAAATCTCTGCGTTGATGCTGGTGATCGTCATCTTACTGCTCAGTGCAGAACGCTATAGTCGTCGTCGACAAAAGCTGTTTCAAGCACAATTTAATAGTCATGACGATTTCCGTTATCAACTGCATGGCTGGAAAAAATGGGCGGCGCTGTGTTGGTGCTGGGGGCTGGTGGCGGTAGCGTTTCTGTTTCCGTTGTTGCAACTGCTCGACTACTCGCTGACCTATTTTGCGCAAAGCTGGACCGAAGAGTTTCGCCGTTTTGCACTTAACAGCTTGCAAGTCTCTTTATCTGCGGCGGTTGTCGCGGTGTTGGTCGCGTTGGTGGTGAACTTCAATAACCGACTTCACAGCCAGCGCTCGAGCTTAGTGTGGATGCGTATGTCGTCGCTCGGCTATGCCGTGCCGGGAACGGTTTTGGCCATTGGTGTGATGGTGCCGGTGTTGTCGCTCGATCATTTGGTCAACGACCTGGCCAAGCAGTTTGCATGGGGAAGGCCGGGGCTGATTTTTTCCGGTTCTATGTTTGCCATGATTTTTGCTATGGTGGTGCGTTTTGCCGCGGTGGCGATTGGCAGTATTGAAAGTCATCTCAACAAGGTTGCCCCTTCGCTCGACATGGCGGCTAGAACCATGGGCTGTAATGCCAATCGCATGCTGTGGCGGGTGCATTTCCCTTTGATCAAACGTGGCATGCTCATCGCTGGCTTATTGGTGTTTATTGAGTCGATGAAAGAGCTCAATGCGGCTTTGCTTTTGCGACCCTTTAACTTCGAAACCCTTGCGACCTATGTTTATAGTTACGCCTCCGACGAGCGCCTGGAGATCGCAGCCATGCCTGCGGTACTGTTGGTGCTGGTCGGCTTGATCCCTCTTGTTATTGTTAACCGTTCACTGGAGCAGAGTCACTAATGAGCTGTGCGTTATCTATCCGAAATTTGACCTGCCAATATGATCAACAGACGATTTTAGAATCGCTCTCTTTGCACGTTGAACCGGGACAAATCGTCTGTTTGCTTGGTGCGAGTGGTTGTGGCAAAACTACTTTGCTCAAGGCCATTGCTGGCCTGCTGCCGCTCAGCGCGGGCGAGATGTGCCTCAATGGTGTAACGATCGACAATGGCCAGCATTGGCTGCCACCTGAGCAGCGCAACATTGGCATGATCTTTCAAGACTACGCGCTCTTCCCGCATTTGACGGTGGCCGACAACGTTGGGTTTGGTCTGAAAGGGCTCAGCCAACAAGAGAAACAGCATCGAGTGGCCGAAATGTTGGATTTGGTGCATCTGAGCGCCTTTGCCCAGCGCTACCCGCATCAGCTTTCAGGTGGTCAGCAGCAGCGAGTCGCCATTGCGCGCTCATTGGCTTACAAGCCAGATTTACTGTTGTTGGATGAACCGTTTTCCAATATCGATACTCAAGTGCGTCATGAGTTGATAGGTGAAATTCGCAAATTGTTCAAAGCGCAGGGGGTGACGGCGATTTTTGTTACCCATTCTCGTGAAGAGGCGTTTGCCTTTGCCGATAAAATGGCGGTGATGAACCACGGCGTAATTGAGCAATATGGCACGGCGTCGGAGCTTTACTATCAACCATCAAGCAAGTTTGTGGCGGATTTTCTTGGCGGTGGCAGCTATCTGCCTGCAACGCGTTTGTCTGAGAGCGAGTTCGAAACGCAGCTTGGTGTGGTAGAAGCCCAAGCGCAGCAGCCAATAGAACTCAACGCTCGCTGCGAACTGTTGCTGCGCCCGCAGCACATTCAAATCAGTGCCGCCGAAAAGAGCAGTATTCACATTTTAGAACAGCAGTTTATGGGCGATCACTGTCGCTATGTGATTGAAAGCAATGGTAGCCAACTGTTAGCTAGCTCCTCGCAAGCGCTGAGTGTCGGACAGAGCGTAAGTGTCAAAGTGGATACTCAAGGAATCTTGGCATTTTAAGAGCAAAAAAAGCCCGACTTAGTGTCGGGCAATCGTTCTTCAGGTGAATCCTCTTGGCAGGATCAGTTTAAAGCCAAAAATTCTTTAAACTGTTGAAGAACAAGCTCTGCAGTGTCTTTGTCTTGCATCTCGGCAAAAATTCTCAGCAGTGGCTCTGTGCCGGAGAAGCGTGCAATCACCCAGCCGCCATTTTTGAAGTAAACTTTGGCCCCGTCGTGATAACTCACTTTGTCGATGGCAAAATCAAACTCAGGCAGCAGCTTCTCAACATAAATTTTGTTGTACAACGCCTCTTTCTGCGCGGCTTTAAATTTGCAATCGCCTTCGGCCATGTAGGCGTAGCCGTATTTGCTGTAGATCTCATCGAGTAACTCAGAGAGTTTTTTGCCAGTTACGGAGAGCATTTCTACCAACAGGCTAGAAGCGAATACGCCATCTTTGCCTTTGATGTGACCGCGAATGGTCAAGCCGCCAGAGCTTTCACCACCAATCAAAGAGTCGTCCGCTTCCATTTGTGAGCTGATGTGTTTAAAGCCAACAGGAACTTCAAAGCACACTTCGCCATGATCGGCGGCTATCTTGTCGAGAATATGCGTCGTGGCGATATTGCGCACCACCGAGCCTTTCCAACCTTTATATTCAAGCAGGTAGTAGTAAAGCAGCATCAACACTTCGTTGGGGTGAATGAAGTTGCCTTTCTCATCGATGATGCCCAAGCGGTCGGCATCGCCGTCAGTGCCGATGCCAATGTCGTAGCCTTCTGCGGCCACTAAGTGTTTGAGACGATAGAGCGTCGCGGCACTCGGTGAAGGCATTAACCCGCCGAAGTCCGGGTTTTTCCCATCGTTGATCACGTCGACATCACAGCGGCCATTAATCAACACGGTTTGCAATGCGTTCTTCGCCACACCAAACATAGGGTCAATCAATACGCGCAGATTGGCACGTTTAATCGCTTCAATGTCGATAAAATCGATGATCGAATCGACAAACTCGTTCATCGGATTGATGATCTTGATCTGTTTGTCTTGCACCGCTTGTTCGAAATCGACGCTTTGCACTTGATCTAAAGTCAGATGGGCGATTTGCGCTTCGATCTTCTGCGTGATCACTTCGTCAGCATCACGTCCGCCTTCAATAAATACCTTGATGCCGTTGTAGTCCGCGGGGTTGTGCGATGCAGTAATGCAAGCCGAGTAAGCACAATCCATCTGCTTGGCTTTAAACATCACAATCGGCGTTGGGACAAATTTATTGATAAAACTGACCACAATGCCGTTGGCCGCCAGCACTTCTGCAAACCAAGCGCCCGCTTTGTCTGACAAGAAACGGCGGTCGTAGCCGATCACAAAGCCGCGATGCGCCACTGCTTCGTCATGAATGATGTTCGCGACCGCTTGTGCGACCAAGCGAACGTTGTCTTTGGTGAACTCTTCGCCAATAAAAGCGCGCCAGCCACCCGTGCCAAATTTGATCATAATTTGATCTCCAATCGGAAGTGGCAACGCGGCCACTTCCAAAATTTTTGCTAGCGATACGTGATGGGGTTATCCCAACACGACCACAACCTCATTTAGCGTACCTTGCGCTTGCGCAGGAACCGCACCTTCGAGCGCTTGGCCGTTTAAAGTGATCGATTTCACTCCTTTTGACACGCCTTGCGGGTTTTCTACCTTGATTTGGTAAGTTGCGCCGCGCCATTGGCGAGTCACTTCAAAACCTGGCCACGAGGTTGGAATACATGGGTCGATTTCAAGTGAATCAAAACCAGTACGTACGCCGAGGATAAAGTTGGTGGTGGCGTAGTAGGCCCAACCTGAAGTCCCCGTTAACCATGGGTGGTTTGCTCGGCCATGGTCTTGGTGGTCACGGCCCATGATGAACTGCACATAGGAGTACGGTTCTGCAATACGGTTTTCAATAATGTCGTTTTGGTTGTATGGGTTGAGTGAGTCGTAAAGCTCCATTGCGCGATCACCGCGGCCAAGCTTCGCTTCCGCTACCCATGCCCATGGGTTTGGATGCGAGAAGATCGCGCCGTTTTCTTTCACGCCTTGGTAAACGCGAGTGACGAAACCGATGTCATCATTCGGGGTGGCAAACGATGGTGCGTTTAGGTGTAGGCCATATTTGGAGAACAGGTACTCGTAGACCGCATCCATCGCCTTGATGCCGCGTTCGTGGCTGACTGCGCCAGATAGCACCGCCAGTGAGTTGGACTCAAGGTGCACTTTGCCTTCCACTTGGTCGAAGGTGCCGATCTTGTCGCCATCTTTGGTCAGGCCGCGGATGTACCATTCGCCTTTTTCATCCCAGAGATGGGTTTCACACGCTTGACGAACGCCGTTTGCCATCGCTTGGTACTTATCGGTTGCGGCGTCATCGCTGCGGAAACGAGACAGTTCCAAGAACGCTTCCAGTGCCCAGAAGTGTAGGAACGAGACCATAGAAGACTCACCGCCGCCGAGGTTTAGACAGTCGTTCCAGTCGGCACGTAGCCCTTTACAGATACCGGTTTGACCAACGTACTCTGCGGAGAAGTCCAACGCGGCCATCATGTGTTCATACACGGTTGCGTTGCCGCCGTCGGCGTAAGGGATCACTTCGTCAATAAAGCCGATATCGCCTGTCTCTTTCACATAGTTCAAAATGGTTGGCACGATCCACAGGTGGTCGTCTGAACAGGTGTCTTTGATGCCGTGGATCTTGTCATCGTCAGATGGGGTTGGGACAACGGTCGGTGATTTCGATGGTTTAACATCGGCTTTTTCTGGATCAAACCAATCAGGATCGAAGAGGTGTAAACCGTAACCCGCTTTCACTTGGCCGCGCAGCAGATCAACCAGACGCTTACGCGTCATCGCTGGGTTGGTGTGCGGAACGGAGATCGCATCTTGGGCGGTATCACGATAACCCAAACCAGTACGGCCACCGACTTCAATGAACGAGGCAAAGCGCGACCATACCACACAGGTTTCTGCTTGGTAGAGTGTCCATGCGTTGATCATGGTATCTAAACCAGCGTTTGGTGATTTCACCTGGAACTTGTCACAGCGCTCGTCCCAGTGTGCTTTGATACCGGCAAACGCTTGATCCACTTGGTTCAGATCTTGGTATTTTTCGCGCAATTTCGCGCCGTTACCTTTACCGACACCTAAGATCACCGCAAAGCGTACTTTCTCGCCCGGTTGCAACACAAATTGCTTGTGCAGTGCGCCACAATGGTTGTAACAAGTTTGCGCGCTGTTCGAGCACTGACCTTGCGCCACCGCAATTGGGTTGGCTTCGTCGCGGTACATACCGAGGAACGTATCGCGCTGGCCATCGTAGCTGTCGGCATCAAACGTGGCTGTCAGGTAGTAGAAACCAAGGAAGTCGTCGGTGTTGTAGTATAGGTCGTACTCAATCACGCCATCTTTGAATTCGGTGCCCGCAGAGTAGAGCGACATCTGGTGGTTTTGGTTATCTGATTTGATGTGGCTGAAAGAGAACTCAACATAGTTGAATGCACTGATGGTGCGCACTTCGTTTGAGGTGTTTTCGATCTCAACATCCCAAACTTCGGCATCTTCGCCTTTTGGTACGAAGAGTGTTTTTTTCGCCACGATGCCGTTGTACTCACACTTAAATTTTGAGTAGGAGAGGCCATGACGAACTTCGTAGCTCGCTTGTTCAAGGCTTTTTGCCACGGGTTGCCAGGAAATAGACCAGTAGTCGCCAGTGGCATCGTCACGCAGATAGACGTAATGTCCCGGGCGATCTTGGGTAAAGTTAGGGCGGAATTTGGTCACGCGGTTGTACTCGGGCGAGTGATAGAAAGAGTAGCCGCCCGCGTTGTGTGAGATGACGGTACAGAACTTTTCTGTGCCCAGATAGTTCGTCCAAGGTGCTGGTACATCTGGACGGGTGATGACGTATTCACGATTGTCGTTATCGAAATAGCCGTATTTCATTGTCATTTCCTTTTCAACAAACTGCCGCATAGGCAGTCAAAAACTAAAGCAAGTAAAACAGCCAGGCGCTTTTGCCCCCGGCGGATTGTCTATTTCCAAGGCTGACGATATTGCACGCCTTGTTTGTCGAGCAGTGGCAAGTGGCCTTTGAGTCTTGCTAAGTAGTCGGGCCAGTCGCGTTGCTGTTTTTCCGTCCAACACGCTTCGGCCAGCGCGGTTAAGCGCGGGAAGATCATGTAGTCCATACGTTGTGGGTTATTAATGATTTCGCACCAAAGAGCCGTTTGGATTCCCCAAATTCGTTTATGAATTGGGTCGTCAGCCGGTATATTGGCAAGCGGCTCGTAGGTATAGGCTTTTTCAAGTGGCAGTGGATTGGCCCAATCTACCCCCGGCTCTTCCGGTGCGTAATCTTGTGTCATATCGAGATAAGTGGTTTGTGCAGGCTGCAGCACCACATCAAATCCTTGGCGAGCGCAGTTGACCGCCGCATCTTCACTCAGCCAAGAGTAGATGACGGTGTCTTTGCTGACTTTGTCGCCGTGTTGTGCCTCTTCCCAGCCAAGCATGCGTTTGCCAAGTGAGCGCAGTTTTTGTTCCGCATAGCGTAGCAAGTGGCCCTGAAGCTCTTTGTAATCTTGGTAGCCCCATTCTGCCATCAACGCTTGGCAGCTCGGGCTGTTTGACCAAACGCCATGTGGCACTTCATCGGCGCCGATATGGACGTAAGGAGAAGGAAACAGTGCCGCGACTTCTTCTAAGACGCGATCAAGGAACTGGTAAGTGCCTTCTAATGCAGGGTTCAACACGTTATCAGAGTAGTTCTGAATACTGCGATAGACGGTGGTGTCTTGCTCTTCAACCAGTAGGTGTGGCAGTGATTTGATCGCCGCGCGGCAGTGCCCCGGCACATCAATTTCAGGAATGACATTGATGCCTCGTTGCTGTGCAAACGCGACTACCTCTTTGATCTCTTCTTGGCTATAAAAGCCACCGTAGCGCTGCGAAATGTGAGTGTATTGTGGCTCTATGGCTTCATCGACACCGCGCCAAGCGCCAATTTCGGTTAGCTCAGGGAAGGCTTTGATCTCAATTCGCCAGCCTTCATCGTCGGTCAAATGCCAATGGAAGGTGTTGAATTTGTAGTGCGCCAGTAAGTTGATCAGACGTTTGACTTGCTCGACACTGTGAAAATGGCGTGAGCAATCGAGCATCATGCCACGATAATCAAAGCGCGGTTGATCGGCAATCGTGCAGCACACCAGTTCAATCGGCTGACGCTCTTCAGGGTAACCGATCCATTGCAACAAGGTGGCGCTGGCGTGGACAAAGCCTGCCTGCGATCCTGATTCGATTGAGATGTGCGACTCACTGATAGTGAGGTGGTAAACCCCCTCATCCAAGGTCGGATTCTTTTTATATACCAGCTTGCCATGATCATCGGCGCTGAGAGTGATGTGGTGAATTCGTTGCAGCTCGTCAATAAACCATTGGGCTGCGCTTTGTGCTGCATCGCATTGGCAAGCTACGCCGCTCTCCGCGGTAAGGGTAAAGCTCCCTTCATCGAGTGTCATTGCATTGGGTTTAGGTAGCAGGGCATGCTTACTGGCTAAAGTATGTGGCAGCACCTCGCGTTCACGATAAGGGGAAGCCAGTACAATGGGCGGGACATCTACTGGCTGGCGAACCCGTACACCGTTTTGTTGAAATTCAATAAAAGCTTGATGTAAACCATCGGAATAGTAGCGAAACGGATTAGTTAGCACGCTAAATTCACAGTAAAAGTGGTGATTTGCTGCTAATACTTGTGCTTCCGGTTGTAGTTGGCAATAGCTGCCAATTTGCGTCAGAGTGCCATGTGAGACGCTACCAGGCTGAATGAAGCGATTGAAAGCAAAAGTGAGCGACCACGCGGGCAGGTCTTGGTCACTGAGATTATGCAAAGTGAGTCCAAAACGACAATTCTGTTTCTGCTCTGAAAGGACAACCAGGTCAATACGATATTCCATGAACAATTCCTATTGTTGGGTCATAGCATAGAGGTTGTGTTTGTCTTGACCGGCAAACATCAACGCCCCTTCTATAGCGTCGTGTTGTGGCTCGACGATCCATTGCTGAACGGGTGGTGATAACCATTGCAAAATACGTTCTGCGATACTGCCCATTAAGCAGATGCGCGTTGCGCCGCGTTTATGTAAAGCGATGAGAAACATCTCAATGTCCTGCGCCGTCTGTTTTAACAGTTCAATCGCCAGCGAGTCGGCCTGTGCCGCGTGCTGGAAAATCGCGGGAGAAAAGCAGCCATAGTCTCGCGGCAGTGCCTTTTTGGACCATTCAACAATAGCGTCGACATCTTGGTTAAAATGCGTCATCACGTGCAGGCAAAGTGGGGTTTTCTCGCGAATGCCGTCTTCGGCGAGTAGCACTTGTTGGATAAGTCTCAAGCCCATAACAGCACCACCACCTTGATCGGAGATAGGAAACTCGCGTCCTCCCACCACATGCTGCACACCCTCTTGCAGATAGATGCCGCACGATCCTGTGCCTGCGATCATGATCGCGCCGTTCTTACCGTTATGCGCCCCAAGGCAAGCGCCGTACGCGTCCGTATTTAAAGTGACACTGGCAAAAGGATGTGGCTGCTGCATAAAAGCGTGCCAAGAGTTTTTGTGCTCAGCCCCCGCCAGCGCTAAGCCCAAATGCATACTGGCAAAATCTTGCTCGGTTAGGCCACCTTGTTTCGCGGCTTGGCGAATTGCTGAGATGATGGATGTCATGGCGAGTTCCGCGCCGAGCATGATATTGGCACTGCCACTTTTGCCCTCGCCAATTAGCGTACCTTGCGCATCGCGGATCCGAGCGCGGCACGAGGTGCCCCCGCCATCAATCCCTACGTAAAATGCTTTCATTGGCTCACTCCTGCTCGCACTGAGTGTGGTGATGTGCTTGGCACATCATGGCAAGCAGATACCAAGCGCCGTGAGGGATCCATTGCTCTCCCCAACGCCAGTTCTGCAACATGTCGTCTTTTTGCCCGTCTGGGTTGAAGGCGATATCTTCTTCGTCGTCAAATCCTGCGGTTATTCCATTGCACACCCCGCCTTTGGCGTTGAAAAAACCTAGATGTGGAAGGTAATCCGGATTGTTGTGGCCGTGGCCATCAAGCATGCACATATCGTACGGGTTTAGACCTAAAATCCAGTTCAAGGCATCTTGCGCCAAGAGTAAAAGTGCTTGCTTGAGCGACTCATCGCGGAGGTATTTTTGTGCCAAAAATCCCAGCACCGCAAGCGAGCCTAGACGGGCATTTTCACCCTGCCACCAATAGCCAGATTCGTTTTGTTGGGCGACAAAAAAGGCGTCACGTTTGGTTTGATTGACTCCTTTAACGTACTGGCGTGGGTAACCAAAAGGGTTGAGCACTCTGTTGGTGATAGTCACTTCAAACTCGCACGCGTTGTGCACCACTTGACGCAGCGGTTCGCTATATTGCTCATCGCTCTCGATGGACAAATATTCACATAGGGCAATGACGGGCAGCCCCGCTTCGGCCGCGTGGAAATAAGGGCGAGAACCATCTTGATTGGCTGACCAGAAATGGGCGAACTGCTCATCGCTGTGTTGACGCACCGCAAGGCGGGCTGCCCACGCGCGACTTTCTTGTAGATATCGAGGCTCTTGCGTTGAACGATATAGCTCGACACATGCCAGCAGAGCGCAGTATTCGTCAATGATGTTCTCTTCACCGTCATTGAGATAATGGCGATTGCTTTCTTTCAGATGCCAGTAGCCATTTTCTGCTGCGTTGAGGTATTTCTGCTGATCATACTCGCCGTGTACATCCAATCTTGCAGCCGCTGCCAGCGCTGCTATTGCGATGCCGCCACCTTGGCGAAATCCCGCTTGGTAGTCGTCAGACTTGTGCCCCAGTTGCGTGGCGTAAGCGCAAATTTCCCGTTGTTTGACGTCTTTACTCCACTTGTCGAAGACCGTGGTGTAAAAGAATCCTTTAGGGTTTTGCATTCTGACCAAAAAATCAGCGCCATGCAGCGCTTCCTCTTTTAGCCGTACTTGACTAAATGCAGGGAAATCCGAGTTTTCGCTCATCAACTCAAAACCTTTGAGCATGTTCCACACCACCATGGGGATTTGCTGAGGGTTGAGATAATTGGCATAAGAGAGATGACTGAGATATTTACTCACATCGCCCGAGGCGTCGTACCAGCCGCCGTGCACATCTACAGTTTGCTCGCTGTGCAGCAAAGGAACTGCTTTATCTTGTTGGTCAAAAACTCCGCCACAGCGTTGTGATTTAAAGTAGTGTAATACGTCGGAAAAGGTTCGCTTGAACAGTAAAGTGTCGCCGATGGTAAAGGTGGCTGAACATAGGTTGTCAAAGCGAAGATAGAACTCACCAACGTGGTTAAAATCACTAAAATCAATGGTGTAAAAATACCCTTGATGCCAGTTGGCGACGCGACCAGCTTTTTGTATTAAAAGGGTAGTGATCGTTTGATGCTCATTGGCACAGACCAGCAAGGCAGTGTCAGACGACAGACGTGCTTGACGCGTCTGAAGCACGGCTTTCTTGGGGCCGTTTCGTTCGTAGCCTATATGGTTAGTGAGTAGCAGCATTGCAAATCTCCGACAAGAATTTCTAGTTATTGCTAGAGCCGAGCCAGGACGAGTCCTGGCTCTATTGGGCTTAATTTTCAAATAAGTAACAACGAACAAAGTGGTTTTCCGATAGCTGCGTGACTTCAGGTAACTGCTCGCGGCATCGGCTGGTCGCGTGTTCACAGCGTCCCGCAAAAGGGCAACCAACGGAAGCGGGTGTCCAGAGTGGAATTTCCCCTTTATTACCTTTTAATTTGTCGTGAATCGATTTGCTTGGATCGGGTACCGCAGATACCAAGAGTTGTGTGTAAGGGTGTTGAGGATCATGAATGATCTCTTCCGTATCTCCCCATTCCACCATGTGACCGACGTACATCACGGCCAGATCTTCGGCAATGTAGCGTGCGGTTGCGATGTCGTGCGTGATGTAGAGCAGTGACATCTGTTTCTCAAACTTCATCTCTTCCATCAAGTTGAGCACGCCAGCACGGATGGAGACATCCAGCATGGAAGTCGGTTCATCCGCCAATACCACCTCCGCGCCGACGGCAATATTGCGCGCTAAGTTGACGCGCTGACGTTGGCCTCCAGAAAGCTGATGGGGGAACTTCGCTGCGGTCTCTTTTGGTGGAATAAGGCCGACCTGTTCCAGAAGATCGTAAACACGCTCTTCCAGCTCTTTTGGGTTGCCCGGGGCGATCTTTTTATGGATCAGCAATGGTCTGGCGATGTGGTGGAAGATATTGTGTGTTGGGTTAAGCGAACCAAACGGATCTTGCCACACCATCTGAATGCCTTCGCGGTAAGCCATCAGATCTTTTCGTGAGGTGATCTCTTGAATGTCTCGGCCTTTATACTCAATCACACCGTTGCTTGGCGCGTACATTTTGGCGATCATTTTGGCGGTGGTTGATTTACCAGAGCCTGACTCACCCACGACCGATAACCCGCGAGCTTTGTACATTTTGAATGACACGTCATTGAGGGCACGCATCTTAGATTGTTTGATTGAGTTGCTATTGAGCGGGAAGTCTTTGACGACGTTTTTGCCTTCAATCAGCAGCTCACCATATTCTTTGCTCATAATTGTCTCCAGTATCCTTAACAGCTTGTCTCGTGGTCTTTACAGCTTGTGCTGAGCAATCGGCTCGCCATACAGGTGGCAGTTGGAAAAACGGCCTGGCTCGATTTGTCGTAAGCTGGTGGCGACCTTGGTACAAGTGTCGTGAACACGACTGCAACGGGCTTGGAAACGGCAACCTTGTGGAACATCCAGCAGGTTCAACGGGTTACCAGGTATGCCGGTCAGTTTGGTTTTTGGTCCTGTCAACGGTGGGAATGAACTACCCAACCCTTTGGTATAAGGGTGGAAAGGGGATTCCAGAATTTGTTTCGCTGGCGCAACCTCAATCAGCTCACCGGAGTACATGATGCCGATGCGATCGGAAAACTCGACCATCAACGACAAGTCATGGGTGATGAAGAGGATTGAAAAACCAAACTCTTCTTTCAGCGCATAGATCTTTTGCAAGATTTCGCGCTGTACCACCACATCGAGGGCGGTGGTTGGTTCATCCATGATGATCATTTTCGGATTGAGCGCGAGAGCAATGGCAATCACTAGGCGCTGGCGCATACCGCCAGAGAACTGGTGCGGATAATCGCTGAGACGGCTGGCGTGAATGTCAACGATCTCCAGCAGCCCTTCGGCGCGGCGTTTAGCTTGTTCACGCGTCATGTTGGTGTGACGCATGATCACATCGCAGAACTGATCTTCCATGGTCAATACAGGGTTAAGCGCGTTCATTGCACTTTGGAACACCATCGACATTTGGCTCCAGCGAAACGCCTGCATGCGATCGTCACTGTATTGGAGAATGTCTTCACCGTTGAAAATTACTTCTCCGCCAGTAATAAACGCGGGCGGCTTGTGTAGGCGCATCAAAGAGAAAGCGACGGTTGATTTACCACAGCCAGATTCTCCAGCAAGACCAAACACTTCACCGGGTGCGATGTCGAAGCTGACATTGTTACAGGCACGGACATCGCCCGCATCGGTGATGTAGTCAACGCATAGATTGCGGATTGAAATAAGTGGCGTCGTCATAGTTATTTATCCCCGCTGCAAAGTACATTTTGTGGTTCAATCGCTGGAGCACGTTCTTTCTTGTCTTGCTCTGCCAGTTTTTTCCAGCGTTTCATACCTTTATGAGAGCGAAGTTGTGGGTTGGCAATTTCATCGACCGCAAAGTTAAGCAGCGCCAAACCAGTGACCAGCAAGGTCAGTGCGATACATGGAGCCAGTAGTTCCCACCAAGCGCCGATGAGCATCGAAGAAGAGGTTTGTACGTTGTACAGCATGATGCCCCAACTGATGGTGTTGGGATCGCCAAGGCCAAGGAAGGATATGATCGATTCCATGGTAATGGCGTACATCACTGAACCGATAAAGCTTGCGCCGACAATAGGAATCAGGTTGGGCAGAATCTCAACGAAGATGATGCGCCATGAGGACTCACCCAGCACTTCAGCGGCTTTGACAAACTCTTTTTCACGCAGCGCAAGTGTTTGTGAGCGAACGACCCGCGCGCCCCACGCCCAGGAGGTACAGCCGATAATAATCGCGATGGTTACCGGTCCAGCTTCGCCAATAAAGGCGGCCAAAACAAACAGCAGCGGATATTGCGGTATCACCAACATGATGTTCATCGCCGCGGTGAGAATATCGTCGATACGTCCACCAAAGTAACCCGCCGAAATGCCGATAACAGTCGCTAAGAAACAGACGGTAATACCTGCGCCAAAGCCAACGGCGAGTGACACGCGAGCACCGTAAGCCAGTTGAGACCAGATATCACGGCCCATACGCGATGTACCTAGCACATGATCAGCCTTTTTAGACAGTTGCAGCGTACGGCGATCATCGGCGAGGTTTTTGGCAATCCAACCATCAGGATTGGCTTTCGCGGAGGTCACGACAAAACTTGGGTATTCGTGTGGGTTACCCGTTCTCTTATCTGGCGCATGTTTGGTGATAAGTGGTGCGCCCACTGCCATGAAAATAAACAGGCTAACAATCACCAGACCAATACGTGCAACTGAGTTACCTAGAATAAGCTTAAATAGATTGTTCATGATTATTTACCTCCCTTGCGTAGGCGAGGATCGAGCACGACATACAGCATGTCGGCAATCAGGTTAAACGACAGCATAAACAGCGTCATGATAAGTAATTGACCTTGTAGAACTTGGTAGTCACGCGCGTTGATTGCATCAAGCAGAACCTTACCTAGTCCCGGGTAGTTAAAGATGATTTCAACTATAAGCTGACCACCGATGGCCATACCGAGTGACATGGAAAGCGCCGTGACACTGGGCAGTAGCGCGTTACGTGCTGCATAGTTGAACACCACGCGGTTTTCGCTCAAGCCTTTGCCTTTAGCCATGGTGATGTAGTCTTCCGCTAGCAGGTTGATCATGTTGTTACGCATGTTCACCAAGAAACCACCAATTTGCACAATAGAGGCACACAGTAGAGGTAGGATTGCGTGATAAGCCACATCTTTGTAATACGCCCAGCTTGTCCAATCTGGAATCGTACCTGGAGTGTAGGCATAACCAGTTGGGAACCAGCCTAGGCCGATAGCAAACGTAAACAGAGCGAGCATGGCAATAACGACTTGCGGAACCGCTTGGATAATCAGCATCCCCGGCGTAATGAACGCATCGTATTTACTTCCACGACGCCAAGCAGCGAAGATCCCTAAGATAGAACCAATCGAGAAAGAGAGAATGACCGCACTACCCGCTAAGAACAGTGACCAGCCGAAAGCGCTGCCTAGTAGTTCATTGACACTGAGTGGATAGAACTTGATTGACGTGCCCAGCTCCCAGCTCACAATACTCTTGAGGTAGGTCAAATACTGGACATACAAAGGACCGTCGACGAAACCGAGCAGCTTTTTCATCGCTTCGATGCGCTCTGGGGTAACCTGTGTGGTTGCATTCGCAAACATCATGGTGACCGGATCGCCCGGCATCGCCCTCGGAATAATAAAGTTTAATGTTGCCGCAACTAAGAGAGCGACTAAATAAAATGACAAACGTCTTAAAAAATAACCCATAACTTACACCTTACTCACCCAGCGTTTTCCCTGTTTCTGGTTTCAGGTCGCTCATGACCGAATTCAGAGCGAAAAATCCCCTGACGACTGGCGCCATAAACAAACTCGCTTTGAAAGGGATTTATAGCGGCGCACGGGATGTGCGCCGCGGGAGATGAACTTCTACTTAGTTAACTGGTTTTAGGTCCAGTACGTGCAGTAGACGCTCAGGGATGCCAGCCCAAATGTTTGGACGGCCCTTAGGATTTTCTTCGTTCCACCAGCCAGTAAAGCGCTTGGTGTTGTATTGGTACATGTAAGCACCAGACATTACAGGAATGGTAACCTGATCTGCTGCGATGATTTGCTGGATACCATGAGCGATAGCGATTTGCTCTTTCTTGTCAGCCGTTTTGTAGAAGCTGTCGAGTAGGTTGTCCAGTTTGTCATTTTTGTAGAAGTGCATCGCGAAGCGAGGCATGCCTTCACCTTTCTGTAGTGCTGAGTTATACGCGCTGTTCCAGTATAGGTGTGGATCCGCACCGTGGAAGTAGTTGGTGTATGCAACGTCGTAAGTGCCTTCTAGCATTGCTTGGTTGTATACCGCGAACTCAGGGGTACGAGCTTTCGCTTTGATGCCGACTTCAGCGAGCTGTTCAACCGCAAGTTGTACGGTGTTGTTGAAGTCAGTCCAGCCATTTGGCGATTGGATTAGCAGTTCGAAAGATTTGCCTGATGGCGTGTCGACGAAGCCGTCGCCATTGACATCTTTAAAGCCTGCTTTCGCCAGTAACTTCTTCGCGCCTTCTACGTTGTAGGTGTTGTAGCCTTTGTACTTGTTGTGCACTTTTTCATCAGACCAAGCTTCGAAAGCGTAGCCAAGGCCAGATGCGAAGTCATTCACTGTACCGCCGCCGTAGAACGCGATGTCAATGATAGTTTGACGGTCAAGTGCCATCGAGAATGCACGACGGAAATCAACATTGGTCAGTGCTTCTTTTTTCACTGGATCTGGGCTTTTGAAGTTCACCACAAACGCTTGAGTACCTGATGGTGGATACCAGTACTGGTGGTTAGGGCTCGCTGCTGCGTAAGTACGGTCAATGTCTGGAATGAACGAAGAAGTCCAATCTAGTTCAGAGTTAACAATCTTACCTAGCAATTGGTCGTTGTTGGCGATTTGAGGTACACGCAGACAGTCAACATTCAGGTGCGAGTTGTCCCAGTAATTTGGGTTACGGCACTGAATGTAAAGCTGTGGGGTGAAGGTGTCGATTTCAGTAAATGGACCAGTACCAACAGGGTTCTCGTTGGTGAACGTGGTTGGATCTTTTACGTCTTTCCACACGTGCTCAGCAACAATAGGAACCAATGAAATTTCGTAAGGGACGTTTGAGTTTGCTTCGCTTAGGCGGAAACGAACTTGGTATTCGTTCAGTTTCTCAACACTGGTCACCCATTTGTTGATGCCGCGTTGGTCAAGCTCAGGTTTTGCTTTCAGTAGGCCGTACGAGAACACGACGTCATCTGCAGTAAACTTCTGACCATCAGACCATTTTACACCTTTACGGATGTCAAAAGTCACGCTCATCAGGTCGTCAGACATGCGGAAATCTTCAGCGAGACGCATCACAGGGGTATTGCCATGCATTTCATTAAAGATAACAAGTGGTTCATAGATAAAATCCGTTGTCGTGCGAAGGTTAGTCGCTAGATACGGGTTAAAGTTACGTACCATGGTAGGGTAGAAGTCAGGTACGATAGTTAGCTCACTACGAGCTGCCGCTGGTGCGGAAATGCTGGTCGCTGCTGCGGCGATAACTGCAGTCGCTAGAGCCGTTTTTTTTATATTGGCAAGCATAGCTGTTCCTTACTATTCGCTTTCATTTCACATTGTTTGGAATGTCATCAATTGATAAACACTCTCTAAGACCTACCTCTGACGGTTTGATCAAAGTGGCCTGTAGGCCTTAGGCAGGAGTAAGAAAACACCTTACCAAGTAAATAATCAAACTCGTTTCCCGTTAAAAACGTTAAAATGAAGAGCAACTCCGTTATAAACGTCATTTTTATCTGGGTTGAGTTATTTTTGCTGAAATTCTGCTCATTGATATGCGTCGCATCCTCAGGGGGAGTGATGATTAAGTGTTAGTGGTTACAAACCTTGATAGCTCCGTTTTTATTGCTGTTTAAGTTTATTGTTAATATTGTAGATCTTGCTCACATCTGGAAAATGAGTTAATTAACCAGACAAAATTTAATCTGCCGTTCTGTTGTGATTGAACTCGCAAACTGTTTTAAAAGTCCATGATAAGCCAGTGGGAAAGGTGTTTTTACGTTGATAATTGCGGCGACTCAGCGATGACGATGCTATTAATTCTTTACGTAAATTAAGCGTTTTGCTGCCAGCTTTCGAGAGAATTTAACCCGTTTGGATGATAGTAAAAACGCACCTTAGGTCAGCGTAGTACCAAGTGAGCGGGGTGGTTTAGCTGATGAGAAGCTGCTAGATGATTGACGTTGATTGTGTGGTGATAACAAAAGGCAAATTACAGGGCGATTGCGCTTAATCTCAATCGATATAAAAAAAGCCCAAAATGCATTTTGGGCTTTTTGGGCGCTGTCTTTGTCACTAGCTGGTGAGTAGACGTTGCAGCTTATCGCGCTGCATCTCTATATGGCTACGCTCTGGGCTTTGCTCTTTACAATGTGCGAGAATAAACTCAATCGAACTGAGTACAGTGCGCCAGCGAGGCGTTCTTGGTAGCGTCTCAATGCGCATGTATTTGTCGAGGGTGCGGGTTTGCAGCGTACTTCGGTCGAGATAGACACGCCACAAACCGCTTTTCTCAGCAAAAGCAAACTTATTCTCACCTGTAACCGATTCCCAGTAGTCGAGTGCATGAGTCATTACATCAACCAAGATCTCACGCATTATCTCTTGTTTGTTTTGGCTGCTCCCCAAGGCTTTGTCAGCCAACCGAGTAAACTCGCCACCGAGCTCTTTCAAGCTCTGAAGTTTTTCCTTATCGCCATCAAAGGCATAGCTTGAGAGCACCTCAACGGCGGTTTCTAAGTTGTGAATGCGAGACGCGGTTGCGCCGCCACCGACGTTGAAGATATACATCGCATCTAAACCTGATCCTTCAGGCAACTTGAGGATGTCGGTTTCAATGTGTTGTCTTACGTCTTCGACGTAAATATCAATGTGGCCGCAATAGTGGGGTTGTTTGACGGTTAGGTACTTGGGTGCGATTAGCTCTTCTGCGTTTGAACGTCTGATCTGTTCCAAATTGCGTTTAAACAGCTTGCAAGCCGCTTCGTTGGCAAAACGAATGCGTTTGTCTTCACGGATACAGATGATGGCTTCAGGAGCGGATTCCAGCTGCTCCAGTAGCCGTCCTTGCGTCTCAAGTAAACTCGCCTCGACCATCGCTCTCTGTTTTAACTCGGCTTCTAAGCGGCTGTTTTCTAAGCGTCGCTCCTCGGCTTTACTCGCCATCAGATGCGCTTTGATTCGCGCAGCAAGCTCTTGTTTATTGAACGGTTTTGACAAGTAGTCGTTGGCACCTGCCTCAAAGCCGCGCACACGATCTTCGCTTTGATTGAGTGCGGTCAGCATGATAACGGGCAGTTCAGCCAGATCGAACTCTTGACGCAGTTGGTGGCAAACCTGATAACCGCTCATGCCCGGCATCATGATATCGAGTAGCAATAGCGCGGGCTTCTCTTGCTTGATCAGCGCGAGTGTTTCCGGGCCATCGGAAGCAGTTCTGACACGATAGCCTTCAATACGCAGGAAACTTTCCAGTACACGTAGATTCACAGGCTCATCGTCAGCGACCACTAACAATGCACCCTGCGGATTTTCTGGAAGGGATGATTGATCAAGAGAAAGTAATTCATTGCTGTCAGGTGCTTGAAAGTGATGGTATTGCGCCATTTTCGCTGTGGTATTGATCTCGTCATCACTGGCCAAAGGCAGGGTAAAGCTAAAGGTTGTGCCCACCATTGGCTGGCTGCTGACATACAGAGAGCCGCCCATGAGTTCAATTAACTGACGGCTAATTGAGAGGCCAAGGCCAGCCCCTTGCCGATAACGGCCAGCATCCTGACCCGCTTGAATCAATGGTTCAAAAATGTGCTCCAACTGTTCTGCCGGAATGCCTTGTCCTGTGTCCACGACTTGGATTCTTACTTTGTCGTCGACCACGTTGGCGGAGATGACGATTTTACCTTCACTGGTGTACTTAATCGCATTGCCAATCAAGTTGTACAACACCTGCTCTAAGCGCTGTGGATCGGCGGAAACAGGGGCGAGATCGTTCGGAACTTGGTTGATAATCCTTAATGTTTTATTACCAAGCAGATGGCTAGAAAGCTCAAGCACTAAGCGGGTGGCACTGGCCAAACTGACCGCCGACTTATGAATGTCCAAGCTGCCGTAGCGCATTTTGTGATAATCAAGTAGGTCGTCAACGAGGTTTGCAAGCCTTTGGCCACTTTTAATGATGATATCGAGCTGATATTTTTGGTTGCTAGGAATCGGACCATTGGCACCGGAGACTAAGGTTTCGGCAATGCCAATCATGCCATGCAATGGCGTGCGCAACTCGTGTGAGGTGGTCGCGAGGAACTCATCTTTGAGTTTGTCGGCTAATTGCAGTTCATCATTTTGTTTTTGTATCAACAGCAGACTTTTTTCCAACTCTCGGTTTTGTGTTTTGATTAACTGAATTTTGTCGCGAATAGAGCGCTGCATACGTTCAAAACTGACCGCCAAGCGGCCTATTTCATCCTTGCGATCCGTATTGATCATGTTTTCGTCAAGATCGCCAGCGGAGACTCGCTCGGCTGCCCACGTTAGTTTAAGCAGTGGAGAGGTAATGAAATTGGACAAATAATGTGAGCAGATAAACACCAAAATGATGGCAATCAGCATGGCGATGACAAACAGTTTCTCCAATTGCTGGATGCGCGCAAAGGCTTCGCTTTCAGGCAATTGAACTACGAGCGCCCAAGTTTGATCTTTCATCGAAATCGGTGTATATGCGGCAATGGTTGCTTCACCCAAGCCATTTATGTAGGTTCCAACTGAGGTCAATCCTGCCAGCGCTTTGTTGATCACGTCCGCACTTCGGCTAATATCGTCCTGTTTGGTGCTCATGGTACGAGGTAAATGGTCACTGCCTACGAGCAAAGTATGGATCACTGCATCTTTATTTACATCGGCAACCAGTTTAGTTAAGCCATTGTTCGGTAAACGGAACATCGCATAACTGTGCAAGTAGCCTTGTTGAATGATGGGTGCACCTAACCAAGCGACCTGCTTGCCGTCTTCCTCGGCAAAATCGGAAATGAGCACTGGGGTGTAATCTTCGTTGTCCTTGCGCTTTTCCGTAACGTCTTTGGCAAGCTGGCGAAAGCTCTTTCCAAGTAAAGTGTCTTTGTAGGGCCCCGTTTTCAGGTTGGTACCAAAATTATCGTATTTATAGATGGAGTAGGTGACGTTGCCGTCCAAATCGATGAGCAGGATGTCGTCAAAATCGGAGCGTTTGAGCAGCTCTAAGTAGGCCCAGTGATAGCGCTTGTGCAGCAGTCGGTAACGTTCACTCCCGACATAGCTGCTGGATTCAGGCAAGATTGACGTTTTGATCTGATCGCCCGAGCCCTGAATATAGCGTTGCTGGGCGTTTTCTCGCGCTTGCTCGATATCCAGACCTAGACTTTTAAAGGCATTGACTAGGCCATAAAAACGCCCACCACTGGCATAAGCCAACTCTGAACGGACAAAACCCATCACTTCAGTTTCTTGTGCCTGAAAATAATCCATTACCTGCTGTTGCTTAGTATCGCGCACTGAGAGGAGGTGGGAAGTGCTTTGCTCTTGCAGATCCTTGCTATGAGATTGCAAAAAGAAAATCGCAATGATGGTTAATGGTGTCAGACTCAACACCAAAAAGGCCGTCATTAGGGTACTTTGCAGACGTTTGAATTTCTGTTTCCGGTAAAACTTAAACATACAATTTCGTTCAGGCTCTTGAAAGACAATGACTCAAGCTTGGCGAGTCATGAAAACGGATAAATGGTTAATCAGCAGCTTTTATGCAGCAAATAAACCATTTTGAATTTAACGAAATTAACGAGTTTTTTTACTTTGACAAGTAAGTTGTCTGTAAAGCGTGGATGGAAACGCAAAAAATCGCCCCGACGGGCTGACTCGGTCACAATGTCATGCTTGAGTTGCAGATATTGTGACCAATTTGCTTACTTGTGTGCGTGATAAATGGCGAACTTGTTGGTCTTATTTAGCGTCGCACAATTACCGAATGATTGCTCTATAATCGGAGGGTAGCGCAGGAAGCTGTTGGCGACGATGAGCAGTTCACCGTTGGCATTAAGGTATTTGGGGGCCTTGCCCAATAAGTTTTCGGCTGCGTTATAATTTGTTTCGAGACCGCTGTGAAATGGTGGGTTAGAGATGATGAAACGGTAATCACTGGCGGTATCAGAGTAGATATCGGAAGCAAACACACGACCTTGCAAGCCATTGGCTTGCAAGGTGGCTTGGCTTGATGCCAAAGCATAAGCATTGATATCGCACATTTCGAGGCTAATCTCAGGGTTGGCTTTGGCCATGAATGCACCAAGGACTCCCGCGCCACAGCCAAAATCCAGCACTTTACCGCTTAATGCCGGCAAGGTTTCGAGTAGCAGTTTACTGCCTAGATCAAACTCGCCGTGGCTAAATACGCCTGGTAGGCTTTTTACCGTGATTGTGTGACCGTTGAGCGTCAGTTGATAGCTGGCAAACCAATCTTGTTGAGTAAAGGGAACTGGAGTCTGTTCGCATTGTCCCCAATAAAATGAACAGCGACGAGCGGAGTCGTACTTGTTGATTGGCCCGTAGTCGCTAAACATTTTCTCTATACTTTTTATCCCAGAGCGGTTCTCACCCACCACCACTATCTCGCAACCTTGGCCTAATTTGGCCATCAGCATCGAAAGTAGGTAGTTCGCTTCTGCTTTGGCCTTAGGCCAGTAGAGCAGCAACAGGTCCGCTTGCGTCGCTTGGTCAAACTCAGAGCCAAAGTAACTCTTAACCTGATCCGCTTGCTGAATTTGACGAAAGTAAGCGTAATTGGAAGTAAACACAGTCACTGATTGGCAATGCTGCGTCAGTTCGATAGGGAAAGTGTCTTCGAGCTCTCCAGCGACCAGAACGTGTTTACCTTTGAAATAATCGAGTTGACGTTGGGCGATTTGGCTTGGGGCGGTGTATGCAGACATGTGGGTACGCTATAGATAGAAATTGGGCAGATTTTCGCACAATCTGCCCATGACTTGAAGTGTGTCTGAGGTTAGCTGTTGTCTTGTTGGTCGAGAAAGTTCTTAAACTCTTCCTCGTAAATATTGAACAGCACCATAGTGATGGCAAAAATGAGCGGTCCATAAATAAGGCCGATGAGGCCAAACAGTTGAATACCGCCCAAGAGAGAAAAGAAGATCATCAGGGTATTCATTCCCGCGCTGCCTTGCATCAAGAACGGTCTGAGCAGATTATCAATCGAACCAACCACCGCAATGCTCCAAATCGCTAAGAAGATGGCCCACCCCGTCTCTCCTGTGAGCAGCAGATAGAGTGTGGCCGGAATCCAGATCAGCGCCGTACCTACCACTGGAATGAAAGAGGCGAAGCCCATCATGGTACCCCAGAAAAGGGCTGGGAAGCCTGCAAGCCACATACCGATACCGCCTGCAACCCCTTGCGCTATCGCGGTGAGAAAAGAGCCCATCACGGCTGACTTCGAGACTTGCTCAATTTCATCCAGCAGTTTGTCTTCTTGACTGCGCGATAGAGGCAAAATGTGTCGGATGGCAGCGATGATCTTATCGTGGTCGCGTAACAAGAAGAACAGCACAAATAGCATGAGGAAAAAATCCAGCAAAAAGTTAGTAGCATCCCCCAAAATTTTGGCGCTAATGGCGACTAAATTGGATCCGAGTGCACTGGCCAGTTGCCCCACTTTTTCGGCAATCGACTTGGCGTCAATATTGTCAAAAGGCAAATATTCGTTGAGCAGTTGCAGTCCTTTAGTCACCCAAGGATGAGCAAACACGGTTTGAATGCCACCGTGCGTTACCCATTTGTAAGTGTTCTGAGAAAACAGAGATCCTTGTTGTACGATAGCAGCGAATACAAACAGCAGCGGCACCACGATAATGAAGGTCAGCACAACGCAAGAGAGTAATGAGGCCAGATTTTTCTTCTGTGGCATCTTAAGTTCGAACCATTGGTGAACAGGAAACATCAGCAGAGAAATGATAAACGCCATAATGATCGAGTTGATGTAGGGCTCGACTAGCAAATAACAGGCAATGCCAGCGGCCAGTAGCGCGACGATCAAAACCCGATGACTGGAAGTAATTTTGACTTTTTCTGACACAGTTGCCATCCACGATAGATTGATATTGTGGTTATAATGACGCCAAATCATGACGTTATCAATGCGGAGAGTGGATGATGGGCTGTTGCAATAAAGATAAAGGCTGTGAAAAACAGCAACGGAAAAGATCCATTCCTTGGTTTTCCCTCGTCGTAGTGGTGCTGGCACTACTGGTGCTTTTCAACTGGCAATAAAAATGGGCCACGTTGCGCTGGCCCATTGAACTTAGTAGGCGAAGGATATTATTGCTGTTCTTGCGCCAAGATGGCAAAACAGCGATCTGCCGCTTCGAGCGTCGCATCGATCTCTTTTGAACCGTGCGCTAAAGAAGTAAAGCTCGCTTCAAAAGCAGAAGGCGCCAAATAGACACCGTGCTCAATCATCAGATGGAAGAAGCGTTTGAATCTTTCAACATCGCATTTGGCCACATCTTCATAGCACGTGATGTGCTCTTGTTCGGTAAAGAAGAAACCGAACATGCCGCCGACTTGGTTGACCACTAGCGGGATGCCGTGTTTGTCGGCTAACGATTTGAAACCGTCGGCTAATTGTTTGGTTTTCGCCGCTAAACGTTTTTCGTTGCCTTCTTCTTTTAGTAAATTCAGACAAGCGTAACCCGCTGCCATCGCAACCGGGTTGCCCGATAGCGTGCCAGCTTGGTAAACCGGACCTGTTGGTGCGATAAATTGCATCACATCTTTACGTCCACCAAACGCTCCAACCGGCATCCCACCACCAATGATTTTACCCAGCGTAGTGAGATCGGGTTTGATGTCGTAATACGCTTGCGCGCCGCCCAGTGCCACACGGAACCCCGTCATCACTTCATCAAAAATCAACAGCGCGCCTTCTTGGTCGCAGATTTCACGCAGCCCTTGATGGAAACCTTCCACGGGTGGAATGCAGTTCATGTTCCCAGCGACAGGTTCGACGATGATACAGGCGATTTCGCCCGGGTTGGCTGCAAACAGTTCACGCACTGAATCCAAATCGTTGAAGCGAGCGGTCAGCGTATGTTTGGCAAAATCAGCAGGGACTCCAGGCGAGCTTGGTTGACCAAGGGTTAATGCGCCTGAACCGGCTTTGACCAGCAAGCTGTCTGCGTGGCCGTGGTAGCAGCCTTCAAATTTGACAATTTTGTCGCGACCAGTAAATCCACGTGCCAAACGAATCGCGCTCATGGTCGCTTCAGTACCAGAGCTTACCATACGCAACTGTTCCATCGATGGCACGAGCTGTGAAACCAGTTCTGCCATTTTGATTTCCATCTCGGTCGGCGCACCAAAGCTCAAACCGCGCTGCGCTGCATCAATCACCGCTTCACGAATCACCGCGTGGTTGTGGCCGAGAATCATAGGCCCCCATGAACCCACGTAGTCGATATAAGCTTTACCGTCCGCATCAAAGATCAGCGCACCATCGGCTCTTTCAACAAAAATTGGTGAACCGCCAACGCCATTAAAAGCGCGCACCGGGGAATTCACGCCGCCGGGGATGGTCTGTTGGGCTTTCTGATACAGCTCGGATGATTTGGTCATGGGTTTATCCTCTTCTGATTGCTCGGGACCAAGTGGCGGGCATTGTACCTCTCTGAGAGATAGTTAGAAATATTTTGCTGAGCTTTATGACTCCTTTCACGAGTTTACGGAAAATATTCAGGCTAGAATGTAGCGCTTAAGAGCGAACTATAAGATGGTGAATACTTGAACGTCTTGGTCAGGTATTAGATAATCGCTCTCATATCAAAAAAGATACGTCCGTCGCGTGAATTATTTGGAATAATCATACCGACGGCATTACACGAGTGAGAGAGGTCGTCGTGAGCGATATGAATGTACCAATATCCTTTTCGGATGCAGCAGCGGCACGGGTAAGAATGTTGATTGCTGAGGAAGAGAATCCTGCGCTGAAATTGCGTGTCTATATTACTGGCGGTGGCTGTAGCGGTTTCCAGTATGGTTTTACTTTCGATGAAAACGTCAACGACGGTGACATGACCATTGAAAATAGTGGCGTCACTCTGGTGGTTGACCCTATGAGTTTGCAGTATTTGATTGGCGGTGTGGTCGATTACACGGAAGGGTTAGAAGGATCGCGTTTCTTCATTGATAACCCCAATGCCAAAACCACCTGTGGTTGCGGCGCCTCGTTTAGCGTGTAATCCGGTTAGACTTTTCTTCAAAGGTAGTTGTATTGCGCAACTGCCTTTGTTTTACGCCGCTAGGATATTGCGTAAAACATGCTCCAGAATCCGGGGAGCAAATAAAAAGGACTTTTTATGTCTATCAAACAACAAGGCCGCTTTTTTTTGCAGCGTCCATGGCTAGTTTCTCTACTTATTATTCTCGCATTAACCACGTGGCTTAGTGTTGGTTCTCTGCAAGCCGAAGAGCCCGCGCCCCTTAGCAAAGAACAAGCGATTCCACTCGCGAGTGTCGTTTTTCAAACCTTTAACGCACAAAATACCGCCAAGAGCATTGATCTCTATGGCCGTACAGCGCCCAATCGGCAAGCCAAATTAGGTGCTGAAATCGCTGGAAAAATTGTGCGTTTAGACGTCGAGAAGGGCCAAGCGGTACGTAAAGGCCAAGTGATCGCTGTGATAGATAAACGCGATCTTGACTCCCAGTTGCAGCGTGCCAAAGCCATGCTGGACGTTCGGCAGAAAGAGTTCAAAGCGGCGCAATCGCTCAATAACCGTGGCCTACAAGGTGAAGTGGCCTTTGCCACGGCCGAAGCGGCCCTAGTGGAAGCGAAAGCGAATCTGGTGACGGTGGAAACTGAACTGCGCAACACCGAAGTAAAAGCCCCTTTTGATGGCATTGTGGATAGTCGTTTTGTCGAACTCGGCGACTTTGTTGGTATCGGCGACCCAGTTGCGACGGTGATTGACTTGGATAAGTTGCTGATAGAGGCCGATGTCAGTGAGCGCCATGTGCAATCGCTGGCTAACTCGCAAACGGCGAAAGTCCGTCTCCTCAACGGTCTGGTCTTGGACGGTAAGATTCGCTATGTAGGGCAGGTCTCTTCTCCCGCCACTAATACTTTCCCGATTGAAGTCGAAGTGGATAATCGCATGCAGCGAATCCCTGCGGGGGTGAGCGCTGAAGTACATCTTACCTTAGATGAAACCTTAGCCATCAAAGTAACGCCGGCCATGCTGGCACTGGATAACAATGGCAATCTAGGCGTGAAGACTTTGCAAGACAACGTGGTGCGTTTTGTGCCTATTCAACTGGTCAAAGCGGAGCAAGATGGCGTTTGGCTCTCTGGGTTGGGAGACAAAGTTGACATTATCGTCCTTGGTCAAGGTTTTGTGCGCGATGGTGATAAAGTCCGTGCGACGCGCCAAGCCAGTGTCGCGGTCAACTAAGGGGGCGGTATGTTTTCTGTCATAGATGCGGCCTTATCGCGCTCGCGCACTATGATCAGCTTGCTGATCTTGATTTTGATTGCTGGTGTGGGCACCTACATGACGATTCCCAAAGAGTCGAGCCCGGATATCACCATTCCGATTATTTATGTTTCGGTGAGTCACCAAGGTATTTCGCCTGCCGATGCTGAGCGGTTGTTGGTTCGGCCGATTGAGCAGGAGCTGCGCTCGATTGAGGGCGTTAAAGAGATGACGTCCACCGCTTCAGAGGGACATGCTTCTGTGGTGTTGGAGTTTACCGTTGGCAGTGATTTGGCCAAAGCCATGGCGGATGTGCGTGAAGCGGTCGATTTAGCTAAGCCGAAATTGCCGACGGAGAGTGATGAGCCAACGGTAAACGAAGTGACGCTCGCCTCGGAAGAGCCTGCTTTGTCGGTGGTGCTATATGGCACGGTGCCGGATCGCGCGATTGTTCAGGTTGCCCGTCAGCTTCGTGACAAACTAGAAAGCTTCCGTCAGGTGCTGGAAGTGGATATTGCCGGTGACCGAGAAGATATCGTGGAAATCGTCGTCGATCCGCTATTGATGGAGAGCTATGGCCTTGATCAGGGTGATATCTATAATTTGATCGCTTTGAATAACCGAGTCGTTGCGGCAGGTTTCGTCGATACTGGCTACGGCCGTTTCTCGGTGAAAGTGCCTTCGGTTTTCGACTCACTTAAAGATGTTTTAGAGTTGCCGATCAAAGTGGACGGCAAGCAAGTGATCACCTTTGCTGATGTCGCAACGGTACGCCGCTCTTTTCGTGATCCGGAGAGCTTTGCCCGCCTCGATGGTAAATCTGCCGTGGTGTTGGATGTCAAAAAGCGCGCAGGTGAGAACATCATCGAAACGGTTGAGTTGGTGAAACTGGTTATCGAAGAGGCGCAAAAAAGGGACGATTGGCCAGCGAACTTGTTGGTTAAATACACTTGGGATCAGTCAAAAGATGTTGAGTTGATGCTCAACGATCTGCAGAACAACATTTTGTCGGCCATTATTCTAGTGGTGATTGTCATCATCGCCATTTTAGGTGTTCGCACCGCGTTTTTGGTTGGCGTATCGATTCCGGGCTCATTTTTAACTGGTTTACTGGTGTTGGCCGTGTTTGGCTTAACCGTCAATATTGTGGTGCTGTTTGCTCTTATCATGGCGGTTGGCATGTTGGTTGACGGTGCGATTGTAGTAACGGAGTTTGCCGATCGACGTATGCAAGAAGGCGTGGACAGGCGCAGAGCCTATCTTGATGCTGCCAAACGTATGGCGTGGCCGATTACCGCTTCTACCGCGACCACGCTCGCCGCTTTTGCTCCTTTGCTTTTCTGGCCAGATATTACCGGCGAGTTCATGAAGTATTTGCCGTTGACCTTGATAGCAACGTTAGCTGCTTCTCTGATTATGGCGCTGCTGTTTGTGCCCGTACTCGGTGGTTTGATTGGTAAACCGCAAAATGTTTCCGCTGAAAATCAACGTCGAATGGTGGCACTGCACAATGGCGAGTTTGATAAAGCAACTGGGATCACCAAGCTTTACTATCAAACCCTCGCCATTGCGATTCGCCATCCGCTGAAAATTCTGTTGAGTGCGATCTTGCTGGCGGTTGGTGTCGGTTTTACCTACAGCAAAGCTGGTCTCGGCGCGGAATTCTTCCCTGAGGTTGATCCGCCTTTCTTTACCGTCAAGGTTCGCTCGTATGGCGATCTTTCTATCTATGAGAAAGATGCCGTGATGCGTGATATCGAGCAAGTCATGCTTGGCCACGATGAGTTTGAAAGTGTCTACACTCGAACGGGGGGCGATGATGAGATAGGGCAGATTCAGATAACGCCGGTCGATTGGCAATACCGTCGCAAAGTGAAAACCATCATCGAAGAGCTAAAGCAAACGACATCGAAATTTGCTGGGGTGGAAATTGAGTACAAGTTCCCGGATGCAGGGCCGCCAGTGGAACATGATCTCGTGATCGAAATGTCTTCGCGTGTGCCCGATTACTTAGACGAAGCGGCGAAGCTTGTGCGTCATTGGGCGGATAACAATCCCGCTTTGACCAATCTCAGTGACTCGTCGAGTAAAGATGGAATTGACTGGCAGATCGATATTCGCCGTGATGACGCTTCTCGCTTTGCTGCTGATGCCACCTTAGTTGGCAATACCGTACAGTTTGTCACCAATGGCTTGAAAATAGGCGATTATTTGCCAGATGATGCGGATGAAGAAGTCGATATTCTGGTGCGTTATCCAGAAGACAAACGCGATATTGGTCGTTTTGAGCAATTAAGGGTGAAAACGGCAGCGGGATTAGTACCCATCACCAATTTTGCGGAGATTAAACCGAATCATAAGCAAGATACCATCAAGCGTATCGACGGGCATCGTGTGATTAACGTGATGGCTGATATGGCTGAAGGCTACAATTTGGCGTTGGAACTGCCGAAAATAGAACAAGCGCTCAGTGAGCTCGGCCTTCCTTCTGGAGTAGAGTTTAAAATTCGTGGGCAGAATGAAGAGCAGGAAAACTCGTCTGCCTTCTTGCAAACGGCGTTTATGGTGGCGCTGGCTGTGATGGCTTTGATTCTTATTACTCAGTTCAACAGTTTCTATCAAGCGTTTCTGATCTTAAGTGCGGTGTTGTTTTCAACCGTTGGCGTGTTTGCTGGGCTACTGATTTTCCAAAAGCCCTTTGGCATTATTATGTCTGGAATTGGGGTAATTGCCTTGGCTGGTATTGTGGTGAACAACAATATTGTGTTGATTGATACTTACAACCAACTGAGAAAACGTGGATTGGAGAGGGAAGAAGCGATTCTCAGAACCGGAGTTCAGCGTTTACGCCCGGTGATGTTAACCACCATTACGACCATTTTAGGACTGCTGCCCATGGTGCTTGAGATGAACATCGATTTGATCAATCAGAAAATCGAGTTCGGTGCACCGAGTACTCAGTGGTGGTCGCAATTAGCAACCGCAGTTGCGGGTGGGTTGGCTTTCGCGACCGTTCTAACGTTAGTGCTTACGCCCTGTTTGTTGATGTTGGGCCGCGAGAAAGCTTCACCCATTGTGCCTGATGAATATGAGCAGCTGATTGCGGATGAAGAAGCGGCAGATACTGCGGTAAAATAGCGCTGTGAGAGGTATTGGGTGAAATAAAAAGAGGCAATTTGAATTGCCTCTTTTCGTTTGCCCGAAGGTTATTGCATTGCTAGCAGTTTGCTGTAGCGCTCCAATTTTTCCAGACTCAGTGTGGAGTTGGCGATAAAGGTCTGTTTTGCACTTCCGCTCAGTGATTGCGCCTGAGGCAAACTTACCGTTCTGGGGTTTTTATGCACCCCATTGACCAAAAATTCGTAGTGTAAGTGCGGACCCGTAACGCGCCCTG
The DNA here is from genome assembly GCF_009665415.1 of Vibrio cidicii. Lineage (NCBI taxonomy): Bacteria > Pseudomonadati > Pseudomonadota > Gammaproteobacteria > Vibrionales > Vibrionaceae > Vibrio > Vibrio cidicii. The sequence goes on along the minus strand of NZ_CP035921.1, from coordinate 996,374 downwards.
TCCCACCAAGCGTGCCAACCGTCTGCCCTTGCTTTACCCGTTGGCCCGTTTTGACCAGACGTTTTTTCATATGCAGATATTTGGTGATGTAAGTATTGCTGTGTTTGATAAACACGTAATTACCGTTGAACTGGTTGTAGCCAGATTGCAATACCACGCCATCGCCCGCCGCCCAAATAGGAGTGCCCACTGGCGCAACGTAATCCGTGCCACGGTGTGCTTTAACTTGGCCAGTCACCGGGTGAAGGCGACGTGGATTGAAATTGGAACTGACACGGCGAAAATCGATCGGTGCCCGAAGGAAGGCTTTTTTCATCGCACGGCCATTCTCATCGTAGTAATTGTCGGTTCTATCATCATAAATCGCAGTGAATGTTTCGCCTTGGTTGTGGAAAATCGCCGCGATGATCCGTCCGCGACCAATCACTTCTCCTTCAACGACTTGTTCCTGATACAGAACGCGAAAACTGTCTTTTTCACGAATATCTAACGCGAAATCAATATCCCAACCAAAAATGCCCGCCAGCTCCATGATTTGGTTAGGGGTTAAATTCGCGCTGATTGCTGCGTTCCAGAAATTGGAAGTAATCGTGGCTTCGGCGTAGGCGTATTGATAGTTGACCTCTTTGCGGTCTAATTGAGAAATAAATTGCTCGCCTTCTCTCTGTATGGCAAAGGTTTCGAACGCGTTTAATTGTCTTTTGAGTTGCAGCAGATTGTTTTGCTCATCAAAGCCAAATTGCAATAGATCGCCAGGACGTAGCTTGGTTAACTGCTCTTGAATATCATTGTTGGTGCTGATCAACTGATGAAGCAAACTGGCCGACAAGCCAATCCGGCTAAAGAGTAAGGCGGCGCTTTCGCCTTCTTTCACTCGGTGCTGTTCCCAACGACTGATGGCCGATTCGGCACTAAGTGGCGTAGTGAGAGAAAAACTTTGCGCATTGAGTTCAATCGGATAATGCAAGCCGACTTGCAAATGATTTTCCTTGGGGCGCAAGTCGTTTACATCGGGGAGCAAAAAGGCAGCGCTGAATATGATTGCACTAAAAAAGCCGATGAACATTTTGTGCAGCAGTGGGAGACGAGTAAAGATCGAAAGCATGTCTGGTTTTTAATGATATCTAAGAGAGAAAAATAGCCTTGGATTAGTCTAACTTGTTTCAAAATGCAGTGCTATTCAAGTAAGATGTCCAGCTATTATATTTTGCCAAATTTGTGGGAGTGAACAAGCATGGCGAGCATTGAAGCTGCACTAGCCGAGATTAAACGCGGTGTTGAAGAGCTGATTCCAGAAGAAGAGCTAATCGCAAAATTAAAAGAAGGCCGTCCTCTACGTATCAAATTAGGGGCGGATCCGACCGCACCTGACATCCACCTTGGCCACACGGTGATATTCAATAAGCTTCGCTTGTTCCAAGAATTAGGTCATGAAGTGACATTCCTGATTGGTGATTTTACCGCTATGGTCGGTGACCCAACGGGTAAGAACAGCACGCGTCCACCGCTCAGCCGTGAAGATGTACTGCGTAACGCTGAAACATATAAAGAGCAGGTGTTCAAAATCCTTGATCCAGCCAAAACCAAAATTCAGTTTAACTCTGAATGGCTTTCTGAGCTGGGTGCGGAAGGGATGATTCGTCTTGCGGCCAATCAAACCGTGGCACGTATGCTGGAGCGTGACGATTTTAAAAAGCGTTACGCGGGTGGTCAGCCGATCGCCATTCACGAGTTCATGTATCCACTGTTGCAAGGCTGGGACTCGGTTGCGATGGAAACCGATGTTGAGCTTGGCGGTACTGACCAGAAATTTAACTTATTGATGGGTCGCGAACTGCAAAAATCTCACGGCCAGAAGCCGCAAGTGGTACTGATGATGCCACTGCTTGTTGGCCTTGATGGCGAGAAGAAAATGTCGAAATCGTCAGGCAACTACATCGGTATCAGCGAAGCGCCGAGTGAGATGTTCGGCAAGATCATGTCGATATCAGACACTTTGATGTGGAGTTACTACGAACTGCTCTCTTTCCGTCCTTTGGAAGAGATTGAACAGTTCAAAGCAGACGTTCAAGCGGGTAAAAACCCACGCGATATTAAAGTGTTGCTGGCGAAAGAGATCATTGCTCGTTTCCATAGTGAAGCCGATGCAGACGCGGCTGAGCAAGAGTTTGTCAACCGTTTTGCTAAAAACCAAGTGCCTGATGAAATGCCAGAGTTTACGTTTGCCGCAGGTACCGCGATTGCGAATCTGTTGAAAGACGCCGAGCTTTGCGCATCGACCTCGGAAGCGATGCGTATGGTTAAACAAGGCGCCGCGAAGCTGGATGGCGAAAAGATCGAAGATGCCAAACTTGAACCGCTTGCTGGCACTTATGTGTTCCAAGTCGGCAAACGTAAGTTTGCCCGTGTGACCATCGCCTAAACTCGGCGATCGTCTTAAAGCAGAAAAGCGCCTTGCGAGGCGCTTTTTTTTGCTGCAACTCCTAACCGTTAGGGGCGCTGAGTAGTGACTTGACTAAACTGCAGCAAATCGCGATAGAAGGCGTTTTCAAATTGGGTAATCGGCGCCACGGGCGTGCTCTCCTCTGACGGGTAGTAGTCAGTGATAAACTGCACAAAAGCGGAGCTCGGTTGGCCGTTTTGATCGAGTACAAATCCGGCCATGTTATAGCTGCCATACAGCGAACCACTCTTGGCGAGAATTTGCCCTTTCACAGGTTCTTGGCGCATGCTTTGGCGGTACTTCAATGTGCCAGAGACACCGGATTTCGGTAGCATGGAGAGAATCCGCAGCTGGGCGTCGTGTTGCCAGAGATATTTTAATATCGCCATCATATCTTGTGGGCTCATGCGGTTATTGCGTGATAATCCCGAACCATCAGCGAGCTGTGCTCTGGAGAGATCGATTCCCGCCTTAGCGAATAAGACTTGTTTGATTGCTTCGGTGCCATTGTTAAAACTTCCAGGCTGAAGATAGAAGTGTGCGCCCAAGGCTTTGGTCAGGTTATCGGCGATCAAGTTGTCAGAATGCTTGAGCATTGAATCGAGTAAAGTCGGCAATGGCGCGGATTGATGCGTAGCGATCAGCGTAGCTGAGGTCGAGTTTGGTACACCAATACGAATCTGCCCAGTGAATTTGATATCGAGCTGTCTTAGCAGGGTATAGACAATTCGTGTTGCGTATTGTGTTGAGTCCTGCACAGCAAACTTAAGCGGTAACGGTTTATCGCGTTCGACTAGACATCCTTGGAGCTGATACTGATTATTGCTAGAGGTAAGAAGTTCTAAGTCACAGTGGCTCGCTTCTTTCACGGTTTTTGATACCGTTTTGACGTCGGTTTTTACATAAATAGGAAAGTGCTCTGGTACGTAAACGCGTGTGTTTCCATCATCTTGGGTATAAATCGAAGCTTGGACACAGTTTTCATCCAATGTGATCGCACTTGATGGTGCACTGTAGCAAACGCCCAAAATATCCCACGGCCAACCCACGGCGCGTTCGTAGCCTGTAAACACACTGTTATCCAGCCAAATATCGCCTGAAATCTGCGTTATCCCCTGTGCTTTTGCCTCAGCAAAAAGGGTTTTGAGCTGTTCTGTCGTGAGAGTGGGATCGCCAGAAAATCGCAAAATGATGTCCTGTTTATCGCGCAGAAGTTGGGTAGTAAAAACAAAATCGTCTCCTAACTCCAGTTTGGCTGCCAGCGCAGTGGCTAATTTTAAGGTACTCGCTGGTGGAAAAAGTTGTGGATTGCTTGGCAAGCTACTCAGGCTGGTTTGATTTTGTAGGTTCTCAACCCACAAGCTGCTTCTACTGCCTTCCGGTAGATAAGCCAAAGGAGCATAATTGTCCGCTTGTACCGCGGCAACGTGAGAAAAAAAGCTGCAGCCGAGAAGACACAAGGTTTGAAGAAAAAAGCGCATGCGTGTTGCCTGTGGAATACCAAAGTGCCAACAGTATAGCGGGGATAAAAAACGCCTGCTAGTTCAGCAGGCGTTGAGAGTCGTAGGCCGAATGAGGCGTATTAGAAGTCGTAACGTAGACCGATAGCCAGTTCGTCTTCTGCTTGTGCTTTGGTCGCTCTATCTCCGGTGCTATTAACTACACCATATTTGTCGCCCGCATCAATTAGGTTAAAGTTGTAAGAAACATAACCACGGAAGTTCGGTTTGAAGTAGTAAGTGGCATCCAGTGCTACGTTATCTGCAGAAGTGTTCTTGTTAGTTTCTGCGTTGTTATAAGTGGTCGTGAAGACAGTTTGACCCATCGTATAACGTGCTGCTAATTCGTAACCAGTGTAATCACCACCGGTTTTCGCTAACTCACCATCGGTGTAAACGCCAGCAAAGTACAGATCGCCCATAGTGTAAGACGCCGCTAGCATATATTCATTTTGATCTTTTTGATCAGCGTAGCCACCACCAAGTGCCAAGCCAGTATTACCAATAGCGTAGATGGCAGAAAGTGAGTAGCCGTCTTGACCATTGTTGACATACTTGCTGTCTGAACCTGAAGCTTCCTCATAACGGTCAGCAAAACGGTAACTTGCTTTCACCGTTAGTGCGTCAAACTGTCCAGCATAGGCAACCATATTGTCTACTCGATCGGCAACCGCAATTTTCTTCGCTGCAGAGTTACCGTGGTAAGACATGATGTCGGTAAAGTCAGTAATGATGCCAAGCGCACCATCGTTTTTACCGTAGGTGATCTCGCCAAACGTACCGCCGATACCAGCATAAGCGTAACGGTTGTCTAAGTTATTGTTGGTTTTGTTTTCACCATTGTCATTAGTAGCGAATTCGCCCTCGTAAAAACCGACACCGTATAGACCGTCTTGGATGTCTACTTTACCCAAAAGGTTTAGACGAACACGTGAGTCATCCTGCGCATTACCATCTTTTACTGAAAGACGCGCCTCTGCACGGCCACCTACATCTAAAGAAGCGCCGTCTTGGCTGTAAATTTCAGTTGCATTTACACCCGTTGCCACTGCAGCAGCAGATACCGAAAGAGCAATTAATGTCTTTTTCATCGTTTTATAGTCCTAGTTTTTGCAGTCCATATCGCTATGAGTGAGGCTTAACGCTCTCGTGACAGATAGCTTGGTTTTGGTTGATTCTTCGTTGCGGCTACCGATAAACATTTGAGGAGTAACGAATATAAGAGCGAGCAACGTCGTTTGACTGCCATGTTGTACTGCCAAACCTCTCAACTTGGTTAGTAAAATGATATAAATTCTAGTAATGCACGCTGTTCGATTTTTATTTTTTAGCTTTAAGCTTTTGATTTTATTGTTTTGTTTGTTTGTTTTGGTTTGAGGGTGATTACATTGTCTTTATCTTTTTTTTGTTGTTTTTCTGCAACTTAATCGTTAAGCATACGCTCTGTTACTTTAGTTCAGTACGATTTGGCCAAGTGACGCACGCTTGTTTGAGCGAGAAAAAGTGAAAGAGGAAATTAAGATGATTTGGTGCTAAAGTTTGTTTACACTAACTGTATCAATGTTCCGTAACTACCTACTCCAATGAGTGGGTAGATTTTTTTTGTCCAAAGAACACTTTGGCATAGAGGTAGAAAATGGAAAAAGTTCCAATGACAGCTCGCGGCGAACAGTTGCTGCGCCAAGAATTAGAAAGATTGCTCAAGTTGCGTCCGCAGATTTCCGAGGCCATTGCTGAAGCCCGTGAGTTGGGCGATCTGAAAGAGAACGCCGAGTATCATGCTGCTCGTGAAGAGCAGGGGATATGCGAAGCGCAAATTCGTGATATTGAGTACAAGTTGTCCGTGGCTCAGGTGATTGATGTGAGCAAAATGGAAAACACAGGTAAGGTTATTTTCGGTTCGACCGTGACATTGATCGATTGCGATACCGACGAAGAGAAAACTTATCAAATTGTTGGTGAAGATGAAGCTGACATCAAGGCGGGGCGTATTTCTGTCAGTTCGCCAATTGCACGTGGTCTGATCGGTAAAATGGAAGGTGATGAAGTGGTAATCACCACGCCTGGCGGTACGAAAGATTTTGAAATTGACCGGGTAGAATACATTTAACCGTTTGATAACTAAAATGACGAAAAAGGTCGCACTGCGCGACCTTTCTTTTGTTCGTTGCCTACGTAAATATCGTCATTACTTACGTGGAAGTTCGATTTTACGTTGTTCCGATTGACGGAAAAGTACTAAGGTTTTACCAATTACTTGAACTTTTTCTGCGCCAGTCTCTCGAACAATCGCATCGACAATCAGCAGCTTAGTTTCCCGATCTTCAGAAGCAATTTTCACTTTGATCAGTTCATGGAAGTTAAGTGCGATTTCGATTTCGGCAAGCACGGCTTCTGTAAGTCCATTTGCGCCCATTAGCACAACAGGTTTTAAACTGTGAGCTAGGCCTTTTAGGTGCTGCTTTTGTTTGGTGCTTAGGTTCATTCCGCCGCCATTTTTATTTAAACTAAGGGTTGAAAAAACCTATTTTAGCGCCATCTATTGCTGAAGACTATAATTTATTGAGCGATAGAGTCTGCCTATCAGAGTAATAGGTCTGCAAACAGCTTCGTTGAGATTAGAATGAGTAAACAGAAACATTCGGCCAGTTCTGGTCGTTGGTTAAAAGAGCATTTTGATGATAAGTATGCCAATGAGGCCAGAAAGAAAGGCTATCGTTCTCGTGCTTATTTCAAAATTGAAGAGATTCAAACGAAAGATAAATTGTTGAAGCCAGGCATGACCGTGGTGGATCTAGGAGCGGCGCCTGGTGGATGGTCTCAGTATGCAGCTAAGATTATCGGTGAACAAGGACAAGTAATTGCTTGTGATTTGTTGCCTATGGATCCGATTGCGGGTGTTAGCTTCTTGCAAGGTGATTTTCGCGATGATGCTGTACTAGAAGCGCTTTTGGAGCGGATCCAACCTTCAATGGTGGATGTGGTCATGTCAGACATGGCTCCAAATATTGCAGGCAACAACTCGGTCGATCAACCACGGGCTATGTACTTAGTTGAATTGGCTCTAGATATGTGTCGACAAGTTCTGGCGCCTAATGGTAGCTTTGTGGTCAAGGTTTTCCAGGGCGAAGGTTTTGATGAATACGTTAAAAACGTCCGCGACATATTTAAAGTCGTTAAAATCAGAAAACCAGAGTCATCGCGAGCGCGTTCACGCGAAGTCTTTGTTGTAGCCACTGGTTACAAAGGTTAACTATTTAGCTCTAGCAGGGCAAAGTTAACACTATAGATACAGCTTACAAACTGTAGTACCCTACCTTTAATTACAATTAGTTATCGAGAGGCTGACACCTTGAGTGACATGGCAAAAAATCTAATTCTGTGGCTGGTTATCGCTGTGGTTTTAATGTCGGTATTTCAGAGCTTTGGCCCTGGTGAAAGTAACGGCAGAGCAGTTGATTACACCACATTTGTACAGGAAGTTGGCCAAGGCCAGATTCAGGAAGCAACCTTTAATAATGGTGAAATTAGTTTTGTTCGCCGAGGCGGAGGTGCGAAGTTCGTCACGTATATGCCTGTGTACGATCAAAAGCTGCTTGATGACCTGATTAACCAAAATGTGAAAGTGCAAGGTACGCCTCCAGAAGAACAGAGTCTACTTGGCACCATCTTTATCTCTTGGTTCCCAATGATCCTTCTGATTGGTGTGTGGATTTTCTTCATGCGTCAGATGCAAGGTGGCGGCGGTAAAGGCGCTATGTCATTCGGCAAGAGCAAAGCACGCATGATGAGCGAAGAGCAAATCAAAACGACGTTTGGAGATGTGGCGGGCTGTGACGAAGCCAAAGAAGATGTCAAAGAGCTTGTCGATTATCTGCGCGATCCGAGCCGTTTCCAAAAGCTCGGTGGTAAGATTCCGACGGGCGTTTTGATGGTCGGTCCTCCAGGTACGGGTAAGACGTTGTTAGCTAAAGCGATTGCTGGTGAAGCGAAAGTACCGTTCTTTACTATCTCTGGTTCTGATTTCGTTGAGATGTTTGTCGGTGTCGGTGCTTCTCGTGTTCGCGATATGTTTGAGCAAGCGAAAAAAGCGTCGCCATGTATCATCTTTATTGACGAAATCGATGCGGTTGGTCGCCAACGTGGTGCTGGTGTCGGTGGTGGTCACGATGAACGCGAACAAACATTGAACCAAATGTTGGTGGAGATGGATGGTTTTGAAGGTAATGAAGGTATTATCGTCATTGCTGCAACTAACCGTCCTGATGTACTCGACCCTGCCTTGTTGCGTCCTGGTCGTTTCGATCGTCAGGTTGTGGTTGGCTTACCAGATGTTCGTGGTCGTGAGCAAATTCTCAAAGTACACATGCGTAAAGTTCCGCTTGCGGGTGATGTAGAGCCTTCATTGATTGCACGGGGTACTCCTGGGTTCTCAGGCGCCGATTTGGCCAACTTGGTCAACGAAGCGGCTCTGTTTGCGGCCAGAGGTAACAAACGTAATGTCTCTATGGTTGAGTTTGAGCTGGCAAAAGACAAGATCATGATGGGTGCAGAGCGCCGTTCTATGGTGATGTCGGAAGAAACCAAGGAATCGACGGCGTACCACGAAGCGGGCCATGCAATTGTTGGTCGTTTGGTGCCTGAACATGACCCAGTCTACAAAGTTTCGATCATTCCACGTGGTCGTGCTTTGGGGGTGACCATGTATTTGCCAGAGCAAGATCGTGTCAGCATGTCTCGTCAACACCTTGAGTCAATGATCTCAAGCTTGTATGGCGGTCGTTTAGCTGAGGAGCTGATTTATGGTGTAGATAAGGTCTCCACTGGTGCTTCAAATGACATTGAACGCGCGACAGATATCGCTCGCAAAATGGTCACACAGTGGGGCTTCTCTGAAAAGCTAGGGCCGATGCTATACGCCGAAGATGAGGGTGAAGTCTTTTTGGGACGCAGTGTGACACAGACCAAACATATGTCTGATGACACCGCAAAACTCATCGATGACGAAGTGCGTCAGTTGATTGACCGTAACTACGAGCGTGCGAGACAGATTCTTATCGATAATATGGACATCATGCACGCAATGAAAGATGCATTGATGAAGTATGAAACGATCGATGCTGGTCAGATTGATGATCTTATGGCGCGTAAAGAAGTGATTCGAGAGCCGGCAGGCTGGGCGGATCACGTCAATTCACAGCCTGAGAAACCTGCTGCACCAGAAGCGAATGCGGAAGCAAAAGTCGAAGAACCTGAGCAAGTTGATGAATCAACGGTTGATGCTGCAGATAAAAAAGATGCAGAATAACGCTTAACTATCAAGGAAAGCCCCGAGGAAACTCGGGGTTTTTGTATTTATTGCTATGATTTTACGTTCTCATAAAAAACAATTAGACCTTTCTACCCCACAAATAATGGGAATTCTCAACGTCACGCCAGACTCTTTTTCTGATGGTGGGCAGTTTACGCATTTGGGTGCCGCGCTTCGCCAAGCAGAGAAGTTGATCCAAGCGGGGGCAACCATCATTGATATTGGTGGTGAATCGACTCGCCCCGGAGCGCCGGAAGTGTCATTAGAAGAAGAGATCAATCGAGTGATTCCTGTCGTTAAAGCGATCCGCGCAAGTTCTGATGTTTGGATATCGGTTGATACCAGTAAAGCTGAAGTAATGCGCCAAGCTATTGAGGCAGGCGCTGATCTGATTAATGATATTCGCGCGTTGCAAGAGCCAGGTGCCTTAGAGATTGCCGCTAAAGCACAAGTGCCTATTTGCTTGATGCACATGCAAGGTCAGCCTCGAAGTATGCAACATCGCCCTAACTATCAAGATGTATTGCGAGAAGTCGGTGAGTTCCTCCGAGAAAGAGTGAAAGTGTGTGAGCAAGCCGGCATAGCAAAAGAGTTGTTGATTTTGGATCCTGGCTTTGGTTTCGGAAAAACGCTCGAACACAACTACCACCTTCTTGCGCATCTCGAATCCTTCCACCAGTTTGGTTTGCCACTGCTGGCTGGGATGTCGCGCAAATCGATGATCTTTAAATTGTTGGATAAAAAGCCTGCCGATTGCATGGTCGCTAGTGTAACATGTGCCACCATTGCTGCTTTGAAAGGGGCTCAGATCATTCGCGTTCATGACGTTGAAGAGACGGTTGAAGCGATGAAAGTCATTCAAATGATGAAAAACAACCACTGAGCCGAGAAGAAAAATAAAGGGAAAACTATGTCAGAAAAAAGACGTTACTTTGGTACTGATGGTGTACGTGGAAAAGTTGGGCAGTACCCAATTACACCGGACTTTGTACTAAAACTTGGCTGGGCGGCGGGGCGTGTTCTTGCCAAACAGGGCACAAAAAAAGTGATTATTGGCAAAGATACGCGCATTTCTGGTTATATGCTGGAGTCAGCCCTAGAGGCGGGCTTGGCGGCGGCAGGTTTAAAAGCCACTTTCACTGGGCCGATGCCAACCCCTGCGGTGGCGTATTTAACGCAAACTTTTCGCGCAGAGGCGGGGATCGTGATTTCGGCATCACACAACCCGTATTACGATAATGGCATTAAGTTCTTCTCTTCCGAAGGAACCAAACTGCCTGATGACGTTGAATTGGCAATTGAAGCCGAGTTAGACAAAGAGATTGAATGTGTTGAATCTGCAGCTCTCGGTAAAGCGACGCGTTTAAATGATGCAGCAGGTCGATACATTGAGTTTTGCAAAGGCACTTTCCCTTCAGCTTTGAATCTTTCAGGGTTGAAAATTGTGGTTGATTGTGCCAATGGCGCCACGTACCACATTGCTCCGAGTGTTTTTTCTGAACTCGGCGCCGACGTCATAGCAATGGGTGTTGAACCGAACGGAATTAACATCAACCACGAAGTGGGCGCAACTGATGTGCGAGCATTACAAAAGCGTGTAGTAGAAGAAAATGCCGACCTAGGTTTGGCGTTTGACGGCGACGGTGATCGGATTATTATGGTCGATCATCTTGGCAATAAGATCGATGGTGATCAGATTGCTTACATCATTGCCCGTGATGCATTGCGCCGTGGTGAGCTAAAAGGCGGAGTGGTTGGGACATTAATGACCAACCTTGGTATGGAAAATGGACTGAAACAGTTAGGAATTCCTTTTGTCCGCGCTGCCGTGGGTGACCGCTATGTGATGGAAAAGCTTTTGGAAAAAGGCTGGAAAATTGGAGCAGAAAACTCAGGCCATGTCATTTTACTTGATAAAGTCACCACAGGAGATGCGATTGTGGCGGCTTTACAAGTGTTGGCTTCGGTTGTCGGTAGTTCAATGACCTTACACGACCTGTCACAAGGGATGACTCTTTACCCTCAAGTGCTGGAAAACGTACGTTTTTCTGGCAGCAGCAATCCACTTGAGGCCGATGCCGTTAAGCAGGCGGTGACGGAAGTGGAAAATGTACTTGGCAGCAAAGGCAGAGTACTGTTGCGTAAATCTGGAACTGAACCGCTGCTGCGCGTAATGGTGGAAGGTGAAGATGCAGAGCTGGTTAATCAGAGTGCTCTTAAAATCGCTGAAGCAGTCAAAGCGAGCTGCTAGTTGCTGGTGAGCTTTATGTTAGAGCCATCAATAGATGGCTCTTTGAGTAATAAAATATTCGATTTGTCCCTTTTTTGACCGCTTGGCGCGTGGGTGAGGATTATTTCTTAATTTTTACTTGTCAGCACAGCATGCTTTCGATAGTATTGCTCGGCCTTCAGTTAGGAGGACGCTGGTTTTGTTTTAATGCTCTGTTTCTAGGGCGAAAAACGACGCTAGCTCAGTAAATCGGAACATAGGTGGAAAAATGTTTACAGTTCTACTTGTGATTTACCTGTTGGCAGCGCTTGGTGTGATTGGCCTTGTGTTGATTCAGCAAGGTAAAGGCGCAGATATGGGAGCTTCATTCGGTGCTGGTGCTTCAAACACCGTGTTTGGTGCAAGCGGCTCAGGAAACTTCCTAACCAGAACGACTGCTATTTTAGCGACCGTATTTTTTGTTGTGAGCTTGTTGCTTGGCCGTATGTCAACGCACAAAGTTGAGTCTCAGTGGGTTGATCCAACACAGGGCCAAATCATAGAGCAAGTTCAGGACAATGTGAGTGAAAAGCCTGTTCAGTCAGATGAAATTCCTCACTAATTAGATTTGATTGCCGAGATGGTGAAATTGGTAGACACACTAGCATGAGGTGCTAGCGCCTATGGTGTGAGGGTTCGAGTCCCTCTCTCGGCACCATTGATTTACAAACTTGTAAATACTACTGTTGCGCGTATAATGCACAGCAAGTCGGACGCGGGGTGGAGCAGCTTGGTAGCTCGTCGGGCTCATAACCCGAAGGTCGTCGGTTCAAATCCGGCCCCCGCAACCAATCTCCTTGAGATGCTTTACAAGTTTGTCGTAGTGCTAACCACACTACAGTTAAGCGTTATTGGACGTTTGACATTTCAGGGTCCAGCAACAAAAAACCCCGACTTAATCGGGGTTTTTTGTTATCTGAATCTTCCTTTTTCAAGGAAATCAGATAGTTGCTTGGTTTTAGTATTGGGCTCTGAGCCCTTTTTTTGTTTCTGGAGTGGTTTAAATGACTGGTTTAGAGAGACAACTTACTGAAATGCTTGAAGTACCCGTTGGTGCATCAGGCTATGAATTAGTTGGATTAGAGTTTATCCGAGCGGGTGAGCATTCAACATTACGTATTTACATTGATCATGAAAACGGTATTACGGTTGAAGATTGTGCTGAAGTGAGTCGTCAAGTCAGTGCTGTTCTGGATGTTGAAGACCCGATCACTGTGGCCTACAACTTGGAAGTATCTTCACCTGGTTTAGATAGGCCACTCTTTAAGCCAGCACATTATGAGCACTATATTGGCCACGAGGTCAGCATCGTTTTAAAAATGGCTGCAAGTAACCGCCGTAAATGGAAAGGTGTTATCCAAGGTGTGGATGGCGAAACTATCATGGTTCTCGTTGATGGACAGCAGGAAGAATTTGCTCTAAGCAACATTTCAAAAGCTAACCTGATCCCTAAATTTTAGTTCCCTAAAAAAGTTTTCAGCTTAGAGGCTAATTAAATGAGTAAAGAAATTTTAGCGGTAGCAGAAGCGGTATCCAACGAAAAAGCGGTACCTCGTGAGCGTATCTTTGAAGCGCTAGAAATTGCTCTGGCGACATCGACTAAGAAAAAATACGAAATTGAAATTGATGTTCGTGTTGCTATCGATCGTAAAACGGGTGAATTCGAAACTTTCCGTCGCTGGTTAGTGGTAGAGAATGTCGAAAACCCAACCAAAGAGATCTCGTTTGAAGCAGCGAGCTTTGATGATGATTCGGTCGAAATCGGTGATTACATCGAAGATAAGATTGAATCAGTGACGTTTGACCGTATTACTACGCAAACAGCAAAGCAAGTGATCGTGCAAAAAGTACGTGAAGCTGAGCGTGCCCAGATCGTCGAGCAGTTCATCGACAATGAAGGTGATTTGATCACTGGTGTGGTGAAGAAAGTAAACCGCGAAACGGTAGTGTTGGATCTAGGCAATAACGCTGAAGCAGTTATTCTTCGTGATGATCAGCTACCACGTGAAAATTTCCGCCCAGGCGACCGTGTTCGCGGTTTGCTGTACAAAGTAGCGCCAGAAGCTCGTGGCTTCCAACTGTTCATTACCCGTTCTAAGCCAGAAATGCTGGCAGAGCTATTCCGTGTTGAAGTACCGGAAATTGCCGAAGACATCATTGAACTAAAAGGCGCTGCACGTGACCCAGGTTCTCGTGCTAAGATCGCCGTTAAAACGAACGACAAGCGCATTGACCCTGTCGGAGCTTGTGTTGGTATGCGTGGTGCTCGTGTTCAAGCGGTGTCCGGCGAGCTTGGTGGCGAACGCATTGACATCGTACTTTGGGATGACAACCCAGCGCAATTCGTGATTAACGCGATGGCGCCTGCGGATGTAGCATCAATTATTGTTGATGAAGACGCACACTCAATGGATATCGCAGTCGAAGCGGGTAACCTAGCGCAAGCGATCGGTCGAAATGGTCAGAACGTTCGTTTGGCTTCTCAGCTAACGGGTTGGGAACTGAACGTTATGACGGTTGAAGATCTACAGAAGAAACATGCTGAAGAGTCTCAGGCGTCTATTAATAACTTCATGAAATATCTAGATATCGAAGAAGATTTCGCTCAACTGTTGGTTGAAGAAGGCTTCTCTACTCTGGAAGAGATTGCTTACGTTCCTGTCAACGAATTGCTTGATATTGAAGGTCTTGATGAAGATCTGATTGAGGAGCTGCGTGGTCGTGCAAAAGATGCTCTGACCACGATCGCTTTGGCACAGGAAGAAGCGTTTGAAGGCCTAGAGCCAGCAGAAGATCTGCTTGGTCTTGAAGGGCTTGAGCGCGAAATGGCATTCAAACTGGCGGCGAAAGGTGTTGCGACACTGGAAGATTTGGCTGATCAGGGTATTGATGACTTAGAAGGTATCGAAGGTCTAACAGAAGCGCGTGCAGGAGAACTCATCATGGCTGCTCGTAACATCTGTTGGTTCGGAGAAGAAGCATAATTTCAGCAAGGGGAGAAAGCGGCATGACACAACTTACAGTTAAAGCACTGAGTGAAGAAATTGGTACGCCAGTTGACCGCTTATTAGAGCAACTTGCTGATGCTGGAATGAAAAAAGCGAGCACAGATAATGTGACGGATGAAGAGAAGCAGAAGCTTCTCTCTCATCTGAAAAAAGAGCACGGCGATACCTCTGGTGACACGGCTCCAACTCGTTTGACCTTACAGCGTAAAACTCGCAGCACGCTTAGTGTAAGCGCTGGTGGCGGTAAGAGTAAGAATGTTCAGGTTGAAGTGCGCAAGAAACGTACCTACGTAAAACGCAGTACAATCGAAGACGAAGCAAAACGCGAAGCTGAAGAAGCGGCGCAACGTGAAGCTGAAGAAGCAGCAAAACGTGCCGCCGAGGAAGCAGCGAAGCGTGAAGCGGAAGAAGCGGCAAAACGTGAAGCTGAAGAAGCAAAGCGTGCCGCAGACGAAGCAAAACGTGATGCCGAAAAATCGGTTGACCGTGATGCACAAGAGAAAGCGGAACGTGCTGCTGAAGAAAAAGCAAAACGTGATGCAGAAGAAAAAATTAAGCAAGAAGCAGCGCGAAAAGAGGCCGAAGAGCTAAAACGTCGTCAGGAAGAAGAAGCTAAGCGTAAGGCTGAAGAGGAAAGTCAGCGTAAGCTTGAGGAAGCTCGCGAATTGGCTGAAAAGAACAAAGAGCGTTGGTCTGCTGCAGAAGAGAAAAAGGGTGATATGGAAGATACAGATTACCATGTAACGACTTCACAATACGCACGTGAAGCCGAAGATGAAGCAGATCGTCAAGAAGAAGCCGCTCGTCGCAAGAAGAAAAAAACTAAGTCATCAACCAAAGCAAGTGAAGATGATGAGCGTGGTGGTCCACGTGTTCAGCGCGGCGGGAAAGGCGGACGTAAAGGCAAATTGTCTAAGCCAAAATCAATGCAACATGGTTTCGATAAAACTGCGGTTGTGGCGAAATCTGACGTGATTGTCGGCGAGACTATCATTGTTTCTGAGCTGGCGAACAAGATGTCGGTAAAAGCGACTGAAGTCATCAAGGTTATGATGAAGATGGGCGCAATGGCGACGATCAACCAAGTGATCGACCAAGAAACGGCGCAACTGGTTGCTGAAGAGATGGGCCACAAAGTGGTTCTGCGTAAAGAGAACGAACTCGAAGAGGCTGTTCTGTCGGATCGTGATGATAAGTTTGAATCCGTACCTCGTGCACCAGTTGTAACCATTATGGGTCACGTTGACCACGGTAAAACATCAACGCTGGACTATATTCGTCGTACACACGTTGCTTCTGGTGAAGCGGGTGGTATTACGCAGCACATTGGTGCCTACCACGTAGAAACGCCAAACGGCATGATCACCTTCCTAGATACTCCTGGACACGCAGCGTTTACTGCTATGCGTGCTCGTGGTGCTCAAGCGACGGATATCGTTGTACTTGTTGTTGCAGCAGATGATGGTGTGATGCCTCAGACAGTGGAAGCAATCCAGCACGCGAAAGCGGCAGGTGTACCTCTCATTGTTGCAGTGAACAAGATCGATAAAGAAGAAGCCAACCCAGACAACGTTAAGAACGAGCTATCTCAATACGACGTTATGCCTGAAGAGTGGGGCGGTGAGAACATGTTTGTTCACATCTCTGCGAAACAAGGTACTAACATTGATCAGCTACTTGAGACAATCCTTCTGCAAGCCGAAGTTCTTGAACTGACCGCAGTGAAAGAAGGTATGGCTTCTGGTGTGGTTGTTGAGTCTCGTCTTGATAAAGGTCGCGGTCCGGTTGCAACTGTACTTGTTCAGTCTGGTACGCTACGTAAAGGCGATATCGTTCTATGTGGTCAAGAGTATGGCCGTGTACGTGCGATGCGTGACGAAATCGGTAACGAAGTTAACGAAGCTGGTCCATCTATTCCTGTAGAAATTCTGGGTCTTTCTGGTGTTCCTGCTGCGGGTGATGAAGCCACTGTTGTTCGTGATGAGCGTAAAGCGCGTGAAGTTGCAAACTACCGTGCAGGTAAGTTCCGCGAAGTGAAACTGGCTCGTCAGCAGAAGTCTAAACTTGAGAACATGTTCTCTAACATGGCTGCGGGTGATGTTGCTGAGTTGAACATTGTACTGAAAGCAGACGTACAAGGCTCTGTTGAAGCAATCGCAGACTCGCTGATGAAACTTTCAACCGAAGAAGTGAAAGTGAACATTGTTGGCTCTGGTGTTGGCGGTATCACAGAAACTGATGCAGTCTTGGCTGAAGCGTCTAACGCAATCATCCTTGGCTTTAACGTTCGTGCCGATGCCTCTGCACGTCGCGCGATCGAAGCAGCAAGTGTTGATCTACGTTACTACTCAATCATCTATCAGTTGATTGACGAAGTGAAACAAGCAATGAGCGGTATGCTTGCTCCAGAATTCAAGCAAGAGATCATTGGTCTGGCTGAAGTTCGTGATGTCTTCAAATCACCGAAACTGGGCGCAATCGCAGGCTGTATGGTGACAGAGGGGCTGATCAAGCGTAACGCACCGATTCGCGTACTACGTGATAACGTAGTTATTTACGAAGGTGAGCTTGAATCTCTACGTCGCTTTAAAGATGACGTTGCTGAAGTTAAGAATGGCTACGAGTGTGGTATCGGCGTTAAGAACTACAACGATGTTCGCGTAGGCGACCAGATCGAAGTATTCGAAACGATCGAGATCAAGCGTACCATCGACTAATTGACTAACGTTGTTGCCCCTGGCAATGATAGGTTGTTGAATACGCCATGGGGGGCTGGGGTTATCCATCCCCCCATTCTTTCTATATAAGAGAAAAGATATGTCAAAAGAATTTAGCCGTACGCAGCGTGTTTCCCAGCAGCTGCAAAAAGAGCTTGCGATGATCCTTCAACGCGAAGTTCGTGACTCTCGTTTGGGCATGGTTACCATCTCCGATGTCGAGGTTTCCCGTGATCTCGCTTACGCCAAAGTTTTTGTTACCTTCCTGTGCATCGGCGAGCAGACGCCTGAGTCTTGTTTGGCTGCGTTGCGCGAACATGAAGTACACATTCGAATGATGCTCGGTAAGCGAATTCGCCTGCGTTTGACTCCAGAAGTGCGTTTCTACTACGACAATACCTTGGTTGAAGGTATGCGTATGTCGAATTTAGTGACTGAAGTGGTCAATAAAGACAAGATCAAGCAAAAAGATTCTGGTCGCGAGGAAGAAGAGTAATGGCTCGTCGTCGCAAAGGCCGTCCGATTGATGGCGTCATTTTGTTGGATAAACCGACAGGTATTTCTTCAAACGATGCGCTGCAAAAAGTCAAACGAATCTACTTTGCTGAAAAGGCGGGGCATACTGGTGCTCTTGATCCTCTCGCAACGGGCATGTTGCCGATTTGTCTCGGTGAAGCCACCAAGTTCTCTCAATTTTTACTCGATTCAGATAAGCGTTATCGCGTGATCGCCAAACTTGGTGAGCGTACCAACACCTCCGATTCCGATGGTGAAGTGGTCGAAACACGTCCAGTTGACGTCAGTCTTGCTAAGCTCGAAGCGTGTATTGCGCAATTTCGTGGCGAATCGGATCAAGTTCCTTCGATGTTTTCGGCGCTGAAGTACCAAGGTAAGCCTTTGTATGAGTACGCACGCAAAGGCATCGAAGTTCCACGAGAGTCGCGCAAAATCACGGTGTACGAGATCGTGCTGCATCGTTTTTCTGGCGATGAAGTAGAGATGGAAGTGCACTGTTCAAAAGGCACGTATATTCGTACCATTGTCGACGATCTTGGTGAAATGTTGGGTTGTGGTGCTCACGTGACGATGCTGCGTCGCACAGCGGTCGCTAACTACCCGTACGAGAAAATGGTCACGTTAGAGCAACTCAACGAGTTACTTGAGCAAGCCCAGCGCGAAGAAATCGCACCGCGCGAGTTGCTTGATCCCCTGTTGCTACCGATGGACACCGCCGTTGAAGATTTGCCGGAAGTAAATCTTATCCCTGAATTAGCGGATATGGTGCAGCATGGTCAAGCCGTGCAAGTGTTTGGTGCGCCAACGGAAGGGACGGTGCGTTTGACCATGGGTGAGGAAAGGTTGTTTATCGGTGTCGGAGAAATGAACGATGACGGCAAGATCGCACCCAAACGTTTAGTGGTCTTTCGTCACGAAGAGTAATGCATGGACTGATAGCGACAATGCTGGCCAAGGTGCCAGCATTTTTTGATTGCGTGGCAAGTGAATGTTCCCTATAATTCGCGCTTACCGTGTCGGCTGAATCAGAGATTGGCTGGCACAAACACTAACCTACTCTTATTAGGAGAGAATTATGTCTCTGAATGCAGAAACTAAAGCAGCAATCGTTGCTGATTACGCACGTGGCGAAGGCGACACTGGTTCACCAGAAGTACAAGTAGCTCTACTGACTGCTTCTATCAACCACCTACAAGGTCACTTCCAAGCGCACAAAGGCGATCACCACAGCCGTCGTGGTCTGCTACGCATGGTTTCTCGTCGTCGTAAGCTTCTAGATTACCTAAAAGGTAAAGATCTAGCTCGCTACCAAGACCTAATCAAACGTCTAGGCCTACGTCGCTAATTAGTGGCTGCATAGTACAGTTTGTTCAAAAAAGGGGCGTAAGCCCCTTTTTCGTTACCTAAATTTAGCCAAATCGGTTTCAAGTCGTTATACTACACACGGCTTTATCTCAACTCATGAGATAACTCATCAGTTCAGGCATTACAGTCAACCTCGTCGACCTAAAGGTCGCGACTATTAAAAGTCGGTTTGTTTTCCCATCGTGTCAAACGCGCAGCGCAAGCCTATTTTTACTAGTCGCGATTCGTAGTGTTCTGAGCCTCATTTAATTTATCTAAGCGTGTGCTTAGAGCAAGGAATAAACATGTTCGAAAAACCAGTTGTTAAAACATTCCAGTACGGCAACCACACCGTGACACTGGAAACTGGCGTAATCGCGCGTCAGGCTACTGCCGCTGTGATGGTGACCATGGACGATACTGCGGTATTTGTTTCTGTGGTTGGTAAAAAAGAAGCGGTTGCAGGTCAAGACTTCTTCCCACTAACCGTAAACTACCAAGAGCGTACTTACGCAGCGGGCAAAATCCCGGGTGGCTTCTTCAAGCGTGAAGGCCGTCCTTCTGAAGGTGAAACGCTGACTGCACGTCTAATCGACCGCCCAATTCGTCCTCTATTCCCAGAGGGTTTTAATAACGAAGTACAAGTTATCGCAACGGTCGTGTCTGTTAACCCAGACGTACAACCAGATATCCCAACTATGATTGGTACGTCTGCAGCGCTTGCTATCTCAGGTATCCCATTTAACGGTCCTATCGGCGCGGCACGTGTTGGTCACATTGACGGTCAACTCGTATTAAACCCAAGCAACACTGAACTCAACGCATCTCGTCTAGATCTTGTTGTTGCGGGTACTGAATCTGCCGTGCTAATGGTTGAGTCAGAAGCGGACAACCTAACTGAAGAAGAAATGCTATCTGCAGTGGTATTTGGTCACGACCAACAACAAGCTGTGATCAAAGCGATCAACGAGTTTGCAGCCGAAGTGGCGACGCCATCTTGGAACTGGGTTGCTCCTGAAGCGAACACCGCTCTTAATGAGAAAGTCGCTGTTCTAGCAGAAGCGAAACTGGTTGAAGCTTACAAAATCACTGAAAAAATGGCTCGTTACGACCGTATCCATGAGATTGCGGCAGAAGTGAATGCAGCTATCCTTGCAGAAGACCCAGAAGCCGATGCGAAAGAAATTCACACTATCTTCCACGATCTAGAGAAGACTGTTGTGCGCCGTAGCATCATTGCTGGCAACCCTCGTATCGATGGCCGTGAAAAAGACATGGTTCGTGCACTAGATGTTCGTACTGGTGTTCTTCCACGTACTCACGGCAGTGCGCTGTTCACTCGTGGTGAAACTCAGGCGCTCGTAACGGCAACGCTAGGTACTCAGCGTGATGCGCAAATCATTGATGAGCTAACGGGTGAGAAGAAAGATTACTTCCTACTACACTACAACTTCCCTCCTTACTGTGTAGGCGAAACGGGTTTTGTCGGTTCTCCTAAGCGTCGTGAAATCGGTCACGGTAAACTGGCGAAGCGTGGTATTGCTGCGGTAATGCCATCAATTGATGAGTTCCCATACACAGTACGTGTTGTTTCAGAAATCACGGAATCTAACGGTTCATCTTCAATGGCTTCTGTATGTGGTACTTCTCTAGCGCTTATGGATGCTGGTGTGCCAATCAAGGCTTCTGTTGCGGGTATCGCAATGGGTCTAGTGAAAGAAGGCGACGATTTCGTTGTTCTTTCAGATATCCTTGGCGATGAAGACCACCTAGGTGACATGGACTTTAAAGTCGCGGGTACTTCAACTGGTATCACTGCACTTCAAATGGACATCAAGATCGAAGGTATTACTAAAGAGATCATGCAAATTGCGCTTAACCAAGCTCAAGGTGCACGTAAGCACATCCTATCTGTTATGGATCAAGCGATTGCTGGTGCTCGTGATGATATCTCTCAGTTCGCGCCACGTATCCACACCATGAAGATCAGCGTTGACAAGATCAAAGACGTGATCGGTAAAGGCGGTGCAGTGATTCGTCAGTTGACTGAAGAAACCGGCACTACCATTGAAATCGAAGATGACGGCACGATTAAGATTGCAGCCACCTCTGGTGAGCAAGCGAAAGAAGCGATCCGTCGTATCGAAGAGATCACCGCAGAAGTGGAAGTTGGCCGTATTTACACTGGTAAAGTGGCACGCCTTGCTGACTTCGGTGCTTTCGTTAACATTCTGCCTGGCAAAGATGGTCTAGTGCATATTTCTCAAATCGCTGACAAGCGTATCGAGAAAGTGTCAGATGTGCTGTCTGAAGGTCAAGAAGTGCAAGTTAAAGTACTGGAAATCGACCGTCAAGGCCGCGTGCGTCTGAGCATGAAAGAAGCAGTAGAAAAGCCTGTAGAGGCAGAAACGCCAGCAGCACCCGTGGTAGAAGAGTAAGCCAACACGCGGCACAATGTCGTAATTTGGCGCTTTTCTCGCTTAAGGCGCTGAAAGCATGTTATAAAGGGAGCAACTTTGCTCCCTTTTTTATTGCGGTCTAACAGGAGTCTCCCTGAGTGAAATGGTTTCAAACCGTCGGCCTTTGCCTAGCCTTAGCGACAACAGGCTGCGCCTCTAGCCTTAGCAGTAACAACAGTCAATGGATTTACCCGCCAATGGCCGTCCCTCTGCAGCCGAGTGTACAGCAGGAAGTGCAGATTGCGCGTCTATCTCAGCTTTTACAACGCCCAGATCTCAGCGATCCTGTACGGGCCAAAATGCACTATGAACGCGGCAATTACTATGACAGTGTTGGTCTGAGAGATTTAGCGCGTTTGGACTTTAGCCAATCTCTACAATTGAATCCTTCTCAGCCAGATATCTTTAATTTGCTGGGTGTCTACTATACCCAAGTAGGGGAATACGACGCGGCTTATGAAGCATTTGATTCAACCTTAGAGCTTGATCCACACAACAGTTATGCAGAGCGCAATCGTGCCATTGCCCTCTACTACGGTGGGCGTTTGGAATTAGCGCGCGACGAAATGGCGAAGCATTATCACGATGACCCCAGCGATCCCTTTCGCGCATTGTGGCTGTATATCATTGAAGCGGAAATCGATCCCGTAGTGGCCAAAAAAGATCTGCTTGAACGTTATCGTCAACGGAGTGAAGAGTGGGGATGGGTTTTAGTGGCGCTGATGGCAGAGCAAGTCTCAGAAGAACAGGCATTTAAAGCGATCATTGATGCATCGAGAGAAAATGTATTACTGGCTCAGCGACTGACGGAAGTCTATTTCTATCTGGCGAAACGCTATCAGTTGAAAGGCGACTTTGCTAACGCTATCTCATTGTATAAGTTGGCTATTTCTTTTAATGTCTATGAATACGTTGAGCACCGTTATGCTTTTCTTGAATTAGGTAATATTTTTGACCAGCTACAGGCTGAGCGTATGGCGAAGAGCAAATAGGTGCATTGTTCAGCTATTGTAAAACCGCCTTTTTGGCGGTTTTTTTTCGTTGGTTTCTTTGAGGGTCTAGGCAAAACCAAATGAGTCGCTATAATATTTAGTTAGGCTAACTAAATGAGTGTATTATGACCCTGAGTTTACAGCTAGAAAAGTTGGAACGCTTCTCAGCCAAAGTGTGGCGACAAACTGCCAAAGAAGATCCTATTGGCCATTTGAGTTTCAATGAATACGACTACCTAAAAGCAGTGCAGTCTTTACCTGAGCCTATTCGGCTCACCGACTTGGCGAATGCTTTAGAAGTTTCGAAGCCTTCTGCGACCAATATGGTGACCAAATTGGAGAGCAAAGGGTTGCTTGTTCGCGTGCCGTGCTCAATAGATGCAAGAGCCAAACGGATCTCTTTGACCGAGCGGGCAAAGCAACATTTGGCACTTGAACTTGCGGTCTATGCACTTATCGCCGAGGAAGTTGGCAAAAATCTCTCTCAGGATGAGCGTATTCAGTTAGACAATCTGCTAACCAAGGCATTGGGATAAGCCCAAGGTTAGCTTGTTGAATTATCTCTTCGTTGAAGAGCATGCAGAGTAGTAAAAAATGCAAGTGTCGATTTACCGCCAGTTTTGGCGCTACGCGATTCCCACGATTGCCGCTATGTTGGTTAACGGTTTATACCAAGTTGTGGATGGGATTTTTATTGGCCACTACGTTGGGGCAGAAGGGCTAGCGGGGATTAACGTCGCCTGGCCGCTGATTGGTTCAGTGCTCGGCATCGGTTTGATGGTTGGAGTCGGTACTGGTGCTTTGGCGTCAATCAAACTGGGTGAGAAAAATCTTGATCAAGCCAGAAAACTTCTGTCGACAGGCTTGTCTCTGCTGCTGTTAATCAGTCCACTCGTTGCCTGGTTACTGGCCAACTACGCGGACGATTTTCTCCGTTGGCAGGGAGCTGAAGGTGCGGTATACCAGCTTGGTTTGCAGTACTTAGAGGTACTGGTTTACTCGTGTGTCTTTACCTTAGGGTCGATAGCGATGCCCATCTTACTGCGCAACGATGGCAGCCCCAATCTGGCGACTATGTTGATGATTCTTGGTGCAGTGAGCAATATTGTGCTCGATTATCTTTTGATCGGGGTGTTGCAGTGGCAATTGACGGGGGCTGCAATCGCAACGGCGTTGGCGCAGATGATCGTCACTTTTGTAGGATTGAGTTATTTCCTGTCACGCAAAGCGAAACTGCGCTTGGGTCGCGATAGCTATGCGTTCCAATGGCGCGCATTGCCGAACATAGTTGCAGTTGGCACTTCCAGCTTCTTTATGTACGCCTATGGTTCGATGATGGTGGCGCTGCACAACAGCTTACTCCTTCAATATGGTAGCCCGATTTTAGTGGGAGCGTATGCCATTCTGGGCTACATCGTGGTGGTTTATTACCTGATTGCAGAGGGTATTGCCAATGGTATGCAGCCTTTGGCCAGTTTCAATTACGGTGCGGGTAATCGCCACAATATTCGCAAACTGCTCAACGTGGCGATGAGTTCGGCTGTGCTCACCGGAGTCGTGTTTGTCGTGCTTTTGAATCTTTTTCCTGAAAATGTCGTCGCGGTCTTTAATGCTCATGATCAAGCTTTAACCGAAAGTACCGTCACCGGAATTAGACTGCATATGTTCGCGATGTTTCTCGACGGCTTTTTAGTGGTGTGTGCCGCTTACTATCAGTCGATCAATCGTGGTGGAAAAGCGCTGTTTGTCAGTATCGGCAATATGCTGGTACAACTGCCTTTTCTTTTCGTCATGCCTAAATTATTTGGCATTACTGGCGTGTGGTTGGCGTTCCCGTTATCGAATGTTGCCTTAAGCTGTGTGGTGGCGGTAATGCTATGGCGAGATATGCGGCAAATGCCAGCGGATGAGGTTGTGGTTAAAATGAGTTAAAGCGCGGTGCGATGTGCTCCGCGCTAACAGTACGATCAGCGAATGTTTTTGACTTCGAGCCCGGCAATTTGATGCCAGTAACCATTGCATTGATGATCGCTAATTTTCGTCGGTTGTAGGCCTTTTTCATTGGCTTTGAACTGGTCAAGTTGCGAGAAGGTATCTAGGCCAAGCGGGCTTAGGCGCACCACATCAACCAAACCGTGCATGCCCGCCAGATCGTTTATCAGGTTGTAGCAGTAACCGGATTGGGTTTGGATGCCATTGAGGTTAAACACGCTCTGCCCTTCTTGGCTGCAAACCTGAATACCGGTGGGATATTTGATACAGCAAGTTTCGCAATCGTCTTTGGCGCGATTCTCCGCTCGAGCGGTAAAACAACGCGCCGAGTACGCCAAAGGCAGATAGCCGTGGCTGAATACTTCCACTTCAAACTGCTGACGGATGTCGAGTGACTCGCATTGAGTTAAGACGTTTTGTAACCACTGTTTTGACAGCTCAACAGGCATACACCAACGAATCATACCTTGCTTTAGCAACACATTGAGTGCATGAGCGTTGTAGCAGTTTATCGCTGGGCCGACGACAAACGGCACCTTTTTTTCATGCGCCATTTGAATCGCGGCCACGTCGTTGGCCTCAATAGCAAAGTCACCATTGTCGATGTATTTCTTCATCACATTGACTTCGCTAGGAGCTTCAAGCAGTGCCATGGTCGAAAGCACCACTTGTTTTCCTGCCGAAGAGAGCTCTTTAGCCAACTCAAACCAGTGAGCGGGTTTCATTTCACGTCGCTTTGAACAGACCGATTCACCGAGATAGATGATATCGGCTGAGCTCTGCTTTGCCTGTTGGTAAAAGGCTTCGACATTCTGTTTTGGCCAAAAGTACAGCAAAGGGCCAAGTGAGTATTTCATGCTAATTCCTCGTTACTGCCACTGGCGATGGTAGGCGCCGAGCGTGGTTTGTCGGCCTTCTGAAACATTCGCCAGTGCGGCATTCCACGCCTCTTGCACTTGATAAGCTTGTGGGTTGGCTTGGTAGTGATCGATGGCGGCACGCCAGGTACGAGTCACTTGTTCGACGTAAGCGGGGCTACGTTGTCGCCCTTCGATCTTGACCGAGGCCACATTGGCCGCAAACAGTTCCGGCAAGAGCGAAAGGGTATTGAGGCTGGTAGGCTCTTCCAGGGCGTGATAGCGTTTGCGTTCGCCCTCAATATCTGCCTCAAAGCGACCTTTACACAGCGTCGGGTAACCTGCGTTTTCTCCGTGTGTGTATCGGTCGATCAAAATGTTGTTCAATCTTGATTCTAGTCCCGTGTCGGTCTCTTGCCAGCGAACATATTTAGCGGGCGAACAGGCTCCTACGGTGTTCGGTGACTCACCAGTCAGGTAGGAAGAGAGATAGCAGCGACCTTCCGACATGATGCACAAGCTACCGAAAGCAAACACCTCCAGTTCAACATCTTTTGGGGTGTTTCTGGAGAGCTGTTTTACTTGATGGATGGAAAGAACACGTGGTAGCACGACGCGTTTGACGTTGAAATTCTGCTTGTAGAACTCGATAGCCGCAACGTTGGTGGCGGAAGCTTGTACTGAAAGATGCAGCTCTAATTCAGGGTACTTCTCAGCGGCGTACTGCAAAATGGCGATGTCTGCAACAATCAAAGCATCCACGCCGATCTCCGCGGCCCTGTCCACGGCATCAGTCCAGCGATGAAAACCATCCGGATGGGCAAAGGTGTTCAAGGCTACGTGGATTTTTTTTTGTCGGTCGTGGACGTACTCAACCGCTTTATCCAGTTTTTTGCCAGTAAAATTGAGGCCTGCGAAATGGCGGGCATTGGTATCATCTTTAAAACCGATGTACACCGCATCGGCACCGCAATCGATGGCGGTTTTTAGCGCAGGGAGGTTACCTGCCGGGCAAAGGAGTTCCATATGCTGTCTAAAATCGAGACGAAAAGGTGGCAGCATTTTATGAAGGATTATGAATAGTCGATTTGATGTAAATTAGGTTTGTCGCAATAAATCCGATATTTACCCTTTGTGGGTAGTGGGCTTTGGAGCGCACTAAAGCGGATTGGTTAGTTTTTGTGACGGCGGTTTTGTGCGAACAGCTCTTCGATTTCATGCTTAGGCTGAGGGCGATAGAAGTGAAAACCTTGGATAGAGTGGCAACGTAAGTTAGAGAGCAACGTAGCTTGTTGATGGGTTTCTACGCCTTCTGCCACCACAGTGAGATCCAGCGACTTTCCAAGATTGATGATGTTTTCAATCACCGTGACTTGTTTGGGTAACACGTCAATGTCGTTAATAAATGCGCGGTCAATTTTCAGCTCATCAATGGGAAAGCGAGCGAGGTAGGCCAGTGATGAATAGCCAGTGCCAAAATCATCTATCGATAATGAAAAGCCTAATTTTTTGATGGAGTTGAGCATTTGCAGCGTATGATCGCTGTCACTCATTACTGCACTCTCGGTCAGTTCAAAGGTGATGCAGCCAGGATCGAGCTCTGTGGTTCTTAGCAGCTTTTCCATAAAATCAATTAATTGGGGATTGCCGAACTGTTCGGGAGAGAGGTTGATTGCCACACGCCCAGGCAAAATGCCTTGCAGCTTCCAACGTTTAACCGTGTTAAACACTTCACGCATGACTACTCGGCCTAAGTGCTCAATAAGGCCCGCTTTCTCAGCGACCGGGATGAACGCGGCTGGACTGATGTATCCTTCGACCGGATGTTTCCAGCGCACTAAGGCTTCAGCACCATTAATACTGAAGTCACGCGCATTCACTTTGGGTTGATACCACACTTCTAAACCGTTCTGTTGCAGTGCTTTTTGCAGTTCTATCTCCAGCCATAAGCGCATGCGAGCTTCTTTGTTCATCTGATCATTAAATTTGATCAGACGATTACGGCCGCGATCTTTGGCTTCGTACATGGCGGTATCGGCATTTTGTAGCAGGATTCGCGCATCTTGCCCGTCTTCCGGATAGCGCACACTGCCAATCGAGCAGGCGAGGCGTTTACTGAAATGGTGGAGATCAAACGGTTGATTGATCAAAGCGATGATTCTATCTGACAACAGCTCTGCCATGCGGTTGTTTTCTGGCTCGGGCAAGATGATGCCAAACTCATCTCCGCCTAAATGGCCAATCACGGCATGCTGCGGTAAAAGGCGCTTTAACCGAGCAGAGACCTCCAAAATCACGCGATCGCCAATATGGTGACCTAGCGAGTCGTTGATGTTTTTGAAGTTATCAATGTCCAAATACAAAAGCAGCAGCGGCGTTTGGTTTTTGATCAACTGTTCGAGTCGTTTGGTAAAACCAAAGCGGTTATACAGCCTAGTCAGAGAGTCGATATGAATATCATCATCACCTTGATTAGAAAGCTGTTTGGGAGCTTCATCCGCATCTTGAATCAAAATGAGTTGTGACTGGTTGCCCAGTACCGTGGTGTTGTCGGCATGCAACTGAACGCGGCGCTCGAAACCGCAACGTGCACTGGTCATACAGACAAACGCTTTGCTGGAAAGTAGCGTTGAAAGCTTGTGGCGAAAGACCATTTTGGTCTTTTCATCGATGAACAGGCGGCTTAGTTCTTCCCCGAGCAGATCATGGGGGGAATTGAAACCCAACAGCCGAGCAGCAGCAGGATTGGCAAATAAAACCGAATCATCTTCAACCAACAACAAACCGTCTGGAAGCAGTTGCGTTAACTGCGAGAACTTACTTTCTGATTCTTCAAGAGATTTGATTAAAATCTGTTTTTCTGAGGTGTCGATGGAATGAAAAACGATGTGTTGGATGCCATTTTCGTCGCGCAGCGGCGATAGGCTGAAATGCAAACTGGTTTCCAGATCGGTTTCATCCAGCGTCACTTCCGCTTCTATATATTCACCGTCAAACGCACGTTGATAGTAGGGACGTAGTTTTTGGTAGAAATTTTCGCCGAGAATTTTCGCATCATTCATACCGATCAACTCTTGCTCAGAGAGTCCGGCAATATCGCAATAGCGTTCATTGACCATGCAGTAGCCATGCTGACGATCGAGGATAGCAAAAAAGAATGGGCTGTTGGCTGTAAGTGTCTTAAACCAATGATGTAATTGCTTGGATGGCATTAAAGTACTACCGAGCTCCAGAGAGCGTGATTATTCGTCCATGTAATGAAAAACGCAGAGCCATCTAACTATAACTGTGAAAGTATGCTTATTAAAGGGTTTATCAATACAATAGTGACAATAAATTATCAAAGGTCAAAAAAACGTCGTCCATTGTCATCTATTTG
Source organism: Vibrio cidicii (assembly GCF_009665415.1). Lineage (NCBI taxonomy): Bacteria > Pseudomonadati > Pseudomonadota > Gammaproteobacteria > Vibrionales > Vibrionaceae > Vibrio > Vibrio cidicii. The sequence goes on along the minus strand of NZ_CP035921.1, from coordinate 967,588 downwards.
CTCAATGCGCCTATGCAATCGGTATAAAATTCTTTTTTTGATGCATAACAGGTATTCCTTTCATGCTATCCACTAAGATAGGTGCTCCTTTGACAAAGTAACGGAAAATGAGCGTGATAAACAAGATTCGCAGTCAACTAGTTCAAAACGCCGCATCAATTTTGCGATCTCCAGTCCAGTTATTGCCACAAGCTGTACAGAAAAAAGCCTTGCTTGAAGGGCTGAAACTGGTTTTTAAAGAAGCGCTCGTTGATGGTGATTTTGAATTTCTACAAGATAAGTGGTTAAAAGTAGAGATAAAAGACCTGCAACTGCATTGGTATATCAGCTATCAGGATGAACAACTGGTGGTGGCCAAGAGTGAGGTGGAAGCGTCGGTGAGCTTCGCTGGTAATCTCAATGATCTGGTGCTGATCGCTGGACGTAAAGAAGACCCAGATACCCTCTTTTTCCAACGCCGTTTGTCAATTGAAGGCGATACGGAATTGGGTCTAGAAGTGAAAAATCTGATGGATAGTGTTGATTTAGAGCAGTTACCGAAAGCGCTACAACAGTTGTTAAATCAACTGGCCGAGTTCGTTCATAAGGGAGTACAATCAGCCCAAACACACAATGGGGTTGTAAATGCTTATTCGAACTGAAGCGCCAGCGGATCTCCTGGCGATTGATGCACTGCTCAAAGCGGTGTTTCCCACCGACGCTGAAGCGAACTTGGTGATGGCGCTGCGTGAGAACGGACGTTTGACTTTATCGCTGGTGGCGTGCAGTGAAGAAGGGGAAGTGATTGGCCACGCGATGTTTTCTCCGGTGACGCTCAATGGCGAAGACTTTTCATGGCAAGGCTTGGCGCCACTCGCAGTTAAAGCGCAGTACCAAAATCAGGGCATAGGGGCAGAGTTGGTGCGAGAGGGTTTGACCTGCTTGGCGGAATTCGGTTATCCAGCCTGCTTTGTATTGGGCAATCCGGCCTACTATCACCGTTTCGGTTTTACTGCTGCGAGTGACTTGGGATTTGCATGTCAGTGGGAGGTGCCTGAAGGGGCTTTTCAATCGCTCGCGTTAGCCGACAATGAATTTCAAGGGCACCAAGGTAACATTGAGTACAGTGCGGAATTTTCCATGTTTTAAGCCAAACGGCCTGCTGTACAGGCCGTTTGGCGCTCCAAGCATCGCAAAAAGTCAGTGTCAGACTTACTCTGACTCGACGACAAATTTTTGATACTATTGCGCCGTTGATGGAAATGGTCAGATGATGTCAGAAAACGAAAAACTCTACTTACAGCAAATGGGTATCCCCACTTGGGAACTCACGCATCCTGAACGGTTGGCAGGCTTCCAATTTGCTCCAATCGAGCTACCGGCAGAGTGTTGCTTGCTATTGGTGGCAGAACAGTGCCCTAAAAATCACACCGCGCAACTGTTTGAAAGAGTGCTGAAAAGTATCAAGCTTGAGCTTTCACAAGCGAGACACGTTTCTCCCGCAGAGCTTGCGCTGGTAAACCTAGAACCTCTCACTTGGATCTGGTTTGCTGGTACAGTGACTCAACCTGTGGCAGCGACGGTGAACGTACTGCACTCTCCTGCATTGAGTGACATCGATGGGAATAACGAGCATCGCCGTGCGCTTTGGCAGCAAATTTGTGCTTATGAGTAAATAGAAATGAGTTGTACTTTAGTCGCTATGAATGTCGAGCACCTCGACGCGGTTTATCAGATAGAAACACGTGCTCACTCCCACCCTTGGGCGCAAAGCTTGATCCACGATCTCTCCAGCCGTGGGGCAATGCATCACGTGATGCTGGTTGACGGCAACGTAGTGGGCTACTTTTACGCGCAAAATATTGTCGGTGAGGTAACTTTACTCAATATCGCCGTTTGTCCGACTCAGCAAGGCAAAGGATACGGACGTCAGCTGCTGGACGCTTTTATTGAGTTAGGCGAGCAACAAAGCGCTGAAAGCGCTTGGCTGGAGGTGCGTGAGAGTAACCAGCGTGCATTGGCCTTATATCAAGACGCGGGCTTTAACGAGGTGGATCGTCGCCGCAATTACTACCCGACCAAAACGGGTCACGAAGATGCCATCATTATGAGTTATCTGTTCAACTGCTTTTGAGCATCGCGGCGGCTCGGGTTTCGCCGTAGCTGTTCTCTTTTAATCTTTGCGTGATGACATCAACCGGCTGCGGCTTATCAAAGAGATAGCCCTGAAACTGCTCACAACCGAGCTTCATTAATGCTTCCATCTCTTCGTGCTCTTCCACCCCTTCGGCGATCACTTCTAAGTTGAGGCGATCCGCGGTCATGATAATGGTGTCGACGATCGCTTGGTCGCTTTGATCTAGATGCAATTGGGTGACAAAGGAGCGGTCGATTTTCAGTACGTCCACCGCCAAATGTTTAAGGTAGCGCAAGGATGAGTAGCCCGTACCGAAATCGTCGATAGAAATTTTCAGATCAAGCTCTTTGAGTTGTGCCATCTTGTTCATTGCGCTTTCCACGTTCTCTAACAGCAAACTTTCCGTAATTTCCAGTTCGATATGCTCGCCGGAAATACCCGCTTGTGTAAGGGCATGGGTAATGTGCTCGACAAAAAACTGCTGAGAAAACTGCAGCGGGCTGATGTTGATTGCTAAGCGACGGAAGGTGTCCGGGAAAACGCCCAACTTTTTCCACTGCGCGTACTGGTAACAAGCTTGTTCGATTATCCAGTCACCGATTGGCAGAATTTGCCCGGTTTCTTCTGCGATAGGCATGAAAACACCAGGGGGGAGCAATCCGCGTTCTGGGTGATTCCAACGAATTAAGGCTTCCACGCCGATTATTTGCATCTTGTCGTTCACTTGAGGTTGGTAATAGAGTTCAAGTTGTTGTTGATGCAGTGCTTCATGCAGACCTTTTTCGATTTCCAGAAACGACTCAACTTGAGCGTGCATTTCTGGCTCATAAAACATGTATTTATTGCGTCCTGCGACCTTAGCGCGATAGAGCGCCGTATCGGCTTGGCGCAAAACATCAATGCTGGAAATTCCTTCACTGGGGAACTTGGAAATGCCAATACTCACTGTGCAATAAAGTTGGTGATCATCAATCGAATAGGGATTTGATATTAACGCGAGTAACTGCTGAGCTTTATTTGCCGCATGCTCCAGCGACAAGTTAGGGATCAGAATGGCGAACTCATCACCACCGATACGAGCTGCCGTTTCGCCATCGTGTAGCCAACCCTCCAAACGCTTGGCAATGGCTCGCATTAAATTGTCGCCGATGGTGTGACCGAGCGAATCGTTGATGGTTTTGAAACGATCCAAATCCATGTAGAACAAAACGCCATTGCTGTTATTACGTAGTGCTTCATTCAAACTATCATTGAGCGTTTTCAGAAGCAGGCTGCGGTTAGCAAGCCCAGTCAGCGTATCGTAGTAAGCTAGTTGGTTTAACTGGCTTTCTGCCGCCGCGCGCGCTTGCCATAAATTGTGAAAAGAGAGCGCCAAACGACCGAGCTCATCATTACTGTTTCTTGGTGGTAGCTCGATCGCCGTTTTGCGGTTTTGCAGCGAATTCACCCAATTATTCAACGTAATGATCGGTTTCGATAGCTTCACATAGAAGAAAGCCAGCAAAATGGTGGTCAATAAAATATTACGAAACAAATCAAATAACAGAATTCGGCTCGATTTGCTGATAAACGCTTCGGCGATACTGGAACCATTGACGGAAAAGCTGAGCGTGCCAACCACCACGTTTGAGTTTGGCTGGTGGAGCTCGGTTTTGTAAAACGGTGAGGCGGGCGTCAAGATAGTGGAAAGCAGTTGCGTGATCATATCTTGAGCTTCAATCGGCCGATTTTTTTGTGTGAGAACGTCACCGAAATCGTCAACAATCGCGACACTGTAGACGGCGTTATCCATCATCAAACTGGAGGCGACTTGCTCCGCTAGCAGGTGGTTCAAGTGGTATGCGGCTTGGCTGGCGTTGGAATAATTTTGCATCAACTTAAACTGATAGTGCTCTTCGATGCGCCGCTGCTCCTGATGGAGATCAACCAGAATATGGTACAAGCTAAAACACAGGCCAAGAACAACCGAAACCAGAAACACGGTTCGTGCCTGCTTAAAAGCTAAAGAATGTACTTTTTTATTTTTTAGCATACCGTCAACCAATCCTTCTTACTTCTATAGTTATAGAACATATAGCCAAGTAACCCAAAATACTTGAACGAGATAAAATCGTTTGTGTTGCTACACATAGATGTTGAAAAATCGAGTCGTCATGATGGAAATTTCTCACAGGCAGAGCGTTGAGTGCTTTTTGAACGCACGGCACTTTGCTGTCCAGAGTTGCCGATTGGCGAATAATAAGCGAGAATACCGCGCAAAATTGAATCTACCTCAGGAAGGGGCGCCGCAGATAGCAATCTGCAGGGTTATTGAGCAAAAGCGATAGCCGCCCGTTTCCCGTCCAGAACACACAAGAAGATCAGTGTCATGTCAAATGCTCCATTTTTGAGCGAAGTTGCCAAGCGCAGAACGTTCGCTATTATCTCGCACCCGGATGCGGGTAAAACCACCATTACAGAAAAAGTCCTGTTATTCGGACGTGCTATTCAGACTGCTGGTACCGTGAAAGGCCGCGGCTCAAGCCAGCATGCCAAATCCGACTGGATGGAAATGGAGAAAGAACGTGGCATCTCGGTGACCACTTCTGTGATGCAGTTTCCTTACAATGACTGCTTGGTCAACCTGCTTGATACTCCGGGACACGAAGACTTCTCGGAAGATACCTATCGTACGCTGACTGCCGTTGACTCGTGCTTGATGGTGATCGACGCCGCCAAAGGTGTTGAAGATCGAACGCGTAAGCTGATGGAAGTTACTCGCCTGCGTGATACACCGATCGTCACCTTCATGAACAAACTGGACCGCGATATTCGTGATCCGATGGAACTGCTGGACGAAGTTGAAAGCGAACTCAATATCGCTTGTGCGCCTGTCTCTTGGCCAATCGGCTGTGGTAAAGAGTTTAAAGGTGTCTATCACATTCACCGCGATGAAACGATTTTGTACGCCACTGGTCACGGCCACACGATCCAAGAAGAGCGCATTATCAAAGGATTAGACAATCCAGAGCTGGATACTGAAATTGGTGCTGATCTGGCTGAGCAACTGCGTGAAGAGCTTGAATTGGTGCTGGGTGCTTCGCATGAATTTGATCTTGAGATGTTCCTCAAAGGCGAACTGACGCCGGTTTTCTTTGGTACCGCTTTAGGTAACTTTGGTGTTGACCACATGCTGGATGGCCTGACTCAATGGGCGCCTGCGCCACTGCCGCGTATGGCCAATGAGCGTCAGGTGGAAGCAACCGAAGACAAATTCACTGGGTTCGTGTTTAAGATCCAAGCGAATATGGATCCGAAACACCGTGACCGCATCGCTTTCATGCGCATTGTATCTGGTACTTACAACCAAGGGATGAAAATGAACCATGTTCGCCTTGGGAAACAGATTAATATTTCGGATGCCGTGACCTTTATGGCGGGAGACCGTTCTCGTGCTGAGGATGCCTACGCCGGTGACATCATTGGTTTGCACAACCACGGCACAATTCAAATCGGTGACACCTTTACTCAAGGTGAAACACTGAAGTTCTCGGGTATTCCCAACTTTGCCCCAGAACTGTTCCGTCGTATTCGTCTACGCGATCCTCTAAAGCAAAAACAACTGCTCAAAGGGCTGGTTCAGCTGTCTGAAGAAGGTGCAGTACAGGTATTCCGCCCGCTGCAAAACAACGATTTGATAGTCGGCGCGGTCGGTGTGCTGCAGTTTGACGTGGTGGTGGCGCGTTTGAAATCAGAATACAACGTGGAGGCGATCTACGAGGGGGTAAACGTTGCTACGGCTCGTTGGGTTGAATGTGCGGATGCGAAGAAACTCGATGAGTTCCAACGTAAGAACCAAGCTAACCTAGCGCTGGATGGCGGTGACAATCTTACCTACATCGCGCCAACCATGGTCAACTTGAACTTAGCCAAAGAACGCTTCCCTGAGGTAGAGTTCCGCGCCACACGTGAGCACTAAGCGCTGAGTGATTGAGAATTGTCGCCCTGGGTTTGCAGCCCGGGGCGCTTTTTTATATGGTGCGTAAAACAGTGTGGAGATGATGAGTATGCAGTGGTTGAAAAAGTGGTTAAAGCGCTATGACGATTGGTGTCGAGAGCTTGGTTTAACGCCGGAGCAAAAGCGCAGTTGTGTACCCTACAAGCAAGATCCTGCGCGAGAACGCCGTAACAATGACGCTGTTTGATAGTCACTGCCACCTCGATTTTCCGGTGTTTGAGACCGACTTTTCGCATATCTTGCAATCTGCTCAGCACGTGGGCGTGAAGCGATTCCTCATTCCTTCCGTTGGTCCGGAAAATTGGTTGCGAGTCGCTGAGCTGTCATCGCAACATCCAGAGATTTACTACGCACTCGGCTTGCACCCTTATTTCTTAAACGCTGACTATACGCTCTACCAAACACAACTGATGGCACGATTGGATGCGCGTCCGACGCGCTGTGTCGCCATTGGTGAATGTGGGCTAGATTTTGCCATTAAGGTTAACCCTGCCTTACAAGAAGAAGCGTTGCGGTGGCAATTTGAGTTAGCGAGGCAGTATGGTCTGCCGGTTATTTTACATGGCCGTAAGGCGCATAATCGCCTGATCCAGATGGTCAAAGCTGCTCAGTTGCCTAAAGGGGGCGTACTGCATGCATTCTCTGGCAGTTATGAACAAGGGATGGAGTGGCTGAGATTGGGCTTCTCGCTCGGTATTGGCGGCACAATCACCTATCCGCGCGCCAACAAAACTCGCCAAGCGGTGGCGAAACTGCCGCTTGAGCATCTGCTTTTGGAAACCGACGCACCAGATATGCCACTGAGTGGTTATCAGGGTGTGGTAAATACGCCATCACAAATAGTTAACATCTTGACTATACTCTGTGAGTTGAGAAATCAGACAAAGCAAACGGTTGCTTCGCAACTTTGGAAAAATAGCAATTCGCTGTTCTCTATCTGTGAATGAAATCTAACATTCCCGCTCAAACAATATGGCGTTTTATATATTATTGTGAAGATACTCACAAACAAAAGTGAATTTGCACCGAGTCTGATGGGAAAGTGTGAAGGTGGCATTACTTTAATTGTTGAGGCGTGAGTATAATTGCCTCCGCTTTATAGCTCCATTTTGTAACACGCCAATAAATAACTTAATAAGGAAGTCATAAACTATGAGCCTGTTTATGAGCCTAGTCGGCATGGCAGTATTGCTAGGAATTGCATTCTTACTGTCTGACAACCGCAAAGCTATCAATCTAAGAACTGTGGGTGGCGCTTTTGCTATCCAATTTATCATCGGTGGTTTCGTTCTTTACGTACCATGGGGTCGTGATCTACTAGCAGGTTTCTCTGCTGGTGTTCAAAGCGTTATCGACTTCGGTAAAGACGGTACTGGTTTCTTGTTCGGCAGCCTAGTTAACTTCTCAGTTGACGGTATCGGCTTTATTTTTGCCTTCCAAGTACTACCAACACTGATTTTCTTCTCAGCACTTATCTCTGTACTTTACTACATTGGTGTGATGCAGTGGGTTATCAAGATCCTTGGTGGTGGCCTGCAGAAAGCTCTTGGTACGTCTCGCGCCGAGTCAATGTCTGCTGCTGCAAACATCTTCGTAGGTCAAACTGAAGCGCCACTTGTGGTTCGTCCGTTTGTTCCTCACATGACGCAATCTGAACTGTTTGCCGTAATGTGTGGTGGTCTTGCTTCTGTTGCTGGTGGTGTACTAGCTGGTTACGCATCAATGGGTGTGCCACTAGAGTACCTTGTAGCAGCATCATTCATGGCGGCACCGGGTGGTCTACTGTTCGCAAAAATCATCAAACCTGAAGTTGATACGCCAAAAGAAGATCTTGGCGCTGAGATCGACGGCGGTGACGACAAGCCTGCAAACGTAATCGATGCAGCTGCTGGCGGCGCATCTGTTGGTCTGCAACTTGCACTGAACGTAGGTGCAATGCTATTGGCATTCATCGGTTTGATCGCTCTGATCAACGGTATCCTTGGTGGTGTTGGTGGTTGGTTCGGTATGCCTGAACTGACGCTAGAAATCATCCTAGGCTACATTTTCTCTCCACTTGCATTCCTAATTGGTGTGCCATGGGAAGAAGCAACACTAGCGGGTTCTTTCATCGGTCAAAAACTGGTGGTGAACGAGTTCGTTGCGTACCTAAACTTTGTTCCTTACGTTGGTGAGAACGCACAAGTTGTTGCGGCAACGGGTGCAGTGATGTCTACTAAGACTGCTGCAATCATCTCTTTCGCTCTGTGTGGTTTTGCGAACCTTTCTTCTATCGCAATTCTACTGGGTGGTCTAGGTGGCCTAGCGCCAAACCGCCGTCACGACATCGCTCGTATGGGTGTTAAAGCGGTTGCAGCGGGTACGCTATCTAACCTGATGGCGGCGACCATCGCTGGCTTCTTCCTGTCTTTCTAAGTTAGTTAAGAGACAGTATTTATAGACGCCGTTTAATTTCGCCCCGTAGCAAGAGATTGCTGCGGGGCGTTTTCAGTTTTTGCGCCACAGTGAATGAAATGGACTCTGTGAGAGCGAATCGTCATGGGCGTCGAGGCTGAGTTTTTTTGAGATACAAACCGTTTGCGCTCTATTTGGTGCTACAGTTTTGCGATGAATATCTATAATGTAGTAATCACAGAAGAGGGACGAGGCAGGACGTTTCATCGCTCATCTGAATAGATATGTTTTGGGCAAATGAATTGCCCGATACTCTCTGCCTTGGTTAGCTAAGCTGATAGAGTGGGTGGCGCCAAGTGCAGATAAAAAGACACCGCAATCATAGATTGTTGTGCCATAGGCCAAATTGGTACTGTGCGGTGACAAGGATAGCAATTGGCAAGTAATGACTGCCGAGTCTTCAGGGAACCAAGTCCGTTCATCAATGACTGTTTAGCAAAGACCTTTTTACTGAGTTGCTGTTTGCTTTTGAGGTGAGCAGAAACAGGGAAAAGGGGCTGAGTAGTAAAATTTTTGAATATTGATCGGAGATAGAAATGAGCGATTTAAAAGCAGCAGCACTACGTGCACTGAAACTTATGGACCTAACCACGCTAAATGACGATGACACGGATGCGAAAGTCATCAAGCTTTGTCATGACGCCAAAACGCCTGTAGGTAACACGGCTGCGATCTGTATTTACCCTCGCTTTATTCCTATTGCTAAGAAGACACTTCGTGAGCAAGGTACACCAGAGGTTCGCATTGCGACAGTAACCAACTTCCCACACGGTAACGACGATATCGCTATCGCTGTGGCAGAAACCAAAGCTGCAGTTGCTTACGGTGCCGATGAAGTTGACGTTGTTTTTCCATACCGCGCGCTGATCGCTGGTGATGAAAAAGTCGGCTTTGAACTGGTTAAGCAATGTAAAGAAGCCTGTGGCAATATTCTTCTGAAAGTGATCATCGAAACCGGTGAGCTCAAAGAAGAAGCACTGATTAAGAAAGCATCGCAAATCTGTATTGAAGCGGGTGCCGATTTTATCAAAACCTCAACGGGTAAAGTGCCAGTCAACGCAACCCCAGAATATGCACGTATGATGCTCGAAGTTATTCGTGACATGGGTGTGGCTGAAAAAGTGGGCTTCAAGCCAGCTGGCGGAGTGCGTACTGCGGAAGACGCTGCGGCTTACTTAGCAATGGCAGATGAGATCCTAGGTGCTGACTGGGCGGATAATATGCACTACCGTTTTGGTGCATCTAGTTTGCTAACCAATCTACTCAATACATTAGAAGTGACAGACCAAGTCGCCGATCCTGCGGCGTACTAATTCTAATAAATGTCTGAGCGTGGCGCGTTTTGCGCCACGCAACCTTCTTACTCTACTGTTACCACGGCTCATTTTGAGCTTGGGAGGCTCTAATGTATTTACCTCAAGAAATTATTCGTAAAAAACGTGATGGCGAAGTGCTGACTGCCGATGAAATTCACTTTTTCATTCAAGGCGTGGCGAAAAATACCGTGTCTGAAGGTCAGATTGCGGCCTTTGCTATGACGATTTTCTTTAATGAAATGACCATGCCTGAACGCATCGCACTGACGTGTGCCATGCGCGATTCCGGCATGGTGATCGACTGGAGCCACATGAATTTCGGTGGCCCTATTGTCGATAAACACTCCACTGGCGGTGTGGGCGATGTGACCTCACTGATGCTTGGCCCTATGGTGGCTGCATGTGGTGGTTTCGTGCCAATGATTTCTGGTCGTGGCCTTGGCCATACTGGCGGCACCTTGGACAAACTGGAAGCGATTCCGGGCTACAACATCACCCCAAGCAATGATGTTTTCGGTCAAGTAACTAAAGATGCTGGCGTGGCGATCATCGGCCAAACGGGCGATCTTGCACCAGCAGACAAACGTGTTTATGCCACGCGTGACATTACGGCGACGGTGGACAACATCTCGCTGATCACCGCTTCCATCTTGTCGAAGAAGCTGGCTGCTGGCCTTGAATCACTGGTGATGGACGTGAAAGTGGGCTCTGGTGCCTTTATGCCAACCTACCAAGCGTCACAAGAGCTGGCGAAATCGATTGTTGCCGTGGCCAATGGTGCGGGCACTAAAACCACCGCCATTCTTACCGACATGAACCAAGTGTTGGCCTCATCGGCGGGAAATGCGCTGGAAGTGCGCGAAGCGGTGCAATTCCTCAAAGGAGAGTACCGCAATCCTCGTTTGCTCGAAGTGACGTTAGCGCTGTGTGCGGAAATGTTGGTGCTAGGTAAGCTGGCGCAAGACACCGATGAAGCGCGCGCGAAGTTGATGGCGGTGTTGGATAACGGCAAAGCCGCCGAGTGTTTTGGCAAAATGGTGGCTGGTTTGGGCGGCCCTGCGGACTTTATCGACAACTACGATCACTACTTAGATAAGGCGGAAATCGTCAAGCCGGTTTATGCCAAAGAGAGCGGCGTGGTGTCGGCAATGGATACACGTGCTATCGGTATGGCGGTGGTTGCGATGGGCGGTGGACGCCGTGTTGCGACCGACAGCATCGATTATGCGGTTGGCTTTGATAGCTTCATCCGTTTGGGTGAAGTTGCAGACAGTAACAAGCCTTTGGCGGTGATTCATGCGCGTAGCGAAGCGCAATGGCAAGAAGCGGCAAATGCGCTGCAAGCGGCGATTAGAGTGGGTGGCGACTACGTACCAACTCCTGATGTTTACGGCCTGATTCGCGAAGAAGATATTTAATGACTATTGGGCCTGCTTGCACATTTGCGTACCGGCAGGCCTGAGGAAGAAGCAATGAAAAGAGCATTTATTTTAGTACTGGATTCTTTTGGTATGGGTGCAACGGCGGATGCCGAGCAGTTTGGCGATGTGGGTTCCGATACACTGGGCCATATTGCGGACCAGTGTGAGCAAGGCTTGGCAAACAATGACAAGCGTCAAGGGGCTCTTCGTCTGCCAAATCTGTCCAAACTGGGCTTGGCAATGGCGCACAAAGAGTCAACTGGTCGTTTTGCTCCAGGTTTGGATGCCAATGCGGAGATTATTGGCGCGTACGGCCATGCCGCGGAGCTTTCTTCTGGTAAAGACACACCGTCTGGTCACTGGGAAATTGCTGGCGTCCCTGTTTTGTTTGAATGGGGTTACTTCACTGACAAAGCAAACAGCTTCCCGAAAGAGCTGACTGATCGCATTCTTGCCCGTGCTGGCATTGATGGTTTCCTCGGCAACTGCCATGCGTCAGGTACACAAGTGCTTGATGACCTTGGTGAAGAGCACATGAGAACGGGCAAGCCAATTTTTTACACCTCTGCGGACTCGGTATTCCAAATCGCCTGTCACGAAGAGACATTCGGTCTAGAACGCCTACTTGAGCTTTGCCAAATCGCTCGTGAAGAGCTAGCAGACTACAACATCGGTCGTGTGATTGCGCGTCCGTTCATTGGCCCGGGTAAAGGTCAGTTTGAGCGCACCGGTAATCGTCGCGATCTTTCTGTTGAGCCGCCATCAGCGACCGTTCTGCAAAAGTTGGCTGAGGAAAAACAAGGCCAAGTGGTCTCTATTGGTAAGATTGCCGATATCTACGCCAACTGCGGTATCACCAAAAAAGTCAAAGCGACGGGCATTCCAGCGCTTTTTGAAGCGACACTTGAGCAAATTAAAGCGGCGGGTGATAACACCATCGTCTTCACCAACTTCGTTGATTTCGACTCTGCTTACGGCCACCGCCGCGATGTGGCGGGTTACGCTGCCGCGCTGGAGTACTTCGATGGTCGCATCCACGAAGTGATGGAATTGATGCAAGAAGACGACATCCTTATCCTCACGGCCGACCACGGCTGCGACCCAACTTGGCCGGGCACCGACCACACTCGCGAGCACATTCCAGTGCTTGTCTATGGTCAAAAAGTCCCTGCGGGCTCATTGGGTCGCCGCGAAACGTTCGCGGATATTGGCCAAACACTGGCGAGCTACTTTGGCACATCGCCAATGGATTACGGCAAAAACTTTCTCTAATCCAGAGCTATAATGGAACTTATTGAATAGAGAGGTGTGCCTCTCTATTCTTTTGCGAATACACAGCAAGTCTTTTGTGAATGAAAAACAAGGAAACAAAAACATGGCAACTCCGCATATTAATGCTGAAATGGGTGATTTTGCAGACGTCGTTCTGATGCCTGGTGACCCACTACGTGCAAAATACATCGCAGAGACGTTTCTAGAAGACGTGGTTCAAGTGTGTGATGTACGTAATATGTTCGGTTTCACTGGTACTTACAAAGGTCGTAAAGTATCGGTTATGGGTCATGGTATGGGCATCCCATCTTGCTCTATTTATGCGACTGAACTTATCAAAGACTACGGCGTGAAGAAAATCATTCGCGTAGGTAGCTGTGGTGCAGTGAGCGAAGCGATCAAAGTGCGTGATGTGGTGATCGGCATGGGCGCGTGTACGGATTCCAAAGTGAACCGCATCCGCTTCAAAGGTCATGACTTTGCCGCTATCGCGGATTACAAAATGGTCAAAGCCGCTGAAGAAGCAGCGAAAGCGCGTGGTATCGATGTAAAAGTGGGTAACCTATTCTCAGCGGAACTGTTCTACACGCCAGATCCAGATATGTTCGACGTGATGGATAAATACGGCATCGTGGGTGTGGAGATGGAAGCGGCGGGTATCTACGGCGTTGCTGCAGAATACGGCGCGAAAGCATTGACGATTTGTACCGTGTCTGACCACATCAAAACTGGTGAGCAAACCACCTCGGAAGAGCGTCAGAACACCTTCAACGATATGATGATCATCGCGTTGGACTCTGTACTGCTAGGTGATGCTGAGTAAGTGCTTTAAATTTACAACGCAATATCAAAGAGCCTGCGAAAATGCAGGCTCTTTTTTATGGATCTTTATGAGTGAGTAACAGGTTCTCGACTTTAGGCTGCGGCTTTTTGCGCAGGATGAGAATAAAGAGCATGCCGCCGACGAAACTCATCAAGATCATCAAAAACATATAGCGGTCACTTTTACGGTAGTGATGATCAGAAATTGCCGTCACCTTGCCTGTCTCAAACGTGATGCGGATAAAACCGATGATGCTGTTATCGGCATAAACGGGTTCGACCAACTGTTGGCGTCCAATACCCGCTGTTGCTAGCGGCGTATCCAGTCCCAACACCTCACGCACCGTCAGCGCTTTTTCGCTGGAAGCGAGACGGATGCCTTCTGCGTCGTAAATGGTGGCATCAAAGACCAAACGTTCTTTTGCTAACTGATTGGTTAATTTGAGCAACTGTTCCTGATCTTTTTGCACAATCATATCACTGGCCGAAAGGGCAGCCTGAGAGCTTAACACTTTGGTTAAGGTTTCCAGTTGTTGCGCCTGGATGCGTTCATTCCCCTTGCTGATCACCACGCTATTTTTGATGGTGATGAAAAACATCACCCCTAAAATGATCAGCGCGACAACGCGTAAGGCATTACGCAGTGAAAAAAGAGACTCTTTCATATCTAGCACTAACTTTGATTCGCGAACAAATGCCAGTTTGGGGCTTGCCTTTTCAAATTGCAATAGGTTAACGTTTGCCAAGGTTCACAAAGGATTAGATTCATGGAAGCGCTAAAGACATTGCCGCTGAGAAGGCATACCCAACTTTTGACTCGTTTGCCAGAAACTCGATTTGCTACACAACTGGATAAAAACAAAGCCAGCTGGCTGATGTATGCGGAGTACTTGGCTCCGGGACATTTTGAGGATATCGATTTTTTTACCGGTATGTATAACCCGATCATCGATACTTGGAAAGTCGGGCGCTACGAGGTGGCGCTGATGGCGGGCGAAGTGACTGCAGAACATGAAACCATCTTGCAAGGCTTACGAATTGATTACGCCAATTTGCAAGATGTTCCCGATCTCTCCAAACCGGGGTTGATTGTTCTGGATATGGATTCCACCGCCATTCAAATTGAATGCATTGATGAAATCGCTAAGTTGGCGGGTGTGGGTGATGAAGTTGCTGAAGTCACCGAACGGGCTATGCAAGGCGAGCTGGATTTTGAGCAGAGCTTGCGAGCTCGTGTCGGAAAGTTGCAAGGCGCTGATGAGTCGATTCTGGAAAGCGTGCGCGCGCAGTTGCCTTTAATGCCGGATTTGCCTGAGCTTATCAACACCTTAAAAGCGTTTGGTTGGAAGACGGCGATTGCCTCAGGTGGATTCACCTATTTTTCTGATCATTTAAAGCAGAATTTGGGTTTAGATCATGCCCAATCTAACCAACTAGAAATTATTGACGGACGGTTGACGGGGAAGGTGTTGGGCGAGGTGGTTTCGGCGCAAACTAAAGCCGATATTCTCATCGAGCTTGCCGAGAAATATGACGTCGAAATGCACAACACGATTGCTGTCGGCGATGGTGCCAATGATTTGGTGATGATGCAGGCGGCTGGGCTGGGAATTGCCTATCATGCCAAGCCCAAAGTAGAAAAGCAGGCACAAAATGCGGTGCGCTTTGCTGGTTTAGGTGGCATTGTGTGTATTTTGTCTGGTGTATTGGCGCGGCAGCAAAAAATCAGTTGGCAAAGTAAGCCTTAGTCGATTGAGCATTCTCTAAACAACAAGGAGCGTTCATCGCTCCTTGTTGTATATGAGTTTTAATCGCTTAATTCAAGCCGAATCAGTACTTCTTCGGTGACGTCTTCCATTTCACAATAACCCATCAAGGTGGAGAGCTCTTTTTCCAGTTTGCTGGCTTGGTGCATACTCAGGTGGGCTAAATCGTTCAGATCTTTTTGCAGCAATGAGGTCATCGGGCTGAAAATCGGCGCGGTGGAGAGCCTCAGCACATAAAACTCACCAGACATTTTCGCTTTTTTCACAAATTGGATACGCTCTTTGACGCTGTCGAATTCCATCGGCATCTTGGTCTGGACGGCTTTGATCTTGTCACCGAATTTGGTAACGGCAATATAAATCTCGTGGTGAACGGGTTCTGCTCCGTCGATCCTTTTGGTCGGATTCGCAATCAGCGTATTCGAGCGGCCTTTGTAGAGTGGCTCGAGAGAGAAGTTCTCTTTGTGGCCTAGCTTTGCCAGTAGCATCAAGTGTTTTTCAAGTGGAAAATTCACCCCAATCGCTTTGGTGCGATAACCCGATGGATTTTTACTGATAAAAATAGGTGTGCTCACCATTTTGGAGAGCAATGTACTGTGCAACGACTCCAGTAGTTCATTGCTCGGTAAGATCTCTTGCTGAGCAATCAACTTATCTTGGTTGTGTTCAATAATACTATTGAAAAAAGCGATGGTTTTGATGGTTTGACTGTTTTCGTCAATCACCAGTTGTACTTGTTGACCATCAGGGCTGACGCGTATTACTCGATACGGTACTTTATCGAGTGGCAGTTTTTTATCATACAGCTGCAGTTCAAGGTAATTAACCTCAACCTCCTCCCCAGCAATCAGCTCTAGAGGTGCATTCAATTGTAAACTCAGCCCGCGTTTGGATAAATCGAGTGTATTCCCCTGTGCTTGTAAGCCGTCACTCTTAGTTAAGAGCAGGGGTGATTGAAAGCTGTATCTTGGTTCTTTGCGTCTTGACTTTGCGTCAAAGAAAACCCCTTTGGGCGAGCCGACGATCTTTCGTGGGTGACGGAATGTATTCAAGGTGCTGGCAGGGATTCGAGGTTTCTCGGTAAATAGGTAATCATCACCCACACTGTCATCGGCGATTTCTTGCAAAATACCGCAGTGGGTGAGGGCGGTTGACGCATCGGCGAGCTCAGAAGAGAAAGAGGCCAACTGCTGCTTCTCTTTGTCTGAAAGCTCAAAGATGGAAATGCGAAACGCGCGCCAGCTTGAACGACGTGCTCCTAAATGCCAAAAAAGCTGTCGTTGTTCTCGAGTCGCTTCTGGCATCAGCATCGAATAGAAGAATGTCTTGTTCTCATGTTCATGAGTGAAGGAGTAGATGACGTTGCTCGTTCCCTTCACTCCAGCCTTAATCAACATTTCCATTCTTTGTGGGTTAAATAAGGTGCCGAAGACTTGTTGTTTTCGCTCATCGTGCCAGTAATTCCAAATCGGCGCATTGTTTGGCGTCATCATCGCCAGTTTAAGTTCACTTCCTTGGAAAAACAGTGGCAGGTTACAGGTGTGCTTCAGATAGATGTGCTCGTATCCCCGCGTTCTTGAACGAATGATTTTGTCCTGGTTGTCGTGGCGAGTCCGTTTGGCCGAATTACTTAGTGACTCATCGATCACACGAGCAATGATGTTGGTTTCGGTTAGGCGCAGACAACGTAGAAATTTAACCGCATCGTTCTCATAAGAGTCTTCGACGGCAAGCACGCGATACTCCAACTTTTTGTCGATGTTTGCCACTTGCGAAGTTTTGGCGAGTTCGGAAAAGGAGATCTGGATAATTTCACCGAGGTTGTAACTAAAAGCACTCGGCACTTTGAACTTGGCACCAGAGCTAGAGAGATCGACGCTCACACCATGCAAAACTTGGCCTTTAGCCAGTTTTATTTCCACCTGTGACTGCACGCGCAGGCGTTTTTCTTGTCTTTTGAGATCGTAGCCAAGATAAATTGTTTCTGCTTCGTAAGGGCTGGCCGGATCCGTTAACCCGAGCCCTTCCTGTTGCTGCGTGTTTTTGCCCAAAACACGGAAACTATTGCGCGTATTGCTTAATGCTTCCCATACCCCTTCGGTATAACGACCAAATTTCTTGGTGTTTTTGTGATAAGCATTAAAAGCGACATCATCAAGCCAATGTTTTAAACCATCCAGCTCGTATTCACGGCATTCACCTTGTACACGACCCCGTAAGTCGATACTTTTCTTACATGGCGCCATGATGCGGTTAAGCTCCATCTTAACCAATAACTTAGCCGATGGCGGTTCTCCCTCAGTCAGTTGACTCAGGACAAAATCAAAATCTTCCGCGTTGTAAAGCGGGATGAGCCTTTCTGCTATTGAGAGAATTTCAGCTTGTTCCATCTTTTCTGTTACAGTATCTGTTCTTGATAAGCGTATCGGCAAAGTGATAATAAACTTAAGTATAACAGCACTTTGTTCTGTGTTTAATGAATCTGTGGTCTGACAGGATCACAGGTTGGAAAATTTGAGGCGGCATGGTGAAAGCAAAACGCGCGTATGTATGTAACGACTGTGGGGCGGATTTCCCTCGCTGGCAGGGGCAATGCAACGCCTGTGGCTCTTGGAATACCATAACTGAAGTTAGGCTAGCCGCTTCTCCAAGTGTCGCTCGTAATGAGCGTTTGTCAGGCTATGCGGGCAGTGCAACCGAGTCTAAAGTACAGACTTTGTCTGATATCGATCTGCAGGAAGTCCCACGTTTTACCAGTGGTTTTAAAGAGCTGGATCGCGTGTTGGGTGGTGGTATCGTACCCGGTGCGGCAATCTTGATTGGCGGAAGCCCAGGTGCGGGTAAGTCGACGTTGTTGTTGCAAACGATGTGTGCACTCTCGGCACACATGCCAGCGTTGTACGTCACTGGCGAAGAGTCTTTACAACAGGTTGCTATGCGAGCTTCTCGTTTGGGATTGCCGAAAGAGCATTTGAAAATGCTCTCAGAGACTAACGTGGATAAGATTTGCCAAATTGCCGAAGAAGTACGACCACGCATTATGGTGATTGATTCGATTCAGGTAATGCACGTCTCTGATGTGCAATCTTCACCCGGTAGTGTTGCACAAGTACGTGAATCCGCGACGGCGTTAACCCGTTATGCCAAACAAAACAATGTCGCTGTCTTTATTGTTGGGCACGTAACTAAAGATGGCACCTTAGCGGGGCCGAAAGTATTAGAGCATATTATTGACTGTTCTGTGCTACTTGATGGCGATACCGATAGTCGTTTTCGTACCCTGCGTAGCCACAAAAACCGCTTTGGTGCGGTGAATGAGCTCGGCGTATTCGCCATGA
This sequence comes from Vibrio cidicii, assembly GCF_009665415.1. Taxonomy (NCBI): domain Bacteria; kingdom Pseudomonadati; phylum Pseudomonadota; class Gammaproteobacteria; order Vibrionales; family Vibrionaceae; genus Vibrio; species Vibrio cidicii. Next base: position 949,086 of record NZ_CP035921.1, on the reverse strand, counting down.
CCGGGCAAGGGCTGCGAGAAGTGAGTAATCCATCGGCGATTTTCTTGTCACGTGGAGAAGAAGCAACCTCTGGCAGTTCGGTAATGGTGGTTTGGGAAGGTACTAGGCCGCTTCTGGTCGAGATCCAAGCTCTGGTGGACTACTCGCAGCTTGCTAATCCTCGTCGGGTCGCTGTTGGTCTTGAGCAAAACCGTCTCTCTTTATTATTGGCGGTCTTACATAAGCACGGCGGCTTACAAATGGCTGACCAAGATGTCTTTGTTAATGTGGTCGGTGGGGTAAAGGTGAGTGAAACCAGCGCTGACTTGGCGCTGATTATGGCGCTGCTGTCGAGTTTTCGTGATCGGCCACTGCCAAAAGATGTGGTGATTTTTGGCGAAGTGGGCTTGGCTGGCGAGATCCGCCCAGTCCCCAGTGGTCAAGAGCGTCTCAATGAAGCGTTCAAACATGGCTTTAAGAAAGCGATTGTCCCAATGGCGAATATGCCGAAAGGCGGAATTGCGGGCATGCAGATCCACGGGGTGAAAAAACTTGCCGATGCGATCAGTGCTTTTGATGAGCTTTAACATCTATATATCTATATAGAGAAACAATAGAATAGAGAAACAATAGAAAACGAAATTCTGTGCATCAGTAAAGAGAGCGAAAATATAGTTTCACGCTGCTTTGCAAGCTAAGCATTGGTAAGCTTTACTGTTGTAGAAGAAAATTTTTCTTAACGAATAGCATGCAAGGGTATCAGTCTTGAACGATTGTGATATACTCTGCGCGCACTTTATACCTTATTAACAGAGTAAGACAATGGCAGATTTATCAAAATACAGAAACATTGGTATTTTCGCGCACGTTGACGCGGGTAAAACCACTACCACTGAGCGTATCTTGAAGCTTACTGGTAAAATCCACCGTCTGGGTGAAGTACATGACGGCGCTTCAACGATGGACTTCATGGAACAGGAAGCTGAGCGTGGTATCACTATCCAGTCTGCTGCGACTACCTGTTTCTGGAAAGACCACCGTTTTAACGTAATCGACACCCCTGGACACGTTGACTTCACTGTTGAAGTTTACCGTTCTCTGAAAGTTCTTGACGGTGGTATCGGTGTATTCTGTGGTTCTGGCGGTGTTGAACCTCAGTCAGAAACAAACTGGCGTTACGCAAACGAATCAGAAGTATCTCGTCTGATCTTCGTAAACAAACTAGACCGTATGGGTGCAGACTTCTTCCGCGTTGTTGAGCAAGTGAAGAAAGTACTAGGCGCTAACCCTCTAGTGATGACTCTACCTATCGGCCGTGAAGACGAGTTCGTTGGTGTAGTTGACGTATTAACTCGTCAAGCATTCGTATGGGATGACTCAGGTCTTCCAGAAAACTACGAAATCAAAGAAATCCCAGCAGACATGGTAGATCAAGTTGAAGAATACCGTGAGATGATGATCGAATCTGCTGTTGAGCAAGACGACGAACTGATGATGGCTTACATGGACGGCGAAGAGCCATCTATCGAGCAAATCAAAGCGTGTATCCGTAAAGGTACTCGTGAACTAGCGTTCTTCCCAACATACTGTGGTTCTGCATTCAAAAACAAAGGTATGCAACTTGTACTAGACGCAGTTGTTGATTACCTACCGTCTCCAACTGAAGTTGAACCTCAGCCTCTGACTAACCCAGAAACGGGTGAGCCAACTGGTGAAGTTGCAACAGTATCTGTTGATGCTCCTCTAAAAGCGCTTGCGTTCAAGATCATGGATGACCGTTTTGGTGCCCTGACTTTCGTTCGTGTTTACTCAGGTCGAATCAAGAAGGGTGATACCATTCTTAACAGCGCAACAGGTAAAACTGAGCGTGTTGGCCGCATGGTGGAAATGCACGCAAACGACCGTAACGAGCTAGAATCTGCGCAAGCAGGTGACATTATCGCTATCGTTGGTATGAAGAACGTTCAAACTGGTCACACTCTATGTGATCCTAAGCACGAATGTACTCTTGAGCCAATGATCTTCCCAGATCCAGTTATCTCTATCGCTGTTAAGCCAAAAGATAAGAACGGCTCTGAGAAAATGGGTATCGCGATCGGTAAAATGGTTGCAGAAGATCCATCATTCCAAGTTGAGACTGACGAAGATTCAGGCGAAACCATCCTTAAAGGTATGGGCGAACTTCACCTAGACATCAAAGTTGACATCCTGAAGCGTACTTATGGCGTTGAGCTAGAAGTAGGTGCTCCACAGGTAGCTTACCGTGAAACTATCACGAAAGCAGTTGAAGACAGCTACACGCACAAGAAACAGTCTGGTGGTTCTGGTCAGTTCGGTAAGATCGATTACCGTATCAAGCCAGGAGAGCAAAACACTGGTTTCACCTTCAAGTCAACTGTTGTTGGTGGTAACGTTCCTAAGGAATTCTGGCCAGCAGTTGAGAAAGGCTTCAAGTCTATGATGGCGACCGGTACTTTGGCTGGCTTCCCTGTGCTTGACGTTGAAGTTGAACTGTTCGACGGTGGCTTCCACGCAGTTGACTCATCTGCAATCGCATTTGAAATCGCAGCGAAAGGCGCATTCCGTCAGTCAATTCCTAAAGCGGCTCCTCAGCTTCTTGAACCAATCATGAAAGTTGACGTGTTCACTCCTGAAGATCACGTTGGTGACGTAATCGGTGACTTGAACCGTCGTCGTGGCATGATCAAGAACCAAGAAATGGGTGCAACTGGCGTTCGCGTTAAAGCAGACGTACCACTTTCTGAAATGTTCGGCTACATCGGTACTCTACGTACAATGACTTCTGGTCGTGGTCAGTTCTCTATGGAGTTCTCACACTACGCACCATGTCCAAACAACGTAGCAGAGCAAGTAATTGCTGAAGTTAAAGAGCGTAACGCTAAGAAGTAATTCTTAACTTAACTCGATAACAGAAAAACCCGCAGGCAACTGCGGGTTTTTTATTATTTGAATATCAAGGTGCGCTAAGCGGCCCTCTTTGTTCATTTGAATCAACTATTCGATATCGTTGATCACATCGATGTCGGTGAGAGGATAAGCGTATTGAAAGTTGGCTATTTCGTCGAGAAGCCACTGGCGAAAAAGTTGGACTTTCTCTCTGCGGAAATAGCCAGTAGGTGCGCACATGTAGTAGCTATACCTTGGCTTTAACGCAGTACTGCCAATGCGCACCAGTTTCCCTTCTTTTATGTAACGCGCTGCTAGTGAGTGCTTGACTAATCCGACCCCCTGCACCGCCAGGGCTCCCTCCAAAACAAAATGCGATCCATCGTATTTGAGTGTCGACTGTCCCCCGTTAAGACCTAGATTACTTAGAAAAGAGGCCCAGTCCATGTCTGGCCAAGTGTCTTCAATCAGATCCACTTGGTTGATGTCTGCCAGCGTTTGGATATTGTGCTGTTGCCGATAAATCGGGTGACAGACGGGATACATAACATCATCCATTAGCCATTGGCTCTCAATATTGGGGTAGTTTCCTCGTCCATAGCGAATGCATAAATCGATTCGGGAATCATCAAATGTGATCAGTTGATTGGTTGGTTCGAGTAGCAGAGCGATATGAGGATAGCGGCTTTTGAACTCGGTCAACCTAGGCACTAACCAATGCTGAGCAAAAGAGGGCAAAGTGGAAACCGATAGCTGATTGGGGTTTGGGTCGGTATTGATTAAGCGAATACCTTCTTGCAAGTGGGTAAAGCCTTTCTTTGTCTGTTCAAAAAGCAGTGCACCTTCCGCAGTCAGTTGTACTTTTCTATGCTGGCGAACAAAAAGATCAACGTTTAACCACTCTTCCAATTGTCGAATCTGCTGACTGACTGCGGCTGCGGAAACAAATAACTGCTCGGCCGCACGCTTGAAGCTGCCTTGCTGACATGCGATATAAAAGTAATACAAACCTTACAGCGGTGGCATTCTCTCTTTCACTTAAGTATTCCTTAACTTAATGATGGTTTTTATCGTTTGAGGATTGGGGACGATAAAGCGATTATTAGCTCGAACAAAGCTTAATTTCAAGGAGTCAATATGGAATCCAGCATAAATCATCTACCTCTTAATGCTAAGAAAACAGTACGGTCACTTAAGCGTTTATTTATCGAAGTGTTGCGTTGGAAAAGAAACTACCAAACGCGGCGACAGTTGTCCGAGTTGTCGGAACATATGTACAAAGATCTTGGTCTGACTAAAGAACAAGTTTCGAATGAGGTGAAGCGTAGCTTTTGGGACTAACTGAGAAAGGTCATATCGATGTTTGTAAAGGAAAAAACCGCAGGTTCAAGAATAGGAGTGAGCCTGCGGTTTTTGAGTCTTTAAGACGTGTTGATGGAGAGGTTATTGTTCCCAAACCACCAGTTTGTCTTTTGGCCAGTTGTGGCCAACTTCGTGATACTTCTGCTCAAGCACATGGCGCTTTATTTTCAATGTTGGCGTCAAAATGCCGTTATCGATACTCCAGGGCTCTTTAATCATCAGGACTCCCTTGATCTGCTCATGAGATTCCAATTCGGCATTCATGCGTTTGATGACTTTTTGCGTGGTTCGTTCATACCGCTCACGGTCAAAGTGAGGGAAGTTATGTGGCACAACCAGTAATATTGGTGCGGGTAACCCGGACCCAATGAGGCACATCATCTCCACACGGCTGTATTCAAAGAGTTTTTTCTCGATAGGAACAGGTGCGACAAACTTGCCTTTGGCGGTTTTGAAGGTGTCTTTTTTACGCCCTTGAATGGTCAAATAGCCCTCACTGTCGATAGAGCCTATATCGCCAGTATGTAGCCAACCTTCTTTATCAAAGGACTCTTTGGTGGCAATGTCATTCTTATAGTAGCCAGAAAAGAGCCCTTGGCTGCGAACCATGATCTCGCTATCTTCAGCGATTTTAAGTTCAATGCCCGGCCCTGCATTACCAACACTGCCGATTTTGTCGGCCCTAAATGGGTAATTCAATGTGGTGTAGGCAAAGGCCTCTGTCATTCCCCAAGCTTCAGTAATGTTGAGCCCGACACTGTGGTACCACTGGAGCAGTGCAGGAGAAACTGGAGCGGACCCACAACCCAGCACGCGAGCTTGATCTAAACCAAGTCCATCGGCCAGCTTCTTTTTGATCAAGGAATTGACCAAGGGAATCTTTAGCAAAAAATTAAGACGTTTTTGCGGCAATTTGTCCTGGATGCGTTGCTGGAACAGTGTCCATAAACGTGGTACTGAAATGAACAGCGTTGGGCGCTGCATTTTGACATCTTCGATAAAAGTATCTAGCGATTCCGGAAAGGCAGTCGGAACACCGCCGATTACTGAGGAGCCAAAGATATAGACGCGCTCAGTGATGTGCGCGAGAGGTAAATAGGAGAACAGGCGGTCGTTTTCTTGAATTCCGATGTGTTTAATCAGTTGATGCACCGACCAACAAAATGCGCCATAAGTGAGCATCGCGCCTTTCGGCAGACCAGAGGTGCCCGAGGTGTAAACTAAAGACATCAGTTTATCATCGTGGTGCTGCGGGCGCTCTTGACTCTGCTCGGCCTTGGCAATCAAGTTTTTGTACTGATACTGGCATTGTGGCGCAGAATCATACGGCAACGCGATGCTCTTGATATCGGTCATCTCGTCGATAACTTTTTGCGTAGTCTCCGGATTATCAAGTTTACCCGCGATCAAAACTTTACTTTCACTGTGGCTCAAGCAGTATTCAATCGTTTCTGAGCTGGCAGTTGGAAAGATCGGGACACTGACGTAATCACCAAGCATCATCGCTAAATCGCAGATAAACCACTCGGCGCAGTTTTTCGAAATCAGTGCGACACGATCGCCCGGTTGTACCCCGAGCTCGCGAAGAGCGGTGACTAAACGCAGCGCTTGGTCAGCGACTTGCTCATAGGTGAACTCGACGAACTGGCGGTTAATGATTTGTTTTAGATAGACCTCATTCGGGCGTTCCGCTGCCCATTTTAAGATCATTTCATTTGGCGGTGGGAGAGCGCAGTTGGGTTTGCTTAACTCGTTAGGCTGAATCATTCTCTAACTCCATGTTATTGGCAAAACAATCGTTATTTTTATGTTAATTTGTTGTTAATTTAGCATGATTTGGGTTGGCCAGAAATAAAAATCCACGTTTGTTGGTGAGAAATTGTGTCAAGCCATGTCGCTAATTTGCTTCGCTGACCTTTGCCGGGATGTGGCATTGAGAGGAGAGAGCGGCGTTGCCCAACGGTAGTCAAAACAACCCGTTGAGCAATCAATACGTTTGATGACTTGCGATCTGGATTAAAACCCGCCGCTGACAATACCTGCGAGCATAAAGAAAATAACCAACGCCAATATGGGCAGCTTTATCTGTTTGTGCAGAAAAAAGCCGCACAAAATTAGCCCGACATCAAGACCAGTACTTACCGCACTGCTAAACACGGGTTGATAAAGCGCCGCTAGCAGTAGGCCCACCACTGACGCGTTGACGCCCATCAATGCGCCACTGACTTTCGGTTTGTTTGCCAGTTGTTGCCAGTTTTTCAAGACAGCGAGCATCAGAAGAAAACCAGGCAGAAAGACGGCGCATGTCGCGACTAAGGCGCCGAAAATAGGTGCTTGTGGATGAAGTGCATAGCCAATGTAGGTAGCAAAGGTAAACATAGGCCCAGGTACGGCTTGCGCAGCGGCGTAACCGGTTAAAAAGGCGTCTTGACTGAGCTTATCGCCGACAATGTTTTGCAAAAGAGGCAGCACTACATGGCCGCCACCAAACACCAGACTGCCTGCTTGGAAGAAGTCGTTGAAAAGCGTGAAAAGAGAGTGTTGGGTCGCGGCAATGGGCAGAACCAATAGCAGCAGAACAAACATCACCAGTGGCCATAGTGACGGTTTAAACTCGGATGGAGAAGCGACCTTGTCGCTTTTTATAAAGGCCACACCAATCAAAGCAGCTACAAGCAACAGCAACATTTGTGTCGCGATCGAAGGGAAAACCAGCAAGGCAAAAGCAGTGCCCACACACAGCGCAGTGGTTAGACGCGTGCGACAAAAATTCTGATACATGCCCCAAGCCGCATCGGCGACCACGACTACGGCCAGCAGCTTGAGACCATGCACTACCTGTTCGAACCAGACATTGCCCATGATTTGGCTGCTTAGCAGCGCCAACAGCAACATGACAATGACTGACGGAAGCGTAAAACCGAAAAAAGCCGCACAAGCTCCAGCTAAGCCCCCTTGTTTGTAGCCTAAACCAAAACCGACCTGACTTGAGCCCGGCCCCGGCAAAAATTGGCTTAAAGCGACTAATTGAGCGTACTCCTCATCGCTTAGCCAATGGTGTTTTTCCACAAAGGTATGACGAAAGTAACCAATATGTGCTGCAGGGCCGCCGAAACTGATCCAGCCCAAGTAAAAGAAGGTTTTGAAAATTGTGAACATGGATTTTTCTCATATAAATGATGAGCACACTGTACGCAGCGACTTATAATGATTCAAATTAATAGTTTTCATTTTTTGTATGAATAGGATGGGATGAAAGTGCTCGGCGATCTGAACTGGAAGAATATGGATCTGAACCTGCTGGTGGTCTTCTCACAGCTTTACCGCTACCGGAGTGTCAGCGTCGCCGCCGAAATGGGCTTTGTTAGTCAGTCGGCCATGAGCCACAGCTTAGGCCGACTACGCATTATGTTGGACGATCCGCTGTTTGAACGCAAAGGGCATAAGATGGAGCCAACTGAGTACGCACATAAAATTGCGCCGTTTATTGATGGGCTACTTGAATCGATTTCACGCGAGCTTTTGACTCGGCGTGAGTTCTGCCCATCACAGTTTGAAGGTGTTTGCCGTATCGGTTTGACCGACTATGCAGAGTTCATCTTCGCGTCTCAATTGTATGACGCGATACGTTCGGAAGCACCTAACGCGCAAGTCAGCTTTGTCAATGTCAACCGTCAAAACTATCTCTCCTTAACGGAACAAGAAAAGTTGGATGTGGTGATAGGATCGATCCCGCAACTGGATAGCAAGTTTTGTGCGCAGTACCTCTACACTGAGCGCCATGTATGCCTGTGCGATCCAAAGCTTATTGATGTGCAAAGTATGACGTTAGAGAAATTTGCGGCGCTTGAACAGGCGTTGGTCAGTACCGATGGCAGTTTGACGACACAAACCGACAAAACGTTAGCTTCATACGGTTTGAGCCGCCGTGTCTCTTTAGCCAGTCGAAACTTTCTCACGATTCGCCATCTTCTCGCTGGCCGAGAGTTAATCGCCATCGTGCCAGAACGTATGGCGAAAGCGAACGGTTTTGATGATGGTCTGGTGACGTTTCAGCCACCTCTCGCCGTAGCCGATTTCGATATCTCCTTGGTTTGGCATGCGAGTGCCACACAAAGTGATAAGGGACTGTGGCTTAGAGGGGTGGTGAAAGCGTCGATCGAATAGGTGAAATGGCTAGAATAGACGCATAACCACTTGGTGCATTTCATGGTTTTGCATAATATTTTTTGAGCTTAATAACAATCTGCATTTCTATTCTGGCAAAGTAAAAACCGTCGACCATGCTAAATAAAGTGAGTCTAAAAATAACAAAATTATCAGTCTCAACATTTATTCAAGATTGATTTAGGGTGGTATCACGTCATGTTGAAGCTAAGAAACATCAAAGTCAGCTACAAGCTGACTATTATTATTGCGGTTGGAATACTGGGATTTCTCTCTCTTCTGGCTATTTCTGCCAATGCACTCAAACAAAATCTCATTTTCGAAAGAGAAGCCCGCCTAACTGCGGTGATCCGCAGTGTGTTTTCTCAAGTGACTTATCTCAATCAGACGTTACCGAGACAAGAAGCGCAGCAACAAGCGCAAGCATTGATCAAACATACACGCTTTGACGGCGAAAATTATCTATTTGTGATAGATGAAAACCGCTACACCATTGTCCATCCCATTCGTGATGATCTGGTCGGAAAGCAGATGGGCAATGGTAGCGACGGGCAATTCTGGTTCACTATGGTAGAAAAAGGCAGTGGTGGCCGAACCGGGTCATTGATCTACCCTTGGCAGAATAATGCTGGCCAGCCAGCCGATAAGCTCTCGGTGGTACAAGGTTTTGCGCCTTGGGGATGGATTATTGGTTCGGGTATGCTGCTAGATGACATTGAAGCGGCGGTCAACCAGCAGATCATGAAAATGGGGCTAGCCACTTTAATCGTCACCTTGCTGATGAGCGGCTTGGGTATTGTGATTACCCGCGCAGTGGTTGAGCCATTGCAAGCGATTCGCGAAAGCATGAAGCAAGTGGCGAAAGGCGATTTAACCGCTCGTGTGAAGGTTGAAGGTCGAGATGAGTTCGGCCGCTTGGCGCACGATATCAACGAAAGCATTACTTCGGTTCGGGATGCTCTGTATGAATCCGTGCAGTCAGCGTCAGAAGTAGCCGATGCCGCGGTGCGTATTGCTACTTCAGCGGAAGAGACCAGCCAAGCGGTAGTCAGTCAGCGCGATCAACTCAATCAACTGGCGACCGCGATGAATGAGATGAGTGCGACGGTGGCCGATGTGGCTGGACATGCTGAAGACACGGCGCGCGATACACTCGATGCCACCAAAGAAGCGAATCTCGGTGACAAGGATGTGCATTCTAGTGTCGATAGTATTCGCCAGCTTTCCGTTGAGTTAAATGTGGCTAATGAGCAGGTCAACAAACTCAAAGAAGGCGTGATGCAAATCAGTGAAGTGACCAGTGTGATTAGCGGCATTTCTGAACAAACCAACCTTCTGGCTCTTAATGCAGCGATTGAAGCCGCTCGCGCTGGCGAACAAGGACGAGGTTTTGCCGTGGTCGCTGACGAAGTGCGTAATCTCGCTGGGCGTACTCATCATTCGACCGATGAAATTCAAACCACGATAAATCTTCTACAGCAACTTGCTGTGGCTGCGGTGGATGCGATGCAAAAAAGCCGCTCTTTGGCCGACAGCAGTGTTGCACAGGCAGAGCATGCTGGAGAAGATTTACAGCTTATCGTTGACCATATTCGTCATGTGAGTGACAAAGCGACGCAAATAGCGACCGCAGCGGAAGAACAGAGTGCCGTGGCGGAAGAGATGAATCGTAACGTCAGTGGGATTAACGACGCCGCGATGGAGATGTCGCAAGCCGCCAATTTCTTGGCCGAAGAGAGTGAAACATTAGCGGATCTCTCTCGCCAGCTCGATGAAAAAATGATGCGCTTTAAAATTTAACGGTGTTGAGAATAGGAGAAGAGAGATGCTGAGTGTTGGGCTTTGTATCTCTTCACTTCTTTGATCTGCCAAACATATCTAAAGACTGTTTGCACACGTAACGACTTATGCTTGCAAGAATGTTATCTGATGGTTGATTAGTATACAAAAGTATAAATATATCATCCATTTTTATGGAATTGGTCTCATTTTATGAGATTTTTAATTGGTTACAAAGTAATAAAGATTATAATCCCGCGCGATTGGTTTACTGTTTAACAGTATGATATACAAGGGAATTATAATGAAAAAAATTTTGCCGATTCTGGCATTGGCTATGGGTGCTGCATTTACAGCAGGTGCGGAAGAGATCGAACAAACTCACGTTGGCCCAAAACAGGGCTGGTATGTGGGGCTTGAAGGACTAAAAACAGAAGTTTCCATCAATGATGCAAATACGAAGTCTTATGATCTGGATGCCGGGGCTGCATTTTCTATTGGTTTCGATAAAAAAATCACTGACAATTTCGTGACTGGTATTGAGTTTGAGTACGTCAATTACGGCTCTAAAAATTTGGGTAGTGCACTAGCAACGACCACTAATGGTGGGATTGTTTCTGCGGATGTTGAAGGATCGTTTTCAGGCTATGGTCTGAATATTCGCCCGAAGTACTATTTTTCTAATACTAAGTTTTATTTAGGGGCTCTACTGGGTTATTCAGCAACTAAATTTGAAGTAGAGCTGACCAAAAGCAACTACAACTCTGCCAAGTTGGAGAGCGAAAGTGGCAATGGTTTCACTTACGGTATTGAAGCTGGCTACGAGTTTGACTCTGGTTGGATGATCCAAGGCGGTTACCGCGCTCTTGGCACAGAGTTCTACGACACTAATGTTGACCTAACAGCCCTTTACATCGGTGGTCGTTACAAGTTCTGATGATTACTTGATGGTTGACCCAAGGGAGCATTATGCTCCCTTTTGTGTTATCAGTGCATCGATCAGTGGATAGTGATGCTCCTCAACGCCAGCTAAATTGCCGTATTTTGGCGCGTGGCGGTCGTTTTCTTTGGGAAAGTGCCAACCGACGGTGTAGTCGATAAAATGACGGGCGAAATCGGTCGAGATTTCCAAGCAACCAGCTAAAACCGTATCGACATAGCTTTGCATGATAGGGCTTAAAGTGCTGGGGGGCTCTGGCCGCTCTTTTACATAAACCCAAATTGGATAGTCACGATGAAAAGTGTGCTCCGTTTCTATCTGTTCTGCGCTGATGGCAATGCGGTGATAACCGCGCTCTCTTCGATCAAACTCAGCTAATGCCCGCTCATCAATCTCAAGCAACACACCATTGACTTGGCTGTCGCCACGGTTAACCACCAAAGGTGAGAGGATATAACTCTCGTCCACTTTGCCCCAATAGCGAACTAGGCCATGAGCAATAACAGGAATTGCTTCGCCTGTTTGCCCGGTTAATTGGCGCGATGCTGAATTGATCAAACTACCATAACCAAAGATGTACATAAGAGCTCCCAAAGTGATCGCGGTGAGACTATTTATACCCACCTGAGAATAATTTTAAACTTGTATTTGTTTTGCATCTTTTGGTGTTACACTGCGGACATGCGAGCAAAATCAAATCAGCTATGGGGGCTGCGATGCTAAACATTACGGATAAGCGGGTGGAGGAAGCGATCCCACCTTGGTTAAGATTGGGGTTTCGTCCTTTCTTTCTACTGGGCTCTATTTATGCAGTTGTCGCCATTGTTGCTTGGGTATGGATGTTTCAAAAAGGGCAACCTTCTTGGTTGGCAGTCCCCGCGTTGTGGTGGCATGTCCACGAAATGCTGTTCGGATTTGCCATGGCGATCGTCGCTGGCTTTTTACTCACCGCAGTACAAAACTGGACAGGATCAAATGGCACCAAACACCATCGTCTCGCTTGGCTGGTGGTACTTTGGATCCTGCCAAGAGTTCTGCTCTGGACACCCACGCCACTTTGGCTGACCTCCAGTATTGAAGCCTTGTTCCTTGCTTTAGTCGCGTATGAAGTCGGAAGTCGTGTGGTAAAAGCGAAAGGTTGGCGCAACCTGTTTTTCGTGCCCCTTTTTCTGTTGGCGATAGCGGCCAATTTTGCCAGTTACGCCACCATAAAAGGCATGCCGCCTTTTAGTGCCTCTGCAGTGTGGCAGGCGATGTTGTGGTGGTTTACCTTACTCCTTTCGGTCATGGGTGGCCGCGTTATCCCGTTTTTTACTGCCCGTCGTTTTAACTTTGAAAAAGCGCCGACTTTAGTTTGGTTAGATTGGCTGGCAAACTTGCCACTGGTTTTGCTGTTTGTTCTCAGCTTTTTCCCGGTCACTTTTCTGCAAATCGGTCCGGCGCTGATGCTGTTTACAGGGGTTGCTCAACTGGTTCGTTTTTGCCGTTGGCAACCATGGCGAACATTGAGCGAGCCGTTGGTTTGGTCACTACACGGCGCGTATTTGTGTCTGCCGCTTAGCTTGATCTTGCGAGGTATTTGGCACACTCCGTTGGCAACGCATAATTTGCTGCATCTGTTCGCCATCGGTGCGCTGGGCGGCTTGATCTTGGCGATGATTGCGCGCGTAACAATGGGGCACACGGGGCGGATGATATACAAAGGGCCTAATCTGCGCGTCGCTTTTTTCTCCATCTTGTTGGCGGCTTGCGTGCGCAGCTTGGGGGTGATCGCTTTTCCTGAACATCTGTTTGTGTGGGTAAACTTGAGTGCGGCGCTGTGGGTTATCGCTTTTACCTTGTTTGTGGTTAAGTTTGGCAAGATGTTACTCACGCCAAGGGTGGATGGACATCCGGGATGATAGAAAAAACTAAGCCACTCGTGGCGAGTGGCTTGGTTGTTCTCAGAGCTTGTTGTGTAAGATTAGAAACCGCGCATCTGAATACGGCGCAAGAATTCGGTCATGATGCGATCGTAAAGTAAATCACCGAGGAAGGCGTCTTCGACATGATGATCGATGCTCGGGTTGTCATTGACTTCAATCACGTACACTTGGCCATCAATCTCTTTGAGATCCACGCCGTAAAGGCCATTACCGATCAAGTTGGCCGCTTTGAGTGCCACATCCACCACATTTTTCGGCACTTGTTTTAGATCCAGCGTTTCAAAGCCACCGGAAGAGACGCGGCCACTGTTGTGATGCTGATAAATCTGCCAGTGACCACGGCTCATCATGTATTTACAGCCAAAGATCGCTTGGCGGTTCAAAATTCCAACGCGCCAGTCAAAGTCGGTTGGCATAAAGGCTTGTGCCAAAATCAACTCGCTCTTTTCAAACAACGCCGCCGCTTCTTTTTCCAGCTCTTCATCATTACGCACTTTCACCACACCACGTGAAAATGCGCCATCTGGAATTTTCAGTACCATGGGAAAGGTTAGTTCGCTGAGTAGATCACTTTTCCACTCCGGGTCAAAGTTTTTCAAAATCACGCTGGCTGGCGCGGGTACTTTGTTGTTTTTCAGAAGCTCAGTGAGAAAGACCTTGTTGGTGCACTTCATGATCGACTCGGAGTCGTCCATCACCACCAGTCCTAGTTTCTCGGCCGTTTTAGCAAAGCGGTAGGTATAGTTGCTGATATTGGTGGTCGCGCGGATAAATAGGCCATCGAACTCGCCAAGGCGCGAAATTTCATCACGAGAAATGGTTTCCAAATTCATCCCTAAACGTGCCGCGGCACGCTTAAAGCGTTTGAGCGCGGAAGGGTCTGACGGGGGCATTTTCTCTTCTTCATCGACCAGCATTGCGATATCGTAGCGATATTTTTTCTCTTGCTTGGGTTTGCGCCATACTTTGTTGGAGAACATCTCTAGCGACTCGATAAAGAAGTTTTCCTCTTGTTCTTCAAGATCTTGGAATGGGAAAGGCTGCACTGAGTCGATTTGCCAGTTGTGCTGATTGCGGGTCATTTTCAGCTCAATCACCGGCACCATAAACTGTTCAAACAGGCGTCTGGCCAGCTTTTCTAGCCCTTTTTGCTCTGTGCGGCCAAAGTAGATCTTGCACGCGATCTCATCTTGATCTTTCGGTAGACGATGAAGGCGAAGAAAACCGGAGGAGATCAATAATGGCTGGGTAATGTCGTTGATGGCAGTGACGGTCGGAATGACGCGATGTCCACGTGCGCCTGCCATCAGTGAACAGTAGTAACCACTGCTCATGTAACTGTAATCTCGGCACAGGTTAACCACCTGTACACTGCGCTGATTGTGTTGCCATTCACTGTCTAAATATTGGGCAACATTGACCACTTGTTCGGATGGAAAATACTGCTGCCAATCACTGGTTTGGTCAGTCACAATTAAAAGATTTGCCATCTCTTTTTTTCCTTAATAAACGAGCTATGATGAGGAAGCTTTCTTACTCATTCCCGAAGGTGCCAAATGGATTTTCGTGTCGCGAAAATGACCGATCTTGATGCGTTGAACAAGCTGGAAAAAGAACTTTTCACGGGTGACAGAATTGCACCGAGACAAATGAAACGTTTTATCCAATCTGAGCATGCCGTACTGCTGGTTGCGGATAGTGGCCAACAGTTAGCAGGCTATGCGCTGTTACTGTTTCATCAAGGAACACAACTATCAAGATTGTATTCGATTGCTGTAAGACCTGAGTTTCGTGGGCAGAAAATTGCTCAGTCTTTGATTGAACTATGTGAGCGTTCGGCCATTGAACAGGGTTTCACTACATTACGCCTTGAGGTTCGTGAAGACAATACAGCCGCAATAAATTTGTACCAAAAATTGGGTTACAAAACCTTTAAATTACTGATTCATTATTATGATGATTTGTGTGATGGCATCCGCATGCAAAAGCGGCTGGCTCACTATGGGCCGAAAACGTTACTGCCGATGCCTTTATACGTGCAGACTACGCCGTTTACTTGTGGCGCGGCCTGTTTGCTGATGGCCTTTGCACATCACACTCCGGAGTTTACGCCGTCAAGAAAAGAGGAGTTACAACTGTGGCGTGAAGCGACAACGATTTTCATGGCAGCTGGGCACGGTGGTTGCAGTGGCCACGGCTTGGCGCTTGCTGCGGCGCGACGTGGTTACCATGTCGAGCTGTGGAGTCATGCCAAATCGACCCCGTTTATCGACAGCGTGCGAGATGAAAACAAAAAGCAAGTGATTGAAATCGTCCATCAAGATTTCTGCCAACAGTTGCAAGAGTTTGACGTCAGCATGATTGAAGCGCCGCCAACCCAAATGCAATTGGAGCAGTGGGTCAGCGAAGGGGCGAGCGTGCTGCTGCTGATCAGCACCTACCGCTTTAATGGCAGTAAGGAGCCGCACTGGGTGCTGTTGAGCGGTATGAGCGAGCGCTTTTTCTTTATTCACGATCCGCATGCCGAGTCTGAGCAAGATGTCATAGCCTCGGCACATGTGACGGTGAGTAAAAAGGCGTTGTCGCAGATCATTGGTTTTGGCAAACAGAAACACACGGCCTGCGTGGTGATCAAACCAGGCCGTGTACCTCGATAATAGTGGCAATGGTCACCAAAATTTGAGCCGTTTGAGTAGCAGCACTTCAGCGGCAAAAATTACCACTAAACCAATGCAAAACCACATAAAGGCAACCGGGGATTCCACACCCGGGATACCACCGATGTTGATGCCCAGCAATCCCGTTAAAAAACTGGTCGGCAGGAAAATACTGGCAATCAAGGTAAATAAGTAGCTGTTGCGGCTGATCTTGTCTTCGCGCAACTGTTGAATTTGTTCTTTCAACAGTTGCAGCTCATCTAAGTAGAAATCGATAGTTTCATTGATACGCGTGATGTTACTGAGCGCGTAATTAATCAGCAGTGTTTTGTTTTGTAAAAGATTGAGTTCAGACATGGCGAAGTCGGCAATCGCGTATTGCTGTGGGCGAATGAAGCGTTTAACGCTCAGGAGCGATTTCTGCACCTCAATCACATCGCCAATCTGTTCGGTGTCTAACTCAAAGCGTTCGATTTGATCTTCGATCGTTTGCAGATAGCTCTGCATTTTCCCCGTCAAGCCATCAATAATCGCGAGTAGCAGATCGCCGAGTGTTTGCGGCCCTTTATGTTGCGTCAGCGTTTCGCGGATCTCGGAAATGGCTTTGGAGGAGATTTTGCGTGTAGAGATTAAGCAGCCATTAAAATAGAGAATACGCACACTTAGCATGTCTTCTGGCGTGGCGTTTTCGTTCATGTTCACACCACGCAGGATCAGCATGAAGCTCTCATCATCATAGCGATGAAAAGAGGGTCGAGTTTCGTCTGCTAAAAGGTGGTTGATGGTGCTGAGGGGCACTTGATTGTCGATTAGCCAGTGGCGGATATCAGGATGGTGGCGTTCACAATGATACCAGTGACCCGCTTGCATGCGCGGTTGATTGTGACTTGGCTGATTCGCCGGGGCGGAATTGAAATCCCAGTGATCAATGATAAATCCCATGGATAGGCTCTCTGTTTCCTAAAAAATGGCAGTGTTCAAAGTACGCGACTTACTGCCATGACGCCAGTGTTGTTTGCTAAGAAACAGAGAGCTTAGGTTTAACAGACCGCTTTAAGTGGTGCTGGCTGAGTGCCTTCTACTTGCTGCTTAATGTAGCGTGTGAGTTCATCGACCTGCTCAGGGGTGAGGTAAAGGCCAAGTTTAGTACGTCGCCACAGTACATCGTCTGCGCAACGGGCAAACTCATGGTTCAGCATATAATCGATCTCTTTTTGGTAGACACCCTCGGCAAACTGCGTACCCATGTCACTCTCTTGAGTGACATTTTGCAGCAGCACTCGAGCATCGCTACCAAATTGCGCTACGTAGCGTTGTGCCAAAGCAGGGGTAAGCCATGCGTGCTGCTGGGTCAGTGACGTCGCGAGCTGCTCACGTGAGCAGCTGAAGTGCCCACCCGGCAGGGCTTGGTTGGCGGTCCATGCTTGACCCATCTCGCTAAAGTAGGGCGCTAATTTGCGCATTGCCGATTCTGCCAGTTTGCGGTACGTGGTCAGTTTACCCCCAAAGATGGAGAGCAGCGGCGCTTGGTCTAACTCTTGCTCAAGCTCGATAGTGTAGTCGCGGGTAATGGCTTGCGGTGAGTCCGACTCATCATCGCACAAAGGGCGCACGCCGCTGTATGTCCACACGACGTCTTTACGCTCAAGCTGGTGGATAAAGTGCTGATTGACGATATCAATCAAGTATTCGATCTCTTGTTCGGAGATGGCCACTTCGCGCGGGTCGCCTTTGTATTCCACATCGGTGGTGCCGACAATTGAGAACTTGTCTAGGTAAGGGATAACAAAAACGATCCGACCATCGTTGTTTTGCAAAATATACGCCTGAGGATCAG
Organism: Vibrio cidicii; assembly: GCF_009665415.1. NCBI lineage: Bacteria > Pseudomonadati > Pseudomonadota > Gammaproteobacteria > Vibrionales > Vibrionaceae > Vibrio > Vibrio cidicii. Next base: position 931,533 of record NZ_CP035921.1, on the reverse strand, counting down.
GATGCACGCGCGGTACCACGATGTGTGAGCCTTTGATCAAACGAATATTGCGCGGTGATGGTGTATCCAAGCTTTGATCGTAAAACGCTTTTACCCAAGGGCCAGCCGCATTGACCAACGCACGCGCCATGCGCTCAAAACGCTCGCCGGTGTGCTGATCTTGCAGCGTGACTTTCCACATCCCTTCCGTGCGTTCGGCTTTTTCCACTTTGCAATAGTTGCGCACTTCCGCGCCATTTTGCTGTGCGGAAAGAGCATTTAAGAGTGTGAGTCTGGCATCATCCACCCAGCAATCGGAGTACTCAAAGCCCACTTTCATCTCTTCTTTGAGAAGGCCTGTCTGCGCCAGATTGACCTTTTCACTGCTTGGTAACGTTGTGCGTTTGCCAAGGTGGTCATACAAAAATAGCCCACAGCGAATCATCCATGCTGGGCGTAGATAGGAGCGATGTGGTAAACGAAAGCGCATCGGAAAGGCGATGTGCGGCGCTTTTTTCAGCAGCACTTCACGTTCAGCAAGCGCTTCTGAGACCAAACGAAACTCATAGTGTTCAAGGTAGCGCAGACCACCGTGGATCAGTTTCGAACTGGCTGACGAGGTAGCTGAAGCGAAGTCTTTCATTTCGTATAAACCAACGCTAAGCCCACGGCCTGCTGCGTCGGCGGCAATACCTGCGCCATTGATCCCACCGCCAACGACAATGAGATCAAGAATTGGAGATTGTTGAGGTTGTGAGTTCATCATAGAAGCTGACCTATTTTTGTATTGTTATATTGAGCGAACGAACATTTTGGAAACTAAAGGAAGCCTAACTGAATTTTCGAATGAGATCATCCTTTATTTTCGTTTTTGAGTGTTTGTGTGATTTGCGCATAAGAACGAAGAAAGGGAAGCTGATAAGGCGTGCGTTTGGGTGTTTACGGTGGCGAAAACAGAAACGCCCCACCAAAGAGGTGAGGCGCAAAGCGAACTTGAGGAAAGTAGATTAGTGGCTGGCGATTTCTAACGGAATTTGATGCTCTTTAAGGATGGCGCTGATCTCTTCGGGAGGCTGCTGATTGGTGATCAGTAAGTTAATTTGCGAAATGTTGCCCAGTTTCACCATCGCATTACGGCCAAATTTGCTGTGGTCGACCGCTAAGTACACACTGCGGCTGTTTTCGATGATGGCCTGCTTAACGCGCACTTCGTGATAATCGAAATCGAGTAGGGAGCCATCGTAATCAATACCGCTGATGCCTAAGATGCCGAAATCGAGGCGGAACTGTTTGATGAAATCTAGTGTGGCTTCTCCGACAATGCCGCCATCCCGGTTACGCACTTCTCCGCCCGCGAGGATAACTTTGATCTCTGGATTGCTGAGTAAAATACTGGCGACGTTGATGTTGTTGGTAACGACGCGCAATTGCTTGTGATTTTTGTTGAGCGCTTTGGCAACCGCCTCAGGCGTGGTGCCGATGTCAATAAACAACGTCGCGCCATCGGGAATATGCTTAGCCAGCTCTTCGGCGATCAGATCTTTCTCGGTAAAGTGCTCTTTTTTACGGGTCGAATAGGAGGTGTTTTCTGAGCTGAGCGGAATGGTTGCACCACCATGGTAGCGGCGGATTTTATTCTCGTCGGCAAGTTCGTTCAGATCACGGCGAATGGTCTGCGGGCTAACATTAAATTTCTCGACCAGTTCCTCGGTGCTGACGTATCCCTGCTTTTTCACCATTTCAATAATTTGTTGATGTCTTGGTATCTGCTTCACTTTGTCTCCCTGATGCCTCTAACCAGCTTAGTCCTTAAGGGTTAGAAATGCTGGCATTCGAAAATAATCACTCGGGCTATTGTGCGCTAAATAACGCATTCATAGAAGCAACCCACATCAAGAAATCGGCTGAAACAACAAAAAAGGGCGCCATGAAGGCGCCCAAACAGAGGGGGAGGTAAGAATTAATCTTCGAGATCGCGCATTTCAGACCAAGTTTGCGCACACTTAACCGCACGTTTCCAGCCTTTGTAGCGGCGGTTGCGTTTCTCTTCGTCGTGATGAGGAAGGAAAGAGCGATCGATTTCCGCTTTGTTCTTCAGCTCATCAATGCTGTTCCAGTAACCTACTGCAAGGCCGGCAAGGTATGCCGCGCCAAGTGCGGTTACTTCGGTCACTTTCGGACGGTGTACTTCGGTATCCAATACATCCGATTGGAACTGCATTAAGAAGTTGTTGGCCACTGCACCACCATCGACACGTAGCGCTGAGAGCTTGATGCCCGAGTCGGCTTGCATCGCATCCAACACGTCGCGAGTTTGGTAGGCGATGCCTTCCAGTGTCGCGCGGATGATGTGATTGGCGTTCACGCCGCGAGTCAGGCCGACAATGGTACCGCGAGCATAGGCATCCCAGTAGGGTGCGCCAAGGCCAGTAAAGGCCGGCACCACATACACGCCGTTTGAAGTGTCCACTTTGGTAGCAAAGTATTCGGAGTCGTGCGCATCAGAAATCAGCTTAAGCTCATCGCGTAGCCATTGAATCGATGCGCCGCCCATAAATACCGCGCCTTCCAGTGCGTAGGCGGGCTCGCCTTGTGGGCCACAAGCCAGTGTGGTCAGTAGGCCGTTTTGCGACGCCACTTTCTCTTTACCCGTGTTCATCAGCAAGAAGCAGCCCGTACCGTAGGTGTTTTTCGCTTGCCCCGCTTCGACACACATTTGTCCGTACAGTGCTGCTTGTTGGTCACCTGCGATCCCGGCGATTGGAATACGCGTACCACCTTTACCACCGATGTTGGTTTGGCCATAGACTTCAGAAGAGCGTTTCACTTCTGGCATCATTGAGGCTGGAATGCCCATTTCGTCTAGAAGCTTCTGATCCCAACACAAATCGTTGATGTTAAATAGCATGGTACGAGAGGCGTTGGTGTAGTCGGTTACGTGCACACGGCCTTGGGTCATTTTCCAAACGAGCCAAGTATCGACGGTACCAAACAGCAGTTTGCCAGCTTCAGCGTCTTCGCGCGCGCCTTCCACGTTATCGAGAATCCACTTCACCTTGGTGCCCGAGAAGTAAGGGTCGAGAACTAGGCCTGTATTGTCACGGATGTAGCTCTCTAAGCCGCGTGCTTTCAGATCTTCACAGATATCGGCGGTGCGGCGACATTGCCACACAATCGCGTTATACACCGGTTTGCCAGTCTCTTTGTTCCATACAATGGTGGTTTCACGTTGGTTGGTGATACCGATGGCGGCTACTTGGTCGCTGCGAATGCCCGATTTACCCAAAACTTCCACTAAGGTTGAGCTCTGGGTGGCGTAAATTTCCATGGGATCGTGCTCTACCCATCCTGCTTGAGGGTAGATCTGAGTGAATTCGCGCTGGGAAACGGAAACAATATTCGCGTCGTGGTCTAAAACCACTGCGCGGGAACTGGTTGTGCCTTGGTCCAGCGCCACAATGTACTTCTGCTCAGTCATGGTAAGATCCTTTCGTTTCGTTAGTTATATTTTAGTCAATTTATTAAGCGCGAGCTTCTTCAACGTCTTCAGCAGCATCGCATTGATTTGGGATGGTGCAACCTTGGCCAACATTAGGTAGGTAGGCCGCAATCGCTTTTGGATACAACCAGCCACCAAAACAAGCACCGGCAATCGGAGCAAGGATTGGCACGATAAAGTAAGGGATGTCTTTCGCACCAGTGAGTGCATAATCCCAGCCTGCAAAGTAAGCAAACAGTTTTGGTCCGAAGTCACGAGCCGGGTTCATGGCAAAACCGGTGAGTGGGCCAAGTGAGCCACCGATGACCGCAATCAAAATACCGATCAATAGTGGGTTCATCGCACCGCGAGAAGCGCCGTTGTGCTCATCGCCTAGCGCCAAAATGGCAAACATCAGTACCGCAGTAATCACAAATTCCACCGCAAAAGCGCCAAGGAAAGAGAGTGAAGCGTGTGGGTAAGTGGAGAATATGCCAGCCGTTGCCAAGCCTTCTTTGCTGCCACGGATCAGGTTGTGTGCCAGTTCGTAGTCAGTGAAGAGGTTGCTGTACAGGCTGTAAACCAGCGCCGCAGAGCAAAATGCGCCAAGCAGTTGAGCGATGATGTAAGGCACGACTTTCGCTTTGTCGAAGCCGTGGAAAGCAGCCAGTGCGATAGTCACCGCTGGGTTGATGTGCGCACCCGATACCCCTGCTGTACAGTAGATAGCGATGGTGACGCCAAAGCCCCACACAATGCTGATTTCCCATTGACCAAATTGAGCACCGGCAAGAACCAGCGCGGCAACGCAGCCAACACCGAAAAAGATAAGTAGACCTGTACCGATGAATTCGGCCAGGCACTCTCCGAAGAGAGTTGTTTTTTTGTTTGTCATGGTAAGAGTCCTTTATGTTCCACAGTCGGCGTGCTTATTTTTATAAACCACATGCACAGCGGTTATTTTGCACATTTAAACGATTGCGAAAACAAACAATCAACCAAATTGAGCGTTCGAGCATAATTTTATTAATGATACGTATCTTTTTTGTTAAATAAGTCATTGTTTGAACATTTTTCGCGCAACAGGCGATTGAAGGCATTGTTTTCATAGCCAGTCAACCATGTACTTGAGATGTCGAAGCGGTCTCTTCTCGTTAAGTATCAGAGAATATTACATTTTATTAACTAGGTAAGCAGAGCTAGGTTAGGGAAATGTGAGATGAGTGCGCAGCATGTTGGCTGTTCGCTTAAATAGCCAGCGACGGGTGTCGTGACTGGTCATACCAAATGGAGTTTAAAAGAAGGTTCGAAGTCGAGTGTTTCAGCAGCCAAGTGGGATCCGTTGCTAAAATAAAAGGCGACAGCCTGTGCTATCGCCTGGATGGTCAAGCCAACGGAGCAGTACGTCGAGGTGCTCAGCACACTCGCAGATACTCTGGCTTAGTTATTTTTGTGCAGTTCGCTGTTGAGTTCCACCGCGGTTTTGTTGGCAAGACACTCGATTTGTCCTGTCACTGAGTTGCGGCGGAACAGCAGATCAGAGACACCAGCCAGATCGCGCGCTTTGACCATTTCGACTTCTTGACCGCTTGAGTCTAGCATGCGCACTTTCGAACCTGCGGTGACGTACAAACCGGACTCCACTGTGCAGCGATCGCCTAGCGGGAAACCAAGACCTGCGTTTGCACCAAGCAGTGAGTTCTCGCCAATCGATACCACCACTTTACCGCCCCCAGAAAGCGTGCCCATGATAGACGCGCCGCCGCCGATGTCTGAGCCGTTTCCGACCACCACGCCAGCAGAAATACGGCCTTCAACCATGCTCACGCCTGCCGTACCGGCGTTAAAGTTGATAAAGCCTTCGTGCATTACTGTGGTGCCTTCGCCCACATGAGCGCCAAGTCGCACGCGAGAAGTGTCAGCAATGCGCACTCCCGTTGGTACGATGTAATCGACCATTTTCGGGAACTTGTCGACGCAATCGACAGTCAATACGCGGCCTGCAAGGCGCGCTTCGATTTGGCGTTCAGCCAGCTCAGGCAGATCGATCGGGCCTTCGTTGGTCCAGGCGATGTTGTGCAGCAGGCCAAAAATGCCGTCCAGTACGGTGCCGTGTGGTTTGATCAAACGGTGCGAAATCAACTGCAGCTTGAGGAAACCTTCCGCCACCGACTGAGATTGCTCATCTGTTGCGAGGATCACCAGTACCAGCGGCTGGGTAGACTGCGCCGCTTTAGCCGCAAACGCGGCGTTGGCCGCATCGCCGTTTTTCTCAAACGCGCTAGCAAGCTCGGCACTTTGCGCAGCAGAGATCTCAATGGCTTGGTTGCCTTGCTCGTATCCAGCTACTACAGCCAGTGCGTCAACCAGTGCTTCGCTTGGGTTTAAAACTGGATGAGGAAAAAACGCTTCGATAATTTTGCCATCGCGGTTTTTAGTCGCCGTGCCAAAGGCTAGGGAAAAGTAAGCCATAGGAGATCTCCATCTGTTGAATCTTGGTGCTCGTCTGTTCACTGAAGAGCATGAATAAGGTTGAGTTCATCATAAAGAGACAAAAAACGAACTTAAAGGTCTAGCGGGGAGAAAGTCCGTCAGTGGATACCTTTTGTCTTTTTAGCGATATATTTCTTTAACGAGAAATTGCTTTCACGAGAAATTGCTTTAACGAGAAATGGTGTCGTACAGCCAATAAAAAACCGCCACTGGTGCGACGGCTTCTTGGCGGTGTGGGTAGAACTTAAGCCGCGTCTTCGGCGGACTCTTCTGTTGATGGTTCATCTACAGCAGTGAGCTTTTTCTCTTTCTTTGGCGCTGGGCGACGTTTTGCACCCAGAGCGTAGAGGAGCTCTTCTTTGTTCTGTGCAAGGAACATCGCCAGATCTTCCTGCTTGCCTTCATCTTCTAGAAGGTCACTTTTACCCAGTAGTTCGAAAAGCTCGTCTGCCATATCGAGCATCTTGTCGTATGCGTCAGCATCCGCTTTAGAGGTAAAAGTCATTTTCTCTTCTCCGTTGCGTTCTACCACGTACTTGACGATAACAGCCATGGTTAATCCCCTAGGTTAGTCGTTGCGAAAATTTACTGTCTGTTTATACAGTTTTTGTTCGGTAATGTCCAATTGTGCCTGTCAGAATGAGAGGCTGATGAATTCAGCGTTTTACACGTTCTGCCACTCTTTACAAAAGGCGATAAACGCTTGCAGAAGCGGGTTTTGGTATTTCTCTTTGTGTACCAGCAGCCAAAAGCGGCGTTTCATATCCAGTGGCATGTGGAGCATTTTTACTCGCCCCTCACGGATCGCAGGCTCGGCGGACAAGCGTGATAGGCAGCCCAATCCCAAACCCGCGGAAACAGAGTTGATCAGCGCTTCCGTCGTATTGAGCTGAAACGCTTCTTGCCACTGTTCTAAACGCGGCGCGATGACACGCAGAAAAAACTCGCGGGAACCTGAACCGGCTTCGCGCAAAATCCACTCGCTGTTTTCCAGTTCACTCAGCGTCATCATTTGATTGGCGTCGAATGGGGCATCCATAGCGCAGATCACGCACATTTCGTCTTGGCTAAACTGGCTGGAATGTAACTCTGGATGCAGTGTTTTGCCTTCTATCAGCGCAATATCCAGCTCATAGTCGACCAGTTTGTCGCAGATCTGTGCCGAATTGGAAATAAACAAGCTTTGTGACTGATGCTGGGTCTGACGGCGAAAATCACGCAGTAGATAAGGAGCCACCTGGTTGCCGATGGTGTCACTGGCACCGATGCGTAACTGGCCGGATAAGCTCGCGTCACCATCAAACAGGCTTTCGATATCTCGAGCGCGGCTGAGCAGTTCGTCGGCTAAAGGTAAGAGCTTTTGCCCTTCTTGATTGAGAATTAAACGGTTGTTCACTCGGTCAAACAGCGCGTGGCCGATCTGTTTCTCCAGTTCAGAGAGCGCCATGCTAACCGCGGCTTTGGAAAGGAACAGACTTTCGGACGCCGCCGTCAAGGTATGATGCTGCGTGATGGTGATGAAAACTTTCAGTTGTCGCAGTGAAATGTGGCTGGCCATGCTTGTTTAATTTAGTTGAACGTTCGTTATAAATAATTAGATATCTTTAAACATGACGCAAGTTTAAAATGAGCTTGTTTCCTAAAAACAGTAGGTCGAGGTCATGATGATTCAAGCAACAAAAGCAAAAGTGATGGGTGCTCCGACGCCGATGGCTGGCTTGGCGCTAGGAATTGCCAGTTTGGGTTGGTGCTGGGAAAACTTCGCCGAACTCCATGGCTACGGACAGTGGCTTAGCGCAGCGCTTGCCAGTGTCTTGCTGTTGATCCTCGCGGTAAAATTCCTTTTTCATCGCCATTTGCTGAGACAAGATTTGGCACACCCCGTTGTGGGCAGTGTGGTGCCGACTTTTGCTATGGCGACCATGGTGGTATCGAATTCGCTAGGGCATTTCTTCCCTATCGCTGGTGATGTCATGTGGTCTGCGGCGGTTGCGTTACACATCGTATTTTTGCTGAGTTTTGTTTATCACCGTGCAAAAGAGTTTGAACTTCACCACATGGTGCCCAGTTGGTTTGTGCCTCCGGTTGGCATTATCGTCGCGGATGTTTCTTTCTCCGGTAACCCTGTATTGGCGCCTGTTGCGCACGGTGCTTTGCTCTTTGGCATGATTGCCTATGCGGTGATGCTACCCATCATGATCTACCGTTTCATGTTTACCCATGAAGTGCCCGATGCCGCCAAACCCACCATGGCGATTCTGGCCGCGCCGGCGAGTCTCTCTTTGGCTGGCTATTTGACCGTCACCGCGCATCCTTCGCCTGTGATTGTGGCGCTGCTGTTTGGCATTGCAGTGTTGATGACGGCCATCATCTATCTGGCGTTTTTTACCTTGCTGCGACTGCCTTTTAGCCCCGGTTATGCAGCGTTTACCTTTCCGATGGTGATTGGTTCGACCGCGCTGTTTAAAATGGCGGCTTGGATGAAAACGGTCGATATCAGCGCGGAATATGTGGTGCAGGTGCAGTGGCTAGCGAGCTTAGAACTTATTGTTGCCACCTTAGTGGTTGGCTATGTGGCGATGCAATACGGTTATAACCTGCTCATTTTGCCCAAGATGCAGCAGGCTCAGGTAAGACAGTGCTAAAATAGCAAGCCCGGCGGGAAGCCGGGCTTGATATTAGCTTTTTTTCACGAAAAAGCGCGACATTTCGTCGAGCGATTGCTGAATCACACTCGGCGGGATTTTCTCTTCCCGGACCACACTCAGTTGGCTGTTTAACTGTTTGGCATTACCAGCCGGATTAACCACCATCATGATCTCTTGCCCCACCAGCGCATAGTTGTAGTAACTGCCCGCAATAAACCACTCGCGTTTCACTGAATCATCAAACAAATTATGCCCGACGCTGTAAGTCGCGGTGTCGGTTTGCTCACCGAATAAACGCTCCATCAAGGTCGGCACCAGATCAAAATGGGTGGTACGGTAATCGTAGCGAGCTGCTGGCTGGTCAGGTGTGTAAATGTACAGAGGCACATGGATCTGCGCTTGACTGTAGTTACCCGAGTGACCCCAGTAATTCATACCGTTGTCGTTAAACTCTTCACCATGATCTGATGTGAGTACTACGATGGTGTTGCTTAAATCGATGTTTTTCAGCACCTTGTCAATCAGACCATCGATATAATACAGCGAGTTTTTGTAGCGATTGTGGTAGAGCTCGGCGTCAAAATCGTTATTGAGCAGAATATGATCCACTCGCTCCCAGTAGGGGGTAAATTTCGCCCCTTCAGGTTCAGGAAACTCAGTGCCGTGAGCTGAATCGTAAAAGAGAAAACCGAAGTACGGCTGAGAGTTTGGTTGCTGAACAAACTGCAGAAAGTCATTTGTGATGCGCGCGTCACGCTCCACTTGACTATCGCCAGGTGTTTTAAGACGTAAATCTTTCACATTCTTGAACACGGTACGCGACAGCGGAGGGCTGGTGAGTGACGCGGAACCAAAGATCCCCATGCGATAGCCGGAATGTTGTAGCGCGTCGAGAAAGACGGGCGCGGTTTGGCTGGCATAAACGCTGTCCCAGTACGTCGCGGGCAAACTATAAAACAGGCTAAACATCCCAGCCTGAGTTGAGTTCCCGCCGCTCATGTGTTGGGAAAATTGCGCGCTCTTTTGGGCAAATTGGCTCACGTTTGGCATGATCTCGGCGGTTGCATCACTGTAGCGCCACGCGTCAATCAGGATAAACAGCACGTTTGGCTGCTGCTCTGGCGTTGTCAGCGCAACAGGTTGCAACGGGTAGTGCAATGGACTGCTGGTGACATTCTTTAGCTCAACTCGATTGCGGGCGGCCACTTTTTCATCCACCCAACCGTGCTGATAAATCCAAGAGCGCGCGGTGAGTGGGTAGTACAGTGGCCAATTGCTGGTGAACTGGCTCACTTCGTTGTCATATAAGGCATTCTTGTAAGCATGGATTGCTTGGCTACTCATGAGCAGTGCAAACCACACAGCCACCATCGCATATTTGCTTTTCCGTGTGGCTAAACGGCCTGTCAGCCAGACAGTCACGGCTAAGCCGATCAGCAGTACGGCGATTTCGGAGATAAACAGTGCCCAACTGAGCCACGAGATATGAAACACTTCGCTGCCACTGTCGACAAACATACGCACCAGCAAGCCATTAATGTGAAACTTGTAGTGCTGAAAGACGGTAATGTCCACTTGCAAAATGACTAACAAGAGAGCCGCGAGCACCACAACGCCTCCCCTAAACCACTTGGTTGGCAACCAAGTCAATGGCAGAGCTAAAAGCACAAGCAAAAAGGCCAACAATCCCAGCCAGCCGAGTTGAGTGGCGATTAGATAGAACACTTGCAAAGTGCTGAACGTTTGCTGTGCATCGGCTGGGAGTAAAAATGGATAGCAAGCCAGAGCCAGAAACAGGCTAAAGCAGACAAAAAAAGCGACTAGCCAAGCGCTGTTGTCAGACAGTTTACGCAGCATACGAAAGGGCCCTCTGCAAGATTGGAAAGCGGAAGAGTATAAAACGGTGTTTTTTAACATGGAATAGTTGTGAGGTATGTCACGCTTTGTATCGCTGTGTCAGTAATATTTTACAGTCCACTTGGATAGCTAAAGGAGTGTGTATGGAATGCGTTATAACCATTTAGCAAATCAGTGAGTTACAGCGGTGCTTGATTTTGCAGGCGTATGTTAAGCTTAGGCACAGTCACGCTTACTGCTCGGAAGCCTTATTTTGTTTACTGTTTATCACTCCAATCAGGTTGATGTTCTTAAATCTCTGTTGGTGGAACTGATCCGCCGAGAGCCGCTGCAAAACCCGTTCACGCAAGAGCGTATCTTGGTTCAAAGCCCCGGCATGTCGCAGTGGCTAAAGATCGAACTGGCCAAAGAGTTTGGTGTAGCGGCGAATATTGAGTTTCCGCTGCCGGCAACGTTTATCTGGGAGATGTTTACCAAGGTGCTGCCGGACGTGCCCAAGCGCAGCGCATTTAACAAAGAAGCCATGACTTGGAAGTTGATGCAATTGCTACCGAGTATGCTAGGACAAGCGGCGTTCGAACCATTAGCACGTTATTTACAGCAAGATGAAGACCGCAGCCGGCTCTACCAGCTGGCCGAGAAAATCGCCGATATTTTCGATGGTTACTTGGTCTATCGACCCGAGTGGATCGCCAAGTGGGAGACAGGGCAAGCGGTGGCGGAAATTGCGGATGAGCACCCTTGGCAGGCGCCGCTTTGGCAGGCGCTTTATCAGCACACCTTGGCGTTAGGGCAATCGCCCTATCATCGCGCCAACCTCTATCAAGACTTTATTCACGCTCTGCAAGCGTCATCGGCAACTTTTGAACAACTGCCCGAGCGGCTGTTTGTGTTTGGTATTTCTTCGCTGCCGCCGCGCTATCTCGATGCGCTGAAAGCGCTTGGAGAGCATATCGATGTGCATCTGATGTTCACCAACCCTTGTCGTTACTACTGGGGAGACGTGCGCGATCGCAAGTTTCTCGCTCGCTTGGCGGCCAAGCATCGTCAGCATCTAGTGTGGCAACAAGACCATTCACAAGCGCTGGGTGAAAGTGAGCAGTTGAAAGGCTCGATTGAAGATAATCTTGCCGATGAACTGCATAGCCAAATGGTTGGTAACAGTTTGCTCGCCTCGATGGGTAAATTGGGACGGGATAACCTGTATCTGCTCTCGCAGCTTGAATCCCATGAAATTGAAGCGTTTGTTGAGGTGGAACGCGACACTCTGCTGCATCAGTTGCAAGCGGACATCCTCAATCTAGAAGAGCACCAAGATGACCATCAACTCGACTACAGTGGGCACAAGCAGGTGATTTCACTGGGTGATCAGTCATTGTCACTGCACGTTTGCCACAGCCCTATGCGGGAAGTGGAAGTGCTGCACGACTGTTTACTGGCGATGTTTGACGCCGATCCCAGTCTAAAACCGCGCGACATTATCGTCATGGTGGCCGACATCAACGCCTACAGCCCGGCCATTCAGGCGGTGTTTGGTAACGCGCCGGGCGAGCGTTTCATTCCGTACTCGATTTCAGACCGCAGCGCCGCGCAGGAAAGCCCGATTTTGAGCGCTTTTCTACAGTTGCTGAACTTACCTCAAGCGCGCTGTTTAGCCTCAGAACTGCTCGAACTTCTGGAAACGCCGGCGATTTTGCGCCGTTTCGCACTCAGTGATGAGGATTTTCTGCAAGCCAAGCAGTGGGTCGAAGCGTCCGGCATTCGCTGGGGGCTGGATGAGCATACGGGCGGTGAGTTCGAACTGCCGCAAACCGAGCAAAATACCTGGCAGTTTGGTATTCGTCGCATGTTGCTCGGTTATGCCATGGCCGACACGGCGGGCTTATTTCAATCGCGTAGCGGGCTGATTGCACCTTACAACGAGGTGCAAGGAATGGGTGCTGAGCTGGCAGGAAAACTGAGCCATTTTATTCAAAAAATTAGCGAATATCGCAGCAAATTAGCGCAAAACCTCCAAGTGGATGGCTGGCGTGACGCTTTGAATGCTTTGCTGGATGATTTCTTTCAGGTCGATCTGGATGGAGAAATGGCGCTTAAGTCGATCCGTGACACCTTAACGCAACTGAAAGAGCAGTTGAGTGACGCCGCATTTAGCGCGGACTTGTCTCCGGCGGTAGTGAGTGAATACTTGCACAACAAACTGTCGGGCACGCGGGTCAGCCAACGTTTTCTCGCCGGACAAGTCAACTTTTGTACTCTCATGCCGATGCGTTCTATCCCGTTTCGCACCGTTTGTTTGCTCGGCATGAACGATGGCGTTTATCCGCGCACGGTGCCGCCGGAAGGCTTTGACCTGATGAACGGCCGCGCTCGGCCGGGCGATCGCTCACGCCGCGATGACGACCGTTATCTGTTCCTCGAAGCCTTGCTCTCTGCGCAGCAGACGCTGTACATCAGCTATGTGGGGCGCTCGGTGCAAGATAATAGCGAGCGGGTGCCTTCGGTGCTGGTCTCTGAACTGCTGGAATATTGCCAGCAAAACTACTGTTTGGCGGGCGATGAAGCGCTGGCGGTGGATGCTTCAGGTGAGCGTTTGGTGCGCAGTTTACAAACTCATCATCCTTTGGTGCCGTTCAGCCCTAGCGCATTTCAAGGTGAGATGAGCAGCTACGCCAAAGAGTGGATCCCGGCCGCGCAGTTGCAAAACCAAGCTTCACTCAATCAAAGCCGCGGCGCATTTTTACGTGCATTGGATGATTATTGGTTGGGGATAAGTTTTCCGTATGAGCTGGATCTGGTTGAGCTGCAACGTTTCTGGCGTTTACCCGTCCAGTACTTTTTCAATCGCCGCTTAAAAGTCCTGTTTGAACCACCGCTTCCGGTGATGGAAGATGATGAGCCTTTCACTCTCGACGGGCTAAGCAGCTTTCAATTGCGTGATGAGCTCCTTGACCGCTTGCTTGAAGCTCGTGTGGCTCAGCAAGATCCACAAGCAGTGATTGAACAGTTTTTACAACAGCAGCGAGCTTGCGGCCATTTGCCCGTTGGCGCTTTTGGTGAAATCGAGTTTGCTGCCAACCGTACTCAAGCAGAAGCGCTGGTGGACAAATTGACCTTTCTCGCAGTGCGCGAACAGGAAGACATCGAAATCGATTTGAGCTTTGATCTGCTGGGCGAAGGCAAGCCGATCCGCTTAACGGGCTGGTTAACACGTCACTATCAATGTGGTTTGATACGTTACCGCAGTGGCCGGATCCGCGCGCAGGATTATTTAGCTGGCTGGATAGATCATTTAGCGATGTCCGCCAGTGGTTTGGCTCAGCCGACACACCTGATTGGCTACGATCGCAAAGAGGGCGTGCAGCATCTTATCTACCCGGCGCAGGATCAACCAGAGCAAGCCAAAGCCTTGCTTGCCGAGCTGGTGCGCCTGTTTGTCGAAGGGATGAATCGCCCCTTAGCTTATTTCCCGCACACCGCCTTGGCGGCGATTGAAGCTGGTTTTAACCGCGGCCAGTGGGTTGATGACCAAGAAAAAGCCCACAAAAAAATGGCCGATACCTTTAACGATGGCTTTTTAGGCGCAGGTGAGGGCAGTGATGTCTATATTGCGCGCATCTGGCCGCAGTGGAACGAAACGCTGGCGCATGAAGTTCGTCTGCTCAGTAGTTTAGTGTTGCAAGGAGCAAGGCTCAGTGTGGTTGACGGCGAGGATGCGTCTTGACAGTGCGGGTGATGATGAAAAGTGCAAGAGTAGAGTGGCCGCCAGAAAATCATTATTGGTGTAGGGCGTTCGCTGTACGGCCACGAGGTCAGAGGGACCACGATTCGATGGAGAATACCGTTAACAGTACGGCAGAGCTCGTGAGGCGCATACTAACCAGAGCAGTGCAGAGGTTCCGTGAGTGAGATCTCACAACATCCTAATATTTATACACTTTGCATATATTCATAGAATTTTTGATGTTTGATCACAGTTCGATTAGCAGATAATCCGGAGATATTACGCCGATGACTGACAAGCCTGTCGCCATTCCTTTGCACACCATGCAGTTTCCCTTGCATGGCGCGCGCTTGATTGAAGCATCTGCCGGAACGGGCAAAACCTTCACCATCGCGGGCCTCTATTTGCGTTTGCTGCTCGGTCATGGCAGTGACGATACCCGCCACCGCGTGCCGTTAACCGTCGATCAAATTCTGGTGGTGACTTTTACCGAAGCGGCCACGGCCGAACTGCGTGATCGCATCCGCGCGCGTATTCATGCCGCAAGATTGGCGTTTTCCCGTGGGCAAAGTGATGATGCGGTGATCAAGCCGCTGTTGGCCGAGATTGACGATCATCATCAGGCCGCGCAGATCTTGTTGCAAGCAGAACGGCAAATGGACGAGGCCGCGGTGTATACCATTCACGGTTTTTGTCAGCGCATGTTGTCGCAAAACGCGTTTGAGTCCGGTAGTCGTTTCAATAATGAGTTCGTTACCGATGAAAGTCAGCTCAAAGCGCAGGTGGTCGCCGATTACTGGCGACGCAATTTCTATCCTTTACCGCAGGCTTTGGCCGCGGAAGTGCGCCAATTGTGGAGCTCGCCAGCGGCACTGCTCGCCGAGATTGGCCGCTACTTAACGGGCGCACCGCTCAAACTGACAGTAGCGCCGATGACCGGCAGCTTGGCCGAATTGCATCAAGCCAATCTAGAAAAAATTGCCGATTTAAAAGCGCGTTGGCGCGCGGTGCAAGACGACCTCATGCCTTTGATTTCGGCGTCCGATGTCAATAAACGCAGTTACAGCAAAAAATCGCTGCCTGAATGGCTTGCCGCCGTCAATCAGTGGGCGGCGAGTGAAACCAGCAGCTATGATTTTCCGGACAAGTTGGTCAAGTTCTCACAAACCGAACTGACAGAGAAAACGCCGCAGGGCGTAGTGCCCGAGCATGAGATTTTTCTCGCTATTGATGCCTTTCTTGCTCAGCCGATCAGTTTAAAAGCGCCGCTGTTGGCTCATGCGATTGCGCAGTGCCGCACTTGGCTGGCGAAAGCCAAAATGCAGAAGCAGTGGCTCTCTTTTGATGACTTGCTCACCCAGCTATCCGCAGTAATCGATAATGATGAGCAAGATTTGCTCGGCAGCCGAATTCGCACCCTCTATCCGGTGGCGATGATTGACGAATTTCAGGACACCGACCCGCTGCAATACAGCATTTTCAGCCGTATCTATCTCAACCATCCCGAGTGCGGTCTGTTTATGATTGGCGATCCCAAGCAGGCCATTTACGGCTTTCGCGGCGCAGACATCTTCACCTACATCAAAGCGCGGAATCAAGTGAGTGCTCACTATACGCTTGGTACCAACTGGCGATCGAGTGCCGAGATGGTGCAGGTGGTTAATCAGGTATTCCAACGGCCGGATAGCCCGTTTATCTACGATCAAGACATTCCTTTTCTGCCTGTTAGCGCTAGTCCGGGGGCGGAACATCGCTTTTGGATCATGGGTGGTCAAAAGCAACCAGCGCTCACTTACTGGTTACAAGAGGCGCAGCAAGGGCCGGTCAGCAAAGGCGAGTACCAGCAAGTTATGGCCGCGTCGAGCGCGAGTCAAATTCAGCAAGTGCTCAGCCAGTCGCAACAAGGCCATGCGTGGCTGCAGCGCGGAGAAGAGCAAAAAGCCATTTTGCCGGGCAACATTGCGGTGTTGGTCAGAACCGGGAGTGAAGGACGTTTGATCAAAAAAGCATTGGCAGAGCAAGGCATCGCCAGTGTCTATCTCTCCAATCGCGACAGCGTTTTTCTTAGCCCGGTTGCGCAGGACATCCAGCGTCTTTTGCAAGCGGTGTTAACCCCAGACAACGATCGCGCGCTGCGCGCTTCGCTGGCGTCTGAGCTGTTTGCTTTAGACGCCGCCACGCTTGATGCACTCAACAACGACGAGCTGGCTTGGGATACGGCGTTGAATGAGTTTCGCGAGTATCGCCGCCTGTGGCAGCAGCGTGGCGTGCTGCCTATGCTGCGTTCGGTGATGGCTAAGCGCCACGTCGCAGAGCGTCTACTCGGTGAAGAAAACGGTGAGCGAGCGCTAACTGACCTGATGCACATTGGTGAACTGTTGCAACAAGCCAGTGGTGAACTTGACAGTGACCACGGTTTACTACGCTGGCTGGCACAGGCGATCAGCGATGCACAAACGGGCATGGGCGGCAGTGACGAGCAGATCCAGCGATTGGAATCCGAACGGAATTTGGTGCAGATCGTCACCATCCACAAATCGAAAGGGCTGGAATACGATCTGGTGTTTCTGCCGTTTGTTTTTGCGGCCCGAGAGGCGAGTGAAGCGAAATATTACGACGCGCACAGTGACACTACGGTGCTGGATATCACTCGCCACGAAGCGGCGTTAAAGCAGGCAGACAAAGAGCGCTTGGCCGAAGATTTGCGCCTGATCTACGTGGCGCTGACCCGCGCCGTGTATGGCTGTTTCATCGGTAGTGCGCCGCTGCGCAATGGTCGTTCGACCAAAGAGCCGACAGGGGTACATCAAAGTGCCATGGGCTATCTGTTGCAAAATGGTCAACAGGGCGGTATTGCCGATCTCACTGCGGCGCTGTTGCAGCAAAAAACGGCTCTGGCGTGCGTCGACGTTTGCGCGCCGTTGCCGCTGCCGGAGGAAAAATTTCAGCCCAGTGCGCAGCCCGTCGGTGCGCTCGCGGCGCGAGAGCTGCACACGCCGATTGACCGTCTGTGGCGCATGACCAGTTATTCTGCCTTGGTCAAACAAGGATCGCAGCACAGTGAGTACGATGCGAGTTTGGAACTCAGCGGCTTTGATATTGACTCGTCGGGAGAACGAGATGAGAGCGCGGTGCTGGAAGTGGAGAAAAATATTTTTAACTTCCCTCGCGGCGCCCGCCCGGGGACGTTTTTGCATGCCCTGTTTGAAGAGGTGGAATTCACCGAGCTAGCCACATCAGAGCACAATACCCAAGTCATCTCAGCGTTGATGGAGCAAGAGCAGATTGATAGTGATTGGTTACCCGTACTGCAACGCTTAATTGATACTGTGCTGGAGACGCCGCTGGACGGCAAAGCGCTGCGCCTGCGAGACAAAGCGCCTAGTCAGCGTTTGGTCGAGATGGAGTTCTTTCTCCCCATCGAAGTGCTGAGCGCCGCCGCGCTCAATCGTGTTTGCCAGCGGCACGATCCGCTCTCTGCCCAAGCTGGCGATCTCGGTTTTCAAACGGTGCAAGGCATGCTCAAAGGCTTTATTGACTTAGTGTTTGAACACAAAGGACGCTACTACGTACTCGACTGGAAATCCAACCACTTAGGCGATGCGACGCACTTTTATCACGGCGAAGCGCTCAAAGGAGCGATGGTCGATCACCGTTATGATTTGCAGTACCAGATTTATGCCTTGGCGCTGCACCGTTTTTTACGTAGCCGAGTCGCGGATTACGATTACCAGCGTCACTTTGGCGGCGTCTACTACCTGTTTCTGCGTGGCATGGATGGCGAAAGTGGCAGCGGCATCTTTTCGGCGCGCCCTTCGCTGGCGTTTTTACAACAAATGGATCGTCTGCTGGATGGTCAGGAGCCGCAAGAGCCTGCCAGCAGTCAATCTGGTCAGATGGAGTTACTATGAGCGCCCATTCAGCGATGCATTTTTTGCCATTACTTGCCGATCTTGCCAAGCAAGGCAGTCTGCGCCAGCTTGATTACCAGTTCGCGCGTTTGATTGCCTCGCAAAGTGACGATGAGGCACTGGCGCTGTTAGCGGCGCTGGTCAGCGCAGAGGTCGGGCGTGGTCATATCTGTCTACCATTAATCGGTTCACACGGGCTGGGCCTCGATATCGCGGCGCGCCTGGGGTTATACGGTGAGGCGGCGCAAGCGCTGAATGTTCAGTTGACGTCGATTGATTGGGCCGAAAGGCTCAAAGCATCGCCCATTGTCGGCGAGAGCCATGAGGCTTTGCCGCTGATCTTTGATGGGCAGCGACTCTATTTACAGCGCTACTGGCACTATGAAGTGATGGTTGCGGCCAAGCTCAACCAGCTCAGTAGCGCGGTAAATTTAGACGCTGAAGAGATGAAAAAACTGGCCAATTTACTTGATCACCTGTTTGCGCGTGACTATCGCTTTTTACTTGAGGCGCTGCTGCGTGGCCGCAACGAAAGTACGAACTCGGCAGGCCTGCGCCAGCAGTTAGTGTGCGATCATTTGGATGTGGTGAATGCAAGTCAGCTCGACTGGGCGGCGATTGAGCGCGTAGTTGCCGCCGCAACTAAGGTTGAGCAGCTCAGCGCCTTGGATAACTTGGTGGCGCAAAGTGTCTGCCTCAACTGGCAAAAAGTGGCAGCTGCGGTGGCGTTAACGCGCCGTTTTACAGTGATTTCCGGCGGGCCGGGCACGGGCAAAACCACCACAGTATGTAAACTTTTGGCGGCCCTGATTGAGCAAGCTGGCGGTCACGATCTCACCATCAAACTGGTGGCTCCGACCGGAAAAGCTGCCGCTCGCCTGACGGAGTCGATCGGCAAAGCGGTATCGGCTCTGCCTGTCTCCCCTGAATTGAAAAACAAAATTCCGACCGAATCGTCAACCTTACACCGCTTACTGGGCGCGATTCCCGGCAGCGCCGAATTTCGTCATCACAGTAAAAACCCGCTACATCTGGATGTGTTGGTGATTGATGAAGCGTCCATGGTGGATTTATCCATGATGTACAAAGTGATCGATGCCTTGCCTAAGCAGGCCAGAGTGATTTTGCTCGGCGATAAAGATCAGCTTGCCTCGGTGGAAGCGGGCGCGGTGCTGGGAGATATTTGTTCCTTTTCTCACACCGGTTACAGCTCGGAGCAAGCGAGTGCGTTGGTGCGTTTGACTGGCTTTGCCAGCTTAACTTCGCTGGGGCGCAGCAAAGTGTCGATTGCAGATAGCTTATGCATGCTGCAAAAAAGCTTTCGCTTTGATGCCCGTTCGGGGATTGGTCAGTTGGCACGGGCAGTTAACGCGGGGGATGGGCACGCGGTGGATCAAGTGTGGCAGCGAGAGATGAGTGACATTACCCACTGGGATCTCAATGCGCAGAACTACCATCAGATGATCCAAACGCTGGTTAGCGAATATGGCCGCTATCTCGCACGCCTGCAAGAGACTCAGCTCAGCCCGGTGACGGGGGAGAGCGAAAGTAGTGCCGAAAAGGCCAAAGTGGCCTTGGCGCTGTTCAATCAATGCCGCTTATTGTGCGCGCTGCGTGAGGGCGATTTTGGTGTCAGTGGGCTTAACCAACGGATTGAAAAAGCGCTTGCGGTGCGCAAGTTGATCCGCACTCAAGATGAGCTCTGGTACCACGGTCGTCCTGTGATGGTGACGCGCAACGACCATGCGCTGGGCTTGTACAATGGCGATATTGGCATTTGTATGCGTGATGAGAGTGAGGGCGAGGTGCGCTTGAAAGTCTTTTTTGAACTGCCTGATGGCAGTATGAAGGCGATCTTACCGAGCCGTGTCCCCGAGCATGAAACGGCCTATGCCATGACCATTCATAAATCGCAGGGCAGTGAATTTGACTTTACCCTGATGGTGCTGCCAGCAGAGTTTAGCCCGATCCTGACACGCGAGCTGATTTACACCGGTATTACTCGAGCGAAGAAAAGACTTGCGCTGTATGCCGACGGCCAAGTGCTCAAGCGAGCTATTCGTGTCCGCACTCAGCGGGCGAGTGGCTTGGTGGAGCGTTTGCAAGGATAGGCCATTGTCACCGTGTATCGCACAGATACAACAAGGCCGGGATAACCCCGGCCTTGTAAAACTGTTTAAGCATGAAACGCTTTAGTGAAAGTGATGCTGCGAATTCGGTATTGCTGTTGGTAGTTCATGATGAACTCTTTTAACGCGGCGTTCACTGGGAAAACACAGTGAACATCCAGACCTTCTAGAAACTGGTTATCTGCCATATCCCAGAAGCTTTGCAACGAATTACAAATAACGGTTTTCATATTAGTGCTCTTTATTGCTTAGCCGTGGCCTACTGACGGCGGTTAAGTAATCAATCGAGCATTCCGTGCAATGGTGTATTTCCAATGTCCTTGGTTCAGGTCATATTCCTGAATGGCGCGCATTATAAAGCAGTGCGCTGATTAAAAAAAGAACAAAATGTGAGCAAGGATAATGTAAAGCATTGCATATCGGATTTCACGCTTTCGTTAGTAGGAAGCTCTACAAATGCAGCGCTAAGATCTTAGAACGGCGCTGATAGTTGTAGAGATTTTTCTTCGCCATCGGTAGAGAATCCACGCCAATCTCATAAAAACCTTGTTCTCTAAACCAGTGCACGCTGTGGGTGGTCAGAACAAAGATCTGCTGAATGCCGATTGGTTTTGATTTATGTTTCATGTGGTTAAGTAACATTAAGCCACGGTTACCATCGCGATAGTCAGCATGAATCGCTACACAAGCCATTTCCGCCATCTTCTCTTCGATATAAGGATAAAGCGCCGCGCAGCCGATGATCAGGCCGTCTTTCTCTATGATGGTAAAACGTTCGACCTCTTGCTCTAACTGCTCGCGCGAGCGTCTCACCAAGATGCCTTGCTCTTCCAGCGGGCGAATCAGATCCAAAATGCCACCGATATCGTCAATATCTGCCTGACGAACCTGCTCAGAGCTGGCCATCACCACTTGTGTGCCGATGCCGTCAAACGAGAACAGTTCTTGGATCAATGCACCATCGATCTTGTAACTGATCAGATGGCTGCGGGGGACGCCCGCGCGACACGCGGCCACTGCGCCTTTGAGAAAGCGCAATGTACCTGAGCTAAAATCACTGCTGAGATTGACATCTTGCGATAGCGTTTTGATCACCGCGTCCGCTTCACTTGGGAACAGTTCAGCGACCGCATTGCCGTTCTCATCGATCACCCCTTGCTCGGAGCAAAAGCCGATCAGCTTATCGGCATTGAGGCGAATCGCCACCTGAGTGGCGACCTCTTCCGACAGCAAGTTAAAACATTCGCCTGTCACCGAACTGGCAATCGGACCAAGCAGCACAATTGATCCTTGATTGAGAGAGCCATTAATCGCTTCGGTATCGATACGACGGATACGCCCGCTGTGGCAGTAATCGACGCCATCATCCACGCCAAGCGGCTGGGCGATGACAAAGTTGCCGCTCACCACATTCAGTTGAGTGCCCGCCATGGGCGTGTTGTTGAGGCTCATCGACAGGCTGGCGGTTATCGCCAGTTGCAGTTGTCCTGCTGCCTGCATAACTACCGAAATGGTGTTCTCATCAGTCACGCGAATGTTTTTATGATAAGGCGTTTGGCACGCTTGCTTCTCCAGTAAGTGATTGATTTGTGGCCTGGCACCATAAACCAGAACAATCTTCACGCCGAGGCTGTGCATTAATGCTATATCATTAATTATGTTGCCAAAGTTCTTATCTTCAATCGCTTCCCCACTGAGCAAAATCACCATGGTTTTTCCTCGGTGAGCGTTGACATAAGGAGTGGACTGTCTAAAACCTTTTACGAGAGCGGTGCTGCGAATTTTCACAATTGTCTTTCCTTGTGATTTTTTATGCATAAATTCTGTCTTTTTATTTTTATTTTAGCAAGGTGTTTTTTTGTTGAGATAGCAACTATTGATCTGCGTGATTGTTCAGCACGACCAGAGGTGTAATATAGCCGGGTTCTATTAATGAAAGATAACAAGATGCCGCCGACTGTTAAGAAGAATCAAACCGACTTAGATACCGCAATGGAGATGGATGCGAAAAAGCGTAAGCAGCGCAAAATTGTGGAACGACTCCTGATGGGGATAGCCCTGATAGGAACGGTGGTGGTGCTGTTTTTGTATGGTGATTTGATTTCGCGCGCGATTAATCCACCGCTACCGAAAAGCCTGATTTATGGCAAGTGGGTGGAACAAGATGTGCCCCATTATGACCGCGAAGTGTTTGAGCTCAGTGCGGAAGGGGTGACGTCAAATGGCTCGGTGGTGGCGACCAGTTTCGAGTTTGATGGGAAATACTTTTCCTACCAAACCGGGGGAAAAGAGCGCCGCTTTCGTATTTTAGGTCAGCAGCAATACGTTGAGATGAAGCTGGATTCCAACGATCACTACTTGCCTATCTTCCGCTTAGAAGGGCGGCAAAACCTCTCTTTACGTTAGTTGCCAATCTTATCGGGTCAGATTTGTGTCAGTCTCACAGTCGGTTACGCCTTTTCCATTGCGCTTGTGGCGTGAGTTTGCCATCCTTCACTTCACCTTGATTGATGGATGATAACGTGTGCTAAAACCTTCCTTTCCTCTGTTTGCTTCTTTACTTCTGTTTGGCTGTGCTCAGCCAACCGATCGGGCTCAGCAGTATCTTGATGGCGAGTTCGCCGATCCGCTTAATAAAGTCGAACAAGTCAACTCAAGCAAGCCGCGCGATTTTACCGAATTTGCCCGCCAATCTGAGGCGGTAGTGAGCAACTCTCCATCGCTGGCGGCGCTTTATCAACCGCTGTACGAAAAACTCAATGAGTGGGTGTTGCAAAGCGGCGAGCCGAGTGAGCTGAGCGCGTTTGGCATTCAAACCGCGCAGCTCGGCGGTGGAGATAAGCAAGGCAATGTATTGTTTACTGGCTATTTTTCTCCGGTGATGGAGCTTCGCCATCAGCCTGATGAGCGTTTTCGCTATCCCGTTTACCGCAAACCGGAGTGTAGTGAAGATTGTCCGACCCGCGCGCAAATTTATGCTGGTGCACTGCAAGGGCAAGGATTGGAGCTTGGTTACGCAGAGAATTTGATCGATCCGTTTATCATGGAAGTGCAAGGCAGCGGCTTTGTTCATTTTGGTGACGACGATACGCTGGAATATTTCGCTTATGCCGGGAAAAACAACAAAGCGTACGTCAGCATCGGTAAGGTGTTGATTGAACGTGGCGAAGTGGCACGAGAAAAAATGTCGCTCAAGGCGATCAAAGATTGGGTGCTGCGTAACGATGAAGCCAGTGTGCGAGAACTGCTCGAACAGAACCCTTCTTTTGTCTTTTTTGCGCCGCGCGCCGCAGCGCCTGTGACGGGAACGGCTGGGATCCCTCTGCTGCCGATGGCTTCGGTTGCCGGCGATCGCTCGATTTTCCCGATGGGCACGCCGATTTTGGCTGAAGTACCGCTGCTCAACGCTGATGGCACTTGGAGTGGGGCTCACCAATTGCGCCTGCTGATCGTGCTCGATACGGGCGGGGCGGTGAAACAGAACCACCTAGATCTCTATCATGGCATGGGGCCACGAGCGGGAACGGAAGCGGGCCATTACAAACATTTTGGCCGAGTATGGAAATTGGGTTTGGAAGGCACGCCAACGCAAGCCCCTTGGGCAATGCCACCGGAAAAGCTACAATAGCTTTTCCTCATCTGGACATTTCCTCTTAGAGTGCGTATAAATCGCACTCTTTGTTTTTCTGGCGAGCTTTGGAACTTAGATTATGCGCGAAATCGATACCCCTGCCTCTGATAGCTACAACCTACGATTTGGTGGCACGCGTCGTTTATATGGCAACAGTGAAGTAGAGATACTTCGCGCCGCGCACGTGTGTGTGATTGGCATTGGCGGCGTGGGCTCTTGGGCGGTTGAAGCGTTAGCGCGAACCGGGATTGGCGAGCTCACTCTGATCGATATGGATGATGTGTGTGTGACCAACATAAACCGTCAAATTCATGCGATGAGCGGTACCATCGGGCAGAGTAAAATCGAAGTGATGGCTGAACGGGTCAAGTTGATCAACCCAGAGTGCAAAGTGAACTTGATTGACGATTTTATTACGCCTGACAATCAGCACCAGTATCTCAGCAAATCGTTCGATTACGTGCTGGATGCGATTGACAGCGTCAAAGCCAAAGCGTCGCTGCTGGCATACTGCCGTAGTAACAAAATCAAAGTGATCACCATTGGCGGTGCGGGCGGACAAGTGGATCCGACCCAAATCCAAGTGGCGGATTTGACCAAGACGATTCAAGATCCGCTGGCGAAAAAAATCAAAGATACTTTGCGTCGCCATCATAACTTCCCGAAAAATCCAGCGCGTAAGTTTGGCATAGACTGTGTGTTTTCCACTGAGCAGTTGAAATATCCGCAAGCGGATGGGTCTGTTTGCGCGGTGAAATCGAGCGCCGAAGGACCAAAACGGATGGACTGTGCCAGTGGTTTTGGCGCCGCGACGGTGGTCACGGCCTCGTTTGCTTTTATCGCCGTGGCGCGCATCGTAGAAAAGTTAATCCAAAAGCACAAACAGTAATTATTTGTCTCAATGTCCCTGCAATATTAGGAGCCTCACCATGTCTGATTTTCCCGCTTCCCCTTTTGGTTCTGAGATCAACAGCGATGAGATTGTGTCGGTGATGCAAGGCTTCTCTGGTTGGGAAGATCGCTATCGTCAGGTGATTTTGTGGGGCAAACAGCTGCCAGTGATGCCTGAAGCGCTAAAATCGGCGCAAATCACGGTGGCTGGCTGCGAAAGCCAAGTTTGGCTCTTGAGCCAGCAGCGGGATGGGCGTTGGTACTTCTGCGCCGATTCAGACGCACGCATTGTGCGTGGCTTGATTGCACTGGTGATGGCGGCGTTTGACGGCAAGAGTGCCGAGCAGATTTTGGCCTTTGATATCGATGATTACTTCACCAAACTGGGTTTGATTGCTCACCTTAGCCCGTCGCGTGGCAACGGGCTAAAAGCGATTGTGGAGCAGATCAAACAGCAAGTTCAAACCGACTAGACAACTCATCCACAAAGGAGAGACTCGCTATCTAGCACCTAGCACCTAGCACCTAGCACCTAGCACCTAGCACCTAGCACCTAGCACCTAGCACCTAGCACCTAGCACCTAGCCCCTAGCCCCTAGCCCCTAGCCCCTAGCCCCTAGCCCCTAGTACCTAGCACCTAGAACCTAGAACCTAGTCCCTCTCTCTTCCTCACAACAACTCGAGTGCTTTTTTCACCGCAGCGATAAGACGCTCAACATCGTCCATGGTGTTGTAAATCGCAAACGACACCCGCACAGTGCCCGAGACACCTAACGCGTCCATCAGAGGATGGGCGCAGTGGTGGCCTGCACGCACCGCAATGCCTTGCTGGTCGAGCAAAGTGGCGATGTCTTGATGGTGTACGCCGTCAACGACAAAAGTCAGCACCGACGCATTCGCTTGGTAACCGAGCACACGAATATCATCGATGTTGACGAGTGCCTGATACGCCGCGGATTGCAGCTGATGCAAATGCGCTTCGACCTCTTGGCGCTCAAAGCCTTGATACCACTCAATCGCTTTCGCTAGGGCAAGTGCCCCCGCAACGTTGGGCGTGCCCGCCTCGAATTTGCCCGGCAAAGCGGAAAACGTCGTCTTGTCAAACGACACCCTCTCTACCATTTTCCCGCCGCCATGCCAGGGTGGCATCGCGTCCAGTAGGGCGAGCTTGCCATACAAAACGCCAATACCCGCGGATGCATAAAGTTTATGCCCTGAAAAAACGTAAAAGTCGGCGTTTAATTCCGCGACCTTCACAGGCTCGTGCACAATGCCTTGCGCCCCGTCGACCACCACAATGGCCCCCACTTGGTGGGCAAGTGTAATGATTGCTTCAATCGGTTGACGGCTGGCGGTGACGTTAGTGATTTGCGCCACGGCAACAATTTTACATCGGTTGCTTAAACGCTGCGCAAAGGCCGCCATGTCCCATTGGCAATCTTGGGTCATGGGGATTTTCACCACTTTTGCCCCCGTTTGCTCGGCGACCATTTGCCATGGAACGATATTGGCGTGATGCTCCATCTCACCAACCAAAATCTCATCACCGGGCTGTAAAGTGCTGCGCGCATAGGTCTGGGCGATCAAGTTGAGCGCCTCGGTGGCGCCGCGTGTCCAGATGATCTCTTGGTCACTTTGCGCGCCGATAAACTGCGTGACGCTATGCCTTGCCTGTTCAAACTGGCTGGTGGCTTCGGCGGTTAAACTGTGGCTACCGCGATGCACATTGGCATTGTGTCGGCTGTAGTAGTGGCTGATGGCATCAATCACACATTGAGGTTTTTGCGTTGTAGCTGCGCTGTCCAGATAGACCAGCGGTGAGCCATGGACGCTTTGTTGCAGCGCGGGAAATTGCGCGCGTACCGAATCGACGTCAAACATCACTCTTCACCCAGCTTGTGGTAGTTCAGCACTGGAACCGTCACCATCGGCTCGGCGACTTGGCGAGCATGCTGTTTACCGGAAAGCAGAATGATGATTTCCATAGCAAATTCCAATGCAGTGCCCGGCCCTTGGCTAGTGAGCAGATTGTGGTTGACATCGTAAGTCACCCGTTTGGCGCGCCAGTTATCCTGTGGGATGTGCGCGCGAAAATTGGGGTGACAGGTCATGAGCGCCTTGGGGTAGAGGTTGTGGTGTTGCAACACCAGTGCAGGCGCGGCGCAAATTGCTGCCAGCAGTTTGCCTTCGTACATATGCTGTTTGATCATCTCTAGCAGCAGTGGACTGTCGCGAAACGCCTCTGCACCCGCAACGCCGCCAGAAAGAATAATCACGTCAAAGGGTTCATCGGCGACGTCGACCAAAAGGCACTGGGCACCCAAAATCACGCCGCGCGACGCCGTGACCGTTAGGTTGCCCTCAAAGTCGGCGCTGGCGACCGTTACTTCATACCCGGCGCGCACCATCATATCAATGGCGGTGACCGCTTCCATCTCTTCGGTTCCCGGTGCAATCGGCACCAAAATTCGTTTTGTCATGATGTTGTCCAGCTCTGTTCTATCTGTTTGATTTGTTCAAACAGTTTTTGATTGTGAGGCGTTTCAATGTGATGTTTGGCAGCGCAGCGCAGTAAGTAACCGTTAATAAAGTCAATTTCGCTTTTGCGTTGGTAATAGATATCTTGCTGCATGGAGGAGTAATTTTCGGCGGTTGCCTCTACTACCTGCATGACGCTGCGCAGCAGATCAGCGTGATTGCTCGCGATTCTTTCGCGTTGCATGACGGCGGCAAGTTCTGCGCTGACTTCACTCAGCATAGGCGCAAAACGAGCGTCTGCCAGCTGACCATTTTTGCATTGATGAATGGCGGTGAGCGGGTTGATGGCGCAATTGATTGCCAGTTTGGTCCACAGGGCGTGCTCAATCTGTTCATTCCAGTGCGCCGCGGGCAGGGCGTGGTCAAACACGTCAGCGAGAAAAGCGCACTGCTTACCAAGCGCATTCACTCCGCCAAGTTGGGTCGTGCCTAAGCCGGTGTGCAAAACCTGCTGGCGCGAAGGCTTGTATGCCCCGTGTGTGGTGGTGGCTATGACCAGTGGATTGGCGGGTAACAAAGCCGCTACCTGTTCAGCCGTGCCCATGCCGTTATGCATTAGCACAATTATGCTGTCGCTTGAAAGGGAATCGACCAGCGGTGCTAAAGCCTCTGCAACCTGCCAAGCTTTAACGGTGACAAGTAACAGATCCGCTTGTTCTATCTCCAGGCGCGACTGATTGGCAAAAGAGTATAAGGGGCCTTGATCCAACTGCAGTGAGAGTGTCGGAGCATTCTCTCTTGCCCACAGTGCCACTTTGTGGCCAGCTTGCTGTAATTTGAGCGCCCAAAGTGAGCCAACCGCGCCCGGGCCTAAAATGACAATGTTCACCAAATCATCTTCATCAAAAAGGATTTGCTGCAAGGATAATGAGGGAATTGGCGAAAGCAAATAAAAATGGCGCTCGAAAGCGCCATTTTTGCATTACAACTAAGTTCAATTAGAACTTGTAAGTCACGGCAAGGTAGTGGGCTACGCCAGTTGACTTAAATGCATCAGTATCTTTGATACCGTAGATATCTTTGTATGCT
Source organism: Vibrio cidicii (assembly GCF_009665415.1). Lineage (NCBI taxonomy): Bacteria > Pseudomonadati > Pseudomonadota > Gammaproteobacteria > Vibrionales > Vibrionaceae > Vibrio > Vibrio cidicii. The sequence goes on along the minus strand of NZ_CP035921.1, from coordinate 903,225 downwards.
TTTAGGCCGTAACCTACCGCATAGCGATCTGAGTGCCAGTAGAAACCGTTAAACATTGCACCACCGCTGCTAGCAGAAGAGTACTCTTCTTTCATGCCAAATTGGTAGTCAATGTAACCTTGGTAAGAGATAAATGAACCGTTTTCAAAGAAGTAGAAAGGTTTAAACCAGTTGGTAGAAACTTGGAAACCGTTCCAGTCTTTTTGAGAACCATCGTAGGTTGCGTATAGGTTTAGACCAACTTTACCCAACCAAGGCACATTGACATCTGAACCTAGACCGATTTTTTGGTTGTTTGGACCTGATTTGCCACCCCATTCCATTAGAGTTGCAACGTACAGCTCTTGTACTGGACCAAACGAAAGGTCTTGACCTGTTAGGCCATCAATTGACATGCGAGGAGCGAACTTCATGAACAGTTTGTCTGCGTTTGCTTTATCGCTGCCAGAGTCTGTTGTTAGGTTAAATACATCTACGTAACCGTATAGGTCGAAAATACCAGAGCGGCCGCCAAATTCCATCTCTAGGTAATCATGTGAAGATTCACCTGGAAGCTCGTCGAATGCACCCATTAGGTTAAACTGCATCCATTTGTAGTCATTCTTGTGGATGTCATCTGAGTAGTCAGCAGCCATAACTGGTGCTGCAGTGGCTGCTAGCAGACCAAGAGTTAATAGTGATTTACGCATAGGGGAACTCTCTATATTTGTCACGGTGTTAAGACACACGGTTCGTGTGCTTGTGTTATCTGATTTGCGCGCATCATAGCGATTTAAATCGCAAATAAAAGTGATGTGAGTGCAATTTCTCTTCAATTTGGGTGATCGTGATCTCCTTTTGGAACGAAAGTTGGGAACTTTTATAAAGCTATCAATCTGGATGCAGGTGGGGATTTGTTGAAAGCGAGAAAGAGGCATGGTTGTTAATAAATTGCCTTCATTGTGATCTAGGTAAAGGATTGCGCGTAGAAAGCTGCAGAAGTTTTAAGCGGGGTGACTATGACGCAACTAATGCTTTTTCCTCTCAGCTCAACCGTGTTACCAAGCGGAAAAATGAAATTGAGGATTTTTGAGCCAAGATATAAACGCATGGTGAAAACGTGCTGTGAGCATAATATGACCTTTGGCATGTGTTTGGTGGATAGAAGTGCAGGGCGCAGTACTTTGTCCCAATGTGGAACGGAAGTGAAAATCATCGATTTTGATGTCTTGCCGGATGGCCTGCTGGGGATTACCGTGCAGGGCGTGCAGCGCTTTACTATCGAGCAAATAGCGCTTGAAGAAGATGGTTTGCGTTTAGCGACTGTGCAGCCACTGTTACCTTGGCCGCAAACCGAGCTGCCTGATCAAGAGAGTTACCTTGGTAAACAGCTTGAGCAAATCTACGCGCAATTTCCTCAACTGGGTGAGTTGTACCCGCAAAGGCTTTACACTGATGCCAACTGGGTGACGCAGCGTTGGCTGGAAATCTTACCACTTAGCGTGCAACAATTTGAACAATTTGCCGGACATGCCGATTGTTCTAGTGGACTAAACTTTCTGAGCCAAGTAGTGGAAGATGACAGTGCACGCGTCAAGCACTAAGCAAAGCACAATCAAGCGAGAAAAATGTGCGTGATGACACTGATCCATACGCTGAACAATGACGTATACCCCCAAAGCGAGCATAACGCCTTCAGAAAGGACTGGCTATGTTGAATGAAAATCCTCAAGCGATGACCCGGCAAGATTGGTCGGTGTGCATGGACAGAGTGAAAGAGAAAGATCGGCAAGCCTTTGCTGTTATCTTCAACTTTTACGCGCCAAAGTTGCGTCATTTCGCCTACAAACATGTGGGCAATGATCAAGTTGCTTTGGAGTTAGTGCAAGAAACCATGATGACGGTTTGGCATAAAGCACATCTGTTTGATGGTAGCAAAAGCGCACTTTCTACTTGGGTTTATACCATCATTCGTAACCTTTGCTTCGATTTACTGCGCAAACAGAAAGGCAAAGATTTGCACATTCATGCCGATGATATTTGGCCGAGTGATTACTACCCACTTGACTTAGTGGATTGCTACAGCCCGGAACAAGATCTACTTAAAGAACAAGTGATCAAATTTCTTCAATGTTTACCTAAAGCACAGCGAGAAGTGCTGCAGGCAGTGTACATCGAAGATTTACCACAACAGCAAGTGGCAGAGATGTTCGATATTCCTCTGGGGACAGTTAAGTCACGTTTAAGACTCGCGGTAGAGAAGTTAAGACACAGCATGCAGGCGGATAAGTTATGAGTTTTCACCCCGATATTACCATGTTGCAGGCGTATGCCTGTGGAGAAGTCGACGCGGTCACTGGGCTGATGATGGCAACTCATTTGGAAACCTGCCCTGAGTGTCAGAAAGCGGTCGCAAAACTGGAAGGAGCTCAGGCGCAAAATGTGTTTGCCCCAAGCTCTGCTCAACTGGTTGAGGTCGATTTGACTGACATGTTGGAGCAAGTGATGGACAGCCAGGTTCGCTCCGATGCTCGCGAAGTTTATGATCGCCGATTTGTTACAGTTAAAAACCGTCGTTTCACCTTGCCGCAGACGCTGAGCCGCTACGCGGATTTGCTGGCCGACTGGCGCAGTTACGGTGGTAAGGTCTACAGTGCACCAATTGATTTTGGCGAAGAGGCGCGAGTCAATCTGATGTATATCTCTGAAGGGGTGCAGATCCCGCAGCACACACACAAAGGTCTGGAAGCGACCTTAGTGCTGCACGGAAGTTTTAGTGATGAAGATGGTGAGTACGAGGCCGGAGACTTCTTGCTGCGCGATGCTTCGGTCAAGCATAGTCCAAGAACAAAAGCGGATGCCGATTGCTTATGTTTGACGGTGCTTACCGAGCCGATGGTGTTTACTCAAGGCGTGGCGCGTATCTTCAATATGTTCGGACGTGGCATGTACCCTTAAAAAGCACAAGGCTTGCAAACTCTGCAAGCCTTTCTCTTATCCTGTTTATCGTTTTCATCCAACACTGTTATCGCGCTCTGTTACCTATTGTGTCTTCAACTCGCTATCCGTTTCAGCCTCGACTTGGTCGTTTTGTGCCGCTTTGTTTAACACATCGCTAAAGTAGTGCCGTAGCGAGTAAAGCATTATTAAACTCGGGATCACCATCACCGCCGTGGCGATAAAGAACATCGACCAATTGTCCAGATAATCTACCAGCTCGCCACTAAACGATGCCAGTGTTGTGCGGCCAAAGTTACCCAGCGATGCCAATAGTGCGTACTGAGAAGCCGAAAAAGCTTGCCCCGTGACGACGGTGAGGAAAGAGACAAAGGCGACGGTTGAAAACGCAGATGTAAAGTTATCGACCACGAGAGTGGCTAAAAAGAGCTGCTCATTTGGCCCGACTTGCGCTATCCAAGCGAACATCAGGTTGCTTGCGGCCATTGCCGTGCCGCCAACCATTAATCCTTTCACAATGCCAAAACGAACATTCACCATACTACCAATTAGGGTGAAAAACATGGTGATGCCCCAACCGAGCAGCTTAGAGTAGTAGCCGATTTGCTCATTACTAAAGCCAATCTCCTTGTAAAAAGTGATCGACATGCGGCCAAGAAAGGCTTCGCCAATTTTGAACAGAAAAACAAACAAAAGCAGTGTGATGGCGACGCGCGTACCGTTGCGTTTAAAGAAGTCGATAAAGGGTTCGAGTACCGTCACACTCAGCCAAGCGAGCCATTTCGAGCCGACGACATCACTGTGACGCTTTTGCGCAGCGGCCTGTAGTTCGTCGCGATGGGTAACGGGTTCCCCAACCAGTAAGGTGAATAACATGAGCAAAGCGACAATAGCCGCCATGCCGTAATAAACACCGTTCCAGCCAATCGAATCTGCGTTCACAAAAGCCAAGTAGCCCGGCAGTGAATACCCCGTCCACCAACCAATTACCGCCATGGCAGACGCTTGCGGCAGCTTTGAGGTGTTGGATTTGGGAAAGGTATCGATACGAAAGGCGTCAATCGCGACATCTTGCGTTGCTGAGGCGATGGCAATGACCAGCGCTAATGCGGATGTTAAAGCGAGATTGTCAGCTGGGTTGACGCCTGCAATTAGCAAAGTGGCCAACAAAACAAATATCTGACAAAGGAAAATCCAGCTGCGTCTTTGGCCCAAACGCGCGTGCAGCAATGGGATTTTCACTCGGTCCACCAGTGGCGCCCAGAGAAAGTTGATCGCATAGACGGCAAACACACTGCCAAAATAACCAATGGCAGCTCGAGTGAGTCCGGCATCTTTCAACCAGCCAGACATGTTTGAGCCAATCAGAACCCAAGGAAAGCCGCTTGAGCATCCGAGCATAAATACCCACAGCAAGCGTCTGTCTAGGTAGCTTTGTAAGGTTTCACGCCAAGAAATGGCAGGGGAAGAAGACATAACCTATCCCAGAAAAATAGAATGCGCCCCTTTTGGTTAAGGGGCGAATCATTATGGAAGTAAAGTGGTTTTGGTGATGATAATCGGCTCGACCGGAATGTCGCGCATCCGGCCCTGGCTCTTCGTTGGCTTAGTGGCCATCTCTTGTACCACGCTAAAGCCGTCGGTCACTTTGCCAAACACCGCATAACCCGGAGGCTGCACATCATAGTTGAGAAAATCATTGTCATTGAGATTAATGAAAAATTGCCGCGTGGCTGAATGCGGGTCTTGAGTGCGTGCCATGGCAATGGTCGCAGTGTTATTTCTTAGCCCGTTATTGGCTTCGTTTTTGATCGCATCGTAGGTCGGTAAGCGGTTCATCTTCGCATCAAAACCACCGCCTTGTGCCATAAAGCCAGGGATAACACGATGAAATTGTGAACCGACGTAGCTGCCATCATTCACATACTTAAGAAAGTTGGCAACGGTGTTGGGGGCTTTTTCTTCATCCAACTCAATGGTGATCGTACCGAGTGTCGTTTCAAACGCCACTTTAGGCCCTGCGTATGCCAGAGAGCTAAGCAGAGCCATCGTCGCGAGAATGGCTTTCATGGTCGGTTTAAGCATTAGAAACGTTCCTGCATGTATGACTGCAACTCTTGATCATTGGCGATTTCAGCCATCACCAAATTGAGCACATCATTGAGCACCATTTCGATCTCTTCGTCCGAAGCGCTCAAAGAGCCAGTGCGCTGCGCTGTGCCGTTGTAGGTTTTTTCCAACTTACCACGCGGCGTTTCTGCGGTAACCACCAGCACGACTTTGGCGTCCATCTCATTTTGCATCACGCTGTGGCGCACGTTGACCAGAGCTTCACGTACCTCTAAGTTGATCAAGTTATTACTGTTGAGATCCACTTTATAGCCTTGTGAGGAGAACTGCTGCTCCAGCAGGCTTTCCAGTAGAATACGCATATTTTGTTTGGCGTGCAGTGGCAGAATGTTGGAACGACCACTGTCGAGTAGGGCAACGTATTGTGCGGCGCGCAGATCTTTACTTGTTAGACTGTAAGTTTTGCCCTGTACAAGTGGATTGGTGCTTAAGGTCGCTTGCGGACTCAGATTGAGTTGTTCCTGCTGAGGAGTCGAACAAGCTGCAAGCAGGGCGATAGAAGCGGCGATAACCAGTTTTCTCATGGTGTATTCCTTTGTTAGCAACGGTGGCTTATAACCTAACATTAAAATCAAGAATGGAGCGGATTAAAACTAGCAGCTTACTTAGTTGCCTGTAAAATCACAAACTTACTATTTGAAGCGACGAGCTTTACATTCTTCTCACCGTAAAGGCGTCGTAGCTTGGCATCGTACCCTAAATGGCGATTGCCGATCACCAAAAGTTTCCCCTCTTTTACCAGCACCCGTTTTGCATCACAGAACATCTGCCAAGCAATATGGTCAGTGACGGTTTGTTGCTGATGAAATGGCGGGTTGCACAAGATCAGATCAGCACTTTGCGAAGAAAACCCTTCCAAGCAGTTGTTAGCAACAAATTCCACCTTGGCCGCGTGTTCCGTATTGTGTTCAATGTTGAGTTTTGCACTGGCCAACGCCATAAAGCTTTCATCCACCAAGGTGATTTTAGCCTGTGGGTTGAGCCGCGCGGCTTTGACCGATAACACTCCGTTGCCGCAGCCTAAATCAATGATGTGTTTGAGTTTTTCATCGCTTGGAATATGCTCCAGCATAAAGCGAGCACCTAAGTCTAAACTTTCACCAGAATAGACATTTGGCAAGTTTTGCAGCGTCATGTGATGCTCTGGTACATCCCAACTGACGATCGCTGCTGGTGATTCTGGTTGTGAACAGTTGGCGTGACAAAAGACAAGGCGATGCTTTTTCCACGCTAGTGAGGTTGTGGTCGTACCGAGATGTTTCTCAAACAGATTCAGCGTGGAAGTGTGAATATCTCTGGCCTTGTTGACCGCAATGACGGGAATATTGCTTGGGAGGGCTTGGTGAAGTTGGCTTAGCTGCCAAACTAGATGGCGATTGCTTTTGGGCAATTGCATTACAACCAATTGAATGTCATTGGGTAGGGCGTCCATTGACGTCAGGATAGTGACATTATGGCATTGATTCACTTGTAAATTGTGCTGTGCGCCCTGATGAGAAATATAGGAATCGCTCATCAAGGTCACTTTATGTTTGGCTGAGAACCAGCAGGAAAGCGCCCCAAAATGGTCGTTCAACACTAGAATGTTCTGGCCCGGGTTTAAGTCGAGTGCTTCGACATGATTGATCAGATACTCATCTCCGGCGTCCCACGCTTGCAGTGTTTCATTGGTTAATTTTGGATATCTGAAGAGGGTGAGGTTTCTGTCGTGAAGAGAAAGATCGGTTTTCATAAAATGGTGCGTGTCATATTGAGTTCTAACAATATTCTCGCAGATGGGCGGCAAACAAGATAGGCGGAGCCTACAAAAAAACACAACGGATCTTCTTCTGTCGCGCTTGATGTTGATAGAATGTTCAGTCCTATTCTATTCATCAGATCAATGTCGGTGAAATTAGGGTATATACTTGTAGGGTTCGTGAGCAAAGGGGATGAAATATGATCCAAGAAGTCATAGAAACGAAGCTGCACAATACGTTTGAGCCAGATTATCTGAGCGTCGTAAACGAGAGTTACATGCATAACGTGCCACCAGGCTCAGAAAGTCACTTCAAAGTCATTGTAGTGAGTAACATATTTGAAGGGCAGAGATTGCTTGCCCGTCATCGTCAAGTGAATCAAGCCTTGGCCGATGAACTGAATAATCACATCCATGCCTTGGCGATTCACACTTATACTGAGAAAGAGTGGCGATTAGAACGCGGTGGCGCGCCAGATAGCCCAATGTGTATGGGCGGTAGCCGTGTTTAAAATCGGACTTTGTACGAAGGTTAGTTTGTTTGATGGAAGGTTGGCTTGTTTGATGATTGAGGGAAAGATGGTGTAAGCCATCTTTTTTTATGTTCATCAATTGTTCGCTTTTTCAGCGATACTGATTAAAAAATGTATTAACAGCGTTTCAACAAATGACTGTAACAAATGATGCGCCAAGATCGATAGTTCCTGCCTATGCCATAGGTTTGTCGTCCGGTTGCCATTTGTGCGACGTGTCAAAGTTATGAACAATAGTTAGCCTATATCTCTCAATTCATTCGAAATAAAACGGCTAATGCGTTTATTGGTCATGGCATCAAGTTCGTAAAAGGTGCTAAAATATCGCACCTGATAAATCTCTCCAATTTCATGTGAAGAGATTTTTAAAAGGATGTTGCGATTTTGGCGTTTAAAACGACGTCAAAACCGGACACAAATGTCGTGTCTAAAAGTTACGCAATCAAAAGAATCTTTTTCCCGATAAAAGTAGTGCAAGTGCGTATGATTACAATAAAAAAGGGTTTGGACCTTCCTATCGCAGGAACTCCTACCCAGGTGATTAATGATGGCAAAGCCATCAAAAAAGTCGCCTTGCTTGGCGAAGAGTACGTTGGCATGCGTCCTACGATGCATGTACGCGTAGGTGATGAAGTGAAGAAAGCCCAAATTCTTTTTGAAGACAAAAAGAACCCTGGCGTGAAATTTACTTCTCCAGTGAGTGGTAAAGTTATCGAAGTTAATCGTGGCGCGAAACGTGTCCTTCAATCGGTTGTGGTTGAAGTGGCGGGTGACGAGCAGATTACTTTCGATAAGTTTGAAGCTAGTCAACTGGCAGGTCTTGATCGCGCTGCGATTAAAACTCAACTGGTTGAGTCTGGTCTTTGGACTGCTCTGCGTACTCGTCCGTTCAGTAAGGTTCCGGCAATCGAGTCTTCAACTAAGGCGATTTTCGTTACAGCTATGGATACTAATCCATTGGCAGCGAAACCTGAGTTGATTATCAACGAACAAGCTGAAGCTTTCGTTGCTGGATTGGATGTGCTTTCCGCTTTGACTGAAGGCAAGGTTTACGTGTGTAAATCTGGCTCTAGCCTGCCACGCAGCGCGCAGTCAAATGTCGAAGAGCATGTATTTGATGGCCCGCATCCAGCTGGTCTAGCTGGCACCCACATGCATTTTCTTTACCCTGTAAATGCACAAAACGTGGCCTGGAGCATCAACTATCAGGACGTTATCGCTTTCGGTAAACTGTTCCTGACTGGTGAACTGCATGCTGAGCGCGTCATTTCTCTGGCTGGTCCGGTTGTCAACAATCCTCGCTTGGTTCGTACCGTTATCGGTGCAAGCCTAGATGAAGTGACCGACAACGAAATCATGCCTGGTGAAGTGCGTGTCATCTCTGGCTCAGTACTTTCTGGCGTTCATGCAACGGGTCCTCACGCTTATCTGGGTCGTTACCACCTGCAGGTTTCTGTTCTGCGTGAAGGTCGTGACAAAGAGTTCCTTGGTTGGGCAATGCCTGGCAAGAACAAGTTCTCTGTTACCCGTTCATTCCTTGGTCACTTATTCAAAGGTCAGTTGTTCAACATGACAACCTCGACTAACGGTAGTGATCGTTCAATGGTACCGATTGGCAACTACGAAAAAGTACTGCCGCTCGACATGGAGCCAACGCTGTTGCTTCGTGATCTTTGTGCTGGTGACTCTGACAGTGCGCAAAGCCTAGGTGCTTTGGAGCTGGACGAAGAAGATCTCGCACTATGTACCTTTGTATGTCCAGGCAAATACGAGTACGGTCAGCTACTGCGTGAATGCCTCGACAAGATTGAGAAGGAAGGGTAATTTTCATGGGCCTCAAAAAGTTTCTTGAAGATATCGAGCATCACTTTGAGCCGGGTGGTAAACATGAAAAATGGTTTGCCCTGTATGAAGCTGTCGCAACAGTTTTCTACACACCGGGTTTAGTGACGAAAAAAAGCTCACACGTTCGTGATAGCGTTGACCTAAAACGTATCATGATCATGGTTTGGCTAGCCGTGTTCCCAGCGATGTTCTGGGGTATGTACAACGCGGGTGGACAAGCAATTGCCGCGCTCAATCATATGTATGCTGGTGATCAGCTGGCAGCAATTGTTGCTGGCAACTGGCACTACTGGTTGACCGAAATGTTCGGTGGCACACTGGCCGCTGATGCAGGTTGGGGCAGCAAAATGCTGCTGGGTGCGACTTACTTCCTGCCTATCTACGCGACGGTATTCATCGTTGGTGGTTTCTGGGAAGTGCTGTTCTGTATGGTGCGTAAACACGAAGTAAACGAAGGTTTCTTTGTGACTTCTATCTTGTTCGCACTGATTGTTCCGCCAACACTTCCACTATGGCAAGCAGCACTGGGTATTACCTTCGGTGTGGTTGTTGCGAAAGAAGTCTTCGGTGGTACTGGTCGTAACTTCCTGAACCCAGCTCTCGCGGGCCGTGCATTCCTATTCTTCGCCTACCCAGCGCAAATCTCGGGTGACTTAGTTTGGACTGCTGCGGACGGTTTCTCTGGTGCAACTGCTCTGAGCCAATGGGCGCAAGGCGGTAACGGTGCGCTAGTGAATGCCGCAACTGGTCAAGCGATCACTTGGATGGATGCCTTCATTGGTAACATTCCTGGTTCAATCGGTGAAGTATCGACACTGGCTCTCGCGATCGGCGCTGCGTTTATCGTGTACATGGGTATTGCTTCATGGCGCATCATCGCGGGTGTGATGATCGGTATGATCGCTCTGTCTACCCTGTTCAACGTGATTGGTTCAGACAGCAATGCGATGTTCAACATGCCTTGGCATTGGCACTTAGTTTTAGGTGGTTTTGCATTCGGTATGTTCTTCATGGCGACCGATCCAGTATCAGCTTCGTTTACCAACAATGCGAAATGGGCCTATGGCATTCTGATTGGCATCATGTGTGTGCTGATTCGCGTGGTCAACCCTGCATATCCAGAAGGCATGATGCTAGCGATTCTATTCGCTAACCTATTTGCTCCTCTGTTCGACCACATCGTTGTTGAGAAAAACATCAAGCGGAGACAAGCGCGCTATGGCAAGTAATAACGACAGCATTAAAAAGACGTTGGCTGTTGTTGTCGGGTTGAGCCTTGTTTGTTCAATCATCGTATCGGCAGCGGCAGTAGGTCTGCGTGATAAGCAAAAAGCAAACGCAGTCCTAGATAAACAAAGTAAGATTGTCGAAGTAGCTGGCATTACAGAAAAAGGTTCTGTCCCTGAACTGTTTGCCAAATACATCGAACCACGTTTGGTTGATTTTAAATCTGGCGACTTTGTTGAAGGTGATGCATCTACATTTGACCAACGTAAAGCAGCGAAAGATCCTGCGGAATCGATCAAGCTATCTGCCGATCAGGATGCCGCAAAAATCCTTCGTCGTGCAAACACGGGTGTGGTTTATCTGGTTAAAGATGGCGCTCAAGTGTCTAAGGTAATCATTCCGGTTCACGGCAACGGTCTTTGGTCAATGATGTACGCGTTTGTTGCAGTAGAAACTGACGGCAATACCGTATCTGGTATCACTTATTACCAACAAGGTGAGACTCCGGGATTGGGTGGCGAAGTAGAAAACCCTTCTTGGCGTGCGCAATGGGTTGGTAAGAAACTGTTTGACAAAAACCACCAGCCAGCGATCAAAATCGTCAAAGGTGGCGCTCCAGCAGGTTCTGAGCATGGTGTTGACGCTCTCTCAGGCGCAACATTGACCAGTAACGGCGTTCAACACACATTCGACTTCTGGTTAGGTGACATGGGCTTTGGTCCGTTCCTAGCTAAAGTTCGTGACGGAGGTCTGAACTAATGTCTAGCGCAAAAGAGCTGAAAAAGAGCGTGCTAGCGCCAGTATTGGACAACAACCCAATCGCGCTACAAGTTCTTGGTGTTTGTTCTGCATTGGCAGTGACAACCAAACTGGAAACGGCGTTTGTTATGACTTTAGCGGTAATGTTTGTTACTGCATTTTCTAACTTCTTCGTTTCACTGATCCGTAACCACATTCCTAACAGCGTGCGTATCATCGTGCAGATGGCGATCATCGCATCACTAGTAATCGTGGTTGACCAAATCCTGAAAGCGTACTTGTACGACATCTCTAAACAGTTGTCTGTATTCGTTGGTCTGATTATTACCAACTGTATCGTAATGGGTCGTGCAGAGGCGTTCGCGATGAAGTCTGCACCAATCCCGTCGTTCATCGACGGTATTGGTAATGGTTTAGGCTATGGCTTCGTTTTGATCACCGTTGGTTTCTTCCGCGAGCTTTTAGGCTCTGGCAAACTGTTCGGTATGGAAGTGATGCCACTGATCAGCAATGGTGGCTGGTATCAACCAAACGGCCTAATGCTGTTGGCACCTTCAGCGTTCTTCCTGATCGGTTTCATGATTTGGGCGATTCGTACGTTCAAGCCTGAACAAGTAGAAGCGAAGGAGTAAGGTCGTCATGGAACATTATATTAGTTTGCTGGTTAAATCGATTTTCATCGAGAACATGGCACTGTCTTTCTTCTTGGGTATGTGTACCTTCTTGGCTGTATCAAAGAAAGTAAAGACATCGTTTGGTCTAGGTGTTGCGGTTGTGGTGGTTCTGACCATTTCCGTTCCGGTTAACAACTTGGTGTATAACCTAGTGTTGAAGCCAGATGCATTGGCTCCGGGAGTGGATCTAAGCTTCCTGAACTTTATTACCTTTATCGGTGTAATTGCGGCACTGGTACAGATTCTAGAAATGATCCTCGATCGCTTCTTCCCGCCTCTGTACAACGCGCTGGGCATCTTCCTACCGCTGATCACAGTAAACTGTGCGATCTTCGGTGGTGTATCTTTCATGGTACAACGTGACTACAACTTTGCTGAATCTGTCGTGTACGGTTTCGGTTCTGGTGTGGGCTGGATGCTAGCTATCGTCGCTCTTGCAGGTATCCGTGAGAAAATGAAGTACTCTGACGTACCTCCTGGTCTGCGTGGTTTGGGTATTACCTTCATCACAGCAGGTTTGATGGCGCTAGGCTTTATGTCTTTCTCTGGTGTTCAACTGTAAGTCGGGTAAACCGCAACAATAAAGGAATAGTCAATGGACATTATTCTTGGTGTAGTGATGTTTACTCTGATTGTTCTAGCTCTAGTGCTGGTGATTTTGTTCGCCAAGTCTAAGCTGGTACCAACAGGTGACATTACAATCTCTATCAATGGCGATCCTGCAAAAGCGATCGTAACGCAGCCAGGCGGCAAACTGCTGAGTGCGCTGGCTGGTGCTGGTGTGTTCGTTTCGTCTGCTTGTGGTGGTGGTGGCTCATGTGGTCAGTGCCGCGTAAAAATCAAATCTGGCGGTGGTGACATTTTGCCTACCGAGCTTGACCACATTACTAAAGGTGAAGCACGTGAAGGTGAGCGTCTGGCTTGTCAGGTTGCCGTGAAGAACGATCTGGATCTGGAACTTCCAGAAGAGATCTTCGGCGTTAAGAAGTGGGAATGTACGGTTATCTCTAACGATAACAAAGCGACATTCATCAAAGAGCTTAAGCTGCAGATCCCTGATGGTGAGTCTGTACCATTCCGTGCGGGTGGTTACATTCAGATTGAAGCGCCTGCACACGAAGTGAAGTACGCAGATTACGATGTACCGGAAAAATTCCGTGGTGATTGGGACAAATTCAACCTGTTCCGTTATGTTTCAAAAGTGGATGAGCCGATTATCCGTGCTTACTCCATGGCAAACTATCCGGAAGAGTTTGGCATCATCATGCTGAACGTTCGTATCGCGACACCGCCACCAAACAATCCAAACGTACCACCGGGTCAGATGTCTTCTTACATCTGGTCGCTAAAAGCGGGTGATAAGTGTACGATTTCTGGTCCGTTTGGTGAGTTCTTCGCCAAAGATACCGATGCAGAAATGGTCTTCATTGGTGGTGGTGCAGGTATGGCACCAATGCGTTCACACATTTTCGACCAGCTAAAACGTCTGCAGTCTAAACGTAAGATGTCTTTCTGGTATGGTGCGCGTTCTAAGCGTGAAATGTTCTACGTAGAAGATTTCGATGGCCTAGCGGCGGAAAACGAAAACTTCGTGTGGCACTGTGCGCTGTCTGATCCGCAACCAGAAGATAACTGGGATGGTTACACTGGCTTCATCCACAACGTACTGTACGAAAACTATCTGCGCGATCACGATGCGCCAGAAGATTGTGAATACTACATGTGTGGTCCACCAATGATGAACGCGGCTGTTATCGGCATGCTGAAAGATCTTGGTGTTGAAGACGAAAACATCCTACTGGATGACTTCGGTGGTTAATTCCGCTAAGTGACTGAAACTATGGCTGGCTCTTGTGGGTCAGCCATTCTTTTTTCTTATTAAATGTTTTTGACGCAATAGAGTTGATATAGAAAATGGAGGTCAAATTTTGCACCTATTTTCTATATCCATTCCACAATAGGAGTTAAACAAGTGAAAAAGTGGCTTGTTGCATTTGCTTCTCTATTGATTCTCGCTGGTTGTGAAAAGCCTGCAGAACAAGTTCATCTTAGCGGCCCAACCATGGGCACGACGTATAATATAAAATACATCGTTCAATCCGACATCCCGAGCGCAGAAGCGATCCAAACCGAAGTGGATCGCTTGTTGGAAGAAGTTAACGATCAGATGTCGACTTATCGCAAAGATTCAGAGCTGAGCCGTTTTAACCAATACCAAGGTTCAGAGCCGTTTACTGTTTCTGAGCAAACCGCAACGGTAGTGAAGGAAGCCATTCGTCTTAATCAGTTGACCCAAGGAGCGTTGGATGTCACGGTCGGGCCGTTGGTCAATCTGTGGGGATTTGGCCCAGAAGCGCGCCCAGAAGTGGTGCCGAGCGATGCGGAACTCTCAGAGCGTAAAGCTAACACTGGTATTCATCATCTGAGAGTTGATGGTAATAAACTGAGCAAAGACCTGCCGCATCTGTATGTGGATCTTTCTACCATTGCGAAAGGTTGGGGAGTTGATGTGGTTGCTGATTACATCCAATCACAAGGCATTCACAACTATATGGTTGAAGTGGGCGGAGAGATTCGCCTGAAAGGCGTCAACCGTGAAGGTATTCCTTGGCGTATTGCTGTCGAAAAGCCCTCTGTTGAAGAACGTGCGATTCAAGAAATTATTGAGCCGGGTGATATGGCGATTGCCACTTCTGGCGATTATCGCAACTATTTTGAGCGCGATGGGGTCCGTTATTCACATATAATTGACCCGACGACCGGTAAACCAATCGCCAATAAAGTGGTGTCGGTGACGGTGTTGGATAAGTCGTCCATGACCGCCGATGGCTTAGCGACGGGACTGATGGTGCTTGGCGATATCAAAGGAATGGAATTGGCCAACCAAAACAACATCCCCGTACTGATGATTGTAAAAACGGATGACGGTTTTAAAGAGCTGGTTTCTAAAGCCTACCAACCATTTGTGAAAAAATGACAGGATTGAGTTTAAGCGTATGAGTACATTTCTAATTACCTTTGCGGTGTTTGTTACGGTGATTACCGCGATGGCAGTGGGTTATATCTTCCAGAAAAAAGTGGTGAAAGGAAGTTGTGGTGGTTTGGGCGCGGTTGGTATTGAAAAAGTCTGCAACTGCCCAGAACCGTGTGATGCGCGTAAAAAGCGTGAAGCACGAGAAGCGGCCCGGGCACAAAAACTCTCAGAGTGGGAAAAAGACCGCATAGCATGACCTTGTCATTACTCAACCCAGCTTCGGCTGGGTTGTTTTTTCTTTGCAGGGGTATGTGCTAGCACTTGGTTCTATACTTAGGAAATTGGACTTGAAAACCGTTGTGATGTCAGGAGGTACTATGCAACTTCATCAACACGGCATGGCTGAGCTGTTTGAACAGTTAGGGCTTGGCAGTTCACCTAGGGAGATAGATGAGTTTATCGACGCTCACCGTTATCCACGCGACACCACACCACTGCACCAGGCCAGTTTTTGGACCCAAGCTCAAGCGAGTTTTCTGCGTGAAGCGATTGAAGAAGATGCAGATTGGGCAGAGTTGGTCGACCAGTTAGACGTGATGCTGCGCAAATAATGTTAGCCCATGGCGTGACATCAGCGACGTCTTGCTTTGCAAAATCGATTGTCGTTATTATACTGTTTTTTTAAACAGTATTGTCTGGGCGCAAAATGTCAGAACGCGTGAGAAAAATCATTCACGTTGATATGGATTGTTTCTATGCCGCAGTAGAAATGCGCGACAATCCCGATTATCGTGGCCGCCCTTTGGCGGTCGGTGGACATGAAAAGCAGCGAGGGGTACTCAGTACCTGTAATTACGAGGCGCGCAAATTTGGTGTGCGCAGTGCTATGCCAACCGCGCAAGCGCTCAAGATTTGCCCTTCATTACTGGTGGTGCCGGGAAGGATGCAGGTGTATGTCCAGGTCTCGCGACATATCAGGGAAATCTTCTCCCGCTATACCGACCTTATCGAACCGCTTTCGTTGGACGAAGCGTACCTAGACGTCAGCGACTCCACCCAATGTCATGGTTCTGCCACGTTAATCGCACAAGCGATTCGCCGTGATATCTGGCAGGAACTGCAACTGACAGCATCAGCCGGAGTCGCGCCAATTAAGTTTCTCGCCAAAGTGGCTTCGGATATGAACAAACCCAACGGACAATTTGTGATTCCGCCAGAGAAAGTGCAGGAGGTGGTGGATAAACTGCCGCTGGAAAAGATCCCTGGGGTTGGCAAAGTGAGCCTAGAAAAACTCCATCAAGCAGGCTTCTATCGTTGTGAAGACATTAAAAACAGTGATTATCGCGAGCTGCTACGCCACTTTGGCCGTTTAGGGGGATCGTTGTGGAAACGCAGTCATGGCATTGATGAACGCGAAGTGGTGGTTGAACGTGAACGAAAATCCGTTGGCGTTGAACGCACTTTTAGTCAGAACATCTCCAGTTATCAAGAGTGCTGGCAAGTGATTGAAGAAAAGCTCTATCCCGAGTTGGAAAAGCGTTTGCAAAAAGCCAACCCAGACAAAGCGATTATCAAGCAAGGGATCAAAATGAAATTTGCCGACTTCCAACTCACCACCATTGAACATGTGCACAGTGAGCTGGATTTGGCCTATTTTCGTCAGTTGCTACAAGATGTTCTGCAACGGCAAAAAGGGCGCGAGATTCGCCTGCTTGGATTGAGCGTGATGCTAAAACCGCAAGAACAAACTCGGCAACTTAGCTTTTTCTAAGCTGCTCTACTTGTTGGTAAACCTTGCTGTATGGCACGCTCTCAAGCTTGGCGAAACCCGTTAGCTTCTTGGCTTTCAGTTTGGTCAGCAATGGCGTATTGATGCCACAGAGAAAACGAGTGATCAACTCCGCGCTCAATGGCGTTGCACTTTGCGCTTGTAACTCATCGAGCCAATCCTGCGCCTTGTCGTTTGGAAAAGTTTGCTCCACTTCAAGCGGCAGATGCGCCACTTGGCCTCGGCACACCGAACAATGTCCGCAGTGCTTTGGCGCTTGGCTGTCGGCAAAATAGCTGGCAAGGGTGTAGCTTAGGCAGGAATCTGCTTGGAAAAAGTCGAGCATCTGATGTATGCGAGCGACATCACTCCGCTCTTTGTCCTTGAACAGTTGATACAAGCGCTCAGCTAGCGTGCTAAGTGGCTCTTGGAACGGAAACACCCGATAGACATCGGTCATCTGTTTACTTTCCAGTTCGATCCAACCTTGCTGATGAAAATACTCTAACGCGGCCACTATGCGCTGTCTTTCGGCGCGGTAGGTGAGCCAAAGTGCTTCGAAATCGGTTTGACACCATACTCTGGATTGTGCAGAGCAGTGGAAAATGGCCTCCACAAACTGGCGTCTTTCACCGGAAAAGCGCTGCAAAATCGCATTGGCGCTGTCGATAAATTTGAAACGATAATCAGCAAAATAGGCAAACTGCGCTTCGATTTGCCCAGCCAGTTCGAGATAAACCAACAGCGTTTTTAGCGGCAGTTGACGGATATTGGCCTCATTTGCCAACCTATTTAGCATCACTTCCCATCGCTCACCCGCATTGGCAATTTGCCTCAAAACATGTTCAATGTCGGCCAGCTCTGGGGTATCTCCGTAGACAAAGTTTTCCAGCACGCTCAAGCCATTTTGATTGGCGAGCAGAATGCACTGTGACGCCTTTCCATCACGTCCGGCACGGCCAATTTCTTGCGCATAATTTTCAATCGATTTGGGCAAGTCAAAGTGGATTACGCGGCGAATATCGGCTTTATCGACGCCCATACCAAAGGCGATGGTAGCGACAATGCAATCGAGTTCGCCTTGCATAAACTGCCTTTGAATGGCGTCACGCACGCTGTGATCGAGACCTGCGTGGTAAGCCGCCACTTTCACACCCGCAGTTTGTAGCATTTGAGCGACAACTTCAGCCGTGTGCTGCAAAGTAACGTATACAATGGTTGGCGCATGAGGGTCTTGCGCCAACAAACTTAACAAGGCCTCGCCTTTATTCTCCTCGCGACAAGGCGAGACACAGAGATCCAAGTTTGGGCGATAAAAGCCAGTAATCGTGACATGCTGTGGCGCGATGGCGAATTTATCCTGCATATCCTTGACCACTGCTTGAGTAGCCGTTGCGGTGAGCAGCAGCACTTGGGGAATGTTTAATGCACGTTGGTATTGAGGCAGTTTGAGATAATCTGGGCGAAAATTGTGGCCCCATTCCGAGATACAGTGCGCCTCATCGACCACCATGAGCGAGATAGCCACTTCTGAGATAAATTGACGAAAGCGTTCATTCTTCAGCCGCTCAACCGAGATCATCAACACCTTTATTTGCCCCTGTTTGACGGCGTTCATCACCGCCTGAGTCTCTTCTTTGGCTTGACCTGATTCGATGGCCGCAGCGGCAATGCCTTTGCTGTGCAGAAAAGCGAGTTGATCTTTCATCAGAGCAATCAGTGGGGAAACGACCAAAGTTAAGTGAGGTAGGCACAGGGCCGGAAGCTGATAGCAGAGTGACTTGCCAGAACCTGTGGGGAATATGGCCGCGGCCGAGTGTCCCGACAGCACGTTGTCTATCACCGTTTGTTGTCCGTGGCGCAAACGGTCAAAGCCAAATACCGATTTGAGTGTTGCTTCGAGGTTCATCTCGCTCATGTTCCATTCTCTCCTGTGACGTTCTTGATTATCATAACCGGAAAGCCAGCAAATCTCATGGTGTAGAAGAAGGACAATAGTATGAATCAAGTGGAGAAATCCGTCAGTTTACGGCCTTGATGTGTACGATAAGTTGTGACAATTTACTGACAAAATACCTATTACGAGCTGTTATAGTTTGGCGAAAATCGTTAAGGAAGCGCCATGAAAAAGCTAGCCGTTTTGATCTCCATGCTAACCACATTCTCGGTTTCTGCGGCGCAGTGCCGTGTCGACATCAAAAATGAAATTCGCCTCGACGGTGAAGCGGTGGAAGTTCATCAACAAAATGGTGATAAAGCTCGCGTCGATAGCCAAAACAATCTCTACATTCACGGGGAAAAGATCGAACTCAGCCAAGATCAACAAGCCGCTATCGAATCTTATCGTGAAAACCTCAACGCCTATCTGCCAAAAGCAAAGCAATTAGCTGCCGATGGATTAGCGTTTGCTAATGATGTGATTGATGACGTCGCAGCCAGTTTGGATGCGCCTGGCGCTTTTGATAACGTCAAACAGGCGGTGGGTAAGTTCTTCGCCGAGGTTGAATCGCGTTATTACCAAGAGGGCGAGTTGGTTCTGCCGGCGGAGAGTTTCTCTTCGATGACCCAATCTTGGCGAGAGGATTTCCAGCGCGCTCAAGAG
Source organism: Vibrio cidicii (assembly GCF_009665415.1). Taxonomy (NCBI): domain Bacteria; kingdom Pseudomonadati; phylum Pseudomonadota; class Gammaproteobacteria; order Vibrionales; family Vibrionaceae; genus Vibrio; species Vibrio cidicii. Next base: position 884,038 of record NZ_CP035921.1, on the reverse strand, counting down.
ATTTTCAATAAAGAGTTTTTTGCCAGCGCCTTTGAGGCTCTTTCGAGCAAAATGAAAGGCGAGGGTGGCTTTAACCTCTCAGTGCTCTCAGACAGCATGGCTGAGCTTAAGAAAAAGGTCGAAGAGAAGGTAAAAGCGCATAGCAAAGAGGTGGAAAAGCAGACACAAGATTTCTGTGACTCACTGGATGACATGGCGGCGCAAGAGCAAGAGATGCTGAAAAAAATTCCAGAACTGAAGAACTATCAAGTCTTTACTATTTAACACGTGTATTGTATCGGGTTGTGATGAACTGACGAAGTAAAGAGAGCACCGATTGAGGTGCTCTCTTGTTATAGACACTCGCACTTAGCGGGCATTCATTTGCGTTAATTTATCTCCCACAGGTTTGGAGAAATTGAACCCATCATGCTCATCCCAGTTAATTGACCACGTCATCACGCCACCAAAATTCGGGTAGTTGAACGCCGGTCGCACCGTGGAACATTTTGTGCCTAATGTTAAACAATCGAGTGCATCTAGGATATTTTGAGTCGGCGCTTGGCCAGAGTTAGCTGAGCTTGGCCCTGAAGGAAGGCCAATGGCTACCTGGTCGTCGCGAAGCGGCTCAAAACGAGTGCCATCGGCGAGTTCAAAGCCTTCGATCAACATCTTAGATTGTGCAACCATCATATCGACAGAGCCTTCAGGAGCGGCGCCCGGTAGGTAAGGGTTGGGTAATCCACCATTGTTGTAGAGCTGAACATGAAGTAAGTCGAGTGTGCTACGAGTGGCGTTAATGACCGGAATGTAGGCTCCCCAAATTCCGCTGTAGGCCACCATACCGCCTTGAACGTAAGGATGTTCTGGTGCCATGGTGAGGTACATGTCACCACCGATATTTTGTTCAATTTGCAGTAGGGCTCTGCCCAATCTTGCCTGAATTTGCGAACCGTGGACAAGGTTTGAGCCACTTTCTAGATCCACATCGAGTCCATCAAATCCCCATTCTTTGATCAGTGCGGTTAAGCTAGAAACAAAATTCGCTTCATCTTGATCGCTATTCAGAGTAATGGTGCCTTCTGCTCCGCCAAGGGAAAGTACAAACTTTTTACCTTGCGCTTGCAGTGTCGCCATATCTTGTTTGAACTGGACCGGATCAAGCGGCGCACAACTGCTGTAAATATCCCCTGAGTAAAGGTTGAAGTGGACGGTGCCATTGCTGTTGCGATCGTTGTCAGCAAAAGCAATATCAATCACATCCCATGCGTTTGACATGTCTGCGAGACGTATCGGACAGCCAGCCCCATTTACAAAGTTGTGCCAGTAGCCAATCAGTTTGTGGCGTTTTTCCGACTGTTCAACCACTTTGATTGCCGCCGCTTCCGAGAGTGCTTGATTACCCGCTAAGTCGACGGCTTGAGCACTGACGGTAAAGTTACCGATCGCCGCAGGTGTCCAAGAGACAGAGTACGGAGCGCTATTGTCGGTTGCAATCACACTGCCGTTGACGACAAAGTCGACTTGCTTAATCGCGGAAGTGAGGGAGGTCGCGTCGGCACTTAGGGTCACGTTTTTCCCCAAACCCACCGTTTGGCCAGCCGTTGGTGAAGTGAGCGTGACGACAAGCGCTTGATCACTGACCGTGACATTGACCACCGACTCACTCACGTTGTTGTCATTGTCGGTTGCGATCGCTTTTAGCTGATTGGCCCCAACGAAAGTGGCACTCCAAGTCTGTGCGTAGGGAGGCTGAGTCACCACTCCTAAGCTCGAGTTATTGGCGAAAAACTCGACTTGGGTGACGCTGCCATCGGCATCACTAGCATCAGCGCTGAGGGTTAGGTTACTGCCTGCGAGTACCACCGCACCGTCATTCGGTGAGGTGATGGTAATTTGCGGTGGGGTTGAGCACGCGCCCAATCCACTCCAAGCATCTTGCCAGTATTGGCCTACGCCAGGCTCGTAAGCCCAAGCGGCATCAGAAGAACACCAGCCTGCGACATCGCAACGGTATTTCTGATTGAGATTGGAGACCAGCGTACCCGCTTCGTAGCGTGTGCCAGCCAGATAAGGAGCCACGTCCGCGCAGCCACCAGAATGGCTGCCACTGACAACCAATGAGACGTTTTGGCTCATGGTGGTTAAATTGGCATCATCGGTCGCTTGTGCTTTGAATGTATGGGTGCCCGCAACCGCATTCCAGAGGTACTCGTAAGGCGCGTTGGTATCTACAAAGACCGATTGATTATCGACGAAGAACTCCACTTGCGTCACGATGCCATCGCTGTCTGCCGCTTGAGCGCTCACTACTAAGCGGTCTTTATCGCTCAGTGTTTCACTTCCGGTTGGGCTGGTCAGAGAAATCGTTGGTGGCGCAAGCTCTCCCTGGGGCAACACGCTGATGTTGACGTTGGTGGACTGGATTGCCCCTTCATTGTCCATGGCAATGGCCGTTAATTGAGAGGTACCTTTCACCGCTGTCCATGGGGTTTCAAATGGTGCTTGTGTGACCACCGCAATCAATTGTGTTCCTGCAAGAAACTTGACTTGGCTAACTTGGCCATCTTCATCGCTGGCATTCGCCAACAAAGTGATGCTCGCGCCTTCAGGAATTTCTGCATTATTGGTTGGAGAAGAGAAGGTGATGCTTGGTGGTAGATTACCTCCACCGTTGTCACATTGCCCAAGCGATTTCCATGCCTCCCAAGGGCCAGAGTTCGTGACAGGATCATTGCCTTGAGTCCAGTAGGCGGCTTCGAATGCTTGGTTCTCTTTTTGAACTTGACTACCGGATGTGTAGATCTCGCTGCTATTCCATGTCGCTAGGCTTTGGCAGTTATAAGCCTGCGCTTGATAGCTGACGCCAAGCGCACTGATCAGCGCGCTTGATAACAAAGTGACTCTCATTTTTCTCTCCATTAATAAAAATATCTCAAGAGTAATAAGTAGCCAAGTTGGAGCGTTTTGCAGGCTAAATTGCTGATTAAATGATATTTACTCCCTCGATATCACGTACAGTTCACTGATATCACAGCACTCGACATCAATTTTTCGGCGCACTTCAAGGTGTTCTATGGAAAGTAAAGCTGGTGTGTATGGCAAATTTTACGATGTGATTGTCTGATATTTTTGTTAAGTGTCGAGTTATTGACCAGTTGAAGATTGTTATGCCAAACATGTTTCTGTATTGTACTAGCTAACTAGTTCACAAGTGCAGTTAGGTCGTATGTCACAGCAAACAACTTCTCAACCGAGGGAACATTTTGGTTCTCGATTAGGCTTTATTCTAGCGGCAGCGGGTGCGGCTGTTGGCTTAGGGAATATTTGGGGCTTCCCGACACAAGCCGCCTCAAATGGTGGTGGTGCTTTTCTTTTAGTTTATTTAGTCATGATTTTGATCGTTGCTTTTCCAATGCTGGTGGTGGAGATGGCGATTGGTCGTCATGGGCAAGCAAACCCCGTCGATAGTATGCGCGCACTCACCGGTCACCCTGTCGGTAAAAAAGTTGGTGGGCTGGTTGGTTGGATTGGTCTTAGCGTGCCAAGCGCCGTGTTGGCGTTTTATTCCATCGTCGGTGGTTGGATCATCTGCTTTATGCTAGGAGCCATCACCGATCTGCTCAGTCTCGATGCAGCCAGTGCGTGGTTTAAAGGCTTTAGCGCTGAGCGTAACCTGTTTGGTACCCTGGTTTTCTATGTGCTGACGATTTTGATTGTGCAAGGTGGCGTGAAACAAGGTATTGAAAAGTGGTCAACCCGCTTAATGCCAGCTCTGTTTGTGCTCTTTGCTGTGCTGTTTGTCTATATCATGACGCAAAATGGCGCGATGGAAGGGCTAAAACACTACCTAGTGCCTGATTTCGATAAGGTGTGGGATAGAAAACTGATTCTGGCGGCTATGGGACAAGGTTTCTTCTCGTTAACCATTGGTGGCTGTTCAATGCTGATCTACGGTTCGTACCTCAGCAAAAAAGAGAACTTACCGAAAATGGCCATGAATGTCACACTGGTCGATACTGCTGTGGCCTTTATTGCCGGTTTGGTTGTGCTGCCTGCGATGTTTGTTGCGATGCAGAAAGGGGTGCAAATCTATGCGGAAGATGGCTCTTTACTGAGCTCAGACACGCTGGTGTTTACCGTGCTACCGCTGATGTTTGATAGCTTGGGGCTTCTCGGTCAGATATTTGCTGTGGTGTTTTTCTTGCTGCTGACGATTGCCGCGCTCACTTCTTCTATCTCGATGTTGGAGTGCCCAGTTGCGCTTGTCGGTGAGCGCTTTAATACCAAACGCAGCACCACGAGTTGGGTCTTGGGTGGCCTCATTGCCCTGTTCAGTGTGGTGATTGTGTACAACTTCGGCGCGCTGTTTGGGTTGGTGGCCACCGTCGCAACGCAGTATCTTCAGCCTACCGCTGCTCTGATGTTCTGTTTGTTTGGTGGTTGGGTGTGGAGCCGCTCTAGCAAGATCAAAGAACTTGAACAAGGCAACCCTGAGTTCACCTTGGGGTGGTTTGGTAAAGTTTGGCCTTCGTATGTGAAGTTCGTTTGTCCGGTGCTGGTGGCAACGGTGATTTGGGCTTCTTTTGGTTAACGCCAGAGAGCAGTAGATAAAAAAGCTTGATGCGGTGGCATCAAGCTTTTTACGTTAATAGGTTCTAGGATCTATCGAAATTGTCCAGCGTCGGGCAGAAACTCAAAACCCGCGGTGGCCAATTTGGCTTCTAATGCTGCACGATCAATATCGAAATAACACACGAGTTTATCGAGGTCACCGGCAAAATCGTCCCGCAGCTTCATGTTGACGATGCTCATCAACATGATCGGATCCATGGATGCAAAGTTTGCCAAGTTCATCAATCAGTCCTCAAAATCGGAAATGAGTAAGTTGGCGGCGGCAAAAGCGGCTTTCTCACGGGTTTCTTTCGGTAGTGATTCATCTGCCGCAATATCATTCAATGCTTTCACTGCACATGAAATGGCTTGTGGAATGTACCCTTGATCACCACTACCAATTTGAGCGTAAAGCTCACGAACTAACTCACAACAGCCGTATACTTGCATGGCGTTTTCCTTGAACTTAAACAAATGATAACTGCTCTCAAATATACACAGTGTGGTTTTGAAACTCAAAGCTCAGAGTTGTTTTGGCGCAAGTTAATGCTCCCCCTGAGCAAAGATTCATCAACGCAATTGCAGTTCAAGTTGTTCGAGGACTTCAGGAGCCAGCTGTAGCTGCTTAGCCAGTTCTTGCAAATACGCTTTTTCCATAAAGCTTTGTTCGTCCGCGATGATCAGCGAGGCGAGGTAAATTTCACTTGCTTGTTGTGGTGATGTCGCTAACTTGGCAATGTCGGTTGGGTCGAGGGGCTTTTGTAGCTCTTGTTGAACGAGTTGTCGCACCCGTTCATCGGCGTTCATCTCACTGAGCGCTTGCTCTATCTGGGCCATTTCTTGCTGGTCAATATGACCATCTGCTTTGGCCATCGCAATCATCGCTTTGATGATCAGCACTGAGTGGTGATTGTCTTGTGGGTCGTAAGCTTCCGTCACGCCAGTGTTTGGTTGAGTTCCTTGCCAGTCGTTGTAAACCTTATAAGCCAACGCACCTAAGGCTGCGGCGCCACCAATTTTGAGTGCATTCTTGCCGAGCTTCTTGGCCATCTTTCCGCTTTTTTTCGAACCCATCAGCATGCCGATGAGGCCGCCACCCAATGCGCCAGCACCGAGTGTTTTGAGTTGACTGGCGTTGGTGTTGTTTTTGAGATTTTGGGTCTGTTTGTTCAATGCCTCTGAACCTTGTTTTAAAAGATCAGAGTTGAGTGCTTGATTTATAAGGCTTTTTAGATCCATGACGACTCTCCTGACTAAACATAAGGCAAGCATAACGGGAGAAATCTGAACCAAAGATTAATAGAAAAGGGATTGGCCTTGACCAATCCCTTTTAACTGTTGTTATAACACAGAGCTCGGTGTTATTTCAGTTGCGCTTTGATGTGCTCAACGATATCCGCCATCGCGACAGGTGTTTTTTCACCAGAACGACGGTTCTTATACTCAAAGTGACCTTCGTCCATGCTGCGATCGCCAATCACGATAGTGTGAGGGATACCGATCAGTTCCATATCAGAGAACATCACACCAGGGCGCTCTTTACGGTCATCGAACAGCACTTCGATACCCATAGCGGTCAGTTCAGCGTAAAGCTTTTCCGCCGCTTCTTGAACGCGCTCAGATTTGTGCATGTTCATTGGTACAATAGCGACTTGGAAAGGTGCGAGTGCGTCTGGCCAAATGATGCCGTATTTGTCGTTGTTTTGTTCGATAGCCGCTGCAACAACGCGAGAAACACCGATACCGTAACAACCCATCTCTAGGATCACGTTTTTACCGTTGGAATCGAGCACGCCACAGTTCATCGCTTCAGAGTACACATTACCGAGTTGGAAAATGTGACCCACTTCGATACCACGTTTGAGCATCAATGTGCCTTTTCCACATGGACTTGGATCGCCTTCGACGACGTTACGTAGGTCAGCAACTTGGCCAAGCTCTACATCACGACCCCAGTTAATACCGAAGTAGTGTTTGCCATCGATGTTTGCGCCCGCACCGAAATCGCTCATTACTGCTACAGAGCGGTCAACGATAAATGGTAACTTAAGGCCGACAGGCCCAAGCGAACCTGCACCGGCACCAATCAGTTCACGCATCTCTTCTTCCGTTGCCATCTCTAAAGGCGTTGCAACTTCAGCAAGGTTTTCTGCTTTGATTTCGTTGAGTTCGTGGTCACCACGGATGATAAGAGCAACGATAGGCGCTTCAATGGCATCCGACGCTTTAACGAATAACGTCTTAACGGTTTTCTCGATTGCGATGCCGTGCTGTTCAACCAGTTCAGCGATGGTTTTAGCGTTTGGCGTATCAACTAGCGTCATCTCTTGCGTTGGCGCTGCACGCTCAACCGCAGGAGCAACGGCTTCTGCTTTCTCGATGTTGGCTGCGTAATCGGATTCAGTCGAGAAGGCGATCAGGTCTTCACCACTTTCAGCCAGTACGTGGAACTCCTGAGAGCCGTTACCACCGATCGCACCTGAATCTGCGAGAACAGGGCGGTACTCAAGACCCATGCGGTCAAACGCTTTGCAGTAAGCATCGTGCATCGCTTGGTAAGATTTTTCCAGACCAGCTTTGTCGATATCGAAGCTGTACGCATCCATCATGCAAAATTCACGTGCACGCATAACACCAAAACGTGGACGACGCTCATCGCGGAATTTGGTTTGGATTTGGTATAGGTTGATCGGTAGCTGTTTGTACGAGCTCACTTCGTTACGCACAAGTGCAGTGATCACTTCTTCTGCTGTTGGGCTGAGTACAAACGGACGAACATGGCGGTCAGTAAAGCGAAGAAGTTCCGGGCCCATTTTTTCAGAGCGGCCAGTCTCTTCCCATAGTTCAAACGGCTGCACAACGGGCATCAAGGTTTCAATTGCACCTGCATTGTCGATCTCTTGACGAACGATGTTTTCGACTTTACGCAGTACACGTAGACCGGTAGGCAGCCAGGTATAAAGACCTGAAGCCAGCTTACGGATCATACCTGCACGTAGCATGAGCTGATGGCTCACTACTTCTGCGTCGTTTGGAGTCTCCTTCAGAGTAGAAAGAAGATATTTACTGGTACGCATTCTATGGTATCCGTTTCATCATGTTTAAAAGCCCCTCAGCAAAGAGGGAGTAAAATTAAGCCTTCTATAATATCAGCCATTGCTCAATGTCAAAAGCGTTCAATAGAGGTTACCGTCACTAACTTGTCGGTTACGATAAATTTCACGTTCAAATCGAACAAATTTACCGCGTATTGCTTCTCATCGGCGCGACTTTTCTTGTAAGCCGGGCGCGGATCTTGCGCTAACACCTGAGCGATAACCTCACGCTCGTGTGCGCCAGTGGCTTTCTTTTGCAGCGTCTGCTCGGCCTGTTCGCTAAATTGCACTAAAGCTTGTTCGGGCGCTTGCTCTGCGTACCCACCTTGTGCCTCGGGAATGGCATCGGAGTAGGGGATGTAGGGTTTGATATCGATAATCGGCGTGCCATCAACCAGATCGACACTCCCCAACTCAAGATAGATCTGCTCACCCTGTTTGCTCACGCCTTTAAGCTCGACGGCTGACATGCCGATGCCATTGGGGCGAAACGTTGAGCGCGAAGCAAACACGCCAACCCGTTCATTGCCCCCTAAACGCGGTGGACGCACGGTTGGCTTCCAGCCAGCGTCAAGGTTTTGATCAAACAGAAACAGCAGCCAAAGGTGTGAGAACTGTTCTATCCCTCTGACCGCTTCAGGGCTATTGGCCGTGCCACTCAGTTTGACTCTGGCACTGGCAGCAGGCACCAACCTTGGCTGACGAGGGACGGCAAATTTTTCTTTATACGGACTTTGGATAATACCGATGGGTTCGATGGCGTACATAGCGTTTGTGGAGGCTGAATAAAGAATGCAGCAAAGCTACCACACTTTTTTACTTGCAACTCTTTTTGATAATAACTATCATTTGCTATGTTATATTGTAACACTTAATTGCGAAGGAAATTAAATGAAACCGGGAATCCATCCTCAATACCGCCAAGTGGTGTTTCATGACACCAGCGTCGATAAATATTTCTTGATCGGATCAACATTGCAAACCGATCGCACCATTGAGTGGGAAGATGGCCAGACGTACCCTTATTTCACCATTGAGGTGTCATCGGAATCTCATCCGTTTTACACCGGCAAACAGCGTGTGGTGCAAAAAGAGGGTCGAGTGGCAAATTTCAACCGCCGTTTTGGCCAATTTAACAAAGAAACGGAGCAGTAAAATGAAAGTATTATCGTCGCTAAAAAGTGCCAAAAGCCGCCACCCTGATTGCCAAATCGTCAAACGCAGAGGGCGCTTGTATGTGATTTGCAAATCCAATCCTCGTTTTAAAGCGGTACAAAAGTAGGCGAAGTATCAAATGGTTAGTTGTAAACAGATATCGTACGCAGTAATGATTTTCTCTTGATTATAATTCTGGTAAATATTTGTTTTATAGATGATGTAACCATTTATGAATCAGAACGTGGTCATAAATACGGCTATTTTGCAATAATTTGTAACATTTGTAATTTTTATTTCCCTCCTTGCTCAAGTACCCTGCGCCAGCTTTTGACATTTCTGTCACATTTGCTCGGGAAAAACTACAAGGAGGGAACAGATGAGCTCATCTGCTTCAATAAATCAATCTTCACCAAAGAAGTCGCTGTTTACGCGTTTTCTTGATTCGGTGGAATATTTGGGGAACTTGTTACCCCATCCCATCACTCTATTTGCCCTTTTCTGTTTGGCGATCTTAATTTCATCTGGCATTGCCGGTTATTTCGAGGTGTCTGTCGCCGACCCTCGCCCAGAAGGTGCGAAAGGTCGCGCCGCCGATGGTATGATCCACGTGGTCAGTCTGCTCAATGCGGATGGTCTTGAACTGATCGTCACCAATCTGGTGAAAAACTTTGTTGGCTTTGCGCCGCTAGGGACGGTTCTGGTGGCGATGCTGGGCGTGGCGATTGCCGAATATTCGGGTTTATTGTCTGCGGCCATGCGTGGTCTGGTTATGGGCGCATCAAAGCGCATGGTGACGGTCACGGTGGTATTCGCGGGCATCATCTCCAACACGGCTTCTGAGCTTGGCTACGTGGTGTTGATCCCACTGGCAGCGATGTTATTCCATTCGCTTGGTCGCCATCCATTGGCCGGCCTTGCTGCGGCATTTGCCGGTGTGTCAGGTGGTTACTCGGCAAACCTGTTGATTGGTACGGTGGATCCACTGCTGTCGGGAATTACCGAAACCGCGGCACAAATGATTGATCCGAGCTACACCGTTGGCCCGGAAGTCAACTGGTACTTCATGTTTGTCTCAACGTTTGTGATTGCGGGTTTGGGCGCGTTTGTGACGGAGAAAATTGTCGAGCCGAAACTGGGCAAATACAACGATGAAGAAGCCTCAGAAGATCTTAGCCAAGACAAAATGGGCTCATTGACCGCGCTGGAGAAAAAAGCCCTCAAGCTTGCTGGTCTGGCAACGCTGCTGGTCTCGGCACTTTTGGCCTGGACCGTAGTTCCTGCCGACGGCATTCTGCGCTCTGATGCGGGCACGATTGCCGGCTCCCCATTTTTGAAAAGCATCGTCGCGTTCATTTTCGTCTTCTTCGCCGTACCGGGATTTGTCTACGGTAAAGTGGTCGGCACGATGAAAAGCGACCGTGATGTGATTAATGCGATGTCGAAATCGATGTCGTCGATGGGTATGTACATCGTTCTGGTGTTCTTTGCGGCGCAGTTTGTTGCCTTCTTTAAATGGACTAACTTTGGTCAAGTATTTGCCGTTGCAGGCGCTGAATTCCTGCAAGAGATCGGCTTAACCGGTCCAATGCTGTTTTTTGCCTTCATCTTGATGTGTGGCTTTATCAACCTGATGATTGGCTCAGCCTCTGCGCAATGGGCCGTGACCGCACCCATTTTCGTACCTATGCTGATGCTGGTGGGTTATGCGCCAGAAGTGATTCAGGCCGCTTACCGTATCGGTGACTCGACCACGAACATCATCACGCCAATGATGAGCTACTTTGGTTTGATCCTTGCCGTTGCCACCCGCTACATGAAAAACCTTGGTATAGGCACCTTGATTGCAGTCATGCTGCCGTACTCTCTGGTGTTCATTGTTGGTTGGAGCCTGCTCTTCTACGTGTGGGTGTTCGTCTTTGGCCTGCCTGTTGGTCCGGGCGCAGCGACGTACTACACGCCTTAACGTGCTGAACAAAAGAAAAAGCCTGCAATTTCGCAGGCTTTTTTTTCGATTCTCATCGAAGCGGGTTTCGCATTGATTCAGCGCTTGGCCAAAATTCTGTCGAGATGATTAGCAAACTCGCGTCGTTCGGTTTGCGACAATGCCGCAGGTCCACCCGTTTGGATACCACTTGAGCGCATAGTGTCCATAAAATCGCGGATATTGAGCCGCGCCTTGATGGTGTCTTTGGTGTAGAGTTCGCCTCTGGAACTTAGTGCCAGCGCGCCTTTACTGATCACCTCATCGGCCAGTGGGATGTCTGACGTAATCACCAAATCACCCGCTTCGGTGCGTTTGACTATCTCATTGTCAGCAATGTCAAACCCGGATGGCACTTGAATGGAGTGGATATTTTGCCTTTTGGGCACAGGTACCACATGATTGGCGATAAAGGTGCACTCAACGCCGGTGCGCTCTGCGGCGCGGACAATGGTCTCACGAATCACTTTCGGACAGGCGTCCGCATCAACCCACAGTTTCATGCGCTTGTCTCCGCGTTGAGCTTTGCCTCTAAAAAGGCAAGACGCGCGACCAGTTCGGCCACGGTTTTTTCCAATTGGGCAATACGTTCGGCTTGGTCGGTTTCTGCTTGAGGCGCAGCCACTTCCACTTTGGGTACGCGCTGAGCACTCTTCCAACTTTTGATTGCGGCGATTAAGGCAGGCATCGGCACTGACGTGTTCATGCGTGCTCGCACTAGGGCGACGGTAGGCTCTTTGCCTTGTTGTTGCAACTGCTCCAGCACTGCTTGCAACTGTTCGGTAACGTCTTGAGTTAACATAATCGGTCTCTAATAACGATATATCCCTCATCATACGTTGAGGTTTGGCGTTTGGCGAATGGCAATTTCGGTAATTGCTTGTAAGAGATGTCTCACACGCTTTGTAAGAAAAAGCGAATTCAGCGTACGTCATTCCACGAGCATTCTGTAGTAACTTATTGATAATAAAAGATTGTAAATGAAATGTAATGGATGTCATAGTGTTTTTTCTTAGTTAAACGATTGCTCCGATAGGGAAAAAAGGTAAATTAGACCCTGTCGGAAGGATGCTGACACGGAACAGGAAACGCCAAGGATTTGGTTATCGTCAGGAAGACGATTTGGTTGCTCAGGAAGAGGAATCAAGCAAGGAGCGCAGGACATTGTACGGACGCAATCACTAATAGGATGTTAGTGAGCAAGGAATGGCAATGGACCCTCTAAGGATTGAGGTAAGGACCGCTTCAGGATGAAGCAAGGGACACCGCTCAGGGAACAAGTGATGTGCGCTAACGAGGAATGTTAGCAGTCGGGAAGACTCAGGACACCGCTAGGATGGCGACGTAAGGAATAGCTGAAGGATTCAGCCACTATTATGGATGATGCAGGGAGCATTATTAGTAGCCGGACTGCTGCGAGTAAGACTATAGCCCCGATACTCTGTATCGGGGCTTTTCTTATTACTCAGCCCTTCGAACCTAGCCAGCGCTGCTGGCATCTTATAAAAATTCACAAACAACGTCTAAAAAACAATCTGGATCAATAACCTATTGTGCAAGTTGGTTTAATTTCGGCTTCTCTCTTTTGACACTCACGGCGCTTAGTGTGCCGATGTCAAGGCTATCAAGGATACGATGTGACCATAGTAACCAGAAGAACGCTGCTTCTTCCTTACAATGATTCATTAAAGCTCGAGTTTGTCATGCTCAATTGCTGTGCGAAGAATCGCGCTGAGCTGGGCGGGCCTTATACGGTCGCGAATGCGAAACTGATGTTTGATAAAGTGCTCAATGATCCCAGCATTCATGCCATTGCGGTCTTGGATAACTACAATCGCGAATACATGGGACATGTGTATATCAGCGATTGTGATTCGCAGCCGACACTTGGCTTTCTATTTGACAAAGCTTATTGGGGCCAAGGAATTGCAACGGAAACCTTGAAAGCGTTTCTGCCCAAGGCGGTGTACGATTTGCAGCTCGACCAAGTCACTGCTTGGGTTAAACCGAGTAACAAGGCGGCAATCGCGCTGCTGAGTAAACTCGGTTTTTATCGCCAGCCACAAAGCGGCCAGCGAGAGGAAGCATGGCAGATGCTGTTTACATCCGATGTGGTGGCAGGAAAAAGTTCAGCGGCCTAAAACCGCTCATGATGAGATGACCTTGATAACAATCGTCGCCAAGCGCTGAAAATTCAAAATGATAGACTGTATGCCAACGCCAGACACCGTCTGGCGTTTTCAGTTTATGCGCGCCAAAAGCCACACTGATGAGCTGCAAATCCAGTTGTTCGCACTTGCGCACAATGGCGGATTTTGCCAGCTCCGACTGTTGCCGTTGCTGCCAAAACAGAAAGCAAAAGAGCGCTAAGCCGAGAATGGCAAAAAGATCACCCATCATCCAACGCTATCCTTTCGTCGTCTGTTGCAGCTTGCGTAGTGCAGAGGAGAGCTCTTCACTTGGACTTGCGTGCAATAGTGGCAATAGCACCATGCGAAGTTCCGGTAACATCACCAGATCAGCAAATAGCTGGTTGAACAGAACCTGATTTCCTGTTTGTGCCAAACGGGTTAAAAAGCGCTCTGCCGTTTGGCTATCGCTGAGCCAGTGCCAAGCACGACCAGCAATGCCAATTAACACTTCTTGGTGGCTTAATCGGGCACTGGATAAAATGGTCTGCAACAGCGGTTTTATCTCTGAGGGTTTCGCTCCTGCGAGGGCGCGGGCGTAAGCGGAAATCAGAAATAGATCTGGGTTGGGCTGCGCAAGGGCCGATTGGGTCAGGTCAATTAAACGAGCCGCCAGCTTGTCGGGTAGCTCAGTGTGTTCCAAAGCGCCTAACAAGGCGTACAGTGGCTGACTGGGCAGATGAGCGAGCGCTTTTCGCACCAGTACGCCATTTTGCTCACGATCCAGCCGGGCGCAGAGATCGGTGATTCCTTGCAAACCCACCGTTTGCCAATTATCCCAGCCTAATGAGCCAGCGAAATAAGCCTGTGCATGTTCATAGTATTGGCTGGCGGGTAGATCGAGTTGGGCGCGAAGCTGGCTATGAAATACCGCCATTTTGTCGTCTGCTGGCTTGAAAGTGTAGGGGTTATTCGCCAGTTTTTGCTGCTGCTCTTCTGACATCTCTTGCGACAAGCGAGTACCCATCGCCTCAATGATGTATTTGATGAAGTTGCCGATGTCTGCTTGTTTGAGCAAGCCGCGCTCATCGAGTTCAAACTTTAAAAACCAGACCCACGGTTGTTTTTGTTCATTCCAGTAGGCAATGGCTAAATGTGCTTTTCTCTGCAGCGGGTAAGGGTAGGCCGCCGCGCCTTGCTCAATTTGCGCGAAATCGTGATTGGTGATGGTTTTGATTCGGCGTCCCAAATCAAAGACGGTGTACTCGCAGTGGCTGCTTTTCAGCAACTGGGTAAGGGTATGAATGGTATCCATTAACACTGATGTCCTAACTTTCTTTCCCCATTAGATGGTATCATTCGCGGCTATTTCAAGGTGAGGATGGAAAGATTAATGACCAGTCGCACACTTTTGCCCTCTTTATTGGTTGAGTTGCAGGCGGAACTGAAAACTGCCGCACTGTGGCAAGAACGCATGCCGCCCGCCAAGGCGTTGCAAAGTGTTGAACCTTTTTCGCTGGACACCTTGGCCCCTGAGCAATGGTTGCAGTGGATTTTTATTCCGCGAATGCAGGCGCTGCTCGACGCACAAAGCGCGATGCCAACGGGATTTGCTATCACTCCTTATTTTGAGCAAGTGTGGCAAGCGCAGCCAGAGCACAATCGAGTGATTGCCGTACTTAGAAAAATTGATGAGGTAAGCCGTTAATGTTGGAGATTATTTATCAGGACGAGTACTTTGTGGCGGTTAACAAACCCGCAGGTATGTTGGTGCATCGTAGTTGGCTGGATAAGCATGAGACGCAATTTGTCATGCAGACATTGCGTGATCAACTGGGTCAGCATGTGTTTCCGCTGCATCGTCTTGATCGTCCAACATCGGGGGTATTGATGTTTGCTTTGTCCTCGGAGGTGGCCTCGCAGGCGATGCCGATGTTTGCCGGACAGGAAATGGAGAAAACTTACCATGCGATTGTGCGCGGTTGGATTGAGGAAGGGGGCGAGCTAGACTACGCGTTGAAGGTCGAACTGGACAAGATTGCGGATAAGTTTGCCTCTCAAGAAAAAGAAGCACAAGACGCGATTACGCTCTACAAACCACTTGCTAAAGTGGAAGTACCTTTTTCAACGGGCAAGTTCCCAACGACCCGCTATGGATTAATGGAGCTTAAGCCGAAAACAGGGCGCAAGCATCAACTGAGACGCCATATGGCGCACTTGCGTCATCCGATCGTCGGTGACACTACCCACGGTGACGGTAAACACAACAAGCTGTTTCGCGAGGAATTTGCAGCGCCAAGGTTGTTATTGCACGCTTCAGAGCTGCGTTTTGTCCATCCCTTTACTCAGCAAGTGGTGGTGATTCGCGCGGGCGTTGACGCGGTGTGGAAGCAGTTATTTACTCGATTTGCATGGGATTTAGCTGTGCTTAACTAGGCCTAGTGAGCCAAACAAGGGTTGAGCAGTCAACCCTTGTCAGTGGCAGGTTACTTTAGCTTTTCTAAGTCGGCTTCAATTTCGGCAATCTTGCTTGATACGACTTTTTCTAAGTGTTTTAGGTCGGTTAGGATTTTCTGCTTAATGTCGCTTTCGCTCTGCTTCGGCGGTTTGGTGATGCGATTTAACTCGTCAATCACCAACGTCAAATTACGGTTAATCTCCGTCACCTCTTTATATTGGTGACTGCCGCTATCCACTAACACATTTTTTATCTGGCGCGGGTATTTGAACTTAACGCTCTTGGCGAACAGTTCCCCTTTTTGCTTGTGAAAATAGATTTTAAGTACGTCTTTGTGAGCTTCTTGACGCAGTGAATAACGTTCAATTTGGTTTGGATCGTGAATACCTAATCCGGTGAGGTGTGGATACATAGGCGACCTCTGTTGATGTATGACTGACAAGCTTCAATGTAGCAGCCAGTGCATAGAGTAGATAGCTGATATCTCACCAAATTGTTTAACTTGTGGACAAGATCGCGCTCGATTGAGGATGGACGCTCCCCACCGTGTATGCGACGGGAAGCGTATGATTGCAACTGTTTAAGGTGCGAGCTCGGCAATATTTTGCACCAGTTTCTCGCGCAGCAATTGCTCCTGCTCTTCGTTGAGTCGACCACCCAAATCGCCGGTAAGAATAAACAAGTCTTCCGCTCGCTCGCCAATGGTGGTGATCTTCGCCCCATGCAGATTAAAGCCCATGTCGGCAAAGGTTGCGCCAACCACAGCCAATAACCCGGGGGTATCGAGCGCCACCAATTCCATCAAGGTGCGTTTTTTACTCTTGGTCGGTAGAAAATCGACTTTGGTTTTGACTTTAAAATGTTGCAACTTGTGCGGTATACGGCGGGTTTTGATCTTGGTCGGCCGTCCGTCAGTCAATACATGCGTGAGATGCCTGACCACGGCTTTATGGCGGTTTTCATCGACCGCCTCGCCGTTTTGATCCAGTACCATAAAAGTATCAAGTACATAACCATCTTTGCTGCTCATGATTTGCGCGTCATGTACGTTAAAGTTGCGTCTATCCAGCTCAGCCACCACAGTTGCAAACAGGGCGTGCTGATCTTTGGTATATACAAACACTTCCGTGCCGCCGCGGGTGGCTTTTTTACTCATCAGCACCAAAGGTTGCTCGGGCTCTTGCATACGTAAAATATGCTCACAGTGCCAAGCGATCTGTTGATGGGTGTGGCGTAAAAAGTAATCCGCTTTGAAACGCTGCCACAGCACCTCGATTTCACGTGCACTGAAGCCCTCTTTGCGCAGCAAGGCCGAAGCGAGTTGCTGATTGTGACGAATACGCTCGCGCACATCGACTGGATTTTCCAATCCACGACGCAAAGCCCTTTGGGTGGAGTAAAACAGTTCGGCAAGCAGAGTACGCTTCCAACTGTTCCACAGCTCAGGATTGGTGGCGCAGATATCCGCGACTGTTAGGCACACCAAATATTCCAAGCGCTCTTCATCACGCACTTGTTTGGCGAACTCGGTGATGACGTCTGGGTCATAAATGTCACGACGCTGCGCGGTGACGGACATCAGTAGGTGATTACGTACTAACCAAGCAACCAATTTGGCCTCTGGCTTGGACAAGCCGTGTTCAATGCAAAACTCGTAGGATTCGGTTTCACCAATTTCAGAGTGATCGCCACCGCGCCCTTTACCGATGTCATGGAAAATTGCAGCGAGAATCAATAACTCTTTTTTCTGTAGTCTCGGGTAGATTTCACAGCAAATCGGATGCTTTTCGTGATTTTTTGCATAGCTGAAGGTATTGATGTGGTTGAGTAGTCGCACACTGTGTTCATCCACAGTGTAGACATGGAAAAGGTCAAACTGCATCTGCCCGACAATCTGGCTCCACTGCGGTAAATATGCGGCAAGCACGCCGAGCTTGTGCATCAAGTTAAAGGCACGGTGCAGGGCGTTGGGGTGGCGCACCAGTTCCATGAACTTCTCTCTTGCTTCGGGCAAGGTGTGGAGGAACTTGTTTAGGCGGCGTCTGGCGGTGCGCAGTTGGCGTAAGGTCGGGGGGCTGACGCTATCAATGGTTGAGTCGTTGGCGATGTGCAAAAACATGTCGAGAATGGTTTCTGGACGGGCTTGGAACAAGGCCGGTTTACGCGCTTCAATCAAGCGTCCGCGGCGCTGGAAATCTTCATTAATGATGATGGTGGGTTCCGTTTCCCCTCCATTGATGATCGCTTGATCAAACAGTTTGAGCAGCATTTTATTGAGTTCAGCGACACGACGCAGCGTGCGGTAGAACTCTTTCATCATCATTTCTACGCCGCGATTGCCTTCGCCGTGAAAACCTAAATGTTCGGCTACTTGCGCCTGATGCGCAAATGTCAGGCGGTTGTCGTAACGTCTTAACTCAATGTGCAGGGCAAAGCGTACACGCCAGAGAAAGTCTTGGCACTCCACCAGTTCACGATATTCCGCATCGGTGAGAAAACCATAGCGGCTCATCTCAAGCAAAGAGGTGGCACCAAAATGGCGGCGTGCAACCCAACTGAGGGTATGAATATCACGTAGCCCGCCAGGGGTGGATTTGATGTCGGGTTCGAGATTGTAGGTAGTGTCGTGGTAGCGAGCATGCCGTGCACGCTGTTCTTGGATTTTCGCTTGGTAAAAGGTTTCGCTCGGCCAGAAAGAATCCGACAGGACCACTTTTTTCAACGCTTGAAAGGTGTTTTCACACCCACAAATTAGGCGTGCCTCTTGGAGGTTAGTGGCCACGGTAAGGTCTTCTCGACCAACATTGGCGCACTCTTCCACCGTTCGAACCGCATGGCCGACTTCCAAGCGCAAGTCCCAAAGTAGGGTGATGAACTCGCTCACTTTGCTTTCCAGTTCACGAGGAAGCTTGTGCTGGGACAGCACCAGAATATCAATATCCGATAACGGATGAAGTTCTCCTCGCCCATACCCGCCAACGGCCACCAATGCGATGTTGTGAATATTGGCAAAACCATAGTAGCGCCACAAACGAGTCAGCAGTAGATCCATGTATTCCGCTCTGGCAAGGACCAGATCGGTGACCGGATGGTGGCTAAGAAAGGCGTGTTTTTGCGCTTCGGCAAACTGTTCGAGCTGGTCTTTTAAATCCGGCACTACCAGTTGTTCGTCACTGAAAGCTAAAGGAGAGTGAAAAGGCATACTGTGCTGTCCGTGCAATCATAATCTGCAGGAGACTGTAACAGAGTTGAGGACGATAAAAAATATCCCCGCGAGGCGGGGATATTGAGATATCAGACGTTTTTCATCAAACGTGGAATGGTTTCTTCGCTGCGTAAAGTGAGCACTTCACAGCCTTCTTTGGTCACTACAATGGTATGTTCCCATTGCGCCGAATTTTTGCCATCACCAGTGTAGACTGTCCAGTCGTCTTGTGCATCGACAGTACAACCAAACTTTCCTGCGTTAATCATAGGTTCAATAGTGAAACACATGCCTTCTTTGAGTACGCGGCGGTCACTGTTGCGATAGTGCACGACTTGAGGTTCTTCGTGGAACTCATCGCCAATACCGTGGCCACAGAAATCTTTGACAATAGAGAACTTGTTACGCGGATTGTTCTTGTTGTTGTCTTTGATGTATTTTTCTATCGCCGTGCCGATATCGCCGACCGTTGCACCTGGTTTAACTTGACGCATCCCCACATACAGCGCTTCTTGAGCAACCATACATAGGCGTTTGTTGGCTGGTGAAACCTCACCGACTAGGAACATTTTCGATGTATCACCGTGGAAACCTTGTGGTCGAACAGAGAGGTCCGCCTGTTCATCATCAGGAACGATGACGGTAATGTCGACGTTGAGGATGTCACCGTTTTTCAGCACAGCAGGTTTTAGTTGACCGTTGCTGCCAATCTCATCTTTGCTGGCTGGAATGCCGTGACAAACGATGTGGTTGATGGAGGTACAAATGGATTTAGGAAAACCGTGGTAGTTCAAAGGGGCTGAATACGCGCCTTTTTCTGTCGCATAGTCGTGGCAAATCTGATTGAGCTCGTCGGTGGTCACGCCTTCTTTAATATGAGGTTCGATCATTTCCAAAATTTCAGCGGCCAGCGCACCTGCAAGTCGCATGCGCTCAATCTGTTGTGCAGTTTTGATTTTAATTGACATTGGCTTTCTCTACTTAAATACGCAAGCACGGTTATGTGCCGATGGCGTATTCTATCAGGAACAAATGAGAATGTGTATTTGTTGAACTGGTGCATGAGGCGTCGGTAAAGCGCAATAGGATTTGCAATGTGGAGTTCGGCTGTCGGAATCTGCCAATTTTTTTTGCCATAGATAGGCAAAATATGGTATAAAGCGCGCCGGAAATGAAGTCTGTTTTCTTCGAAACTGCGATTTGCGTTCGGCGAAGCGGGTTTTTTCCACTAAACTTTTTTGTTAAATCACACACATTCCGACACATGTTCCGGGGTGCCCTCCAAGTTAGGGTCGGATGCATGGGGGATGTGGAGGCCTAACCCCATAGAGGATTATATAATGGCAACTGTATCAATGCGCGATATGCTGAAAGCTGGTGTTCACTTCGGTCACCAAACTCGTTACTGGAACCCAAAAATGAAGCCATTCATTTTCGGCGCACGTAACCGCGTTCACATCATCAACCTAGAAAAAACTGTACCTATGTTCAACGAAGCACTAGCTGAGCTAGTAAAAGTTGGCGAGAAGAAAGGTAAAGTTCTTTTCGTAGGTACTAAACGCGCTGCATCTGAAGCTGTTAAAGAAGCTGCTATCGCTAGCAACCAGTACTACGTAAACAACCGTTGGTTGGGTGGTATGCTGACTAACTACAAAACTGTACGTCAGTCAATCAAGCGTCTGAAAGATCTAGAAGTTCAATCAACTGACGGTACTTTCGACAAACTAACTAAGAAAGAAGCTCTAATGCGTACTCGCGAAATGGAGAAGCTTGAGAAATCTCTTGGTGGTATCAAAGATATGGGCGGTCTACCAGACGCTCTATTCGTAATCGACGCTGATCACGAGCACATCGCAATCAAAGAAGCGAACAACCTGGGTATTCCAGTATACGCAGTAGTAGATACTAACTCTAGCCCAGACGGCGTTGACTACATCATCCCAGGCAACGACGACGCAATCCGTGCAGTTCAACTATACCTAAACGCAGCGGCAACTTCTCTTACTGAAGGCCGTAACAAAGACGTTGTAGCAGTAGCTGAAAAAGACGGTTTTGTAGAAGCTGAATAATAGCGGCTCTGTGTCACACTTGGCCTATTTGCAACCTGTTTGTAGTGTAGGCTAAGTTATAGTTAGCATCGGGGGCCGAAAAGTAGGCCCCTGATTTTTACCGTATCCAGAATTAACTGAGGAATAGAGAATGGCTGTTACTGCTGCTCTAGTAAAAGAACTGCGCGAACGTACTGGCGCAGGTATGATGGAATGTAAGAAGGCGCTTGTTGAAACTGACGGCGACGTCGAACTAGCGATTGAAAACATGCGCAAATCTGGCGCTGCAAAAGCGGCTAAAAAAGCGGGCAATGTTGCAGCTGAAGGCGCAATCTTCATCAAAGACGAAAACGGCGTTGCAGTACTTCTTGAAGTTAACTGTCAAACTGACTTCGTTGCTAAAGATGGTAACTTCACTGCATTCGCAGACAAAGTTGTAGCGGAAGCTCTTGCATCTAAAGCGTCTATCGAAGAGCTACAAGCTAAATTCGAAGAAGAGCGTGTTGCTCTAGTTGCTAAGATCGGTGAAAACATCAACATCCGTCGCGTTCAGTACGTTCAAGGTACGACAATTGCTTCTTACCGTCACGGCGAGAAAATCGGTGTTGTTGTTGCTGGTGAAGGCGACGCAGAAACTCTGAAGCACATCTCAATGCACGTAGCAGCATCTCGTCCTGAGTACGTAAATCCAGAAGATGTACCAGCTGACGTAGTAGCGAAAGAGCGTGAAGTTCAAGTTGAAATCGCGATGAACGAAGGCAAGCCAAAAGAAATCGCTGAGAAGATGGTTGAAGGTCGCATGAAGAAATTCACTGGCGAAGTTTCACTAACTGGTCAGCCTTTCGTTATGGAACCAAAGAAAACTGTTGCTGAGATCCTAAAAGAGCGCGGCGCATCAGTTTCTACTTTCGTTCGTCTAGAAGTGGGTGAAGGCATCGAGAAAGCTGAAGGCCTAAGCTTCGCTGAAGAAGTAGCACTGGCTCAGAAAGGTTAATCCTTAGAGATTTGTGCAAAGATTAGACCGTGGCCATGGCTGCGGTCTTTTTACGAATAAACGGCCTATTTGTTTAGCCGTGATGAATAGGGAATAACACCTAGGTGACTAGTTTCTAGAGCGAAGATGCCTTCTCTAGCGACTAGGATCTAATAACTAGGCCTTTTCTCTATCCATGACTGTTAATCGACAACTCTCTTTTGGAAGGTAAACTCCATGACTACGAACCCAAAACCAGCGTATCAGCGTATTCTGTTAAAACTGAGTGGTGAAGCTCTCCAAGGCTCTGAAGGTTTCGGTATTGATCCTGCAGTTTTGGATCGTATGGCGCAGGAAGTGAAAGAACTGGTTGAACTGGGTGTGCAAGTCGGCGTGGTGATCGGTGGCGGCAACCTGTTCCGTGGTGCTGGCCTTGCTGAAGCAGGCATGAACCGCGTTGTAGGTGACCACATGGGCATGCTGGCAACGGTAATGAATGGCCTCGCGATGCGTGATGCGCTGCACCGTGCGTACGTAAATGCACGAGTGATGTCTGCCATCCCACTGAAAGGGGTGTGTGACGACTACAATTGGGCTGATGCAATTCGCGAATTGCGTCAAGGCCGCGTGGTAATTTTCTCTGCAGGAACGGGTAACCCATTCTTCACTACCGATTCTGCCGCGTGTTTGCGTGGTATCGAGATTGAAGCGGACGTGGTACTTAAAGCCACTAAAGTAGATGGAGTATTCAGTGCTGACCCGGTAGCCAATCCAGATGCAGAGCTGTATGATAAACTCGCTTACGCCGATGTTCTTGATAAAGAACTAAAAGTGATGGATTTAGCCGCATTTACTTTGGCTCGCGATCACAAAATGCCTATCCGTGTATTTAATATGAATAAGCCAGGCGCTCTACGTCGCGTGGTGATGGGTGAAGCAGAAGGTACGCTGATTAGCTAGTAAGCCTGACTTAGCGTCATTCGTGTGTCGGATGGCGTTTCGCTTTACTGAACCCTTGTAAGCTTTCTTCAGGAAAGATGACATTTTTTTAAGGTGAAACCGTGATTAACGAAATCAAAAAAGACGCGCAAGAGCGCATGGAAAAAAGTGTTGAAGCGCTGAAAAATACTCTGTCTAAAGTTCGTACGGGGCGTGCGCATCCAAGCCTACTTTCTGGCATTTCTGTCGATTATTACGGTGCTCCGACACCACTAAACCAAGTGGCTAACGTAGTTGCTGAAGACGCTCGTACCTTGGCGATCACGGTTTTTGATAGAGAGCTAACGCAGAAAGTCGAAAAAGCAATCATGATGTCTGATCTGGGTCTAAACCCAATGTCAGCGGGCACCATTATCCGTGTTCCACTGCCACCACTAACGGAAGAGCGCCGTCGTGATCTAGTGAAAATCGTTCGCGGTGAAGCTGAAGGTGGTCGTGTTGCGGTACGTAATATCCGTCGTGATGCCAATGGCGATCTTAAAGCGTTACTAAAAGATAAAGAAATCTCTGAAGATGAAGATCGTAAAGCACAAGACGAGATTCAAAAGCTAACCGATGCGGCAGTGAAGAAGATCGATGATGTTCTTGCTGCCAAAGAAAAAGAGTTAATGGAAGTCTAATACTTCTGTTTACATCACTGTTGGAAAACGCTGTGCTCGCAGCACAGCGTTTTTTTGTGTTACCCTGTCCAACTGATGGAACTCGACTAATTCTCTATGCAAAATTCTCAACTCTTCGTGGAATCTCTTCCAAAGCATATTGCCATCATCATGGACGGTAATGGTCGCTGGGCCAAGTCCAAAGGTCAACCACGCGTTTTTGGTCATAAAAAAGGTGTCAGTGCAGTACGTAAAACCATTGCAGCCGCCTCTAAACTCAATATTCAAGCCATCACACTTTTTGCTTTCAGCAGTGAGAACTGGCGTCGTCCTGAAGACGAAGTTGGTTTACTGATGGAGCTTTTTATCACAGTGCTCTCCAGTGAAGTCAAAAAGTTACACAAGAATAACTTACGTTTACGCATCATCGGCGACACCCGTCGCTTTAGTGAACGACTACAAAAGAAAATTGCCGAAGCAGAAGCACTTACCGCAAGTAACACCGGAATGATAATTAATGTTGCCGCGAATTATGGTGGAAAGTGGGATATCGTTCAGGCGGTGCAAAAACTTGCGCAACAGGTAGAGCAGGGAAAGCTGGCTGCCAGCGATATTGATGAAGATAAAATTGCTCAATTTCTGACGATGGCCGATTTGCCGGACGTCGATCTTCTGATTCGCACGAGCGGAGAATGCCGCATCAGTAATTTTATGCTCTGGCAAATGGCTTATGCAGAAATGTACTTTACTCCGGTCTATTGGCCAGACTTCGGCGAAGATAGCCTCGTGGAGGCGATCACTTGGTTTGTTAATCGTGAACGACGTTTCGGTTGTACGGGCGAACAAATCAAAGCTCTGATGAGTACACAATAAGGATCATTCAGTTTGAAACAAAGAATAATAACCGCACTCATTCTTGCACCTTTAGTCATCTTAGGGATTTTTCAGTTGTCCCTCCCGCTATTTATCGTCGCGTTAACCTTAGTGCTACTCGCAGGTTTTTGGGAGTGGACACAATTTATCGGCACCAGTTCTCGTGTGAAAGCGATGGTCCCTGCCGTGATTGCTACTGTAGCCAGTTTTTTTCTCATCTCTCCCGAGGCAGTAAGCCTGAACCACATTGGTTGGCCGCACTTGTTGATGCTCAGTGCGGGCACAACATGGTGGCTCTATGCCAGCGTGCTTGCAGTTACTTACCCCAAATCGACGCAAACATGGCAAGGCAGTAAGCCACTGCGCCACTTATTTGGTTTTCTGACGCTGATCCCTTTTCTGTGGAGCGTGATCATTTTGCGCGCAAGTGAAATTGATACCTCACCATACCATGGCGCTAAATTAGTGATGTTTGTCTGCTTATTGGTCTGGGCCGCAGACAGTGGTGCCTATTTCGCGGGTAAAAGTATGGGTAAGCGTAAAATGGCACCGCATGTTAGCCCAAACAAAACGGTTGAAGGTTTAATCGGCGGCATCATCACTGCGATCTTGGTTGGTTGGGTGTTTTCCAAGCTGTTTGACATCCATTTTACTAGCCCTATACACATGATTCTGATTACGTTCGCTACGGTGGTCATTTCTGTATTGGGCGACTTGGTGGAGAGCATGTTCAAGCGCGAGTCAGGCATCAAAGACAGCAGCAATATGATTCCGGGGCATGGTGGCATTCTGGATCGTATTGACAGCTTAACCGCGGCGTTCCCAATCTTTGCTCTTCTCTATCTATTGTTCTGACTTATAAGGGGAATTTTCCCCTTTTATTACCTCTTTATTTGGTCATTCAGTTATGCAAAAGCTAACGATTCTTGGTGCTACGGGCTCAATTGGAGACAGCACACTGAAAGCGGTGGAACAAAACCCAGAACACTTTACTGTGGTTGCTCTAGCCGCGGGTTCTAATGTAGAAAAAATGCAGCAGCTTTGCGAAAAATGGCAACCGCAGTATGCGGTGATGGCCACGGATGAAGCGGCACTGCGTTTACAACGTTTACTGGTGAGTTCAGCGTCAAACACTCAGGTTTTAGCCGGGGAAGAAGCGATGTGCTATGTGGTATCGCTCGATGAAGTCGACTGCGTGATGGCAGCGATTGTCGGGGCGGCTGGTTTGTTGCCAACGATGGCTGCCGTTCAGGCGGGTAAGCGCATTCTGCTGGCAAACAAAGAAGCGCTGGTGATGTCTGGGCAACTTTTTATCGATGAAGTCGCTAAATCAGGCGCACAATTGCTACCAGTAGACAGTGAACATAATGCGATTTTCCAATGTTTACCACAGGCAGTGCAAACCAGTTTGGGGCGATGCGATCTCGCTATGCACGGCATTCGCAACATTCTACTCACGGGCTCCGGCGGTCCATTTCGTTATACCGATATCGCAGCGTTAGAAAGCGTGACCCCAGAACAAGCGATTGCTCACCCTAATTGGTCTATGGGACGAAAAATTTCGGTCGATTCCGCCACCATGATGAACAAAGGCTTGGAGTACATAGAAGCCAAATGGCTGTTTAATGCCAGCAAAGAGCAGCTTAAAGTGATCATTCACCCTCAGTCAGTGATTCATTCCATGGTGCAGTACATCGATGGTTCGGTATTGGCGCAGATGGGAGAACCTGACATGGTGACCCCAATCGCGTTGACGTTATCTTACCCTGAGCGCATCCCTACCAACGTGAAACCATTGGACTTCAGCCAAGTCGGTGAGCTAACGTTCATTCAGCCCGACTTCGCGCGTTATCCTTGTCTTGAACTGGCGATTGATGCCTGCTATCTCGGCCAACAGGCGACCACAGCGCTCAATGCCGCCAACGAAATCACTGTGCACGCCTTCTTAGAGCATCAGCTTAAGTTTACAGACATTGCTCGTATTAACGAGCGAGTACTCAACCGTATTTGCCAACAGAGTTCGGCTCATCATGTGGATAACTTGGAAAGCTTGCTTGAGCTGGATAAAATAGCCAGAACTTTTGCCGTTGAAGCCATTAGAGAGTGTGTACGATGACGGATATTGTATGGAATTTAGCCTCTTTTATTGTTGCCTTGGGCATTTTGGTGGCAGTGCATGAATTTGGTCATTTTTGGGTGGCGCGTCGCTGTGGCGTAAAAGTAGAGAAATTCTCCATTGGCTTTGGCAAGTCAATTTGGAGTAAAACGGGCCAAGATGGGACGGAGTATAGCATTGCTATTATTCCACTCGGTGGTTATGTCAAAATGCTTGATGGCCGAGTTGATGAGATTACGGACGCAGAGAAACAGTTTGCGTTTGACCGTAAGCCGTTGTGGAAACGTGCAGCGATTGTCTCTGCTGGTCCAATCTTTAATTTCCTATTCGCTATTTTTGCCTATTGGCTGGTTTTCTTGATTGGCGTCCCTGCCGTTAAGCCCGTAGTTGGTCAGGTAACCGTCAATTCCATTGTCGCTCAGGCAGGAATTGAGCCAGGCATGGAACTTAAAGCGGTTTCCGGTATCAAAACTCCCGATTGGGAATCAGTTAACATGCAGTTAATCTCTCATATTGGCGATGCCAGTATGACATTGACGGTATCGCCAGCCGATGAAGTTGGATTTGAGCGTACTTTAGCCGTTGACATCAGAGACTGGGAATTTGATCCAGAGAACGAGTCGGCGATGCAATCTCTTGGCTTTAGGCCATACACGCCAGAGATAATGACCCGTTTGGCGAATGTATCTCAAGGCGGTGCGGGTGAGCGAGCAGGGCTACAAATCGGTGATAAGCTTATCTCGATAAATGGCCAAGCGATCACGGCTTGGGAGCAAGTGGTAAACTGGGTGCGCAACAATCCGGGCCAAACTCTTGACGTTGAAGTGGAGCGTAGTGGCAGCACGCAACGTTTTAGCATGATACCCGATAGCCGGGAGGCCCAAAGTGGTGGCGCGATCGGCTTTGCGGGGATTGCGCCAGAAGTCGCACAATGGCCAGAAAGTTATCGCTTCGATTTGCAATTTGGTGTAATCGAATCTGTCGGCAAAGCCGTAGAGAAAACGGGGCAGGTAATTGATCTCACAGTCAGTATGCTGAAAAAACTGATCACGGGTGATGTAGGACTTAACAACCTGAGTGGGCCGATTTCCATTGCTAAAGGCGCTGGGGCGACCGCCGATTATGGTTTAGTCTATTTTCTCGGCTTTTTGGCGTTGATCAGTGTCAACTTGGGCATTATTAACTTAGTGCCATTGCCGATGTTGGATGGGGGGCACCTGTTGTTTTTCGCCATTGAAGCCGTCATCCGTCGTCCTGTTCCTGAAAAAGTGCAGGAAATGGGTTACCGCATTGGTGCTGCGGTGATTTTTTCACTTATGGCATTAGCCTTATTTAACGATTTTACGCGTCTGTGATGGTTCAGAGACAAAGAGCAGTAGCAAGGAACAATTAGAACAATTATGGCGATCAAGCAAATTCTGTTCGCAACATTATTGGCCACCAGCGTATCCGCGAACGGCGCCCAAAACTTTGTTGTACAAGACATTAAAATTGAAGGTTTACAACGTGTTGCACTGGGTGCAGCACTACTGAAAATGCCAGTCCGTGTGGGGGATACACTTGAACAGCAAGACGTTGCTGGCATTATCCGAGCACTTTACACTTCCGGTAACTTTGAGGATGTAAAAGTGCTGCGTGATGGCAATGTACTGGTTGTGCAAGTGAAAGAGCGCCCAACTATTGCCAGCATCTCTTTTTCTGGCAACAAAGCGATCAAAGAGGAGCAACTTAAGCAAAACCTTGACGCATCCGGTATTCGTGCTGGTGAAGCGCTTGATCGCACCACGTTAAGTAACATCGAAAAGGGACTAGAAGATTTTTACTACAGCGTAGGTAAATACAACGCGTCGGTAAAAGCCGTCGTCACGCCCTTGCCGCGCAATCGTGCAGATTTGAAGTTTGTCTTCAGTGAAGGTGTGTCTGCCAAAATTCAGCAGATTAATTTTATCGGCAACGAAGTGTTCTCTGATGAAACCCTGTTGTCGCGTTTCAACTTGAACGTGGATGTGCCTTGGTGGAATTTCCTCGCGGACGAGAAGTACCAAAAGCAGGTGCTTGCCGGCGATATTGAAGCGCTGAGAACGTATTATTTGGATCGCGGTTATCTCAAGTTTGCCGTGGATTCTACCCAAGTCTCCATCTCTCCCGATAAAAAAGGCGTGTACATTACGCTGGGACTAAAAGAAGGTGAACCTTACTCAGTGAAAGAGGTGAACTTTCGTGGTGAACTGATCGGTAAAGAAGAGGAGTTCAAAGCGTTAGTACCGTTTGAGTCAGGTGAAACCTACAACGGTTCTATGGTTACCACGCTGGAAGAGAACATCAAACGCGTTTTAGGTGAAGCAGGCTACGCTTATCCTAAAGTCAGCACCATTCCTGAGTTTGACGATGAAAATAAGCAAGTTTCGCTGGTCATCCATGTTGAAGCGGGCAATCGCATTTATGTGCGTGATATTCGTTTTACAGGCAACAACGCAACGCGCGATGAAGTGTTACGGCGCGAAATGCGCCAGATGGAAGGCAGTTGGCTCAACTCCAAAGCGATTGAATTGGGGAAAAGTCGCTTAAATCGTCTCGGTTATTTTGAAACGGTGGACGTACAAACTGTGCGTGTTCCCGGTAGTGATGATCAGGTTGATCTGGTTTATAACGTCAAAGAAGCCAACTCAGGAAGCGTTAACTTTGGGGTGGGCTTTGGTACTGAATCTGGAGTTAGTTTTCAGATAGGTCTACAGCAAGATAACTTCCTCGGTTCCGGCAACCGTGTTGGCATCAGCGCGATGACCAACAAGTACCAAAAGAACATTAGTTTGGATTATCGCGACCCGTACTGGAACCTAGATGGTGTCAGCTTGGGCGGGAAGGTTTTCTACAACGAATTTGAAGCGTCTGAAGCCGGCATCGTTGACTATACCAACCAAAGTTACGGAGCCAATTTAACTTGGGGTTTCCCGTTTGATGAACTCAACCGTTTCGAACTTGGTGTGGGCTATACCCATAACAAGATTGGTAACTTGTCGCCTTATCTGCAAGTTGAGCAGTTTCTGCAAGCACAGAACGCAAACCTCGATTCAAATGGCGCGTTGAATACCAACGATTTTGACGTGACGTTATCGTGGACGCGCAATAACCTCAACCGTACTTATTTCCCTACTGCTGGTAATCACCAACGGGCGTTTTATAAAATGACCGTGCCGGGCTCTGATGTTCAGTACTTTAAAGTTCAGTACGACGTGAGACAGTACATTCCACTGACTAAAAAACACGAGTTCAGCCTGCTGCTGCGCGGACGTTTAGGTTATGGTAACGGCTATGGGAAAACTGATGGTAACGACAACCTGTTCCCATTTTACGAGAACTACTACGCTGGCGGTTTTACCACCTTGCGTGGTTTTGGCTCAAACTCGGCAGGTCCAAAGGCGGTCTATCGTGATTACAGTGGCTCAAACAATGGTACCGATACCGCAACCAATGATTCGGTTGGTGGGAACGCTATCGCATTGGCAAGCCTAGAGCTGATTGTCCCTACGCCATTTGCTTCAGACGAAGCACGTAATCAAGTACGTACGAGTTTGTTCTTTGATATGGCCAGTGTGTGGGATACCGAGTTTGACTACCGTAGCGCTGGCGCGGATTACGGTAACCAATATTACTACGACTACTCAGATCCCACTCAGTACCGCTCGTCCTATGGTGTGGCGTTGCAATGGATGTCACCGATGGGACCACTGGTCTTCTCCTTGGCTAAACCCGTTAAAATTTACGAAGGTGACGACGAAGAATTCTTCACTTTCACAATCGGCAGAACCTTCTAAACAGAGGATATAATTTTGAAAAACATGATCAAAGCGGCTGGAGTTAGCCTTCTACTTCTGAGTTCTTCTATGTTTGCCAATGCGGCAGAAGCGGCACAAAAGGTTGCTTACATCAATACCGCTCAGGTATTCCAAGCTTTGCCGCAGCGTGAAGTGGTGCTACAGAAGTTGCAGGAAGAGTTCAAAGATAAAGGCGCAGAACTGCAAGCGATCCAAGCGGAAGCAAAGATTAAGATTGAAAAATTGAAGCGTGACGGTGAGCTGCTTGGTCAAGAGGAAGTAGAAAAACTGCGTATTGAAATTGGCCAGCTCGACAGCAAATACAAAATCAAAGCACAGGCTTTAGAGCAAGCAAGCGCTCGCCGTGAAGCGGAAGAGAAGCAAAAGCTATTTAAAGTGATTCAGGATGCGGTGAAAGCGGTCGCTGAAAAAGAAGGCTATGATTTAGTGGTAGATACCACCGCACTTCAATATGGTAATCCTGAGTACAACATCTCAGAGAAAGTGATTAAAGCAATCAAATAATAATCCTTATGATGACACTGACATTAGCTGAATTAGCAACAATAACCGGGGGAGAGTTACACGGCGATGCAACGGCAACCGTATCGCAGGTAGCTCCAATGGATAAGGCGCAAGAAGGGGACGTGACCTTTCTGTCGAATCCCAAATATGCCAAACACTTAGCTGACTGCCGTGCCACGGTAGTGATGGTTAAAGCCGATCAGCTCATGCATTGCACTGGCAATGCGCTGGTGGTAAATGACCCTTATGTCGCTTTTGCTAAAGTAGCACAAGCATTAGACTCCACACCTAAACCCGCAGAGGGCATCGCGCCGTCTGCGGTGATTGCGGCGGATGCTAAACTCGGGCAAAACGTTGCCGTGGGAGCTAACGCCGTGATTGAAAGCGGGGTTGAGCTTGGCGACAACGTCATTATTGGTGCAGGCTGTTTTGTCGGCAAGAACGCCAAGTTAGGCAACAACACGAAGCTTTGGGCTAATGTCACTATTTATCATCAAGTACAAATCGGTACAGACTGCCTGATTCAATCGGGAGCGGTGATTGGCTCGGATGGTTTTGGCTACGCCAATGACAAGGGGGAGTGGATCAAAATTCCTCAGCTTGGCACTGTTCGCATTGGTAACCGGGTGGAGATCGGCGCTTGTACCACCATAGATCGCGGCGCGCTCGATGATACTGTGATTGAAGATAACGTCATTTTAGACAACCAGTTGCAAATCGCACACAACGTGCACATCGGATATGGTACCGTAATGCCGGGTGGTACAATCGTCGCCGGCAGTACTAAGATTGGTAAGTACTGCGCTATTGGTGGCGCTTCCGTGATCAATGGGCATATTTCCATCGCCGACGGTGTCACTATTACTGGCATGGGCATGGTGATGCGCAGTATTGATGAAAAAGGCATGTACTCGTCTGGCATCCCGCTTCAAACCAACAAAGAGTGGCGTAAAACCGCCGCTCGAGTACATCGCATTGATGAGATGAACAAACGTTTGAAAGCGGTTGAAAAGTGCCTTGGCGAGCAAGAGAAAGCAGAATAATTAAGTGATTTCTCTGTAAAGACTCGCGAACTGCGAGTCTTTTTCTTCTATAATGGCGCGCTATATATACAGTATTGATATAGGAATAAGACTTTGACTACTGAAAAGAGAACGATGAATATCACTGAAATTCAGGAGCTTTTACCTCATCGCTACCCATTCTTGATGATTGACCGTGTTATCGACTTCCAAGAAGAAAAATATCTTCACGCTATCAAGAACGTTTCGGTAAACGAACCTCAGTTTACAGGTCATTTTCCTCAACTTCCGGTTTTTCCAGGCGTGTTGATTCTGGAAGCCATGGCACAGGCAACTGGCCTGCTGGCCTTTAAATCATTTGGCGCTCCGGCTGAAAATGAGCTTTACTACTTTGCTAGTGTAGATGGCGCCAAGTTCCGCAAGCCTGTTCTGCCAGGTGATCAACTGATCATTGAAGTGGAGTTCTTAAAAGAGCGTCGTGGTATTGCGGCTTTTACCGGAGTGGCGAAAGTCGACGGCGATGTGGTTTGCTCCGCAGAACTGAAGTGCGCGCGCAGAGAGTTTTAATATGATTGATGCAACGGCACAAATCCACCCAACCGCAGTGATTGAAGCTGGCGCTGTGATTGGCGCGAATGTGAAAATTGGCCCATTTTGTTACGTAGACAGCAAAGTGGAAATTGGAGAGGGCACTGAACTGCTTTCTCATGTGGTCGTGAAAGGCCCAACCAAAATTGGCAAAGACAACCGCATTTTTCAGTTTGCTTCGATTGGTGAAGCTTGCCAAGATCTGAAATATGCTGGTGAAGATACCCAACTGATTATCGGTGATCGCAACACTATTCGTGAAAGCGTCACCATGCATCGTGGAACGGTACAGGACAAAGGTATCACTGTTGTCGGCAGTGATAACCTGTTTATGATTAACGCCCACGTGGCGCACGATTGTGTGATTGGCGACCGTTGTATCTTCGCCAACAACGCGACGCTGGCCGGTCACGTTAAAATCGGCAATCAAGCCATCATCGGCGGTATGTCAGCAATTCACCAGTTCTGCCATATCGGCGATCACTGTATGCTGGGCGGTGGTTCTATTGTTGTACAAGATGTGCCACCTTATGTGATGGCGCAAGGCAACCACTGTGCACCTTTTGGCATTAATGTTGAAGGGCTTAAGCGTCGTGGTTTCGAGAAGAAAGAGATCTTGGCGATTCGCCGTGCATACAAGGCGCTTTACCGCAGTGGTTTAACGCTCGAAGCGGCTAAAGAAGAGATCGCCAAAGATGTAGATGAATTCCCAGCGGTGGCTCTGTTCCTTGATTTCTTGGAAAAGTCGCAGCGTGGCATTATTCGCTAATCACGCTTTGCTGCAATAATGATTAAAAGATCGCCGTCTGAGATGGCGGTCTTTTTGCGTTTTTAGCGTTCGATAAAAAGAAGGTGAGCAAACATGCTAAACAAGCCACTACGAATTGGTATCGTTGCGGGAGAACTGTCAGGAGATACCTTGGGTGAAGGCTTTATTCAAGCAGTGAAAGCGCGCTACCCGGATGCTGAGTTTGTCGGTATCGGCGGACCGAAAATGATCGCGCAAGGCTGTCAGTCGCTGTTCGACATGGAAGAGTTGGCGGTTATGGGCTTGGTGGAGGTTCTTGGCCGATTACCGCGCCTACTCAAAGTGAAAGCTGAGCTGGTTCGCTACTTCACGCAAAATCCGCCAGATGTGTTTGTTGGCATTGACGCGCCTGATTTTAACCTGCGCTTGGAGCTTGATCTCAAAAATGCAGGCATCAAAACCGTGCACTATGTCAGCCCATCCGTCTGGGCATGGCGTCAAAAACGTATCTTCAAAATAGAGGCTGCGACCAACCTAGTTCTTGCTTTTTTACCGTTTGAAAAGGCGTTTTACGATAAATTTGATGTGCCTTGTGAGTTTATTGGTCACACCTTGGCGGATGCCATTCCTTTGCAATCTGAGCCAGCGGCAGCCAGAGCATTGCTTGGCCTTGAACAAGATAAAAAGTGGCTGGCGGTGCTTCCCGGTAGCCGTGGCAGCGAGCTGAAAATGTTGGCACCGACCTTTATCGAAACCTGTAAATTGCTGCATCAGCAAAATCCTGATCTCGGTTTTGTGGTGGCGCTCGTCAATCAAAAACGCCGCCAGCAGTTTGAGCAAGCATGGCAGCAATATGCGCCGGAGCTGGAGTTCAAGTTAGTCGATGACACCGCGCGCAATGTGATTACCGCCGCGGATGCCGTGATGTTGGCTTCGGGGACCGTTGCACTCGAATGCATGTTACTCAAACGGCCAATGGTGGTGGGTTACCGCGTGAACGCATTGACGGCCTTTTTAGCCAAACGTCTACTGAAAACGGAATATGTCTCACTGCCGAATATTTTAGCGGGTGAAGAGCTAGTCAAAGAATATTTGCAAGATGACTGTACGCCGCAAAATCTGTTTGCGGAAGTCTCGCGCTTACTTGAAGGCAACAATCAATCGATGCTCAACAAGTTTACCGAGATGCACCATTGGATTCGCAAAGACGCGGATCAGCAAGCCGCCAGTGCGGTGTTGAACTTGATTGAGAGTAGAGATTAAACATGGCGGTTAAAGCGAAAACAACCAAGGCGAAAGTAGAATTTCCACCGTTCGAATACCCAGCAGGTTACCAGTTTGTGGCGGGCGTTGACGAAGTGGGCCGTGGCCCATTAGTGGGGGATGTGGTTACCGCGGCGGTCATCCTAGACCCGAATAATCCGATTGCTGGGCTCAACGATTCGAAAAAACTGAGTGAAAAAAAACGCTTAGCCTTGTTTCCTGAGATCAAAGAGAAAGCGCTCGCTTGGGCGGTGGGCCGTTGTACGCCGGAAGAAATTGACCAGCTCAATATCTTGCAAGCCACCATGGCGGCGATGCAGCGAGCGGTTGCGGGATTGAAGGTACAGCCAGATTTAGTGCTGATCGATGGTAATCGTTGCCCTGAGCTACCGATGGATTCTCAAGCTGTGGTGAAAGGCGATTTACGAGTGGCTGAAATCAGTGCTGCATCGATCATCGCTAAAGTGGTGCGCGACCAAGAAATGGAAGCGCTCGACAAGTTGCATCCTGAATTTGGTTTCGCCCAGCACAAGGGCTATCCAACCGCTGCCCATTTTGCGGCCATCGAGCAGCACGGTGTGATTGCGCAGCATCGAAAAAGTTTTGCCCCCGTTAGAAAAGCGCTCGAAAAGAAGCAGTGAAGAGCGTTGGTGGATGGTAAACTCGCGCTCCGATAGTAGAATTAACCCGAAAATTAGTACAAACGGTATCGATTGATGTCAGATCCCAAATTTATCCATCTTCGCATTCACAGTGACTTTTCGATGGTGGACGGTATTAACAAAGTGCCGCCTTTGGTGAAGAAAGTAGCGGAACTTGGCATGCCAGCCATGGCGCTCACCGATTTCACCAACCTCTGCGGTTTGGTGAAATTCTATGGAACGGCGCATGGTAATGGCGTCAAACCGATCGTCGGCGCAGATTTTAAAATGCAGTCCGACGAATTTGGCGAAGAGTTGACCAGTCTCACTGTGTTAGCGGCCGATAACATAGGCTACAACAATCTTACCTTATTGATCTCAAAGGCCTATTTACGCGGCCACGTGCAGCATCAACCCGTGATTGACAAAGCTTGGCTAGCGGAGCTTTCGACTGGATTGATTGTGCTGTCTGGCGCGCGTAATGGCGAAATTGGTAAAGCGCTGCTGAAAGGCAACAGTGCCTTAGTCGACAGTTGCGTGGCGTTTTATCAGCAGCATTTTCCGGATCGCTTTTATCTAGAGCTAGTGCGCACCGGACGTAGCGACGAAGAAACGTATCTACATTTTGCGGTTGAACTGGCAGAACAAACCAATCTGCCCGTGGTTGCCACCAACGAAGTGGTGTTTATCAGCGAAGATCTGTTTGATGCACACGAAATTCGTGTGGCCATTCACGATGGCTACACGTTAGAGGACCCGCGTCGTCCGAAAAATTACAGTCCTCAGCAATACTTGCGCAGCGAAGAAGAGATGTGTGAGCTGTTTGCGGATATCCCAGAAGCGTTGGAGAACAGCGTCGAAATCGCGAAACGCTGCAACGTGACCGTTCGCCTCGGTGAATATTTCCTACCCGCTTTCCCAACCGATGGCATGGCGGAAACCGACTACTTAGTGATGAAGTCCCGCGAAGGATTGGAAGAGCGTTTAGAGTTCCTTTTCCCCGATCCAGAAGTGCGCGCCCAGCGCCGACCTGAGTATGACGAACGCTTGCAAGTCGAGCTGGACGTGATCAACCAAATGGGCTTTCCCGGCTACTTCTTGATCGTGATGGAGTTCATCCAGTGGTCAAAAGACAATGCGATTCCCGTCGGTCCTGGTCGTGGTTCGGGTGCTGGCTCTTTGGTCGCTTACGCGCTGAAAATTACCGATCTGGATCCGCTTGAATACGATCTGCTGTTTGAACGTTTCCTCAACCCTGAACGGGTATCCATGCCCGATTTCGACGTCGACTTTTGTATGGACAAGCGAGACCAAGTCATTGATCACGTTGCCGAAATGTACGGCCGTGATGCGGTGTCGCAGATCATCACCTTCGGTACTATGGCGGCGAAAGCGGTAATCCGTGACGTTGGTCGTGTTCTTGGTCATCCATTTGGTTTCGTCGACCGTATTTCAAAATTGGTGCCGCCTGATCCGGGTATGACGTTAGAAAAAGCGTTTAAAGCCGAACCCGCGCTGCCTGAACTGTATGAAGCCGATGAGGAAGTGAAAGAACTCATCGACATGTGTCGCATTTTGGAAGGTTGTACGCGTAACGCCGGTAAACACGCCGGTGGTGTGGTTATTTCACCGACCACAATTACTGATTTTGCGCCGATTTATGCGGATGCGGAAGGGCACTTCCCCGTCACGCAGTTTGATAAGAACGACGTAGAAACAGCGGGGCTGGTTAAGTTTGACTTCTTGGGGCTGCGAACTCTCACCATTATTGACTGGGCGTTAGGGTTGATTAACCCGCGCTTGGAGAAAGAAGGCAAACCGCCAGTCCGTATTGAATCCATCCCTCTGGAAGATCCGGCGTCGTTTCGCTTATTGCAAAACTCAGAGACCACCGCGGTATTCCAGCTCGAATCGCGCGGAATGAAAGAGCTGATCAAACGACTTCAGCCAGACTGTTTTGAAGACATTATCGCATTGGTGGCCTTGTTCCGTCCGGGGCCGTTGCAATCGGGCATGGTAGATAACTTTATCGACCGTAAACATGGCCGTGAAGCGATCTCTTACCCCGATGAAAAGTGGCAGCACGAATCGCTAAAAGAAATTCTCGACCCGACCTACGGCATTATCCTCTATCAAGAACAGGTCATGCAGATTGCGCAGGTTTTGTCGGGCTATACCCTTGGTGGTGCGGACATGCTGCGCCGGGCGATGGGTAAGAAAAAGCCGGAAGAGATGGCCAAGCAGCGTGCAACCTTCGAAGAAGGCGCGGTGAAGAATGGTGTTGATGGCGAGTTGGCGATGAAAATCTTCGACTTGGTGGAAAAGTTCGCCGGGTATGGATTTAACAAATCGCACTCTGCTGCCTACGCCTTGGTGTCATACCAAACCCTTTGGCTTAAAACCCACTATCCTGCCGAATTCATGGCGGCGGTAATGACCGCCGATATGGATAACACCGAAAAAGTAGTAGGTCTGGTCGATGAATGTTTCCGCATGAAACTGACCGTGTTGCCGCCAGACATCAACTCCGGTTTATACCGTTTCAACGTGGATGAAAACGGTGCGATTGTTTACGGCATCGGAGCCATCAAAGGGGTGGGTGAAGGACCGATCGACGCTATCTTAGCCGCGCGCAATAAAGGTGGTCACTTTAAAGATCTATTTGATTTCTGTGCGCGCATTGACCTTAAAAAAGTTAACAAGCGGGTGATTGAAAAGCTGATTTACGCTGGCGCACTAGACAGACTAGGCCCACATCGCGCGGCGATGATGGCCTCGCTGGATGACGCGGTCAAAGCGGCGAGCCAGTACCACCAAGCGGAAGCGTTTGGTCAGGCGGACATGTTTGGCGTGTTAACGGATGCGCCGGAAGAGGTCGAGCACAAGTACATTCAGGTTGAACCTTGGCCGGAAAAAGTGTGGCTGGAAGGTGAACGTGAAACGTTAGGCCTTTATCTGACCGGGCATCCGGTCAATGCTTATCTGTCGGAACTTAATAAGTACACCAGTTGTCGATTAAAAGACGCGACGCCGACTCGGCGCGATCAATCGTTGACTTTAGCTGGGCTGGTGATCGCCGCGCGAGTGATGACCACCAAGCGCGGTACGCGCATCGGGATCATGACCTTAGATGATCGCAGTGGGCGTATGGAAGTGATGTTGTTCTCAGATGCACTTGAACGGTATGCAGAACTGCTGGAAAAAGATAGAATTCTGGTGGTTTCCGGACAGGTCAGCTTTGATGACTTCAATGGTGGCCTTAAAATGACGGCTCGCGAAGTCATGGACCTCGGTTCGGCGCGGGAAAAATACGCTCGAGGCGTGTCCGTTTCTGTCACAGCATCACAGATTGATGACCAGTTTTTTGCGCGCTTTAGTCGGATCTTAGAGCCACATAAAGCCGGGACGGTTCCTGTCAATGTATACTACCAGCGTGCCGACGCCAGAGCGCGGTTAACATTGGGCACGGAATGGCGAGTAACGCCTAGTGATACATTACTTGATGACTTAAAGATGTTACTTGGTAAAGACCAGGTAGAACTCGAATTTAACTAAATTTGGCGTAATGTGCCGAATCAACAAGGATTCATAGATGAGCCTGAACTTTCTAGAATTTGAAAAGCCGATTGCTGAACTAGAAGCAAAAATCCAAGCCCTGCGCGATGTTTCACGTCACGGAGGCGACTCAGCCATTGACCTTGGTAAAGAGATCGAGCAGCTTGAGAAGAAAAGCTTAGAGCTGAAAAAGAAAACTTTTTCCGATTTAGGGGCTTGGGAAACAGCACAACTGGCACGTCATCCACTGCGTCCTTACACGTTGGATTACGTTAAGCACGTTTTTGAAGAGTTTGACGAGTTGGCGGGCGACCGTGCTTACGCTGACGACAAAGCTATTGTGGCGGGTATGGCACGCCTAGAAGGTCGCCCGGTGATGATCATCGGTCATCAAAAAGGTCGTGAAACCAAAGAGAAAGTGAAACGTAACTTTGGTATGCCAAAACCAGAAGGCTATCGTAAAGCGCTGCGTTTAATGAAAATGGCAGAACGCTTCAATATGCCAATCATCACCTTTATCGATACCGCAGGGGCTTACCCAGGTGTTGGTGCTGAAGAGCGCGGTCAATCAGAAGCGATTGCCACCAACCTTAAAGAGATGGCAGGTCTAACGGTTCCGGTTATTTGTAACGTGGTGGGTGAAGGTGGTTCTGGCGGCGCGCTGGCGATTGGTGTCGGTGACTATGTCAACATGCTGCAATACTCAACTTATTCGGTGATTTCACCCGAAGGTTGTGCGTCGATTCTGTGGCGCGATTCCGATAAAGCGCCACAAG
Organism: Vibrio cidicii; assembly: GCF_009665415.1. Classification (NCBI taxonomy): domain Bacteria; kingdom Pseudomonadati; phylum Pseudomonadota; class Gammaproteobacteria; order Vibrionales; family Vibrionaceae; genus Vibrio; species Vibrio cidicii. The sequence continues at coordinate 844,878 of NZ_CP035921.1, read as the reverse complement.
CCGCTGAAGCGATGGGCCTCACTGCGCCACGTTTGAAAGAACTTGAACTGATTGACGAAGTTATCGAGGAACCACTGGGCGGTGCGCATCGCGATCACGTGCAGATGGCTGCCAATATGAAAGCCACTTTACTTCGCCAACTGGCTGAACTGGAACAGTTTGATAAAGAAGTACTACTAGAGCGCCGTTATACACGTTTAATGAACTACGGTTACTGCTAATTTAATTGCACATCTTATACAATCAAGGGCTGAACATTCTCGTTCAGCCCTTTTTATTTCTGTTAGTTAGAGGAACGCATGGAGTCTATCTATCACCGTTTCACAAAAGTGATTGAAGAGCATTTGCTGCCCTCTTCGCGCTTGGTTGTCGCTTTTAGTGGTGGTGTTGATTCAAGGATCTTACTTGAGTGCGCTGCACGTTTGGCTTTCGAGCAGCAAAGGCAATGTGTTGTGGTGCATGTCCATCATGGTTTAAGCGACAATGCCGACTTATGGAGCCAGCGTTGCATCGAATGGTGTCAGGGGAAACAGCTCTCTTGCGCTGTGGAGAAAGTGCAGCTCGATCTGATGGCAGGCGACAGCGTAGAAGAGCGGGCCAGACAGGCGCGTTATCAGGCGCTTGCTAAGCATCTTGAGCTGGGGGATCTGCTTCTTACGGGGCAGCATGCCGATGATCAAGTCGAAACCTTTCTCCTCGCTTTAAAACGCGGCAGTGGTCCGAAAGGGTTGTCAGCGATGGGGCAATGTATGCCGTTTGCGCAAGGATTTTTGCTCCGGCCTTTGCTGTCGGTCGCACGCTCGGAGATTGAGCTTGCCGCTAGGCAGTTGAGTTTAGAATGGGTCGAAGACGAAAGTAACCTAGATACGCGCTACGATCGCAATTTTCTGCGTCAAGAGGTACTGCCGCAAATCAGCCAACGTTGGCCCGGTTTTGCCAGCGCAGTACAGCGCAGCGCACAGTTGTGTGCTGAGCAAGAAAGTTTGTTAGACGAGCTTTTATCGCCCGTTTTGGAGAACGCTTTACAGGCGGATCACAGCTTAGCGTTAGCGGTGCTTTACCAACAAAGCGAGCAAGCGCGACTTCGCTTGCTGCGTATGTGGTTGGCTGCGCTCGGTCAACCGATGCCGAGTCGTCAGAACTTGCAGACTCTTTGGCAACAAGTTGCGCTTGCCAAGGCCGATGCCAATCCGATCTTGCAGCTCGGGCAAGGACAGGTGCGCCGATTCAATCAGCGTCTCTATTTTGTGGCGCAGAGTCGCGATATCAGCCAGTGGCGCGCTGAGATTAAACTTAGCCAACCTTTGGCTTTGCCAGATCATCTTGGTGTTTTAACCTTAGAGCATACTCCCGGCCGCGGGAATTTGGCACTTCCACCTGCTGGCGGAACATTCTATGTGACTTTTGATCCGGAGGGATTAAGCGCCCATCCAGCAGAGCGTGGACATCGGCGCAAAATGAAGAAACTGTTTCAAGAATACCAAGTGCCGAGCTGGCTACGACGCCGCACGCCGATACTTATGTGTGCAGATAGGGTTGTTGCGGTTGCCGGGCTGTTTGTTGACCGTGAATTTATTGGTCAGGATTGTGAGCTCTTTTGGCGCAAGTCATCTCAATTCATGTAAAAATTGTATGGATATCAATTTTGGGTGTCGCTTTCTTAGCTTGTGGGTGACATGGCCGTAAACGAAAACAATACAGATAAAAAGGAAAAGCAATGAAGAAAGTCGCAATCGGTCTGGCTCTTGGATTGGGCCTAATCAGTGGAAGTGTAATGGCAGGTGATATTGCGGCAGGGCAAGCTAAATCGGCCATTTGCGCAGCGTGTCATGGCGCGGATGGGATAGCGGTGATCCCTGGTTATCCAAACCTAAAAGGCCAGAATGAGCAGTATCTGGTCTCGTCGATTAAAGCTTACAAAAATAAAGAGCGTACCGGTGGTTTGGCCGTGGTCATGCAAGCGCAGGCATCCATGCTCAGTGATGCCGACATCGCTAACGTTGCCGCTTACTACGCCAGCTTGAAGTAGTGCTCGCGCAAACCAATACCCATCGCCAGAGCCTATGCTCTGGCTTTTGTTATGAAGCCAAAGGAAACGTGGTTTTCTGATTGAATGTTGCTGATTGCTCATGAATAATAAGCAAATCAATGAAAGTTTAAGGGATGAACATGAAAAAGATTGAAGCGATTATCAAGCCATTTAAGCTCGATGATGTCCGTGAAGCGCTGGCGGAAGTCGGCATTACCGGTATGACGGTGTCTGAAGTCAAAGGTTTTGGTCGTCAGAAAGGCCACACTGAGCTTTATCGCGGTGCAGAGTACATGGTGGACTTTTTGCCGAAGGTGAAGTTGGAAATCGTGGTGAATGAAGATGTGGCGGATAAGTGCGTCGAAACCATTATTGAAACCGCGCAAACGGGTAAGATCGGCGATGGTAAGATTTTCGTCACTAACGTCGAGCGGGTAGTACGTATCCGTACTGGCGAAGAAGACGAAGACGCAATCTGATTCAAAGTAACATAAGGAGCCGTCTGGCTCCTTTTCTTTTTGCCCAACACTAAGCCGCGTGATTGCAATGAAAAAACGTTCCCTGCTCCTGTATCCTACTTTTTTGGTTGTTGCGGGCTATTTTGCCTTCCACACTATCTTCACCATTCCCGAACAGCCAGAGATGGTCACTATCGCTGATGGGGCAATTAATTTGCAATTAGATTGTCTGCATAGCCACAGCAGGCAGAGTATTGACCAGCAGGGGGAACTGACACTGTTGGTGTGGAATATTTACAAACAAAACCGCCGCAATTGGAACACCGCATTGAGCGAGTACGCGGATGGGACGCAGCTGGTGCTGCTGCAAGAAGCGAGCTTAGATGATCCCCTCAAACGTTGGATAGCTTCTGAAGGTTGGCATGCACAGCAAGTGAATGCGTTTAAGGCGTTTAACAAAAGTGCAGGGGTTTTGACCTTGGCCAAGCACAAGCCGGTTTTAGCGTGCGGTTACAGCCAGTTAGAACCTTGGTTACGTCTTCCCAAATCGGCACTCTATTCCGAATACCCACTCTCGAACGGCAGCACACTAGCGGTGGCCAATATTCACGCAGTGAATTTTACCTTGGGCGTGCAAGCCTACCAGCAGCAAATTGATGTCTTAGTTAACGCGTTAACCAAGCATCAAGGCCCGGTGATTCTGGCGGGCGATTTTAATAGCTGGAATGAGGCGCGCTGGAGCACATTGCGGGATATCGTTGAGAAATTAGCGCTGCAAGAAGTGGTCTTTCAGCCTGATTTACGCACCCGTTTTATCACAGGTCGAGTGTTGGACCATGTGTTCTATCGAGGACTGACGCTAGAGAAAGCGAAAGCGCCCACAACGGACGCTTCCGATCATAATCCTTTATTGGTGAGCTTTAAAATATCAGCACAGACAGTGCCCAAATAAGGTAATAACCCAGCCAAGGTAGGGCAGAGATCACTAGAGCTTGCCCGCGTTCAAACTCGGTCCAAGTCAGCACGGCCGCATAACCCAGCACAATGTACCAAGGCAGAAGCAAAGGCAATCCGCCTGCAAACGATGACCATTCGTTGGTCAGCGGTAGTTTGATCAAACCATTTAAGCTGTTTAAGTCAGCCGCGTAGCTGACTACTTGGCCATGTTTGAGTAGCAAACTGGCGTAGCTGGCGAGATCGCCAATCAAGGCCGGAAAGGTAATGACAGAGGCGGCGGCAAACCATTTCCAAAAACCATGCTGATGTTGACTCGGTTTGGTGGCTAAAGTGAACCAAAAAGCCAAGAACAAAATCGTCAGCGTTCGACTAAGAATGTCACTGATGATCTCGCTGGCCATCAACGTGTTGGGATCGTCGAGGAATTTTATCTGTTCTGGATTGATCTGCTCAAATTGTGGCGAGAGTACCGAAGTCAACCATTGAAAATCGACGTTAGAGAAATAAGCCCCCCAAAATAGAAAAGGGCTAAGAATCAGCAGAACATAGGGCAGCCATCCCCAAGCGCCTCGTTGATAGAGCGCTAAAAAACACGCTGTCGGCGAGCGGAAGATGTCAAAGAGCATGACAAAAGGGTTACTGGATGGATTCATACACTTACCTTAGTAACATCAACATAAAGTTTAAGTTTTTGACCTGGTTTCAGGTATTTTTGATTTTGCAGAGCATTCCATTTAACAATATCGGTGCTCTTTACTTTGAATCGGCTGGCGATCGCGCTGATGGTGTCACCAGCCCGCACTTGATAAAAAACCGTGCGGATCACCGCGCCTTCACTGCTGTCTTTCCAGATCACCAGCTCTTGCCCAACGCGCAGTGTGTCTCTTGGCCCCATCCCATTCCATTTCGCCAAGGCTTGATGGGAGACTTTGTTTGCTTTGGCAATGCTCCACAAACTGTCCCCATTTTGCACCACATGAGTCAGCTTGTACTTGCCACGCGCTGTGGCTTGGGTTTTCGCTAAGCGGTTTTGTGCTGAGAGAGTGTAAGCGCTGACGTCTTTGGTTGACGTTGGGATCATTAAATACTGACCGACGCGAATGGTATTGCCAGTTAACGTATTCGCGGTGCGAATCACGTCGCTGGTGGTGTTGTATTTACTTGCCAGCTCGCTCAGAGTATCGCCTGAGCGCACTTTATAACGCACCAATTTCAATCCTTTACCGCGATTTTCTTCCACCTTGGCGAGAAAGTGCTCACTTTTGTCGATGGGAATCAGCAGTTGAAACGGACCATCAGGGGCGGTTGACCACTGATTGTAGGCTGGGTTGTAACTCTGTAACTCTTTGACTGGCATGCCCGCGTATTGCGCGGCAATCGCCAGATCGAGCTGTTCCCCCGGATCGACCAATTGCAGCACTGGCTGATTAGCGATGGGCGGAATTTCTATGCCATACTTCTCTTGATTGGCGACAATGTCAGCCAATGCGAGTAATTTCGGCACATAGCCACTGGTCTCTTTAGGCAGATCGAGCGAGAAAAAATCGGTTGGCTTACCCAGCTTAAGATTTTTACGAATCGCACTGGAGACTCGACCGCCACCGCTGTTGTAAGCCGCGATCGCATGATTCCAGTTGCCATCAAAACGATTGTTGAGGTAGGTGAGGTAGTCCAATGCGGCATCGGTCGCCGCCGCGACATCACGTCGGCCGTCATACCAGAAGTTTTGCTCAAGGCCATACATCTCTGCGGTGCCGGGCACAAACTGCCACAAGCCAGCCGCACTGCCATGCGAGTAGGCGAAAGCATCAAACGAGCTTTCTACCACCGGTAGAAGGGCCAGCTCTAGCGGCAGTCCACGCTGCTCAATTTTCTCAGTGATGAGGTAAAGGAACGGTTTGGCACGCTCTGAGACAGTTTTCAGATGATTTGGATGATTGAGATACCAAGTTCGATAGTAATCGACTTTTTTATGCTGCGGTACTTCCAGCGTCAGTTGCATGGCGATGCGCTGCCAGATATCTGCTTGAGTTTGCGGTGTGACAACCGGTTGCTCGACCTGAGTGTCATTTTTCACCTTGCCGCTTTGGCCGGGAGGATTGTCCGTTGCCACGGAAGTGGGTTGCTCTGTATCCGGGCTATTGGTTTCAGGTGTTGAACTGATATTGCTATCTGGCTGCGTGATCTGACAGCCCGCCAATAAGAGTGCCAACACCCAACTGTACTTTAAACGCATGGGTCCAGCCTGTTAACTTTTGGGCTGCTGATAATACTTGCCTCCTTAGTCAGGAGACAAGCAGCAAAAGGTTAAAATTCGTTCTTCCACTCACGCAAAGCAGTAAAAATCGAAACTGGATCGCTATTTTGTGCCCGGCTCGCGACGGAATTGATCACGCTGGGCTGCTGATAGCGCAAAAATGGGTTGACCATTTTTTCGCGTTTTAGCGTTGTTGGCAGGGTGGGCGCGTTTTGTGCGCGCAGACGATTGACCTCATCACGATACTGCTGTAACTCAAGATTATCTGGCTCCACGGCTAGGGCAAAGGCCAGATTGCTGGCGGTATATTCATGCGCACAATAGATTTTCGTCTCATCAGGCAGAGCTTGCAGCTTGCTAAGAGAGTCAAACATTTGCTGTGGTGTACCTTCAAAAATGCGCCCGCAGCCAGCCGAGAACAGCACGTCACCGCAAAACAGTTTGCCATCGCCGACATAACCAATGTGGCCGAGGGTATGACCGGGCAAGGTGATGACGTGGAAGCGCTCACCAAACAATTCGATCTGATCTCCCTCATCCACGGGGTGAGTCAGGGTTGGGATCGGCTCATGCTGCGGCCCGACGACATTCACGTTGGGATAGGCTCTGACGAGGTCGGGCACGCCGCCAATGTGATCATTGTGATGGTGGGTAATAAGGATGGCCTCTAACGTGAAGCCGTGTTGCTTGAGGTAGTGAAGCACCGGAGTGGCGTCGCCCGGATCGACCACAGCACACCCAAGTTCACTATTGTGAATCAGCCAGATGTAATTGTCGTTAAATGCGGGTATGCTTTTGATCTCTAACATGATTGATTCTCCGCTCGCTCTAATATAGGTCAGGTGGTTAATGAAGCCAGCATTAAGCAGTAAAAAACTCCCGCATCCATATACTTGGGACGGAATGAACAACGGACAATGGGTCCGTGAGTCGATTCAGACCCGGCTTGATGAGTGGTGTCCGAAGCTGTTCGGCTACCATCTGCTGAAATTGGGCGGCTTGAGCTGCGAATTAACCAGCGCAGTATGTAACATTCAACACCAAGTTAATCTCGATATCCAGAACCCATTGCATAATGTGATTGCAGATGGTTACGAATTGCCCTTTTTAGAGAAAAGCTTCGATGTGGTTATCTTGGCTCATCAACTCGATTACGCCAATGATCCGCACCGTTTGTTGCGAGAAGTTGACCGCGTGATGATGGATGATGGCTATCTGATTATCAGCGGCTTTAACCCGCTCAGCTTGACTGGCATCGCTAGTTTAATGCCATGGCGCCGCCGCACTCTGCCCTGGAGCGGACGCATGTTCACCCCCAACCGGATTAAAGACTGGCTCGGCGTGCTCAACTACCAAGTGGTCCATTGTGATCGTTATGCACTGTTTCCGATGAAAAAATACCAAACGATGTGGACCTGGCTGGAAAACGGTTTAGGTGATTGGGCCAACCCGGCAGGCAGCCTCTACTTTATTGTGGCAAGAAAACGCACCTATCCGCTCAAGCCAATTAAACCCCATTGGCAGTTGAAACGTCGTTTGTCGCCGCTTGGGGTAATGAATCGTGAACAGGACGCCTTACGAGAACGTCATCCGCCGGCAAGTTCGTCTTAAGGTTGATAGCCAGTATCGTCTTCGGTAGGATTTTCGGCAGCGCTGCGGGCAAGCTCGTCACACATCTCATTTTCTCTATGGCCCGCGTGACCTTTCACCCAATGCCACTCTACTTGGTGGCGCTGGGTCTCTTTATCGAGCGCTTGCCAAAGATCGGCGTTTTTGACTGGCTTTTTGTCAGCGGTTTTCCAGCCGCGCTTTTTCCAGTTGTGGATCCATTGGGTAATGCCTTGGCGAACATATTGGCTGTCTGTAGTGAGAATCACATGGCATGGCTCTTTCAGTGCTTGCAGAGCGACAATCGATGCCATCATCTCCATGCGGTTGTTGGTGGTGAGGTGAAAACCCTTTGCTAAGGTTTTTTCCGTCTGTTTGTAGCGTAAAACCACACCATAACCGCCTGGGCCCGGGTTGCCGAGACACGAGCCATCTGTGAAAATCTCAACTTGTTTAGTCATGTTTTGATACTATTAGCGAAAGCATTTTTTAAAGCAGAATTCTGCATAGTCTGACACACATATCATTATGAATACCAGTAACAATTCTGATCACCACCGTATCGTTGTGCTCGATACGGAAACCACAGGTATGAACCGAGAAGGTGGCCCGCACTATCTCGGACACCGGATTATTGAGATCGGTGCGGTTGAAATTATTGATCGCAAACTGACCGGTAAGCACTTCCATGTCTACCTAAAACCGGACCGAGAAATTCAGCCAGAAGCGATTGAAGTGCATGGTATTACCGATGAGTTTTTGCTCGACAAACCGGAATATCGTCAGGTGCACGAGGAGTTTTTGCAGTTTATTCAAGGCGCAGAGCTCGTTGCCCACAACGCCCCCTTCGACGTTGGCTTCATGGATTATGAATTTGGCCTGTTGAATGCGGCGATAGGTAAAACTACCGATTTCTGCCAAGTGACCGATACACTGGCGATGGCGAAGAAGATCTTCCCCGGTAAGCGCAACAACCTCGACGTGCTTTGTGAGCGCTATGGTATCGATAACTCGCACCGTACATTGCACGGCGCTTTGCTCGATGCGGAGATCCTCGCTGACGTCTATCTATTGATGACGGGTGGGCAAACCAGCCTGGAATTTAACGCCAATAAACAAGAAGGTGGCGTTGAAGGGATTCGCCGTATTGAAGGGCGAAAATCCCTTAAGGTTTTACGCGCAACGGCCGATGAACTAGATGCGCATCAAAGCCGATTAGATATCGTAGAAAAAAGCGGAACTTGCCTCTGGCGTCAATAGGAGAATCTATGTTGAGGACATTATCAGTCGTTGTCATGTTATTGGTCAGTTGCGTGAGTCAGGCGGCGACAGAATCAACCATGTCCTTATTGGATAACCGTTTTCGTGTTGATCCGACCATCGACCAGATCACTTTTCTTATCTATCGTGAAAACCCGTCTCAACCTGTGGTGTTGGTTCGCCCGGACGGACATAAATATTATGCGTGGAAAACCTACGACAACGTGCGTTGGTATCAAGAGCCAGCGATGGATATTGTTTCGATTGAGAAGCCGATGCCTGGGCCGTGGCAGGCGGTCGGCAAAGTGACACCGAAGAATAATATCCGTTTAATTTCCCATCTCACTTTAAGCACGGATCCGTTCCCTAATCGGCTCTATCGTGGTGAAGTGATTAAATTTACCGCCCGTTTAGCATCAGATGGGCAGCCTTTGGTGCTGCGTGATTTTCTCGACCGGGTGAACTTGCGTGTCACCTTGACCAAGTACGTTGAAAATGAACAGGAGTTGGTGAAAGAAGCGCGCCCTGTGCCTGTGGTACTCGGTGATTTTAGCGATGATGGGCAGGGTTTGGATGAAAGGCCCGGTGATGGTGTGTTTACTGTGCGATTGCCAATTGAAGTGGAACCGGGTAAGTACCGCGCACGAATCACCTCGGGTAATGGGGTGTTTTTGCGCGCCAAAGAGCAAAATGTGCTGGTTTATCCGAGCCCGGTGTCGACGACTTTTATTCAATCTCGCCGTGAAGGGCAGCCGCACCGCTTTGTTGTCTCGGGTGAGCAGGGAATGGTCGCGCCGGGATCTCTTGCGGTGCATATTGAGCAAACTGCGCCGGATTCTTTTGTTAATTATGTACAAGGTCAGGCGGAGAAAGAGGCGCTGAAAGCGGAGATGAGCTTAGACAGCACCCATCAAATCGGCATTTATTCTTGGAAAGGTGACGTGTACGCCACCGATGCGGCGACTCAGCGTCCGCTTGTCTTTCCTATTGCAGAGCAAACCTTCAGCGTGGTTAAGGAAGTCGATATTGAAGCGGCGCGTAAAGCCAAAGAGGCGGAACTCGCCGAGCAGCGCCGTATTGAAGAAGAGCAACGCATGTTGGCGCAACGCGCAGAAGATCGTAAACAAGGTTTAATTGTGATCGCGGTGGGTAACTTGGTGGTGATTATTCTTGGTCTGATCGGTTGGTTTGTCTGGAGCAAGATCCGCGCGAAGCGCCAAGCGATTCCAGAAATGCAGTTGGAAGTACCGAAGAAATAGTGGGCTTGAAACAAAGAAACAGTGGTTGGAAACTTGCGACAAAGGCTTTAAACCATCTTGTCAGAGAAGGGACTGAGCATACGATCTAACAAAAAAAGCGGGAGCCGATGGCTCCCGCTTGGTTTTTTTATGCAGTGAAGATTAAGCGACGTTATCCATCACTTTACTTGCTTGGCTCGCGGCAAGATGCTCGGGAGCAAAGTCATCCACGTTGATGGTGTAGAGGCGATGTTGCTCGGCTTCTTTAAGTAGCTCGGCATCTTCGACACTGATGATCTTACGTTCCAGACCAATTTGTGCCACTTCATCCAAACGCATGAACGGACGACGCTCACCAATCTCTTTGCACACTTTGTCAAATACCGGCTCCGCTTGCAAAATCACAGAGAGTGCCAGCTCAATCTTACCAGCTGCGTTGTGCTCAGTCGGTTGCAGGTATTGATTGCGACCAATACGGCTGCGCGTTGCACATGGTGTTTGCAGAATGCGCGCCACTTGGCTGTCAATTTTGTCGCTTGGCGCTTTACGCACACGGCCAAATGGCATGATCAACACACGTAATGCTTTGCCAATCACCTTGTTCGGGAAGTTCGCCAAGAACTCATCTATGGCCACTTCGGCCTGTTTCAAGCTGTCTTGCAGACCCCAATGAACCAGTGCCAGATCTTCGGCTGGGCGACCATCTTGCTCAAAGCGTTTTAGCGTTGCTGAGCTTAAGTAAAGCTGGCTTAGGATATCGCCCAAACGCGCAGACAAACGCTCACGACGTTTCAGTGAGCCGCCTAAAACCGCCATCGAGATGTCTGAGAGCAGTGCCATGTTGGCACTGTAACGGTTCAGTTGCTGGTAGTAACGCTTGGTCGCATCTTTGGTTGGCGCGCTAGAGCCGTAGCCGTCGGTTAAACCAAACCAAATACTGCGCACCAAGTTACTCATGGTAAAGCTCACGTGACCAGCCAGCGCCGCGTCAAATTGCTCAACCGCATCCGATTTCTCCGAATAGGCGGCTTCCATTTCTTGCAGAACATAAGGATGGCAGCGAATCGCCCCTTGACCATAAATGATCATCGAACGAGTCAGGATGTTCGCCCCTTCCACGGTCACGGCAATCGGTGCGCCTTGGTAGCCACGAGCCAAGAAGTTGGATGGGCCTAAGCAGATGCCTTTACCACCGACGATGTCCATCGCATCAATAATGCTGCGCTGACCACGATGGGTACAGTGGTACTTGACGATGGCCGAGATCACCGACGGTTTCTCTCCCAGATCAATACCTGCCACGGTTAAGTTGCTCGCCGCATCCATCACGTAGGCGTTACCGCCAAGACGTGCTAGTGCTTCCTCAACCCCTTCTAATTGGCCGATCGGTTGTTTGAACTGACGGCGAATGCGAGAGTAGGCCCCCGTCGCCAACGCCGCGGATTTGATGCCGCCTGTTGAGTTCGATGGCAAGGTGATGCCACGGCCAACCGACAGACACTCAACCAGCATACGCCAGCCTTGGCCAGCCATTTTTTGTCCGCCAATGATGAAATCAATTGGCACAAAAATGTCTTTACCGCGGGTAGGGCCATTTTGGAATGGTACGTTCAATGGGAAGTGACGATTGCCAATTTCCACGCCTTTGATGTGCGTTGGGATCAAGGCACAGGTAATACCGAGATCTTCTTTATCGCCTAGCAGGCCCTCTGGATCGCGCAGCTTAAATGCCAGACCGAGTACTGTCGCCACTGGCGCGAGGGTAATGTAGCGTTTGTTCCAAGTCAGGCGCATACCAAGGACTTCTTTGCCTTCCCATTTGCCTTTGCAAACTACGCCATAATCTGGGATTGAACCCGCGTCTGAGCCCGCTTCTGGACTTGTCAGAGCAAAACAGGGGATCTCTTTACCTTCCGCCAAGCGCGGCAGGTAGTAGTTCTTCTGCTCTTCTGTCCCGTAATGTTGCAGCAGTTCACCCGGGCCAAGTGAGTTTGGTACGCCAACGGTAGAAGAAAGAACGCCGGAAACGCCGGTCAGTTTTTGCAACACCAATGACTGCGCGTAAGCAGAAAACTCCAGACCACCGTATTTCTTCTTGATGATCATGGCGAAGAATTTGTGATCTTTCAGGTATTGCCATACCTCCGGTGGTAAATCTGCCAGCTCGTGGGTCACTTGGTAATCGCTAACCATCGCACACACTTCGTTGACTGGCCCGTCAAGAAACGCTTGTTCTTCAGCCGACAGTTTCGGCGCAGGAATTGCGTGTAATTTTTCCCATTCTGGCTTGCCTTTGAACAGCTCCGCTTCCCACCAAACTGTACCAGCATCGAGCGCTTCTTTTTCGGTTTGCGACATCGCAGGCAATACCTGCTTGAACAGCTTCAGCGCCTTAGCACTGATGAGCGATTGACGCAGTGAGGGTACAGCAAGTGCAGCCAAAAGCAGAAAATAGCACAGCCAACCAACCGAACTGGCGTAGTCAGCAACGGTGAGCGCCAGCATAGTTAAGGTCAGCAGAGTAACGGATTTGGTTAGAGACAGACGGTGATAGAGCGTAAAGCCAAGCACCGCGGTCATCGCCAGTATAGAGAGCAAGATGTCCATATGTGTGTTCCTTATCAGACTGTTTGATTTATGGTACGTCTGTGGGTTGGTAAGAGGTCGAACCAGTTGGCTTAAGTGTAATCAAATTATTAAAGAAATGTAAAACCAAATTCTGAGCAAAAAGTGATCTTGGTAGAGCTAAAATTCTAAATTTGAGATTCCAATGGTGATTTCGACATCAGATCGCCTCAAAGCGCTTTACAAATCGCCGAAATCTCGCCCTCTGGTGTCGACACAATTTCCTGTTTGTGGGTAAACTCAGCCTATCTACGAGCAGGGGAGCAACGCGGCCCTGCCAACGTGAGCGCATTGCGTGACATGACAACAAAAAAAGAGAACATCTTATGTACCAAGATCTGATTAGAAATGAGTTGACGGAAGCGGCTGAAGTTCTGAACAAGTTCCTCAGCGACGAGCACAATCTTGCCCAAATTGAAGCGGCAGCAAAAATGATTGCTGATTCATTCAAACAAGATGGCAAAGTCCTCTCTTGTGGTAATGGTGGTTCCCATTGTGATGCAATGCACTTCGCCGAAGAGTTAACCGGTCGTTACCGTGAAAACCGCCCGGGTTACGCTGGCATTGCTATCTCTGATCCGAGCCACTTGTCTTGTGTCAGCAACGATTTTGGTTACGAATACGTCTTCTCACGTTACGTTGAAGCGGTCGGCCGACAAGGTGATGTGTTGTTTGGTCTGTCTACTTCAGGCAACTCTGGCAACATTCTTAAAGCGATTGAAGCGGCTAAAGCGAAAGGGATGAAAACCATTGCGTTAACCGGTAAAGATGGCGGCAAAATGGCAGGTCTGGCAGACGTTGAGATCCGTGTCCCACACTTTGGTTACGCCGATCGCATTCAGGAAGTGCATATCAAGATCATCCATATCATCATTCAATTGATCGAAAAAGAGATGGAATAACAGAGGCTTTGCCTCTTCTTTGCAGGGAGTTGTTTTAGCATGTGCGAATTGCTCGGTATGAGCGCGAATGTCCCCACTGACATCTGTTTCAGTTTTACGGGATTGATGCAACGTGGCGGGAAAACTGGGCCACATCGCGATGGTTGGGGGATTACCTTTTATGAAGGAAAGGGCTTTCGCACCTTTAAAGATCCCAAACCGAGCTGTGAGTCAAAAATCGCTGAACTGGTGCAAAGTTATCCGATCAAAAGCTGTTCGGTGATCAGCCATATTCGTCAAGCTAACCGTGGTGGTGTTTCGCTGGAAAATACCCACCCATTTACCCGTGAACTGTGGGGACGTTACTGGACATTTGCCCACAACGGTCAACTGAGCGATTACCACACGCTTGATTCTGGTCGACATCGCCCTGTTGGACAAACCGACAGTGAAAAAGCATTTTGTTGGCTGCTCAACCAGTTAGAGCGACGCTATCCTGAAACTCCACAAGATATGGAAAGTGTTTTCACCTATTTGGCTTCATGCTGCGAAGTGCTGAAGGAAAAAGGGGTGTTTAACATGCTGATGAGTGATGGGGAATATGTGATGACCTATTGCACTAATCATCTGTACTGGATCACACGTCGCGCCCCGTTTGGCAAAGCCGCTTTACTGGATGAAGACGTGGAGATCAACTTCCAAGAAGAGACCACCCCTAACGATGTGGTTTCAGTGATTGCTACTCAGCCTTTGACGGGCAATGAAGCATGGCAACGAATGAAGCCCGGTGAATATGGTCTGTTTCACTTTGGTGAACGGATTATCACCAATGCGCCACAACTTAAGGATGTGCCGTTTGCTGCGCCAAAGCCCAGTTGCCAAGCGCCGACAGAACCACTGGAATAATCACAATAAAAAGGTTGCACAACGCATAATGCCAGTCAGTTAAGCTGACTGGCATTTTTTCTATTTGTCGCGTACTTCTTGGGTTTCAACTTCACCCATCGAGGATAACTTCTATCTTCTCTTCGAGGTGGTAGGATAAACATGGATACATGCTCCAGTAATACTTCATAGTGTTTAGGGAGCTTTCCTGGGCTTGTTAAAGGCAACGCTGCAAAGTATTGCGTCACAGCCATAGCACTGCTCGTAAAGCTCAGTTGATTTGGCCAGACACTATCTAACCTACTTGCCGCTTTTGTCATAACCTGCCTGATAAGGTTATAGGCTAGTAGAATACCCCAGAGCTCCTGCTTAACCATATCTGGACGCTTGCTTCGCAATGTATACTCTCTGTCAAGCAAGGTTTCCTTCATTTCCCGATAGCCTAATTCGATTTCCCAGCGATAACGATAGAGCTCTACAATTTCTTCGCCAGGAAAACGTAACCCGTCACGCATTGAGGTAAGTATCTGATACTCTTTACCGTTAATGATTTTCGAGACTAGCCTTGCTTCAACTACATCAGGAAGTTCACTAAACTTCTTTCTTGCCTGAGGAGTGGTTTTAATCGCAACGATTGCATCACTCTTGCTGTACCTATGAACGACTTCATACTGGAAGTCTTTTCTCACAGGAAGCATCCAATGCCTCTCTTGGCCGACTTTGTTCCAGCGGTTCAGCAGTCCCAGAGAGTAATATCCTTTGTCAAAAATAGTCAGAGAATGGTCTGGCGTTTGTTCTATGAGCTCTTCTGCAAGCCGCATTTCGTTGGTTCGATAGTCAGAGAATGCACTATCGATGAGCTGATGGCTTGTAAGCTCCATCAAGCAAACCATGCGTACCTTAGGGTAAATATTTTCAGATGACTGATTACGCTGTGCTTTAAACTCTTGATGATTTTCAGGTGTATCCGCTGTTCTCCAAACGACACCATCGACAGATAGGAGATTGAGTCCACACCAAGTTTCAAATTTAGAAGATTGATAACTCTGAGCCGCCATCGTCTTAAAGACTTGTTTAACACCTTCTTCGCCTAATCTCTGCCTAGCTTGGACAACAGCACTTGGCGCAACAAAGCGCCGTTTGTCTGGTAGGACAATATCAAGTTGGTTAGCAATATCCCAAACAGATTGTTGCCGAAAAAGACTCATTCCAACAACGGACCAAAGTACTGCTTCCAAGGGTAAACGTCTTCTTCTAACTGTTGCTACGCCAGCTTTTTCAAAACCTTGCTGGATAAGCTCTGGACTAAGAATTTCAGAGTATTTGTCAAAGTGATGGAAGGTATTGCATGAGCGAAAAGTACTCGCAAGTTGGCTCTCTAAAGACATGAAAAATCCGATATTAGTTTCCTAATATCGGATTTTGAAGCCTTTTGAGGATCGGTCAAATGATCTCAAAAACTTTTCTTAACTGATCGGCATTATGCACAACGCAACCTTTTTTCTTTTCAATGAATCACTTGCACTATTCGTCCGCTGCGTAGCCCGATGCGCCAAGCTGCAAGCCATCGAGATAGGCCGCTCCATTTTTCATTACCAAGCGTTCGTCAGCCAGCCATTTGACTACCAAAGGGTAAATATTGTGTTCCTGAGTTTGCACGCGTGCGGCGAGCGTCGCGGCATCGTCATCCGTAAACACCGGCACTTTGGCTTGTAAAATGACAGGGCCGCCATCGAGTTCTTCTGTCACAAAGTGCACGCTGGCTCCGTGTTCACTATCCCCTGCGTCAATGGCGCGTTGGTGAGTGTGTAATCCGGGGTATTTCGGCAATAACGACGGATGAATATTGATCATTTTGCCTACATAGTGGCGCACAAACTCGCCACTAAGAATACGCATGTAGCCGGCGAGGACGATGATATCTGGCTGATAAGTGTCGATTTTATCCATCAACACTTGGTCGAAATCCGCTCGATTAGCAAAAGGTTTCGGATCAACAAAATGGGTCGCCACATCAAATTGCCGCGCGCGTTCAAGGCCGTAAGCCTCTGCTTTGTTAGAAAACACCGCGCGAACTTGGGCGTTAGTGATGGAAGATTGGCAGGCTTCAAGGATCGCCTGAAGGTTGCTACCGCTACCGGAGATAAGTACCACGATATTTTTCATCTGGGTGTCAATGTCCTGGTGAGTCTGTTTATTGCGCTAAAGAGTGGCAGAATACCTAACTCTTTCAGGGTTTTTAGTGGCGTAAATAGCAGAATGAGGACATAAGTCCTCATTCTGTTTGTTTGCCGTCGGCTGAAGGATCAGTGAATCTCAACCTGCTCTTCGCCGCTTTCCGCTTTCGCGATCGCGCCGATAACCCAAGCGTTTTCACCTTCCTCTTGCAGCAGTTTCACTGCGGCTTGTGCTTGCGCTTGCGGGAGAGCGATAATCAGGCCAACACCACAGTTGAATGTGCGGTACATTTCATGTGTGTCTACATTGCCTTTCTCTTGTAGCCATTGGAAGATGACTGGCCATTGCCAGCTCTTGCCATCAATCACCGCTTTGGTACCTTCAGGCAGCACGCGCGGAATGTTTTCCCAGAAACCACCACCAGTGATGTGCGAAATTGCATGAATGTCGTGTTCAGCAATCAGTTTTAGACCTGACTTAATATAGATCTTGGTGGGTTCCAGCAGGTGTTCACCAATGGTACGTCCTGCCAGTTCTTCGTTCTTGTCTGCGCCAGACACTTCAAGAATTTTACGGATAAGTGAATAGCCATTTGAATGTGGCCCGCTTGAACCAACAGCGATCAACGAATCGCCTGCTGCGACTTTGCTGCCATCAATGATCTCTTCTTTTTCGACCACGCCAACGCAGAAACCGGCGACATCATAGTCTTCGCCTTCATACATTCCTGGCATTTCCGCGGTTTCACCACCGATCAGAGCGCAGCCAGCCTGTACGCAACCATCCGCAATGCCAGAGACCACGGCCGCAGCGGTATCTACGTCCAGCTTGCCTGTCGCGTAGTAATCAAGGAAAAACAGAGGTTCAGCTCCTTGCACAATCAGATCGTTGACGCACATCGCCACTAAGTCGATACCGATGGTGTCGTGTTTGTTCATATCCAGAGCGAGACGCAGTTTGGTTCCTACACCGTCGGTGCCCGACACCAGAACTGGCTGCTTGTATTTAGTTGGCAGTTCGCACAGTGCGCCGAATCCGCCAAGGCCGCCCATGACTTCAGGACGACGTGTGCGTTTAACCGCACCTTTAATACGTTCGACTAGGGCATTGCCTGCATCGATGTCTACACCAGCATCTTTATAGCTCAGAGAAGAGTTATTACCACTCACGGGGAAGTCCTCGTTTTAAGTTGGATATGAAAACGGCGCTATTCTACCAGTGCTCGAATATAAAGAGCAAACGTTTGCGCGAGTTTTTTTCTTGCGCTTTGTGACGAGAAATTCGTGACGAAATCGTTTATAATCGGTCAGTTTGTTTAAAATTTATCTATATTGCCGGAGATAGACATGAAAGTTGTTGAAGTAAAACATCCTCTTGTAAAACATAAGATTGGTTTGATGAGAGAAGGTGATATCAGCACTAAGCGTTTTCGCGAATTGGCAACGGAAGTTGGCAGTCTTTTAACCTACGAAGCCACTTCCGATTTTGAAACGGAAAAAGTGACTATTGAAGGTTGGAATGGCCCAGTTGCTGTCGATCAAATCAAGGGTAAAAAAGTCACGGTTGTGCCAATTTTACGTGCGGGTTTGGGAATGATGGATGGCGTTTTGGAGCACATGCCAAGCGCACGTATCAGTGTTGTGGGTATCTACCGCGATGAAGAGACACTTGAACCAATTCCATATTTCAACAAGCTTGCTTCTAATATGGAAGAGCGCATCGCTTTGGTGGTCGATCCTATGTTGGCGACTGGCGGCTCGATGATCGCAACCATCGACCTTTTGAAAGAAAAAGGGTGTCAGCAGATTAAAGTGCTGGTTCTTGTCGCGGCTCCTGAAGGTATAGCTGCACTGGAAAAATCACATCCAGATGTTGAACTGTATTGTGCGGCAATCGACGAAAAATTGAATGACAAAGGCTACATTGTCCCTGGTCTGGGTGATGCGGGTGACAAAATCTTTGGTACCAAGTAAGCCAAAGTAAAACTCGATTGCAAAGAAAAACGCCTGGCAGCAATGTCAGGCGTTTTGTTTCTCTGAAATACAAGAGGAGCTTAGCTTTTCGCGTCGGCTTCCTCTTCCATTTGCGCATTATCCACCACGTGATTCTCGCCTAGGTCTTGTGGCAGGATCAGGTTGAGTGCGATGGCAACGATACCGCAGAGGCTAACGCCTTGTAGGCTGAACTCACCAATACCAAAGGCCATGCCACCAATACCGAACACCAATGTGACGGCAACAATCACTAGGTTGCGTGATTTGTGCAGGTCAACGTGGTTTTTGATCAGCGTATTGAGACCGACAGTCGCAATTGAGCCAAACAGCAAAATCATGATGCCGCCCATCACTGGCACTGGAATGGTGAGTAGGAGAGCACCGAGTTTACCGACCAAAGCGAGAACGATGGCGGTGATTGCAGCCCAAGTCATGATGACCGGATTAAACGCTTTGGTCAGCATAACCGCGCCTGTCACTTCACTGTAGGTGGTATTTGGCGGTGCACCGACCATAGAAGCGGCGATGGTTGCAATTCCGTCACCCGCAATCGTGCGGTGTAGACCGGGTTTTTTCAGGTAATTTTTGCCCGTCACGTTGGAGATCGCCAGCATATCACCGACGTGTTCTACGGCGGGCGCGATAGCCACTGGGATCATGAACAGAATCGCGTTGATATTGAACTCTGGCGCGGTGAAGTTTGGTATAGCGAGCCAAGCCGCTTGAGCGACGGGCGTGAAATCAACCACGCCAAAACCTAAGCTGACCGCGTAGCCTGCGGCGATGCCACCACAGATAGGCAGAAGTTTCAGGAAACCTTTGGCAAACACGCTCATGGCGATGGTCACCAGCAGAGAAATGGAAGAGATCCACAGCGCGGCATTGCCATCGACCAGTTGTACTGCGCCATCGCCGGTTTTACCGAGAGCCATATTAACGGCAACTGGGGCCAGGCCGAGACCGATAACAATGATCACCGGACCTACCACCACAGGTGGCAGCAGTTTGTGAATGAACTCCACGCCACGGATCTTGATAAAAGCGCCAAGAATGATGTAAACAAATCCCGCCGCCATCAGGCCACCCATGGTTGCCCCGATCCCCCAAGTTTGGATACCGAACATGATGGGAGCGATAAAAGCGAAAGAAGAGGCAAGGAAAATAGGCACGCTTTGGCGGGTGATCAGTTGGAATAGTAATGTGCCGACACCTGCACCAAACAGAGCGACGTTCGGGTCAAGTCCGGTCAGCAAAGGCACAAGCACCAAGGCACCAAAGGCGACAAACAACATTTGCGCGCCCTGTATCGCGTTTTTCATAAAGGTTCCCTATTAACAAATATGCAGATAAATTCGCGGGATTCTATCACTTTGCAAACGATTGCTAACTAGTTTTGATCAATTTTTTCCAATAATGGTGCTGTTTGCTGAGATCTTATGCAACCGTGTGGCGATTTTTCATTAAACAAAGAAATAGAGCCAATCTCTGCGGTTTTCTTGCTCATGGTTTGATAGTTGCTTATCATCTTACTTCCCACGCAGTAAGTTAGGAAAAGTATGCGCTATTTAGCTTTATTGATGATCGGCTGGTTGGCTTTGCCGGTCTACGCGTTGACCCAGGTTGATATTTATCGTGCTGAAGTGGCTATTGATGCTGAAAAAAGCAATGGTGAAGAGCTGGCTCGTCAGCAAGCGATGCAGCAAGTGATTGTTAGGGCGTCGGGCTCGGTCGATTCGGTGAACAACCCGGTGGTGAGTAAAGCGCTGCAAGCAAGCGCACGTTATATTTCCCAGCTTAGCTACGGTAAGCTTGGTGAGCAGACGTCAGTGAAGCTGCTCTTTAATAGCGCGCAGATCCGTGCCTTACTGACTCAGGCGCAATTGCCTTTTTGGTCGGAAAATCGCAATAACTTGTTGGTTTGGTTGGTGGAAGAGCAAAATTATGACCGCGCGATCGTCTGGGAGCACTCCGGCGGCAGTGTCGTTGATGGGCTAAAATCTGCGGCTCGCGAGCGCGGTTTGCCACTCACTATGCCGATCGGTGATTTTGATGATATTACGGGCATTGCCATTTCCGATCTGTGGGGCGGCTTTGTGCAACCTATCAGTCGTGCCAGTCAACGCTATCCGGTTGATGGCGTGTTGGTGATTCGCGCGCAAGGCAATCAGTTACGCTGGAGCTTATACGATCAACCGCCAGAAGTGATGGAGACGGCAAACCAAGTGCCGATGACAGGTTCGGCAAACGGTGAGGATGCGAGTGCAACTCTAATCAATACCATTGCGGACTTTTATGCCAAGCGTAGTGCTGTACTGGTATCTGGTGAATCCTCGCAATCAGTTGTGGTGAAATTTCTCAATATCAATAATGCCATCGACTTCTTTAGTTTAGAGAAAGCGTTAACTGCGCTCAATTCTGTGGCAAGCCTCGACATTCTTAAAATAAAAGGTAATGAGCTGACTCTGCGTGTTCACTTGCTCGCCTCGCAAGCGGCATTTGAAAAAGAAGCGGAACAGTTGCCACGTGTGGTGAAGTTTGACGACCCGCTATCGAGCCCGGTAGAGGAAGAGACATTGGACTCAGATCCGGCAGCCCTTTCTCCTGAAGAGGGCGCGGCTCCGTCAACGCAAATTACCCTGCCAGCACAAGATATCAGCGTTACCGAAACCGTTGCTGAGCCTCTACCCAATGGCGATCCCTTGGTGTACGAGTGGCAAGGTCGCTCTTAGAATCCCATTAAGATATTTTGGATTTAAAAAACGCCAACTTAGTTGGCGTTTTTGCATTTAAGCTAAGCAGTAAGAACAACTACTGCTTACCCATTTTCTCGTTGCCAAACTTGGCTTTCTCTTCTTTTTCGATCTGCGACAGTTTTTGCAGTTTCAACCCTAGCTCTTGGCCGCGCGTGCGGGCATACAGGATATTGCCAGCAAAGCCAAGTGCGGTGAGCAGCAGTTCAACCAAAGCCAGCCACCTTTCACCGCCATCCACATACAAGATGGTTAACGCATGCAGGAAATAGAGCATTAACACAAAGTTAGCCCAAGCGTGCGTGTAAGGTTTTCCCGCAATAATGCCGGGAAGCGGCAGCAGTAAAGGAATACACCAAGCGATCGCTAACGCCGTGCTGCTCAAATGTGGATGCGGAGAAAGAGCCAGTTGCCACAGGGCGACCCACGCCAGTAGCGCTAAATTGCCAAACAGCGCCAAATAGCGAAAGCGGCGCGTCTTGGCGCCCATAGAGAGTGAGGACATTTACGACTCCTTTTGTTTCCTGGCGATCTGTGCCAGACGTTTTCCTAATTGCTGTGCCAGTTGGCTCTCTTCTGTGGTCAAGGTGGCTTCGTGGCCGACACTGCTCGCACCGTAAGGTGTTCCGCCAGAGCGGGTTTGATGCAACAGTGGTTCAGAGTAGGGAATACCCAAGATCAACATGCCGTGATGCAGAAGGGGGGTCATCATACTCTGTAACGTAGTTTCTTGCCCACCGTGCATGGTGGAGGAAGAGGTAAACACGCAGGCAGGCTTGTCAATCAGATCGCCATTGAGCCATAAGTGGCTGGTTTGGTCCCAAAAATGTTTCAGTGGTGCCGCCATGTTGCCAAACCACACCGGGCTGCCCATCGCCAGCCCGTCACACTGCTTCAACTCGTCCAGAGTAACCACAGGATCGCTCGCTTGCTGTGAGCTCGCAGTCAGTTCTGCTACGGTGCGCAAAGTCACTTCACATCCGTTTACGGAGGCGGCGCCACGGGCGATTTGTCGCGCCAACAGTTTGGTTTTACCGTGGCGGCTGTAATAGAGAATGAGAATATGTGTACTCATTGGCAGTTATAGAATCTCCAAAACCGCTTCAGGCGGGCGACCGATGCGCGCTTGGCCATTTGCAACCACCACTGGGCGTTCGAAGAGCGCAGGATGCTTCGCCATGGCGGCGAACAGTTGTTCATCACTGGCTTCGGCCAATTGCAGCTCTTTGTAGAGATCGTCTTTGGTGCGCATCATATCTCGTACGGACGCCAGGCCAAGTTGTGCGAAAAGGGTTTGTAACTGCTCGATGTCCAAAGGCGTTTGCAGATATTTCACCACTTCGGGAGTTACCCCATTTTGCTCAAGCAGTTCTAGCGTTTGGCGGCTCTTTGAGCAGCGAGGATTATGGTAGATAACGACTGACATGACATTCTCCATTTCATTATTGTAAGGCGAGGAAGCGATCGCGCTGCACCATCAGTTGATCAATGCGCGCATCATACCTCGCTTGTTCTAAGCTACCCAAAGTGGCCAGTTGACTGGCTTGGGTGTAGTACTGAATTGCTTTGTTCCAGTTGGCTTGCAGCGCCAAGATCTCTGCTCGCGCCGCCAAATCTTCACCGCTGTTACCTTGGCTGATGTTGGCGCGCGAAAGCAAATGCCATCCATTGGTATCTTCAGGATTATCATGGGTGTAGCGCTGAAGTAGACGAACGGCTTCGGCGGTTTTTTCCGCTTCAAGCAATGCGTTGGCGTAGTTTATCGTCAGCACCGGGTTGTTGGGAATGCGTTCGAGCGCACTTTTAAGCATAGTTGCCGCTTTCGGCGCTTGTTTCTGCTCGATGTAGAGGTCTGCAAGCGCGTCCAAATAAAAGACGTTGTTGGGATCGGCTGCGCTTAACTTGAGTAAAATCTCTTGCGCTTCGGTAAGCTCTTTTTTGTCGAGATGGACCAAAGCTCTTCCATATTCAAATGCGGCTTTGAGCGCAGGATCGGCCTTCTTTTGTGTACGAGCAAACCAGTCCATTGCGGCATCAGAATCGATGCCTGCGTAGCGCGCGACGATGCGCGCCCGAGCCAAATGGTAGTCCAACGAGGGCATCTCGCGCAGCGGAGGATAGCTTTGCGCTCTGGCTCGGCTGTCGGTGATGCGATCTTCTGGTAAGGGGTGCGTCAGAAGCATGGGTGGCGGCGTGCTGGCGTAGCGATACTCATCGGCAAGGCGAGAGAAAAATCGTGGCATCGCTTGGGCATCATAACCCGCTTTGGCTAGGGTGTTGATGCCAAACCGATCCGCCTCTTTCTCATTGCTGCGGGTGTAGTTGATTTGGCTTTGCATCGATCCTGCTGTGGTGGCGGTGATGGCTGCGATTCCCGCTTCTGGTGCGGCGATCGCCAATAATAAAGCTCCAGCCAAGGCCGCTAACGTCGCGGGGGAACGTCGCGCTTGTTCCTCCATACTGCGTGCAAGATGTCGCTGAGTGACGTGGGCAATTTCATGGGCAATCACGGAGGCCAGTTCGCTTTCGGTACGAGCATGCAAAAACAGCCCAGAATGCAGTGCCACATAGCCGCCGAAGAAAGCGAATGCGTTGATATTGCGATCGCGAATCATAAAAAAGCGGAAAGGGGTTTTGACGTCATTGGCATTGGCAACCAAGCGATGGCCGAGTGTGTCGATATATTGATTGAGGACAGGATCATTGATGATCGGCTGACTGCTGCGCAGCATGCGCATGTAAGCGTCGCCATAAATGAGCTCTTGGTCAATCGACAAAGTGGCACCGGCAGCAGTGCCGATGTCTGGTAGATCTAACGTGTTGGCAAAAAGCGGTGCCGGGGTCACCAGACTCATGGCGATAGAGAGGCTTAGCAAGCTGCGAGCGCGTTTTAACATAGTAATCATTGAGTCTCCATATGGCTGCAACATTAAGACCCGTGGGCATAAAATTGGTTTCGTAAATAATCAGTAAAGAAAGCACACACGAAGTGACAAAACGCCGGAGTAAACTTGGAGAAAAGCTGGCACCGGCAAAAAAACGCTTTACAATAACACGCCTATGATAAGCAACGGACAAAATAATGGAACCCACACAATTGGATCTCCGAGCGCATCGTTGCCCAATGGCCTTGTTGTTGGCTAAGCGCCACAGTGCAGAGTTAGTTAAAGGAAGTCAATCAGTTATTCTGATATCAGATCAAAGTTCCCTGCAAGATATTGTCAGATATTTGCAAGCCCAGCGCTTTGAGGTTGAAACTCAGGTAAAGTCCGACTTTTATCTCCTACGTATTTTCAAAAAGGATGTGTCGTCAGATGTTTGAAATGATAAGCCGCTGGTATAAGCGACGTTTTTCAGATCCTCATGCTGCCAGCTTAGTCGCCATTTTGCTGTTCGGTTTCATCACCATCTACTTTTTTGGGCATCTCATTGCTCCGCTGTTGGTCGCCATCGTGCTTGCGTATTTGCTTGAATGGCCAGTGGCACAAATGCGTCGTCTCGGTGTGCCTCGTACCATCGCGGTCGTGACAGTGATCTTGCTGTTTGTCGGTATCATGCTGGTGGCGTTGTTTGGCCTCATTCCAACTATCTGGACTCAGGTCGGCAACTTGATTAATGACATTCCTAGCATGTACACCGGCTTGCAAAAGTTTATCGCTACCTTGCCAGAGCGTTACCCGGAGTTGGCCAATTTACAGATTGTGGAGTCGATTGCTACCAACGCGAAAAACAAAGTGTTGGGTATGGGAGAAAGCGTGGTCAAAGGCTCGCTCGCTTCTTTGATCAGCATCGCGACGCTTGCGGTGTATCTAATCTTGGTGCCGCTATTGGTTTTCTTCCTGCTCAAAGATAAAGATGAAATGATGAGCATGGCCAGCGGGTTGCTGCCGAAGAACCGCCGTTTGGCCAACAAAGTGTGGCATGAGATGAACGAGCAGATCTCCAACTACATTCGTGGCAAAGTTCTGGAGATTTTGATTGTTGGTGGTGTCAGTTACGTCACTTTTGCAGTACTTAATCTGAGATACTCGGCGCTGCTTGCTGTCGCGGTCGGCCTGTCGGTACTCATCCCGTATATCGGCGCTGCGGCTGTCACTGTGCCTGTTGCGATTGTGGCACTCTTTCAGTGGGGGATCTCTAGTGAATTTTACACTTTGCTGATTGCCTACGGCATTATTCAAGCACTGGATGGTAACGTATTGGTGCCTGTACTATTTTCTGAAGCGGTGAACCTGCATCCGGTGGCGATTATTGTTGCCGTGTTGGTATTTGGTGGGCTTTGGGGATTTTGGGGTGTCTTCTTTGCTATTCCGCTGGCGACATTAGTCAAAGCGGTGTGGAAAGCGTTGCCAAGCCAAGAAGGGCAAGAAGCGATAGAATAAAAGTAAGCCCGGTTAATGTCCGGGCTTATTCATTCTAGTTTGCAATACCTTGATGCTAGCCTTGCGCGTTAAGGTAGTTGAGAACCACTTCGTGGTGATCCTTGGTTTTGAACTTGTCGAACACCTGCTCGATAATCCCTTGCTCGTTGATCAAGAAACTGATGCGGTGCAAACCGTCGTAGGTTTTTCCCATGAATTTCTTCAGTCCCCACACGCCAAACTGTTCAGCGACCTGATGGTCTTCGTCCGATAAGAGCGTAAAGTTGAGGTTGTCGCGCTCAATAAATTTACCGAGACGCTTCACCGGATCGGTGCTGACACCTAATACCACCACGTTGTGCGCGTCAAGTTCGGCCTTTACATCTCTCAGTCCCTGGGCCTGTACGGTGCAGCCTGGTGTCATGGCCTTGGGGTAAAAGTAAAACAGGATTTTCTTGCCTTTGAAATCGGCCAAAGAGACGGTATTTTCGTTTTGATCGAGCAAAGAGAAGGCGGGAGCTGGCATGCCTGCTGTCAGCGTATTCATGATCGGGCTTCCTTTTTATAGTGTGTTTTTAATGAAGTTGAGTGAGCCTTGTACGCTGAGCTTGGTACAAAGATCATTAAAGTCTTCTTGTAGTTGCATTAAGTTGCATTCGCTGTTGACCGACGCAGTGATCGCAATGTGGAACTGATCTTTCTCCAACTGCACCAGAGATTTGTCAATGGTTTGAGCACTGAGCATCGACAGCCCAATTTGTTTGTCAGCAAAAAACTGGGTGAACTGTTCGGTGAGGCCGACGCGATCATCTGATTCGATAAACACCTCCAGCGTGTAGCAATTACTCAAAGGGTTATGCGGAGAGGTGCGTTTCATAATGGTAATCAGGTCTTGATCCTGACCGAGTAATGGCAGGGTGGTTTCAACTCTGGCAATGCCATTACTACTGCCGGAGAGCAGCATGATCAAGGTGAACTCATTGCCAAACATGGCAATGCGGCTGTCAATGATATTGCACCCTGCCTGAGTGACCAGATGCACGACTTGGTTGCAAATCCCCGGTCTGTCGGTACCCATAGCAGTAATTACCAGATGTTGAGTCATAGCGTTGCTCTTATTGTTCATTTTCATTTTTCGCAGGATGGTAGCATATCCGTTTGCACAAAATGTCGAGTAAGTTCGTTTTTTTATGCAAAGCAGAAACATCGACCACTCTTCACCAAGCGCTGACAAGAGGGCCATCTTAAGTAACTATAGTCGAGCTCGAGAGCCCTTTTCCTCAAGGGAAAGTCACAGAAAGCCATATCAATTCAAATATTCATTCACTTGTACTCAGGAAGCGAGTTTGTGCTCTTGTTTTTTTCAATCGCCTTACAGTACCATGCATGAAGAATCAAATGAGGGAGAAAGACATGTTATCAGGAAGTATCGTTGCGTTACTCACGCCGTTCAAGCCAGATGGCGAAGTAGATTTCGATAGTCTACAAAAGTTAGTTGAATATCATATTGCGGCTGGCACAAACGGTATTGTGGCTGTTGGGACCACAGGCGAGTCTTCTACCTTGACTGTGGAAGAGCACGTTAAAGTAGTTAACAAAACGGTCGAATTCGTCAATGGTCGAATCCCTGTCATTGCTGGTACGGGGGCCAATGCCACCCATGAATCGGTCACGTTCAGTCGTTTGTTGAACGATTCAGGTATCGATGCCTGCCTAAGTGTCACTCCTTATTACAACAAACCAACTCAAGAAGGTTTGTATCTGCACTATAAAGCCATTGCAGAAGTCAGCACGGTACCACAAATTCTGTATAATGTACCGGGCCGCACGGCGGTTGACCTGCTGCCAGAAACGGTGGCGCGTTTGGCTGAGATCGATAACATCATCGCGCTTAAAGATGCGACTGGTGATTTAAAACGAGTTGCCCTCCACCGTGAACTTTGTGGCGAAGATTTTATCTTACTCAGTGGTGACGACGCGACTGGGCTGGATTTTGTTAAGCTCGGCGGTCAAGGTGTGATTTCTGTAACCAATAATATTGCGGCGAAAGACATGGCAGACATGTTCCGTTTAGCAAGAGAAGGTCGTTTTGAAGAAGCGGAAATTATCAACCAACGTTTAATGCCACTGCATAAGAACCTGTTTGTTGAGTCAAGCCCAATTCCAGTCAAATGGGCAGCGCAACAGCTAGGCTTAATTGAGTGTGGTCACCTTCGTTTACCGCTGACTGAGTTGTCAGAAAAAGCGCAGCCAATTGTAGCCAAAGCAATGACCGACGCTGGTATTTTCTAAGATAGATGTAGTAACGCCGGAGCATTCTCCGGCGCTTTAGGAGTTTCAATGAAGTTTTCTCGTCAGTTAGTGCTTAGCTCGCTGGCTGTTTTAGTGCTCACTGCTTGTTCAAATAGCCCAACTCAACGTCGTCAAGCGAAAGACGATTTTACCTATCTGGAAACCGCTGATTTACAAACGTGGAATCTCCCCGACGGCGCGACGGCGCAGTTCTACCCCAATTTCGACATTCCGCAGGGGAATTTTTCCGGTGGGATAGGTCAAGAGGTCGACATTCGTCCACCACAGCAGATTTTGGAATTGATCCCAGGCGCGCGTTATGAACGCAACCAAGGTGAGATCACGCTATGGCTGATCAAGCAAGAAGAAGCGGAAGAGGTTTGGCAGACAGTTCGAAATATGTTGGCTGAGCGTCAAATCCCAATTCAAACTAGCTCTGAGACGCATATTGAGACCGGCTGGCTGGTCTGGAAAGCGGAAGATGAAGAGACCGATATCGGCAGCCGTTACTCAGTTGACCGTTTTGAAGCCAACAATCGCTACGGCTTTCGCATCAGCTTGATTGATTGGCGAGAAGGTACGCAAGTAAAACCGGTCACCTTAACCAATAAAGAGCGCTACAACGTCTTTATGACCAATCTCGTCACCTCGCAATATGATCAAAACAAGCGGGACGAAGCACAGCGTAAAGCGCAAGAGTTGGTCAAACAGATCCCCATTACCATGGGCAGCGATCGCAGCGGATTCCCAGTCATTATTGCACGCACGCCATACAATGTGTTGTGGCAGCGTTTGCCGACGATTTTGCCGCGTATCGGTTTTAGTATCGAGGAGCGCAACCAGTCTCAAGGGACGCTAAAAGCCAAGTATGCATCACCTGATGATGAGTTTTGGAATGAGATTGGTGTGAAACCGATGGAGCTCAAGTCAGGAACCTACACGTTTTTGTTTGGGGATTTGGGTAACCGAACCTCCATTAACGTGACTAACTCTTCGGGTAAGCCCGTGGAAGAGGAACTACTAAAATCCCTCGCTCCAGTATTGGCCGCCGTGGCTAAGCAAGAGTAGCCGTCAGCGAACGAGACCTTTTGTTGACGTGAAGATTGAAAAGCCGAGTGTAGACATACATTCGGCTTTTTTAGCTTTGCGATTGCTGACAAATGGCTGTCACAGTCTGTTGGCAATAGGAACGATACGGTGATGAAAGACAAAAGTGTGATGTAACCTAGTTTGCAATTCCGCTCATAATGGCAATTTTGTGTAGAATTAAAACTCAGACCGAATTGCCACAAGAGCACCGACTTCGCCATGCCTAGCAAACTCATGCAGTTACTTCAGCGCTTCACCCGCGTTGCCAAACCTATCCGTTATACCATTTATCTGCTCTTCGCTTATGCTTTGTATGCGCTGAGTTTGGGTGTCATCCTACCAACGGTGATAGAGAGTAAAGTGCCGCCGATGCTGGCTCAGCAGCTAGGTCGTGAAGTGAAACTCAACCAAGTCGCTATCAACCCATTTTTGTTGCGGGTGCGTGTTGACGGTTTTGCCTTGCAAGAAGCCGATGGCGTGCAAGCGTTCAGTCAGTTTGAACGCTTAGAGCTGCAATTGAGTTTTTGGCGCAGCCTATTCACTCTGACGCCGACGCTAGAATACATCACGCTCTCTGGGCCTCAAGTGCGCATACAGCGTCTGCAACAAGATAACCAAGTGCGCTTTAACTTCAGTGACATCTTGGACAGTTTGGCTCAGCAAACGCAGCAAGCTCAACCACCATCGCCGCAAAGTACAGAATCCTCCCTTCCCGCGTTACGTATCGAAAAAATAGAAATCGCCAGTGGGCAGTTCCATTTTCAAGACCAGTTAACCGGGGCGCAATTGAACTATCAAGGGCTCAACTTGCATTTGCAGCAGTTCGACACTCAATCGATGCATCTTGTACCGGCGGAAAAGTCGTCGAAGCCGACCAACCAAACACAGGTCAATCAGTACGCTTTTGCTATTCAGGGAGCAGATAAGAGTGAGTTGCAACTCAGTGGCCAGTTTCAATTGCAACCTTTGTTGGTCGATGGGACGGTTAAGCTGCAAGGGTTAACGTTGCCACCGTTTTGGCCATTTGCCAAAGATCAGATGGATGCGGCGGTCACCGATGGCGTGGTTAACTTTTCTGCCCACTATCTGGCACAGCAAGCAGGGGGAGATTTTCAGTTTGCAGTCAGTGATGGGCAACTTCAGTTGAGCGACCTGACGGTCAGCTCCGCGCAGCAGGCTAAAATCAAGTTGCCTCGTTTGGCCGTGCAGGATATCCGGCTCAGCAGCCAAACGAAGGATATTGATATTGCTGCGATTGATCTGCAAGGGCTTTGGCTTGACGCCGAGTTCTCCGAGCAAGGGCTCGATCTGCAACGTTTGTTTCGCTTAAAGAATCAGCCCGCCGCCAAGGAAGAGGCCGTCGCTGTCGAGGACAACAGCGACGTTGATAGTGCCTGGTTGCTTCGTCTTGCTCAATTCTCATTAAGTGAAACAGACCTCAATCTCAAGGAACAAGCGCAAAGCTCAGGAGTATTCTGGCGTGTTTATCCACTGTCGCTTGTTGCTGGGCCGATAAGCAGCGACCTCAATGCTGCGGTTGATTACGAGTTGTCACTAGGGCTGAGTTCTAGCATGGCGGCGTTGCCACAAACGGCGCGCGGCGAGGTGACCACCCGAGGCAGTTTTGATGCGAAAGCGCTGAGCGTACAAGGGGAGATGGCAATTGAAGGGCTCGACCTCACTCAATTGCAACCGTATCTGACGCCATATGTGAATATCGATTTCTCGCAAGGAAAATTGTCCAGCCAAGGCCGTTATCAGGCAGATGCCAACGGAAAAGCAAGTTATCAAGGCACATTGGCGATCGATCAACTGCTGCTTAAAGATGGCATGCACCATCAGCCGTTGGTGAAATGGCAGAAGATGGCGATAGATTCGCTCCATTTCGATGCGCAACAGCATGCGTTGGACATTCAGACCATCCATTTTAACGCGCCTTACGCCAAAGTGATGATTGCGCAAGATAAGCAGACCAACATTGGTCATTTGCTTGTCCAGCAGAGCGAGACGCAAGAAGGAACGGCCATTAGTGTGCAGAGCGATGAAGCCTCTGCTGCGTCCAAGCCGCTGGCGATCGACATTCAAGCCATCACCATTACCAATGGGGCCGCCTATTTTGCTGATGAGTCGCTGACGCCAAATTTTGCATCTGGCATTGAAGCTTTACAAGGAAATGTGCGCCATCTCTCTTCAACGCCCGGCACTAAAGCGCAGGTCGATATTAGCGGAAAAATTGATAGGTATGCGCCAGTGACACTCAAGGGGGAAATCAACCCTTTGATTGAAAAGCCTTACTTGGATCTTGATTTACTGTTCAAAAGTGTTGAATTAACCTCGGTGAATCCCTACTCGGGCACTTATGCGGGCTATTACATCGACAAGGGACAACTGACGCTGGCACTCAATTACCAATTGCAAGAGGACCAATTGCTCGGGAACAATCATTTGGTGATTGATCAACTGCAACTGGGTAAACCCAGCGAGTCGGATCTTGCGACCAGTCTGCCGATCAGTTTGGCGATTGCCTTGTTGCAAGACAAAGACGGAGTCATCGATCTGGGCTTGCAAGTGTCTGGCGATGTCAACGACCCAGACTTCAGTGTGGGCGGTATTATTTTGCAAGCGATCAGCAATGTGATTGTCAAAGCGGTCAGTGCGCCGTTTTCACTGCTAGCGGACTTGGTTGGCGCCGATGAGGAGCTCAATCTCATTGCCTTTGACTTTGGCTCATCGACGTTAAACGCGAAGGAGCAAGAGCGCCTCAGTACGCTCGCCCAAGCCTTGTCATCGCGTCCCAAACTAAAAATTAGCGTGGCCGCTTCAGTGGCACTCGCGCAAGACAGTAAAGCGCTAGCCGAGCAGCAGTTACAGCAGATGTTATTGCAAAAAAGTAACTTAGAGACGCTGCCGAGCGATTTTAGTGCCAGTCGACTCTCTGAATCTAAGCCCCTGTCTCAAGCGGCAATCGTTCTGGCTGAGACTCAGTTATCCTTGGATATCGATCAAGAACGCAGCAAAGTCGCCGCGCAGTTGGCTGAAAAAGCGGGTGAGGAGGCGGTGTTAGCGGAACAAGTGGAAACCACTCTCATGATCGGTCTTTATAATCAACTGCTAAACTCCATAGAGAT
This sequence comes from Vibrio cidicii, assembly GCF_009665415.1. Taxonomy (NCBI): domain Bacteria; kingdom Pseudomonadati; phylum Pseudomonadota; class Gammaproteobacteria; order Vibrionales; family Vibrionaceae; genus Vibrio; species Vibrio cidicii. Next base: position 812,888 of record NZ_CP035921.1, on the reverse strand, counting down.
CAGCAAAAATCAATTGAGCAATCTGGCTGAAGCACGCGCTAAAGCCGTCAAAGCGTTTTTGGTGGATGAGGCTCAATTGGCACCAGAAAGGGTTTTTCTGCTCGACAGTAAAACGCAACTGCGCAGCGAAGAGAGTGCGGTAGAACTCTCAGTCAGCGCAGACTAACGCTTCGCCCTAGTGAAAGCACAGCCACTGGCCTTAGCGGCTAAGGTCAGTGGTTGCGTTTCTCGTCATCAAGCTGGTGAGCTTTTTTGTCCAGCTCGTTGAGTTTGTCTAAGTCACTTTTATCGCGCTGTTTGTCGATCTGACCTATTTTCATTTTGGCCGTGTACTTGAGCGCCGCAATATTGCCGACGATAACGCTTAGCACAATAAAACTGATGACCCAAGGATTGGTTAAAATCTCTTTCATGTCGCCTCCGGCGGACAAATATTGGCGATAAATTGATTGTAGATGAGCGTGAGGTTTTCCAGTATGCACGCCACTCCATCAATTGGATGCGCGTTTAATTGCCGCTGCAAATCGTTGATGGAGAACTGGGCTAAGCAGCTTGTGGCCGTTTCAATATGGCTGATGTGCCAAGGCTCGCTGGCCACGCCGCCGCGATCTCGCCGGTAGGGCAGGAAAAAGCCATAGTGAGAGGCGTTGTGGCTGAGCCAGTGCGAAAACTCTCGTTGGTGGCCACGAGTATACTCCCAAGGTTCAAGCTGTAATGAAACGCCGTCTGGCAGCCGATCACGGGCATAGACATCAAAATCGCAGCCCCAGTGATGACGGCTGGCGCCAGGCAGAGCAGACCAGCGTAAAATGGCCAGCATTTTCTCCTGCTCACTCAAAGACGCTTTGTCCAGAGGCTGCGAATTTTGGTCTAAGATAGTCTTTGGACCGGAAAACTTACCGTTCCAAATGGATTTCTGCCGAGAAAAATCACGAAAACCACTGGCAATTTCCATCTGAAAACCCGCACACTGAGCCGCTTGCACCAAAGTTTGCAGATCGCGCTCGACTTGAGGATGAAGCAAAATGGATTGGGTGCCCACTCGTGCGTCGATCAAGTGAGTGTCTACATAACCGGTGAGCTGCTCAGGTGTCATCATGCCAATAGATGCTCCAGCGTTTTCTGGTACATGTCGGTCAGCTTTTCCAGATCATCGATCTTGACGCACTCATTGACTTTATGAATGGTCGCATTCACTGGGCCAAGCTCTACCACTTGTCCACCCATGCGGGCGATAAAGCGTCCGTCTGAGGTGCCACCTGTGGTCAATAGTGCAGGCTTGGTTTGATTAACCTCATCCACAGCGGCAACCACGGCGTCTAGCAACGCGCCAGTGTCGGTTAAAAACGGGTCGCCATTGAATGTCCATTTCAGGTCATAGTTCAGATCGTAGCGGTTGAGGGTCGAGGTGACACGCTCGACGATGGCGTCATTATTCAGCTCGGTGCTAAAACGCAGGTTAAACTGGACATGAAATTCCCCTGGAATCACGTTAGATGCGCCGGTGCCTGCTTGGACGTTAGGGATCTGGAAGCTGGTCGGCGGGAAGAACTCGTTTCCTTGGTCCCACTCGGTGGTGGCCAACTCGTGAATCGCCAGCAATGATTTGTGGACTGGGTTGTCAGCAAGGTGCGGGTAAGCGACATGACCTTGCGTGCCTTTGACGGTAAGATCGCCAGTAATGGAACCACGACGGCCGTTTTTCACTACATCACCGACGATGGCGGTGCTTGAGGGTTCACCGACAATACACATATCAATGTTTTCATCGCGTGCCATCAAGGTTTCCACCACGCGCACCGTACCGTTGATAAACGGCCCTTCTTCATCAGAGGTGATGAGAAAACCGATCGAACCTTTGTGGTCTGGGTGCTGCGCAATAAAACGTTCGGTCGCAACCACCATGGCGGCCAGAGATCCTTTCATATCGGCCGCGCCACGGCCGTATAAGTAGCCGTCTTTTTCTGTTGGTTCAAACGGAGGAGTATGCCATTGATCCAACTTGCCCGCCGGAACCACGTCGGTGTGGCCGGCAAAAGCAAACAGCGGCGCTTCACTGCCACGACGTGCCCAGAAATTGGTGGTGTCTTCAAACACCATTCTTTCGATTTCAAAGCCAAGTGCTTGCAATCGCTCGATCATCACGTCTTGGCAACCTGCATCTTCAGGTGTAACGGATTGACGGCTAATGAGGTCTTTGGTTAAAGCCAGTACGGGACTGTCTGTCATCCTTGATAATCCTTAATCAGTGAAAAATTTGCTGATATTGTTCGGCTTTAAAGCCGATATGTAATTGGTTGTCAACACGCAGAATAGGACGTTTGATCATCGCTGGCTGTTCGACGAGCAGGGCAATTGCACTTGCTTCCGTGAGGCTCTCTTTTTGCTCAGCGGTGAGTTGACGGAAGGTGGTGCCGCGTTTGTTCAGTACTTGTTCCCAACCGAGCTGCTGACAAAATTCTGCGACCATCTCTGAGCTGATGCCCTGCTTGCGAAAATCGTGAAATTCATAGCTAAGGTTTGCCTCGTCCAGCCACTTTTTCGCTTTTTTTATCGTGTCACAATTGGGGATGCCATACATGGTGATGGTCATGAGTTCTTCCTTCGAGCTGAATTATTATTTTGACTCTGCATCCTACCAAGAAGCCGTAGAACACTCAAAACTTGCGCAAGAATATTTTGTTGCTGAAAAAAAATCGTACTTTCTTGAGTGTGAATGGAAGGTTATTGATCCGCCTCAACAAAAGGCCGAGGAAAAAAGAAATAATGAATCAGCACAAATTTAGGAGGTGTCAATGGAATTGAGTCCTGTTTTTGCAAGGCGATTATATCTCGCCTTGTTGGTGGAGAACCTAGAAAGGCCAAATGTGCCTAAGTTGATCGAGCAAACGGGTTGGCCTCGTCGTACGATTCAAGATGTACTGAAGGCACTGCCGGGGATCGGCATTGAGCTGATGTTTGTTCAAGATGGGCGACGTCACAATGATGGCTATTATCAACTCTCAGATTGGGGGCCGTTTGATAGTCAGTGGGTGATGGAGCGTGAGAAAGACATCGCCACTAGCCTTGGATTTCGTGCTTAAGCCAGCGTTTGCTGGCTTTTCTTATTTATTCGTCTCAATTTAACCTTTGGCCGCGCTTTAGCGTTTCGCAGTAATAAGCTGTGCCGAGCAGGCTCACGGAAGTCGTGAAATTTTGCGTGGTGATAGCATAAATGGTGTTGGCACCGAGCTGATGAGCATTATTTTTTAGTTGATTGACGGCGCCTTGGATCAAAACGTCATTACCAAAAAACAGATAGTTGTACCAATGCCCCTCACTGCCAGTCACGGTGCCAAGATAGTGACAGCTATCGGGATTGAACTGTCCATCAAGGCGGATTTCTATGCTTTGAGACTCAGTCGTTGTTTTATTGAGTGGTGTACTACATGCGCTTAATAGGCCTAAACTGACGAAGGCGACTACTGAACGTTTTAACATCTTAATTTCCTATCCAGAGATAAACGGCAAAGCCAAGCCAACTGAGAGCGAGCAGTACCCAAGGCAGCTTTTGCGTTGTTGGCTTAGGAGTATCGAGCATCTCAACACTGTCTTCTGGCGCTGAATTGGTGTGATCCTCACTTTTGAGCCTGAGCTGCTTTTTTCTCGCTTTGTCTGCTTGGCGATGGCGCTCTTTCTGCTGCTTTTTGTATAGAGCGATTCCTTTTTCGATACCTTGGGCGATGAGTTTGGTTTGCTCTTTGGTCTGCCCCGGCTTTTGCGTGGCTCGGGCTATCTTGAGCGCTTCTTGTTGCGACTCGGGTGAAGGTGTTAGGGTATTTCTTTTCATCTTTGTCTAAATCATGTCAATTCCTTAAGGCAGTCTAACCTTGTCGGGTTACTAATTGAATCTTTTGCGTTAAAGTGTCGGCTGTTTCATTGATTTAGTACTTTGCTTTGCGATACTCATTCGACCATTACGACAGCCACGGATACCTGAAAGCGCCACTGATGCTCTGGTTAGGCTGGTTTTTTTTAGCCCGTGCATGGGTCGTGTTTGCGGTGGCAGGCGTGAGCCGAGAAAGCGGAACACGCATTTTGCAATGGGTGTATCCAGACAACCACACCCTTTACCTTGGGCTGCTGATCGGCATTCCCAGTGTCGGTTTGATGTGGGTGATGGGGTTGAGGAAATCGGATCGCCACTGGGTGGACAAAATTACTCAGAAGGGACGAGTGGCGACGCTGGCACTTATCGCCGTGCAACTGCTGCAAACGCTCTATCACGTCTATTTAGAGCATGGCCAGTTTAACTGGGCCAACGCATTAACTTTGCTGCTACTGCTGTGGTTTGGCATTTATCTTTTGAACAGCCAATGGGTCAAAGATTGTTTTAATGTGCCCAAAATGCCAAATCAGGGTGAAAATCACTGATAATCATCAAAATATTTATCGCTATTTCGCTCTACACTGGGGCAAAAAAGAGGAGTTTATCATGTCACTTGCGCAATCCGCGATCTTGCCAGAAGCTGGGCCTTTTGCCCTGTACACCTTACTTAAAGTGAATCGCAATGCCGCTAAGGTGTTGGCTGAACTGCAATCTTTACCGCAAAAGGTGGAAACGCTCAATCAATCGCAACCCGGCGCCAATCTCACCGTATCGATCGCCTTCAGTAAAGCGTTTTGGCAGCAGCTAGACGTCTCGATGCCGGAAGAGCTTATCGATTTTCCTCAGCTTGGTGAAGGTGAAGTCATAGCACCGTCAACCGAGGTTGATGTGTTGCTGCATTTTCATTCACAGCGTCATGACTTGCACTTCTACTTACTCAGAACATTGCTGACAGAAATGGCCGACGACGTGACGGTCGTTGATGAAACATACGCTTATCGCTACCTCGACGCGCGTGATATGACCATGTTTATTGATGGTACCGAGAATCCGAAAGATGAACAACGTGCGCAAGTTGCGCTTGTGTCTGACGGCGAATTCGCTGGTGGTAGTTATGTGATGGTGCAACGTTTTGAACACAATCTGCCCGCTTGGGATCGTCTCAATATTGCGGCGCAGGAGAAAGTGATTGGTCGAACGAAGCCCGATTCGATAGAGCTGGATAATGTCCCGGCCGCTTCTCATGTTGGCCGAGTGGACATCAAAGAAGAAGGCAAAGGCTTGAAGATTGTGCGTCATAGCTTGCCTTACGGCAGTGTGACTGGCGCTCATGGCCTGCTGTTTATTGCTTACTGCCACACACTATATAACTTTAAAGTGATGCTAGAGAGCATGTACGGTGTGACCGATGGAAAAACCGACCAGTTGCTGCGCTTTACCAAAGCGGTCACTGGTGCTTACTTCTTTGCCCCTTCGCTTACGATGCTAAGTGAACTGTCAGTAAAATAAGTGCAAACCTCAAACTGCATCGCGGGGAGCATCGGCTCCCCATTTTTTATCCATTTTTTGCTCAAGATGTGGATGGATTGGTCGATAGGAAGCTAATCCCTCAATCCGTCTGTGAGATCTCATGGCTATTACTGTCAATACCAACGTCTCTGCTTTGGTAGCACAAAGGCACCTGAGTAGCGCAAGCGAAATGCTCAATCAATCTTTGGAGCGATTGTCGTCAGGCTCTCGCATCAATAGTGCCAAAGATGATGCCGCTGGTTTACAAATCTCTAATCGTTTGCGCGCGCAAATGAATGGCTTGGATATGGCGGTGCGTAATGCCAACGATGGCATCTCAATCATGCAGACTGCCGAAGGTGCGATGAATGAGACCACCAATATTTTGCAGCGAATGCGTGATCTCTCACTGCAATCCTCTAACGGTTCCAACAGTCATGCTGAGCGCATTGCTTTACAAGAAGAGATGTCGGCTCTGAATGATGAGCTCAATCGTATTGCCGAAACCACCTCTTTTGGTGGACGAAAGCTGCTTAATGGTACTTTTGGTTCTTCATCCTTTCAGATTGGCGCAGATTCGGGTGAGGCGGTTCAGGTTCAACTGAACAACATGCGTAGCGATGTGGCGCAGATGGGCGGATTTAAATATGTCGCCAACTTAGCCGCGGGTGGGGACTGGACAGTGGCTCCAGGGCAAAACGATCTCAATATCAGCTACGTGAACGCTTATGGGGAAACGGAAAGTATCGATATTGAGGCCAAAGTGGGCGATAACATCGAAGAGATCGCTACGTACATCAATGGCCAAACTGACCATGTTTCTGCCTCGGTCAATGAACATGGTCAACTGCAGCTTTACATGGCTTACTCGCAGATTGACCCCATTCTTGGTCAGCCGATATTTTCCGGAGGGCTGGCGGATAGCCTGCAAATGGTCGCTGGCGGGAGTCAAATGGTTGACGAGTTGGACATCACTACCGTGGGCGGGGCGCAAAGCGCAGTCGCGGCACTCGATACGGCACTGAAATACGTGGACAGTAGCCGTGCCCAGCTTGGTGCTTACCAAAACCGCTTTGGCCACGCGATCAACAATCTCGACAACATCAATGAGAACTTGGCTGCATCCAATAGCCGAATCAAAGATACGGATTATGCCAAAGAGACCACACAAATGGTCAAGCAGCAGATCTTGCAGCAAGTGAGCGCTTCTATTTTGGCACAGGCTAAAAACGGCCCCAACTTAGCGCTCACCTTGCTGGGATAACCCTGTAAGAGCATGGCTAAAGAAAAAATAACCGCTTTTATCGACGAAAAAAAATAAACCTTTAGCCCTTTTTTGAACTTTTTTATCACTTTTACCCTTTTCATCACGTATTCCTCGCTAAAGAATCTTTTTTCAAAAAAATTGTCTTTTTTTGCTAAAGGATTTTCCAATTGAGCCGTTAATAAAAGTAACTTTGAGAGAACTACTTGGTTTTCCGAGACGTCGGAAACCGTAACATCGGAAAATCAATTGGAGAATTCATCATGGCAGTGAATGTAAATACCAACGTAGCAGCAATGACAGCACAACGTTACCTAAACGGCGCAAACAGCGCGCAACAAACGTCAATGGAACGTCTGTCTTCAGGTTTTAAAATCAACAGCGCGAAAGATGACGCAGCGGGTCTGCAAATCTCGAACCGTTTGAACGTACAAAGCCGTGGTTTGGATGTGGCGGTACGTAACGCCAACGATGGTATCTCCATCGCGCAAACCGCCGAAGGTGCGATGAACGAAACCACCAATATCCTGCAACGTATGCGTGACTTGTCTTTGCAATCGGCTAACGGCTCAAACTCCAAAGCAGAGCGCGTGGCGATTCAAGAAGAAGTGACGGCGCTTAACGACGAACTGAACCGTATCGCAGAAACCACATCATTCGGTGGTAACAAACTGCTTAACGGCACCTACGGTACCAAATCAATGCAGATTGGTGCGGACAACGGTGAAGCGGTCATGCTGTCTCTAAAAGATATGCGTTCAGACAACCAGATGATGGGTGGTGTTAGTTACCAAGCAGAAGAAGGGAAAGACAAAAACTGGACCGTTTCTGCGGGTGACAACGACTTGACCATCTCTCTGACCGACACGTTTGGCAACGAGCAAGAGATCAACATCAACGCCAAAGCGGGTGATGATATCGAAGAGCTGGCCACCTACATCAATGGTCAAACCGATCTGCTGAAAGCCTCAGTCGGTGAAGGCGGCAAACTGCAAATCTTCGCAGGCACCAACAAAGTTGATGGCGAGATCTCTTTCTCCGGTGGTCTAGCGGGAGAGCTAGGTATCGGTGAAGGCAAAAAAGTGACGGTAGACACCATTGACGTGACCAGCGTGCAAGGTGCGCAAGAGTCGGTAGCGATTCTCGATGCTGCGCTGAAATACGTGGATAGTCACCGCGCAGAGCTGGGTGCGTTCCAGAACCGTTTCAACCACGCAATCAGCAACTTGGACAACATCAATGAGAACGTGAACGCGTCGAAGAGCCGTATCAAAGATACCGACTTCGCGAAAGAGACGACTCAATTGACCAAAACACAAATTCTGTCGCAAGCATCCAGTTCGATTCTTGCTCAGGCGAAACAAGCGCCAAACTCAGCGCTCAGCCTACTGGGTTAAGTTTAGCCCTACAGAAAACTCATTGGCTCGTGGTGAGAGATGAGCGAGTAAAGCCTGACTTCGGTCAGGCTTTTTATTGCGCCTTAGCTAAAGTCAGAGACACGGATGAATTGACAGCCTCCCATAAATTGATTTGAGATCACACTTTCTTCCGTTGGATGAAAAAATAGCGAAAAAAACTAAAATTCTCCTAAAGGTATTCTTAGCGCCGCCGTTACAGGACTGAGAGAAATGAGATGTGCCAGAGTGAGGTGAGAGACACGATGGTACATCAACAAAAGCCTAAGGAGATCAATTATGGCTATGAACGTAAACACCAACGTGTCAGCGATGACCGCACAGCGTTACCTAAATCAGGCTGCTGAAGGTCAACAAAAATCAATGGAGCGCTTGTCCTCGGGCTATAAAATCAATAGTGCGAAAGACGATGCCGCTGGCCTACAAATTTCTAACCGTTTGAACGCGCAAAGTCGTGGTCTGGATATGGCAGTGAAAAATGCAAACGATGGCATTTCAATTGCTCAGACCGCTGAAGGTGCGATGACGGAAAGTACCAACATCCTACAACGTATGCGTGACCTTGCGCTGCAATCGTCTAACGGTTCTAACTCGAAAGCAGAACGTGTGGCGATTCAGGAAGAAGTGACCGCGCTGAACAAAGAACTGAACCGTATCGCTGAAACCACCTCATTTGGTGGTAATAAGCTGCTAAACGGCACGTATGGTTCGCAATCTTTCCAAATCGGTGCTGACTCCGGTGAAGCGGTTATGCTTTCCATGGATAGCTTACGTACCGACACTGATGCAATGGGCGGTATGAGCTACAAGTCAGAAGACGGCGTAGCTGCAGACTGGAAAGTCACCAACAATACCGACCTCACCATGACTTATACTAATAAGGAAGGTGAAGAGAAAGAGATCACCATCAACGCGAAAGCGGGTGACGATCTAGAAGAAGTGGCAACGTACATCAACGGCCAAAACGAAGACGTGAAAGCGGCGGTGGGCGAAGGTGGTAAACTGCAATTGTTCGCTTCTTCTCAACGTGTGCAAGATGGTCAAGTTGAATTCGGTGGTGGTTTGGCGTCTGAGTTGACGATTGGTGACGGTGAGAAAACCAACGTACAGAAGATCGACGTAACAAGCGTTGCAGGCTCGCAAGAAGCAGTGTCTATCATTGATGGTGCACTGAAAGCGGTTGATAGCCAACGTGCCTCTCTGGGTGCGTTCCAAAACCGTTTCAACCATGCGATCAGTAACTTGAGTAACATCAACGAGAACGTAAACGCATCGAATAGCCGTATCCGAGATACTGACTACGCGAAAGAAACAACTCAGATGACCAAGACTCAGATTCTGCAACAAGCGAGTACTTCGATTCTGGCGCAGGCGAAACAGTCACCATCTTCGGCTCTTAGCTTGTTGGGCTAATCAGAGCGAGCTAAATTCAGGTTTAGCTCAGCTTTGATGAGTAGTAGCTCATAAAGGTGGAAGGGAGATTGTTATGGAAATATCATCCTACACATCGAACATCCAGCCTTACGGCTTGCAAAATGGCACAAATGTTGCTTATGACAAAAGTGGTGCTGTGCCTAGCATGTCTGGTCCGAAAGAGAACTCTTCGCCGGAGACGGTGAAAAATGATGATGCTAACTTTTCAATTGAAGCTGCGGTAAAAATGTCGCAAGAGCGACAGCAGCTCAATCGGGAAGAAAGGGTCAAAATGGTGGAGAAAATGAATGAATTTATCTCTTCCATTAATAAAGGGGTCTCTTTTAAAGTGGACGAAGAATCAGGCAAAGATGTTGTGACGATTTATGAAGCCCGTACGGGAAACATAATTCGTCAGATACCTGATGAAGAGATGCTAGAGATATTCAGACGCTTAGTCTCACAAGCTACCCGATCTGGTTTGTTGGTAGATAAAGTGTAAGTCGTTGTTGAGGTGATTCAATGAGTTTAGGCCCTTTGGGGATGTCTGGTGGCATGGATATCAATTCCATGGTCAGCAAAGTTGTCGATGCAGAGCGTGTGCCAAAGCAGCTACGTATCGACAACGAGCGGGCCCAAATTGATACCAGCATCAGCGCCTATGGGCGGCTCAGAGAATCGTTGGATACGATGAAAAATATGATGGCGAACTTTCGTCAGGAGAAGGCTTTTGCTGTGCGCAAAGTCGACACGACTGACGATAGTATCGTCTCAGCCACTGCAACTACCGATGCGATTGCCGGTAAATATGCCATCGATGTGTTGCAGCTTGCTCAGAGCCATAAGGTGGCTTCGGACGTTCTGGCCGAAGACGCAAAATTTGGCCCTGGGAAGCTGCAGATTTCGCTTGGAGAAAAAACCTTTGACGTGAATGTCAGTGCCGATTCGAAACTGATTGACGTGGTTAGAGGTATCAACACTTCTGGTAAAAACACGGGCGTTCGCGCATCGGTCATCAACGATGTGGAAGGCCCCCGCCTGATCCTTGCCTCGACAGTCTCAGGTAAGGATAACCAAATTCGTATTCACGTGGACGCCGAGCGAGGCGATCCGCTGAAAAAACTCGAGTATAAAACCCTCGAAGAGCGTGTCAAAGCGCTGGAAAAAGCGCGTATTGCCGCCGAAGAGGTGATGCAAGAGGTAAAACCTGACTCGGCAACAGCCTCTGCCGACGGTGTGGAACAAGGCGCAGAACCTCAGTTCGACGAGCAGGGCAACCCTATTCCCATTGCTGAGGGCGCAACGGATGCAGACAGTGACACCGAACTGAAAACAGACACTGATATCGCTGCTAAAGGCGATAACATGTCTTCTGATACGCAGAGCAACGAGCCTATCTCCAGCTTTGGTGCCGATGCCGCGAAAGCGGGTCAAGAAGCGCTCGATGCTGCCCAAGCCGCTGCTTCGTTACTCCCACAAGACAACATTCCTGGCTGGACCGAAACCGCCTCCGGCACCTTACTCGACTCTTACTATACGCCCGAGCTTGAATTAGACGAAAAGGCGATAGAGAAAGCCCCTGATGTTCCTGGCTGGACCAATACTGCTTCTGGAACGTTGACCGACTCTTACGTGACACCTAAAGAGGCACAAGCCAAATTAGAGGCCGAACAAGAGAAAGTCCAACAAGAGCTGGCGCAAGAGAAAGCGCGCATTGAGGAACAACTGGCGCAAGAAAAAGCCCAGTTAGATGAAAAAGTCGCTAAAGGGGAACTGACGGAAGAGCAAGCCAAGCAAATTCAACGCGCTAAGCTGGATCCGCAAGAGCGTGAACGCCTTGAACGCATCGATCAGGCGCAAGAGGTATTGCAGCAAGCTCAAGAGTCCTTTGATACCTACAATGGTATGAATGAGGTACAAAAAGGTCAGGATGCCATGGTCGTTCTAGATGGGGTTGCTCAGTTGTCGAGCAACAACAACATCATCGAAGATGCGATTGAAGGTGTCGATTTGGCCTTAAAAGGCACAACACCACGCAACAAAGCGCCAGCAGAAATTGGCGTTGAGTATGATAGAAATAGTGTGCGCGAGGATATTGAGACCTTTGTCAACGCGTACAATCAGTTTTACCAAACCGCCAAATCTTTATCGGGTGTTGATCCGGCAACTGGGCAAAAAGGCCCTCTGGCAGGGGACAGCACTGTGCGTAATGCTGATTCACGACTTAAAAGCGTTTTTTCATCCCGGATTGATAAAGCGCCAGAAAATCTCAAATCACTGACCGAGTTTGGTATCACAACCACACGTCAGGGAACGCTGGAGATCAACTACGACATGTTGGATCGCCAGCTTAATAACAACTTCAACAAGTTGGAAGATTTCTTTGGTGGCAACACCGGATTTGCTAAACGTGTTGAAGATGCCATTCATGGAATCACTGGAGTGACCGGCTCGATTCGAACCCGTGAGAAGAGCCTGTCGGAACAAACTTACCGTTTATCCGATGAACAAGCGGCATTGGATCGCCGGATCAACAGCCTTCAGGAACGTACTCACGCGAAATTTACTGCAATGCAGGACGCAACGAGTAAAATGCAAGGGCAACTAGGTGCTCTGATGAATGCATTAGGATAACCTCGAATGACCTTGCTGGCACAATTGTGTGATTTGGATCAATTAATTTCTCTCGAACTGGAAAAAGACGAAATTAGTACTGAAGATTTGCTACAGCTAGTCGATAACAGGGAACAGTTATTGCAGAGCCTTCTTCAACAGGTGGTGCAAAACCCACAGTTGAAGAGTGACGAAGAGTGGCGATTGATGATCACTCGAACAAAAAGGTTGCTGGAACGTATGCAGGAAGAGACCAATAAAACGGGTTTACAATTGCAAAAGTTCAGACGAGGTCAGCGTTCCCTTCAACAGTACAAAAAGTTTACATAAAAGAGGAATACTATGCGCGGTTCATTACAGGCTTACAAAAAAGTGTCAGTGGATAGCCAACTCAGTGCTGCGTCTCCGCATAAAGTCATTCAAATGCTGATGGCGGGTGCAATTGAGCGTCTGATCCAAGGCAAAGCGGCCATGCAGGCGGGTAATATTCCGGTCAAAGGTGAGCGTTTGGGTAAAGCTCTAGACATCATCATTGCGCTACGTAGCTGTTTGTCGATGGACGATGGTGGTGACATTGCACGCAATCTTGATCAATTGTACGAGTTTATGATCACGCAAATCTCCAATGCGAACCACAAAAACGATCCTCAACCCATTGACGATGTTATCGACATTATTCGTGAGATTAAGTCAGCTTGGGATCAGATTCCGAACGAATATCACAATTTAACCGCCGCAGCCGTTGGGATCTAATGGGATATCAAACTTTTAACCGAGCTCACACCACGTAATTGCTTGGTTGCCTTATTTTTTTATTCAAATAAAATAGAAGCCATTACTAGCCCTAATGGCTTTTTTTGTTGCTGAATTTTCTGTTTTGTCTATCGTTAGTTGAGTGAAGCTGATAGAAGGCTCACTTATTACCGTACCTCAAGATCTGGCCGCAACATACCATAAACAAAGGCAATTATTCGTACTTATGCAAGGTTTGGCAAAGCTGCTTGTAATCGAAGATGATGAGAAAAATCGTCTTAATTTAAGCAATATATTGGAATTTGTTGGGGAAAATTGCGAAGCACTCCCTTCTGCTCAGATAGAAAGTGTTGATTGGTCAACGGTATGGTCGGGTGTGATCGTTGGCTATGTGCATGATCGTTCACTGGCAGCGGTGATGGCTAAACTCCACGCGGCACATCATATCCCTTTACTGGTTATGGGCGATTTCGCGCATCCGGTTGACGACATGCCAAACTTGATTGGTGAACTGGAATTCCCGCTAAATTATCCGCAACTCAGTGAAGCACTCAGGCACTGCAAAGAATTCCTTGGCAGAAAAGGGGTTAATGTTGTTGCTTCTGCGCGTAAAAATACCCTTTTCCGTAGTTTGGTTGGTCAAAGTATGGGCATCCAAGAGGTACGTCATCTGATCGAACAGGTGGCGGATACGGAAGCCAACGTACTGATTCTAGGAGAATCAGGCACGGGCAAAGAAGTGGTTGCACGTAATATTCACTACCATTCTACACGTCGTAATGGCCCTTTTGTGCCGATCAACTGCGGTGCGATTCCACCTGATTTGTTGGAAAGCGAGCTTTTTGGACATGAAAAAGGCTCATTTACTGGCGCGCTAACCACACGCAAAGGGCGCTTTGAGCTAGCCGATGGTGGCACCATTTTCTTAGATGAAATTGGCGACATGCCAATGGCGATGCAAGTAAAACTCTTACGCGTATTGCAAGAGCGTTGTTTTGAACGCGTCGGAGGCAATGCGACGTTAAAAGCGAATGTGCGTGTTATCGCCGCGACACATCGCAATCTGGAAAGCATGATTGACGACGAGAAATTCCGTGAAGATCTCTACTACCGTTTAAATGTTTTCCCAATTGAAATGCCAGCGTTGAAAGAGCGCAAAGAAGATATCCCGCTGTTGTTGCAAGAGTTGATGAGCCGTTTGCAAGCCGAGGGTGGACAGCCCATCTGTTTCACTCCTAGAGCGATCAATTCCTTAATGGAGCATGATTGGCCCGGTAATGTGCGTGAGCTCGCCAATCTGGTCGAGCGGATGGTAATCCTCTATCCCAACAGTTTGGTGGATGTCAATCACTTGCCAACCAAGTATCGCTACAGCGATATTCCGGAGTTTCAGCCAGAGCTCTCTTCGTTTGCTTCTGTTGAAGAGCAGGAGCGAGATGTGTTGGAGGATATTTTTTCTGAGCATTTTGATTTTTCTGAGAAAAGTGATTTTGACAGCAATCTCAACGCACCGCAGTCTCTTCCGCCGGAAGGGGTGAACCTGAAAGAGTTGTTGGCGGAGTTGGAAGTGAACATGATTAACCAAGCGCTAGAAGCGCAAGGTGGAGTGGTTGCGCGTGCGGCGGACATGCTTGGGATGCGTCGGACGACATTAGTTGAGAAAATGCGTAAGTACAACATGCAGCGTTAACCTCTTATGAGGCGTCAACTTCTTGTCTCTCTGTTAACGTATTGAAAAATATAAACAATAGCCTGGCATGCATTTTGCGTGACAGGCTATTGTAGTTTTATAGGCGAGAATTCGACACTCCATGGATAACCTCATCAATCAGTCTCACTTAGATTCGGTAGAAAGTCAGGTAGAACGTTACAAACAGGTTTTGGATGTGATGCCCGCGGGTGTTATTTTGCTCGATACTCAAGGGGTGGTCAGAGAAGCTAATCCCGAGGCGCATCGTATCCTGCAAGTGCCACTGGTGAACGAAAAGTGGTTTTCTATTATTCAAGCCGCGTTTGCCCCGCGTGACGATGATGGACACGAAGTGTCGCTGCGTAATGGACGCAAAGTGCGCTTGGCTATCTCGGCGTCGGCAACGGGCCAATTGATTCTAATTACCGACCTCACCGAAACTCGCCTGTTACAGTCGCGAGTGAGTGATTTGCAACGCTTGTCATCGCTTGGCAGAATGGTTGCGTCGCTGGCCCATCAAGTCAGAACCCCGCTCTCCAGTGCTATGCTTTATGCATCGAACTTGGGAGCGCCAAATTTGCCCAGTGCTACGCGGGAGCGTTTTCAATCCAAGTTGATGGATCGCTTGCAAGATTTGGAAAAGCAGGTCAATGATATGCTGTTGTTTGCCAAGGGGGGAGACAATAAAGTCATCAAGCCGTTTACTATCGAGCAACTGGTGAGTGAATATCAACCCATGGTCGAAACCGCGCTGCGTAGCAACCAGATTGACTACTGCCAAGAAGTGGAAGGTGAGCAGACGCAAATACTCGGCAATGTGAATGCTATCGCTTCTGCGTTGAGTAATCTGGTGATGAATGCTATCCAGATCGCCGGAAAAGAAGCCCAGATCGATGTCTATTTCCGCCCAGTCAATGGTGAGCTACGCATTTCTGTGCAAGACAGCGGTCCGGGCGTACCGAAAGAATTACAAAATAAGATTATGGAACCCTTTTTCACTACTCGTTCACAAGGCACAGGCCTTGGGTTAGCCGTGGTGCAAATGGTGTGTCGTGCCCATGATGGACGGCTAGAACTACTTTCTGAAGAGGGCGATGGCGCGTGTTTTACCATGTGCCTGCCTCTTGAGCGCAATCAGCTTGCTTCGACGGAAGCAGAGAATTAACCACATTGGAGATCTGAAATGGCTCAAAGCAAGGTGTTAATCGTAGAAGACGACGAAGGTCTGCGCGAAGCGCTGGTCGATACATTGGCATTAGCGGGGTATGAATGGCTCGAAGCAGATTGCGCCGAAGATGCACTACTCAAACTCAAAGCCCATTCGGTGGATATTGTGGTCTCTGACGTACAAATGGCCGGCATGGGTGGGCTCGCACTATTGCGTAGCATCAAGCAAAACTGGCCAAATTTGCCGGTGTTGCTGATGACGGCGTATGCCAACATTGAAGACGCCGTGTCAGCGATGAAAGAAGGGGCGATTGACTACATGGCCAAGCCTTTCGCGCCAGAAGTGTTGCTCAATATGGTCAGCCGTTACGCTCCTGTCAAATCGGACGACAATGGTGACGCGGTAGTGGCGGATGAAAAGAGCTTACGACTGCTTGCGCTGGCCGACAAAGTCGCGCGCACCGACGCCAACGTGATGGTGCTTGGCCCAAGTGGTTCGGGCAAAGAAGTGTTATCGCGCTACATTCACAATGCGTCGCTGCGTAAAGACGGGCCATTTGTTGCGATTAACTGCGCCGCGATCCCGGATAACATGCTAGAAGCCACCTTGTTTGGCTACGAAAAAGGGGCGTTCACTGGCGCAGTGCAAGCTTGCCCGGGCAAATTTGAACAGGCGCAAGGTGGTACGATTCTACTCGATGAGATCAGTGAAATGGATCTCAACCTGCAAGCCAAACTGCTGCGCGTACTGCAGGAGCGAGAAGTGGAGCGCCTGGGTAGTCGCAAGAGCATCAAGTTGGATGTGCGCGTCCTAGCCACCAGTAACCGTGACTTAAAGCAGTATGTTTCCGAAGGGAATTTCCGAGAGGATTTGTATTACCGTCTGAATGTTTTCCCATTGACTTGGCCTGCGTTACGTGAGCGCCAAGGGGATATCGTACCGCTCGCCAAACATCTGGCAGAGCGTCACTGCATGAAACAGGGGATTGCGGTACCTCGTTTTTCACCTCAAGCGCTGGACAAACTTACGCATTATCCTTGGCCGGGTAACGTGCGCGAGCTAGACAACGTGGTGCAGCGCGCCCTCATCTTAAGTGAAAACAGCGATATCGAGCAGGATCATATCCTGTTAGAAGGGGTAGATTGGCAAGACGCCAACAGTTTGCAAAATGTGGTGCAGCAAACCAGCGATGCCGTAGTGCCGGACGTCAAACCGGTCGCGCAGCCTGATGCGTTTAGCCGTAGTATCGTTGGCGGAGATAGCTTAGGTAGCGAATTACGAGATCAAGAGTATGCCATCATTTTAGAGACTTTGATTGAATGCCAAGGTCGCCGTAAAGAGATGGCGGAAAAACTGGGTATCAGCCCGAGAACTTTGCGCTACAAATTGGCCAAGATGCGTGATGCTGGTATCGATATCCCGGGATGAGTGTTCGCTGTTGGTCAGTTTAGTCAAGAAAGGGTAAACTGTGTCTTTGGTATGGCATGCTAATTGCGTTGTCAATATTACAGCGAAATGTCTGGTCAAACTTTTGGCGTTGAGGTGAAGATGAGAATTGACGGATTACAAGGCGAAATGCGCGCCATGATGCTGGAAGCGACCAACGCATCTACACCAGCAACAGGGGCGAAAGTCAGCGCTGATTTTGGCAATATACTGAATCAGGCCATCAATAATGTGAACGCGTTACAAAAATCATCCAGTGATTTGCAAACCCGTTTTGATCGTGGCGACGCCGATGTATCGCTCTCTGATGTGATGATTGCTAGAAACAAATCCAGTGTGGCGTTTGAGGCCACCTTGCAGGTAAGAAACAAACTGATTGAGGCATACAAAGACCTCATGAATATGCCAGTCTGAATTTAGGTAGTACATTGTGGCTGAAGAGAATAAATCAACGGATCTGACTGTTACTGATGGAGCATCCAACAACGCTATGGTTGCTCAATCAGACATGGATCTCGACGGACAAAACCCCGATTTGGATGAGCGCAGTTCGTCCAAATTTGATATGGCCGTTGGTGATCTTGATCTGTTGCGTCAGATTGTTCTTGTGGTTTCCATTTCCATCTGTGTGGCGTTGATCGTCATGCTGTTTTTCTGGGTAAAAGAGCCCGAAATGCGTCCGTTGGGCATTTTCGAAACCGAAGAACTGATCCCGGTTCTCGATCATCTCGATCAACAAAAAATCAATTACAAACTGGATGGCAACACCATTTTGGTGGAAAGCAGCGAGTTTAATTCGATTAAATTGGATATGGTTCGCTCTGGCCTGAATCAAAGTACCCAAGCCGGTGACGATATTCTGCTGCAAGACATGGGCTTTGGCGTTTCGCAACGTCTAGAACAAGAGCGTTTGAAACTCAGCCGTGAACGGCAGCTAGGCAAAGCCATCGAAGAGATGAAGCAAGTGCGTAAAGCGCGTGTGCTGCTTGCCTTGCCGAAGCAAAGCGTGTTTGTGCGCCACAATCAAGAGGCTTCCGCTTCGGTATTTTTGACCTTAGGTACCGGTGCCAACCTCAAACAGCAAGAGGTGGATTCGATTGTCGACATGGTGGCGAGCGCCGTACCGGGCATGAAAACCTCTCGTGTCACCGTTACGGATCAACATGGTCGATTACTAAACTCGGGTTCACAAGATCCAGTCTCCGCAGCTCGGCGCAAAGAGCAAGAGTTAGAGCGCAGCCAAGAGCAGATGCTGCGAGAAAAAATTGACTCTGTGCTTATTCCTATTTTGGGTTTTGGCAATTACACCGCGCAAGTTGATATTGAAATGGACTTTAGTGCGGTCGAGCAAACACGAAAGGCGTTTGACCCCAATACCCCAGCCACGCGCAGTGAGTATGCGTTAGAAGATTACAACAACGCCAACATGGTGGCGGGTGTGCCGGGTGCGCTCAGTAACCAGCCGCCGGCAGATGCCTCTATTCCGCAAGATGTCGCTCAAATGAAAGACGGTTCGGTGACGGGGCAAGGTTCGGTGCGCAAAGAGTCGACGCGTAACTTTGAGCTCGATACCACCATCAGTCATGAACGCAAGCAGACTGGTATCGTGACACGTCAGACGGTGTCAGTGGCGATCAAAGATCGCGCAGCGGTCAATCCGGATAACGGCAGTGTCACCTATACTCCTCGTAGTGAAGCGGAAATTAATGCTATCCGCCAAGTGCTGATTGGTACGGTCGGTTTTAATGAAAACCGCGGCGACTTACTCAATGTATTAAGTATGCAGTTTGCTGAACAGGAACCGGAAAAGCTGGCTGACGTACCGATTTGGGAACATCCAAACTTCAACGACTGGGTGCGCTGGTTCGCAAGTGCCTTGGTGATCATTGTGGTGGTGTTGGTGTTGATTCGTCCAGCGATGAAGAAACTGCTCAACCCTGCGAGTGACGATGAAAACGAAATGTACGGGCCTGATGGCCTGCCGATTGGCGCCGACGGTGAAACCAGCTTGATTGGCAGTGACATCGAAAGTAGTGAGTTGTTTGAATTTGGGTCAAGCATCGACCTGCCAAATCTGCACAAAGATGAAGATGTGTTGAAAGCAGTGCGTGCATTGGTTGCAAACGAACCTGAGCTGGCGGCTCAAGTTGTGAAGAATTGGATGACGAATGGCTAACGAAATTGCAAATCAGGAAGCAAGCGGCGAGATGGATTCAACAGGAGTCGATATTTCGACCATCACTGGTGAAGAAAAAGCAGCGATTTTGCTGCTGAGTCTCAATGAGCAAGATGCGGCTGGAATTATCCGTCACTTAGAGCCAAAGCAGGTTCAACGGGTGGGGAGTGCCATGGCGAAAGCCAAAGATCTCAGCCAAGACAAAGTATCGGCGGTGCACCGAGCGTTTCTGGAAGATATCCAGAAGTACACCAATATTGGTATGGGCAGCGAAGACTTTATGCGTAATGCGCTGATCGCGGCACTGGGTGAAGACAAAGCCAATAACTTGGTCGATCAAATCCTTCTCGGTACAGGCTCTAAAGGTCTGGATTCCTTGAAGTGGATGGACCCAAGACAAGTGGCGAGCATCATTGTTAACGAGCACCCACAAATTCAAACGATAGTATTGTCCTATCTGGAAGCGGATCAATCAGCGGAAATCATCTCCCAGTTCCCAGAGCGGGTACGCTTGGATTTGATGATGCGTATCGCTAACTTAGAAGAAGTTCAACCGTCTGCACTGGCAGAGCTGAACGAAATCATGGAGAAGCAGTTTGCTGGTCAAGCGGGTGCGCAGGCGGCGAAAATTGGCGGCCTGAAAGCAGCGGCCGAAATCATGAACTACCTCGACAACAACGTCGAAGGCTTGTTGATGGAGCAGATCCGCGATCAGGACGAAGATTTGGCAACGCAGATCCAAGATCTGATGTTCGTATTCGAAAACCTTATCGAAGTGGACGACCAAGGTATTCAGAAGTTGCTGCGTGATGTTCCTCAGGACGTGCTGCAAAAAGCACTCAAAGGCGCCGACGATGGTTTGCGCGACAAGATCTTCAAGAACATGTCGAAACGTGCTGCTGAGATGATGCGCGACGATATCGAAGCGATGCCGCCAGTGCGGGTAGCCGACGTGGAAGCTGCGCAAAAAGAGATCCTCGCTATCGCAAGGCGACTGGCCGACAGTGGCGAAATTATGCTCTCCGGTGGCGCAGACGAGTTCCTCTAATCGATTATTTCCTCGCCCCGTTTCGGGGCGTTGTTTTCTGTACAAAGGTGTAAGTGCATGGCGGAAAGAAAACGTGGTTTTATTCGTCCCGGCGAAGATGACGCAGTCCCACAGCCAAAACGCTGGGGCCTGCCGGATTACGGTGCTGAGGTAAACAAACAAGCGAAAGAGACCGCTTTTAACTATGACCCCGGCTGGATGCCCGACTTTGAGAAAGCAGAAGAAGAGCCAGTTCTTGAGTTAACCGAAGAACAAATCGAACTCATCAAGCAAGGGGCTTATCAGGAAGGGCTATTTCAAGGTCAAGAGGCTGGCTTCAAGCAAGGTTTTGAAAAAGGTAAGGAAGAGGGCTTTGCGGTCGGTCAAGCAGAAGGGCTAGAACAAGGTAAAGCGGAAGGCATCGCCGCCGGTGAAGAGCATGTTAAACAACAAGTTGAAACCTTTGTTAGCCTCGCCAATCAATTTGCTCAGCCACTGGAGCTGATGAGCAACCAAGTTGAAAAGCAACTGGTGGACATGGTGCTTTGCTTGGTGAAAGAGGTGGTTCACGTTGAGGTGCAGACCAACCCGCAGATCATTCTTGATACCATTAAAGCCTCGGTAGAGAGCTTGCCTATCGCTGGTCATCCCATCACTTTGCATCTGAATCCTGAAGATGCCGAGATTGTTCGTTCCTCGTATGGTGAAGACGATCTGGCGTTTCGCAACTGGACACTGGTCTCTGAGCCATCACTTAATCGTGGCGATGTGCAGATTGAAGCTGGCGAGTCGAGCGTCAGCTATCGCATGGAAGAGCGCATCAAACACGTGATACAAAATTTCTGTGGCACTAATCGTCACCACGGAGGCGAATAATGATCTCGCTGGCGGAGCGACTGAAAAGTTACAAAGTACAAGGGTTGACCACACGCCCAGTTGCCGCTGGTAAATTGGTGCGCGTGATTGGTTTGACATTAGAAGCGACCGGTTGTCGCGCGCCTATCGGTAGCCTCTGTTTGGTTGAAACGATGACCGGGCAAATGGAGGCCGAAGTGGTTGGTTTCTCCGGTGATAACCTGTTTTTGATGCCCAGCGAACAGATCACGGGAATTTTGCCTGGTGCTAAAGTGACGCCATTAACGGGTGAAAGCGGTTTGCCTGTGGGCATGGAATTGCTTGGCCGAGTGATTGATGGCGTGGGCAATCCGCTTGATGGATTGGGGCCGATTTATACTGAGCACCGTGCTTCTTTCAATGCCCAACCGATGAATCCTTTGGCGCGCAAACCGATCACTGAACCGCTGGATGTCGGATTAAAAGCGATTAATGGTTTGCTGACCGTCGGTAAGGGGCAGCGTATCGGGCTATTCGCCGGTTCTGGTGTGGGTAAATCGGTCACGCTTGGAATGATGACGCGCGGCACCACGGCACAAGTTGTAGTGGTTGGGCTGATTGGTGAGCGGGGACGCGAAGTTAAAGAGTTCATTGAGGAGATCCTCGGAGAAGATGGTCGTAAACGTTCGGTAGTGGTTGCCGCGCCTGCGGATGCTTCGCCACTGATGCGCCTCAAAGGGTGTCAAACAGCCTTGACGATTGCGGAATACTTTCGTGATCAAGGGCTGGATGTATTGCTGCTGATGGACTCTCTGACGCGTTTTGCACAGGCGCAGCGTGAAATCGCGCTCTCTGTGGGAGAGCCGCCAGCGACGAAAGGTTATCCACCGTCGGTTTTCGCCAAGTTACCTGCGCTGGTTGAACGTGCGGGCAATGGTGGCCCACAACAAGGCTCGATTACTGCCTTCTTCACTGTGCTTACCGAGGGTGACGACTTACAAGATCCGATTGCCGATGCGTCGAGAGCGATTCTCGATGGTCACATCGTATTGTCACGTGAAATGGCCGATGCGGGCCATTACCCAGCCATCGACGTTGAAAAATCGGTCAGTCGTGTGATGCCGCAGATCACCACCGACGAGCATGTGTTGATGTCTAAAGCCGTACGGCAGATTTTATCTATTTGTCGGAAAAATCAAGATCTGGTGTCAATCGGTGCCTATAAGCCGGGAACGGATCAAGCCATCGATAGCGCCTTTACCCTCAAGCCAAAATTGGATGCCTATTTGCAGCAGCAAATGAAAGAGACGGTGCCGTACGCCATGTGTGTCAACATGCTAAAAAACGTGTTGGGAGTGTAATCACGGATGGAAAACGCGATGGACTTTCTGCTTGAGCAGGCCAAAGAGAGGGAGAACCAAGCGGTTCTGACCTTAAACAAAGCGAAAGCCGAATTAGAAAGTTACTACCAGCAGGTGGAGCAGATCGAAAAATATCGCCTCGACTACTGCCAGCAACTGGTCGAGCGCGGAAAAAGCGGTTTGAGTGCCAGTCAGTTTGTCCATCTCAACCGCTTTCTCAACCAGCTTGACGAAACGTTGGCAAAACAGCGCGGAGCAGAAGCGCACTTCAAACAGCAAGTGGAAAATAGTGAGCACTATTGGTTAGAGGTACGCAAGCAGCGCAAATCCTATGAATGGATGATCGAAAGAAAGCAACAAGAGAAACAGAAAGCCGAAGCTAAACGAGAGCAGAAGCAAATGGACGAGTTTTCGACCCTTAGTTACGCTAGGCGCAAACCGCATTATTAATCAGCTCTCAAAATGGCGTGTTTCTTGCAAGTTAACTGCCTAAAATCCCCACTGACGCTTATCCAATAAGTGCTGCGAAGAGACTGTGACTATGAATGTAAATCTGCAATCGGTATCTATAACAGGTAAAACAGCAGGAACGACAGCTGAAGCTTCAAGCAAAGAAGTCACTGGTGAGGTGGCCGAATCAGGCGGTTTTCTTCAAACTCTCGCCAAAGTCTTTTCTGGGCAAACGGACGACAAGAAAGCTGAGAAAACCGACAGCAGCGTTAAAGATGGGGCGCCTCTTAAAGCAGAACATCTCACCGCTGAATCTGAAGCCACACAAAACAGTGGAGGCGAAGCTGTCGATGGCGCTTCGCTTGAAGACGCGGAAAGCAGCGATGAATTGTTACAGGTGGGAAAGACGCAAACAGAGGGTTCTGCTCAGTCTGAGGTACAGGTATCTTCTGCAGGGCAGAGCGAGACTGTAGCGGCAACATCCTCCACAAACGCTCAAACAACCAATGATGTTGCGGCTGATGTAGGCGTAGCAAAGAGCAATTCCTCGACAAAAGCTGGCAGCGAAGAACAAGCGGTGCAAGAGAGCGTCATGCATGAAGGCTCAAAAATTCTTGGCCAGTTGGAGCAAGCTAATGCCACTTTGCAGCCTAAAAACGGTGGCAAAGCATTGCCGACAAAAGCAGTCGCTGAGGCCGTATCGCCTCACAATTCAGCGGATGGATTGCCAAGTCTTCAGTTAGAGGAAGGAGATGCGATGGCGCTTAACGCAAATCCACTCACCGCAGAACAGGCCACTTCTTTGCCTGGCTCGGCGCAAGTTGGCGTCAGTCGCCAAAGCGCAGACTCTTTGCCGTCTTCTGCAGCAAGTTCACTTCAATCCACATCGGCTCAGTTACCGCCTCAGGCGCTGTCAGCGTCTCGCGTTGCCGCAGGAGCTTTGCCGCTGGAAACTCTTGCTGCTGATCCTGCTACGGCCGCTCAAATGACCAATGGGCAAATTGAGTGGCACGCAACTGCCGGGTTGCAGATGCAAGCACAAGATGAGATTCCTCTAAACCTTCAGCAGCAAGTTTCCTCTGAGCTGCCAGTGATGCTAGTTCCTGCGCCGCGTTTAGCCGAAATTGAACAAAAGTTAGCGACAGAGCAAGCGCTCAATGGGGAAGATCAGCAGATCCTGCAAGGGCTACTTGATGGCCAGCTGCAAGTCGAAGATCCTGCAGTGCTGGCAGCCTTTCCCGCATTAAGCACTGTGCTGGTGGCGGCGAGCAATGCGGAATTAAATACGCTGCGAAGTGACGGGGTCGCCAACGCGCCTCGAGCTGCAATTGACTGGAACCAAGCTGCGCCGATAGATAATGCGCACAGTGCCAAGGAGAGCGGCGCAAAACTGGCCGCAACCACCACGGCGCTCTCTCAGGCGGTGCATAGCGCTTTGCAAAACAGCCAACCTACAGCCCAAGCGTTAGTGACGGCGCAGCCCACCGGCGATAAAGCTCCCACAACTGGGTTACCTGATGGCTTAGCGCCAAATGCGATGGCCGCGCTGCAGAGTACTGCGCAGCCCAATGTGACGCCAACAAAAGGGCTACAAGCGGCGTTGGCGGCCAGTGGCTTAACCGCGCTGAAAGGAAAATCAGCGAGCGAGCCGAGTAGTGAACGTGCCGCCAACACAACTCACAGCAGTCTCTACAGCGCGCAAGGCGCGCCAACCACCAACGGGCAAGTACGCGCTGAAGCTGCTTCACAAGTGCCAATGCAACTCACGCGTGAAATGGCCAGTGATCAGGTTGCAGAAAAAGTGCAGATGATGATGTCCAAAAACCTGAAGAATTTGGATATTCGTCTTGATCCGCCCGAACTTGGGCGAATGCAGATCCGCATGACCATGAATAACGATTTGGCCCATGTACATTTCACTGTGAGTAACCCACAAGCTCGTGAGATGATTGAACAAACCCTGCCTCGCCTGCGAGAAATGCTGGCGCAGCAAGGCATGCAATTGGCGGATTCTTCGGTGCAGCAGCAGGCATCTGGTCAGCAGCAGCGACAGTACTCTGCTGGTGGACAAGGCGATGGTCAACAAACCAGCCGATTTGCCTCTGGTAATGATGAAAATCTTGAGCCTGAGATGAAACTTGATGTAAATGTGGCATCAAAGCGTGATGGAATCAGTTTTTACGCATAAAATACAAGTTGTTAAGTTTACGGGATAAAACAGATCATGGCAGAAGAACTACAAACGGGTGAGGAAGCACCGAAAGGCAAAGGCAAACTTCTCATTATCATCGTCGCTGCGGTGGTGTTGTTATTGGGTGGCGGTGGAGCTGCATTCTTTTTAATGGGCTCCGACTCAGCAGAAGAGGCGGCGACCAAAGAGCAAGTGGAAGCAAAACCGATTGAAAACCCGGTCGCTTACGTCAATATTGCTCAGCCATTTGTCTTTAATGTCACGGGTGATAGCCGGGATCGTATGGTGCAAATCAAAGTCCAATTGATGGTGCGCGGTTCAGAAAACGAAAACCTCGCACGTTACCATTCGCCACTGATTGAAAGCTCGTTACTATCTACTTTTGCCTCGGCGACGGTGGATCAACTTCGTTCACCAACCGGGCGTGTTGAACTGCGTGATAAAGCGACAGAAGACATTAAGGCCGCGCTGACCAAGTCGGTCGGCCAGCCAGTGATTGAGAAAGTTCTGTTTACCGATTTTGTAATTCAGTAGGTATCGTGTGACCGATTTATTAAGCCAAGACGAAATTGATGCGCTGCTCCACGGGGTAGATGATGTCGATGAGGTAGATGAGCCGATAGATAACGAACGAGACGGTGCGGTTAACTTCGACTTCTCCTCGCAAGATCGCATCGTCCGTGGTCGCATGCCGACTTTGGAGCTTATCAACGAACGTTTTGCCCGTCATATGCGCATCAGCCTGTTCAACATGTTGAGAAAAACGGCGGAAGTGTCGATCAACGGCGTACAGATGATGAAGTTCGGTGAATATCAGAACACCTTGTACGTACCAACCAGTTTGAACATGGTGCGTTTTCGCCCCTTGAAAGGTACGGCGCTGATTACCATGGAAGCGCGTCTGGTGTTTATTCTGGTGGAGAACTTCTTCGGTGGTGATGGCCGTTTCCACGCTAAAATTGAAGGGCGCGAGTTCACGCCAACCGAACGACGCATCATTCAACTGCTATTAAAAATCGTTTTTGAAGACTACAAAGAAGCGTGGTCGCCTGTGATGGGGGTAGAGTTTGAGTACCTCGACTCTGAAGTGAACCCCAGTATGGCCAACATCGTCAGTCCGACGGAAGTGATTGTGGTGAGCTCGTTCCATATTGAAGTCGACGGCGGCGGCGGCGATTTTCACGTTGTCATGCCTTATTCGATGGTGGAACCGATCCGCGAACTGCTGGATGCAGGTGTGCAATCGGATAAGATGGAAACCGACGTACGTTGGAGTTCTGCTTTACGCGAAGAGATCATGGACTGTCCGGTAAACTTTCGCGTCAATTTGCTGGAGAGAACCATTTCTCTGCGTGATCTGATGGAGCTTCGCCCAGGGGACGTGATCCCGATAGAAATGCCCAAACATGCGGTAATGTTTGTTGAAGAATTGCCAACCTATCGCGTCAAAATGGGTCAGTCTAACGACAAGTTAGCCGTGCAAATTTCACAAGAAATTGAACGTCCTCATGTGGTGAAAACCGATTTGACTTTCCTTGGCAAGGACATCATGTCTGAACTGGAAAGTGACGATGATAATGAAGATTGATAACGAAAATGAAAACAGGATATGACTATGGCATCAAGTGAAGATGAGAAGCTGGCAGCAGAGTGGGCGGCGGCTCTGGGAGAAGACCCTTCCGCGCCTGATGTTGACATCGATGAAGTGATGGCCGCGCCGCTGGAAGAGTTGAAAGATACGTCGAAGCCTATTACGGCCGATGAGCGACGTAAACTCGACACCATCATGGACATTCCCGTGACCATCTCAATGGAAGTTGGACGTTCACAA
The DNA here is from genome assembly GCF_009665415.1 of Vibrio cidicii. Taxonomy (NCBI): domain Bacteria; kingdom Pseudomonadati; phylum Pseudomonadota; class Gammaproteobacteria; order Vibrionales; family Vibrionaceae; genus Vibrio; species Vibrio cidicii. The sequence continues at coordinate 785,879 of NZ_CP035921.1, read as the reverse complement.
ATTAGTATCCGTAACTTGCTGCAACTTAACCAGGGCTCGGTGGTTGAGCTCGACCGTTTGGCGGGTGAATCTTTAGATGTGTTGGTCAACGGCACATTGATCGCACATGGTGAAGTGGTGGTGGTAAACGACAAGTTTGGTATTCGTCTTACGGACGTGATTAGTCAGACGGAACGCATCAAGAAACTGCGCTGATATGATGAGTCCGATGACAAACAAAGTACGGCTGATAACCGGATTAGGAGCACTGGGCGGGTTGTTCAGTGCTCCTCGTGTTTGGGCCGCGCCAAGCGCGCCAGAGCTTAGTCTAGCGACCACCTTCGGTTCGTTGTTGCTGGTGATCGCCTTTATCTTATTGCTGGCTTGGCTAATGAAACGTCTGCAAGCTCCGACCTTTGGTCAGCAACATGGGCTAAAAATCGTCAGCCAGATCGCAGTTGGTACGAAAGAACGGATTGCGGTGGTGCAGGCGGGTGAGGAGCAATTTCTCGTTGGGATTACCGCGCAGTCCATTCAACTGATTGCTCGTTTAGAACAGCCGTTAAAACAGGAGGAACTGGCTAAGAGTGCCTTTGCGTCGCAATTTAGCCAGTTACTAAAAAAGCATGAACAGTAAACACTTTTTCCCTTCTTTGTGGCTGACCTTATGGCTGCTGATGTTGTCACTGCTCTCTCCTCTTGCGCTGGCTCAGGCGGAGGAAACGTCTCTGCCGGATAATCTGGCGGCGGGTAGCAGCGTTACCCTCTCCGAAATGAAAAATGGCTCTGCGCAAAGCCGCAGTATGAGCGTAGGACAAGGCGGCGGCATTCCGGCGTTCACCATGACCACCAATCCAGATGGCAGCGAGGACTACTCGGTCACGCTGCAAATTCTTGCGCTTATGACCATGCTGGGCTTCTTGCCTGCCATGGTGATATTGATGACCTCTTTTACCCGGATTGTGGTGGTGATGTCGATATTGCGCCAAGCAATGGGCTTACAACAGACGCCATCAAACCAAGTGATTATTGGTATCGCGCTGTTTTTGACTTTCTTTATCATGTCGCCGGTGATCAATGAAGTGAATGAACAGGCGGTGCAGCCCTACTTAAACGAGCAACTGACCGCGAGACAAGCGTTTGATATCGCTCAGGGACCAATCAAAGCGTTTATGCTCAAGCAAACCCGTGTCAAAGATCTGGAAACCTTCGTCAATATGTCGGGGGAGCAGGTGGCCAACCCAGAAGACGTATCAATGGCGGTCTTGATTCCTGCTTTTATTACTTCGGAGCTGAAAACGGCATTCCAAATCGGATTTATGCTCTTCCTGCCCTTTTTGATCATCGACTTGGTGGTTGCATCGGTGCTGATGGCGATGGGTATGATGATGCTCTCGCCAATGATTGTTTCGCTGCCGTTTAAATTGATGCTGTTTGTGCTGGTTGACGGGTGGAATCTGATTCTGACGACGCTGGCTGGCAGTTTCGCCTTATAGCAGGGAGAGAGCATGACACCTGAAATATTTGTTGAGCTATTCCAGGATGCACTATGGATGGTATTGATCATGGTCTGTGCCATCATTATTCCCAGCTTATTGGTCGGTTTGATTGTGGCGATTTTTCAAGCGGCGACCTCGATCAACGAACAGACGTTGAGCTTTTTGCCGCGTCTTATCATCACGCTACTGGCTTTGATGCTGTTTGCTCACTGGATGACACAGATGATGATGGAGTTCTTTTTCTCGTTGATTGAACGCCTGCCTCAGGTTCTGTATTGACGGGTTGATGAGATGGAGTACCCAACCACTATCATCCTTGACTGGATAGCCAACTACTTCTGGCCTTTTGCTCGAATTTCCTCCATGTTGATGGTGATGACCGTCACTGGGGCGCGTTTTGTTTCGCCACGTATCCGCCTTTACCTCAGTCTGGCGGTGACGTTTGCGGTAATGCCAGCGCTCCCAACCGTACCCCAAGAGATCGAACTGCTCTCTTTTCAAGGCTATCTGACGGTGTTTGAACAAATCGTGATTGGCGTGGCGATGGGAATGGTGACGCAGTTTTTGATTCAAACCTTTGTTATGCTTGGCCAAATTTTGGGTATGCAATCAAGCCTTGGTTTTGCTTCAATGGTTGACCCGGCCAACGGGCAAAACACCCCTTTGCTTGGTCAACTGTTTATGTTTTTGGCGACCATGTTTTTCCTCGCCACCGACGGGCACTTGAAAATGCTGCAATTGGTGGTGTTCAGTTTTAAAACCTTGCCGGTGGGTCTCGGCTCGCTCAATGCCGTCGACTTTCGTGAACTCGCGCTCTGGCTTGGCATCATGTTTAAAGTCGCGCTCAGTATGTCGCTCTCTGGCATTATTGCCTTGCTGACGATTAACCTCTCGTTTGGGGTGATGACTCGTGCTGCGCCGCAGTTAAACATTTTCTCGCTCGGCTTTGCTTTCGCGTTGCTCGTGGGTTTATTACTCTGTTGGTATATTCTTGCTGGCCTTTACAGCCACTATGAACTGTACTGGATAGAAGGTGAAGAACAGATTTGCCGCTTTATTCGGCTAAACTGCTAGGAGGCTGATTTGGCAGAGTCAGACGGTCAAGAACGTACCGAAGATGCCACCCCCCGACGATTACAACAAGCAAGAGAAAAAGGCCAAGTTGCGCGCTCGAAAGAGCTTGCCTCGGCTTCTGTGCTTATCGTCGGCGCGGTGGCACTGATGTGGTTTGGTGAGCCTTTAGCTCGCGCTCTATTTAAGATCATGGGGCGGCTATTTGATCTCACCCGAGAAGAAATTTTCGATACTGCAAAACTGTTGGATATTGCAGGGGGAGCAATAGCGGCTTTGCTTGTGCCGTTGCTGTTGATCCTCATTACGCTTTTTATTGCTGCTGTCATAGGGGCTGCTGGGGTGGGGGGGATCAGTTTTTCTGCTGAAGCCGCGATGCCTAAGCTGTCTAAAATGAATCCGCTGAGTGGCTTAAAGCGCATGGTTGGATTGCAGAGTTGGGTGGAGCTGATCAAATCGATTCTCAAAGTCGGCCTGGTAACTGGCGTGGCCATCTATCTCATCCAAGCTTCGCAAGCCGATTTGATTCAACTGAGCATGGATGTTTATCCACAGAATATTTTTCACTCGCTCGATATTTTGCTCAATTTTATTTTGCTGATCAGTTGCTCCTTGCTGATCGTCGTGGCCATCGACATTCCGTTTCAGATCTGGCAACACGCGGATCAGTTAAAAATGACCAAACAGGAAGTGAAAGACGAGTACAAAGACACCGAAGGTAAACCGGAAGTCAAAGGCCGTATTCGGATGTTGCAACGAGAAGCGGCGCAGCGCCGCATGATGGCGGATGTACCTACGGCCGATGTTATTGTTACCAACCCGGAGCACTTTTCGGTTGCGCTGCGCTACAAGCAAGGCACTGATCGCGCGCCAGTGGTGGTTGCCAAAGGTTCTGATCACATGGCGATGAAGATCCGAGAGGTGGCTCGTGAGCATGATATTTACATTGTGCCAGCACCGCCGTTAGCGCGTGCTCTCTATTACACCACAGAGCTTGAACAAGAAATTCCTGAAGGGCTATTTACTGCAGTGGCGCAGATCCTAGCCTACGTATTTCAGCTCAAACAGTATCGCAGACGTGGTGGACACAGGCCAAAACTACAGGATTACGATCTACCCATTCCGCCAGATATGCGCCATTAAGCATTCAATTTTAAGCGATTTGTGCAGTCAATTGTTTGGCGCAACTCTGGTACAGAGATTGCTTGTTCCGCTCTTTGAAAGTTGCTCACCGATAGTTAAGTGCCCGCATTTTCAGGTGACAAGCGAGTTAAGTTCCACCCAACCGAGACGAAGTAATGGCTAAAAAATTTACTCTGCCGTTTGCAGATAAGTTGCCTAAAATTCCCCAACGCTCCATGCCTGCAATCGGCGCACCAGTGATGGTGCTGGCGACGCTGGCGATGGTGGTATTGCCTATCCCCGCGTTCCTGTTGGACATGTTTTTTACCTTCAACATCGCCCTGTCGATGGTGGTGTTGTTGGTGACCGTTTATACGCGCCGTCCACTCGATTTTGCGGCGTTTCCGACCGTGTTGTTGATTGCAACGCTGTTACGTTTGGCTCTGAACGTTGCTTCGACGCGAGTGGTTTTGCTGAAAGGTCATGAAGGGGGCGATGCAGCCGGTAACGTAATTGAAGCCTTCGGGAACGTGGTTATCGGCGGGAACTACGCTGTTGGTTTAGTGGTGTTCCTCATCCTGATGATCATCAACTTTATGGTCGTGACCAAAGGTGCGGGACGTATCTCTGAAGTGAGTGCACGCTTTACCTTGGATGCTTTGCCAGGTAAGCAAATGGCGATTGACGCCGACCTTAACGCAGGCTTGATTGATCAAGAACAAGCCCGTTTGCGCCGCTTTGAAGTAACCAAAGAAGCGGACTTCTACGGTTCGATGGACGGTGCCTCCAAATTTGTCAAAGGGGATGCCATCGCGGGTATCTTGATCCTGTTCATCAACATCATTGGTGGCCTGTCTATCGGCATGGCGCAGCATGGTCTGGGTTTTTCTGAAGCGATACAGATTTATACCCTTTTGACCATCGGTGATGGTCTGGTTGCGCAGATCCCATCACTGCTCTTGTCGATTGCAGCAGCCATGATGGTGACACGGCAAAACACCGATGAAGACATGGGTGAGCAACTGATATTTCAGATGTTCGATAACCCGAAAGCACTGATGATCACCGCCGCCATCTTAGGCGTGATGGGTATTGTCCCAGGCATGCCCCATTTCTCCTTTTTGCTACTAGCGCTTGCTGCGGCTGTGGGAGCGTACTTTATCGATAAAAAGCAGAAGCAAAAAGCCAAGCAGCCCAAAACCCCAGCCGTTATTGATACCAGCAACGCGCCATCAGTACGTGAGCTTTCTTGGGATGATGTACAGCCAGTGGACATCATTGGCTTGGAGGTGGGCTATCGGCTGATCCCCTTGGTGGATAGGGACCAAGGTGGTGAACTATTAGAGCGGGTCAAAGGGGTGAGAAAAAAACTGTCGCAAGACTTTGGTTTCCTCATTCCCCCGGTGCATATTCGTGACAACCTTGAGCTTACGCCCAACAGTTATCGCATTACTTTAATGGGCGTTGCTGTCGGGGAAGCGGAAATTCGCCCAGACCAAGAGCTGGCGATCAACCCCGGTCAAGTGTATGGCATGATTGATGGCGAACCGACTATCGATCCTGCATTTGGCCTCGAAGCGGTTTGGATCCGTCCAGAGCAGCGTGAGCATGCGCAGGCGCTAGGCTACACTGTAGTGGATTCCTCGACGGTGTTAGCAACGCACATGAGCCAGCTTTTAACTAATAATGCCTCACAGTTGCTTGGTCACGAAGAAGTGCAGAACCTGTTGGAGATGCTGGGTCGTAGCGCACCGAAATTGGTGGAGAATTTTGTCCCTGACCAACTGCCGCTTGGTGTGGTGGTGAAGGTATTACAAAATCTACTGAATGAAGCGATCCCAATTCGCGATATTCGCACCATAGTGCAGACCATGGCTGAGTACTCTTCGAAGAGTCAAGAACCCGACATTCTCACAGCAGCAGTTCGTATCTCACTGAAACGTCTAATTGTCCAAGAAATCAATGGAATAGAACCTGAGTTGCCTGTAATAACCTTGATTCCAGAGCTGGAACAAATATTGCATCAGACCATGCAAGCGTCAGGTGGGGAGTCTGCGGGAATTGAACCTGGTCTCGCAGAGCGTCTGCAAGCCTCTCTGAGTATGGCAACTCAAGAGCAAGAGCTGAAAGGCGAACCTGCGGTGCTATTGACCTCCGGCATGTTGCGTTCAACTCTGGCGAAGTTTGTGAAAAACACAATACCAAATCTCAGAGTACTTTCGTATCAGGAGATCCCTGACGAGAAACAGATCCGCATTGTACAGGCAGTGGGTAACTAATAGTTAAACCCTGTTAAATGGACGAATGGTTTGAAAATAAAACGATTTTTTGCCAAAGACATGAGAACGGCGCTCCTCCAAGTGAAAGAAGAACTGGGAGCGGACGCGGTGATCATGTCCAATAAAAAAGTGGCTGGAGGAGTGGAGATCGTTGCTGCCATTGACGGGGACAGCGCGTCTTCGACTTTTGCTGCTACATCAAGCCGCAGACAGGCAGCAAACGCGCTACAAGAACCCGGGCAGTTTTCAAGTAGCTCCGCTGGGCGTCAGGTCTCTCGCGCGGTTGAAGATGATCGCGTCAGTTTGCGTAGCGAAAGCAGCGCAAAAAGCGACAACGGCTCAATGACCAAGCGCTTTGCCAATATGCTGAAACAGTACAACCAGCAGAGTGATGAACCACAACGCAGAAGCGAAAACGAAGATTCATTATCGGCCCTGTTGCAACGCCAATCCAAACACCGTGACGATCAAAATAGCTCTGTTCGGGTGCGTGAAAACTCACCGCTCGCTAAGCTGATCGCCGAAGACCGACGAATTGATAAGCCGCAACCCCGTCTTGATCCAACCCGTTATGATCGCCGTCAGCTTCCTCAGGAGAGCGATGAATCAGCCAACGAGTTGGAGAACATGCGTGAAGAGATGACCTCAATTCGTCGTCTGCTTGAACATCAAGTCTCTGGCCTTCTTTGGCAAGAAGTGGAGCGTCGAGAACCACTGCGCGCTATGCTGATCAAACGCCTTGAACGCATGGGAGTGTCACCAGAGCTGGCTGACCAAATGGCTTGCTACATTCCTGAAGACACCAAACCCGCACGGGCTTGGAAAGCACTACTGGCTCTCGTTTCAGATCAGATTACGATCACTAAGCAAGATATCTTGAAACGAGGTGGCGTTGTTGCCCTGCTTGGCCCTACAGGAGTAGGGAAAACCACCACGATCGCTAAACTCGCGGCTCGTGCGGCAATGGAATACGGGGCGAATAACGTTGCCCTGGTCACCACCGATACCTATCGAATCGGAGCACATGAGCAACTCTCTATTTACGGCAGAATTATGGGCTGCCCGGTAAAAGTTGCTAAAGATTCTAAAGAGTTAGCCGATGTAATCTACCAGTTGAGAAATAGAAAACTCGTTTTGGTTGATACTGCAGGCATGGGGCAGCGTGATGTTCGTTTGTCCGAACAGTTAGACACGTTAATGCAAGAAAGTGGCGAAGTTATCCATAGCTATCTTGTTCTTCCCGCAACGGCGCAACGCAGAGTCCTTCAGGAAACTATCGAACATTTCCGACGAATTCCTCTATCAGGCTGCATCCTGACTAAACTCGACGAATCGTTGAGCTTGGGGGAGTTTATCAGCGTTGTAATTCAAAACGCTTTACCTGTGGCTTATATCGCCAATGGACAAAGAGTTCCTGAAGACATCGTGATTGCACAACCGAAATACATGATCGCGAAAGCGAATGAACTGCTTGAGAAGTCGACAGAGAATGAACCTCACTACTGGAACAGTGACAACGAAGGATTCTAGGCGGCGGACAATTATGACTGAGAATATGATACATGATCAAGCAAGCGGCCTCCGTCGCTTAACAAAACCTTCGCTCACTAAAGTTATCGCAGTGACAGGTGGCAAAGGTGGTGTGGGTAAATCGAATGTTACCCTAGGATTAGCGATAGCCATGGCACGTCAAGGCAAAAAAGTTATGGTACTTGATGCCGACCTTGGCCTAGCAAATGTCGACGTTATGCTCGGAATTCGTTCAAAACGCAACTTAGGGCATGTCTTAGCTGGTGAGTGTGAATTAAAAGATGCTATTGTTGAAGGACCATATGGTATTAGAATAATACCCGCGACTTCCGGAACACAAAGCATGACTGAGCTTTCACACGCACAGCACGTTGGCTTAATCCGTGCCTTTGGGAGTTTAGAAGATGAAATGGACGTGCTGTTGATTGACACCGCAGCGGGCATTTCAGACATGGTGATCAGCTTTTCGCGTGCCGCACAGGATGTTTTGGTTGTAGTTTGTGATGAACCTACGTCAATTACCGATGCTTATGCTTTAATTAAGTTGTTAAGCAAAGAGCATCAGGTGCAACGCTTCAAGATTGTTGCAAATATGGTCAGAAGCTACCGTGAAGGGCGAGAATTGTTTGCAAAATTGACTTTGGTCACAGAGCGATTCTTGAATGTGAGCCTCGAACTCGTAGCATGTATCCCATTAGATGATAAAGTTCGACAAGCGGTTAAAAAACAAAAGATAGTCGTTGACGCCTTCCCGCGTTCTCCGGCAGCGCTGGCGATCAGTTCATTGGCAAGCAAAGCTTTGACCTGGCCGATTCCGAAGACCCCAAGCGGACATCTTGAGTTTTTTGTCGAGCGATTACTAAGCCGCAATGAATTTTTAGAGGAACCGTTTGGTGAATAAAGCGCTAACCTATGATCAACACGCCAATGTAAACAGCCAAAAGCTGTTTATCGAGAGGTATTCTGTGTTGGTCAAACGCATTGCGCATCATCTGTTGGGGCGGCTACCACCCAGTGTACAAGTGGAAGACCTCATCCAAGCGGGTATGATAGGGTTGATTGAAGCGCAGCAAAATTACGATGCTTCAAAAGGCGCTAGTTTTGAAACTTACGCAGGAATCCGTATTCGTGGTGCCATGCTGGATGATATCAGGCGTGGTGACTGGGTTCCGCGTTCGGTCCATAAAAACAACCGAGAAATTAGTCACGCGATTGCAGAATTGGAAGGCATTCTCAATCGTGATCCCAATGACGCTGAAGTGGCTGCTCACATGGGGTTAACCATGGAGCAATACCACGCTGCGTTGACTGATATAAATTGCTCTCGTCTGATTGGTATTGAGGATCTAGGCGTTTCAGATGACGTCATCACCTCAGTCGAAGATTCTGAAGATAACACCCCATTTAAAGGTGTTGCTGACGAATATTTCAGAAAAGCATTGGTTGAATCAATAAAACAGCTTCCAGAGCGTGAAGCTTTGGTACTTTCGCTCTATTATGATGAAGAGCTAAACTTAAAAGAAATTGGGGAAATTCTGAGTGTTAGCGAGTCACGTGTCAGTCAGATATTGAGCCAATCCATGCAACGTCTTCGTACTAAACTTAGTGCTTGGACACAACATGACTAAAGACACTGATTGTGAAATTCAGTGGAGGCAATTTTGAATAAAAACATGAAGATCCTTATTGTTGATGATTTCTCAACAATGCGCCGTATTGTAAAGAACCTGCTTCGTGATCTGGGCTTTAACAACACCCAAGAGGCGGACGATGGTTTGACAGCGTTACCTATGCTGAAAAAAGGTGATTTCGATTTCGTCGTGACGGATTGGAACATGCCTGGCATGCAGGGTATCGATCTACTGAAAAATATTCGTGCCGATGAGGAGCTTAAACACTTGCCAGTGTTAATGATTACCGCAGAAGCGAAACGTGAGCAGATTATTGAAGCGGCTCAAGCTGGGGTAAATGGTTATATCGTTAAGCCGTTCACTGCTGCAACCCTGAAAGAGAAATTAGATAAAATTTTCGAACGTTTATAAGACTCGTTGGAAAATAACTTCGTCAGAGCTGCTATAACCTAAGAAAAACTCAAAATTCGATCTTAGCGGCTCTCAGCGCAGCATGCTTACGAAGCATAAAACGAAAAGGGTCTATTCAGAATGATCTCATTAGAGCAAGCAAAGTCTCTAGTTGAATTGCTGGAAAGTGGTGAACAGGCACAGGCAGATGCTTTGGTCGCTTCAATTTACGAGGATAAGGGAAACCTTATGCTGCAGGAAATTGGTGTTTTGACCAGAGATCTCCACGATTCACTGAAACACTTCGCGTTTGATCAGCGAATGACGGAAATCGCTCAAGATGAAATCCCGGATGCGAGGGATCGCCTTCAATACGTCATTGATAAAACCGAAGTTGCCGCCAATAAAACCATGGATGCTGTCGAGCATTGTCTACCGATGGCGGATAACTTGCACCATTGCTTGTTGCAGGTTAGGCCGCAGTGGAACGAGTTAATGCGTGGCCGCATCGAACTGAGTGAGTTCAAGGCCCTTTGTCATCGTATTGACGAGTTATTGGTTCAGGTTGAAGGGGACAGCACTGAGCTGAGAAATCAATTAACAGAAATATTAATGGCTCAGGATTTTCAGGATCTTACAGGACAGATAATCCGTAGAGTCATAAATTTGGTCAATGAAGTGGAAGGGCGACTAGTCGAAATACTAACCGTCTTTGCTGCAAACAAACCATTAAAAGAAAATGTTTTAGACACCACCCCAAGTGCCAACAAAGAAAAAAGTGGAAGCGCGCCCGAAGGGCCGATTTTGCACCCAGAACTTCGTGAGGATGCAGTTGCGTCGCAAGATGAAGTCGATGATTTGTTATCCAGTCTCGGATTTTAAAGGTAACGTATGAGCTACGATTTAGACGAAGATATCCTACAAGACTTCTTAATTGAAGCCGGGGAAATTCTGGAACTGCTTTCTGAGCAGTTAGTAGAATTGGAAAATAATCCAGAAGACAGGGATCTTCTAAACGCTATTTTCCGTGGATTCCATACTGTTAAAGGTGGTGCTGGTTTTCTATCACTCGCTGAACTCGTTGATACCTGTCACGGTGCAGAGAACGTGTTTGATGTGTTGCGTAATGGGCAGCGTTCCGTTACGCCTTCACTGATGGATACCATGTTACGTGCTCTGGATACGGTGAATACCCAGTTTAAAGCAGTTCAGGATCATGAGCCTTTACAGGCCGCAGACCCGGCTTTGTTGGACGAACTTCATCGTCTTTGTCGACCAGAGTCTGAAGATGAAGTTGCTGAAGAAACAATAGACATCGCAGAAGCAGAGCTTGAACCGGAACCCATCATCGAAGAGCCTGTTCCAGAAGAAACGGCACCAACGGCGGTCAGTGCTTCTTCTGTCGATGAAATCACCCAAGATGAATTTGAAAAACTGCTTGATGAATTGCATGGTAAAGGCTCAGCTCCCGGCAAGCCTAACGACGTCGCTGCACCAGTAGTTAAACCAGCCGCAGCTGCAGCTCCAGCCGTTGACAATGGTGATATTACCGATGATGAGTTTGAAAAACTTTTAGACGAATTACATGGGGCTGGTAAGAGCCCTTCCTCATCAGACTTTACATCTGTGTCACCTGCAGCGCCGGCAACCCCACCAGCCAAGTCAGTTGCTGCTGCAGACAGTGATCTGATGACCGATGAAGAGTTTGAAAAACTGCTCGACGAGCTGCACGGTACTGGTAAAGGACCTTCGATTGAAGAACTGGAAATGGCAACTAAGCCTGCTTCAGCAAACGTTAAAGAAACGCCTAAACCTGCAGAGAAACCAGCTGTAAAACCAGCACCGCAAGCATCGCCTGCTGTCGCTAAAGCTGCGCCTCCTGCTCCACCAGCAACGCAAGAAGCAAAAGCACCCGCTGTCGCTGCGGCGAAAAAGCCACAAGCAGAGGCGACAGTTCGTGTTGATACCTCGACTCTCGATACCATTATGAACATGGTCGGTGAGCTAGTGTTGGTGCGTAACCGGTTACTCAGCCTTGGTTTGAATAGCAACGACGAAGAGATGGCCAAAGCGGTTGCTAACTTAGACGTTGTAACTGCCGATCTGCAAGGCGCTGTCATGAAAACGCGCATGCAGCCAATTAAGAAAGTATTTGGTCGCTTCCCTCGCGTGGTTCGAGATCTTGCGCGTAGTCTGCAAAAAGACATCGTGCTGGAAATGCGCGGCGAAGAAACAGATCTGGATAAAAACTTGGTTGAAGCCCTGGCTGATCCATTGATTCACTTAGTACGTAACTCTGTAGACCATGGCATCGAAATGCCTGAAGATCGAGTCAAAGTGGGGAAAACTCGTACGGGTAAAGTCATTCTCTCTGCATCCCAGGAAGGGGATCACATTGAACTAGCGATTGTCGATGACGGCGGAGGTATGGATCCCGATAAGCTGCGCGGTATTGCGGTCAAACGGGGTATGATGGACGAAGATGCTGCCGCTCGTTTGTCAAACAAAGAGTGTTTTAATCTCATTTTTGCGCCAGGTTTCTCTAGTAAAGAGAAGATATCAGACATCTCTGGGCGTGGTGTTGGGATGGATGTGGTTAAGACAGCAATCAACACGTTAAACGGCTCGATTGATATTGATTCTGAAATGGGCAAAGGGACCAAGATCACTATCAAAGTTCCTTTGACTCTGGCCATTCTTCCGACCTTAATGGTTGGAGTCGCGGGGCATCCATTTGCATTGCCGCTGGCTTCTGTAAACGAGATCTTCCATCTTGACCTCAGCCGAACAAATATTGTTGACGGGCAATTAACCATTATTGTGCGCGACAAGTCTATTCCGCTGTTCTACTTGCAAAACTGGCTTGCGCCTAAAGCGGGTAAAGTTCAACTGCGTAAAGGGCACGGTCACGTGGTTATCGTACAGATTGGTAGTCAGCGTGTCGGTTTTGTTGTCGATACCTTGATTGGCCAAGAAGAGGTTGTTATTAAACCACTGGATAACTTGCTGCAAGGTACGCCGGGAATGGCGGGTGCAACCATTACCAGTGATGGCCACATTGCTTTGATTCTGGATGTGCCGGATCTGCTCAAACAATATGCAGCCGCTTCGCGGATATAATTTGAGCCACGATTTTTATAAGGATTCAAATGGCGATTAAAGTATTAGTAGTTGATGATTCAAGCTTTTTCAGACGACGCGTCAGTGAAATCATCAATGCCGAATCGCGCCTAGAGGTGATTGACGTTGCAGTCAACGGGAAAGAGGCGGTTGAGAAAGCTCAGCGCCTCAAGCCAGACGTCATTACAATGGACATCGAAATGCCGGTTATGGATGGCATTTCGGCTGTTCGTGAAATTATGGCGTCGGTCCCGACGCCGATTCTAATGTTTTCTTCTTTGACTCATGATGGTGCCAAAGCCACGCTCGATGCACTTGACGCTGGGGCTTTGGATTTTCTACCGAAAAAATTTGAAGACATCGCACGCAACCGTGATGAAGCAGTGTCTTTGTTGCAGCAGCGTGTTCTGCAGATTGCGGCAAAACGTGCTTTTATGCGTCGCCCTGTTGCTCAACCTGTTGAGAGAACAGCACCAGCTTCGCCTTCAGGCAGCATGCGTGGCAATTTTGGGTTGCGCCGTGATGTAGCTGCACCAGCGCCTACTCGAGCGCCAGTGGCAACAAAATTTCGCTCTTCCGGGAAAAAATATCAGCTTACTGCGATTGGCACTTCTACTGGTGGCCCCGTCGCACTTCAAAAAATTCTCACTAAATTGCCTGCTAATTACCCGCATCCTATTGTTTTAATTCAACACATGCCAGCAACGTTCACTGCTGCCTTTGCAAGCCGTTTAAATTCACTGTGTAAAATCCAAGTGAAAGAAGCGGAAGATGGTGATGTGTTACAAGCTGGCGTTGCTTACTTGGCACCTGGTGGTAAGCAGATGATGATTGATGGTCGGCCTGGTGCTGCGCGATTGAGAATTATCGATGGCGGCGAGCGAATGAACTATAAACCTTGTGTGGACGTGACCTTCGGCTCAGCGGCAAAAATTTATGCGGACAAAGTCCTTTCTATGGTACTGACTGGTATGGGAGCTGACGGGCGAGAAGGTGCACGCATGCTTAAATCCGCAGGCTCAACGATTTGGGCTCAAGACGAAGAGAGCTGCGTTGTCTACGGTATGCCTCAGGCGGTGGCAAAAGCAGGAATTTCCAGTGAAGACCTGCCTTTAGATCGTATTGCTGAGCGTATGCTGGTTGAAGTTGGGCTGGCCTAAGGAAAGGTATGATTGTCTGGAGTGTAGCGAACCAAAAAGGCGGCGTCGGAAAAACGACCACCACAGTGACTTTAGCTGGCTTGCTGAGTAAGAAAGGGCATAGCGTGTTGTTAGTTGACACTGACCCCCATGCTTCTTTGACTACTTATCTTGGGTTTGACCCCGACGGAGTGTCTAGTAGTCTTTTTGATTTATTCCAGCTTAGAGAGTTTAGTCGTGAGAGCGTAAAACCTCTGGTGATGAAAACCGATATCGAAGGCATCGACATAATTCCGGCGCACATGTCTTTGGCGACTCTAGATCGTGTTATGGGTAACCGCAGTGGGATGGGGTTGATTCTCAAGCGTGCTTTGATGGCGTTGTCGAAAGAGTACGACTACGTACTGATTGACTGCCCGCCGATTCTGGGTGTGATGATGGTCAATGCGTTGGCAGCGAGTGATCGTATTTTGATCCCCGTTCAGACGGAATTTCTTGCCATGAAGGGGTTAGAACGCATGATCCGAACGCTGACCATTATGCAAAAGTCTCGTCGTGATCCGTTTAAAGTGACGATAGTTCCGACCATGTATGACAAACGAACTAAGGCATCTTTGCAAACATTAACCCAGTTGAAAAAAGATTATCCTGATAAAGTTTGGACATCGGCGGTGCCAATTGACACTAAATTTAGAGATGCAAGTTTAAAACGCCTCCCAGCTTCGCACTTTGCGGATGGCAGCCGCGGTGTATTTGCTTACAAGCAGTTGCTGATTTACCTCGAGAGGTTGGCGATTGATGAGTAGCAAAGAAGCGGTGTTATCGAGCGAACAAGCTTTAGACGATTATTTCAGTGCTTTACTATCCGAAGAGCAGGAGCTTGAGCTGATTATCACCGAGCCGAGTTCCGAGGCTATGTGGCAGACGTCAGAGCATGAGCCCGAGTTGAAGCTACAGTATTCAGAACCGGAATCATACAGTTACGCGGAAATAGAGGTTAAAGAACTTGAAGCGCCCAATCTTGAGGATGTTCAGCGTCTTCTAAGTCAATTGGAATCAACCAACGTGGTTGATGAGCTGGGTATTGATGAGCTACTTGAGCAAAATACTGCGCAAATAGCCAGTTTGAAAGAAGAGACGCTTAAACCTGTAGAGCAAGAGGTTTTTGTTTCGCAAGTCGACTTGGTTGAAGAAATTCAAGAGTGGGATATTGCTGATGAGGTTGAAGAGATCCAAGATTGGACCCTTTCGGAATTGTCAATCGCCCAACCTACTATTGATGAGATAGAACCAGAGAGGACAGTACAAGAGCAGGTCGAGCTTGAAGCAAAAATAGAAGAGCATGTAAAAGTAGAACCGAAACCTGAGACGCAAACTTCTGGTGCAGGGAAACGTGAGTGGACCTCAACTCAACGCTCAGAAGCGTTTCAGGTACTCTATTTTGAAGTCAATAGCGTCACATTTGCTGTGCCGCTGGATGAGCTTGGCGGCATTCACCAGATGACCACACTAAACCACTTGATTGGTCGCCCCGGATGGTATCTTGGTCTACAGACAAATCGCGATCAGCAGCTAGATGTGGTCGATACGGCCAAGTGGGTGATGCCGGACAAACTGAAAGATGACGAGTACAAAGCCCACTATCAGTACATCGTTATGTTGGGGTCTAGCATGTGGGGGCTTGCCAGCAGTAAGCTTTTAGGGACCGAGTTACTTTATCCGCAGAAGGTGCGTTGGCGCGAGCAATCGGGTAAACGTCCGTGGCTTGCTGGGATGGTGAAAGAAAAAATGTGTGCTTTAATTCATGTAGAAGCATTAATTTCCATGCTAAATGCCGGACTAGATGTAAAATCACTAAATTAAGCATTTGAGAAGTCGGGAACGACATTAACGAGGATTACCTATGTCTCATTCTAACGAAGTAGAAGTGAAAAAAGATAAAACAAGTGATGAAGTACTTCAGTGGGTGACGTTCCAGCTGGAAGAAGAAACTTACGGCATCAACGTAATGCAGGTGCGCGAAGTTCTTCGCTACACGGAAATCGCTCCAGTTCCTGGCGCCCCTGATTATGTGCTAGGCATTATCAACCTACGTGGCAATGTCGTAACCGTTATCGACACGCGTGCCCGTTTTGGTTTGATGGAAGGTGAAGTGACGGATAACACACGTATTATTGTGATTGAGTCTGAACATCAAGTGATTGGTATCTTGGTAGACAGTGTAGCTGAAGTCGTTTATCTACGTTCTTCTGAAATCGATTCAACACCTTCAGTGGGTACCGATGAGAGTGCTAAGTTCATTCAAGGTGTCAGCAACCGTGACGGTAAGCTGCTGATCTTGGTTGACTTGAACAAACTCCTGACTGACGAAGAATGGGATGAGATGGCTCATCTGTAATGGCTGACGCGTTTTTCCAAAGCCCCGCAGTGTGGATCAGTGGGGCTGTATTGGTGGTGTTGCTGCTGTTATTAGTGCAGTGGCGTACGAAGAATGTCTTGCAGAAGCAGCAAGATCAACAGCGTCTGCAACAGCGCAGCGTTGAAAAAGAGCTACAAAAGGCGAATAAACAGTTACTTGAAGTGCGCTCCGTTGTTGTCGGGCTGGGGCAGAGAGTGACTGAACAGCAAGATATTATTCAACATCTCAACGAGCGTATTGTGGAGTTAGAGCAGGCGGATACAGATGGCCGACTCTACACTAGAGCAAGTAAGATGGTTCAGCTCGGTGCGGATATTAACGAGCTGATTGAAGAGTGTGAGCTACCTAAGGCTGAAGCGGAGCTGATGCTGTCACTGCAAAAGAAAATTGCGGGTAAAGAGAAAATTCCGCCGTTGAGTGGTCATCCCAATGAATTTGAGCCTCCGCGCGCTCAACGTCCCAAAGGACGCCGATAAACGTGAAATCAGTTAAATAAAAAGAAGCTTCGGCTTCTTTTTTGCTTTTGCATGAAACACTTGGAACAAGGTTCAACCATTCTCTATCCCCCTTTAGACGTAGATTTAAATAATTGTGATAGCAGTTAACAATTTCTCACGAAGTTACAAAGTTGAACACCCTGATATCCTGTCTTGTCTCGGAACAGATGTGCTAATATACCCGCTCATTTTATGTAGCCATGAAGCTTATGCTGGAAGTATCAAATCTAACTGCGATTCGTGACGAACGCGTTCTTTTCGAGAACTTGACATTTTCTATCCAACCCGGAGAACTGGTGCAGATCGAGGGGCGTAACGGCACTGGCAAAACCACTTTGCTGCGCATTATCACAGGGTTAGGCGACAAAGAAGAGGGAGAGATCCTGTGGAAAGGGGAGCGAATTGACAAAAGCAGAGATGAGTTTCATCAAGATCTCTTATTTCTCGGTCACCAGACCGGAGTAAAAAGAGAGCTGACAGCATTTGAAAATCTCAGTTTTTATCAATCTGTTCACCAGCACTCTTCTTCCCAGGAGGCGATTTTTCAAGCCTTGGCTAAAGTCGGACTTGTCGGTCGAGAAGATGTACCGGTCGGCCAACTGTCTGCGGGTCAGCAGCGAAGAGTTGCACTGGCGCGGTTGTGGCTGAGCAAACAAGTTCTCTGGATTTTGGATGAACCGCTCACTGCGATAGATAAGCAAGGGGTAAAAGTTCTAGAGGCGCTTTTTGCTCATCACGCTGAGAATGACGGCATTGTGATTTTGACGACACATCAGGACATGTTTGCTGATAGTCCGAAACTCAGAAAAATTAAGTTGGGTGACTAATATGATTTCGGCCATGACGACCATTATCCGCCGTGAATTGCTGATAGCGTTTCGACGTCAAGCTGACGTATTAAATCCACTGTGGTTTTTCATCATCGTGATTACCTTATTTCCACTCAGCATTGGTCCAGAGCCCAATCTATTAGCACGAATCGCTGCAGGCATTGTGTGGGTTGCTGCGCTGCTTTCAGCTTTATTATCGCTTGAGCGATTATTTCGTGACGATTTTCAAGATGGCTCGCTTGAGCAAATGATGCTGATGCCAATCCCATTACAACTTGTGGTGATCTCCAAGGTCATATCCCATTGGGTATTGACAGGCTTGCCGCTGATTTTGATTAGTCCAGTATTGGCGATTATTTTATCGCTCGACTTTAGTACTTGGTTAGCGGTGGTGTTGACACTGCTTGTGGGCACACCGACGCTCAGTTTTATCGGTGCTATCGGTGTCGGGTTAACTGTCGGGTTACAAAAAGGTGGTGTGCTATTGAGCTTATTGATCCTACCTCTGTACATCCCTATTTTGATTTTTGCTACCTCGGCGATTGATGCCGCGGCATTAGGAATGGGTTACAGCGGCCAACTGGCCATTTTGGGTGCGATGCTCGTGGGAGCAACAACCTTAACTCCATTTGCAATAAGCGCAGCTCTGAGGGTCAGCGTTAACTAGGTGTGCCAAATCACCTTTGCAACAAGATTACACAAATAAAAATAACGATCGCACAGCGAGTGTGTCACACGCTGTTTGTGTCCTGTGAAGTAGAGTGAGAAATAGACATGTGGAAATGGCTCCATCCCTATGCAAAGCCGGAGGCAGCTTACCAACTCAGTGGTAAATTGTTGCCTTGGTTTTCTGTGCTGGCCCTAATTTTGTTGCTCGTTGGCAGTATTTGGGGGCTAGCGTTTGCCCCATCAGATTACCAACAGGGCGATAGTTTCCGTATCATTTATATCCATGTCCCATCGGCCATTTGGTCTATGGGTGTGTACATGTCGATGGCGATAGCCGCGTTTATTGGTATCGTATGGCAATTACGTCTCGCCGACATGGCTGCGTTGGCGATGGCTCCAATTGGCGCTGTGTATACCTTTATTGCGTTAGTGACGGGGGCTGTTTGGGGTAAACCCATGTGGGGAACTTGGTGGGTTTGGGATGCACGCCTAACTTCAGAGTTGATCCTGTTGTTTCTCTATTTAGGTGTGATTGCTCTGTATCACGCTTTTGATGATCAAAAAACCGCTGCGAAAGCCGCAGGCATATTGGCGATTGTTGGTGTAGTCAACCTGCCGATTATCCACTTTTCAGTTGAGTGGTGGAATACGCTTCATCAAGGTGCCACGATTACTAAATTTGCCAAACCGTCCATATCAGCTTCAATGCTTTGGCCGTTACTTCTGAACATTTTTGGTTTTGCGTTTTTCTTTGGTGCGGTTGCCATGGTGCGTTTTCGTAATGAAATTTTAAGTAAAGAGAGTCATCGCCCTTGGGTGAAAGAGCTCGCTTTGGCTAAAACTCAGTGAGGTATTGAGCCATGTATTTTGAATCTCTGAGTGATTTTTTTGCAATGGGTGGCTACGCAGCGTATGTGTGGGGCTCATTTGCTATTACTTTTTTTGCCATGCTGGCTTTATACGTAAGCAGTGCTCGCCGCACAGGTGCTTTGCTTGAGGAAGTGAAAGCAAAAGTTGATCGACAAGCTCGTATTGATGCCGCCAAGAATATGGAGAACACCCTATGAATCCAAGACGTAAAAAGAGACTGAGTATTATCTTAGCCATCTTTGTCGGCATTGGGGCGACCATTGGTCTGATGTTGTACGCGCTAAGCCAAAATATGGACCTGTTTTACACGCCAACTGAGCTCGTTCAAGGCAAAGATGATGGTACTAAACCCGAAGTGGGGCAGCGGCTTCGAATTGGCGGCATGGTGGTGAAGGGGTCGGTTCGTCGCGATCCTGAATCATTAAAAGTGAGTTTCGAACTTGCTGATGTAGGGCCCAAAGTAACCATCGAATATGAGGGCATACTCCCAGATCTGTTCCGTGAAGGGCAGGGCATTGTGGCTCAAGGCGTGCTCAAAAATGCAACCACAGTAGAAGCTTTCGAAGTGCTGGCAAAACACGATGAAGAGTACATGCCGCCAGAAATTGCTGAAGCGATGGAAAAAAATCATGCGCCGTTGCAGTACACCACTGAGCAAAAACAGGGGAGTGGTCAATGATTGCTGAAATTGGGCATTTTGCCCTGATCCTCTCTCTGTCAATGGCTGTTTTGTTGAGCATATTGCCTTTGTGGGGAGCTTCCAACAACAACACCATGTTGATGAACAGTGCGCGCCCTCTCTCTTGGGCGATGTTCTTGATGTTGCTCTTCTCCTTTGCCGCGCTTGCGTATGGCTTTTATGCCAACGATTTTACTTTGCAATATGTCGCGAGTAACTCAAATAGCCAGTTACCTTGGTATTATCGTCTCACCGCGGTTTGGGGGGCTCACGAGGGCTCTTTACTGCTGTGGGTCTTGATCCAAGCTGCTTGGACCGTTGCCGTTGCCACTTTTAGCCGCGGTATGCCGCAAGAATCGGTTGCGCGAGTGTTGGCCGTCATGGGGATGATCTCTGTTGGCTTTTTGCTGTTCATCATAGTCACATCGAACCCATTCTTACGCACTCTACCTTTCTTCCCTGTGGATGGACGCGATCTTAACCCATTGCTGCAAGACCCGGGTCTTATCGTTCATCCGCCAATGCTCTATATGGGTTACGTCGGCTTTTCGGTTGCTTTCTCGTTTGCGATTGCATCGCTAATGACTGGGCGATTGGATACCGCTTGGGCGCGTTGGTCTCGTCCGTGGACAACGGCGGCTTGGGTCTTTTTGACCTTAGGCATTGCTCTGGGTTCTTGGTGGGCATATTACGAGCTTGGCTGGGGCGGCTGGTGGTTCTGGGATCCAGTAGAAAACGCCTCGTTCATGCCTTGGTTGGCAGGCACGGCGCTCATGCACTCGTTAGCGGTCACGGAAAAACGCGGCACTTTTAAAGCTTGGACGGTACTACTCGCGATTTCGGCGTTTTCGCTCAGCCTGCTTGGCACCTTCTTGGTCCGTTCGGGTATTCTGGTCTCGGTGCATGCTTTTGCCTCTGATCCTGCGCGCGGTATGTTTATTCTTGGCTTCTTGGTGTTTGTCATCGGCGGTTCACTGCTGCTGTTTGCTGTTAAAGGTGCATCGGTGCGAGTTCGCGGCAACTTTGATCTCATTTCCCGAGAAAATGCCTTGCTGGCCAACAACGTCATGCTCATCGCCGCTCTGGTGGTGGTGCTGGTTGGCACCTTGCTGCCGCTAGTGCATAAGCAGTTGGGTTTGGGGTCGGTCTCGATTGGTGCGCCATTCTTCAATATGCTGTTCGCATGGTTGATGATGCCGTTTGCTTTCCTGCTGGGTATTGGTCCATTGATCCGCTGGAAGCGTGACCAGCTCTCATCTTTGTACAAGCCGATGCTGATCTCAGCGGCTATTTCACTTGCTCTCGGCGCATTGTGCGTCTATTTGCTCGCCGACTTCTTCGATGCCATGGCGTACATTGGTTGGGTGATGGCGATATGGATCATCACAATGCACGCTTTTGAACTGTATCAACGTGCGACTCATCGCCACTCATTCATTGAAGGCGTAGGTAAACTGCAGCGTAGCCACTGGGCAATGATGTTAGGCCACGTCGGTTTGGCGGTAACGGTCATCGGCATTGCCATGGTGCAAAATTTCAGCATTGAGCGAGATGTGCGTCTGGCACCGGGAGAGCATTTCCAAATCCAAGGCTACGACTTCTATTTCTCCGGCCTGAGAGATAAAGACGGCCCGAACTACGACGGCTATATCGCTGACTTTGAAATTAGTCATAATGGTAATTACATCAATACCTTGCATGCGGAAAAGCGTTTCTACCGCACAGCGAAATCGATGATGACTGAGGCGGCGATCGACCGTGGTATTACGCGTGATTTATACATTGCAATGGGTGAGCGTTTGGAAGACAACCGCTCATGGGCAGTACGTATCTACTACAAACCTTTTGTTCGTTGGATCTGGGCTGGCTCTATCATCATGTCACTCGGCGGTATTTTGGCGATTTCTGACAGGCGCTACCGTTTTCGCAAGAAGAAAGGAGCCCAAGAGCCGATGACAAACCAAGAGCAGGAGGCGTAAATGAATAAAAAAGTACTCTTTATTCCGCTGGCGATTTTTCTGATTCTCGCGGCGACCTTTGCCACTCAGTTGGTCAAAAACCAACACGGTGATGATCCCACTAAATTGGAGTCGGTACTTATCGGCAAGCCTGTGCCTGAATTCCGTTTGGAAGATCTGGTGGCGCCGGGCAAGCTTTATGATCAAGCGATCTTCAAAGGTGAGCCGCTACTGCTCAATGTTTGGGCGACTTGGTGTCCCACCTGCTATGCAGAGCACCAGTATCTCAATCAACTCGCCTCGCAAGGGGTGAAAATCATCGGAATGAATTACAAAGATGATCGCAATAAAGCGGTGGGATGGCTGAACGATCTCGGCAATCCTTATCTGATTAGCTTGTTTGATGGCAACGGTATGCTTGGCTTGGATCTCGGTGTGTATGGGGCTCCCGAAACCTTTGTCATTGACGCCGCAGGGGTGATTCGCTATCGCCATGTAGGGGATGTTAACCCGCGCAACTGGGCTGAAACCCTTGAGCCGCTCTACAAGCAGTTAGTTCAGGAGGCGAAGCAATGAAAAAGTGGATTTGGGCGTTATTCACCGCCATGACTTTCTCTTTGTCTACCTACGCGGCGATTGAAGTGTACGAGTTCGACAGTCTGCAGCAAGAACAGCAGTTTAAAGAGCTTGGCAACACTTTGCGCTGTCCTAAATGTCAGAACAACACTATCGCGGATTCGAACGCCGCGTTAGCGCAAGATTTGCGCCACAAAGTGTATGAGATGACTAAAGAAGGTAAGTCTAAGCAAGAAATCATCGATTATATGGTGGCGCGCTATGGCAATTTTGTGACTTACAATCCGCCGCTTACTGCCGCGACGTCCATCCTTTGGCTTGGGCCGCTGTCGGTCTTACTCATCGGATTTTCTTTGATAATCTTGCGCAGCCGAAAACGCAAGGTGGTCAGTGCTACTGAACAAGAAAAATGGGACGCAGAGAAAGAAGCGCGTTTAAAAGCATTACTTCAGGATGAAAACAACGGAGACAAGCAGTAATGACACTATTTTGGTTATCCACCGTTGCCCTGAGTGTCCTAGCGTGCGTGATGATCGCTTTGCCGCTCATCAAGCGCAAAGAGAACAATGACGACATCTTACGTGACGAACTGAACAAGGCGTTCTACAAAGACCGTTTATCTGAGCTACAAGAGGAAACATCGGAAGGTTTGGTGGTCGATCAACAAGAACTGATTGCCGATCTTAAGCAGTCACTCCTTGACGACATTCCATCGCAGATGGATAAGATGCAGTCGCGAATTTCTTCCACGGCGGTGATTATTCCTTCTGTACTGCTTACTATTGTGCTCAGCTATGGCTTGTACCTCAAATTTGGCGCGTACCAAGAGGTAGAGGCGTGGTATCAAGTGAGTGCCAACTTGCCAGAGCTATCGAAAAAGCTGATGTCTTCCACTGCAGAGCCACTCAGCGATGAAGAGATGCAGGACCTGACTCTGGCACTGCGTACCCGTTTGCACTACCAGCCGCAAGATTCCACAGGCTGGTTGTTGTTGGGGCGTATTGCGCTGGCCAACCGCGATATTAGCACCGCAATTGATGCAATGCGAAAAGCGTACGATATTCAACCCAAAGACGCAGACGTCAAGCTGGGTTATGCACAAGCACTGATGTTGTCACAAGATGAAATGGATCAAGCCAATGCACGGTCTATTTTAGGTGAACTGGTACAGCAAGATTATGTTGATTTGCGAGTCTTCTCTTTACTGGCGTTTGATGCTTTTGAGCGTCAAGATTTTGCCGCCGCAGTGAAGTACTGGAGCATTATGCAGCAGATGATTGGCCCTGAAGACAGCCGCTATGAGATGCTGACTCGCAGTATTGAAAGTGCCAAACAGCGTTTGGGAGAGGGAGCCGCCTCCGCCAACGGCGTTGCTGTTACCATTGAACTGGCAGCAAATGTACAAGCGGATCCGAATGCGGTGTTGATTGTCTCGGTGCATCGTGCCGATGGGTCACCGATGCCCGTTGCAGCGGCACGTTATCCATTCGGGTCATTTCCGCGCACAGTGATGCTGGATGATAGTAACAGCATGATGCAGGGGCAAAATTTGTCGAGCTTAAGCGAAGTGATAGTCAAGGCTCGGCTTGACTCGGATGGTAATGTTACCACCCGCGATCATGATTGGTATGGCGAAAGTGAGCCAGTTGCAATCAATCAGCCAGTTACAGTAATCATTAATAAACAATATTAATCTCGTTTACTATTGCGTAAAATCTATGGGCCAGCGATTGCTGGCCTTTATATTGATTCGTCGTCACGATGGAAATGACCATGTTAAAACAAGGGAAATCTGTGCTCGTTTTGCTGGCACTGTTGATGGGCCTCGCTGGCTGTTCCTCTGTGCCAGAGAGTGCAGGGGAAACGTCTGAAACCACTTCGGACCAAACAAGCTACAATGGCGATCCGTTTGAGTCGTTCAATCGCTCAATGTGGACACTGAACTACGAATATCTCGATCCCTATTTAGTGAGACCCGTTTCATTAGCGTATGTGGAATATACGCCCACCCCCGTTCGCTCAGGCATTGCCAACTTTTTTTCCAACCTGGATGAGCCATCCAGTGTGGTGAATAACCTTTTAATGGGCAACGGCGAGAAAGCGGTCAATCACTTTAACCGTTTTTGGATAAACTCGACCTTTGGCCTGCTTGGCTTAATCGACATTGCTTCAGCTGCGGGGATCAATAAAAACGACAATAAGTCTTTTAGTGATGCAGCAGGGCACTATGGTGTTGGCAATGGCCCCTATTTGATGATCCCGGGTTATGGTCCTTATACCGTGAGGGAAGTCACTGATACGGTGGATGGTCTCTATGTGCCACTCGTTTATCTCAACTTTTGGGCGAGTTTAGGTAAATGGGCTTTTGAAGGGATGGAAACGCGCGCGCTGCTCGTTTCTCAAGAAGCTCAGCTGGATACGTCGCCCGATCCGTATGCTCTGACGCGAGAAGTCTACTTACAACGCCAAGCGTTTAAAGCGGAAATCTCGGTGGATGATGAGATTGACGAGCAAGAAGAAGATCTGCTCGATGAATATCTCGCCGAAGATTTCTAAACGGAAAAATGGCCTTGTTGATACCAAGGCCCTTTGTTTATCTGACTCTGTTCAAGGAACTGCCGCTTAGAAGCGGTAACTTGCCTGAACACCAACGAGCCAAACATTGCCAGAAACTTCGCCTTCGAAAGCGCCGCCGACTAACTGTGCTTTGTCGTCCGATTCATAGCCGCGTGACTCTTTGATCTTGGCATCTTTGGCGAAGATATAAGTAAAGCCCGCGTCTAGGGTTAAGTCGTCGGTGAGTAGATAGCTTGCACCGATGCTCAGCCAAGTACGATCCGTTTCTGGGATGGTAATGGTGCGGTTTTTATCGCTCACCGCAGAGGTGTCGTAAGCCACACCCGTGCGCAGTGCAAGTTTGGTGTCCCACTGGTAAGTCGCACCCAGCGCGAAGCGATAGTTGTCTTCCCAGTTTTCGACTTTGACAGTACTTGAAGAGCCGTCAACTAAATCAGCTTGGAGCTTCTCAAATGAACTCCAATCGGTCCAGTTGATGCTGGTATGCACAGCTAGTTTTTCATCAAGCTGATGAACACTGGAGAGTTCTGCAGTCGCAGGAAGAGATAAGTTCATGCTTCCTTTCATATAAAAATCGCGGGTATCACCAGGGATTTTATTGAAACCAAAACCTTCTGCATGGCCAGTTAATTTAAGTTTTACTTCTGACTTGTAAGCAAAACCTACCCGGTGATCTTTATTCACTTGCCAAGTTGAGCCTAGCTGCCATCCCCACTCAGTATCATCACCCTCCATATATTTTATGGTTTTACCTTGAGGCTGCTGCAGGATATTAACTGCGGGTGTTTTAGCACCAAAGCTACCTTCGCCTACGATGTAGCGAATGCCTCCGCCTACGCTGATTTCTTCATTTAGACGCAAGGCTAGATTTAAGTTTGCCTCTTTGGTGATCACGCTTGCTTCGTTCCCAAAGTGAGAAGCAGAGAAGTTGTTCCCCAAATCGGTTTCCATGCCATAGTTGGTACCCAGAGCAAAACCAATAGCTAGCTGGTCGTTATAGCGATGAGAAATGTATAAGTTTGGAATGATGGCATCGTGTGCAAAGTCATCTGATTTCGATTCAGTAGTGTAGATGACATTACCACTCTGAGGGTTTGATAGAGACGTGGAACCTTTTACATCAATATTCGGATTCACATAAATCGCACCGACAGAGATCTGTGTACCCTTGAGGTAAGTCAACATAGCAGGATTGCGCCACTGCGCGCCTGCGTTGTCGGCCATCGCAGCTTCGCCAGCATACGCACGCCCTAAGCCAGTTGCGGAGTACTCGGCCAATTGGAAGCCTGCCGCGTGAGCTTGATGGATAGAAGTGAGCAGGCTAAAAGCGACCGCCGTGGAGAGGAGAGTCTTGTTGGTTTTCATTATTGTTCGCTGAATTTGTGAATAGGTAGGCAAGAATTTTAAAGATAGAGTAATTGCTTTAGAAATGAGATTCTGCAATAACGCAGTATTTGGAGTTTTTATCTATAAAATTGAAATTATTAGCCTGATAAACTGTTTAATATTGTGGTGTCTTTTGATTTCAGCGAACACCCGTGTTATAAAATCGCGGTTACAGCACACAGTTGTGCACTCAAATTGGTGTATTTTTTGCGATAGAAAAGCAAAAAGAGCTGGAAAACCAGCTCTTTATAGTTCATGACAAAGTGGTACTTTGCTTAGAAAGTGCGGCTGTACTGTAAGCCAAAGAGAATGGCGTCCGCACGGGTGGTTGCTGTTAGTGGGGTTCCTGCAGAACTTTCTGTCACTTTCACATCATCACCAATTAAATAAGTGAAGCCAAGATCAATATTTGATTTAGCATCGATATTGTAGGTAAAGCCTGTAGATAGCCATTGACGATCTGAATCAGGTACCGAGATTGATGTTAAAGAATCCTGTGCACTGGTGTCGTACATGTAGCCTGCACGCAAAGTCCACTCGTTGTTTAAGTAGTAGGTGCCGCCAATAGAGTAGTGCCAGCCATCTTGCCAGTTGTAAGCTTTATCATAGCTAGAACCTAAGATCGAGTTTTTGAGATTGCGGAACTCTATCTTATCGAAGTCGCCCCAACCGATGTACTGAATCGAGTAGTGAACGGCAAATTGAGTGTCTTCAATTTTGTGGTAGCCGGAGAACTCTGCCATATCAGGAAGTGGCAATGTGATTTTCTGGCCTTTATCATCTTCCGCTTCCATTTCAGGGCTATAGCGGTAAGAGAAACCAAAACGATTATTTTCGTCCAGCTCATAAACGGTGCCTAGGTTAAAACCGACCGCCCATCCCTCGGCTTTATCTACGTTTAACAGGGCGGTATTCAGAGGCACTCCCCCAACGGTCATACCTTTACCTGAATAACGTTTCATTGTCCCTTGACCGTAAATAATATCCAGGCCAGCCCCAAGGCTCCATTGGTTGTTAATGCGATATGACGCGGCAAAACCGAAATTTGCGCTTTTAACGTCTGTTAATCCACCGTATTCCGCCGCTGGATAATTGTCTGAAAATTCGGTTTTAGTACCAAAATTAGAGTATGCATTAATACCTACAGCGAATTTCTCGTTAATCGGATAAATAAAATGGATATTCGGAGCAATTGAAGTGTCACCGATGTCATCTGTATCCGACACAGGAATTGCACCGCCCAAATATTTAGCATCTTTAACTTCAATCATTGTTGTAATGCTTTCAAAACCAAGCGATAGCGCTTTTTCATCAAACAGCGCCATAGCCGCAGGGTTACGTGCCATCACGGCTGCATTATCGGCGATAACTGCATCACCCGCAAAAGCACGGCCGATGCCTGTGGCTGATTGGGCGTTAAGTTGGAAACCTGCTGCTAAGGTTTGGCCTGAAGCAAGGGCGACTGTCACTGCGAGGAGAGACTTTTTAAACAGACGCGTGTTGTTAGTCATTGTATTTTCCTTTGAATAAGCGCCTCTAATGGGCGTTGTGTTTGAGCTTTTGCTCAGTACGCCGAGATCCTATGCTGAAGCATAGCGAATACAAATCCGACCATTGGCTAAAAAGGCGCGAAAATTTAATAAATGGAGTCTATCTGACAGGATTTGGATGGTAAGTGGTGGGAAATAGAGTTATAACTCTATTTATCAATTGGTGGTGTGAATTTTAAGTTGCTTTGATATAAATAAAAGCCGCTACTTCGACGAAGTTGGCGGCTTTTCTCATCACAAAGCGCGACTAAGGCATAGGCTTAATCATTGGTGCCAGTTTGTTTGCCAACTGAGTGACATCTTCTCCTTGCTCGCCGACCAAAATCAGACTGCTATTTCCGACGGCTTTCACCATACCGGACAGACCGGACGCGGAAAAATCGCCAGTCGCTTGTGGCGGGATATTCGTAAGAAAAAGTGTCACTTTCCCCTGTTTCCCTTGAAAGACCATATGCAGAGCATTGGATTGGCCAAAGCCGCAATGGTTCAAGTAGTAAACATGGTATGGAAAGCGTTCATCAAACTGATAAGAAAAAGGTGACAATTTGGCATTAATCTGCTCCGAAGAGACTTGTTCATCTAATTGATTAACAAAGGCACTTTCGGCAATTACATGCTGAACGGCGGTCTCTGCAAGGCTCGCCTGTGCTGAAGGAACCAGTAAGTTACCCCAGTTAAGTTGGCCAAATAGTAAGCCCGCAGTAAAGGCAAAAGAAGCGGCCATTGCCATTGCTTTTTTACCAAAGGTAGGGCGAACAACATTTTCTTGCGAAGCCAGCGAAGATTGAGCAAACAAGATTTTATCGACCAAATCATCGGGAACTGAGACGTTCATAGATTGCTTAATCTGACTATCAAGATCAAGTACATCATCCAGAAATTTGCTGTTGTTTTCACTGCTTGTCAGGGCGCTACGCATCTCTTCATCAAGCTGTTTAGGATCCGACAAAATACGGCGACGGAATTCTAAATCATCCATTTTTTTGCCCCCTTTGAGTTTTGTCCGAATCTAACAGTTCTTTGAGTTGATTTCGGGCACGGAATAGACGAGTCATGACCGTGTTGTTGTTTAAATCTAAGATCTCGCCGATCTCGTCGCCGCTAAATCCTCCAACGACTTGGAGAAAAAGAGGTTCACGATATTCAACGTCCAATTTCATAATTTGCGCTTGTAGCCATTCGTTTTGGTGGTGGGCATCGTCGTTAACACGAGCCTCGCTACTGTAATCTTCGATGTCTACTAACTCAAATTGTTTACGTTCGAAGCGGCGCGCGTTCTCCCTTCTCAAAATGGTAATTAACCAGGATTTCGCTGCCTTTTCATCCAGTAGGCTATCAAGAGATTTCCACGCTCGTAAGCAGGTTTCCTGTACTAGGTCTTCTGCGATGGTTTGGTCTTTGCACAACCAGTAAGCGTAGCGGTATAAATCTCGGTGATAAGCTCGAACTAGAGCTTCATATTTTCTTTGTTTGTCCATGTCAGGATTGACCGGGACATCCGACTTTTTCTTTCCGAAAAAATGAAAAATTGCCACAAGAGCCTCCATTCTTGCTCGGAGTGGGATAAGCGCATTGATATAAAAAATGAGTCTTATCAATTTTATAAATCTAGCAAGTGCGACCGGAGTGTAACGCAATTACTGACCTTTTGGATACTAAAGGCATAGCGGGTTTGTCAGATTTATTCAAACAAACCAGTTGTTGCATGATTTGCTAGAAAAAGGCATTTAGATGATGAAGATCAGAGAAAGCCGATAATCGTGGTTTCAAATGCGCTTAACAGTGTGAAAATCGAGATAAAATTGATCTAATTCAAATTTCATTGCAGCAAACTGGCTATAGTAAACCCTGTCATCTAGTTAATCCTCTGGGTTAACGTGTTGAGCAAGATGACACTTCCTTTTGAAGGCTGACTTTACTTTCTCCTAATCAGGAAACTGATTATTTCAATTGGCGTAAGTTAATTGTTTTATACCAATTCCAACCACACAAATCTGTGTGGTTTTTTTTTGCCTGCGGTTAACCTATCTCTCTTTTGTTTCTGCTAACGTAATGAAATTTAGCCATTTCTTAGAAATGACACCTGCAATAGATCTACAAACCTCACGTTTATTTAAACGCATGTTTGATAAATTTAACAAACTGATTACAATGCATCAGGTCAGACCTCTTGTTTTTAAGGAGAAATAATGAGCAAGCAGGAAGTGAAAACACGCCAAGGCGAGCGTGTTGCTATCGTCGCAGGGTTAAGAACCCCGTTCGCTCGTCAAAGCACAGAGTTTAGTCAGGTCCCGGCTGTTGATCTGGGCAAAATGGTGGTAAGCGAAATGCTTGCTCGCACCGACATCGATGCAAAACTGATTGAACAAGTGGTGTTTGGTCAAGTGGTACAGATGCCGGAAGCGCCAAACATCGCGCGTGAGATCGTGTTAGGTACAGGTATGCACGTAAATACCGATGCTTATAGCGTGACACGTGCGTGCGCAACCAGCTTCCAAGCTGCAGTAAACGTGGCGGAAAGTATTATGGCTGGCAGTATTGATATTGGTATTGCCGGCGGGGCAGATTCATCGTCTGTGTTGCCAATTGGGGTGTCGAAAAAGCTTGCAGCCAATTTGCTTGCTTTAAGCAAAACCAAAACGCTGGGACAAAAGCTGAGTATTCTCAAAACGCTCAGTCTGAAAGATTTGATGCCTGTACCGCCAGCGGTCGCCGAGTACTCTACAGGTCTCTCTATGGGGCAAACTGCGGAGCAAATGGCGAAGACTCACGGTATTTCGCGTGCTGAGCAAGATGCGCTGGCCCATCGCTCTCACACCCTCGCGGCAAAAGCGTGGAAAGAGGGGAAAATTCAAGGTGAGGTGATGGCTGCGTTTCCAGAGCCTTACAAGAAGTGGATTGCCGAAGACAATAATATCCGCCACGACTCTACCTTAGAAAGCTACGCGAAGCTGCGTCCGGCTTTTGATCGCCAGTATGGCAGCGTCACCGCAGCCAACAGTACGCCGTTAACCGATGGTGCAGCCGCAGTGCTGCTGATGCGTGAAGGTAAAGCCAAAGAGCTGGGAATGGAAATTCTCGGGTATCTGCGTGGTTATGCTTTCTCTGCTATCGGCGTGGAAACCGACATGTTGATGGGGCCAACATACGCCACCGCTAAAGTACTCGCCAACACCGGGCTGGAACTGTCGGATCTCACTTTGATTGATATGCACGAAGCGTTTGCTGCGCAAGCGCTGGCCAACGTGAAGATGTTTGCTTCAGATAAGTTTGCTCAAGAAAACCTCGGTCGCAGCAAAGCGATTGGTGAGATCGATATGGATAAATTCAACGTCCTCGGTGGCTCTCTTGCTTACGGACACCCATTTGCGGCAACCGGGGCACGTATGATGACGCAAACCTTGCGCGAGTTAAAACGTCGCGGTGGCGGTTTGGCCCTTAATACCGCTTGTGCGGCCGGTGGTTTAGGTGCAGCGATGATTCTGGAGGTTGAATAATGAGCGAGCAAAAAGCGTTTAGTCTAAAGATTGATGAACAGAACATCGCGTGGTTAGCGATTGATGTCCCTAATGAAAAAATGAACACCCTGCAAGCGGCGTTTGCCGATGAGATGACGGAAATTTTCGCTCAGCTCAAAGACAGCAGTGGGGTGAAAGGGCTGATTGTTCATTCGCTCAAGCCAGATAACTTTGTTGCTGGTGCCGATGTTCGTATGTTGGAAGCGTGTAAAAGTGCAGCGGAGGCTGAGTCTTTAGCCAGTCAAGGGCAAACTTTGTTCCAGCAGCTATCCGAACTTCCTTATCCTGTGGTGGCCGCGATTCATGGCCCATGCTTGGGCGGTGGACTCGAGTTAGCGCTGGCTTGTGATTATCGCGTTTGTACCGACGCTGATGCCACTCGCCTTGGTTTGCCTGAAGTTCAGCTTGGTTTGTTGCCGGGCTCTGGTGGTACGCAGCGTTTGCCACGCCTGATTGGCCTTTTGCCTTCACTCGATCTGATTCTGACAGGCAAGCAGTTGCGCGCGCAAAAAGCGAAAAAGTTAGGCGTTGTTGATGCGTGTGTACCAGCTACCATTTTACTTAATGTAGCGAAACAGTTCATCGACAAAGGCAAGCGCAGCACGAAGCAGAAAGTGACCACCAAAGAGAAGATTCTCTCTGGTAGCAGTCTTGGCCGTAAGTTTGTTTTTGAACAAGCAGCGAAAAAGACCAACGAAAAAACACGCGGCAACTACCCGGCAACGGTCGCTATTTTGGACGTGATCCAACACGGTCTAGAGAAAGGCATGAAGCAAGGGTTGGAACTTGAAGCGAAACGCTTTGGCGAGCTGGTGATGAGCCCGGAGTCAAAAGCACTGCGTTCTATTTTCTTCGCGACGACGGAAATGAAAAAAGAGCATGGTAGCGATGCGAAACCTGGCAAAGTCTCCATGGTCGGCGTGCTTGGCGGCGGTTTGATGGGGGCTGGCATTAGCCATGTCAGCGTGGCGAAAGCGAAAGTGCCAGTGCGAATCAAAGATGTCAGCAACGACGGTGTGCTGAATGCACTGAAGTACAACTACAAGTTGTTCGACAAACAGCGCAAACGTCGCATTCTCTCTAAAGCTCAGTTGCAAGCGAAAATGCTGCAACTTAGTGGCGGCACTGATTTCACTAGTTTCAATCATCTTGATGTCGTGATCGAAGCCGTTTTTGAAGATCTGGCTCTGAAGCAACAAATGGTGGCGGACATTGAAGCGAATGCGAAAGCGGAAACGATTTTTGCAACCAATACCTCTTCTCTGCCAATCCACAAAATCGCCGAAAAAGCGGCACGTCCAGAAAACATCGTCGGCTTGCACTATTTCAGTCCGGTAGAAAAAATGCCGCTGGTGGAAGTGATCCCGCACGAAACCACGTCACAAGAGACGATTGCTACTGTGGTTGCTTTAGCGAAAAAGCAAGGCAAAACCCCCATTGTGGTAAAAGACAAAGCGGGTTTCTATGTTAACCGGATTTTGGCGCCTTACATGAATGAGGCGGCACACATTCTACTGGCCAATGAACCGATTGATACCGTCGATAGCGCGCTGCTCGATTTTGGTTTCCCTGTGGGTCCGATTACTTTGTTGGATGAAGTGGGCGTGGATATCGGCGCGAAGATCATACCAATTTTGGTCAATGAGCTCGGTGAGCGTTTCCGTGGCCCGGATGTCTTTGATACGCTGCTCAATGATGGCCGTAAAGGGCGTAAGAGTGGCAAAGGCTTCTACACTTACAAAGGGAAGAAGAAAGAAGTTGATAAGTCGGTTTACAAACTGCTGAAACTCAAGCCAGAACCGAAATTGAGTGAGAATGACATTGCATTGCGCTGCGTGTTACCAATGCTCAATGAAGCGGTGCGCTGTCTTGATGATGGCATTATTCGCTCACCACGCGACGGTGATATCGGTGCGATTTTTGGTATCGGTTTCCCTCCATTCCTTGGTGGTCCTTTCCGCTATATGGATCAGTTTGGTCTGAAAGAGCTGGTTGAGAAGATGAATCAGTTTGCGGAAAAATATGGTGACCGTTTCGCGCCTTGCGACGGCTTGTTGACGCGAGCGGGGGAAGGGCGTCGTTTTTACGACAACTAAATCGGGCGTATTTAAGACTAAAAAAGAAGGCTGACCTTGGTCAGCCTTCTTCATTGTAAGTGATTTTACCTCTAGGCAGTTTGGGCGGTAGACGCTCTCACTAGCCAAGCCCACAATCTTTTGGCCGAAGCTGAAACTCTTCAATCGAACCTATCTCTTGGCCCAAGTGGATTTTCGGCTCGTCGGCATGAGCTATTCCTTGCGTGTGCATCACTAAACGATTGGCTGTACGTGGTTTTAATTCATTGACTACAAAGCGGATCATGTCGGCGCGAGTCAGCACTTTCAGCTCTTCCAACACCTTCTCCCTTTGATTAAAGTCGGTGTCTTTGTTGCCTATCGCGACCCAAAAGCGTTGTGCACGGTTGCGCAAGGTGTTGTCTGGTGTCGAAATTTGATTCCAAAGCCCCCGCTTGCTGCTGTGCCATTGGTACTCGTTCAGCTCAAGCAGCACCATATAAAATGCGTTGAGAAATTCATCAATTGAACGTACCAACTCGGCTGGCGCAGCGTTTGGTGACTGGACGTAGAGCACAATTCCGGGATGTTTATTCAGCGGCATATTCCCTGTGCCGACCATGTAACCGAGCTGCTGTTTGGTGCGAATTTCGTGGAAGAACGCCGCTGACATCAAATGGTTAGCCAGTGAATAGAGTGCAATGCTGCGTGGTGAAGTGTCTTCGCACTGATGGTAGATAACCACCGCAGAATCTTGCTGATTGCAGGGCACTTCACGTTGGAAACTGCCGTTTGAGCCCAGCATCACCAAAGGACGAAGGGACTCTTCGTATCGTTGTTCTTTAACGCGCAGGGCATTTTTCAATGTCGTGGCCATGTCATGAGCCTGCTGGCGTTGCCAATCCCCATAAACAAACATCTCAACATAGAGCTCTGCGAGAATTGCATCGACAAAACTCGCCAGTTCATCGACCTCGATCTCCTCCAGCGCTTCAACCAGTGCGGCATAAGGTGGATTGTTGGGCTGCAAGATGCCAGTCATCGCATTAAACAACTGCGAAATGGGCCTATCTTGGGCAGAATTACGCCAGCTACGTAGCAACTGTTTTTTGATATTGCTAAAACGCATTGGGTTAAAATTGCGTTCTGCAAAGCGAATTAGGATCATCTCCAGCAGTTGTGGCAGTTTTTCGGAGAAACCGGACAGAGTAAGCGTAACGCCACCTTGGTGGGCATACATGTTGTAGCCCATTCCCGCGATTTCCGCTTGGTAGGTCTCTTGTGCAAGAGAATCGAGAAACATTTCAACGCATAAACGTGTTTTGACGATATTGCGTGCAGACGAAACAGAATGAGGGCTGTCAATAGCCACATACACCACACCTTTTGGCACAAGAAATTCGCTGTCTTGCAAATGCCATAGACGAAAGCCGTCTAAATCTTCGATCAGTTCCGGCAGCGTTCCATTTGCCTCTAACGGGCGAGGATCTAAATTGTAACAGATGAACGGGTTGGGCTCAGGTAGGGCGAAGCCCCATCCCGGTTCAATCTCGGTAAATCGCTGTTTTTGCTCACCACTAAAGGGAGTAACCGAGTAAGGCGTGTGGTACCAAGACGCATACTTCTGCGCCTCAAAGCCTTTGCTAATCAGAGTAATACGCAGGTTATCGACGGTGAAATATTGCAATAAAGAGCGTTGCAACGCCTCATCGTAACCGGCCATTTTATAGTCGCCATAAATGGTATCCTGCGGCAGATAGTGCTGCATGTTGATCACCAGATGGCTGACCATATCCAGCGGGCGAGAGGGTTCTTGAAAGCGGAAGGCCGATTCTAACACCGCTTGCTTCTCTTTATAGCGCCACTCTTGTAAGCCTTCGAGCTTAATCATTGAAATATATTGGAAAACAGCTTGTACGATATCTTCGTAGTGCTGCATTCCTTCTTTAGTCAGCGTGCAACTGATGGTGAAATCGCGATAGTTGCTGCCACTGGCACCGCCGCCCGCTGACAGCGACGTGATCCAGTTTCTGTTTTTCAGTTGCAGCATTAGGCTGCCTTCACCCTCGTAGCCCAATAAGTGCGCGAAGTAGGAAAGCGGTTTAATGGAGTAGTACTGATCCATGCCGGGCAGAGGAAAGGTGAGCACCAGTTTACGGATCTCTTTGATGGGTTCGACCCGCACGGTAATCGCAGTGCTGTTTTCGTCGCAGATGGGTTCATCAATCGATTTTCCGTGCAGATGTCGATTAACAATCGCACAGAACATCTCTTCCACCCAAGCTTGTTGCTCATCCAAGCTTTGAGGACCGTAGAGCGTCAATGTCATTAGGTCGGCCGAATAGGTGGACTGATAGAAATCCACAATCTCTTGGCGGATTGAGACGCCATCGCGATCGCCCAGTGTTTGCAGATTGCCAACCGAAAACTTAGCGAACGGATGTCGCGGGTTGACCACCTCTTTGCTGACTTGGTAGAGGCGGCGCGAATCGTCGTTGAGCTTCAGACGATACTCAGATTCAACCGCTTGGCGCTCTTTGTCCAAGGACTCTTCATTAAACAGCGGCGCGATAAAAAATTGGCTGAAACGATCGAGCGATTTTTCGAAAGCAGACGGGCTGACATCAAAGAAAAAACAGGTGTGTTCTGTGCCCGTCCAGGCGTTATTGCTCCCACCATGTTGAGTGATATAATTCTGAAATTCCCCGACCTTGGGATACTTTTGGGTACCAAGAAACAGCATATGTTCCAAGTAGTGCGCAAGGCCCTCGCGTTCCAGTGGATCATCAAAATGGCCCACATTGACCGCCAGCGCAGCCGCCGATTTTTGGGCATCTTCGGAGTGGATCAGCAAAACTCGCAACTGATTTTCGAGAGTCAAGTAGCGGTAGTGATGAGTATCATTTGGGCTTAGATGCACGGTGCGTCTCCGAAATGGTCATTATGGTAAGTATGAACCTCAAACAAGTGGGTGCAAATTCTGCATGACATTTTGGATGCTAAATATCGATGCCGATAACGCTTTGCATTAATGTTTTTAATAGATTGTTAAGAAAGTCGGAGTCTTTGGCAAGCTAATTGATATAATTAATAGGCTGATTATCGAGTCTACCGAGCTAAGAATTCGCCGTTGCGACGAAAAAGTTGATTAAGCAATATTAAAAAGCGGATCGAAAAATGCAGTATTCTTGCCGAGTTTCCTTATTGAGTGATGAGCCTAATACGGGCCTTGTCATCAAGGTTACTGGGCGATAACTCTTATCCTGTATTCAGTCCAAGGATATTACATGAAAGTATTTATTATGCGTCATGGTGAAGCGGAACATTTCGCGGAAAGTGATGCGCAGCGTGCATTAACCAGTCGTGGGCGTTTGGAGTCGGATGTGGTGGCTATGGCATGCGCTGAGCAAGGTTTCACCCACTTCGACAAAGTGTTGGTTAGTCCTTACTTACGTGCTCAGCAAACTTGGCAAGCGATTAGTCACCATTTTGACGCCAAAACTGTACAAACCTGCGAGGACATCACGCCATACGGTCACGCTGATCAGGTGTTTGATTACTTGTGTGCGTTGATTGAAGTCGAAAAACCACAACATGTTCTGCTGGTTTCGCATCTGCCTTTGGTGGGGTATTTGACCGCCGAGTTTGTTAAAGATATGCCAGCGCCCATGTTCCCGACCTCTGGCATGGTGTGTATCGATTTCGATCCGCAAACCGCTCGTGGCGAAATCTGTTTTAACCTCAAAGCGTAAACTCATCAGCAGGCGAAAGCCTGCTGTAAGCGCTGCACTGATTGGTGATTATTTTTCAGGAATCGAGAGCAGTACCAGCAATGCGCCATCACCGCCAAATTCCAAGGGCGCTTGGTGAAATGCCAGCACATCTGGATGCTGCGCAAGCCAAAGAGGGGTTTTCTGTTTAAGGATGTGTTTACCAATGCCGTGTTGCACACACGCACAGTGCACTTCGTTTTTCACACAATAGGCGATCATCGCCCCCAGTTCGCGCTTGGCTTCTTGTTGGGTCATGCCATGCATATCCAAAAAGACATCGGGGACGTATACGCCGCGCCTTAGCCGTTTTACCTCGTAAGTTGAGATGCCATCGCGAGCATAACGCGTTGGGCCCTCTTCACTGAGAAGCGGGACAAACTCGTCAGAAAAATAGAACTCTGCGTCGCTGGCTTCCCGGCTCACACGCTTGATTTCTTTTTGTTTAGTGTTTCTGTTTGGTTGCTGGATTATGGTATCCTGACGCAACTTTTTTACGCCCTGTACTGCTTCCCGGAATATCGAGAGATCGTCATCAAGGTCGTTGTCTTTGTTACTCATGGGGTTAACACTGAATTCGTACATCATTGGCAGTATTGTAGCGCTTTTCGGAGGCAATTTTGGATAAGATTTTTGTAGAAGAAGCGGTTTCTGAGCTTCATACCCTTCAAGATATGATTCGTTGGACAGTCAGCCGCTTCAATGCAGCCAACCTGTTTTATGGCCACGGCACAGACAATGCGTGGGATGAAGCCGTTCAGCTGATTCTACCAACCCTTTATTTACCGATTGATGTGCCTCCGCATGTGCTTAATTCACGCCTAACCAGCAGCGAGCGCCTGCGTATTGTTGAGCGCGTTATCAAACGCATTAACGAACGCACACCGACGGCTTATCTCACCAACAAAGCGTGGTTCTGTGGCCTAGAGTTTTTTGTTGATGAGCGCGTTCTGGTGCCTCGTTCGCCAATCGGCGAGCTTATCCAAGCGCAGTTCCAGCCTTGGTTGATTGAAGAACCTACGCGCATTATGGACCTTTGCACGGGTAGTGGCTGCATTGCGATTGCTTGCGCCCACGCCTTCCCAGATGCCGAAGTGGATGCTATTGATATCTCCGTTGACGCACTTGCGGTTGCCGAGCAGAACATCCAAGACCACGGCATGGAGCAGCAAGTGTTCCCAATCCGTTCGGATCTGTTCCGTGATCTGCCAAAAGAGAAATACGACCTGATCGTGACCAATCCACCGTATGTTGATCAAGAAGACATGAACAGCCTACCGCGTGAATTTACCCACGAGCCGGAACTGGGATTGGCGGCAGGAACGGACGGCCTGAAACTGGTACGCCGCATTTTAGCCAATGCGCCAGATTATCTCACCGAGCAAGGTATTCTGATTTGTGAAGTGGGCAACTCCATGGTGCACATGATGGAGCAGTACCAACACATTCCATTTACGTGGATTGAATTTGAAAATGGCGGCCACGGTGTCTTTATGCTGACCCGTGATCAGTTGGTTGAGCACGCGGAAGATTTCCGTCTGTACAAAGACTGATCCCACATCATGCCGTCAGACTGTTTGCGCCAGCTTTTAAAGCTGGCGTTTTTATTGCGACAAAATGGCAAAATTGATCTCTTTTAGGGGTTTACTTCAAATCGCAATAGCGCCACTATGAATTCACGAAGAATTGTAATGTATAGCCTGGTTTACAGCGCTAGCAAAATTTGAGGAAGTAATGGCAGGAAACAGTATCGGACAACATTTCCGAGTGACCACGTTCGGAGAAAGTCACGGTATCGCACTGGGATGTATCGTTGACGGATGTCCCCCAGGATTAGAAATTAGCGAAGCAGATATCCAAATCGATTTGGATCGTCGCCGTCCTGGCACATCACGCTATACCACCCAACGACGTGAACCGGACGAAGTGAAAATTCTCTCTGGTGTGTTTGAAGGCAAAACGACGGGCACTTCCATTGGTCTTCTGATTGAGAACACCGATCAGCGTTCGAAAGATTACTCAGACATTCAGAACAAGTTTCGTCCCGGGCATGCGGATTATACCTACCATCAGAAATACGGCATTCGTGATTATCGCGGTGGCGGCCGTTCGTCTGCGCGTGAAACTGCAATGCGAGTTGCGGCAGGCGCCATTGCCAAAAAGTACCTTAAACAGGAGTTTGGCGTAGAGATTCGTGCTTATCTGTCGCAAATGGGTGATATCGAGATCGAGAAAGTGGATTGGAACGAAATCGAAAACAACCCCTTTTTCTGCCCTGATGTCGACAAAGTTGAAGCTTATGACCAACTGATCCGCGACTTGAAAAAAGAGGGTGACTCGATTGGTGCCAAGATCCAAGTGGTAGCAACCAATGTCCCTGTCGGTTTAGGTGAACCAGTGTTTGATCGCCTCGATGCCGATATTGCCCACGCGTTGATGAGCATTAACGCGGTGAAGGGGGTTGAGATTGGCGATGGTTTTGCCGTGGTGAGCCAAAAAGGTAGCCAACATCGCGATACGTTGTCGCCACAAGGCTTTGGCAGCAACCATGCGGGCGGCATTCTTGGTGGTATTTCGACTGGGCAAGCGATTGTGGCCAATATTGCACTCAAACCAACCTCAAGCATTACCGTGCCGGGCGATACCATCAACGTGCAGGGCGAGCCGACCCAGTTGATCACTAAAGGTCGCCACGATCCTTGTGTGGGAATACGCGCCGTGCCAATCGCCGAAGCGATGCTAGCGATAGTGGTGATGGATCATCTGCTGCGTCACCGCGGTCAGAATCACGGTGTGACCACGGCGACACCAAAGATTTAGTTTTCACCGGTCAGTCTGGGAGGAAGTCGTTTCGCTAGCTCCTCCCAGATGACGGTCGCAGCTCGGCTGCGGCTAGAGCGCCCAATGCATAATAGCTGAATGGGTTCTTGCTTAGCCGGAACATAGTCATTCAACACCTCAATTAATTCCCCATTCTGTAACCAAGGCTGCAATAAGGTGAGATCGGCATAAATAATGCCGTGATCTAGTCGTGCTAAATCCACCATACTTCGTACGTCGTCAGTCGTCAGAGTGGATGACACCTCAACCGAAGTAACCGTATTTTGATCTTTTTCCTGAAAAGCCCAGTGATCGTGCGTGCTGCTGGACGTTTTAAAAATAATGCACTGATGCTGCGCCAGTTGTTTAGGGTGTGTTGGCCGTCCCCAAAGGCTCAAATAGTGAGGACTTGCAGCGAAACAGCGCTGCTTGTGACCAATAATTTTCGCCACTTGTTGAGAATCTGGCAGGTGCCCGACGCGAATAGCAATATCAATATTTTGAGCGATGAGGTCGGTAAAGCTGTCATCGAAACTCAGTTGTATGGTGATGTTGGGATATAACGCGCGCAGTGCTTTGATCTCAGGTATCAGCGCTTGCTGGCCGAACAAGGTTGCACTGCTGATTCTAACCGTTCCCGATGGTGTCGTTTGAGCACTGTCGAGCAGCGAATCTATCTCTGTCAGTAAAGTCGGTAAGCCGTGACTGAGACTGAGCAGCTCCTCGCCTAGCTCAGTGAGCCTTAGCTGTCGTGTTGTGCGATGCAAAACGGGTTGCCCCAAAAGCGCTTCCAGTTGCATGATTTTTTTACTAACGGAGGAGCGAGGGAGATGGAGCTGCTTAGCGGCTTGTTGAAAACTGCCTTGCTCAATCACTTGATGCAACAAAGGGAGTAAGCTCAATATACGTTGGTTGATGGACATAATTTCTATCCTGGAAACACTGTTGTGGCTTATTGGTGCCTTATTGGCATCTATAAAAACGCATATTCTTCTCTTTGTCTACACAAGGAGTTGTTATGAAACAAAAAACGTATTTGGTCACGGGCGGTAGTGCGGGGATCGGTCTTGCAACGACTAAGACGCTATTAGCGCAAGGTAACCGTGTCATTATTACTGGAAGAAACAAAGAGAAGCTGGCCAGTGTGGCGCAATCGCTCTCCGGCGATCTGCACTGGCTGGTGGCTGACAGCGGAAAACTGTCTGATCTTCAGGCGCTGGGCAGCATGCTGCAACAGGAAAACTGGCACTTGGATGGCGTGGTCTTGAACGCTGGAGTGTACCAGCCAAATGTGGTAGGCGAGTCGACCGAAGAAGCGTTTGACTACACCTTTGATATCAATGTTAAAGGGACTTTCTTTACCATTCAGTCACTGCTCCCTGTGCTGAAAAAAGGATCAAGCTTGGTGGTGATTTCCAGTTTGGTGGTGGAGAAAGCGTTTGCCAAATCGAGCTTTTACATGGCCAGTAAATCTGCATTAGAAGGGCTGATTGCTGGATTAAGTCTGGATCTGGCGGATAGAAATATTCGCATCAACTCGATTCAACCTGGGGTGACTGCTACAGAAATTCAAGGAAAATCGGGGATGGACGAGGCGCAGATTAATGAATTACATCAATGGATGTCATCCACTCCGCTTGGGCGCATTTTAGTGCCGGAGGATATTGTGCCGTCGATCTGTTTTCTACTAGGTGACGGTTCCGTCGGGATGCGGCATGCTAAGTTGTTGATTGATGCAGGAATGAATCTTTAAGCGAAAGAGAAACCCACCAGCAGGTGGGTTTCTTTTGCGACTAATGCACGGAAGATTCGGCATCAAGGTGAAACGAAGGCAGACGCCATTTAAAACGCACTGCCGCCATGCGCAGCAGA
The DNA here is from genome assembly GCF_009665415.1 of Vibrio cidicii. NCBI lineage: Bacteria > Pseudomonadati > Pseudomonadota > Gammaproteobacteria > Vibrionales > Vibrionaceae > Vibrio > Vibrio cidicii. Next base: position 744,074 of record NZ_CP035921.1, on the reverse strand, counting down.
TAGCCAGTAATCAAGGTAATTATGGTTGCGGTGACATCGGGGATGTTGAACTCCAGTAACAGCAGATAGAGGCCAGAGGCGATTAACGCAACAGAGGCATAGAGCTCTTCATGCAGCACCAAGGGTGTTTGACGACAGATCAAATCGCGCAGCAGGCCACCAAAAACGCCAGTCACTAACGCCGAGACCATACAAATTCCGGGGTGCAGGCCCATCCCTATGGCAACTTTAGTACCGATGATGCTAAAAACGATCAGCCCAAGCGCATCTAAGCGGATAAATAGCCCCTTGAGTTTAATGACCCACTTTGCCAGCCCAGTGGTTAAGATCCCCGCCACGCAAGTAATGGCAAGAAATTCCGGGTTCTTTACCCAGCCGAGTGGGTAGTGGCCGAGCAGAATGTCCCGCACTGTGCCCCCGCCAATTGCTGTTGCACTTGCAACCAACATCACCCCAAACCAATCCATTTTTCTGCGTCCGGCGCTCAAAGCACCTGTCATCGCTTCTGCCGTGATGCCGATGACATATAAAACACTCAATAACATGGTGGAACACTCGTAAAACCCGTGGCATTTTGTTTATACAACGGAGGGAATATAAAAATAAGGCGAGAGTGTAGAGGGAAAGAGTGTCAGTGACGAATGAGAAATTGTAAGGGAAAGCGACGCTTCAAATAAGCACAACTAATAACGCCAACGGTTTACCTGCTGAGTAAAAAAAGCGACAATGCCGCGCTTATAAACCGGGGGATGAGAGCAGAGTATGACTCACAACTATCAAGATCTGATTGAGATTTTTAACCAGACTTTTTTTGCTGACTACAATACTAAGCTGGAGCTGGGCGGCGATGAGCCAATCTATTTACCCGCTGATAGCCAAATTCCCTACCACCGCATCATTTTCGCCCGTGGCTTTTATGCTTCTGCTTTGCATGAGATCGCGCATTGGTGCGTCGCCGGGCCAGAACGTCGTTTGTTGGAAGACTTTGGCTACTGGTATGAACCGGATGGACGGACCGCCGAAGTGCAGGCGGCATTTGAGCAAGTGGAAGTGCGCCCGCAAGCCTACGAGTGGATTCTGGCGCTCAGTGCTGGCTTCCCTTTTAATGTCAGTTGTGACAATCTACACGGCGATTTCGAGCCAGACAGGCTTGGTTTTATGCACAAAGTGCACGCGCAGGTGATGGCCATTTTGCAAGCAGGATTGCCTGTGCGCGTTAAGATGCTTTCTGACGCTCTACGCGCGTTTTATGCCATCAAGCCGCTGGAAGCGACCGATTTTATCGTTAAATAACCCAAGAGATTGCCATGATTATTGAATTTGAAGAAAAGCTACTGGAACTGATTGATGCGCGTATTGAAAGCGCGTCAGACGACGAACTGTTTGCTGGTGGTTATCTCCGTGGTCACATCTCCCTTTCAGCCGCTTCTTGCGAAGATGAGGGTATTGACGACCTTGCTGAACTAAAAAAGCGCATTCAACAGAGTTTGGATGACGCACGCAGCGAATTGACACCAGCGGATCGTGTGATCGTAAGTGACTTGTGGCAAGCGCTGCAAGCGAACATCTAGCGCTCAACTTTTATTCGAATCATTCGAACCTTTCCGTAAAATTTTTGTGGTTGTAGCCACATTGTCCCACTTATATGATGTTTCACACATAACGGGAACAAGGATTACAACCATGAAAATTGTCGCTTTTGCCGCTTCAACCAGCTCGACCTCAATCAACAAACAACTCGCCACCTACGCCGCGCAGCAAGTGGAAGGTGCAGAGATTACTGTACTCGACATCAACAACTACAACGTGCCCATGTTTAGTGAAGACAAAGAGAAAGAGATTGGCCAAGCAGAAGGGGCGCAGGCTTTTCTGCGTGATTTGTCGCAAGCAGACGCTATCGTTGTCTCGTATGCAGAGCACAATGGTTACTACCCTGCGGCTTATAAGAATTTGTTTGATTGGGCAACACGTATCGATCGTTCAGTATTTCAGAACAAGCCTGTCGTTTACTTAGCGACTTCGCCCGGTGCGGGCGGTGCGCAAAGCGTACTGGCTGCGGCCATTGGTTCGGCGCCGTATTTTGGCGCGCAGGTTAAAGCCTCGCTTTCCGTGCCCAATTTTTACGACAACTTTGATGTCAGCACCGGCGAGTTCAAAAACGCGGAGTGGGCAGAGAAAGTCAAGCAAGCGGTACAAGCGCTGCGCTGATCGCCTAGAAATCTAATAGCCTAAAAAAGTGCCTCGTTTCATACGAGGCATTTTTTGTATTTAAAGCTAAGTATTTAAAGCTAATTAATTAAAGCTCAGTGATAGCTTTGCCTTTGCGAAGCTTGCGCACCCACATGCGGCTTGGGTGCAGACTTTCAAGTACATCCGTTGGCAACGGGATAGGGTCGCCGCAGATTTGTGATGCCAGCACCTCAGCCATCAGTGGCGCAGAGCTTAGGCCGCGTGAACCAAGCCCGAGCAGACAAAAGAGATTCGGGTAATGGTGGATTGGCGTGACCTCCGCATCCTCTTTTCCTTGCAGATCCTGATATTGCGCTTTGATCTCTTGTAAATCGCCGACATTGCCGACAAAAGGCAGATGATCCCGGCTCACGCAGCGAATGCCTTGGCGTGATGAGTTGCCCGAGGTATCCACTTGTTGCGGCCAAGCTTGGTTGGGAACACACTTGACCAGCCTTTCGCCATTCTCTTTTTGCGCGATTGGGTCAAATTGAGTATCGAGCTGTAACCGATCGTAGCTTGCGCCAATACAGTGTTCTTGGTTAGTGGGGTTGTGCGGGGTTAAATAGCCGTCATAACACAGCACCGAATGGAGTTGGCGCAGATCGTCAGTTGTCGGGACGTGGCTCACCTGACCTTTTACTTGGCCAAGCGGCAGATCCGCTGTTTGAGTAAAGGTTTGGAATTGGTGACCATTGGCAACGACCACGACCGCGTGCTCAAATTGTTCAGCATGGCTGCCAAGTTGCCAAACCTGACGGCTCTCAAGCCAGCTTAGCGACTCAATATGTTGGTTGAAATGGGCAGTGAAGAGCGAGTTTTGTTGCAACTGTGCAATCAAACCTTGGGTCAGCTGCGCTGGGCATAACCAACCGCCAAGTGGATAGTGCACTGACGCCATGTCGATTGGCAAACCGATAGTCTGTGCGGTTTGCTCGGGCGAAAGTGTGCTTACCAACTGCGGGTCAAAATTTCCCTCCAGCATGTTAGCCAGTTTCTTTTTGCTCTTGTCATCCCACATCAGTTGAGTAACGCCACACCAATCGTGGTCAAAACAGATTTGCTCTGCGGCTTGTTCAATAAACTGACGAGCGAAAAGAAACGCGGGGGCAAACACGCGTGACACGCCAGTGTGTGAGCCGTTAAGTAGCGGATAGACGGCACCTTGACGATTGCCCGAAGCGCCTTCGGCTGCTTGCGCCTCTTGGCAATATAAAGTCACCTTTTGCCCGCGCTGAACCAGTGCTTTGGCCAGTGTGGCGCTGGCGATACCGCCGCCGATGATGGCAATGTCGCCCGTTTGACTTGCGCCAACGCGCTCAAACCAAGGCAAATGGCTGGTGTGTGGTTTTTTTGCTTCCAAGGCGCCCGCAATCATTTCGCGTTTGGTGCCAAAACCTTTGACCTTTTTCATCGCGAAGCCAGCTTCGATAAGGCCACGACGTACAAAGCCAGCTGAGGTAAACGTCGCCACGCGGCAATCTTGCTTGGCGAGTTTCGCCATGTTGTTAAACAAGGTTTGATTCCACATTTCTGGGTTTTTGCTCGGGGCAAACCCATCGAGAAACCATGTGTCAATCAGGCCGCTTTCTGCGTGCGGTACCAGCGGCATGCACTCTTTAATGTCGCCAAGCCACAGATCCAGTGTCACCGCACCGTCGTCTAAAATGATGCGATGACATTCCGGCACCGCAATCGGGTAGTGGCGATGTAGTTTTTCGGCAAACTCCGCCAGTTCAGGCCATGCTTGATGGGCTTTGATTAAATCGGCTTTGCTCAGTGGGTATTTCTCAAAGCTGATAAAGTGCAGCTCTTTGAGGGCCGCGTCAGGATTGGCTTGGCGAAACTGGCTAAAATACTGCCAAACTGCGAGAAAATTGAGCCCAGTACCAAAACCGGTTTCTCCAATCACGAAACGTCTTTGGTCAAATTCCTGCCATCTTTGTGGGATAAGGTTTTGCTGGAGAAACACATAGCGCGTTTCTTCAAGGCCATTGACGTTGGAGAAGTAGACATCGTCGAATTGGTCGGAAACTGGCGTACCAACTTCGTTCCATCCCAGTTGGGCATTGGTAATGATGGTCATAAATTTACTGTCATTGTGTGATTTGGCGCGGTTAGGATGCAGGGATTGTACGAATTTCTGGGAAAGCTGACCACTTTTGTTAAGCTTCTTGGTTATTATCTAGCGGATTTTGAATTATAGGAATGTCACATGAAACGAGTCGTAATCACCGGTATGGGTATTGTTTCAAGTATCGGTAACAACGTCGAAGAAGTTTTGGCGTCGTTAAAGGCAGGTCAATCTGGTATCACTGCGTCTGAGCAGTTTAAAGAGAAAGGCTTGCGTTCCCAAGTTTGGGGTGATCTGAAAATTAACCCTGCTGACCATATTGATCGCAAACAGATGCGCTTTATGGGTGACGCGGCAGCTTATGCTTATCTTTCTATGGAGCAGGCGATTGCGGATGCAGGCCTGACAGAAGAGCAAGTTTCTAACGACCGTACAGGTATCGTTGCTGGTTCTGGTGGTGCATCGTCACTTAACCAAGCGATCGCGGTTGACACTCTGCGCGAAAAAGGCGTGAAGCGTATTGGTCCTTACATGGTGCCACGTACTATGTCTTCCACGGTTTCAGCGTGTTTGGCGACCCCATTTAAGATTCGCGGTGTGAACTACACCATGAGTTCAGCCTGTGCGACTTCAGCACACTGTATTGGCCACGCTGCAGAGCTTATCCAACTTGGCAAACAAGATATCGTGTTTGCAGGTGGTGGTGAAGAGCTTGATTGGACATTAACCATGATGTTCGATGCGATGGGCGCACTTTCGACCAAGTACAACGAAACGCCAGATAAAGCGTCTCGTACTTACGATGCGGACCGCGATGGCTTCGTTATCTCTGGTGGTGGCGGCATGTTGGTTGTCGAAGAGCTGGAACACGCCCTAGCACGTGGCGCGAAAATTTACGGCGAGATCGTCGGTTACGGCGCGACTTCTGATGGTTACGACATGGTGGCCCCATCCGGTGAAGGCGCAGTGCGTTGTATGAAGATGGCGATGCAAGATGTGGATCGCATCGATTACATCAATACCCACGGCACTTCAACGCCAGTGGGCGATGTCAAAGAGCTTGGTGCGATTCAAGAGATTTTCTCGGCCAACAGCCCGGCGATTTCAGCGACTAAAGCCATGACCGGCCATGCACTTGGCGCAGCAGGTGTGCATGAAGCGATCTATTCAACCTTGATGTTGCACCACAACTTTATCGCACCAAGCATCAATATCGAAAACCTAGACGCTGCGGCTGAAGGCCTTGATATTGTGACTGAAATGCGTGAAGCAGAATTGAATACAGTGATGTCGAACAGCTTTGGTTTCGGTGGTACCAATGCGACTTTGGTGATTAAAAAATACCAAGGTTAATGGCAAAGCTCAGCCGTGTTGCATCGCAGCACGGTTACCAGTTTCCAGAGCTTGATCAGTACCACTGATCGAACAGACGCAGACTCTGTCCCATGGAGAGCGGGACGGGATCCTTTTGTTCTGGAATTTTACCCGGCTAACTGCCGGGTTTTTTCTTTTTGTTTGCTTGTGAATGTGTTGAGATTTTTAGCAAAAAGGGCACAATCACAGCAACTTTCCAATATGGATCTGGGATTTGCCACCATGAAAATTCTTGTTGATGAAAACATGCCTTATGCCAAAGCGCTATTTAGCCAGCTTGGTGAAGTGATTTTGAAACCGGGCCGCAGTTTGACTGCCGATGACTTGGTGGATATTGATGCACTGATGATTCGTTCAGTGACGAAAGTGAATGCTGAACTAATCAGCAAAGCGAACAAACTCAAATTTGTCGGTACTGCAACCGCGGGGATGGATCACGTAGACCAAACGCTGTTGCAAGAAAAGGGCATTTTTTTTACTGCCGCCCCAGGGTGTAACAAGGTTGGTGTCGCTGAATACGTCTTTAGTGTGATGATGGTGCTTGCGCAGCAGCAAGGCTTTTCTGTCTTTGAGCAGACTGTGGGCATTATTGGTGCCGGGCAAGTGGGTAGCTACTTACAGCAATGCCTGACTGGTATTGGTATTAAAGTCTTAATTAACGATCCCTATAAGCAAGAAGCGGGAGATGAACGGGAGTTCACTTCGCTTGACCGTTTGTTGCAAGAAGCCGATGTCATCACCTTACACACGCCAATTACACGCGACGGTAAATATCCAACCCATCACCTGATCAACGAAGAAATTCTAAACTCATTGCGTGCGGATCAAATTTTGATTAACGCCGCACGTGGTCCTGTGGTCGATAATCAAGCGCTTAAGCGCCGTTTGCAACAACAAGACGGTTTTACCGCGGCGCTGGATGTGTTCGAGTATGAGCCAGAGGTTGATATGGAACTGCTGCCTCTGTTAGCATTCGCCACCCCTCATGTTGCCGGATACGGTTTAGAGGGGAAAGCACGTGGAACGACGATGATCTTCAACAGCTATTGTGAGTTCCTCGGTCAAGAATTGCGCGCACACGCGACGGATTTGTTGCCAAAAGCGCCAGTGCCAAAAGTGGTACTGGATCGGAAATGGGATGAAGCAACGCTGCATACTCTCACGCAACTGGTCTACGATGTGCGCAAAGATGACGCGCTGTTCCGACGTGAAATCGCCGCACCGGGTGCGTTTGATCTGATGCGTAAAGAGTATTGGGATCGTCGGGAATACAGCGCCATCACGCTGGTGGGTAGTGCGCAATGCCGCCTAAAACCACTGGCAAAATTAGGTTTTCAAGTTGAGGTAAGTCAATGAGCCAACAATACAATGTTGCCATTTTAGGGGCGACCGGCGCGGTCGGTGAAACCATTCTGGAAGTGCTGCAAGAGCGTAAATTCCCTGTTGGAGAGCTTTACTTGCTCGCCAGCGAACGCAGTGAAGGTAAGACTTACCGTTTCAACGGTAAAACAATTTACGTACAAAATGTCGAAGAGTTTGACTGGTCACAAGCCCACATTGGCTTGTTCTCTGCCGGTGGCGATTTGTCGGCCAAGTGGGCACCAATTGCCGCAGAAGCCGGTGTGGTGGTGATTGATAACACCTCGCACTTCCGTTACGAATACGACATTCCGCTGGTTGTGCCAGAAGTTAACCCAGAAGCGATTAGCGAGTTTCGTAACCGCAACATCATTGCTAACCCAAACTGTTCGACCATCCAGATGCTGGTGGCGTTAAAGCCGATTTACGATGCGGTCGGCATTGAACGTATTAACGTCTGCACTTACCAATCTGTCTCTGGCGCAGGAAAAGCAGGAATTGATGAGTTAGCTGGCCAAACGGCGAAGTTGCTCAACGGCATTCCGGCGGAAAACAAACAGTTCTCCCAGCAAATTGCCTTTAACTGTATTCCACAAATCGACCAATTTATGGATAACGGCTACACCAAAGAAGAGATGAAAATGGTGTGGGAAACGCAAAAAATCTTTAATGATGCATCGATTACGGTGAATCCAACTTGCGTGCGGGTACCGGTGTTCTACGGCCATGCTGAAGCCGTGCATATTGAAACGCGTTCACCAATTGCTGCCGAGGAAGTGGTTCAATTGCTCGAACAAACCGATGGGGTAGAAGTGTTCCACGGAGAAGAGTTCCCTACCCAAGTGCGTGATGCTGGTGGTAAAGATCATGTGATGGTCGGTCGCATTCGCAACGACATCAGCCATCACAGTGGTGTTAACTTGTGGATCGTGGCAGATAACGTACGCAAAGGGGCGGCGACCAACGCCGTGCAAATTGCAGAACTGCTGATTCGCGATTACTACTAATCGTTGTCCCAATAATGATAAAGCCTCGTCTTGCGCGAGGCTTTTTTGTTCGATTTAAAAAAAATTGTGTGAGATTAGTACGAATATCATGTGAGCCCCACATTTTTTGGCTTATTCCCTATAGTTTTGCCATGGTTATCCGATATATTTAACAGATCATGATTTTAAATAATTCCAAAGCACATAGCTGAGCCTTCTATGCGTCAAATTTTCCAGCGCCTGTTAGCCCCTTTGCTGCTAATGACCGCGCTACCGACATCAGTATCCCAAGCGGACGGCATTCGACTGGTAGGTCCGACTGGGGAAGTGCAATCATCGCCCAGTTTTTCCGAGCAGGTTGAGCGCGCTAATGCCCCCCTGCCAAGCAGCAACCAACCTTCGACATTTTACGGTCCAACGACAGAGAACGAAACGCTCTGGTCTGTGGCCAGCAGACTAAGACCAGCCAACAACGTCTCGGTACAGCAAACCCTTTTAGCCATCTACCGTTTAAATCCGCAGGCGTTTGAAAACCAAAATATCCACAGTTTGATTCCTGGCAGTAATCTGCGTATCCCGTCTTTAGAACAAGTACGAAGTGCGACCACAGAACAAGCCGTTACCATCATGAAGGCGCATCAGGACAAACTACGCGCGCCTGTGGCAGTGCAGCCAGCGCCTGTTCGCCCAACGGTTGCGCCGCAAAGCGTACCAGTGACACCTGCCTCGCCAGAAGCTATCCAGCCGCAAACAGCGGTCGTCACACAGACCGAGCCGCCGCAAGTCAAAACACTGGAAAAACAGCTAGAAAGCTCAGAAAGCGAGTTGACCGCGTTAGAAGAGAAAAATCACAACTTACGCTTGATGCTAGCCCAAGTGCAATCGGAAGTGGATGGTCTTAAGTCGGAACTTGGTGACGAAAACCGCATCCGTTCAGAAGTGGAAAAACTGCTAGCGGAAGAGCGTGAAAAACTGGCAGAGCAGCAAAAGAAACAGCCTTCTGCGCTGGATAACTTCTTATCAAACGGTTGGTTGGTTGCGGCGGCAGCCTTGATTCCGGGAGCGCTCATCGGCTTACTGATCGTCATGCTGCTTGGTCGTCGTAAAGAGTCAGCACCAGAACCGGAAGTCGAAAGTAAACAAGCGCCACTGACGCCACCGCCCGTTGCTGATGATGAGCTAGACGAGCTTTCTGATGAGCTGGGGCTGGATGATGATCTCTTCAGTGAAACTGAAGAGGATGCCGATAAACTGTTTGATGATGCCACAGATAACGAAGACGATGTTTTTGGCAACCTGGATGACGACGAGCTCGACTTCAATCTGGAAGGGGAAGACGGCGAGGATCCGTTTGCCAGCATTGGAGATGATGGTGACCTCGATACCGATTTTGACGAGTTTGAACCTTCAGCCAATGGCATCAGTGTCAAAGGTTCAGATAAAGCACTGGGCTTACAAGAGATGGAACGCGCCTTGGATGACGCTTTGCCCGATCTCGAAATCAGCGACGACGAAGAAAGTGATAGTTTCGATCTCTCCGATGATAATTTGGCCATGTCGGAAGATGACTTTGCTGAGTTGCTGGCGGCGGACGAGCCAAGTGAAGAGCTCGGCGATGCTGCCCTCGATCAATCCATGCTGGATGATTTGTTTGCCAGCATGGATGAGGAAGATGATAGCGATGAGTTCGATCTCGATCTTGATCTTGATCAGCTGGAAGATGATGAACCGAGTGCCACCAAGCTGCCGGAGGATGCCTTTGCTGCTGGAATGGCATCAGATGAAGATGTGGAAAATCTCTTTGCTCAGTTTGAGGAAAAGAAAGAAACAGCATCGGCGGACGATGTTTTTGACGAACTAGAGGCGTTGTCTGGCCTCAGTGAAAGCGATGACGATGACGCCTCTACCGCACTGCTAGATGAAATGCTGGAAGAAGATAACAGCAGTTTCGATGCGTTGGATGAGCTAGAGCAGCTTGCTGGCCTTGACGAGACACAAACGAGCTTTGAGCCAGATGGCACCGAGCTGTTGGATGAAATGCTCGATCTTGCAGAAGAGAGTGAAGAGGAAGAGTTTGACCCGCTGAGTGAACTTGATGAATTGGCTTCTTTTGGTGAAGTTGATCCGGTTCCTGAGCTGGATGAAGACAGTATCGATTTGCTCGATGAGCTACTTGACGCGGAGCTGGATGAGACAAGTGATACATCTCTGCTTGATGATGAAGCACAGTCTTCATCACCTGAAGAGAGTGTAGAGGATTCCGATGAAGCGCTTTTTGATGAGCTGATCGGCTTGGATGAAACGCAGCCTGACAATGACCTATTGTCTGAGTCGGACGTAAGTGAGTTCGATTTTGCCCAAGAGCTTGAATCGGCTTTGGACGCGTCGGATGAGGTGGTTGAACTGAGCGCCGACAAGCAAGACGCTGTCGAAGAAGAACGCCAGCAAGCCTTGACGCAAGAGTCGCAACAAGAGCCACAAAATATCCCAGAGACGGATTTGTCCGATGAACCATTGGAGCAAACCTCGCCAGATGAAACGAATACCGATGATATTGCGTCGTTAGACAAAGAGTTCAATAGCCAAGATTTTATTGACGACTTGGCGGATGTTGCTCCACTGATGGACCCGCTTTTGGATGTGCTGCCTGATGAGGTGTCATTTGATGAAGTGACGGATGCTGATGATCAGGCTTGGGAGAGTGGCGAAGTTGAAGAAAGCCCAAGTCGCGACGAAACGCCGCACAGCGATCAACATGAGCCCGAACAAGACCTTGCGGATGAATTTGAACAAGAGGTGCTTTTCGATCAGCCCTCATTAGAGCCAGAACTTGAACAACAAGTACTGGCAGAAGATGACAAATGGCAAGAAGATCAAGAGTCTGACGACGATGACGACTGGTTACAAGCGGCAATCGATGAAGTCGAGCAGCCACGCGTTGCATCTGAGGAGCCAGTAGAAGAACTGCCAGCATCTGATACCTCTGATGAGTTGACGGAAGCGGCCTCGCAGCAAGAGTCTGAACTGCTTGATGACGAGCTCGACGAAGATTGGCTACAAGCGGCGATTGACGACGTTGAGCAACCTGAGTCGCCAGCAAAAGCGGATGAAGAGCCTGCTTTTGACGCGCAACCGAGTGATGAAGAAGCACAAGATACTCAGATTGATGAAGAGTTGAGCGCGGATACTGACGAAGAACTCACTCAAGCGGACGAAAACGTTCCAGTCGATAATACATTAGATGAGGTTTTGCAGGCTGAGCCATCGAGTGACGAAAGCGATCCTGAGCAGACAGCGTCAGATAGCAAGGTACAGGAAGAGCAACCTGCTGCGGATGAAGCCCCTCAATTTACGCCAACACCCAATACGGTTGCCAATGAGTTTGGTACGCCGCAGGAAGAAGATTGGGCCGACGCTGAAAGCGAGTTAGACAGCTTTGGGCAAATTGAGCCTGAGATGCCAAGGCAGCAAGAGGAATCGCTAGCCGCTTTCGCTGATGAAGACGCTTTTGCGAATGAAGAGAATGCAGCGCTTCAAGACGAGGAAGCCCTTGCTCCCGCCTCGCATGATGATGAAGTGCTGGATGATGCCGATTTACCAGAATTTGATGAAGAAGATGCACGGACAGCCAGTGAGAACGAAGCTGAGCAAGAGTCAGAAGCTTCATTAGGCGCTGATGCGATTGGGCTGAACGAGCTTGAGTTAAATGAGTTTGGTGAGGCCGAAGAGCCAGAGTCGCAGTCTGAGCTCACCGAAGACCAAGCGCTGGAGCTAGACGATTTAGACCTGCCTGAGTTTGGCGAAGAAGACGCACTGGCGGCGATGGCTGAAGAGCCAGAGACGGAGTCTGATGTCATTGAAGACCAAGCGCTGGAGCTGGACGATTTAGAGCTGCCCGAGTTTGGCGAAGAAGACGCGCTGGCGGAGATGGCCGAAGAGCCAGAGGCGCAGTCTGATCTCATCGAAGACCAAGCGCTGGATCTGGACGATCTAGACCTGCCTGAGTTTGGTGAAGAAGAGGCGCTGGCGGCGATGGCCGAAGAGCCAGAGGCGCAGTCTGATCTCATTGAAGATGAAGCGCTGGAGCTGGACGATTTAGAGCTGCCCGAGTTTGGTGAAGAAGACGCGCTGGCGGCGATGGCCGAAGAGCCAGAGGCGCAGTCTGATCTCATCGAAGAGCAAGCGCTGGAGCTGGACGATTTAGATCTGCCCGAGTTTGGTGAAGAAGACACGCTGGCGGCGATGGCCGAAGAGCCAGAGGCGCAGTCTGATGTCATCGAAGACCAAGCGCTGGAGCTAGACGATTTAGAGCTGCCCGAGTTCGGCGAAGAAGACGCACTGGCGGCGATGGCTGAAGAGCCAGAGGCGGAGTCTGATGTTATCGAAGACCAAGCGCTGGAGCTAGACGATCTAGACCTGCCTGAGTTTGGTGAAGAAGACGCGCTGGCGGAGATGGCCGAAGAGCCAGAGGCGCAGTCTGATCTCATCGAAGACCAAGCGCTGGATCTGGACGATCTAGACCTGCCTGAGTTTGGTGAAGAAGAGGCCCTGGCGGCGATGGCCGAAGAGCCAGAGGCGCAGTCTGAGCTCATCGAAGACCAAGCGCTGGAGCTGGACGATTTAGATCTGCCCGAGTTTGGTGAAGAAGACGCGCTGGCGGCGATGGCCGAAGAGCCAGAGGCACAGTCTGATGTTATCGAAGACCAAGCGCTGGAGCTGGACGATTTAGACCTGCCCGAGTTTGGTGAAGAAGAGGCACTGGAGCTCGATGATCTTGATTTGCCAGAGCTCGGCGAAGAAGACATCCTAGCCCAGATCGAAACAGAGCCGTCGTTAGACCCCGAGAATTTGCCAAGCGAAGATGCAGAAGAGATCGAACTGCCACAGTTTGGTGAAGAAGAAGCGCTTGAGGCGGTCGCCGATGAACCGTCCTTTGAGCTCGACGATTTACCTGAGCCAGAAGATGATGATTTCGTCATTGATGATCTCGATTTGCCGGAGTTTGGCGAAGAAGACGCGATTAGCTCGGTTGCGAGTGAACTCGGTGAAGAGCTGGAGCCGTCTGAGCAGGATGAACAAGATTTCCCGTTTAATGATCTCGAACTGCCTTCGTTTGCAAGCGAGGGTGACATGCCGCTTGGTCAGTCAGCCCACGGCAGCGCTTCCTCTTACGAAGAGCAAAATGCGTTATATGATGTATTTGCTCAGGAGGCGGATTTTAATCTCGCCGAAGATGAAGTACTGCAACAATTTGATGAAGCCGCTATGGCTAACTTGCTTTCTGAAGAGCCGTTTGAGGATGACTTCTTCGCAGGTGAGCTCGATGGCGATACGGTTGCCAGTGCGGGAATGGATCTTGAAGCAATGCTGGCCGTTGGTGAAGACTGGGATGGCTTTAAGCTGCCAGAGGAGCCGACGCTTGGCGCTACGGAAGAGATGCCAGAAGATGAACGAGAAATCTGGAGCTCTGAAGAGGCACTGCAACAGCCGACGATTGACGACGAAAACTGGGCCGAGCAGGACGATTTTGATCCCAAAAACCATCAGTTTATGACCATTGATGAGTTAATGGCACAAGTGGATGGCGATGGGGTTGAGTTAGACGACCCGGATCTCAAGCTGGATGTAGGATTGGATGAGTTTCCAGATGTGATTGGCGATATTAGCGACATTGATGTGGATGAGAATGCGGAAGCGGCGGGTAAACTCGATTTGGCCAAGATCTACATCGAAATGAACGATGAGAGTGGTGCGGTTAAGTTACTCGAAGAAGCGATAGTGTACGGCGATGATGCGGTACGTCGTGAAGCGAAACAGCTCATCGACAAAATTAACGGCCGTTAACCGGTTGAAACAAGGGCAGCGCAGGCTGCCCTTGCCTTTCGTGGTTAGAAATTCTTTTTCCAAGCGTTTATACTTCCCGCCCCAGAATCAAATCGAAGGTTAACATGAGAATTGCATTAGGCATCGAATACAACGGCAGTGACTACTTTGGCTGGCAGAGACAGCGTGAAGTAAAGAGCGTACAGGAAAAGCTCGAAAGTGCGCTTTCCAAGGTCGCGAACCATCCTGTTGAAGTTCAATGTGCTGGGCGCACCGATGCAGGTGTCCACGGTACTGGGCAAGTTGTGCACTTTGATACCGATGTAAGCCGCAAGATGGTTGCTTGGATGATGGGAACCAATGCGAATCTGCCGGGAGATATTGCGGTGCGCTGGGCGAAAGAAGTACCAGATGAATTCCATGCCCGTTTTTCTGCCACTGCGCGTCGCTATCGCTACATCATTTATAACCATGCATTGCGACCCGCTATTCTTGGGCGTGGTGTCAGCCACTATCATGGTGAACTTGATGAGAAAAAAATGCATTTGGCTGGACAATATCTGCTCGGTGAGAACGACTTTACCTCGTTTCGAGCAGTGCATTGCCAATCGCATAGTCCGTTTCGTAACTTAATGCACTTAAATGTTACGCGCCATGGGCACTATATCGTGATTGATATCAAAGCGAATGCATTTGTCCACCATATGGTGCGCAACATTACCGGAAGCCTAATTATGGTTGGGCGTGGCGAACAATCGCCCGAGTGGATTCAATGGCTGCTCGAAGCCAAAGATCGCAAACTAGCTGGACCCACAGCCAAGGCTGAAGGCTTATATCTGGTGGATGTTGATTATCCACAGGCATTTGAATTGCCTCGTGAGCCGATCGGTCCGCTATTTTTGCCAGATAATTTGAACTTATAGTGAGACTCGCATTCAAAAAAATGCGTCGTTTAGCAGGTAACATGTTGTAGAAAAATAGGTACAACCAGTTTTTTATCTACAGTTGTCTTTATATGTGGTTTAATCCCCACGCGTAATTCCGAATTTTTGTCTTTCGCTATGGAGCGGGAGCGTTGATAGAAAAGGTCTTCCATGAGTTGGCTTGAAAAGATTTTAGAGAAAAGCAACATTGTAAGTTCACGTAAAGCATCGATTCCAGAAGGTGTTTGGACCAAATGTACGTCATGTGAACAAGTTCTGTACCATGCAGAGCTAGAACGTAATCTTGAAGTTTGCCCCAAGTGTAATCATCACATGCGTATGAAAGCACGTCGTCGTCTAGAAACGTTTTTGGATGAGGGTGAACGAGTGGAGCTAGGCACAGAGCTAGAGCCACAAGATAAACTGAAGTTTAAAGATTCTAAGCGTTACAAAGAGCGTATTGCGGCGGCTCAGAAGAGCAGCGGCGAGAAAGATGCATTGGTGGCGATGAAAGGCGAGTTATTGGGTATCCCAGTGGTCGCTTGTGCGTTTGAGTTCTCCTTTATGGGCGGTTCAATGGGCTCTGTTGTTGGTGCGCGTTTTGTACGTGCAGTTGAAGCAGCGATGGAAAACAATTGTGCTCTGGTCTGTTTCTCGGCCAGTGGCGGTGCGCGTATGCAAGAGGCGTTGATGTCTCTGATGCAGATGGCAAAAACCAGTGCAGCACTTGAACGCCTATCGGCCAAAGGGTTGCCGTTTATTTCGGTCATGACGGATCCAACCATGGGCGGAGTTTCGGCAAGTTTGGCCATGTTGGGCGACATTAACATCGGTGAACCTAAAGCGCTGATCGGCTTTGCTGGTCGTCGTGTGATCGAACAAACCGTGCGCGAAGACTTGCCAGAAGGTTTCCAACGCAGCGAGTTCCTGCTTGAGCATGGCGCGATCGATATGATTGTTGACCGCCGTGAAATGCGTCAGCGCGTTGGTGGTTTGATTGCGAAAATGACCAATCATAAGTCGCCGCTGGTGGTTTCTGTGCACGATGCACCAAATGAAGCCGCATATTCTGTACCAGAAGCGGACGAAAAAGGGTAAAGTAGCTGCTAACAAACAACCAAGTCTTTGATGGTTAACGTTAGATGAAGCAAAACCCAATTCCTCAAGCCACATCCCCAATGGCGGTGTGGCTTGATTATTTAGCAAATATTCATACTTCAGCAATTGACCTTGGTCTCGATCGCGTTCAAGCGGTTGCTGCTAAGGCCCAACTCACCAAACCAGCCTCAACGGTGATCACTGTTGCGGGAACCAACGGCAAGGGTTCAACCTGTGCATTAATGGAAGCGATCCTGTTAGATGCTGGGTACTCCGTAGGCGTGTATAGCTCACCCCACCTGATTCGCTACAACGAGCGCGTGCGTATTAATGGCGTGGATCTCGCAGATGATAAACACTGCGCAGCGTTTGACTTTATTGAAAAACAGCGTGGTGAGATAAGCCTGAGTTTTTTCGAATTCGGCACCTTAGCGGCGCTGAGACTATTTCAAACCGAGCAAGTGGATGTGGTTCTCCTCGAAGTGGGCCTCGGTGGCCGCCTCGATGCCACCAATGTGGTGGACCACGATGTATGTGTGATCACTAGCTTGGCTTTGGATCACGTTGATTGGTTAGGCGATGACATTGCGGTGATCGGCTATGAAAAAGCGGGTATTTTTCGTAGCGGCAAACCTGCGATCTGCGGTCAACTGACTCCGCCAGCCACCGTCGCAGCTCACGCTGACGACATTGGCGCAGAGCTCTATCAGGTTGGCATCCAATTTGATTATCAGCAGCACGGTGAACGTTGGAACTGGCAACATGGCGCGTTTGCGTTAGATGATCTCCCTGTCCCTGGGTTGCCTTTGCCCAATGCCGCAACGGCCTTGATGGCACTTGGAGTCTCTAATTTAGAGCTCAGTGATGTCAATATTGTCAACGGCCTGAAAAATGCGCGTTTAGCTGGACGAATGCAAGTGTTGCAGCAAGCGCCGTTGGTGCTCATGGATGTGGCGCATAATCCACACTCAGCACAATACCTAACTCGCCAGTTACAGTTGAACTATCCTGATAAAACCATCCGTGTGGTGGTTGCGATGCTGCATGACAAAGACATCCGCGCAACGCTAGCTGCGCTTTCTCCCGTCGCTACGCATTGGTATCCCGCGTCATTGACCGGACCAAGAGCGGCTAATGCTCGCGAGCTGCTCGGCTATTTGCCGCCTGAAACAGTGGGGTACGAGACGCCTGTCGCAGCGTTTGAGCAAGCAATGAATGACGTCAGCAGCGAAGAGATGGTGTTGGTGGTGGGGTCGTTTCATACCGTTGGTGAAGTGCTGGAGTATTGGCAACAAAAAGGTAATTAAATGGCAAGTAAGTTTCAAAGTCGGCTGGTTGGAACCATTATTTTGGTGGCGGTTGGGGTGATTATCCTACCGGATGTGTTGGATGGAGAAAAACTGCACTACCGAGAAGAGTTTGCCACGATCCCGATTAAGCCAGAGCTCGACAGCGAAGTGGAAAACTTTGAGATCCTTGAACCAGTCGAAGACACCATGGCGTTGCCGGAGTCACCTGTTGTGACCACAGTGACGTCAAAGGATGGCGCGGCTAAAGATAAGCCGAGCAAAGAGGAGGTCACCGTTGCAGTTCAATCGGTTGATGAGAAAAATAGCTATCAGGACTCCGGCTGGATTATTCAATTGATGGCGCTGCGTAATGCCGAAAATGCTCAGAACATGGTGAAGGATCTGCAAAAGCGTGGTTATCAAGCACACACCATCCAAGAAAACGGTTTTACCCGCGTTGTCATCGGTCCAGACGTTTCAAAAAGTAAACTGGAGCGACAGATCCTAGAATTGGAAAAAATTACCGGTTCGAAAGGTCAGTTGCTCAAATTTAGACCACTAAACCCATAAGAAAACGTTTGCGTCGGCATTTTTTCTGTTAAAATGCGCGCCAACTTAAGATGAAGAAAAAATGAATTGGTTAGATTTTGTCATTTTAGGGGTGATCGGATTCTCAGCTCTGATCAGTTTAGTTCGCGGTTTTGCCAAAGAGGCATTGTCGTTGGTGATTTGGTTTGGAGCCTTTTTTATCTCCAGTAACTACTACGCCAAACTTGCGGTGTATTTTACCAACATCGAAGACGACATGTTTCGCAACGGAGCTGCGATAGCGGCACTGTTTGTCGCAACCTTAGTCGTTGGTGCAGTCGTCAATTATGTGATTGCTCAACTGGTACAAAAAACAGGGCTGTCAGGTACCGACCGGATTCTCGGTGTGGTTTTTGGTGGTTTACGTGGAGTATTGATCGTCTCTGCGGTGCTGTTTTTTATGGATGCGTTTACTGCATTCCCAAGCTCGGAGTGGTGGAAGAGTTCGCAGTTGGTTCCCGAATTCAGCCGCATCATCGCTCCCTTCTTCGAGCATTTACAAGCAACATCAAGTTTTTTGTCTGGCACTCTCAAATAGTGCCAGCAACTGTCGCAAATCGAGGATTAGGACATGTGTGGTATTGTTGGAATCGTGGGCACAACCCCTGTAAACCAGTCAATTTATGACGCGTTAACAGTGTTACAGCATCGTGGCCAAGATGCCGCGGGTATTTGTACCATAGAAAGCAATCGTTTTCGTCTGCGTAAAGCAAACGGCCTGGTGAAAGATGTTTTTGAAGCGAAACACATGCAGCGTCTACAAGGAAACGTTGGTATCGGCCATGTACGCTATCCGACAGCAGGCAGTTCTAGTGCCTCGGAAGCTCAGCCATTTTACGTAAACTCTCCTTTTGGTATTTGTTTGGCGCACAATGGCAATTTGACTAATGCCCATGAAGTTCGTCAAAAACTGTTTGAAAAAGACCGTCGCCACATCAACACCACCTCGGATTCCGAAGTTCTGCTCAATGTGCTTGCACACGAAATTGATACCGTCAAAGGCAATGTAACGGCAGAGGATGTTTTCCGCGCCATCACTAATGTTCATCGTACTATCCGCGGTGCTTATGCGGTGACGGCGATGATTATTGGCCACGGAATGGTGGCTTTTCGTGACCCGCATGGCATTCGACCACTTTGCTTGGGTAAGCGTGAAGAAAATGGCCAGACGGAATACATGGTGGCTTCTGAATCGGTTGCGCTTGATGCGGTCGGATTTGACTTCCTGCGTGATGTGGCTCCCGGTGAAGCTATTTATGTCACCTTTGATGGACAACTGTTCTCGAAACAGTGCGCCGATAACCCGAAACTCAATCCATGTATTTTCGAATTTGTTTACTTTGCCCGTCCGGACTCTTTTATCGATAAGATTTCGGTTTACAGTGCGCGCGTTGAGATGGGTAAAAAACTTGGCGAACGCATCAAAGAAGAGTATGCCGATCTCGATATTGATGTGGTGATCCCTATTCCAGAGACGTCCTGCGACATCGCTCTGCAAATTGCCCAAGCGATTGATATTCCGTACCGCCAAGGTTTTGTGAAGAATCGCTACGTTGGCCGTACTTTCATCATGCCTGGTCAGCAACTGCGCAAGAAATCGGTACGCCGTAAACTCAATGCCATTCGTTCTGAGTTTAAAGATAAAAACGTGTTGCTGGTTGATGACTCTATCGTGCGTGGCACCACCTCTGAGCAGATTATCGAAATGGCGCGTGATTCCGGCGCAAAGAAAGTATATATCGTATCCGCTGCGCCAGAAGTGCGTTTCCCGAACGTCTATGGCATCGATATGCCGAGTGCGAACGAATTGATTGCGCACGGACGTGATAATGAAACCATCTGTAAGTTGATTGGTGCCGATGCGTTGATTTTCCAGAAATTGGAAGATTTGGTGGACGCCGTTGGTATGGGCAACCCAGACATTAGCCAATTCGATACGTCCGTATTTAATGGTGAATATGTGACGGGGGACATCGATCAACAGTATCTGGATTTTCTCGACTCACTGCGCAACGATGATGCAAAATTGGAACGAGAGATTCAGCAGGACCTAGCAAACCTAGAGCTGCACAACGAAGAAGCGTAACGTTCAACGTCGTACACAATGAAAAACCAGAGCCGCAGCTCTGGTTTTTGTTTTTAGTGTTGGTATTCGTGCAGGTCGTAGGCGATTACGTAATCAATAAAAAGACGCACTTTTTCTGGCAGATGATCTTTGTGATTGTATAGCATGTAAATGTCGCGTGGGTTTGCGCTCCAATCGGGCAGGATGCGCACCAAGCTGCCATTGGCGATATATTCACGGATCATTACATCCGGCATCAACGTAATACCCAGACCTTCAGAACAAGCGCTGCGCACCACATTGAGCGCATTGGCTTGGAAACGTCCTCTGTCGACGTTAATCACCGTTTCGCCTTTACTATTGCTTAGCGACCATTTCATTAAAGGGTGGCCTTTTAACAGCGAGTGGTAGTGTAGATCTTCAGCATGAGTCGGAGCTGGATGGTTACTCAGATACGCTGGGCTGGCGACTAAAATGTCTTTGACTTCGCCGATTTTGCGCGCAATCAAACTGGAGTCACGTTGTGGCCCGACGCGAAAAATGACATCCCACTCGGTTGGGTCAAGCTGGTCGGCATTACTTTCGGTCGTCAGTTCAATATTGATGTCGGGATATTTGTGCATGAAGCCGTTTAGCATCGGCATCATCATGCGTTTAGTCAGATTGTATGGGGTTGAGATTTTGATCTTCCCTGATGCTCCGCGGCATTCATCGGTGATCTCTTCCGCTGCGCTCGTGAGCCGTTGCAGTAGCGGTGAGCATTCATGGAAGAATCGCTCCCCTGCTTCAGTGAGAGACAGTTTACGCGCATGTCGATTGAGCAAGCGTAAATTTACGGAGTCTTCCAGGGCTTGAATGCGTCGGGTAATGGTCGCCACGGGAATCATGGTCTTGCGCGAAGTTGCGGTATAGCTCCCATTTTCGACTACTAATCGAAATAGGTTTAGATCATCTAGTTTCATATTTCCTGACACATCGATTTACCAAAGAGGCCTAATTTAGCGCTAACTTTGCAATCAAAGCTTGCTTCATGTCAACATGTCGCACTGTTTAGGTTTAGCCATACATCTAGTAGGAAGTGCTGATATAGTGTGGAACATTTGTATAAATCACCTTTAACAGCTAACTTTTAAACAACGCAATTGGGATGTTCGCAGGGAGCGAAATCGCATTGCTTACTGACCTAAAACAATAATAAAAAATCGTTAACTACTTTGACTGAGTGCGTGAGGTGAAGCATATGTACAAGACTCACAGTCAAACGGCAACGGCCTCGGCAAGGGAAGCAGCAACGTCAACACAGATCATGCTTGTTGACGATGATCCCATCTTCCGTCGTATCACCAGTGCGTATTTGGCTGGGTTAGGGTACAAGGTTGTTGAGTCGGAAAATGGATTGCAAGCGCTGCAACTGCTGCGTGAGCACGATCCGGACGTGATCCTTTGTGACCTGTCCATGCCAGTGTTAGATGGCATTGAATTTGTAGAGGAAGTGAGTTTGGAATACCCATCACTGCCTCTTATTGTCGTGTCTGCGACCGAAGAAATGTCGGATGTGGCCAAAGCGCTTCGCTATGGCATCAAAGATTTTCTGCCCAAACCGATTGGTAATTATAGCCATCTGGCCCAAGCCATTGAAAATACCTTGGAAGATTCTTTTCATCATATTGCCGATCAACGAGATTTTTCCAGTCAGTGGTTTCGTGTTGATGACGGTGGGCAACTGCCGGATGAACAAGAGCTGCATTGGCATCTGAGTTATTTGCAAGACAATCCCAGCGCGGCAAAAGACTTGCTTCATGCTTTGTTGCCGGAGAGAGACACCTCGCTGGGTGATTGGAAATGTTCTTATAAGCTGTTGCAATCTGCCGATATGATGCCGCTCATTTTTGATTATCGTTGGCTGATGAGTGGGCAGTTTGCATTTTACTTGGTCGATTCCTCATCGGTAGAGCAGGGCGGTGCTGCCAGTACCTTGCTAATACGTGCTCTGTTTGATGACTACCTGCGCCATCTAAAAAGCTTTAACGCTGATCTGAAAGACATTGCTGATGTTCTTGAAAAAGGCATCCGCTATTCTGAGTGCGCCGAACCCATCAATGCTCTGTTTGGTATCGCTGACCTGACTGATGGCACCGTTTCTCTGCTCCCCGCAGGGCTAGATAGCGTATGGTCAAACGGATACAGCAAACAGCATATTTCGGCAGGCAAGAAGCTGGGTCATGGCTGCTTAGCGAACTTTATCACTCGGGACTTGGCGATTCATGGTGCTGGGCAATTAACGCTGGGCTGTTTGGGAACATCCAGTTTCAGTCTGACGATGATGCGCAAAAACTAACTCTTTATCAGAATGACAAACGTGATGGTGTCTGTCACGTTTGTCGTTTAACCTTACTTTTTGTCTGTGTTTGGTCGGCTGCCTTTGCTGTATAGTTGCCGCGCAACAATAATAAGCCACTTTGGTAACCTTTGGTTAACTAAAATGCGCGTAAGTAAAGTTATCTAGTGAAGAGTGTGACATCATGGCAAACGAAGACTTCAAAGAGCCGTACAACCTTTTTTATTTCCTTGGTTTTATCGCGGTGCTTTTAATTCCAACCCTACCTGCAACCCTAACCTGGCTACGTGTTTTTAACGGTTACGCTGGTTTTTAAATACTGGAGTCCATCATTCGTATTCGCCGCTTTCTGCTTAATATCGTTGGTGGGCTCAGTTTATGCCTAGGCATTGCAGGCCTTGTCTTACCGCTTTTACCTACTACTCCGTTCATCTTGTTAGCCAGCGCTTGTTTTCTGCGTTCTAGTCCACGATTCCATCATTGGTTACATAGCCACAAAACGTTTGGCCCGATATTGACCAACTGGCAGCAACACCGAGCCGTGACTCCACAGGTGAAAAAACGTGGTGCGCTATTTATCCTTATCAGTTTTGCCTTTTCCATTTGGTTCGCCCCGTTTCTCTGGCTGAAAATTGCGCTGATGTGCGGGTTAATCGTTTTGCTTAGCATTTTTGTACGTCTCCCTGTGATTGGTTCGGTTGATGAGTGCAGGGAAAGTGACTAGAATTGGGAAGAAAAGTGTGCCCGCTCTTCGAGTGGGCGTTTGTTTTTTTAGCGTTATGGACTTTCGATGTCAGCCCTATAACGACAAGAACCACCCGTTCCTTGCCCTCATAATAGCGTGATAACAATAGAGGGCGGTGAGCCAATCTAAGTAAATCGATATTATGACTACCAACACAATTTCACAGATCAAAGCCAGTATAAAAAGCATTCAGGATTACCCAAAGCCGGGGATTCTCTTTCGCGACGTGACCAGTCTGCTGGAAGACGCCGCGGCCTACCAAGCGACCATTCAACTGCTGGTCGACAAATACAAAGAGATGGGCTTTACCAAAGTGGTTGGCACAGAAGCACGTGGTTTCCTGTTTGGTGCGCCACTTGCGTTGCAACTGGGCGTCGGTTTTGTCCCTGTGCGTAAGCCGGGTAAACTGCCGCGCGCGACACTGGCTCAATCCTATGAGCTCGAGTATGGCGTTGATACGCTGGAAATTCACGTTGATGCGATCAGCGCGGGCGATAAAGTTTTGGTGGTTGATGACCTTCTGGCCACTGGCGGTACCATTGAAGCAACGACGAAACTTATCCGCCAACTAGGTGGTGTGGTCGAACACGCTGCTTTTGTGATCAACTTGCCAGAGATTGGTGGTGATAAACGTCTAGAAGGTCTAGGTCTTAACGTTTACAGCATCTGCGAATTCGAAGGACACTAATTAAGTCAATGAGTTATTTAGCTTTAGCGCGAAAGTGGCGTCCGCGTCAGTTCAAGGAAGTGGTTGGGCAGAGTCATGTTTTGACCGCATTGGAAAATGCACTTGCCCACAATCGTCTGCATCACGCTTACCTTTTTAGCGGGACTCGCGGGGTAGGTAAAACCACGATTGGTCGACTGTTTGCCAAAGGATTGAACTGCGAAACGGGGATTACCTCACAGCCTTGCGGCCAGTGTGCGACTTGTCAGGAGATTGACCAAGGCCGTTTTGTCGATCTGCTGGAGATTGATGCCGCTTCTCGCACTAAGGTGGAAGATACTCGTGAACTGCTGGATAACGTGCAATACAAACCAGCACGTGGTCGATTCAAAGTCTATCTTATCGACGAAGTTCACATGCTCTCGCGTCACTCTTTCAATGCGCTGTTAAAAACGCTGGAAGAGCCGCCGGAGTATGTGAAGTTCTTACTCGCGACCACCGATCCACAAAAACTGCCAGTGACAATTTTGTCACGTTGTTTGCAGTTTCACCTCAAACCGATCAGCGTTGATGCAATTCACCAACAGTTGGATGTGATCCTCGCCAAAGAGCAAGTGACGGCAGAAGCGCGTGCACTTGGCATGATTTCCCATGCTGCCGATGGCAGTATGCGTGATGCGCTGAGCTTAACTGATCAAGCGATTGCGCTCGGTAATGGCAACATCCTCACTGACGTTGTCAGCCATATGCTCGGCACCATCGATACTGACCAAGCCATTCATCTGCTGGAAGCCATCAGCAGCAAGCAGCCGCAAGTCGCGATGGAAAAAGTGGCGTATCTGGCGCAAAACGGCGTTGAGTGGGACGGCCTACTTCAGCAGTTAGCGACGCAGTTACACCGTGTCGGTATGTATCAGCTATTACCGTCTACGCTCGATAAAAGCCAGCCCGATGCGGAAAAAATCGAGCTGTTGAGCCGCAGTTTGTCGCCGCAAGACGTGCAGCTTTTTTATCAGATTAGCTTGAAAGGGCGGCAAGACTTGCCGCTTGCGCCAAACGGCCGCATCTGTATGGAAATGATCGTGTTGCGTATGATGGCATTTCGCCCGGCAACAGCGGCGCAGATAAATTTGGTTTCAAGTGAGAGCACACCGGTTTCTTCGCCCGCTCCTGCGCCTGTAGAGCAAACTCAAGCACCCGCATCGACTGGCGCACCAGTCAGTCAACATGCACAGGTAACGGGTCGGGCCAATGTACAGCCAGAGCCATCACGCCCTTTAGCGTCTGCACCGCCGATGCAACAGCCGCCAGCGCAGTATGATGTGCCCGCGCACTATATGGATGACGTTCCAACGGATGATAGGCCGCCAGAGCACTACGAGGCGCCTTACCACCCCGACATGCGCGAAATGCCAACGCCTGCTGCTGAATCTCCAGCACCAACTCCTGCTACAGGGCTGCGCCATCAGTTGAGATCGCAGCGCAAAGGCTTACAACAAAGTGGTGGGGCAAAAAAGCCTAACGCGGCATCGGCGAGTAAAGAGTCGGTGTTAGATCGTGTCGCGCAGAAAAACGCCGGCACGATGTCGATGTCGCCAAGCAAAGCTGCGGCCATAGAAACGGTGGTGGAGGCGGATAACGAGCCTTATCAGTGGCGTCCAACCCTCACACCGCAGCAACCAAAACAGAAAGAGCTGACGCCAAGTGAAATCAAACGTGCTCTTGAGCATGAAAAAACGCCAGAGATGGCGGAAAAGCTGATTGCACAATCCCTTGAACAAAGTGAATGGGCGCGCCTTATTACTCGATTGGAGACGGCAAAACTGGTCGAGCAGCTTGCTCTCAATTCTGTTTACCAAAAAGAGGGCTCGACCATCGCCTTGACGCTACGGCCGCATCAGCAACACTTGAACACCGACAAGGCGCAAAACGAACTGCTGCACGCACTCAATCGAGTGCTGGGAGAAGAGTGTCATCTTTCGGTCGAGATTGGCGAACAAGGTGAAACACCTTTGGAGCTGCGTGAGCGTCTCTATCAGCAGAAATTACAGCAGGCTTTTACCAGCCTAGAAGAAGATCCCAACGTGCAGTTTATTTTGCGCCGATTTAGCGCGGAACTGGACAGAGACAGTGTTCGACCTGTCTAAAATATTCCCGGGGTTGAAATATCGCTTTCTCGACCCCATCCATTGTGAACACCTCATTCAACCAGAGAGATAAACATGTTTGGTAAAGGCGGTATGGGCAACCTAATGAAGCAGGCCCAGCAAATGCAAGATCGCATGCAAAAGCTTCAAGAAGAAATCGCAAATATGGAAGTGGTGGGTGAATCAGGCGCGGGTCTGGTTAAAATCACCATCACTGGTAGCCACAGCGTGCGCCGTGTTGACATCGACGAAAGCTTGATGGAAGACGACAAAGAGATGCTGGAGGATTTGATTGCCGCAGCGTTCAATGATGCGGCGCGCCGTGTTGAAGAAACGCAAAAAGAGAAGATGGCAAGCATCACTGGCGGTATGCAACTACCACCAGGCATGAAAATGCCTTTCTAATCGACAAGGTTAGCCAATGCGTACCAGTCATATGCTGGAACAATTGATGGAGGCCTTACGTTGTCTACCTGGGGTTGGCCCCAAGTCGGCGCAGCGTATGGCCTTTCATTTGTTACAGAGAGACAGAAAAGGCGGATTGCAGCTTGCAGACGCCCTAAATCATGCGATGACCGAAATCGGCCACTGCAACGAATGCCGAACCTTTACTGAAGAGGAAGTGTGTAGCATCTGCACCAATCCAAAACGTCAGGAAAATGGCTTGTTGTGCGTGGTGGAAAGCCCGGCAGATATCGCCGCCGTGGAAGCTACCGGGCAGTTTTCTGGCCGCTACTTTGTGCTGATGGGGCATCTATCGCCTTTAGATGGTATTGGCCCGAGTGATATTGGCTTGGATGTGCTGGATTATCGTCTGCGTCGTGGCGACATCACGGAAGTGATTCTGGCGACCAACCCAACGGTTGAAGGCGAAGCGACCGCGCATTACATCGCAGAGTTATGCCGTGAGCATCAAGTGACTGCTAGCCGTATTGCCCACGGGGTGCCTGTTGGCGGCGAGCTTGAGCTGGTGGATGGCACAACCTTGTCTCATTCGCTCCTCGGGCGGCATAAGCTTTTTTAGCCGAGTTCTGTTATAAAAAACCGCGCCAAGGCGCGGTTTTTTATAACAAGCGTTTTTACCACTTTAATCTCTGCGCTCTTGCAGTAGCCCATCAACGCACATTGGGACGCTGTTGCAGTGAGCATCAAGAGAGAAAGCTCGCTCGCTCAAGTACCCCGCATACAACGGAGAGCACCTATCCTGTAGACAAACGGGCAAGTCTTGCTGTGACAGCGTTTCGATGATTTGCAGCGCAGTTTGCACATCCCCGCCAGTGCTTTGCGAGAAATCGAGTGAAAGCTCGGCTGCACTGTTGAGTTCCTCGATGGCAAGATTGAGCTGTTGTTTGAGCTTGCTTAGATCAATGTTTCCGAGCGACCCGAATACCAGCACGCCTTGGTTCTGGGCGCCGTACTGCCATGAAACGGCGGCGATTTCATTTGATACCGTGTTGCTTTGCATACGACGAATCGCACTGGCTTGAGTGGCGGGCTCAATAATGAGTTTTACTTGGTCGGTATTGCTCCGTCCGCCTGTGTCTTTGGCGTAAAGCTGAAAAATATATGTGCCAGCGGTAGCTGGGTAGAGCGCAGTGGCGGTTAGCTTGTCTGCGTTGAGCAGCGCCAGTTGCTGTGGTCCGGCAACTTGGCTCCAACTGGTGGTCTTGATTTTATAAACCGAGAGAAACGATTTGGCTGAGCCTGAAAGGGTGATGCTGTTGAGGGGCAATTTTAACAGCTGATCTGATCCGGCATTGACGGTCGGTTTGCTCAGTTTATCGGCATCGGTAACATCATCGACATCACATCCCGAGACAAGTGCCATTACGCCAAACATGAGGATAATTTTCGCTGACTTAAACATGTTTGTTTTCCTTAGGTGCTAGAAGGTGTAACTGATACCTGTTGAGATAAAAGTATTCTCACTGTCGTAGAAATCGATGTCCGACTCGTGCTGCTGATATCCGGCCATCACGTTCAGTTGCGTGTTCTGTAGCGCAAACGGATTGTGGTAGTTGTACACGGCAAACACACTGAACGCTTTGTAATCCTGACGGAGATTAAATACCGGATTTTCGGCATCGTATTCCGCTTCGCTATTTCGCACCGTCGCAATCAGCTCATGACGATTTTGCATGGCTACCACCGATAACTGAGTGGCGATTTCTGCTGAGCTCTGCGCACTGCCATCGGCATTTTTGTCGGTGTAGTAAAAAGCAGGTGAGAGAATGAAGGTTTGTGACAAAGGAAAGGAAAGTTCAACCCCGACACGTTGATAGGTGCTGTCGCGTCGCAGCGATTTCTGTTGAGCACTGCTTAACGATTGAGAAATGCCAATCGTATCATCATCAATTTCACTCTGCGCAAAGGCATACTTGAGCGTCACTGGGAATGGGATCTGTGTACTGAAGGCCAATCGGCCGCCCATGATGTTCTGCTCGGTTGTTTGACGCTCTTGGTTAGTCAGATACGGATCTTGCCACGTTTCATCCATGCCCGGCATATTGCCAAACAGCGCGGCGGTGAGGTAGGTCCCTTTTGCTAGCATCTGAATGTAGCCAACTTCAGCTTGAAATTGCGCTTCACTAATTTGATCTTCGCTGTTCCCAACGAAAATCGCTTGATTACCAAAGGTGTATTGCAAACGGCCGAGAATAAACGGTGCCGCCGTTTCGGTTTGTTTTCCCTGACGATTCAAATCTTGCGTTATGGCGTTGTCGTCGTTGGTGTTGAACTGGGAGTTGGTTTGGTTGATACCCGCATTCAGGCTAATGCCACCGCTAAGCCCGGGGGTAAAGTCTATCGGCTTGGCCTGTAAATTTGGGATAAGAAGGGCACTGCTTAAACACAATGCCAGCCCTTTGATGTTCATGCTAACTCCTTGCTGAGTGTCAGATTGGTCTGTCAACTCAAGTTAGCATTCTCTGGGTGAATGATTCCTCAGCAGTTTATGGACTAAGTGTGTCCATTTTGGTCACATTCAGTGCGGAAAGATTTTTTGGCCACTGCAACTCAAAGCGTGCGCCGCCCAAAGGAGAAGTCACCACACGGGCACTGCCTTGATGAAAACAGATAATTTGTCGCACAATCGCAAGCCCGAGACCATGCCCTTTCTCGCTGCTGCGCTCCTGATTGTCGATTTGAGTAAACGGTTCAAACACGCGCTCGGCTTGCTCGGGCGCAATGCCTTGGCCATTATCTTCCACCACAAGTTGGTAGGATTGCAGGTTGTCTTTGAGGGAGATATGAATATCATTTTGCGCGAATCTGGCCGCATTGCTCAGTAGATTCTTTACCGCGCGCAGCAGTGCCTTTTTGTCGATGAAAAAGGCGTGCTGCATCAATGATGCGGCGATATCGATTTGAACTTGCAAATGAGGATATTCCAAGCGGAAATGCTCCACTTCTTCAGTTAAATCTTGAGCAAATTGACAGTGGGTAAAGTGGCTGATATCAGCCATGCGGTTATAGCGTGAGAGCAGCAACGTCTGGTTAATCAGGTGATCGAGGTCTTCGATGCTGGAGTGGATCACTTTGCGATATTTCTCTTTTTGGCTCTCGGCTATCTCGTCGTCTTCCAGCATTTCAAAGGCGAAACGCAGACGATACAAAGGGGTGCGAAGGTCATGAGCCACCGCGTTGGTTAACGCTCTTTGTCCGGCGATCAGCTTTTCTACGTTGTCGGCCATCTTATTAAACGAATCCCCCAACTGTGAGACCACGGAGAGTTTAGATGTGGTGGCGCGCTTGGAAAGCACTCCTTGACCAAATTCGTTGGCGGTCTTTACTAAACGTTTGAGGTCGCGCCACAGCGGGTAGACCCACATCACCAACGCAGCAGAAATGCACAAAAAGAAAAAGCCACCAATGGCGGTGGTCAGCTTCATTTGAGTTTGCGCGGTAATGTTATCTTCAACGTGTAGCCAAACCCCAGGCACAACGGGGGATAGCAAGGCAATATGGCCATCTTGACTCACGTAACTGATGATTTCCCCGGGGGTTTTGCGCAGTT
The DNA here is from genome assembly GCF_009665415.1 of Vibrio cidicii. NCBI lineage: Bacteria > Pseudomonadati > Pseudomonadota > Gammaproteobacteria > Vibrionales > Vibrionaceae > Vibrio > Vibrio cidicii. The sequence goes on along the minus strand of NZ_CP035921.1, from coordinate 714,354 downwards.
TTTCTCTCGCCGCTTGTGGCAGTTCGTCGTCGGTAAGCAAACTCAGCTCAAGTGGAATCTGGCGATTTTGTTGCTCTAAACTGGCTTTCCATTCACTGCGTGGATAGCGCTGCAAATCTTCTCCGGCCAGATACAAAGTGCCTTTGGCTTGATTGAGAATACTCATTTCGCTCGGTTCATTGATGGCAAAGTAGATCACTTTGTCACTGCCACTGACCCGTTGAATTAACGCCATGGGATCGCCGTACTGAAACGTCAGCTTACCTTGTTGCAAGGAGCGGTAAATGGAGGGTGTCTCGCGGTAACGTTGCAAATCATCCAAACGTAGTGGGTAACTGAAATGGCGAGCGTAGTTATCGATGATGGCAGGCCATTGCTCCTCGGGCGCTTGGTGCAAGCGTTTGGACAAGAGCTCAAAATTGGTGCCATACACGGGTTTGTAAAAATCTTCCGATACATTGCGACTGAGCTGTTGTACTGGGTTAAAGTCGGTCGGAATGATCAGCAGTACTATTGGTAAGAACACCGCAAGCCAAAGAATAAAGAAAGCGCGGATCATCCCATATCTCCTTCGCCGGGTGCGCACAACTGGTACCCTTTGCCACGGATGGTTTTGATCAATTTGGGCTCATTCGGGTCATCGTGCAGGGTGCGGCGCAAACGGGAAATGCGTCGGTCGATCGAGCGATCCAACCCATCATATTCAAAGCCGCGGATCTGCTGAGCGATATCGTCACGGGTAACTATAGTGCCGACTCGCTGCGCCAAAAGATAGAGCAGTTCAAACTCGCTGGTGGTCAGTTTGATTGGTTTTTGCGCAAGCGAAACGGTACGGTATTGGAGATTCATGCACAAGGGGCCGATGTGCAGTTCATGCTTGTCGGCAGAGGCATTGCGTTCTTGTCTACGCAAAAGGGCGCGGATGCGTGAGAGCAATAAACGCGGCTTCACTTGTTTAACCACGTAGTCATCAGCGCCGAGTTCTAGCCCCATGACTTGGTCAATATCATCGTCGAGGGCCGTTTGCATCAAAATCATGCCGTGGTACTTATCACGCACCGCGCGGCAAACGTCCATACCGCTTTGCCCTGGCAGCATGATGTCGAGGATCACCAAATCAGGTTGTTGACTTAAAATCACGTCCACCGCCGTAATGCCGTCGGCAACGGTGGTGACGGAAAATTCGTAGTGGCTGAGAAAGTCTTGGATCAATTCTGCCAGTTCAAGATCGTCTTCCACCAGTACGATCCGACAGGGAGTCGAAGAGGTCTCGTTCATTGTGTTCCATATCCATTTGGCAATGAAGGCAATATAGCGGATTGTGTCTGTGGATTATGTGACGAATTGTGACACAAGCGCAAAGTTGTGATGCGATAGAAAAAACGGGCGATGACTGACTTCGTTTATTACGTCAGTCGTTCTAACTCGGTAATATTGTCCAGCGCTTGTTGATTGGTTGCGCCGCACACCACAGGGCAAGGTTTAAACTCATGGCATACCTTTGGTCGTTCTGGTTTACCAAACAGCTTACACAGGTTTTGCTCATTGAGCTGAATGCAGCGCACTCCAGCAGGTTTACCATTGGGCATTCCTGGGATCGGCGAAGAAATACTAGGGGCGATACAGCATGCGCCGCAGCCAAGTCTGCAATCCATCAGAGATCACCTTTTTGCACAGAAAAATCAAAGTGCGCGATAGTAGCAGACTTTAACGCAGAGCTAAACGAGCAATTTTTGCGCTTGCACTTTGCCAGTGGCGAAGGTATAAAACGGCTCCCGCAGTCACAGTGAGTAATGAATCAATGAGCCTACCATTTTGGCAAAGTAAAACGTTGCAGCAGATGAACGAGCAAGAGTGGGAATCGCTGTGTGATGGTTGCGGAAAATGCTGTTTGCACAAGTTGATGGATGACGAGACCGATGAAGTCTTTTATACCAATGTGGCATGCAGCTGGCTCAACAGCCAAACTTGCGCTTGCAAAGATTACCCGAACCGTTTTTCTTCAGGTGAAAACTGCCTCAAGCTTACTCAAGATAAAATCGCGGAGTTTCACTGGCTGCCGAGCACTTGTGCCTATCGACTGTTGGCGGAGAACAAACCTCTGCCAAGTTGGCACCCGCTGATCACCGGATCAAAAGCGGCAATGCATGCCGCTGGGCAGAGCATCCGCAATAAAGTGGTGTACGAAATCGAAGTGAAAGATTGGGAAGACCATATTGTTGACGATGGCACGTTCTAGTCTTTCTGGGGAAAGCCGATAAACAATAAAGCGCCGTGATGGCGCTTTATTACTTTTTGCCGCATGTTCGCTGACGAGTGAACGGTCATCGGCAGGGCATTACTTGACCTGTTGCTTGATGAACTCACCCAGCTCGGAGTGATGCATTATGCGAGAAACGGGCAGAATGGTTTCTGCAGGGCCCCAAGCAAACACGTTGACTGGCGTATGAGTGTGCGTGCCCGTACCCCAAACGATATTCTGTTTGGTCGCCTGCGCTCGTGCCAATACGTTGGTACGGTCGTTGTAAGGGTAGAAGGCGTCAAAGTCATTAATCGCTGGGATGCTCTCTTCCGCTAAGTAGCTGTGATTAGCCAAGCGGTATGGGTTAGGTTTGTTCGTCAATACCGTTTCAGCTTGGCCTGCCGTGATGGAGAAATCGCTATTTTTGTTTACGATTTCCGCCAGTTTCGCCGCCGTTTGCTGGTTTTTGTCCAGTTTTTCAAACTCGCTCAGCATGCCGTAGTAGCTGGTTTTTTGGTTGTACAAACCATCTAGGATCTCATACGCACCGAAGTTGAAATTGGGCGCGTATTCGCGTTTTTCAAACGCTTTTCCTGGACGTTTTTCCGGTTTCGGCAAGTTGTAACCTGAGTAACTAAAGCCAAATGAGCCTGTTTCGTGGTCGGCAGTAACGATGATCAGCGTGTCATCACGATCTTTGGCCCACTGATAAACTGCGTTAACGGTTTCGTCGAATTTAATCATTTCATGCAGCATTGAGCCTGCATCATTACTGTGACCCGCCCAGTCGATCTGGCCGCCTTCTACCATCAAGAAGAAGCCGTCTTTGTCTTTTGACAGGATCTCTAACGCTTTATCGGTCATCTCTTTGAGGGTGGGCTCTTTACGATCTGGGTCATTCTTCGTTTGGCTATAGGTAATGCCGTCATACATGCCTGAGTTGGCGAAAAGGCCGAGCAGTTTATCGCCTTGCGCTTTTTCCAGCATGGTTTTGTTAAACGCCAGTGAGTAGCCCGCTTGCTGCGCTTCTGTGAGCAGGTTACGGTCGTCTTTACGCTTTGATTTTAGAGGGACATCACCGTGTGTCAGCGTTTGTAGCTGTTGGTAGGTTTCACCTTTATCGTTGGCTGATTTTGGGATCCAGTGACGCAGACCGCCTGAAAGCATCACATCGACATTGGCCGAGAGCATATCCGAGGCGATTTCATTTTCAAGTGAGCGATGCGGTTGGTGAGCAGCAAACGCGGCTGGCGTTGCGTGAGTTAAGCGCGTATCGGAGATGATGCCCGTGGCTTTGCCAAGGCGCTTGGCTTTTTCCACCACGGTTTCCACTGTGTTGCCCTGTGAGTCGATGCCGATCACTTCAGATCCCGTCATGATACCCGTTGCCAGCATGGTCGCTGAACAGGCAGAATCCACCACAATAGCGTCTTCTGGATGAGTCAGTGAAGAACCGATAACACCCTCTTTTGCTAGTTGGTAGAGTGCGGTTGTTTTGCCTTTGTAGATCGAGTGCGGCGCGTTGTTCGCGTAAGTTTCCAGTAGGCCAACTTGCTGTGGGCCCATACCGTCACCAATCATCAGAATGACGTTTTTAATTTCTGCCGAAAGTACATTAAAAGAGAGCGTCGAAGTTGCGACTACGGCAACAACAGGTTTAATCAGGTGCTTCATTGTCTATCCCTTATTTATAAAAGCGGCGCAATTACAACATGTGTTTATGACGCTTTTGTTGCATAAATAAAAACTTCACAAAAGTGAAAATTTAAGGGAAAACGGTATGTTAGAAGATTGAATGCGATAAAAATGAACGAGCCAGCTTAGAGAGCGCTGGCTGCTTAACTCTATGCAGGTCAGAAGCTGATCAAACCAGAATCAGTAACATCCCGCCGACGGTGGCGGCGGCTGAAAGATACTGGCCGGCTGAGTAGGAGCTATCGGCTTCTTTCTGGATCTCGTCGGGATGATTCATTCCCAGCGCGCCGTAAGTGAACGCTTCTACTTTATCTCCGACGGTTTTGTTTTCTGCGGCTACTTTTTTGCTCTCTTTATCTATCTGCTGCAAAGCCGATAGCAGGGCTTTTCCTTCAGAGGAAAGTGTCACCTTATTTTGCTCCAGCTGCAATGGGGCAGGGGCAGCATCTGAGATTGCGCTGGGCGTTGCTGCTTGCCGCTGGGTGGCCGAGTAGGCCGAAATTGGGTTGGAACCGACTGGATTCATAACGCTCTCCTATCTGAACCCTTAATAGTCTATCGGCGGCAAGTGGAAAAACTTGTGTAAAAAAAAGCCCGTTGCCGCTCGTTGCTTAAGCACAATGTTATGCAAAACTTTAAGCAAAAACTTAAGTAAAAAAGTACAGCAAGAAACAGGCCCATTTTTTTGGAAAAGCGCGAAAGGGTTACTTACACACCAACTCATCGTTGCGTTTTTTCAACGCTTGATACGCTTTCATGCGATTGCTTTGTTGCACGTAGCGTACGGGGGGCTCAAGCACTTGAAGCTGATAATCGCTGCTATTTTCACTGAGTGAAGCGACAGGTGTAATCACCACGACCTTAAGCTCAGGTGCGCGGCGAAGGATAGAGTTTGCCGTGCCAAGGCCCCCTTCAGTGTGGAATTTACCCGCGACATGGACGATTTGTGTTTGCGGATGAGCCTTGCGATAGTTGACAATCGATTCGGCCATGGTTTCATCCCAAGTGATTTGAGCGGCGTATTGTCTCTCGGTTTGTTCTGGCTGACCGTGGTGCATTGAAGCCATAAATTTGTCTTTATAAGAGCTATCGGCAGTGTTGATCTCTGCCGCCAAATAGTGGCGCTCTGTCTCATCGAGCTTGTCTAGGTAGCCGATTCCCTGACGGCCGATGCAGCGCACGATAGCCTTCGGCGCATTCGCGGCAATCACGTCCAACCCTTGGCGCTTCGCTAATTCAACCAGTGGTCGATAATCGCTTTCGTAGTTTGGCCACGCATTGCCTTCGCTGATGAGCGGCTGCTCGCCGATTTCACCTGCCAGATACTGATTGAGCACAGGTTGTTTGTCGCGCGTGAATTGCTCCATGGAAAGTGCCACGCTGTGCTGTGTACTCAGGGTGTGAAGAAGGTCGGTTTGGAAGCGGTGAATACCGGGATGAGTGTGCCACTCGCCAATCAAAATGACGTCGGCGGTTAATAATTCGCTCGGCAGATTTTGCAGTGACAGCGCTTGCCCTTGCGGGGAGTTGAGCTGATAGTCGTAAAAGTGATTCAAGTTGCTGGTAGAAGGGGACGTGGCACATCCACCTAACATCATTGCGGCGAGAAGAAGAGAAAAAGACGTTCGCATTATACTGCCTCCATTTACATCGTTGCTGAGTCTAATGGAGGCGGCATGAAGATTCAATAATAATGAGAATGATTCTCTATTGATTCGCTACTGGCTGAGTTTGCGATAAACCCGCAGCATAAAATCGGCTTCGCAATCAAAATGATGAGCCGATTTGAGCGCTTCGCGGAACTCGTCGCTGGCACGCCATGCGAATGGAGTCATTTGTAACAGGTCAAATGCCTCTGCGCCGGAAAGCGTCATCATGTAGTTAAGCTTTTCTTGCTGTTGCAAAGCAAAGCCTTCTATCTGCTCTGGCTCTTCATCGTGCAGTTTAACGTCGGAGTAGATTTTTTCTTTGAATTGCACCAAATGGCGCGCTGCTGGAGTCACAGTGATCACCACGCCATTGTCTGCCACACAGCGAGCCAGTTCTTCCGCTTTGCATGGAGCATAGATGCGTAGAATGCCATCGAAAGCGTGGTCAGCAAAGGGGAGACGGTGGCTGGATGCGACACAGAAATGGCTGGACGGGTAGCGCTTGGCCGCAAAGCGAATCGCTACTTTCGAAATATCTAAACCATGTGTTGTGGCTTCGGCGCATTGCGCGCTTAAACTGCGTGCCACTTGGTCAGTGTAATAGCCTTCACCGCAGCCAATATCGAGCAGACGATGGGCACTGCCTTGCAAGAATGTTTGGCACAGCTGGGCCACTTTTTGCCGCATTAGGTCATAATGCCCACCTTCCAGAAAACGGCGACGCGCCTGCATCATCTCTTTGTTATCACCGGGATCTTTTGAGCGCTTATGGTGCGCGGGCATCAAATTGACATAGCCTTCTTTCGCCAAGTCAAAATGGTGGCGGTTAGCGCAATGAAATGTGCGATCCGTTTGTTGCAGAGCAAGGTGGCACAAAGGACACTGATAAGTCATGAAGACCTCAAAGGTGAGACAAAAACAGGCGGCTGAGTCTATCAAAAGCCACCTGTTTACACCAGTTTCAAGGTCAAGTCGCCCACCAATTCAAGTAGGCCAAGGGAGGATTACTTGGTGTGGTACTGCTCGCAAGCCAGCATGGTGTTCTCAATCAGGCTTGCTACCGTCATTGGGCCAACGCCACCCGGCACTGGGGTGATGAAACTGGCTTTTTCGCGCGCCTTGTTGTAATCGATATCGCCAACCAACTTGCCTGATTCTAGGCGGTTAATACCGACATCAATGACCACAGCACCTTCTTTGATCCATTCGCCAGGGATGAAGTTGGGTTTACCGACCGCAACCACCAGCAGATCGGCTTGGCGTACATGGCCTTCCAGATCTTTCGTAAAGCGGTGACATGTGGTGGTGGTGCAGCCAGCCAGTAGCAGCTCAAGGGTCATTGGACGGCCAACGATGTTCGACGCGCCGACGATCACGGCATGTTTGCCATGAGTGGGAATGTTGTAGCGTTCAATCAAGGTCATGATGCCTTTGGGCGTACAAGAGCGAAGTTTTGGAATGCGCTGCGCCAAGCGACCAACATTATAAGGGTGGAAACCATCGACATCTTTTTCTGGGAGGATGCGCTCTAAAACCTGCGTCGTGTCAATGCCAGCAGGCAAAGGCAACTGAACCAGAATGCCATCAATCTGCGCATCGTTATTGAGTTCGTCAATCAGTTCCAACAATGCTTTTTCAGAAGTTGACGCCGGAAGGTCAAAAGACTTTGAAACAAAACCGACTTCTTCACACGCACGGCGTTTGCTACCGACATAAACTTGGGAGGCCGGATCTTCACCAACCAGAACCACAGCCAACCCGGGAGCGCGTAAACCTGCCTCAACCCGCGCTTTCACCCGCGCGGCCACTTCCGATCGAACAGTTTGAGATATGAGAGTTCCATCAATATTTTGAGCAGTCATGACTTTCCTTAAGAAATCAAATGGCAAAAATTCGCTGCGCATTGTCGCAAATTGTGAAATAAATATCTATACGCAAACGTTTGCCTTGTGGCGTTTTTAAGCAGGCGCCTTGATTGACGGACTTTTTTTCGCCACTTAGAACAGAATGTCTAGAAAATCCGTTGATTTACCGAAATGAACTCGTATAATCCTCTCCCTGTAGCGCGCCCTTAGCTCAGCTGGATAGAGCACGTCCCTTCTAAGGATGTGGTCGTAGGTTCGAATCCTACAGGGCGTGCCATTTATTTCGGGGCGTAGCAGGTTAGTACTTGCTACGCTCTTTTTCGTTTTCGAATGGGTAGCCAGACTACTCGTCAGTTCAGTTGACTCACTTAGCTGTTTGATAGCGCTTTCTTCTATTCGCCTCTCATACCATTTTGCTACTTATTTTCACCTCATATTTTTTCTAACTCATTAAACTATTTAAGTAAATTTTGATTTTCGTATCATCTTTATACTCAACATTATGATTATCTCTGCTTAATTTATAAATTGATGCTGAGGTTAAAATGAGCATGAGGTTTTGTGAGAAATGTGCCAAGCAAACAGAACATAAAGAGATCATCAAGCAGAAGCCATCAAAGTATGGCAAAAGTCGAAAAGAATAATTTAAAGCATTTCTGGAAGGTTTCTTCTCTGGTGTTGCCAGCCCTGCCGGGGCGTCGCTGGATCTGATTGATCGATATGTGGTCTGCACACAATGCGGCCAGCAAAGCCTAGAAAATCATGGCAGCGAGTTCCAGTGAGTTAGGAAGAAGAGAAGTCAATCTGTTGTGCTGAATATGACATGGGCTGGCAATGGATTCTGCATTGCCAGCTTTAGCTATTGTATTGTTTAGCGACAGGTTATTTACAATGCGGGCCCTGAACTGAAACGGCTTTTGCGTTGGAGTGATGATCAAACTTGACGTTGATGCGAACGCCGGCCTTCTCAAAAACCACATCGTCGAAGTCGGTCATGGCGATTTTATAGCCGTTGTCGGCAAACAAGCTCGTTACTTTGGTTCGTTGCCTGATTTGCAGTGCAGAAGTTAGTAGTTTATCCATTTTTGTTAGCCTCGTTGTTTTGTTGCAAGCGTATAAGTCCCTTTAAGTTTAATATGACACTGGTTTATTAACAAATTGCTACAGTGAATGGTTTGGGCGTATTTATGTAATTAATGGTGAATGGTTATGATTGAGTGCGCCTTATTGGAGGCCATATTATGAATAAGGTATTTATTTGGAAGGCAGATCTACATCTAGGGCGTTTGCTTCGGAGAAGCAGTTTAAAACAGTGACATAACTGGTTACAAAAACCAGCAAGCTGTGCTTTCAAGTGGGGTGATTTCATTGCAGTTTCCACTTAAGGCGAGTGTTGTCATCCAAATGGAAGCCTGTTTTCTGCCTTAATTCCCTTTGTCTTGCTTTTGTCAGTAATGTCACCATAGTGTCAAATCGAACGCTGCTCAATTGACTTTGTTTACCAAGGAAAATAGCATTCCGCCCGCTAAGTTACCCGATGGCGAACATGCCATCGATATTGTTTCATTCACTAGAGGTACAACAGAAACCTATGGACTCGTCGAGTAGTCGAATATCACAGTATGGTTTTTTCGAACGTTCGAAAATGCCAATGGTTTCTTGCTAGCCTGCCTGCTTTTTTAGCTGTTGCCGGGTAGTAAATGCCCATGGTGTCAGCGAACTCTTCCTTTTATTTCGTAAATTCCATACCGACTTTGTTTTATGCAAACGGCAAGGTTTTGTCGTGCGTAACGATTGACTGATGCTCACCGCAGTGAGCCGACAGGTCGTGCGCTGCTTATCGCTTTTTGTCGGGCTAATGTCCGGGCTAAAACGCGCGCAGCGTGGGGTTTCTTTGTCCTGAGCTAACTCAGGAGAGATAACCATGACTACATTTCGTCATCATCGCATCACCGATGTAAAAAGCGCGCGCTTACCCGCAGCTCAAGCGCTACAAAGCCACATTAAACGTGAATTTTTCAGCGTCAGCATGCATCTCACTGTTGGTGAGGTGATCACCATGCTGCGCGCCAATCCGGGTTTACCCACGGCGTTGCACATGGTGGTGCTTATCAACGACAAGGGTGAATACCAAGGGCTGGTGACCATGGCGCAGCTAATTACCGCGTGCACTTCACAGCCTGTCGCAGAACTTTGTCAGGGGGAGACGCATTGCGCCAGCGCATTAGGCGATGCGCACTCTGCGGCGCGGCATCTCTGCCAGAGCGTCTGGCCAGTTCTTCCGGTTCTAGATAGCTGCCATCGCGTGATGGGTGTACTTGAACTGTCTCACGCCCGAGCCATTTTGCGTCTTGATGGGGCACAACTGTCATCTTCAGCCAAACCAGCGAAAGGTTGGCAACGTCTTATCCGCTTCTGGAAGTAAATTAGGGGAATTATCATGTCTATTTCTATCATGACTCAAGAGCTGCTGGCTCTGAACATCAGCCAGCATCAAGCGGCAATGCAGCGTTTTGTTGCCCAGCATCCATTGGCGGATTGCGCTGAAGCGATCTCTATCTTGCTGGATGAGCAGCAACTGCACAGCCAGGATGTTCGCGATCTACTGCGTTTGCTACCGCTAGACCAACAGGCGGCTTTGTTTGGTTATTTTTCTCTGCCCTGGCAGCAGGCCATCGCCGAGCAGTTGGCTGCTGATGAACTGGCCCATTTGAGTGAGCGTATGGCACATGATGAGCGGGCGGATCTGCTTGCGCTGCTTGAACCTACGCTCAAACAGCAAGTGCTGCAGCAGATGGATAGCCGTGAACGTCAGGATATCGAACGTCTCGCTTCTTATCCATCGGACTCGATTGGCGCGGTGATGACGACCGACTTTGCTGTCTTAGATGGGGCGTTAACCATAGAAGAAGCGATGCACCACTTACGCAGCATTGCGGCGGAGCGCGAAACCATCTACCAAGCGTACGTGGTAGATGAGCAGCAAAAACTGAAAGGGACCGTTTCGCTACGCGATATGCTGGTCGCGGAGCCAAACCAACGTATCGCTGACATTATGACGCAAGCCTTGATTTTCGTTTGGGTGGATGAACTTCAAAGTGTGGCGGCACAAGCGATCAGCAAGTACGACTTGCTGGCTATTCCAGTGCTTGACTTACAGAATCGTTTGGTCGGTATCGTCACCTATGATGACGCTATGGATGTGGCAGAAGATGAAGCCGATCGCCACGTTCATAAAGCGGGAGCGGTGGATTTTAGTGGCAATTTGAAAGACGCCACTATTGGTTTGATGTATCGCAAGCGGGTGTTTTGGCTGGTCCTTTTGGTGTTTGGTAACATTTTCTCCGGTGCCGGAATTGCCTACTTTGAAGAGACGATTCAAACCTATGTGGCGCTGGTGTTCTTTCTACCTTTGTTAATCGATAGCGGCGGTAATGCGGGTTCTCAATCGGCTACCTTGATGGTGCGCGCCTTAGCCACCGGAGAAATCGTGGCAAAAGACTGGGCCAAAATGCTCAGTAAAGAATTATTCATCTCAGCGCTACTCGGAGTGACGATGGCAGTGGCGGTCTCGCTGCTCGGCTTTTGGCGCGGCGGTGCGGAAATTGCGCTAGTAGTGGCGATCACCATGCAGATTGTGGTGATTGTCGGATCGGTGGTTGGTATGTCTCTGCCATTTATTCTCAACAAATTGCGTTTTGACCCAGCGTCCGCCAGTGCGCCGTTGATCACCACCATCGCCGATGCCATCGGTGTCATCATCTATTTTTCGGTGGCGACCATGATCTTGGATTTTCCGCCAATGGTTTAAAAGTCCGAACACAGGAGAGACAGCATGTGGAATATCCAAGTCTTTATTCTGCCCTTGCTGCTCGCGGCGGCGCTGGGGGCTCTGGTCGGTTTGGAGCGGCAGTGGCACCAACGTATGGCTGGGCTGCGGACCAATGCATTAGTCTCCTTAGGCGCGGCCAGCTTCACCCTGATGTCGAGCATGATGGAGGGCGATGCGAGTCCGTCACGTGTTGCCGCGCAGGTAGTGTCTGGCATCGGTTTCTTAGGAGCAGGGGTTATCATGAAAGAGGGCGCGAACATTCGCGGCCTCAATACCGCGGCAACCTTATGGTGCTCGGCAGCCGTAGGCGTCATGTGTGGCACAGGACTGTGGAGCGGGGCCGTGGCGGTTGCACTGATGATTTTACTCACTAACATGGCGCTACGCCCTGTGGTCCGGGTAATAAATCAGCGACCTTTAGCGCAAGTGCAGCAAGTGGAATGCTGGTGGCAGTATCGATTGGAAGTGGTCTGCCGCGATGAGGACGAAGCCTACGTACGGGCGCTACTGCTGCAGGGGATTTCCTCGGGTGCGCTTCAGCTACAAAAATTGGAGAGCGAGAACCAACCCAATGAGAGCGTAACTTACTCACGCGTCATCTCTTCGGTTATTGCCAGCCAACGAAGCGATTCGCAGATTGAACGGGTGATTGGCCGGCTCAGCCTTGAACCTTCTGTCTCTTTGGCGAGCTGGCAGGTTGCCGAGGTGTAGCGATTTCATCTGAGACTCACGCCACTAAGCTGGCGTGATGTTTCTGCACTGTGACTGAAAACCGTGCAGTTTGCTGAAAAGATCGGCATGATATCGCAATAACCATTCACCTCAACTGTTCAGGGAAGAGACATGAAAGACGAAACCCTTTCGATTCATTTTGGCTATGAGACCGATCCAACCACCAAATCCGTCGCGACGCCGATCTATCAAACCGTCGCGTATGAGTTTGACAACGCTCAGCACGGCGCAGATCTGTTTAACCTTGCTGTACCCGGCAACATTTACACTCGTATTATGAACCCCACCAATGATGTGTTGGAAAAACGCATGGCCGCATTGGAAGGTGGGATCGCCGGTTTAGTGGTGAGTGCTGGCAGTGCAGCGATTCACTATGCCATTCTGACTTTGGCGCAAGCGGGGGACAATATTGTCTCCACGCCGCAGCTCTATGGTGGTACCTACACCTTGTTCGCACACATGCTGCCGAACATGGGCATTGAAGTGCGCTTTGCCAAAGACGACCAACCAGAAAGCTTGGCAGCGCTTATCGATGACAAAACCAAAGCCGTCTACTGTGAAAGTATTGGTAACCCGGCTGGCAACATTATTGATCTGGAAAAAGTGGCGCAACTGGCTCACGCACAAGGGGTGCCAGTGATTGTCGACAACACAGTCGCAACGCCAGCGATCTGCAAACCGATAGAGTTTGGTGCTGACATCGTGGTGCACTCGCTGACCAAATACGTCGGTGGTCATGGTACGACGCTTGGTGGCATTATCATTGATTCCGGTAAATTCCCTTGGGCACAGCATAAAGATCGTTTTCCGGTGTTTAATCAACCAGAGCCTTCTTACCACGGCGTGGTTTATACCGAAGCCTTTGGCCCGGCAGCGTTTATTGGCCGCGCTCGCACTGTGCCACTTCGTAATACGGGCTCGGCGCTATCGCCAATGAACGCGTTTATGTTGCTACAAGGACTGGAAACGCTCTCCCTGCGCATGGAGCGCCATACCGAGAATGCAATGAAAGTCGCACAGTTTTTAAGTGAGCACGACAAAGTGAGTTGGGTTAGCTACGCGGGGTTGCCAAGCTCCAAACACTACCCATTGGCGGAGAAATACATGAAAGGCAAACCGTCAGCGATTCTCTCTTTCGGACTTAAAGACGGTTACGAGGCTGGGGTGCGTTTTTATGATGCACTGAAGATTTTCAAGCGCTTAGTAAATATTGGTGATGCGAAATCACTGGCTTGCCATCCTGCCTCGACCACGCATCGCCAGCTAAGTGAAGCTGAGCAAAAACAAGCGGGTGTCGCGCCGGAGATGATCCGTTTGTCGGTGGGCATTGAACATATTGACGACATTCTGGCCGATTTAGAACAAGCGCTAAACGCTTAAATCTCAGGATTTCGCACTTACAAAGGTCAGCTTCCGCTGGCCTTTTTTTATGAGAAAAGCTGCTTGGGAGAGATGAGTGGTTTTGGCGAGTCGAACGTAAGCAAGCCAAAAATTCTCTCTCGCCACATTAAGCATCTTGAGGCTCGATGCACAAAGTAGCGAGAGAGAAAATGGTTAGAACTGCGCCTGAATCCAGATCATCCGATGGTCAGAAGAGACGTCTTTTCCGTTACCGTACTTGCCGATACGAGCGTCATTAAATAAGGCGCGACCCGCTTCATAGGAAGCTGGCCAGTAGATACCAGAATCAACAATGTTCAAGGTTGCCGACGGCATAGCGTAATCGACGCCAAGGCCAAAGGTTGACGAAATACGATTCGGGTACGGGTGGTTTACCGCTTTATCGACCGCATGCTCTGCGGCACCGAAGCTGGTTGGGTACAACTCACCATTCATTACTTTTTGGTTCAGCAATGGGTCAGCGTGCAGATCTTTCATCACCTGACTGATGCCGTCACCCGAGACTGGATCGAGGTTGAGATCGCCCATGATGACAAAATGTGAGCCAGTTTTCAGGCCGCCATTCTTACCAGCATCGTCGTAGAAGTAGGCTTTATCTTGCACATAGTCATGCCAAAATGCGACCTCAGCCGCGTTCTGCGCTTTGTTCTTGCCCGGGTCAAACACCGGAGGGGTTGGGTGAGAGAGCAGCAGGTGCACGACTTGATTGCCGTGGGCTGTTGGAATAATGATTGGTGCGTCGACGTGGTTTTTCGACGACAACCGCACTTGTTGCCACTCATCATCGCTGTACCAGTTATCACCGCACTTCATACCCGCAGGGATAGTTTGAGAGCCGTCGCATATAGTGATGGTAGGAATTTGCGCGCCTTGCATGTCTTTCCATTTAAAGGTTTGGAAGGTACGTGTATTGGCATTATCTATTTCAAATTTAGACATCAAAGCAAACGCGTATTGGCCGTGATACAAACCAAAGCCCCACGCATCGCCCGGCATTTGACCCGCAGTGCCGTTGTTATCCAAGTCAAATTCGCTCAGCAGACCAGTATTCGTGGCGTAAGACTGTGCAAAAGGATACTCAATAGGTTCCAGCTCTGCACTGCCACCAGCACCTTGCAAACTCTGCGCTACCGACAAGTAGTTGTTTTGAAATCCGATCAGCGCCGATTTATCTTCGCCAGTTCCGTCGTTATTGTACTCTGCCATCATCAGCACATCGGGGCGATTTTTCTGAATGATTGCCGCCACGTTACGGATCTGGATGACTTTTTCTGCGGTGGTTTTCTCGTTGTCAGCAATACTGCCGTCGAGATACGCTGTGACTAATTGGGTTTGTTTGCTTGGTGAAATTTGCATCTCATTGACCAGATCGGCAAAGGTGGCTCGATCAAAGGAGAGATTGTACGTAGCAATTTTGACCGTGGTCGGGTGTACGTCAACGTATTTTGTTTCTTCATCACAACCAGTCAGTAACGCGGTACCGATGAACAGGGCAAGGGGGGTAAGTAGAGTTTTCATAACCATGGAATCTCGTTGGTAATAATTGAGGCGAATACTATATTGATCAATAACTTGAGTAAGAGATTCGGTTCACACAAATACTCACTAAATTACATTAATTGCAGTAAATATGTGATTAGTGCCAAATCGGCATCACTTCCAACAGAAATTGAGCACGTTAAGACGCAGGATGCTGAAAGCAAATACGCTAATCTAACTGGATGAGAGAAAAATGACAGCGGGGGCGATGGGCAAGGTTAGATTGACAGTTTTTCTGCCTATAAGAGAGTTCGTAAGGTATCTATTAGATTGAAATTTATACAATAAATTGGTGGGGGGATGATAAATTTTGCGATTTACATAGAGTATTTATTCTGGAAATATTGCGGTGCGTCACATTTGTTATGTAAATGAATTTATAAATAACTTTTCTTGGATTAGCATCCAATCTTTCTTTGGCTAGGTTAACATTATGAAAAGTAAACTAATTCTATGTTCGGCTGTACTAGCAGTACTCTCTGGTTGTGCCTCGGTTCCAACTGCCGATAAGGAAGCAAGTAATCAAGCGAAGCAATTTGCTGCTCCAACAGAAGGCAAAGCGGGCGTGTATGTTTACCGCATCGACACACCGATTGGTGCGGCACTGAAAAAAGATGTGCGTATTGATGGCGAGTGTATTGGTGAAACCGCTGCGGGCGTATTCTTCTATCATGAAGTAGACGGTAATAAAGATCACATCGTGAGCACGGAATCCGAGTTCTCACCGAATGAGCTTTCTCTGTATACGGAGCAAGGTCGTCTTTACTTTGTTCAGCAGTACATCAAGATGGGGGCATTTGTTGGTGGTGCGGACGTTGTTGTGGTCGATGAATCATTAGGCAAACAAGAAGTACTGAAAACCGACATGGCAATTAAGGGTAAGTGCTCTAGCAAGTAAGTTTGCTTTGTTCGTGGTTAAAACCCTAGGCGTAACCGCTTAGGGTTTTTTGTTATGGTTGAGATGGCGTCGTGCTTAGGCGCGACTTACGCCTGACGGATAAATTGGGTCACTCGCTCGGTGAGCCGCTGTTTCTCTTCAGGGCTGATAAAGCTGGCTTCAATCGCATTGAGGCTAAACTGAGCCAGCTCTTGTTTAGTCAAGGGATGGGCGTTGGCGACGGCCAGAAAATTATCGCTCATGTAGCCGCCGAAATAGGCAGGATCATCCGAGTTGAGGGTAACGCACAAACCTTGGCGCAGTAAATCGACCACATTGTGCTGCTCCATGCTCTCTACCACTTTCAATTTCAGATTCGATAGCGGACAAACGGTGAGCGGCATTCGACTTTGGATGAGCCTTGCCACTAACGTAGGATCCTCAACACAGCGCACGCCGTGGTCAACCCGCTGTACTTTAAGCAATTCCATCGCGTCTTTCACATTCAGTGCCGGGCCTTCCTCACCAGCATGAGCAACAGCGAGAAAACCGGCTTCATGGGCTTTGGCAAATACCCGCACAAACTTTTCGGGCGGATTGCCTTGCTCTGAAGAGTCTAAACCGACCGCGACAATTTTATCTTTGAAGGGCAGAGCCTGTTCTAACGTCGCTAGGGCGTCCTCTTCGCTCAAATGGCGCAGAAAACACATAATCAATTGGCTGGAAATGCCTAACTCGCGCTTGGCTTGAGTAAGGGCGCGATGAATGCCATTGACCACCGTTTCAAAGGCAATACCGCGCGCGGTGTGGGTCTGCGGGTCGAAGAAGATTTCGCTATGTAGGACATTATCTTGCTGGCAACGCAGCAGATAAGCCCAAGTTAAATCGAAGAAATCTTGTTCGTGAATCAGAACATTGGCGCCTTGATAATAGATATCGAGAAAAGACTGCAAGTTAGAAAACTGGTACGCCTCGCGCACTTCATTTGGCGATGCATAGGGAATGGCAATCTGGTTACGCGTAGCCAGCTCAAACATCAGTTCGGGCTCGAGGGTACCTTCAATGTGCAGATGCAGTTCGACTTTCGGCAGTTGCTCAATAAATTGTTTCATATATCACTCTTAATCAAAAAGTTACGATTAAGCGCCATTCACCTTGAACAGAAAATCCTACAAAGAGAAAAGCGAATAATCACTTTACTTTTCGTAATCAGAACTTTACGGATCCTGGTAGAGACCCCCACACCGTATTAGTGGGGTTATACGAAGCCAATTGTCATTTCGCCCGCGAGCGGTGCAAAAACGTGCCTCGAATAATAACCAATAGTCGAGAAAAGTCCACCGTTCCACTTGAAAGCAACATCTCATTGACTGCGTTCGAGTTTTGATAGTGTTGAAAAGCGAGCGTACTGACGTGCGAGCTTACCAAGTAAAGGGCAGGAGAACTGCCCTTGTTGGAGAAAGAGTTAGTGGAAAAAGCTCACTTGCTGCTTGAGTGAGTCGGCTTGCTTTTGCAACTCGTTGGCACTTTGCGCCGTTTGCGCGCTGGTCGCTTTGCTCTCGAGGTTGAGTTCGCTAATCGTATGAGCACTGGCGGCTATCTCTTGGGATACTTGTGCCTGCTCTTCAGCGGTGGCAGCAATCGTATCGGCCTGCGCTGCAATCGCATGAATTTGCTCAGCAATCGCTTCTAGCGCTGAACCGGCCTCTTGCGCTTTATCCAAGACTTGATTGGCGTTGCTTTGACTTTGGGTCATCAAATTTACTGCGTTGACGGTTGAGGCTTTGAGCTTGGCAATAATGGTCACGACCTCTTTGACGGACATTTGCGTGCGGTGCGCCAAGGTGCGAACCTCATCGGCGACGACCGCGAAACCGCGCCCTTGTTCACCCGCTCGCGCTGCTTCGATGGCCGCATTGAGTGCTAACAAGTTCGTTTGCTCGGCAATTTCATCGATCATGCGTGTCACGGTTTGGATGCTCTCGCTATCGATATTGACCTGCTCAATGGCCGCGGCTGAGCGGTCTAATTGGTCGTTGAGCTCGGCGACATCAATACAAACACCTTCCACCATGTTTAAACCGGATTGACTGTCATCATTCGCTAGGCGCACGTTTTCTGCAATGCTCTCAACTTGCTGGGCGACGCTCTGCGCCGAGCTTGCCATCTCCTCGATTGCGGTTACCACTTGCTCTACTTGCTGTTGCTGGTTTTCAGATTGTGCCAGATTTTGCTGCGCATCTTTGGCCACGCTGCTTGAGGCGCTGTGCACCGTATCGGCGGTAGCACGGATTTGACTGACCAAACTGTTCAACTGCGAAGCCATGGCAGATGCTCCGTTGTTGAGCTTGGTGATTTCGTTGTTTGAGTTTTTCTCGGTGGCGGGAATATCAAGGCTCACTTCGCCTTGGCTTAAACGCGTCATGTAACCACTGAGGATAACGAGCGGTTTAAGATTACGATTGAGGGAAATCGTTACCATCACAAAGGTGGCCACCGCAACGGCAGATGCGGTCAGAGCAATCAGCATCAGCAAGGCTTTGCTGCCTTTGGTCACTTCGGCAACAAAGGTGCCGCCAAGCAATTTCCAGTTCCATCCGGGGACCTCAGTAAAGACTAGATACTTATCTCCCGTTGTACCTTCATACTCGTACGGGTAGGTGATCAAGCCACTTTGTGTGGTGAAAATTTGTTTGAAAGGTTGCTTGCCTTGCGCGTCGACCATTTCTGTAATCGATGGGTCGTCACTGTTTTTACTCGGATGCAGTAAGTATTTCCCTTGATTTTGTTGGTCATTGTCGACCACGACGGTGTAGCCGCTGTCTCCCCATTTGATGTTACTTAGTGAGTTAAACAGATCTTGCGCTACTTTTTCCACCGGTAAGCCGATAAAGGAAATCCCTTTGATGTGCCCCAAACTGTCTTTTATCGGTGCGTAATAGGTGATGTAGGTTTCGCCGAATAGCTTGACCTGAGCATAGTATGGCTGGCCGCTGCGCAGTTTTTGATAACCGGGGTGGATCTGTCCTAGTTGAGTGCCAACCATGCGTTGACCTGACGGGTTTTTCAGTGATGTGGAGACGCGAATGAAATCGTCGTTGAGCGGAGCAAAAATGGTCGCTACGGCGCCAGTATCACGGGTGAAGTTATCCACCAATTGAGTACTGCCTATCAGGCTTTCACCAGCCAAACGAATATCGGCAATGGTGTGGCCTTGAAATTGAATCTGGCTGCCGTCGCTTGCGGCATCGGCGAGATAGCCATTGCGAAAGGTAGATTCCAGCACCTTTGCGGTGTGCAGATAAGCATCGAACTGCCCAGAAATGGCTTTTGCCATCGATTCCACTCGTGTTTGGTGTTCACGTAAGGTGTTGTCTAACAAAAGTTGCGCTGCGTTGCGGTAGACCAGCGTCGCGATACTGGTGAATGCCAGCAGTAGACATAGCGCGATAATCAGCCTGAGCTGAAATCCAACGCTCTGATTTCTAAAATTATTTATCATTGTGGTAAGTTCCCGCTGTGATTATTAGACTCTTCAAATGTCGTTATATGTTTAATGATTTTTTTATTAAGAAGGGTGAATTTATTCGTTTGCGCGCCAATATACTTTGATTCTTATTAATAAATCGATTGATTAAAATTGGTCAGTGTTGGGAAATGAGTGGAACAGCGGGATAAAAAAACAGCCGGGCTAAGGCCGGCTGCTGAACTTACAGAGTGGAAATCGTTGTGCTGAGTTGGTGAGTTTCACCCGGTTGCAGCGTTTTGCCTTGATCGATACTCGCTGCATGCAGCGTCGATTCGACACACAACATGGTTTGATAGCCGTTATCTGACATATCGGCCATGCCTTTGGCTCCTTCCGCCCACGGGTTCCACAGTACGGCTGAGTTGTGGCCTTGGTTCTCAACACACAAGGTACGCTCAAAGAGAGGATCTTTGACGAGGATTTTCGCTTCGGGCTGAGTGTAAACGCGATCAATAGTGTCGCTCAGTTTCAGAACTTTCTCACCTTGGCAAACCTGGCCTTGCAATAAGCTGTCGATGTACTCTGCGCCCATGCCAGATGTTTCCGTTTGACCAATGTCACCTACGTTTAGATAGGTATGAAGTGCGCCAGAAAACGTCCAAGCTTTGTCATCAATGTTAGACACTTTCAGCGTCACGTTAAGCTGGTCGCCCACCTCTACGATCAAACGAGCATCAAACAGATAGGGCCAAATCTGGTGGGTCTCTTCGCTGGCAAATAGACCTAATTCGACAATCACACCGCTTTCGTTTTCGCGATGTTCC
The DNA here is from genome assembly GCF_009665415.1 of Vibrio cidicii. Lineage (NCBI taxonomy): Bacteria > Pseudomonadati > Pseudomonadota > Gammaproteobacteria > Vibrionales > Vibrionaceae > Vibrio > Vibrio cidicii. The sequence goes on along the minus strand of NZ_CP035921.1, from coordinate 694,229 downwards.
AGCAACTGCCACTCAGTTGAGCGGGCAAAACCGTGAGCTGGCGCGGCAATGCGGCCAAACCAAGGCCAACACACAGGGATCCCACCGCGTAGCGCCGCTTTGCCGTCAAAGTTCGCTTTGTCGCTCATCCAAATCAAATCTTTTTGGCCTCGAGGTGCAAAAGAGACCACGTGACCACCATGTAAAGCGATGCCTGCGCTCGCTTTTTCGTGCATGACACGGACAATTTTCACTTGATCGATTTCTACAATGGTCACGCAATCAGACAGCACCGAAAGGGCAGGAAGGTTTTTGAGTTCCATCTGTATATCCTTAAAAACAGCGTCTAAAGATAAGATTTGCCAAAACCAAATGTCGAGTTGCTGTGTTGAATCGTCAGCAATAGCCTAACTGAAATTGGCATTCGCAAATCTCTGATACTAAAAAGGCGACCTAAGGCCGCCTTTTTGTCTAACGAAAGTTTTCGTTAATCACTTTTAAATCTAAGAATTACTTAGAGATATGAGCAATTAGGTCTAGAACTTTGTTTGAGTAACCGATTTCGTTGTCGTACCAAGATACAACTTTAACGAAGTTATCAGTTAGAGCGATACCCGCTTTAGCATCGAATACAGAAGTTTGAACTTCACCGATGAAGTCTTGAGAAACAACTGCGTCTTCAGTGTAACCTAGAACGCCTTTTAGTTCGCCTTCAGAAGCTTCTTTCATTGCTGCACAGATAGCTTCGTAAGATGCACCGTTTTTAAGGTTAACAGTTAGGTCAACAACAGAAACGTTAGCAGTTGGTACGCGGAAAGCCATACCAGTTAGTTTGCCGTTTAGTTCTGGAAGAACAACGCCTACTGCTTTAGCTGCGCCAGTTGAAGATGGGATGATGTTCTGAGAAGCACCACGACCACCGCGCCAGTCTTTAGCAGAAGGACCGTCTACAGTTTTTTGAGTTGCTGTAGTAGCGTGAACTGTAGTCATAAGACCAGATTCGATACCGAACTTGTCGTTAAGAACTTTAGCGATAGGAGCTAGACAGTTAGTAGTACAAGAAGCGTTAGAAACGATGTCTTGACCCGCGTAAGAAGTGTGGTTAACACCCATTACGAACATTGGAGTCTTGTCTTTTGAAGGACCAGTTAGAACAACTTTCTTAGCACCAGCGGTGATGTGTTTACGAGCTGTTGCGTCGTCTAGGAATAGACCAGTTGCTTCAGCGACTACGTCAACACCGATTGCATCCCATTTTAGATCTTCTGGGTTACGCTCAGCAGTTACACGTACAGTTTTACCGTTAACGATTAGGTTACCACCTTCAACTTCAACAGTACCGTTGAAACGGCCGTGAGTTGAGTCATACTTCAGCATGTATGCCATGTAATCTACGTCGATAAGGTCATTGATACCTACAACTTCGATGTCAGCACGCTCTTGCGCTGCACGGAAAACGAAACGACCGATACGGCCAAAACCGTTAATACCTACTTTGATAGTCATTATAGTTGCTCCACAACTTAATTTCTGATTAAAGATAACTGGTAGTAAAATTACAGAATCCAGTAAACATCTGCAAGTGATAATCGGACTTAACTTGTTTAAAGTCAAAAAAAAGCGTCGCTTTTTTTAACAATTCATCGCAAATGCTCGTTTTTTAAACTTCGAACTGATTATTCTACTCGCCAGTTGACGTAAAATAACTCAGGAGTCAGGGACTCCTGACCCATTTTGAAACTCGGGACACTATGGTGAAAAAGTATGTGCTACAACTTTAATGTTCCGCAAGTTTTTTGCGAAAAAACTCTACAGCACAACGGAAAAATAAGGAAAACGACAACGTGGTTTCAGACGAAAAAAACGTGGTGAAGTCAGACCAGCAGTGGCGCGAGCTGCTTTCTGAGGAAGAGTATTATGTCTGTCGGCAACAGGGAACGGAGCCACCTTTTAGCGGCAAACTACTGCACAACAAAGAGACGGGAGAATATGCGTGTACATGCTGTAAAGTGCCGCTATTCTCATCTCTCAACAAGTATGACTCTGGTTGTGGTTGGCCAAGTTTTGATGCACCGATCAATGATCAAGCCATTCGTTATTTAGAAGACTTAAGTCACGGAATGAGGCGAATTGAAATACGTTGTGCCACCTGTGATAGTCATCTGGGGCACGTTTTTCCCGATGGTCCGGTAACCACTGGCGAGCGTTTTTGTGTCAATTCTGTGTCGTTAATTTTCAACAAAATGACAACCAATGGCGAATAATTCAGCAGTATATGTTAGCTGATTTCATCAGATCTTGGCTTTGTTGCCCTTTTGATAGGCAGACAAGTGAGCGTAAAAAACCTTCTGAATAGAAGGTTTTTTATTTGGCATTTTCCTACATGTATCCCAAGAGGTTAGAGTGTTTTGGGTACTAAACTCGCACGATACTGGCCATTTTTCAGTGCTGACACCACTTCGTCTGCCAGTTCGTTGAGTTGTTCATATTCTTGCTCAGTAAAGCCGAACATAATATTGAGTTCGCGCTGGGTGGCGAGAGGGACGCCAAACTCTTTTGCCACCATGGCCCATAGATAGGCGTGTTTCATTCGCTTTAAGCCTTGATTGGTGCTGGCGAGTGATTTGAGCGCATCGACATTCACTTTGCCATCTTTGGTGAGCTCAAGTGAGTGGTGAAGTAAGGCGAGCGTTTTCTTGGCATCTCGCGTGGTATAGAACGTTGCAAGTGCATACTGCATTTCTGCCGTCTCTAACTGCGGCGATCCTTCCATTTGCAGAAACTGACGTCGTGCTTCATGGCTGCCGGTTTGACTCCAAAGAAAATAGAGACTCTCTGGTTTTGAAGACTGGCTCAGTTCCTTAACGATGCGCTCTAGTTCAGCAATACTGTGGACCAAGGCGTTGAACCGATTCTGTTTAAGCTCGGTTTGATCGATGGGGGTGATCTGCGAAGCGAGCTCCAAGCATTTTCGGTACTCGGCGACCAATTGATATTCACGAATTTTATTTTTATCAGACGGATCTTTGAGTACTTCAAAGCGATGCCAAATGAGATCGGTGCGCGCAACACGGCACTGGCCATCATCCATATTGAGTTTATTGCAGCGTAAATTGGGATAAGCCTGGCATAACTGTTCGGTGGTTTTGTTACCTTCAAAACAGCCACTAAGAAATAAGGGAAGGCTTAATGGGATTAACCATTTTTTTACTTTCATAGTCGTTTGCTTGTGATCCATTACAACAATTCATTTACTCTTTCTTGACTCAGTTTAGTATCCGGATATTTTCTGTGAACAAAATGTCAGTAAGAAGGTAGTTTATGGACACAGAACAGCTATTAAACGCAATGACGCCAGAAGTGTATCAGCGTTTGGCTTATGCGGTAGAAACTGGGCGCTGGCCTGAGGGTACAATACTTTCGAAGGCACAGCGAGATTCCTGTATGCAAGCTGTGATGTTATATCAATCTAAGCACAATACGGACGCACAACATATGTCGGTTGCGGCTGGTGGCGAGATTTGCTTTAAGTCTAAAGCAGAGCTGAAAAAGCAGTTTCAAGCAGGACAAGAAGATATTGTTCGAGTCAATCCTAACCGAGATTAATCGCTAAAGAACCTAGAACCTAGAACCTAGAACCTAGAACCTAGGTTCTAGGTTTTCCTTTATAAGCTCATTTCGCCGCGCAGTACTTGTTGCATCTGCTGCTTCACTTCTTCGTAAGTCAGATTCTGGCTTAACAGGTAATGCAATTTGGCAAGAGCGGCCTCCGGTGTCATATCGTAGCCACTGATCACGCCGGCTTCCGCAAGAGCGCACCCTGTCGCGTAGCCGCCCATGTTGACTTTACCTGCCAAACATTGCGTCAGGTTCACGACAATCACGCCCCGCTCAGATGCCTCTTTCAGATGACCGAGCAGCTCTGGGTTTTGTGGTGCGTTACCTACCCCGAAGGTCAATAGGATCATTGCATTCACAGGCTGGCGCAGCGTATTACGGATAACTTCATGGGAAATGCCCGGATACATGGTGATGACGCCAATCGGTTGGGGGGTGATATGGTGTACCTTAAATTCGCCTTGCGGTTTTGCGCCGACACTGACGTTGCTGCTCACTTGGATGTTGATACCCGCTTCGAGCAATGGCGGTAAATTCGGTGAAGTAAAGGCGTTAAAACCATCCGCGTGCGATTTCACACTGCGATTGCCACGCATCAACTGGTTGTTGAAGAACAGTGTGACTTCGTTAATCGGGTAGTTAGCGGCAATGTGCAGAGCGTTGAGCAGGTTAGCCTGCCCATCAGAGCGAAGTTGCGCCAGCGGAATTTGTGAACCGGTAACAATCACTGGCTTACCGAGATTTTCTAGCATAAAAGAGAGCGCGGAAGCGGTGTACGCCATGGTATCCGTGCCGTGCAGAATCACAAACCCATCATACTTGTCGTAGTTGTCACGAATATCATCGGCGATCTGCTGCCAATCGGCTGGTGTCATGTCTGACGAATCGATCAGCGGTTCGTACTCATGGATGGTGTATTGCGGCATCTCTGGTCGGTGGAACTCAGGCATGCTGGCAAGTTGCTTTTCCATAAAGCCAGCGACGGGGACGTAACCGTGGTCAGACTTCTGCATACCGATGGTGCCGCCCGTGTAGGCAATGTAGATGTGTTTTCTTGTCATAGTGCGTTATCGCTCTGATGTAGGGGGAACAGAGCGGGAATTATAGCGGAATATGCTGCAATAAAAAGGGGCATCGTGTGATGCCCCAGTTGGTCGGATTACTCTACCTGACAATTCAGGCAGAAAGCATAATAGCCTTTGGGATCATTGAAATTTTGCAGCAGCGACGCCTGTTGTTCCATCTGTTTGGCAACAGGCAGTAAGCTTTGTGGGATGAGTGATTGCACGTCAAAACCCAGAGAGATAGAGACTTGCTTCATGAACTCTTGGATGAACTGTTCAGTCGGTGATAAAGGCTCTTCAACCCAATAAAGGTTATAGCTCTCGAGATTGGCCATTTTTGCTGCTTCAGCGACCGCGTCGTCAAAATCACCAATTTGGTCAATCAGGCCATGATTGAGTGCGTCAAAACCTGTCCACACTCGACCTTGAGCGACCTTGTCGACCGCTTCCAACGACATTTCGCGGTTATCGCCCACCAAGCTGATAAAACGATGGTATCCGTGTTCAATACCCATCTGGAACGCTTGCGCGGCGCCTTCTGAAATGCCAGTACTGATGCCTTCTTTTGAGAAGGGTGAGGTACCGACACCATCGGTATAGATGCCGAGTTTGTTGAAGCCTTTCTCAAACGTAGTAATCACGCTGAAAATCCCGATTGAACCGGTCAGCGTGGTAGGCTGGGCGATGATCTTATCAGCGCTCATCGAAATCCAGTAACCGCCGGAAGCCGCTAGGCTAGACATCGACACCACCACCGGTTTGCCTGCCTCTTTTAAGGCTTGTACTTCATTGCGAATCACTTCCGAAGCGAAGGCGCTGCCCCCTGGGCTGTCCACACGGAGCACAACCGCTTTCACTTTGTCGTCGTTGCGCGCTTGACGCAGCAGACCAGCAACGGTATCACCACCCACAGTGCCTCGTGGCTGTTGCCCATCCATGATGGTACCACTGGCAACCACCACCGCCACATCGTCGGCTGTGTGGTTGAAGCTATCAAGCATGGTTGCTTGGTAGTCGTAATAGCCAATCGCGTTGTAACTGTCTTGGCCGTTACTGCCAAATTGCTCAGCAAAGCTGGCGCGCAGTTGTTGCCTTGTGGCTAACTCGTCGACTAAGCCCAGTTTGAGAGCCAGAGCAGCAAGATCGCCGTCGACCGATTTGAGCTGAGTTAAGAACTCCTCCATCGAAGGATTCAGTGTTTTCGCATCAATGTTACGGTTGGTTGCGACATCATCGACGTAAGCGCCCCACATCTGGCTTAACCAGCGAGTGGCTGACTCTTTAGCCGCCGGTGACATATCATCACGAATGAAAGGTTCAATCGCCGACTTATAGGTACCAACACGGAAGATGTGAGTGGTGACCTCCAGTTTTTCGAGCAAGGTTTTATAGTAGAGGTTGAAGGCGCTGTAGCCCTTGAGCATTACGCCACCGTCTGGCGCTAAGTAAACTTTATCCGCGTAACTGGCGAGGTAGTACTGACTCTGGTTATAAAATGCACCGATGGCGTAAATCGGTTTGCCGCTGGCTTTAAATTCATTCAGCGCTTTGGCGATATAACGCAGTTTGGTGAGGTTGGTTTCCGGCAAATCGCGCAGCGCCAATACGATACCGGTGATCTTGTCGTCGTCTTTGGCGTAGCGAATGGTTTTCACCACGTCAAACAGTACGTTTTCTTTCGGCATTTCGTTACCAAACAAAGAGCCGGTGATGGAGTCCATCGGGTGAACATATTGGCTTTGTTCAACGATAGGGCCTGACAGGTTAAGTACCAGTGCTGAGGCTTTTTCCACTTGAGGCTGTGTTTCTGCGCCATGAAGATAAACAAAATAGATTAACGCGATGGATAGCAGGAAAATCAGGTTTGTTAGGGCTAGACGCACAAAGCTGATCGCTTTCCAGATCCCTTTAAAAATCAAACCAATGAGCTTGAATATTTTTTTCATTGTGTCTCCGTAACGAGATGCGTTGGGTTTCCGCTCGGCGAAAACCAGTTCTTATCTTTTGTATTCTGTGGTTTGACAGTGAAATAAGTTCCCTGTGGGAAGAATAAAATCGTTCTGAGAAGGCAAAAGATAATTTTTTCAAAGCTTAACATGCAACTTCATGAAATGGCATATACGAAACAAGATTGATCGGTGTTACAAATATGTAAACACCTGTTTGATTTTTTGCTTTGTTCGGCATAACGTGGTCAGACCACAATAAATAAAAATGGAAGTTTGTCATGTCTGCCATGTACCCACACTTATTACAACCATTGGATCTCGGTTTTACCCAACTACGCAATCGAGTTTTGATGGGGTCGATGCATACAGGCCTGGAAGAGCATAAGGAAGGATTGCAAAAGCTGGCGGCCTTTTACGAAGAACGTGCCAAAGGTGGCGTTGGTCTGATTGTGACCGGCGGATTCTCCCCCAATTTACGTGGCCGTTTACATCCGCTCAGCGCCGAATTTAGCAAACCCAAACACGCTCGCGCGCACCAAGTGGTGACCGAAGCCGTACACAAACATGGCGGTAAAATCGCCTTGCAGATCTTACATGCGGGTCGTTACGCGATGCACCCTTTCGCGCAGAGTGCTTCGGGCATCAAAGCGCCGATCGCCAAATTCGCTCCGAGCGAAATGAGCCCAAGACAGATCCGCAAAACCATCGACGCTTTTGCCAATAGCGCAGAGTTGGCCCAATTGGCTGGTTACGATGGTGTCGAAATCATGGGATCAGAAGGCTACCTGATTAACCAGTTCCTCTGTAAACGCACCAACATGCGCTACGACGATTGGGGTGGCAGTTACCGTAAACGCATGCGCTTTGCGGTCGAAGTGGTCAAAGCGGTACGCAAAGCCGTTGGGCAGGAATTTATCATTATTTTCCGCCTCTCGATGCTTGATTTGGTCGAGCAGGGCAGCACGTTTGAAGACGTTATCCTACTCGCCAAAGCGCTTGAAGATGCGGGCGTGACCATTATCAATACTGGCATTGGCTGGCACGAAGCGCGCATTCCGACCATCGCTACCCAAGTACCGCGCGGTGCATTTACTTGGGTTACCGAGAAAGTTAAACCGCATGTCTCAGTACCGATAGTGACTTGTAATCGCATCAATACGCCAGAAGAAGCCGAGCGTATTTTGGCCTCAGGCCAAGCCGATATGGTTTCCATGGCGCGCCCGTTTTTGGCTGATCCGCATTTTATTGCTAAAGCGGAGCAGCAGAAAGCGCACCTCATCAACACCTGTATTGGTTGTAACCAAGCTTGTCTTGATAATGTATTTCAGGCTAAACGGGCCAGTTGCTTGGTCAACCCACTGGCGTGTTATGAGACGGAGATCGTGGTTGAGCCTGCGCTGGAGAAAAAACGCATCGCGGTGGTGGGCGCAGGGCCCGCAGGGCTCTCTTGTGCGACAACCTTGGCCAAACGTGGTCACAGTGTTGATTTGATTGAGAAAAATGACCGCATTGGCGGCCAGTTCCGCTTAGCCATGCAAATTCCTGGCAAAGAGGAGTTTCGTGAAACCATTCGCTACTTTGCCAACATGATTGACGAAACAGGTGTAAACCTGCGCCTCGATACCGAAGCGAGCTTAGAGCTGCTCAAAGAGTACGACGAAGTGGTCTTGGCCACTGGCGTTGAACCGCGCAAAGTGAGCATTCAGGGGCTTGAAGGCAGCGATAAAGTGATAGATTACCAAACGCTGATTCGTGACAAAACGCCTGTGGGCGAGAAAGTGGCGATCATTGGTGCCGGTGGCATTGGCGTTGATGTGGCCAGCATGGTGACGGAGCCTGCGCAGCATACGCTCGACGATTGGCTTCATGAATGGGGCATTGATAAAGAGATGGCGCATCCGGGCGGTCTCTACCCGTTCCCTGACGCCGTCAGCGATAAAACCGTGTGGCTATTGCAGCGTCGCAAAGGGCGTGTGGGCCGAGGTCCGGGGAAAACCACAGGTTGGATACACAAGCGCACCTTGGAGAAACGCGGCGTGAATCTGCTCGGTGGAGTGAGCTATGAGAAAATTACTCCTGAGGGCTTGCACATTCGTTTAGATGGCAAGGAACAGATCCTCGATGCGGATAGCATCATCGTCTGTGCAGGGCAGGAGTCCGTTCGTCCGTTTGAAAGTCAGTGGTCAGAACTGGGTGATAAACTGCACGTCATCGGTGGTGCTGATTACGCTGGCGAACTTGACGCGGTGCGCGCCATCAAACAAGGGGTTAAACTGGCGATTAAGCTGTAACTGCGCCAAGTGAATCAACTCAGAGCCGTGCTATGCACGGCTTTTTTATGGGCGTTATTTCCACAGAAAACAGGGTGTTATTGGCACGATTGAATTATGCTAAAGTAAGGCGCAATCGGGTTCCCCCACCAAGAATAACAACTCACTGATTCACACTTTTGAAAAGGACAGATCCATGGACGCTCTCGAACTGCTATTAAATCGCCGTTCTATCGCTAAGTTGAGTGCGCCTGCGCCGGAAGGCAAAGCGCTGGAAAACATCATTCGCGCTGGTTTACGCGCGCCGGATCATGGCGGTCTGACGCCTTGGCGTTTTGTGATAGCGCAAGGAGAAGGTTTGAAAAAACTGGCGGATATTTTACTACAAGCCGGACGCGCCAATCAGTGCGATGAAGCTGTGCTGGAAAAGCTAAAAAATGCGCCGTTTCGTGCGCCGATGGTGATCACTGTGGTGGCCAAAGTGACGGAACACGACAAAGTTCCCGCTTTTGAGCAACATCTTTCCGCGGGATGTGCTGTGCAAGCGATGCAAATGGCAGCGGTGGCACAAGGGTTTCAAGGCATTTGGCGATCCGGCGAGTGGATGTTTCATCCTCAAGTCACTCAAGCGTTTGGCCTACAAGGTGACGATGCGATTGTTGGCTTCCTCTATCTTGGAACGGCCGGGTGCAGCGCGATGAAAGTGCCTGAGCGCGATCTGTCTAAATTTGTCGAATATTTGTAACTGTTTATTTATACAGTTTTTCTTGATTTTTCAGGGGCACATCCGCTAAGGTGGCCCTTTATTGTTTCTCTTCTTATATATCGCTATGAGCCGACTTTTTATCGCTGAAAAGCCCAGCCTTGGCCGCGCAATTGCTGCCGCTCTCCCCAATCCGCAGAAAAAAGATCAAGGCTTTATTGTCTGTGGTAATGGAGATGTGGTGACTTGGTGCATTGGCCATTTGCTTGAACAAGTAGAGCCGGATGCTTACGACGAGCGCTATAAAAAGTGGAACATGGCCGATTTGCCCATTGTGCCGCAGCAGTGGCAGTTGCGCCCGCGAAAAACATCGGCAAAACAGCTTGCAGTGATCAAAAAATTGCTCAAACAGGCGACTCAAGTGGTGCATGCGGGGGACCCCGATCGCGAAGGGCAATTGCTGGTGGATGAAGTGCTCGACTACTGCAAAGTGAGTAAAACGAAGAAAGAAGCGGCGCAGCGACTTTTGATCAGTGACCTTAACTTACCTGCGGTCAAAAGAGCCATTTCCTCAATGCGCAGCAACCGCGACTTTATCCCGCTATCGGTCTCGGCGCTGGCTCGTTCACGCGCTGACTGGTTATACGGCATGAATATGTCACGCGCGTATACCTTACTTGGGCAAAAAGCGGGCTATCAAGGCGTTTTGTCGGTGGGGCGAGTGCAAACACCAGTATTGGGTTTGGTGGTTCGCCGTGATGAAGAGATCGAAAATTTTATCTCGCGCGACTATTTTACGTTGCATGCGCTGATCCCCTATCAGCACAACGCTGTCGCTTTTGATATTCGCGCGCGTTGGAAACCAAGTGAGGCGTGTAAACCTTGGCAAGATGAAGAAGGGCGCATTCTTAATCGTAAATTGGTGGAGAATGTTGCGCAGCGTATTGCTGGTCAGCCAGCGACGGTCACAGAGTCTGAGCACAAACAGACCAAACAAGCCGCGCCGTTACCGTATTCGTTGTCTGCATTGCAGATTGATGCAGCGAAGCGCTTTTCTATGAGCGCGCAACAAGTGCTGGATACTTGTCAGGCTCTGTATGAAAAGCACAAATTGATCACCTATCCGCGCTCTGATTGTCGCTATTTGCCACTAGAGCATCTTTCGCAGGCTAAGACCGTCGTGCAAGCCATCAGCAATAATGCGCGTGAACTCGCTGCCGCCGTTGATGGGGCGGATCTCTCGCTCAAATCAAAAGCGTGGAATGACAGTAAAGTGGATGCGCATCATGCGATCATTCCTACGCCAAAGCAGGCGAGCGTCAACGCACTTTCGGGGCAGGAGATGAAGATTTACCAGCTCATCGCTAGGCAGTATCTGATGCAGTTTTATCCTGCGGCGGTGTATGCCGAAGCCAAGTTGGTGTTTGACATTGCTGGGGGCACTTTTATCGCCAAAGGGCGTCAACTGCTTTTCCCAGGCTGGAAGAGCTTAACGGGCGTGACGGAGAAAGAAGATGATGGCACTGACACTGTGCCGCCGTTAGAAAAAGGTGCGGTGTTGATGTGCCGGGAAGGGGAAATCAAGGATCGTAAAACCGAGCCGCCGAAGCATTTTACCGAAGCGGCCTTATTACAAGCGATGACGGGTATTGCACGTTATGTCGCGGATAAAGAGCTGAAGCAGATCCTTCGGGAAACCGATGGACTAGGCACCGAAGCGACCCGTGCGGGTATTTTAGATACCTTGTTCAAGCGCCAATTGTTGTCACGTCAAGGCAAAGCCATTTTAAGTACCGCGGCGGGACGAGGTCTGGTTCATGCGCTGCCGAGCGAATCGACCTATCCAGACATGACGGCTCATTGGGAGCATCAGTTGCAAGGCATGGCGGAGCGCAATCAAGCGTACCAGCCTTTCATGCAAGCGCTTGAAGCACGCATCTCGGATTTAATGGCACAAGTGAAAAGCGCGCCTGTGCCGCAATCCTTACAACATTTGCCAAAAGTGGAGCGACCTGCGTTTAAGCGGCGTAAAAGCAGCGGCCGAACTTCGGCTTCCCGCACCACTTCCAGTAAAACTGCCGCGAGTCGTAAACCACGCCGTGTTAATAACAGTGAATAGTCGAGTTCAATCCTGATGTTGCCACTTATCTATCATCCGATTTATTCGGATCTGCCTTTACCGCCAGAACATCGCTACCCGATCAATAAATATCGCCATCTGTTTGCAGAGATCAACCGGCAGATGGCTGGCTGTTCGCAGTGGCAAAGCAACATCCATTTTTATCAGCCACAAGCGCTTGCTCTAGAGGACGTGAAACAGATCCATTGTGCTCACTACGTCGATCTACTGGCGTCTGGTCAGCTTCCTGCGGCGAAAATGCGCCGTATTGGCTTTCCTTGGAGTGAACGTTTGATTGAGCGCACCTTAACCTCCGCGGGAGGAACGGTGCTGACGGCGCAAAAGGCGCTGCAACATGGCTTAGCCATTCATCTTAGTGGCGGCTACCATCATGCCCACCACGACTTTGGCAGCGGATTTTGCCTGTTCAATGACTTGGTGCTGGCAGCGCATGACGCTTTGCGCCAAGAGGGCGTGGATAAGGTACTGATCATTGATAGCGATGTGCACCATGGCGATGGCACGGCGACCTTATGTCAACAGCGTGATGAGTTCATCACACTCTCTTTTCATTGCGAGAAAAACTTTCCAGCACGTAAGCCCGATTCCGATTTCGATGTACCCTTGCCACGCCAGTGTGATGACGACGCCTTTTTAGCCGCGTTTTGCGAGGTAGTGCCAATGGCCATCCATCTGCATCGTCCGGATTTGATCCTCTATGATGCTGGAGTCGATATCCATCAGCAAGATGAGCTGGGTTACCTTAATGTGTCGAGTGAAGCAATTTATCAACGCGACACATTTTTGCTCACACTTGCCAACGAGCTGTCTATCCCGCTGGCGGCGGTGGTGGGTGGTGGTTATCGCGCCAATCATCAAGACTTGGTGCCTATTCACATGCAACTTATCCACGCAGCTATGAGCCTCAAGTAATTCGCGTCGTCTCGTGCGGCGTTTGTTTTATCCTTTGCTGAGCTTAAACTTATTCAACCCCTGCGTGAGGGCGTTGGAAATGTCTTTCAAGCGCGATGAAGCATCGGAAACGTTGCCGCTGAGTGTCGCGGATTCTTCAGCCACATCGCGGATTTTATGAATGCGATTGGAGATATCTTCCGAGACTTTTTCCTGCTCTTCTGCGGCGGCGGCGATTGATGATGTTTGGTCGGAAATCAGGGTGATCAGTGTGCTTATTTCATTTAGCACATCGCCGACATCGGCAGACTTGCGCACGGCCATTTCGGTATCTTGTGTGCAAAGTTTAGTCTCTTCAGAAACGGCACGTGAATATTCCGAAAGTGTTGAGAGCTTACGTTGGATCTCATCGGTCGAATCTTGAGTGCGTTTGGCCAGTGAGCGAACTTCGTCTGCGACTACGGCAAAGCCACGTCCTTGTTCTCCGGCACGCGCAGCTTCAATCGCAGCGTTGAGGGCGAGAAGGTTGGTCTGCTCGGCTATCGCTTCTATCACGTTTAAAATTTCCCCCACATCTGACACTGCGCTTGCCAGTTGCGCAATGCGATCGTTGGCGCTTTGTAAACGCGTTGCAACCAACTGTACCGAGCCGATGTTTTCTTTCACAGTTGCTTGGCTTTCAAGCGATTGTTGGTTGGCGGAGGCCGCTTGCACCGAGGTTTCAGTACAGCTATTGGTCACTTCTTTCACCGCCGCGAGGTTTTCGTAGACAGAACTGGCGATCACCTCGATCGATTGGCTTTGTTCTGAGCTGAGATTTTGTGTCCGTTCGGTAATATCGCGCAAGGTGTTTGACTCGCTTTCTGCGCGCAGCGCTTGTTGGCGAATATCGCGGATCAAAGTAGAAATGTTGCCAATCATATGATTGAACGCCGTGGAGAGTTCGGTAATTTCATCTTTGCCAGAAATCGCAAGCAGTTGAGTAAAATCGCCTTCCGCAACGCGATTCGCCTCGCCTCGAAGCACTTGAATGCGTGAGATCACTTTGCGCTGCAAAATGAAATAGCAGATGACAATCAAGGCAATCACGCAAACCAAGAACGAGATGCTCAGCAGCGTGCTGGTGGCAATTTCCAGTTTCGCTAGCTTCACATCGTTGGCTGCATTTTGGTTGGCGAGTTCAATAAATTTGCTGACGGGGGCAACGATCTTAGCCACTTCGCGCATGTAATTTTCATCATGCAGCAGATCCATGGCTTGCTTCCATGCGGCAAACTCCTCTTTATTGAGGTCTTCGATACGTTTACCGACAAAGGGTTCAACCAAACCAAATGCTTTCACTTCGGTATTCACTAGTGCCACTGAGAGGTTGTTGGATTCGGCCAAATACGTCATCAGGTTACTGGGTACACCAAGCTCTTTTAAACGTTGTTGGTATTCGAGTGAGCGGCCGTCGTACATCGGTGCTTTGCCAGTAATCTGATCGACAATGCGGTTGTATTTGTCGCGATATTTTGGATCAAGCGTTGCAACGAACTGTCGTGCATTGAGAGTGAGCAGCGTTGAGTTTGAGGTAGAGAGTTTCGCCAAGTGGCTAACGTTATAGCGATAGTCTGCGGCGGCATAACTGGCTTCTACGTTCTGTTTGAGTTGTAAGGCCAGAAACAGAGTTATCCCTGAAACGAGTATGATCGCACCGAAAAATACTCGAAATAAATCCCTTATATTCATAAAGTTACCATAATGATTAGGTTTTCTGGCTGCAAAATGTTAAGCCAGATAGGAACAGGTTATTTGCTGCAGATGCGAATGTTCAGCATGTACACTGATTAAATTATAGATTTATCACTAAAGTCTGCGCGCAAAAATCGCACCTAAATGTAATGTTGTTTACATTGCCCCAACATTTTTAACGGCGCGCAGAGGTAAGAATATTATTTACATAATTATTATTTATAATTGGTTAACTTTGCGACATGAGCTGCAGTGACATACGCTTCTTGACGTGTGTTTTACTTCATTGCGAACGTAATTTAAGCGGCAAACGTTGGCTCACTTTCTCTGAAAAGTGAATGATCAAAGGGATACTTATGTCTTTTATTATTAACAAATTAACCATCAAACAACAGTTGTTAGGGTTAATAGCGACATTATTGCTCACGCTCGTTGCGGTGCTAGCGCTGAGTCTGTTAAAAGTTGGCGATACCAATCGTGAAACAAATGAGCAAGTGGAAGAACTGGTCACTCGCAACAAAGGTGTGATTGATAACCAATTGGTCCCTTTTTCTGTCATTCGAATGACTTTTAATCAGGCGGTGTACATGCAAAGTGTTCGTCAGCAGTATGCACAGCGTTTAAACGAGTGGAAGAGTGCTACCGTTGCTGCGATCCGTGCGGGTGGAATGACGGACTCAGCGAAGAAGGCGATTGAAATGGTTGAAAAATACTACGCTCACCACGTCAAAGGCCCTGAGTTTTTTGATCGATATGACAATGGATCGGTCAGTGAGGACGAGTTTCTGCGCTTTATGCAGCAAGGCAGTCAGTTGGCGCAAACCTACAACAACTCGCTGAATAATTATCTCAATACTTTGGCCACAAGCACGATAAAACGTGTCGCGGACAGCGAAAGCAGTACAGAGCAGTCGCTGTGGCTGGTGGTGATGTTTTTTTGCGCTACGATGTTAGCCGGGTTTGTGGTGAGTTTTTGGTTGGCAAACGCGATGTCGAAACAGAGTCAGAACATTTGTTCTGCGTTAGAAAAAATGGCTAAAGGTGACTTAACTGTGACGCTACCCAAGCAAGATGGAAACAATGAAATGATTGTGCTGGCGGGGTATTTCAACCAGACGGTGGCGAATTTCAGAGAAGTGGTGAAAGATCTCTCAACGATTGCGTCGAGTGTGGCATCGGCATCGTCAGAGCTCAGTGCTGTGATGGTTCAAGCGGATGCTAACTCGAAAGAAGAAAGTCATCAAATTACGCAAATTGCCACTGCGATTAACCAAATGTCGGCAACTGCCAAAGAGGTGAGCAGCAACGCGAGCAAAGCGGAACAAGGGGCGGGCGCGGCGATGGAGTCCGTCTCAGCCGGTCATAAAGCAGTCAGCGAGTTGCAAAATGTATCGACACAAATAACCAACTCAGTTGAGTCGACGGCAAAAACGCTGGACGAGCTGAAATCATACTCGCTTGAAATCAACTCAGTGGTAGAGGTTATCGGCGATGTTTCTGAACAGACCAATCTGCTGGCACTTAATGCGGCCATTGAAGCGGCTCGAGCGGGCGAGCAAGGGCGTGGTTTTGCGGTCGTTGCAGATGAAGTCCGCAGCTTAGCGGGCAAAACGCAAAAATCGACCGAGAGCATTCGTGATTTGATCGAACGTTTACAAAGCAAAGTGGATCAAACCAGCGGAGAGATGAACGGTAACCTCACTATGGTGCAACGTTCGCAAGAGGTCGTTTCTTCGGTTGCTGGCAGTTTCACTGCCATCAATCAGGCGGTCGTTTCAATCAGTGATGTCAATAGCATGGTCGCGACCGCCTCTGAAGAACAATCTGCGGTGAGCTCTGATATTTCCCGCAGCATTGAAGTGGTTTCCAATATGGTGAATCAGAACGTGGCGGGCATTTCGCAGAGCGCGACAGCGACGGAGGAATTAGCGCGACTGGCCGAGGAACAACAACGTAAATTACTCGAATTTCGTGTTTAAAGCCCAACGGTAAAACAGTCAATAATCTGCTTTGAATACTGTTACTATCCCTTTCCTAATGTGCTTAACTTGACTTTCCCCGGCCGTGAGGTCGGGGCTCTTTTAAATGGACTTTATATTGGCATCGTCTATTTTCGATGCGAGTAAGCTGTGATTATGTCTAACTATCTAATATTAAATGCAATACATAATTGTGAATTAATTAAAGGTTGCAGTTCAACCACCTTGTCAACGCTGTATGAATATAGTGGTTACGAAAGTTTTAAACGCAATGAATTGATTGCGAAACAAGATGCACCTGCTGAGGAGTTATTAATTCTCGCCTCAGGGCAAGTTGGAGTATACCGAAGAAACGAGCAAGGAAATAATTTGCTCGTTGCCAAAGTGACAACGGGTGGCTGGTTTGGCGAAGCATCCTTTATTCCAGGCTTTAATCGCGTGGTATCACTCAAAGCGTTAGAGGATACAATCATTGTAAAACTGCCGATTAGTCACTTTATTGAACTTTGTCAGATTGACTCAACGCTAATGAGAAACACATTTAGCGCATTGGCACGTCGTGGTGCTTCTATCGGTCATTTTGCGTTGAACAATATGACGACCAATATCCCTCTGAAAATAGCTCGCACCATCCTGTCTCATATTGAAATACTCGGTAATCAAGAGCCTGGAAAACAGACGATTAAAATAAAGATGACCAGAACGGAATTAGCAATGGTGGTTGGGATCACTCGACAAGCGCTGAATAAATATATCGTTCCTTTTGTCGAAGAAGGGATTATTGCCGTCGGGTACGGCTCGATTACCATTAATTCATTGGAAAGTTTAAAAAAGAAGATAGAAACCTTGTCTATGGTGAGTATTTAGGCTTTTTAGTTGGAGAGAAAATGAAAGAGCACTTCATACTCAATAAAAACAGGAAGGGACGTGATTTCCACGTCCCTTCCTCGGTAAACCATTTATTGTTGGCTTTTACTGTAAAAGCGTTGTAATTCAGTCAATCCTTGCATCAATACGGGCAGTTTCGGGCTGTCGTCTCTTACCCGCTTGTAGTTCTCGTCGTATAACTTGAAGTTGCCAAACTTATCAATCACCGTCGTTTGGGTTGGTGTGATCAAGGCAATTTCACGCGTGTCGCCCGCTAAAATCCAACGGCGTCTGCTCTCATCAAACAAATTTCGCCCTGAACTAAAGTCAACTGGGTTAGAAGCAACGCCGAGCAAATCCTGCAATAAGGTTACTGACAGGTCTAGGTGGCTGGTGCTTTGATCAAACTTCGCAGGCAATTTACCCGGCCAATGAATCACCATAGGAACCTGAAGCTGATAGCGGCTGTAGTTAGAATTTGCGCCCCAGCTATTGGTTTGTGTTTCGTTAAACTCACTGCCGTGATTTGAAGTTAGAACCACCACTGTGTTGGCACTCAGTTGCTGCTCTTCTAAAGTAACCAAAATACGCTGCAGCATATTATCGGCCATTCCTACAGCTTGATTGTACGTCTGTTTGAATTTTTCGCTGGCATTCGCGCCTTTTGGCATAGCCGAAGCGTCAATGTCGTCCACGGAAGTCAGTTCGATAAAGCTAAACCAAGGCGATTTAGTTTGTCCGGCCAACCAGTTTTGCCAAGCTTCGACGGCTTTTTCGTCGTTAAACTCGGTCTGATTTTGTTCCTCAAGCTGGGCAGCAAGATGTTGTCCGCGGAATATTACCTCACGATAAAGCGGGTCACTAAAGCCGTTACCGCTGAACAAAGCAAAATCATAGCCTTGCTCTTGCAATACGTTAAGGAAAATGGGCGCTGTGCCTTGCGCTTTGATGCTGCTGGCATAACTGGTTGGCAGGCCATAAAACAAGCCAAACACGCCAAAAGAATCGTTGCTTGAGCTGTAATGATTGGTGAACCACTGATTGTTGATTGCAAACTGGTAGGCTGTTGGCATTTGCGTTTCGCTCAAATGGTCTGCACGCCAGTTGTTGACATTGATCATCAGTATATTCAGGTGATTACCGCGACGATTAAACTCCAATTGCTCCAACGGATAGCGCACCAACTCGACGTTATTTTCGTTTGCCTCCAATCGCTTTAGGTACTCTTCTCTATCGAGTAAACCATGTTTCTCCATAAAGCTTTTCGCTGTCATAGGGTAGGAGAGCGGGAAGTTAGCGCGTTGGCTGGTGACCGGATTATAAAAATAGGCATCCGCCCACATGTAAATCAGGTGGCTGGTAATAAAACAGATAAAGAAAACACCGGCCAGAGGGCGACCAATGTGCTTATGAGCCAGCTTACGTTGTTTTTTCCACACCCACTCAGCAAGGCCAAGCTGGAGGAAAAAAATCAACGGTAAAACAACAAAAAGATGCTGCAAATCAGTGCTGATTGCCGATTTTTCATCGCTGAACAGCAACTCCCAAACGACCGGGGTTAAGTGCAGATTGATCGACTGATAGGCTTGAGTATCGACGAGCAAAACAGTCAAGCCAACGGTGGCAAAGGTGACGGCAAAGAATCTGAACAACCGTTGGGAGGGCAGAAGAAAAGTGAGTGGAAACAGAATCAACAGGTACAGCGCGAAGACCAGAAAGCCAAAATGTCCGACCCAGGAAACAACCAGATAAAGCTGACCTAGGAAGGTTTCCGGCCAAGGTGACTGGGCAATATAACGCGTACCGATCAACATCGCAGCAATGATGTTGAAGAATGCGAACCAGTGCCCCCAACTAACCAGTTTGGATACACGTTCGCCGTATGAGTTTCCGCTGTCTACCATGTATGATTCTGTTATCCGTGATTAATGAGTTTTTTGTTCTTTCAGAGAAGAGATCAGTGCCTGAGCAAATTTTTCTGCAATAACTTTACGTTGTGAAGCAGCAACTTGTTGATTTAAGACATTGGTAGCGATATTGCCCGCAATCATCAATGAAAGCTCTGGGGTCGCTCCGTGTTTGTCTAGCACTGCGCCTATTTCAGCAAGAATCGTTTCAACTTGTTGGTCTGTGTATTTAGATGTAATCGGCATAACAACTCTAATAATGATAGTAAAAGCGGCTTATGATAACCTACAATGCCTCACAACTAAAACCTTGAAGCTAGATAAAAGATTATGAGCCTGCATCTTTCCAACGTTATTTTGCATCAGCTTAGTAAAAATGATCAGGATGAACTCACGGTCCACTACCGTTCTGAGTCTCTGAGCAACGATTCATCCACCGAAAATCTTGTGGCTGAGCTGCATCGAGTGTTCCACGCAAAAGCTGGAAAAGGATTCGGCAGCTTCAAATCAGACAGCGAATTTCAGATTTGGCTGCAAGCGATGCGTAAAAATGAGCTCAGTTTTTACGATTTTTCACAGAAAAGCGCCTCACGTCTGAAAGATGAACTGAGTAAGTATCCTTTTGCAGATGAAGGCATTTTAGTGTTTGCTGAGTACCAGAGTCTCGCAACGCACTATTTGTTTGTCGGCATTTTGCCGCTCAATCAAAGCTTGAAGGTTACGGAAGGCTTGGACATCAGCGCTACCGATTATCTTGACATCAGCAAAATGGATATTGCCGCGCGTATTGATCTCTCCGTTTACGAAGTGGATAGTGAGTCGAACCGTTACCTCTCTTATATTAAAGGGCGTGTGGGACGAAAAGTCGCCGATTTTTTCCTCGATTTTATGCAAGCGGAAGTTGGGCTCGATGGCAAACAGCAAAGCCAGGTTTTGATTCAGGCACTGGATGATTTTTGTACCGATGCCAAGCTAGAAAAACAGGAAGTGAACGAGTACCGAAAGCAAGTTTATGATTACTGTAGTGGGCAAATGAAATCTGGTGAAGAAGTGACGATTCGTGAATTGTCAGATGAGCTTCCTTCAGGGCCTTCAGGCACCAGCTTTCTCGATTTCACTCAGGCGCAAGGTTATCAGTTGGAAGAGAGTTTTCCAGCGGACCGTGGGCTGGTACGCAAGTTAACCAAGTATGTTGGTGCTGGTGGCGGTCTGAACCTTAGCTTCGACAGTTTGTTGCTCGGAGAGCGCATTTTTTACGATCCAGAGACAGATACGCTAACGATTAAAGGCACGCCGCCCAATTTGCGCGATCAACTCACGCGCAATCAATAATCAAGTAAACAAATAAGAAAGAGAGCAATGGGCTCTCTTTTTTGTTGTCTGACATGATGTTAGAAGATGGTATATGCTTGTAACAGGTGTTTCTCAGGGATTGCACATGTCACTCACAGCAAAAAAAATGAAAACGCGATGCTCAGTTGGTTTGTTGGCTCTGTGGGCGTCACTATCACTGTTTATTATGATTCAGACTTATAATATGACTGCGGTTGTACAAGTTGTTGAAGAGTTAGGCAATAAAGTCGAACAAACGCACAACACTTTTGCCCATGAACGCTCGCAAAGAATAGGATTGACTGATGATATTTCACTCAATCTGCAGATTATTTATGCGCTACGTATTCAACTTGAAGCCAATTATGCAGAGTCCTATTTTGCTCCAGATGTGTCGCAATTTATCTACTCGACCGATCACTACCTGCAAAGTATCAGGAGCCTACTTTCAATAGACAATCAACTTTCTAGCCTCGTCGATGAAATTCGAGAAAAGCGCTTAAAAATCAGCGATCAATCTTCTTTCGCGATCACACAGTATGCCCTTTTAGGTAGCTATGTCTCTGAAGCGGCCTTTTCCACATCACCACAATTGGACCTGATTTTTAAGGACATTGACGACTTATTGCTAGCTTCAGAAACCCTTCCTGATGAGTACGGTTTGCCTTTAAGACAGCTTATCGCTGCAAGTGGTGATGTCTTGGCGGAGAATTTACAAATTGACCACTTAGTTCAACAAGTTAACAACCATGCCATTTATACTCAGCAATCAAAACTAGAAGAGTATGTTAACCGTATGATTTTGCAATATATGATGGTATTGATTGCCACTAGTGCTTTGTCTGTGTTGGGTATGCTCTTCTTGCTCTATTTGCAAGATTGGGGAGAAGAGACTCAGGCGCTGGAGAATGCAAAACAGAGCAAACAGGCTCACGATCAAGAGGCCAGTTTGGATGCGCTCATACGCTCTAATAGCGAAAAAGTGATGAGTTACTCCCAAGAGTCGTTGGAAGAAGGGAGGGTGATAGATACCAAAGCCATGCTGGACTCACTCTCAGGCGATGAGGCATCGGTACGTTTACTATTGCAAGTCTTCATTCAGGATCATCGCAATGACTATCAGCGGTTCACCGATGTATTGGTGCATGACAAAGTCAAAGCGCAGCGTATCGTACATAGTTTGAAAGGCGTGGCCGCGAACCTTGGTGCGCTTCGGTTAAAAGATGTGGCGTTTGATATTGAGATGACGATGAAAAATGGTCATAACGTGTCTGAGCAGCAGTTAGCTAAGTTGGAAGAGGCGCTGCGTGAAACCATCGATTTTGCCAAACAGTTACTGGATGAGACATGGGGGAATGATTGACATCAAAAAAGCGTAGCGGTTTAGGCTACGCTTGGATTGGTTGTTTATGGTTGTCGTGCGATTAAACCGTTTGTGTTTTTGCTAATGTGGGTTCGTCCACATCGTCGATTTGCACGGTAGGCTCGCATTTATCGACAAACCAGCCCATGTAAGAGGTGAAAATGGTCACCGCGATACAGACGAAGCTGAGCCACATGAAAGGCGCATAAGAGAGTGTCGCCACACCAAGAATACTCGCCATGTAGATACCATTATCACTCCAAGGCACCATACCTGAGGTGAGCGTGCCGCCAAACTCGGCATTTCGTGACAGATTCTTACGTTTGTAACCTAGGCGATCGTAGTTTTTCGCACAAATCTTTGGCGTTAGGATAAGAGAAACGTACATCGCTGAACCGAACACGTTACCCATAAACGCTGTACCAATCGTGCTGGTTGCGAGAGAACCGGCATTTTGCACGCGACGTTCAAACAGTTTCGCGATGGTTTCTAGCACGCCGACTTTATCCAGCAAGCCACCAAAACCAAGGCCAAAGACGATCACCGCTACCGAGCCTAGCATGGATGACATACCGCCACGATTGAGGATCGAATCGATAAAATCAACGCCAGATGAGATGGCAAACGGTGCCCAAGCGGTGTTAAACGCGGTAAGGAAATCGACATCCTGAATCATTACCGCCCAGATAATGCCCAGCAGAGATCCGAAGCTGATGACGGGAAAAGACGGCATACGCATCGCAAGTAGCGCCAATACGATAATCACAGGAACAAACGAGTAAGGCGTGATGTAGAACTGCTGTTCCATGGCCTTAATCACTGAATCGACTTGGCTCATGTCGACATTCCCAGCATAGTGGAAGCCAAACGCAGTAAACATCACACCAGTAATCACATAGCTTATCAGTGCAATTGGCAGCATGCCTTTAATATGCTCCATGACTTCCACGTTCGACATTGAAGAAGCAAGGATCACAGAATCTGAAAGCGGAGACATTTTGTCGCCAAAGTAACAGCCGGATAATACTGCACCAGCCGTAATAGGTGCAGGCACTCCGAGGCCTTGACCAATCCCCATCATCGCGATACCTGCGGTGCCTGCGGCGCCCCAAGAGGTGCCTGTTGCAAGTGCTGTTAGGGAGCAAATGATCATAGTGGCTAAAAGGAAGATAGAAGGATGAATTGCCTTCAGACCATAGTAAATAATAGTGGGTACGATACCGCCGGAGATCCAAGTACCAACCAGTGCACCAACAGCTAATAGAATAAGAACAGCACCTAAACCATTCGAAATACCGTTTAACGCCGCGGTTTCCAACGATTTGTACGAATGACCTAAGCGAATGCCCAACACCATGATGATAAACCAACCGATATATAGGGCTAATTGAATAGGGAGGTCTAGTTTCGCCGTAAACGAAAACGCCAAGAGTAAAAACAAACCGAGCGATATAATGACTTGTAGTAGGCTCGGTAAGCGAGTGTTTTCCTGCTTCATATATTCCTCTGAAGAATGTCGGAGCGTTAGAGGGATTACGCCCCCGGATAGTTAGGATCTGTACCTTACATTAACATGGTAGATAATTCGAACTTTTTGGTTGTATGTTTTGATGTTGATCGGTCTAGTTGGCATTTGATGAAGTTTTCATCTACTAAATATGATGTTTAGTGAGATTAAATGTTGTTTGATGTGAAATAAATGTGCTTCAAATGTTAATTTGTCCGTGGGGAGCTGGTATATTCACCAATCGAAGGTCTGACCAGAGTTGGGCGACGCTTGCTATGCATAGTGAGTATGATGAAAAAAGACCGTTTCACTGAATTAACACTTGAGATTTTGCTGGGAAAATTGAACTATTGAGTTCAAATTCACATTTTGGTTCGAGATTACACGGAGAGTTAATGTTATGAGAGTTGGTTTAGTTGGTTGGCGCGGCATGGTTGGTTCAGTCCTTATGCAACGTATGGTTGAAGAAAAAGACTTTGACCTGATTGAACCGGTATTTTTTAGTACCTCTCAGGTTGGTATTCCAGCGCCCCTATTTGCAAACAGTAAGGTTGGTGAAGACGCAGGTGTATTGCATGATGCTTTTGACCTCGAAGCCTTAAAACAGTTGGATGCGGTGATTACCTGTCAAGGTGGTAGCTACACAGAGAAAGTGTATCCGGCACTGCGCCAAGCAGGCTGGAAAGGTTACTGGATTGATGCCGCTTCAACACTGCGTATGGCATCAGACTCTATCATTACCTTAGATCCCGTAAACTTGGCGCAAATTCAGCAAGGCATTCACAAGGGGACCAATACCTTTGTTGGCGGCAACTGTACCGTGTCATTGATGCTGATGGCACTCGGCGGCCTTTACGAGAAAGGCCTAGTGGAATGGATGAGTGCGATGACCTATCAAGCGGCTTCTGGCGCAGGTGCACAAAACATGCGTGAGCTCATTTCACAAATGGGCGTTATTAACGATGCCGTCAGTTCAGAGCTTGCTAACCCGGCCAGTTCTATTTTAGATATTGATAGAAAAGTTGCTGAAACGATGCGCAGCGCCTCTTTCCCAACCGACAATTTTGGCGCGCCGTTGGCGGGTTCGTTGATCCCATGGATCGATGTGAAACGCGACAATGGTCAAAGCAAAGAAGAGTGGAAAGCGGGCGTTGAAGCAAACAAAATTCTGGGCTTGCAAGACTCGCCAATCCCTATAGATGGTACGTGTGTGCGTATCGGCGCAATGCGTTGTCACTCTCAAGCTCTGACCATCAAGCTTAAGCAGAACATCCCGTTGGATGAGATTGAAGAGATGATCGCAACGCACAACGATTGGGTTAAAGTCATTCCAAATGAGCGCGATATTACCGCTCAAGAACTGACACCGGCGAAAGTCACTGGCACCTTATCTGTACCGGTCGGTCGTCTGCGTAAGATGTCAATGGGCGACGATTTCCTCAACGCGTTTACTGTTGGTGACCAACTGCTTTGGGGCGCTGCGGAACCTCTACGCCGCACCTTGCGTATTATTTTGGCAGAAAAACAGTAAGCTGCTCGGTTAATTCCACATTCTAAGCGCCGTGTTCACGGCGCTTTTTTTATGTCACTTGCGACGACACGTTTGTCAGGATCGGCCAGTTCGCTACCGCAATGTTTGCAATAGAGTGCATCGGACTCATGCCCTGAGCGCGAACAATTTGGGCATTTTACCAGTTGACGGTGTGAGTTCATTTCTTGGCTCAGTTCAGCCGTAATGATCCCGGTTGGTACAGCGAGAATCGAATAGCCCATTAGCATGGTCAGTGAGGCGATCGCTTTGCCAAAATCAGTTTGCGGCACTAAGTCACCGTACCCGACGGTGGTAATGGTCACTATCGCCCAATAGATACTTTTAGGAATGCTGGTAAACCCGTGTTCTGGTCCTTCAATGACGTAAATCAGTGCGCCAAAAATAGTCACCAATATTGCTACCGTGCTGAAAAAAATCAGGA
Organism: Vibrio cidicii; assembly: GCF_009665415.1. Classification (NCBI taxonomy): domain Bacteria; kingdom Pseudomonadati; phylum Pseudomonadota; class Gammaproteobacteria; order Vibrionales; family Vibrionaceae; genus Vibrio; species Vibrio cidicii. The sequence goes on along the minus strand of NZ_CP035921.1, from coordinate 668,953 downwards.
TTTTTCGTCGTGCCATCAAAAGCGAACGCAGAAGAACGTTGGACTCTTGTAAATAGCGTACCAATTTAAGGATGCGGAAAATACGCATGACTCGCAGCAGCCTAATCACGCCCATAAATGTTGCGGAAGGGAACAGCAGAACAAGGTAGGTTGGCAAAATGGCCAGCAGATCGACCACACCGTAAAAGCTTTTCGCATAGGCGACGGGTTTGGGTGAGCAGTAGAGACGCAGCATGTACTCAATGGTAAAAAGCGCGGTAAAGCCGTATTCGAAATAACGTAGCTCTGTTGACCAAGAAGCGCGAACGGTAGGAATGGACTCTAAAACCAGCACTGACAGTGAACTGAGAATGGCAATAATGAGAGCGATATCAAAAGCTTTGCCCGAAGGGGTGTGAGTGCCAAAGATGATAACGTACAGACGGTTTTTTAACGTTTCTTGAGACATGATGCGGCTGAAAATGATGTGGCTATTAAAGAGTATCGTAGCCACATCATAACCTTAAAGCGAAAATCAGGCTAATCCGGGGAAGAGATTTCGCAAGCCATTGGCAATAAATTCAATGCCGAGTGCGCCAAGGATCAGGCCCATAATCCGCGTGATGACGTTAATGCCCGTTTGGCCAAGGAAGCGCACGATAAGTGGTGCAGAGCGGAACAGCAGCCAAGAGCAAAAACTGAATATGGCGACGGTGACGACGATACCCACAGTGTCGAACATGCTGGGGTAACGAGCGCCATAGACAATCGTTGAGCTTATTGCACCCGGCCCCGCCATTAAAGGCATGGCAAGTGGCACAACCCCGATCTGCTCGCGGCTGACGTATTCGGATTGTTCTTGCTTGTTCTGCTTATCTTCACCGAGCTTACCGCTCATCATTGAGAAGGCAATACTGAGCAGCAACAATCCCCCCGCGACACGAAATGAATCGAGAGAGATGCTAAACATATCCAGCAGCATTTGACCTGCAAGCAGCGACACGACCAAGATCACTGCCACTGCGATGTTCGCAGTCAGTGCCGTTTTGTGTTTTTCTTCCGGCGTCATGTGTCCTGTTAGAGAGACAAAAACAGGCATGATGCCCACCGGATTGACTGCAGCAACTAAGCCTAGGAAAAATTGCAGAAAAATAGCGATTTCGAAGTTTGACATGACGAATTCATACAGAGGGACAGGAGCCTATATTCTAGAAAAGATGCTAAGAATTGACGAGAGAAAAAACGCCTTTTGCGTGCGGTTAGACTAATCTTATCCGAGCTCATCCAGTTGACCAGTTAACAGGGTTAACGGAAGGAGAGTAACTGTGCACATATGTAAAGTCAGGTGTTGAAATGTATCATTTTGTGTGATTCCAAGTTGGTGGCATGCGCATAAACGTTAACATCCACACAAAACAGATAAAAAAAACGTCACGATGTGGAGAGATAATTGGGCTTAGATATACTCTCAGTAGCACAAGATTTGGGGTCTACATGTAATTTTGTGGACTAAAGATGAAACTTTTTTACAAATTATTGTGGCTTTTTTAGTTGCTTTGTTCGATTGCTTCTTTTTTGTTCAGTGTTTTGGTTGGTGTTATTTGTTTTAAAATCAATTGGTTATTTTTGATTTTGGCGATGAGATACTACTTTTGAGGGATTTCGCGAGTGAGAACTGATCCAAGTCAATTATTTTCACACTCTGAAATATTATACTCAGTCCTGAAAGCAATTTACTAAGACGGTTGTTAAGTAAGTTACTGAGAGACAATCAAAACAACCAACAAGTCGCCTTACTAAAAAGTTTTTAATATTTGTTAATTTAGGAGAATCCCTATGCCTGTAACTAATATGGCTGAACTAGATGCGATGATTGCACGCGTTAAGAAAGCACAAGAAGAGTTTGCTACTTACTCTCAAGAGCAAGTAGACAAAATCTTCCGTGCAGCTTCTCTAGCGGCAAACCAAGCGCGTATCCCGCTAGCACAAATGGCGGTTGAAGAATCTGGTATGGGTATTGTTGAAGATAAAGTAATCAAGAACCACTTTGCGTCTGAGTTCATCTACAACAAATACAAGGATGAGAAAACCTGTGGCATCCTCGAAGAAGATGACAACCTAGGTACAATGACTATCGCTGAGCCTGTAGGTATCATCTGCGGTATCGTTCCAACGACTAACCCGACTTCAACAGCGATCTTCAAATCTCTGATTTCTCTGAAGACTCGTAACGGTATCATCTTCTCGCCACACCCACGTGCAAAAAATTCAACTAACGCAGCTGCGAAACTGGTTTTAGATGCTGCTGTTGCCGCTGGTGCTCCAAAAGACATCATCGGTTGGATCGACCAACCTTCAGTTGAGCTTTCAAACGCACTGATGAAGCACGACGGTATTGCACTTATCCTTGCAACTGGTGGTCCAGGCATGGTTAAAGCGGCTTACTCTTCTGGTAAACCAGCAATCGGTGTAGGTGCAGGTAACGTTCCAGTTGTTATCGATGAGACTGCTGACATCAAACGTGCAGTGGCTTCTATCCTGATGTCTAAAACGTTCGATAACGGCGTAGTGTGTGCTTCTGAGCAAGCAGCAATCGTTGTTGACGAAGTATATGACGAAGTGAAAGCGCGTTTTGCGTCTCATAAAGCATACGTTCTAAGCAAAGCGGAAGCAGAGAAAGTACGTAAAGTACTGCTAATCGATGGCGCACTAAACGCGAAGATCGTAGGTCAACCAGCTGCTGCTATCGCTGAAATGGCGGGTGTTAAAGTTCCTGCTGACACTAAAGTTCTCGTTGGTGAAGGTCTTGGTAAAGTCTCTTACGACGACGAATTCGCTCATGAGAAACTGTCTCCAACTCTAGGTCTATTCCGTGCTGACAACTTCGAAGACGCAGTGGCTCAAGCGGTAACTATGGTTGAGATCGGCGGTATCGGTCATACCTCTGGTCTATACACAAACCAAGACGTAAACGCAGACCGTATTCGTTACTTCGGTGACAAACTGAAGACTGCGCGTATCCTTGTAAACATCCCAACTACTCACGGTGGTATCGGTGACCTTTACAACTTTAACGTAGCACCATCTCTAACTCTTGGTTGTGGTTCATGGGGTGGTAACTCTATCTCTGAGAACGTAGGTCCTAAGCACCTAATCAACAAGAAAACTGTTGCGAAGCGAGCTGAAAACATGTTGTGGCACAAACTACCTAAGTCAATCTACTTCCGTCGTGGTAGCCTTCCAATCGCACTAAGCGATCTAGAAGGTAAGAAACGCGCATTCCTAGTAACTGACCGTTTCCTATTCAACAACGGTTACGCAGATGACGTAGTACAACTGCTTAAAGCACAAGGCATGGAAGTTCAAACGTTCTTTGATGTTGAAGCTGACCCAACGCTATCTGTGGTAGAGAAAGGCGCAGCAGCAATGCAAAGCTTCCAACCTGATGTGATTCTAGCGCTAGGTGGTGGTTCACCAATGGATGCTGCGAAGATCATGTGGGTAATGTACGAGCACCCAGAAACTCACTTCGAAGAACTGGCAATGCGCTTTATGGATATCCGTAAACGTATCTACAAGTTCCCTAAAATGGGTAAAAAAGCTGAGCTTGTCTGTATCACTACCACTTCAGGCACAGGTTCAGAAGTGACACCATTCGCGGTTGTTACTGACGATAAGACTGGTGCTAAGTACCCACTAGCAGACTACGAATTGACTCCTCAAATGGCAATCGTAGATGCGAACCTAGTGATGAACATGCCTAAGTCTCTAACCGCATTCGGTGGCTACGATGCTGTGACTCACGCTCTAGAAGCTTACGTATCAGTTCTAGCGAACGAGTACTCAGACGGTCAGGCTCTACAAGCACTTAAGATGCTAAAAGAGTACCTACCTTCAAGCTACGCGAACGGTGCAAAAGACCCAATCGCTCGTGAGAAAGTACACAACGCAGCGACCATCGCTGGTATCGCATTCGCGAACGCGTTCCTAGGTGTATGTCACTCTATGGCGCACAAGATCGGTGCAGAGTTCCACCTACCACACGGTTTGGCGAACGCTCTACTTATCTCTAACGTGGTACGTTACAACGCGAACGATAACCCAACTAAGCAAACTGCGTTCTCTCAATACGACCGCCCACAAGCACGTCGTCGTTACGCAGAAGTTGCTGACCACCTAGGCCTAAGCCAAGCTGGTGACCGCACTGCGCAGAAGATTGAGCGTCTACTTGCATGGTTGGATGAGCTGAAAGGTGACCTAGACATTCCAATGTCTATCCAAGCTGCTGGAGTTGCTGAAGCTGACTTCCTTGCGAAAGTTGATGAACTAGCAGTAGAAGCGTTCGATGACCAATGTACTGGTGCGAACCCACGCTACCCACTCATCTCTGAGCTAAAAGAGGTGCTACTTGCTGCTTACTACGGTAAAGCTTTCGTTGAAGGTGAAACTTTCGAAGGTACTACAGTGATCAAGAAAAAAGCAGACCAAGAAGCTTCTAAAGCTGAAGCAGTTAAAGCGAAGAAATAAAAAGCGGACGCCTAAGTAAGACGGACGTTTTGAGATAGGTTTTCGCTAGCACGAAACCTAAAAAATCGGGAAAAGAGCAAAGCCCCTATCGAGAGATAGGGGCTTTTTTTCGCTATGCATCAACATGAAAAGTGTCGGGATTGTACATAAGGTTGGCGGTAAAAGTGAGGAAGGTGGTTAAACCTCGGCGCTGACTACCCGTCCACTAAAGTACTCGTTGGCGACTATGTACTCTGTATTACGGATGAGTTCGTCTTGCACTTGCGCCCAATGTGATTCATCAACGTGATTCTGTGTGTGCGAGAGAGCCGGGATTACACCACCGACACGAATATTAAACGGGGTGAGTTCTTTGGCCCAACTGTGGGTAAAGCCTGAAACGAGTGAGGTGACGCTTTCAACGCCAGAAAAGTTTTGATAATCGGCGTGGGTGATGACATTGACGATCACGCCTTTCGTTTCGGTGTGTCGCATACGTTCGGCGCAAACCTGTCCAAAACGGTACAGTGCACCCGCAGTGGAGGAGAGTTGTTCGACGAAACCATCATTGGCTGCATGCCCGGTTAAAGATGGCAGAGGGAGCGAAGTCCAACAGTTGACGAGCACATCGGGAACTTGCGTAAACTGTTGTTCTATCTCGGCAAAAAGGCGCTGAATGGTTTCGGTTTGGTCATCACTGATGGCAATAGAATAGGCTTTGTCGGTAATCGTCGCTAGCATTGTCTGCGTTTCAGCTAGTTGAGCTTTACTTTGATCGCTCAGAATGATGGTCGCGCCGAGCTTGGCAAAGTGTAGGGCGATGGTTCGGCCGAGCAGAGAGCCTGCATTCGTTACCAAGATTAGCGCGTGCTTAATTTCCATTTCCCCGACTCCATGTGTTAGCGGTACTTTCATCTTGGGAGAAAATGGGGCTTTTCAGTGTGAATGACGTCAAACTAATGACTATCTGAGTTAAGCAGAGTGCCAAAGTATGTAAAAAGTCACATTTTAGTCTGCTCTTGTATTGTAACGCATTAATATTCAACAAGTTAAAGTCTAGACTGATGTGCCCAATCGGGCTTTGGCCCAAGCGGTTGACAACTGATTATACAGACCGGCTTCAGGTAGGAGTGGAGTGTTTGGCTGCGCTAACTGACGTCTTTCATGGCCGGAAAGGTTTTGATACACCTCTTCCGGGAGATCGAAGGTCTCCTCTGGCATATAGGCGAGCGCGTCGGCGATAAGGTAGTGGCTGAGTTTGCTTGCGGCGAGCCCCGCGCGGTGAAACTGCTTTGCTTGCTCCGCTGAAATAGTGTAGCTGGATTGATCGCTTCTCAGTTTTTGCGGTTCGCATAAAGCAAATTGTTGACGCAGAATTTGCTCCGTGACGGGTTGCGAGTCCGTTTCTTCTACAGGCGTTATGTGGCGTGCATCATTGGAAAACATCGATAGCAGCAAAGCAAAATCGGCACGACGACCATCATGAATGGCATGGTTCATTCCTGTGCCAAACTGAAGCTCGTTGATGATGCCTGCTTTGTCTAAAGTATGTATTTGCATTATGCCCTCCGCCTGATGTTTTTATAGCGGCAGCAACATAGGTAACTTTAGGTAAAATAAAAGAAAAACCCGCTATGATGAGCGGGTTTGAATTAGTGACTAAATTGAACTTAAGGTGTTGCGAATTATTTCGCTAGGTTCGCTGCAACGAACTCCCAGTTAACCAGAGCCCAGAAGCCGTTCATGTAATCTGGACGTAGGTTGCGGTAGTCGATGTAGTAAGCGTGTTCCCACAGGTCAACGGTTAGCAGTGGTGTCACACCTTCTTCAGTGATAGGTGTTGCTGCGTTTGAAGTGTTAACGATGGCTAGAGAACCGTCAGCCTTTTTCACCAACCAAGTCCAAGAAGAACCGAAGTTGTTGATAGCTGAGTCAGTGAATTTTGCTTTGAACTCTTCGAAAGAACCAAATGCTGCGTTGATTGCATCAGCAACGGCACCTGTTGGCTCGCCACCTGCATTTGGCGCAAGGCAGTGCCAGTAGAAAGTATGGTTCCAAACTTGCGCTGCGTTGTTGAAGATACCGCCAGTTGAAGTTTTGATGATCTCTTCTAGAGATTTGCCTTCAAACTCAGTACCTGGGATAAGGCCATTCAGTTTTACAACGTAAGTGTTGTGGTGTTTACCGTGGTGGAACTCAAGAGTTTCTGCAGAGATGTGTGGCTCAAGAGCGTCTTTTGCGTAAGGAAGAGCGGGTAGTTCAAATGCCATTGCTCGATTCTCCATCTATTTGAAGGGGTAACCTTCGATTGCTTCCAGTGTTATTTATCCGATTTTCAACCTGCTTTGGCATGGTTGAATGTCTTTATGACTGACTTGCGCTATAGTTTAGCAAGTTTTTACTTTATTAAAAGGGCTAAGTGACAATTTCTATATGAAATTTCTTTGTCATCGCGCCCCTGATTATAGCCCTAATTTTTATATGCTTTTTATTCTTGAACAATAAGGTAAAATGTCGCGATTATTTGCAGTAACTCCATCTAGAGGAAGCAATGGAAACTATCGATAAAATCAAACAGCAAATCGCAGAAAACCCAATCCTTCTTTACATGAAAGGTTCTCCAAAGCTACCAAGCTGTGGTTTCTCCTCTCAAGCAGCTCAAGCTCTGATGGCTTGTGGTGAAAAGTTTGCTTATGTGGACATTCTGCAAAACCCGGACATCCGCGCCGAGCTACCAAGCTACGCACAATGGCCAACGTTCCCACAGCTTTGGGTTGAAGGTGAGTTGATCGGCGGTTGTGATATCGTGATTGAGATGTTCCAAAAAGGCGAACTTCAGCCATTAATCAAGGAAGCCGCGGCACGCGCTGCGAGTAACGAAGCGGAGTAATCTCGCTTTGCTTTACTCTCCCACAAATGGCGTTATGTCAGAGTAGTGGTGATGAGTAATCACGTATAGAATACAAAGGAGCTGCTATTTGGCTCCTTTTTCTTTTTTGAGTGGGTAGAATGAAAATCAAACTATATTACGTCCATGATCCTATGTGCAGTTGGTGTTGGGGTTACAAACCCACTTTGGATAAGCTAAAACAGCAGTTGCCGGGGGTAATTCAGTTTGAATATGTGGTCGGGGGGCTTGCTCCTGATTCGACACTGCCGATGGCACCAGAAATGCAGCAAAAGATAGAGGGGATCTGGCATCAAATTGAGCGTCAGCTCGGTACCCGTTTTAACTATGATTTTTGGACCAAGTGCACACCCGTGCGCAGCACCTATCAAGCGTGCCGAGCGCTAATCGCAGCAGGATTTCAAGACAGCTACGAAGCAATGCTTGATGCCATCCAACAAGCGTATTATCTGCGCGCTATGCCACCGCATGAGGAGGCGACGCACCGCCAATTGGCACAGGAGCTTGGGCTGAATGTGTCACAGTTTGAGCATGATGTGAATGGGGCGTTTCTTGAAGGCGTTTTTCAGGACCAATTGAGTTTCGCGAGCAGTTTGGGCGTGAACTCCTATCCGAGTTTAGTACTGCAAATCAACGATGCCTATTTTCCGATCGAGGTGGATTACCTTTCATCAGAATCGACACTGAAGCAGATCCGCGAACGCATTTTACAAACGATGCCTGCGCAGTCGTAGGGATCAGGATGCCAGTTAACGCAAAGCCGCTCATTGAGCGGCTTTGTTTTTGATGGAAGTGTTTACACTACAGAATCATTGCGGCGATCCAGCCAAAAATGATCAGTGGAACGTTGTAGTGGATAAATGTAGGGACAACGGTTTCCCAGATGTGTTCATGTTGACCGTCGGCATTGAGGCCAGACGTTGGGCCTAAAGTAGAGTCCGAAGCCGGTGAACCTGCGTCACCAAGTGCTGCTGCAGTGCCCACTAAAGCGATGGTTGCCATTGGTGAGAAGCCAAAAGCGATCGCCAGTGGCACGTAAATGGTGGCTAGAATTGGGATAGTCGAGAACGAAGAGCCAATGCCCATCGTGACCAGCAAGCCTACAACCAGCATCAGCAGTGCGGCCAGCGCTTTGTTGTCGCCAATGCTCGTTGAGAGTGACTCTACCAAAGTTTCTACGCCGCCAGTCTGCTTCATTACCGCAGCAAAACCTGCTGCTGCGATCATAATGAAACCGATCATCGCCATCATGTGCACACCTTTGGTAAACACATCGTGTGTTTCTTTCCACGCAATCACGCCACCAAAGGTAAACACCATGAAGCCAGCGAGCGCGCCGATGATCATTGAACCGGTGTAAAGCTGAACGCTCAGCGCGGCGATGATACCAACGGCGGCAACCAGAATATGTTGCTTGTTCAGCCCTTGCGTTTCATCGTGCACGACAGTGAGTTCAGTCTCTGCGTATTCACGAGGCTTACGGTAGCTAAAGAAAACCGCAATCAATAAGCCGCAAACCATTCCTGCTCCAGGCAAGAGCATCGCGGTAGGGACTTGGCTGGCGACAACATTATCTAGGCCGTTGTCGTGCAGATTTTTCAGCAGAATGTTGTTGAGAAAAATGCCGCCAAAGCCAACAGGCAAAACCATGTATGGCGTGATGAGACCAAACGTTAGCACGCATGCGATCAAACGACGATCTAGTTTCAGTTTGGCAAAAACGCCCAGTAGAGGTGGAATCAAAATGGGGATAAAGGCGATATGCACAGGGATAACGTTTTGTGATGACATAGTCACCAGCACTAGCGCCACGAGCACAGCATATTTGAGGCCAGTGGTTGAAGCAGCGCTGTCTTTACCGTTCAGGCGTTTGATAACGCTTTGCGCCAAAAGATCGGTGATGCCTGATTTGGAAATCGCCACCGCAAAAGTCCCTAGCATGGCATAACTTAAAGCAATGGTCGCGCCGCCACCAAGGCCGCTCTCAAACGCAGCAATGGTATCGCCGAGATCCATGCCAGCCACCAGGCCACCTACGATGGCACTAAACGTGAGGGCGACCACCACGTTCACTCGCATCAATGCCAAAACCAGCATGACGCAAACAGAAATAACAACAGGATTCATAGTTTTCTCAGGAAGTTGTGTTTACTTATTATTGTCTTCATCATCGACAAGCGGCCAGCCACCTAACGCTTTCCACTTATTGACAATGCCGCAAAATAGCTCTGCGGTTTTCTCGGTATCGTATAGGGCTGAATGCGCCTCACGATTATCAAATTCCATCCCGGCAGTTTTACACGCTTTAGCTAACACCGTTTGGCCATAAGCCAAACCACTTAAAGTGGCGGTATCAAAGGTGGCAAAGGGATGGAAAGGGATACGTTTTAGCTTGCAGCGCTCGTTAGCTGCGTTGACAAAGCTGAGGTCAAATGCGGCATTGTGTGCCACCATGATGGCGCGGCCACAGCCTGCCGCTTTTTGCTCTTTGCGGATCAGTTTGTAGATCTCTTTGAGCGCTTCCTGTTCAGTCACAGCACCGCGTAGCGGGCTAAAAGGGTCGCGGATGCCATTAAACTCTAAGGCTTCCTTTTCTATATTGGCCCCTTCGAATGGTTCGACATGAAAGTGAATGGTTGATGCGGGGTGAAGATCGCCATGTTCATCCATTTTCAACGTGATGGCGCAAATTTCCAAAAGTGCATCAGTTTTTGCATTGAACCCGGCAGTTTCAACGTCTACGACGACAGGAAAATAGCCGCGAAAACGTTTTTTTAGGGTCTGTGCTGTGTTTTCTACAGTCATGTTTCTATTTATTTGTGTGACAAAGACGGCATTATTACAGATTATGACGGCGAAAAAAACGCTACAGAAAGAGAAAACGGCAAAAGTTTACGGGTTTGATGGCTAGGTTTTTGCATGTAAATTTCGAAATGAAGTTGGGTAATGTACGTCGGCAAACTTGCCAGAGCGTGCAGATGATTGAAGAGATGTTGCCGATAATGAAAATGTGGCTTGTAACCAGTAGTTTAGTGCTAACCACTTTTGCCTCTGTCTCCGCGATGGCGATGGACAAACGTTATGTGGCCACGCCGCAACAGTCTCAGTGGGAGATGGTGGTCAACTCGCCGCTGGAGTGTCGCTTGGTGCATCCCATTCCGAACTTTGGCGACGCGGAGTTTTCTTCGCGTGCCAGCAAAAAAATCGTGCTCGATTTTGAGCTGAAAATGCGCCGCCCGATGGGCGAAACGCGTAATGTCAGCTTGATTTCGATGCCGCCACCTTGGCGGCCCGGAGAGCGCGCCGATCGCCTAACTACGCTCAAATTCTTTAAGCAGTTTGATGGCTATGTGGGCGGTCAGACCGCTTGGGGCATTTTGACCGAGCTGGAGAAAGGGCGTTATCCGACGTTCAGTTATCAAGATTGGCAAAGCCGCAATCAGCGTATTGAAGTGGTGCTTTCATCTGTGCTGTTTCAGCAAAAATACAATGCGTTTAGTGACTGCATCGCTAACTTACTACCATACAGTTTTGAAGATATCTCCTTCACCATTCTGCATTACGAGCGTAACGGCGACAAACTGACCAAAGCGTCGCAAAAACGCCTTTCGCAAATCGCCGAGTATGTGCGCTACAACACCGATATTGATCTGGTGTTAGTCTCCACTTACACCGATTCGACAGATGGTACTAGCCTGAGTCAGAACCTTTCTGAGCGCAGAGCGGAATCGCTGCGTGATTACTTCAAAGCGCTGGGGCTGACAGAAGATCGCATTCAAGTACAAGGCTTTGGCAAGCGTCGCCCAATTGCTGACAACGCGACGCCCATCGGCAAAGATAAGAACCGCCGCGTCGTTATTTCGCTAGGCAGGACCGAAGTATAAGTTCAGTTGAGCCTAAATTTGGCGATAATTTCGCACTGGGTTGCGGTATCGATCTTCTCCACCAACTGCGCAATTTTGGGGTTTGGGTGACGTTTTAGGAAATCAAACAGCGCTTTTTTACAACAGCCTATGGAATCAATAAAGTTCTCGCATTGATGCTGTGGGCACTGCGGGATCAAGGTTAGCACTTTTTCTGAAGCGAGCTGCAAGTACTTGAGTTCATACTCGGTGTCACCAGCCCAACGCCAGAATTGCGCTAGATTATGGCAAGAGATAACCGAAATTAAGATCTTATCATCGGCTTCAATCTCTACGCTATTGGCTATCTCGTCACTGAGTGCCAAAGCTTGTTGGTAGTGCAGAATACTGCGAATTGGATCGTCGAGTTGCAGTGCCGTGTCTGCCAATAAGGTGTGTTTTTCCCACTCGTTTATCATGCTTTTTGTCCACTTAGCCAAACTCTCACTAATCTAAATGAAAATAATTCTCATGTAAAGCGGCGTCAATGAAACAAAAAAGAGGAAGCGCCTAGCTTCCTCTCTCACATAACTCAGTGTGTCAAACAGCGTTTATCACCCCTCAGAATGTCCGGCTTAGCCTTCCAATCCTGCAGATGCTTGTTTGTTCTGAATCAGCTCAATCATGTAGCCATCGGGATCTTTGACAAACGCGATGTGCGTTGTGCCGCCTTTTACTGGGCCCGCTTCGCGCGTGACGTTACCGCCTGCCGCTTTGATGGCATCACAAGTGGTGTAAATATCATCAACGCCAATCGCAATATGGCCGAACGCGGTGCCGAGATCGTACTCAGACTTACCCCAGTTATAGGTCAGTTCGATCACAGCACCTTGTGATTCGTCCCCGTAGCCAAGGAAAGCCAAGGTGTACTCGTATTCCTTGTTTTCGTTCTTGCGCAGCAGTTGCATACCCATGACTTCGGTATAAAACTGAATAGATTTGTCTAAATCTCCCACGCGTAGCATGGTGTGTAAAATGCGACCATTTGACATTGTTTGCTCCTAATCAATCGAACTTAGTTATCTGGGTAGACCTTCTCTTTGAACTCACAAAGGTCTTCTATAATACAACTCCCACAGCGTGGTTTTCTGGCGATACAGGTATATCGGCCGTGGAGAATCAACCAGTGATGGACATCAAGTTTAAATTCCTTGGGAACCACTTTCAGTAGCTTTTGCTCCACTTCATCCACATTTTTACCGATGGCAAACTTGGTGCGGTTAGATACACGGAAAATGTGTGTATCAACGGCAATCGTTGGCCAGCCAAACGCAGTATTGAGCACCACATTAGCCGTTTTGCGCCCAACGCCCGGTAAAGCTTCGAGTGCTGCTCGGTCTTCCGGCACTTCACCGCCGTGTTTTTCCAGCAGAATCTGGCAGGTTTTAATGGTGTTTTCTGCTTTCGAGTTAAACAGGCCGATGGTTTTGATGTACTCTTTTAAGCCGTCGACCCCTAAATCTAAGATGCTTTGCGGGGTATTCGCCACTGGGAAAAGTTTGTCCGTGGCTTTGTTGACGCTCACATCCGTCGCTTGGGCTGAGAGCAGCACCGCGATAAGCAGTTCAAACGGTGATTTCCAATTGAGCTCCGTTTGTGGGTTGGGATTGTTCTCACGCAAACGCTGCAAGATTTGAATCCGTTTTTCTTTGTTCATGGTTGACTTCCAAGGGAAAGGCTTAGCGCTAGGAGAATTATAATGGCGGCTAAGCCGATAAAACCGATTAGGCGTTAGTGACGCGTGCGCGCTCGATTGCCGGTTTTTCCTGTTGAGGCTGACGTGCTTTGAGATTGGCATCAATCACGTTTTTCAGGGCAATCAAAAAGCCGACGCCAATAAATGCACCCGGTGGCAACAAGGCTAATAAAAAGCTGGTATCAAAATGGAATATCTCTATACGCAGTGCAGCAGCCCAATCTCCCAGTAATAAATCTGCGCCATCAAAGAGTGTCCCGTTGCCGAGAACTTCACGCATCGCGCCGAGTACGACCAAAACGCTGGTCATGCCCATCCCCATCCAAAAGCCGTCTAACGCTGCGGGCAACACCTCATTTTTAGAGGCATACGCTTCTGCGCGGCCGATGATGATGCAGTTGGTGACGATCAAAGGAATGAAAATACCGAGAGAGAGATAGAGTCCGTAAGCATAGGCATTCATCAGCAACTGTACGCAGCTCACCAAGGACGCGATGATCATGACGAACACGGGGATGCGGATCTCTTTCGGGACATGATTGCGGATCAAAGAGACACTGACGTTTGAGCCAACCAACACCAGTAAGGTAGCAATACCGAGGCCAAGCGCATTGGTGACGGTTGAGGAGACGGCAAGCAGTGGGCATAACCCGAGCAGTTGAACCAGAGCGGGGTTATTGCTCCACATGCCGTTTTTCAGCAAAGTTTTATGTTCACTCATGGCTGTTCTCTCCACAGTTTAATGGCTGAGTCAGAAGTTGCTGGCGATTAGCGTTGACAAACTCTACCGTATTACGCACCGCTTTTACAACGGCACGGGGTGTGATGGTCGCGCCAGTAAATTGGTCGAAATCGCCGCCATCTTTGCGCACCTTCCAACGGTCATAGTTGCTTTCATTGAGCTGCTTACCGGAAAAACTGCTGATCCAGTCGCTCACACGTAAGTCAATCTTATCACCCAATCCGGGGGTTTCTTGATGGCTGAGCACGCGAGTTGCCAAAACCGTGCCTGTGTTATCAATGCCTGTGATGATTTTAATCGCACCGTTATAGCCATCTGGAGCGATGGATTCAATCGCGATCGCGGTTGGTTCACCGTTCAAGGTCGCGATGTAAGCGGGCATGGCTTTATCGGTGCCAAGAGCCGGATTGGTGAGCAAAATACAGGATTCAAACAGCAGATTGTCGTGCATCTGTTTGGGGATCACTTGGTTGAGCACTGAAGAGAGCTGCGCTTGCTCTTGGCGCTTGATCTGATCTTTGGTGAAATATTGGGTAACGGCCACCAAACCTGTGGTGACACAGGCGAAAATAGCGAGCGTTAATCCGTTGTGACGAATGGCGTTAATCATGCACGTTTCCTGTTTAGTGGCCGTAAGTTCGGGGTTTGGTGTAGTAGTCGATCAACGGTACACACATATTGGCTAACAGAACGGCAAAGGCGACCCCATCAGGGTATCCGCCCCAACTGCGAATCACGAAAACCAAGGTGCCGATGATAGCACCAAAGATCAATCGACCTTTCACCGTGGTGGATGCAGACACCGGGTCGGTGGCGATAAAAAACGCGCCGAGCATGGTTGCGCCCGAGAGTAGATGAAGGACTGGAGAAGCAGTTTCGCCAGGTGCAAACAGCGCAAATAGACTGCTGAGTAACGTTAATGCGCCAAGAAATCCTGCTGGAATGTGCCATTGGATGATTCTTTGTTTGATAAGCACCAAACCGCCGAGCAGATAGGCGAGGTTCACCCACTGCCAGCCCAGCCCAGCCAAGCCTTCAAAAATTGGCTGTTTGAGAATTTCAGTGGGTGTCTCGCCCGCACGTAGCCCAGTTTTAAACGCATCCAGTGGCGTTGCTGTGGTGATGCCATCGATGCCTGCACGCACTTGCTGGAGTGAAGAGCCATCAAGCGTCAAACCACTAAAAATCAGGGAAAGTGTATCGCCAAAAGTGGTGGCTTCGCGGCCAACGGTTTGCCCAATCTCTTGCAGCATGCTTGGCTCATTCCAACTGGTCATTTGCACCGGAAATGAGATAAGCATAACCACGTAAGCGACCATGGCCGGATTGAATGGGTTTTGTCCCAAGCCACCATAAAGGTGCTTGGCAATCACGATGGCAAACACCAGACCAATGGCGATAATCCACCAAGGCGCCAAAGGCGGGATCGAGACAGCGAGTAACCATGCCGTGACCAGGGCGCTGTTATCGCGTAAAGCGCGCGCAGGTGAACGCTTTCTCAACAGCATGACCAAGGCTTCTAAACTCAGCGCAAGGGTGATGGCCATGATGAGTTGAATCAAGGTGCCCCAGCCGAAAAAGTAGCTTTGTGTAATCAAGCCAGGCAAGGCACACAACGCGACCCATTTCATCAGGTCAGGCGTGCTGCGTCGATTATGGGCGTGTGGTGAACTGGCAATAAAAAACGACATTACTCGTTCTCCTCAGACTGATTCTTTTCTGCTTGTTGTTGTGCTTTGCGTGCTTTAGCGCGGGCCACGGCGGCTGCGACGGCGGCTTTTTTCGGATCGTCTTGCACTTCGGCTGCTTCTGTAGGCGCTGCAACTGCCTCTTCACTTTGCGCTTTACGTGCTTTGGCGCGGGCAATCGCGGCTGCGACGGCGGCTTTTTTCGGATCGTCTTGCACTTCGGCTGCTTCTGTAGGCGCTGCAACTGCCTCTTCACTTTGCGCTTTGCGCGCTTTAGCACGGGCAATCGCGGCTGCGACGGCGGCTTTTTTCGGATCGTCTTGCGTTTCGGCTGCTTCTGCTGGCGCTGCAACTGCCTCTTCACTTTGCGCTTTGCGCGCTTTAGCACGGGCAATCGCGGCTGCGACGGCGGCTTTTTTCGGGTCGTCTTGCACTTCGGCTGCTTCTGCTGGCGCTGCAACTGCCTCTTCACTTTGTGCTTTACGCGCTTTAGCGCGGGCAATCGCGGCTGCGACGGCGGCTTTTTTCGGATCGTCTTGCGTTTCGGCTGCTTCTGCTGGCGCTGCAACTGCCTCTTCACTTTGTGCTTTGCGTGCTTTAGCGCGGGCAATGGCGGCTGCGACGGCGGCTTTCGAGTCGGAAATCTTGGTTTCTTCGTCAACGCTTGGTGGCGTTTCTTTGGCCGCTTTACGCTCGCGAGCGAGGCGCTTACGCTCTTCACGTAGTTTGGCCATTTCGGCATTATCAGGCTCGGTTTCCCCTGCTTGTAAAGCCTGCGCTTGCTTTGCTTTCGCTTTGGCAATCGCGGCGGCAACGGCTGGTTTGACTTCGGCTTGCGAGCTGTTTTCTTGCGCTTTCTGAGCTTTAACTCGCGCAATCGCCGCGGCAATCGCATCATCGCCGCCAGTTGATTTCATCTCTTTCCGGCGATCATCTGCTGCTTTCTTAAAGCGGTTTTCCCGTTCCTCTTTTTCTCGCTCAAGGCGTGCTTTTTTCTCTTCAAAACGCAGTTTAGCGCGCTCGGCCGCTTCGGCTTCTTGAGCGCGAGTGCGGATTTCGGCTTTTGCTTGGCGATAGTAGTTGACCAGTGGGATTTCACTCGGGCAGACGTAAGCACAAGCGCCGCACTCGATACAATCTTTCAGGTTGAGCTCGGTGCACTTTTCGTACTCTTGCGCTTTGGCGTGCCATTGCAACTGCTGAGGCAAAAGCGATGCAGGGCAGGCTTCAGCACACGCGCCACAGCGAATACAGTCCATCTCATAACGAGATGGTTCAATTTCCCGACGGGTTGGCGCGAGAATGCAGTTCGAGGTTTTGGTGATTGGCACATGCGCGTGCGGCAGGCTAAAGCCCATCATCGGACCGCCCATAATCAGACGCGGCAGTTTGTTATCGGCTTGATAGCCAAACTCGTCCAGCAGTGCTTGCACTGGTGTGCCAAGTAACGCCCAAACATTGCGTGGCTGTTTGAAGGTGTTACCCGTGAGAGTCACAATGCGGTTGACCATCGGCTCGCCATCGACAATCGCTCGTTTGACCGCGTAGAGTGATCCGACGTTCTGTACCAAAATACCGATATCGGCAGGAATGCCACCGGCAGGCACTTCTTTGTTGGTCAACACTTTGATCAGTTGTTTCTCGCCGCCAGAAGGGTATTTGGTCGGGATAACGCGAATCACGATATCTTTGTTGATGGCGGCTTTTTCTAACGCCGCGATGGCAAGGGGTTTGTTGTCCTCAATGCCGATGATGGTGAGCTGAGGCTTTAAAATATGCTCTACAATTTCAATGCCTTGGATAACTTCGTCGGCGTGCTCTTGCAGCAGTTTGTCGTCTGCGGTGATGTAAGGTTCGCACTCGGCGGCGTTGACAATCAGAATGTCAGTACGACTCAGCCCAGATTGCAGTTTTTTGGCGGTCGGAAAGCCAGCGCCGCCCATACCGGAAATACCCGCCATGCGGATGAGATCGACCAATGTTTCCACATCGCACTGAGTGTAATCGCTCACAGGCTGCTTCGGTGCCCATGTATCTTGGCCGTCTGGGCGAATAACAACACACAACTCACTTAAGCCGGAAGGGTGCGCAGTGGTTCTGGGCTCAATCGCTGTGACAATACCAGAGGTAGACGCATGAACTGGCAGAGTAAAACCTGTGGTTGACTGAGTGAGTGCTTGCCCTTTGAGGACGCGATCGCCGATGTTGACCAACAGGTTACCCGCTTTGCCAATGTGCTGTTTAAGCGGCAGAACGATTTCTTGCGGGATGGAAGCAAAAACCAGCTCTTGCTGGTTAGATTGGGTTTTGTTTTCGGCCGGATGAATCCCTCCGGGGAAGTCCCACAGGGCGCCAGTACGAATTTGTTCAATCAAAGACAAGATGCTGCCCCTTAATTGTTATTGTTGCTGCCCGAAGCGCGGTGTGTGTCTGCCTCGGTAATGTTGACCACAGGGATAGTATTTAGCTGCCATTTCCAGCTCTCTGGAGTGGTGGTAAGCGGGATCATCTCAATACAATCCGTTGGACATGGCGCAACACATAAATCACAGCCAGTACATTCATCCTTGATCACCGTATGCAGGGCCTTGGTGCCGCCGACGATCGCATCCACTGGGCATGCTTGAATACACTTAGTACAGCCGATGCACATGTCTTCATGAATGAAGGCCACGGTTTTGATTTTGCCCTCTAAATCATGAGCCGATTCTTGCGCCTCAACGCCCATCAGATCGGCCAGCTTTTCTATGGTTGCTTGTCCACCGGGAGGGCATTTATTGATGCTGTCGCCATTGGCGATCGCTTCTGCGTATGGTCGGCAACCAGGGTAGCCACATTGACCACATTGAGTTTGTGGCAAAATGGCATCGATTTGATCGACAATGGGGTCGGCTTCGACTTTAAAACGGATCGAAGCGAAACCAAGAATGGCGCCAAACAGCGCCGCCAAAATGGCGATCGCGATGACCGCGATTAAAATGGTACTCATGCTATTTTACCAACCCGGTGAAACCGAGAAATGCCAGAGACATCAAACCTGCGGTGATCATGGCAATCGAAGCGCCTTTGAAAGGAACAGGCACGTCGGCAGCATTAATGCGCTCACGCATAGCAGCAAAGAGGATCAACACCAGCGAAAAGCCCACGGCTGCACCAAAACCGTAAATGATCGATTGGATGAAAGTGTGGTTTTCATTGATATTGAGCAGCGCAACGCCAAGTACAGCACAGTTGGTGGTAATCAATGGCAAGAAGATGCCCAACAGACGATAGAGGGTTGGACTGGTTTTATGTACCACCATTTCGGTGAACTGTACCACCACCGCAATCACGAGAATAAAACTCATGGTTCTGAGGTATTCAATCGCAAGCGGGCGGAGAATGTAGCTTTCCACCAAATAGGCACAGACAGAAGCCAGAGTGAGGACAAACGTAGTTGCAAGCCCCATGCCGATGGCTGTTTCCAGCTTTTTCGACACCCCCATAAATGGACACAGGCCCAAAAACTTCACCAGTACAAAGTTGTTTACCAACACAGTGCCAATCAACAACAACAGATATTCGGTCATAGTTATAACGTTCTTCAATTCCGATCCCGGTATTATCGTGCTTTGTTACGTCAATAACAACCAATGAAAGCTAAGGTTTTTGTATAGCTGGCTGAAATTTATCCGTTATGTAACCGCTCGGGCAATCGGAGCTGAGAAGCGTTACCGTGGATGGCAAGGAAAGCCGTTGGCACCGCTATCAAATAGTGAAAGGAAGTCGGTCGTGTGTTTTGAATGAAATTGGCTAACGTGATCTGTTTTTGGCACTTGATCATTCATCTGGCCCGTTAGCCCAATCTCGAGGCGAAATGCACTTATGCTGCTTTTTGGTACAAACACAAAAAGGCTGTCACTGCGCGCTCCGTGGAAAGACGAAGCTGTTCTGATGACGGTTGTTCGATCGCGCCTAACACGTAAGGTTCATGATATTCCGAGTAGAGCAGCGCTTTAAACTGCATGGCGGCTACCCAAGGATCACAAGGCACCAATACCCCACGTTCAGTTTGTAATGAAAGATAATTTTTCATCCGGGTCCAGCCTCGTTTTGGACCATTTTCATAGAAATGTTTACCAATGTCTGAGCGCTCCGCATCATGAATTGCCATGCGATAAATCGAGATGACTTCAGGACGCAGAACCGATTTCAGAAAATTGTAACCAAATTCTAATAGTGCGCTGCGGATGTCGCTATTTTGCTCAAGTGCGAGGAATGAGTTGGAAATTTGTGATGCAGCACATTGCTCCATAACGGCAGAAAAGATCTCTTCTTTTGAGCAGAAATAGTTGTAAAGCGTCGCTTTTGAGCCGCCCAGTTGCTTCGATATATGTGACATGGAAGTCTGTTCAAATCCTTGTTTGGTAAAGGATTCTTTGGCTATATCCAAAATGGCTTGGCGCTTTTCATCGCTTTTAACTCGCATCTTTCTTACCAATTCCAACCGAAAAAATGGGGTTAAGTTTCTCTTGACGGTTTCCTGATGTCAAGAGTATAACTGTACAGTACGGTTTAGTTATTTGCTCAAGACGTTCAATTTGACTGCTGCCTAACGAAAACGGCGCAACTGCTGTGCGCCGTTCTCATTTCCCCTTGATTTCCAGATGAAGCCAATGCTCAAAGGCTCCATCGTGCATTTTTGACGAAGGTTTACTACATGACATCTCCAACCAAAGAAGAGACAGGCCAAGATTTTGATGCCGCACGCGCTGCTCAATCGCGCAAAAAAGGATTCCTCGCTTTAGCTGCCGCTGTGGTCATTGCGGCGGGCGGCTATACAGCCTATTGGCACTTTGTCGGATCTCATTTTGTAACTACGGACAACGCATACACCGCCGCTGAAGTGGCAGAAGTGACGCCTGCAGTCGGCGGCATTGTCGCTAACGTAAACGTCGTGGATACCCAATATGTCAATCAGGGGGATGTCTTGGTGCAAATTGATGATACCGATGCCCGTTTAGCACTGCGCCAAGCGGAGGCGGATCTGGCTTTAGCCATCCGTCGTGTGCGTAGCTATCTGGCAAATGATGAAGGGCTGACCGCGTTAGTCGAAGCGCAAGAAGCGAATGAGCAACGAGCTCAGGCACAGCTCAATGCTGCTAAAGCCGATTTTGAGCGTGCCCAAATTGATTTGAGCCGCAGAGAAGATCTGCTGCGCTCTGGTTCGGTATCGAAAGAGGAGTTGACCAACGCGAAAACACAATTTGCTCAAGCTAAGGCCAATCTCAATGCAGCCAAAGCCGCCATGGCACAAGCGCAAGCGAATAAGTTATCCAGCATCGGCTCGCAGAAAGCCAATGCAGCATTGACAGACAACACTACGCTGGAAAATAACCCGGAAGTGTTGCTGGCCAAAGCGCGCTATGAGCAAGCGAAAATCGACTTGGAGCGTACCGTGATCCGTGCGCCAATCAGTGGTGTCATTGCCAAACGTCAGGTGCAGATTGGTCGCCGTGTGCAAGTTGGCGTGCCGCTGATGAGTGTGGTTCCCCTGCATAACATTTATGTCGATGCCAATTTTAAAGAGGTGGAGCTGCGTGATGTCAAAGTGGGCCAAGAAGTCACTCTAAAAGCCGATCTGTACGGCGATGAGGTGCTTTATCACGGTGTTATTGCGGGATTTTCTGGCGGTACAGGCGCTGCGTTCTCCATGATCCCGGCACAAAATGCGACTGGTAACTGGATTAAAGTGGTGCAACGCTTGCCTGTGCGCATCGAACTCGATCCTAAAGATTTGCAAGCACATCCATTGCAAGTCGGTTTATCGATGGAAGTGACGGTCGATACCACCACCAATACTCATGGACAAACCTTAGTCAACTATCGCGCAATTAAACTGGCCAACCAAGGTTAAGGAGGCGACATGAGTCATTCCTCCGACCAAGCGATCCAGCCCCTATCGGGAGGGGCACTTTTTATCGGCGCGCTCTGTTTGGCAATGGCCAATTTTCTCGCCATTCTCGATACCACCATCGCGAACGTTTCGGTTTCCAATATCGCAGGTAGCCTCGGTACGTCGACCAGTCAGGGTACTTACGTGATTACCTCATATGCGGTGGCTGAAGCGATTTCCGTTCCATTAACTGGCTGGCTTGCGTCGCGTTTCGGATCAATTCGCGTGTTTGTCACTTGCTTTATCTTGTTTGGTGTCTTTTCGCTGCTTTGCGGTATGGCGGACAGCATGAGCACATTGGTGATGTTTCGTGTTTTTCTTGGCTTCGCGGGTGGCCCTCTGATGCCTCTATCGCAAACCTTGATGATTCGCATCTTTCCCAAACATAAGAGCCACGCGGCGATAGGCATTTGGAGTATGACCACCTTGATCGCGCCGATCATGGGGCCAATACTGGGGGGCTACTTGTGCGATCAATACAGCTGGCCTTACATCTTCATGGTGAAAATGCCGTTTGCTATCATTGCGGGCTTGCTATGCTGGAAACTGCTGCAGAGATTTGAAACCAAGACGGCGAAAGCAAAAATCGACAAAGTGGGTCTACTGCTTCTGGTCGTTTGGGTGGCCGCCCTGCAATTGATGCTGGATGAAGGTAAAGATCACGACTGGTTTGAATCGTCGCGAATTGTCTTTTTGGCGGTTGTGGCGGTGATTGGTTTTATCGCGTTTCTAATATGGGAACTGACCGAAAAGAGTCCCGTGGTGGATCTCAAAGTCTTTCGCCATCGAGGCTACAGCATGAGTATGGTGACGCTCTCCTTGGCATTTGGTGCTTTCTTTAGCATCTCTGTGTTGACGCCGCTTTGGCTACAAATCTACATGGGCTATACCGCCACCATCTCCGGTTTTGCGACGGCGAAAATGGGCATTTTAGCGGTGTTTTTAGCGCCGATTGTTGCTAACTTGGCGTCAAAACATGATCCTCGGCCGTTCGTCTTTACCGGGGTAATGTGGCTTGGGTTGTGGACCTTATATCGCAGTTTTGGATCGGTCGAGATGACTTTCGCCCAGATCAGTTGGCCGCTGTTTTTCCAAGGTATCGGCATGCCGCTGTTTTTTGTGCCGCTGACAGCGATTGCCTTGGGAAGTGTCAAACCGCATGAAATGGAATCTGCGGCAGGGCTAATGAATTTTATTCGAACCTTGTCCGGTGCGTTTGCCACATCGATGATCAATACCTCGTGGGAGCATGAAACGCGGTATGTGCATGCGGAGTTAGCAGGCTTAACCGATCGCAGTGGTGTGGCGCTAGCAGCAATGCAAAATGGTGGAATGAGTGCTGAGCAAGCACGCTCTAGCATGGATTGGATGCTGCAAGGGCAAAGTGTCATGATCGCGACTAACCAACTTTTTATGGTGATTGCGTGTATCTTTGCGCTGGCGGCTTGCATGATATGGCTAGCGCCTAAGCCCAAACGAGGCGTCGATACTTCGTCGGTACACTGATTCGATTCGTCGTTTTCACAAGCAAAAAAAGCCACCTCTTGCGAAGTGGCTTTTTCGTTTAGTCATGTTTTATCACATTGTTTTTTTTACTCGAAAAAATATCGAATAAAACAGTGGTATCACCACTAAGGTGAGGATGGTAGCAAACAACAAACCAAACATGATGGTCACCGCCATACTTTTAAAGAAAGGGTCCACCAGCAGAGGTGCTACACCTAAAATGGTGGTGAAAGCGCCGAGCAATACTGGCCGTGCGCGGCTCACCGCAGCATCAATAATTGCGAAGTAAGCTTCTTTCCCTGCTTTGATTTCAGCATCGGCTTGGTCAACTAACACAATTGCGTTTTTCACCATCATACCAATCAAGCTTAAAAAGCCGAGGATCGCCATAAACTCGAATGGGGTTTGAAAGGCGATGAGGCCAATGGTGACACCCACGACGGCAAAAGGCGCCGTCATCCAGATCACGAGTGGCTGACGCAGTGCGTTAAACATAAATACCACCGCGAGAATCATCGCTGCAAAGCCGTAAGGTGCTGAAATTGCTAGGCCTTCATTGGCGTCGTTTGATGCCTTATATTCGCCGTACCAAATCAGCTCATAGCCAGCGGGCAATTCAATCTGCTCGATTTTTTCACGTACATGGTTGAAAGCGTCCGCAGTCATCACTCCTGGGGCGGGATCGGCTTGTACTAAAATGGTCGGCATGCGGTTGATGCGGCGCAGCAAAGCATCTTGATAGACCGTGTTTACCGAGTCCACCAACTGGCTAACTGGAACGTAGCGGCCCGTTTGCGCACTAAAGACTTCACTGTTCTCAATTGCACGTTCGTGGTTACGTTCACTCTCTGGTGCACGGACAATCAGCGGGATCAAATCATTGCCTTCACGATACACACCAACATTACGTCCACTCAACGTTTGCGCGATCGCCGCGCTGATTTCTTGTGTGGTCAAACCAAGGCGTTGAGCTTCTTGCGCTGAATACACCGGCTGCAATACCGGCACTTGCTGACGCCAGTCATCTTGCACCGCGATCAGGTTCGGGTCGTTATGCATAATGGCTTTGGCTTGCTCAGCCAATTGGCGCAGCACATGGCTGTCTGGCCCTTTGAAACCGGCTTCAATTTTCTTACCGCCGCCACGACCGAGCATAAACTTCCACACTTTGATCGAAGCATCTGGGTATTTCGCATCTAACTCGCTTTGTAGTTCACCCACCAGTGGCGCAATTTTGGTGTAGTCATCAATATCGATCAGCAGTTGTCCGTAACTTGGGTTACGTGCCTCAGGAGCATACGTGAGCATAAATCGCAGGCCACCGCCACCGATAAAGCTAGTGATATTGGTGATGCCTGCTTTCTGTGCCACGTCTTTCTCAATGCTTGCCACCACTTGTTCGGTACGACGAATGTCTGAGCCTTGAGGCAAAGAGACATCGACCACGAATTGCGGGCGTTGCGATTCGGGCATAAAGCCCGGTGGAATAAATTGAGCGCCCAAAATTGCGGCAATCAGAGTGCCAAGCAGCATGAAACAGCTCACGACACGATGGCTCAGAACCCACTGCAACACTGCTTTATAACCCGTCACCATTTTAGAGGGCTTGGTTTGTTGCGTTTGTGCTTTGACCCGTAAAAAGTCGTGACACAGCATCGGTGTTACCGTGACCGCAAATACCCAACTCAAAAACATCGAGTAGAGGATCACCCAGAACAGAGAGCCCGCGTATTCACCCATATCAGAAGGTGAAAGGCCAATCGCGCTGAAGGCAAAAATACCCACCACCGTACCCCCAAGCAGTGGCCATTTTGTGGCATTCACCACTTCGGATACCACTTGTTGCTTATCTGCGTTCGGTTCTTGCTGAAATCGCACTAGTACGCCATCTGTGACCACAATCGCGTTGTCTACCAACATGCCGAGGGCAATGATGAGCGCACCTAAAGAAATACGTTGCATGGCGATGTCATCGATTAACATCACACACAAGGTACCGGCCACGGTAAGCAGCAGAACAAAGCCGATGATCACGCCAGAGCGTACCCCCATAAACAGAAGTAACACCACAAACACGATCGCGACAGCTGCGATGAGGTTATCGATAAAATTAGCGACCGAAGCACGAACCGAGTCAGACTGCATTGAGATAACATGCAGTTCCATACCCAGTGGGCGTTGATCTTCCAGTTGGGCCAGACGCGCTTTCACAGCATCCCCCATCTCAACCACGTTACCGCCAGTCATGTTGGAAATACCAAAGCCAATCGCACGTTGGCCGTTGTAACGCATGAGCATCGACGCAGGTTCAGTGTAGCCACGACTGATATTGGCGATATCTCCTAAACGGACAATGGCGTTATTGCTGCCCACCGCAACTTGTAAATTATTAAGGTCGGCAAACGAGCTGATGTTAGAGGTTGGGATCACCGGAATGCGCATCGCGTTAGCGTCTACCGTGCCGGCTACCGTCACTAAACTTTGTTTTTGCAACACTTGCAGCACGCGCTCGACGGATAAGCCATATTCCGCCATTCGGTCGCTGGACATTTCGATGAAAATGGCCTCTTGTTGCTCAGCTAACGTAGCGGCTTTGGCGACGCCCGGTACGAGCACCAGTTCACGGCGCAAAGTATCAACGTAGTCTTGCAACTGCTTATCGCTAAAGCCTTCACCGGTGACAGCATAAAACAGTGCATACACATCGGCAAAATCATCATTCACAATTGGCGCCCCCGCCCCAGGAGGGAGCTGACGTTGGGCATCCGCGACTTTGCGACGTAGCTTATCCCAGACTTGCTGCAACTGTGCCGAAGATTTAGCAAATTCGAGTTTGATTTCGACGGTGACCTCAGAGCGTCCCTGCATCGAAACCGATTTCACTTCTTTGAGCTCTTGCAGTGCTTGTACCGCGCCTTCAATCACATCAGTGACTTCATCGGAAACTTCCTGCGCCGTTGCGCCCGGATACGGAGTAATGATCACCGCTTGGCGAATCACAAACTCAGGATCTTCAAAACGGCCCAGTTTCAAATAGCTGATGTAACCGCCAATCAAAGTAAGGGCAATCAGCACCCAAACGCTGGTGCGTTTAGCCAAGGTATAACGTGCAATATCCATTATTGGGCTCCGTCTTTCTCAGTATACGGACGCACTTGCATGCCTTCTCGAACGCTAGAAACACCAGCGATGATGACTTGTTCACCGGGGGTGAGATTCTGCTGAATAACGACGCGGTCTTTATAAGTAGGACCGATTTCAACGTAGCGTTTTTCTGCTTGGTTTTGTGTATTTACCACCCAAACATACTGTTTGCCTTGGTTATCTGGTACGAGTGCCGTAATGGGCAGAGTGATCAAGCGACGCTCTCCCTCAGAATTTTTTTGCACAGGGATAACTTTGGCAGACATGCCGGGCATGACGCGGAAGCCTTTCAAATCTTCAAAGCCCAGTACCACAGAATAGGTTTGCGAATCAGAGCTGGCTTGAGTGGAGTAGGTACGCAGTTGTAAATCAAACTGCTGATTAGGAATGGCGCTAAGTTCGGCAATGGCACGGGTATTGCGAACACCAGCAATCATCACGCGGTGCGGAATTTCAATCGCTACTTCCAAATCATTCAGGTCTTGCAGCGTCATGATCACTTGATTGGCTTGTATTTGAGCAAAGTTTTCCACCACCTTTTCACTGATGATGCCGTCAAACGGAGCGGTGATTTGGGTGTACTCCAGTTTGCGTTTTGCTTCTTCCACACGGTTCTTCGCCAGATCATAGCGGTTAGTGACTTTATCTAACTCAGCTTTAGAAATGGCTTGGGTCTTCTCGAACACCGCTTTCGCGCGGCGGTATTCTTGCTCGGTGTTTTTCAGCTCAAGTTGAGCGGATTCCAACGCCGTTTTGGCATCTCTAGAATCGAGGGTAGCAAGCAATTGACCCTTTTTTACTTGGTCGCCTTCTTTGACGGCGATATCCGTAAGACGGCCACTGATGCGGAAGGCGAGATCAGCACGTTGCGCGGCCCTGACGACTCCGTTAAAGGTCAGATCGGAAGCTTGTTGGCTAGCGACAATTTCAGTCAGTGCTGGCTTGATGATCGGGGCTGGCGTGCTGACTTGTGGTGCTTCGCCACAACCGGCTAGCAGGAAAGCCGACATAATAACCGTACTGATAAACGTTCGTCTCGCTGCGGCGGAACGAGTAAAAGAAGGATTCATTGTGTTTTGCTCCTAAATTTCATCACGGGAAAGGGGGATTCTTTGTGAATACTCCAGAGCCTTGTGACGCTTATTGACCATAAACGACGTGCGTTTTGCTCATCATACATTGAATAATACCTTAAAGTAAACTTTGGAGTTTACCCCTTGGTTTGTGTTTCCGATTTTGCTTTTGTGGTGGTAAGTTGAGTGCTAATTTCATCCCCGATCAAGTCAACGCCTGTAGATAGTGCCTTAACGAGTGCACGATAGCCTTCTTCTTGTAGTGGGACGGTAATCAAAAAACTACGATTGATAACCAAACGGTTTTGTGTGTCGAATAGTGTCCACTCACCTTGGATCTCTGCATCGCCCGAAAAGGTGCCATTAAACTTGGTTAATGATATTTGTAGCTTGTTTTTCTTTTGTGTTACCAGGGCGTTTAACTCGATTGGCCAGTAACGCTCTTGCGAGTGACGTAAACTCTGAACGAGTTTCTTGGTTATTTGGTTAGATAGAGAGTCTGCCCATTGGTTTCTCTGCGCTTTAACCACTTGAGTATCTGTCGTTTGGTAAATGATGCTCGGTGTATCAAGATGCGAACTGAGAGTGACCGGGTACACGACCAGCAGTGTTTGTTTTTCATGGCTCTCTAGTGCCGACGTATTGAAAGTATTGTCGAGTAAAAAGTAGTTGATTGGATGCTCCTGCGTATTGCTGCTGCAACCGAACATGACGACCGAGAGTAAAACCGTAAGCCATCTAATCATCATTTTTTTCCTTTTGCTGGTATAGGGTCGGTAATCTTATCTTGACCAAAAACGAGAGAGTTGGGCTTGCTGTTAATCTGCTCAACTACAGGCTTGAGCTGTGACATGATTTGCTTGAGATCGACAAGCGTCATTTCCAACTCATGATATACCGTCGATTCAGGACTCAGACCTGAGATTGTCTGTTCCAGTTGTTTTAAGCTCGCTTGAATATCCACGGGCAGATTTTGCATCTCTTGTTTATTAAGAATGCGCTCGGCTGAAATTAGCAATCTTTCTGATGCCTGCAAAGTACGTTCTAATGACAATAAGGTCTTATCCATGGGTAATTGATTCACTTTCCTCAGCAAGTCAGTTACTTGTTTCTGAACCTCAGCGAAACCGCCTTGCTTGGTTGGAAAGACAGGGTAGCCGTCAAAGCGAGCGATCTGCTCTGTTGCTTCGTCAGAAAAATAGTCCATGTCTATGTACAATGCGCCAGTTACAAGATTCCCACTCTTTAATGAGGCTCTTAGACCTTTTGCGAACTCATCTTGCATACGTTGTTGCAAAGCAGGGAGTTCAGCAGCAGTGAAATTATCGTATAGTCGGCCAAGTTCAATACGAACTAAAACTGGGATACGTTTGGTATTGATGTCAATGTTTGAGGTGCGTGTTCTCAATGGAACTTTGGTCACGGTACCAATGCGTAAGCCACGATATTCGACGGGAGCCGAAGGATTGAGCCCACGTACTGACTCATCAAACATCATCACAAACTCGATATAGTCGTCGTACATGCCTTCGCGGATCTGTTTTACATCATCAAATAAGCGAAACTCGGTCATTTGCTGAGTAATCAGTTGACCCGAATCCTCTTCTTGCAGCAGGCCAAAGGTGACGCCGCCTTTGAGTAGGCTTTCGACGGAACCTAAACTAAACTCAAGTCCTTCGGCATTGAGTTGAAGGCTGACGCCGGAGTTAAGCCAGAAAAAAGTGCGACTAGTCACTAATTTATCGTAGGGTGCGAATACGAAGAGTTGGTAATGGGCTTTTTTACTTTCAACATCAAACTGAGTTGTTTCGACGCGTCCCACGGTAAAACCTTCATACATCACGGGGTCGCCCACACTGAGTTTTCCCGCTTCTTTACTGGTCAGTAATAAACGTAAGCCTTTTGTATCCGGTGGTGCTATAGGGGGCAAGTCCATTACGTTGAAATAAGCCTTAGAGGTTGATACCTTGCCCGGCTGGAGCTGAATGTAGGCTCCAGAAAGTAAGGTATCAAGCCCAGAAATGCCTTCTCTGCCAATGCGGGGTTTAACCACCCAAAAGAGCGTATCCTCTCGCAACATGCGTTCGGCATCTTTACTCATTTGTGCGGTTGCCACGATGTGATCGTAATTTTCGCTCAGGGTAATGTCGGTGATGACCCCGACATTGACATTCAAGGCTTTGATCTGGGTTTTACCCACTTCCAACCCATCTGCCGTTGGCAGGATTAAGGTGATTTTGGGGCCAGTGCTATTAACGTACTGAAACAACATCCATAGTCCCATTGCGAGGGCGAGAATTGGAATAATCCAAATCGCAGATAGCTGCTTTTGCGAAGTCACCTCAGCGTTAGCTTGGATTTCGTCACTCATAGAAAGCCTTTTCCATTGAATTTTGTTTGGGAGGTTTTAGGCGATTCTTGCCACAATGTTTTGGGGTCAAAAACCATTGCCGATAACATGGTTAAGATCACTACCGCTGCAAAAGAGAGCGCCGCAGGACCCGGATAGATGGCCATCAGGTTATTCAGTTGCACCAAGGCCACCAAGATCGCCACCACAAAAATATCGATCATTGACCAACGCCCGATAAGCTCGGTGATTCGATAGACTTTGAGGCGTTTTAGATTCTGCTTTTCAGGAAAAACGTTCAGTTTTCCGGCTTGCCAATAAAGCCAGCCGAGCGCAAACATCTTCGCCATCGGAATGAAAATACTGGCTAAGAAAATCACCATCGCAATCGGGTAGGAGCCAAGATGCCATAAGAGAATCACGCCCTGCATAATGGTTGAACCTTCCGATTGGCCGAGACTGACGGTGTACATCATCGGGTAAAGATTGGCCGGAATATAAAAAATCACCGCAGCAAACAGTAATGCCCAAGCACGCTGTAAATTGAGTTGTGGGTGATAGGCATGCAGGCGGCTACCACAGCGTATACAAGAAGGCTTTTTATGCTCAGGCGTAAGCAGATTGATTTGCTGACAAGTATGGCAACTGACGTGGTTGTGAGTGCAGTGGGTTTGCCCAGAGGTGACTCCTTGTGGAATCAGCGCTGGAATAAAATGCTGCCACAACCAATAACGATCCACCAACGAGACCGTTTTCACCACCAAGACCGAAAAAAGGCAGAACGCCCAAAAGGAATACCCCATCGCCACTTCGGCCAGTGAGGCAATTTTGATGAGGCTGACTAATACGCCAATTAAAAAGACATCCACCATCATCCACGGCTGGACTTTAAACAATGCTTTGCACAACAGTGTTGCTAACTGGATTTCACGTTTCGAAAGCGCCCGTTGTTTGCTTTGCGCCGCTTTATAATACAAAAACAGCAGGAGGGAAATATAAAGCGCGGGAAAGAGAATAACGGTGGCGAAAAGTAAAATGGCTAATAAGACATTTTGGAATTCCCCCAACATTTTTGCCGCATTCAGGAGCGTAATTTCCTGAGTCAATCCTTGCACACTAAACGACATGAACGGGAACGCAAGGCTAAGCACCAATAACATCAAACAACTTATCGCCAGGGCGATAGCGGTTTGATAGGGGTGCTTTTGGGTTTGGGTAAGCGTATGACCGCAACGGGGGCAGTGTGCGGTTTGTGCTTGGCTTAACGCTGGCACTGTGGCGATGAGTCCACATTCATCACAGCTAATTAAACGTTTGTCGACCCTATCCATGGTTATACACTTTATTCGCCGCTAACATATCTTGAAACAATTCTATACTATTAATAACAAAGAGATAGAGTAGTCGATTAACTTCAGCAGATTTCAGTTAGGTTTGTGAGTGGGCACTCTACTGCCAAAGTTGATGATAGAACACTTTGATTATTCGATGAACGGTATGTTGGCTAAGGAGTGAGAAGGTGAATGATGATGGCAAAACATGGCAATAATTACACCATCAAGCAGTGTCTAGCCTGGAGCTTGGCAATGATGTTGTTGCTATTGGCAAGCGGTGTATGGGCAAATGAACAACCACAGAGTGAGACACGGACAGAAGGCGATTCCGTGGCTATCATTGAAACCCCATCTTCAGAGCTCGAAAATGAGATTGAACAAGCTAAGCAATACATCAGCGAGTTATCAGTGACATTAGATCAAGCGACGGGTGATGTGCGTGATGCTTTACAACTGCAATTATTTCAGAAAAACGCGGAACTAAGGAAGAGTCTTGCCAAGGCCGTAGAAGATAATGTTATTGCCAAAGACAAGCTAATTGATTGGGTAAAAACCCAACATGCTTATACTGAGGAAGCGAACCGCTATATTACGGAAAGGCTTAATTCTATTGATAGTAATCTTGCACAGGCATCTCATGAGGATAAACTGTCTTACATTTCCACTTATAGAGAGCTGCAGTATTATCTTGATGCGACTTACCAATCTGGTTTAGAAAATATCCAATGGTTGAATCGGCTAGATATTGATGTGACCCAACCACAAGCCACGCTAAAGGATCGCGTCAATCAACGCCTTCGACTTTTATCGGCTTCGCTGGAATATTTAAAGCAGCAAAGCAGTATCATCAATGGCCAGATCAGCTCTAGCCCTGAATCTGAGAAAGCGAGCTTACAATTGTCACTGATTTTCACTCAGCAGAGGCTCGATATTGTCACAAAAAGTTTGCGTGTGGTGGTTGGCATTGCTGATAGTCTTGCGATGGAAACTGCGGATTATAAACGACAAATTTTTCAAGCAACGGGTAGCATTACTCAAGAGTTGCTTAATACTCAAGTTGCATTTTCAATCCTACATCATTGGTCGAACTCATTTATTAACTGGCTTACCAGCAATGCGGTTCAACACTTGTTTCAGTTGTTTATTTTTCTGTTGATCTTGATGACTGCGAAAGGTGGAGCAAAAGTAACGAGAAGTTTAGTGCGCTCTGCAGTTAGCTCGAAGAATATCAACATGTCTCACTTAATGCAGGACTTCTTCGTTTCCATTTCCGGAAAAGTAGTATGGATTATTGGTATCTTGATCGGCCTTTCACAGTTTGGTTTCAATTTAGCGCCAGTGTTAACGGGCTTTGGTATTGCAGGGGTGATCATCGGTTTTGCTTTGCAAGATACCTTATCTAACTTTGCTGCCGGTATGATGTTACTGATTTATCGACCGTTTGATGTCGGTGATTTTGTCCATGCCGGTGGTGTAGACGGTAAAGTCAGCCATATGAGTTTAGTCAATACCACTATCCGTACTTTTGATAACCAAATCATTATTGTGCCAAACAGTAAAATCTGGGGGGAGGTGATTAAAAATGTCACTCATGAAAAAATTCGCCGTGTCGATATGGTGTTTGGTATAGGTTACACGGATAACCTACTCAAAGCAGAAGCGGTGCTGACCGATATCGTAAAATCTCACCCTGCGGTATTGCGCTCCCCTGAACCCAATATCAAAGTTCATATGCTTAATACCTCTTCTGTTGATTTCATCGTCCGTCCTTGGGTCAAAACAGATGACTACTGGGATGTGTATTGGGATGTCACCAAAGAAGTAAAACTGCGTTTTGACAGGGAAGGCATTTCCATTCCATTTCCGCAACAAGATGTACATTTGCATCTTGTTGGACAAAATGACCCAAACATGCCAGCGGCTTCTGAATAGTCGATTTTCAGGCTTATCGAGCGCGCGTATACTGACTATTTTGCCAGCAAGTTTGGATGGACAGAAAAATACTTCAGTTTGCTAAAGGTTTGACAAGACGAAAAGTAATGTGTGTAGTCAATATTGACCATACAAGATTAGACAAAAAAGCCACCTCTTGCGAAGTGGCTTTTTTATGAATTTGGCTCCTCCTGCTGGGCTCGAACCAGCGACCTGCGGATTAACAGTCCGTCGCTCTACCGACTGAGCTAAGGAGGAAAGGTCGTGCTAAAAAGCGGGGCGAATGATACCGATCAGGTAATTGCCTGTCAATAGCTAACCATGTCTGAGATACACATTTTTGCTTTAAAAAAAACTTTACTTTTCTGTATGCCTTGCGGCTCAAAGGCTGAGTTTACTTATCCACCAAAATTGTGGATAAGTGTGTGAGTTAAACTTGAGCAAATAGTTTGAGTGGATAATTTAGGTATTAAACTCTAGAAATTAATGACGAATTACTAATGCTAATTTAATGATTTCTATCGAATAACTCAAAAATATGACACGGATCCAAGATGTAATCAAAATGGTTTGCAGGTCGCGGAAAAGTAAGAAAATAGGCAAAGACGCACTATTCTGGGGAAAACTTGTGGAAGAATATTTTGCTGTTAAAGCCAGTTAAGCCGCAAAATGGGCGAGGATAATATCAAGTCATTGTCAGGAAATCCAGAAAAAACTCTGAGCGATTTTGCCTAAACGCATCTAAGGCAAAATCGACAAGCGCTTGTTGCGCTGTCATTCTTTGGCGATGATGTGTATATTTATACAGCTTTGAGTCGTAGCCATCAGAAGCGGGGAAGATATGAGCAAAGTATTTGATTTAGTGTCGGAATATGCGCCATCCGGTGATCAGCCAAGCGCGATTAAGCAATTGATTGAAGGATTAGACTCCGGCTTGGCTCACCAAACTTTGTTGGGTGTGACCGGATCAGGCAAAACCTTTACTCTCGCGAATGTCATTGCGCAAGCACAGCGACCCGCGATCCTGTTGGCCCCCAACAAGACCTTAGCGGCTCAGTTGTACGGCGAAATGAAAGCCTTTTTCCCCAACAACGCCGTTGAGTTTTTCGTCTCTTACTACGATTACTATCAACCTGAAGCGTACGTGCCCACCACCGACACTTTTATCGAGAAGGATGCATCTATCAATGCGCATATTGAGCAGATGCGCTTATCGGCAACCAAAGCCCTTCTGGAGCGAAAAGACGCGATTATCGTTGCTTCGGTTTCCGCGATTTATGGTTTGGGCGATCCTGAAGCGTATTTACAGATGATGCTGCATATTCGCCGTGGCGACGTGATGGATCAGCGCGATATTTTACGCCGATTGGCAGAGCTACAATACAGCCGCAATGACATTGCCTTCGAGCGAGGGCAGTTTAGAGTCCGCGGTGAAGTGATTGATATCTTTCCCGCCGAGTCTGATCAAGATGCGGTACGAGTGGAAATGTTTGACGATGAAATTGATTGCATCAGTATTTTTGATCCCTTGACGGGCGTGATTAAGCAACGTGACATCCCTCGCTTTACGGTTTACCCCAAAACGCACTACGTGACACCGCGTGATCGTATTCTCGAAGCGATTGAGAATATCAAGCAAGAGTTACTTCAGCGTCAAACCTATTTGCGAGAAAACAATAAACTGCTCGAAGATCAGCGTATTACCCAACGCACTCAATTTGATATTGAGATGATGCTCGAACTGGGCTTCTGCTCGGGTATCGAAAACTACTCGCGTTATCTCAGTGGACGTTCAGAAGGCGAGCCACCACCAACCTTATTTGATTACCTCCCGCACGATGGCTTGCTGATCATCGACGAATCGCACGTGACCGTTCCACAAATCGGTGCGATGTACAAAGGTGACCGCTCGCGTAAAGAAACCTTGGTGGAATATGGTTTTCGTCTGCCTTCCGCGTTGGATAATCGTCCGCTCAAGTTTGATGAATTTGAAGCATTGGCGCCACAAACTATTTTTGTGTCGGCGACCCCCGGCAACTACGAGCTGGAAAAATCCGCGGGTGAAATCGCGGATCAGGTGGTGCGGCCGACAGGATTACTAGATCCAGTTTTGGAAGTGCGTCCAGTGGCGACTCAAGTCGATGACCTGCTTTCTGAGATTCGTCTGCGTGCCGTGAAAGACGAACGGGTGCTGGTGACCACGCTAACCAAACGCATGGCGGAGGATTTGACCGAGTATCTGCATGAACACGATGTCAAAGTACGCTATCTGCACTCAGACATCGATACGGTCGAGCGGGTTGAGATTATCCGTGACTTACGTTTAGGTGAGTTTGACGTGCTTGTAGGGATCAACTTATTGCGCGAAGGTCTCGATATGCCTGAGGTGTCGCTGGTGGCGATTCTGGATGCCGATAAAGAAGGTTTCTTACGTTCTGAACGCTCTCTGATTCAAACCATTGGCCGCGCAGCGCGCAACTTAAATGGGAAAGCCATCCTATACGCAGACAACATCACCAAATCAATGCAAAAGGCGATGGACGAAACCAATCGCCGTCGAGAGAAGCAGCAGGCTTACAACGAGAAAATGGGCATCCAGCCGCAAGCGCTAAAACGCAATATCAAAGATATTATGGAGCTGGGCGATATTGCCAAGAGCCGCAAGCAGAAGAGCAGCAAAATGGTACCTCTGTCTAAAGTGGCTGAGCCTTCTCAAACCTACGGCATTTTAACTCCGCAGCAACTTGAGAAAGAGATCAGCAAATTGGAAGCTCAGATGTACAAGCATGCCCGTGACTTGGAGTTCGAATTGGCCGCAGAGAAGCGCGACCAAATTGAAAAGTTGCGCCAGCAATTCATCGCCAATAGCTAGAAGCAACTTGCAAGATCAGACGCAAAAAAAAGCCAACAGCGTTTTCACTATTGGCTACGGTTGCGAACACGAAGTTCACTAACAACGTCAGTTGGCTAGGTGACCTAAAAGGTCAGTTAGCCACTGCATCCTTTATGCCAATCTTTACGGCCCTCACTGCTTGAAATTTGAACATATTTTCGAAAAAAACCTTTTGTAATTTGCAAAATGCATCGCGCAATGCGATTATTGTTCGAAACACAAATAAAAATTGGCTAGAGTATGCAACACACTACTGATGCGCCGCGCTCACGTTATCTTCTCATGGTGGAAGATACTGCGTCTGTTGCGGCTTTATACCGATCCTATCTAACGCCATTGGGTATCGACATTAACATTGTCGGTACTGGACGCGATGCGATTGAAAGTCTCAAACACCGAATCCCGGATCTGATCCTGCTTGATTTAAGGTTGCCTGACATGACCGGGATGGATGTACTGCACGCAGTGAAAGCCAGTCATCCTGATGTGCCGATTATCTTTATGACCGCGCACGGTTCGATTGATACGGCAGTCGAGGCGATGCGGCATGGTTCACAAGACTTTTTGATTAAACCTTGTGAAGCAGATCGCTTGCGGGTCACGGTCAATAACGCCATTCGTAAAGCCAGCAAACTGAAAAATGAAGCCGACAGTCCGGCGAATCAGAACTATCAGGGTTTCATTGGTAGTAGCCAGAAAATGCAGCAGGTGTATCGCACCATCGACTCAGCGGCAAGCAGCAAAGCGAGTATTTTCATTACCGGAGAAAGTGGTACGGGGAAAGAAGTCTGTGCTGAGGCCATTCACGCTGCAAGTCGTCGCGGCGACAAGCCTTTCATCGCGATTAACTGTGCGGCGATTCCCAAAGATTTGATTGAAAGTGAGCTATTTGGCCACGTAAAAGGTGCCTTTACCGGCGCGGCGACGGATCGGCAAGGGGCGGCAGAATTAGCCGATGGCGGTACTTTGTTTCTTGATGAGCTGTGCGAAATGGATTTGGATTTGCAAACCAAGTTGTTGCGCTTTATCCAAACAGGCACGTTCCAGAAAGTCGGCTCGTCAAAAATGAAAAGTGTCGATGTGCGTTTTGTTTGTGCCACCAACCGCGATCCTTGGAAAGAAGTGCAAGAAGGGCGTTTTCGTGAGGACTTGTACTACCGCTTGTATGTGATCCCACTGCATCTTCCTCCGCTGCGAGAGCGGGGAGAGGATGTGATAGAAATCGCCTACTCTTTACTGGGTTACATGTCTCATGAAGAGGGCAAAAACTTTGTACGTTTCTCTCCACAGGTACTTGAGCGATTCAATGAGTACGAATGGCCCGGCAATGTGCGACAGCTCCAAAACGTGCTGCGCAACATAGTAGTACTAAACAATGGTAAGGAAATTACCTTGGAGATGTTGCCACCGCCGTTAAACCAACCATTGGCTCGTAGTGAAAATCGCCTATTCAAAGAGTTAGAGCCGGTTTCTGTAACAGATATCTACCCGTTATGGATGACAGAAAAAATGGCGATTGAGCAGGCGATCAAAGCGTGTGATGGCAATATTCCACGTGCTGCAGGTTACTTGGACGTTAGTCCATCGACTATCTATCGCAAACTCCAAACTTGGAACAGTAAAGAAGAGATCAGGGCCCGTGATGGAATTACTGAATAAACAGAAAATCGCTTCGCTCGGTGAAGAGATTGGTCCGGAGAATGTGCCTGTATTGCTAGGTATTTTTCTCAACGAACTTGAGACCTACCTCGGGGTACTGTCGGATGCCACTTACAATGACAAAATCACTTACCTCAAAGAGATCAGTCATGCATTAAAAAGCAGCGCCGCCAGCTTTGGTGCTGATGTTCTATGCGACTTTGCCCTCAATTTGGACGGACGAGCGAAACAAAACGACGCGTTTGACGAAGTGAACGATGTGTTGGCAATGATTGATGTGTTACATCAAACTCAGCACGCGTATCAGCGATGGCAAATCGAGGCGTTCTAAGCGCCTAGTATAAGAATCGAAAACGGCCCTAGATGGGCCGTTTGTGTATCACAGATTAAGTTTGGATCAGTTGCTGTTCTATGGCTAAACGCAGTTTGTTGCGATCATGTCGCCAATCGTGGTTGGCAGAGGCAAGAGATTGGGTCGCGAAATGCCAATGTTGTTTTAAATCAGGATGTTCAGTATCGCCAAGAATGACATCAATTTTCCGTCCTTGACAAGCACGCTCACACCATTCCAACTTCTGTTTGAGATCCATTCTTCCTGCTGGGCCATATTCTGGGCTTAGGTTAGCTACAAAAATCAGCTTCGCCTTGCTGTTACGTGCGATCGCTTTACCCAGCTCAGGCAAAAGTAAAGGTGGCATAATACTGGTCAAAAAGCTGCCCGGGCCGAGAATAATCGCATCCGCTTGTTCAAGGGCAATGACGGCTTCCTTCGTCGCGGGCACTTTGGGGGAAAGATCCAAACGTTTTAAATCGGTGTCCATTTCATCCACGTTGGTTTCTCCTGTGACCCATTTTCCCTCCACCGACAGGGCGGTGAGATCGGACGGGTGCTCAGACATGGGAAGAATATTGACCGCCACTTTGAGCATGTCACGTACAAGATTGATGGCGTCTAAAGGCCGAACAGATAAGTTGTCCAATGCCGTGAGCATCAGATTCCCTAAGTTGTGCCCGTCAAGTTCACCACTGCCTTTAAAACGGTATTCAAACATCATGGAACTGATCGATGGTTCGGTGATGAGCTGGTTAATACAGTTGCGGGTATCGCCCCAAGCGATGCCGCCTTGGCAGTGTCGAATACGCCCGGTTGAGCCGCCGTTATCTGTAGTCGCGACAATACCTGTCGCGTTCCCACCAAAGTCTTTAAGAGCTGCCAAAACTCTTCCTAAGCCATGGCCGCCACCCACTGCGACGACCTTTTTGGAAGTGTGTACGTTCATTCAATTCTTCTTATTTTTTGTCATAACCAACTACAATTTAGAGTATTCGATTCATATCAGATACTCACTAAGTAGTAAATTGTGTATTTAGTGATGTTTTTCTTGGCTAGAGCTAGATTCCACCATAAATATTAAGTATTTTATCTGGCAAAGCTACCCTTATCTTGCTAGATCAAGGGTGCCATAACTCCGAGCTTAACTTGCTAAGTCGTGTTTTACGATAAGCAGCTTAAGCCAGTGGCAAAAGGCCACAAGGGCGACATTGGAAATGATCTCGCCTCCCGTATTTGGAAAGGTGTTCCGTGGCGCAACAATTTGAAGATACATTTCATCGCAAGTTCTATTACCTGCGTTTGTCGGTGACTGACGTCTGTAATTTTAAATGCACATACTGCTTACCTAACGGCTATCAGCCGCAAGGGCAAGCACCATCATCTTTTTTATCTGTTCCAGAGATCCGTCGGCTGGTGGTTGCGTTTGCCTCTTGCGGCACAAACAAAGTGCGCATTACCGGTGGCGAGCCTAGCTTGCGTAAAGATTTTTTACCCATTATTGAGAGCATTGCTTCAACTCCGGGTATCGAAAAAGTGGCGATGACCACAAATGGCTACCGGCTTGAGAAGCAGGTCGCGCAGTGGCAAGCTGCAGGGTTGACTCACATCAATGTCAGCGTCGATAGTCTTGATGCGCGGATGTTTCAGCAAATAACGGGTGAGAATAAATTTACGCAAGTGATGTCAGGCATCGACCGTGCATTTGATGTCGGTTATGAGCAAGTCAAAGTCAACGTGGTGTTGATGAAAGGGCTGAATTTACGCGAGTTTCCGGCTTTTCTGCGCTGGATAAAAGATCGCCCCATTCAGTTACGTTTGATCGAATTAATGCAAACCGGTGAGATGGACCAACTCTTCAACCAGCATCATATTTCTGGTGCTGTGATCCGCACTCAACTACTCAACGAAGGCTGGCTGCCGAAAGTGAAAGCCGCTAATGATGGCCCTGCACAGGTTTTTGTTCATCCGGATTATCGCGGTGAAATTGGTCTGATCATGCCTTACGAGAAAGATTTCTGCACCAGTTGCAATCGTTTGAGAGTATCGGCAAAAGGCAAATTGCATCTGTGTTTGTTTGGTGAACAGGGGGTCGATCTGCGCGATTTGTTGAGCAATGATGCGCAACGTGACGAACTGATCGCTCGCATCTCGGGTGGATTAAAAAATAAAGCCGTCAGCCACTTTCTCCAACAAGGAAACACCGGTGCAACGCCGCATTTGGCGTCTATCGGTGGATAACACCAAACTTATCGAGCTCGCCGCCTCAATGGTCGAGCTGCTCACTCATTGAATGACATGACAAGGTGGACAAATGGGTCACGCTGAAAGCAAGTTTCAACCAGCAAACATCGCGGTACTGACAGTGTCAGATACTCGTAGCGAAGAAAACGACACTTCCGGTGCGTATCTCGTTGAGAGCGCCAAAGAAGCCGGACATCATATAGTCGATAAGAAAATCGTCATTGACGATATGTATAAGATCCGCGCCATCGTATCTCAGTGGATTGCCGATGAGAGCGTACAGGCCGTGCTTATTACTGGCGGAACGGGCTTTACTTCGCGCGACAGCACGCCTGAGGCGCTCAAGCCATTGTTTGATAAAGAAGTAGAAGGCTTTGGTGAGCTATTCCGTCAAGTATCGTATGAAGAGATCGGTACCTCGACGATTCAATCTCGCGCGATTGCGGGTTTTGCCAACCATACAGTAATTTTCGCTATGCCGGGTTCAACGGGTGCGTGTCGTACGGGCTGGAGCAAAATTATCAAGCAACAATTGGATGCCAGCCATCGTCCGTGCAACTTTATGCCTCACCTGAGTGTATAAAGGA
The DNA here is from genome assembly GCF_009665415.1 of Vibrio cidicii. Taxonomy (NCBI): domain Bacteria; kingdom Pseudomonadati; phylum Pseudomonadota; class Gammaproteobacteria; order Vibrionales; family Vibrionaceae; genus Vibrio; species Vibrio cidicii. The sequence goes on along the minus strand of NZ_CP035921.1, from coordinate 628,544 downwards.
GAGAGTATGAGCCAATTAACCCATATCAATGCCTCGGGCGAAGCCAACATGGTGGATGTGTCGGCTAAAGCTGAAACGGTGCGTGAGGCTAGGGCAGAAGCCTGGGTTCACATGGCGCCAGAAACGCTGCAACTTATTCTTTCCGGCCAACATCATAAAGGTGATGTTTTCGCGACGGCGCGCATTGCCGGTATCCAAGCGGCAAAAAAAACTTGGGATTTAATTCCCCTTTGCCACCCTTTGTTATTGACGAAAGTCGAAGTACAGATCGAAGCCATTGAAACGGAAAGTAAAGTTCGTATTGAGTCGGTGTGTAAGTTGGCGGGCAAGACAGGTGTGGAAATGGAAGCTCTGACGGCAGCTTCTGTTGCTGCGCTCACCATCTACGATATGTGTAAAGCGGTACAGAAAGATATTGTCATTGGCCATATTCGGTTGTTGGAAAAAACTGGCGGTAAGTCAGGACACTTTAAGGCGGGTGTATGATCACAGTTCTCTTTTTTGCGCAAACCCGAGAGTTGGTAGGTACGGATTCAGTTGAGCTGCAAGAGCCGTTTGCGAATGTCGAAGCGATTCGCGCTCATCTCGCCTCACAGGCCGGAAAGTGGGCGCTTGCATTGGAAAGCGATAAGCTGCTGGCGGCCGTCAATCAAACTATTGTGCCATTAGATACCGAGGTCAAAGACGGTGATGAGGTGGCATTTTTTCCACCAGTGACAGGAGGTTAGCCTTGGATTCGCGTGTTTCTGTTCAGTTAGAAGACTTCGAGCTCGCTACAGAATATGCCCAGTTAGCGCAAGGGAGCGCCGCTGGGGCGGTGGTCACTTTTGTTGGTAAAGTACGTGATATGAATCTCGGCGACAAAGTGATTGGCTTATCACTCGAACATTATCCCGGCATGACGGAGAAGTCACTGAGTGAGATTTGCGATCAAGCGCAAACACGTTGGCCGCTATTAAGCGTTCGCGTGATTCATCGTGTGGGTGATCTAAAACTTGGTGATCAAATTGTATTCGTGGGTGTGTCCAGTGCCCACCGTGGCGCGGCTTTTGAAGCGTGTGAATTTATTATGGACTTTCTTAAGACCAAAGCGCCTTTTTGGAAGAAAGAGAGAACCTCCGAACAAACGCGCTGGGTAGAATCTCGAGAGTCGGACAACAAAGCCGCGCAGCGTTGGCACTTACCACAATAATTGCCAGGTAATGAAAAAGCGATGGTCTCTGCCATCGCTTTTTTGTATCACGATCACTGTCAGTAATAACATGGTCTTAAGTTGATTTTTGTTGTCATGTTGAATGGGTGACATTGTTCACAATACCATCTTTTCTGACAAAATAATCGCCACAATTCGTTAGACGCCATATGTCATAAATGTTAATTTTTAGCAACATATCTAGCACAAGATGCTGATGTGGGGTGGATTTTTAGATTTATCGACACTTATATCTGCGAGTTTTAGTTTGCTGTTTAATAAACTTCTGCTGAAAACTAAAGCTCTAGTATAAGGTGCTAATATTGCGCGGTTTCCTAAGGATTATTACGTTTTTTGCTACATTTTTATGGCAAATTACTTCAATGATTGCTAATGTGTGCCGCAATCTTTGCGAGTATTTAGCTATTTTTGCTTAAAAAACAAGCTGGAAATTTCTAAATCACCGACCGTTCTGGTGTTTTGCAAAGAAGTCATGGATGCAAATAAAAAACTTGGAGTTTATGCATGTATAAGAACAAAATCACTCAAGCCCTTCTTCTAGGCGCTGGTTTGGCAGTGGCTGCCACTTCTACTCTTTCTTTCGCTGCTGACGTTCCAGCAGGCACTAAACTATCAGCAAAACAGGAACTGGTTCGTGGTAACGGTACCGAAGTTGCCACCATCGATCCGCACAAATCGCAAGGTGTGCCTGAGTCTCACGTTATCCGTGATCTATTAGAAGGCTTGGTTAACCAAGACGCAGACGGCAAAACAATCCCTGGTGTAGCAACAAGCTGGGAAACGACGGACAACAAAACGTTTACTTTCCACCTACGCAAAGATGCAAAATGGTCTAACGGTGATCCAGTCACGGCGCAAGATTTTGTTTACAGCTGGCAGCGTGCCGTCGACCCAGCAACCGCGTCTCCATACTCTTGGTACATGGAATACACCAAGATGGTTAACGCAAAAGATATCGTTGCGGGTAAAAAAGACAAATCAACATTGGGCGTAAAAGCACTTGATGATCACACGTTAGTGATTGAGCTGGAAACAGCCGTACCTTACTTCGTGATGATGACTGGCCACACGACAATGAAACCAGTTCATAAAGCGACAGTAGAAAAATTCGGTGATCAATGGACGAAACCAGAACATTTCGTTGGTAACGGCGCGTATGTCGTTGATAAGTGGGTAGTGAACGAGCGTTTAGAAATGGTTCGTAACCAATACTACTGGGACAACGCGAAAACGGTGATCAACAAAGTCACGTTCTTACCGATCGAAAATGCGGTAGCGGAAATGAACCGTTTCTTGTCTGGCGAAATTGATTTCACGTCGACACTACCGACTGAACACTTTAAGCGTTTGCAGAAAGAGTACCCAGAGTCTGTGTCTGTTGAAGGCAGCCTGTGTACTTATTACTACTCGTTTAACACTAAAAAAGCGCCATTTGATGATGTTCGTGTACGTAAAGCGATCTCTTACGCGATCGATCGTGACATCGTATCAAACGCTATCCTTGGTCAAGGTCAAAAACCAGCCTACTTCTTGACGCCAGAAATTACCGCAAACTTCGACCCTGAGCTACCAGCATATGGCAAGATGACTCAGAAAGAGCGTAACGCAGAAGCGGCACGACTTCTTGAAGAAGCGGGTTACGGTAAAGGGAATCCATTGAAGTTTACGTTGCTGTACAACACCAACGAGAACCACAAGAAGATTGCAGTAGCACTGGGCTCTATGTGGAAGAAAACACTGGGTTTGGATGTTAACCTAGAGAACCAAGAGTGGAAAACTTATCTATCAACAAAAGATCAGGGTGATTTTGAAGTTGCACGTGCTGGTTGGTGTGGTGACTACAATGAAGCCTCTTCATTCTTGACTCTAATGGTGAGCGCGAACACGACTGGCGGTCAGCACTGGGGTAACAAAGAGTACGATGCTCTGATTGACAAAGCACTCAAGTCTACTTCTGAAGCTGAGCGTTCAAGCTTGTACCTAGAAGCGGAAAATCTGATGGCGAAGGAAATGCCAATTGCTCCAATCTATCAATATGTTCGTTCACGTCTACTGAACCCACGTGTTGGTGGCTTCCCATCAAACAACGCAGAAGAGAAGATCTACTCTAAAGATCTTTACATCATCGCGAAGTAATTAACTAAGCTGATAACTATAAAAAATCCAGACACTGCATGTGGTTGCACCACATGCAGGGTCTATTTACATTTAAACTGTCACAGACTGAAAGAGTGAGTTTATGCTTAAATTCATCATTAAAAGGATATTTGAGGCGATCCCAACTATGTTGGTTTTGATCACCGTATCTTTCTTTCTCATGCGTTTCGCACCCGGTAACCCGTTTTCAAGCGAGAAACCACTTCCACCGGAAGTTATGGCGAACATTGAAGCAAAATATGGCCTAGATAAGCCAGTATTTGAACAATACACCACTTATCTGTTCAACGTAGTGCAGGGGGATTTTGGTCCTTCATTCAAATACCTAGATTACTCGGTAAACGAGCTGATCTCGGTTGCTCTGCCAGTTTCAGCCAAAGTGGGCTTTATTGCATTTATCTTTACCGTCATTGTTGGGGTGACAATAGGTACAATTGCGGCACTTAAACATAACACTTGGGTCGACTATACCATCATGTCTACAGCGATGATTGGTGTCGTTATGCCTTCGTTTGTTTTGGCCCCCGCACTTATCTACTTGTTTTCGCTGCATTGGGATATTTTCCCTGCCGGTGGTTGGCACGATGGTGGACTGATGTACATCGTATTGCCAGTGATCGGCATGTCGTTATTGTACGTGGCGACATTTGCGCGTATTACGCGCGGCTCTATGATCGAAACGCTAAACAGTAACTTCATCCGTACCGCTCGTGCGAAAGGTCTAAGTTATCGTTACATCATTATCAAACATGCTTTAAAACCAGCCATGCTGCCTGTGGTCTCCTACATGGGGCCGGCATTCGTTGGTATCATCACTGGCTCTGTGGTCATTGAAACCATTTTTGGTTTGCCCGGTATCGGTAAGCTATTCGTTAACGCTGCGTTTAACCGCGATTATTCATTGGTTATGGGCGTGACGATTCTGATTGGTTTCTTGTTTATTCTGTTCAACGCCATTGTGGATATTCTACTGGCGATGATTGACCCGAAAATTCGCTACTAACAGGGAAGTTTGAAGTTATGTTGACGAAAAAAGAGCATCTTGAAGCGATCGAGAAGTTTTCTGAGAATTTGGAAATCGAAGGTCGCAGCTTGTGGCAAGACGCCCGTATCCGCTTTATGCGTAATAAAGCGGCGATGGTGAGCCTGTTTATCCTTGTGGTGATGACAATGGCAGTGATCGTCCTGCCAATGCTTGCGCCATTTACATTTGACGATACCGACTGGTATGCAATGCACGTTGGTCCAAACGCAGAGCACTGGTTTGGTACAGATAGCCTTGGTCGTGATCTTTACGTCCGTACTTTGATCGGCGGGCGTATCTCACTGATGGTTGGTGTGCTAGGCGCGCTGGTGGCTGTACTGATCGGCACACTTTATGGCGCGGCATCGGGTTTTATTGGCGGGCGTACCGACCGTATCATGATGTGTATTCTGGAAATCCTTTACGCTGTGCCATTCATGTTTCTTGTTATCGTATTGGTGACCTTCTTTGGCCGCAACATTATCCTTATCTTTGTGGCGATAGGTGCGATTGCTTGGCTTGATATGGCGCGTATTGTACGTGGTCAGACACTGAGCTTACGTAGCAAAGAGTTTATAGAAGCGGCACACGTATGTGGTGTTAGCAAGTGGAAAATCATCACACGCCACATCGTACCAAACGTACTCGGCATCGTAGCGGTTTACTCAACTTTGCTAATCCCAAGCATGATTCTGACAGAATCCTTCCTTTCATTCCTTGGTCTTGGTGTTCAAGAGCCGATGACGAGTTGGGGCGCTCTTCTACAAGAAGGCTCACAGACAATGGAAGTCGCAATCTGGCAATTAGCTTTCCCTGCGTTGTTCATGGTTGTAACCCTGTTCTGTTTCAACTACGTCGGTGACGGTCTGCGCGACGCGCTGGATCCAAAAGACAGATAAGTAGAATAAAAGATTAAGGAAGCAATGATGAACTTATTAGATGTCAAAGATCTGCGCGTCGAATTTACCACGCAAGATGGTATCGTCACCGCAGTAAACGATTTAAATTTCTCGCTAAACCAAGGTGAAACCCTAGGTATCGTGGGTGAATCTGGTTCGGGTAAATCCCAGACGGTATTTGCCATTATGGGCTTGTTGGCGAAAAACGGAAAAATTTCAGGTAGTGCTAAGTTTGAGGGCAAAGAGATCCTCAACTTGCCTGAAAAGAAACTGAACAAAGTGCGAGCAGAACAGATCGCAATGATCTTCCAAGATCCCATGACGTCGCTTAACCCGTACATGAAGGTGAGCGATCAGTTAATGGAAGTGCTTATGCTGCACAAAGGCATGGGCAAAGCGCAAGCGTTCGAAGAATCTGTGCGTATGTTGGAAGCGGTAAAAATTCCCGAAGCGCGTAAGCGTATCACCATGTACCCGCATGAGTTCTCAGGCGGTATGCGTCAGCGTGTAATGATCGCGATGGCACTGCTGTGTCGTCCGAAATTGCTGATCGCCGACGAACCAACGACCGCGTTGGACGTGACCGTTCAGGCGCAGATCATGGATCTGCTCAATGAGCTTAAGCGTGAGTTCAACACAGCAATTATCATGATTACTCATGATTTGGGTGTCGTTGCTGGCTCTTGTGACAAAGTGTTAGTGATGTATGCGGGACGCACCATGGAGTACGGCACAGTTGACGATATCTTCTATCAACCGACCCATCCGTACGCCGAAGGTCTTTTGAAAGCGATTCCTCGTCTCGATACCGAAGGCGAGATTTTACCAACTATTCCGGGCAATCCGCCCAACTTGTTACGTTTGCCTCCAGGTTGTCCATATCAAGAACGCTGTCATCGCGTGATGGATCACTGTAAACGTGAAGCGCCAATTCTGACGCCATTCGGTGAAGGTCGTCAGCGCGCCTGTTTTTCTGATTGGGAGGCTTGGACAAAATGAGTGCACAAGAGAAAAAGATACTGTTAGACGTTAAAAATCTGAAGGTTCATTTCAGCATCGCGTCAAAATCGGCTTGGCCTTGGAGTAAGCCCGCAAATCTGAAAGCAGTAGATGGCGTTAACATCCGTCTTTACGAAGGGGAAACGCTTGGCGTAGTAGGCGAGTCTGGCTGTGGTAAGTCGACTTTTGCCCGTGCCATTATCGGCCTTGTCCAAGCGACCGAAGGTGAAGTCGTTTGGCTTGGACAAGATGTGACCAAGATGAAAGAGGTTCAGCGCCGCGAAACGCGGAAAGACATGCAGATGATTTTCCAAGATCCATTGGCATCGCTTAACCCACGCATGACGGTTGGTGACATCATCGCTGAGCCTTTAGAAACCTTCTACCCGCAGCTTTCTAAGCAAGATGTGAAAGATCGTGTGAAAGAGATGATGGCGAAAGTGGGCCTATTGCCTAACGTAATCAACCGTTATCCGCACGAGTTTTCTGGCGGTCAGTGCCAGCGTATTGGTATTGCTCGCGCGCTGATCTTGAATCCGAAAATGATCATCTGTGATGAACCTGTTTCTGCACTGGATGTGTCGATCCAAGCTCAGGTTGTCAACCTATTGAAAGAATTGCAAAAAGAGCTTGGTCTTTCCTTGGTGTTTATTGCGCACGATTTGTCGGTGGTGAAACACATTTCTGATCGCGTATTGGTGATGTACCTCGGTAATGCTGTTGAGCTAGGTAAATCAGAAGCCTTGTTTGCTGACCCGAAACACCCATACACACGAGCGCTGATGTCAGCGGTGCCGATCCCTGATCCAAAGATTGAACGCAGTAAAACCATCCAGATGTTGGAAGGAGATTTGCCTTCGCCAATCAATCCACCATCAGGCTGTGTCTTCCGCACGCGTTGCCCACAGGCAACGGAAGCGTGTGCTAAAACCAGACCAACTATTCAAGGTACAGACACTCACGCGGTTTCGTGCCTGCACGTTGAAATCTAAGCCATTCAGCCTGTGACGGGCTTAAGCGCGGTATCGTAATGATCCGCGCTTTTTTTGTCTCTATTTTGCCTCTCTGTGGCGCTTCAAATTACACTTCTGTACTTGTTCGAAATTTCTGAATATCACTAGCAATCACCACTTGTTAAGAAAAATGCCAGCCTGTTTATACTGAGAAAAAACACGAGGAGGCACGAACATGGGCAAGTTAATCAACGGTGAATGGCACGATGTTTGGTACGAAACGCAGCAAAATCAGGGCAAATTTGTCCGTGAAGAGGCCGGATTTCGCCATTGGATAGAAAATCGCGAAGCAGCAACATTTCAACCTGAATCTGGGCGTTATCATCTTTACGTGTCTCTGGCGTGCCCTTGGGCGCATCGTACCTTGATTTTTCGTCATCTTAAGGGGTTAGAAAGCCATATTGATGTCACTATTGTCTGCCCTGATATGCTCAGTGAAGGCTGGAAAATGGGGCTGCCTGAGCCGCTATTTGGTCATACGCGTTTGCACCAAATTTATACTCAGGCGCAGAAAGATTACACCGGAAGAGTCACTGTGCCAGTTTTGTGGGACAAAAAGACCCTCACTATCGTCAGTAACGAATCGTCTGAAATCATTCGTATGTTCAACTCAGAATTCAACCAACTGACAGGCAATACGAACGATTACTATCCGCTTGCGCTTCGTGATGTGATTGATGAGTGGAATGCGTTTATCTACCCAAATATCAACAATGGTGTCTATCGTTGCGGATTCGCCACCACACAAGAAGCCTATGAAGAGGCGTATGAAGTGCTCTTTGCCGCTTTAGACAAAGTGGAAGCACACTTGGCGACTCATCGTTATTTAGCCGGTCGTCACTTAACTGAGGCTGACTGGCGTCTGTTTACCACGTTGATTCGTTTCGATGCGGTGTATGTTGGCCATTTTAAGTGCAATAAAAAGCGCATTGCCGATTACCCCAATTTGAATGGTTACCTAAAAGAGCTCTATCAGATGGATGGCATTGCTGAAACGACGGATTTTTACCATATCAAACGCCATTACTATTTCAGCCATACGACCATTAATCCAAGCCAAGTGGTGCCTGTTGGTCCAGATTTGGATCTGAACTCGCCTCATGGACGTGAGCACCTGTAATGAAAAATGAGTCGTCTTTTGTGTCACAACCTTTGTCATTTCACAGTCCATATTGGTGAATCAACTAAACTGAATTTAAAGGGGATTTTTCCTTTAAAGGAGGTGGAATGGACGTCAGTGAATTGGTTAATGAACAAGGCGTTTGGCATCTATTAATTGCGCTGTTACTCGGCGCAATCATTGGCACTCAGCGTGGCTGGGTGATGCGCAACAGTGCCGAAGGGAGCCGAGTTGCAGGCATTCGTACTTTCTCTCTGGTTGGTCTATTTGGCGGCTTAACCGCCTTACTTGCCGCTCATACTTCGCCGATCATTCTTGGCTTTGCATTAATTGCTTTAGTGGTACTCTCTTGCATCGCTTTTGTCATGCAGCAGAAAAGCAGTCAGGATATTAGCATCACTGGCGTTGTCGCCCTGTTGGTGACCTTTGTCATTGGTAGCTTGGCCGTCAGCGGACAACCTGTGGCGGCGGCCGCATCGGCGGTGATTACCGCGGTGGTGCTCGATAACAAACGTGAGCTTCATCAAGCTTTGCAGCGCTTGCAAGAGTATGAGCTTGATGCCGCGCTGCGGTTGATGATGATCTCAGTGGTATTGCTGCCGTTACTGCCCAATCAACCTTATGGGCCTTGGAATGCGCTCAATCCCTATGAGATTTGGTGGATGGTAGTGTTGATTGCCAGCATCTCATTTGTCGGCTATTTTGCCATCAAAATCGGGGGGGCCAAGCGTGGGATCCTATTCACTTCAGTTTTTGCGGGGTTGAGTTCGTCAACCGCTTTAACACTGCAATTTTCTCATCTTTCCCGCGAACAGCCTGTGATTAGTCCATTACTTGCCACCGGGATCTTACTCAGTTGTGGCACCATGTTTCCTCGGCTTTTGGTGGTGCTTTCGGTGCTTAATCCTCAACTGGTGGTTCACTTGTGGCCAGTTGCCTTGGCGATGATGCTCATGCTCTATCTTCCCGCTTGGTGGATTTGGCGTTTTAGCGATACAGAGTTTTCAGAGCAGCCCGGCAAGCAGAAGAACCCGTTGGCACTACAATCAGCACTGTTTTTTGGCGTGATCTTGGCCATTATCATGCTGCTTTCCCATGCACTCGCAGACTGGTTTGGCAATGCTGGGACACTGATTTTAGCCGCGCTTTCTGGTCTTACTGATGTCGATGCGATTTCGCTCGCGCTCGGCCGGCAGAGTGTATCGGGGCTAAATGTGACTACAGCGGCGTTGGGTATTTTTATCGCCGCTTCGGTAAATACCTTAGTTAAAATGGGCATGGTGTTGGCGATAGGTGACAAACACTTGTGGAAGCGAGTGGTTCCCGTGATGCTTGCTAGCGTTGCAGTCGGCGGGGTGGTGTTTTTCTTGCTGCATAGCGGGTCGTTGGCTTGAAAATAAAAAGCCCTCGACTTAGCGAGGGCTTGGACTTTACAGTGACAATTATTTCTGCTCTTGGCTTGACTGAATGGCCGTTAGAGCGATGGTGTAGACGATATCGTCGACAAGCGCACCACGAGACAAGTCATTGACTGGCTTGCGCATACCTTGCAGCATTGGACCGATAGAAACTAGGTCTGCACTGCGTTGTACCGCTTTGTAAGTCGTGTTACCTGTGTTTAGATCAGGGAAGACGAATACGGTTGCTTTACCCGCGACTGGAGAGTTTGGTGCTTTAGAAGCAGCCACGTTTTCCATAATCGCTGCGTCATATTGCAGTGGACCGTCGATGATCAGATCAGGGCGTTTCTCTTGTGCAATGCGTGTTGCTTCGCGCACTTTGTCAACGTCAGCGCCTTTGCCTGATTCACCGGTTGAGTAAGAGATCATCGCTACGCGAGGGTCAATGCCGAACGCTGCGGCAGAATCTGCTGACTGGATAGCAATCTCTGCCAACTGCTCTGCGGTTGGATCTGGGTTGATTGCACAGTCACCGTAAACCAGAACCTGATCAGGCAGAAGCATGAAGAATACTGATGAGACGATCGACGCATTTGGTGCTGTCTTGATGATCTGGAACGGAGGAACGATGGTGTTCGCTGTTGTGTGAACCGCACCCGAAACCAGACCGTCAACTTCATCGGCTTCAAGCATCATGGTGCCAAGGAACACAGAGTCTTGCAGTTTTTCGCGCGCAACTACTTCGGTCATGCCTTTCGCGCCACGCAGCTCAACTAGGCGAGCAACGTAGTTTTCACGAATCGCATCTGCGTCGATGATTTGCACGCCAGCACCAAGTTCAACGCCTTGCTGAGCGGCAACACGTTTGATCTCTTCAGGGTTACCAAGCAGGACACATTCTGCGATACCGCGCTCAGCACAGATAGCCGCTGCTTTGACGGTACGTGGCTCATCACCTTCTGGAAGCACGATACGTTTACCCGCTTTACGTGCCAGTTCAGTCAACTGATAACGGAACGCTGGTGGGCTCAGACGGCGTGATTTCTGCGTGCCTTCGGTCATGGATTCGATCCAGTTGCCGTCAATGTGGCTAGCAACGTGATCGTTGATAAACTCAATACGCTCTTTGTCGTCTGCTGGTACTTCTAAGCTAAAGCTTTGCAGGTTCAAAGAGGTCTGCCAAGTGTTGCCTTGTGCTTTGAAGATAGGTAGGCCGGTTTCAAACGCTGGCTTACACAAACCTTCGATTTCAGCCGGAATATCGTAACCACCAGTCAGAAGCACAGCGCCAATTTCCACACCGTTCATTGCGGCAAGCGATGCGGCAACGATAACGTCTGGACGGTCCGCTGAAGTCACCAACAGCGAACCTGGTTTAAAGTGCTCAATCATGTGCGGCAGGGAGCGTGCACAGAAGGTGATGCTTTTGATACGGCGAGTCTTGATGTCACCTTGATTGATGACCTCGGCCTTAAGGTGCTTAGCCATGTCGATGGCGCGAGTAGCAATCAGATTGATGCTCCAAGGCACACAACCCAGAACGCGGATTGGGCTTGAGTTGAAGATCTGCATCACTTCAAGTTGGTTCTGTTTTGCGCTGTCGGCGTCGTCAAAGATTTCCGACAAGTCAGGGCGAGTACGGCCCGCTTCGTCAACAGGGGCGTTTAGCTTGTTGATGATCACGCCAGAAATGTTCTTGTTTTTTGTGCCGCCGAAGTTTGAACAAGCCACTTCAATGCGCTCTTTGAGCTGCGATGGGTTGTCTGTGCCTGGGGTGGCAACCAACACAATTTCCGCGCCCAGTGTGGCAGCGATTTCTGCGTTCACTTGGTTGGCGAATGGATGCTTACGTGTTGGAACCAAACCTTCGATCAGGGTAACGTCTGCATCTTTATTGATCTGGTTGTAACGCTCTACAACGGTCTCAAGCAGCTCGTCCATGTTATCGTTGCCGATCAGGTTTTCAGCCACTGACATTTGCATTGGCTCGCCAATTTTCATGTCACTGTTGACTGCAACGATGGTGCTGGTTAGATCGGGCTGATCACCGCCACTGCGTGGCTGAGCGATAGGTTTGTAAAAAGAAACTTTAACGCCTTTGCGCTCCATAGCGCGTAGGACACCCATGCTAACGCTGGTTAAACCAACACCGGCACTGGCAGGGATAAGCATAATAGTACGGGACATCAGACAAAGTACCTTTAACTATTGGGGGATAAAAGCTTAACTGCGTATGGCTTGGCCGAGCCAAACAATAGCAGTGAAGCCCCTTATTCTTTTGTCAAAAAGAAATCTGGCTAGCGGTGAGGCTAGCCAGTGAAGTCAATTACAGACCTGCTAGACGCGCAGTATCTTCTGCAATCACCAACTCTTCGTTGGTTGAAATAACCATCGCTGGGATGCGGCTGTTTGCTGTTGTGATAACGCCTTCGCCGCCGAAACGTGCTTTTAGGTTTGCTTCGCTGTCTACTTCGATACCGAAGATGCCAAGGCGGTTTAGCACCATTTCACGGATTGGTGCAGAGTTTTCACCGATGCCGCCAGTGAAAGTGATGGCGTCTAGACGACCATCTAGAGTTGCGGTGTAACCAGCAACGTATTTCGCTAGGCGGTGACAGAATACGTCCATCGCGCGAGTGGCTTCTTCTTTCTGGCCGTAGTTGTCTTCAACGAAACGGCAGTCAGACGTCACTTCAGTCAGACCCGCTAGGCCAGACTCTTTGGTCAGCATAGTGTTGATTTTTTCAACCGAGTAGCCAAGCGCATCGTGCAGGTGGAAGATGATCGCAGGGTCGATATCGCCACAACGAGTACCCATTACTAGACCTTCTAGTGGTGTTAGGCCCATTGAAGTATCCACTGATTGGCCGTTTTTCACTGCACAAACAGAAGCGCCGTTACCTAGGTGACAGTTGATGATGTTCACTTCTTCAACTGGCTTGTTGAGTAGGCTTGCTACTTCACGAGTGATGAACAGGTGAGACGTACCGTGCATACCGTAACGACGGATACCGTGCTCTTTGTACAGGCTGTATGGCAAAGCGTATAGGTAAGATTCTTCAGGCATCGTTTGGTGGAAAGCAGTATCAAATACAGCCACGTTTTTCAGTGCAGGAAACGATTTTTGTGCTGCTTTGATGCCGATGATGTGTGCTGGGTTGTGAAGCGGAGCCAGAGTTGCACAATCCTCGATGCCTTTTAGTACATCGTCGGTGATAAGGGCAGACTGAGTGAACTTCTCGCCGCCGTGTACAACACGGTGACCGATTGCTGCTAGGTTTTCAGAAAGCTCTGGCTTAGAAGCAAGAATAGTTTCTACCATAAACGCTAGGGCTTCTTCGTGTGCTGCACCGTTACCCAGTTGAGCTTCGTGTTTGCCATCTAGTTTCCATTTGATACGTGCTTCAGGAAGGTGAAGACACTCAGCAAGACCTGATAGATGCTCGTCGCCATTTTCGGCATCAACAACAGCAAATTTGAGAGAAGAACTACCGCAGTTTAAAACTAAAACTAGCTTAGACATTTGTGACTACCTGTTATTCGTCTGATAAAGATCAGTAAGGATGAAAAATCATTCACAAGAATAGACGATGCCGTTACAGCTGCGTACTAATCTTGGTCAAAAAACTTTCGCTTTCCGTAATAAAGAAAGGTGGCGATCCCAATCACCACCTTTGCCATCCTTTGCAGATAGGTCCTCAGAGTTGCTTAAATTGTAAAATACAGCAACAATGACATTGAGGATCGTCAAAGGATAACGATAATAGGCAATGATAACAAAAAAAATTTGAAAGGATATTAACTTTCATCAATTTTTTGCGTTTTCAGTTTAAATCTTCAACTAAATTTTAGTGAGGGGCGTTATGAGCAATAAAGTCGGATTAACTCACAGCCTGCGAGATGGGCAAAAGTACATGGATATCTGGCCGATGCGCAAAGAGTTGAACGCCATATTTCCTGACCAGAGAATCATTAAGGCGACGCGCTTCGGTGTGAAAGTGATGCCAGCGATTGCGGCTATTAGTCTGCTTACCCAAATGGCTTTCGATAATTACCAAGCTCTTCCTCAAGCCATTGTGGTGGCACTGTTTGCTCTCAGTATGCCGTTGCAAGGAATGTGGTGGCTTGGTAATCGCTCTAACACGCAATTGCCTCCTGCGCTGGCAAGTTGGTATCGTGAGTTGCATCAGAAGATTGTAGAAACAGGGTTTGCTTTGGAGCCACTCAAATCCCGTCCGCGCTACAAAGAGTTAGCACAGATCCTCAATCGTGCTTTTCGCCAACTGGACAAAAATGCGTTAGAACGTTGGTTTTAGCGCAATTTCTGCGTGCTTAAGTGAGTTCTTCCGGGCAGCCTTCGTGCTGCCTTTTGTTTTGCGTTATTTTCCGCTAGACACTTTGTCTTATCTCTCCTTTTGTTTGTTTTCTGTTAAATCCCGCTTTCCATCACGCTAAGTTACTGGTAATAATGTCATTCAGATGCACGAAAAGTGCACACAATAAAGATCGAACACAATAAACAAACACACAACATCACCCATCTAAATTATGCTGAAATCAAGGAGTCAAGATGAAAGCAGGAAAACTGATCGCGACGGCCGTTCTTGCCAGTGCTGCATTACTCTCATCTCAATCGGTATTAGCGAAAACTGCTAAAGTTGCGGTATCGCAAATCGTTGAACATCCCGCCTTAGATGCAACGCGTCAAGGATTGCTCGATGGCCTGAAAGCCAAAGGCTATGTTGAAGGGGAAAATCTCGAATTTGATTACAAAACAGCGCAAGGCAACCCAGCGATTGCGGTGCAAATTGCCCGTCAGTTTGTCGGAGAAAATCCAGATGTATTAGTGGGCATTGCTACGCCAACTGCGCAGGCTTTGGTTTCGGCGACTCGTTCTATTCCGGTGGTGTTTACCGCGGTAACTGATCCTGTTGGGGCGAAGCTGGTGAAAACTATGCAGCAGCCGGGCAAGAATGTGACGGGGCTGTCTGACCTTTCGCCTGTCTCTCAGCATGTTGACCTTATCAAAGAAATTCTACCGAATGCCAAGTCGATTGGTGTGGTGTATAACCCAGGCGAAGCCAACGCGGTGACGTTAGTCGAGCTGCTGAAAAAGAGTGCAGCAGAGAAGGGTTTACAGGTGGTGGAAGCCACTGCGCTGAAAAGTGCTGATGTGCAGTCAGCGACTCAAGCGATTGCGGCTAAGTCCGACGTGCTGTATGCACCGACGGACAACACCGTTGCCAGTGCGATCGAAGGGATGATTGGTGCTGCAAACCAAGCGAAAACCCCGGTGTTTGGAGGGGCGACCTCTTATGTTGAAAAAGGGGCGATTGCGAGCTTAGGTTTTGATTACTATCAAGTCGGTGTACAAACGGCAGAGTACGTCGCGGCCATTTTAGATGGCCAAGAACCGGGCAAGTTGGATGTAAAAGTCGCCACAGGTTCTGATTTAGTGGTGAACCAGCGGGTTGCTACCAAGCTCGGTGTGACGATTCCTGCTTCTGTACTTGAGCGTGCGACAGACGTTCAGTAACTCTCCTCATCGGCCAGCGGGAAGCTGGCCACATTCTTGAGCAGAATAAAGGAGTGACTATGTCTGCTTTTGCATTTTTCGGAGCTTTAGAGCTTGGCCTGTTGTACGGTTTGGTCGCATTGGGCGTTTTTCTCACCTTTCGGGTGTTGGATTTTCCTGATCTCAGTGTCGACGGTAGTTTTCCGATGGGCGCGGCGGTTGCTGCAACGGCAATCGTGGCGGGCGTTAACCCTTGGCTTGCCACTGGAATGGCGATTCTTGCTGGCGCAATGACCGGCTGGGTAACGGCATTTTTAGCGGTGCGCTGCGGAATATTGCACCTTTTAGCATCCATTCTCACCATGATTGCCGCGTTTTCTATCAATATTCGTATTATGGGTCGGCCCAATATGGCTTTACTTGGGGAAGAAACCATTCTTACGCCGTTTGAGTCTTTGGGCGATCCTATGCTAGTTCGACCATTGGTGGTTGGCATCTTGGTGTTAATCTCAGCTTGGTTAGTGGTTCGTCTGCTGAGCAGCGATTTTGGCCTGGGTTTACGCGCCACGGGGGTTAACGCTCGAATGGTGCGCGCACAGGGTGGAAGCACTTCTTTTTACACCTATTTTGGCCTTGCACTCTCGAACGGTTTTGTCGGTTTTGCGGGAGCATTGTTTGCGCAAACCAATAGTTTTGCCGATGTCACCTCCGGGGTTGGCACCATAGTGGTTGGTCTGGCTGCGGTCATTTTAGGTCAAACGCTGATCTCAGGTCGTAAAATTTGGGTCGCCGTCGTGGCGGTAATTGTTGGCTCGGTTCTTTATCGTTTAGCCGTTGCGTTTGCCTTGAGCTCGGGCATGTTCGGTTTACAAGCATCGGATCTCAACTTAGTGACCGCCATTCTCGTTGCGATTGCCTTGATCGTGCCGAAACTGAAAGGAAACCTCAGTATAAAAAAGTCCGTTAGCCCTGCCAAAGCGGCGGGTGGAAAAAGTCGATCAGGAGGTACGGCATGATTAGGCTTGAAGATATTCAGGTGACGTTTAATCGCGGCACTATTCTTGAAAATCGCGCTTTGCGTGGTGTCTGTTTAGAAGTGCCAGAGCACCAGTTTCTCACGGTTATTGGCTCAAATGGTGCAGGTAAATCAACACTTTTGGGCGCAGTAACAGGTGAAACACCGATGGTCGGTGGCAAAGTATTGATTGATGACACCGACGTGACTTATCAAACCGTTGACCAGCGGGCTAAGCTTTGCGCACGTGTATTTCAGGACCCATTAGCGGGGACTTGCGGCGCGCTGACCATCGAAGAGAACATGGCTTTGGCTTACATGCGCGGGAAATCTCGTGGTTGGAACTTAGCACTCTCTTCCCGGCGCAGAAAGCTCTTTCAAGAGCGCATCAGTATTCTGGGTTTAGGTTTAGAGGATAGGCTGAGCGACAGTATTGGCCTGCTATCAGGCGGGCAGCGCCAAGCCGTGAGTTTGGTGATGGCAACCTTGTCTGACAGTAAGCTGCTCTTGCTGGATGAACATACTGCAGCCTTAGATCCTCGTATGGCGGCGTTTATCATCGATCTGACCAAACGCATCGTCAAAGAGTTTAACCTGACGGTGATGATGGTGACTCACTCAATGAAAGATGCGCTGGCGTGTGGCGATCGCACCGTGATGCTGCACCAAGGCGAAATTGTTTTGGATGTCGCCGGAGAGCAACGGGCAGGAATGACGGTGACTCATCTGCTCGAAATGTTCTCGAAAGTGCGTGGCGAAGAGCTAGCGGACGACAGCTTGCTGCTCAACTAACAATAGCCACGTTACATCTCTACGCCCCTAGCAATACGCCTACCAAGTGTGATCTCCCCTTGAAAAATAAAGGATTATTTATTTTTTAAGGGGGGAGTTTCTCGGTTGTTTGTGCTTCTACAATAAAGCAAAGCAACAACCAGAGTACCTCAAATGACGCATCCCTTTCTTTTTCACTCGCAGACTCAAGATGGATTTTGCTTAAGCCAAGGCTTAGCGCAGGTGACACTTCGCACTCAATCGCAAGGCATTGAAAAGGTCTATCTCAGACATGAACCCGATAATGAAGAGTACTTAGTCGAGATGCAATCGATTGAATCTGTCGGAGCGTTAAAGCAATGGCGAGCAAGTTTCGCGCTCAACAGTGACCGCGATGTCACTCAATATGTCTTCAAAGTACTGACGGAAGATGGACAGTATTGGCTAGATGCTCGCGGAGTACAAAAGCGCATGCCGGGCAGCGAGTATCACTTTAAATACAATGCTAAGCATCAGCCGCCAGCGTGGGTGAAAGAGCAGGTTTTCTACCAAATCTTCCCAGATCGCTTTTGCAACGGCAATCCTGATATCAGCGTGAAAGATGGTGAGTACACAGTAAAAAATGGTACGCGCCCGGTGGTGGCTAAAGCTTGGGGAGAGGCAGTTGATACGGGATCTGGCTACGGTGGCTGTGAGTTTTATGGTGGCGATCTGGCTGGTATTGCAAGCAAGCTGGATTATCTACAAACCTTGGGCGTGAGCGCGCTTTATCTCAACCCTATTTTTACCGCACCGAGTAATCATAAGTACGATACGACCGATTATCTGACGGTCGATCCGCATCTTGGCACTAATCAGGAGTTTGCCGAGCTCACGCAAGCATTACACCAGCGCGACATGAAAGTGATACTCGATGCGGTGTTTAACCACACCTCTTGCGAACATCCTTGGCTCGATCGCGGCGGGAAAGGAGACAATGGAGCCTACCATCACAGTGATTCGCCTTACCGTGACTACTATTTCTTTGATGGGGATACGAAGAATTACATCGGTTGGAAAGGGATTGAGAACTTGCCTGTACTCAATTTCGCCCATCAAGCGGTAAGAGATTACATCTACCAAGGTGAAGATGCGGTGATACGCCATTGGCTCAAAGCGCCTTATCAAATTGATGGCTGGAGGTTTGATGTGATCCATATGCTCGGTGAAGGGGAAGGGGCTTACAACAATGCCCATTACGTGCAGGCGTTTCGTCAGGCGACCAAAGCGGAAAACCCACAGGCGTACGTGCTCGGAGAACATTTTTTCGAGGCCACCAAGTGGCTGCAAGGAGAACAAGAAGATGGCTCAATGAACTACTACGGCTTTGCCCACCCAGTTCGAGCTCTACTGGCACAACAAGATATTGCTTACGATCCGATTACCATTGATGGCTGTGAGTTTGTCGAATGGCTCAACGAAGCGCGTGCGAAAGTTCCTTGGCTCAACCAATTAAGCCAGCTCAATCAACTCGATAGCCATGATACCGCACGTTTTATTACTTTGCTCAATCAGCACCAAGGTTACATGGAAATCGCACTCGGGCTGTTGTTTACGTATGTTGGCACGCCGTGTCTTTACTATGGGACAGAAGTGGGCTTAGCAGGCGGACAAGATCCCGATAATCGACGCTGCTTTCCTTGGGAACAGGTCGACACGTCCCCTTGGTTTGGTTATGTGCAACGCTTGATCCAATTAAGAACAACCCATCCTTGTTTACAGCAAGGCGCAATACTGTTTCTGGCGATAGAGAAGGACCACTTTGCCTTTACTCGCCAACTGGGAGAAGAATGCGCGCTGGTGGTTGTCAATTTAGCCAATCACACACAGCCGATCTCATTACCATTTTGGCAAACGGGAATATCAGCGGGTCAATTGGCGCCGATGATGGAGCAACGCGCACCTTTAGCCATTAGTGAAGAGATGTGCATGGAGATTGCGCCAGAGTCCATTTCTGTATGGATGGTGGATGCGAAGTGAGGCTATCGGCCGCTGAGCACCAGCGGTCGATACGTTTTCATTTTATGCAGGAATGCTTTCTGCGTGGAGCTGCGCGCGATAATGCTGCAGATGAGTCACAATCGGCTCAACTTGGGTCAGAGTACGAATGTCACTAAAGAGAGGGGCGGCTTGAGGGTAAGCTTGGCGTAAGTAAGCAAACCACTGTTTAATGCGATTCGGGTAATACTTACTTTTATCGCCGCGTACCTCGTACTCACTGTATTGCAGCAACAAATCCACCACTTGCTCCCACGGCATCGCCTTGTGATCATGTTTCACCACATTGCCTAAGTTGGGCACATTTAGCGCGCCGCGACAAACCATCAAAGAGTCGACCCCTGTTGTTGCTATACAAGCTTGTCCATCGGCATAATTCCAGATTTCGCCATTGGCGATCAGAGGAATGTTGCAACGCTGGCGGATCTGGTCGATATAGTGCCACTTGATTTCACTGGCTTTATAGCCGCCCGTTTTGGTTCGGGCGTGCACGGTCAGTTCATCCGCTTTGCCTTGCTCGACTGCATCGACGATCTCAAAGCAATCTTCTGGATTTTCCCAACCTAGACGGATTTTGGCAGAAACAGGAATATGCGCTGGAACAGCTTCTCGACATGCTTTGACAACTTGATAGATAAGCTCCGGATGCTGCAACAGCGCCGCGCCGCCTTTACTTTGGTTAACCATTTTTGCAGGACAACCAAAATTTAGATCGATGCCATAAGCACCAAGTTCGGCTGCTCGTACCGCGTTTTCTGCCATCCAATGTGGATCTTGACCAAGAAGTTGTAATTTGATTGGCACACCAGCACGTGTCTTTGAGCCTTGCAGCAGTTCCGGGCACAAGCGATAGAAGACATGATCGGGAAGTGGCTGGCTGACCACGCGAACAAATTCGGTCACGCAGAAATCGTAATCATTGATCTCTGTGAGCATCTCACGCATCAGATGATCCAATACCCCTTCCATCGGTCCCAATATTACACGCATCGCTAATTTTTGCCTCTGTCAAAACGAGGCGCGATTGTAGCGATAAGCGACTCGCTTGTCACGATAAGAGGGCTTCCAAAAGCCACAACGAATTTATCCACCACGTGGCTAAGCTTAGGTATATAATCGCCGCTATTTACTAAAAAATTACCGAAAAAAGTTAACGACAATGCAATACCAACTTATCGATCTCACGACTTCCACATGCCCAGAATCAGCCTGGTATATTGAAGGGGCTGTTTTTGCAGCCAATTTGACCGTCAAACCGACTGATCCAGAACAATGGCTGAGCAGCTTGGTGGGCGAAGTCTCTGTCGATCTTCGTCAGGCGGTGACAGAGCAGATCCACAAGCAACATAATCGCATTCTGCGCAATGAGTACTCGCTGCAGACGCTACTCGATCAAAATCAAGAGGCATTAGCGGACTTTGCCGAAGGGTTTATGTCGCTGTGGCCGATGGTGGAAGAGCAGTGGCAAGAGGTGCAAATCAATGACGGTACGCAGCGTATGCTCAGCGCATGGTTAACATGCTTGATGCTGGCTATCGACCAAGAACAAACTCAAGCGCAAATGAAGGTGGCAGGAATCGAGATGCCACCGCAGCTGGACGATTTTCTGCCTCAGCTCGATCTGATGCTCAACGAAGTAGCACAAGCCGCCGATGAACTGATGGTTGGCAATAAATCGCAAAGTCTTAATCCTTACAAAGGCATCGGCCGCAACGATACATGCCCTTGTGGTAGCGGTAAGAAATTCAAACAGTGTTGCGGCCAGTAACATCGGTCTACAACGCAGAGAATGCAAAAAGCCGGGAAATCAACCCGGCTTTTTGCATCTTTGCCCAGCAGTTAGCGAATGGGATTTCTTTTCTTGATGGCGAAGAACTGGGAAATCACCACAAACGCGAGGACCACGAGGTTGGCAGCAAAAATCACCACGAGCCACTGCGGCATGGACAAAGTTAAAAACTGCCAAACGATTTTGCTGCAATCTCCATAGGCCTCAAACAGCCAAGGCGCCCACTGGTTTAGTGGTGCCCAGTTAGGGAAAGTGACAAACAGATCGCAGGTTGCAAAAGGAGATGGATTAAACTGGTAGTCCACATGTTGCATTGCCAGCGTTAAGCCTTTGTATGAACTGGCTCCCCAAGCCGCAAAACCAAGCCAACGAATCAATGGGTTGCTCGGTGCTATCAGCCCTACGAGTGCCGCGCCACCAATCCCAAACATAGCCACACGCTCATAAATGCACATCACGCAGGGCGAAAGTAGCATGACATGTTGGAAAAAGAGGGCAGCCCCTTCAAAGAAAAGAACAAAAATCAACAAAAGTAGCCATGAGGCACGACTACGAGAAAACCGATTAAGTGATGAAAAAAGAGTCACTTTAAGCAATCCTTTTGTAAAGAAAATAAAAAAGCCCTGAATACTCAGAGCTTTTTATCTCGGATAAGTTTCTTAATCAACGGAAATATTTAGTGACCAGCAGAAACTGCTTGAGCTGCACTACCAACATGATGAGAAATCCAGCCTGCGTCATAAAACCAAGCGGTCATTGGATCGAGTAAGAACACGATACCAAATAGACCCACCAAGGCGAGTACGACCGTATACGGCAGTGCCATCAGCACCATACGTCCATAAGAGAGGCGAATCAAAGGTGCTAAGGCAGAAGTTAATAGGAACAAAAATGCCGCCTGCCCGTTTGGTGTTGCGACCGAAGGTAAGTTGGTACCGGTGTTGATAGCCACTGCGAGCAAGTCAAACTGATCACGGTTAATTAAACCTTCATGCAAGGCAGTTTTCACTTCGTTGATGTAGACAGTTCCGACAAAGACGTTGTCTGAAACCATCGACAGTAAACCATTTGCAACATAGAACATGGCGAGCTGAGTGCCTTTATCCTCTACCGCCAATACCGCATCAATCACGGGTTTAAACAGTTCTTGGTCGATGATCACCGCGACGATTGAGAAGAACACCGCGAGTAGTGCAGTGAATGGCAGCGCTTCTTCAAACGCTTTACCCAGAGAATGCTCTTCAATTACACCAGTGAACGCAGTAGCGAGAATGATGACCGACAGACCAATCAAACCGACCGCTGCCAAATGCAGTGCGAGACCAACAATAAGCCACACGGCAATCATGCCCTGAATCCATAGCTTTGCGACGTCTTGATTGGTGCGATTTTTGCGTTCTTCATTGTCGAAATCGACCAGAATATGACGAACGTTGTCTGGTAACTCAGCGCCATAGCCAAAGACTTTAAACTTCTCGACCGCAACACAGGTAAGTAAACCGCAGATAAAAACAGGCAGTGTGATCGGAGCCATACGAATCAAAAATTCACCGAACAGCCAGCCCGCTTGATCGGCAATGATCAGGTTTTGCGGTTCGCCAACCATGGTGGTTACGCCACCTAATGCCGTACCCACACCGGCGTGCATCAATAGTGAACGTAGGAATGCGCGGTAATTCTCAAGGTCATCTCGAGTTAGCTCAGTAAGGTGATCATCTTGGGTATGATCGTGGTCTGAGCTCACCCCGCTACCAGAGGCGACTTTGTGGTAGATGGAGTAGAAACCAACAGCAACGCTGATAACCACAGCAATTACTGTTAAGGCATCCAAAAAAGCCGAAAGAAATGCGGCTGCAAAGCAGAATGCTAAAGAAAGCATCGCTTTAGAGCGGATACCGAGCAAAATCTTGGTGAAGATAAACAGAAGCAGGTGCTTCATGAAGTAGATGCCAGCTACCATGAATACCAGAAGCAATAGCACTTCGATATTCGCAACCAGTTCATGTTTGACTTGTTCTGGGCTGGTCATCCCGATAGCAATTGCCTCAATCGCTAATAGACCGCCGGGTTGAAGTGGGTAACATTTTAGTGCCATCGCCAACGTAAAGATGAACTCTACCACCAGTAGCCAGCCCGCTACGAAAGGATTGACGAGGAAAAAAACGATAGGGTTAATGATTAGAAAAGAAATGATGGCAAGTTTATACCAATCAGGTGCCTTACCAAGAAAATTCTTGATAAAAGCGTTTCCGAGCGATATCGGCATGATAATTCTCTTATTTAACTGAGTTATGAATAGACACTACAACATAGTGCTTAAGCCTATGTGTCAAAGACGAAATATCTATCTTAAAAACAATAACTTAGAAAAACAACAAATCCTTGTTTTTATGTAGTTTTGCCAAGTTACTTCCCTTGAACTTAAGCACCGCTCCTTTTTCGCCCGCAACTCTACTATTAAGTAACACTTAGTCAACAAGAAATCCCCTTCAGATTGACAAATAGCGACTTTGTTTCATAAAACGCGATCGAAGTAGCACAAGTGTACCACGAAAAATATGCAAAAGTTCTCTTATCATCATAATTTACGTTCAAAGGAGAAAAAAGATAAATTAAGGTGGCACTTTGGCTGATTCTCTCAAATTTAATTTTCAGTTTTTCAACTTAAAAATGTGACGAATAACCCTTTATTTCTTCTGGGTTTGTGCGTGACTCGATGGTTAGAAATTGTCATTTTTGCCAATCTTCATCCATTTCCTAGCCTTTTGGTACTCATTCTGATTTAGAGTAAATATTCAATATTTCAGTTTGATTTCATTTATCGTTAGGAAATTTTCGCTATTGAATAAGTAGTGGTATGATGAGTGCCATTGAAGACGCCAAAACAAAAACTGGATAACAAAATATAATGGTTATTAAGGCAAAGAGCCCTGCGGGCTTTGCAGAGAAATATATTATTGAAAGCATCTGGAATGGTCGCTTTCCACCCGGTTCTATTTTACCTGCCGAGCGTGAGCTCTCTGAATTGATTGGAGTAACCAGAACAACACTGCGTGAAGTATTGCAGCGTTTGGCACGCGATGGCTGGTTGACCATTCAGCACGGTAAACCAACCAAAGTAAACCAGTTTATGGAAACATCTGGTCTGCATATTCTAGACACCTTGATGACGCTTGATGTCGATAACGCAACCAATATCGTGGAAGATCTTCTGGCAGCGCGTACCAACATCAGCCCTATTTTTATGCGTTATGCATTCAAAGTGAATAAAGAGAGCTCAGAGCGAACCATCCGAAATGTAATTGATTCCTGTGAGCAGTTGCTTGAAGCGCCATCTTGGGATGCATTTTTGTCGTCGTCTCCT
Source organism: Vibrio cidicii (assembly GCF_009665415.1). Lineage (NCBI taxonomy): Bacteria > Pseudomonadati > Pseudomonadota > Gammaproteobacteria > Vibrionales > Vibrionaceae > Vibrio > Vibrio cidicii. Next base: position 604,228 of record NZ_CP035921.1, on the reverse strand, counting down.
TATGCTGGAAAAATTCAGCAAAATGTAAAAGAAGATAATGAGAAAGATGAAGTTAAGCGCCAAGAAATTTTGGTGGCGAAGACATTCAATTTTTACGACTACATGTTGTTCCAACGTTTGGCTTTCCACTCCGGAAATCAAATTTACGGCCTGATCTTTAATGGTCTAAGAAAGCTCTATGATCGTGTTGGAAGCTTCTATTTTTCTAACCCAACTTCACGAGCACTTGCTCTGAAGTTTTATCGCCAGTTGCTACAGATTTGCGAATCAGGTCAGCGTGAGCAGTTGCCTGCGCTCATTCGTCAATATGGCATTGAAAGTGCGATGATTTGGAACGAGATGAAACAGCAGTTGCCGACCAATTTTACGGAAGACGATGCTTAGAAGCGAATAGAGAAAACCGCCAATCGGCGGTTTTCTTTTAGGCGAGGGAAAGTCTAGGGAGTGGTAGGTAAACACTCTCAATGATCTCATCTAACATGGCGTCATAGCTAGTAAAAATGGCCGCCGAAATTTGACTGGTTAACTCATAAAGCTCGCTCTTTATCGGGTGCCTTTCTGTCGATTCTGCGTATGCCTCTAATGCACGAGTGATTTCCATCCCTGCCGGAGAGGCGATACTCAAAGGACTTATCAGCGCTAATTGATTCAGTCTTCTGACCATCCTCTCTGCATTATGACGAAATCGCGTTAGCCCTTGCTCATCTTGAATGTCTTGGATTGAGATGCGCAGCTGTGTCAATGCTTCAAGACTTTCAATCACAATCTGCCAATGACCGTGGTATTCATCACTCAGTTCATCACGTTCTGACTCGGCCAACCAACTGACAGTCACTTCATCGATTAGGTAGAGTGTATGACGGATCAACTTACCATGGTGAAATTGACTTTTTGCCACGCTGTTTTCCTGCCAATTGTTAAAAAGAAACGTGTATTGATTCAATAGGATGCGATACAACGGCTTGCTGTCTATCGCAGTGAGGTCGATCAACATCTGACAACGCAACAACACTTCTTCCTGAATGTGCTTAATCTCACTACTGTGAGGCTGTTTGTAGAGCAAGCTCAAATGCGCCGCAGAGCGGTGTTGTCGTGTTAAGTGCACCACTTCTCTCAATGTGCTAAGGATTTGATACTTCTGCATGTAACGGTTTTCACGCTTTTGTGAAAGGTAGAAGAGTGAACCTAAAACGGCGATAGACAATAACGATGACAGTAAAACAAACATAACTTACTCCTTGTATGCGTTCCTAGCCACAAAGGAGGTGAGCAGGTTTAATGCCAGAATATTAATTGTTTAAATTCAAACGGTTATATTTCTTTAGTGAAAATCTCTGTGCCAATTTGGTGCAGATGTCACCAAAAGTGTGAAATAGAACACAAAAAAAGCCTCGCATTTTTATCGCGAGGCTTGGAGAGAAGTAAAAGGTTGGCGGCGGATTACATCACACGCATGCCAGGCTGCGCGCCTTCATGCGGCTCAAGGATCCAGAGCTCTTTGCCACCAGGGCCTGCCGCTAGGATCATGCCTTCCGACATGCCAAACTTCATCTTACGTGGTTTGAGGTTAGCAACCACAACGGTGTATTTGCCAACCAGATCCTCGGGGTTGTAAGCGGCTTTAATACCAGAGAAAACTTGACGCATTTCGCCGCCGATATCCAATTGGAATTTCAAAAGCTTGTCCGCTTTTGGCACCGATTCACAAGACACGATTTTGGCAATACGAAGGTCAACTTTTGCGAAGTCATCAAACTCAATTTCATCGGCAATTGGATCTTTGCTCAACTCACTCTCTTGCCCATTTTTTGCGGCTTCAGCTTTCTCTTTTGCGGCCATTTCAGCCGCTGCATCATCTTTTGATGCTTCAATCATGGCTTCGATGTTTTTCGGATCGATACGATTGAACAGCGCTTTAAACGCGGTAATTTCGTGTGCCGTTAATGGCTGAGCAATCCCTTCCCACGTCAGCTCTTGATTCAAGAAGGCTTCAGTACGAGCAGCAAGCGCTGGCATCACTGGCTTCAAGTAAGTCATTAGAACGCGGAACAGGTTAATACCAACAGAACAGATTTCCTGCAGTTCCTGTTCTTTGCCTTCTTGTTTTGCCACAACCCAAGGCGCTTTTTCATCAACGTATTGGTTGGCTTTGTCCGCCAATGCGGTGATTTCACGGATTGCACGACCAAACTCACGTGTTTCGTAAAGTTCCGCGATACGCTCTGCAGCAGCAACAAATTCATTGTAAAGCTCTGGCTCGACGAAGTTTTCAGCGAGCATGCCTTCAAAGCGCTTGGCAATGAAGCCCGCATTACGCGATGCTAGGTTGACAATCTTGTTCACCACGTCAGCGTTTACGCGCTGAGTAAAGTCTTCAAGGTTAAGGTCTAGGTCGTCAATGCGGCTGTTTAGCTTCGCTGCGTAGTAGTAACGTAGGCACTCAGGATCAAGATGCTCAAGGTAAGTACTCGCTTTCACGAATGTCCCTTTAGATTTAGACATCTTGGCACCGTTTACGGTTACGTAGCCGTGAACAAAAACGTTGTTTGGCTTACGGAAACCAGAACCGTCTAGCATCGCTGGCCAAAATAGGCTGTGGAAGTAAACGATGTCTTTACCGATGAAATGGTACAGTTCTGTTTTGCTGTCTTTGTTCCAGTATTCATCGAAATCAAGATCGTCACGCTTATCACACAGGTTTTTGAATGAACCCATGTAACCGATCGGCGCATCTAGCCAAACATAGAAGAATTTGTCTTTTTCGCCCGGGATTTCAAAACCGAAGTAAGGCGCATCACGGGAGATATCCCACTGCTGCAGGCCCGACTCAAACCATTCCTGCATTTTGTTGGCGGTTTCAGTTTGTAGAGAACCAGAGCGAGTCCACTCTTTGAGCATGCTTTCAAACTGAGGCAGGTCAAAGAAGAAGTGTTCTGAATCTTTCATTACTGGCGTCGCGCCTGATACCGCTGATTTTGGATTGATCAGTTCAGTTGGGCTGTAGGTTTCGCCACAAGCGTCACAGTTGTCGCCGTATTGGTCTTCTGATTTACATTTCGGGCACGTCCCTTTAACGAAACGATCCGGTAGGAACATCTCTTTTTCAGGGTCGAACAACTGAGAAATAGTACGGCTAGAGATAAAGCCATTTTTCTTCAGTTGTAGATAGATGTGCGAAGCCAGCTCGCGGTTCTCGTCTGAATGCGTGCTGTGGTAGTTATCAAAGCTGATATCAAAGCCTGCAAAGTCCTTCTGGTGCTCCACGTTGACCGCAGCGATCATCTCTTCTGGCGACATACCCATCTGTTGAGCTTTAAGCATGATTGGCGTGCCGTGAGCATCGTCAGCACAGATGAAATTTACAATGTTGCCGCGTAGGCGTTGGTAACGAACCCAAATGTCCGCTTGGATATGCTCAAGCATATGACCAAGGTGGATCGAACCGTTAGCGTACGGAAGGGCACAAGTTACCAGCAATTTCCTTGAGGGAAAGTTTCTTGGATCGTTTGCCATACTTAATATTCGCTTTTCTCGATAGGTATAAAAATTTGATTGATAATACTAACTCAGTAAATCGGTAAGTCCAAGGTGTGACAGAGGATAATCACCTGGTTTTTTTGGGGTTCAGTCGTGCTTTACTCGGTGATAGGATGCAGTCAACAGAGGAGGCGATATGCGTCAATTCACTTCAAAACAAGATTTCTCTAATTGGCTTAATCAGTTCGAACATTGGGCATTGATACCGCAGTGGGCCGATATGCACGGTGTGGTGAATGTAAAAGGCGATGGTGGGCTGCACATCACGCTGCCTTTTGCAGCCAAATCGTTGATCGAAGCGTTGGCGAGTTGGCTAGAGCTGCAGCAAGCGAGCGGCGAGGCAGCTAAGTTGGCTTTCACCATTGAGCAGCGAGTCAAAGCGATGGAAACGCCAGTTGCTCACGCTGTGAGTGGAGTAAAAAACATCATCGCGGTTACCTCCGCCAAAGGTGGTGTAGGTAAATCTACTACGGCGGTTAATTTGGCACTGGCGATAGCGGCCAGTGGTGCAAAGGTCGGATTGCTTGATGCCGATATTTATGGCCCGTCTTTGCCACTCATGTTCGGTACACTTGATAAAAAGCCAGACGTCGAACAGGGAAAATGGATGCAACCTGTGCTGGCACATGGTATCTACACTAACTCAATCGGTTACTTAGTGGATCAAACAGAAGCCGCTATTTGGCGTGGGCCGATGGCTTCCAAAGCGCTGGTGCAATTGCTTAATGAAACTCAGTGGCCGGATCTTGACTATTTAGTCATCGACATGCCTCCCGGTACTGGTGACATTCAATTGACCTTATCACAGCAAGTTCCCGTGACGGGTAGCGTGATCGTCACCACGCCGCAAGATCTGGCGTTAGCGGATGCGCGCAAAGGGGCGGCAATGTTTCGTAAAGTAGGCGTTCCGGTGCTCGGTGTGGTTGAGAACATGAGCTACCATATTTGTCGCCACTGCGGTGCCCAAGAGGCGATTTTCGGCCATGGTGGTGGTGAAGACATGGCGAGAGAATATGGACTTGCTCTGCTAAGTCAGATCCCACTGCATATTGACATGCGCGAAGACATTGACGCTGGCGTACCGACGGTTTTCCGGCGACCAGAGAGTGAACACGCGCAGCGCTATTATCAGTTAGCCGAACGTATATGCAGTGCGTTGTACTGGCAAGGGAAGGTGAAACCAGAGACGATTCTCTACACTCGACTTGATTAAAAAAAAACTTTTTTAGGATGATAAAGACCGAGTAATCGTTTGCTTGGTCTTTTGTTCTCTGCGGCTAGAGAAAAGGGCGTTAAAGCAGGAAAAGCGACTAGTATCTAAAGGATGAACTCCCTATAATCAGGCGGTTTATCTATTCCTACTGCTACAAAATCATCATCGGGTGCAACTAATGTCTGAGAATAATCAATGCGTCATCGTCGGTATTGCGGGTGCGTCAGCTTCTGGAAAGAGTCTGATTGCCAGCACGATCTATAATGAACTTCGTGCCAAAGTCGGCGACCATCAAATCGGTGTGATTACGGAAGATTGCTACTACAATGACCAAAGCCATTTGAGCATGGAAGAACGCGTTAAAACCAACTACGACCACCCGAGCGCGCTCGACCACGACCTGCTTTGTGAGCACTTAGAAAAGCTCACCCGAGGTGAAGCGGTTGAAGTCCCTGAATACAGCTATACTGACCATACTCGCACGGCCAATACCACTACTATGACGCCGAAAAAAGTGATCATCCTAGAAGGCATCTTGCTTTTGACCGATCCGCGTTTACGTGACTTAATGCACGCAACTGTCTTTATGGATACGCCACTCGATATCTGTCTGCTGCGCCGTGTGAAGCGTGATGTGGAAGAGCGTGGTCGCACCATGGAGTCGGTTCTGAAACAGTATCAAAAAACCGTTCGTCCAATGTTTATGCAGTTTATCGAGCCTTCAAAACAGTACGCCGACATTATTGTTCCTCGTGGTGGTAAAAACCGCATTGCGATTGATGTACTGAAAGCGCATATTGCAAAACTATTGAAAGCTTAAGTCATTGTCTTGTCAGCGAGCTTTATTTTTATTTAAGAAAGTGGCACTTTAAGTGCCACTTTCTTTTTGGGAGCAAGAACCGCGCAAAATAGCTGTTTTCTCTGTTCTTGTCTCAACTCTTGCATGCAAAGGAATACGCATATGAAAAAACTGTTCCTTATTCTGGCTGCGTCTATCGCGGTTGTCGTGATCGCCGTGATAGCGCTAGTGACCTTAGTGAACCCTAATCAATTTAAACCGTTGATCACCGAACAAGTGGCCAAACAAACGGGCTTAGAGTTGATGATTGAAGGCGACATTGAATGGCAATTTTTTCCTTCGATTGGTTTTTCTCTAGGCAAAACGGAGTTAAAGAATCCTCAGGGCTTTTCTCAAGAAAACTTATTTAAAGTTGAGAAGGTTGGGATCGATATCTCGGTGATGCCTCTGCTCGATAAAGTCTTGCAGATTGGTGATGTTCGCCTTGATGGTGCGGCAATTCATTTAGAGACGCGTAAAGATGGGCAAAAGAATATTGATGCGTTGACTCAGCAACAGAAAACGCAGCAAGAGACGGCTCAGCAAGAGGTGATCTCGGAGCCTGCCACGGATGCGCCACAGCAAGCTAGCGCGGCGGCAGAGTGGCGTATTGAGCTGGCAGGGATCACGGTGAGCAATGCCAAACTCGTTAATCAAGATAGACAAGCGGGTACGTCACTTGAACTCTATGATGTGAATTTCTCACTTTCAGAGTTTGCCTTTGAGCAATGGACCAAAGCGGAGTTTTCAGCCAAAGGAAAAAACAACCAGCAACAGTTCAGCGCAAACGGTAAGCTTGAGTTTCAGTTGGCGCAAGACTTCTCTTCTTATGCTTTGCGCAATATCGATCTGAACAGCCAGTTTAGCGATCCAGCCATGAAGATGGATAGCATCAAGCTGGTGCTGGACACATTCGAGTTTGATAAAGACAACGCACTGACCTTTGTAATCAAAGGCCAAGCATCCGGTATGGATCTTTCGGCTAATGGCTCGGCGCAGTTGCATGTAGATGCGGCAATCAGCACCGTGATGGTAAAGGCATTCCAGTTGGAGTCGCAACTAAATGGGGAATCACTGCCTCAATCGCCAATGAAGGTGGCAATGAGCTCAGAGGTGACCTTTGATGTGCCGCGCAGCCATCTATCGCTTGTGCTGAATAAACTGACCGCCAACGCCATTGCTTTAGACGGTAAAGTCGATGTGACGTTAGCTGAGATTCCGAAAGTGCGTTTTTCACTGCACAGCCCAGAGATTGATCTCGATGAATTTCTCGGCCTAACCAAGCCATCGCAAGATACGGCAAGCACAAACAGCAGCAATGACAAAAACGCGACTCCAGAGGCAAACAACGAAGTTGAGCCTGATCTGAGCGCGTTAAAAACGTTGGATGTGATTGGCCAAGTGAGTATTGATAAGTTCAAAGCCAATAATGCCAAGCTGCAAAATGTCATCACCAAGTTCACGGTGAACCGTGGTATCGCGACCTTAGATCGCTTTGATGCCAATCTGTATCAAGGTTCTATCAATGCCAGCGCGAAATTGGATGCACGTCGATCACCCGCCACCTATAGTGTGAAAAAGCGCATCAAAGGTGTTCAGGTGCAACCGCTGTTGGTGGACGTGGCTCAAAATGACAAGCTGGAAGGTACTGGCAATATCGATGTTGATGTGAAGGGAGCAAGCTTAACGCCAAGCGGTATTCAGAAAAACCTTGTCGGTACGGTTGAAATCAATTTTGCTGATGGTGCCGTCAACGGCATTAACGTCGCGCAAATGATTCGTGAAAACTACGCCAAGATTAAAGGTAAAAAGTTAGACGCTACTGATGAGGTGCAAAAAACGGATTTCAGTTCGATGAGCGCTACGTTAAAACTCAATAAAGGCAATGTGTCGACCGACAATTTGCATATGCAGTCGCCGTTATTGCGTATTCGTGGCAACGGTGTAGCGAACTATTTGCAGCAGACGGTTGATTTCACAGTTAGCACCTCAATCGTTGGTACTTTAGAAGGTCAGGGGGGTAAGGATATCGACGAGCTGCGCGATGTCACAATCCCCATCAATATTTCCGGTAAATGGGCCGACCCTAAATTCAAGCTAGTGTTTGACAATGTGCTCAAGCAGAAAGCGCAGAAAGAGATCGACCGCGGAGTCGAGAAGTTGACCGATAAAATCAAAGATGAAAAAACCAAGCAAGCGGTGGATGGATTGTTAAAAGGACTGTTCAACTAAACGCAATAAGTAAACTAAATGCAATAAGGGCGGCTTGATGGTCGCCCTTATTGCAAGCGATGTGTGTCGAGGGAAAGGTTACCAATCGACCCCTTTCAATGCTTTGATACCGGATTCGAAAGCGTGTTTCACGTTTCTCACTTCAGAAACCGTGTCCGCCATTTCGATCAAAGTGCGATGTGCACCGCGCCCGGTGATCACCACCGATTGCATGTGAGGACGCTGCGCTAGCGCATCCACCACGTCATCTAAATCAATATAACCATAGCTGACCATGTAGGTGAGTTCGTCAAAAAGAAGCACATCTAGTGATTCATCTTTGAGCATGCGCTTGCACTCTTGCCAAACTTGCTGTGCGGCTTGGGTGTCCGTCTCTTTGTTCTGGGTTTCCCAAGTGAAACCGGTCGCCATGACTTGAAACTCAACGCCTAGTTTTTCCAGTAAATTGCGTTCGCCATTGTCCCAGGTCCCTTTAATAAATTGCGCCACTGCGCATTTTTTGCCGTGGCCGACGGCACGAGCAATGGTGCCAAAGCCGGACGTGGACTTGCCTTTGCCATTGCCTGTGATCACAAGCAATAAACCTTTTTCTTCCTGTGCGGCGGCGATTTTGGCATCGACTTGCTGTTTGATTTTCTGTTGCCGTTCTTTATGGCGACTCTCTTTGTTCTCTTCCGAGTGCATATCAACTCCAATAATATTTGCTTTCTCGTCATAGTAACGGAAAACCTAACTACAAAGTACTTGTAATCATTAGGGTTAAAGAGAAGTGGCGAATACTAAAAAGCATTCTCTTTAGAAAAATGTGGTTGCTTGTTAGAGTCGTTGTGTGAAAACAAGTTGATAAATAAAGGTTAAGCGATGAAAAAACTATTGATTGTGTGTATGGGAAACATTTGTCGCTCTCCGACGGCTGAAGCGGTACTGCGCGCCAAAGCAATGCGTCTGGGCATGGAGGTAGAAATTGATTCAGCGGGGACGATTGACTATCACAGTGGATCGCAGCCAGACCATCGTTCTCGACGCGCTGGAGAGAAAAGAGGCTACTCGTTTCAAGGAATTCGAGCGCGGCAAGTGAGAGGAGAGGATTTTGCGTACTTTGATCTGGTCTTTGCGGCAGATAAGGCAAATCTCAACGATCTTTTGGCTATTTGTCCTGCGCAGTACCAGCATAAGATTTCGCTCTTTTTGAGCCATTGCTCTTGCGAGCATGATGAGATCCCTGATCCCTACTATGGTGGTGATGCAGGGTTTGAGCAGGTGCTGGATCTGATTGAACAGGCGGCAGATGCCATCTTGGAAAAGTGCAAGAACTAGAAGCTCAAATAGCAAAAGGGCTACTAAACTGTAGCCCTTTGAGTTAGAGAGGTTGGATTAGTTTGTCAACTGCGGCTTTGCCATTTCAGCAGAAGCTTGGCTGGTTGCCACCTGACTGCCAGCACCGCGTTGAACGTAACGTTCAGAGCGGAATGCGGCTGCCACGACGGTAATCTCACGCAACTCCTGTGGACCAGGCGCTTTAGTCATCGGCGCAAAGGCATGTGGCTTAGATAGCGCACTCACCGCTCGCTTTTCCAGCTTGGGTTGAGTTGCCTGTACCAGTGCTTCGACTTTGACCAGATTCTCCGCCGAGTCCTCTTTGCTTTCTACCTGAGAAGAAGTCGTTTCCTGAGTCGTCACTTCAGCATTAGTTTCATCAACCGTTTCTTCAACGGCAACCGAAACCTGTTCAGCCGTTTCTTGAGCTGATTCGCTTACGACTTCCACGTCTTCTTGTGATGCAGGTTCATTTGCTGCGACGAAAATTTCTTCTGCCTCAATGACCGTCTCTTTTACATCGACAGGTACTGTCACTTGCTCAATGACTTCAACCGCCGCATCGTTCTTCTGGACAGTGTCAGACGTGTGCTGCTCATCGCTGTCACGTCGAACAATGACTTTACCCATAGCGAGCTCAGGGCAAGCAACACCACCTTGTAAAACCACTGCTGATTCGACAACGGTTTCTGTCACAGGCTCTTTCGCGATTTGATCTTTCTTCGCAACTGGTTTTGGAATGTAGCGCGGCATCACCTTACCCATTGCCATTTCTGGTGACGCAACACCACCTTTACGTAGGCGGAAAGGGTTTGGACGACGGTCACGACCACGACGACGACGTTGCCCGCTAGCACGAAGATGACGTGGCGAACGACGATTGCGGCGTGGTTTCGCCTCTTTGTCTTCGTCTTGTTCATCGACGCTGTCTGTCTCAATGGTTGCAACGGGTTGGACCGCTGTTTCAACTGGCGTAGCAACGAAACTTTCGTTTTGCTCTAGCACAGGCGTCGCAGCCAGCACGTTTTCTTCCACCGTTTCGTCTTGAACTTGGTCTTTTACGCGTACAGATTTGTTCAGTTTACGGCGCTGACGACGTTCCTTAACTTTCTCTGCCTTCACATTAGCTTTAACAGAATCCTGCTTCTGCGCTCCTTGTGCTTCTGAAGCGAGCTGCAGACCTTTTTCCGCGACTTTAGGATTCGCTTTGTTTTCTACAGGAGCTTCTGTTTTGACAGGAGCCGCTTTCGGTTTACGCTTTTGCTGTTGACGCGGTTTCGCGTTTTCATCTTGAGCGGAATCTACAGTGGCACTCTCGTCGCGTGGCTTACGGCGGCGTTTGTTGTCTCGAGGGTCACGGTTATCACGAGGCTCACGACTGTTACGACGACGATCGTTACGATCATTGCGCTCACGTCTTGGACGTTTGTCGTCTCTCTCAGCTTCGCTCGGAGTCTCTTTCTTCTCTGCTTCAGATTTGTCTTGCGCAGAGCCAAAGAGGAAGCTACCCAGCGCGCTAAAGAAGCGGCTAAATAATCCGGGTTGTTGCGGCTGAGGTTGAGCTTCCACTTCTTTCACTTGTGGAGCTGGCTTTGGTGCAGGCGCCGATTGCGTTGGAGAAGCAAAACCTTTCAGTACTGGCTCTTCAATGCGTTTTGGCTTGAATTCTGTTTCAGAAGTTTCTTTACCTTCCGCTTCTTTCATTGCTTCGAGTTTCTGCGGTAGCAAGTAAGAAAGCAGATCCACCTCTTCGCCTTCACGTACACGGATCACCTCAAAATGTGGTGTTTCCATGTCTGAATTTGGTACCACAGTGATCTTCACTTCTTGAATGCGTTCAATGTGGTTTACTGAGCGACGTTTTTCGTTCAACAGGTAAGAGGCAATTGGTACTGGTACCACAGCCAACACTTGCGCTGTATTGTCCTTCAACGCTTCTTCTTCGATTAAACGTAAAACAGAAAGCGCTAGAGATTCGTTATCGCGAACCACACCAGTCCCGCTACAACGAGGACAGATATGATGGCTTGCTTCTGCTAAAGAAGGGCTCAAGCGCTGACGCGACATTTCGAGCAGACCAAAGCGTGAAATACGGCCGATTTGTACGCGTGCGCGATCGAGACGTACTGCTTCTCGCAAACGGTTTTCCACTTCGCGTTGGTGGCGTACAGGCGTCATATCGATAAAGTCGATAACAACTAAGCCGCCTAAATCACGTAGGCGCAACTGACGTGCAATTTCGTCGGCTGCTTCTAAGTTAGTGTTTAGAGCGGTTTCTTCAATGTCGCCGCCTTTGGTTGCACGGGCAGAGTTGATATCAATTGAAGTCAGTGCTTCTGTTGGATCAATAACGATAGAGCCACCAGAAGGTAGGCGCACTTCACGCTGGAAAGCGGATTCGATCTGGCTCTCAATCTGATAGTGACTGAAAAGTGGCACTTCACCATCGTATTTCTTCACTCGGCTGATAAAGTCCGGTCGAACCAACTGGATGTGCTCTTTGGCGCGCTCAAAAATGGTATTGCTATCGATTAAGATCTCACCGATGTCACGACGTAGATAATCGCGAATTGCGCGAACAATGACGTTACTCTCTTGATGGATCAAAAACGGTGCTGGATTTGATTCAGAAGCGTCTTTGATTGCCGCCCAATGATTGAGCAGTACATTTAAATCCCACTCTAGCTCTTCTGCACTTTTACCTACCCCTGCGGTGCGGACAATCAAGCCCATCCCTTGTGGTAGCTCGAGTGTGCTTAAGGCCGTTTTGAGATCGGTTCTCTCGTCACCTTCGATACGGCGAGAAATACCACCTGCACGAGGGTTGTTTGGCATAAGCACTAAGTAGCTGCCCGCCAATGAGATAAACGTGGTTAAAGCTGCACCTTTGCTACCACGTTCTTCTTTTTCGATTTGTACGATCACTTCCTGGCCTTCTTTTAGCACTTCTTTAATGCTTGGGCGGCCTTGGTAGGTATAACCATCAGGGAAGTATTCTTTGGCGATTTCTTTGAGAGGAAGGAAACCATGTCGCTCGGCACCGTAATCGACGAATGCAGCTTCCAAGCTTGGTTCAACGCGTGTGATACGCCCTTTGTAGATATTTGCTTTCTTCGATTCATGTCCAGGACTCTCGATATCCAAATCGTAAAGTCTTTGGCCATCAACCAAAGCGACACGCAACTCTTCTTTTTGAGTTGCGTTAATTAACATTCTTTTCATTGAAAATTTCTCGTTGTCTTTATCTTTTGTTGTCTTTTGTCTCTGTCACAAAGTTCGCTATCTCATGGTGCCTGATCCCGTGGTTTACAGATTGCAGCCTCCCGGCTGGAGGGGGATGCTCTAGGGCACGTCAGTCATCACAAACAACATACGTTGCCTGTGAGCCGTATCAATATCGGTAATTACTCAACATGAGTGTGCGATGAGTAGTGTGACAGTTATGTTGATGTTGAGATGTCTTACGCCAGTTGCAGCATTCAAACGTCAACAAACTACTCGGTGTGCTTGTGGACAAACGGTCGGTTATATACAAGTAATCAACCGGACCTACCTTCGCAGTCGTGAACTATAGCAGTGCTGCGGAGTATCAGCAATCGCCTTTGACGCAAACGTTGCAAGTTTTTAGCTTGAGTTCAATTTTACCTGTTGTCGTTGTTGGCTTTATAAACAATAGATGACTGATTAGTAACCTGTGGGTAACTTTGTTGGTGGAAGAACAAAGCGATAATGAACATTAGGATGCGAATAGGTAAATTTTGTCGTTAAGGGAAAAGAAAGACTCTGTGAACTTAAGCTCTTTTACGTTTACAATAGCGTTATGAACGAAATCAGAACGAAAGTCCAATCCGTCGAAATCGATGAGGATATGGCTGGTCAACGCATTGATAATTTCTTGCGTAACCAATTAAAAGATGTTCCTAAAAGCATGATTTATCGAATCGTGCGTAAGGGAGAAGTGCGAGTCAACAAAAAGCGTATTAAAGCTGAGTACAAGCTGCAAGCTGGCGATGTGGTACGTATTCCTCCTGTAACGGTGGAAGAAAAAACACCAGAAGTCGCACCTAGCACTAAACTGAACCGAGTGGCGGAACTTGAGCAGCAGATTATCTTCGAAGACGATCACCTGCTGATTCTTAATAAACCTTCTGGCACGGCGGTGCACGGTGGTAGTGGTTTAAAATTTGGTGCGATTGAAGCGCTACGAGCGTTAAGGCCGGATGCGCGCTTTTTGGAGCTGGTGCATCGTATTGACCGTGACACCTCCGGAATCTTGCTCGTGGCTAAAAAGCGCTCTGCATTGCGTCATTTGCAAGCGCAGTTTCGCGAAAAAACGGTTAGGAAGTATTATTTCGCACTGGTGATGGGGGAGTGGAAAAACAGCTGTAAAGTGGTTAACGCTCCACTGTTGAAGAACGAAGTGAATAGTATTGTTCGCGTTAATCCGAATGGCAAACCTTCTGAAACGCGCTTTAGTGTGCTGGAAAAGTTTACCCAAGCGACGTTAGTGCAAGCGAGTCCGATTACCGGTAGAACGCATCAAATTCGTGTCCATACACAGTACAGCGGTCACCCTATTGCGTGGGACGATCGATATGGTGATCGTCGATTCGACGCTTACACAGGTCAACATGGCTTAGATCGTCTGTTTTTGCATGCGGCCAACATACGTTTTGTTCACCCAGCTACCGACGCGTTTATGGAGATCAACGCACCAATGGGCGAACAGCTAGAGGCGGTGCTAGCCTCTCTTCGAAGTGAGAAAAAGGGATGATGGTCATCCCTTTATTCTGATTATCCCAGGACTTTACATCCGTGTTTTTCCAGTATGTCGACCAGATCAATGAGAGGCAGCCCGATCAAAGTGTTGGGATCTTTGCCCTCTAATCGTTCAAATAGCGCAATGCCTAATCCTTCACTTTTGAAACTGCCAGCGCAGTAAAAAGGTTGTTCTACATCGACGTAGTATTCAATTTGTGCTTGAGAAAGTTGGCGAAAGTGGACACGAAAGGTATCTAGCTTGCTCAGCGTTTGTCCAGTTTGGCTGTTAAATACGGCTAAACCGGTATAGAAATCAATGCTTTTACCACTTTGTGAGAGTAGTTGCTGTATAGCCTGCTCTCTAGAGAGTGGCTTGCCAACAATTTCTCCACCAATCACGCAGACCTGATCGCTGCCAATGACTAAGCTTGGTTGGGTCACTGAACAAGATTCCGCTTTGATTTGTGCCAATCGTAAAACCAAGTCTTGCGGAGATTCGCTTGGCAAAGGCGTCTCATCACAAATTGGTGATTGGGTCGTAAAGGGTAGTGAGAGTTTTTCAAGCAGTTGCTGGCGAAATGGCGAGGTAGACGCTAAAACTAGTTGGTAATTTTCCATTTTAATTTACAATTTGGCAGAGCATTTTTCCTAGCATAACGGATCAAAAGCGACCCTTGCTAATGCTCTGTATAGCAAGCGCAAAAAAGTACAACTTTTTTGCCTTTTTCTTTGACTAATTTCTATTTGGAAGATAATATTCGCGCCCTATGCAAAAGGTAAAAATACCGCGAACGGTGGATCCGGCGAAGGCTGCTCAAAAAAGATTGGATTACGATGGTATCATCCAAGCCAGTCTGTTTAAGCGTCTTGCTGAAATGACCGAAGGCGTAAAACGCGACGCAGAAGTCTATTTGTCATTTGAGATAGATGAACAGCGACTGGTTGTTATCTCTGGTAAAGCTAACATCGAAGTCGATTTAGAGTGTCAACGTTGTAATGAGTCATTCACACATCGCTGTGAAGTAGAGTTCACTTACACTCCCTATTACAGCGAGAAAAGTGAGCAAGATGCCCCAGAATGTTACGATTTGGTAGATCTTAACGAGTACGGAGAAGTCGATCTCATTCAATTGGTTGAAGACGAGTTCATTCTAGAATTACCTCAAATTGCCATGCACGATGAAGCGGATTGCAGCGTTGATTCAAATAACATGGTATTTGGCGATATTCCTGAAGAAATTGAGGAAAGTAAACCAAATCCGTTCGATGTTTTAAAAAGCTTAAAGCAATAAGCTTTACGCTGAACCCATAACATAGGAGTAGGGTCAATGGCCGTACAACAAAACCGTAAAACACGTTCAAGACGTGGTATGCGTCGTTCACACGATGCGCTAACTACAGCAGCTCTATCTGTAGACGCGACTTCTGGTGAAACGCACCTACGCCACAACGTAACCGCTGAAGGTTACTACCGTGGCAAAAAGGTTATCAACAAGTAAGGTTGACCTTTGCAAAGTATTACCGTTGCACTTGATGCAATGGGCGGGGATTTTGGTCCTCGCGTCACAGTGCCTGCCGCCGTGCAGGCACTGTCTCATTTCCCAGAGCTAAAAGTGATTCTCACAGGTGATCAACCCTTGATCACAACTCAACTTTCCCGATTAGGTTATAAACCTGACTCTCGCTTGACTATCCAGCATTGCAGTCGTGTAATCTCTAATTCGGAAAAACCTTCTCTGGCACTGCGCAACAGCCAAGACAGTTCGATGCGTTTGGCGATTGAACTGGTTTCTGATGGCAAAGCGGATGCCTGTGTCAGTGGTGGCAATACTGGCGCTTTAATGGCCTTATCTCGTTTTATTCTCAAACTACTGCCTGGCATAGACAGACCTGCATTGGTCTCTGCGTTACCCACCGTGTCCGCTGGCCGCAGTTGGATGCTGGATTTAGGGGCGAACGTCTCTTGTGACGCTGACAGTTTATTTCAATTTGCGGTGATGGGGGCTGCGCTGGCCGAAGAGCACCTTAATCGTGTCCCCAAAGTGGCGGTACTAAATGTGGGTGTTGAGGAGATTAAAGGTAACGATGTGGTCAAACGTTGTGCCGAATTACTTAACCAAACCGACGCGGTTAATTTTGTCGGCTTCATTGAGGGCAACCAGATTCTACAGAATGTGGCCGACGTGATTGTCTGTGATGGTTTTGTCGGTAACGTCTGTCTTAAGGCGAGTGAAGGGACTGCTCAGCTCTTTATCGAAAAAATAAAAAATAGCATGGCGACTTCGTCTATAAAGGGTTGGATAGCTAAAAAACTGCTTTCTGGGCTATTTTATGAATTAAAAACACTGAACCCCGACCAGTATAACGGCGCAAGTTTGCTAGGATTGCGCGGCATTGTCATTAAAAGTCATGGAAGTGCTGATGTATCTGCGGTTGTTAACGCCATAGGCGAAGCAGTACACGAGGTCAAACGACAAGTACCAAGCCGGATAAGCGATCGTTTGGAAGCGGTTTTACTCGAGAGGCATTATTAGTCTTCATGTATAGCAAAATTTTAGGTACTGGCAGCTACTTGCCATCTCAGATCCGCACCAATGCCGATCTCGAGAAAATGGTAGAGACAAGTGATGAGTGGATTGTTGCCCGAACTGGTATAAAAGAACGTCGTATTGCGGCAGAAAATGAGACCGTTGCAGATATGGGTTTCTACGCCGCTCAAAACGCCATTGAGATGGCGGGCATTGATAAGAACGATATCGATATGATCATCGTTGCGACAACCAGTGGCAGTCACACTTTTCCATCATCAGCCTGTCAAGTTCAAGCAAAACTTGCAATTAAAGGTTGCCCTGCATTTGATTTGGCAGCGGCATGTTCAGGTTTTGTTTATGCGCTTTCCATTGCGGATCAGCATATCAAATCAGGCATGTGTAAAAATGTGCTAGTGATTGGCTCAGATGCCCTGTCGAAAACGTGTGACCCGACCGATCGTTCGACGATTATCTTGTTCGGTGATGGCGCTGGTGCGGTTGTCATTGGTGCAAGCGAAGAGCCGGGTATTCTATCTACTCACATCTACGCGGATGGTGAGTTTGGTGATCTTCTTAGCTTAGAAGTACCTGAGCGCGGCAAAGATGCCGACAAATGGTTACACATGGCGGGTAATGAAGTATTCAAAGTAGCGGTGACACAGTTATCGAAACTGGTGAAAGATACTCTAGAAGCGAACGGCATGCATAAATCTGAGTTGGATTGGTTAGTGCCGCATCAGGCGAACTACCGAATCATCTCAGCGACGGCGAAAAAATTGTCTATGTCGCTCGATCAAGTAGTGATCACCCTCGATCGTCATGGCAACACCTCAGCCGCCACGGTTCCAACGACATTGGACGAAGCGGTGCGTGATGGCCGCATTAAGCGTGGTCAGACCTTATTGCTCGAGGCTTTTGGTGGTGGTTTTACTTGGGGTTCGGCCCTAGTACGCTTTTAATTAAGAATTTCATATTAAAGTCGTTAATTTGTAACGACTTTCCCTTATTTTGCTTTGGTTAAGGAAAATTACTATGAGCAAGTTTGCTATTGTATTCCCAGGTCAGGGCTCACAAGCTGTAGGTATGCTTGCTGAACTTGGCGAACAATATGACATTGTTAAAGAGACTTTTGCACAAGCCTCAGAAGCGCTTGGCTACGACCTTTGGTCTTTAGTGCAAAATGGCCCTGTGGAAGACCTCAATCAAACTTTTCGTACTCAGCCTGCTTTACTGGCCTCATCTGTCGCGATCTGGCGCGTATGGCAGCAACTAGGTCTTGCGCAACCTGCAAACTTGGCAGGTCACAGCTTAGGTGAGTATTCGGCGTTGGTTTGTGCAGGTGTTATCGACTTTAAACAAGCGATCAAGCTGGTTGAACTGCGTGGGCAATTGATGCAAGAAGCGGTTCCTGCGGGGACGGGCGCGATGTATGCGATTATTGGTCTCGATGACGAAGCGATTGCAAAAGCCTGTGAAGACGCCGCGCAAGGCGAAGTGGTTTCTCCGGTGAACTTTAACTCGCCGGGTCAAGTGGTGATTGCTGGCAGCAAAGATGCCGTAGAGCGTGCGGGCGTGCTGTGTAAAGAAGCCGGTGCTAAACGTGCACTTCCACTGCCAGTTTCAGTACCATCACACTGTGCATTGATGAAGCCAGCGGCAGACAAACTGGCGATTGCTCTAGAATCTATCGAATTTAATGCTCCGCAACTTCCTGTTATTAATAACGTTGATGTGGTTGCAGAAACCGACCCTGTGAAGATCAAGGATGCCCTTGTTCGTCAGCTTTACAGCCCAGTTCGTTGGACCGAGAGCGTAGAACTAATGAGTAATCAGGGTGTGGAGAAATTACTTGAAATGGGTCCCGGTAAAGTATTAACCGGTTTGACCAAACGCATTGTTAAGTCTCTAGAAGCAGCAGCGGTGAACGATATGGCTTCGCTGGACGCTGTAAAATAATAAGGAAAACCAATGACAGACTTATTGAGTTTAAGTGGCAAAGTTGCCCTAGTGACAGGCGCAAGCCGTGGTATTGGCCGCGCGATTGCGGAAACCTTAGTTGAGCGTGGTGCAACCGTCATCGGTACTGCAACATCAGAAAGTGGCGCAGCCGCCATTTCTGAATATTTAGGCGAAAATGGCAAAGGTTTTGCGTTAAATGTCACCCAAGCTGAATCAATTGAGGCTACACTAAAGGCCATCAACGATGAGTTCGGCGCGATTGATATTTTGATCAATAATGCAGGCATCACGCGTGATAATCTGTTAATGCGCATGAAAGATGACGAATGGAGTGACATTATGGACACCAACCTAACGTCTATCTTCCGTCTGTCAAAAGCGGTTATGCGTGGCATGATGAAAAAGCGTGATGGTCGCATTATCAACGTCGGCTCTGTTGTTGGCACTATGGGTAATGCAGGGCAGGCAAACTACGCAGCCGCTAAAGCAGGTGTGATCGGCTTTACCAAGTCTCTTGCACGTGAAGTAGCATCGCGTGGTGTGACAGTGAACACGGTTGCCCCTGGTTTTATCGAAACCGACATGACTCGTGCGCTCAATGATGAACAACGTGCCGTCACTTTGGCGAATGTACCAGCAGGTCGTCTTGGTGATCCTCGTGAAATCGCTGAAGCTGTGGTATTTTTGGCTTCGCCAGCGGCGGCTTACATCACTGGCGAAACACTTCATGTGAATGGTGGCATGTATATGGTTTAGATCTTGTGCAGTATCTGTGCATGATTTAGGTCAAATATGTAATGAAAATCGGTTAAAATCGCGTAAATTGTGGTTTGACCAGAAAAGTTAGCCTTGCAACTTTTAATAGATTGAATAAACTACGGAAAACATCGCATAAAGCGAACTCTGTAAAGGAAAAGAAAAATGAGCAACCTCGAAGAACGCGTAAAGAAAATCATTGTTGAACAACTAGGTGTTGATGAAGCTGAAGTGAAAAACGAAGCTTCTTTCGTAGATGACCTGGGCGCGGATTCTCTAGACACCGTTGAGCTAGTAATGGCACTAGAAGAAGAATTCGACACTGAGATTCCAGACGAAGAAGCTGAAAAGATCACAACTGTTCAAGCTGCTATCGACTACGTGACTGCTAACGCAGAGTAATAGTCTCTCCCAGGCGGTCACCTAGACCGCCTGTGTTTTTTCCAACTTCTTCTATCCTCCCATAGAAATTCAATTCCCGGAGAATTATATCGTGTCCAAGCGTCGTGTAGTTGTCACTGGCATGGGTATGTTGTCACCGGTCGGCAACACTGTAGCAGATTCATGGAAAGCCCTGCTGGAAGGCAAAAGTGGTATCGTCAATATCGAACATTTCGATACAACTAACTTTTCTACCCGTTTTGCAGGTCTGGTGAAAGACTTCAATTGCGAAGAGTACATGTCTAAAAAAGATGCTCGTAAAATGGATTTATTTATCCAGTACGGCATTGCAGCAGGTATTCAAGCTCTAGATGACTCAGGTCTGGATGTTAACGAGCAGAATGCACATCGTGTTGGTGTGGCAATTGGTTCTGGCATCGGTGGCCTTGATTTAATTGAAACTGGCCATACCGCTCTAGTCGAGAAAGGCCCACGTAAAGTGAGTCCATTCTTTGTTCCTTCAACCATCGTCAACATGGTTGCGGGTAACTTGTCTATTATGCGAGGCTTGCGTGGCCCGAATATCGCTATTTCTACCGCGTGTACAACTGGCCTGCACAATATTGGTCACGCTGCGCGCATGATCGCTTACGGTGACGCCGACGCTATGGTTGCTGGTGGTGCCGAAAAAGCATCAACACCGCTTGGCATGGCAGGTTTTGGCGCGGCGAAAGCGTTATCGACCCGCAATGATGAGCCACAAAAAGCGTCTCGCCCTTGGGACAAAGACCGTGACGGTTTTGTACTGGGTGACGGTGCCGGCATCATGGTATTGGAAGAGTATGAACACGCTAAAGCGCGTGGTGCGAAGATTTACGCTGAGCTAGTTGGCTTTGGTATGTCTGGTGATGCTTACCACATGACCTCTCCGAGTGAAGATGGTTCGGGCGGCGCACTGGCGATGGAAGCGGCGATGCGTGATGCTGGAATTGTCGGCACACAAGTTGGCTACGTGAATGCTCACGGCACATCAACACCGGCCGGTGATGTGGCGGAAATCAAGGGCGTCAAGCGTGCTCTTGGTGAAGAAGGCGCGAAACAAGTTAAAGTTTCTTCAACTAAGTCAATGACCGGGCACCTTTTAGGCGCTGCAGGGTCTGTTGAGGCTATCATCACGGTGATGTCATTGGTTGATCAGATTGTTCCACCAACCATCAACCTGGATAACCCGGAAGACGGATTAGACATTGACCTTGTGCCGCATGTTGCACAAAAAGTGGAGATGGAGTACGCCATCTGTAACTCTTTCGGCTTCGGTGGTACTAACGGTTCTCTGATCTTTAAGAAAATCTAAGTGCTTTAGAGTTTAGAAACTTGTATTTAAACGGCTTGATGCTTAGCATTGAGCCGTTTTTGTTTTTTAGGGATGCTGAAATGTTTTGGGTAAATGGTGTACCAAGTGAGATGGTTTCGCTTACCGACCGTTCATTTCAATATGGCGACGGATGCTTCACCACTATGTTGAGTCGACATGGTCACATTGAGCACTGGCCTCTACATATTGAACGTATGCAGGCGTGTTTAAGCACATTGCATATTCCCATTCCCGACTGGTTACAAGTGAAACAGTGGTTAGACTTAGCGGTACTTGCCGATGAAAAAGCGGTGCTTAAACTGCATATTAGTCGGGGGCTTGGTGGGCGAGGGTACAGCTTTTCCGAGGTAACGCAGCCACTCGTGACGATCTCAAGTGCTTCCTATCCTCCGCATTATGCCACTTTACAACAAACAGGCTTGCAACTGGGCGTGTGTCAAACCCGTTTAGGTATTAATCCATTACTTGCAGGGCACAAACATAACAACCGTTTGGAGCAGATTTTGTGTAAAGCGGAGATGGAAAAGCAAGGCTATCAAGATGGCGTCACCTTAAATGTGCAAAATCACGTTATTGAAACTACAATGGCCAATCTTTTTTGGCTCAAAGAGTCGGTTTTGTATACCAGTGATGTGTCGCAAAGTGGTGTGGCAGGCATTATGCGTCGTTTGATCCTTTCTCAAGCACAGCATGACGGCATGCCAGTCAATGTGATTGATGCGCAGATAGCACAGTTACTTGATGCAGATGAAGTGTTTGTTTGTAACTCGTTGCTCGGTGTAGCGCCGGTGACTCGCATACAAGATCGCAATATGCCGATTGGTGAGATGACACGATACTTTCAAGGAATTTTCTGTTCGTGATTAAGAAGTTATTAGCCGTAATTATTGTTGCTGCCATCGTCATCGCGGTGGGTAGCCAGTATGTTTTATCGCAGATCAAGCAGTATGTTGAACTGCCGGTGAACATCGAACAAGCTCAAATTATCACAGTCCCAGCAGGCAGTGGATTTAGCCGTGCGCTGATCTTGCTTCAAGAGAAGCAATGGATAGGTGACACACCCTTTGCCCGTCTGTTACCGAAACTCTATCCTGAGTTAACGCAGATTAAAGCGGGTACCTATCAAATACAACCAGAGATGTCGCTCTATGATGTGTTGGTGCTCTTTAACGAAGGCAAGGAGCATCAGTTTAGTATCACTTTTGTGGAAGGAAGCCAGTTTAAAGAGTGGATTGAACAGATCGCCAATGAGCCGTACTTGATCCACAAGCTTGAGGGATTAAGTGAAGAGGCAATCGCCAAGCAGTTAGATGTGCCTTATAGCAAGCTAGAAGGACTGTTTTTAGCCGAAACCTACCACTACACCATGGGAACATCGGATATTGATCTGTTAAAACGAGCGCATAGTAAACTGAATAAAATACTCGACAAGCATTGGCAGAGTCGTCAGGAGAAGTTGCCACTGCAATCCGCTTATGAAGCGCTTATTTTGGCTTCTATCATTGAAAAAGAGACGGCGATCGACGATGAACGCGAGCGAATTGCCTCCGTATTTATCAATCGTTTGAATAAAGGTATGCGTTTACAAACCGATCCGACAGTGATTTATGGGCTAGGGGAACGCTACGACGGAAATATCCGCAAAAAAGATTTGCGAACACCGACACCATACAATACATATGTTATCAATGGTTTACCACCAACGCCGATTGCGATGGCTGGTGAGGCGTCCATTCAAGCGGCATTAAACCCAGAAAAAAATAGCCACTACTTATACTTTGTTGCCAGTGGGAAAGGAGGACACGTCTTCTCGAAAACTTTGGCTGAACACAACAGCGCAGTACGTGCGTATTTGCGAGAATTAAGAAAAAAATAATGAACAAGACAAAATTTATCGTCGTAGAAGGATTAGAAGGCGCGGGGAAAAGTACCGCGATCAGTACTGTTCTGGATGTGCTTAGTCTGGCTGGTATTCAAGATGTCGTGCAGACTAGAGAACCCGGTGGGACACCGTTAGCAGAAAAGCTGCGAGCTTTGGTTAAAGAGGAGCATTCAGGTGAACACCTACACGATATGACCGAGTTGTTGTTGTTGTACGCTGCGCGTGTGCAACTGGTGGAAAACGTGATCAAACCTGCTCTCGCTCAAGGGAAATGGGTGGTGGGGGATAGACATGATATGTCCTCACAAGCGTATCAAGGCGGTGGGCGGCAGATCTCTCCGCTATTGATGAAAAATCTGCGTGATACCGCGCTTGGTGAATTCAAACCAGATTTTACCATTTACATGGATATCGACCCGAAAGTGGGTCTGGAACGTGCTCGAGGGCGCGGAGAGCTTGATCGGATTGAGAAAATGGATATCAGCTTTTTCGAACGCACACGTCAACGCTACTTGCAGATTGCCCAAGCGGATCCATCGGTTGTGATTATCAATGCAGAACAAGCGATCGAGGCGGTTGCGCAGGACATTCGCGCCGTACTGCAAAAATGGTTAGTGGAAACACAGGATTGAGGATGGTACACGAGTATCCATGGCTAGAAGATGTGTGGCGCGGGTTGCAAGCGTCAATGGCAGCGCAGCGTTTACCTGGTGCGGTTTTGTTGCAAAGTGATGCCGATTTAGGCGTCGAAAGTTTAGTGGATGCGTTTTCTGCCGCTTTGCTGTGCAAAACCTACCCTGATCAAGCCTGCGGGTTTTGCCATAGCTGTGATTTGGTGAAGTCCAACAATCATCCCGATCTCCATCGCATTCTCCCCGAAAAGGAAGGAAAAGCAATTGGCGTCGAACAGATCCGTCATTGTAACCGTTTAGCACAGGAATCGTCCCAGTTGGGAGGTTACCGACTTTTTATCATTGAACCTGCCGAAGTAATGAATGAGTCCGCCTCCAACGCACTGTTGAAAACCCTGGAAGAGTCAGGTGAACAGTGCCTTTTTCTGTTGGTCAATCGGGATAAAAAGCGCTTGTTGCCAACGATTATCAGCCGCTGTCAGCAATGGACGGTAACGACGCCAGATCTCAATACCGCGGTAGAATGGCTGCGTCAGCAGGGCGTGAAGGACGTTGCAAAAGACTTACTTAAACTCAGCCATTATTCACCATTGCAAGCAAAAGCGATGGCGCAAGCCGGAGGGCTTGCGGAGTATCAAAAATTAGAGGCGCTTTTTCTCAGTGTGCTGACCCAACCTTTGAGTGACATCACTGAATTGGCTTCGTTTATACAAACGTCTTCGCAAAGAAATCTGACGTGGTTGTGGTATCTATTATCTGATGCGCAAAAAGCGGCATTTCGTTTAGACAGTCAAGATCTCTTGTCTGGCAGTCAAACATTGACTCACTGTCCACTTGTCTGTTTGCATTCAGCTATGGAATCGCTCACGCAACTAATGCAACAATTGCGTACGTTTCCTGGCTTGAATGAAGAACTTCTTATTACCAACTGGATTATAGAAATCCGAGAGGCATTATGTTTGTAGACTCTCATTGTCATTTAGACAAGCTGAACTATGACGACCTGCATCTGGACATTGCAGATGTGATTAATAAAGCAAGGCAAGCCAACGTCGACCAACTTCTCTCTGTTGGTGTGACTTTGGATTCATTTCCTAAAATGCTTGAGATGATTGAGCCTTTTGATAATGTTCGCGCCTCGTGTGGTGTCCACCCGTTGGATGTCGAAAGCGATTTTTGTTTGGCTACATTAAAAGAGTATGCCAGTCATCCTAAGGTTGTTGCCGTAGGGGAAACGGGGCTTGACTATCATTACCAGCCTGAAACAGCTGCGCTGCAGCGCACTCGCTTTGAACAGCACGTAGGGCTTGCTGTAGAACTTAACAAGCCGCTGATCATCCACACGAGACAGGCGAGAGAAGATACGCTCTCGATTTTGAAAAGTGGTTGTGCTGAGCGGTGTGGGGGCGTTATTCACTGTTTCACCGAGGATATGCCTTTTGCTCAAGCTGCGATGGAGTTGGGTTTTTACATTTCGATTTCAGGGATCGTTACGTTTCGACAAGCAACCGAATTGAAGGACGTGGTCAAAAATCTACCATTAGACCGCTTGCTGATTGAGACCGATTCCCCTTATTTGGCTCCAGTTCCTCATCGAGGCAAGGAAAACCAACCTGCGTTTGTTGTCGAGGTTGCCGCATATATTGCCCAGCTCAAAGGCACTTCATTAGCTGAGGTTGCGCAAAAAACGAGCCAAAACTATCGGGATCTTTTTTTGCGATAAAAATATAAAAAACGTTCAAAAAGAGAGCATTTGCTCTCTTTTTTTTCGTTATGTGTGTCGAAATAATCCAACGATGCTTGTTAACTAAATATGTTGATTGATTTTGCGACTATTCACCTAAATGTAATTTTGTTACTAAAAATAACATTGCAGTCAATTTTATTTACGCTATAAAATTAATTTTGTTAATTGATAAATCATTTAAAAACAATGGGTTATTCTGTTATTTTTCCCTATTGACAGACGTGGGTGTATGTGATCTAAGGCTTGTTTTGAAACTAAATTTCGTAACTTTGTAGAAAGTTTGAGTGGCATCAAGATATATTTAGAGGCGGAAAATATAATGACAAATGTGGTTACATTTTCATTGGGTGCTAACATTTAGGCTACGGGGGTGTGCCGTTAGAACCCAAAATACTAATAACTTAATCAGGAGCATAAACATGTTTAAAAACCTTTTTGCTAACCTGCAAAAAGTTGGTAAAGCTCTGATGCTACCAGTATCAGTTTTACCAGTTGCGGGTATTTTGCTTGGCGTAGGTGCTGCCAACTTCAGCTGGCTACCAGAGGTGGTTTCTCACCTAATGGAGCAAGCTGGTGGTTCAGTATTTGGTCAAATGGCACTTCTATTTGCGGTAGGTGTGGCACTTGGCTTTACCAATAACGATGGCGTTTCAGGTCTATCGGCTATCGTTGGTTACGGAATCATGGTTGCAACGCTAAAAGTGATGGCAACCGTTATGGGTGCAGACAAAATCGACACGGGTGTCCTAGGTGGTATCCTTGCTGGTGGTGTGGCTGCTTGGGCATTCAACCGTTTCTACAAAATTCAACTTCCAGAATACCTAGGTTTCTTCGCTGGTAAGCGTGCTGTGCCGATTATTACGGGTTTCCTATCTATTATTCTTGGTGTGATTTTGTCATTCATTTGGCCACCAGTGGGTGCTGCAATTGCGACATTCTCTGATTGGGCAGCGCATCAGAACCCAGTAACCGCATTTGGTATCTACGGTGTTATTGAACGTTCTTTGATCCCATTCGGTCTACACCACATCTGGAACGTACCATTCTTCTACGAAGCGGGTACTTGTGTGAACGGTTCAGGTGAAACAGTACACGGCATCATGACTTGTTTCCTAACTGCAGATGACGCAACTCGTGCAGCGGGTAATGGTTTCGGTCAGCTAGCTGGTGGCTACCTGTTCAAGATGTTTGGTTTGCCAGCTGCGGCATTTGCTATCGCTCACTGTGCGAAACCAGAAAACCGTGCGAAAGTAATGGGTATCATGGCGTCAGCAGCTCTGACTTCATTCCTAACCGGTATTACTGAGCCAATCGAGTTCTCATTCTTGTTCATCGCTCCAGTATTGTACGCAATTCACGCAGTACTTGCTGGTCTGGCTTATGTACTAACTAACTCACTGGGTGTTGTACACGGTCACACCTTCTCTAACGGCTTCATCGACTTCGTAGTTCAATCTCCACGTGCGGAAAACATGTTGCTGCTTGTTGGTTTGGGTGTTGCTTACGCAGTGCTGTACTACGTTGTGTTTACTTTCGTTATCCGTGCAATGGATCTGAAAACACCAGGCCGTGAAGATGAAACTGCGGACGCAACTGCAACTTCAGGTACTGAATTAGCAGGTGAACTGGTTGCAGCCTTCGGTGGTAAATCGAACATCACTAACCTAGATGCATGTATCACTCGTCTACGTGTTTCTGTTGCTGATACTGAAATCGTTGACCAAAACAAACTGAAAAAGCTAGGTGCGGCAGGCGTAGTTGTGGTATCAGGTGGCGTACAAGCTATCTTCGGTACTAAGTCTGACAACCTGAAAACTGAAATGGATGAGTGGATCCGTAACCACGGTTAATCTTCCATCTTCATGTGAAAAGGAGGCTTCGGCCTCCTTTTTGTTTGTCTCTCCCAGCGTTTATTTACCTGCTCACGCGAGCGGCTTTTGTCGCTATCAGATTAGTTTTGCATCCCAGATCTTCTTAATTGAGTTATTCGCGTAACCTGAGAAGTAGAGTTATCCAGCGGTTTAGGGTGAAGTGGCATTCAGCGCTATTCTCCAACATTCATTCGGCTAAAGCTCTTGAGTGAATGCCGGTTTCTAGAAATCAGGCGCACAGTTTCAATAGTCGCAAACGGATTCGTCTTTTCTCAAATATCTAACCTCCTCTGACTAAGCTTTCGGCCTTCTAGAAAGATCTCCTCTCAATTGATTCGCTGCAAGGTCGAATCTGATCATCCAGACGTTAATGACATGCTATCTGTGCTGGCTCCCAGACTATCGAGAATGACCGTTTGAAAGCGAGTTGTTGCGTTCGTTTCTGTTGCTTTAAGCGTCGTCGAAGGTCTCGAACTGATGGAGTCGCACTGTAAACAGGAGCAATGGTGGTGATTGAAATTAGGATGATTATCACGATGTTTGGAACGCGGAAGGCGATAAATAAAAGGTTAGTGTGATTAGGGTCTGTTGACCTTTTGAGATGATTTTTGCAGCAGTTTGTGGGTTCTTTGTGCAAGGCAGAGGCTTTGAATTGTAGGGGCCTACATGATAAGCCGATAACGCAGCAAAAAGGAGCCACAAACGCTGCCCGAAGGGTTCGAGCTAGGCGCCCCCGCAAAAAGCGTTTTACTCTTTGTTGAGAGGTGTTTTGCTTAGAATGACTAGGCTACAAACCTCTCGTCGCGATTAAAACGCTTTTATCTCGAACAAAATTTAACCGCCAAAGGTCAACAGACCCTAGTACTCAACTCAATCAAATAGTAGGTGCAAAAAAGCCGGCTCAAAAGAGCCGGCTGGAAAATAGATAGGATAGCGTTTACTTATCCATTGCGCGCTTAATGCAAATTGCCGCGCCGCCCCAGGTAATTCCTAGGCCAATAATCATCATGATGATCGCACCCGTGGTCATAATTATGCCTCCTTCCGATTGGTTAAGTTGATGGCAAAGCCAAAGATAAACAAGGCACCGATAACGGCCCAACCCAGTGTCAGATCGTAACCACCATACCCTTCCGTAAGCAGAGCCTGCAGCTTGGTTGCCAGAATCACCGCCAATACCGCTGGTGTGATGAATTTCAAGCAAACATCGAACCAAGTACCAATGGTGAAATCCGAGATATTATTTACATAGCCACGGACGTCTGCCACTTTGTTTAGTAGCCATGCCATCAACACAATCTCCACCAGACCACCGAACATGATGCCGACGTTATTAGCAAAGTGATCAACCAAATCAAGTAGTAATAAGCCACCATTGGTTGCAAAGGCCATTGAAACCACCACACCCACACCCACCACGATGGTTGCCGCTTTTTTACGACTCCAGTTAAGTTTGTCGATGATAGCGGACGTAACTGCTTCCATAATCGAGATGTGTGAGCTTAATCCAGCCACGACAAGAGCGAAGAAGAACAGCGGGCCCAAGATATAAGGTGCAGGCAGTAGATTGATCGCCGCTGGAAGCGTCACAAAGGCCAGCCCCACACCCGCAGAGACGACTTCAGTAAGTGGTTTGCCTTGTTCTTGCGCCATGTAACCAAGCACTGAGAAAATCATGATGCCTGCTAGGATAGAGAAACCACAGTTAATTAACACCGTCATAAAGGCGTTATTTGTGATGTCTGATTTCTCTGGCAAATAACTTGAGTAAGCCAACATAATGGCAAAGCCGATACTTAGGGTAAAGAAGATCTGTCCGTAAGCGGCTGCCCAAACTTTGACATCCCAAATTTTGCTAAAGTCAGGAGCAAACATATAGTTCACGCCATCTAAAGCACCAGGTAGGAAAACCATGCGTCCAATCAGAATCAGCACCATGATGAACAAAATAGGCATCATGATCTTGGAGGCTCGTTCAATGCCGGATTTTACCCCGCCCACAATCGCTGCATAAGTGATCGCCCAAGCAATCAACATCGCAATCGCAATCTTCCACTGAATACTACCTAAGTTAGTGGGTGAGTTATCACCTAAACCAAGATACTCACTGAAGAAGAAAGCGTTCGTATCTGTTCCCCAACTTTGGGTGAAAGACATACCAAAGTAAGAAATTGCCCAACCAATTACAGCCACATAATAAACCGCAATCACGGCGGCAACACCGACTTGGAACCAACCCAGCCACTCAAATTTGGCATGGATTTTAGCGAGTGTTTTTGGCGCCGAGCCACGGTATTTTTGACCCATACTGAACTCAAGGATCATGAATGGAATGCCCGCGGTGATCATGGCAAAAAGGTAAGGAATAAAAAATGCGCCACCACCATTTTCATAGGCCATATACGGAAAACGCCAGATGTTTCCCAAACCTATCGCTGAACCTACAGCGGCTAAGATGAACCCCGCACGGGATCCCCATTGTTCTCGCTTCATATAAGACTCCTATACGACTCCCTGAGGAATGAAGCTTTTCTGCTCAAGTTTTTGACTAGAGATAGGAATAACGGTAATTCACAATCAACTTAGTAGTTAACCTATTGATAACGTAATTCTTAGTGTATATGTCGTTATCGGCAGAAAAATCTAGAATAAAATGTTTAATTGCTGGATGTGTGTTTGCGAAATCTGAAATATTCAGCTGTCGCTTGAGTAGAAGACTAGCGATTTATCCGGTGTGGCGCAATAGATGACATTTGTTAATTTTGGCGGTTTGTCTGGTTTATATCTTGTAACAATGGAAGAAAGCAGATCGATCGTGGCTGAACATTGGCGGTGTGACAGACTATTATTCTGTAATTGACCAAGTGTCTTGGAAGATAAACTGTTTTTGCCCACTAGGGTGTATGGCTAGTTTTCATACACCCTCGCAGCAGATATTGTTGTGTTGTTGTTAAAACTTGAAGGTCAATCCCAAGTTGGATTGCAACTGATTCATCCAGTCGGTTTCGAAACGAATAACGCAGTTCTGTCCTGCCTCTGATGAAGTACAAACGCCCGATGTGTCATTATCGACCACAGTACCTAACCAGCGCAGTTGTGCTGTGAGTGCGAGATTGTCACTCACTTTATACTCGATACCGCCGAATATGCTGGCTGAGAAGCCAAATTTTTTGTCCGCCCAATCCACATCGGCATAGGAACTACCTAGCCCGAGTCCAAGATAACCAGTAAACCCAGATTGGGATGGATAGTAAATACTGCTTTGGAAATGTAAGTAGTGAAAGCCGTATTGATTTTCGACACCTTGCAAATCGGAGCTTTGGTAGGAATAGAAAAAGCCGACACGCCCTTTCTCAAGTGGCGTTTCTAAGGCAATGGCATAGCTTGTTGAGGGGGTGAGATCATAGCTTTTACCCGTGGCATCTTCTACCGCACCACCTCCGACGAAACCGAGAAACGGCGTAATCATCACATTCAATGTTTGTGCCTGAACTTGCGTGGTGATCAGCAAGCTGATAACGGCCAAAACGAGACTTCTATGTAACATACTAAATCCCTTTGTCTCCAATTGTTTAATTGTGATACTAGCTTCAAATTCGCGCTGGCATATTAGACAGTTCTTGAACATAATTCTTACAGCTGTTATTACTTTGTTACAGCATGGAGGTGCCTATGGAACACGATCTAAAAACAGCCCTAATCATCACAGCAACTGTGTTTGCGGTTCTACTGTCATTTGGTTTTATTGCGATCGCTGCCGCTTAAAATTAGGTAACAGCGATGGCAATAAACAGCGGTATTGTCACGAACGGTTACATCAACCTAGATACAGAGCGTTTTGCTAAGTACCAGCATGGGAAAACCGCATTGGTCGCCCAAGGTGGCGGGCAAAGAGGAATTTTCACTGCGGGTGTGTTGGACGCTTTTATCCTTGCCAATTTCGACCCATTTGATGAGTTTTTTGGGACGTCTGCGGGGGCGTTAAATCTTTGCTCTTATTTATGTCGACAGCATGGGCTCGGTAAAGCATTCATTACCGAGTTGACGACGTCTCAAGAATTTTTCAATCTTTTCAGCTATATCAGGAACAAGCAGTACTTGGGGTTGGATTGGGCCTTGGATAAGATCTGTGCTTATCCCTACAAGCTTGACTTAGATCTAGGAGAAGCGAGCTTGGCCTGCCGTCAAGCTTTTGCTTCTGTAACCGACACCAGTACGCTCACTGATAAATATTTGCCGATCTTTGGGCGAAATTGGTATCCAACTATGCTGGCAACTTGTGCGATTCCTAAACTCTATTCCAAGCCAGTGACGATTGGTGGGCGTGAGTATGTGGATGGCGGTGTCTCAGCCTCCATTCCTGTTCAGGAAGCTTGGCGCCGTAACGCCAGAGCCATTATTGTGATTCGAACAGAGCCGTTTACGTTGCCAGAAAAAGTGGATGTCAAGCAATCAGCCGCAGCGCAGAGAGAGGAAATGGAATGGTTTCGCCGCTCTTTTGGCAGCGTGCAAGGTAAGTGGCAGAGCCGGCTCAATCGATGGAAAGACGATTGGAGTCACTTCTTCCAGCAGCAAATTGCAGCATCCCAAAGTGAGAAAGGTGAACCAATTCGCTTGCTAAACGGTGGGCGTTGGTTGTTTGGGGCCGATAACATTTATCGTCTTAGCCATCTTATTGGCGATAACTTTGATTCAGGATTGGCGGATATGCTGATGGTGCACTATCAGACTTACACCTTAACGCGAGATTTTCTTGCCAAACCGCCAGATGATACCTTTGTAATTCAAATAACGCCGGATGGACCGCTACGTTCTTCGTCGTTGCTTAGCGATAAAAAAGATCTACTAGCGGATTATGAACTAGGCGTACAAGCAGGAAATCGGTTTATTGCTCAGTATGAGTCACTGCGCCAGACCCGAGTGAAAGAAACTTTGCTTCGTTTAGATGAAAGCCAGTAATCACTGGCTTTCCCATCCCTTAAGTAAAGCTTACTCAAACACAGGTAAGATGCGCATACAGTTGGTCGAGCCTTCTACATCCATAATGTCACCTTGGGTGATAATCACTAGGTCGCCAAATTCCAACAATTTTTTCTTTCTTAGCGTATTGAGTGCCGCAAGCGCAACGTCGAAGCCTGTCTCCACTTTGGTATCAAAGAACACGGGGGTGACGCCGCGATAGAGCGAACAGCGATTGAGAGTCCGTTCGTTGGGCGATAGGGCAAATATGGGCAGTAGAGAGTTTAATCTAGATGTCATCAACGCGGTGCGGCCAGATTCCGTTAAAGTGACCATCGCTTTGACTCCCTCCATATGGTTGGCCGCATAAATGGTCGACATGGCAATGGTTTCTTCAGCGGTGGCGAACGATTTGTCAATTCGGTAGTTTTGCGTACCTGCTTCAATCATCTTCTCTGCGCCGATGCACACTTCCGCCATGGAACGAACGGTCTCAACCGGGTATTTCCCCGCGGCGGTTTCGCCAGAGAGCATCACCGCATCGGTTCCATCGAGAACCGCGTTAGCAACGTCCATGACTTCTGCGCGTGTCGGCATAGGGTTTTCGATCATGGACTCCATCATTTGTGTCGCGGTAATCACCACGCGATTGAGCTCTTTGGCACGGCGGATCAGCTTTTTCTGCACACCGATCAGCTCGGGGTCGCCAATTTCAACCCCCAAATCGCCGCGAGCCACCATGATCACATCAGAAGCCATGATGATGTCATCAATATTTTCGTCATTCTTAACCGTTTCAGCCCGTTCCACTTTAGCCACCAGCTTGGCCTCTAATCCGGCATCCCGAGCGAGGCGTCTGGCGTAATTCATGTCTTCACCATTGCGAGGAAACGAGATGGCTAAGTAATCCACTTGGATTTCAGCGGCCGTTAGGATGTCTTGCTTATCTTTTTCGGTGAGTGCGTCAGCCGATAAACCGCCGCCTTTTTTGTTGATGCCTTTGTTGTTGGAGAGCGGCCCGCCGACAATCACTTCGGTATGAACCCGATTGCCCTCGACGTTCAATACTTGCAATTGCACTCTGCCATCATCCAGTAGCAGAATATCATTTGGCCCAACATCTCTTGGTAAGGCTTTATAATCGAGGCCGACGGAGTATTGATCCCCTTCACCTTTGGGTAGGTCGCTGTCTAACGTAAATCGGTCGCCGACATTGAGGTTTATTTTGCCTTCTTTAAACGTCGATACCCGAATTTTTGGGCCTTGCAAATCACCCAAAATGGCTACCTGCTTGCCTAATTTGGCCGCAATGGTGCGCACTTTTTCCGCACGTTGTTTGTGATCTTCTGTACTGCCGTGTGAGAAATTCATCCGCACTACGTTGGCTCCTGCACGAATTATCTCTTCCAAATTATTACCTTTGTCAGTTGAAGGGCCTAATGTAGTGACAATTTTTGTTCTTCTAAGCTTGCTGGTCATAGAGACTCCAGGAATGTGTGTGACACTTTCTATTGAGAAGCGTGGTCGGTTTATGGCTGACTTTCCAGCGTTATAGGAAATTTTTCATTTAAAAATAAGTTATCTGAGAATAAATCTATCAGCGATTAATTTGTGGATATTTGATTGAATACACAAAGATTCATGTTTATACGTGACGCTTGTCACGGGGTTCTATCAATTCACTTCACAATTACTTCGCAAAGTAAAAAAATTACTCAGTTATAGAATGTTGGAGTGCAAGATGTACATGGCTCAACCGGGCCATATTGATCATATCAAACAGATCAATGCTGGTCGTGTATATAAACTGATTGATCTCAAAGGGCCAATTTCCCGGATAGACCTATCCAAAGAAAGTCAATTGGCGCCAGCGAGCATCACAAAAATCACCCGCGAGTTGATCGAAGCGCATCTTGTGCATGAAACAACAGTGCAGGAAGCGACCAGTCGTGGACGTCCGGCGGTAGGGCTTCAAGTAAATAACGTCGGTTGGCAGTTTCTCTCGATGCGGTTGGGCCGCGGCTATCTGACAATTGCACTCCACGAGTTGGGCGGCGAAGTACTTATTGATACCAAAATCGATATTCATGAACGCGATCAAGAGGATGTTTTAGCCCGCCTTCTACACGAAATCGAAGAATTCTTTCAAACGTATGCAGAGCAGCTCGATCGCGTTACCAGTATCGCGATTACGCTACCTGGCTTGGTCAATTCTGAGCAAGGTATTGTGCTGCAAATGCCCCATTACAATGTTGAAAATCTCGCATTGGGCCCTGAAATCTATAAAGCCACCGGATTACCTGTTTTTATTGCGAATGACACCCGTGCTTGGGCTCTGGCCGAAAAGTTGTTTGGTCACTCGCAAGAAAATGAGAACTCCGTATTGATTTCGATTCACCACGGTCTTGGCGCTGGGATCATCTTAGACGGTCGAGTGTTGCAAGGGCGACACGGCAACATTGGTGAGTTGGGTCATATTCAGATAGACCCCAACGGCCGTCAATGCCATTGTGGCAACCGAGGCTGTTTAGAGACGGTGGCCAGTTCACAAGCCATACGCCAAGAGGTGTTTGAGCGTATCGCTCAGGGAGAAGAGTCCATTTTGTCTGGAATGGAAGAGATTACCATTGAGAGCGTTTGTGAAGCGGCGGCGAATGGCGACCCGCTGTGTGTGGCTGTGATTGAAAAGCTCGGCCGCTATTTGGGCTCAGCGATTGCTATCGTCATTAACTTATTTAACCCAGAAAAAATTCTTATTGGCGGAGTCATTAACCAAGCCAAAGACGTTCTGTATCCCTCGATTCGCCAATGTATTGAAGAGCAAAGTCTGCCCGTTTATCACCAAGATCTTGAGTTAGTCGAATCACGCTTCTATAAGCAAGCGACTATGCCTGGTGCGGCGTTAATTAAACAAGCGTTATACGATGGTTTACTGTTAATGAAGGTCGTCGAAGGTTAATGTGCCATTCTGGCCTGAACAAGCATCAGGCCAATGGTTCTACTATAAAATTTCTATTTTCTCGTATCTCACTATTGTTCTTGCGCTAGGTTTAGTGAGCTGCTTATCCCAAATCAGGTAAGTTGATTGCTATCCATTTTTCATTCATGTACTTTTGCTATGGCTTGCATTTTTTAGGCTATTTTTAATAGAGTTTTAACCCATTTAGGATGTTGTATGTCTGGAGTTTTAAATAC
Organism: Vibrio cidicii; assembly: GCF_009665415.1. Lineage (NCBI taxonomy): Bacteria > Pseudomonadati > Pseudomonadota > Gammaproteobacteria > Vibrionales > Vibrionaceae > Vibrio > Vibrio cidicii. The sequence continues at coordinate 569,042 of NZ_CP035921.1, read as the reverse complement.
TGTAGACCAGCGAACCAATCTGGTCGGCGAAAACCGTCTGGAGCTTTTGCTGTTCAGTTTGAATAGCCGTCAGTTATTTGCAATTAACGTGTTTAAAGTGAAAGAGGTGATGAAAGTGCCTCCTCTCACCAAGCTGCCTGGCGCGCATTACAACATTCGCGGTGTCGCATCGCTGCGTGGCGAGCCTGTGCCAGTGATTGATCTTAGGCGCTCTATCGGTTTTCCACCTTCGCAAATGGCTGGTCAAGAAGAAAACCTGATCATTACGGAGTACAACCGTACGGTACAAGGCTTCTTGGTTGGACAGGTACGTAACATTATTAACACCGCGTGGACCGAAATTCAGCCGCCACCAAAAACGTCCGGACGCAGCAATTACCTCACCGCCATTACGCAAGTGAAAGAAGGTGATAAAACGCAGATTGTCGAAATCATCGACGTGGAAAAAGTGTTAGCGGAAATTGTCGACTACGATGTGTCCATCTCCGAGGAAGTTCTTGATGAGAAACTGGTCAAAAACATGGTCGGGCGCAATGTGTTGGTTGTGGATGACTCTTCAACCGCGCGTAATCAGATCCGCGATACACTCTCGCAGCTCGGGCTAAATATTATTGAGTGCCGTGATGGCCTAGAAGCGCTGAGATTATTGAAATCTTGGTGTGATGAAGGCAAGGATTTGACCAAAGAGCTATTGTTGATGATTACCGACGCCGAAATGCCGGAAATGGATGGCTATAAGCTGACACACGAAGTGCGAAGCGATCCAAGAATGGCCAAACTCTTCATCACCTTAAACACATCACTCAGTGGCAGTTTTAATGAAGCCATGGTGAAGAAAGTGGGTTGTGACCGCTTCATCTCCAAGTTCCAGCCAGATTTGCTGGTGGAAGTCGCGCAAGACCGCTTAAGAGAAATTCTATAAGTGGCTCAGATTTGTTGCACATCACCAGAAAGGGAAGCGAGCGCTTCCTTTTTTGATGCATGTTTTTTAGGTACAAAGAGTGTCTTCGCCGCGCATATGGATTAGTGAAAGTCACGCGAGTGAGTACTCAGTTCTGTCAGATATGGTGTCAGGTCGATGAGCTTGCCTGCAATCACATGAACGACCTCGCCCTCTCTTTCTAAAATGCCCTTCACCATCAGTGCCTTTGCAGAAAGATAAGCGTGCTTTTGCGCTCTTGCGGTGGCTTGCCAAACGACCACGTTAATATTGCCAGTATCATCTTCTAGGGTGACAAAAGTAACGCCCGTCGCGGTTCCCGGTGCTTGGCGACCCGTTACCAAACCTGCAACGGTTACGGCAGAGCGGTGGGAAAGCTGGCTTAGCTCCTGACAACGTACGAATTTGGGCAACATTCCGGCCCGTGACAACATAGTGATGGGATGCTGGCCAAGAGAAACGCCCGTGGATGCAAAATCTTCAATCAAATTCTGGTAGTCACTCGGCGTGGAGTGAAGCGAGTGGTCACTATTTACTATGCTGGAAAATAGGGGTAAGTCGCTCAGTGAGTCCATCACTTGCCAGCGAGTTTGATAACGATTTCCAGAAATGCTGTGCAGTGCGTTGGCTGAAGCTAAACTTTCCATATCTCGCTGGTGATTAAGTGTCTGCTTGACCGCATTGATCGTCTGGTAACCTTGTGCCGGGCGGTGCTGGATCAGCCGATGGATTCCTTCTTCGCTCAGCCCTTTGACTAGACTCAGCCCTAAGCGAATCGCAAGCGGCTTTTGCCCAACACGTACGAGAGTGTGCTGCTTTTCAGAGCCATTAACGCACACAGGCAATACCTCGATACCATGTCGCTGCGCATCTTGAATAAGTTGTGATGCACTGTAAAAACCCATCGGTAAGCTGTTGAGTAAAGCTGCATAAAATTCAGCAGGGTAGTAATGTTTGAGCCAGGCGGAGCAGTAGGCGAGTACCGCAAAAGAGGCAGAATGACTTTCAGGAAAACCATACTCACCAAAGCCGCAAATTTGTTCAAAAATTCGTTCGGCAAATTGCGCTTCATAGCCGCGCTCCTGCATGCCATTGATAAGCTTCGATTTAAATTTGAATACGCTACCATTTTTCTTCCAAGCGGCCATCGCACGACGTAACTGGTCTGCTTCACCGCCGCTAAAGCCTGCGGCGACCATCGCCAGTTTGATCACTTGCTCTTGAAATATTGGTACACCTAAAGTGCGTTCTAATACCGCTTGTACCTCTTTGGATGGGTAAGTCACGGCTTCTTCTTTGCGCCGCCGTTTTAAAAATGGGTGGACCATATCCCCTTGGATTGGTCCTGGGCGAACAATCGCAATTTGGATCACCAAGTCATAATAATTGGCTGGTTTTAAGCGTGGCAGCATGCTCATTTGAGCACGTGATTCAATCTGGAAGACACCAATCGTATCGGCACGTTGGATCATCTTGTATACCTGTTGGTCGTCTTGCAAGCGTGTGATCTCGGCGAGGGAAAGCGTACGGTGGTGGTGATGTTGAATCGATTGAAAGCAGCGTCGGATCGCCGTTAGCGTGCCTAGTGCCAGTATGTCGACCTTCAGTAGCCGCAGGCTTTCAAGATCGTCTTTATCCCATTGAATGATCGTTCTTTCCGGCATAGCCGCGTTTTCCACCGGTACCAGCTCATACAGTGGGCCTGCGGAGATGACAAAGCCGCCCACATGCTGAGAGAGATGTCTGGGAAAGCCAATAATCTCGTTAACCAAGTGAATAAAATGCTGCCCTTTGAGTGAATCAGGCTTGAGTCCAAGCTCAACAATTTGTGCCTGCCAGCCGAGCGAGCGATCGCGGCGATTAATGTTTTTAATAAAAAACTCTAGCTGAGTCTCTTCCAGCCCAAGCGCTTTACCCACTTCTCGCAGTGCGCTTTTGAAGCGGTAGGTGATCACGGTTGCAGCTATCGCCGCTCGCTCTCGACCGTATTTGCGGTAAACGTATTGGATAACTTCTTCGCGGCGTTCATGTTCAAAATCCACGTCAATATCAGGCGGTTCATTACGTTCTTTGCTAATAAAACGTTCGAACAAAACCGAGATTTGACGAGGATCGACCGAGGTGATTTCCAAGCAATAGCACACGACAGAATTCGCGGCTGAGCCCCGGCCTTGATAAAGAATGTTCTGCCGTTTGGCAAACATCACGATGTCGTGAATGGTGAGGAAGAAAAAGGCGTATTGAAGTTCTTTGATTAATGCTAATTCTTTGCTAATGATCTCCTCGATATGAGCGGGTACACCGTGGGGAAAACGGCGGTATTTGCCCGCATGGACGAGGTGTTGTAAATAGCCGTCGGGGGTAAAGCCATCAGGGATCAGTTCACTTGGATATTGATATCTCAGCTCATCAAGGCTGAAGGTACAGCGTTTAGCAATCTGCACACTTTCGGCTAGCCATTCGGCTTTGAAGAGTTTTTGCAGTTTCCCGGCATCGCGCAAACTGCGCTCGGCATTGGTTAATCTATCTGTCCCCAGCTCTTCGACAGTACAGCCTTGGCGAATGGCCGTTAAGGTATGTTGCAAGGGCAAACGTTCGCTGTGATGCATGAGTACGCCGCCACAAGCCGTGATGGGTAGATTGAGCTCTTTGGCGAGAGATAGACAATGCTCGCGGTACGTTTGGTCGTCATGGTGCAGATGTCTTTGCAACCCGATCCAGAGCCGGGAAGTATGGTGGCGTTGCAACCATCTTCCCCAATGCAGATCGCGGCTTTTCCCACAAGGCAACCAAAGGATCAAACAGTGCTTGGCAGACATCAAGTCCCACTCCGATAACTGGTATTCTCCTTTAGTGCAGCGTCTTCTGGCGTTAGTAATAATCCGGCATAACTCAGCATACGCAAGGCGGTCTGGACACAACAACAGGCATTGGCACTCACCGCTTAACCATAACATGCTGCCAACGATCTGACGGATGTTGAGTTGATGCTCTTTGATCGCGGTATGAGCTCGCACAACCCCAGCTAGTGAGCACTCATCGGTGATGGCAATGGCGTGATAACGGAGAAAATCCGCTTGTAAAACCAGTTCTTCTGGATGCGAAGCGCCAGTGAGGAAAGAAAAGTTACTTTGGCAAAAAAGTTCGGCGTAAAGCATCGTCAATCAACAGAAAAGTCCGTGAACAAACCAGCGTTGCTGTGGATCGCGAAAGATCCATAGCCACTGACCATCATGAGTTCGGGCGATGAAGTAGTCGCGCATTACATCATCGCCATCCCACCAACCGCTGACCACTCTTTCTGGCCCGTGAATTAAATCGACTTGTTGGCGCAAAACCTCAGGAGTAGTTAGAAGAAAGCTAGGTCGCAATGCATGGCAATCAGGAAGGCGATGTGGGGACGACTGCAAAACGGGCCGATAGTCGGTGGCTTTTTCTGGCCGTGGATCTTGCTTAAGGGAAGGTTGTACAACGGCCTCGTTACCCAGTTTAGCCTGCAACAGCGAGCAAAGCTCAGCAGCGGATAGAACGCCAGTCAATTTTGAAAACAGCTCCGCTTTATTGAGCCCATGCTCACCTTGCCTTTGCACTTCAAGCGTTAAACGCGTTACGGGGGCGTCTAAGGTTAAAGATTCCAGTGTTAGGCAAGCAAGCGTTTGCCACTTGTGCCAGAGGTAATCTCCTTGTGCTGAAGTAAAAATAACGCGCTTGCGCTGTCCTTCGCGTTGTTGCAATGTCAGTGCTAATTCATAGGCAACCTGATCTTGTAATCGGAGGTGGTTTTCAAGCTGCTTTAATAACTTGCTCAATGGCTTTTCTAACCACTGCACATTTTCAATCTCATACAGTAGCTCAAGTTCTTGGCGAAAATGGGCGGGCGGGTGATAAAAATCGACGGGATGTTTAAATTGCCCGGTCAGCCTACCGAGATAGTTGACCAGATCGATATCAAAACGCCGTGCAACCTCTGCAAGAGGCAAAGCCAATAAATCCGCTAAGGTGTTAATCCCGACGCGGCGCAGTTTCTCGACCGTTGCAACGGACAGTTCAGTGCATTGCAAATCGTGCTGCCCTAAGCGCAGGGCAATGGCATCGCGATCATCACTTAGTAAATCATTGCCTGCTTTGGCAAGCAGCATGGCGGCAAGGGGAGAGTAAGCACAAGCATAATGGAAGCGCAGTGAAAGCGGTTTTAAATGAGCCGATAAAACTTGCCAGTAACCTGCGAGGCCAGAGTACAACTGCAACATATGGCTAGCGCGGATCAACAGTCCTTGCGGAGGCATCAGCACCAGATCGGCGGTCACCAGATAGAGCCATTGGGCGATCTCTTTAAGCCTATTGTTCTCAATGTCTGCATCATAAGGCACGACTTGCAAATGGGCACAAAGCGCAGCAGCGCTTGCAAGGCCCATATTAGGCTGAACTCCGGCTGCTTTAGCGGCCGCATTGCATTGCATGACCTGGTGAGAGTGCTTATTGACGATGGCAATTGCAACGTCCTTCTCTGCCTCAGTAAGACTGTCTAATTGCAAAGCGGGAAAATGGAGATAGAGCCATAGATTCATCGTACTAGCCCTCTCGAACCACAGGAAAAGAAAGCACGCTATCGGGTAACGTCGCGCTCGGTAAGGTTAACGACGTAAAGAGTGGCCGAAAGTCGATCTCAGTGGTACCTCGTGACCAACCGCCTTTGCGCTTTATCACCTGCACACAGAGGCCAAATGGTCTTGGCTGTAGAGTAAGGCTGAGTGATACAGGTAATGAAAGACGCATGGGTTGCGGTAAACGAAAAACGAAAATCAGACTGGCGCCTTGTTCACTGGCAACTTGGAGCCGTTTCACCTGATGGATTTCAAGCTCGTTTTGCCACAGCAAAACGCAGCGACAAGCGCCACTTTTTAAACATTGTTCTGCCGCCCACAATGCTTTTTTGGCTGAGTCAGGCAGGAGAACGAGCGTTTCTGCTAACGGATAGCCTAAGTAAGCGAAAAAGGCGGCATTAACCTGAGCTGGCGGTTGCAGCAAAACGACCATGCCTTCTTGGAAGCGTTGTTGCAACAAGGATGTCAGCAAACGCAGCTCGCCAATCGCCAACTGAGACTCTATCTCCACCACGCCGTGAGAAGGAAAACCGCCACCAAGTAGATGATCTAGCTCGGTATAGCCTGAGCTTATGACAATGTCACTCTGCTCAGTCGAGGTTTGATCGGCTTGCCAGATTAAGTGCTGATTTTTTAAAGTTTGAATGATATCTTGCATAGAATAACACCTGTATATATATACAGTATATTGATGCGAGAGAAACTGGCAAGAAAATTTAGCGACAAAAATGAAAAGGGCCACAATACGAAAGTACTGCGGCCCAAAGGTAAAGAATTACTCAAACGGTGAGAGGCGATTATTAACGCTTTGGTTGAGCATCAATGCACTGACCATTGACCTTTGTGGCTGGATCCATCAAGTGTAGATAAAGCGGCATTAAGTCTGCCGGTGTTTTCAAACTATTTGCGTCTTCGCCAGGGTAAGCTTTCTCGCGCATGCGGGTACGGGTAGCACCCGGATTAATCGCGTTCACACGTATCGGCGTATTGCTCATTTCGTCGGCCAGGATCTGCATCATACCTTCAACGGCAAACTTAGAAATAGAGTACGAGCCCCAGAAAGAGCGGCCCACATGGCCCACCGTTGATGAAGTAAAAATAATTCGCCCTGCTTCAGCTTTACGCAATAAGGGCAGCAGCGCTTGTGTCATCAGAAACTCCGCCTTGACGTTGATTTGCATCGTATCGTCAAAGTCTTCTTCGCTGATCTGATCAAACGGGCTTAAAGTGGCGAGCACACCAGCATTATGTAGTAGGCCGTCTAAGCGACCAAACTGGCCTTCAATGGTCTCCGCCATATCGATATAATTTTGCTTGCTTGCACCCTTGAGATCGAGCGGAATAATCGCCGCTTGAGGGTAACCCGCCGCTTCAATTTCATCGTAAATACTTTCAAGGTTTTTGACGTTGCGGCCTAATAAGATAACGGTCGCGCCGTGTTTTGCGTAGGTTAGGGCTGCTTGGCGACCAATGCCAGCACCAGCACCTGTTACCAGAATCACTTTATTGTTCAGGGCATCTGCAGAGGTTGAATAGTCCACCGTGCTCAATCCTTCTTGATTTTTTGTATGGTTCCTATGTTGCAAAATCAAACAGATATGCAACGGAAAGTCTTGGTAATCGTGACAAGATGGTTACAATACACTAATTCACACTTTAGGGGGTATCACATTGGAATTTTTATTGGACTATGGCCTGTTTTTGGCCAAAGTTGTCACCTTTATTGTGGCGGTGGTAGTGCTGCTGGTGCTGGTTAAATCAGTCAGTAGCAAATCATCTTCGAGAAAAGGCCAACTGGAAGTGACGGATCTATCTGAGCAGTACAAGCATACGGTTGAGCATTTAGAACATTACCTGCACGATGAGGCTTTTCTTAAAGCTCGCGACAAATTGACTAAAAAAGAAGAGAAAGAGAAAGACAAAGCGCGCGATAAAGAGATCAAAAAAGCGGCCAAAGAGGGGCATCTAGAGAGCAAACGTGAGTCGCATCTGTTTGTGATCGATTTTCATGGCAGTATTGATGCCAAAGAAGTGGCTTCGCTGAGAGAAGAAGTGACTGCGATTTTAGCGGTCGCAAAACCTGGAGATGAAGTGTTACTCCGCTTGGAAAGCGGTGGCGGTATGGTTCATGGCTATGGGTTGGCCTCTTCGCAGTTGGATCGCATTAAAGCGGCTGGGTTGCCTTTGACCATCTCGGTTGACAAAGTGGCAGCCAGCGGCGGCTATATGATGGCTTGTATCGCCGATAAGATTGTCTCTGCGCCATTTGCGATCGTCGGCTCGATCGGTGTGATTGCGCAGTTGCCTAATTTCAATAAATTATTGAAAAAACACGATATCGAGTTCGAGCAGCTAACGGCTGGCGAATACAAACGCACCCTCACTATGTTTGGTGAGAACAGCGACAAAGCCAGAGACAAATTCAAGCAAGAGCTGGAAGAAACACATGGACTCTTTAAAGATTTCATTCGTCAGCATCGCCCTGAATTAGATTTAGATAAAGTAGCCACTGGCGAACATTGGTTTGGTACTCAGGCACAAACGCTTGGTTTAGTCGATGAGATTGCTACCTCAGATGATCTGATTGTGGCCGCTTGTAAAGAGAAAACGGTGCTTTCAATTCACTATACGCAAAAGAAAAAGCTAGCCGATAAATTAGCGGGTGTGGCTGGCAAAGTGGCCGATGGCGTACTGCTGAAATTGGTTGAAAGAGGGCAAAAACCCATCTTGTAAAAGAGTCATGTTAAAGCGACAGCTTTGAGCAAATCAGCCTATAACAACTCTAGCGGTGAGAGTAAAAGCTTTCACCGCTTTTCTTTTTTTGCCACTGCGTTGAGAAAGTATTTCCATGTGCAATGCTTTACACGGCTTTTGTCCTCGCCCGAGAAGCGGTTTCGCTCTATAATATGCGCCGCTGATATGGGGCATACGCCCGAAGAAAGAAAACAAAGTGGAGAAGAACATGTCCTCTCAGACTCCGGTGATCACCGTAGATGGACCAAGTGGTGCAGGTAAAGGCACTCTTTGTATGTTGCTGTCGAAAAAGCTCGGCTTTCAACTGTTAGATTCTGGCGCAATTTACCGTGTCTTAGCATTGGCCGCGATTCATCATGGTGTGGATACCGAGTCGGAAGATGCGCTTGTCCCGCTAGCTACACATCTTGACGTACAATTTATTGCTGAAGGCGACTTGGTCAAAGTTATTCTTGAGGGTGAAGACGTTTCTAAAGAGCTGCGTAAAGAAGAAACCGGCATGGCGGCGTCAAAAGTGGCAGCATTACCACGAGTGCGTGAAGCGCTATTACGCCGTCAGCGCGCCTTTGAAACGGCTCCGGGTTTGGTGGCGGATGGCCGTGACATGGGTACCGTTGTTTTCCCACAAGCACAGGCGAAAATTTTCCTTGATGCCAGCGCGCAAGAGCGTGCGCATCGACGCCTTAAACAGTTGCAAGATAAAGGGTTAGATGTTAGATTTGACGACCTTTTGAGCGAGATCCAAGAGCGTGACGATCGCGATCGTAACCGCCCAGTGGCGCCATTACGCCCTGCAGAGGATGCGCTTGTGCTCGACTCTACGTCGATGAATATCGACGAAGTGGTCGAAAAAGCACTACAATATATCGAATCGAAGCTGGCTGAGTAATTCTGCTCAGTCAGGTAAGAGCGTCGATCGCAAGGATGATGATTGGCGAATTTAATAACCCCATGCGGTAGGATACCCATGGAAGTTTAATTTTTTGAAGATTAAATAAATGACTGAATCTTTTGCTCAACTCTTTGAAGAGTTTCTAAACGAGACCCAATTCCAACAAGGTACTATCGTTAAAGGTACTGTAGTTGCTATCGAAAACGGCTACGTTCTTGTTGACGCTGGTCTTAAGTCTGAGTCTGCAATCCCTGCTGAACAGTTCAAGAACGCTGCTGGCGAACTTGAAGTTGAAGTTGGTTCTGAAGTAGACGTTGCTCTGGACGCTGTAGAAGACGGTTTCGGTGAAACTCAACTTTCTCGTGAGAAAGCGAAGCGTCACGAAGCTTGGATCGTTCTTGAGAAAGCTTACGAAGAAGCTGAAACTGTTGTTGGTATCATCAACGGTAAAGTTAAAGGCGGTTTCACTGTTGAACTAAACGGTATCCGTGCTTTCCTTCCTGGTTCTCTAGTAGACGTACGTCCTATCCGTGACACTGCTCACCTAGAAAACAAAGAGCTAGAGTTCAAAGTTATCAAACTTGATCAAAAGCGTAACAACGTAGTTGTTTCTCGTCGTGCTGTTATCGAATCTGAAAGCAGCGTAGAGCGTGACGAACTTCTAGAAACTCTACAAGAAGGCAGCGAAGTTAAAGGTATCGTTAAGAACCTAACTGACTACGGTGCGTTCGTAGATCTAGGTGGCGTTGACGGCCTGCTACACATCACTGACATGGCGTGGAAGCGTGTTAAGCACCCATCTGAAATCGTTAACGTTGGTGACGAGATCCTAGTTAAAGTTCTTAAGTTCGATCGTGATCGCACTCGCGTATCACTAGGTCTGAAGCAACTAGGCGAAGATCTATGGGTAGCAATCGCTAAGCGTTACCCAGAAGGTCACAAACTGTCTGGTCGCGTTACTAACCTAACTGACTACGGCTGTTTCGTTGAAATCGAAGAAGGCGTTGAAGGTCTAGTACACGTTTCTGAAATGGATTGGACTAACAAGAACATCCACCCATCTAAAGTTGTTAATGTTGGCGACGAAGTTGAGGTTATGGTTCTGGAAATCGACGAAGAACGTCGTCGTATCTCTCTAGGTCTGAAACAGTGTAAAGCTAACCCATGGCAGTCATTCGCTGAAGCTCAAGCTAAAGGCGACAAAGTTACTGGTAAGATCAAGTCTATCACTGACTTCGGTATCTTCATCGGTCTAGATGGCGGCATCGACGGTCTAGTTCACCTGTCTGATATCTCTTGGAACGTACCAGGAGAAGAAGCAGTTCGTGAATTCAAGAAAGGCGATGAAATCTCTGCAGTAGTTCTAGCTGTAGACGCTGAGCGTGAGCGTATTTCTCTAGGCGTTAAGCAAATGGAAAATGACCCATTCAATGCTTATGTAGCTGACAACAAGAAAGGCGTTCTAGTAAACGGTACTGTAACTGCAGTTGACGCTAAAGGCGCAACCATCGAGCTAGAAGATGGCGTTGAAGGTTACATCCGCGCTTCTGAAGTATCACGTGACCGTATCGAAGATGCATCACTGATCCTGAGCGTTGGTGACAAAGTTGAAGCGAAATTTACTGGCGTTGACCGTAAGAACCGCGTAATCAACCTGTCTATCAAAGCGAAAGACGAAGCTGAAGAGCAAGAAGCAATGGCAACTATCAACAAAGCGGACGACGCTGCGTTTGGTAATGCAATGGCTGACGCTTTCAAAGCAGCTAAAGGCGAATAATTTACGTCTTAGAAAAGGGGCCGCAAGGCTCCTTTTTTTTGTCTGCGCGTCACACAAATTCAAAATCATAGTATTGATTTCAGAAGATATTTACACAGAGTCTTGATAGTTTTGCTGATAAATCTACACTTATCTTTAAAAGAGGTAGTTGGGTGGTGGATTTTTCACTACATTTTGTAGCAAGTGTTTGTTGGAATTGATATTACTTACTATAATGAGTGGTAAAATGACTCGAAGGGGAAACTATGACTAAGTCTGAGTTGATTGAAAGACTCTGTGCTGAGCAGACGCATCTGTCAGCAAAAGAGATTGAAGATGCTGTCAAAGATATTCTGGAGCACATGGCTTCGACTTTAGAAAGTGGCGATCGTATTGAGATTCGTGGTTTTGGTAGTTTCTCACTTCATTACCGTGAGCCAAGAGTTGGCCGAAATCCTAAAACAGGTGACAAAGTGGAATTGGAAGGTAAGCACGTTCCACACTTTAAACCGGGCAAAGAGTTACGTGAGCGCGTAAATCTTGGCTAAGTGAACAGAATATTGACGAAAAGCGGCATACTTAGCGTATGCCGCTTTTTTATGATTAGATAATTGCTATTATCCGTGGTCTGGAGAATCGTTTTCCTGCATAATCTATCGGCTAACACTCGAAGGGTGATGAAACATGAAAATTATAAAAATCATTGCTGTTATAGCTCTCTTTCTTATAGCTCTGGCTTTAGGCTCGCAAAATCAGCAAGTTGTTACATTTAACTATCTTTTGGCAAAAGGTGATTTCCATTTATCAACGTTGCTTGGTGTGGTTTTTGTTGCAGGATTTGCGCTCTCTTGGGCCATCTTTGCGAGTATCCAATTTAAGATGCAACTGAAGTTACGCAAATTGAACAAGCAGTTGAAAAAACAGAATACCCAAATGGAAAAGCAAGCCTAAGGACAAGTTAGCTGAATGCTTGAATTACTCTTCTTGTTACTCCCGATAGCGGCAGCTTACGGATGGTATATGGGCCATCGTAGCGCACAGGATGACAAGCGGAAACACTCTCATCAGATCTCCCAGCAATACATGACGGGTCTTAATCTACTCTTATCTGATCAATCAGATAAAGCGGTGGATCACTTCATTGAGCTACTGCAGGTCGATAATGAAACGATTGATACACATCTAGCTTTGGGCAATCTGTTTCGCTCTCGAGGTGAGGTTGATCGTGCGATTCGTATTCACCAAAACCTTATCTCTCGCTCCGGCCTGACATTGGATCAAAAAAACCTAGCTCTGCAACAGTTAGCGAAAGATTACATGGCTTCGGGTTTTTTAGATCGAGCTGAAAAGATTTTTGAGCAACTTGTCGAAGAACCGGATCATCGTGATGCGGCTTTGCAGCAGCTGGTGAGCATCTATCAACAGACTCGTGAGTGGGAGAAAGCCATTCACTATGCTCATTTGTTACTCAAAACAGGCAAAACGTCGATACGTAAAAGTATTGCGCATTACTGGTGTGAGCTGGCGATGTTGGAACAGGCAGATGGCAATCGCACCAAAGCGATTAGCCATTTTAAGAAAGCCTTAGCAGAAGATCCGAAATGTGTTCGTGCTTCGATCTCACTTGGACGTATCTATCTCGATACTGAAGAGTATCGCAAAACCATCCAGCACCTGACCGCTGTGCTTGAGCAAGATCCCGACTTTGTCAGTGAAGCATTGCCTATATTGGCTGAATGCTACCATCACTTAGGGCAAGAAGATGAGCTGGTGGAATTTCTTCGTGAATGTATCAATAAGAAAGCGGGCGTATCGGCAGAATTGATGCTAGCTCAGCTTGTCGCACATCACGAAAGCGTTGCTGCGGCTCAAGAGTTGCTCACCAGACAACTGATTAAAAACCCAACTATGAAAGGCTTCTACCGTTTGATGGATTACCACCTCACGGAAGCGGAAGAAGGACGAGCAAAAGAGAGCTTGACCACCTTGCAAGCCATGGTGGGTGAACAACTGAAAGTCAAACCTCACTATCGATGTCGAAAATGTGGCTTTTCCACCCACTCACTGTATTGGCATTGCCCCTCTTGTAAGGGGTGGGGGACGATTAAGCCAATCCGAGGATTGGACGGTGAATAGTTTTAATGCAGTTGGTATCAAAGTACCAGCTGCATTTTTTTAGCAATGAGTATATTAGGAGATGAAATGATCGACCAAAAAGTTATCGTGGCTTTAGACTATGACAATCAAGCTGACGCGTTAGCCTTTGTGGACAGAATTGATCCCATGTCATGTCGCCTGAAAGTCGGCAAGGAGATGTTTACACTATTTGGTCCGGATTTCGTTCGTGAATTACACAAGCGTGGTTTCTCTGTCTTTTTGGATTTGAAATTTCACGATATCCCAAATACCTGTGCCAAAGCAGTGAGGGCGGCCGCGGAGTTAGGGGTATGGATGGTAAACGTTCACGCCAGTGGCGGTGAACGTATGATGAGTGCTGCTCGAGAGATTCTACTGCCGTACGGAAAAGAAAGGCCGCTTTTAATTGGGGTTACTGTGCTGACCAGCATGGAACAGAGCGATCTGGCAGGTGTTGGCTTAGATATTGAGCCTCAGCAGCAAGTGATGCGTTTGGCTTCTTTGACAAAAAATGCAGGTTTGGATGGTGTAGTCTGCTCGGCACAAGAAGCAACGCTATTGAAACAAAACTTAGGACAAGAGTTTAAATTAGTCACTCCAGGTATCCGTCCTCAGGGTTCAGAGCAAGGGGATCAACGGCGTATTATGACTCCGGTTGAAGCAATCGCCGCAGGATCCGATTACTTAGTGATTGGCAGACCAATCACTCAAGCAGCAAGCCCAGCAGATGTACTAGAGTCTATAAATACAAGTCTTCTCTAGTTTCATGGGTTCGCCATGTGATACTTATGAGAGTGTAGTGTGAAATAGATCGCATTATTTGCGTATATTTATAAAAAGTTTTTAATGCATAAAAAAGCACAAATAATGAATTTTATTTGTGCTTTTTTTGTTTTTTCAGGAGGAGATAGCTCGGTAAACCTTGATGAAAAGGGAAACTATTGACTAGTTCAATAGTACAGAAGAGAAAGATAGCAAAGATCCGTGATTATCTATTCAAGATGTGAAGCTAATGTGACAGGCATATTAGCAGTTTCGAATTTGATATCAGTTCAGTATTTTGTTTTAAATGCATGCTTAGCTGTCAAATCATGGCGGCTGAGGTGATCGAGTACCTTCTGCTTGGTCATGATTTTGTTGTAACGGGATTGTTGCAACTTTTGGAACTGATTTGTCACAGCATGGAGCTCGTTGTAGGTGTTATCGTATATCCTCCGACGTATGGCCTTAATTGTCCCTACGTTTCTCGGCATCACTATTCTCATTTTTGCGATTACGCGATTTGTCCCTGGCGGGCCAGTGGAGCGTATGTTAGCAAGCATGCATTCTGGCAATGACACCGCGACAGTCAATGTTGCAGGAAATAACTCGGCACTTTCTGAAGAGCAAATGGCCGAACTCAATGCCTTTTACGGCTTAGATAAACCCGTCTTTGAAGCATACGCAGAGTGGCTTAGCCGATTATTGGTTTTGGATTTCGGCGAATCGACACGCTATTACGAACCCGTTGGTACCATGATCGCTGAACGTCTGCCTGTTTCGCTATTTTACGGTGGTATGACCTTTTTTATCAGCTATTTCATCTCCATCCCTCTGGGTTATTTTAAAGCGATCAAGCACGGCTCTGTATTTGATTCAACCTCTTCCATTCTTATCTTCGTGGGTTATGCTTTGCCTGGCTATGTAGTGGGCGTTTTTCTTATTACTGTCTTTGCATACCACCTTGAATGGTTTCCAATGGGCGGATTTGTCGGGGATGATTTTTCCGATTACGAAACATTTTTAGAACAAGTGAAAGATATTATGTGGCACGCAATATTGCCGCTCATCTGCTATTTAATTGGTGATTTTGCCACCTTAACCATGACGATGAAAAATAGCCTAATGGAGAACCTGTCTTCCGATTATATTCGTACCGCGATTGCTAAAGGCCTACCATTTCAAAAAGCGGTACGTAAGCATGCTCTGCAAAATAGTTTAATTCCTATTGCCAGCCACTTTGGTAATTCATTGTTGTTCTTCATGACGGGCTCCTTCTTAATTGAAGTTATTTTTAATATCGACGGAATTGGTTTACTCGGTTATGAGTCGATCATTGAACGGGATTATCCCGTTGTGATGGGAATTGTGGCAATTAATGCAGTCATGTTGATGGTTGGAAATATTTTATCGGATCTCTGCGTAGCGCTAACGGATCCACGAGTGAGGTTCGGCGCATGATGATCAATGTAAGCCCTTTAACACAGAAGAAAATTCGTGCATTTAAAGAGATTAAGCGTGGTTACTGGTCATTCATCATCTTGGTCACTTTGCTGGTGCTTTCGCTGTTTGCTGAATTTCTCGTCAACAGCAAAGCGCTGGTGGTGAAATATAACGGCGATTGGTTTTTCCCTGTGGTGAGTGATGTTCGCCCAGGTAGCGATTTTGGCTTGGACTATTCAAGCGAAACGGACTACCGCAGCTTGAAAAAGCAATTTGCACAAGAAGGTGGCTCCAATTTCGTGCTGATGCCACTGGTGCCATGGAACCCTTACGAGCAAGATTTTAGCGGTGATTTCCCGCCTGTTGCACCAGATGCCCAAGCCAAACACTACCTCGGCACCGACGTAATTGGCCGCGATATTCTAGCCAGATTGGTGTATGGCTTTCGAACTGCGATGGGGTTCGCTCTGGTGACGATGGCGGTCTCCTATGCCATAGGCACCGTTGTCGGCTGCGCGATGGGTTTCTTTGGGGGTAAGTTCGACCTTTTTGTTCAGCGGCTTATCGAAGTTTGGTCTATGGTGCCTTTTCTCTATGTCATCATGATTTTGGTCTCCATTACACAACCCACTTTTGCCCTCTTTGTGGCGATAAACGTACTATTTGGTTGGATGGGGATGACGTGGTACATGCGTACCATGACCTATAAAGAGTCGGCTCGAGAATATGTTCTGGCTGCGAAAGCGTTGGGGGCGTCTACTTGGCGTATTTTAATGCACCACATCTTGCCAAATACCATGGTGATGATTGTCACGCTCGCTCCATTTACCATTGCCGGGAATATCACGGCGCTGACTGCGCTGGATTATTTGGGGTTAGGTCTGATGCCACCAACGCCAAGTTGGGGTGAGTTGTTACAACAAGGAAAGTCGAATCTGGATTCACCTTGGATAGTCTCGTCCGTGGTCACTTCCATCGTTGCCATTCTCGTCATGGTGACGTTTATAGGCGAAGCGATCCGCGCGGCATTTGATCCTAAGAAATTCACCAGATACGTATAGAAACGCCAAAACAAGGAAGAAACAGAAATGAAAAATAATAGAGTGGCGCTGTCCGTTTTTGCTGCGTTAGCGGCAGTCAGTTTTAATCTTCACGCACAGAGCTTGCCTGCTGATATCAATTGGATCAGCAATAACGAGGAACCGCTATTCGCCTCACCGGAAGCGAAACAAGGTGGGACACTGCGTACATACTTGACCAGTTTTCCGCAAACATTGCGTAGCGTTGGCCCGGATGCTAACTCCGGTCTGCGTCACTACTTTATGGATGGTGCGCCCAAATTGGCTCAGCGTCATCCAAACACAGGTAAGTGGATACCACAATTAGCAGAAGCGTGGGCGTTTGATGCCGACAATAAAACGGTTTACTTCAAACTGGACAAAAACGCTAAGTGGTCTGACGGTGAGAAAGTAACCGCCGACGACTATGTCTTTATGATGAAATACTACCAATCAAAAGACATTATTGATCCTTGGTACAACGACTTCTTCACTAACAGCATCAAAGAAGTGGTGAAGTTTGACGATCACACTATCGCGATCAAAACGTCAACGGCACAAAGCGCCGATGCTTTGATGGTGTTGATCAATATGCCAAGTAACGGCTTACAGCCCCGTCCACAGCACTTTTTCAAAGGTGCTAAAGACGAAAATAACGACGGTATGCCAGACGATTTCGTACGAGCTTACAACTTCAAAGCTGAGCCAACCACAGCGCCATACTACATGGATGATGTAGACAAAGGTAAGCGTGTCACTTTCAAGCATGTAAAGAACTGGTGGGGTTACCACAATCGTTACTACCAAAATCGCTACAATGTTGACAAGGTGCGTATCAGCATCATTCGTGACCAAGACATCGCGTTGAAACATTTCGAGAAAGGCAACCTAGACTATTTCGATATGGTGCTACCTGAATATTGGCACAGCAAAGCCGATTCTGAAGGTTTTAAAAACGGTTACATTCATAAATTCTGGGGATTCAACCAAGCTTCCCAAGGCGCGGGTGGTTTGTGGATCAACACCGCCATGCCGCTGCTTGATAACTTAGAAGTGCGTAAAGGATTGATGTTTGCCACTGACTACGATGGCATGATCGAAAACATCATGCGTGGTGATTATTCGCGTAAACCTCACGGCCTAGGATTTGGACATGGTGAATACGACAAAGCAGACAATAAAGCGCCAGAATTTAGTGCTGAGAAAGCGATAGCACATTTTGAAAAAGCGGGGTTTAACGTGATTGGCCCTGATGGCATTCGCATGAATGACAAAGGTCAGCGCTTGTCTTTTGCCATCACCTACGGTTACCAAAGCTGGACGCCGCGTATTGCTTATCTTAAAGAGCAAGCCAAACTCGCAGGCTTGGAGTTTACCTTAAATCTGGTCGATGGCTCTTCGGCATTTAAATACATTTTGGAGAAAAAGCATCAACTGGCTTTCCTCAATATGGGGTCGGGTGAAATTCCGGCTTATTGGGAATACCTCCATTCGGACAACGCGAATAAACCGCAAACCAACGCCCACACGAACTTCAGCAGTCCTGAATTGGATAAGCTGATCGAAGCTTATGATGCGGAGTTTGACGAGCAAAAACGCTACCAGCTCTCTCATCAAATTCAGGACTACGTTAGTGACGCAGCCATTATTGTTCCTGGATATATGGTGCCCTATACCCGAGCAATTCACTGGCGTTGGCTGAAAATGCCAGCAAATCCAATGACGAAGAAAACCGAAGATTTCTTCCATCCTATGGAAATCAGCAACTTCTGGATCGATCAAGAGGTGAAAAAAGAGACAGAAAAAGCGATGAAAGCTGGCAAGACGTTCCCTGAAGTCACGGTTGTTGACGACAGATTTAAGCTGTAACTAAAGGATATAGGGTCAGGAAGATGGACAGTGAAGCTGTACTAAGTGTCAGAAACTTAGAGACTGAATTTCTAACAGACAGCGGGCCTGTGCAAGTGCTGCATGGCGTCAGTTTTGATGTCAAAAAAGGCCGCACACTGGGCCTAGTGGGGGAGTCAGGATGCGGTAAAAGTGTCACCTCGATGTCCATCATGGGGTTATTACCGAAACCTTATGGGCGGATCATCGGCGGCGAGATCCTTTACCGTGGGAAAAACTTGGCTGCGCTACCGGCACAAGAAATGTACGCCATGCGTGGTGATCGCATTTCTATCATCTTCCAAGACCCTATGACGGCGCTGAACCCAGTGCACACGGTCGGCAAACAATTGATGGAAGTGCTTAAACTGCACCGCCCAGAATTGAGCCGCAGTGAGCGCCGCAGTCATGCATTGGAGATGCTGAAAAAAGTGCATATCCCGATGCCGGAGAAGCGTTTGGATGAGTATCCCCATAACCTTTCTGGCGGCATGAGACAACGTGTCATGATCGCTATGGCGTTGGCTTGCAAGCCTGAAATATTGATCTGTGATGAGCCGACTACAGCGCTGGATGTGACTGTACAGGCATCAATTCTTGATCTGATCAATGAGTTGCAACAGGAAACGGGTATGGCCGTCGTTTTTATCACTCACGATCTCGGGGTGGTAGCGGAGATTTGTGACGATGTTGCAGTCATGTATGCAGGAAAAATCGTCGAGTATGCGGACGTCTTTGAGCTGTTTGATGCACCCAAGCACCCGTACACAGAGCGCTTAATGGGACTCATGCCGAGCCTAGAGCATGCCCCTAAACAGTTGATTGAGATTAAACCCATCGATATCAGCAAATTTCCGGAATTCAGAGGGTGATCATGGAAGAGATATTGAGAATCGACAATCTCAAGCAACACTTTGTTTCGGGTAAAAAATTGTTTGCCAAAGGGTACACAGTCAAAGCCGTTGATGGTGTATCTCTTTCGGTTAAACGTGGTGAAACGCTTGGTCTCGTGGGCGAATCAGGGTGTGGTAAAAGCACTTTGGGCCGAACCATTTTAAAACTGTTCGAGCCCACTGAAGGCAAAATCTATTTTGAAGGGCGGGATATTACCCAACTCAGCCCGAAAGAGATGCGTCCTTTGCGTAAAGAGATGCAGATTGTTTTTCAAGATCCGCTCGAGTCGCTCAATCAACGCCATACCATAGGCATGATTTTGGAAGAGCCGTTTATTATCCATAAAGTGGGCACGGCGGCGGAGCGTAAACAGTGGGTAGTTGAACTACTTGAAAAAGTCGGTCTACCAGCGAATGCGGTCAGCCGTTATCCGCATGAGTTTTCTGGTGGGCAGCGTCAACGTATTGGTATTGCCCGAGCCATTGCGCTTAAACCTAAATTACTTATTTGTGATGAATCTGTATCGGCGTTGGATGTTTCCGTACAGGCACAAATTATTAATTTACTCTTAAGACTACAGCAAGAAATGAATCTGGCCATGATATTTATCTCTCATGATTTATCTGTAGTGAGACAAGTATCCGATAATGTTGCCGTCATGTACTTTGGAAAAATAGTGGAATACGGAAAATCGATTGAACTGTATGATAATCCACAAAATGAATATACAAAGAAATTGCTTTCTGCTATACCAATTACTCATCCAAAGTATAGAAAGAAAAAGCGAGAACTCCCTCGGAAAATTTCCTAGCGAAGCTATATAAGCCAAAGCACTTTTTTAAAATACAGATTTATTTCAATTGATTTAGCATTAGTTACATTAGTAAAAAATGAATAAGGATTTAATCGCAAAGATACGCTTTGCGGTTAAGAGGTTTATCGAGGTTATTATGCCACGAAGGACACGTGCATTTTAAAATTGATAAACTGTTTAACTTTAAGTTTATTCTAATAAACTTAATTTTCATGGAAGTTAAAAAGTATGCAGCACACAACAAAGTGGAAGGTGACGCCACTTGCTGTGATATTAGCCGCATTATTCTCAACCTCAGCCTTGGCCGATGAGGATAATACGGTTGACAACAGCGGGGCAGAATCGACCCAAACTGAAGAGAGCGCATCTTGTTTTGTTTGTAATGTGAGTGGAGCCGTCTCTCTATCTTACGATACAAACATTTACAACAAAGATGATCATCGTTCTGTTCGCAATCTCTCTTGGAGTGGTGATCTAAGCTATAAGCTATCTAGCAACACCAAAGTTTACTTTTCGACTGGTGGATATCGAGCCTTTGAGGACGAAACCGGCACTTACGCGACGGATTCTGTTCTAGGTCTGAGTTATTCGAATCTCTACAATTTTGGTGAGACTGGAAAAGTTGGCGCAAGTGGACAATTCACTATTCCGACCTCCGAATCCTCTGAAAAAGACGAATTGCAAACAGCGTTTCGTCTTTCGGTTCCTGTCACGCTAACAGCGTGGGACATTGACTTTAGTATTTCTCCTCGTTTGAGAAAGAATTTTCATAAATATAAAACAGCTGGCGGTAAGTCACTTACCGAGTGGACATATTCGTTGTCTACTTCGGCTGTAAAATCGTGGGATTCTCTTTCTATCGGTATAACTGCACTTGGAGGGAATACAGTTAGTTATCAGGGGACTCGGAGAAGTAGTTGGAACTACGAAGGTTCACTGTATGCAGATTATAGCTTCAGTGATAGTTGGTCGATGACATTGACCGCATCATCTTCTGGTTTCTATCAAGATGCGGAAAGAGGCACCATAGGAAATATAGATCTGCTCGATCAAGAGAATGCCTCATATACAGCAACAGTAACGTTCTCCTTCTAGGAATAAAATAAATAACAAGGATTTCTAAATGATGTTTAAAAGATTAGCTCTTGCATCTGCAATTACAGCATTATTAGCAGGCTGTGGAGCAGATGATCAGGCCTATGACCATGTTGAAAGAGATGCGAAAGAAATCGCGGTAAAAGATCTTAAAGATGGTCGTTGGTTTTATGTTCCAACCACCGGAGCAGCACCTCGCTTCGCTTTAAACCAGTTCCCTTTCTTACAAGGCGATCCTCGCTACGTAGAGCTTTGCTTTACTAAGGAAGGCTTGGAAGTACGCAGCTATGATAAGAACTATCCAAATGCGCATTTACCAAAAGATGAAAATAATTATTGTGGTGATGACAAGTTTGTAGCCGATGATGACACGGTTAACTTTGCTCAAGTTTTGACTATCCCAGGTGATTTCGCTGCATATCGTTGCCAAGAAGATTCCTACGGTGACTGTACTAATGAAGAAGAAGTCAACGATGATGCAAGCTTAAGTTATAGAAAGAAAACACACTTTACGCCTATACCCGAGGATCTAGAAGTCTCCGAGTTTAACATGGAAGATCTTTATGGCCTTACAGATGGTGTTTCTGAGCAAGGCACACCAAGGCTTATTTCTTGGGAATTCGATCCAAAGAAAGGTGTTCTCAACTTTGAATTGGAGCGTACGTTCCGTGTCGATATGGACAAACTTACCGACTATATCGATTTTGCTACCAAAGCTGGTACAGAAGATGCGTTAGTTGATGGCGCGTTCAAATCGCGTTTCTACTATTCATTAGTGCATGAGAGTGCAATTGCTACCGAAGGTTATCAACCCATTCTGTACCCAGTAGGGGATGAAAATGATATCGGTTTTTTTGCAACCGCAACCAAAGCACTCAATCCTATTACTAACAAGTATGATCGCGATGTTGTTTATCTTAATCGCTTCAATCCAAACCAAGAATCAATCAAATACTATCTGACAGACAATTTCTTTGAAGAGAAAAACAAAATCTTCTTAGATGCGACGCTGCAATCTATTGAAAAAATGAACCAAGCTCTGAACGTGTTTGGCTCAGATGCAGGGAAACCGGAAATTGAGATTGTCAACAAGTCTCAACCCGCAGGTGTGCATCCTGGTGACTTACGTTACAACGTGATCAATTTGGTTGATGAACCGCTAGCAAATGGTCTTCTTGGATATGGCCCTTCGGTATCAAACCCGATGACTGGTGAAATCATAAAAGCTCATGTCAACCAGTATGCGGGCGTTTCACGCACGACGGTTCCTTACAACTGGGACAATTTAGCTCGTTTTTATAATCGCAACCAGTTGGATACTAACGGTTTGGATCCCTTGTCGACCGAAGATAAGGAAGCCAAGACAGAAATTGAATCTCGTGTGGCATCGTTGGCGACTATGGCGGCAATAGCAAAACTTGAAGCCGATGAAAACAGTCAAGTGCCTAGAATAAGTAAAGAAGAACTGTTACCGGGTAGGCTAGCAACGAAAAATCCAACGTCACTGGTTAAGAACTTTAGCGACGATATGGCTTTTGAAGACGTAGTTGCTGCTGAAGAAAACCGACTCTCTTTTTGGTCAGAAAATAACGTGTATCCAGTTGAGGCAACGTGGGTCTCTTCTACGAGTAAAGCAATGCTCGATAACTTGAAGTTAGATGATGATCGCTATTTTGACATTAAAATGGATGATTCAGGAAATGAGGTTTCACGTCAACTAAAGCGTTGGAAAGCACTACCTAAAGATTTACAGACTATCGTAGCGAATGCAATTACGGTCGCTACATACAGTAATACTTTGGTTCATGAGCTTGGGCACAATATGGGATTGCGCCATAACTTCAAAGGGTCAAATGACAAGGCCAACTATTATACCTTGGAACAAGCTCATAAGTTAGGATTGACAAATATTCCTGCCTATAGTTCCACAATGGACTACGCACCAAGCATGTTGGATGAGACACCAACATGGGGGTTATATGACATTGCGGCCTTTAAGTTTGGTTATGGTCGAAAAGTAGAAACTATTCAAGCTGCTTCTGTTGCAAAACCAGAACCGTTGGCCGAGCCTAGTGCGAACGCTTCTGAAGAAGAAAAAGCAGCTTATAGTGCCTACCTTGCTGCTAAGAAAGCCTACGAAGAGAGCTTTGCTTATAAATTTGGTAACAATCCAGCAAATGAGTCACTGATGGTCTGCTCAGAAGTAGAAAAGCTATCTGGGGAAAACGACGGTAAATCACTTTACAATTGTGACTTTAGTCGCTTCGATGCTGCTGCGTTGAGCGGTAATGTCGATGAATACGCAAAAACACGCTATGGCGTACTTTATTACTTAGATAAAGCAAACGAGATTGAGCGTAAAAAATACGATTTCTGTACTGACGAAAATGTCTCTCTGAACAGTGATTGTAACCGCTTTGACGAAGGAACAACGTTAGATGAGATTGTTTCTTACGAGTGGCAAAATTATTTAGATAGTTACGATCGTCGTAATTTGGCTGTATACAGTACGAGGGGATTATTTTCATCAGACTATCCAAACTACATTGTTCGTCGTTATTCAGAAATGTCGTCAATTAGAGACAAAATGGAGGATCTAGAACGTATTGATAATATCTACACGAATCTAGGTTACAGCGCGAGTACTGATAAACCAGGAGATTTCTTGCTACGCTTAGCTTCAAATCCTACTTACTGTGTGGATGGCAGATCAACGAATACTTGGTTCTGTGATTATGCGTATGGTGCTCAAAAAGCGGCTGCATTCTTCCTTGATGTACTTCGTACACCAGAGCATCAGTGTGTGATCGAAAATGCTTCTGGTACGCAAAAAATAGTTTCATTGGGCAAATTGTTGGACAACAATTCACATCTTATTCCTGCTGATTACGATTTAGCGGCAGCAAACTGTTTTGACAAGTTAGCTGCGGAGTTTATTGAGGATGCAGACACTGGATATAAAGCGGTCGCAGAAACGAAAGATGGTCGTTTCTTAACGTCAATTGGTACCATTGATCCAGATTATCCATGGTCGAACGCGGTTTCTGTGCTAGGCAACTGGCCAGATAAAGCATTGGCAAGCTACTTCTTGGCACGTCGCTACTCAAATCGCTATACCGATGAAGTCAGTTTCGCTTCGTTGCTAGATATACCTGGTGTTCAAGCGGAATACGAAAACATTATGGCGAATATTGTGGCTGGTAAGTCATTGAATAAGCCAGTAGAACTTGTGGATAAAGCAGGTAACGCCTATACGAATCTGAAGGGTGTTAATGTCAATATTCATCTGACAGAACAAATGGAGTCACTATCTCCAATGCCACGCGGTATTAGGACGTTCTTTGGAATATCTAATCGCAGTCGAGAGCGTATTGCTGACGTTATTCTCAATATGGGTGTAAGTCAGATGCAATCGAACGATTTTAAAGTGAAAGCACGTGGTAAAGCCCAGTTTGATTCGTTCACTAAACAGCAAGATCGCTATGGCATTATCGCTGGTGACAAAGTTGAGTTTGTTATTGATGGTAAGAAGTTTGTAGCAACTAAATCTAATAAGCTGGCTTACAGTTATGCAAACCAACTCGTTACTTCAGATGGTTACGATTTGAAAACATACTTGGACGGTTACGATGCTGCTGTTTTAGCAACAATTGCATCAAATATTGATAAGGCATGGGGAGTATTCCGCACGGATATTAAACCTGCGTACCATGATGCGGTTCTATTGTTTGATGCACCTATGGTAAACGCAATGAAAGTTGCTATCGATGCAGATATCGCAGCAGATGTAGAACTTATTTCTAGTTCATTTAATAGCTTTGTTACCGCCAATATAACAGCTGGCGATATTGTGTATGATAATGTCGCATCAACACTTAGCTATAAAGGAGGCAAAGCACACAGTGTTGACGATGTCTACGCTGCATATTACGACGCTTTTCTTCTGATATTTAATGAATATGGTGATGATATGATGTTTGCTGTCGATAACGTGTACGCAGGTTATACAGCGGCAGAATCGGCGGATAAAGATCTATGGTCAAAAGACCTAAACTTAATCCAAGCTTACCTAAAAGGCGATATTGGTGCGGTGGCTGGTAAGTATTATGAGCTACTAGATAGACTGCCAAATGCGAGCGACTTCGAATAGTTAAATGTAAATATTATTAATCAAGGCCTGCACATTTGCAGTAATGCCGATCAGTTAAGAAAAGTTTTTGAGATCATTTGACCGATCCTCAAAAGGCTTCAAAATCCGATATTAGGAAACTAATATCGGATTTTTCATGTCTTTAGAGAGCCAACTTGCGAGTACTTTTCGCTCATGCAATACCTTCCATCACTTTGACAAATACTCTGAAATTCTTAGTCCAGAGCTTATCCAGCAAGGTTTTGAAAAAGCTGGCGTAGCAACAGTTAGAAGAAGACGTTTACCCTTGGAAGCAGTACTTTGGTCCGTTGTTGGAATGAGTCTTTTTCGGCAACAATCTGTTTGGGATATTGCTAACCAACTTGATATTGTCCTACCAGACAAACGGCGTTTTGTTGCGCCAAGTGCTGTTGTCCAAGCTAGGCAGAGATTAGGCGAAGAAGGTGTTAAACAAGTCTTTAAGACGATGGCGGCTCAGAGTTATCAATCTTCTAAATTTGAAACTTGGTGTGGACTCAATCTCCTATCTGTCGATGGTGTCGTTTGGAGAACAGCGGATACACCTGAAAATCATCAAGAGTTTAAAGCACAGCGTAATCAGTCATCTGAAAATATTTACCCTAAGGTACGCATGGTTTGCTTGATGGAGCTTACAAGCCATCAGCTCATCGATAGTGCATTCTCTGACTATCGAACCAACGAAATGCGGCTTGCAGAAGAGCTCATAGAACAAACGCCAGACCATTCTCTGACTATTTTTGACAAAGGATATTACTCTCTGGGACTGCTGAACCGCTGGAACAAAGTCGGCCAAGAGAGGCATTGGATGCTTCCTGTGAGAAAAGACTTCCAGTATGAAGTCGTTCATAGGTACAGCAAGAGTGATGCAATCGTTGCGATTAAAACCACTCCTCAGGCAAGAAAGAAGTTTAGTGAACTTCCTGATGTAGTTGAAGCAAGGCTAGTCTCGAAAATCATTAACGGTAAAGAGTATCAGATACTTACCTCAATGCGTGACGGGTTACGTTTTCCTGGCGAAGAAATTGTAGAGCTCTATCGTTATCGCTGGGAAATCGAATTAGGCTATCGGGAAATGAAGGAAACCTTGCTTGACAGTGAGTATACATTGCGAAGCAAGCGTCCAGATATGGTTAAGCAGGAGCTCTGGGGTATTCTACTAGCCTATAACCTTATCAGGCAGGTTATGACAAAAGCGGCAAGTAGGTTAGATAGTGTCTGGCCAAATCAACTGAGCTTTACGAGCAGTGCTATGGCTGTGACGCAATACTTTGCAGCGTTGCCTTTAACAAGCCCAGGAAAGCTCCCTAAACACTATGAAGTATTACTGGAGCATGTATCCATGTTTATCCTACCACCTCGAAGAGAAGATAGAAGTTATCCTCGATGGGTGAAGTTGAAACCCAAGAAGTACGCGACAAATAGAAAAAATGCCAGTCAGCTTAACTGACTGGCATTACTGCACATTTGCAGGCCTTTTCTTTGCACAAAGGACCGTTCTACGTTGCACTAACGCAAGGCTGGCACACCACTATGAAACTTAAAGTCATCGTCTGGCGAGGAGATAAGCTGCGCTTCGATTTCGCCAAAATAGGTGATTCTTGCGCTGATATCTTTTCCTGCGATTTGCTCGGCTAGCGAGAGATAATCTTGGTAATGCCTTGCTTCTGAACGCAGCAAAGAGATGTAAAATTTCGCGATTTCATCATCCATGTGCGGAGCCAGTTTGGCGAAGCGTTCACAAGAGCGGGCCTCGATATAGCCACCGATGATCAACTTATCAATCAGTGTTTCAGGTTCGTGAGTCTTCATGTGTGAGAGCAAACCTTTTGCATAGCGACTGGCCGGAATGCTTTGATATTCAATCCCACGGCTTTGCATGATTTCCAGTACCTGATAAAAGTGATGCAGCTCTTCTTTGATAAGCAACACCATCTTATCTATCAGATCTTGGCTGTAGGGTGAGTTCGATTTGGCCATAATCGCTTTAGAAATATTGCTCTCTCCCTTGAGCGTGTCTATCGAGCCAATCCCCCGGTACGCAAAATCTTCATAGGGTTTAAACCAATCCAGCAGTGT
Source organism: Vibrio cidicii (assembly GCF_009665415.1). Classification (NCBI taxonomy): domain Bacteria; kingdom Pseudomonadati; phylum Pseudomonadota; class Gammaproteobacteria; order Vibrionales; family Vibrionaceae; genus Vibrio; species Vibrio cidicii. The sequence goes on along the minus strand of NZ_CP035921.1, from coordinate 541,763 downwards.
GTGTGCGCTTTCTTTATCAACCGCGTATTTGCGGATAAGATACATGGCAGATTGGCCTGCTTTTAACTCACACAGTAAGTGATCGAGCAAAATAGTGGCTAGATTTTCTGGCTTTTTGGCTTGCTCAACCCATTCATCCGGTGTTTCACAGTGCAAAAAAGCGTGGATAGGCGCGAGTAGCTCCTGATAGGCATCGAGACTGATCATAGTTCTGTTCTAACAAAGTAAAAAGGCCGCCAATGGCGACCTTGTTGATTGGAAACCTGTAAGCGGATTCTACCACTTTTTCTTGTCACCGAAGAGTGCATCCATATCGTTATTGCGCTCTTTATCTTCCATCTGCTGCAACTCTTCAGCGTGTTTGTCGGAACGACGTTTATCGAGCTCACTGAGCATCATATCAAGCTTCTCTTTGGCTTGGATGGAGTAGGCGTCGTTTTTGGTGCTAAGGACGTCAATGCCTTTACGCAGCAGCTGTACCGCGGTCCCAGCTTGCCCGCGAGCAATCGAGTCATTGGCACGTTTAATCACGTTTTCAATGTTAATGCGGATCTGCATGGTTTCCAAACGAGCGTTTTCTTCTACGTAGGCTTGGGTTTCAAAACGGCCTTTGTTGTGTTCATTTCGGATGGTGTCACGCAAACGCTTAACCAATTTGAGCATCACAATGGCTTGCTTGTCGCTGGTGGGCACTTTAAAGGCAGTGCTTTCGCCGCCTTGATAGTTGTTCTTCAGATGTTCAATTTGCTGCTTCATGCCTTCAACTCGCTGTGCGAGTTGTTTGCTCTTAGGATCTAACGCCGCCATGTTTTCCAGCGCATCCAAGATGCGATTGTTAAGGCAGACAAGCAATTCCTTGCTAAAAGGAATATGGTGCGCATGACCTATCAGCTCTTCTGTGGCATCAATGATAGCGACATAGCGGGCGGATTCTTGTCGTTTCGCGGTTTCCACTTTGACCTTGTACTGGAGCATGATGTTGTAACCAAGAACCAAAACCAGTAATACGGCGACCAAAGCGATAATTAAACCAATATTCATATCTGTGTGTGTCTGCTTTTATTATTGACGGCTAACAAGTAAGGATACACGAACACAAGGCGTTCATGCACCTATTAATCATATTCTTAGTGATTATTGCTGTTCTGAAAAGGATTAGTAATCAAAACTTACGAATCTAAGTAAAGAATGAGGCGTGGATTACAAAATAGTCGTCTGGTCGCGTCCTGAGCGGTGAGGGGATAGAAACTTTGCAATTTCGCTGTTCTTTATACGTTATCCACGTTATAACTTATTATTATATTTGAGAACCTAAAATGTTTGGTTTTTACTCATGTGGATGAAGTTTAGTTATGAGTAACGGACTACGAGGCGACTATGAAACTGCAACAACTGAAATACATCGTTGAGGTTGTCAATCACAATCTCAATGTGTCTGCGACAGCAGAGAGTCTGTATACCTCGCAGCCGGGTATCAGTAAGCAAGTGCGATTGCTGGAAGATGAGCTGGGCATTCAAATCTTTGAGCGAAGTGGAAAACATCTTACGCAAGTAACCCGAGCGGGTGAGGACATAGTGCGGATTTCCCAAGAAATTCTCGCGCGAGTAGAAAGCATCAAAGCTGTGGCTGGTGAGCACACCCATCCTGAAATGGGCACGCTGAATATCTCAACGACTCACACTCAGGCCCGTTATGCGTTACCGGATGTGATTAAAGGCTTCACTGCCCGTTATCCGAAAGTTTCTCTGCATATGCATCAAGGCACGCCAAGCCAAATGTCAGAGGCAATTGCCAAAGGCACGGCTAATTTCGCCATTGCGACTGAAGCACTACACCTCTATCAAGATGCCGTCATGTTACCTTGCTACCACTGGAATCGTTCAATTGTTGTACCAAAAGATCATCCGCTGGCGCGTAAAGAGAAGGTGACTATTCAAGATTTAGCCACTTACCCATTGGTGACGTACGTATTTGGGTTCACAGGGCGCTCTGAGCTAGATACAGCGTTTAATCGTGTCGGCCTCACCCCGAAAGTCGTCTTTACTGCGACGGATGCCGATGTGATCAAAACCTACGTGCGTATGGGCATTGGCGTTGGTGTGATTGCCAGCATGGCAGTCGATAAAGAGCAGGATAAAGATTTGGTCTCGATTGATGCCAGCCATCTGTTTGGTGCTAGCACCACCAGTATCGGTTTTCGTCGTGGGACTTTCTTGCGCTCTTATATGTACGATTTTATGGAACGTTTTGCACCGCACCTGACTCGCCCAGTGGTTGAGCAGGCGATTTCGCTCAAATCGAACGCGGAAATTGAAGAGATGTTCAAAGATATCGTCCTCCCAGTACGCTAAGCGCTTTCCAATCGTATCGACTTCCTCCAAAATATCTGCTTGTTTTGGGGGAAGTATGCAAGCTCAATTTCATTTCATAAACGACTGGTTGCTGGAAAACGAAGATTTCTGGCGCTTCGAACCTTTTCATCGCAGTTTAGCCAACACACTGCCTTGGCAAGCTTCCCATCCTGACCTCTGCAACTGGCTGTCTCTGTTGAGCCATCAGCAAATCGCACAACTTAAAACACAGCCAGAAATACTGGAGGAGCAGTTAAAGCCTTTCTTCCCCAGTTTATCTGTTGTCAAGGATATGGCGGATGTTACTTCGCTCAACAAAAGGCAAATAAGCCTATCATCGGTGATTAGCAACGGTATTCCAGGTCGAAAATTGCAGCAAATTACCGCGATGGGAGCCGTTTGTCTGGACAACCACGCTGGTGATTCATGGTTAGAATGGTGTGCGGGGAAAGGGTATCTTGGACGCGTGTTGGCGGGCGAAAGTCAGCAGCCTGTTATCAGTTTTGAATATCAGCATGCCTTGTGTGAAGAGGGCCAGAAAGCGGCAAACGAGCTCAATTTAGAGATGTCGTTTGTCCAAGGCGACGCGTTTGATGAGCAATCTAAGCGGTTTTTTCATTCCAATCAACATGCGGTTGCACTTCATGCTTGTGGTGATCTTCATGTCCGCCTGATACAGCAAGGTACGAGCGCTAACGTTGCCGCAATGAGCATTGCACCCTGTTGTTATCATTTAATTCAGGATGAAGCTTATCAAGCGTTATCGATACCCGCGCAGCAATCCAAACTGAAGCTGAGTAAAAAAGAGCTACGCATTCCTTTGCAACAAACCGTTACCGGTGGTGAGCGCGTCAAACGTCAACGTGAGCAGGAAATGATCTATCGACTGGCTTTTGATCTGTTATGCCGAGAACAGATGCAGTTGCAAGAGTATGTACCTGTGCCCAGTATTAAAAAATCGCAGTTAAATGCCGGTTTTGAAGCATTTTGTCACTGGGCCGCGACGCAAAAGTCGTTACTTTTACCTAAGGTCGACTATGCCCGCTTTGAGACATTGGGTGAAGAGCGCTTCTGGTGTATGGAGCGGTTGAGCCTAGTGCAGCAAATTTTTCAGCGTCCGTTGGAAATGTGGCTAGTCTATGACCGAGCGCTGTTTTTGCAGCAGCACGGCTATTGTGTCGATCTGTTCACCTTTTGCGAACGCAGGGTTACACCAAGGAATCTGCTGATCCAAGCTCGAAAGTCGCTTTTGTGAAGTGACATTGCGCTGAAATTATTTTCCCAATAGATTATTTTGTCATAAGTTATATAATTAAAAGAATAAAAAAGCTCGCGTTAGTAGCGAGCTTTTTGTGTTTCTAGCTGAGTACTCGACGAGCAGGACAACCTTAGTTGAACATAGCAATAGCGTCAGCTGGTGCGATGTACTCAAGGTTGAAGTTGTCTGCGACTTCTTTGCAAGTCACTTTGCCGTGAATGACGTTTAAGCCTTTTAAGAAGCCTTTGTCGTCGGTCAGCGCGCGCTGGTAACCCAGATTAGCCAGTTTCACGATGTAAGGGAGGGTGGCATTGTTCAATGCGAAAGTGGACGTACGTGCAACTGCACCTGGCATGTTGGCCACGCAGTAATGAACCACATCATCAACGATGTAAGTCGGTTCTGCGTGAGTGGTCGCGTGAGATGTTTCAAAGCAGCCGCCTTGGTCAATCGCCACGTCAACTACCGCCGAGCCTGGTTTCATTTTCGCAATGTGCTCTTTGGTTACCAATTTTGGCGCAGCTGCACCCGGAATTAATACGGCACCGATAACAAGATCCGCTTCTAGAACGTGCTTCTCTATAGCATCTTCTGTAGAATAAACCACTTTAGCGCGGCCTTGGAATTCTTCGTCCAGTTTACGAAGCGTGTCTACGCTACGGTCAAGGATAGTGACATCCGCACGTAGACCAACTGCCATGCGCGCTGCGTTCGCGCCCACAACGCCGCCGCCGATAACAACGACTTTTGCTGGTTCAACGCCAGGTACGCCGCCCAGAAGAAGGCCACAACCGCCGTGAGACTTCTCAAGAGTCTGGGCGCCAGCTTGGATAGACATACGACCAGCAACTTCAGACATCGGTGCGAGTAGTGGCAAGCGACCCATATGATCTGTTACAGTCTCATAGGCTATGCAGACAGCTTTGCTCTTGATTAGCTCTTCAGTTTGTGGAAAATCTGGGGCTAAGTGTAAATAGGTAAATAAAATTTGCCCTTCACGAAGCATTGCACGTTCGACAGCTTGAGGTTCTTTAACCTTTACAATCATTTCTGCTTTCGCAAATACGTCAGCAGCAGTAGGAAGAATGGATGCGCCTGCAGCAATATAGTCATCGTCTGAAAAACCGATGCCTGCGCCGGCATTAGTTTCAACAAACACTTGGTGACCATGAGAGATCACTTCTCTCACGCTGGCTGGGATCATGCCAACACGGTATTCATGGTTCTTGATTTCCTTTGGAACGCCAATAATCATCCTGACTCCTTAAGTTATTATGGTTGTATTGACTATGTGTAGGGTAGTATTGTCGAATTAACGCCTAGTATAGATGGGTTTAAATAAAATTTGATACTGAATATTAAAAAGTTGTAGTATATTTTTTTGCAAGGAAGTAATAAGGTGGAATAAAAAATGGCAGACAACTACAAAAAGCCGTCCAAGGATCTAGACCGAATCGATCGCAATATTTTGAATGAATTGCAGAAAGATGGTCGAATTTCAAACGTAGAACTCTCAAAACGCGTAGGCCTCTCACCAACGCCGTGTTTGGAGCGTGTGCGCCGTCTCGAACGTCAAGGTTACATCACGGGTTATACCGCGTTGTTAAACCCCCAGTATCTTGACGCTTCTCTATTGGTATTTGTTGAGATCACGTTAAATCGTGGTGCACCGGATGTGTTTGAGCAATTCAACACCGCAGTGCAAAAGCTGGATGATATCCAAGAGTGTCATCTGGTTTCTGGTGACTTCGACTATTTGCTGAAAACTCGTGTATCTGACATGGGAGCTTACCGTAAACTGTTGGGTGACACGCTTTTACGCCTACCGGGTGTGAACGACACGCGAACCTACGTTGTTATGGAAGAAGTGAAACAAAGCAATCAACTGGTGATTAAAACCCGTTAAATTCTTGTAAGGAAAGCAGGTTATATGCCTGCTTTCGCAGACGAGACGTTGGGTTTTTCCTTTCGATGTGGTTAAATCAACTTATTAATCCGAGCGGCTTTGGCCGCTCGGAGTGTTTCAGATTAATAATGATTCAAGTTGATTTATGTTCAAAGAGAACGCGAAGAAAGTCGAAACGATTATAAAAACAAGCGAAGAGCCTCAGTCTTCCCGTCTGAACGGTTTTCAACGTCTCAAAGAGTGCGGTCTGATCCTCGGTGTGCTCAGTTCTGTATTGCTGGCGGCAGCACTCATCACTTTCAGCCCTGCAGATCCTTCTTGGTCGCAAACGGCTTGGGGCGGGGGAATTAGCAATGCGGGCGGTATTTTAGGCGCTTGGATCGCCGATACCCTCTTTTTTGCTTTTGGCTTATTGGCCTATCCACTTCCTTTGTTACTCACCATCGCCGCGTGGGTGTTTTTCCGCAAACGAGACGAAGACGAACACATCGACCTGATGCTGTGGGGAACGCGTTTACTTGGTCTCGTGATTCTGATCCTGACCAGCTGTGGTTTGGCGGACATCAACTTCGATGATATCTGGTATTTCTCTTCTGGTGGCGTGATTGGCGATGTATTGACTAACTTAGCCTTGCCTGTGCTCAATTTATTAGGCACCACGTTAGTGCTGCTCTTTTTATGGGGGGCGGGCTTTACCTTGCTGACTGGGATTTCTTGGTTAGCGATTGTTGAATCGCTCGGCAATCTGGCCATTGGGTTGTTTGTTTGGCTAGTCAACAAAGTGCGTGGTGACGCGGGTGAGACATTGGAGCCTCAGTTACAAAACATCCGCTTAGAACGTGAGCTTTTGGATACGCCTAATGTGAACGAGAAGGCGCAAGACTTGCCGCAGCACCATGATGAAGAATATCTTGAAGAGCCCGCTGTGGCCGCTGCGTCGCAAACTGACTATCCCATTCATATGGCTTCTCAGGCCAATTACCACGCAGACATTGCGTCAGAAATGCCGCAAGAAACGCGCAGTCAAAAGCTGACGGCGACCATTGAGGAGTTGGAGCAAGAGGCGATGTTTGCCGATGACATGCCAACTGAATCGCCCGTTTATTCGCAGCCGACAGCGTCACCCGTAGAATCAGTGCCAGAGAACGCAGAGCCGCCATGGTCTCAAGATGAGCCATCGTTTGAGCCTGTCATTTCGGCCTCCGAGCTGGATAAAATCGGGGATGAAATGGTTGAGCCGCATCGACATGAACCAGTAATGTCGAACTTGGAAGACGATCTCGATTTACCGCCTTGGATGCAAGAGCCAGAAGAGTATCAAGCGCAAACTCCGCTTGAGCAGCAGTCGTGGTCTTCGTCAGAAACAGAGACATCTGCGTTTTATGAAAATGACGAGAGTGAAGAAGAGCCTCAAGCTGATCAAGCTGATGAAGATGTCACCGCTTTTCAGAATATGGTCAGCCAAGCTCAGCAAAACATGGCAGGGGCAAACAATCCGTTCTTGATGAAAAAAGAGCAGAACCTGCCTGTACCACAAGAGCCGTTGCCGACGTTAGAGCTGCTTTATCATCCAGAAAAGCGAGAAAATTTCATCGATAAAGAAGCGCTGGAGCACATTGCGCGTTTGGTGGAATCAAAACTGGCCGATTACAAGATTAAAGCGCGCGTTGTGGGGATTTTTCCCGGCCCTGTGATTACGCGTTTTGAGTTGGATTTAGCGCCAGGGGTGAAGGTCAGCCGCATCTCCAGTCTGTCGATGGACTTGGCGCGCTCGCTGTCTGCTATGGCGGTGCGTGTTGTCGAGGTGATCCCTGGCAAGCCGTATGTCGGTCTCGAACTGCCGAACATGAGCCGCCAGACCGTCTATCTCTCTGATGTGATTGCGAGCCCTCAGTTTGAGCAAGCCACCTCGCCGACCACTGTGGTGCTGGGGCAAGATATTGCGGGCGAAGCGCTGGTTGCCGATTTGTCTAAGATGCCGCATGTGCTGGTGGCGGGTACCACAGGTTCTGGTAAATCTGTTGGGGTCAACGTGATGATCCTGAGCATGCTGTATAAAGCTAGCCCGGAAGAGGTGCGCTTTATCATGATCGACCCGAAAATGCTTGAGTTGTCTATTTATGAAGGCATTCCACATCTGTTGGCCGAAGTGGTGACCGACATGAAGGATGCTTCTAACGCGCTACGCTGGTGTGTGGGTGAGATGGAGCGTCGCTATAAACTGATGTCGGTGATGGGTGTCCGTAACATTAAAGGCTTTAATGAAAAGCTGAAAATGGCCGCAGAAGCGGGTCATCCGATACACGATCCGCTGTGGAAAGAAGGCGATAGTATGGACACGGAGCCGCCATTGCTGGAAAAACTGCCTTACATTGTGGTGGTGGTTGATGAGTTTGCCGACTTGATGATGGTGGTGGGTAAAAAAGTGGAAGAGCTGATTGCTCGCTTGGCGCAAAAAGCGCGTGCGGCAGGCATCCACTTGATCCTCGCGACCCAGCGTCCTTCGGTCGATGTGATCACGGGTCTAATCAAAGCCAACATTCCAACCCGTGTGGCGTTTACCGTGTCAACCAAAACGGATTCACGAACCATTTTGGACCAAGGTGGCGCGGAGTCGTTACTGGGAATGGGCGATATGCTCTATCTGCCTCCCGGTTCAAGTCACACGATTCGTGTTCATGGTGCGTTTGCTTCCGATGACGATGTGCATGCCGTGGTAAATAACTGGAAAGCGCGTGGCAAACCCAATTATATTGAAGAGATTGTCAGCGGCGATCAAGGCCCTGATGCGCTGTTACCGGGAGAGCAGATGGAAAGCGATGATGAGTTGGACCCGCTGTTCGATCAGGTGGTTGAGCATGTGGTTCAATCGCGCCGTGGCTCTGTGTCTGGCGTTCAGCGTCGCTTTAAAATTGGTTATAACCGAGCCGCCCGGATCGTAGAGCAACTCGAAGCGCAGGGCATTGTCAGCGCACCGGGCCATAACGGCAATCGCGAAGTTCTAGCTCCCGCGCCACCCAGAGATTAGTGAACTTACGGATTGAATCGCCGTCCAATAACACGAGTTTTCTCGCCACAAGTTGTAGAAAGGTAGAAAAATGAAGAAATGGTTTACGTTGATGTTTCTAAGCGCGTCGGTAATGGCTTCCCCACAGGAGGAGCTCAGCAACCGCTTGGCGATCAACGATGGCTTTAGTGCCCAATTTTCCCAAACGGTCCTCAGCCCCGAAGGGGAAACCATTATGGAAGGGGAAGGAACCGTTGAAATTGCTCGTCCGAGTCTGTTTCGCTGGAACACCACTTTTCCGGATGAAAACCTGTTAGTTTCTGATGGCAAAACGCTTTGGTACTACAGCCCTTTTATTGAACAGGTCAGCATTTATTGGCAAGAGCAAGCGACGGAGCAAACCCCCTTTGTACTACTAACACGCAATCGAGCCAGTGATTGGCAGAATTATCGCGTTGAGCAACAAGGCAATGTCTTTACCTTAAGTCCGAAAGCAGTCGATTCGACTCAAGGCCAGTTTCAAATCGATATTGATGCCAAAGGCATAGTCAATGGCTTTAATGTGATTGAGCAAGACGGCCAAAAAGGGCTGTTCAAGTTCAGCCAAGTGAAGCTGGGCAAACCGAATGCCGACAGATTTACCTTCGCCATTCCAGAGGGAGTGGAAGTGGATGATCAAAGGAATTAATCGCTCGTGACCAATTACACGTTAGATTTTTCAGGGGACGAGGATTTTCGTCCCCTTGCTGCTCGTATGAGGCCAGAAACGGTTGAGCAGTATATCGGCCAGCAACATATTCTCGGGCCGGGAAAGCCGCTGCGCCGAGCATTGGAAGCCGGCCATTTGCACTCGATGATTCTTTGGGGACCACCTGGCACGGGTAAAACCACCTTGGCTGAAGTGGCGGCAAACTACGCCAATGCGGAAGTTGAGCGTGTTTCTGCGGTGACATCGGGGGTCAAAGAGATCCGTGCGGCGATTGAAAAAGCGCGTGAAAACAAACTTGCTGGGCGACGAACCATTTTGTTTGTCGATGAGGTGCACCGCTTTAATAAATCTCAGCAGGATGCCTTTTTGCCCCACATTGAAGATGGCACGGTGACGTTTATTGGTGCGACCACGGAAAACCCTTCTTTTGAACTCAACAACGCATTACTGTCGCGAGCGCGAGTGTACAAGCTCACGTCACTTAGTAGCGATGAAATCTTGCTTGCGCTGCGTCAAGCCATAGAAGATAAGTCGCGCGGATTGGGTAACATTTCTGCGCATTTTGCCGACAACGTCCTAAGTCGCCTTGCTGAATTGGTGAATGGTGACGCGAGAATGTCACTCAACTATCTGGAACTGCTCTACGACATGGCCGAAGAGAATGCGCAAGGCGAAAAACAGATCACCTTGGCGCTGTTGGCCGAAGTGGCGGGAGAGAAAGTCTCTCGCTTTGATAACAAAGGCGATATTTGGTACGACCTGATCTCCGCGGTGCATAAGTCGATTCGCGGATCGAATCCCGATGCGGCCTTGTATTGGGCTGCGCGAATGATTGCCGCAGGTTGTGCTCCGCTCTACATTGCCCGCCGTCTGCTGGCGATCGCGTCTGAAGACGTTGGTAACGCGGATCCCAGAGCGATGCAAGTGGCACTCGCCGCGTGGGATTGTTTCACCCGTGTAGGTCCGGCAGAAGGTGAACGCGCTATTGCACAGGCGATCGTCTACTTAGCCTGCGCGCCGAAAAGTAATGCCGTGTATACCGCGTGGAAACAAGCGCTGGCCGATGCCCACAATTTGCCTGAATATGAGGTACCATTCCATTTGCGCAACGCGCCAACCGGACTGATGAAAGATCTCGGCTACGGTGAAGGCTATCGCTACGCGCACGATGAGCCCGGGGCTTACGCTGCGGGAGAACGCTACCTTCCATTAGAAATGGCATCACGTAAGTACTATCAGCCAACAAACCGCGGTTTAGAGGGCAAAATCGCGGAAAAGTTAGATTACCTGGCTAATTTAGACGCAAATAGCCCACAAAAGCGCTATGAAAAGTAGGCGTTTTTGGATACATTTGTTCGGTTAATTTTTTCAACGTGCTCGACAGGATTGGGTGCGTACCTTCACAACAAAAAGCATAGGATTAACAATGCTGGATTCTAAATTACTTCGTACAGAGCTGCATGAAACAGCTGCTAAACTGGCACGTCGTGGCTTTAAGCTAGACGTAGAGACAATCGGTAAACTTGAAGAACAACGTAAGTCCATTCAAGTAGAAGTTGAAAATTTACAATCCACGCGTAACTCCATCTCCAAGCAAATCGGTCAACTGATGTCGGCTGGTGACAAAGAAGGTGCAGAAAAGATCAAGCAACAAATCGGATCATTAGGCTCTGATTTAGATGCGAAAAAACTCGAACTTGACGCACTGATGGCGCAGTTAGATGACATCATCCTTTCTGTTCCAAACATTCCTGCGGATGAAGTGCCAAATGGTAAAGACGAGAACGATAATCTTGAGATTTCGCGTTGGGGTGAGCCAAAGTCTTACGACTTCGAATTAAAAGATCACGTTGACCTAGGCGAAATGGGTGACGGTCTAGATTTCGCCAGCGCGGTTAAGATCACTGGTGCACGTTTCATCGTGATGAAAGGTCAATTTGCTCGTCTACACCGTGCCATCGCTCAGTTTATGCTGGATCTGCACACAGAAGAGCACGGCTATACAGAAATGTATGTGCCTTACCTTGTGAACGCAGACAGCCTATTCGGTACAGGTCAACTGCCTAAATTTGGTAAGGATCTGTTCCATACTGAGCCGTTGACAGAAAAGGCCAGTGATGAAGAGCCGCGCAAACTTTCTCTTATTCCAACGGCTGAAGTTCCTGTGACTAACTTAGTGCGTGATACCATCACGGATGAAGCGGATCTGCCAATCAAGATGACGGCACATACGCCGTGTTTCCGCTCTGAAGCGGGTTCTTATGGCCGTGATACGCGCGGTTTGATCCGTATGCACCAATTCGACAAAGTGGAACTGGTTCAAATCACCAAACCTGAAGACTCAATGAACGCGTTGGAAGAGCTGACTGGTCATGCAGAAAAAGTACTGCAACTGCTCGAGCTACCTTACCGTAAAGTGCTACTTTGTACTGGCGACATGGGTTTCGGTTCTCACAAGACTTACGACTTAGAAGTGTGGGTGCCGGCGCAAAATACTTACCGTGAAATCTCTTCATGCTCAAACATGTGGGATTTCCAAGCTCGTCGCATGCAAGCACGCTTCCGTCGTAAAGCAGAGAAGAAACCAGAGCTGGTGCATACTCTAAACGGTTCTGGTTTGGCTGTTGGCCGTACCATGGTTGCCATTCTTGAAAACAACCAAGAAGCAGACGGCCGTATTGCCATTCCGACCGTACTTCAGAAGTACATGGGCGGCGCAACGCACATCGGTTAATCTCATCAAATCAATATCAAACCCAGCCTCTGCGCTGGGTTTTTGTTATCTCGTAGCTAAACAAAACACTCTGCACGCTGAAGCGCGGTTTCAATTGCGTTGACCAGTTGTTCAATATGCTCTCGCTCACTGATAAAGGGCGGCATGATATAGATCAGTTTGCCAAATGGGCGAATCCACACGCCGAGCTCGACAAACAGAGCTTGGATCACTTCCATATTGACTGGACGATGAGTTTCAACCACGCCAATCGCGCCTAGCCAGCGCGTCTCTTTGACGATTGGGTAGGCTTGCAGTGATGGCAGTAATTGAGAAAACAGCCGTTCAATCTCTCTCGTTTGCTTGCGCCAATCTCCTTGTTCGATTAACTCTAAACTCGCCGTTGCAACCGCACAGGCGAGGGGGTTGCCCATGAATGTTGGTCCATGCATAAAGCAGCCAGCTTCCCCGCTGCACACGGTGTCGGCGACCTGTTTGCTGGTCAAGGTAGCGGACAGCGTCATATAACCGCCCGTTAACGCTTTTCCTACGCACAAAATATCCGGTTGAACATCAGCGTGTTCACAAGCAAAGAGCTTGCCTGTGCGGCCAAAACCCGTGGCGATTTCATCGGCAATCAGCAGCAGGCCATATTGGTCACAAAGCGTTCGGACACCTTTTAAAAACTCAGGATGATAGATGCGCATGCCGCCAGCGCCTTGGACGATAGGCTCTAAGATCACCGCCGCCAGCTGAGTATGATGCTGGTCGATTTGCTCGGCGAAATGGGCTAAATCGTCTGGGTTCCACTCATCCCAAAAACCGACTGTGGGCGAGTTGGCGAAAATATGCTCCGGTAAGAAGCCTTTGTATAAAGAGTGCATGGAGTTGTCAGGGTCGGTGACTGACATAGCGGCGAACGTATCACCGTGATAGCCGTGGCGTAACGTGAGGAATTTAGGTCGAGACTCGCCTTTGGCGTGCCAATATTGCAACGCCATTTTCAAACTGACTTCTACAGCCACCGATCCCGAATCGGTTAAGAATACGTGCTCTAGGTTGCTCGGTGCGAGTGATAGAAGTTTCTTGCACAGATTAATGGCGGGTTGGTGTGTGATGCCACCAAACATGACATGGGAAACTCGATCAATCTGAGCGTGCGCCGCAGCGTTAAGGTGCGGATGGTTATAGCCATGAATGGCTGACCACCATGAGGACATACCGTCAACCAGCGTTCGACCGTCTTCCAACTGTAGTGTCACACCTTGCGCGGCACTGACCGGATAGCAGGTCAGAGGTGTTAAGGTTGAAGTGTAAGGATGCCAGATGTGGCGGCGGTCGAAGGCTAAATCCATGTGTTGTTCCAATAATTTGAATGATTAAAAAATAACCCATTGTAAACTCTGTTGTGTTTGATTTCGTTGACAGTTTATCGGGACTCAGTAGACTGTCAACAAAACGAAAACGACTTAACAAAAAGTTACGCAAGGAATACACGTGGAAGTACGTCACAACTGGACTCATGCGCAAGTGCGTGAGCTAATGGATAAGCCTTTTATGGATTTGCTTTTTTCAGCGCAGCAAGTTCACCGTCATTACCATCCCGCCAACCAAGTGCAAGTCAGCACTTTGCTGTCGATTAAGACTGGCGCTTGCCCTGAAGATTGCAAGTATTGTCCGCAGAGTGCCCGTTATCAAACTGACGTTGAGAAAGAGCGCTTAATGGAAGTCGAGCGGGTGCTGGACGCCGCGCAGAAAGCGAAAAACGCAGGTTCTACGCGTTTTTGTATGGGTGCGGCGTGGAAAAATCCGAAAGAGCGTGATATGCCGCTGCTCAAAGAGATGATCCAAGGCGTTAAAGGGATGGGGCTAGAAACCTGTATGACGCTGGGCATGCTCACGCCTGAGCAAGCGAATCAGCTTGCCGAAGCGGGCCTCGATTATTACAACCATAACCTTGATACCTCGCCAGAGTTTTACGGCAACATCATCACCACTCGCACCTATCAAGATCGCCTAGATACACTTTCTCACGTGCGTGACGCGGGAATGAAAATCTGTTCTGGCGGGATCATTGGCATGGGTGAGAGTGCCAATGACCGCGCTGGACTTCTGGTGGAATTAGCCAACTTGCCGGTGCATCCGGAAAGTGTGCCGATCAATATGCTGGTCAAAGTCAAAGGGACGCCTCTGGAAAGCGCAGAAGATGTCGATCCTTTTGACTTTATTCGCTTAATTGCCATCGCCCGCATCATGATGCCGCAATCTGCGGTACGCCTCTCTGCTGGCCGCGAAAATATGAATGAGCAGATGCAAACCTTATGCTTTATGGCGGGTGCCAACTCTATTTTCTACGGCTGCAAACTTCTGACTACTCCCAATCCATCCGAAGACAAAGACATGTTGCTGTTTAACAAGCTGGGGATTAACCGCCAGCAAGTGTCGCAAAAACCGGATGAAATTGAAGAAAACGACTTGCTTGATCGCGTAGTAGAACGAGTGGCTGCTCGTCCGGCGAAAGACGACCTGTTTTATGACGCCAGCGTTTAAGTCCAGAATTGAAGGCGCGCTTTCGCAAAGAGCGCAGCAAGGTTTGAGCCGGAGCACTCAGGTGATTTTCTCTGGTAACCAAACCGAGCTCGAATGTGATGGCAAACGTTATATCAACTTCTCTGCCAATGATTATTTGGGTTTAGCAAACGACCAGTCTCTAGTGCGCGCATGGCAACAAGGACTGAGTTTATACGGCTGTGGCAGTGGTGCGTCGCCGATGGTGACGGGGTTTTCCCCTGCGCACAGCAACCTCGAAGCGGCCTTATGTGACTGGCTAAGCTTTGAACGGGCCATCTTGTTTGGCTCGGGCTTTGCGGCCAATCAAGCTATGCTGTTCAGTTTGTTAGAAAAAGGCGATTTTCTTTACCAAGATAAACTCAATCATGCCTCTTTGCAGGAAGCTGGCCACCTTTCGCCCGCGACGATGAAACGGTGGAAGCATAACGACACTCGTCATCTCGATACTTTACTGGATGCAAAAGGGCGCAGCCTCGTGGTTACTGAGGGCGTGTTCAGTATGGATGGTGATCTCGCTCCGTTGGCAAACATCACTCAGGTCGCCAAGCAAAAAAACGCTTGGCTGGCGATCGATGATGCCCACGGCGTTGGTGTGCTTGGTGAGGAAGGGCGGGGCAGCTGCGATCTGGCGGCGATCAAACCAGAGATTTTGGTGGTCACTTTTGGCAAAGCGTTTGGCTTGTCTGGTGCGGCGATCTTATGTGACCAATCCACTGGCGACTATCTGGCCCAATTTGCCCGTCATCATGTCTATTCGACGGCGATTCCACCCGCTCAAGCGTATGCTTTAACCCACGCGATAGAGATGATACGTACGCAACGTTGGCGAAGAGAAAAGTTAGATGAACTGCAACAAACGTATGCTCTATTGTTGAAAAATGAGGTGGGTTATGTTGATACCTCGACACCAATAAAACCTTGGATTATAGGTGATGCACAACGCGCGATGGCGGTCTCTGAGCACTGTCGCCAGAAAGGCTTATGGCTGACGGCGATTCGTCCGCCAACCGTTTTGCAAGGAACTTCGCGTTTGAGAATTACCCTCACTGCGAACCACAGTGTCGAGCACCTTAAAGTGCTGGGTCGCAGTTTGTTGCAGGCGATGGGAAAGAGCAAGTGAAGCAAGCATTATTAACCGACACAGCCAGTAGCGATAAACAGGCGATTGCCTTGGCGTTTGGTAAAGCAGCGAAAACTTACGATCAACACGCGGCGTTTCAGCGTGATGTTGGCCATCGGCTACTAGAGAAAATGCCTGAAGATCTCACAGGGCGGCGTGTTTTAGATCTTGGCTGCGGTACTGGCTATTTCTCAGAATTGCTGCGAGATAGGGGTGCTTCGGTGGTGTGCGCTGATCTCTCGTCACAGATGTTAGCAACGGCTCGTAAACGCTGTGGCGATTGGCGCGTCACCTATCAGGTTGCCGATGCCGAAGCTTTGCCTTTTCCTTCCGCTGAGTTCGATTACGTTTTTAGCAGCCTGGCTTTGCAGTGGTGTCAGGATTTGGCCTATCCGCTGAGAGAAATCAAACGCGTGCTCAAGCCAAAAGGCATGGCGTTTTTCTCCACATTGCTGGATGGTTCACTGCTGGAGCTGAAAACCGCGTGGCGAAAAATTGATGCATATCAACACGTCAACCATTTCATCTCCGCCAATCAGGTAAAAATTGCGTTAGCGCAATCTCATTGCCATAACCATCATCTAGACTTGACCGACATCACAGTTTGGTACCCATCAGCGTTTGCCGTGATGCGAGATCTCAAAGGTATTGGGGCGAATCACGTAAGTGGTCGTTCACATGGTTTAACCAGTCGTAAAGTATTGACGCAGGTTGAGCGCGAGTATCAAACATTTCAAAACCATCTGGGGCATGTACCGGCCAGTTATAAGGTTTGTTTAGGGGTTATAGAGATATGAGTAGGGCATTTTTTGTTGCAGGTACGGATACCGATGTTGGCAAAACCGTGGCTTCAAAAGCCATTCTTCATGCGTTGGCAGCGAGAGAGATAAAAACAATCGGTTACAAGCCCGTGGCTGCGGGCAGTGAAAAAACGGCCGAAGGTTGGCGAAATTCCGATGCACTGCACTTGCAAGCCGCTGCAACAGTTGACGTTGCTTACGAGGATGTGAACCCGTATGCGCTCGAACTGCCGGCGTCTCCTCACATTGCGGCGAAGCATGAACAGGTCGCAATAGACTACACCGTTCTAAGTAACAAATTGGCGCAGCACAAGCAAAATGCCGATGTGGTGTTAGTCGAAGGCGCTGGCGGCTGGCGTGTGCCCATCTCAGATGAAGAAAGTTTGTCTACTTGGGTACAACAAGAGCAACTCCCTGTTATTTTGGTGGTCGGTATCAAGTTAGGTTGCTTAAGTCACGCGCTGTTAACGGCAGAAGTGATCAAATCCGATGGCTTGAACCTGATTGGCTGGGTGGCCAATCGAGTGAACCCGGGGACTGAGCACTATGCTGACATCATTGAAATGTTAGAAATGCGTTTAGCGGTGCCTAAGCTCGGAGAAATTCCTTATATTCCTAAGGCCAAGCGCAAAGATCTGGCTAAGTACATTGATGTCACAGCATTGCTTGGGGCATAACCTAGCAAGATAATTGACCAAATAAAATGAAGAAGGGCTGCCGATTGGCAGCCCTTCTTGCGTATTCAAAATTTACTTGTCTTGAACAAGCCCCATAAGAGCTTGCTGAGTATCAGAGATTTGCTTGGCGACCTGTTGCTCTGTCGAAATGCCGAGTTGCTGCTTCGCCTCTTCTTCAGAGATTCCTAGATGGCAGCACAATAGATCAATCGCCATTTGATAGTTGTTTGACTCTACCATAATCATTCCCTTAGTTTGATGGATGACGTCAATCTCAATTCCCTACCTAGCCGTACTTCGAGAATTCATCGACGTTGTTTTGTCTGCTAGAGAATCTATCATGAACAACAAGAAGCACAATAAGACCAAAGTCTAACGATTTTGTTTAAATATCTATGCGTTATTTTGCCTATTTTATACATCATTGCGCCCCATCTATTAGTAAACAAATGTTGCAATTTATCGCTTAACCTTGTTTTAAAAAAATTAGACTATATCTATCAGTCAAAGAAGTCAGATCACACTGACGTTAAAGTAAAAAGCTTCCCTGGAGAAAAGTCATGAAGCGAGTCATGTTGTTCTTAATCACCAACCTAGCTGTCGTATTGGTACTGAGCTTAGTGTTGAATATTGTTTACGCCGTTACCGGAATGAAACCGGGCAGCCTATCCGGGTTACTGGTTATGGCGGCGGTGTTTGGTTTTGGTGGTGCGTTCATCTCACTGATGATGTCAAAGAGCATGGCATTGCGCTCTGTTGGCGGCATGGTGATTGAAAGCCCACGTAACGAAACCGAGCATTGGCTGCTGCAAACGGTCAGCCGTCAGGCGCAGCAAGCGGGCATTGGTATGCCAACGGTGGCTATCTACGATTCACCAGACATCAACGCGTTTGCCACTGGGGCGAAACGTGACGATTCACTGGTGGCCGTTTCAACCGGTCTGTTGCACAACATGACCCGTGATGAAGCTGAAGCGGTCTTGGCCCATGAAGTGAGCCATATTGCGAATGGCGATATGGTGACCATGACGTTAATGCAAGGCGTGGTGAACACCTTTGTTATCTTCCTATCGCGTTTTATTGCCAACATGGTGGCTTCAAACGACGATGAAGAGGGCGAAGGCAGCAATATGATGGTCTACTTTGGTGTCTCTATCGCTCTGGAGTTGGTCTTTGGTTTCCTCGCTAGCTTTATCACCATGTGGTACAGCCGCCATCGTGAGTTCCACGCTGATGCAGGCGCGGCTCGCTTAGTGGGTAAAGAGAAAATGATTGCGGCGCTGGAGCGCTTGAAGATCAGCCAAGAGTCGAAACTGGATGGCACCATGATGGCGTTTGGTATCAATGGTAAACAGTCGCTGACTGAACTGCTGATGAGCCACCCGCCGCTGGATAAACGAATCTCTGCTCTACGTGGTGGACAGTTCTAAGTTCAGCGCATCTCCTCCTGTCAAGGCTTGGTTGAAAAACCAAGCCTTTTTCATATGCAGTGATCGCTTCCTCTCTTTTTTGCGTATCAAACTGCACAAGATACTTATACAAAATAATTCTTGTACAACTTTGATGAGCTGTTCTATCTTGTACGTAGATAAAAGTTGTACAACTAATCTGGGAGGCGGTGTTAATGGATGTATCACGGGTGGCGCAATGTTATCAAACCTTGAGTAAGGATAACCTGTTTTTACTTGAGCAGATCTACCACCAAGACGTGGTGTTTGAAGATGCCGCGCATCGTCTCGAAGGCTTTTCTAATCTATCTGATTACTTTCAGGCTTTGTATCGCAATGTGATTCGCTGTGATTTCTCTATTCATGAGCGCTGCCAAGTGGAAGACAAAGGTTTTATTACTTGGACCATGACACTGCAACACCCCAAGCTCAAACAAGGCTGTGCGATTGAAGTGCAGGGCGTTTCCTATCTACGTTTTTCTGAGGGTAAGGTGATTTATCACCGCGACTACTTTGATCTTGGCGAAATGCTTTATGAACATCTGCCGCTGCTCGGTAGTGTGATTAAGGCGATTAAAAAGAGGCTAGGGCAATGAGTACAGCGGTTTTAATCACTGGAGCGACCTCAGGCATTGGCAAAAAACTTGCCCAAGATTACGCGGCGAGTGGCGTTGATGTGGTTGCATGTGGGCGTAACCAGTCCGCATTGAATGAGTTAGCGGCACACAGCCCCCGTATTTCCTGCTTGCAATTTGATGTCACTGACTATGAGCAGACGAAAAAGGCTTTGTCGGCTCTGCCTGTTACTCCAAGCATGTGGATTTTCAACGCTGGCGACTGCGAATACCTCGACCATGGCGTGGTGGATGCCAAACTGGTGGCACGAGTGATGAATGTGAACGTGATGGGCGTGGTGAACTGCATTGAGGGTTGCCAGCATCACTTTCAAGCAGGGCATCGACTAGTGATTGTCGGCTCCATTGCCTCAGAGCTCGCGTTGCCAAGAGCGGAAGCTTATGGCGCGTCGAAAGCGGCAGTGAGCTACTTTGCCAGAAGTTTAGCTCTTGATTTGCAACCTAAAGGTATCACCGTCTCGGTGGTTTTTCCGGGTTTTGTACAAACGCCTTTGACCGATAAAAACACCTTTGCTATGCCGATGATGATATCGGTCGATGAAGCTTCACAAGCCATTCGAGCGCAACTGAGCGCGGGCAAAGAGTCCCTCTATTTCCCCGCGGGCTTTACCACCATCCTACGTTTAATCGCTTGCTTGCCTTATCGCTGGCAAAGGTGGCTAACGTCTAAACTGCTATTTAATAAGAAGGATCAAGCATGAAGATTGCGATTATAGGCACTGGAATTTCAGGTCTTACCTGCGGTTATTACCTGCACAAAGAGCACGATATCACTTTGTTCGAAGCCAACGATTATATCGGTGGTCACACCGCCACGGTGGAGATAGAAAAAGATGGCCAGAACTACGCGATTGATACTGGTTTTATCGTTTATAACGACCGCACTTATCCCAACTTCATGAAAATGATGGACGAAATTGGTGTGCAAGGCTTGCCGACGCAGATGAGTTTCAGTGTGCGCAACGACAGCAATGGTCTAGAGTACAACGGACACACCGCCACCACGCTGTTTGCACAAAAACGCAACTGGTTTAAGCCACAGTTTTATCGCTTTATCGGCGAGATCTTACGCTTCAACCGTCTGGCCAAGCAGGCGGCTAAGGATCCCGCAGCGCAAGTGCAGACACTCGGCGAGTTTTTGCTGTTACATCGCTTCAGTGACTACTTTAGTGATAACTATATTCTGCCAATGGGCGCGGCAATCTGGTCTTCGACTTTGGCTGACATGCGCGCATTTCCGCTGACTTTCTTCTTGCGTTTTTTCCTCAATCACGGCTTGTTGGACATCACCAACCGCCCACAGTGGTACGTGATTAAGGGGGGCTCCAAGGCGTATATTCCTCCGCTAACACAAGGTTTTTCCGATAAGATTCGTTTAAATAGCCCGGTCAGTAAAGTGGTACGTCAAGCGGACAAGGTGGTACTGCATATCAATGGGCAAACTGAGTGGTTCGATCAAGTGATTTTCGCCTGTCACAGCGATCAAGCATTGCACATGTTGCACGATGCCAGCACAGCGGAAACCGAGATTTTGTCGCATATGGCCTACCAAGCCAATGAGGTGGTTCTACATACTGACACCTCGTTATTACCCAAACGCAAAGCCGCTTGGGCCTCATGGAACTATTTTTTAGATGGTCATGCCGAAGAAGCGCAGCGCCTGCCTTCACTGACTTACAACATGAACATCTTGCAGCATATCCAATCAGAGCACACGTTTTGCGTCACGCTAAATCGCAGCGAAGTGATTCAACCAGACAAAATCCTGCGCCGTTTTGTCTACCACCATCCGGTCTTTACCACTCAGTCGATTGCCGCTCAGGCACGTCGTGAAGAGATCCAAGGGCAACATCAAGCTTGGTTTTGCGGCGCCTATTGGTACAACGGTTTTCATGAAGATGGCGTGCGCAGTGCGCTCGACGTGGTGAAAGCAATCTCTGCTGCAGCGCAATCTGAGGCGCAACACAAAGGAGCGGCATGATATGGCAAGCCCAGCCCAAAGTCAGTTGTACGTCGGCACTGTGCGTCATAGGCGCTTTACGCCGGTACAACACGCGTTGAATTACCCACTGTTTATGCCGGCGATTGATCTCGATGAGCTGGAAACATTGCAGCAGTCCGTTTGGGGTTTCGGCCAGCGCTGGTGGCATTGGGCGAGATGGAAACGCAGTGACTACCTAGGCAGCGGCGATCTGAAAACGGCGGTGCAAGAGAAAGTGCGCCAACTGACTGGGGTGGATTGCCAAGGGAAAGTGATCGCAGTCTGTCATTTACGTTATCTCGGGCTCTACTTCAGTCCGGTCAATTTTTATTACTTGCATGACGCGAACGGGAACTGGCGCTATATGTTGGCGGAAGTGAGTAACACACCGTGGAATGAGCGCCACTACTATGCGGTGTCTGCCAATCAAGACGATGAAACATATGGTTGGACGCAACAAAAAGCGTTCCATGTGTCGCCGTTTAACCCGCTCGATCAACAATATCAATGGCGACTGAAACCGCTTGGTGACCACTTGAGTGTTCATCTTGAGTGCCACAAAGGCGAAAAACACTTCGATGCGACTATGGCGATGAAAGCGTTGCCATTTAACAGCAAAAACTTGGTGAAGCAGTTGATCAAAATGCCGAGCCAAACAGTAAAAGTGGTGTTCGGTATTTATTGGCATGCGTTAAAGCTGTGGCTAAAAGGGGCTCCCTTTTATTCCCATCCTAAATACCAGTCTGATTCGCACCCAGACAAGCAAACGTCAGCAACAGAGACAAAAAATAAAAAGCACAAGGAGAATTCTGCATGCTAAATACGTCATCCATGGTTATGCCTCGTCAGCTCTCTACCACGCAAAAGGCGGCGCGCAGAATCATTTTCCAATGTCTGCAGAAGATGGAAACGGGCACTCTGACCGTTATTGAAAGCTTTCATACTGAGAGTCGCGAACGCAGTGAGCGCTTTGGTACCACGGGCAACGATCTCTCTGGGACAAATGTCGTTGCGACGATCGAAGTCAAACATCCCGGCTTTTACTCGCGTGTGTTACGCGGTGGCAGTATCGCTGCTGGAGAAGCCTACATGGACGGCTGGTGGGACAGCCCGGATCTGACGGCTCTGATGAAGTTGATGGCCCTCAACTTAGCGGCCCTAGACGGTTTGGAAGAGCAAAGCAGCTGGCTGAGCAAGCTGGTGTATAAAATGGCCCACTGGGCAAATCGCAATACCCAGCAAAACTCGAAAAAGAACATTCATGCGCACTACGATCTTGGTAACGATCTCTATCGTGCTTTTCTTGATGAAAATATGCTCTACTCGTCGGCGATTTTTCAGCAGGAGACCGACAGCTTAGAGCAAGCGCAAATCCAAAAGATGGATCGTTTGTGCCAACAGTTGAAACTCAAGCCCAGTGACCACGTGATCGAAATCGGCACAGGCTGGGGAGCGATGGCGGTCTACATAGCTAAACACTACGGATGTAAGGTGACCACCACCACCATCTCTGAGGAGCAATATGAATACACTCAGCAGTTGGTCGACAAGCTTGGCTTGTCTGAGCAGATCACCCTGCTCAAGCAAGATTATCGCGATCTGCGCGGTCAATTTGACAAGCTGGTTTCGATTGAAATGATTGAAGCGGTGGGTAAGCAGTACTTGCCATCTTACATCAAGACCTGCCAATCACTGCTGAAACCCGGTGGTCTGATGGCGATTCAGGCCATTACCATCGCCGATCAGCGTTATGAGTACTATAGCGATAACGTCGATTTTATTCAGAAATACATTTTCCCCGGTGGCTTTTTGCCTTCCGTGACCTCGTTGACTCAGGCAACCACACAACACAGCGACTTGCTGCTGAGGGATCTTTACGATATCGGTCTCGACTATGCCAAAACTTTGGCTCATTGGCACCGCCGCTTCAACCAAGCCGAAACTGAAGTGCGTGCTTTGGGTTATGACGAACGCTTCATTCGCATGTGGCGCTACTACCTGAGCTACTGTGAAGGGGGCTTTTTAGCACGTACCATCAGCACAGTGCACATGACTTTTCAGCGGCCAGCATGATGCGATTGTTGCTTGTCTCGACTTGGTTCCAACTTGGCTGGTTTCTGTGCGTGCTGGGCAAAGAGACTTGGCAGTGGGCAGCGTTCACTTATGTGATTGCCACCTTGCTGTGGAGTTGGAAAGCCCAGCCTCGGCAGCTGAAAAGTATCGCTATTGTTGCCATCAGTGGCACAGTGTTGGACAGCATAAACCAGCAAGTTGAGCTGCTCAATTTTGTCTCCGACGCGTTACCGCTGTGGATGGTCTGCTTGTGGTGGCTGTTTGCTTGGTATGCCAGTCAGCTCATTTTTGTTATCAGGCGCTTTCGCCGCGCGCAAGTCTGCGCGATTGGCGGCATCGCAGGCGCGTTGAGTTACATCGCGGGTGAGCAGTTGGGCGCGGTGCAGTTTGGTTACGGCTTTTGGCTGACCACCCTCATTTTGTTGATGCAGTGGATATTGATAACGTTTTGCATACTCAAGGTATACGACAATGAAAATTTCGTTCGTGAAAGCGCATGTTAAGCAAACTCTGGTTGCAACGATGTTTGTTGTGGCGAGTGCTGCGTTTCCGGTGAAAGCGCAACTGAGCGGTGCGGATACCCAGAGTTGGCGGCAATGGCGCACCGTTGGCGAGGCGCAGCTAAGCTGGCTGTTTTTTGATATCTACCAGTCTCGCCTTTTGACCTCAACCGGGCGTTTTGAACAGGGGACGGATGTCAGTCCTCATCCATTAGCACTGGAGATCAATTATCTGCGTGATATCAGCCAAAAAGATCTGCTCAAAGCAACGCAGGAGCAGTGGCAGAAACTTGGCTTTGCGAAAGCGGCGCAACAACGTTGGATAGCGGTACTCAGTGAACTTTTTCCGGATGTTCAAGCGGGTGACAGCCTTACCTACTTAACCGATGGCCAAACTGGACAACTGATGTTTAAACGCTTGGCGCAAAGTGAGTACGAAGTGATTGGCTATGTGGCTGATGAAGAGCTCAATGACGCTTTTTTATCCATTTGGCTATCGCCGCAGAGTAATTATCCACAGCTTCGCCAACAACTGATAGGGCAGGTAAGCCGATGAAATGGACATTGAAATTCCCAGTGAATGGGATCAAATGCTGGCTGATCACCTGCTTGTGTTTTTTGTTGAGTGCGTGTTCAACGGATCTCACCCAGTACAAAGCAACCTCGCCGACTTTTGACCTTTTTGGCTATTTTGCAGGAAAGACACACGCATGGGGTATGGTGCAAGACTACAGTGGCCTACAGACGCGGCGATTTGAGGTCGCTATTGTCGGCCAAGTCAGTGGTAACCAACTTACACTGGTGGAAGACTTCGTGTTTGATGATGGCGAAGTCGATCAGCGCATCTGGACAATTACCCGCCTAGATAATGGCCAGTATCAAGGAGAGGCTGACGATATTATTGGCGTGGCTCACGGCGCCGAGCAGGGCAATGCGCTGCAATGGCAGTACGACTTTGAACTGAAAATGGATGACAGCACGGTGACGGTTACGTTTGACGATTGGCTGTATCGTCAAGATGACAAGCATGTGTTCAACCTGACCAAAATCAAGAAGTTTGGTATCGAGGTAGGCACGATTACTCTCTTTTTCCAAAAGCAATAATAAAGTTTGGTGAACAAAAAAAAGGTTGATGTAAAAACATCAACCTTTTTTAACGCTGAGCGACTTATAGTTTATCAGTCAGCTCAATCGCTTGACCGATGTAGTTCGCTGGCGTCATCTCTTTCAAACGCGCTTTTTCGTGCTCTGGAAGCGCAAGGCCGTCGATGAATTGACGCATCGCTTCACCGTCTACGCGCTTACCGCGAGTGAGCTCTTTCAGCTTCTCGTATGGTTTTTCAATGCCGTAACGGCGCATCACCGTTTGTACTGGCTCAGCCAGCACTTCCCAGTTTTTGTCCAGTTCAGCCAAAAGTGCCTCACGGTTGACTTCCAGCTTGCTAATGCCTTTAAGCGTCGATGTGTAGGCGATGATGGCATAACCAACACCAACGCCTAGGTTACGTAGAACCGTTGAGTCAGTTAGGTCACGTTGCCAACGAGAGATAGGCAGCTTTTGCGCTAGGTGACCGAACACCGCATTGGCAAGACCAAGGTTACCTTCCGAGTTTTCAAAGTCGATTGGGTTCACTTTGTGCGGCATGGTTGAAGAGCCGATTTCGCCAGCAATGGTTTTTTGTTTGAAGTGGCCAAGGGCAATGTAACCCCAAACATCACGATCGAAGTCAATCAGAATGGTGTTGAAACGGGCCACGGCATCAAACAGCTCAGCGATGTAATCGTGTGGTTCGATCTGGGTTGTGTATGGGTTCCAAGTTACGCCAAGCGACTCAGTGATGAACTCTTCTGAGAATTTGTGCCAATCAAGCTCTGGATAAGCAGAAAGGTGAGCGTTGTAGTTACCGACCGCACCGTTGATTTTCGCTAGGATCTCAACATTCTCGATCTGCTTGTATTGACGCTCCATACGGTACGCCACGTTTGCCATCTCTTTACCCATGGTGGATGGAGAAGCTGGCTGGCCGTGAGTACGAGAAAGTAAAGGGATGTCGCGATATTCCACTGCCAACGCTTTGATGGCGTCAATCAGGTTACGGATTTCTGGCAGAATCACGCTTTCACGTGCTTCTTTAAGCATCAGAGCGTGAGAGGTGTTGTTAATGTCTTCTGAGGTACAAGCGAAGTGGATAAATTCGTTTACTGCGTGCAGTTCAGGCTCGCCTGCCACTTTTTCTTTTAAGAAATATTCAACCGCTTTAACGTCGTGGTTGGTGGTACGCTCGATCTCTTTAATGCGAAGCGCATCTTGCTCGGAAAAGTTTGCCGCGATGTCATCAAGGAATTGGTTAGCTTGGGCACTGAACGCTGGGACTTCTTTGATTGCATCGGTTGCTGCAAGCTTTTGTAACCAACGGATTTCAACGATAGTACGGTACTTAAGTAAACCGTATTCGCTGAAGATTTCGCGCAATGCAATCGTCTTACTTCCGTAACGGCCGTCTACTGGTGAAACAGCTGTCAATGCTGACAGTTCCATGATGTTCTCCTGAATTGGGTTTCTAAATTTTGTGAGCGTTATACCAATAACTGTGGCAATTGTCACGAATATTGCGCAAACGTTTGCGCGGAGTTTATTTTAGCCCGAAAAAGTTAGCTCGCGTTTTATCGCGAGCTAAACAGTTACATTCTGGCCAAGAGAATTTGGGCTTGTTCGATCATCTTCTTACGACCGAAAATTAAGTGGCGACGTTTACCGCCAACCTGACGCCACAATACGGCGCAGCGAATACCAGAGAGCAGTAGTGCCCGAACCTTATGCTGATTGGCAGTTTGACGCAGCACAGAAGGTGTGCCATTTACCTGAATACGTGGGCCAATCGGACTCACTACGTCAAGATAAACGCTCGCCAAATTGCTGATCATCTGCTCTTCAAGGAGATCATAGTGCTCTGTTTGACGCTGCAACATCTGAATTCTGTCGCCGAGCTGAGCCATCGCATCGTTACGACGTACCAGCTTTCTTTCCAAAGCCATCAGACTGATCAGATAGCGAGTAATCTCGTTGCCAGAAGGGGTACTGTCGATGCCTTTGACCAGACATTCCAACCCCAATTTGAGGCTTTGCTCATGGCCGAATACATCCAGTGTGTTGGCTGGATTGGTATTCACGATGGCTTTTATCGACGTTTCAAAGGCATCTTGATCACAATGTCCGTTTTTCGCCACTTCTTGAACCAGTGCTACAGCTTGGCACATGCCAGCAAATGCGATAGTGCGGTCATAAAGTGTATTCGCCACGTAACGTCTCCTAAGCTTGAGTGTATGGAATGCGTTTTTCGATGATACCGCCACCAAGGCAAACGTCGCCTTGATAGAAAACCGCCGATTGCCCTGGAGTGACGGCAATTTGCGCCTCATCAAAGATCACTTTAATGTTGTCGTCATCAATAGGAATAATTGTACAAGCAATATCTTGCTGGCGATAACGAGTTTTTACGCTGCATTTCATCACTTCGCGAATTGGCTCACGATCCACCCAGTGCAGTTGAGAGGCGACTAAGCCTTCAGATTTCAGTAGCGGATGCTCTTGCCCCTGTACGGCGATGAGCACATTGCGTTTGAGATCTTTTTCGGCCACAAACCAAGGCTCTTCATTACCGCCACCGCCTTTGCGGCCACCAATGTGCAGGCCTTTACGTTGACCTAAGGTGTGATACATCAGACCTTGGTGCTGACCAACAATTTCACCCTCTGGGGTTTCAATGTTGCCCGGTTGAGCAGGCAAATAGCGGCTAAGAAAATCGGTGAATTTGCGTTCGCCGATAAAGCAGATACCGGTCGAGTCTTTTTTCTTCGCGGTGATCAAACCTTGTTCTTCAGCGATGCGGCGTACTTCGGGTTTTTCCAGCTCACCGACAGGGAAAAGGCTACGCGCCACTTGGTCGTGGCTCAAAGTATACAGAAAGTAGCTTTGGTCTTTATTGCCATCCAAACCACGCAGCATTTGCGGCTTTTCACCGTTAGCGGGGAAGGTACGACGAACGTAGTGACCCATCGCAATGTAGTCTGCCTCAAGAACTTCATCGGCAAACTCAAGGAAGGCTTTGAACTTAATTTCTTTGTTACAAAGAATGTCTGGGTTTGGCGTTCGACCTGCTTTGTACTCGGCAAGGAAATATTCGAACACATTGTCCCAATATTCTGCGGCAAAATTAATCGTATGCAGGTGAATGCCAAGTTTATCGCAAACAGCTTGAGCGTCCGCTAAATCTTCGGCTGCGGTACAATACTCAGAGTTATCATCTTCTTCCCAGTTCTTCATAAACAGGCCTTCGACTTGATAGCCTTGTTGCTTGAGGAGATAGGCAGAAACCGATGAATCTACACCGCCGGACATGCCAACGATGACCTTCTTTTGGCTGTTATCAGACATTACTTAACACCACTTCAATTAACTGGACGCAGATTCTAACAGAAAGCATACAGCGGCAACAGATCCGCGACGGCAATCACAAATCGTTTTGCCGAATTTTTCCGCAAAATAGTTGTGCCATCGATAATAGAGTGCGTAGAGAAAAGCGAACTGTGGCATAGTGGGCCAAATTTCAAATCGGAACAAAGTTTATGAGTAACGAAAACCAGTTTATAGAAGAAGCAGAATTGATTGAAGTCATCGAAAATCAACTTGAAGATGGCAATCCAATTAAAGTGAAAGAAACTTTGATGCGTTTAATGATGACTTGTCATTCGCGTGAGGAAGCCATTGCGATGATGGCATGTGCTGTTTCAATAGAGATTTTTGATGTGATGCGAAATGAAGGAAAATTCAATCTCAAACGTTACGCCGAGCACCTTGATCAGCTACCTGACCTCGGCTTTATGGAAGGAGAATAATCGCACGCAAAAGAAAAAGAGCGGGGCAAACGTTTGCTATAATTGCCTTTATTGCCGCTGGTTAGGCAGCAGGTTAGAATCCGCTCTCTTTTTTAACCCCTTACTCAGACGAACACTATGAAATTTCCCGGACAACGCAAATCAAAGCATTATTTTCCTGTACATGCCCGCGATCCGCTGGTGAGCCAAGCGCAGGAAAGCAAACGAATGACGCGTACACATGTTATCGGTATTGACCAAACTTTGGTGGATATTGAAGCGAAAGTGACGTCAGAGGTGATTGAGAAATACGGTCTGAGTAAAGGTCACTCATTAGTTATTGATGACCAAACAGCAGAAGCACTTTATCAGCAATTAAAACAAGAGAATTTGATTACCAACGAATATGCGGGTGGGACGATAGGAAATACATTGCACAACTACTCTGTATTGGCCGATGATCGCTCAACGCTACTCGGTGTCATGAGCCAAGATATTAAAATTGGCAGCTACGGTTATCGTTATTTATGTAATACATCCAGCCGTATGGATCTCAATTACTTGCAAGGTGTTGATGGAGCAATAGGCCGCTGTTTTGCGCTAATTACCGAAGATGGTGAACGAACATTCGCGATCAGCGAAGGCCAAATGAACCAATTGAAGCCGCAAAGTATCCCTGAAAAGATTTTTAAAAAAGCCTCTGCTTTGGTTTTGACGGCTTATTTGATTCGTTGTAAAGAAGGCGATCCCATGCCGCAAGCCACAATGAAAGCGATCGAGTACGCGAAAAAATATAATGTGCCTGTTGTACTAACCCTTGGTACTAAGTTTGTTATTCAGGACGATCCGCAGTTTTGGCAAGCATTTATTCATGATCATGTTACGGTCGTTGCGATGAATGAAGATGAAGCTGAGGCATTAACCGGTGAAAGCGATCCGCTTGCTGCTTCAGATAAAACTCTCGATTGGGCTGACTTGGTATTGTGTACTGCTGGACCACTTGGATTATTTATGGCGGGTTACACCGAAGAGAGCGCTAAGCGTGAAACATCATTGCCTCTTTTGCCAGGCTGCATTGCAGAATTTAATCGCTATGAATTTAGTCGCCCGACTCGAAAAGCCTCATGTGAAAATCCCATTAAAGTTTATTCACATATTTCACCATATATGGGTGGCCCTGAGAAAATTAAAAATACCAATGGTGCGGGCGATGCGGCGCTTTCTGCGGTGTTGCACGATATGTCGGCGAATAAATATCATAAAGAGAATGTGCCCAACTCAAGCAAGCATGTGCACGAATTTCTCACTTATTCATCTTTTTCTCAAGTGTGTAAGTATGCAAATCGCGCCAGTTACGAAGTTCTTGCTCAGCACTCACCGCGTTTGTCCCGTGGCTTACCAGAACGGGAAGATAGCTTAGAAGAGGCGTATTGGGAACGTTAAATAGAAAATAAAAAGGCTCCGTAAGGAGCCTTTTTTATATAATGCAAAGACTAGATTTCGAAGTCTTCTAGAGATTTACCTGCATCTAGCTGCGCTTGAATTGCTGATGGAGTACGACCTTGGCCTGTCCAAGTCTTTTCTTCGCCGTTTACATCAACATATTTGTATTTGGCAGGACGTGGAGCACGTTTACTTTTACCTTTGCTCTTGCTTTTGGTTTCGCCAGAAAGCGCGCTGATTAGCGCATCAACGTCAATGCCGTCTTTTGCAATCTGCTCTGCAATTGCAGCCAGTCTTGCTTCTTGTTCAGCTTTTGCCGCACGCTCTTCCGCTTCTGCTTCTTGACGCTCAGCAACGACGGTTGACAGTTTGTCCAATGCTTCTTCTAGTTGCTCTAGAGTGAGTTCTCTTGCGTAAGCACGTAGGCTGCGAATATTAAGTAGAGTCTTTGTTAGTTCCGACATAACCTTTCCTATGTTAAGTAAGTCGACATCGCAATAATAATATCGAGGTTCAGATAAAACGAATAAGATTAAATTCTTTACGATGCTAATATTAACGCTAAACACGATATAAGCAATATTTATAGCGTTTTTTTTATTGTTTAATCGTTACTAACTTTATATTCGATGCCTTATCTATAGACTCCTGCTAGCTGCGCAAGTTTTTGTGACAAATGTTATGCATTAAGTGTAATTCACATCTATCATTCATATCTGAGCGTGATAAAAATGACACCTCCGTTTATACATACTGACGCAACTGGATACATATCGTGCCCATTTTTCTTTGTTTTATTCGGTGATGTTTTTAGACAGATGTATTGCAAAGCCTATGAGGATGAGTACAATGACGCCTACCTGATGCGGTAACTTGGTGGGTTTGTTGTTTTTATAAACAATAAATGGTCAAAAATAAGTTATCGCCGTAGAGGCGCAACGACAAAGAGTAACTATTATTGGGGTGATGCCAATGAATAATAGTGAAAGGTGTAAGTTGCCGAAGTAAGTTGCATATCAAAGCGGCTTGCTGGTGTTGTATTCGAATAGGAACAACACTGCCATAGTCTTTTATCTATAAACTATGGAGCGCTACTGTAGGGTTGGGTGAAGTGTTCACTTCCCTGTCGCTTAGTTCAACAAAAACATCAGAAATATTTCTGACGGTTTGTTCTGCAGTAGATCTCTAACCAAAAACTGGTTTTTGAAGATCATGAATTTAATAGATTTTTCTACATCTCCGATTTCTCTACTACCGCCAATAGTGGCGCTTACTCTAGCGATATTGACCCGTAAGGTGCTGGTTTCTCTGGGTGTTGGTATCATTCTCGGAGCTATTTTGCTCAACAGTTACTCTGTAATCAACGCAGCCACTTATGTTGGTGAAAAAGTATCCGCTGTTTTCGTTGAAGATGGCGGCCTCAATACTTGGAATATGAGTATTGTGGGTTTTCTTTTGCTACTCGGTATGACTACCGCGTTACTTACTCTTTCCGGCGGTACTCGTGCGTTTGCCGAATGGGCACAATCGCGAGTAAAAAGTAAGCGCGGTTCTAAACTGCTTGCGGCATTTTTAGGCGTATTCATTTTTGTTGATGACTATTTTAACAGCCTAGCTGTAGGTGCAATTTCTCGCCCTGTTACCGATCGATTCTACGTTTCTCGCGCCAAGCTGGCTTACATTCTCGACTCTACTGCTGCGCCGATGTGTGTTGTGATGCCAGCGTCAAGCTGGGGTGCGTACATCATGACCATCATCGGCGGCATTTTGGTTTCACATGGCATCACTGAATATTCAGCGTTAGGGGCATACCTGCGTTTGGTTCCAATGAATTTTTACGCAATCTTTGCCCTGCTGATGGTATTTGCTGTGGCTTGGTTTGGCCTTGATATTGGCAAAATGCGCGAGCATGAAATTGCCGCTTCGCAAGGACGTGGATTCGACAATGACTCGGAAACCGATCTTAAAGAAGCCCATGAAATCGACGAAGAGCTGGATATCCGAGAAAGCGAAAAAGGAAAAGTATCCGATCTCGTTTTGCCAATCGTTGCTCTGATTATTGCCACTGTTGCTTCGATGCTTTACACCGGAGCACAAGCGCTGGCTGCCGATGGAAAAGTGTTTAATCTTCTGGGAGCATTTGAAAATACGAATGTTGGCACTTCGCTGATTTACGGTGGTTTAGTCGGTCTAGCCGTTGCGCTGTTCACCGTGCTAAAACAGGGCCTTGCATTGGTCGAAATTGCTCGCACCTTGTGGATTGGTGCGAAATCAATGTTTGGCGCGATTTTGATTCTTGTATTTGCCTGGACGATCGGTTCCGTGATTGGCGACATGAAGACAGGATCGTACTTGTCGACGATGGCACAAGGCAATATTGATTCCCATTGGTTACCTGTGATTCTGTTCCTACTATCCGGTTTGATGGCGTTTTCAACGGGCACCTCTTGGGGCACGTTTGGCATTATGTTGCCAATCGCAGGTGATATGGCTGGTGCGACCGACATCGCGTTGATGTTGCCAATGTTGAGTTCAGTCTTGGCTGGTTCGGTCTTTGGTGATCACTGCTCGCCGATTTCAGATACCACGATTTTGTCATCGACCGGGGCGCGTTGTAATCACATTGACCATGTGGCGACTCAGTTGCCTTATGCACTTGCTGTTGCACTTGTCTCTTGTATCGGCTTTGTGGCTCTTGGCATGACGGCGTCAGTAACGCTCTCTCTGGCCGCTGCGACTGCCGCTTTCATCGTCGTGTGCGCGGTATTTTCTTGGATGTCTAAATCCAAAAGAGTGACTTTGCAGAAAGCTTAACTCAATGATTTATAAAAAGTAAAATGGGAGGCGTCGACCTCCCATTTTATTTGTCATATACAATTTGGTCATTTTTGAAAATAAACTATTGCAAAAATTCCACAGCTTGGTTAGTGTGGTTAGCAACAAAGTCAACGACGTAAAGAGCAAATAAGTATGCGCAGTTTTGTAATGAACATTCATCACCATCATCACCCAGCCTAGTCTTTCGGGAGATGAGCGCATACCCGGGAGACAGGAATCTTCCGGAGGTGAAAATCGTCGAATTCAGATTTTAAACCCTCGGGAGACCAACATCTTCCGAGGGTTTTTTAATTTCAACGGTTTAACTATTTCAAATTGAAGCACAGGGATTATGTCATGCCAACACAACGTTTAAGAATCGCTATTCAGAAAAAAGGCCGTTTGAGCCAAGAATGCCAACTGCTGCTGAAAAAATGCGGTGTTAAGTTCAACATCATGGGTGAGCGCCTCGTGGTTCACTCTGAAAATATGCCTATCGATTTACTCTTAGTCCGTGATGACGACATCCCAGGTTTAATCATGGATGGCGTGGTGGATCTCGGTTTTATCGGTGAAAACGTCTTGGAAGAGGTGCGCTTGGAGCGCAAAGCGACCGGGACTGCGTGTCAGTTCGAAACACTAAGACGTTTAGATTTCGGCGGCTGTCGTCTATCGATTGCCTTAGATAAAGACGCGGTGTACAACGGGCCTAAAGATTTAGCTGGTAAACGCATAGCGACCACCTATCCGCAGCTACTAAAAGCTTACATGGATGAGCAGGGTGTGCCATTTTCGACCTGTATGCTGACTGGCTCGGTTGAAGTAGCTCCGCGTGCCGGCTTGGCGGACGCGATTGCCGATTTGGTCTCCACTGGAGCCACTTTAGAGGCGAACGGTTTGAAAGAGGTTGAGGTCATCTTCCAATCGAAAGCGACGCTGATCCAACGTGCAGGGCAGTTTGACGCAGACAAACAAAATCTGATTGAAAAACTGCTGACTCGTATGCAAGGAGTTCAGCAAGCAAAAGAGTCTAAATACATCATGTTACACGCACCTGTGGATAAGCTGGAACAGGTAAAAGCACTTCTTCCTGGTGCGGAAGATCCAACGGTACTGCCGCTGTCTGCGGAAAAGCAAAGAGTGGCGGTACATCTGGTGAGTACAGAAAACCTATTCTGGGAAACGATGGAACAGCTGAAAGAACTCGGTGCGAGTTCTATCCTAGTACTGCCAATTGAGAAGATGATGGAGTAAGCAGCATGAGAACGGTTGTATGGCAGTCACTCAGTGAAGCGCAGCAAGATTCACTGCTCGAAAGACCAGCAATGGCAGAAGGCGCGAACATCACCGCTGCAGTAACTGCGGTGATTGAGAAAGTGCGCCAAGAAGGTGATGCGGCCCTGTTGGAACTGACCGAAAAATTTGACCGAGTCAAACCTGCATCGATTCGTGTCAGTACCGCTGAGATTGATGCAGCAGCAGAGCGCCTTTCGGAAAAGATGAAGCAAGCGCTGCAGCAAGCGTATGACAATATTTCTAAGTTCCACAAAGCACAGAAACCCACACCGATTAAAGTAGAAACTCAGCCTGGTGTGGTGTGCGAGCAAGTGACTCGTCCTATTCAAAAAGTGGGCTTGTACATTCCTGGCGGCAGCGCACCACTGCCTTCCACCGTTTTGATGCTGGGTGTGCCGGCGCAAATAGCCGGTTGTCGCAAAGTGGTGCTCTGTTCTCCGCCGCCAATTGCTGACGAAATACTCTATGTCGCCAAACTGTGTAATATCGACGAGGTTTATAACCTCGGTGGTGGACAAGCGATCGCAGCGATGGCTTACGGAACGGAAACGGTTAGCAAAGTCGATAAAATATTTGGTCCCGGTAATGCTTACGTCACTGAAGCGAAACGTCAGGTCAGCAAAGATTTTCGCGGTGCTGCGATTGATATGCCAGCAGGCCCATCAGAAGTGTTGGTGATTGCAGACGATACCGCAGATGCGGAGTTTATTGCGGCCGACTTGCTTAGCCAAGCAGAGCATGGTCCTGATTCTCAGGTGGTGCTCGTGACTCCTTCGGTGGTGATTGCTGATAAAGTGACCGATGCGGTTCAGCGTCAGCTCAAACAGCTCAGCCGAGCCGAGATTGCGCAAAAAGCGTTGGCATCGAGCCTCATCATCATTGCTGATTCGCTCACTCAAGCGGTCTCTATCTCCAACTATTACGGGCCAGAGCACCTGATTGTGCAGACCAAAGCGCCACGTGAACTTTTGCCACTACTGGACAATGCGGGTTCCATCTTCCTTGGCGATTGGTCGCCAGAATCGGCTGGTGATTACGCATCTGGCACTAACCATGTGCTGCCAACCTATGGTTACACTCGAACCTACTCAAGCTTAGGGTTGGCCGATTTCTCCAAACGCATGACGGTTCAGGAGCTCTCTGCGGAGGGGCTGAAAAACTTAGCGCCGACCGTCATCACTATGGCCGAAGCCGAAGGGCTGGATGCGCACAAACGTGCCGTGACCATCCGTGTTGAAAAATTACAGTCGCGTTGATAAGGAAGAAAAAATGGAAAAATTAGCGCGTAAAAGTGTGCAACAACTGACCCCTTATCTCTCAGCGCGTCGCATCGGTGGCTGCGGTGACGTGTGGCTTAACGCCAATGAATCGCCCTTTGACAATGAATATCGTACCGATTTCACCCGCTTGAATCGTTATAGTGAGTGCCAGCCGAAAGGGCTAATTGCCGCTTATGCGGCGTATGCTGGGGTAGCGCCAGAGCAAACCTTGACTTCTCGCGGCGCTGATGAAGGCATCGAATTGCTTATCAGGGCCTTCTGCGAGCCGGGACAAGATGCGATTCTCTATTGTCCGCCGACTTACGGCATGTACTCGGTCAGCGCAGAAACGATTGGTGTAGAGCGCAAAACGGTGCCGCTGACGGCAGATTGGCAACTCAATCTCAACGAGATTGAAGCTAATTTGGATAAGGTCAAACTGGTGTTTGTCTGTAGTCCAAATAACCCGACTGGCAATCTCGTCAAACGCGAAGACATTATTACCCTGCTTGAGATGACCAAAGATCGTGCGATTGTGGTGATGGACGAAGCCTACATCGATTTTTGTCCAGAAGCTTCAACGGTGAGTTTGCTAAATGAATATTCGAACTTAGCAATTTTGCGCACCCTTTCCAAAGCCTTTGCCTTGGCAGGATTACGCTGCGGGTTTACCTTGGCCAACGAAGAGCTAATCAACGTATTGCTCAAAGTGATTGCACCGTATCCGGTGCCCGTGCCAGTGGCAGAAATTGCCATGCAAGCGCTATCTGAGGCGGGCTTAGCGCGCGCGAAATATCAAGTCCTCGATTTGAACGCCAACCGTGCCTACTTACAAGTCGGTCTTTCTATGATCCCAGGATTGCAGGTCTTTGAAGGCTGGGGTAACTACTTGTTAGTGAAATTCCCTGATGGCGATGCGCTATTTAAAGCCGCTTGGGAGACGGGAATTATTCTGCGCAATTCACCGATTGAGGATTGTGTGCGCATCAGTGTCGGTAATCGTGAAGAGTGTGAGAAGACACTCGGTTTTATGCGCAATTACTACTCGTAAAGCAGAATACAGCGCCCTGAGCCAGCATTGACGTAGGGTAAAAAATAAGGAAGTGAGTGTGAGCAAGCAACAAAAAATTCTTTTCATCGACCGAGATGGCACCTTGATTGTCGAGCCACCGGTGGATTTTCAGGTAGACCGTCTAGATAAGCTGAAACTGGAGCCATTTGTTATTCCAAGTCTGTTATCGCTGCAAGCGGCAGGTTACCGCTTGGTGATGGTGACCAACCAAGACGGTTTGGGGACCGACAGTTATCCGCAGGAAGATTTCGACGCACCGCACAATATGATGATGGAGATTTTCGAATCACAGGGTGTGAAATTCGACGATGTATTGATCTGCCCCCATTTTGAGCGTGAGAACTGTTCGTGTCGTAAACCTAAGCTTGGTTTAGTCAAAGCGTACTTACAGGCCGGAAAAGTGGATTTCCAGAATTCTTACGTGATTGGCGATCGTCAAACGGATCTCCAACTGGCGGAGAACATGGCCATTCGCGGTATTCAATACCACCCAGAAAACATGGGCTGGAAACAGATCCTAAAAGATCTCACCTTGAAAGCGCGTGTTGCTGAGGTAGTTCGCACCACCAAAGAAACTGACATCAAAGTGGTGGTTAATCTTGATGAGCAAGGTGGTAATGAGATCTCTACTGGTCTTGGTTTTTTCGACCATATGCTCGATCAAATTGCCACGCACGGCGGATTCAAAATGGTGTGTCAAGTGCAGGGCGATCTGCATATCGATGATCATCACACTATCGAAGATACCGCACTGGCGCTTGGTCAGGCACTGAAAGAAGCGCTAGGTGATAAGCGTGGTATTGGCCGTTTTGGTTTCAGCTTGCCAATGGACGAATGTTTGGCGCAGTGCGCCTTGGATCTCTCTGGCCGACCATACCTGAAATTTGACGCGAAATTTAGCCGCGAGCAGGTCGGCGATCTCTCCACCGAGATGGTGGTGCATTTCTTCCGTTCGCTCACTGATACCTTAGCTTGCACACTGCATCTTTCTTCTTCGGGTGACAATGATCACCACATCATCGAAAGTTTATTTAAAGCGTTTGGTCGCACTTTACGCCAAGCGATTAAAGTGGAAGGAACCGAATTGCCAAGCAGCAAAGGCGTGCTTTAAAGGAGAGAAAACCGTGACACAACAGAAAGTGGTCATTATTGATACAGGCTGTGCCAACGTCTCTTCGGTAAAATTTGCCATTGAACGTCTCGGCTACGATGTGGTGATTTCCAGAGATCCGCAAGTGGTTCTCTCTGCCGACAAGTTGT
This sequence comes from Vibrio cidicii, assembly GCF_009665415.1. Lineage (NCBI taxonomy): Bacteria > Pseudomonadati > Pseudomonadota > Gammaproteobacteria > Vibrionales > Vibrionaceae > Vibrio > Vibrio cidicii. Next base: position 503,991 of record NZ_CP035921.1, on the reverse strand, counting down.
TCCTTCCGGGCGTAGGCACCGCGAGTGAAGCGATGAAAAACCTCGCAGAGCGCGATCTGATTGATCTTGTTAAGAAGGTAGAAAAACCGCTGCTCGGTATCTGCTTGGGCATGCAACTCTTGGGTAAGGTTTCTCAAGAGAAAGGGCAGAAAGCTGACGAGTTAGTTGAGTGTCTTGGACTTTGTGATGGCGAAGTGAAGCTGCTTGAAACGGGCGATTTACCGCTACCTCACATGGGGTGGAATACCGTATCGGCAAAAAAAGGGCATCCTCTGTTTAAAGGCATCGAGGAAGGGGAGTATTTTTACTTCGTTCACAGCTTTGCGATGCCAGTCGGTAGCTACACCATTGCTGAATGTGAGTACGGCAACCCGTTCACCGCCGCAGTGCAAAGTGGTAACTACTACGGCGTGCAGTTCCACCCAGAGCGTTCTTCAAAAGCGGGCGCCAAGCTGATACAAAACTTCTTAGAATTATAAAAGGGATTTAGTGTGATTATTCCAGCTCTTGATTTAATTGAAGGACAGGTCGTTCGCCTCTATCAGGGTGATTACGGCCAAGTCACCGAATACAAAGTCGACCCCGCAGAGCAGTTTAACTTGTACCACCAAGCTGGCGCCAACTGGCTGCACTTGGTGGATCTCACGGGGGCGAAAGACACCTCGGCACGCCAACTTGATTTGATTGCCAAACTGCTGGCGAGTACACCAGCGCATATTCAAATCGGCGGTGGTGTGCGTACAGAACAAGACGTAGTGGATCTGCTGGAAGCAGGCGCACAGCGCGTTGTGGTAGGTTCGACCGCAGTAAAACAGCCTGAGTTAGTAAAAGGTTGGATGGAAAAATATGGCGCGGAGAAAATCGTTCTGGCGCTAGACATCAATATCGACCAAGACGGCACGCGCAAAGTGGCGATTTCTGGTTGGCAGGAAGACTCGGGCGTGACCATCGAAGCGCTGATTGATGATTACCTTACCGTCGGCTTAAAGCACGTACTTTGTACCGATATTTCTCGCGATGGCACCTTGGCGGGCTCTAATGTTGAACTGTATGTGGATTTGTGCAAACAGTACCCACAAGTGCAGTTTCAATCGTCTGGTGGCATCGGCTCACTGGCGGATATTGAAGCACTGAAAGGCAGTGGTGTGGCGGGCGTGATTGTGGGTCGCGCACTCCTTGATGGCAAGTTCAGCGCAGAGGAGGCATTTGCATGTTGGCAAAGCGAATAATTCCGTGCTTAGACGTTCGTGATGGGCAAGTGGTGAAAGGCGTTCAGTTCCGTAACCATGAAATCATCGGTGACATTGTTCCTCTGGCAAAACGTTACGCAGAAGAAGGCGCTGACGAGCTGGTGTTTTACGATATTACTGCCTCCAGCGATGGCCGTGTTGTCGATAAAAGCTGGGTGGCCCGAGTGGCCGAAGTGATCGACATTCCGTTCTGCGTTGCTGGTGGAATTAAATCCGCCGAAGACGCAGCGCGCATTTTGGAATTTGGCGCTGACAAAGTGTCGATCAACTCGCCGGCCTTGGCCAATCCACAGCTCATTACTGATCTTGCCGATAAATTTGGCGTGCAGTGCATTGTGGTTGGCATCGATTCTTATTTCGACAAAGAAACTGGCCAATATCAGGTTTATCAGTTTACGGGTGATGAAGCGCGTACAAAGGCGACTCAGTGGGAAACGCGTGACTGGGTGCAAGAGGTGCAAAAGCGTGGCGCTGGAGAAATCGTCTTGAACATGATGAACCAAGACGGCGTGCGCAATGGCTATGATATTGAGCAACTCAACATGGTGCGTGAAGTGTGTAAGGTGCCGTTGATCGCTTCTGGTGGTGCGGGCGCGATGGAGCACTTCGCACAGGCGTACCAAAAAGCTAATGTGGACGGCGCGCTGGCGGCATCGGTATTTCACAAGCAGATCATTAATATCGGTGAGCTGAAACAGTATTTAAAACAACAGGGTATTGAGGTACGAGTATGAGTTTTAGTACAGCAGACGTGAACGCCCTGCAGGGACGGATTGATTGGCAGAAAGTCGACGGTTTGGTGCCAGCCATCGTACAAGATTTTCAATCGAGCCAAGTGCTGATGATGGGTTACATGAATCAAGAAGCATTGGAAAAAACAGGTGAAACAGGGCAAGTGACGTTTTTCTCTCGCAGCAAAGAGCGTCTTTGGACCAAAGGGGAAACCTCAGGCAACGTTTTGCAGTTGGTGAACATTGCGTTGGATTGTGACAGTGATACCTTGCTGGTCAAAGTGAACCCGATTGGACCGACGTGCCACACTGGTACGACAACCTGTTGGGATGGCGATGCGCAAGCGGAGTCACAAATGGTGTGGCTTCATCAACTTGAGCAGCTATTGGCTGCCCGCAAGAGTGCCGATCCTGACTCTTCCTATACCGCCAGTTTATACGCTCGCGGTACCAAGCGTATTTCGCAGAAAGTGGGCGAAGAAGGCGTTGAAGTCGCGCTTGCGGCGACGTCGGGCGATAAGGCGGAATTAGTGTGTGAATCCGCCGACTTGATTTATCACTTGTTGGTGCTTTTGCAAGATCAAGGCCTGTCGCTGAGTGATGTAATCAACAAGCTCAAAGAGCGTCATAAGTAAGGGAAATTAAAGGTCCTAGGTTACAGAACCTAGATCCTAGGTGGGGTGCGCGGGGAGTCATGCGCACTTCATTCAAGTGAGTGATTGCTGCCGGATATCAGTGGCTTACTGTGCTGAATACGGGAATGCCTCAGTTCAACAAATTAGCGAGAGTTGGTACACTCGGGCTCTAGAACCTAGAACCTAGAACCTAGAACCTAGAACCTATCCTTCACCCACAACACTTCTTAAACTTTTTGCCACTGCCACAAATACATGGATCATTGCGCCCGACTTTCAAGCTGCTAATCGATTGACTCAGACGCGGATCTCGCTCTGCTTCTTCTGGGAACGTGCCATCAATGTAATACCAAAGCCCGCCTTCTTTAACGAAACGCGAGCGTTCACTTAAGCAATATTGCTCTCCGTCTTCCTTAAAGTAGGCCTTGAACTCGACAAAACCTTCGTTCCCGTTACTGCCCGCCGCAGTTGATATCACCTCAAGCTTGCACCAGTCACTGTTAACCGACGCAGCTATCGCCTCACGTTGTTGCTCTGCTTGGCAATCAGGATGATAGGTTGAAACCACGTAATCGACCAAACCTAACACATGAGCAGTGTAGCGCGAGCGCATCAACTGTTCCGGCGTTGTGGCATGATTATGGTTAAGGTGCGCTTTTTCACAGCAGTGTTGATAAGTGAGTTGAGAACCACAAGGGCATAAAGACATAACGGCATCCGGCTAAAGTAGAAACACAAAGCCCCAACGTCCAGGGCTTGCGGCAGTATACTCGATCACGGTGTTTGTGAAAGCAGTTCTTGTGTCCAACTGGTCGCTTGGCTGTAAGCTTTACACAACTGATTTTCACTGATATTTAGCTGTTGTTGATATTTACTGGCCAACTCCCAGTCCGCTTGTTCGTAAGCGATGATCATCGAGAGCAAATAACCAAGCAATCCTTCTCGTTCGATAAGAGCTGCTTTGACTTCTTCGTCGACCGGAATGTCGTTAATGATATCGTTGAGCGGTTGGTCAAGCAGGGAATCTAAAAGTGAGAATAGACCAGTGAGAAATGCTTGCCCGGGGTCATATTGTGCTTTGGTGTATTCAAGCAATAGCTCGCAAGCACGAGCGCGCTGAACTGCGAGTGCGTAGAGCGAATCCGGCTTATCTTCCTGTACCGATGCCACTGCAACCAAAGAGATAAAACGTCGTAATCTATCTTCGCCAAGGTAAATCAGAGCCTGACGAAACGACTTAATTTTCGCTGCTAAGGTGTAACCTGAGTTGACATAAGTCATCAGCTTGTAAGAGAGCGTGACGTCGATGGAAAACAGCCGCTCAACTTCATTAAAATCTATCGGCTCGTCGGCGATCTCTTTACAAAGTTGCACCACGGTGAGAAACGAAGGATTGAGTTTCTTTTTCTGAATCATTTCTGGCTTACTGAAAAAGTAGCCTTGGAAATAATGAAAACCTGCCTCGATCGCTTGTTGGTACTCTTGATAGGTTTCGACCTTCTCTGCCAAGAATTCAATATTTAATCGAGTGAGTGAGCCGATGTAGACCGCTGCTTTGTCGATCGGGACGATACGAATATCAAATTTAATTATGTGGATAAAAGGCAGAAAACGCTTCCAGGCACGGTTCGGTACAAAGTCGTCCAAAGCGATACGATAGCCTGCGCGGTGCAGCGTTTTAATCGCCTCAAGTAGTTCATCCGTCGGCGGGCAATCTTCTAAAATCTCCACCACTAAGCTTTCTTTGGGGAATAGGGTGGGAACGAGATTGAGCAAGCTTTGATAGGGAAAATTAACAAAACCCAGTTTGTCGCCAAGAGTGCTGTAATGGGTAGACAAAAAATGATCGGACAGCAGACGACTGGTTGCTAGCTCCGGCTCAACTTCAGGAAAGGTATTTTTCGGCCCATCTCTGAACAGAAGCTCGTAGCCAATCGTCTTTTTATTCCGATTTAGAATGGGCTGTCGTGCAACGTATGAATACTTCAAGTGGTTTACTTAATCTGATCAACGCATGTGAGTTTGTCTTGATGATAGCGACTTTTAACAAAATATCTATGTCCAATATAACAGTTTGCCAACCCGGTCATCTCTTTGCTTTTGGTTGTCTATTAAGAGGCAAATGGTCGAGTTTGCAGCTCACACTGTTCTGCCGTGACACGTAAAACCGAGCCTTGCTGATACCAGTCGCCAAGCACAATACGTGTCATCTGACCTTGTGCATTTTCGAAGTGATGGACGTTAGGTCTGTGGGTATGGCCATGAATCATCAGTGTCACCTGATATTGCGCCATCACCTTTTCGACTTCTTCCTGATTGACGTCCATAATCTCAAGTGACTTATGGCTCTTGTCGTCGCGAACACCAGACTGGACTTGGGCAACAATACGCTTTTTGATCATCCAAGGAATGCGTTTAAACAGCCATTGCAACCAAGGTTGATGCACGGTACGGCGAAATTTTTGATAGCTGACATCATCGGTGCAAAGAGTATCACCGTGTAAAATCACCGCCTTTCGTCCATATAGCTCTATGGTAGTGACGTCTGCCAGCAGCGTTATGCCCGTTTGTTTGCAAAAGCGCTTACCCAATAGAAAGTCACGGTTCCCTTGTACGAAATAAACCGCAACGCCGCTGTCGGTTAACTTTTTGAACTCCATGCGAATTTGATTGGCAAACGGCGTTTGGTCATCATCGCCAATCCAAAATTCAAACAGGTCGCCCAAGACATAAAGGGCATCCGCGTGAGGCGCTTCATCACGCATAAAACGGACAAAACACTCGGTAATGTCGCTGCGTGCGGGGCTAAGGTGCAGGTCTGAAATAAATAGTGTCGTCATAGAAATAAGGGGAGGCATTGCCTCCCCATCAACTCTTCGTGTTGAAAATACCGCGAGCGATTACGCGTGAATAGTGGTACCAGTGATAACCACTTCTTCTAGTGGTACATCTTGATGCATGCCACGAGAACCCGTACTCACACCTTTAATTTTGTTCACCACATCCATGCCTTCAACCACTTCACCAAACACGCAGTAGCCCCAACCATCTAGGCTTTCAGCGCGGAAATCCAGGAAGGTATTGTTGTTTACGTTGATGAAGAACTGTGAGCTAGCTGAGTGCGGCTCCATGGTACGCGCCATTGCGATAGTACCGACTTTGTTGCTCAAACCGTTATTTGCTTCATTTTTGATCGGTGAACGGGTTTGTTTTTCACGCAGGCCTGATTCCATGCCACCGCCTTGGATCATAAAACCATCGATAACACGGTGGAACAGAGTGTTGTCGTAGAAACCGTCACGGCAGTACTGTAGGAAGTTCGCACTGGTTTCCGGTGCTTTTTCTTCGTTCAATTGAATCTTAATGTCACCAAAATTTGTGTGCAGGGTGATCATGCGCTGTTCCTTTACTGTTTTTGTCAAAATGAGAATTCTAGCCTAAGTTCAGTCGCATGCAAACGCAGTGCGAACATTTCGAGGTTTTGTGTCTGAAGTTTAGCCGTTTATCGTTTTATCGGTTAATTGCTATTACCTATTAGAGATTGAGTTGATATACTCGCCCTCCTGTAATTCATTCACAAGCTTAGATAGAGATCATGTTGAAGATATATAACACACTCACCAGACAGAAAGAGGAATTCAAACCAATTACGGCCGGTAAAGTTGGCATGTATGTCTGTGGGGTGACCATCTATGATCTTTGTCACATCGGGCATGGCCGCACGTTTGTGTCGTTTGATGTGGTTTCTCGTTACCTGCGCTACTTAGGCTATGACCTGACATTTGTGCGTAACATCACGGATATCGACGACAAGATTATTAAACGTGCAGCCGAAAATGGTGAATCGTGCGACTCACTGACCGAGCGTCTGATTGGTGAAATGCACGCCGATTTTGATGCTTTGAATATGAAGCGCCCAGATGTGGAGCCGCGTGCCACTCAATACATCCAAGAGATTATTGAGCTGGTCGAGAAGTTGATTGAGCGCGGTTTTGCCTATGTGGCCGACAATGGCGACGTGATGTTTGAAGTCAATAAATTTGACGAATATGGCAAGCTGTCGAAGCAAGATCTGGATCAGCTGCAAGCGGGTGCGCGAGTTGATGTGGAAACGGCCAAACGCTGCCCACTGGATTTTGTTCTGTGGAAAATGTCTAAACCGGGTGAACCAACGTGGGAATCGCCATGGGGCCCGGGTCGTCCGGGTTGGCACATCGAATGTTCTGCGATGAACTCGTCAATTCTTGGCAACCACTTTGATATTCACGGCGGCGGCTCGGACTTGCAATTCCCGCACCACGAAAACGAAATCGCGCAATCTTGCTGCGCGCATGACACCAAGTACGTTAACACTTGGATGCACAGCGGCATGGTGATGGTCGACAAAGAGAAAATGTCGAAATCACTCGGTAACTTCTTCACTATTCGTGACGTGTTGTCTCACTACGATGCAGAAACGGTTCGCTACTTCTTAATGTCAGGTCATTACCGCAGCCAACTAAACTACAGCGAAGAGAACTTAAACCAAGCACGTGCATCGCTTGAGCGCTTGTACACTGCCCTTCGTGGTTTGGATCTCAGCGCCGCGCCAGCCGGTGGTGAAGAGTATGTAACGCGCTTTACTACCGCAATGAACGACGATTTCAATACCCCAGAAGCGTATTCAGTGCTGTTTGATATGGCTCGCGAAGTTAACCGCTTAAAAACCGAAAGCCTTGAGAAAGCGAGCGCGCTCGGTGCGCTGATGCGTGAACTGGCGGATGTGATTGGTATTTTGCATCAAGATCCAGAAGCGTTTCTTAAAGGCGATGCCGGTAATGACGATGAAGTGGCTGAAATCGAAGCACTGATCAAGCTGCGTAATGACTCGCGCGCAGCGAAAGATTGGGCTAACGCTGATTTGGCCCGCGACAGACTCAACGAGATGGGCATTGTTCTGGAAGATGGTCCGGAAGGGACGAGCTGGCGTCGCAAATAATTATATCTTTTTAAAAAGGGCTGATTATTCAGCCCTTTTCTTTGAATCTTTCACTTTTTCATTTAGGTAGCAATCTGTGGCTCAGATGTATTTTTACTACTCAGCAATGAATGCGGGTAAATCAACAACGCTTCTTCAATCGGCATTTAACTATCAAGAGCGGGGCATGACGCCGGTTATTTTTACCGCCGCCTTGGACGATCGTTATGGTGTCGGCAAGGTGAGCTCTCGCATCGGTTTGCAAGCAGAAGCGCATTTGTTCACTGGCGAAAGCGATCTTTATCATGAGATTGCCAGATTAGACCAAGCAGAAAAACGGCACTGTGTACTGGTGGATGAAAGCCAGTTTTTGTCGAAAGAACAGGTCTATCAGTTGACTGAAGTAGTCGATAAGCTTGGTATCCCAGTGCTGTGTTATGGCCTGCGCACGGATTTTCTCGGTGAGTTGTTTGAAGGTAGCAAGTATCTGCTTTCTTGGGCCGATAAATTAGTCGAGCTAAAAACCATTTGTCACTGTGGCCGTAAAGCCAACATGGTCATTCGTACCGATGAGCATGGGAATGCTATTGCAGAAGGGGATCAGGTCGCTATTGGTGGCAATGATCGCTATGTGTCGGTTTGTCGTCAGCACTACAAAGAAGCGCTTGGTAAGTAACGTATTTTAGGGCTGCCTTAGCTTTTTATGACAGCCCGTTGTCTCACCTTTTTACTGCCCCTTTGCCTCGCTAGGCAGTGACAAGGCATCCAGAGTGGATTGATAGTGAAACTCAAACCCCAGTGAGAGCAGCTTTTCGGCGCTGATCTCTTTATCTGCCACATCGACTATCTCAGGTAACCCCCCGGGCATCCCAGCCGCTTCTAAAGCGCTTTGATAAAACGTTGCCTTATCGATGGTGTGCGGCGTTGTCACGTTGAGGATCTGATTATCAGCATGAGTGACGGCAAAAACCGCAGCGCTCACTGCGTCTTGCTGATGTAACATATTGGCAGGAGCAAGGCGGCTCACTTGTTTTAAGTGTGCGACAAATCGTGCCGGATGACGTTGTGGCCCCATCAAGCCACTCAAGCGCAAAATGGTGAAAGGGTGGCCAGATTGGATCAGTGCGTCCTCTGCTTGCAGCATGATGCGCGCTTTGTCGCTAAACTGGTGATTATTTTGCGCTATCACCAAACTGGCGGCATTCTCGACCATTTTCTCAGCTCGATTTGGGTAAACCGTGGTTGAGCTTATCATGATCATCTTAGTTGCAGGTGAGCTGCGAAGCGCATCGACAATCAGTTGCCAGTGTTGGGCATATTCATCACCTTGGCCTTTACGAAAGCCGGGAGGAAAACAGCCAATGACTACGTCAAATTTTCTTGTATTGAGATAGTGGCTGAGCTGTTGGTTTGCATCAGAATGATTGAGATCCAGCGGCCATTTTCTGCTGGGGGGAAAATCGAGGCTTTCAAGCGTTTCTTGTGAGCGACGGGTAATAAACACCGTATGGCCAAGCGTTGTGAGTGTTTGTGCTAGAGGAAAACCGAGCCAACCCGCTCCAATGATAAGAATGTTTTTCATCACTAAACCTTAAATCAATTTCTCAAAACAGTACTCATTGCAATATTAAGCGCATCTAACCAGTGTTCTGCTAAAAATGCCAGCCGAATTACGTTAACGCTTGCAAGCGGATTTTCTCCGTCAGCGAGTGAAAATGAATGAGAAGCTATTGGTCGAAAAACAGCTGCATATTGCCTTTAAAAGTATCACGCCACTGGGAATTCAGTGGCGTGATACTTTTAATCAAGGATTGGCTCAAGTTGATAGGCAGGCCATTATTGAGCGCGTTAAGCGTCTATTCAATACGACTAAGAACTGAGTACTCTGAGCGTACGCTCCGCATGTTCGGCAACTTCAATTCCTTCGTCGGTCAAATAGCCGCCATCAATTTGTGTGCATAACCCTTTGTCAAAAAGACGTTTTACCGCTTTTTGCGTCGATTGAGCGGCATCTTTGTGAACTTTAATACCTGTGGCTGCGCTACTTAAATCGAACTGAAGCAATAGGTTCAGTTCTGCGATGTGCTCTTCGGTAAATTTCATGGACATACTCCGATTATCATTGTGGTTTCAACTTAGTACGACTGAGCGCGTCTGACAATGAATAAGGTCAATAAATGTTAAGTGTCTGAAAGATTGTGCTTCATTTTGTGCACTGAAAAAGCCTTTGCACAAGAAACGCTGTTTTATTATTCGCCCAATCAATGCAACGTATTATTTGCCCATCAGTTGTATTATATTTAGGAAAGTTTATGAAATGAGCGGTGTGTTGGTTGCAACGTCAACGCGTATTTGTCTTGGTTGTAGACCCCATTTTTGTGGTAACTCTTTTTCGCCAGAAGACAAAAAAGCAGCCGATGAGCCGTAGAAAAGGAAAAAGCAATGAAAAAGATGAAGTTGGCATTGGCAGTGTCGATGCTGTTGACGATTGTTGGCTGCCAATCCACCCCAGAAGAGAACGCAACGGCGAGTGAAACCAACCAAGCAAGCCAAGATACCAGTGCGCCATTTAAGGGTGTGCAAAAGTCTCACAAGTACTGGGTTGAGACTTTGGCAGAGGTGAGTGCTCTTAACGTTTATGCGCCAGAAAACTACCGTGATCTGCTCAATGCTTGGAAAGAAGCTGGCAAGATCTATGCGGAAATAGAGAAAGAGCCGTCACTTGCGGGTAAAAGCTACTCGCTCTTTTCGAGCGACACTTATGCGCAAGCGTACGATGAACAGATTAAGCTTGTTGAGCAAAACTATCGTGCTCTAGAAACCTTAAAACAAAAAGCAGACGTTATTCTGGCCGATTCGATTGCTCAGATGGAATATCTCGATGAGATCGACGCGGTGAGCTACTACAAAGCGGATTATGATCGCTTGGTGGTTCAGTACAAAAAACTCTTCACTTATGTGGTGGTCGATGAGCTCGAAGACGCTCAAGCGAAGCAAGTGGAGTTCCTCAACAACGCTAAACAGCTTGAAATCAAAGTCGTTAAGAAAATCTACATTCTTCCGCTACAGCAAGAACTGAAAACGTTGAAGAAAGAGGATTTTAACGAAGTTGCGCCAGTGAGTTTTGCGACAGCGGAAAACGTGGTGAATATTGCGGCCAATATTGCGCAGACCAACCCACGTGACAAAACGGCGATCGAACAAGCGGTGTTCAATGCGAAGTTTGAAATCGAGCACGTTAAGCAAGTGACTCACCAAGTGAAGCTACTGGCTTCAGTGGAAGATGAGAAGTTTGAAAACTCGGTTCTAGAGATCGAAAACAAACTGCTGGCCATTTCAAAAGCCGTTGATGGCTCTGATTATCGCAACGTCATGCTGCGTGAACAGACAGAGAAAATCTTAGCAAGCGTAGAAAAGATGCACGCAGCAGATAAAACCTCTGATTTGGCGGATGAAGTGACCGCGCTAAAACGCAAAGTGTCTGAGCTGAATGCGAAAAACAGCGAGCAACAAAAAGCGGCAGAGAAAGCCAGCAAGCGTGAAGCTTCCCTGCAAGCGCAAATTGATCGCGAAGCATCGCACATCAAGAGCCTTGAAGAGCTGATTGCGAATCTGAAACAGCAGTTGGTGCTCAGCCAGCCTATCGCACCTCAACCGGTAAAAGACGAAAGCGCAGTTTCAGACACTCCGGTGGAAAGCGAAGCGGTAGATGCTGCACCAGTTGAATCAGTACCTACAGTCGAAGCGGAAGTCGTGGAAACCGAAGTGGCGCCTGCTACCGCTACTGAGTAATACTGACCCCTGTTTTTCGCCCTGATATTGGCAACAATATCAGGGCGTTTTTGTATTTGGTATTCCTGAAGCTTGTTTTTTAACAACAAAAGGGATCGACAGAGTGTGATGGACGATGGTTTTTATCGTCACGAAAGCAACAAATTTTGTAAACATTCCAAATGCCCCTTGAAAAAGTCTGGAAAAGGAGAGATTATCCGCGCCATTCGGAATTGTTTCTAATTGTAACCACCAATGAACTTCAATCAGTTTGACTCGCTACTGCCACCCCAGGCTGCTGAAAGAGCGGCAGAGATCGGTGAAGGCAAAGCAACTAAAGACCCAGTGAAATCTTTTTTACTCGCTATTTCTGCGGGGATTCACATTGGCATCGCGTTTGTTTTCTATACCACAGTCACAACCGGCGCTGGCGATCTTCCTTGGGGGATGACGCGTTTGGTCGGGGGCTTGGCTTTTAGTTTAGGCCTGATTTTAGTTGTGGTGACGGGCGGGGAACTCTTTACTAGCTCGGTACTCACTTTGGTTGCAAGAGCAAGTGGAAAGATTTCATGGCGAGTGCTGTTTAAGAACTGGATGGTTGTGTACGTGGGCAACTTGGTTGGGGCCATTTTGCTGGTGGCCTGTATGCTGACCACCAAACAGTACATGTTTGACCACGGACAAGTCGGTCTAAATGCCATGGCAATTTCCCAACACAAGTTGCATCACGGTTTCTTTCAGGCTGTTGCGCTTGGCATCATGTGTAATGTGCTGGTTTGTATCGCCGTTTGGATGACCTTTAGTGGTCGTACGCTAACGGATAAAATCACGGTGATGATTCTGCCAGTAGCGATGTTTGTTTCGGCGGGTTTTGAGCACTGTATTGCGAATATGTTTCAGGTTCCGATGGCGGTTGGCATCAAACTGTTTGCGCCTGCAGAATTCTGGCAAGTAACGGGTGTCAATATCGCTGATTACGCCGATTTGACCATGAGTAATTTCTTACTCAATAACTTACTACCAGTGACGTTGGGGAACATCATTGGTGGCGGTGTGTTTGTCGGCATGTGGTATTGGTTAATCTACCTAAGAGACTGACAAACAATAGGGCAGACGCGAGTCTGCCCTTCTTTTATGTGTCGCTTAATTCATTCATCGACTATTGGTGAAATTCAATCCATTCTTTGAACTCCACGAGCTCTTCGGGTTCATGTTTGAGCCAGTCTAAAACCCCTTCTTCTAACTCATTTTCGTGTCTGTGCAAGCTTGCCAAGCCAAAATTTTCCATTGCCAACGGTCCCTATCTAAGCCATTGGTGACACTATAGTGATTGGATATTGCAAACGTGTGATACGTAAATCGGCAACGAGCCTCTTTCAGCGCCGCTACGTTGGACAAATAGTTCAGGTTATCCACATTTTCTGTGGATAACTCATCGTAAAGGGCGTGTGTATCTTTTCCCTCGCTAAGCTATCTAAAATTAAAGAGTTATTTTTAGTGTACTTTGGAATTTCACTGACGCGTTTATCTTGTAGAAAGGCTTGAAATCCGTCATTTCAGTTCTCTTATTGAAGATACAGTGATTGAAGTAAATAATCGTTGACGGGGGGACTTATCAGCAGAGATAGAATAAACATCTGTGGTGCAAAACAGGTCTATTCCCGACGTATATTTCGCAGCGAGAGCGCTTTTTGGAGGCATGGAAATTTAGCATTCACACTACAAATTTTTTACATTCTCACTTTGCTTAACGGTAAATTTTCCTACTTTTTCCATGAAATTCTCTTCCGTTCTGCATGTTAATGTTGCGCACATGTTTTAGGTTTAACGGATTTGTAAACTCAGTAAATTGTCACATTTTTTCATAAGTTTATACATGAAATATCAATCAGACACATCTCTGGATGAGCTCAAAAAAGTGTTGAATAACAGGCGCTGCAAGCCGAGATTTGATTGAACCCTACAAATGGTATGGTCTAACATTTTACTAAAGATGAAGCTAAATACCTCGTCGCATTCGATTGAGGTAAGCAAAACAAACCAATACAAAGTAGGCAAATGTATGAGTGATGTTAACAAAATTGAGAGTGGTGAAAAGCGCTCTTTAGAGTGGCAATCCTTTCTCTTCATTACGGTCGTTCTCTTTCCTGCGTTAAGTATCGCTTTTGTCGGCGGGTATGGATTTATTGTCTGGATGTTGCAAGTGTTCTTTTTCGGTCCTCCTGGCGGTCACGGCTAATCCTTCACCTCAGTCCATATCTTCGACACGTTTTTAGAGAACAAACCATGAAATCAATGATCATTAAAATTTGGCGTACTATGTCGCGCCCGGCGATGCATATCAGCTTGGGTGTGTTGACCATGGGCGGCTTTCTCGCTGGGGTAATCTTCTGGGGTGGTTTTAACACGGCCTTGGAAGCCACCAACACAGAAGAGTTTTGCATCAGTTGCCATACGATGCGCGACAACGTTTATCAAGAACTGCAAGAGACGGTGCACTGGAAAAATCACTCAGGCGTTCGTGCCACTTGCCCAGATTGCCATGTTCCGCACAACTGGACGGATAAAATTGCACGCAAAATGCAAGCCTCCAAAGAGGTGTTTGCACAGGTTTTTGGTAACTACGATGAACCCGGTGTATTTGAAGCGCGCCGTATCGAACTGGCTAAGCATGAGTGGGAGCGCTTCTCGGCCAACAAATCGCTTGAGTGCAAAAATTGTCACGATTATGACTCGATGGATTTCTCGCTGATGTCGCCGACTGCTCGCATTCAAATGAAGCAAGCGGCAGAGAAAGATCAGAGCTGCGTCGATTGTCACAAAGGCATTGCGCACAAGCTACCTGCGGGTATGGACAGCATTGGCGGGATCGTTGGCGACTTAGAACAGATGGCCTCCAATACAGATTACTCGGTCGGAAAAGCGCTGGTGAGCGTGCGCCATCTGCCAATCTATTTTGATGCGCAGGGTACCAACGAGGCGGGCCTGCTGAACCCCGCCTCTACGGTTAAAGTTTTGCAAGCGAAAGGCGACTATGTCGAGGTTGAGATCGATGGCTGGCGTAAAGCTAAAGGCTTTGGCCGTGTTGTCCAAGAGGATTTCGGCAAAAACATCGCAGTGGCCTCGCTATTAAAAGAAGCGGCGCTGGACGACAAAGTGGTGACCACGGGCGAAGAAAAAGTTGATGAGCTCACTGGTCTGCCATGGGAAAAAGTGGCGGCGAAAGTGTGGCTCAAAAAAGAGTCAATGCTCAATGACATCAACCCTGTGTGGGAAAAATCGAGTGAAGCGTACAAAACCAACTGCTCGGTCTGTCATACCCAGCCGGATGAAGCGCATTTTGATGCCAACACTTGGCCTGGCATGTTCGATGGGATGTTGGCGTTTGTCAACCTCGATACCGACAGCGAAGCGTTGATCCTCAAATATCTACAGAAGCACTCTTCAGATTATGCTGAAGGTCACCACTAATAAGCCTTGGATGGAGTAATTTACATGGCGATTACGCGAAGAAGTTTCCTTAAAGGGGTTGCAACGACAAGCGCAGCCTCAGTTATTGGTCCTAGCTTATTAGCATCGGCTTCGGCACACGCGGTAGAAACCACTGGAACTTGGAAGGTCTCTGGCTCTCACTGGGGCGCATTTCGCGCCCACATCTATGCGGGTAAAGTGCAAGAGATCAAACCGCTTGAGCTGGACAAAAATCCGACCGAAATGCTCAACGGTATTAAAGGCATTATCTACAGTCCATCGCGCGTTCGCTATCCGATGGTGCGCTTAGATTGGCTGAAAAAACATAAGTACAGTGCGGATACCCGCGGCAACAACCGTTTTGTACGTGTGACTTGGGATGAAGCGTTAGATCTGTTCTACCGTGAGCTAGAGCGGGTGCAAAAAGAGTACGGCCCTTGGGCGCTACACGCAGGCCAAACAGGTTGGAACCAAACGGGGTCATTCAACAACTGTACGGCGCACATGCAGCGCGCTGTGGGCATGCACGGTAACTACATTACCAAAGTGGGCGACTACTCAACCGGTGCGGGTCAAACGATTTTGCCATATGTACTCGGTTCCACCGAAGTGTACGCGCAAGGCACCTCTTGGTCTGAGATTCTAGAAAATGCCGACAACATCATTTTGTGGGCGAACGATCCGGTGAAAAACCTGCAAGTGGGTTGGAACTGTGAAACTCATGAGTCGTTCGCCTACCTTGAGCAGCTAAGAGAAAAAGTAGCCAAAGGTGAGATCAAGGTGATCTCGGTTGATCCGGTGAAGAACAAGACCCAGCGTTATCTGCAAAACGAACATTTGTACGTGAACCCGATGACCGACGTCCCATTCATGTTGGCGATTGCGCACGTGTTGTACAACGAGAATCTGTATGACAAGAAATTCATCGAAACCTACTGTCTCGGTTTTGCTGAGTTTATCGATTACGTTCAGGGTAAAACCAAAGACAAAGTAGCGAAAACACCGGAATGGGCTGAAGCGATCTGTGGCGTGCAAGCAGACAAAATCCGCGAGTTCGCGCGCATGTTGGTTGGCGGGCGTACGCAGATCCTGATGGGCTGGTGTATCCAGCGTCAGGAACACGGTGAGCAGCCCTATTGGGCGGCAGCCGTTTTGGCGGCGATGATTGGTCAAATTGGTCTGCCGGGCGGGGGCATCTCTTATGGTCACCACTATTCAAGCATCGGTGTGCCGTCGACGGGTTTTGCCGGCCCCGGCGGTTTCCCGCGTAACCTCGATACTGGCATGAAGCCAAAATGGGACAACAATGACTTCAATGGTTATAGCCGTACTATCCCTGTTGCGCGTTGGATCGACTGTCTGCTAGAGCCAGGTAAAGAGATCAACTACAACGGTGGTAAAGTCAAGCTGCCAGACTTCAAGATGATGGTGATTTCCGGCTGCAACCCATGGCACCACCACCAAGATCGCAACCGTATGAAGCAAGCGTTCCAGAAGCTACAAACCGTCGTGACGATTGACTTTGCTTGGACGGCAACGTGTCGCTTCTCCGACATCGTGTTGCCCGCGTGTACCCAGTGGGAGCGCAACGACATCGACGTATACGGCTCTTACTCAAGCCGCGGCTTGATTGCGATGCACCGTTTGGTTGATCCTCTGTTCCAATCTAAGCCCGACTTCCAAATCATGAAGGAGCTGACGGAACGTTTTGGTCGCAGTGAAGAGTATTCACGCGGTATGAGTGAGATGGATTGGATTCGCAGCCTCTACAACGACTGTAAGAAAGCCAATCAAGGCAAGTTTGAGATGCCAGAGTTCGATGAATTCTGGGAAAAAAGTGTGCTGGACTTTGGTCAAGGCCAACCTTGGGTGCGTCATGCCGACTTCCGTCAAGATCCGGAAATTAACCCGCTTGGCACACCATCAGGCTTTATCGAAATCACCTCGCGTAAGATTGGTCGTTACGGCTATGATCATTGCCAAGAGCACCCAATGTGGTTTGAAAAATCGGAGCGCTCGCACGGTGGCCCGGGCTCGGACAAACATCCGTTCTGGTTGCAGTCGTGCCACCCAGACAAGCGTCTGCACTCGCAACTGTGTGAATCCGAGGCGTTTCGTGCCACTTATGCTGTGCAAGGTCGAGAGCCTGTCTACATCAACCCGTTGGATGCCAAAGCCAAAGGCATTAAACAGGGCGATTTAGTGCGCGTGTTTAACGATCGTGGTCAACTGCTGGCTGGGGCTGTTTTGAGCGACAGTTATCCGCGCGGTGTGATTCGTATTGAAGAAGGGGCATGGTACGGTCCGCTGAGTGAAAAATTGGGGGCGATGGATACCTATGGCGACCCAAATACGCTCACTCAAGACATTGGCTCGTCTGAGCTCGCTCAGGCGACCTCGGCCAACACCTGTATTGTTGATTTCGAGAAATTCACGGGTAAAGTCCCTCCTGTGACCTCATTTGGTGGGCCAATAGAAGTGGCTTAACCATTGACGTCTTATCTACCAGCCTTCGGGCTGGTATTTTTTAGCGGTTTCTCATGGTTGAAATATGTCCAGTCAGTACAAAGCGTGAGACAGCTAACACAGTGTGGCAGGCGTGTTGTTTGATAATAAAACTATCAACCTAAGAAGAAAAATAAGAAGAAAGTTATGACGCACCTATTCGCCAACCATATTGAGTTCGAACTTATCGACGACGACCTCGCCGTTTGTATCGAGCAAAACCAAGCCCATTTTCGCTATCAAGGCATTCACGCCCGCAGGGTAGATTCGCGTTTGGTGCTGTTACAAACGCCGTTTAACTTTTCGGCTGATGCACAATTGCATGGCGATGGGTTTCAAATGTTGGCGCAAACGGGTGGCACACGGCAGCATATTGTTGAGATCGGTCGCTGTGCCGACAACAGCGAGCAGTATCGCCTCTATCCCGCCCACGCAAACAAACGTTACTACAATACTCTCGTGGTCGAAGAGCCGAACGGTTACACCTTGTTTGGCTTTACCTCTTGTCACCGTTTTGCGGGCTATTTTGAATTGGTCGAAAACGACCACGCGTGGCAGTTGTTGGCGTGTCTTGACGGAGAAGAGACTCAAGTCACCGATTGGACCAGTAACGTGCTTGAGTCGCTGACCATTCTCACTGGTGAGTCACTGTCGTCTCTCTATGCCGAATACGCGGCGATGATTGGTAAACATCACCCAGCGCGCCGTGGAGTGACACAAACCGCGCCCATCGGCTGGTGTTCGTGGTACGCCTATTATGCTGACGTGACGGAGCACGACATTCACGCTAATTTGCAGCAGATGGAGGACTATTTGCCGGATCTCGAGTGGGTGCTGCTGGATGATGGTTATCAGGCGTTTATGGGCGACTGGCTGACGCCTTCGGAAAAATTCCCCTCAGGCATCAAACAAGTGATTACCGATATCCGAGCCACAGGTAAAAAGCCCGCCATCTGGCTTGCCCCTTTTATTGCGCAGCCCGAATCGCAGCTGTTTCGTCAGCATCCCGACTGGTTTGTACGTCATGCCGATGGGCATCTTCTTAAGGCGGAAGAGATCACCTATGGTGGCTGGCGCTGTACGCCATGGTATCTGCTCGATACCTCACATCCTGAGGTGCAAGACCACCTAACCCAAGTGGTGAAAACCATGCGCGAAGAGTGGGGTGTGGAGCTGTTTAAGCTGGATGCAAATTATTGGGGAGCGCTCAAAGGTCATCGCTATATTCAAGGGATAACCTCGGTCGAAGCGTATCGACTTGGTATGCAGGCCATCGCCAAAGGTGCGGGAGAGGCGTGGCTGCTAGGCTGCAATGCGCCAATGTGGCCGTCGCTTGGTCTGGTGGATGCGATGCGTGTGTCCGATGATGTTGAACGGCATGCGGCACGTTTTGAGCAAATCGCCAAAGAGACATTCTATCGCAGTTGGCAGCATCGTAAGTTGTGGCAAATCGATCCAGATTGCGCCACGTTTACTTCGCTCGCCAATCAGGGCGCAAGTCGCGCAGACTATGAGTTTCATCGCACCGTGCTACTTGCCAGTGGTGGTTTGCTACTGAGTGGCGATCCACTGCCGGAGCTCTCCGCTTTTGCCAAGTCCAGCCTGAGCAAATTGATGGTGCGGCAGAAACACAATCAGGAAGCGGCGAAGTTCACCGCGCTCAGTCTCAATCACGCTTTTTTGAAACTCACAGAGCACAACGATCTGCACTGCTTGTTCAATTATCATGGGCAAGAGGAAAAAACCATCACCTTGATCGCCGACACTCCCGTGTATTGGTATGACTATTGGACACAAGAGCGGTTAAGCGAAGAACCCTGCCAGATGTTTATTTTGTCGCTGGGCAAAGGGCTAAACGCCAAAGCGATTTTCACGCGCGGAAAATAGCGGATAGCCCTCCTTGCGAAAAGGGGGGCACGGCCGATAAAGTGGTTTACTCAAATAAGAGCAGATAGCCATAACCGACCAAAAACGCCGGGATAGACGAGTAAATCGTCGCAATCAAGGCCGCTTTGGGCGCCATCGCTATCGCAGGGAAGAGCGCATCACCGTCATTAGAGATGGCATTTGCCAATTGTGCAGACAAAGGAACCGCCCCAGAGAGGTATAAGCCCGTGACTAAAATCTGCGGGCCGCATCCGGGCAGCATACCAACCGCTAAGCCAACCAGCGGCATCCATAGTCCCCAACCTGCCAGCGATTCGGTGAGGTTGATGCCGGAAAAATGGTTGAACAGCTCAAAGGCGAGAAAAGCCATGATCACCCAAGCGCTGACGAAATTGGTGTCTTGTGCTGCTTTTTGCATTGGGTGTGAGCCCGCCTTTTTTTCATCTTCAGCCACCGTCGACTGGTAATCCTGTAACTCTTTGGTGAGCGCCCAAAGCAACATACAAACTATGGCTAACAGAGCACCCAGCCATTCAATGCGCTCTTCACCAAGACCCAACCACTGATTGATATCGACTTGAAATGAGCCAAGCAGGGCAACGATAGCACCTGGTATAATCATCCATTGCCAGAACGTGCCTTGCAGATTAATCGCATGCTGCTGCACCTGAGTAAGATCTTCAGACGTTTTTTGGCACGAGATATCACACACCGCTTTTTCAGGTTGGTTTGGACGCAGAAAATCATCGGCATGAAAGTAGTTCACCGTCAGGCCCGAAAGCGTACCTACTACCACCTCAAGAGCAACCACACCCAACCCAGTGATGGGCTCGCTGGCCAGCAAAAGAAACGCCGCATCGCCCATAGTGGCGGTCAATACGGCAACAATAGCGCCAAAGCCAATTCGCCCGCTCACAAACTGAGTGGTGACGACAATCGCACCGCCACAGCCGGGTAGCGCGCCTAACAGGGCGGCAAACAATACCTGATAGTTCCGAGAATAATGGTACAAACGGGTTAGGGCATTATCTTTTTTCAACACACGCGCCAAGTAATGATAAATCACTAAGGTGAGCGCCACATAACAAGAGACAGCCCAAAATGAGTCAGACAAGGCGGTAACAGTCAGGGCTTGAGTGCTTGGCGTCACCAGTAAAGCGACCAGGAATACAGGTAACACCAGACGTTTGTACGCAAAGTGAAACTGTGAGAGATAAAATGGATTTGTCCATTGTTGTACAGATTTCGTCATCTCCATAGGCACCTCACAACATACAAATAGGAATTATTCTCATTATATGTAAATGACAATTATTCTCAAATGATTTCATGCCCTTTGTTTGAAACAGCGCTTTTCTTGTTTTCGGCCAATGACATTCTAAAAAAATCAGGTAAAGTATGCGGCTTTGTGAGCATACCCGCTGAGCGGCAGCGTGGCGGGAATAACAATATTGAGATAGGAAAGACAATGATTCTAGTTGTAGGTCATAAAAACCCGGACAGTGACAGCATTTGTGGCGCTTTGGTGGCAACTGAGCTTTTGAAAGCTCGCGGCCTTGAAGCGAAAGCGATTCGCCAAGGCGAAATCAACCGCGAAACTCAACACATTCTTGAAACCGCTGGCGTTGACCAGCCAGAACTGCGCACCAGTGTCGCAGGCGAGAAAGTGTGGCTGGTTGACTACACGGACTTGGCTCAAGCGCCAGATGACATCAACGAAGCAGAAATCTTGGGTATTGTTGACCACCACCGTTTAGGTGACGTGATGACTGTCAATCCACTTGAAGCATGGATCTGGCCTGTGGGCTGTACCTGTACCATTTTGTTCAACCTGTTCAAAATGGAAAATGCGCCAATTACACGTGAGCTGGCGACACTGATGATGTCTGCCATTCTTTCCGATACCGTTGGTTTCGCATCTCCAACTTGCACGGAAAAAGACAAAGCGGCAGTGATGGAGTTGGCAGAATTGGCTGGCGTTGCGGATCTTGATAAGTTCATCAAAGATCTACTGATTGCTAAAACAGACATTGAAGGCTTGTCTGCGGCGCAGTTGGTGGAAAAAGATCTTAAAGCTTACCCATTTAATGGCCGTGATGTGGTGGTTGGTCAGGTTGAATTGGCGACGCTTGAGCAGGTTGATGGCATGATTGATGCGCTTGAAGCGGATCTGCAACGTCGTTGTGACGAGCAAGCGCTGGCGTTTGCTGCCGTGATGCTCACCGACATCACAACTGCGCAGACACGTCTGATTTACAAAGGTGAATGGGCTGAGAAATTGGCAAAACACCAAAAAGACGGTTTGCTGATGATGGAAAACACCCTAAGCCGTAAAAAGCAAGGCTGGCCTTGGCTGCAAGTTGAGTTGGCTTAAGCGGCAGATGAGCGCCGAGTGTTTGCACTCGCGCTGGTAGAACCATGGGGATTACCCCATAATGGAAACGCCCATTTGCGACCGCAGGTGGGCGTTTTTACTGGTCAATTTTGGCCCATAACGGCACGAGCGGAGATTCGCCATGACGACCCCTTTATCTCAAGATCAAATCCGAACCATCAACAGCTACGACCAAGAGCAGCGCCTGCGTTACTGCATTAAAGAGATTGTTGCCCAGCGCCAAGTGTGGATCCTCACCGATGAGCATGGTTGTGTGATGCTCAACAGTGACGAAGACGAGTGCGTGCCAGTCTGGCCAAACAAAGAATTTGCCGAAGAGTGGGCGACGGGCGATTGGCAAGAGTGTCAGGCGGAGTCTATTTCGCTCAATAAATGGCATAGCCGCTGGACGCAAGGTTTAGAAGAAGACCAACTGTCGGTCGCAGTTTTTCCAAGTATCAACGAAGAAGGGG
This sequence comes from Vibrio cidicii, assembly GCF_009665415.1. Classification (NCBI taxonomy): domain Bacteria; kingdom Pseudomonadati; phylum Pseudomonadota; class Gammaproteobacteria; order Vibrionales; family Vibrionaceae; genus Vibrio; species Vibrio cidicii. The sequence continues at coordinate 481,937 of NZ_CP035921.1, read as the reverse complement.
TGATTCTGTTCCCTGACGAGTTCGATTTTGAGCTGAAAAAGCAGGCCGCTCGCAAATAAGTTGGCTGACAGAAATGTGACAAGTATAGAAACGGCGCAGGTGAGCGCCGTTTTTATTTCAAGTAATATTTGTCGCCCAATCAGTAACCTACTAGCGCAAAAAGTTCCGCACTCTTGGCCGTTTTAACCGCGTTCTTCAAGGTGCCATCTTGCTCGAACTGGCGTAAAACCCGCTCAATGACGGGCTTGACTTCGCTTTCTGACATGCCTGCTTTAATTTCTGGATGATAGAGCAGGGCAATCAATACTACATCCAACGGTGACAGCAGCTCTTCCGGTGAGTGGTCATTAAATATCGAAGGATAGGCCTCATCAGAATCATTCGGTAAGCCAAGCACTTGGGTAATCTCTTCCACCACGCAGGCAACCAGTTTGCCGTATTCTCGCGCCTTGTCGACCGGGATAACCACAGCGCCAGAATAGATCGCGCCATTTTTTTGCTTGAATCCTGCTTTACAAATGGCACTGGCGAGCTCTTCGTCAGACGCTTTGCCTATCCATTGACTCACCACTTGTTGATAGTTTGCTTCTTGAGTGAACACCCAAACCACGTTGGCTTTTTTTCGGCTACTGGTGACTTCAATCGTCAATCCCGTGAGTTGTGCTAAATGGGCGATGTGCATTTGTAGCAGTTGATTGTGCAGCGCTTGGTCACCAACCTGATGTTCAACAAAAATAGAGATGGGCTCTTGCCACTTGCGAATGGGCTTTTCCCCCGGGCTGTATTCGTCACGCAACGCCACTTGAATAAAGGCATTTTCGACAAACGTGGGGTCACGCCAGGTTTCGATATTTGGAGCGGAGTGCAGGGCGGGAGAGCAAAGCAGCACAAGAAAACCTTTCCACAGAGACTTAACCGTGATCTTCATTCGTAACTCCAATGCCTGATCTTCTCAATTGGGCAATGCCTTTGCTGCCAAGCTCAATAATGAACGGGCGCTTTATAGAAATGGTTTTCAACCAAGCGTTGTGTGATCGGGTGTTGAGGATCGCCAAGGACCAGTTGTGTCTCACCAGACTCGACTACATCGCCATCATGCATCACCATCACTTTGTCCGTAATGTGTTTGATGATACCGATGTGTTGCGATACATAGACAAACGACACGCCCATTTCCTCTTGAAGTTCAAGAAACAGGTTGATGATCTGCGAACGCATGGCCATATCCAAACCGTTAAGGGCTTCATCGGCGACAATAATCGAGGGTTGCAGAATCAGCGCTCTGGCCAAACAAACACGCTGCTTTTGCCCGGTAGCCAGCATCTGTGGGTAAAAGTAGGCGTGTTCAGGTAGCAAGCCAACACGCAGTAAAGTGTCTTTGACACGTTTGAGACGCGCTTCTGGTGGCATGTTGGTATTTCGCTTCAGCGGCCCTTCCAAAATTCGCCCAATCTGAATGCGCGGGTTGAGCGAGGTGTTAGGGTCTTGGAATATCATCCGGATAAGCTTACAGCGCGTGGCGTAATCTTTATGTTCCAGCCTTTCACCATTGACGCGGATCTCGCCTGACGTGGGTTCAACCATGCCTGCCAGCATGCGAGCCAGAGTCGATTTTCCTGAGCCGTTTTGACCGATAAAACCGATGGTTTGCCCTGCTTCTAGGGTAAAACTCACTGGTTTGACCGCATGTTGAACTTTGCGTCTAAACAAGCCTGAACGAGTGACAAAATCTTTGCACAGATTGTCCACTTCCAGCAGAGCACTCATGAATCTTTCTCCGTATTAAGAGGGAAATGACAACTGAACTTGTGATTTTTAATTCGTCTTGCGTAAGGGATTTCCACACATTGGCGCTGTGCGTATGGACAACGAGGGCCCAGTCGACAGCCTATAGGCAAATGTTGCAAAGGTGGAATCGATCCGGGCAAGGATTGCAATTTCTGCTTGTGCGGGATCCAGTGGTTAAAATCGGGCATAGCCTTAAGCAGTGCGTCTGTGTATGGATGCTTAGGTCCTTCCAATATTTTATCGGTATCTGCCGATTCGACCGATTGGCCACAATACATCACAGTGATGCGGCTAGCCCACTGAGTAATGTTGGTTAAATCGTGGCCGATCAACAAAATAGTGGTGTTGTTGAGCTGGTTCATGCGACTGAGCAGACGCAAGATCTGATTTTGTGTGATGGGATCTAAGTCATTAGTCGGTTCGTCAGCGATAAGCAGTTTTGGCGCGGTGGCGATGGCCATCGCAATCATCACTTTCTGACATTCCCCATCAGTTAGCTCATAGGGGTAGCTTTTCATCAAGCGTTCGTGATCTTTGATCCCCACTTTGTGCAGTAAGGCTATCGCGCGTTTTTTGCGCCATTTAAAGCGCTCCCACCATTTTCCATCGAAAGTGCGCGATGGAATCGATTCAATCAGCTGATGGCCAACCTCTTCAGAAGGATCCAAACAGGTCGAAGGTTCTTGAAAGATCATCGCGATATCGCGAGCAATAACACGCCGCCGCTCGCTCGGTGTGAGCTGGAGCAAGTCGATGTTGCCGAGTCGCATACGGTCTGCGGTTATTTTCCAGTTGTCTTTGCAAACCCCGACAATCGCTTTCGCGACTAAGCTTTTACCCGAGCCTGATTCGCCCACTAAGCCACGAATTTCCCCTTCATTTAAGGTTAAACTCATTCGGTCAACCGCTTTGACCAAGCCTTGTGGCGTTTCGATTTCTATCGTCAAATGACGAATGTCTAACAGCGGCATTATTCAATCCCCGCATTGAGCGCGCGGCGCACACCTTCGCCGACTAAGTTGATTACCACCACGGTAAACATGATCGATAAACCCGGCAGGGTGACCGTCCAAGGTGCTAAATAAATCAGTTCAACCGAATCACCTATGATTGCGCCCCATTCGGTGCTAGGCGCTTGTGCGCCAAGGCCCAGGAAGCCGAGTGCAGTGATATCGAGAATTGCCACCGAGAGCGCCAAAGTCAACTCGGCAGCGACAACCGTCAACACATTCGGCAAAATTGAGTTCCACAGCAAGTAGAAGTCATTTGCTCCATCCAGTCGCGCGGCCAGAATGTAGTCTTTCTCTACTTCCGTGTGCACTGCAATATAAACCGAGCGAATAAAACGTGGGATAAGTGCTAAACACACTGCGAGCAATACCGTCATCTCGCCAACGCCGAAAAACGCCACAAAGATGATCGCCAAAAGGAGTGAAGGAATGGACATAATGGTGTCGAGTAAGTGGTTCAAAGTACTCGATAGTAGTCCCTTGGTCATACCAGCTAAAATACCGATAACGCAACCCAAAAACGCCGCGATGGCAGTGACGATGACGGCAGCGCCGAAGGTCGGTTGAGTGCCCATGATCAAACGCGACAGAATGTCGCGGCCAAGGTCATCGGTACCGAGAAAATAATCCACTGTGCCTGCCGGGTTCCATGACGGCGGATGCAAAAGCTGGCTGGTTTGCGCTTGTGGATCGTAAGGCGCGAGCAGCGGCGCAAACAGCGTGACGAGCGTTATTAACGCCAAACACCATAAACCAAACATCGCGAGGTTGTTACTGCGGAAACTCCGCCAGAAACGCTCGAACTGTGTTGGAATATGCTCTTCCTGGTAGACGCTATCGGTTAGCATACCATTCCTTCCTTACCAGAGGGTTTATCATCGCGCCAATCAAGTCTGACAGAATATTTGCTGTCAAAACCAGCGTCGCCACAACCATAACGCCTGCCTGAATCGAAACATAATCTCGGTTGGAGAGGGCATCCAGCAGCCACCGTCCCACTCCGGGCCAGTTAAAAATTGATTCGGTGATGATCACCAGCGTCAGCATACTTGAAAGTTGTACGCCCACTTTGGGAATAATCGGCGGTATGGCATTGCGCATTACGTGTTGAGTGACAATTTGCCGGGTCGTTAAACCTTTGATTCGCGCAGCACGAATGTAGTTTTGGCTCATGACATCGGCCACAGAAGCGCGCATCAAGCCAATCACTTGCGTCGTTGGCGCGAGCGCCAGCACTAGACAAGGAAGCACCAGATGTTCGATGACGCTTTGCAGTGCGTGCGCTTTGTAAGGTCCTTGAGCCAAAAACGCATCAACAATAGCGAAACCGGTGACATGTGGGATTTCGTAGAGCAAGTCATAGCGGCCCGACACGGGGAAGAGTTCAAAGTGCAACGAAAAAACCATCAACATCAGAAGTGCGACCCAGAAAAGCGGCGCAGAGTATCCCGACATAGAGATAAATGAGATGGTGGTATCCACCCATTTTCCTTGCTTCATACCTGCAATCGTGCCAAACGGAATACCGATAAATAGCGCCAGTAGAAAGGCCAGAATACACAACTCCAGTGTCGCGGGAAACACCACTGCCAGCTCATCAAAGATTTGGTTGCCATTCTTGCTCACGCCAAAATTAAGCTGAGTGAGTTCGCTGAGATAAAGCTGCCAACCTTGCCAAAAATCCGCTCTTGCCCAGACGGAATCAGGCTCTAGGCGCAGAATGGAAAAGCCAGCGATGGTCAGAATCGTCAGCGTAATGACAAACAGATTCAGTCGTCGAACCGTGTACCAAAACATTAATAGGTTCTCTCCACACTGTCGAAAGGTTGTGAGTTAAACGGGCTGGATTTAAAACCAACCAGAGATTTGTCATGGGCGCGAAATTGCACGCCGTGTGCCAATGGAATGACAGGAAACTCTTCATTGAGGATGTTCTGTGCTTGGCGATATAAGTTTAAACGATAACGATTTTTTTCGGTTTCAAGCGCCAGATCGAGCAGAAAATCGAAATCACTGTTGCACCACATCGCCACGTTAATGCCAGCAAGCTCTGAATTACACGACAGCAGTGGGCGCAGAAAGTTATCCGGATCACCTGTGTCAGCGACCCAGCCAGTGAGAATCAGGTCGGCGAGTGTTTCGTCGGGTAATACTCGCTCGAAACGCTCTTCATAAAGCAGATTGAGTTGAATCCCAATATCCGCCAGATTAGCTTGAATCAGTTCTGCGGTTTTACGTGGGCTCGGATTGTAAGCACTCGGCTCAGAAGGAACCCACATAGATAGTGTTAATCCGCTCTCATAGCCAGCCTCACGCAGCAGTGCTAAGGCGTAGTTACGGTCAAAACGGATTTTGACGCTGTCTTTTTGGTAAGCCCAAGAACTTGGTGGTAGCAAGGTGTAAGCGAGTGTCCCCGTACCATAGTAGACCGAATCGAGGATGTTTTGTCGATTTATGGCTAAGTTGAGCGCCTGTCTAACGCGGACATCTTGCAGGGCTAAGTGGCTGGTATTAATGGCAATAAATGCGACGTTCATCGCTGGTGTTGCCGTTAGAACCATGTTGGGATGCTTTTCAATGACGGGGATCTGGCTTGAGATCGGCGAACTAAGCACATCACATTCGTTACGTAGCAATTTAGCCAACGTTCCCGTTCCACGCTGAGAAATATCGAATACGACTTGTTCCATCTTAACGGGGCCTCGCCAGTAGTGCTCATGGCGGCGCAAACGAACCAGATCGTTGATTTGAAACTCATCGAGTGCAAAAGGGCCACTACCCACAGGATAGAGATCCATTCGCTCTTTGCTGTCTTGTTGTGCCAACTGATGGCCATATTCGGCGGAAAGGATCACCGCGTGGCTGGTGGCGAGATTCGATAAAAAAGCAAAGTTAGGACGGCTGAGAATGAATTTTACCTGATGATTGGAAAAGGCAACCACATCGGTTAATAAGTTCGCCAGATCGATTCCCGTAAACCAAGGATAACTGCCACCGCCGACCAGATGGTAAGGGTGTGTTGGGTCAATGATACGACGAAAACTGAACACTACATCTTGCGCGTTAAGGTTGCGAGTTGGGGTAAACCAAGCTGTGTTTTGAAACGCGACATCAGTTCGCAGATTTAAAATGTATTCGGTGCCCGATTTATTCACCTGCCAATCTTGGGCAATACTCGCGATCGGTTGATGAGTGGTGGGATCTAACGTGAGCAGGGTATCGTAAATTTGCGGACTCAATGCATCAGCGGTAATGCCGCTATCAATGAGCTGCGGGTTAAAAGTTTTCAGATTACTCTGGCCGCAGAATACAAAACCGCTCTTACGGATTTCCGTGTGGTCAACTTCATTACCACATCCCGTAAGTAGGCCGATGCCAATCAATCCGAATGCAAGCTGTATCAATGTTTTCATAAAATGAAACGTTTCGTATGGATGAGCTGAGAATCAGCGCCAAAATAGCGCACTAATCTACCATTTTTATCACTGGGCTCCAAACACAAATTCGTTTTTCAGCAAGGCGTTATCACGGCTATTTTTCTCATCAGCCGAAGCATGTCAACCCGAGCAAACGGACTCTCGTGATTGTGTTAAGTGTAACATTGTCACGCTGCTTTTTCGTGCTAGTTTTGCCCAACTAATGCGTATTTTCTCACCATGCCGCGAAACTGATGATAACTCAAACCGAGCAAGTCAGCGGCTTGGCGTTGGTTGTATTTACTCTCTTCTAATACTTGAGTGAGCAGCAAAATATCTTGGTTCTCTTGCCACTGCTTATAATCCAATGGGAACTTAAACTGGGTGATGGGATGCTCTGCCGTTTCTGTAAGGTTGCTCGCTTGCGGTTTAGCGGGTGAAGCGACCGGACTTGCTACGGTGTTTTTTTGCTCCCAATTGGTAGTAAACGGGTTAAAACTCAGTTCATCGATAGGTTCAGGATCGAGCCCGTGGCGGTAGATAGCTCGTTCGACCACGTTTTTTAATTCACGCACATTGCCTGGCCATGGGTATTCGTTCAACTGGTTTTGGGCGTTTTGCGTAAAACCGACGAAGTAATCGAGTTTTAGCTCGCGACACATCTTGATTGCATAGTGTTCGGCCAACAATAAGATATCTTCGCGACGCTCTCGAAGTGGCGGCAACATAATGACGTCAAATGCCAGCCTGTCTAACAAGTCGGCGCGAAAAACCCCGCTTTCTGCCATTTGTGGTAGATCAGCGTTAGTCGCGCAAACCAGCCGCACATCGGCAGTCAGTGATTGTTGGCCACCAACTCGCTCGTATTCTCCATATTCAATCACCCGCAGCAGCTTTTCCTGAACCATAAGTGGTGCTGTCGCCAGTTCATCGAGAAATAAAGTCCCACCTTCAGCCCGTTCGAAGCGACCTTTGTGCTTTCCTTTTGACCCCGTAAACGAGCCAGATTCGTGACCAAACAGTTCGGAATCAATCAGACCTTCGCTGAGTGTTGCGCAATTAAGTGACAGTAGTGGTTTATCCCAACGCTTTGAGAGATAGTGAAGCCGCTGGGCTATCAACTCTTTTCCTGTGCCACGTTCGCCAATGATCAAAACCGGGCGTTCAATAGGCGCCAATTGCGATACTTTGTCTAGCACAGCAAGAAAAGCCGGCGATTCACCGATAAGGTTTTGCTTCATAACATCCTTCTCATGGTCAGCAGAGGCGAGGTGGTAAAATTTGCCAAAAATTGGTGATAATCATCATAGCATAGTGTGGCGTTCAGACAATGAAATTGCTATCTACATGAAAAAAAAGAAATTTTAAGTTGGCACACTTATTGTTATATCTTTAGCAACCAAGTATTTTATGTCGTGCACCCTAACGCAGCGCACGAGTCCAGAGAGTGACAGAGGAGTTTCATTATGGGCATTTTTTCTCGCTTTGCAGACATTATCAATTCCAACATCAGCGCCTTGCTCGACAAGGCTGAAGACCCGGAAAAAATGATTCGTCTCATTATTCAGGAAATGGAAGACACACTCGTTGAGGTGCGCACCAACTCGGCGAAAGCGTTGGCAGATAAAAAAGAGCTGGCGCGTAAAGTTGAAGCGATGGAAGCACAGATCGCCGATTGGCAACAAAAAGCGACCTTAGCGTTGAGTAAACAGCGTGAAGATCTGGCGCGTGCCGCGCTAATTGAAAGACAAAAATTGCAAGATATCATTAAAGGGCTGCATACTGAGCAAACCTTAGTTGAAGAAACCATCGAAAAGTTGACAGGTGAGATCGGCAAACTGGAAACCAAAATTGCCGAAACACGAGCCAAGCAGCAAGCGTTGACCATTCGCAATCAAGCCGCGTCAAATCGTCGCGATGTACAACGTCATCTCAGTTCTGGCCGCACCCATGAAGCGATGGCAAAGTTTGAACAGTACGCGCGTAAAGTCGATGAGCTTGAAGCGGAAGCGGATCTCTACGCCAACAGCGGCGCGTCCAAATCACTTGAACAAGAGTTTGCCGAACTTCAGGCGCAAGACGAAATTGAACAAGAGCTGGCAAAGCTAAAAGAGCAAGTTAACTCACAAGAAAAATAATCCAAGGAGCCACTATGACGACATTTGTGATCGCTGGACCATTAATTGTCTTTCTGATTTTTGTCGCACCACTTTGGCTGTTCCTTCATTACCGTAGTAAGCGCAAAGCCAGCAGCGGGCTATCGAATGTCGATCTGCAAAGGCTAGAGTCTCTATCGGAGCGAGCGGAATCGTTACAAAACCGACTCGAGACTCTGGAACGCATTCTCGATGCAGAAACACCCGATTGGAGGCGCAGATATGAGTGATAGAGAACTGTACCGTGACCCGGTGAATGGCAAACTTTCTGGCGTGTGTGCGGGTATTGCCAATTTTTTCGGTGCGGAAGTGTGGCTGATTCGTATCTTAGTTATTTCAGCGGCGCTGCTCGGCGGCAGCTTTCTGGTGATTTTGGCCTATGTCGCGATGACGTTGATGCTGGAAAAGCAGCCGATGAGATATGAAGAAAATCTTAAGGCAAAACAGGAGCATAAGCTTAAAGCAAAGCCTTGGCAGGCAGGGCAAAGTGCGGAAGAGCTACTGTCTGTGTTAGAAAAAGATTTTAGTCAAATTGAAGGTAAGGTTCGTGATATGGAAGCGTATGTGACGTCGGATACATTCAAAGTAAACCGCGAGTTTAGCAAGCTTTAATCGAGCCAAGTGCCACTCAAATCAAAAGAAAAACTGAGAGCAAGCTTTGAGCTTGCTCTTTTTTTTGTCTGATTCCAACTTAATTCAAGCTTTACACTGGAACAAAAAGCGTACGCTGCCTAAGGTTTAGTTACTTCAATCTAACCGGATGATTACCATGCGAAAAGCGTTTGTTTTTCTGGCGGTTGCGGCGACAGTCAGTGGCTGTGGCCGTGAACTCCCGCCTATTCCTGAACCAGAATCCAGGCCCGCTAAGTTGTTCACTGTTTCCGTTGGCAATACCCAGTTTGAACGCTCATTTCCCGCTATTTCGGAGGCTGGAGACAAAGCCGTGTTGACTTTTCGGGTTCCCGGACAGTTGCAAACCATCGAAGTAACCGCAGGGCAACGTGTGAGCAAAGGGCAAATACTGGCCTCGTTAAACCCCGATGAGTACGCCTTACTTAGCAAACAAGCCAAAGCGAATTTTACCTTGGCTGACGTGCAGTATGAACGCTTTAGAAAACTACGTACCGACAAAGTGGTTTCAGAACAAGACTTCGACCAAGCTCAGGCTAATCATAATTCGGCGCGTGCCACTTTAGAGCAAGCGGAAGCTAACTTGCGGTACACCAAACTGGTTGCGCCTTATGATGGCACCGTGTCACTGGTGGTGGCGGAGAAACATCAGTATATCGGGGCGAAGCAGGCGGTGATGAACATTCAAAGTAATCAATTGTTAAAAGTGATTTTTCAACTGCCAGGCCACCTGCTTGGCCGCTTTTCTTCAGAAAAAGAACCGATGGCGAGCATGAAGTTTGATGCTTTTCCGTCTCATCAATTCCCTTTGCGTTTTCAAGAAATTGATACGGAAGCAGATGCTAAAACAGGCAGTTACAAAGTTACTATGATCATGGAGCGCCCACAGGAGTTGGGAGTGCTGCCGGGCATGGCTGGGAATGTACAGGTTGTGGCCTCTTCCAACATGACAACACAAATTCCACAGAGTGCGATTTTTATGCGCGATCAGCGGCAGTACGTTTGGCGCGTAGATAAAGAGGGTGTCGTTGAGGCGGCACCGATTGAACTCAATCCTAAGCGTGAAGTCTTGAGCGGCCTTCAGGATGGTGACAGGATCATTATTTCTGGTGTCAGTGGTATAGAAGCAGGAATAAAAGTGCGTGAATGGATCAAAGAGCGAGGGCTGTAACGTGAAGCAATGGACCTATTTTTGTATCTTGGCCAGTGTAGGGTTGAGTGGTTGTAGCGAGCCGCAGCAAACAAAAAAGCCGCTGATACCAAACGTGAAAGTGGCCAATCAGGTGGACAACGCAATACCAGACAGTCTCTATTTTCCTGCGGTGGCTCATGCCGCACAGAGATCTCAATTGAGCTTTCGCGTCGCTGGTGAAGTCACTAATCTGCATGTCCGTGAAGGGGATAGGATCCTCAAAGGCGCAGTGATCGCAGAACTCGACCCAACCGACTATCGATTAGAGGTTGAAAATGCCCAAGCGCGCTTTTCCGTGGTGGACAGCCAGTTCAATCGCTCCAAGCCTTTGGTTGAAAAAGGGCTATTGGCAAAATCGCAATTTGACGAAATTGCGGCGCAAAGAGAAATTGCCCTAGCCGAATTAGAACTGGCTAAATTACGCCTCTCATTTACTCAACTGAAAGCGCCGATGGATGGCATTATCTCTCGCGTTAATGTTGAGAAGTTTGAGAACGTACAAGTTGGCCAGCAAGTGGTCAATATTCACAGCTTGGATGCGGTAGAAGTGCTAATTCAATTGCCAGATCAACTCTATACCAATCAGCCATCCCAAGAAAAATTATCGCAAATTCAAACGAGTGTCCGTGTTCCCAGCGGCAATGAATATGTGGCAAGCATTCAAGAGTTCACCACAGAACCCGACCCCGCAACGGGCACATTTACCGTCACCCTGTCGATGCCTATGCCGAAAAACGAGTTTATTCTCGATGGCATGGCGGTGGAAGTGACGGCGAGAGGCGAGCAAATGGGATTGGATCTCAATCGAGGGATCCGAGTACCAATCGAAGCGCTGTTCAATGCTGATGGCGACTCACTCAATACTGACAATAAATTTGTCTGGATCGTGAATGCCGATAGTACGGTAAGTAAGCGCAAAGTTGTGGTCGGTAAAGCCTCGAAAGAGAGCGTGCAGATCTATCAAGGCTTAAACAAGGATGATCAAGTCGTGGTCGCGGGAGTTGCCAGACTGCGGGATGGCATGGCGGTAAACGTGATTGCTCAGGAGGCTGGCAATGAATGACAACACACAACGCTCGCCTCAAGGCGACCAAGAAATAGCGGGAATTGCGGCCTATTTTATTCGTAATCGTGTAATCAGTTGGATGATTTCGCTGATTTTCTTGATTGGCGGCACGGCGGCTTTTTTTGGTCTAGGACGTTTGGAAGACCCTGCTTTTACTATTAAAGACGCCATGGTGGTGACCTCCTATCCCGGAGCAACACCGCAGCAAGTCGAAGAAGAAGTGACCTACCCGTTAGAGAAAGCCATTCAACAGCTTCCGTATGTAGATGAAGTGAACTCCTTGTCGAGCCGTGGCTTGTCACAAATCACCGTCTCAATGAAAAAGAACTACGGGCCAAATGACTTACCGCAGATTTGGGACGAGCTGCGTCGCAAAGTCAATGACTTGAAAGGCCAGTTACCGCCGGGTGTTAATGCTCCGCAAGTGATTGATGATTTTGGTGACGTGTACGGCATTTTATTGGCGATAACTGGGGAAGGTTACAGTTACAAAGAGTTGCTGGACTACGTTGATTACTTACGTCGAGAGCTGGAGCTGGTGGACGGAGTCAGTAAGGTATCGGTGTCTGGGCAGCAACAAGAACAAGTGTTTATTGAAGTTTCGATGAAGCGTTTGAGTAGCCTTGGTCTTTCTCCCAACACAGTGTTCAACTTACTTTCAACCCAGAATGCGGTATCGGATGCCGGAGCGATTCGCATTGGCGATGAGTACATTCGTATACATCCTACTGGCGAGTTCCAGAATGTGGATCAACTGGGCGATTTGATCATCACAGAGAATGGTGCGCAGGGGCTGATTTATCTGCGTGATGTAGCAGAGATCAAACGCGGATATGTTGAGGTTCCGAGCAATATCATTAACTTTAACGGCAAATTGGCGTTGAATATTGGTGTTTCCTTTGCTCAAGGTGTCAACGTGGTAGAAGTTGGTAAGCTGTTTGACCGACGTTTGGCCGAACTCAAATATCAACAACCCGTTGGGATTGATATCGCAGAAATTTACAGTCAGCCGAAAGAAGTGGATAAATCGGTGAGTGGGTTTGTCGTAAGTCTGGGGCAGGCGGTAGCGATCGTCATCATAGTGCTACTCTTTTTTATGGGGTTGCGTTCAGGCTTGTTGATCGGTTTGATCTTGTTACTTACCGTGCTCGGTACCTTCATCTTCATGCAGTATTTTAAGATCGATCTGCAACGTATTTCCCTAGGGGCTTTGGTTATTGCGCTGGGAATGTTGGTTGATAACGCCATTGTGGTGGTCGAAGGTATCTTAATTGGCACACAAAAAGGACGAACACGTCTTCAAGCCGCGACGGATATTGTCACGCAAACCAAATGGCCTTTGCTCGGTGCTACGGTGATCGCTGTAACGGCCTTCGCACCGATTGGTTTGTCACAAGATGCAACGGGTGAATACTGTGGCACGCTCTTTACTGTTCTGTTGATTTCCCTGATGTTGAGTTGGTTCACTGCTATCTCTTTAACTCCATTTTTTGCCGATCTCTTTTTTAAAGGTCACAAGGTGAATACGCAGCAGAGTGGAGATGAGGTTGACCCGTATCAAGGGATGATTTTTGTTATATATAAAAACTTTCTCGAGTTCTGTATGCGGCGCGCGTGGCTGACAATGGGGGTACTATTAGTCGGCTTGTTCGTCAGCTTGTATGGCTTTACTTTAGTTAAACAGGCGTTTTTCCCATCGTCTACCACACCGATATTCCAAGCAGACATCTGGTTGCCTGAAGGCACTGATATTCGCGCGACCAACACCAAGCTCAAAGTGTTGCAAAACTGGCTGGCTGAACAAGATGGTGTGGAGCACGTCACGACAACGGCAGGCAAAGGTTTACAGCGTTTTATGCTCACTTACGCACCGCAGAAAAGCTACGCAGCCTATGGCGAAATCACCACCCGCGTGACGAACTATGAAGCACTGGCACCGCTGATGGCGAAGTTTCGCCAATATATCGGCAATCACTTCCCGGAAATTAACTACAAGTTAAAACAGATTGAATTAGGCCCCGGTGGTGGCGCGAAAATCGAGACGCGTATTGTGGGATCGGATCCGACCGTACTGCGCTCCATCGCATCACAGGTGATGGATGTGATGTATGCAGATCCAGGCGCGACAAATGTCCGTCACAATTGGCGAGAACGGACTAAAGTACTTGAGCCGCAATTTAATGAAAGCCAAGCACGCCGCTATGGCATCACTAAATCGGATGTGGATGAATTCCTCGCGATGTCATTCTCGGGAAAAGCGATCGGGGTCTATCGTGATGGGACAACCTTGATGCCGATTGTGGCGCGTTTGCCCGAAGCTGAGCGTGTTGACATTCGCAATATCGAGGGGATGAAGATCTGGAGCCCGGCTTTGGGTGAGTACATTCCCTTGCAGCAGGTCACTTTGGGGTATGAACTCAAGTGGGAAGATCCGATCATAGTGCGGAAAAACCGCAAGCGCATTCTCACTGTGATGGCCGACCCAGACATTTTAGGTGAAGAGACCGCTGCGACGCTGCAAACCCGACTGATGCCAGCAATTGAAGCGATTCCGATGCCCCCTGGCTATTCGTTAGAGTGGGGCGGCGAATATGAGTCATCAAGAGATGCGCAAGCCTCGCTGTTTCAGACCATGCCGATGGGGTACCTATTTATGTTCCTTATCACTGTGTTCCTGTTCAATTCAGTTAAGGAACCTCTCATCGTCTGGTTAACGGTACCACTGGCGGTGATTGGTGTGACGACGGGTTTACTCGCACTCAGCACCCCATTTGGCTTTATGGCGCTACTTGGTTTCTTAAGCCTCTCGGGTATGTTGCTGAAAAATGGTATTGTGCTACTGGATCAGATCGAAATAGAAATGAAATCGGGTAAAGACCCTTATATTGCGGTGGTTGATGCCTCGCTCAGTCGTGTGCGTCCGGTGTGTATGGCGGCAATAACCACCATTTTAGGCATGGTGCCGTTACTGCCTGATATTTTCTTCAAACCGATGGCAGTGACCATTATGTTTGGTCTTGGATTTGCGACGGTACTGACATTGATTGTCGTACCTGTGTTGTATCGTCTGTTCCATAAAGTGGCCGTGCCGAAATAAGGCATGGGAGAGTATTGATTTGATGCGCTTTGTTGGGGGAGATTATCGTCACCGTAAAGCGCATTGTTTAGGGATGATTGAATGACGGAACAGAATACCTGTGCATGGGCGATGAACCACCCCTTGGAGCGTGAATATCATGACGCTGAATGGGGCAAGCCTGTCTATGATGACAAAAAATTATTTGAATTTATTACCTTAGAAGGGGCTCAAGCTGGGTTGAGCTGGATTACGGTGCTAAAAAAGCGCGAAGGTTATCGTCAAGCATTTGAGGATTATGATTTATCGCTTCTCTCTACGTATGGCGAGGAGCGTGTCGCTGAAATTATTGAACAGTTTGATGTGGTGAGACACAAAGGAAAAATTGCTTCGGTGTTCAGTAATGCAAAAGCGGCGATTGCGCTGCAACAAGAGTTTGGCTCACTCAGTAACGCGTTGTGGCAGTTTGTCGAGCATAAACCTGTGGTGAATCCGTGGACGTCGATGCAGCAAGTACCTGCCTCCACAGAACAATCAAAAGCGATGAGCAAGTTTCTGAAAAAACGTGGCTTTAAGTTTGTTGGAGAGACGATTTGTTACGCCTTCATGCAGGCGGTTGGCATGGTCGATGATCACGTGGTTGGCTGTCCTTGTAAAGCGCAACACTAACTCCGGTATGAGTAAGACAAACCCTTTAACACAACTCGCCCTCCACAATGGAGGGCGAGTTACCTTTAGACTACTGACTGAGTGAAACTTCTTTTTCTAACAGCACAGCGTTGTAGCGTTCAAGCCCTGCTTGTAGATCGGCAATCAGGTCGTTGATATCTTCCAGACCAATATGTAGGCGAATAAGCGTGCCTGTAAAATTGGGATTGGCGATGGTGCGTAGACTGTTAAAGCTCTTGGGTTCATTGGCTAAGATCAAGCTTTCAAACCCGCCCCAAGAGTAGCCCATGCTAAAGTGTTGCATTCCATCCAACAGTGCGGTGGTCGCTTTTGGACAACTGCTTTTTAGCACGAATGAAAACAGTCCGTTACCACCAGTGAAATCGCGCTTGAAAAATTCGTGCCCCGGACAGCTCGGTAGAGCAGGGTGGCGAACATGGTCGACTTCTGGGCGCGTTGTTAGCCATTCGGCCACTTTTAAGCTGTTTTCCGCATGCTGGCGCAGACGCACATCCAAAGTGCGAATCCCGCGTAAGCCAAGGTAAGCATCATCTGGCGAAACGCACTGGCCCATTAAGTAGCTTTGCTCGCGCAGTTGATCCCAGTATTGCTCGCTGGCAACCGCGGTGCCTAACATCACATCAGAATGACCAACGATGTACTTAGTTGCTGCTTGAATGGAAATATCGACACCATGTTCAAAGGGCGAGAAATTCACGCCTGCCGCCCAAGTGTTATCCAGCATGACAATGATGCCGTGTTCGTGAGCGATGCGCGCGAGTGTCGGAATGTCCTGTACTTCCATGGTGATAGAACCCGGAGATTCGGTAAACAGCACTTTGGTGTTCGGTTTGATCAGTGAACGGATCTCTTCACCGATCATCGGATCGTAATAAGTGGTCTCAACGCCGAATTTTTTAAGGATTTTGTCACAGAAGTCGCGGGTAGGTTCATAGCAGGTATCCACCATCAACAGATGGTCGCCGGACTCGACGAACGAAAGAATCGCGTTACTGATGGCTGCGGTGCCACAGGGGTAAAGCGCACAGCCCGCGCCACCTTCAATTTCCACCATCGCTTCTTGAAAGGCAAAGTGCGTTGTCGTACCGCGACGTCCGTAGAACAAGGTTTTGTTGGCGCGATTGACCATCGCATGATGCTTTTCCGCCACACTCTCAAAAACGACCGTCGAAGCGCGTTGTACTGGAGGGTTTACCACTCCGTTGGTCCATTTTTTATTGCGTCCCGCCGTCACGAATTTTGTTTGTTTGCCTTCCGACATATCAGTTCCCTGTCCCAAAAAAGAATCCTCTATTTAAAACATGGACAGCAGGGGATTGGCAAGGGGGACAAGCCAAACAAAAAAGCATTTCTTAAAAGCGTTTGGCCTAACGTTCACAACAAAGGATTAAACAGATAGAACAGCCTTTCAAGGAAGCGAGAATAGAGGCTGCGTTCATTCCATTGCTGTAGTCGCAATTTGTGTGACTGCGCTTTATATTCTTGCTGAAGCTGGTGCATCTCCAAGGTAAATTGCAGATCTTCAATCGCGAGAGTGACTTCGAAGTTCAGCCACAAACTACGCATATCAAGGTTGACCGTACCGACCAGACAGAATTGCTCATCGATGACGACCGATTTAGTGTGTAGTAAGCCGCCGTAAAATTCATAGATTTTCACACCCGCTTCCATCAACTCGGTATAAAAACCGCGCGAGGCCCATTGCACCATCATTGAATCGTTCTTGTGCGGAATGATCAATTCAACCCGAATCCCTCTTTGCGCGGTCATTTTCAGTGTTTCGAGCAAATCGGCACTCGGTACAAAATAAGGGGTTGTGATCGTCACTGAGTGGTTAGCTTGGTTGATCGCCAGCGTCAGCGCTTGATAGATAAGATACTCAGGCATTCCCGGGCCAGAGGGAACCACTTGAATGGGGTGCTTGTGCAGTTCTGCATCCAACGGGCATTCAGGCAAGCTTGGCAGGAATCGAGAGCCAGTTTCCACCTCCCAGTCCCAGCAATGTATGGCTGAGAGCACATTCACCGTTGGTCCGGTGATACGCACCATGATGTCGATCCACTGTCCGACACCGCTGCTCTGTTTGAAAAATGCAGGGTCAACCAGATTCATTGAACCAGTGTAAGCAATCTCATCATCTATAACGATGATCTTGCGATGTTGGCGCAAATCGAGTCGGCGTAGGAATATCCGCCAAGGGCTCACTTCCAATGCCTGAACCACGTTAATACCAGCGGTTTTCATCATCGAGTACCAAGGGCTACGGAAAAAGCGCGGGCTGCCTGCGGAATCGAGCAGCAGTTTCACATCCACTCCTCTTTTGGCTGCTTGAATCAGTGCAGAGGCGACCGAATCCGCGAGACCTCCGGGATGCCAGATGTAAAACACCATACGAATACTGTTTTGTGCCGCTTCGATATCACGAATAATAGAATGCAGGATCTCGTCTGGTGATCGTTGTAGCGAAAGCGAGTTTCCACCTAAAGCGGGCAAACCAAGTCGATTGTTGCACAGCTCATCTATCCGATAGATATGGTGCCCCATCGCCTCTGGTGTGTGCGCTTGGCAATCGTTCAACTGCGCGAACCATTTGGCGTAGGGAGTAAACATCTCTTTGGCTCGCTCGGCGCGTTTACGACCTAAGTTCAACTCACCAAACAGGAAATAGCAGGCAATGCCCAACACAGGCAAGATGTAGATTATCATCAGCCATGCCAGCGAGACGCTCACAGCTCGTCGCTTCAACACAACTCGCAAAGTGACCCCGGCAACCAGTACCCAGTATAAACCGATGCTAGCCAGAGTAAGAAAGTGGTAGAACTTATCCATCATGATCTCTAAACATTTTTTCTCGTTTTCGATAGTAAGCGCAAACGCACCAATTAGGAATAGCTAGCAAATGATACCAGTGTCACGCAAACAGAATGAATATGTTTAAAAATTGTTAACAGCAGGTCGTAAATGTTGCATTGTGGGTAAATAATCAGCGATTAATGATGATTATTACAGTTGTGGTAGGAAATTATGTCAGCCGGGCTTCCAATTTTATGCTCAAACTGATTTACTTGCCACATTCATCACGTGGCCGATATTTTCGATGAGTGTACAAAAATTATTACACCTCAACGTTTGACGCCGAAACAAGATAAAAAGCAAACACAACAGCGGTAACAATTATGGCAAGTAACAATCGAGGCCATTTCTCATCGAGACTTGGCTTTATTATGGCGGCGGCAGGTTCAGCTGTCGGTCTGGGTAATGTTTGGGGGTTCCCAACCAAAGCGGCGAGCAACGGCGGCGCAGCATTTTTAGTGATCTATTTGGCGATGGTTTTCCTACTGGCATTTCCTATGCTGGTGGCTGAATTGACGATTGGTCGTCATGGTCAATCAAACCCGATTGCTTCACTGCGGACGATTTGGACGAAAAATCGCGCAGCCGCAGGCTTGTTTGGTTTGATCGCCATGATCGCCGCTTCCATGATCCTCAGTTTTTACTCAATTTTGGCAGGTTGGTTGATGGGTTTTGCCGCAGCGCCTGCATTGGAAGTGGTCGGTTTACAAAGCGCAGCCGACTGGCTGGTCAACTTCGGTGGTGCGCGTAACGTCGTCTTAGCCGTTCTATTCTCGCTGTTAACCATTCTTGTGGTGCAAAAAGGCGTCGCCGATGGCATCGAAAAGTGGTCAACTCGCTTAATGCCTATGCTGTTCGTCCTTTTCGCGGTGATGATCGCGTACATCTTTACTCAAGATGGAGCGATGGAAGGCCTAAAAATGTATCTGATCCCAGACATTTCCCATATCACGCCAAGCTTGATGGTCGATGCGATGGGGCAAGCCTTCTTCTCCCTCTCGTTGGGCGTGGGCTCGATGATGGTGTACGGCTCTTACCTGCAAAAAGAGGTCAATATTCCCAAAACTGCAGGTCAAGTCGCGGC
Source organism: Vibrio cidicii (assembly GCF_009665415.1). NCBI lineage: Bacteria > Pseudomonadati > Pseudomonadota > Gammaproteobacteria > Vibrionales > Vibrionaceae > Vibrio > Vibrio cidicii. Next base: position 462,976 of record NZ_CP035921.1, on the reverse strand, counting down.
AATTGATACTGGCGTGGCATTTGCGGCGGGCTTACTGATTCTTCCGGCGATGTTTGTTGCCAAAAACAACGGTGTGCAAATTTTTAATGATGCAGGCCAGTTGATGAGCTCTGGTGACTTGGTGTTCGCGGTGCTGCCTGCAATGTTTGATACCATGGGCGGGATCGGCGTAATTCTGGGTATCGGTTTCTTTGTGCTGATGGTGATTGCAGCGTTAACGTCATCGATCTCTTTGCTGGAGGTGCCTGTCTCCTGCGCGCAAGATGAGCTGAAAATGGAGCGCAACACCGCGACGTGGCTCATTGGTGGCGCGATCCTCATTGTCAGTATGGTCATTTCACTGAACTTTGGCGCTCTGTTTGGTCTGGTTGCTGATATTTCAACCGTTTACATGCAGCCATTGCTCGGTGTGGTATGGGCTATCGTGGTGGGTTGGATCTGGAATCGCAACAACCTGCTCAACGAGCTGAAAGAAGGCAACCCAGACATCGCTCAGGGCCTGTTCTGGAAAATCTGGCCTTGGTATGTGCGCATCGTCTGCCCGGTAGCGATCATGGCTGTGTTCCTCTTCTCGATTTTATAACCTTTTAAGCCCCGTAAGGGGCTTTACTTCTTGCGGCTCGTCTTACTGGTATTCAGAGTGAGAAAAGGTATACTTCGCCCCTCATAATGAAACCAGCCATGATGATGGCTGCCACCCGAAAGCTGCTTGACTACCATGTTTGATATTCTGTTTACTCACCCTGATTTTCTCATTATCAATAAGCATCCTAATGTCTCCGTACACAAAGATGATGGTGAGACCATGTTATTGCATGAAGTGGCGAAGCGAAGTGGCGACACACAGCTCTATCTTATCCACCGTCTCGATAAAATGACCTCAGGTATTTTATTGCTTGGTCGACACGCAGAGGCGGCCAGTGCGCTTTCACGCGCTTTTGCTGAGCGGAATGTGGCTAAATTTTACCTAGCGCTTGGAGCTAAAAAACCGAAGAAAAAGCAAGGGCTGGTGATTGGCGATATGGAACGGTCGCGCCGCGCCGCGTGGAAGTTACTCAGCAGCAAGCATAATCCTGCGATTACTCAATTTTTCTCTCTGGCGGCAGAGCCGGGAGAAAGACTGTTTTTATGTAAGCCACACACGGGGAAAACCCACCAGATCCGCGTTGCGCTCAAATCGGTTGGTTCCGCGATTGTCGGTGATGCTATTTACAATGCAGGCAGTGAGGCGGATAGAGGCTATTTACACGCATTTTGCCTCTGCTTTTCCTACCAAGATGAAGCGTTCCACTTTGTCTGCGACCCGCGACACCAACCTGTGTTAGGTGAAAAATGGAATAGCGATGTGGTTTCACAAGGCATTGAAAGCTGGCTGACGCCTTGGGCGTTGTCGTGGCCGACCATCAAATAATCAAGCAACCCATCAAAAAAGAGAATTCAATGCAAGTTTCCCAACTGACGCAGTTTTTTCAACATATCGAAGCGCAATTGGCGAGTGTACCTGATGAAATACGGCGTCTGTTTCACGGCCGTGGTCGCCGTTTTGTTGGCTTAGAACAAATCACTTGTGACTGGCTACAAGGGCAGATGATCGTCAATCTGTTTCATCAAGTTGACCAAGACTTTTTGACTGAGCTAAGGGCGGGTTTATTGCGCTTTGCACAGTCGGACCTTTGGCGAGAGAAGCAAGGCCGATGCATGCTGATCCAACATCGTTACGCAGACGGCGCGCCGTCAGAAGTGCTGCTGGGTGTTCTGGATGTGCGTCCTGTGGTAGTTGAAAGTGGCCTGAAATATCAATTGGATATTGGACGCAATCAAAACTTTGGCCTGTTTCTGGACATGCGCTTTGGTCGTGATTGGGTACGTGAGCACGCAAAACATAAGAATGTGCTCAACCTGTTCGCCTATACCTGTGGCTTTTCGCTGGCGGCGATTGCCGGAGGGGCGGACAAAGTGGTCAACGTTGATATGGCGAAAGCCTCCCTTTCCAAAGGGCGTGAAAACCATAAACTCAATGGACACAACCTCAATCAGGTGTTCTTCCTTGGCCATGATATTTTTAAATCTTGGGGCAAAATCAAAAAGGCAGGCCAATACGATTTGATCATTATTGACCCACCTTCGTTCCAAAAGGGCAGCTTTGCGCTGACATCCGATTACAAGAAGATCTTGCGCCGCTTACCCGATTTACTCGCCGAGGGGGGAGAAGTGCTGGCTTGTGTTAACTCGCCTTCCGTGAGCAGCGATTTTTTGATTGAAGGTATGCAAGAGGAAGCGCCATCACTGACTTTTCGCGAACGTTTGCTCAATCCGCCGGAGTTCATGGACATCGACAGCGAAGCGGCGCTGAAAGTGCTGCGCTTTAGCTAACGTCACATCGCCAAAACTGCCACATCGCAAAAACAACAAGCGCCACCTCGGCGCTTTTTGTCTTTTTAGCTTAGGGCGTATTGACTTTGCTGCACGCATTTTATTCAGCATTACATCGTCCACCTCAATGACTGAAAGCATATTTTCAGCTAGGTCCACTGAGCAACATATAAACGGTGGGTTCAATATATTGGAAGATACTTTCGCTCGAAGTTAGCAACTGCCTTAACCCAGTTGATGAAGTATATTTGTTAAGTCAATCACAAGTTCAATGGATATAACATCAAATGTAACCGGTTACAATATATTATCACTCAGTATGATACCGGTTACAAAAGTCTGGTTGTTGATTCCATTTCGCTAACAACAGAACACCGGGATAAGTCGTAAGCTTAATGGTGGTGAAATTGACATTAAAGAAAATGAGTTTATCAGTTGGGGCGAAAGTGGTTGATGTTGTTTCAGATAGCTTTGTCCCCTTTATCGGTGTAATGGCTGGTTCGGGCATGCTAAAGGCATTGTTAGCCATACTTATCTTATTGGATTGGCAGACAACAGAAAGCAGCACTTATGTCACCTTATATGCAGCTTCCAATGCGGTGTTCTATTTTCTTCCTGTATTGCTGGGAAGTTCTTTAGCACACCGTCTTGGATCAAATAGTTACCTAGGCGCAACCGTGGGGGCAACGCTTCTTGAGCCGAGCTTTATTGGTTTAATCGGTGCTGAAGGTTCACATTTCTTAGGTTTACCATTTACCGCTATTGACTATTCATGCACTGTTTTTCCAGTCTTCATTGCTGTTTCCGTACTTTCCGTGCTCGAAAAGCAAATTCGTGACCGATGTCCTGAAAATATTCGATTATTCATGGTTCCTATGAGCTGTCTGATGGTTATTGTCCCGCTGACTGTTATGGTATTCGGCCCGATAGGTGTGTATTTAGGCCACCTACTTGCAGCGACAATTGATAATTTGCAAGCTTTCAGCTCGGTATTGACCGGCGCTGTTATTGGCGGTGGAATGATGTTGTGTGTTGTTGTCGGCTTACACTGGGGGATTGTTCCTGTCGCGATTGCCAGCGCAGCAACCGCTTCCGGTGATTCTATCGTTCCTATGTGGGCTCCGAGTACATTTGCTCAGATGGGAATTGCGTTCGCTATCTATTTTTCCGCTCGCAGAACCGAAGACAAAGTGATTGCAGGCCCTGCTGCATTAACCGGTTTATTGGCCGGTGTTACTGAACCAATTATATACGGACTCATTATGCGTTACCGCCGGACTATACCTATTGTGATACTCGCCGGTATGGTCGGTGGTGCAATTAATGGCTATTTTCAGGTAAAAATGACGGCATTTGTATTCCAGAATATCTTCACCATTCCCGTGTTTAATTCTGCTTTATGGTATTTGACTGGTATCAGTGTGAGTTTCTCTATGGCTTTGGTATTGACGCTACTATTCGGCTACGAAAAGAGGGCGAATATATCATTAACATCATCTGTTGAGTCTAAGGCGTTTTAATAGACAATTCGGTGTATTTAGTGAGAGCGATAGGAAATTATTTAATGATGACAATGACCTAGCCTACAATACTCTTCACAATTTTAGATTTAGGTATAAGGATTAAATTTTGATTGAAACAGTCATTTTTGATATGGATGGTGTTCTTGTTGACTCGGAGCCGCTGTGGCGCCGAGCGAAGGTTAATGCCGTGGCAAAATTTGGCGGGACCATTACGGAGCAGCTTGCCTACCAGAGCACGGGGTTACGTATTGATGAAATTGCAAATTATTGGATTCGCTACTGTGGCTTAGATGAAAGCTGTAGTGTTGATCTACAAAATGCAATTTTGGATGAAGTTATAGAGCAAATTAATTCTAAGGGTGAACTGCTTCCGGGCGTTCTGGATTCATTACAATGGCTTTCTACGACGGACCTGAAAATTGGTCTTGCTTCTTCATCACCTCAAAGATTGATTGAAGCGGTTCTTAAGGCATTTGATATAGAAAAGTTCTTTGACATTTATGTATCAGCAGAGCATTTAACCCACGGTAAGCCGCATCCACAAGTGTATCTGGACGCTGCGGAAAAATTGGCAACAGAACCGCACCATTGTCTGGCTATTGAAGACTCCGTTAATGGCTTGATTGCGGCGAAAGCGGCAAGAATGACCGCGGTTTGTGTTCCTGAGCCTGGACAGGAAAATAATCCTCGCTTTGGTATTGCTGATATCAAACTGGCTTCTTTAGAAGAGTTTGTGGGTTCTGCACAAGTAAAAGATGTGCTTGGCCGACAATCGTTTTAGATAAAATGAAATGCCCATCGGATTGATTCGATGGGCTTTTTCCATTCTGAAGTTTTACTTTGCTTAATCGGCCACGGTTAATTAACCGTAGCTGGATTCATGGTATTACAGCTCTTCTCCATTCGAAGTGATCACTTTTTTATACCAGTCGAACGATGCTTTTTTCTTGCGATCCAGTGTGCCTTGCCCCTTGTTGTCTTTGTCGACATAAATAAATCCATAACGCTTTTCCATTTCACCGGTTGAAGCACTAACAAGGTCGATACAGCCCCAAGGTGTGTAACCCCATAGTTCCACTCCATCTTTAACCGCTTCACCCATCTGCTCAATGTGAGAGCGTAAGTAATCAATGCGGTAGGTGTCGTTGATTGAACCATTTTCCTCAACTTTATCGAATGCACCTAAGCCGTTTTCAACCACCATTAATGGGATTTCATAGCGAGCATAGATTTCATTCAGTGTGTAACGCAGACCAACCGGGTCAATTTGCCATCCCCAATCAGACGCCTCTACATACGGATTTTTGATGCCACCCATCAGGTTACCCGAAGTGGTTTCCTGATCAGGGTTTGCAGAAACACAGTTCGACATATAGTAACTCAGCGTGTAGTAGTCGACGGTACCTTGAGCCAGAATGTCCAAATCGTCGTCTTCCATGTGAACCGTGATGCCGTTCTCTTCAAAGTAGCGCTTCGCGTAGTACGGGTATTGACCTCGAACCTGAATATCACCACAGAAGTAGTTGTGCATTTGCATGTGTTTTTGTGCCAATTGCACATCCGCTGGGTGGCAGGTAAACGGATATGTTGTCAGGAAGCAAATCATGCAGCCAATTTGAAAATCTGGGTTAATCTCATGGCCGAGTTTGACGGTTTTTGCACTCGCAACAAATTGGTGGTGTAGCGCCTGAAAGCGCAGTTGTGGAATATCTACTTGGTTAACGAAATCTGTCGTTCCTTCATTCAGAATGCCAAGGCCAAGGAAGTTACCGATAGGCATAGTACCGATATTGATCTCATTAAACGTCAGCCAGTATTTTACTTTTCCGTTAAAACGTTTGAACAAGGTTTCTGCATAGCGTGTGTAACAGTCAACAACTTCACGTCCTGCCCAGCCGTTGTATTCTTGGGTCAAACCAAAAGGCAGTTCATAGTGAGAGATCGTCACTAATGGTTCAATGTCGTACTTCTTCAGTTCATCGATGATGCTTTCATAGAATTTCAGGCCCGCTTCATTGGGTTCCAATTCCATGCCTGTCGGAAAAATACGGGTCCAGTTAATTGAAAAGCGAAAGGTTTTAAAACCCATCTCAGCAAACAGTGCGATATCTTCTTTGAAGCGGTGATAGAAATCGATCGCTTCATGAGACGGATAGTGGATACCTTCTTCAATAGAGCGCGTAATTCGGCGTGCGACTTCATGAGTCCCGCCGCTAAGCATATCGCTGGTACTGGGTCCTTTCCCATTTACGTTCCATGCACCTTCAAGCTGGTTTGCTGCCGTTGCACCTCCCCACAAAAAGCCTTTTGGAAAAACTGCGTTAGTCATAGTCACCTTCTTATTCTGAAATGGTTTAATGCATTGATATATATAACTTTAAATGATGAAAGAACATATCAACAACACGCCTTTTTAAACCATACACGAAATTAGTCAAAATGTAACCGGTTACATTAATTTATTTTTCTATGGGTGTTATTCACCCCTAGGATTTCAAAAATAAACCATCCGCAGCAGAAGTTAAGACGAGATCCATGACCAGTTTTGAGTTAAATATCACCTCCTTTTTGTGAGAGTAATCGCTATTATTCAGAAAATCTATTGATCAAGCTATTGGGTAACTATATTTTGAAACCGGTTACAGAAACCGGTTTCAGTTTCTGTGAAATTAATTAATTGGAAATGGAAGGGTAAGCTTATGGCTGCGGTCAGAGATTATGCTCAACTAGCAAAAGATATACTTGCTGAAGTTGGTGGGCAGGAAAACATCAATCAGTTTTCACGTTGTGCAACGCGTTTGCGCCTTGTTTTAAAAGAGACTCCGGAAGGTGCTGCTGACAAAGTTAAACAGATGCCGGGCGTTATTACAGTTGTATTAAGTGGTGGACAATTTCAGGTTGTTATCGGCACGCACGTATCCGATGTACATGAAGCAATGTCTTCACTAGTTGATGCTAGTTTGCTTTCAGAAGGCAAACAAAAAGTACGTACGTTAGATGCAATTATTGCTGCGATGTCTGCGATTTTCGCCCCAATCGTATTTATCCTTGCAGCTGCAGGTATCTTGCAAGGGGCGCTTATTTTTGCAAACTACCTTTTCCCGTCTGTTTCAAGTACCGGTACATTTGAAGTACTGAACTTTATGTCATGGACTCCATTTGCTTTCTTGCCAGTGTTCATCGCTATTACAGCTTCTAAACATTTTCAATGCAATCCGTTCATCGCTGTTCTATGTGCCTGTGCGCTGATCAACCCATCATGGGGTGCAATTGCTGCAAGAATTGCTGACGGCGAAATGGTGACGTTCCTTTCTCTTCCATTAGCTAAGACGGTATACACCTCTTCAGTACTACCTCCTATCTTTATGGTATGGGCTTTGAGCTATGTGGAGAAATTTGTAAAACGCATTATCCCTGCTGTGGTTAGTGAACTGTTTACTCCATTAGCATGTATGCTGATTATGGTACCAACAACACTAGTACTTATTGGTCCTGCAACTAGCTTGGTTGCGAGCTCTATCGCTGGTGGTTATAACGCACTTTACGATACAGCCCCTATGCTTGCTGCAGCATTGATCGGTGGTATCTGGCAGGTTATCGTAATTTTCGGTGTTCACTGGGGCATCACTCCTGTGGTGTTCGCTAACTACGAGAATTACGGTTACGATTCATTCCAAGCGTTCCAGGCTATCGCTGTAATCGCTCAAATGGCAGCTGCGTTTGCTGTTGCATTTAAATCTCGTAACCGCCTAATGAAAACAACGGGCTTCTCAGCAGGTATTACAGCTATCTTCGGTATCACAGAACCTGCGCTATACGGTGTTACTCTACGTCTGAAAAAACCATTCATTTGCGGTTGTATCGGTGGCGCGTTAGGTGCGGTTGTTGCAAGTCTGTTTGGTACTTACTACTACGCATTTGCTGGTCTGCCAGGCCTGTTAACTGTGGTTAATGCAATCAGCCCTGCGAATCCATCTTCATTTGTTGGTGAGCTTGCTGGTGTGGGTGTTGCGATTGTTGCGACAACAGTATTGGTTTACGTGATTGGTTTTGAAGACCCTATCAATGAACAAGACAAAGCACCAAAAGCAGACACACAATCTGAAGCAGATTTTTCTCCGGTAATGAAAAAAGCAGCAACATTAGTTAGCCCGTTGAAAGGTAAGGTTGTCGCTCTGGAATCGGTTAATGATGAAAGTTTCTCTCAAAAACTACTGGGTGATGGCGTAGCGATTAAACCAACAGAGGGTATTGTCCGTGCTCCTTGTGATGCGGTAATTTCATCGGTTATCGCAAGTAAACACGCTGTGGGTATGACGTCTAAAAACGGTGCAGAACTATTGATTCACGTTGGTTTAGACACGGTTGAGCTCAAAGGTAAATTTTTTGAGTGTCTGGTTGAAGTTGACCAACAAGTAAAAACGGGTGACCCGTTAATCAAGTTTGACCTCGAAAGTATCGCTGCCGCTGGTTACGACACAACAACACCGTTTATTGTAATGAACAGTGATGAATATGAGTTCAATCTGATTGAACAAGAACACAATAACCAAGAAATTGAAATTGGACAGCCTGTCATTCAAATGGCTTAAGGGTAAGTAAGATGAGTAGTGTTTTTCCTGAAAACTTTTTGTGGGGTGGTGCTGTAGCAGCACACCAAGTTGAGGGTGGATGGGACCGTGATGGTAAAGGCCCTAGTATTGTTGACGTATTATCGGGTGGTGATGTCAACACGCAGCGCAAAATTACCGATGGTGTACTAGAGGGATACCATTATCCAAATCACGAAGCGACAGCGTTTTATGACCATTATAAGGGTGATGCTGCGTTATTGGCTGAGATGGGATTCAAGTGTTTCCGTACATCAATATATTGGCCTCGCATCTTCCCTAAGGGTGATGAAGTTGAGCCAAATGAAGCTGGTCTGAAGTACTATGATGATCTGTTTGATGAGCTTCTAAAGTACGGTATTGAACCAGTGATTACTCTGTCTCACTTTGAAATGCCGCTACACTTGTCAAAAGAATACGGTGGTTTTAAAGATCGTAGAGTGGTTGATTTCTTTGTTCACTACGCAGAAACCGTCATGCGTCGTTATAAGAACAAAGTGAAATATTGGATGACGTTTAACGAAATCAATAACCAGCGCGATCTTCACTTACCATTGTGGGGCTATTCTAACTCTGGCGTAGATTACACCGTTGAGGAGAACCCTGAAGAGTGCATGTACCAGGTGGTTCATCATGAGTTCGTGGCAAGTGCCAAAGTGGTGAAGTTGGGGCATGAAATCAACCCTGATTTTCAAATCGGTTGTATGGTTGCATGGGTGCCAATCTATCCATACTCATGTAACCCTGATGACGTAATGCTTGCACAAGAAGCAATGCGTAACCGTTTCTTCTTCAGTGATGTACATATGCGTGGTGAATATCCAGGATACACACTAAAAGAGTGGGAGCGTAAAGGCTATAAGATCAAGATGGAACCGGGTGATCTTGAGGTTCTCAAAGAAGGTGTTTGTGATTACGTCGGTTTCAGTTACTACATGTCTGTGGCAGTAAAAGCCGATGTTCAGGAGTCGACGGAAGGTTCAATGAGTGGCTTTACAGGTAGTGTGAAAAACCCGTACGTCAAAGCATCCGATTGGGGATGGCAAGTTGATCCTGTTGGCCTGCGTTACTCACTGTGCGAACTTTACGAACGTTACAGTAAGCCTTTGTTTATTGTAGAGAACGGTTTTGGGGCTATCGATGTTGTTGAAGAAAACGGTGATATCAACGATGACTACCGCATTGATTATCTTAAAGCTCATATTGAGGAAATGAAGAAAGCAGTTGCTCACGATGGCGTTGATTTGATGGGCTATACACCATGGGGTTGTATTGACTGTGTGTCGTACGGAACAGGTGAATATCGTAAACGTTATGGTTTCATCTATGTTGATCGCCACGATGATGGTTCCGGCACCATGAAGCGCAGCCGTAAGAAGAGTTTCTTCTGGTATCAAAATGTTATCAGCAGTAACGGTGAAGATTTGTAAAGTTTCTACTGAGGTGACTACTCCGCGGTCCACACTGAGGTCTGTCCCTCTTACTTGAAGTCGCTTTTGCCACCGCTTATCCGTTAGCATTAGCCTCGGCATGGTATGGAGTTACCGTTTATTTTTGGTGAAATAAATTATAACGCCTTACCATGCTGCTCAATATTTAACCGCGGAAGTTTAACGTCCCCCCAGTGTCACTTCAAGATCCGATTCTATTTGTGACGAACACGCTAATACAAAGCCTGGCTCTATCTCTTGTGCACTTAAGAATTCTGACTGCTGGAGATGACCGAACCTTGGCTAACTTAACATTTACACGATCCGCAGAGACCATTTCGACAGGCGACAATTAGGGACAGCCCTACGTCCTCTAATACGTCGGCCAACACTTGGCCTCGTTTGGCGTCAGTGGTTTGTGTAAAGTAGCGAACGCAAAAAAAGCAGCGCGACGCTGCTTTACAAAAGACGTTGTTGAGGAAGTCGGAACGCTAGTTTACCCAGTCACGCTGAGTAAAGACTAGCTCATGCTGGGCACTTTTTAAGGTCAAGGTTTTGTTTGTCAAAGTGACCTCACTCCAATGAGTGAGAGTGCCGGATACCACCTGTTCAATGTGCATCTGTTCTTCATGGCACATTTTCATCGTCATACCCATTTTCTCGATACGCAATTGCGTTCCTTTTAGCTCGGCTTGGCCGAAAAATTGGTTACAACCCGCAAAACCGTTGGCGGTAAGATTTTCGCCAATTTCTAAGCGAGGAATGAGCGTTGCTTCATTTTCCTCCAGCGCTTTTCCATCAATATGGCTTAACTGCCAGTGATGGTGCTGCAGGTCTTGTGCGCTTATTGAGGTCATGGAGTTTCCTTGGCTAACACAAGCGCTCAGCAACAAAGGGAGAGAGATTGCTGGGAGCAAGGTTTTTGAACTAAGCTTCATAATAGTGATTCCTACTAAGCAAAACAGGGCAAGTATAGTTAAGCGCACGGTGTATTTGTCAGTTTAACGTCATCATTCTAGCGACTTTTTTGAGCACGTTCATGCGAAGGTCAAATTTTGAGGAAAATGGACTTCTTCGGTGTTGAAGGTCGAGATTAGAGTAGAACAAGCAACTCAAAAGATAGGACGTATATGGAACAGCTCGAATTTTTCAATGTACCCAGTCCCTGCGTGGGCGTGTGTACTGTGGATGATAAAGGCTATTGCAAAGGATGTATGCGTAATCGCGATGAGCGCTTTAACTGGCTCAAGTTCACCTCGGCGCAGAAACTGCATATCATCAAGCTTTGTCGTCAGCGTTATCAGCGAAAACGCTTGGCGGGTAATGTCAAACCATCCCAGCTGGACGATCTCGATTTTTCACCGCAACAAGAACTGTTTTAATCTCCCCTTTGTTTTAACCGCAACTTAGCACATCAACGCTATATTCCCGGCCTAGATTGACAAAGCTCTCTGGTAAGCCGGGAATTTGTCACGATTGCTCCCTGTCATCCACGGTTATTTCATTGCCCAACGATCACTTATCCAACCGCCTGCATTTTCGTCGAAATGGCAACCAGAAAAACGATGGTTCGTCTCGGCATCCGATTTGTTGGTGGGATTTTCCGTTAATAGTTGGTGAATGTAATTGGCCATAGGGTCACTACACGCTTGCTGTTCTCTGCGAGTGACCACTTCTTTAATAAGTTGTAGTCTGTAGCTATTGCTGATTCGTTTCATTTTTGACCTCCCGAACTCGATGCAGCAGTCCAAACACACTGACGTTACGCACTGCTCACCGAGGCACACATCGCGGTGTCCCCATGGTTCGGGGTCTTGAAACAGACACAAATTGTATGAGAGCAGTATTTTTAACGCCAAACTCTTCTTTCTACAGAAATTATCATGCTCTGGCGCAAGAATAGAACGGCGCAGAGTCAATCAATTCAGCTGACTGAAAGACAATATCAAACATAGAAGTCGCTGAAACGGCCGTCAATCGTACTTTAAACGGTTTTTTATCAGCTAACGAAAAGACACAACAAATTCATAAGATTACCCGCAGAAAAAAAACCGGAGCGCAGTGCTCCGGTTTGAGATAAAGGTAGAAAGCTTATGCGCTCGGTTTAGCTGGTGCAGGACAGCCTTTCACCGCTTGGCCGTTGCTGAAGTACTGAACGTTGTTCAAATTTTTCTCATAGTCAGATGCAGAGATCGATGGGTTTTTAACGAAAAACTCACGTAGCACCGACGCATCGGTCATTTGAGTTGATTGAACATTGATGACAGGGTAGTTGTCTCCGCCAGCGGCACTGAAGCTGATGATAGAGAAGCTATAACTCGCGTTGAGATCAAAGCCCTTGTTGTTGATGTCTGTGATGGTGACTTCTTTGGCATCACAATCTACCGACATGGTGATGTTGTCGAGCTGCGCGTAGCCACCAGAACCCGCGGTTAGAGTAGCCACCACATTCAAGTAATCTTTGACCTCTTGTCCGGTCATGGTTGCTTTGGTGACAAAGTTGCCAAAAGGCTGAACCGTCAGCACGTCGCGGTAGGTAATATCACCCGCTTCGATAGAGGCGCGCACACCACCAGAGTTCATCACACCAAAATCCGCGTCGACTAAGTTGTAGGTACGATAAGCTTCACCCAGCAAGTGACCTAAGTTGGTTTGCTGTGAACGGACGAGAGCGCGATCACCAATCAGTTTGCCATCGGTCTCTGAAACTTTCTCATCCAGTAGCGCTTGGCCTTGTTTCTGATAAGGGTAAAGGAGCGATTTTACTGTTGGGTCAGCTTTGATTTCGTCGGCAATAAACTGATAATTGCCGTCTGTGTCTTTCTTCTTCAGGTTCACCGGGATCAAGGCGTAGTTGGCTAAATGCAGTTTGCCATCGTAGTATTCAAAGTCAGCACGACCAACGTATTTGCCCCACTCATGTGCTTGCATGATGTAAGTGCCGTTCTGTTGATCTGGAGCACAGGCATCGCCTGGCTTAAAGTCGGCGTATTGATTGGTGCCCGGTTCCATACAGACAGGGTTTTGTGAGTGGCCACCAATAATTGCATCCAGTTGACCGGATTCCAACGAGCGCGCGAGCATTACGTCGCCAGGTGCTTCAGTACCATGTGTTCCGTTGGCATAGTGGCCCATGTGCGTTGTAGCAAAGACAAGATCCACTTTCTCGTTAGCTTCGATTTCCGCGAGAACTTTCTTGATTTCCGTTTGCGGATCGGCAAAGTGGATGCTCGCCACGTTGTCTGGGTTGACCAGCTTCGCGGTATCTTTCGTGGTTAGGCCAACCACTGCAACTTTTACGCCATTGAGATCAAATACTTTATACGGCTGGAAGTAACGCTCATTCGTGACTTTACCATCGGCGTCTTTTTTGTAGATGTTGGCCGCCAACATTGGGAAGTCAGCCAGTTTTGCTTGCTTATCCAACACGCTAAGTTCGTTATCAAACTCGTGGTTGCCGACCGCCATGGCATCATAGCCGAGTAGATTCATGCCGATAAAATCAGGTTCTGCGTCTTGCATGTCGGACTCTGGAACACCCGTGTTAATGTCACCACCAGAGAGCAAAATTGAGGTACCACCATTGCTCGATACTTCTGCGCGGATCGAATCAATCAGGGTCTTACGCGCTGCCATACCATATTCACCGTTGCTGTTTTCCCAGAAACGGCCGTGATGGTCATTGGTGTGCAGCACCGTAAATTTGGTGCAAGAAGTTGCGGTGGCACAGGTGACGTCTTTGTCTTTGTCTGAGCCACATCCCGTCAGAGCAATACCGACGGACAACACCAACAGGGATTTGGAGAACTTCATAAGGGATCCTTTCTTTGTGATTTTTATATCGTTACGGCGTGCAATATACGTAATTAATATTAAATTTTAGTGATCCTAATCTTATTAGTGCTTTTGTTAGCAACGGAAATTTATAAGCTTGTAACCTTTATCGAAAAATACACAAATTTAGTGTTTTGGTTTTAGTGTTTTATTAATTTGAAATAAATTTGTGATTTGGGTCGTTGAAATTGAGCGGAGAAAGGTAAGAAAAAACAAGGTTTGTACAATTGGTAAACAAGATTAGCTGGTTTTTGACGCGCTGTAGAAATCAGTGACCGAGTAAGAAATATTTAATTAAGATTCAATTTGTCAAAGCAGAATGGGGATGATAAAGGTACCTCTGTTTAACGTCACAGTACGCGATTATTTTTGTCATAAGTTATTTAGTGGTTGCTAATTAATCGTCTTGTTCTCGATGATCTTTGTTTATTTCAAAATAGATCAGTGGACAAACAATATACTCGGAAAATATCAAGATAAAACCGAAAAGAAAATTGATGTTGATAAAAAGTGAAACCCCAGAGGTGGTAAGTCTCTGGGGTCTCGAATTTTTAGATTGTCCGGTTGGTAAGGCCGTAGATCTTATTTATGCAAAAGGTTGGAAGTTATCCATTTAATTCCTTGGTAGGGAATTAGATACGGATGAAGTCCATGTGCTCAACTTTTGGCTTGAACGCGTGACGTTGAACATCTTGTGGCTTAACCTGAACTTCTTCACCAGCGATCACTAGAGTGATTGCTTCGTAGAATGCTGGTTTGTCCATTTGGTTCACAACGTCATCGTGGTTCAGAGCGATTGCAACTGGTGCTGCTTCTCCGCCGTATACAACAGCAGGAAAATTACCAGTGTTACGTAGGCGGCGGCTCGCACCTTTACCTAGTTCAGTACGTACGACTGCTTCAAATTTCATAGTTTTACTCTCAAATTAGTAAACATTTTTAACTTCATACTCTGTAATGCGACCTTACAGATATATGGGAAAACTTTAAGCGGAATCATGATTCCTATTAAAGCGAGCGCGGATACTAGCACTCAATTGCGCTATGAGCAACTGAAATTGCTGTGAATACCCCCATGCTTCAGCTTTTTCTGTCAGAAACGGCAGGTTTATGCCGATTTGAGGGACAAAATGGCTTTTAAGCCGCCAAACTGGCTTTTCTCTAGTGTTAGCTGACCTCGATAACTGTGCGCCATTTCGGAGACGATGTTCAGTCCAAGCCCTGTACCTGCGGTGGTCTCATCCAGTCTGACACCGCGATGGATCACCCGTTCAAGGTGCTTTGCTTCGATGCCTGGCCCATCGTCTTCAATTACAATGTTGATGGTGCTGTGTTGGCGGATTGCCTGGATGCGAATGAAACTATTAGCCCACTTGTAACTGTTTTCCAGCAAGTTACCTATCATCTCGTCCAAATCACTTTGCTCAACCGCAACGTCGAGTTCATCATCCAGTTCATTGACCAGTACAATTTCTCGCTTGGCGTAGACTTTATCAAACGCCATAGCGATGGCGTCGACACGTTGGCTTGGGTTGGATTTGACAGAGAGGATGTTCATGGCTCCCGCCATTCTTGCCCGACTCAAGTGATAATCGATGTGGTTTTGGATCTGTTGCAACGGCAGTGAGAGTTGATGTCGTTCTTGTTCGTTGAGTTGCGATATTTCATTTTTCAGCACCGAAAGCGGCGTTTTTAGGGAATGGGACAGGTTACCGGCATGGTGACGTGCGCGCTGCAACAGTTCCTGATAGTGAAACAAGAGGGCGTTGAGATCTTTAATCAGCGGTGAGACTTCCGCGGGGTAGCTCTCTTGCAACTGATCTTGCTGGCCTGATTTTAATGCTTTGAGTTCTTGTTGCAGTTTATTGAGTGGGCGAAATGACCAAGCAATCTGTATACCAATCACGCTCATGACACCAAAGAGCAGCAGCCCAAGGATCATCCATAACTGTTTCGTAAGTTGGCGTAGGGTCTCTTTGACGGGCGTCTCATCCATGCCAATGACAATGGTAATTGGGGTCGAAAACTCAGGTAGGTACATACGTTGTTCTATCGCTATCAAGTTTTCCCCTTTGGCACCAGTGAGCCGCTGACCAAGCGGTGTTGCTTTGGTTTGGATATTTCTGTCCCACAGTGAGCGGGAGCGCAGAGTTTGCTCACCGGATATCGCGTTCCAATAGAGTCCACTGTAGGGTTGGCTGAAACGAGGATCAGAAAGACGCACAGGGAGCACTAAATTGCCTTGAGCATTCGCTTCTAAGTTAGCGGCGATTTCGTCCAAGGCAAGCTGCAATTGGCCTTTAATATCATTGACTAAATACTCTTTGACGAGCGTGGGAATACCCACACCTGCGGCAAGAAGCATTGAGCTAACCCAGAGAAATGAAGCGAAAAAGAGGCGCCGCTTAAGGCTAAGGCTTTTTAGTAAGTCCAGTTTAGCTGGCATCAAGTTGGTATCCTAAGCCGCGTACGGTTTTGATAATGTTTGGCGCGATTTTTTTGCGGATACGACCGATAAACACCTCGATTGTATTGGAGTCGCGGTCAAAGTCTTGTTTATAAATGTGCTCAACTAATTCAGTGCGGGAGATCACTTTGTCAGCGTTGTGTACAAAATAAGCGACCACCTTATACTCAAGCGCGGTTAAGCTGACAGGCTGGCCTTGCCACATCACCTTGGAAGAGCGGGTGTCGAGGCTCAAATCGCCCACTTGCATCACAGGTGAAGCGTTACCAGAGGCTCGGCGAAGTTGCGCTCGAATACGGGCGATCAGCTCGAGCATCTCAAACGGCTTGGTGAGATAATCGTCGGCACCCGCGTTCAACCCTTCGACGCGCTGGGTTAAGGTGTCACGTGCGCTTAAAATAACGACGGGTGTGTTAATGTTTTCGTCACGTATGCCCTTAAGAACAGTAAGCCCATCTAATTTGGGCAGCCCCAAATCAAGCACGATCGCATCCCACTCTTCGGACGTGGCCCGGTAGAGGGCGTCAATGCCATCTTGCGATAACTCTGGTACCCATCCTGTTTGCTCAAGGGATTGAATAATTTGCTCACCCAAACGCGGCTCGTCTTCAACAACTAAAATTTTCATCGATAAGACACTCTATTTTTTGATCACATCTTGCAAATTGCGACCTTTGATTGACATCAATTCTAAAGTGGTCGCGTTGTACTCGACTTTAATGACATTGTTCTCATGCACTAATTTAAGCTCATACACCCACTCATTGTCGTCTTCTTCAAGCTCCACTTTAATTAAACGTCCATTGAGCTGCTTGTCCACAGTGGTATAGAGTTCAGAGAAAGGTTTGATCAACCCTTTTTTTACCGCGTCGTACACTTCATCCTGATCCTCATCAAATTCGATGCGCGCGCCTTCTTTATAAGCATCTTGGATGAGTTCGTGCCCATTTTGTGTGTCGTTGCTGGCGAATGCTGGCATGGTCAGCATACAAGGGAGTATCAGCGCAAGCGCCAGTGTTCGGTTTCGCATATCCGGCCCCTACATTACAAAGTTGCCCGAGTATAAAACTGGCTAGATGAATAGAAAGTGAACTTGCCCACGGGATGGGGTTTACGGGCGGTTTTGTAGTTCATCTTCAAAAATCTTGTCGCGCATTTTCCAAAAACGGCCGCTTTTACGGGCGATCACAAACTGTGGTGGCCGAAAACGGTGTTGATTAGCGACCACTTTGCTTGGCGTGGCATCGTCAAAGGGCCGATGTTTGTCCGCTAAGTGTGGACGAACAAACTGACTCTTGAACATGGCCTTCTGCTTGTGGGTGGTGAGGGACCAAAATTCATGCACCTGAGCTTGGTTTTCGCCCAAATAGCTGACCTTTAACTGGGATTTTCCTTGCGCCGTTTTATGAACGCTGAGCACCATCTCAAGGCATTCAAACACCAAAGCGTCTTTTAGATTGAGGGCTTCTTTGAGCTTTTTGTCAGGGTCCACCAAGGTCGCATCGCACTCGTGACATATTCGCGCTGCGATGTCGTTATCAGCACCACATTCGTTGCAATACTTAGCGCGAAAACGGTAGCCGCAATGTTCGCGTTCGCCGTTCTCTTCGTCGGTGAAATAGCCTTGGCAGCGACGGCCAAAGTGCTCAAGTAAAAAACCGTTGCTGTCTAACTTGCCCCAAAAATTATTGTTAAAGCCGCAGGCGGGGCAGGGAATGGTAATGATTTCGCTGTCAGAGTCGGGTTTCGGGTCACCCACCTCGGGCTGATACAGATCGTAATTATTGCCTGCGTAGTCAAGTACCAAGCACTCTTCTTTGCCCGGGGCCAACCGCAGACCGCGACCGACAATTTGTTGATAAAGACTAATCGATTCGGTTGGGCGCAAAATAGCGATGAGATCGACGTGCGGCGCGTCAAAGCCGGTGGTCAGTACCGAAACATTGACGAGAAACTTTATTTCACGCGCTTTAAATTGGCGAATAATCGCGTCTCGCTCTGGTGTTGGTGTATCGCCAATCACAAGCGCGGTGTCATTTTCTGGCAACAAGTGATGAATTTCTTGCGCGTGTCTGACGGTGGCTGCGAAGATCATCACCCCTTGCCGCTGCTGGGCAAGTTGGAGGATTTGCTGAACAATTTGCGGCGTGGCGCGTTTGGCGTTATCGATCACCATATCCAGTTCAGCTTCTTTATAGCGCCCGGTATTGGCGGGTTTTAGCTGGGAGAAATCATACGAGAGCACAGGCGCATCCATCATTCGCGCTGGAGTGAGAAAACCTTCGTCGAGCAAATAACGTATCGGCAATTCGAATATGCAATCGCGGAAAAAGCGTGGCTCTTCGCTACGCACTTGTCCGCGGGTGTGGTACTGATAAATCCAACCGACGCCGAGGCGATAAGGCGTGGCGGTCAGACCGAGTATTTTCATCCCCGGATTAAGCTCTTTTAGGTGCGAGATCACTTTCTGATAACTGCTCTCTTTGTCTTCCGGAACACGATGGCACTCATCGATCACCAGCAGAGAGAATTGGTTGCGAAAAGATTCCAAGTTGCGTACCACCGACTGCACCGAGGCAAAAACCACTTGATGCTGCGTCTCTTTGCGGCCTAGCCCAGCGGAGAATACCGAGCCCTTGAGCCCGTATCCTTCGTACTTGGCGTGGTTTTGTTCCACCAGCTCTTTGACATGTGCCAGCACCAAAACTCGGCCGCGCGCTAGCCTTGCCAGTTCGGCAATCACCAAACTTTTGCCTGCCCCTGTTGGCAGCACGATCACCGCTGGCGTGGAGTGCTGACGAAAGTAGTGGATAACGGCTTTGACCGAGTCGGCTTGATAGGGTCTGAGGGTGTACATGAAAACGGTGAAATCACTCAACTATTCTTTGCAGGGTCGCTATAATACCCGACCTTAACCAGTTGAGGTATTCATGCGTTTAGATAAATTTCTTTGTGATGCGCTGGGCGCGACACGAAAAGAGGCGACAAAAATCCTGAAAAGCGGTGAAGTCACTGTCGATGAACAGGTACAAAAAAGCGGTGCGTTCAAAGTCTCTGAGCAAAGTGTGGTTGAATGGCAAGGTCGCGAGCTGGCCGTGCAGGGGCCGCGTTACATCATGCTGTATAAACCGGAAGGGTTTGTGTGTTCTCACGAAGATGGTTTCAACCATACGGCTTTTGTTCTGCTGGACGAAATCAAAATGGACGAGCTTCACTTTGCTGGCCGCTTGGACGTGGATACCACAGGGTTGGTGTTAATCACCGATGATGGCAAGTGGTCTCATCGCATCACGTCTCCAAAGCATAAGTGCGACAAAACGTATCGCGTTTGGCTCGCCGACCCGATTGGCAGCGACTATCAGGAAAAGCTGGCGGCAGGTATTCAACTGCGCAATGAAAAGGAGCTCACCTTACCTGCGCAGATGACGGTCGTGAATCAAGCAGAGAATGAGCTACTGCTGACGATTCACGAGGGCAAGTATCATCAAGTAAAACGCATGTTTGCCGCGCTGGGTAACAAAGTCGAGCAGCTGCACCGTGAGCGAGTGGGGGAGATCGTGCTGGATGAAAATCTCGAACCGGGCGAGTACCGTTATCTGACTCAGGAAGAAATAGACTCGGTTTGGAAATGATTTAGTTCCTAAATGGAACTAGTTTTTAGGCTTGATCTGTATCACAATATGGGCAGTTTTTCCGCTCTTTCATGGCGCGGAGTTTTCAGAATCAAGTCTTTTCTGGCTGCAATGCGACATTCCTAGCGTTCCTCGATTACCAATCTGTGTCAGCTCAGCTCTGCTCTGACGACGATAGAGAGTCAACCTTATCGGTGGCGTTGCAGCGTCAAGCTTATTCCTAACCCATTTTTCGGGAGAATAAATGACGGATAAATCACAACCGACTGCACAATCACACATCAGTTTTTTCCTTTTTGTCGTTCTGGGCGCGATTGGTGCGCTTACGCCATTGGCGATTGATATGTATTTGCCATCCATGCCGACAATTGCCAAAGATCTTGGTGTGGATGCTGGTGCGGTGCAGTTGACTCTGACGGCTTATACCGCAGGCTTTGCATTGGGGCAGTTGATTCACGGCCCACTCTCGGATAGCTTCGGTCGTCGCCCGGTACTGATCCTTGGCGTGCTGTTTTTCGGCCTAGCGGCGATTGTCAGTGCAACCACTAACGGCATTGATTCGCTGACCTACGTGCGTGCCGCGCAAGGTTTTGCCGGAGCAGCGGCAGCGGTGATCATTCAGGCCGTGGTGCGCGACATGTTTGACAGAGAAGACTTCGCTCGGGCGATGTCGTTTGTCACCTTGGTTATCACCATTGCGCCTTTGGTCGCACCTATGATCGGCGGACACCTTGCGGTTTGGTTTGGCTGGCGCTCTATTTTCTGGGTTCTGGCGGGGTTTGCTGTTTTGGTGATTGCGCTGGTGTGGTGGCAAATTCCTGAAACGCTGAAAGCGGAGAACCGTCAACCCCTGCGCTTTAAAACCACCTTACGTAACTATGCCAAGTTGTGCAGCAACAGCACTGCATTAGGTTTGATGCTGGCTGGGGCTTTTTCTTTTTCTGGTATGTTCGCCTTTTTGACCGCAGGTTCGTTTGTTTACATCGATATTTATGGCGTATCGCCAGACCAATTTGGCTATCTGTTTGGGCTTAATATTGTCGCGATGATCATCATGACCAGTTTAAATGGTCGCATGGTAAAGAAAGTCGGGTCACATTTTATGCTGCGTTTGGGGCTTAGCGTACAATTAGTCGCCGGATTAGGTTTATTTGTTAGCTGGCTACTAGACCTCGGTTTGTGGGGCACGGTACCATTCGTGGTTCTTTACATCGGTACACTCTCCACCATCGGCAGTAACTCCATGGCACTGCTGCTTTCTGGGTATCCGCAGATGGCCGGAACGGCTTCTTCTCTGGCTGGCACTCTGCGTTTTGGCACAGGTTCGCTGGTTGGTGCGCTGGTGGCTGCGTTGCCATCCGCCGTTGCGTGGCCGATGATTTTGGTGATGTCAGCCTGTTCGTTGCTGTCAGCCCTCTTTTACTGGATATTCGGAAGAAAAGCATAATGTCGAACTACACAACGGAAATTCAACGACTGGTGAATACCGCGCTGCAAGAGCTAGAAGCGGAGCATCGCGCAGGTAAACTGGCTGACGCGCCAGTCGCGAACAACCACTTTCTCGTGCGCTGGGTGACCAAGGCGTTAAAAGCACAGCGTTTTCACCGCTGCGTCGTCGATGATCTTACTCGCTGGCAGAAAGCTGGTCGCTCGAAAGGCAACGATGCCGCACTTTTGCCGACCTTTAAGCGTATTGCTGCGTTTTATGCCTCTTTTTTCTCGGCAGACAAAGAGCCTGCGGTGATTACCGATAAGCAGATAGAAGCGTTTTTAGATCAGATGGAGCAAGCTGACTGGGAAGTTTCCACCGCCGAGCCGTTAGTGGGCTGTGGCAAAGTGCAGATTTTTACCGAAGGTCAACACTCATTGGCGCTTTGCGCCCAGCAGTGTGAAAGCTGCTTCGATGGCGACACCTTAGTGAAACCGATGAGTTGGTTTGTACGGGGCAATCACGCCGAGTTTGTCGCAAAAGCCACTGAGGCGGGATTTATGGTACACAAGGTGACGGATTACAAGTCGAACGTGAAATACCATGGCGAGTACCTGATTTTTCCGGCCAATTTAGGCAATCAGCTGGCAGAAATTCCGCTTAGTTTTCAATGTTAACTGTTATTTTTAAGGCGCTGTGATTAAGCGCCTTTTTTGTCGCGGTTAAACGAGAGTGCTTTTCTGGCGATGGCTTTGACCATGCCATTAAAAACAAACAAGTGGGCGGGCATCATGGCAAACCAATAGAGCAGTCCGCGAAAACCTTGCGGATGCCACCAAGCGGTGACCGTGAGTTGGCGGTAGTGTCCGTGATCGTCGATAGTGAACTCCAGCCGTCCGAGCCCGGGGCCTTTCATACCAAAAAACAGTGAGAGAAAGTTCGGTTTCTCGCAGCGGATCACTTTCCAAGAGTCGATGTAATCACCGACTTTAAGCTCCGGTCCAGATGGGGCGCGGCGAATCGGTCTTTTACCGCCGAATAGCACATCAAGCCACTCACGTGTTCGCCACAGTGACGTAGCAAAATAGTAGCCTTGCTCCCGACTGCCTATTTTTTCCACCCATTGCCAAAGTGCCTCGGCAGAGGCTTGGGTTTGAATGCTGGCACCTCCTTTTTTCGCGTAATAGCCGTAACCCGGCTGCCAGCGTTGTAATGCCTCGGGTTCAAAACCCCAGACATTACTTCTAACAAAGGTGCCTTCTTGCTCAATTGCTTGTTCAACCGCCTGCTGGTATGAGAGCAAGGCTTGTGGGTACTTTTGTCGCAACTCTGCGCTGTTTGCTACATAGTCATGTTCTAGCCCAGCTAAAAGGGCGCTACCAATGCTCGAAGGGACCGAAGTAATTAGCCCAAGCCAGTATGAGGCCATCTTTGGAGTCAGGAGCGCCGTCGGAAAAAGGCGAAAAGGGCGCTTTGTCGCTTGGCAAATGAGGCGAAATTGCTCGCGGTAGCTCAGTGTATCTGGTCCACCCGCTTCGTAGATTGCATGAGTGGCGTGGGTTTCTTCGGCTAATCGCACCAGATAGTAGTTAAGGTTTTCCAGTGCGATCGGATTAGCTTTCGATTCAACCCATTTTGGGGTGATCAATAGAGGCAAGTGATAGACAAAATCACGCATGATTTCAAAGGCGGCGGATCCCGGACCGATAATCACCCCAGCACGCAGTTCAATAATCGGAATCCCTGCTTTGCGCAGCACATCGCCGGTCATTCTTCGCGCTTGAATATGGGCTGAGCTGCCACTTTGCGGCTGAAGTGCGCTTAGATAAATCACCTGTTTGACGCGGCTTCCCAGCAGGGCTTGATAAAAATGGTCAGCAAGGGAGAGTTCATAATCAATAAAATCGTGCCCTTGGGCCATGCCATGAACCAGAAAATAGATCAGGTCAAAGTGTGGGATGAGCGCTTGAGCCGCGCTTTGATCTGCAAGATCAAGGTAAGCAAAGTTGAGATGCGGATGAGGTTTAACCCGCGCTTTAAGATAGTCGATTTGTCTCGCGGCGGCCGTCACTTGATAACCTTGTGCCAAAAGAAGTGGTACTAATTGCGACCCAACGTAACCTGATGCGCCCAACACTAATACTTTTTGCACTGCGCTCTCCCTTAACTAACGGATAAATAGCTGGTGGTTTATTCACCCAATTGGTTATAATCATCGGCTATTTTCTCCGCTTCTTCAATAAGTTGTATCTGAGGTGCCTATGTCCTTTCTTGCTCAGGTGGCAAAGCATGCCGATGCGGCGTTTTTGCGTCGTCTGCTGCTGATCGCATTGCCAATCGCGCTGCAAAGTATGATGTTTTCCAGTCGTGGTTTGGTGGACGTATTGATGCTAGGACAGCTCGGCGAGGCGGAGATCGCCGCGGTTGGCGTTGCGGCCAGAGCGACCTTTGTGACTACCATTATGCTGGTCGGTGTCACCACCGGTGGCGCTCTGCTGACCGCGCAATATTGGGGAGCTGGAGATAAAGACGGCGTTAGACAAAGTACGGCGTTGACTTGGTTGGTGTCGATGGCGTTTGCCTTGCTAACCGCGCTGCTTTTTCTGCTTTTTCCTCAGCAGATCATGGCGCTAACCACCGATTCGTCACAAGTGAATCAACTCGGCAGCGAATACTTGGTTATCACCTCGTTGACCATGCTCAGTGTCGCTTGTGTGGCGAGTATGGCGGTTGGGCTCAGGGCGATGCACAAACCGGGTATCAGCACTTTCTTTAGTGGTATCGGTATTCTCTCCAACGTATTTTTGAATTGGCTATTGATTTTTGGCCATTGGGGATTGCCAGCAATGGGGATTCAAGGTGCAGCAATCGCGACCTTGCTCAGCGGGGCGATCGAAGTGGCAACGTTATATGGTTACCTTTACGCGAAACAACACTTACTGGCTTTTGGCCGTACGGATGTTCGCGCGATCCTTGTTTGGAAAAAAATTGTTCGTTTTCTCAAACTCTCATTACCCACAACCTTTAACTTCTTGGCTTGGGCAGGTGGACTCTTTGCCTATCATGCCATTATGGGGCAAGCGGGAGTGCAAGGGCTTGCTGCTTTGTCGGTGATGACGCCAGTGGAGTCAATTTCGCTGGCGATGATGATTGGTCTGTCCAATGCGGCCGCTGTGTTGGTGGGTAATCAACTGGGGGCGAAAAATTTTGAGCCCGTTTATTATCAAGCATGGGCGACGGTGCTGATGAACGTCATCATTGGGGTTGTGGTCGCAGCGCTGCTGTATCTATTTCACCAGTCGATTCTAAACGCATTTAGCGCCTTAACCCCAGAAACTCGACAACTGGCAGAGCAGTTCATGATGGTGCTTTGCGTCGCCGTTGTACTGAGATCGCTGCCGATGATGGCGATTGTTGGTGTGTTGCGTGCGGGCGGCGATGTGAAATTCTGCCTCTATCAGGATCTACTCGCTCAGTGGGTTATTGGTATTCCATTGGCTGCGTTTGCAGCTATCTACCTTGAAGTGTCGCCTGTGTGGGTATATCTGCTGTTTTTGGTGGAAGAAATGGTTAAGTGGGTCGGTGTTTTATATCGCATCGTCAGCCGCAAATGGATGCGAAATCTCATCGAAGATTAGATATGCGCTGGTTTGCATTCGTTTAATGTGATCCAGCAATCAAAATACTTTCGATAATCAGCTTTTTAGTGTAGATTCTGGTTCCAATTTCTGAAAGCGAAGCGGCAAAGTTAATGTTACAACTGTCAGACCTATGTAAAGGCTATGTGGATGGTGGAGAATTTCATCCGGTATTGCAAGGGGCTGAACTGACGTTGCAACGTGGCGAACAAATAGCCCTAATGGGTGAGAGTGGCTCAGGCAAAAGTACGCTGCTCAATTTAATCGCAGGGCTAGACACGGCCGATTCGGGTGCGATCAATTTCCCTGGTTTCGCGATGCATGATGCTCCTGAATATCAGCGCACAACTTATCGCCGTAACAATATTGGACATATTTTCCAGCAGTTTAATTTGCTTCCTACGCTTAACATCGCCGATAACATTCGTTTCTGCCGTCAACTCAAAGGCTTACCGGAAGACAAAGGACTGTTGCGCCAAATCCTTTCTGCGCTCGATCTCATGCCGCTACTGGGCCGCTATCCCGAAGAGGCTTCCGGCGGACAGCAGCAACGTGCTGCAATTGCACGTGCTTTGTATATGGAGCCCAAGTTGTTGCTTGCAGACGAGCCGACCGGCAGTTTAGACGAGCGTAACGCCGAAGCGGTGATGCGCTTACTGACTTCACTCACTCGCCAACTCGATTGTACCTTGCTTTTAGTCACGCATAGTGACAAGGTCGCCCAGCATATGGAAGGAAGGATTCGACTTCAAGGAGGACAGCTGCATGTTATGGCCCGTAGTTAAAGCACTACTCGGTCATTATCGGCGCTATCCGCTGCAAATCATTTTGGTCTGGCTTGGCCTAACGCTCGGTGTTTCCCTGCTCGTCGGCGTTACCGCGATCAACCATCATGCGAAACAGAGCTATCAAAATGGCGAAAGGCTCTTTTCCAATCCGCTTCCTTATCGCATTCGACCAAAGCACAACGCAAACAAGATCCCCCAAGGGTTTTACATTCAGCTGCGCCGAGCGGGTTATCAGCAATGTGTTCCGATGGACATGCACCATATCGACACCGCCAACGGGATTGGGTTGACCTTAGTGGGTATCGATCCTGTTGCGATGCTCTCGTTGGAGCAGCCTAATGCGATGGGCTCTCTCTCTCTACTGGCGTTGATGAACCCGCCATACCCGATTTTAGTCAGCAACGCGCTTGCCAAGCATATGGATTGGCGAGATGGCGATTCTATTCCGCTCGATGATGGGAGTCTGCTTGGCCCGCTGAAAATCGATAGAGAAGAGCGTCTTAACGGTACGCGGATTGTGGCTGATATTGCCACATTACGTATGCTTAAGCGCAGTTCGGGTCTTTCGGTGATTGCCTGTGGTGAAATGCCGTCAGAAAAGCTGGAAGGGTTAAAGCAAGCATTACCCAATGGTTTGTCTTTGGTGCGTAATAGCCGAGATGAACTCAATGCGTTAACCAAAGCCTTTCACCTGAATCTTACCGCTATGGGTATGCTGTCGTTTTTGGTCGGTCTGTTTATCTTCTATCAAGCGATGTCGCTCTCATTTATCCAGCGCCAGCCTTTAGTGGGTATTTTGCGTCAGACGGGTGTCACAGGCATGCTACTGGCGAAAGCATTGATTCTTGAGTTAACCATTTTGGTGGTCGTAGCTTGGTTATGTGGCAATCTGCTTGGGTTGCTACTAGCCAATGAGCTGATCCCGGCCGTCTCTGCCAGTTTGAGCGATCTATATGATGCCAACGTTGGGCTCTCGATTGGCTGGAGTTGGCAATCGAGCTTGTACAGCTTGCTGATGGCGGCGCTCGGCGCCCTGATTTCCTGTCTCTGGCCTTTGATTCGCTTGCTGAAATCTCAACCGATCCGTCTATCTGCCAAGCTCTCATTGGTGCGTTTTGCTGGACGCGAATTTGCGTGGCAGGCACTCGCAGCGTGTGCATTCTGTGTAGCGGCCATTGCCGTTTACCAAGCCCCAAAAACTCAGGAATCGGGTTTTGCGATTATTGCTCTGATGTTGATCAGCGTTGCCTTGTTTACTCCCTTTTTGATGTGGGCGGTATTTAATAGTTTTTCCTATACGCTACGCTGGGTAAGATTGCGTTGGTTCTTTGCGGACACTGCGGCCAGCATGAGTTATCGCGGTGTGGCGATGATGGCATTCATGTTAGCGTTGGCGGCGAACATTGGTGTCGAGACTATGGTGGGCAGTTTTAGAGACACGACCGATAAATGGTTAACCCAGCGTCTCGCCGCAGATCTTTATATCTACCCAACCAATAATTCGGCAGCTAGGATCAGCAGTTGGTTGATGGCACAGCCTGAAGTGGACCAAGTTTGGTGGCGCTGGGAAAAAGAGATTCAAACCGACGCAGGGCAGTTGCAAGTGGTCAGTACCGGTGCTTCGGAAGGGGAACTTGATGCATTGACGGTCAAGCTCGGTGTGCCCAATTATTGGTACTATCTCAACAGTACCCGCAGCGTGATGGTCAGCGAATCGATGGCGTTGAAAATGGGTATTCGTCCGGGAGATTTTATCAATCTGACGGCGCCTTTAGGCGACAAGTGGTTGGTGGTTGGTGTCTATTACGACTACGGTAATCCGTATAATCAGGTACTTTTATCCCATCGTAACTGGCTGTATGCCTTTGCCGGTAACGGGAATGTCGCGTTGGGTGCGGTCACGCACGAAGGGGTGAATATTGAGGGGCTGAAAGGGCGTTTAGAAAAGATTTTCCGCATGACGCCAGAGCGTGTGCTCGACAATAACAATATTTACAAGCAGGCAATGCGAGTGTTCGACCATACTTTTGCCATTGCCGATACCTTAGGCAATATCACCCTCGTTATCGCGGTGTTTGGCCTGTTCTTCGCGACCTTAGCCGGAGAGGTTTCGCGTCAGCGTCACGTATCGATTTTGCGCTGTCTCGGCGTGTCGGGCAAAGAATTGATCGCGCTAGGTGGGTTGCAACTGTTTGTTTTTGGCCTTATTTCCGCCATTATCGCTGTGCCGCTTGGTATGGCACTGGCCACCTTGATTGTTGACATCGTAATTAAGCAATCTTTTGGCTGGTCGCTGGAGCTGCAAATTAATCCCGCCGAATACGGTGAAACTCTTGCTTGGGCAATGCTGGCGATTATGCTGGCGGGGGCGTTGCCTGTGCTCAGAATGGTAAGAAATACGCCGATTAAGTCATTAAGGGATGCCTTGTAATGAAGCGAATACGTGGTCGATTTATCCTAATATCACTGCTTGTTTCTACCATTGTCGTTGTGAGTTTCTTGGCCACGTGGTACCTGCTTTTTTACGGCAAAAACGCGACAACGCGTCAACAGTATCAATTTAACAGTGTGTTTACCGCATCACCGCAGACCGTGTTTGAGCCTGTGCTACCTGGGCAAAAAGTCCGCTTGCCGAACGATTTCCGTTTTCACTCCCAGTACCAACATGAGTGGTGGCACTACTTTGCGAGCTTGCAAGATGCTCAGGGTACCCCATACTCAGTGCAGTGGAGCTTTTTTCGTCTGGCTGGTGATGAAAGAGACGTCAATGGCTGGCAAAACCCACAGATTTACCTTGCTAATGTGGTTGTGAGTGCTAAAGGTAAAGTGTGGAAAGACCAACGCATTGCCCGTGGAGGGATTGGTCAGGCGGGCTCGAGCGATAAGCCGTTTCGCATGTGGATAGACAATTGGACTTGGCGAGCCTTAGGGGTGACGCCTTTTCCGGGGAATCTGATCGCGGCCAGTGATGAATTTTCTCTAGAGTTGGTCACGCAAACCCTAGGCCCTTTTGTCCTGAATGGCGAAAGTGGTTATCAGCTCAAGCATGATTTGGAGTCCGTAGCGTCGTTTAGTGTCAGCGCACCGTTTCTGCAAACGGATGGTGTTTTGCATCTTGATGGCAAAAATATCAAAGTGAGTGGCTCTGCGTGGCTGCAAAAAGAGTGGGGCTCAGATCTGGTAGGACAAGATCAACAGGGCTGGGACTGGCTGGTGTTTAATCTCGACAACGGTATGGCGTTGAGCGTCAATCAGTACCGACATAAAAGCCGATTGCCTTATGTGTTTGGCACACTCTCTACCCCGTCGGGTAAAGTTTTCCCCCTCAAAGAGCAAGATATCAAGATCACCCCCTTAGAGGAAAGTGAGCTGGCCGATGGTACGCGTTTACCTCTGCGATGGTCTGTGGAAGTGCCAAAGTATCAAATCCGCCTTACCGCCACGGCAGTGGATCAGGAAATGTGGTTACCCTTTTTGCTGCCTTACTGGGAAGGACCTATACAGGTAGCGGGCAGCCATCAAGGTTGGGGTTTTATGCAGTTAACTGGCTACGGAAGAAGCAATTAAAGCGCATTCGAAAGTAAAAAGGGTCCCGACGATGGGGCCCTTACTTTTTTCTACGTATTTACAATTTGTTGCGTAGTTGTCATGCTTATGTTCACTAGTATGTCACTCATTGACTATAATCTTATCAGTCAGTTACCGGACGACGACGAGTACTTTTGAAGGAATATTACTTATCTCAATGTAGGAAAAACCGATGTTTAACATCTAAACAAGCGATTATTCCTACATTATTCTTCACTATACACTGCTACACATTGTTAGTTGTTCATTTATCACGATTATAAATACAAGGGCGAAATCATGAACGATGCTATCCGTGACTTTTTCAAAATGGAATCCGCAGGCGGCATCCTGCTGGTGATTGCTGCAGCCATTGCTATGGTGATTGCCAACACTTCGCTAAACGATACATATCAGTCGGTATTGCATAGCTATCTATTTGGCATGTCGGTATCGCACTGGATTAACGATGGTTTAATGGCCATCTTCTTCCTGCTGATCGGTTTGGAAGTGAAACGCGAATTATTGGAAGGTGCGTTGAAATCAAAAGAGACGGCGATTTTTCCTGCGATTGCGGCCGTTGGTGGTATGTTGGCTCCTGCACTGGTTTACGTGCTTTTTAACAGTGGCGATCCGCAAGCGGTGCAAGGTTGGGCTATCCCTGCCGCCACCGATATCGCATTCGCATTGGGAATCATGGCCTTACTTGGTAAGCGAGTTCCAGTGAGTTTGAAAGTATTCTTGCTTGCTCTGGCGATTATTGATGACTTAGGTGTGGTTGTTATCATCGCTTTGTTCTATAGCGGCGATTTGTCCACATTGGCGCTGACAATCGGCTTCATCATGACGGGTGTGCTGTTCTTACTGAATGCGAAAAAAGTGACAAAACTGACGTGGTACATCGTAGTGGGCATTATCCTGTGGGCTGCGGTACTGAAATCAGGCGTACATGCAACGTTAGCTGGCGTGGTTATTGGTTTTGCTATCCCTCTCAATGGTAAAAAGGGTGAGCATTCTCCTCTGAAGCATATGGAACATGCACTGCATCCTTATGTTGCGTTTGCAATTTTGCCTCTATTTGCGTTCGCGAATGCGGGTATATCTCTGGAAGGCGTTTCGATGTCTGGTTTAACATCAATGCTTCCATTGGGTATCGCTTTGGGTTTGTTGATTGGTAAGCCTCTGGGTATATTTACCTTCAGTTGGGTGGCGGTCAAAACAGGCGTTGCGAGATTGCCAGAGGGTATCACCTTCCGTCACATTTTTGCAGTGTCAGTACTGTGTGGCATCGGCTTTACTATGTCGATATTTATCTCTTCACTGGCATTTGGTGGGGTAAGTCCAGAATATGATACCTATGCACGACTGGGGATCCTGATGGGGTCAACCACAGCGGCTGTGATAGGTTACTGCTTACTGCACCTTTCTTTGCCAAAGAGTGCCAGCGTTAGCCGCTAGACTCACTTAGGCTCAACTAAAAACCTCCGAATTTCGGAGGTTTTTTTATTGCTTTAAAAAGGGCAAGAGAAGGTGGGGAGGATAAAAAAAAAGCCCAAACCAAGTGGATTCGGGCAGATACAAACACAGGAGTTAATAATGAAAAAGCAGCAACGTAACAAAAGTCTGAAACAAGTTTGACGGCCAGTGAAACTTAACAATGCGCTTGTTGTTACTCCTATTCAGACCAAGGGATTCGGCGGCAGTTCCCTAAATCAACGAAAATATCTCAAAAAATTTTCTCTCGCTAACCCCTTGGCGAAAGGGCGAAATTCCATTCTGGTCCGACCAATATTAAAAAATGTGATGTTAATTGCTTGTTAATTATTGGTGTCAAAAGTATATTTCAAACAGTTGTTTGATACGAGTGATTGAAATGGCACCAAGAAGCAGTACAAAAGAAAAAATTCTCGACATCGCCGAAGGGTTGTTCGCCGAGTACGGGTTCAATGACACTTCACTTCGTACCATTACTGGCAAAGCCGGTGTGAACTTGGCTTCGGTCAACTATCACTTTGGTGACAAGAAAACCTTAGTTCGAGCGGTGTTGGATCGTTATCTCGAAGCGTTAATGCCAGCAATGAAAATTTCGTTAGTACAACTGAACAGCAAAGAGTCGTACACCATGGCCGAAGTGTTTGAATCGCTTCGCGTACCGCTTAAAGAGCTCAACGAAGTGCGCCCGAATGGCACAAGTCTGTTCATGTTGTTGATTGGCCGCGGATATACCGACGTACAAGGGCATTTAAGATGGTTTATCACTACACGTTATAACGATGTATTGAAGCTATTTACTGAATCCGTGCTGAAAGCCAATCCGACCTTAACCGAAGAAACGCTTTTTTGGCGCTTGCATTTCACACTGGGAACCTGTGTGTTTACGATGGCATCCAGTCAGGCGCTTTCTGAAATAGCTGAAAGCAATTTCAGCAAAACAACCGATGTAAAATCAGTCGTTGACCTCTTGATCCCCTATATGGCGGCAGGAATGTCAGCAGAGTAACTAAAATAACAGATAACCAGGAC
Source organism: Vibrio cidicii (assembly GCF_009665415.1). NCBI lineage: Bacteria > Pseudomonadati > Pseudomonadota > Gammaproteobacteria > Vibrionales > Vibrionaceae > Vibrio > Vibrio cidicii. Next base: position 431,162 of record NZ_CP035921.1, on the reverse strand, counting down.
CTGATCGGGTTCCACCAGTGAACAAAAGGATCTGAACTATGAGCTCTCTAAGAAGGAAGTGGGTTAGCGACCCGGCGTTTAAAGTATTCAAAAAGGTGTTGCCTCCTCTGTCTATTACAGAGAAGGAAGCAATGGAAGCCGGCAGCGTCTGGTGGGATGCAGAACTGTTTTCAGGTAAGCCTGATTTTCAAAAACTGCATCACTATCCAAAACCTGTTCTTACCGCAGAAGAACAATCTTTCATGGACAACGAGCTGGAAACGCTGCTTGAAATGCTTGATGACCATAAAATGGTTAAGGAAGATCGCGATCTGCCTGCGAAAGTTTGGGAGTATCTGCGTAAAGAGCGTTTCTTTTCGTTGATCATTTCTAAAGAGTACGGCGGTCGCCAGTTCTCGGCGCTAGCGAATTCAACCATCGTTTCGAAAATTGCCACACGCAGCATCAGTACTGCTGTGACTGTCATGGTGCCAAACTCACTCGGCCCGGGTGAACTTTTATCGCACTATGGTACTCAAGCGCAAAAAGACTACTGGCTACCTCGTTTAGCGGATGGTACCGACATCCCTTGTTTTGCCTTGACTGGCCCTGAAGCTGGCTCGGATGCTGGTGGCATTCCAGACCAAGGTGTGGTTTGCTACGGTATGCACGAAGGCAAAGAAGTCCTCGGCATCCGTGTGAGCTGGAATAAACGCTATATCACCCTAGCACCGGTCGCAACCGTACTAGGACTGGCGTTCAAACTGAGCGATCCTGATCACCTGCTTGGCGATAAAACAGACATCGGTATTACCTGCGCTCTGATCCCAGCCGATCACGAAGGGGTAGAGATTGGTGAACGCCACGACCCGCTGGGTTTGGCTTTTATGAACGGGCCAACTCGTGGACAGAATGTTTTCATTCCGATGGACTGGCTGATTGGTGGCGCGGATTATGCGGGCAAAGGCTGGCGCATGCTGGTTGAGTGCCTCTCTGCCGGACGCGGTATTTCGCTGCCTGCACTGGGCACCGCGATTGGTCACCTGACGACACGTACAACCGGCGCTTATGCCTACGTGCGTAAACAGTTTGGTATGTCGATTGGTAAATTTGAAGGTGTTGCGGAGGCGATGGGTCGCATTGGCGGTTTAACTTATCTGCTCGAAGCGACACGGACGTTGACCACTACATCGTTGGATCTGAAAGAAAAACCAGGGATTGTGACGGCGATTGCCAAGTACCATATGACCGAAATGGCGCGCACCATTCTTAATGATTCCATGGACATCCATTCAGGCCGTGCGATTCAAGATGGGCCAATGAACTATCTGGCGACGCATTACCTCGGCATTCCGGTGGCGATTACGGTGGAAGGTGCGAATATCCTGACACGTAACTTGATGATCTTTGGTCAAGGTGCAACACGTTGTCACCCTTACGTGCTTAGAGAGATGGAAGCGGCGGCAAACCCGGATGAGAAAGAGGGAGCCAAGCAATTTGATGACCTGTTGTTTAAACACATCAAACATGCCACTGGTAATACCTTCGGCGCATTAGCGGCGGCACTGACAGGTTCACGCTTTGTCAAAGCACACATGAGCGGTCCGACTCAGCGCTACTACAAAGATATGACACGTTTGAGCCGAGCGCTCGCCGTGAGTGCCGATTTTGCGATGTTAACGCTCGGTGGTGAGCTTAAGCGCAAAGAGATGATCTCGGCGCGTCTTGGCGACGGACTTAGCTATCTGTACATGGCCTCAGCAGCGTTGAAGAAGTACGAAGATGAAGGACGCCAGCAGGGCGATCTCAACTTTGTCCACTATGCGGTTCAGCACTGTTTGCACCATGCGGCCAAATCACTCAACGAAGCTTACGCCAATTTCCCAGTGAAATACGTAGGCGGTGTACTGAAAGCATTGCTTTTCCCACTGGGCAATCATTTCAAAAAACCGAGTGATGATCTTTGCATTAGCCTTGCTGAAGCGATGATGACTCCGGGCGTACAGCGCGATCGCATGACGAGCCTCTGCTACATCGGCAAATCAGCGGATGATAGTGTTGGTTTGATGGAGCAGGCATTCTTAGCCATGTATGACATCAAACCCCTAGAGCGCAAGCTGATGAAAGCGGTCAAAGAGGGCAAAGTGGCACGTAAAGGCCTATTGCACGACCGCTTACAGCAAGCGTTTGAGGCCGATGTTTTAAGCGAGCAAGAGATCGATAAGATCCTCGCGGCGGACAAACTGCGCTATAAAGCGATTCAGGTTGACCATTTCAGCTTCGATTTTTCCGAAACTTTGACGGATGCTCCCATTAAAGCAAAGCTGACTAGCGCTGCTTAGTTCGCAGCGCATTAGCGAAAAAGCACCTAATTTAAGGTGCTTTTTCTATTTTTGACGGAGAAAAATCTATCAGAGTGCTCCAACCACTTGCATTTTCGCCGCATTTTTACAGAAATTAGATGCGAACTGTGGTCGAAACTTTTATCCTAGCAGCGTTTTTTAAAGGAAGTTGAATATGATCATCAAACCTAAAATTCGTGGTTTTATCTGTACCACAACGCATCCAGTGGGTTGTGAAGCGAACGTAAAAGAACAAATTGCTTACACTAAGGCGCAAGGCCCGATCAAAAACGCACCAAAACGCGTTCTTGTTGTTGGTTCGTCAAGTGGCTACGGGTTATCTTCTCGTATTGCAGCGGCATTCGGTGGCGGCGCAGCAACCATTGGTGTTTTCTTCGAAAAAGAAGGCACAGAGAAGAAACCAGGCACAGCAGGTTTTTACAATGCGGCCGCATTTGAGAAGCTAGCGCGTGAAGAAGGTTTGTACGCGAAAAGTCTCAACGGCGACGCTTTCTCCAATGAAGCGAAAGAGAAAGCCATCGAACTCATCAAAGCCGATCTGGGCCAGGTGGATATGGTGGTTTACTCTTTGGCATCGCCAGTCCGTAAGCTTCCAAGTACGGGCGAACTGATCCGTTCTGCGCTCAAGCCAATCGGTCAAACTTACACGTCTACGGCGGTTGATACCAACAAAGATGTGATCATCGAAGCAAGCGTAGAGCCTGCAACTGAGCAAGAAATCCAAGATACTATTACGGTTATGGGTGGCGAAGATTGGGAGCTGTGGATCAATGCGTTGGCCGAAGCGGGCGTATTGGCTGACGGTTGTAAAACGGTCGCTTATAGCTACATCGGTACTGAACTGACGTGGCCAATCTACTGGGATGGTGCACTAGGCAAAGCGAAGATGGATCTAGATCGCGCTGCCGCGGCGCTGAACGACAAGCTAGCCACAACTGGTGGTAGCGCGAACGTCGCAGTGTTGAAGTCAGTGGTCACTCAGGCGAGCTCTGCGATTCCAGTAATGCCGTTGTACATTGCGATGGTGTTTAAGAAAATGCGCCAAGAAGGTGTACACGAAGGGTGTATGGAGCAGATCTATCGCATGTTTAGCCAACGTCTTTATAAAGAAGATGGCAGCGCGGCAGAAGTGGACGATAAGAATCGTCTGCGTCTGGATGATTGGGAACTGCGTGACGACATTCAGCAATACTGCCGTGATCTATGGCCTCAAATTACCACTGAGAACCTGAAAGAATTGACAGACTATGTGCAGTACAAAGAAGAGTTCTTGAAGCTGTTTGGCTTTGGTATTGATGGTGTCGATTACGATGCAGAAGTGAATCCACAAGTCGCGACGGATTTTATCACTATCTAATCTGCTACTAGACAACACATAGACAAGGCGCTCAATTGAGCGCCTTTTGTTTACTTGTGGTAGCTGGTGCTAGCTAAGAATAATCAATATCGTTCCCGCCAACGTCATCAAAATATTGGCGATAGCGTATGTGCCAGCATAACCAAGGGCAGGAATGGTTGACTTGGCATAGTCATTCACTATGTCCATCGCGGGCGCACAGGTACGAGCACCAATGATGGCACCAAATAGTAAAGCGCGGTTCATCTTAAGGATGTAAGCACCAACAAGGTAGGCAAAAACGACGGGCACGACACTCACCAAGAAGGCGATGCCGATAATTTTCGGTCCGACTAGGGTCAAATGGTCGAACATTTTGCCACCTGCACTAAGGCCGATCCCTACCATAAAAATCATCAGCCCTAAGTCTTTGACCATGTTCAGCGCCCCCTGTGGTACGTAGCCAAAAGTAGGGTGGTTTGCTCGTAAAAAGCCCAGCGTGATCCCAGAGAGTAATAAGCCTACTGCGTTGCCCAAACTGAAAGAGACTTGGCCGAACGTCATGGTGACTAAGCCGAACATAATGCCGAGAATGAAGAAACTGCAGAAAGCGAGCAGGTCAGCCATTTGACTGTGGATCGAGATGAAACCGATGCGCTCAGCTAGGCCATGAACACGGCTCTTTTCACCACTGACTTGTAATACGTCGCCTTTGGCTAGCACGATATCGAGATCCATGGGCATTTCGATCTGTGCGCGGACTACGCGGTTCAGGAAACAACCATATTCCGAAAGATTAAGATCGGAAAGACGTTTGCCGGCAATCGCATCGCTTTTTACCACGATCTCTTCTTCTACAATACGCAAATCGAGCAGGTTTCGGTCGAAAACCTCTTTGCCGTTGCGAAAGCTCGGGTCAAGGCGCGCGTGGCTGTCGGGGAAACCGACCAAGGCAATCTCATCACCCTCTTGCAAAATCGCATCACCATCGGGATGGGCGAGGATACCGTTGCGGCGAATACGTTCGATGTAGCAGCCCGTCTGGCGGTAGATACCCAGTTCACGCAGGTTTTTACCGTCCGTCCAGTCAATAAGTTCCGCGCCGACTCGATAGGCGCGAATGATCGGCAAATAGACTTTACGCCCTGAACCGCCCAAACCGCGCTCTTGCGCAATTTGCTGCGCTGAGTCAGACAGATTTTGCTTTTGCAACTTAGGCAGCAACTTGGCAAACATGATCATGCTAACCAAACCGACGAGATAGGCCATGGCGTAACCGACTGAAAGGTTTTCCAGCACCAATGAAAAGTCCATGTTTCTTGGAATGGACGCTAGTCCCGAATTGAGTGCGTCCTGTGCCCCTACCAATACTGGCGTCGCAGTGAGTGCCCCCGCCATCATGCCAGCGGCCAAACCAAAATCCAGTCCCATGTAATGGCTGGCAAAGTAGGCAATAGCTAACGCCGTGACTAACACCACTAGGCTCAGTGTCAAATAGTGTTTGCCATCTCGAAAGAAAATACCGAAAAAGTTGGGTCCGGCTTCGATACCAACGCAATAAATAAACAGCATAAACCCAATGGTGAGTGCCTCAGCGTTAAACGAGAAACCGAGGTGGCCCATAATCAAGGAAGTGATCAGAACACCAATTGAGTTGCCAAGCTGCATATTGCCGAAGCGGATTTTGCCAAAAGAGAGGCCGATGGCCAACACCACGAAGATGAGCAGAACTGGATTTTGCTCAAGAAGAAGTACGACGTCTATATTCACGTTGTCGCTCTAAAAAGTTAGGTCAGGGAACAGGGTTAGAATGGGAATTGTAACCAAATATAGCTAAAAGATAAGAGAAATTTTTCAGTTTTGCCAAGAGTTGACTTGTATTGGCTGTTTCAACAAAAACCGTTATAAAAAAACCCGCTGTATAGCGGGTTTAAAGAAAAAGGAGCGGAAATTAGTCAAATAGACCTAGGTGCTCTTTTGCATAAGCTTCGAAGTCATCACAACCGCCGATATGTTGCTGGTCGATGAAAATTTGTGGCACGGTTTCAACCGGCTTACCAACAGTTTTCTCTAGGTCTGCCTTTGAAATACCTTCTGCTTGAATATCTACATAACGATAGTTGAAATCGTCACGTTTGGCTTTCAGGGTTTCCGCGTGCTCTTTTGCACGCACACAGTAAGGACAAGCCGGACGACCAAAGATAACTACGAACATATACTCTCTCCTTTATTTTGGTAGCTGCAACTATGCCCGATCCGATAGCGGAAATAAAGTGGCAAATGCCTCTTGCTCTGATAGACGAAACACATTGAACACTTGCTGGACAGTTTACGTATCAGGCGATGTGAGGTACCGCAAAAAGTCTTACAAAATACAAGGTTAATTGGCGTGAGTTGCACTTGATCAAACATTGTGGTGAAAAACCAAGGCACAGTGAGCAACATTAACTTGCGCTGTAAACAGTGATAACCGGAAGAGGATGTACGCTATGTTTCAGTTTATGACGGCCACAAGGATCATCTTTGGCGAGGGAGCCCTGCAAGCCTCATTGTCTGTGCTTAATCAGTTTGGTTACAGCGTGCTGTTAGTGACAGGGCAGGATCTCTCTCGCGCTCAGCCGGTTATTGGTTACCTGAAGTCACAAAATATGCGCTACCAACATGTTGCTATCTCTGGTGAACCTTACATCGCGATGGTGGAAGAGACGGCCATTCTTGGGCGAAAATTCAAACCCGATATGGTAGTTGCTGTTGGTGGCGGTAGTGTGATTGATATGGGTAAAGCGCTTGCGGCCATCATTCCCAATCAAGGCAATGTCTATGACTACGTTGAAGTGGTAGGGCGAAACGTCCCTCTCAAGACGCATCCATTGCACTTTATCGCGATACCGACAACAGCAAGTACAGGCTCTGAAGTGACCCGCAACGCGGTATTAAAATCAGGCCAAGATAGGGTCAAGGTGAGCTTGCGCAGCCCAGACATGTTGGCGGACGTCGCGATTATTGATCCAACACTGACTTACGGAACCGATCCTTATACTTCGGGGCGTGGAGCCATGGATGCTTTTACTCACTTAATGGAAGCATATGTTTGTGGAGAACCGAACCCCCTAACGGACATGATATGTGAAGAAGGGTTGCGGCGATTGACGAATTCCATTTTACCCGCTTGTTTACAAGATGATCACAAAGCGCGCTCTGACATTGCCTTTGCCGCTTTACTCGGTGGTATGGCGATCACCAATGCTAAGTTGGGCGCTGCGCATGGATTAGCTTCGGCATTAGGTGGTAAGCTGGATGCGCCACACAGTGTAATTACAGGACGCTTAGCTCCTCATGTGATGCGGGAAAATATTATGGCCGCACGTACCGCGGGTCGCAGTGACTTGCTGTATCGCTACCGTTCTATCGCACGTATCGTAACGGGAAGATCAGAGGCGATTGAAGAAGAGGGTATTGAGTGGGTGACGGAACTTTTAGATAAGCTGTCGTTGCCACAGCTCAGCCAGTTTGGCGTCTGTGCCACTTCTTTTACTCAGGTCGCGGAAGATGCCTTGAAGTCCGTTGCGATAAAGGGAAACCCGTTACCGTTAACCAAAGATCGTCTCATCTACATTCTTAATCAGGTGTGCAGTTGCCGCTTGGGTGAAGAACAAGATGCGCAGCCAATCAGTGCTGCCGCGATAGAGGTGCTGGGAGGAAACCAGCGAAGCTTACCAAGTCGTGATAATGTAGAAAACTAATCAAAACGGAGCCAGAAGGCTCCGTTGAAAAAGAATGTTTAGAAGTGAGACAGCTTGTCGTATCGGCTGTCTTTAAGCGCTTCTTTTACGCGCTTGAGGTTTTCACGAAAGCCCGAGCCGCGACGGAGTGTGAAACCAGTGGCTAAAACATCGATCACGGTCATCTGCACCACACGGCTCGCCATCGGCATGTAAACGTCAGTATCTTCTGGAACGTCCAAAGAAATTGCCAGCGAGGCCGCTTTTTCCAACGGCGAGTCTTTTGCCGTGATAGCGATGACGGTTGCGCCATTTTCACGTGCAAGGTTGGCAATCTCTACCAAACTCTTAGTGCGCCCTGTGTGGGAGATCAGCACAAACACATCGTTATCGCTGCAATTGATGCAGCTCATGCGTTGCATCACCACATCTTCAAAACAAGTAATGGGGATATTGAAACGAATGAACTTGTTTTGCGCGTCTTTTGCTACCGCAGATGATGCGCCTAAGCCAAAGAAGGAGATACGCTTGGCTTGAGTGAGCAGGTCCACTGCGCGGTTGACTTGCATCGCATCCAAACTGTTTTTGGCCACATCAAGACACGCCATGGTGGATTCGAAAATCTTGTGCGTGTAGGCATCTGGGCCGTCATCTTCCTCGACATTACGGTTAACATAAGGCGTTCCGTTCGCCAAACTTTGCGCTAAATGGAGTTTGAAGTCGGGGAAGCCTTTCGTATCCAATCTGCGACAGAAGCGGTTGACCGTTGGCTCACTGACGTCTGCCATTTTTGCCAGTGTTGCGATACTTGAGTGGATAGCCGTTTGCGGTGACGCCATAATCACTTCAGCGACTTTGCGTTCCGATTTGCTAAAGTTCTCAAGGTTTTTTTGAATTTTTTCTAATGTATTCATAGTGTTCACGAGGGTATAGAGAACAACTCGCCGACAATGCCAGTCCAAATGATACTATTCTTGGGAAAAACGTATATTTAGGACGGCAACCTGCAATCAGCGCCATAGCGAGAGTATAAACCTAATACGCGATACGACTAAAACAAATAGCCGTACTATTTAGTGAGAATTTGACAGGCCTCAAACAAAAGTTTGTTAAAACTACAAAACTGAATGTTGTCGCACGCCATTTCGGCAATTTCTACGGAATATTGACTTTGGAGTTACAGCAAAAGAGAAAGAAAATTTCATTTTGCTGTAACTCGCTAGGAGAAGTGTCAGTGAGACTTGCTCAGTATCTGTTCGCTTAACCGTCCAATTTCTGCCATCAAATTGGGGGCTTGTTGCTGAACAATTTGCCGCTGTTGTTGCAAAACACAAGCGAGGATATCGTTGCTAGTTAGTGGGTTTGCAAGTACCACTCGAAAGACGATCGTGTCCATTCGTGACCACTGAGCCGGGTTTAATCGGGTTCTCGACACGAAGGACTTACCCGTTTCGCGCTGGCGCTTTTGTACAAATTTGGTGAGTTCGTTGAGTAACTCGTTAAGCTCAACACGTTCTTTATCATTGGCCAGCGCCAAAGCCTGTTTCACTTTAGCAGGAATGTAGCGGTAGGTAAGCAGGCAAAGTTCTGGCTCTGAGATCAACTCAAAGTCTTCTTGCTGTTTAATCAACGTAGCAAAATATTTTGCTTTTTCAATACTTTGATTGATCAGCAGTTCATAGCCTGGACGGCTAATAATGTGCATGCTGGCGTAAACTAACATCGCCATACCAGAGCGTGACCCTTCGAGCGTATGACTACCAAGATCCTTCGAGCCCTTACGCAGGATGTACTGTGCATGGTGTTCAATCGAACTCATCGCATTGGGATCTTTAAAGAGAACCATGCCCGCGCCCATGGGCACATAAAGCTGCTTGTGGGCATCAATGGTGACCGAATCGGCAAGCTCTACGCCATCAAGCAGATGACGATATTTGTTGGACATCAAAGTGGCACCGCCCCAGGCGGCATCAACATGAAAATGGCAAGCATGTCGTTGACACACTTCAGCGATTGCGCGCAGTGGATCGACGCTGCCCGTTTCTGTGGTGCCCGCGACGCCGATGACCGCGAACGGTTTAATACGCTGCGATTTGAGCTCTTGAATTTTCGCTTCTAGCGCCTGTGGGCAGATGCGGTTGTTTTCATCGGTCTTGATAGCGACAAGGCCAGCTTGGCCGATACCAAGTACATCGGCAGCTTTTTTCAGCGAATAGTGTCCTCGCTCTGAAACAAGTACGGCAAGACCTTCATATCCGTAGTGTTTCATCGCTTTGAATAAGCCTTCTTTTTCAACGCCTTGAAAAGCTCCTTCGGCTCGTAGAGCATTATTTCTTGCTACCCACAAGGCGGTGATGTTGGCGATGGTGCCGCCGGAGCAGAAAGCCCCCAGTGAGTGCTCAGCGCTATGCATCCACTGCGAATAGAAAGCGTCGTCTTGTCCGTAGATCAAACGATGCAGCATACCGAGTACTTGACGTTCTAAAGGCGTAAAGGCTTTTGATGTCTCTATCTTCACTAAGTTTTGATTCAGAGCGATCATGATCTTCGACAATGGCATCAGAAAATAGGGCAATGCCGAAGTCATGTGACCGATAAAACTGGGTGACGAAGTATGCACCGAATGAGAAACCAGAGTGTCCAACAAATGTTCTGTATGGTCAGAGACAAATTCGGGTTGCTCCGGAATCCTAGCAGAAGAAAAGTCTTTCTCGATTTCACGTAAAGGCTTTTCTTCTGCCACGATGTGTTCACCGAGGAATTTATTGAGGTTTTGTGAGAGCTTTGCTTCGATTTGCGTCAAAGTGGAATCTGGACCTTCCGGGATGGTAAAGATTTTTAATAGACTTTCGAAGCTGACGTCAGCGATTTTTTGTTCCATTGCCATATAAACAAATCGACTTAATTATACTAGTAGTTCGAGCGGGACAATCTAAACCAAAATGGCGGCAAAGTCCCGTTTTTATTCAACGATCACTGAGGCGTGTTTCTCTTTTGCCACTGATTGAATGGCAGAAAAGAAACACGCCCTAGGAATAAAATGGTTCGGTTTGCGAATTAGTTACACTTAACCTGGCTGACACCAGCGATGGCATCGTTGTAACGATTCAGCGCAGCGTCGATCTTTTTCGGATGGCTGAGGAGATCGGCAAACGCGGAGCGTAGCTCGTAATTTTTCTCATGGTTTGCCGCTTGGCGATCTTCAAAGGTTCGTTTAGCGATTTCACCCAATTCATCACTGCGACTCGCGAGCTGTTTAATGTCGCTTTGCTCCAGTTGCAACCAATTTTCAATCGATTTGTCGGTAGCGACTCGGCTCGCATCATGTTTGAGGTAGTAATGCACGGCAGCCCGATTGAGCTCGAAATGGTGCTGACGGCCTTCAAGAAACCAGCCACTCACATCTTGCAAATCTGGGTATTGTTGCGTGGTCAGTTGAGCAAGATCTGAGTACCAATTTAGAGAAGCATCGATGTAAGCGTCGTATTTTTGGGCTAAACATTGGCTGTCGGCAGCCAGTGCAACAGATGAAGTTGAAGCTAGCATAAGAGCGACAACGAAACGTTTCATAGTTCTTCCTTTTGATACATGTTTTAATTTTTAGCGCGTATTGTAACGAATGTGGGCGTATCATCCTGCGATCTAGCTAGCAAGTGACACAAAGAATAACATTAATACAGGAACAAGTAGGCTGAGTATAAAGCCGCTGACAATCGCTATGGGTACGCAGCGCACTCCGCCGGTTGTCTGAATCACAGGAAGGGTGAAATCCATGGCCGTCGCGCCGGCATAACCGATTGAGGTACAAGGGTAGCTCCTAATTAATAGCGGGATAACCACTAGTGCCACTAATTCTCGCAGCAACTCGATCATAAATGACGTTCCGCCAAAGACGGGACCAAAAGCGTCCCCCATGAGTATGCCTGCTAGCGAGTACCAACCAAATCCAGAAGCCATCGCTAAGGCTTGATAGATGGGCAAGCCTAAAAGGTGTCCGGCGAGTAGACCGCCAAGCATTGATGTGACGATAATGACCAATGCTATCAACATGCCATGTTTATTGAGTAGTATTTGTTTGAGCGTCAGGCCACTGTTACGTAGTTGAATACCAATAAAAAACAGCAAGATAAACAATATCCACTCGCTAGCGGTATCTACCCAATGCAACTCAAAGGGCAGCAACAAACCAACAAGAAGTCCTCCACCGACCACTAGGATCAGTTTGGCCGATTCCAACGCCATGGCGGAAAGTGGCAGCTTTTTTTGTGTCTTGTCTGTAACAACGGGCAGGAGTCGGTCTATCAAGGGTAAGCCCGCCAAATTGCAGATGCCCAAGCAAAAGAAAAATGTGGCGGTATAGAGGAGAATCGTTTGTAAGTTACTGCTTAGGTTATCCAAAGCGGCTAGGCTAAGTCCCATGAGAGAAAGGATCACGTAAATAAGCTGAGAAGTGACCTTGTTAATTGTCACTAAGGTTGCTTCACGCGAAATGGAAATGAAATAGCCGAAAACAAGCGGAGCAAAAATAAATAGCATCCCTGACAACATGAAAACTCCTGATTCCTTCGATAGCTTTTCGATGTAGAGCGTTGGTCTAAATTAGCTTTTTCACGCAACGTAATTAGTCTGACAAACAGTGTCTGTGTTCGAAACCATTGGAACAATGGCGATTAACAAAGCGTGTGCAGTATACGATTTGTCTGAGGACGCACGTTAATGAGTAGAGCATGTGTTTGCAAACGCTCAACCTACATCGCTAGGTGAACGTTTGCATAGAATACAGAACAAACCCGTGATAAACCACCAGAAACTGGTGGTTTATCACAGTCAGTTACTCATTTGTGGCTCGGAATTTATGGGCTTGAGCGAAGGGGCGATAATTTTATAAACCACTAGCGTTTAGCACGTCGTTAATCTTCGATTGGAACTCATTGTCGTTGAGGTTGCTTAGCTCAAACAGCACTTCAGCACCTGTTAAGTTGAACTCCACTTCATGATCTTCAATGCGCTCATCTTGGCTACGGAACATGAGCAAGTGATTCGCGATTCTGGCGATATCTAGGTAGCTGACCTCAGGGCGAGTTTGAGAAAAAGAGTGGTTGGATGCCACTTCAATAAAATCGCGGTCAAATCCCCAGTTTTCTAATACCAGTTTACTGGTCGCGGAGCATCGTGTCTGGAAGATTTGTAGTGCGATCTGGTGATCAAGATAGTTACCTTTATCAAGATACAGGTGGTACTCATTGACTAGGCAAAAGAGACCAATATCCGCCAGTAAACCCACCAAAAGCGCTTTTTCCGCCTCGAGGTGAGCATATTTATCTGCCCCAAGCTTTCTAAAAGCATTCACCACCAGAACCATGGTCGCGCCCAACTCGCGTGAAACCGCAGCGCTGTTGATTAACACCGCATTACACTCTTTGTTGAGGTTGACCGAATGTTTAAGCTGTTCGATGGCTTGAGCGGTAACTATGTCTCTGACACGCAGTATCCCTAGACGTGAAACCGCTGTGGTCAAATCAGTACAGGTGATGTTACGTCGATTGAAAATGACCGAGTTTGCTACGCGTATGACAATAGCCGCTAAGCCAGGGTCTTCGAGCAAGCAATCCGCAACGTCGACAATACCTGTCGATTCTTGTGTACACAGTTGTTGAATTTTAAGGACAACATCAGGGATAGGCGGCAGGGCAATTTTGCCCGTGGAGAGTGATTGCTCTACAAGTTGAGCAAACTCTGACTCCAGTGCCTGCACCAGCATATCCTTATTGTTGGGCAGCCAAAAAAATGATAGATGTTCCATAGGTAATCTGAACACGTGAGCTTTCATACAGTGTACTCCTACCAGTGCAGAAAGCGCAATCAAATGCACCTAACGCTGCAGTTTGTTTGATGTTTTTTCGACCTTACAAAAACTTGACGTCAAAAAAACAGCACGAAACATTTCTAAGATGTGAATTTAGTCACGCAGTTGTGAGACGTGAAACTTTATTTGTGACACGAATCCCGACTTATTTTTTATCGTTAAGTATGATTTAGGGCATTGGCGCTTCGTTACTACAATCTAATTAAGCCAATTTATAAATTTTATTCGCTAAAAATACAATGCTGCTATCTGGTGACATAACTAATCGGGGTTAATCTTTGAATTAGGAGTCAATGGATATGACAGAGCAAACTTTTTTTAACTATGTTAGTCAGTTTGGTGATTTCCAAAAACGTTCCATGTTTGGTGGTATCGGTTTATTTGCTGATGATGCGATGTTCGCTTTGATCAGCAGCGATTGCTGCTACCTTCGTGGGAGTAACGGCTTGGATGAACAACTGACAGAACTAGGGTGCGAAAAGTATCGTCATATAAAAAAGCAGACGACTGCAACGGTGAACTATTACGACATTAGTGCGTTGTTAGAAACACAGCATGCAGATCTGGATAGTCTGGTCAGAAAGTCAATTGAGTGTTCCGTTCATCATCGTAGTTTCCAAAAATCATCCGCCAGCCGCCGGCTCAGAGATTTGCCGAATATGCAGTTAACATTGGAGCGGATGGTGAAGAAAGCGGGTATAGACGATGTCGAGACGTTTATCGAACTTGGTGCCGTGGAAGTATTTAATCGAGTACGGCAAGCGTACGGCAATGATGTTGATGTCAAACTGCTGTGGAAATTTGCCGGTGCGGTAGAGGGCATCCATTGGAAACTGCTGCAAGAGCCTCGTCGCCGCCAACTGCTCTCTGCTTGTCAGTAATTCATCTAGCTTGAAATAAAAAACCGAGACAACAATGTCTCGGTTTTTTTTATCTTCGGCTTAGAACTTAAAGCGAGCCGAGAACATCAACTGATCATCGTAGAAATCGTTGATGCGTGCTTCAAGACCAAGAGAGAAAAGCTCAGTGGAGTGGAAGCGTGCGTAAGCTGAACCAATCCAGTCATCGTTATCATCAATCGACACATAACCCACTTTACCGCCAACTTCCAGTTGTGGGCCAAGCCATTGGCGAATACCAAGGTTTAGCTCCATACCCATGTCGGCACTGCTGGCATCTTCTGGTTCAACCACACGTAGCAGCATAGCGCCCGTCATGTCTGCCCAGTTATTGATTGGAGCATGGAAGCCAAAGCCAGCGGCGGCATCGAAATCCCCTTCAAATTCCGAATCAACGCGAGCGAGTAAATGAGCGTTTGGATGAACAGATTTGCTGAAACCAGCACCGAAGGTCATTGGGCTAGCGCCAATACGAGCTTCGAAATAGTCGTAGCTAAAATTGCTCATGGTTTCTGGACGATTAGAATCTTCCTTTGCCAAAACCTGACCAGATGCAATCAGCAGAGCTGCGGCTAGAATTGTTTTACGCATATTTCGGTAAACCTTTTTAAATGAATTGTTTCCTGATGGAACTCGAACGAGTTTCACCAATAATCGATTCGCGACATCTTAATCAACTTGCATGCAAGTGACCAATAAAAAAATGCCATAGTTTTGTCGTGTAGCCAATATTTAAGCAAAAACAGTACCATTTTTAACAGCTGCCTTACATTCAGGCCGGGACGAACGAGCGAAAGAAGAGAATTTATTCTCCGAAGCTGCTTCGTCTTTCCGCCATCGCGTTAAGAATCGCTTCGGCATCCAAGATAGAAACCCAATTAAGCAGATTATCGTCGTGTTTAATGACAAATTGAGTTAACTGTTTCTTGATGGCGGCTCGAAGCTCCTCACCATACCAAGGTTTTGAAATGTAAAAATCTAAGCTGGCATGATTCACCGCCTCGACGGTATCTTCCAATCCTGCTTGACCGGTGAGAAGCACTTTTCTGGCTTTGCGGGTGTGCTCATCGTCGCTCAATTCGATCAAAAAACTGATGCCGGTTTGTTCGGGCATGATGTGGTCACACAGAATCAAAGCCAGAGCGATATCGTCATCTTGGTACTCTTCAATCACAGCGCGCGCTTCGGAGACAGATTCAGCACCTTCGAGGACAAAATGATCTTCAAAAGGGGCAAGATCTTGCAGCACGCTATCCAACACTTCTCGTTCATCATCAACGCATAAGATCAGATATTTATTCATGGTGTGTTCCTTCTGCTTCGAGCGGTAACCAGATGGTCATGCAGGTGTATTGATCCACGACGGAGTCTACGTCTATCCATCCTCCGTGCGCGTGAATGATTTGTAAACAGATCGACAAACCAATGCCGAGTCCAAAATTGCCTTCCTTTTTCGTCGTATAGTTCAGTTCAAAAATGGCCTCTTTTTGCTGGGTGGGAATACCACAGCCATTATCTAAAAAGGCGACCGTGACATAATTTTTCCCGTCGCGTGTTTTCAACTCGGTGGTAATGGTTAACGCACCTTGATCTGGCATCGCGTCCAACGCGTTAGAGATCATATTGGTCCAAACCTGTTGCAAAGCGATCGGTTGGCAGTAGATCGGTTCCAACTGGCAATAATCTGTGATGACTTTATGTCGTTTTAAGCGGTTTTCAAAGATCACTAAGGTATCTTCAATCCCTTCGTGGATGTCGACTTTATGCACTCTTTCATCGTCGGTGCGGGCGTAGCCTTTGAGGCTTTTCACCATATCGGCAATGCGTGCTGCGCAGACATCAATAGAACGCAGCGCGTTACCAACTTGGAAATAGTTCTCTAACACCTCCACCTCTTTGACTCCGGTTTCTGAGCGTTTTACTCGGCCTATCAACTCGCTGTCTTGCTCTAGGCCAAGAGTGACAATTTTGCGCGCGAGATTACGGTTGTCTAAATTAAGCTGATTGGCTTTTTCTCTTAAGGTCGCGGTGGAGAGCGGTTTACTCAGCTTGGCGTTATCGAGTACTTTGATCCCTTTCGATTGCAGTGCCTCGCAATGGCGGCTTTGCAGCACCGATCCCAGGCTCTGAGTAAGGTTTTCGATGCCACGCAAAATCGCAGCGATGGGATTATTCAACTCGTGAGCCACCCCGGCCACAAGTTGACCCAACATCGCCATTTTCTCTTTTTCGATCAGTTGCTGATGGGCAGACTCCAATGACTCTAGCGTTTTTTGTAGTTGCAGCTTAGTGTTGATGCTGCGCTGTAAGCGGCGGTTGAAATGACGTAGTAACAGATTAGTAAATAGTGGCAGCAGGTTGGAATCGGATTGCATCACTTGCGAGAACACACTACGGTCCAGCTTGATCACTTCGGTTTTGCACAAGGTTAGTGCGGTTGAGAAGGATTTCTCTCCGGTCACGAAGGACATGCCGCCGACCAGATTTCCTTTGCCGTGACGGACTACTTCCCGCTGCATGCCCATATCGTCACGTTTATAGAGCGCTACCTCGCCTGAAGTAATAAACCAGAGGAACTTGTTAGCTTCGCCTTCAATGGTCAGCAGATGCTCCGCCGAATAAGTGCGGCAAGCGCGAGTCTCGTCCTTTTCGCGGAAGAAGGCTTGCAGCGCGCCAATAAAACGTTCAGTGAGTTCAACGTCAGAGAGGGTGTGGTAATCATGAATAAATCCGGCCTGATAGCTGCGCATCTGATTATCAATGTGCGCACGCAGCAAGCGATTTTGATCCAAAACGCTGCTATAACTGAGTAACTCTTCTTTATCAAATTTTAGAATAAATTGCGTCAGTTCCTTTTGAACGGTGTTCTGCAAGACGTTGTCAGGGAGCGGTTTGGTGAGGCAATGGTCTAGCCTACCTTCGTTAACGGCGGTCAAAATCGCCCCGATATCGCTTGAACCACTGATCAAGATTTTGCGTGCGCTTTCGGTGCGCGGATTCTTATCGAGACCAATCAAGAAATCGACGCCATTGAGTTCCGCGTGGTGGCTGGCGATGACCAGCGCCATTTCCTGCTGGCTTTGTTCCAAATATTCAATGGCATGGTGAGCTTCTTCGAGCGAATCGGTAGTGAATACGTCAAACTTATGAGAAAACGTCGCCAATTCCTGACGAAACTGCTCGGTACTGATCGGATTATTATCTAAACAGAGTATGGCGTAACGGTTCACCTTGACCTCGTTGATTGGCACAAATCACACCACGTTACGTTAACAGGAAGTGAACAAGCGGTTTGAGAGCTGAGTTTGAGTTTTATCAGACTTAAGCTGGTAAGTGGCAATAGCCTGATATATCTCAATGTTTTATCCCATACTCAGATAGGTTAGACTGTGGCAAATTTCTCACTCAAAGTGACTTTATGAACACGTTAAAAAAATGGGCTGCTATTGGTGGCGCCGTCTCTCTGGCGGTGTGCTGGCCGCTAGCGGTTGGTCAAATTGGACAATCGATCATTGAAGACGGCATTGCCAAGCTCGACAGTCAATCGCTGAAAGCGGAAATTATCAGCTATGAACGCGGTTATCTCTCATCCGTGGTCACTACTCGCTATACCATTATCGATCCGGTGATTGCGGAGCAGTTTGAAGCCGACGGTTTACCGGTAGAGTTTGAGATGCGCTCTGACCTTACCCATGGCTTGACCTCGCTGGATGCACAATCTGCGTTATTGGGTGTAGAAACGCTTCCGTTGACAATCTCTTCTACGACTCAGCTTAACGGCAATACCGATTTTACCATCGCGATGGACAGTTGGAACCTGCAAAGCGAGGTTGAGGGCGTTTCCATTTCCACCGCGCCGATGCGTGTCAATGGCAGAGCAACAGTACTTGGCGATCTCAATTTCGAGTTTGATGTGCCGTCGATTCAGGTGGATTTTGAATCAGGTGAAGAGTTGCATTTATCTCATCTCAAAGGAACAGGGCAAGGAAAGCAACAGAACGGCTACTGGTTGGGTAAACAGGACATCCAAATGGGTGAGCTGCAACTCAGTGATGTGGATGCACAACCGATATTTGGCTTGTATCAAAGTCGCTACCTTGGCAACACTCAGTTAGATGCCAAAGGTGAGCGATTAGAAAGTCAGCTCAGCTTCAAAACCAACAAATTGCTGATGTCTGACGGGAATGAAGCGCAAAATCTGAATCTTGATTTCTCATTGAAAAACCTTGATCGTCAAGCTTTTGATCAAGTGATGGCGATTTATCAAAATTCTCCAGTACTCACAGAAGAAGATCTTGGCAAAATCTTGCCGCACATCGATACCTTGTTTGACAAAGGCTTTGCGATTGCGATCGATAACCTCGCCATGACATTGGGAGAGGGCAAGTTTGAGAATCAGTGGCATCTGCAAATTCCTCAGGGTACCGATAAAGTAACGCAAGATCCGATGAAGATTATCACAGCGATGCAAGGGGATGTGCACACCTATTTCTCCAATGAACTTGTTACGCAATACCCATTCATCCAAGAGGGTGTCGACGAATTATTGGTGATGGAGCTTCTTGAACAAACTGAAGGTGGTTACCAATTAAAGGCCGATATTAAAGAGGGCAAACTGGTGTTTGAAAATGGTCAGGCGTTCCCGTTGTTCTCTTTGTTGATGCCCGCGATGATGCAGTAATTGTCAATTAATCTGCGTTAAAGAAAAAAAGAGGTCGTAAGACCTCTTTTGTTGTTTTTCGTCAAAGAAAAACATGCTATTACTTGAGCAGTTTTTCTTTATATCATCGAGCAGGAGCAAAGAGCGTCATGGAACAAAATACGGACATCGTATTTAATTTTAGTGCTGGTCCCGCAGCACTACCAAAACCAGTTATGCAGCAAGCGCAACAGGAACTACTTGATTGGCAAGGGCTAGGCACGTCGGTGATGGAAATCAGTCATCGCAGTAAAGAATTTGTCGCGGTGGCGGAACAGTCCGAGCGAGATCTTCGCGATTTGCTCAACATCCCAGATAACTACAAAGTGCTTTTCTGTCAGGGTGGCGCGCGAGCACAATTTGCCGCGGTACCACTCAATTTGCTGGGTGACGCGCAAACCGCCACTTATATCGACGCTGGCTACTGGGCACAGAGTGCCGTAGAAGAAGCGAAGAAATATTGTGAGCCGGATGTGTTCGATGCTAAAACCAGCATCGATGGCAAAGTCGCGGTATTGCCGGCTTCGCAGTGGAAAATTCATCCAGATGCTGCTTATGTGCATTTTTGCCCGAATGAAACCATCGATGGCATCGAAATCAATGATCTGCCTGTTACCGATAAGCCGATTGTGGCGGACATGTCTTCCACCATTTTGTCTCGTGAAATTGATGTTTCCCAATATGGGGTGATCTACGCTGGTGCGCAGAAAAATATCGGCCCATCTGGTATCGCGATTGCTATCGTCCGTGATGATCTACTCGGTCTGGCGAAACAGGTCTTGCCAAGCATTTTGGATTACAAAACGCTGGCAGAGCAGGATTCGATGTTCAATACACCGCCGACCTTTGCATGGTACTTGTCTGGTTTGGTGTTTAAGTGGCTTAAAGCGCAAGGTGGCGTGAAAGCGATTGAGCAGATCAACCGTGAAAAAGCGGCACTGCTGTATAACTACATCGATCAATCGGACTTCTACATCAACAACATTCATCCGCAAAACCGCTCGTTGATGAACGTGCCGTTCCAGATGGTGAAGCCAGAGCTAGACGCCTTGTTCCTCAAGCAAGCCGATGCCGTTGGCCTTAAATCGCTTAAAGGTCACCGTGTTGCGGGTGGTATGCGCGCTTCTATTTACAATGCTATGCCACTTGAAGGCGTGCAAGCGCTGGTGGATTTTATGCGCAAATTCGAACAAGAAAACGCTTAACCTGTTTTCTCTATTGCTTGATTTGAAAGAAAAAGCGCCGAAAGGCGCTTTTTTATGCTCGGTATTTAAAACACGACGCGTGGTTTAAAAACGGCATAGACGCTATTTCTCGCCGAGGAACCCACCCGTTTGGTGCGCCCAGAGCTGAGCATAAATGCCTTGTTTGGCGAGCAGCTCGTGATGGGAGCCTTGTTCGACTATCTCGCCTTTGTCCATCACAATTAGGCGGTCCATGGCGGCAATCGTCGACAGTCGATGGGCAATCGCAATCACGGTTTTGCCTTGCATCAGCACTTCTAAGTTTTCCTGAATAGCAGATTCCACCTCTGAGTCCAATGCCGAGGTCGCTTCATCCATGATCAGGATCGGGGCATTTTTCAGCAGCACACGCGCAATGGCGATGCGCTGACGTTGGCCACCAGACAATTTCACCCCGCGTTCACCCACTTCCACATCGTAACCTGCTCGGCCTTGCTCATCTCGCAAGCTTACAATGAAGTCATGAGCGTGCGCTTGTTTTGCCGCTTCAATCATCGCTTCTTCGCTGGAATCGGGTGCGCCGTACAAGACGTTTTCTCGGATGGTGCGATGCAGCAAGGAGGTGTCTTGTGTGATCATGCCGATTTGATGGCGCAATGACTCTTGGGTAACCAAGGCGATATCTTGATCGTCGATGGTGATGTTCCCTGCATTGACATCGTAAAAACGCAGCAGCAAATTGACCAAGCTCGATTTCCCTGCGCCAGAACGACCCACGATGCCGACCTTTTCTCCGGGCTTAAGTTGCAAGTTGAGCTGATTAAATACGCGAACTTCGTCGCTATAGCGAAAGTCGACGGCGTTAAACGCGATGGCACCGCGACTCACCTGCAGTGGCGTGGCGCGAGGAGTGTCTTTAATTTCCACTTCGTTTGAGATGGTATTCATGCCGTCGACCACCGTACCTATGTTTTCAAACAAGGCACTGAGTTCCCACATGATCCATTTCGACATTCCCTGAATACGCAGCGCGATGCTGATTGCTATCGCAATCACCCCGACCGTGACCGCCTCTTCAAGCCAGAGGTTAATCGATAGAGCGGCAATCGAAAACAGCAGCAAGTAGTTGATCGCATCGACGCTAAACAGCAGGCAAGTCACCATTCGCATTTGACGATACACGGTTTGCAAAAACTGCTGCATGCTGTTTTCTGCATACGCAAGCTCACGCTCGGAGTGGGAGAACAGTTTGACGGTGGTGATGTTGGTGTAGCTGTCGACAATACGTCCCGTCATTTGCGAACGGGCATCGGCTTGATCGGTCGCCACTTGTTTCATGCGCGGAATGTAATAGAACTGAATCGCAATGTAGACCAAAAGCCAAATCAGGATGGGTAGCATTAGAACCTGATCGGACTCGCCCATCATCCAGACCATGGAGACAAAATAGACGCTGATGTAAACCATTACGTCCACTAACTTCATCACGGTTTCTCGCACCGCCAGAGAGCTTTGCATCACTTTGGTCGCAACGCGGCCAGCGAAATCACGCTGAAAAAAGGCCACGCTCTGCTTGAGTAAGTAGCGGTGAACCAGCCAGCGAATGGACATCGGATAGTTCCCCAGTAGCGTCTGGTGCATGATCATCGAATGAAAAAAGGCGAGGCAAGGCATCAC
Organism: Vibrio cidicii; assembly: GCF_009665415.1. Taxonomy (NCBI): domain Bacteria; kingdom Pseudomonadati; phylum Pseudomonadota; class Gammaproteobacteria; order Vibrionales; family Vibrionaceae; genus Vibrio; species Vibrio cidicii. Next base: position 409,437 of record NZ_CP035921.1, on the reverse strand, counting down.
CACACAAACCAGTAACGCCATGGTCCACAGCGTTTCAGTTTGATCTGTCCAGAAGGTTTCTCTGGACTGACTGCCGAGAATATCGACCAACTGCCCCATGTAGCGGATCAAAGTGACTTCGGCGATGGCCACGCAAGCGCTAAGTAACGACATAATAACTAAAGGTTTTTCAAATCCTTTGGTGTAGTGGCGGCAAAAAGCGAACAAACTTTTGGGCGGTTGGGTGGGTTCCTGCATGGGGAACGGAGTAGTGAGTTTTTCAAACCAGCGAAACATGAATTACTTGACCTAAGACAAATTAAAATGAGAAAAAGTCGCATTTGCACTATTAATTATGAAAATTATCATTAGAATGCGAAAGCATAATAAAGCTAATGCTAATACTTCTCAATTGTTATTCTGTTAAGGTTTTCCCATGGAAAAAAATTGCTTAACCCCGCTTGCCCGAGTTATTGGTCGCGCCTTGTCTTATGCGACCATCCCTGCACTGTTTACCTGTAGTGCGGTTGCCCAAGATGTACAGCAGATGGAGACCATCGTGGTCACCGCTCAGGCGCTCAAGATAGAAACGCCAGCACAAGAGACGCCTAAAGCGGTTTCGATCATCGACGAAGACACGCTGAAAGCCCGCGCGCCGCAAAAGCTGGATGAAGCCTTGCGCTACACCGCGGGTGTCACCGCGCAGCCGTACGGCTCTGACAATGATACCGACTGGTTTAAAGTGCGTGGTTTTGATGCCGCGAGCTACCTCGATGGTAGCCGACTGTTTCGCGATGGTTACTACACTTGGTTGCTTGAACCATACGGCTTGCAACAAGTGGAAGTGGTGAAAGGGCCTTCGGCCATCTTGTTTGGTGACGCGCCTCCAGGCGGCGTGGTTAACGCGATACAGAAGAAGCCAACTTACTCGCCTCAAGGTGAAGTGCGTCTAGAAGTGGGGAACAACAGCCATCATTCGATTGCTTTTGATCTTTCCGATGTCGCCAATCAACAAGGCAACATGCGTTACCGTTTGGTCGGCTTGTTCAAAAACAGCGATGGTGAACTGAACGGCAGTGAGAATGAGCGTTTCTATTTGGCGCCGAGCTTGGAAATTGATCTTTCTGACAGCACTATGCTGACTCTAATGGCGACCTATCTGCATGACGACGGTGTGCCAACCAATGGTTTCTTTCCCGTTGCAGGAACGTTAAAAAACGCCGATCTGGGTAGCATTGATCCATCAACCAATCTTGGCGAGCCTGATTACGATCAATACCAACGCACGCAAATTTCCGTTGGTTATTTGCTTGAGCATGAGCTGAATGATCTCTGGACGTTGTCGCAGAACTTTAACTACGGCTACAACGAACTGTTTTTGCGTAGCACCTATGCATTCCCCAATGCCGATCCGAGTGCAACCGAGCTTGGTCGTGGTGTGGTGTTTCGCGATGGCGACAACCAAAGCTTCTCTCTCGACAACAAAGCGCTGGCCAATTGGTTTGGTGCACGTAGCGAGCAAACCTTACTCGCTGGTGTTGAATTGCAATACCACAAAAACAGAGGTGAAGAGCAAGAGAACTACAGCTTTAGTAGCATCAATCCATGGAACCCAGTCTACGGCAATTACACGCCACTGGACGCGACCAAGAATATTGACCGTCGCATCGAGAAATCACAGCTAAGCCTCTACTCCCAGTATCAGATGAAATGGGAGCAGCGTTGGATAGGCTTGCTTGGTGCTCGTCAGGATTGGGTTTCGACTGAGAACCAAAGCAAAAAAGGCAAGGAAGAGGATGCTCGTAACGACAGTCAATTGTCGCTTAATGCCGGAGTAATGTACCTGTCGGATTTGGGTTTGTCGCCTTATGCCAGCTACTCGCAATCGTTTGAAGTGCTCAGCACCATTGATAAAGCGACCTTACAGCTTTACAAACCTTTGGAAGGCGAGCAAGTCGAGTTGGGGGTAAAGTACACACCAAGCTTTGTTGATGGTTATCTCAATGTGGCGTGGTTTGATATTGAGCAGAAAAACGCGCTCGTGACCAATCCAGCCGCTTCGGGGAAAACCCAAACCGGGAAAATTACCTCTGAAGGGGTTGAAGTTGAGCTGGTGGCGCAGGTAAGTGGCAGCACTAAAGTCTCAGCAGCGTATACCTATACCGAAGCGAAGACAGACGAAACTGGCGGCAAAGGACACCAGCAAGTGGCGCTCATCCCTAAACATTCGGCATCGCTGTGGGTGGATTACAACGCGGCTTTTGTCGGTATTAATGGACTGAACATCGGTAGCGGCGTTCGCTATATCGGTGAAAGTAAAGATAACCCTGTTAGTAGTAACTTAACCGTGCCGAGTGCGACCTTGATAGACTTGGCGGCTAGCTACGATCTCTCGGCCAATTGGCAAGCGCAATTGAATATCAACAACTTGCTGGATAAAGAGTACATCTCAGGTTGTGACTACTACTGCTACTTTGGCCAGTCACGCTCTGTGGTTCTCAGCGCCAACTACCGCTGGTAATGTCTAGCTCACCCTCTGCATGGAGGGTGAGTTATTAACAAAGATGAGTTTGTATGTACGCTCTTTCAGATATCTCTATGGTTCGCGGTGGGCGAACCATTCTTGCTTTAGATTCCTTAAATATTCCCAGCCAAGCTTTGACCGTGGTGTTGGGGCATAACGGCTCAGGTAAGTCCACCTTAGTGAGCCTGCTGGCTGGCCAACAAAAACCGGACACAGGCTCGGTGCAATTGCACCAACAAGAAGTGAGCCGTTTTAGTGCGAAGGACTTTGCCAAACAGGTAGCGTTTTTGCCACAAAAGTTGCCCGTCTCGGCTGGCTTGACGGTGAAAGAGCTGGTCAAGTTAGGGCGATTTCCATGGCGTGGCGCGCTTGGCCGTTGGCAAGCGCAAGACGAAATGGTGGTTAACCAAGCGATGGAAAAAACCGGGGTGATACCGTTCGCTGATACGTTGGCAGACGATCTCTCGGGCGGCGAGCGTCAACGTGCTTGGGTGGCGATGTTGCTGGCTCAGCAATCGCCACTGCTGATCCTCGATGAACCGACCTCGGCGCTGGATATCCATCATCAATACCAACTGATGTCTCTGCTGGCTGAGTTAAATCACACTCAGGGTGTGGGCGTGATTGTCATCTTGCACGATCTCAACCTCGCCTTGCGCTATGCCACTCACATTGTGGCGCTGAAAAAAGGACAGATTGCCTTTGAAGGCCCCGCAAATTTGTTGCTCGACGAGCAGCGATTGTCCGATTTATATCAAACTCGTATTCGTTTGATCGACCATCCTGATGAGACGCAAACGGGCTCTGCGCGTAAGGTGGCGGTGGTATGCGCTTGAACCCCCGCTCTGCTTATTTTGTTTCGATAGCGCTGTTGGCATGGCTGCTTTTTTCAACCACGAGCCAAGCGGCAATACAAATTCGTGATGGGCAAGGAGACAAAAAGTTTGCCCGGGTGCCAGAGCGAGTGGTGGTACTGGATTGGGATCTGCTGGAACAAGTGTTGGCACTCGACGTGCTGCCACTGGCCGCGCCAAATATTGCCGGCTATCAGCAGTGGGTCGCGAACCCGCCAGCACCAGACTCGATGCAAGATCTCGGTACGCGCGCCGAGCCAAATCTGGAAACAATCGCGGCGCTTAAACCGGATGTGATCCTTGCCAGTGCGCAGCAGCGCGATCTCTTGCCCGTGTTGGCCTCCATCGCGCCTGTAGTCTATCTGCCCAATTTCGCCAAACAGGACAGTGCCGCTGAGGTCGTCATCGAACAGTTAAAAATCTTAGGAGCATTGTTCGGTAAAAGTGAGCGGGCGCAGCAGAGACTCGACGCGTTAGACGTGCGGTTTGCGCAGCTCTCCGCGCAACTGCGCAATGCGTTTGCTGAGCCCCCAGAAGTTGTGGTGATGCGCTTTTCCAACCTCAATACGCTACTGCTTTCAAGCGAAAACTCGATCAATCAATACGTGTTGCGGCGATTGGGGCTGATTAACCCGCTCGCGCTCCCCGCGCAGCCTTGGGGAGTGAGCCAAAAGCGTATCAATGTTTTACAACAGCTCACTTCGGCTTACGTGCTTTACATACGCCCATTTCCGCAAGAGAAAAACCTGCGGGATGCTGTTCTGTGGAATGCCTTACCAGCGGCTCAGCAGGGGCGAGTCAACGGGGTGCGCTCGGTGTGGAGTTATGGCGGCGTACTGTCGCTGCAATCGACCGCCGAGGCGATCACTGAGAGTCTTCTTGAGCTAGCGAAGGAACCCAAATGAGCAAAATACCCGCATGGTCGCTACTTTGCTTTTTGCTGCTGTTAAGCGCCCTAAGGAGTGTGCAAATCGATACGTCGCTTTCGCTCAGCAGCCAATGGCAACTCTTGTGGCAACCACAAAAGGCGCACGCCTTTGCCGATGTGTTTTTTGTTTACGCACAATTGCCCCGCTTGGTGATGAGCTTATTGGTGGGGGCCACACTTGGGTTGGTAGGCAGCTTAATGCAGCAACTCACGCAAAATCCTCTGACGTCACCGCTGACCATGGGCACTTCATCCGGCGCATGGCTGGCGCTGGTGGTGATCAACATTTGGTTTGTCGATTGGGTGGCGGATTACAGCGCTTTAGCCGCTATGGTCGGTGCTCTGGTCGCTTTCGCCTTGATTATCATCATTGCTGGAATGCGTAACTTAACCGGATTGCCGTTGGTCATCTCTGGCATGGTGATCAACATATTGCTTGGTTCGCTAGCGACCGCGTTGATTATTCTTAACGCCCAGTTTGCGCAAAATGTGTTTATGTGGGGCGCGGGTGATTTAGCGCAATATGGTTGGGATTGGGTGCAATGGCTGTGGCCGAGATTGCTACCCGCGCTGTTGCTACTGTTGTTGGCACCGCGGATACTGACTCTGATGCGACTTGGCCATGAAGGCGCAGCCGCGCGAGGTTTATCTGTGCTACCGAGTTTCTTCTTGCTGCTTGTTGTCGGGATCTGGCTGGTGTCAGCGTCGATCACTGCTGTCGGGATGATCAGTTTTATTGGTTTGCTTACGCCCAACATTGCCCGTTACCTCGGAGCACGCACCGCGAAGCAAGAGCTTTATTGCAGCCTACTGCTTGGAGCAATACTGCTTCTTTTGACCGACTCACTGTCGATGTTGCTGGCGGTGTGGAGCGAGCAAGTGATTCCAAGCGGGGTGACCGCCGCGGCGATCGGTGCGCCGGCTCTGTTGTGGTTTAGCCGCCGAAAATTGAGCGCGCAAGATCAAATGCCGCTCTCTTTTACCAGTCAACGCCGCCGGCTCACTCCCGCGACTAAGCTGCTCAGTGCCGTAATCTTGCTATTGGGGATTGCGGTTTACAGCTTGCTCTCATATCAACAAGGTTCGCTAAGTTGGGGATTACCTGGGGAGTATCAGTGGCAACTGCGCTGGCCAAGAATGGCGACGGCGCTGTGTGTCGGCGTCGCTCTGGCGATAGCAGGGACGTTACTGCAACGAGTGATTCATAACCCGCTCGCTAGTCCGGATATTTTAGGGGTTTCCGCCGGGGCAACTTTTGCGCTGGTGGTGTTATCGCTGTTTTTTGGCTCGACGCTGCTCATCGCCGATTGGCAAGTCGCGTTTGCTGGCAGCGCAGCTGTGCTGCTTATTTTGTTGCTACTCGGTAAACGCCACCAGTTCTCACCCCCAAGCATCATTTTGATTGGCATCGCTTTGACGGCACTTTTGCAAGCGCTGGTGCAATTTGCGCTGGCAAAGGGCAGTGGTGACAGCTACAAGATTTTATTGTGGCTTGCTGGGTCGACCTATCGCGTCAGTGCGGCGCAGGCAAGCGCATTAATCTTGGGTGTGGCGCTGTTGTCGTCACTGGCCTTAGCCCTTTCTCGCTGGCTCACCTTAATGTCGATTGGCCGAGATTTCGCAGCAGCGCGCGGCCTGAAACCGATGCACGCGCAGGTTATCTTACTCAGCTTAGTGGCGCTATTGTGTGCGCTCAGCACGGCAACCATGGGGCCGGTGGCGTTTGTCGGTTTGATTGCGCCGCATATGGCAATGATGCTGGGGGCGAGAGGGAGCAAGCAGCAAATGGTGCTGGGCGGTGTGATTGGCGCGGCGTTGATGATTTGGGCAGACTGGCTGGGGCAGATCGCGCTCTATCCCAACCAGATTGCCGCAGGCACGTTAGTCGCGATTTTGGGTGGCAGTTATTTCTTGTTGCTAATGAGCATTAATCGTCTGCGCTAATAGAGATAGAGAATTGCGTATAAAAATAACCCGGGCTCGCCCGGGTTATTTGTTGAGCTTTAAAGAGATTGTGCCAGTTGATAGTAGCGGCCTTGCTTGGCCAGCAACTCACTATGGCTGCCGTGTTCGACCACTTCACCCTGTTCAATCAAACAGATGCTGTCCATCTGGTCTAAGTTGACCAAACGGTGCGTAATGAAAACGACGGTCTTGCCAGCAAAGTGGCTGGCGAACAACTGCATGATCTGCTGTTCGGTTTGCTTATCCAAGCCTTCTGTTGGTTCGTCGAGCAGTAAGATCGGCGCATCGTGCAGCAAGGCGCGAGCGATGCCAATACGGCGCTTCTCGCCACCGGAAAGCTGGCGGCCACCATCACCGAGCCACGCATTTAAGCCGTCGTGGTCGAGGAGGTTACCAAGTCCCACTTCGTTTAGTACTTGGCTGATGGTTTCGTCACTGGCCTGCGGAGAGGCCATCAAAAGGTTATCACGCAAGCTGCCATTTAAAATGTCAACCCGCTGACTCACCACGCTCAAGGTTTGACGAAGCTGGCTTTCATTCCATTGCGTTAACGGTTGACCGGCGATTTCAATCGAACCGCTCTGCACATCCCAATAGCGATTGAGAAGCTGAAGGAGCGTCGACTTGCCCGAACCCGTTTGCCCAACAATCGCGATTCTTGAACCTGCTGGGATAGACAGATTGACGTTTTGCAGCGCCATTTTTTCACTGTCTGGATAGCGGAATGAGACATTGTTGTAGGCAATCGAGAACTCGCCGCTGTGCGCTACTGGTTCGGTAGGGAAGCGCACTTCCGGTTCCAACAAGATCACTTCGTTGAGTCTGCGCGCGGATGAAAGCGTCTGACCAAGGTGTTGAAACGCGCCCGCAATCGGCATTAACAGCTCCACGCTTGCCATGGTGGCAAACGCCACGAGAGCGATCATTGGATCGGGTGGATTGCCACCAACGCCATCGGCGGCTAACCAAAGCATCAGAACCAGCGTCCAGCCATTGGCCAGCATCAAAAGCGCTTGAGCTAAGCCTGAAAAATGGGCGTTGAAGTACTGATTGCGCATCAAGCGTTGCTGCGCCTCGCCAATGGCGGTGCGATAACGTGCCTCTGCGCCAAACAGCGTCAGTTCGCTGTAACCTTGTAACCAGTCGAGCGCGGCGATGCGCAATTGCGCACGATGTTGGGTAAGTTCTGCGCCGTTGCGTTTGCCCAGCTTGTAAAACAGCACTGGCCAGCAAAGCAGTAGCGCCAGCAAAATGGCCCCTAGCGTGAGGCCGAGTGTCATGTCAAACCAGCACAGCACTGCAGTGAGACCAGCAATGCCCAGCGTACCAACCACCATAGGGCTGATAAGGCGCAGATAGACGTGATCCATCGAATCGATATCGGCCACCAAGCGGTTGAGCAGATCAGCATCACGCAGGTTAGATACGCGGCCGGGGATAAGCGGTGCCAGCTTGGAGAAAAAGAAAATTCTCAAGTCAGTCAAAAGCTTAAAGGTAGCATTGTGGCTAACAACGCGCTCGCCCCAGCGCCCAGCGGTGCGACCCATGGCAAAGCCGCGTACAAACGCACCGGGCAACATGTAGTTGAAGGTTTCCCGTGCGATGGTCAGCCCAGCAATGCCTGCGGCGGAGAGAAACCAACCAGAGAGCGTTAACAGGCCGATGGAAGCGCACAGGGTCAAAAAGGCCAGCAACATCCCGAGTGAGAGACCGAACCAATGTTTTTTATACAGTTTTAGGTAGGGAACTAAATCACGCATCAAGATTCCCCTTGTTGGTTTGATGAAGTGCTTGATTGGCGTTAAGCATCTGTTGGAACAAGCCCGCTTGCTCTGCGAGCTCCTGATAACCACCGGATTGAACCAGTTGGCCGTTTTGCATCACCAAGATCTGCTCGACGTGCTGTAACGGCGTCAACTGGTGTGTCACCATCAAGGTGGTTTTTCCTTGAGTTTGGCTGGCAAGACCTTGCATCACTAGCCGTTCACTGCGTGCATCTAAGCTGGCTGTTGGTTCGTCTAAAAGCCAGAAAGTGCCGTTTTGCACCATCGCTCGAGCCAGTGCCAATCGTTGTGCTTGCCCGACAGAAAGACCACCGGAGCGGTCGGTGATGAGGTAATCCAACCCGTGCTGATCAACAAACTCGGCTGAGAACGATTGTTCCAGCGCGCAGCGCAGCTCGGTTTCGCTTACTCGCTCTTTGCCGAGCGTGATGTTGTCGCGAATCGAGCCGTGCAGCAGCAGCGGGTTTTGTCCAACCCAACTGATCTGTTTGCGCCAGCTTGCTAAATCAAGCTCGCTACGCTCAATACCGTTGATGGTCAGTGAACCTTGGTACGGTAAAAAGCCCAGAATTGCATTGATTAAACTGGTTTTGCCTGCGCCGCTTGGGCCCACCAATGCCGTGGTTTGATTGGCGTGGATGGCAAAGCTGATTGGGCCAACTAAGCGCTCGCCTTGTGGTGAGAAGACCTCAAGATCGCGCGCGACGATCTCAATCGCTTGGCGATGGTCAACGCTTTTGTCCCCAGAGCGCACACTGCTCGCTTCTGTTTCGAGAAAGTCAACGATGCTCTCAGCTGCGCCAACCGCCTGCTGCTTGGCGTGATAGAAGGTACCGAGATCACGCAGTGGCTGATAGAACTCCGGCGCGAGGATAAGGATAAACAACCCGGCGAACAGTGTGACGCCAGCGCCGTAATCACCAAAGTTGAGTTCGCCAATAAAGGCAAAACCAAAGTAGACCGCAGTTAACGCGATAGAGATGGAGGTGAAAAACTCCAACACCGCCGAAGAGAGAAAGGCGATACGTAGCACGTCCATGGTGCGGCTGCGAAACACTTCTGACGCACCTCGCATGATTTCCGTTTCTGCTTGGGTACGGTCAAAAAGGCGGATCGTGGTCATTGCTTGCAAACGATCATAAAAATGCCCCGAGAGACGTTGCAGCGCTTTGAAGTTTTTACGACTGGCATCAGCGGCTTTCATCCCCACCATAGCCATAAAGAGCGGCACCAATGGCGCGGTAATCAAAAAGATCAGCCCCGCGGCCCAGTTGACAGGAAAGACCACCGCCAAAATGACGAAGGGCACCAGCACTGCCAGTGACATTTGCGGTAAATAGCGGGCGAAGAAGTCCTGCATGTTTTCGACTTGCTCAAGCACTAAGGTTGCCCATGCGCCAGCAGGTTTCCCCTTGATGTAGGCGGGGCCAAGCTCGCGCAGTTTATCGAGGATCAGTTGGCGAATGTAAACGCGGATCTGTTCACCACAACGGTACCCCGCGATCTCGCGACCCCACGAACACAGGGCTCGCAGTGCGATGAGTGCCACTAGGCTGAGAAACTGCGGTAGCAGTTGCGACTTATCGACTTGCTCTATGATGAGCTGATGAAGAATGGTGGCGAGCAAAGCGGCTTGGGCCAACAAAAACACGCTCGACAATACGCCTAGGCCAACAGCAATCATCAACCAGCGCTTGGCCAGTTTACTCTGCTGCTTGAGCCACTTGTTCAAGCTGCGTTGTTTCTTTTTATCCATCGTGAAGGCTTAATGAGAATTGTTTTATTTCGAGGGGGCCAAGTATACAAAAGAAAGCCCGGCAGGAACACTGCCGGGCTCTAAGGTTATGACACAAATGTGAAAAGTTATTTATCGTTCAGCGAATCAAGGTAGCGCTCTGCATCCAGCGCCGCCATACATCCAGTGCCTGCTGAGGTGATGGCTTGACGATAGTTGTGATCCATCACATCGCCAGCGGCAAACACACCTTCGATGCTGGTTTGGGTTGCGTTACCTTCTAACCCTGATTTCACCACGATATAACCATCTTTCATCTCAAGCTGATCTTGGAAAATCTGCGTGTTTGGCTGGTGGCCGATAGCGATAAACGTGCCCATGACGTCAATTTCTTCGAACTCGCCAGAGTGAACGTTTTTGATGCGCACGCCCGTGACACCCATCTCATCGCCGAGCACTTCATCCAGAACGCGGTCAGTATGCAGTACGATGTTGCCATTTTGCACTTTGTCCACCAGACGATTGATGAGGATTTTCTCTGCGCGGAAGGAATCACGACGGTGGATAAGATGCACTTCAGCAGCGATGTTTGACAGATAAAGTGCTTCTTCAACCGCGGTATTGCCGCCTCCCACCACCGCAACTTTTTGATTGCGGTAGAAGAAACCATCACAGGTAGCACAAGCTGAAACGCCGCGACCTTTAAACGCTTCTTCTGAGTCTAAACCTAGGTATTTGGCTGATGCGCCCGTTGAGATGATCAGCGCATCACAAGTGTATTCGCCAGAGTCGCCTTTAAGACGAAATGGGCGAGAAGTTAGTTCAACTTGGTTAATGTGATCAAAGATGATTTCAGTTGCAAAGCGTTCTGCATGCTCTTTCATGCGATCCATCAGAGCAGGGCCAGTCAGGCCTTCTGCATCGCCCGGCCAGTTTTCCACTTCAGTGGTGGTCGTGAGCTGACCACCTTGTTGCATCCCAGTAATCAGCACTGGGTTTAAGTTGGCTCGAGCTGCGTAAACCGCGGCGGTGTACCCCGCAGGACCAGACCCAAGAATTAATAATTTACAGTGTTTTACGTCGCTCATTTCGACTCCCTATCGGGCAGATAAATTTGCCTGATTGTATGGAAAATATTGGCCTAATAAAAGATGCAAGCCACACACTGTAACGAATTTCTGGTTATAGGTTATAGCTAAGTTTGTGCCTTGGCGCGTGCGATCTATTTTTTCGATGAGCTAGCGTGATAAAAGACCACTTATTGCGAAGGATTGAGGTTAACATCATGAAAATACTAGTTTTATTTTCAATGTTAGTGAACTTCACTGCTTTTGGAATCGGCCAGGTACTCAGATTGGGTTATTGAACTGGTAATTGAAACTAATACGGAGTTATATGTTGAATATATAAATATATTGAAATTATTTGTGGTTAAACGTTGCTTTGGCGATATTTGTTCGTATCCTGGATGTGAATTTATTGTTAACAAACATAACAACAAATGTATCTATCAAAGGAGTGAATGATGCTACATTCGCACGAAAACACTTTACATTTAACCCAACTGAGCCGCCAAGCGATCGAACAACTCTCTCCTTCGTTCGCGACCTTGCCACATACGGAACATGCTGATGGGAAGTACCGCCTGCGTCGCTATTCCGTGGTGCAGATGAAGCAAGGAAAGTTGATCGATCTGCAGAAAAATAACTTTGTGCAGAGTTCGGATATCAACCGTTTTCAAGGCGATGTGACAAGGCAGTTCGAACCGATCGAATCACATACGTTGCACAGTGAAGGTTTCCGCGAAATGTGTCAGCTGTTTGCCCATAAAAATAATCTGCGTGATGGGCAAGAAATTGAGATCCATCAGATCCGTATTACCGCCATTTACGACCAAACCGAAGTGGCGCCGGAAGGGGTGCACCAGGATGGTTTTGATCACATCGCTATTGTCGGCATCGGCCGTAATAACATCGAAGGCGGTGATATTCTGCTGTATAGCGACTTCCACGCCGAGCCTTTCTTTAGAAAAGTGCTAGAAAATGGCGAAGTAGCCATGCTGGCAGACAGTAAGTTGTGGCACAACGCCAAACCGATCCGCGCTCTGGAAAATGCGCAGGAAGGGTATATGGACGTGTTTGTGTTGACGGCCAAAGGGGCTTTGCATGAACTTCAATCTTGAACAAGTGCGCGGACAGTTTTCCGCGTTGCATCAGTACCATAATGATAAACCAGTGACCTTCTTTGATGGTCCGGGCGGCTCTCAAGTGCCGCAATCGGTGCTGGATGCGATGATCGGCTATCTGGGTCATTACAACTCCAACTTAGGCGGGCACTATTTTTCTAGCCAGCTCACGGTGGATGTCATGGCGCAGGCGCGCCAATCCGCGCAAGCATTGCTCAATGCTCCCAGTGCCGACAACATTGTGTTTGGCGCGAACATGACTTCGCTGACTTTCCAATTGAGCCGTGCCATCAGCCGTGATTGGCAGGCGGGCGACGAAGTGATTGTCACCGCCTTGGATCACTACTCCAATGTCTCAAGCTGGCAGCAAGCTGCGCAGGATAAAGGCGCCATTGTGCATCAAGTGCGAGTCAACGAGTCCGACTGCACGCTCGACATGGCGCATCTTGAGCAATTGATCAACGAAAAAACACGTTTGGTGGCAGTTACTTATGCCTCAAACACCACGGGGTCGATTGTGGATGTCAAGCGGGTGGTGGAGTTAGCACACGCGGTGGGCGCGCAGGTTTACGTGGATGCGGTGCATTATCTGCCGCACCACTTGGTCGATGTGCAGGCACTTGGCTGTGATTTTCTTGCTTGCTCGGCGTACAAGTTCTTCGGCCCACACGTTGGCATCGCGTTTGTCGCAGAGCCTTGGCTGCAATCACTACAACCTTATAAAGTGGAACCCGCCACCAATATTGGCCCTGGCCGTTTTGAAACGGGCACCCAGAGTTTTGAAGGCTTGGCGGGTGTGACGGCGGCGGTGGAGTATCTGGCGCAGTTTGGCGAAGCGCATCTGCCGCTGCGCCAGCGTTTAGTGCAGAGCTACGCGCAATATAATCTGCATGAAGAGCGCCTCAGCCAGCACTTTTTACAGCGTTTAAGTGCGTTAGATGGTGCGACCTTATATGGCATCAACGACAGTGCCAGTGACAAACGTACTCCGACGTTTGCAGTACGTTTTGCGCAATATCCACCGGGTTTTATCGCCAAAACCTTGGGTGAGCACAACATTTGTGTGTGGAATGGCCACTTCTACGCCTTGGGTTTGGTTCGTCAGCTTGGTCTAGAGGAGAGCGGTGGCGTGATCCGCATTGGTTGTATGCACTACAACACCGTTGAAGAGATCGATCTGCTGTTTAACGTGTTGGAAAGTATTCTCGATCAGTAGTCACTCTAGTTACATGAGAACGCAGAGCCCGCCAAGTGCGGGCTCTTTCTATCATTGAGGCGATTGTCATTTAGGCAATGTCTAGCCTTCGAATTCCACTTCGTAAGATGTGAACTTGCGAATATTGATAACGCCAGTATCTAGAATCAGGTATTGCCCTTTAATTCCCTGCAAAATGCCGCTCACTTGTGGCTCTTTATCAAAGTTGTGCGATGTGATCTTGGTTGGATAGTGCTCAACCGGATACGCTAGTGAGGTTAAACTGTCTTGCACGACTTCAACACTCTCTTCGCCGAACTCGGCTTTTACCTGAGCGATTTTCTCTTCCAGCAGTGGCAACAGTACTTTGGCTTGTTCGGTGAGATCGAGTGGTTGGCCATCACCTTTAAGAAGGGCTCGCCAGTTGGTTTTATCGGCGATGTGTTTCGCCAGTTCCACTTCAAGCAAACCGGAAATATGACGAGTTTTTACCTTCAATATTGGCAAGCCTTGCGTCGCCCCTTGGTCAATCCAACGGGTCGGAATTTGCGTATGACGTGTGATGCCCACTTTGAGGCTAGAGGTGTTAGAAAGATAAACGAAGTGATCCACCATGCAGTGACTCTGGGCCCACTCAGGTTCGCGACAAGTGCCCGCCGCGTAGTGGCAGGTTTCGGGCTTCATAATGCACATATCGCAGCTGGCCAGTTTGCTCATACAGACATAGCAGTGGCCTTGTGCGTAGCTTTTCTTGGTTTTTTTTCCGCATGAACTACAAAAAATATTGCCGGTATGCGTGAGTCTAATAGGCTGGCCAATCAGGCGGTTGAGTTCAACTTCCTCTTCTCCGACTGGGAGGCGATACGACACAACGCCGTCGAGGGATGCACGCAGTTTATCCAGCGTGCCAGTGATTTGTATTGACATGACATTACTCATAGTTTTGCTTTTTTCGCAGTATATCAGGGCTGATAGCGGCTGTGGGCAGCTTTTGCCGTATTCGGTTTGCAAACGCCTTGTCTTTGACCGATAGGTAAGTGGGAGCCCACTGGAATGCTATGTGATTGCATGCTTATTTTGCGACGTGAACTATGTCGCAATTGTGCGCTTTTATGCAGACTTGGCCATTTCTGAACTAATATCACATTAGCGATTGAGATAAGATGTAACGAAATTAAGAATAACAATAAAAACCTAAAAAAAGGTTTGCATTTAAAACTTCTGTTGTTCCAACGCTTTTGTCTGGGACTGTGTGGAGAGCAATGATGAAATCGATCCCTAAACTGGTGTTTGCCTTGGCAATCTGTACCATCGCGCTGTTTTTGCTCTATCGGGCGTTAGGCGATACACGCGTGTTACTCGTCACGCCAGATCAGTTCGCTTTTTATTCCAATGATGATCGCCTCGATGGCGGAGTCAGCCAGTCGGAAATGCACACCCAAAACCAAGCCCTTGATCTGCAATGTCAACTTAAACTGGAAAACTACCCGTGGCCATATTGTGGTATTTCCATTCACACCGATACGGCGACAAAAACGCAGGGTCTTGATCTTTCCAACTATCATACAGTCAGACTGCGGCTTCGCTATGATGCACCAGAGAGTGGCGAGCCTCGACTGCGCTTTTATTTGCGCAACTTCAATCCGAGTTATTCGGTAGCAGAAAAAGAGTACAGCTATAAATACAACGGAGTGGAGTTTAGCGTCGCGCAAGGCGCCCAGACGATTGAAATTCCTCTGGCTAACTTGCAAGTGATGAGCTGGTGGCTGTCAGACAACAAAATTCCGATTGCTGAATCGGGACCAGAGTTCACCAACATTGTACGCATCGATTTAGCGACGGGTTCGGGAGCACCCTTGGGTAATCACCATCTGCAAGTCGAAAGCATCGAATTTGAAGGTGCATATCTTGCCAAAGAGACACTGCTGACCACACTACTCTTTTCTTGGGTGTTACTTGGATTGGTGTTTTCCCTCAATGAGCTGCGCAAAAGTAATCGAGCCTTTCTTGAGGTGCGTGCGCGTCAATTGCACTTGAAAAAGCTCAACGCCGATTTACGTGCGCAAAACTATGAGTTTGCCGAACTGGCACATCGCGATGCCTTGACCGGAGCGATGAACCGTCATGCAGTGCGTGATTGGCTTAATCAAACCGCTCGGCAAGTGCGCTGGGGGCAGGAATCGTTGTCGCTACTCTATCTCGATCTCGATAAATTCAAGCACATCAACGACCGCTATGGCCATCAAATGGGGGATGACATTCTCCGTGAGTTTGTCATGGTGGTCGCCAGTTTGCTCGAAGGGGATGAACGGTTAGTCCGCTGGGGCGGTGAAGAGTTTGTTGTGTTTTGCCCGGGTCTCCATTTACCTCAAGCGAGTGAAAAAGCAGAGCGCTTGCGCCGTCACGTTGCACAGCATATTTGGTTACATGGTGGACGGTTGACGTGCAGCATTGGGGTAGCGGAAATGGGCGCAGAGAGGGTAACCGAGGTGATGGCGCGTGCGGATGAAGCTTTATATCAGGCCAAGCACCGTGGGCGTAATCGGGTTGAAGTAAACTACGGCAATACCGCTGCTTCAGCATAAATGCTGAGTGGAAAGCCTATCAAAAAAAGGTGGCACTTGGCCACCTAACAGGGTCTGCAGATTGCCCCGGGGGAAAGGGGCAAGCCAAAGCGTCATACTAGACGACTCTGCGCCTCTGCAGTGTGGAACCGATTACCAAAAAATCGCGGCGAAAAGAGTGAGCGCGGCGATGCAGGCGATGTTGAGCACCATACCAATACGCATCATTTCACTCTGCTTGATGTGTCCGGTGGCAAACACAATCGCATTGGGGGGCGTGGCTACTGGCAGCATAAATGCACAGGAGGCTGAAATCGCAATCAACGCAGAAAGAATCACTGGCGAAATCCCTAGTGCTTCCGCAATGGTGGCAAACACAGGAACAAGCAGCGCTGCACTGGCGGTGTTACTGGCAAATTCGGTTAAGAACACCACGAAAGTCACTACCGCTAAGATAGTCAGCAGCATGCCCGCTTGGTCAAGGAAAGCACTGAGCCCTTGAGCGAGGAAGACGCTGGTGCCAGTTGCTTTCAGTACATTACTCAAGCAGATACCGCCGCCAAATAGGATTAGAACGCCCCAATCGGTGGTTTTTTCGATGTCTTTCCACTCAACCGCGCGAGAAACGCCGAGGGCTAGGATGGCGCCGATGGCAACCAGTGTATCGAAGCTTTTAAAGCCACCGAGCATACCGTTAATCGGTTTAGAGAAGATCCACAGAGTCACCGTGACTAAGAAGATCGCTAGAGTGATCAGCTTGCCATTGGTCCACTCAACCGGTTTGTGGTCGAGCTCAAATGAATGCTTGAGGTTTGGCTTGGTCATGCTGTAGAGAACGATTAGTGCGATTGGCAATAGCAAGAAGGTGATCGGCATGCCGAGTTTCATCCAGCCAGTGAAATCGAGGCCAACTTCCGCTGCCGCGATGGCGTTCGGCGGGCTACCGACGATGGTGGCGATCCCGCCAATCGACGCGCAGTAAGCGATGCCCAGCAGCACAAACAGGTAGGTGTTATGGCTTTTCTCGCGGTCAAGTTTGCTCATCACGCCCAAAACCAGTGGCAACATCATTGCGGTGGTGGCAGTGTTCGAAATCCACATCGACAAACCGGCGCTGACACCAAACAGCATGAATACCGCCGTTGACATTTTGCCGCCTGCAATCAGCAACACTTTATCCGCAATTGCCTGATCAAGTTTTTGCTTGTGCAGTGCTGCTGCGAGAGCAAAACCGCCTAGAAATAGGAAAATGATCGAGTTAGAAAAGTTGTTTAGCGCAGCTTGCGTGTCGAAAATACCGGAGAAAATCGCCAGCAGTGGCACCAATAAAGCGGTGATACTGACGTGGATTGCTTCTGTCAGCCACAATACCGCGACGAAAGTGAGAATGCTTAAACCGATCACCACTTTGGGGTCAAACGGTAGCGTCTCCAGCAGAGTGATAAACAACAAAATATTGGCGATAAATATCATGCTGTTTCTGGTGAAAAACCAGTTTCGTAGAGTAACGACGAGTGCAGTCATAGAGTGCTCCTTTTGCTCTGCCTCTGTAGCGTGTTGTTGTTTTGTCAACCGCTCTTGAGCCCAGCACTATGCTGGGCATGGTGAGAACGGTTGTTGCAGAGGCGAATATCTGACTTGTGTTACTTGGATGTTACGAGAGTTGTGCAATCTATGTTGGTGACTTTTAACTTAATAGCAACAAAGTGTGAGGTGTTGGAATAAAAAGGTGTAGATTTCTACCCATTGGCCGCAGGGATGGTGTCAGACAGGGGCGCATCTCCATCGTCCGCTTCGCGCAGAATGGGTTGCTGAGGTCCGAGAAAACGAGGTTGAGTATCAATAATGTAGAGATCCAGCAGTGCTTTGCTACGCGCAAAAACTTCGCGAATACGCACCGACCACGTTTGCGATGGATTGTCCGGCCCGGCAACCGCTAGACACTGCGCGTTAATGTGGTATGCATTCGCGATAAGAAGTGCGCGCTCACAGTGAAAACGTTGCGTGATGATGAGAAAGTTTTCGGTAACAAAAATCTTTTTTGCCCGCACAATCGAGTCGAGCGTACGAAAACCAGCATAGTCGAGATGAATGGCCGTTTCAGGCACGCCCGCTTTGAGCAGATCGCGTTTCATTGTCCAAGGTTCGTTGTAGGAGCGATGGGCGTTGTCACCGCTGAGCAAAAAGTGTTGCACCTTGTCTAAGCGATAGAGCTCAATTGCAGCTTCAATTCGGTGTGTGTAATAGCTGTTGAGTGTCTTACCGATGTATTTGCTGGTGCCAAGTACCACTGCGACATCGAATGGCCGTACTTGGTCGTAAGAGGTGATGATGCGTTCACTCGCTTGATAGCTGACCCAGCGGTCAACCGCGATGACCGCGACGGCAAACAGGATCAGCAACACAAACACCAGCAGCACCAGTTTTTTCCAGCGACGTTTTGCGTGTGTTTGGGAAAGCGGATGATCCAATGTTCTTCACTCCAAGTTATTGAGAACTCACATCATAACGGAAAGTAAAGCAGACAATGAAGCTCTATTCTCGTAAAAATCGACAAATTGGCGAAGAAAAAGCCCTCGCATGCGAGGGCTGAAAGGGAGAGGTTTAGAACGCGGTACGTTTGTAACGACGATAGACCGGTTGCCAGAAATGCTGTTCAATGGCCACTTGCAGAGCATCGTCGGCGATCTCCAACGCGACGCCTTGTTCAATGGCCTTCTTCGCTACCGCATAGGCGATGCGTTTAGATACCGTATGGATCTCTTCCAGTGGTGGCAGCAGGGCGCCACGACCATGAATCGCCAACGGCGAACAGGTCGCTAGCGCGCGGCTCGATTCCATCAGCATTTCGTCAGTGACGCGTCGCGCGTTAACCGCCAACACGCCAAGGCCAATACCCGGGAAAATGTAGCTATTGTTGCACTGGGCGATCGGGTAGGTTTTGCCTTCATGAATCACCGGATCAAACGGACTGCCAGTTGCCACCAGCGCTTCACCTTTGGTCCAGCGAATAATATCAGCCGGAATTGCTTCCACACGGCTGGTCGGGTTTGACAGCGGGAAGATGATTGGACGCGGGCAGTGTTTGTGCATCTCTTCGATGATCTCTTGGGTAAACAGACCGGGGGCACCAGAGACACCGATCAGCACCGTCGGTTTGGCGTTCATCACCACATCAAACAGAGAGAATCCGTTGCCTTCCGATTGCCACTCGCCGGTGACGGCGTGTTTTTGCACTAAACGCTGTTGGAAATCGAGTAGGTTTGGCATGCCTTCTTGCAAGAGGCCCCAACGGTCAACCATGAATACTTGCGAGCGCGCTTGTTCATCCGAAATGCCTTCCGATACCATCTGCGCGATAATGGCCTCTGCAATGCCGCAGCCCGCTGATCCAGCACCCAAGAAAGTAATACGCTGCTCTGACAACTTGCTACCTGCCGCTTTACACGCCGCCAGTAGTGAACCGACTGTCACGGCAGCGGTTCCTTGGATGTCATCGTTGAAACAGCAGACGCGATTTTTGTACCGCTCAAGCAGCGGCATGGCGTTTTTCTGCGCAAAATCTTCAAACTGGATCAGCGCATCCGGCCAGCGGCGATGTACTGCCTGCATGAATTCATCAATAAATGCATCGTAATCTGGGCCAGTAATGCGTGGATGACGCCAGCCCATGTACATTGGGTCTGCCAAACGTTGTGGGTTATTGGTACCGACATCGAGCACGATAGGTAGCGTATACGCAGGGCTGATGCCGCCACAGGCGGTGTAGAGAGAAAGTTTTCCGATAGGAATGCCCATCCCGCCGATCCCTTGGTCACCCAAACCCAGAATACGCTCACCGTCGGTAACAACAATCACCTTGACGTTATGGTTCGACGCATTGTTGAGCAGGTCATCGATGCGATCGCGGTTGGCGTAAGAGACAAACAGCCCGCGGCCACGGCGATAGATATTAGAAAAGTTTTCACATGCCGCGCCAACCGTTGGTGTATAAATGATCGGCATCATTTCGGTGATGTGATTTTGTACCAAACGGTAGAACAGCGTTTCGTTGGTATCTTGAATGTTACGCAAGTAGATGTGCTTATCCATGTCGCTTTCGAATGCTTTGTACTGCATGTAAGCACGTTCAACTTGCTCCTGAATGGTCTCTGTCGTTTCGGGAAGCAGACCTTCAAGGTTAAAAGAAACGCGTTCTTCACTGGAAAATGCGCTTCCTTTGTTGAGTAGTGGCGTGCTGAGAAGCGCAGGGCCCGCGAAAGGGATGTAAAGTGGGCGTTTATCGTTATTCATTGGGTGCCTTAACGTAGGGTTTTGAGGAAACGGCGAAAATGATAACGGCTTCACTGTTTAGTTGTAAATAGGACTTGATATACATCAAAACATTCGTTGGCAAAATTGTTTACACGCTAGCCAAAACGCCTTTTAAAACAATTGATACCAATTGGAATACGCAATTGTCCGCCGTTAAGCCTGTTGTTACCTGCCTGTTTGACTATAATGCGAGTCCAAATTAAACACGGCGAATTTGTTATGACGGCTCTGCCCATCGATAGTGTTAAATCACAATTTGAAACAAAAATTTTACATTCTCATTTGGTGGTAGAGGCAGAAACCGGCTCAGGAAAGTCAACGCGTTTGCCATTGTGGGCGTCAGAACATGGCCGGGTGTTGGTGATAGAACCGCGCCGCATCGCCTGCACGTCATTGGCGCAATACCTAGCGCAGCAGTCAGGCTCGGCACTTGGCGTACAGGTCGGCTACGCGATAAAACTCAAAGCGGTTTTTGAAAAGAATACGCCGATTGTGTTTGTCACACCCGGTGTGGCGCTGCGCTGGTTTGCCGAAGACGGTCTAAAATCGTTTGATATTGTTTTGATTGACGAATTTCATGAACGCCGTTGGGATATGGACCTACTCACCGCGATGTTGAAAGTGCGTGGCGAGCATCGTTTGATCGTCACGTCGGCGACCATGGCGGGAGATAGTTTGGTCAGCTATCTTGCGGCGCAGCGCATCGTCTCTCATGGGCGCTGCTTTCCGGTCGAAGTGCAGCATCTGGCGCAAGAGAGTAGGCAGCTGCCGCAGAAGAAATTTCTAGAACGCTCCGTGGTTGAGACCATCGGCAATGAACTGATGCGAGGCGGGGAAGATATTTTAGTGTTTTTACCCGGGCGAAAAGAGATAGCGCAAGTGGTGCAGGCGCTAAGAGCCTTCAGTGACATCATGGTGGTGACACTGCATGCTAGTGTGAGTGACGAAGAAAGACAGCGAGCATTAACGGTCCAGCCAATGCGAAAAGTGGTTCTTGCCACTAATGTGGCTGAAACCTCGCTGACCATTCCTAACATCACCTGCGTGATCGACTCCGGCTTAGAGCGGCGTAATGTGCAACGCAACGGACGAACCGCGCTGGTATTAAGCACCATTTCCAAAGCGAGTGCAGCGCAGCGAGCGGGGCGCGCAGGTCGAGTGATGGCTGGTCGCTGCGTCAGACTGTTTGGCGAACATGCGCCGATGGAACTGGCTACGCCGCCTGAGCTGCAACGTGAGGAACTCACCGAGCCGATGCTCGCTGCAGCCTGTTGTGGCTATCAATTGGCTGAGTTGCCATTTCTCGACCCGTTGCCGGAAAAATCGCTTGCTCAGGCCAGCGAAGTACTGCGTACCATGCAAGCCATCGATCAACTCGGGCGTGTGACAGATCACGGCAGACTACTCAACCCACTGCCAATTGACACACTGTACGCCGATCTTGTCACGCGCATGCCCAACAAGGCGCTTAAAGAGGCGATGATTGACCTTGCCGCCGCGCTCTCGGTGCCCGCTAACTTGTATCAGCTCGCTGGTGGCGAACAAGCGCAAGAGCTTGATATTGCTGAACCAAACTTGTGTGATGTCACGTTATTGATTGGCCTAGTACGTGGTAAACGCTATCCTGGCGTCAACATCGATGAGCAAGCTCTGACGGAGGCGATGGGGCTGGCAGAGCAGATGCGTGCGCTGTTTGAGTTACCAGAACTGGAGGTGGCGTCGCGCTATCAGCGGGAAGCGCTGGCAAAAGCAATCGCCACGTTACACCCAGAGCTGCTGTTTGTTCGCCGCGCCAAAAGGCAGGAGGCGCTTGGTAACGGCCAGATGGAGATGCTGGTGGGCAAACAGAGCCGCTTTGGGGACAAGGCGCAAGTGGCAGTAGTGCTGGATAGCCACTCTTTGCCCGGTCGCGGCGTTAAGCAGACGCTCAATCTCGCTTCGGTAATGATGCCCGTGGCGCTAACCTTGATTGATGAGCTCGATCTGGGGGAGTGGCGTCAGGCTGAAAGCCGCTTACAGACTGAGCAAGGGCAAGTTTTGATAGAGCGAATATTCGCTGGACGGGTTGTCGCCAGCAAGCTCGTTCAGCCGCAAGGTGAAAGTGCGATCCAAGCAATTATTGCGCAGGTAAAGTCGGGTGAACTGTTGGACGGATTTTACAGCCAGCGTCACCAACAGATTGAACATTGGAAACTTTTTTGTGCATTAGGCCTGAATGACAATAATTCAGTTCACAGTAAAGAAGTGAGTTTTGATGTTTGGTTTGCCGAGCAGTTAGAGACATTGGGGGTGAATACGCTAGAAGAGATGGCGCTGTTTGAAGCCGCCGACTTTCCTTTTGCGGGCATTCCAGACTGGCAATACGCCGATTTTGCACAGCACTATCCGTTATCGTTGACCTTATCGGATCTGCAATTGCAGGTGGAGTATTTCCCGGCGCGTAAGCTGGTGCAGGTGGTCCACTGTGGCGGCAATCGTAAAGAAGATCCGAAACGTTGGGAGTTGCCGCGCTTTTCAGGTTGGAAAGTCCAGTATCGTAAAGCGAGCCGTATAGTCGATGTGCGTTAGCCACAGGTAAATGGGAATAAAATTTGCTTTCTCAAACGATGAGTGTTTACATTTGCCGCTTATCCTCTTGATACGGCAGCCATTTGCCTAAAAAAATGAAGATGAATATGAAGTTTAACGTATTATGGTTTCTTTTGGCGCTGCCTTGTTTTGCCAGTGGCAAAAGCTTAGTTAATATCTCGAGCTACGAAGATAACTATGCGCTCGGCACCTACACTACCGATGTGAATGAAGAAGAATACGCAGGTACCGATCTAGAAGATCTGCAAAACTTCGAGGTCAAATATCAATTGTCCGTGGCAGTGCCTATCTATCGCTTTAGCAAAAGCACCGCGATTGTCGGTTCTTACACGCAAAAGTCGCTGTGGCAGTTAGCTAACTCCAGTATCTCTTCTCCGTTTCGTGAGACCAATTACAAACCACAACTGTTTATTGCTCACCAAAGCAACTTGCTGCTTTTCAATCATTTGGAAGCGGGTTACAAACACGAGTCCAATGGTCGTTCGGGGGACTTATCACGCAGTTGGGACCGGCTCTACTTGGCTGCGGAGCGACTGGAAGGTCCGGTAGAGTGGGGCGTTCATTTGTGGTCGGTTGTTGGTGATACGTCGGAGAACCGCAACATCGAAGATTATTATGCTCCCTACGAAGTTTGGCTAAAGTTCTACAGCGCCGCTGGCATTTTTAATACTCGCGGATTTTACAACTGGAACGACGATCGTGGTGGTGTTGAAGTCGGCTACACATTTTATTTTAATGACATAATTGGCTTCTACTTGCAGGCTTATCATGGCTATGGCGAAACGCTGATAGATTATGACCATAATCAGACACGCATTGGCCTCGGATTTAAGTTAGTCAAATGGTAGGCTTTTTCTAGTTTTCTGGTTCGCAATTTGTTTTTAGCTTGAAATATTAATCAATCAGATGCGCATGGTTACAGAATGTGTGCTGTTATTGTTACGAATTTGCTTTTGATATTTCCTTTTCCCTTAAAATAAGGGCATAAAAGACGATTGTTTTATATCCTATTGCTATATCAAAGTAATTGTCTAATAGTGGATAGGCTGTGTTGACAGTCTGTCGGGGGACAAAATGGAAAAGAATGGAAAAATGCATGTTGAGTTTGATTACACCAGTTTTCTCGGAGCTTCTTGCAACAAAAAATGGACATTCTTAGAAGCGATGACCACCTTCGCGCCTGTGTTTAGTACGGTGTGGAAAGACAGCATTGCCGAACTTGCCAAGCCAGAAGATCGTCTCTGGGAGGCGGCACTCAAAGCGATGTCTTCTCGTCGTAGCGATGAATCTAATTTAGTGACTCTGCTTCGCCTTGCGAAACTGGAAGGTATTGATGAGCTTACCGTGGTGATGCCTTACGCGTTGGAGCCGAAACAAATCGATTTTATTCAAAGCCGTAGCGACAGTGTGATTAACTGCTACGAGCAGGATGTTTTTACCATTCACCTCAAAGACTTTAGCTAGACCCTGTAATTAACCGCTTTTAGACGCAGCCAGTTTGATGACTTATCACTGGCTGCGCTTTATTTTGTCTCGTGTAAACGCTTTTTCCATTTAGAGTTTTTACTGCAACTGGGACCTTGTTTCATTATGCATGTGATCTGCTCAGGAATAATGTTATTTAAATGTTAATAAATGAGTTTTCTGACATCTTAACGTCATTAACTTATGCATACTTTCTCTTTCTGGTATGACCAGGTGTTTCTGGAAGAACGACCAGAGCGTTGCTGCTTTGGTCTCAACACAACAAGAAAAGGAAGTAGTTATGTCTTTGTCTCGCAGAGGCTTTATTAAAGTCATGTCATCAGGCGTGGTCGCCACCAGCTTAATGGCATGTCATTCAGAAAGTGAAAATAGCACCAGTTCAGCCTCGTTTGAGCATGGCGTTGCCAGTGGGGACCCATTGCAAACCGCCGTGATTATTTGGACGCGCGTGACAACTCAATCCAGTCAAGCTCGCGTTACTTGGCAAGTGGCTTCGAAAGCGGATTTTAGTGACATAGTGGCCTCCGGTGAAATCACCACTGATAGCGAAAAAGATTTCACCGTCAAAGCCGACGCTAAGGGCTTGTCCGCAGGTCAGCCCTATTTCTATCGCTTCTTATGTGAAGGCGCTATCAGCCCAACTGGTCAAACAAAAACCTTGGCGCAAGGCGAATTATCGGCCGCTTCACTGGCCGTGGTTTCTTGCTCCAACTACCCAGCGGGTTATTTCAACGTCTATAGAGAAATTGTTAATCAACACGCGCAAAAACCGTTCGATGCCATTTTGCATTTGGGTGATTACATCTATGAATATGGCAAAGACGGTTATGCTACGACTCATGCTCAGGAGCTCGGTCGTGTGCCTAGCCGCGAAACTGAGTGTCTAAGTCTGGAAGACTATCGGGCGCGTTATGCTCAATATCGTCAAGATAAAGACTTACAAGCGCTTCATGCGGCCATGCCGATGATTGCAGTTTGGGATGATCACGAAATTGCCAACGATACGTGGGCGAATGGCGCTGAGAATCACCAAGCAGGTGAAGGCAGCTTCGAACTGCGCCGCGCGGCCGCTGCTGCCGCGTGGCTGGAATGGCTGCCAGTGCGCGAAAATCTTGAATCTTCGGTACTTATTTATCGCCAGTTCTCTTTCGGTAATTTACTTGATCTCTATATGTTGGATACGCGAGTGGTCGCGCGTGCAGAACCTCTCGATTATTTTTCGCTCGATACGCCTTCAATGGAGGGAATTGTCGATTTAGTGACCAAAGCGCGTCAACCAGACAGAGCGTTGCTTGGAAGTCATCAGAAGGATTGGCTACAAACCGCAATGTCGCAGAGTAGCGCAACGTGGTCGGTGATGGGGCAGCAGGTATTAATGGGCCGACTAGAGCTGCCAAGTTCGGTGATGACGGCAATGTTTGGCCTATTGACCGCAACCGATGAACAAAAACAGGCGGCGTTGATGAATGTTAATAGTACGATCAACGCGTATCTCAACGATCCAAGTTCAGATCCCAACTCAGTGCCATACAACTTAGACGCTTGGGATGGTTTCTACTACGAGCGTGAATGGTTGTATGGATTGGCGCGAAATTTAAACAAGAAATTCATCAGTCTCGCTGGTGACAGTCACAATGCTTGGTGTAGCCAACTAAAAGACCATTCCGGCAATCCGGTTGGCGTTGAGTTCGCTACCGCGTCTGTGAGCTCGCCCGGTCTAGAGGAATATTTGGGGTTGGACAGCTTAGCCATTAGTCATATGGAATACGTCCTACCTGAAATGGTGAAAGAGTTGCAATGGGCAGATCTCAAGCAGCGTGGCTTTATGCGCCTCGATTTGACGCAAGAGAAAGTTGATTCCACTTGGCATTTTGTCTCCACGATTTTGCAGAAAGATTATTTCGTTGAGACAAAACGCGTTACTACCAACGATGGTAAAACCATTTCCATGAGTTAAACGCAGCGCTGCAATAAAAAACAGCCCGCTTGGTGGCGGGCTGTTGGCACTGACGTTGTTATATTGAATTCATTTAATCGATAAGGCCGTAATCACGCGCAAGGATATCAATAATCTCTTGTTTTGGATTTTCGCTTAAAGTGATTGATTGGCCGGTAATTTTTTCTGCGATGCCGATGTAGGTGCGAGATACCGCCAGTAAAGCCTCTTCTGGCAACGTGTTGTCACGAGCCAGTGCTTCGCGCTCAGGCATGCGATCTTTGTTGAGCAGAATATCAGGGTCTGGGAAGTAGTTAAGCAGAAACTGTCTGAAACCCTCTTTCGAGTTTTCAACAATTTTACCCGCTTGATACGCTTCGCTATCCCAAATCCGTGATGAATCGGGCGTGCCCACCTCGTCCATGTAAATCAGCTTTTCGTTGCCTTGCGCATCTTGCACATAACCGAACTCGAATTTGGTATCGACAAAAATTTGTCCTACTTGTGCTAGAGCATCACTGATCACAGCAAAACCTTCTTTCAGCAGCTTCTCGTAAGTGGCAATGTCGTCAGCGCTGGAAAAGTTAAATGCGGCAAAGTTGTCGGCAATATTTTGTCTGGTAATGTTCACATCATCGGCTTCAGGCACGCCAGGAATTCCTTTTAAAATCCCTTTGGTTGATGGTGTCATCAGCAGTTCGTCCAGAGGTTTGTCTTTGCCTAACCCTTCTGGTAGTTGAATACCACAAAACTCACGCTCGCCTTTTTCGTATGCGCGCCACATGGAACCTGTGATGTATTTGCGACAAATGGCTTCAATACGCACAGGCTTGGCTTTCTGCACAATCCAAACAAACGGGTGTGGAATATCAAGAATGTGGCTATCGGCCAATCCGTTGTCTTTAAACAGTCTAAACCAATGATTAGAAATGGCGTTCAATGCGGCCCCTTTACCCGGTACACCGTTGAGCCCGTGTTCACCGTGCCAAATACAATCGAAAGCAGAGATTCGATCGCTGATCACCATAATGGCAAGGGGCGCATCAGGGGCAACGTTGTAGCCTTTTTCTTTGATTAGGCGGGCACTGTCTTGCTCAGTAAGCCAGTAGACAGAGCGAACTTTTCCACTGTGAACAGGTTTATCGGTACGGATGGGCAGATCGTCATTGACGGCAAGTACTTGATCAGCGAGGCTCATTTTGACATTCCTATCATAATTTCAAACGTCATGCGGAAACGAATCGGACAACAAAATCCATCAGATTCATCGATTACCGGGGCATGATACCAGAACTATTTGAACTCGCCAGAAGAAAAGCAAACGTTTGCCTTGGTTTGATGCAATTTAAAAAGCCTTCATAAAGAAGGCCAAATGCAGGATGGATAACGTTGGCTTATTAATGATACTGCGTTGCTCTGCCTTCAACGAAAAAGACTTCACAGCCAAACTCCTTTGCCATCTCCTGCAGCAGAGATTGGTTGACTAAATCAATCTGGCTAGACGCGACAACCGCGGCAGCATTGCCAGAGCGTATCGCTTTCATCACGATTTCAATTTCAGTCAGAGAGTGGGATGGTTTCATCTGGATGACATTTTTACAGCAAATATTAGACGCAGTGAGTTGGCTAAGATCCGGACGTGGGCACTCGGAGGTAAATAAAATCCATTGATTCAACTGAGACAAAGCGGCCAATTGTTGCAACAATTTTGCTGAGGCATTGATTGGCTGAGTTGGTTGTGCCAGAACATTGAAATGTGAGTATGTACGAGTTTGACCTTGAATCTGCATTTTACTGTTCCCATATGCATGCTGTATGTGCATACAGTAGTTTTTCCGGTGATGTTCGTCAACCTATTTGCTCTCTTTTTCGCCACGCATTGCGAGCCTGATGGTTGGGGGTTATAAATAACTCATTGTTTTGTATTTAGTTAATCGCGATTTGTTGTGTTTGGAAGAGTGTGAGTTTTTGTGATGGACTTCTCAGCGAAGAGTGAGGGTTTATACAGGGTTATACAGTACTACTTAGTAAGGTTTGCAGGGATGCATCGCGTAATTCAAGAACAGTAGGTAAAAGAAAAGCACCTCGTAAGGTGCTTAAAGAATCCGTTCTTTTGCGTGACTTCCCGTTTTAGCAGGCTCTCGCCTGACGGTCGCGCATTTGCTGCTCACCAAGATTAAACAGACGAACGTCAATCTTGGCGATGTCGTTACACTCTTCACAAGAATGGTTGGATTTACCATCCAGATAGTCGTGACGTGTCAACAATCTTGGTCTCTTGCACCAATCGCAGGTGCCTTCAATATTAAACATGCTGCTTCTCCTCACCAGGCTTCTCGTTGTGCTGGTGTCATTTTCGGGGCACATTATGCCATAAATTTCGTTACTGCGTTAAATATCTGTTAATAGAAAATGAGAGGGAGATCGATTGCGATCCTTTATTAACAAGGTAAAGCTGTCGAATGAGACGAAGAATTACAAGGTTCGTTTACGAGTTTGCAACATTTTGTAGCAGGACCTTCAATGCACCATTGAGGCGCTTCATTTCTTCTTCGCTGCCACGGGCGTCAGGATGGTAGAGACGGGATAACTGGCGAAAGCGAATCTTGATGGATTTTTCATCGGGAATGGCACTCGGCGAATAACCAAACATTGCACACGCTAGAGAGAGTTTCTGCTTTCCAGCTTGGGCCTGTACCTTCTTGTATTCATTAAAGACTTTTTCCAGTTGTCGCTTGAGCTGCTTGTTGCTATAGCGTTGTTTATTGAGCTCGCTTTGCAGTTCAAGCTGTTGCGTTGTTTCCCGCGACACTTTTTTACGGCGAAAGTAGAACATGACGCTACTGAAGGAAAGCGCGAGAAACAAAATGGCGCTGATGGAGATCCAGTCGGTGTAGATAGGTGAGGGCGGAGTGGTAGTTGCTGCCGAAGTCTCTAGCCCGGTGTCTAGTGATTGCGCTTGGGTCGCAAACGCAGAATCCAGTTGCGAAATGGCTGATACCTGTTTGGCACGCATTGCATTGAATTTGATCTCGAGAATGCGATTGTAAGCGTTCTCCGCTTCGGCAGAATGTTTGGCCGCTACACCAAACCAGAACTGGGCGATATCAAGTTGTGAAAAGAGAGAACCTTGCTCTTCAAACAGTGTCCCTAATTTGATTTGCGCGTCCAGATTGCCTTGTACGGCGGCTTGCCAATACCAATTGGCAGCAAGTTTAAGATCAATTGGTGTGGCGATACCGCTTTCGTAGGCTTGAGCTAACTTGATTTGTGCGGGCTTATAGCCCAGTTGTGCCGATTGTTGCAGCCAATAAAAGGCGTCGGCTTTGGCCGCCTCGCCTTCTTCCTTGGCCAACTCAAGTGACAACTGGTATTGCGCGTTTGGATCTCTTTGATTGGCTTGTTCGGTTAACTGTTGCACTGATTGGCCGAATACCGAAGTGGATAAAAGAAGTCCGATAAGAATCAAAAGATTATAGCGCAAAGTCGTGCCTCTCAAATTCAGGTTCAGTGCAAAGTATAGACGGAACCTGAATTGAAATCAGCAGTAAACATGGCCGTTCATATTGGCCAGTTCGCGCTATTTTAAAGGTAGAATTTGAATTTCTACCCGTCGATTGCAGGCCCGTCCTTCGGCAGTAGTATTGGTGCAAAGTGGGTATCGTTCGCCGTTGCCGCGTGCAACCGCTCGGCCTGCCGCTACTTTTTGCGAGATTAAGAAAGCACGCACAGATTCAGCGCGGCGTTCAGACAAAATTTGGTTAGATGAATCGCTGCCTGTGCTGTCGGTATAGCCATCAATCACTAAACTGGTGTCTGGGTACTCGACTAATACGCGTGCGACGCCTTGCAGTGTATTGTGGATGGAAGCGTCGAGGCTGTAAGAACCCGAGCTAAAACCGATGCCATTTTCTAAACGCAGCAGCAGTTGATTTTCGCCAACGCGCTCGACCTGAACCCCGGAGTTGAGCAAGGCTTGACGTAGTGCTTTCTCTTGTTGATCAAAATAGTAGCCGACACCGCCACCGATGGCAGCACCGCCAGCCGCACCAATCAGAGCTCGTTTACCGCGGTCACCTTTATCGCCACTGGCTGCGCCTGCAACGGCGCCAGCGAGAGCACCAAGTAGGGCACCTTTGGTTGCGGAATTGGTTTCGGCTTCGCCTGTGGTGGCGTTTTGTCGCTGAGTGGCTTGACAGCCGCTAAGGGTCAGCAGAATCGCTAAGGCAAGTGAAAGGTTTTTCAAAGTTGTCTCTCCATGTAAATCGGAGGCGGGCTTCTACCTCCGGGAGAGAATTATTCACGGAACTAATGTTTTAATTGTCAGTGTAAGGTTATCTTTTTTCTATTTGTTTGGCGGCTTGTTGACCACCAACGGGGCGGTTAACCGACACTTTTCGACCTTTTTTCAAACCCACTTCATAATCGGCGGTGAGATTTTTCATCGCTTCGCGTAACTGCTTTTTGAACGTTTCGCGATCAATGTTTTGAAACTCTTTGTCGATGTAACTGTTGATTTTGTTTGCCGACTCTTCATCGGGTGTGATCACGGGCAGTTTTTCCAAAGCGCCTTCTACCCAACCGGAAACGTAGGAGTTGACTCGTCTGGTCACCTCAAGACTGGAGGTGCCAGAGCCTGCGAAGCTATTGCGAAACTGTCCGGTACTTTCGTTCATCTCACGGTAAATAATGTCGAAGGCAAAGGCAGCAAAGATAGCGCGATCGGCTTCGCCAATAAACTCTAGCCTCTTTAAGCCTTTATGGTTAAGCAGCACCGCTTCGACGCCAAATTTGGTATTGATTCCACGGATCACACGCAGCAAAACGGAGCTGACGTTGGCTGGCAACAGATGACTCGACTGGGTCTTGCCCATTTTAATGAACTCGATATCGTCTTTGTCTAGCCCATATTTCATCATCAGGCTATGGGCCATTTTAATCGCATTGGCCGCTTCGTTAACGTTCGCAGAGTTACCTAGTTCAAGGCACTTGGCGATCTTTTTCAGTGCTTTTTGTTTATCCATGGACAACGGCAAAACCTAACTCAAATCAGCAAAGTCGGACATATTACCGTTTTTTTTGCAAAATTTGAATCTCCATTGAGTCAACAAACCCTAGTGTTTGAGGGTATGAAATCCGGAGTGTATGCGGGTAAAGGTAGTAAACCAACATGCCGCACCAAAAAAGTAAGCAATGACTGAAAAGTGCTGCGGCATCAGGCAAAACAGCACAAAACAGCCGATGGTTTCTGTGCCTTCGGTTAAGCCGCTCATGTAGTAGAGAGATTTGTGTTTATACACCGGATTATCGATGCCTTGCTTTCCTGCCATGATGGCAAAAGCCAAAAAGCTGCTTCCCGTTCCGACAAAGGAAAAAATCAAAAATGCCCCTGCAATGGCATTTTGTTCTGGATTTGCTAACACAAATCCAAAAGGAATCAGGGAATAGAACAGGAAATCCAAGCTGATATCGAGAAAACCGCCCGCATCGGTAATGCCTTGAATCCTCGCCAGTGCTCCGTCTAATCCATCACAGATTCTGTTCAGTAAAATAAACAGCAACGCCAACAAGTACTGTTCGGCTAACAAAGCTGGCAGAGCAAAACAGCCAAGCACAAAACCAAATACGGTCGTTTGGTTTGCGGTGATGCCACATTTATCGAGGTATGTCGCACTGAGTGCCAGCGGTTTGCGGATGAGCTTTATACTAAGGCTATCAAGCATGATTTGTCTCCCACGGCCAGTTTAGGCAGCGGCTACCATTGGGAATATCGTCTTCATCGTGCGTTACCATCAAAGTAGGGATGTTCGCTTGCTGCAATTGCTCGACTACCCAATTGCGAAATTGTACGCGCAGATCTTTATCTAACTTGCTGTAAGGCTCATCAAGTAACGCAACTTTCGGTTTGGCCAACAGCATACGAGTCAAAGCGATACGAGCACGTTGACCTCCGGATATTTGATCCGGAAATGAATCGGCCAGTTTTGTCAGAGAAATGTGCTTCAATGCGATCATCGCTTGCGTTTTTCGATCCGTGCCTTTCACGCAATTCGGTAATGCAAAGGCAAGGTTCTCCCACACCGTCAAGTGAGGGAAGAGCAAATCGTCTTGGAACAGAATACCGACCTGACGCTTATGGGCAGGGAGGGCATCCAACTTTTCGTTATCAAGCGTAATGGAACCAGAGTAGTTGAACTCGGCGGATAGGTGCCCAGCAATAGCATCCAACAAAGTGGATTTACCACAACCACTTGGCCCCATCAGAGTAACAATTTCACCTTTCTCTACGTTCATGTTAAACGCTGAGAAAAGCGTGTCGCCATTGGCTTTACGGATGGCGAGGTTTTCGAGACAAAGACTCATTCAGTAGTAAACCTTTTATAGACAAGCGGCGATACTTCACGTGTAAGCGGCTTAGTAGTATCGCAAAAGAGAAGAACAAGAACGGCAAGAGTGCTTGCCAAATGGCGTAAATCGCGGTGACACGTCGGTCAAAACCACTGGATAGCGCAACGGCTTCGGTGGTGATGGTGCTAATGCGCCCAGCCCCTAGCACCAATGTCGGCAGGTATTGCGCCAGACTTACGCTAATCCCGACAGCCCATGCGAATGCAATCGCAGGTAGGAGGATTGGCAGTTTCACTTTTAACCAAGCTTGCATCGGTGACTTACCTAGGCTTAGTGCGACGCGAGTTAAGCCGTTGTCGAAGCTGCGCCATGGGCCGTCTAGTGAGAGGTAAATAAATGGGAAGGCGAAGAACACATGCGCCCAGCATACCCAAAAGAAATACGCGTTACTGTTTAAGTAAAGCGTCACTACTTGCATACCGAATAGCACGGATAGCTGAGGAATCAGCATTGGGATGGCGATGATGTAACCGGGCACCTGCCAGCGATAACGAAGGCGATACTCATGTGCGATCAAGGCAAGGGCTAGAGCGACGGTCGCGCTGATAACGGCAATCAGCATGCTCTGCTCCAGCGTACCAAGAATACTGTGCCATTCGTATTCCCAAAAACGCAGGCTATAGCGGCTCGGTAGTAAATCTGGAAAGCGCCAGCGTTGAGCAAAGCTCCATACCACCATGAGTGGAATCATGAGAAGTGCAAGTAGCGCGATCAGTGAAAATAGGGTTTTACCGGGTAAACGAAACCCGTTTCGACCAGAGTACTGCCAGCGTTTGAAGCCTTTGGTAATACACCATTCCATCAAGCGTGCAAATCCAATCAAAAGACTAGCGATCGCAAATAAGACTACCGCGCCTGCGGCCGCTCTTGGTAGCAGGGATAAATCTGGGTCGTTAAACCACTGCCATACCAAAACCGCAAACGTTGGTGGGTTGGTAGGGCCAATAATCAATGCCACATCGACAACCGACAAGCTGTAAGCCAATACCGCCAGCATTGGGAAACGCAGCTTCGCTAACCATTGTGGGAAGACGCATTTCCACCACGCTTGCGCTGAACTGTAGCCCATTGAGTGACTGACTTTTTCAATCTTATCGACTTTCAATTGCTGAAGAATTGGAATACTCATCAACAATAAAAACGGCACTTCTTTAATCGCAAGCATGATGACCAAACCGAGTGCATGCGGGTCTTTGATCAGCAATGCTAAGTCATTCACCGTTTGCGCATTTGGGTCGTAACCAAATAGTTGGTTGAGAACCCTAACGCCCATACCTGTTGGTGCAAATAAAAACGCAAAGCCAATTGCAAACGCGACGTGCGGCATAGCGAGAAGTGGTGAAAGGCTGGCTTCAATTTTCCGCCAGAATAGACTTCCCCATGAGGCTTGCAGAATCGCAAATGTGATTAAGCAAGCCAAATAGCTACTGAAAATGGTGGAGTAAAAAGTTAGCGCGATCGATGTCCAAACACCCTCCCAATCAAAAACAGCGTTAAAGCCATCCAAAGAAAAATGGTGCAAGCCGATAGGAGGAACATAACCGAGCGCAGAAACCACCACTCCGAGTAATCCCGGAATGGTGGGCAAAATACAAACTGCGATAATGACGAGATACAGCGCTCTTAACATGGGTGCTTATGAATTCCCGTAGCGTTTCAACCACTCTTTTTCTAGCGCGGTTTGCCAGCTTGGATGCGGCTCAGCGATAGATTTGAATTGTTGAGTATTTTTAGCCGAACCTGTTAGGTATTGGCTGCTTAGCACTGAAGGATCGCCCCAGATGTTAAGGTTACCTTTGCGAGATTGTGCTTCAGGGCTCAATAAAAAGTTTATCGCAACTTGTGCACCGGCACTGGCGTTTGTATTCCAAGGAATCGCTAAGAAGTGAATGTTTGAGAGTGCACCTGCATCCATCGCATACGCTTTGGTGCTTTCTGCAAGATTACCACTCGATTGCGCAGAAAAAACCGCGTTTGGGTTAAAGGTAATCGCAAGATCAATCTGACCATCATCCAGCAATTGAAGCGTTTCAGCCGTCCCTCCAGGGAATTGCTTGCCGCCACGCCAAGCAACTTTATGGAACGCATCTAGGTAAGCCCATAGCGGTTGAGTGATTTGCTCAAATGTTTCAGCAGTGACTGGTTTTTGCAAAGCGGGATCGTTGTTGGTCAACTCAATTAACAGCGCTTTAATAAAGCTTGTGCCATGAAACTCTGGTGGGCGAGGGTAAGTGAGGCGATTTGGAAACGCTTTTGCGTAACTCAGCATTTCAGCAAAAGATCGAGGAGGGTTTTGCAGAGTTTTCTCATCATGGATAAATACTAGTTGCCCCACACCCCAAGGTGCTTCCAGACTTTCAGTTGGCTCTGAAAAGTCCACATCAATTGGCAATGATTTATCAACGTACTGCCAGCTTGGCAAACCTTCAACAAAAGGACCAAACAGCAATTGGTTATCCTTCATTGATTTGAAGTTCTCGCCATTGATCCAAACCATATCAACACTGCCACCGCTGTTTTTGCCTGCGGCTTTTTCTGCGATGAGGCGAGTGGTGGTTTCAGAAATATCAGTGACTTTCACGTGATTTAGCGTCACGTTATAGCGAGATTTTAGCTCTTTACCAGCCCATTGGATATAGCGGTTAATCTCTTGGCTGCCGCCCCAAGCATGAAAATAGACGGTTTGTCCGTCGGCTTGTTGTTCGATTTTTTGCCACTCATCAGAGGCCGATGAGTCGGCATAAGCAGAAGTTGCAAAAGTGGTGGCTAAAATGCCAATGGTGCTGAGTAGCTTTTTCATACGTAGTCCGTGTCTTTCTTCTGGTTTTTGTTTGAAGCTTCGCTGTGTTTGTGAGCGCATGGCTTCCTTCCTTCACAAGGATAGTAATCTATCTCTCGGTATTATCAATGTGAATCCCAATAGGATTTATTAATTGATTCAGAGAATTACTATCAATGATGTCAAGGTGAAAGTGCAGCCCCGAGAGCTGCACTCTTTTAGCCTCAATGCTTTATAGACCGGACTACTTCGCTAATTCTTGCATGTTGATGCCTTTTTTCTTCGCGATGTATTTTGGAATCAGAGACATACCAAAAAGTACAAGACCCGCAACCGCAAACTTCACTAGCAACATTGCAGACACGCCGTTTGTTGCAATATCACCCGCCATGTAAGCGAAGATGAATGCGCCTGGTGCCATTGTCAGTAGAGAAACCAGGGCGTAAGTGCCTAAGTTTAGGCTGGTTAGACCGTAAGCGTAGTTCTGTAGGCTGAAAGGGAATACAGGGACAAGACGAGTCAGAATTAAGAAGCTTGTACCATTTGCTGCTACACCGTCATCGATTTTCTTGAAGATTGGGTTATCGCCAAACTTTTTCATAATGGTGTTGCGCAGTAGGAAACGTGCCACGATGAATGCCGCCACCGCGCCAAGCGTTGCAGAGAGCAGCGCTAAGATACCGCCTTTGATAGGGCCAAATACGATACCTGCCACAATGGTGAACGCGCTGCCCGGTAGTAGGAAAACACACGCAAACACGAATGCTGCTATGAATACGGCGTAGCCCCATACACCAAAGCTGGCGATCCAATCTTGTAGGCTCTTGATGTCAGTGATGATTTCAAGAATGCCAGTTTGTTTTGCCGCGAACAGAGCAATAGCTACAACTGCGACGATAAGAGCGATTTTTACGAATTTCATAAGTTCAACTTCACTTAAACCTAATAATTAAAAAGATATAGCTACAAAGAAGTAGTTACATAGACATAGCTACACAGACATACACTTGATCAGACCCGCTTTTGATTTGTAGCGGTTGAACCAAGCTTTCACAGGGCTAGCGAGTACGTTTACCGGCGGTTCATCACCTTGCATGACCACAGGGCCGAACATCAGGTCTAGAATGTGCCAAGATTTCGTGCCAACACCCATCATGGATGCACGACAAGCTGAGCAATAAACCACGACGTAGTCTGTCTCGAACTCTTCAACACGACGCTTGATTACGCGTGTTGCCACGTCTGGGTTTGCAGGTACAACCATGCCGCCGAAACCACAACAGCGCGTGTTTTCACGTGTGTGTTCTGGCTCAGAGGTTTTGTAGCCAAGCTCGTTTAAGATCCAGCGAATGCCGTCTTGCAGTTCTTTTTCGTAGCGAGTAGAGCAAGAGTCGTGAATGGTGAATACCACGTCACTGTTTTTTGCTTTGCCGCGTAGCGCTTCTGGCAAACCGATTTCTGGAAGCAGTTTCCATAATGAAACCGGCTTTTGAGTGCCGCCAGATTTCTTGATCATGCCGTAGCAGCTTTGGCACGCCACGATGACTTCTTGTGCATCTAGCTTGTCGAAGTCTGCTTGAAGCTGGCCGTAGCGTTCTTTGAATTTCTCGGTTTGACCGATAGCCGCGGTCGGTTTGCCACAGCATTTCTGTACTGCGCCCATTTCTGGGAATACTTCTTTTAGGTAGCTCGCAATGGCCGCTACGCCTTCTGGTGAGTAGGATGGCAAACTGCATCCTGGCATAAATACTTTATTACTCATTTTGTCGATACCGCTCGTTTTGCCATAGTGAAGATTTTTGAGAAGCCCAGTTTCTGGTGCATATTGATCGCTTTATGACCCGGCATTGGTGATTCACCATTGTTTGCCTTAACAAAGTCAGCACGTGCGCCTAGGAACATTTCCTTCATCGGGAAGTCTTTCGGACACACGATGGTGCACTGGTCACAGGCGTTACATGAGTAAGCCAGCAATGGATCCATCGACTTGTTGTTCACGAAGTCAGAGAAGATGGTCTTTGGACAGTCACTGAAGTCGTTCATCATGATGCACTCGGTCATACATAGCTTGCAGCTACATTGCAGACAGCGAGATGCTTCTTGTTTGATTTGTTGTTCAGTAAAGCCTAAATCCACTTGGGCAAAATCTTGCTTACGCTCTTCAGCGTCACGCAATTCACCGTGTAGGCGAGGGGTATCTACCGTACCTTTTGGTAGTGGTACGTCTAGACGAGATGAGTAGCTGTATTCTTGCTCGAAGTCGCGGTCTTCAGTTAGTGGGCGAGTCGTTAGAAAGCGCTCAACACTCATTGCTGCTTTGCGACCTAATGCCATCGCTTCAATCACGATGTTACCGCCACACGCGTCACCAGCTACGAAGACGTCTTCTAGGCTAGAAGCTAACGTTTGTTTATCGACAACGTAACGGCCGCCGCGAGTTTGCTCTAGTGCACCGTCAGTAATATCTGCCACGATTTGACCCGTAGCGAAAACAACGGTATCCACAGAGATGGTTTTACTTTCTTCGCTGTACTGAGGTGCAAAGTTGCCTTGCTCATCAAAGATAGACAGGACTTTCTTGATAGTGATGCCGGTTACTTTGCCGTTTTCGTGTTCGATAGCAACTGGGCCCCAACCTGCGTTGAACTCGACACCTTCTTCTAGCGACTCGTCGATTTCGATTTGGCTTGCAGGTAGGTTCTCTAGGCTCTCAAGCGAACACTGGTAAACCTCGTTTGCACCGATACGCCATGAAGAGCGTGCACAGTCCATGGCAACGTCACCACCGCCGATAACCATTACGCGTTTACCTGCACGTGGAAATTGGCGCGTTTCAGAAATCTCTTTTAGGTATTCAACCGCAGAGAACACGCCATCGTTGTCATGACCTGGCAGAGGGATGATCGAACCGACGTGTGCACCGTGAGCCAGAATAACAGCATCATGCTGGTTGCGCAGTGTGTCGAAACTGATCTCTTTGCCGATCTCAACGCCGAACTGAGTTTTGATACCCAGCATCGCCAAGTAGCTGTATTCGAAATCGATAACATCGCGTGGTAGACGGTATTCAGGGATACCCACACGCATCATGCCGCCGTAAACGTCTAGCTTTTCGTAAATCGTTACTTCGTGGCCTTGACGACGAAGCTCAATAGCGGCTTGCGCACCAGCAGGGCCAGCACCAACGATCGCGATGTGCTTGTTGGTTAGGGGCGCAATATTGAGATCCCAGTGATCTTGGCTATCCATTTTCTCTGCGACGAAACGTTTGATGCCCGCTACGCTGATTGGCTGACCAAACTCAGTGTTACGGCGACAAGAAGCCTCACAAGGATGTGCACAGATGCGACCAAGCGTTTGAGGTAGGAATAGTTTGCGGCGGATCAGCTCCAAAGCACCTTGGTAGTTACCTTCGCCTGCCAT
The DNA here is from genome assembly GCF_009665415.1 of Vibrio cidicii. NCBI lineage: Bacteria > Pseudomonadati > Pseudomonadota > Gammaproteobacteria > Vibrionales > Vibrionaceae > Vibrio > Vibrio cidicii. The sequence goes on along the minus strand of NZ_CP035921.1, from coordinate 370,790 downwards.
GCGAACGTATTGCTTTACGTCTGTGTGCATTGGACATGCGGTTTGACATGCCGGATCGGCATCACCCATACAGCCATCGACAATCATTTGAGCGGTGTCGTATAGCTTTTGGCTAAAAATTACATTGTTCATTAACTGGGGTTTCCGTGTTGATTAGCTCTTACCGTTGATAACGTGCACTTCAGGATTCTTCTGCTCGTAGTGAGCATGGCTGTACTCAATCCATGAGCCGTCGTAGTTGTAGACGCCTGTTGCACCTAATACTTCAGTAAGAATCATGGTGGTATGGGCAGAGCGGACACCAGATTGGCAGTAAGCGATCACTTTTTTACCTTTGATGATGTTGCCGTAAAGGGCTTGCAGCTCTTGCGCGGATTTCAGAGTGGTGTCTTCGTTTAACGCTTTAGTCCAGTCAATGTGAACGCTACTTGGGATTGTGCCCGGACCGTACGCGCCAGAAATCGAAACCTTGCCATTGAACTCGTCGTTGCCACGGGTATCTAGGATCACCCAGTCAGGGTTGTTTTGCGCCGCAATCACCATGTCTAGCGTTGCTAGAGCGTTGTTATCTTGTCGAGGGTTAGGGGCCTTGTATTCAACCGCAGTAACACTTTGGTTTGCAGAGCCCGTTGGGTAGCCCGCGCCCTTCCACACATTCAACCCTCCGTCTAGGTAACGAACGTCTTGGTGACCAAGGTTATGAATTTGCCAGTAAAGGCGGCCAGCATCGTGATGAGAGCCAGCAGCATAAACCACGATTGTGCTGTCTGCCGTCGCACCGAAGCTTCCTAGAATCGTTTCCATCTCTTCTATGCTGTTGCTCATGCCGTCGAAGTCGTAATGACCGTTCGCCGCAGAGTAATCGTTTCGCCACAGAGCATAAGACCCTAAAATAGGACTGTCTGGCTTGATAGGGTTTAGCGCGCCGATCACTACCACGTCTTTGCCACTGTCCATCATTGATTTAAGTTGATGCGCAGAGATAAAGTGTTCTGGGTGAGCGTATTGTGTGAACTTCTGCTCTTGAGCAGCGCCATCCACAGTCACCGACTTAGCCGAGAACAGCGTATTGTAAGCTGAGTAGCCAACAGCAGTGACAGCGGCTAACACACCCAACGCAATCGTCGATTTTTTCATGAGTTGCTTCCATATTTTAATGTAATATTTTGCTGCCGATTTCTCGATGTTTCGACAGTGAGAATATTTTGAAGGGGGAGCTGGCATCGAGCGTTTGCGATTTGTGCTGGCGCTCGAGGTACAAATGGTTCACAAGAAATGCTTCTACCCCTTATGGGTGAGGCATTCTGATCAAATCAATAATCGGGTGGTATTGTGGTTTCCCACAATAATGAAGTGGGCTTGATCTAAAGCAACAAAGTGATAAGGGGGGACGGTGATAAAATACGCCACCAATACACTGTCGTTGTGCTTTGTTTAGTGATTAAGAACTATTTTCAGAAACGCTTTTTTTCTATTGTATTTATTTGTTTTACCTGTATTTCTCAAGTCAAAGCAGGCATTCAGCCGGAGAGGACAGCATTCGATGTCGGCGTGTTGGCATTGAGAGGGCATTCTCACGCTAAAGAATCTTGGCAGCCCACAATGACATGGTTGCAAGAACATAACCCCAGCTATGAATTCAACTTACATACTTACGATTTCGACCAACTAGAAGAAGCGTTTTTACACGGTCAGTTAGATTTCCTATTAACCAGCCCTGGACAGGCAACTAAGCTTGCTCGTGAGTATCCCATTCACTGGCTAGCGACGCAGAAAACGGCGTACAGTGATATGCCGAACAAGTCGATAGCATCAGTCGTGATTGTGCGTGAAGAATCGCCTTTTAAAACACTAAGAGACATCAACAAAGCCAGTGTTGCCGCTGTATCAGAAAAGGCGTTTGGTGGCTTTCTTGCTCTACGTTATGAGCTCGACAAACTTGGGTATGTCAACTCATCGTTTTTCGAAACAATCCATTTTACTGGCCCACCGACCGATCAGTTGATTCTTGATGTGATTGATTCCCAAATTGATGTAGCTATTGTTCCCGCTTGTACGCTGGAAAATATGGCGGCTGAAGGAAAAATAGAGTTGCGCAATTTGCGAGTGCTTAACGAAAGAAAATCTGCTGATTCGGTTTGTGCTGTGAGTACTCCCTTTTACCCTAATTGGACCATGGCCATGACTGAACGTACACCGATAGATGTTGGGCAAAAGGTCGCGCAAACGCTGTTAGCAATGCCAGCCGATCACCCTGCCGCTATTGCTGCCCACAATGTCGGATGGATGCTACCTGCACCTAATGTTAACGTAGATAAAGTCTATAAGCATTTGGACTTACATCCCTTGCAGAAGCCTTGGGCACAAAAGGTTCAAGAGTGGTTACATAAAAACCTAGCCGTTGCTATCGCAGCGCTACTCACGCTGGTTTTGCTGACTATTTATCACTTTTGGCTAGAGTGGACGTTCAAACGCAGCAGAGAAAAGTTAAAAACTACGCTTAATGACTTGCGACGTAAGAGCAGCATGTTGGAACATGCGCAGCGTATTACGATTGTGGGGGAGCTAGGTAGTAGTCTAGCGCATGAAATTAATCAACCTTTGGCGGCGATAAAAAACTACAGCCAAGGTGCTAAGGTACGTATAGAGAGAGGGGCAACATCAGAGGAGATGTTACCTATTTTAGAGAAAATTCAGCAACAGGTGACATGTGCAAGCGACATCATTGAGCGATTGCGAAGTCTCATTCATCGGAATCCAATTGAGAAAAAGTGGATCGATTTGCCGAGCTTAATTGAAGAATCGATGAAGTTAGTTGATTATGAATTTCAACGCAATGGTATTCAGTTAGGCGTGCTTTACTCTGGTGAAAGTCAGCCCGTATTTGCCGATGCGACGGGATTGCAACAGGTCATTCTCAATGTGCTAAGTAACGCTAAAGACGCCTGTTTGAGTCATCTCCCTATGCGTGAAGGTTTGTTCGTTGACTTGCATGTGAGTTTTAGTGACCAGTCGGTAATTATAGATATCGTTGACAATGGTATCGGCTTTAAGGTCTCCGAGGTGCCGCTTGAGCAAGCCTTTCATACAACTAAAGAACATGGTCTTGGGCTGGGATTAGCGATTTGTCGTGATGTTATTGATGCGCATAGAGGCAGTATTCATTTTCGAGCAGTTGACCCCATAGGTTGTCAAGTGACCATTGTTTTACCTTATCAGGAGACCTGTCATGAGTCGTAATCTTTGTCCGCTTTATATTGTTGATGATGAAACCTCGGTGCTGGAATCGATGGCATTCATGCTCGAAAGTTACGACTATGAAGTGAACACTTTCTCAGCTGGCGCGGATTTCCTGCAATATGTCGATTTATCTCGTCCGGGGTGTCTGTTGCTTGATAGCCGTATGCCCGAGATGCGTGGACAGGAAATTCATCGTATCCTCAATCAAAAGAGCAGCCCTATCAGTGTCATTTATCTTACTGGTCATGGCGACGTTCCCATGGCTGTCGATGCGCTCAAAGAGGGAGCATTAGACTTTTTCCAAAAGCCCGTCGATGGCAATGCCCTGATAAACTCGGTCGATGAAGCGATGGCGCATTCGCTAAAAAAAAGTCATACATTAGACGCAAAACAGGATCTGCAAAGCTTAACTAAGCGTGAAAGAGAAGTGCTATCGCTGGTGGTGAATGGAATGAAAAATCAACAAATGGCGGATTTGCTGTGCGTTTCTCTTAGAACCATTGAGGTACATCGCTCCAATGTCATGAAAAAGCTCCAAGCAGACAATCTTGCAGAGTTGCTGCGAAAGGTAGCGCATCTCATTTAGTAAGAGACAAATTGAATCATTTTTGCATGTGCTGCTGCGGTGCCAAGCTAGGTTATTCACTTACGTAGATATCTCCACTGAGGCATTGCTGCCCCAGTATTGATGTCCATTGTTTAGTCAACGGTTGCGCTCGGCTGACGGGAAATTACAGACCCAACTCATCGAGTAAGTCTGAGGTTATGCCTAGGTCATCGTCAGCGACTTGATTCTCTTGCTTTTTGCTGCGCATGTTAGCTTGCGTCATTTCTAAGATGTCGTCTGGGTTTTCATCTTCACCCACTTCAAAATCTTCTAACTGGATGAACTCCGTTTTATCCATGGCTAGCTCAAGATAGAAAATGTTGTTGTTTTCGGTGGAGAAAGTAACGCGACGCGCTTGAGGACGGTCGAGGTTAGTATCCACCGACAGCAAAACCTGCTTATTCAAAGAAAGCATTTTAGGTTGGTTTTGTGTGATGTTGGTTTGCAACTCTTTGCGGATTTTGTTGGTAAAATCGCCTACCAGTTGGTTCATCAGCTCACCGAGCACATCGCCCACTTCGTCGGAGGTGTGTAATACGGCCAGTTCTTCCTCAGGCATACCCATGCTGCGCATGTAGTTGGTGTAGATTTCTAACGCCGCTTTTGCCGTGAAATTGATGACGACTAATCCAGTAAAACCGCCATCAAAGAGTACGAAACAACCAAAGTCTGGCTTTAAGCTGGTTTTGTTGATTTTCTGCACCATGGCAGAATAGTTGATTTGTGACGAGGTGGCGGAAGTTAATACGCCAGAAACGGATTGGCACAATTTTAACAGGATGTCTTCAGTCGTAACGACTTTATTTTTTTTCATTATCAATGCTCTGTGTGTGTTCTTTACAATATCTCTTGTAATGAATTTAGGTTTTAATCTGCAGAAAAGAAAGCAACTCTTCCATTTTTGCATTGAGATTCTGATTTGATCACCTTTTTAAATGTTGTAAAGTGACGAAATTCAAAGATTATTTTCAAACTCAAAAATATTAACCCGCAACTGATTGGATCAGTGTTGTAGGGGCAGGAAGCAAATGTTACCAAAACTTAACTCGCAATCGGATGTCGATCCTGTTGTGCTGAGCTTTCTCAAAGAGCTCAAGCAGGCTGGTTTTAGCGGCGACATCGAATCCCAATATTCCAGCCGTCTTGCGGTCGCCACAGATAACAGTGTTTATCAGCAGCTTCCTCAGGCGGTTGTTCATCCTAGAACTACCCAAGATGTGGCTTTGATTGGCAAACTGATTCAAAAGCCTATTTATGAACGGGTTACCTTCTCTCCGCGCGGTGGTGGTACGGGAACCAATGGCCAGTCGCTGACCAAAGGCATTGTGGTCGACTTGTCGCGGCACATGAATAAAGTGCTGGAGATCAATGAAAAGGAAGGATGGGTTCGTGTTCAGGCTGGGGTGATCAAAGATCAACTCAATGATGCAGTGAAACCCTACGGCTATTTTTTCTCTCCTGACCTCTCGACCAGCAACCGCGCGACGCTGGGCGGAATGATCAACACTGACGCTTCTGGCCAAGGCTCGTTGAAATACGGCAAAACCTCCGACCATGTGATCTCATTGCAAGCGGTATTTGCCGATGGTTCTATTCTTGAAACCGATCTCTCACATGGTTTGCCGCAAGAAGGTGAATACGCGCACAAAGCGCTGCAAGTGACCGAAGCCGTTTGCCGGGAAAAACGTCAGCAAATTGTGGATAAATTTCCGCCGCTTAACCGTTTTCTTACCGGCTACGATCTGAAAAACGCCATTGATGATGAGAGTGGCGAGTTTAATTTTACTCGTGTCTTGTGTGGTGCCGAAGGGTCATTAGCTTTTATTACAGAAGCGACGCTCAACCTCACGCCAATTCCCAAAGCGCGTACTTTAGTCAACGTGAAGTACAACAGTTTTGACGCCGCGCTGCGTAATGCTCCATTTATGGTGGAAGCTAAGGCGCTCTCGGTGGAAACGGTTGACTCCAAAGTGCTGAACCTTGCCAAACAGGACATCGTTTGGCATACCGTGAGCGACTTAATCACCGATGTGCCGGGACAAGAGATGTTGGGCATCAACATGGTTGAGTATGCCGGGCAAAATCCGCAAGAAGTCAACGAGCAGGTAAACGCGTTGATCGTTCGCTTAGATGAAATGTTGGCAAACGGCGAAGCGGGCATTATTGGCTACCAAGTGTGTGATGATTTGGCCAGCATTGGCCGGATTTACAACATGCGCAAAAAAGCGGTGGGCTTACTCGGTGCCGCGAAAGGGCGTGCTAAACCCGTTGCTTTTACGGAAGATACTTGTGTGCCACCGGAGAACCTCGCCGACTTTATTGCTGAGTTTCGCCAACTGCTTGATAGCAAACAGCTAGACTATGGCATGTTTGGTCACGTTGATGCCGGAGTGCTGCACGTACGTCCAGCGCTGGATTTGTGTGACCCTCAGCAAGAGCTGCTGATGAAGCAGATATCCGATGAAGTGGTCAAGCTGGTGTCTAAGTACGGCGGTTTGATGTGGGGTGAACACGGCAAAGGTTTCCGTTCCGAATACGGCCCGGAGTTCTTTGGTGAGGAGCTGTTTACCGAGCTCAGACGCATCAAGTCGGCGTTTGATCCGCATAACAAAATGAATCGGGGTAAAATCTGTACGCCGCTCGAGAGTGACGAATCTCTGGTGAAAGTGTCCGATACCAAACGGGGTTATTACGATCGGCAAATTGACGTCAAGGTGCGAGACAGCTTTAAACAGGCAATGGAATGTAACGGCAACGGTTTGTGCTTTAACTACGACACCAGCTCGCCGATGTGCCCTTCCATGAAAGTCACCGCCGATCGTCGCCACTCGCCTAAAGGGCGTGCGGGCTTAGTGCGTGAATGGCTACGCCAGTTGACGGAACAAGGCATTGATATTCTTGATTTGGAACAGCAGCTTGTCGCCGGCTCACCCACGGTGAAAAGTTTATTGGATAGAGTGAGAAACTCGATCAATAAGCGTCATGAGTATGATTTTTCGCACGAAGTGTACGAAGCGATGAACGGCTGTTTAGCGTGTAAAGCGTGTGCCAGCCAATGTCCGATCAAAGTGGATGTGCCGAGTTTCCGCTCGCGATTCCTCAATATTTACCACAGTCGTTATCAGCGCCCAGCGAAAGATTACCTAGTTGCCAACATAGAGAGTTTATTGCCGCTGATGGGCAAAGCGCCCAAGTTGGTCAACGGTGTCATTTCTCAGCCTTGGGTGCAAAGCCTGACGGAAAAAACCGTTGGTTACGTCGATACGCCGCTGCTATCTGTGCCGACGCTGAAACAGAGACTCACCACGTTGAAGAGCTTTGATCTGCAGGCGCTCAATGCGTTGTCTTCTGAAGAAAAAGGCAATCATGTGCTGATTGTGCAAGATCCCTTTACCAGCTATTACGATGCACAAGTGGTGGAAGATTTTGCCAGCTTGGCCATCAAGCTGGGTAAAACGCCAGTGTTGTTGCCCTTTAAGCCCAATGGTAAAGCGCAGCACATTAAAGGATTCTTGAAACGTTTTGCGGCGACGGCGGCGGATACCGCAAAATTCCTTACTATGGTGGCCGATCTTGGTATCCCTATGGTTGGCGTCGATCCGGCCCTGGTGCTCTGTTACCGTGATGAGTACAACGAAATCCTGGCCGATAAACGCGGCGAGTTCCAAGTGCTTACCGCGCACGAGTGGTTGTTGCCGCGCCTAGAAGAGTTTTCTCTCACCGCCGCAGATAGCCAGCCTTGGTATCTCTTTGCTCATTGTACGGAGAAAACCAAGTTGCCAAATGCGGAAAAAGAGTGGGGCGCTATCTTTAGCCACTTTGGCGCTGTGCTGCAGACGGTACCGGTAGGCTGCTGCGGTATGGCGGGAACCTTTGGTCATGAAAGCGACAAACTACAGATGTCGAAAGATATCTATGCGCTGAGTTGGAAGCCAAGCTTAGAGCGGCTGCCCAAGGAACGTTGCTTGATTACTGGCTATTCATGCCGTAGCCAAGTAAAACGTTTTGAAGGCACGAAGCAGATGCACCCGATTCAAGCGCTGCTCAGCATTCTGTAATCCCTCAACCCGGCGCTCAGCCGGGTTATTTTTTGGAGAAGTTATGCGTAAGTTAGAGCTCAAAATTCCCCCGGTGGCGGTTTTCTTGCTGATGTTGGCTGGTATGTTTGCCGTTGACCTATGGCTGGCCGAGCCTTTGTTTCGCGTAACGTTTCCCCGGGTGATTGCCTTGTTGCCATTTGTACTTTCCGGTGTCGTTGGCATTACGGGTGTGAGAGAGTTTCGTAAGGCAAAAACAACAGTCAACCCAGTCAAACCAGAGACGGCCTCAACCGTGGTAGCAAGTGGCATTTTTGCTTACAGCCGCAACCCGATGTACTTGGCGCTGTTGCTGCTGTTACTCGCGTATGCTTGCTGGTTGCAAAATGCTATCACTTTTGCGTTTGCTCCTTTGTTTGTGTTGTATATGAATCGCTTTCAGATTGAGCCCGAAGAACGTGCGCTCGAAAAGCGGTTTGGTTCGGATTATTTGCAATATAAACAAAAAGTTAGACGCTGGATTTGATGGTCGGCGGTTGGAAGCTGTCGCTATATTGTCATGGTAGTCATATTTGTATTTTGGGCGTTGATAGAGTATCCCTTTATATATTGAACGTGAAGTCACTTGCATCTGCGTGTTAATTGTTACCTGTCAGGCGATTAGAATACAAGGAAGTCACATGCTTAAGAAAAGCGTCGTCAGCAATGTTTTGATTCTATCTGGCCTTTTTACCTCAAGCACTCTTGTGATTGCCAAACCTGTAACTCACGTTGAAGAGCGCATTATCGGTGGAGAAGTGGCACAAGCGGGGGCTTGGCCGACGATGGCTGTTCTCTACCGTGCTGACGCAGAAAGTGTTTATAAAGGGCGATTTTGTGGTGGAAACTATATCGATAATGGCTATGTGATAACCGCTGCGCACTGTGTCCATCATTCGCAAGCCAGTTCGTTGAAAGTCGCGATTGGTCTAACGGACCTTTCTCAAGCGGGTACGCAGGGTGTTATCGCCGATGTTGAGCGCATTTACGTTCATGAAGCGTATAATACGGTGACTTCTGGGTTTGATATTGCCATTTTACAGCTTAAAACCAAGCCAAGCATTAGCGGGGCAACGCTAGCCAATCAGTCCTATTTTGATTCCCTCGGGCCGGGTGAAGAGCTGACAGTGATTGGATGGGGGAACCTCAATGCCACGGGTAGCCCCGATTATCCCGATGCGCTGCACCAAGTCAATGTGCCGCTGGTAGACAGCGATGTTTGTCGCGCGCTCGGTAATGGCTACCAGAATGTTGGCGACGATGCGTTCTGTGCAGGCTACGCTCAAGGTGGCAAGGACTCTTGTCAGGGTGACAGCGGCGGCCCCATCTGGGCGGTCGGGAACAGCTCTAAGATTCAAGTCGGGGTGGTGAGTTGGGGGAACGGATGCGCCCAAGCCAATGCGTACGGTGTGTATGCCAACGTAGGCAACTTGCTCTCTTGGGTCAAGTCGAGAACGGCCGGGGTCGATTTTACCCAATACCATGATTTAGGCTATGTGGAATTTTCGGACATTGCCCATGATTTTGTGGTGAGCAACAATTCAACTCAAACAATGACGTTTAATCTCAAGAGCAACTCCGGTGTCACCATTTTAGAAGACCAGTGTAGTACAGTGCCCTTAAGCAACGGCGAGAGCTGCGTTATCAAAGGCACAATCGGCGTGAACTCTGCTAAGTCGACGAGCGCGCAACTGACCATGCAATCAGATTCGAATCTGGTGCCGGAGATCAAGATGGAAGTGGCCTATACCGGGATCGCTCTCGCCGCAAATGATGTCGCCTCGCTCTTTTCGATGGCCAACAGTGGCGTGTTTAATAGTGAGAAGCCATGGTCTGCCAATAATGGCAAACTTCAATCTGCAGCAATCACCCATGGCGAAGAATCGACGCTGGTGGTCAAGGGGCTAGAAAAAGGTTACCTGAGTTTTAACTATTCGGTTGATTCTGAGGCGGATTATGACGGTTTGAAAGTGTACGTTAATGGTAAGCAAAAAGCGTTCTTTAGCGGCAATAACGTAATAGGGACGCAAACCTTAACCCTCGACCAAGCCTCGAACGAAGTCAGTTTTGTCAGCATGAAGGATGAAGAAGTCACTGAGGGTAGCGACATTGCGACATTAAGCAATCTCAAATTCTCCACCAGCAACAATACTTCATCTGGCTCATCTTCTGGCGGTTCACTCGGCTTTATCGGCCTTGCGCTGTTAGCGGGTTTGCTACGTCGCCGTGGATAAAAGGGCAACTCAGTAAATAGTTAGCCAAAAAGAGCAAGGGGCCAAATGGCCCCTTCTCATCATTTTGCTTGGTTAAGCCGCCGCGGCAAAACGTTGCAAGAACTCTTCCTTGCGCAAATGAAAACGATTGACTAAATCGTCCACCGCTTCTTGGTCGTATGGCTTCAAGCCGCTGGCGACCATTCGTTTGATGCCATGGCCAACCACTTCACCTTCTTCTTTAAACGCAAAGTTCATGGTGACTACGCCACGTTTGCCATCCACGTCAAATGTTGCGCCAGTAAATTCCACTTCAGGGTGGGTCAGGTCGAGACGGCTAAATTCCACTTCCATGCTCTCGTAAATGACCAAAGGGCGCTGGCAGTTGATCATCATCTGCTGCTCTTCCATCAACGGCACCATAATGTGCGGGAAGTTCATTCCGGAGAATTGAACGTAGTTAGTGACCACATGCTCGATAAATTCGGGATTGTGATTCACTTGGCCTTCCCGCTGCATATGCAAATACTCTTTGCCTGCGGCATCGACTACTGCGCTCTCTTTCTCACACTTATTTTCAATGTGCAGTGCAACGCCTTCGCTAACCATCCCAGAGAAGTCGAAACGCATTTTCTGGCTCACGCCTTCTTTACGCAATAGCACGGCAAAAAGCAGATCGCCGGGTACGCAAAAGCGTTTGCTGTCTTCATCGTGGATAGGGTTGAAATCACCGGCGACCTTTTTGGCAAAATGGCTTGCCTGTTCGCGGGTAAATTGGAATTGTTTTTGATTGCTTGAAAAATAAGGTGCTAGAAACATATTTCATCTGACATAACTTAAACTGCCATGGATTATATGCCAACTTTGAGAGGTCAATGGTCCATCCAGTGTCAAGATTGCGATGTGCTCACGGATTTATATGCAAAAGATGAATTAAGTAGGTGCAAAGCCGAGAGAATCGCAACTCTCTCGGCTTTTTCGCTTAGATAACGCTTGGCAATAGCGCTTCAGGCATCAGTGGGTTGTGTACCGCCAGTGCGAGTAACGCATTGGCTTTTTCGATATCTGGCGCAAAGTAGCGGTCTTTGTCGTAGAAAGCGACTTTTTCACGCAACATCTGTTTGGCTTGCTCAATACGTGGTGAGGATTTGTGCGGTGCACGGAAGTCCAACCCTTGCGCAGCGGAGAGATACTCAACCGCAAGAATTCCGCGCGTATTTTCGCCCATTTCACGCAGTCTGCGCCCCGCAAAGGTAGCCATCGACACGTGGTCTTCCTGATTTGCCGAAGTCGGTAAGCTGTCGACAGACGCAGGGTGGGCCAAGGTTTTGTTCTCACTGGCCAGCGCGGCTGCAGTGACCTGAGCGATCATAAAACCTGAATTCACGCCGCCGTTGTCTACCAAGAAAGGAGGAAGCTTCGACAGCGCGCTGTCGATCAGCAGCGCCATACGCCGCTCTGACAGACTGCCGATCTCCGCGATCGCTAAGGCGAGGTTATCCGCTGCCATTGCTACCGGTTCGGCATGGAAGTTACCACCAGAGATGATGTCATTGTCTTCGGCAAACACCAGCGGGTTATCCGATACAGAGTTCGCTTCAACCAGCAATATCTCGGCTGAGTTGCGGATCTGTTGCAAACACGCCCCCATCACCTGCGGCTGACAACGCAGCGAGTATGGGTCTTGCACTTTTTCGCAGTTGCTGTGGGAGTCGCCAATTTCGCTGTTGTTTTCCAGTAAGTGACGATACGCCGTTGCGGCATCCATTTGGCTGCGGTGACCGCGTACGCGGTGAATGCGCGGATCAAACGGACGACGACTGCCGAGCGCAGCTTCCACCGACATAGCACCGCACACAGTGGCCGAGGCAAACAGGTCTTCTGCAATAAACAGACCTTCCAGTGCAAAGGCAGTAGACGCTTGTGTGCCGTTCAAAAGTGCCAAGCCCTCTTTGGGTGCCAACGTAATTGGCTCGAGCCCAGCGACTTTCAGCGCTTCCAACCCTGAAATGACTTCGCCGTTATGACGCGCTTGACCTTCGCCGAGCAAAACCGTGCTCATGTGAGCCAGCGGCGCGAGATCGCCCGAAGCGCCGACCGAGCCTTTTTGTGGCACGCAAGGGTAGACTTCGGCATTCACCAGATCGATCAGCATGTTGATCACTTTCAAACGAATGCCGGAGAAGCCGCGAGCCAAGCTGTTGATTTTCAAAACCATCATCAAACGGACGGTTTCATCCGCCATAAACTGACCGATCCCCGCAGCATGCGAAAGCACAATGCTGCGTTGCAGTGTTTCGAGATCTTCTGGTGCGATACGCGTATTGGCCAGTAAACCGAAGCCAGTGTTGATGCCGTAGACGGTGCGATTTTCCGCGATAACGCGATCCACGACTTGAGTGCTTTCCTCAATCGCTGGAATCGCCGATGCATCCAAGGACAATTTGAGCGGGGAGCGGCTTACTTTGCGCAGTTCATTTAGGCTCAAGTGGCCTGGGTTTAGCGTGAGATTAAACATGTCGATTTTCCTTACTTCAACTTGCGCAATTCTTCGTTAAGCATTGGCAGATCAAGCCCTTGCTCGGCAGCACATTGTTTGGCGATGTCGTAACCGGCATCGGCATGGCGCATCACACCAGTCGCTGGGTCATTGTGCAGCACGCGAGCAATACGCGCAGAGGCATCATCGCTACCATCACAGCAGATCACCATACCAGAGTGTTGTGAGAAGCCCATTCCCACGCCGCCACCGTGATGCAGCGAAACCCAAGTCGCGCCGCCCGCCGTGTTCAGCAGAGCATTGAGCAGTGGCCAATCAGAAACTGCGTCTGAGCCATCCATCATGCCTTCTGTTTCACGGTTCGGACTGGCGACAGAACCCGAGTCGAGATGGTCGCGACCAATCACGATCGGCGCTTTTAACTCACCATTTTTCACCATTTCGTTAAACGCTTGACCCAAACGTTCGCGATCTTTCAAACCTACCCAGCAGATCCGTGCTGGTAAGCCTTGGAACTGAATGCGCTCACGTGCCATGTCGAGCCAGTTGTGCAGATGAGGGTTATCTGGGATCAGTTCTTTGACCTTCTGATCGGTTTTGTAAATATCTTCCGGATCACCAGAAAGGGCTGCCCAGCGGAACGGGCCAATCCCTTCACAGAAGAGCGGACGAATATACGCGGGTACAAAGCCCGGGAAATCAAAGGCGTTTTCCACCCCTTCTTCCAGCGCCATTTGACGAATGTTGTTGCCGTAGTCGAGCGTCGCAGCGCCGCGAGCTTGCAGTTCGAGCATGGCGCGAACTTGAATCGCCATCGACTGTTTGGCTGCTTTGACAACCGCAGCCTCATCTTGCAGACGCATTTCGGCGGCGTGTGTCATGCTCCAACCTTGCGGAAGATAACCGTTAAGTGGATCGTGCGCCGAAGTTTGGTCGGTGACCACATCCGGGGTGATGTTGCGCTCTACCAGTTCAGCGAAGATGTCGGCGGCGTTACCCAGCAAGCCAACCGAAATCGGTTTATCGGTTTCTTTGATCATCGCTAAGGCTTCGTCAAGCGATGTGGCTTTTTTGTCCACGTAACCAGTGCGCAGGCGGTAGTCGATGCGTGATTCGTCACACTCAACCGCAATCATAGAAAAGCCAGCCATTGTCGCTGCCAGAGGCTGCGCGCCGCCCATGCCACCAAGGCCACCCGTCAAAACCCAGCGTCCTTTGGCATCACCTGCAAAATGCTTCTTCGCCACGGCAACAAAGGTTTCGTAGGTGCCTTGCACTATGCCTTGTGAGCCGATGTAAATCCAACTGCCAGCCGTCATTTGGCCGTACATCATCAAACCTTTTTTATCGAGCTCGTTGAAGTGCTCCCAGTTCGCCCAATGCGGCACCAAGTTTGAGTTGGCAATCAGAACGCGTGGTGCGTTTTTGTGGGTGGGAAAAACGCCCACAGGTTTACCCGATTGCACCACCAGCGTCTGGTCTTCTTCCAAGCGCTCCAGCACTTCAACAATTTTATCAAAACATTGCCAGTTACGAGCGGCACGGCCAATGCCGCCGTAGACCACCAGCGCGTGCGGGTGCTCTGCGACATCAGGGTCGAGGTTATTCATCAGCATGCGAAGTGGCGCTTCAGTGAGCCAGGATTTGGCTCGCAGAGTCGTACCGTGCGGGGCGCGAATGGTTCTGCTGGTGTCAAGGCGAGGATCGTGTCCTTGTGTCATGTGGAGACTCCTTTAATTTCACGAGTTGGCAGGCTCATTGGCCGACCTGATAGTAGTTGTTTTAAGTCGCCTGAACGCTGGCGCTGTTCAGGCCGAGTTCGGTCTAAAACTTGTTATTCATCGCGTTGGCGATGTCCCAGCACAATCTGGCGGCCAAACGGGCGGTTTGACTGTCGACATCATAGGTTGGGTTGTATTCGGCGATGTCTGCTAGCATCAGCTTGGAATGATGGCTGAGAATGCGTTCAAGAAACGGTGCCAAGTAGTCATAGCTCACGCCTCTGGCGGCTGGCGCACTGACGCCCGGTGCGGTTGCTGCCGGGAAAACATCGAGGTCGATGGTTAAGTAGAGGTAATCACAACCATCGATGAAGTGCTGCAGTTGTGTCAGGTGATAGTCGAGATTGAGTACCGCGAGATCTTTATCTTCCACATACCAAACATGGAGTTGATCCGCGCGTTCAAAGAGCGCTTTGGTATTGCTCGCTCGGCTTACCCCAAGGCACGCGTAGTGGAAATCCCATCCCGCCTGCTGGCAAAAGTGCTGGATCTGATTGAATGGTGTACCTGAGCTTGGCTTAACTTCGGCGTGTTGGCTGTGAAAAGCGCGCAGGTCGAAATGTGCGTCGAAGTTGATGATGCCAATTTTGGGCGTACTCTGTGGCTGATGAGTTTGCAGATAACCCGCTAAGCCTTGGAATGAAGCCCATGCGACTTCATGTCCGCCGCCTAGGGTAATGACCGGGCAGTGGGCGAGCGCTTGACTGATAACTTCTGCACATTGCTGCTGACTGCTTTCGAGTTGGTCATCCTCACACACTACAGTGCCGAGATCGTAGAGTGGCGCATCGCTGTGCCAAGCCAGGTTGGCTAGCGCACGGCGGATCAAATCGGGAGATTTTTTCGCCCCGATACGCCCCTTATTACGCGCCACACCCGCATCGCAGGCGAAACCCAGCAGGGCAACGGCGCGTGAAAGTTGGTCGATAGCAGTATAGTCGACATGACGAATGGCATGATGGACGCGTTTACCCAGCGCACCATCTTCGGCATCGTGTCGGCCTTGCCAATGAAACTCGTTGATAAGATTAAGTGGACTTTTCATCACAACACTCCTTTGTGCTGTTGGTAATCACCATCAACCACACGGGCATGCAGGCGTTTCACACCGACTTGATAACTTAAATCAGCAGGGTGATCGATATCCCAAATCGCCAAATCGGCTTCCAACCCAAGACCAATTTGCCCACGTTTTCCTTGATAGCCAAGTGCTTGCGCCGCATGTTGAGTGACGCCGCGCAGCGCCTCTTGTGGCGTGAGCCTGAACAGTGTGCACGCCATGTTCATCATTAAGGTCAAATCGGCAAAAGGGGAAGTGCCTGGGTTGATGTCGGTGGCTATTGCCATGGGCACTTGATGCTGGCGCAAGAGATCAATCGGCGGCTGTTGCTGTTCACGTAGGAAATAGAAAGCGCCGGGCAGCAGTGTGGCGACTGTGGATGAAGCGGCTAACGCGACAACGCCTGCTTCATCTAGGTATTCAATATGATCGGCCGACAGCCCTTGGTACTTGGCGGTTAATGCACTACCACCGAGGTTAGATAACTGTTCGGTGTGGCCTTTGATGTGCAGACCATGCTCAAGAGCACAGCGAAACACCTTCTCCGTTTGCGCGAGGTTAAAGCCGATCGACTCGCAGAACACATCCACACTCGAAGCCAGTTGCTCTTGTGCAACTGTTGGAATGATCTCTTGGCAAATGAACTCGATATAGTCATCTGCTCTACCTGCGTATTCGGGGGGAAGGGCGTGGGCGGCCAAGAGAGTCGTCGTGACCTTAACTTTACGATGACGTTGTAACTCTTTGGCGGCTCGCAGCATTTTGATCTCGTCAGCCAAGGTCAGCCCATAGCCAGATTTCACTTCCACGGACGTGACACCGCTGGCAAGCAGCCCATCCAATCTCGGCAGACTTTGCTCAATCAAGGTGTCGATGCTCGCCAAACGTGTGGCTTGTACCGTAGAGAGGATTCCACCACCTTGCTGGGCAATGTGCTGATATGGCACCCCGTTTAACCGCATCTCAAATTCATTCGCGCGATTTCCGGCGTACACAAGATGGGTGTGGCAGTCAATCAGACCGGGTGTGACAAGACGGTTTTCCAGGTTGATACGTTGGCTCGCATGACGCTCAGTGTCCGCACCCACATACGTGATCAACCCATCTTGAATACCAATGGTGAGCGGATCAGTCGGGTGGTAACCCATGTCTCCGTCAAGCATGGTAACGAGGCGAGCATTGGTGAGCAGCAGATCCATGATGTCATCCTGATTAATTGTATGCATTAAATGTATATACAAATAAATAGGTCAAAAAAGTGTTTATGACAAGTTGGATGTTGCAAAAATGTGATCGAATCGAAGTGGCAAGATGGCGATCAAAGCAGAATCTTGGAACTTAGCTTGTAGCGGTTACCAGGGTGATAGAGCAGGGCAGTGCTGACGAGTCGGTCGTCGCTCCATGTGCGTCGGTTGAGCAGCAAACAAGGTTCGCTCACTTTCATATTGAGTTCTTGGCGCACGCGCGCATCGGGAATGATCGCCTCTACCGTGTGTTCCATCGCGCTGAGTGGGCAGCTTTCCGATAAATATTGGTTTGGCGTTATCTGTGTGAAATCCTGCTGCAAGTAATTGGGTGCATAGCTGCTATTGACCCAGCGCAGCTCAAGTTGGATCGGCTCTTTGTCTTCGTAGTGGATGATCTCACTGTAAAACACTTGCGTGCCTAGCATCACGCCCAATTTGATCGCAATTGTATCGTCCGCTTTCAAAGCTTGTTGGCGAAGCACTTTGCTGCGGTACGCTTTACCGCGATTACTTACTTCCTCAGCAATATTGCGAATATCCAGTAACGGCGACTCGGCCTTTTCCGTCGGCTCGCAGACAAAAGTGCCTAAACGTGGTCGACGCTGCAGTCGCCCTTCATTGACCAAATCGCGGATTGCTTTGTTAACCGTCATGCGGCTGACGCCAAATTGCTCTGTCAGTGCCAGCTCCGTGGGGATTTTGAAGCCGATATGCCACACGCCGCTGTCGATTTTCTGCACAATAAACTGTTTGATTTGCATATAGATTGGCGATGACATAAAGGTTCCTTTTAATTGACTATACAAATAGTGCGGAAAAGAGGCATAAAAAGCAACTCAAGATGACCGTTTTGTGCTGTGACACATTCTTACCATTCATTTGCGCCATTTTACTTGCGACACGTTATGCGGTTGTGTAAACAGGGGCAAAGTACAAATAAATCAGCATAAAAAGGGATCTCATGTTTAAAAAACTTAAGGCGTCATTGGGACTTGGTTCAGCCAAGGTGGATACGATTCTCGACCAAATGAGTGTGTATCAAGGTGAAACACTCAAAGGCTACGTTCACATTAAGGGCGGCGATGTGGAACAGCAGATCGACGCGATCATCATCAAGCTTAATACCGAAGTCAAAGTAGAGAGCGAAGAGAGTGTCAGTTACCAAACGTTCACGCTGGACAAATTGGCTGCCGTTCAGCCATTCGTGATCCAAGCAAATGAAGAAAAGCAAGTGCCGTTTGAGATGAGATTGCATGACGAAACTCCGATAACCGCGGTCAATGCACTGAAAAACCAGTGCCATGTTTGGCTGGAAACGACATTAGATATTGGTTTCGCCATCGATCCCCGTGACCGAGATTTCATCGAAGTCAAACCACTGCCCGTGGTTAGCAAGGTCATCGACACCATTATTCAGGCGGGGTTCACTATGGTGAAAGCGGACGTCGAAAAGGGGCAGTTGCGTGGACAGAGTTTTTCTTCTCGTTCCGGCTGTTATCAAGAGCTTGAGTTTCGCAGTAACGGCTTTATCGGCAGTAAAGAGATCGAACTATCGTTTATTTTGGACGGTCAACGAGTCCATTGCTTAGCGGAAATTGATCGCTCATTGAGCTTTTCTGGCGATCAATATCGTTCCTTTACTCTGCCGTTAGATGCGTCTGCGGCGCAAATTGCTCAAGCGCTTGCTCCGACGCTCAATCTGTAGGCTTCACAAATAAGAAACTCATTGCGATTTCAGCTTCATTGGTTAGAATGCGAGGTCAGTACTTAAGCTGGTGCATCCGTAATTGCACCAAAATTCGTACCAAATCAAATACACTCGCAATGCGTTTTTCATACCAATATGAATCTAAAGCGTATTTCTTAAAACATGTGTTGCTTGGTGTGCAACACCACTGTAAAGGAAAAAACATGCCAATTATTACTCTTCCTGACGGCAGTCAGCGTCATTTTGATAACCCAGTTTCTACTATGGAAGTTGCGCAATCGATCGGTCCTGGTCTTGCGAAAGCGACCATTGCAGGTCGTGTCAACGGTCAACGTGTGGATGCGTGCGATCTGATCGAAAGCGATGCCAGTCTTGAAATCATCACCACAAAAGATGAAGTGGATGGTCTTGAGATTGTGCGCCACTCTTGTGCGCACCTTTTGGGGCACGCGCTTAAGCAGCTTTATCCAAATGCAAAAATGGCGATAGGTCCGACCATCGACAGTGGCTTCTACTACGATATTGATCTTGATGAGTCGTTGACCCAAGACGATCTAGAAAAGATCGAAGCTCGCATGAAAGAGCTGGCGAAAACCAAATATCAGGTTATCAAGAAGAAAGTCAGTTGGCAGGAAGCGCGTGATGCGTTTGAAGCGCGCGGCGAAACCTACAAGATGGAAATTTTGGACGAGAATGTCTCTCGTGACGATCGTCCCGGTTTGTACCATCATGAAGAATACATCGACATGTGTCGTGGTCCGCACGTCCCGAATATGGGCTTTTGCCAACACTTCACTTTGTTGAATGTGGCTGGTGCGTACTGGCGTGGCAACAGCGATAACAAGATGCTGCAACGTATCTACGGTACGGCTTTCCACGATAAGAAAGCGCTGAAAGACCACCTGACTCGCCTTGAAGAAGCGGCAAAACGCGACCACCGTAAGATCGGTAAGCAACTTGATCTGTTCCACATGCAGCAAGAAGCACCGGGTATGGTGTTCTGGCATCACAACGGCTGGTCAATTTTCCGCGACTTGGAAGTGTTCATTCGCGCCAAGCTAAACGAATATGGCTATCAAGAAGTGAAAGGCCCATTGATGATGGACCGTGTATTGTGGGAGCGTTCTGGCCACTGGGACAAATACGCTGACGCGATGTTCACGACTTCTTCTGAAAACCGTGAGTATGCGATTAAGCCGATGAACTGCCCGGGGCATGTGCAGATCTTTAACCAAGGTTTGAAATCATACCGTGATCTACCACTGCGTATGGCAGAGTTTGGTTCTTGTCATCGTAACGAGCCTTCTGGCGCACTGCATGGCATCATGCGTGTTCGTGGCTTTACTCAAGACGATGCGCACATTTTCTGTACAGAAAGTCAAATTCAAGAAGAAGTGACCAACTGTATCAAGATGGTGTATGACACTTACCAAACTTTTGGTTTCGATAACATCGTCGTGAAACTCTCTACTCGCCCAGAACAACGTGTTGGTAGCGATGAAATTTGGGATCAGTCAGAAGAAGCATTGAAACTGGCTTTGGAGTCGATGAAGATTCCATTCGAAATCCAAGAAGGTGAAGGGGCGTTTTACGGCCCGAAAATCGAGTTCACACTGTATGACTGCCTAGATCGTGCTTGGCAATGTGGTACCGTGCAGCTCGACTTTAACCTGCCGTCTCGCCTTGGTGCAACTTATGTTGGTGAAAACAACGAACGTCTTATCCCGGTCATGATTCACCGTGCGATTTTGGGTTCCCTTGAGCGTTTCATCGGTATTTTAATCGAAGAATACGCGGGTTTCTTCCCAACTTGGCTGGCTCCAGAGCAAGCCGTAATTATGAACATCACTGACAAACAGGCTGATTATGTTCAGGAAGTTGCTCAAAAACTACAAAAATGTGGAATTAGAGCAAAAGCGGACTTGAGAAATGAGAAGATTGGCTTTAAAATCCGCGAACACACTTTGAAGCGCGTACCATTTATGTTGGTTTGCGGCGACCAAGAAATGGAAGCTGGCGAAATCGCAGTGCGTACTCGTAAAGGTAATGATTTAGGTAAATTTAAGGTGGATGACTTCATTTCTTACATCCAAGACCAAATCAGTAGCCGTAAGCTCAATCTGGAGGAATAAACTATTAAAGGCGGAAGACGTGGCCAAGTTCCGGTCAAACAAAACCAGCACCGTTTAAACGGTGAAATTCGTGGCGTTCGTGAAGTTCGTTTAACAGGCGCTGACGGTGAATCTGTCGGTATCGTATCGATCCAAGAAGCATTAGCAGCAGCCGATGAAGCTGGTATGGATCTCGTAGAGATCAGCCCTAACGCCGAGCCACCAGTCTGTCGAGTTATGGACTATGGCAAGTTCCTCTTTGAGAAGAGCAAAGCTACTAAAGAGCAAAAGAAGAAGCAAAAACAGATTCAGATCAAGGAACTTAAGTTCCGTCCTGGAACTGATATCGGAGACTACCAGGTAAAACTACGCAACCTGGTGCGTTTCCTTGAGGAAGGCAACAAAGTGAAAGTAACTATTCGCTTTCGTGGCCGCGAGATGGCTCACCAAGAGATCGGTGTTGACGTTCTGAATCGCCTGAAAGAAGACACAGTAGATATCGCTGTTGTGGAATCTTTCCCGACGAAGATTGAAGGTCGCCAGATGATCATGGTGTTGGCACCTAAAAAGAAGTAATTAACGGCTTTTGCAAGTAATAAATACCCGCCGTTTAACGCGGCGGTTTTTTATTCGCCCTAATTACGTTGTTTATTAAACTACTACAATGCGGAGTTATTCATCATGCCTAAGATGAAAACCAACAAAGGTGCTGCTAAGCGTTTCAAGAAAACTGCTGGTGGTTTTAAGTTCAAACACGCTACCAAACGTCACATCCTGACTAAGCGTACTACTAAGAACAAGCGTCAACTGCGTCCAAACTCAATTCTTCCTAAATGTGAAGTTGCGGGTATCGTTCGTTGTTTGCCATACGCTTAATTTGTTTTTAGTTTTTAATTCGTTTAGTTTAGGAGAAGCATAATGCCTCGCGTAAAACGTGGTGTACAAGCTCGTGCACGTCATAAGAAAGTTCTGAAACAAGCTAAAGGTTACTACGGTGCACGTTCTCGTGTTTACCGCGTAGCTTTCCAAGCAGTTACTAAAGCTGGTCAATACGCTTACCGTGACCGTCGCGCTAAGAAACGTCAATTCCGTCAACTATGGATTGCACGTATCAACGCAGCATCTCGTCAAAATGGTCTATCTTACAGCCGTTTCATCAACGGTCTTAAGAAAGCTTCTATCGAGATCGATCGTAAGATCCTGGCCGACATCGCAGTATTCGACAAAGCAGCATTTGCTGTTCTAGTTGAAAAAGCGAAAGCTGCTCTTTAATTAGCAGTTTGGGTTTAAGAAAAGGAGAGCACTTGCTCTCCTTTTTTCTTATCCTTTTTGCTCATTTACAAACGAGATAACGGGCTGAGTACGCCCGATGCGCCTCTGTCGAGCACGTGAGTATAGATTTGCGTCGTTTTGACATCTGAGTGTCCTAACTGCTCTTGCACGGTGCGTATGTCAGCGCCCGATTCAAGTAAATGAGTTGCAAAGCTGTGCCGTAAGGTGTGGCAAGTGATGTTCTTTGTGATGCCAGCATCGGCTGCAGTTCTTCGTACCGCACGCTGTAAAGCGGCTTCGTTGATATGTTGCCGGCGCTGTAGGCCAGTCTCAGGATCGATGGAAAGCTTGGTTGATGGAAACAGGTAATGCCAGTTGAACTCAAACTCAGCGCCTGGGTGTTTTTTCTGTAGCGCGTTCATCATCCACACGCCTGCATAACCTGGTGTGATCATATCCCTCTGATAATATCGCCGTGCCAGTGCTTCTTGCTCTTTGAGCAGCGGGTGGAGCTCTTTCGCCAGTGTCACCGTTCGATTTTTTCCGCCTTTACCTTGCCAAATACGGATCGCACCGTAGTCATAATCAATATCTTGAACTCTGAGCCTTACACACTCCATGACTCTCAATCCTGAGCCATAGAGGAGCATTACGTGCAATTTGTATTTGGGGTCTATGAACTGCATAAAACGGCGCATTTCATCTTTGGTGAGCACTACAGGCAGTTTCTTATCGACCAAGGATCGCTTAAATTTCAAATCCTGATTTAGAGGTGTGCGAAAGTAATCGCGGTATAAAAATTGAATCGCATTAAGAGCAAGCGCTTGTGTTTTGGCCGCGACTTTTTCTTTGACCGCCAAGTGCGTTAGAAACTGTTCGACTTGTTCGTCATTCAAGCGAGCAGGGTGTTGCATCTGATGAAAGACGATATAACGTTTGATCCAGAACAGATAGCTTTTTATGGTTTTATTGGCGTAGTACTTGGCATGCATAAACTCTTGCAGGCTAAGAAAGAACTGAGATTTCATTGCGTGAAGTGTCCAGTTGACTGTTTATATAAACAGTATTGGTGCCTGTCCTAACCAGCAAGATGTTTTCTGAGCAATTGATGAAGTTGCAAGCGATGCTGTGAAAAGTAAACCTTATCAGACAATCTTGTTGCAGCAGAAATCGCTGCATGTCGACACGCTCCAGTAAGGTATTTAGCAAGGAGCGAGTTGGTGTCCTTAAACTCTCTGGAAGGCTGAGGACACCTTGATGCGCTCAACTATTAAGCTCATTATCTGTTATTTGTTTGACCACGCGACACGGATTGCCGACAGCGACCACATTATCGGGGATGTCTTTTGTGACCACGCTGCCCGCACCAATAACACTATTGTTACCAATAGTGACCCCGGGGCAGACGATAACGCCGCCGCCCAGCCAAACGTTATTGCCTATGCGAATCGGTAAACCAAACTCAATGCCGTCCTCAACTCGGCCTTTGACGTCGATAGGATGGCCTGCGGTATAGATTTGCACATTAGGAGCAAACAAAACGTTATCACCGATCGAGACCTCAGCCACATCGAGAATGACACAGTTGAAGTTCGCATAAAAATTCTTGCCCAATTTGATGTTTGCGCCGTAGTCGCAGCGAAAGGGTGGCTCAATATAAGCCTGCTGACTCTTCGGCAGTAGTTCATCAATCGCCGCACGCCACTCTTCGCTCAGAGGGAGGCTGTTGTTTAAGCTGTGCAAAGTTTTGCGACAGGATAGCCGTGCTTGTAGAAGTTCTTGATCCCACGCATCGTATGGTTCCCCATCGAGCATTTTTTGCTTTTCAGTTTTCATTACTTTATCCCGTGTAAAAAAGTGAATAGAACCATAGAGGAATAACACAAAACGTGACTTTAGTTGGATATGAAAAACTTGGTGAAGGCGCGCCTTCCACCTTTGGCGATATTCTGCTCTGATACGCGTTTCGCGTTGTACAAAAAATGACAAGCGTGTCTTAAAGGCTTCAATCGTAAGAGTGAAAGGTAGAGTGCTCCTTGATGAGCGCAAGGTTTTAAGGGATTTTAAATAGAAGTAGATATTTATCAGGTTGATGCGTTTACCAATGAACTGTTTAAGGGCAATCCACTATACGTGGTCGAATGATGGTGAAGTTATCGTCTGAGAATGAATAGAAACGCTGGTGTAGAGCCTATTTGCCATCCTCTGAAGGAGAGAGTGCTACTCCAGAGGATGGCAATGTCTAAGTTCGTTTATCCCAAATAGCGAGATTTAAGATGATTTTTAAAGTGCTCAGGATTTAATACTTCACCTGTAGCTGCTTTAATCAGTTCATCGGTCGTCAGCAAGCTTCCTTTACTCCAGACATTTTTACTTAACCAAGCGAAGATAGGACTCAAATTGCCGCTGCGGATTACCCCATCCACATCAACTGTTTTGCGCATAGCTGCCATAAACTGCGCCGCATACATCGCGCCCAATGTGTAACTTGGAAAGTAGCCAAAGCTGCCATCACACCAGTGAATGTCTTGTAAACACCCGTTTTTATAGTCATGTTTTGCAGTAGACATTGTAGATTTGTGTTCTGTCCAGTGAATGTCTTGCATGCAGCCGTTGGTGAAATTGCCAGCAGTAGAAAGGCCAAGGTAAGCTTGCATTTTTTCATGCCACAGTTCAGGTACGTCGGTATGTTTGATGGCACCGTTCATCAGATCGCGCTCGATTTCGTAACGTAAAATAACGTGAGCGGGGTAAGTGAGCTCATCCGCATCAACCCGAATAAAGCCTTTTTCAACATGGGTGTAAATTTTTGACAGGTTGTCTTTGGTAAATTCCGCGCCTTGGAAATGATTTGAGGCGAGACGCGATAAGTGTTCTACAAACACTTCACTGCGGCCAAGCTGCATTTCGAAAAACAGGGACTGAGACTCATGGATGCCCATAGAGCGAGCTTCACCAGCAGGTGTTCCTGCGAAGGCTTGAGGTAAGCCTTGTTCATAACGTGCATGACCTGTTTCGTGAACAATGCCCATTAAGGACTGTACAAATTCGCTTTCGTTATAACGGGTAGTAATGCGCACATCGCTCGGTACTCCACCACAAAATGGGTGGGCGCTCTCATCCAAACGGCCATGTTCGAAGTCAAATTGAAGCAGCTTCATCACCTCTAAACCAAGTGCTTTCTGCTTTTCAGCCGGATAGTGGCTATTGGGCAAAAGTATTGAACGTGATTTCTGCTTTTCGATAACGTTATCGATGAGCGAAGGAAGCCAAGTTTTTACATCGGCAAACAGCGCATCGAGTGACGCAGAGCTCGTGCCGGGTTCATAGAGATCGAGCATAGCATCGTAGGGCGATGTGCCATTGGCGTCAGCACGAATTTGCGCCTCTTCTTGGGAAAGCTTAACCACTTCAGCCCAGTTTTTCTCAAAACCCGCCCAATCGTTGTTTTTACGTTGACTGCGCCAAGCGTGCTCGCATTTTGAACCGGCAAGCGATTGAGCTTTAACTAGCGCTTCCGGTAGCAGGTTGTCTTGCTGCCAAGTGCGTTTCATCTCGCGCAGCACGGCTTGTTCTTCTGTTGAGAGCGGAAGTTCTTGTGCTTGGTCAAACAAATCTGCGAGGTGCGGCTGTGTCATCAGCGAATGGATATGAACATCGAGCTCAGCCATGGCATTGGAGCGTGCTTCAGCGCCGCCTGATGGCATCACCGCGGCTTGGTCCCAGCTAATGATTGAGGAGAGATGTTGAAAACTGGACACTTTCTTTGAATGTTCGACCAGTTGTTGAAATGCGTTCATGTGACTACTCATTATTTATTGTTCTTTCCGTAAACACCTGTTTTTAAGTGCAGGGTTCCTCTGTACTTCATTGGTTTTGTTAACCAAGGGTAAACCAAACCAAGCCTATTATTCTCCACAAATGAGAACGATTGTATACAAGCGGTTGCGATTGTTATCGCTAATGTGAAAGCGGCTTGCGCAAATGAAAAAATCAGAGTATTGATCAACGCCTGTTTCACATTTTTATTCAACAATATGGACATTCTAAACTTCGAAGCGTTTTTGCTCGCTATCACCATACTGACATTGACTCCCGGGTTGGATACCGCACTGGTGATTCGTAATACCAGTCGCGCAGGGCTTAAAGATGGCTGTATGACCAGTCTGGGTATCTGCTTTGGCCTTTTTGTGCACGCTCTTTTCTCTGCGATTGGCATTTCTGCCATCCTTGCACAATCTGCCGAGCTTTTTCAGATGGTCAAAATGATTGGTGCCGCCTATCTTATTTGGCTGGGACTCAGTAGCTTAAGAGCGCTGATGAAAAGTGGTGCAGGCATGACGGTCGCGGAAATGGCTCACCAGTCATACAGTGCCAAGCGTTCACTCAGGGAAGGGTTTCTTTCCAACGTGCTCAATCCGAAAACGGCGGTGTTTTACTTGGCGTTTTTGCCTCAGTTTGTTAACCCAGAAGGCTCTCCGCTGCTGCAATCCATGACCATGGCGGCGATTCATTTTGTGATTGCGATGGTGTGGCAATGCGGACTAGCAGGGGCGTTGAACTCGGCGAAAAATTTGCTTAAAAATGCCAGCTTCATGAAATGGATGGAAGGGGCAACAGGAACGGTTTTGGTGGTTCTGGGTGTCAAATTGCTGATTGAGAAACCCGTGTGAACCCAGCGGTAGGGTGAAGTGACGTTAAAAAGCCCACGTGAGATCGTGGGCTTTTTGCTGTTGGTTATGCGTTTACTGTGTCCAACTCGTCATTGCGCGATGCGGACTGAAAAAAGAGCTTGGTCTCTTCGATGACCACGTGGCGCAGCGCGATCAAGCCGATCAAATTGGGAATGGCCATCAAACCGTTCACGATGTCAGCTAAAATCCAAATCATGTCGAGTTGCATAAACGCACCAGAGGCGACCAGCGCTAAGAAAATCACCTTGTAGGGTAATACCGCCTTGGTGCCGAGCAAAAAGACCACACAGCGCTCGCCGTAGTAATTCCAGCCCAAGATGGTGGTAAAGGCAAAAAACATCAGACCGATTGAAACCAGAATGGGCCCCAGAGTTTCGGCATTGAGTCCAACGGCAAACGCATGGGTTGTCATAGCCGCGCCAGAGAAATCACTTTGCCAAGCACCAGTAAGGATGAGTGCTAGCCCCGTCATGGTACAGATAACGATGGTGTCGAAGAAGGTGCCTGTCATGGAGATCAAACCCTGCTTGACACAAGAGTCGGTTTTGGCCGCTGCGGCCGCCATAGGCGCACTGCCTAGGCCCGATTCGTTGGAGAAGACACCGCGCGCGATACCCGATTGGATAGCTAACATGATACTCGCCCCAAGGAAGCCACCAGTTGCCGCCGTTGAGCTAAACGCTGAAGTCAGCACCAGCTCAAGCGCGCTGAGCAGTTGATCGCCATTCATGATGATGACGCTCAGACAAGCCAGAACATAAAACAGCGCCATCGCAGGAACCACTTTGCCTGCCACGCTTGCAATTGATTTGATGCCGCCTAAAGTGACGAACGCTACCAGCAGAGTGAGCACCGACGCGGCTATTTCTCGTGACACACCCAGAGAAATTTCGCTCGCATCAAGGATGGCATTTACCTGCGGGAAGGTACCGATACCGAAACACGCAACGCCAAGAGCGAACACAGCAAACAAAATTGCCAACGCTTTTGAGCCGACACCGTATTGCAAGTAGTACATAGGACCGCCGATCATCTGTCCTTTGTCATCCACTTTGCGATATTTCACCGCCAGCAAGCATTCCGCGTATTTGGTTGCCATGCCGAATAGGGCAGCAAGCCACATCCAAAACAGCGCACCCGGGCCACCGAGTTTAATGGCCGTGGCGACACCAACGATATTACCGGTACCAATGGTGGCGGAAAGTGCAGTACAAAGTGCAGCAAAACTGGACACATCGCCCTGTTTGTCGGTGGATTTCTCTTTACTAAAGACCATCGCTAAAGCGGTCGGTAAATGTTTGAACTGGATTAAGCCTAGAGTAAAGGTGAAGTAGATGCCCGTACCAACCAACAGCAGCAGCAGTGGTGGTCCCCAGACAAAGTTATCGATAGTTTGTAGCAAAGTTTGCAGGTCGTTCATGATTTCCCCTTAATAAAACAACTAATAAGGAGAAGAGGGAAAGGTAAGATCAGCGATCTTTTAAATAGCCAAGTAGCAGTGAGATTTCGCTAGACAACGGGATCTGCAAAATACTCACATCATTGGGATGTTACTTTCCACTCCTCTGTCCTTTTGCCTGAGAGTTTCACCTTGCACATGGGCAGGGCTTGCTCCTTCGGCGACCGATTTAACGGTTCTCTCCAGAGGTTCCTCCAACTACAGTCCTCGCATCATCTATCCAATTTCTTGAAAGATGATTGCACCTGAAAGATTTACTTCTTCGGCGGGTATGACTAACCAAATGTTAATAATTGGTTAATTACCACTCTCCTGTAGTCTTCATCGGAACAATTATCTGGCAATGCCAGATAATCTGTACGCGAATCCTAACCAAATATTTTTGTGATGTCATCCCCATATTTTTCGATCGAATATTTATTGCTCAATCGTCAGAAAAAACTACCGAACCTTGACTTAATCTGGACGCCAAATGGCATAGAATGCTACCGTTTAGTCACATAAGTTGATGACGCAAGGAGAGGTCATGATTCGGCTGATTGTGATTGCAGTGTTAATTGTGCTGGCGTATTTCTTGCTGAGATACCGCACGAACGAAAAAATCCAAAAAGGGGTGGTGGTGACCTTGCTCGGTCTTTTCGCCATTTATACCTTGGTTTTGGTGGCTACAGAGCTGTTTAGATAATCCTATTAATCGAGATTGGAGTGAGATGTTGTGACTTCGCCAAATAATCAAACTGATGAACAAGATGATGTGGTCGTCATCGAGGAACGAGACAAACGTACGTTCGTGTATATTGCGATTGCTGCTGTATTAGGCATGGCGTTTGGCGGTTTGATCGGCGCTCACTTTACGGCTCAAAAATGGCAAGAGACTTATCAAGGGCTGCAGCAGCAGTACCAAAGCCTAGCAAATGACAAAACTCAGTTGGTGGCGAGTGTTAAATCACGCGAAGCGAGTTTGGACTCTGAGGTGGACAAAAAGCTCGAAGCAGAAATCGCACTGCGACAAAAAGAGCATCAGGCGGAGCTTGAAAAGCTGCAAAATCAGCTCACTGAAATGGAAAAACTGAACATCACCTTGGAAGGGCAGATCAAATCGCAAAAAGCGCAGATTGAAACCACGCAAAGCGAGAACGATAAGCTTAGCCGTCAGGCCGATATGCAAAACAATATGTTTGAGCGCTCACGAGAACTTTTCCGCCGTGAAATGGAGATTTCTCAAGAATTGGAGGCGCTGCAAAAAGAGCGAGAAGTGTTGGTTCCGAAGTTGGAAACACTGAAGAAAGCGTGTGAAGTGTATCTTTCCGGTAAATCTTGGGACGCGAAATCTGATGCGTGCGATAACCAAGATGAAGCCAGTTCGCGCTTAAGCCAAGTGGATCAACTGATCGAAGTGTACAAAATGGATTTGAAGCAGATTAAATCCATTACCCAAGAGATGGGATTGTAACGACAACAATAAGGGCTCAAAATTGAGCCCTTATTGTTTGGTTTACTTCTTAGGGTCTGTTGACCTTTTGCGGTTAAATTTTGCTCGAGACAAAAGCGTTTTAATCGCGGCGAGAGGTTTGTAGCCTAGTCATTCTAAGCAAAACACCTCTCAACAAAGAGTAAAACGCTTTTTGCGGGGGCGCCTAGCTCGAACCCTTCGGGCAGCGTTTGTGGCTCCTTTTTGCTGCGTTATCGGCTTATCATGTAGGCCCCTACAATTCAAAGCCTCTGCCTTGCACAAAGAACCCACAAACTGCTGCAAAAATCATCTCAAAAGGTCAACAGACCCTAGCAATCACAGCCGTTGGCGTCGCCACAATAACAAGCAGGCACAAAGCCAAAACAGCACCAACGCCCACAAGCTGCTCCACTGAAGGCTGACTTGTTGCCAGCTCGCCCCCATTTGATTGAGAGCGAGAAAGCCTTTTATCGCGCTGGTACTCGGACTCAATTGGGCGAGCCATAGAAGCGGCGCTGGGATCATCTCGACAGGCCAGATGAAACCAGCAAGGAAAATCAGCGGCATGGAGCTGATAAGCACCACCAGTGTGACCAGTTCACGGCGCGGAAGCAAATCACCCAACCAATAGCCAAGCAGGCAAGAGGCAAGCAGAAACGGTAACAGCAAGCTGAGCAGTGTTGGGATGCTGGCCAGCGTGTTGATGCCATGCATAGTAAAACTGGCACCGAAATAGTAGGCGCTGAGCAGATAATAGATAGCCACCAGTACTGCGGTTCTCACGCTGAGTAACTTCCAGCGCGGCACATGTGACCAATAACCTTGGCCATGTTTTTGTGTGCCGACGATAAGCCCTGCCGCCATGATCAAAGTCTGCTGCAGGATCAGGACAAACACCGCGGGCACCACATAGTCGACGTAACCCATGGTTGGGTTAAAGGTTGGCTTGAGATTGAGCTTCACCGCGCTGTACTGATTGGCCGCGAAAGCGAGCGGTACACCATCTATCAGCAGTTTCGAGACTTTGACCTGTGCTGCCAGCGTACCACCAGTTTGCGCCAACCCTTCCACCACGGTGCCATACACCAGAAAGTAGGAGGCATCGCCTGCATACGACAGTGTCGGACTTTTACCCAGCAATAGGTCTTTGTAGAAATGCTCCGGGATCAACAAAATGCCGCTCACCTTGCCAGCAAGAAAAGCCGCTTTTGCCTCGGCCAACGTGCCATCGCGGCGGACGATTTTCACTTGAGGAGTCGCGTCGACCATGCGTTCGAGCTTCAAGCTGGTGGGGCTCATATCAAGGTTGACGACTGAAATCGCCTGTTCTCGTGGCGTTTGCTGCGCGTAGGGTAGTGGATAGAGAAACGAATAGAACAGCA
The DNA here is from genome assembly GCF_009665415.1 of Vibrio cidicii. NCBI lineage: Bacteria > Pseudomonadati > Pseudomonadota > Gammaproteobacteria > Vibrionales > Vibrionaceae > Vibrio > Vibrio cidicii. The sequence goes on along the minus strand of NZ_CP035921.1, from coordinate 339,987 downwards.
CACCACCGAACACAGTCAGGGTTACTACCGGATTGGTTAGCAGCGCTTTCAACTCCGCTTTGAGTAGATCAAGCCAGCTCATGATTTTCCCTCCGCTTTGTTAAGGTGCTTTTTCATCAGAAGGAGAGTGAGCAGTGCAGGCAGCAGATAACCCACCATCGGCGCAAGAGGCTGCAATGCGTGATAGAACTCAGCCCCATAGCTGGCTTGAGACACTTGTACTTCGATGTAATGACTCACCGGTAATAATCCACGCCAAAACTGCGCGGGCGCGCTCATGTCGGTAACCGGGAAGGTAATGCCCATAAAGGCAAAACTGGGCGCGGTAAATGCGCCAGCAAAACTCATCGCTCGGGCGGCATCAAGCGTCATAGAAAAAAAGAAAGCGCCCATGATCATGCATGCTAATGCGGTGAAAAGCTGCGCAATCACAATGGGCAAAAAGTGGCCGTGAAAAGGCCAGTCAAGGATGAAGTAGAACCAGCACAGAAAAGCCAAACCATGCAGCATAAAGATAGGCAGATAGCAGCTCAGAGTGCGGAAAAGGGTGAGTAGAATGTTATCACCAAGCCAGAGCGCCAGTTTTTCAGGGGAGCGCGCATAGACTCGTAAATTTGCCGCCAGAATTAAAATCGTGCACACCACCATCATAATTTGCCAGATTGCGGGCACCACCGCTGAAACCAAGAATTGCGCGTAGTTGGTATTTTGGTTGAATAGCGGCGAGATTTGCGTGGTAATGGTCACGGCGCTCCCCATGGCGCTCGCAGTCGTTTGGTTACCATGACTGAGGCTTTTGACCGTTTCTAATGCGGCGTTAAAGTGCCCTTGCGCTTGCATAATGGCAGAGTTGACTAAGCGGCCAGTCAGTATGTATTGGCTGTTGTAAAACGCCGAAATCTGCGGAGGCTGCTTGAGATAAATATCGCGATCAAAATGGTCGGGGATGATCACGTAAGCGTATATTTCACCACGAATCAGGGCGTCTTTGGCGGCGGTAACGTCTGAGTATGCACTCTCTGTGCTGAGTGTGGGCGAAGCATCCAGCATTTGCACTAGTTTGCGTGATAACGTGCTGTGTGACTGATCTACAATACCAATTGGCAAATCACGAGCGATCCCGGCAGAAAATACGCCCCAAATCATTAAGGCAATTAGCAATGGGATCCAAGTCAAGCACGACAAAAGCCATTTGTCGTGCCGCAGCACATGCAGTTGCGCGTAGATAGCGTTCATCATAAGGCCAATTACAGCTCAACAACTAAACTCATGCCCATGCGTAGAGCAGAAATGGGCTCCACAGGACGAGCTTCGACTTCAAAAGTGCGTAGGTCGAAACCTTGTGAGGCGTCGGTCGCCCGCCAAGTGGCAAAATCGCCCATCACTGCAATGTGGGTAACGCGAAACTGCACTTTTTTATCCAGAGCAGGTAAATAAGCATTGAAGATCTCACCTTTTTGAAAGTGTTTTAACAAATCTTCTCTCACGTTAAGCACGGCCCAAGCATCATGGGTATCAATCACGGTCACGACAGGGAAGCCTTGAGGCGCTAACTCGCCACTTTGTAGCAAAACCTGAGACACTTCACCGTCAAACCAACTCTCAATACGGGTATCACTCGCGTAAGCTTCCACTTCCGCAACGGCTCCTGCCGCCATGCGCGCCTTTTCTGCCGCCGCGAGTTTGGTCTCATCGCGCGCGCCTTCTTTGGCGAGCTCATACATTTGGAATGCCGCACTTTCGGTGTATTTGGCGGCTTGCCATTGGGTCATCGCTTCGTCACGCTTTTGTTCGGCGACCACGCCGTCTTTATACAGATTGTTGACGCGCTGGTAAGTCTTCTCCATTAAATCGGCGGCGGCTTTCGCTTTAAGCCATTGATCTTTGGCTGCTTGAATTTGCTGCGCGCGAGCGCCTTTTTCCGCTTCTTGCGCCAGTGCTCCCGCGGCTTTTTCTCCCGCTTTGGCTTGCTCTAGCTTTGCCTCGATCTCTGGACTATGCAAGGTAAACACCAATTGCCCTTTGCTCACCGTATCACCTTTGCGGACCAAAACTTGGTCAATGCGTCCCGGCACTTTGGAGGAGATACTGTATTGCTGCGCTTCAATAATTCCCTGTAAACGCACCGGCTTTGGTTGGTAGGCTTGGTAAAACTGGTATCCGATCCAGCTCACCGCACCCACAGCGCAGAGAGAAAGCAGAATAGGTTTGAGCGATTTCATAGTGATTCCTTTTGAGTGGGTGCGTAGGCGCTAGCTTGATATTGAGCAAAGCTATTCATTTCACTGCTCAGAGCCAGCAGCTTATTGAGTGAGATGAGATAGCGAAAGCGGGCGGCGGATTGCTGCGTTTCAATACTGGCCAAGTACAATTGTGCATCGACCACTTCAAGTGAGTTCGAAAGCCCTTGATTAAAGGCTTTTTCCCGCAAATCGAGGTTCTCTTTGGCAAGGCGAATACTCGACTCCAAACCGATCACTTCATCCACCGCTTGCTGCGCTTCAAGATAGGTCTTTTGAACCAGCACCGACAGATCTTCTCGCGCTTGTGCCTTGAGTGAATGTACCTGCGAGACCATGCTGCTGGCGGCTTTGACTTTTTCGCTGCGCCCGGATGTGTCAATCAATGGGACATTTACCCCAACACCGACCAACCAGTCCGGTTTCATTTCGCTGGCGAGTGAATCATCTTCATACAGACTGTAGTCGCCGTAGAGATAGACTTGTGGATAGTATTTGCCCTTTTCTGCTTTGATGAGCGCGCTGGCTTGCTGCTCTTTGGCGTCTAACAAAGAAAGGCCCGGATAAGTGGCGAGAGTCTGCTCAGTGAACGCAGAGAGAGGTGGCAAGTTATGGTTGATAAACAACCCTTCGGCAGGTTCGACCAAGCTTGACTGAGCCAAAATTTTGCTCAGCGCTGACTGCGCGATCTCAAGATTACTTTGTGCTTTGCGCGTTTCGACTCTGGCTTTATCCAACGAGGCTTCAGCCTGTAAACGCTCGACATGGGCGATCTGCCCTTGTTTTTCCAGTTTGATGGCGAAATCGCGGTGCTGAGTCAACCCTTTTTCGACCGCTTGGCGCGTTTGCAACACCTCTTTGGCGAGTACCACGGAGAAGTAGTACTTACTGAGATCTTCGTAGCGTGCTTGCGTTTCCATTTTCAGCTGACTGCGCGCTTCTTCGGTTTTGCCTTGTGCTGCCGCTTGTGCAGCGCTAATGCGCCCGCCGGTGAAAATGGGCCAAATAGCGCGGATAGATGAGCTAAAGAGATCTTTTTCGGCGATGGTGGTTTCTATCCCGCTCAATACTGGCATAAACGCTTGCAGTATTGGCCCTGTCGATGCGTTGAGCGCCGGCATTGTGGTATTGGACATTAACTGCTCACCACTGAGCGTGACATCAGTATCCAGACGAGTGTAATTCGCGCCGATGCTCACCGAAGGCCAGTCCAAACTGCGAGTAGCACTTTGCATGTGCTCTTGGCTGACCACGTTGGCTCGCTGTGCTGCGAGCGAGTGATTGTTGTCTTGTAGCAACTGCCAAGCTTGTTGAAAGGTGATCGGCGCGGCCTGACAAGCCAACGAGATGGAGCTTGAAAGCAGCCCAATCATTAGTAACTGATGAGTTCGTTTCATGATAGTCGTATCGAAATAGAGCAATGACTCTAATATATAGGAATTGTCTTTTTCTGTTAAGCGCAACCTTGATTAAGTCGGCGGAAATAAAAAAGCACAGCGCGTCGGCTGTGCTTCCTCATGAAGGATGAGCTGACTATTTTAATGAAGGGCAGAAGAATTCTGCTCGCCATTCAAGCTGTTTGGAACCTTGCATGGTTTGCAGAAGATCGCGCCCGCTCATTTGAGGGAAGGCGAGCAGAACGCGTAGGTCGCTCTCTGTATGACCGTCTCTCTCGTAAGCCCTGACGTGTGTAAAGGTTGAATGCATGTTCTTCGACAGCATGGCCTTACTAAGGCGAATTCCAAAGGTATCTCTTTCCATATTGATCGTTCCTTATCAATTGATACCACCTTGTGCTTATTATTGTCGTTATGTTAGGTAGATTGTTACTCTAGACACTCGGGAAAGTATACGTGTTGTTGGTTAAAAAAACCTCAAAAATTCCTAAAAGTGAGATGATCCAGATCAACTAAAAGTAAAATACATATGTAACTTGTTGATTATATATTTTTATGTTTTTTGAGCCCGAGTAAAACAAGCGCAAGAGCATGGCAAAAATCTATTGGCATTTTCCATTCCCGTTTCACACTTCCGAACGTGACTCTGCACTTAAGTGTTAATTCAGTGTTAACTTATCGCGGAAGAGGTCGCGATTGGAGGGTGAAATGAAGTGGCAGAGTGTCAGTTTTCGGCAGCGAATGTTGGTCATTATGACGTTGTCAGGACTGATCGAACTGCTAATTCTTGTCGCTGCTGGTTTTGCCTATCTTAAACATTCCCAAGAAGAGGAAATGGGGCAAAAAGCCTTAGGCGTTGCCCGATTTTTGGCCAGTTCTCCTATTGTGATTGAGCTGATAGAACAGCGCGATAACGTGACTCACCAAGCCCGCTTTCGTGAACTTACTGGTGCACTTGGTGCCGCTTTTATTGTTGTCGGCGATGAGCAAGGTTTGCGTCTCATCTATCCGCTTGATTCTCGCTTAGGTTTGCCAATGAGTGGTGGCGACAACGAGCGGGCGCTCAAAGAGGGTGAAGCTTATATCTCGACAGCAAAAGGCTCGCTTGGCTATTCGGTGCGTGGCAAGGCTGCTGTGTTTAATGCGCAAGGAAAAGTGATCGGCGTCGTTTCGGTTGGCTATCTGCTTGAGAGATTGCAAGATCGCATTGAGCCATTTATCTGGTTTTTGATCGCGATGACGGTTTTAGTGGTTGCCGCTAACGCACTGGTGTCCAACTATGCTGCGCGCAAGTTCCAAAAAGCGATCTTGGGTTTTGAACCAGAAGAGATTGGCCGTTTGTACAGCGAGTTGGATGTGACTATGAGCACTATCAAAGAGGGGATCCTCAGTATTGATGCCAACGGTGTGTTACGTTCGATTAACCGCAGTGCGGCGCAGATTCTAGGGCTTGATCCAACAACGGTGCTTAACCGCCCTCTGGCTGATTCTTTGCCAAGCAGCGATCTCTACCGAGTGCTGGAGACCGGACAAGAAGATCACGATATTGAGCTCTATCTGAATCACAAACATTTGATCGCTAACCGCACGCCCGTTTTGGTTGATGGAAAGGTTGTCGGTGCGGTATCGAGTTTTCGCCTGCGTGATGAGATCAGTGAACTGACTGAGCAGCTATCGCAAACCAAGGAGTACGCGGATCTGCTGCGCTCTCAGACACATGAACATCGCAATAAACTCAATACCATTAGCGGTTTGGTGCAAATGGGTGAACTAGACGCGGTGCAGCAACTGATTGGTCAGGAAACGGAACATTATCAAGGTCTGATTGAATTTTTGCGTGACACGATTAAAGATCCCTTGGTCGCGGGGATGCTGCTTGGTAAAACGGAACGTGCAAGAGAACTTGGCCTTGAACTCATTGTAGAAGAGGGCACTCGCTTGGAGCCACTACCGGACGGGGTCAACGCGGAAGACATTACCACCATATTAGGTAATTTGATTGACAATGCTTTCGACGCCACCATGAGTGGTATTGCTCATCAACAACCGTTTGCCAAATCGAGAAGGAACATTGAAGTCTCGGTGAGCGATTACGGCACTGAAATCATCTTGGAAGTGACCGATCAAGGTTGCGGACTACCCGAAGGTTATTTACCACAGCAACTGGTTGAAAAAGGGGTTTCAAGCAAAGCCAAAGCCAATCGCGGTGTCGGGCTGTATTTAGTCAGCCAGTTAGCCCAGCGTTATGCTGGCCACATCGAAATGAGCCCAAATAAGCAATACGGAACGCGAATGACCGTCTACATCCCCAAGGAAGAGCAGCAATGAGTGCCAATAGCCGAGTGATGATTATTGAAGATGACCTAGCGATTGCGCAATTACATCATAACTATTTGCAGCAGTTGAATGGCTTTGAGGTGATAGCCATCGCCACGACGTCGGCGGAAGCGCAACTGCAGTTGACACTGTTGGAACCGGACTTAGTTTTGCTCGATGTCTATCTGCCCGATGGCAGTGGTCTGGATATTTTAAATCAAATCCGTGGTAGTAATCGCCATTGTGATGTGATTTTGATCACCGCCGCGCGCGATGTAGAAACGCTGCAAACGGCGATGCGTGGTGGCGTGGTCGATTATTTGCTCAAACCGGTGATGTTTGTGCGCCTTGAAACCGCGCTCAACAAGTACCGCGCCCAGCGAGAGCAACTTGGTCACGTGTCTGCGGATCTCAATCAGGGGCTGGTGGACAAGATGTTACAGTCAGGCAGTGCGCAGGAAAAAGCAAGCCATTTGCCCAAAGGAATAGATGGTGTCACGCTCGACAAAATACGTGCACTCTTTCAGCAAGAAGAAACCTATACCGCCGATGAAGCGGGGGAGAAGATGGGGGCCAGCCGCACCACTGCAAGGCGTTACTTGGAATATTTGATTGCTACGGGCGAGCTGCAAGCCGATCTCAGCTACGGTACAGTGGGGCGGCCAGAGCGCTGCTATAAAAAAGTGCTGAGATAAAATGACTCGATGACTCCCATAGCGAGCACTGATAGTGGTCTATTTTGTGGCGAGAATTTGCGCAAAAACAGCGTAATGCAACCACAAAAAATAGCGCTAACTGGTCTAATCAGTAAAAAATCAAATATCACTTCTGATACAAATAGTTATCTTGAAATTGCGTCATTATTTAAACGATTGCACTTTCAACTATTGATGTATGTCAAAGAGTCGTAGACAATACGCCCCCGTGTCGGGCAAATCATTCTTATTACCAACCCACACACTCTAGGTTTTGCCTATCGCTGATATAGGCAAGATCAACTATCAATTTTTTAGTGTCATTGATAGGGTTGGCTCATCCTTTAAGCCGTATCCAGGCACAAATAAGTACCTCGTTTTTAAGGGAAAGATGATGGTAATACCAGAAAACAGCAGCATCGTGATTTTTGGTGCTTCGGGTGACTTGACCTACCGCAAGTTGATTCCTGCCTTATACCACCTCTATGCAAGTAAGCAGCTTCCAGAAAACTTCGCCATTCTGGGTGTCAGCCGAACAGAGTACAGTGATGAGTCCTACCGCGAAAAGCTCAAGAATTCGCTTCAGGAAATGGAAAAAACAGAGCCAGCAACGCTGGATGCCTTCATTAACCATTTGCATTATCAAGCAATCAATACCTCAGATACTGCAGATTATGCCAAGTTAGTGACTCGCTTGAATGAGTTGGCGCTACAGTATCAGTTTGAACAGCGCAATACGTTGTTCTACATGGCGACGCCACCAAGCCTTTACAGTGTGATTCCAGCGAGCCTAGCTCACCATGGCTTGAACAACGAAGACGATGGTTGGAAGCGACTGATCATCGAAAAACCTTTTGGTTACGATCTGGCCTCTGCCAAACAACTGGATAAAGACATTCACGAGTGTTTCCAAGAGCATCAAATCTACCGTATCGACCATTATCTGGGCAAAGAAACGGTGCAGAATTTACTGGTGTTTCGTTTCTCCAACGCGATGTTTGAACCGCTATGGAATCGCAATTTCATCGATTACGTAGAAATCACTGGCGCAGAATTCCTCGGTGTTGAAGAGCGTGGCGGTTACTACGACGGTTCTGGTGCGGTACGCGATATGTTCCAAAACCATCTTCTGCAAGTGTTGGCGATGGTGGGCATGGAACCACCTGCGCAGATCAACGCGGACTCTATGCGTGATGAAGTGGTAAAAGTGCTGCAATGCCTCAAACCGTTGGATGAGCACGATCTGCGCAACAACCTTGTGCTAGGGCAATACACCGCCTCTGATGTGCGTGGACAACACCTTCCCGGTTACCGCGAAGAGCATGGTGTTGCCGAAGATTCGCGTACCGAAACTTATGTTGGCCTTAAAGCTTACATTAACAACTGGCGTTGGAATGGTGTGCCTTTTTATGTGCGTACCGGTAAACGTCTACCAACGCGCGTCACAGAAGTGGTCATCCACTTTAAACGCACGCCGCATCCTGTATTTGGGCAAAATGCGCCTGAAAACAAGCTCATCATTCGTATTCAGCCCGATGAAGGCATCCAGATGAGTTTTGGCTTGAAGCAGCCAGGTGCCGGTTTCCATGCCAAAGAAGTGAAAATGAATTTCCATTACACCTCGCTTCAAGAAACACAAATGCTGACCGCGTATGAACGTCTACTATTAGATGCGCTCAATGGCGACGCGACACTGTTTGCACGTAGTGATGCAGTGGAAGCGTGTTGGAAATATGTCCAGCCGATCCTTGATTTCAAACAAGATCCGCAAGCCTTGTTTGGCTACGCCTGTGGCACTTGGGGGCCAAAAGAATCGGACGATCTGCTCCAGCGCGATGATCGCGCATGGCGCTTCCCATGCAAAAACCTAACTGACACGGATTACTGCGAACTATGATCAACCATAAGATTTTTAATACCGCAGAGCAGGTCGTTGAAAGCCTCGCGAACGATATGAAAGCGTTTAGCGAAATGGGCCGCCCTGTTCATATTTCTCTTTCTGGTGGCAGTACGCCCAAAATGTTGTTCAAGCTATTAGCGTCCGATGCATTTGCCACGGCGATTCAATGGCAGAACCTGCACTTTTGGTGGGGGGATGAACGATGTGTGACGCCGGATGATGCAGAAAGCAACTACGGCGAAGCCAATGCGCTTTTGTTTAGCCAAGTAGCCTTGCCTACCGAGAATATCCACCGTATTCGTGGTGAAGATGAGCCTCAAATGGAAGCGGAACGTTTCGCGAAAGAAATGCTGGCGTTGATCCCGACCGAAAATGGTACACCCGTGTTTGATTGGATCTTGCTCGGTGTTGGCGCCGATGGTCACACCGCTTCGCTCTTTCCTGGTCAAACAAACTACGACGAAGAAAAACTCGCCATTTTAGCAAGCCATCCTGAATCGGGTCAGATCCGTGTATCCAAAAGTGCGCGCGTGATTGAGGCAGCGAAACGTATCAGTTACCTCGTTTTGGGCACTGGTAAAGCAGATATCGTGGATGAGATTAACCGCTCACCCGCAGAAATTCTTCCATATCCGGCAGCCAAGATTCAGTCTCATCAGGGGCTGACGGAATGGTATTTAGATTTAGACGCAGCGGCGAAAATCGTGTGATCGCGATAGCCAAGTAAAATTTATTGGAGAGAAAAAATGAAAGGTGATATCGGTGTAATTGGCCTAGCAGTTATGGGTCAAAACCTTATCCTCAACATGAATGACCACGGTTTTAAAGTAGTGGCGCACAACCGTACTGCGGCAAAAGTAGACGAGTTCCTAGAAGGCCCAGCCAAAGGTACCAACATCGTTGGTGCTTACACGCTGCAAGAGCTGGTGGACAAACTGGAAGCACCACGTAAAGTCATGCTAATGGTTCGTGCTGGTGCGGTGGTTGATGCGTTCATCGACCAACTGGTTCCTCTACTGGATAAAGGCGACATCATCATCGACGGTGGTAACACTAACTACCCAGACACTAACCGCCGCGTTGCAGCACTGCGTGAAAAAGGCATCCACTTCATCGGTACTGGCGTATCAGGCGGTGAAGAAGGCGCTCGTTTCGGACCATCTATCATGCCAGGTGGCGCACCAGAAGCTTGGGCAGCAGTGAAACCTATCTTCCAAGCGATCTCGGCAAAAACGGATGCTGGCGAGCCTTGCTGTGACTGGGTTGGCAACGACGGTGCTGGCCACTTCGTGAAAATGGTTCACAACGGTATCGAATACGGCGACATGCAGCTGATCACTGAAGCTTACCAGTTCATGAAAGATGGCCTGGGCATGACTGCTGACGAAATGCAGGCAGTGTTCGCTGACTGGAACGAAACTGAGCTGAATAGCTACCTAGTAGAAATCACGGCTGACATCCTTGGCTACAAAGATGAAGACGGTGAAGCATTGGTTGAGAAGATCCTCGACACTGCAGGCCAGAAAGGTACCGGTAAATGGACAGGTATCAATGCTCTGGACCTAGGCATTCCACTGACGCTGATCTCTGAATCTGTCTTCGCGCGCTGCCTGTCTGCACTGAAAGACCAGCGTGTTGAAGCGGAAAAACTGTTTGGCAAAACCATCACTCCGGTTGAAGGTGACAAACAAGAGTGGGTTGATGCACTGCGTCAAGCGCTGCTGGCATCAAAAATCATCTCTTACGCACAAGGCTTTATGCTGATGCGTGAAGCGTCAAACGAAAACGGCTGGGATCTGAACTACGGTAACGTAGCGCTGATGTGGCGTGGTGGTTGTATCATCCGTTCTGCATTCCTGGGCAACATCCGTGACGCGTTCGAAGCGAACCCAGACCTAGCATTCCTGGGTTCTGACGATTACTTCAAAAACATCCTAACGGGTAGCCTAGCAGCATGGCGTAAAGTGGCAGCGAAATCTCTGGAAGTGGGAATTCCGATGCCATGTACCACTTCTGCTCTGACCTTCCTAGACGGTTACACTACTGCTCGTCTGCCAGCGAACCTTCTTCAGGCGCAACGTGACTACTTCGGCGCGCACACGTATGAGCGTACTGATCGTGCACGTGGTGAGTTCTTCCACACCAACTGGACAGGTACAGGCGGTGACACTGCGTCGACTACGTACGACGTATAATCCATTCAGATCTGCAATACGCTAAAAGAGATGCCCACGTGGCATCTCTTTGTTTTCGTGTCTAAGCAGAGTTGAACAAAAATTCTACGCCCTTCACCTCATCCTATAAATTTTATTCCATGGAGGATGACGCTGTTTTGGGCATCCACTATTTTTATGCTGCCACAGGGATCAATGATTTTTCATGTGGTATTAACAATTAGCTACCGGGAAGGTGAATTTAACAGTTCGAGGTTCTTAAGATGACTATTAATAAATACTTTGTTTTTGTTCCACAAGAGGTTGAACAAGAAATAGAAAATCAATTGGTATCAGATCAGGAAGCTCAACGTCAGGCATTAGTCAAACAGGCTCAGCAGGAAGGCGGCTTGTAACGCTAGGTTTCATTGCAGAGAGTGCATAGATGCAGTCAGTCTGCTGGCAAAGACCTAGCGTCCAAGCTAGGCCTTTGCCCATTAAAACATCAAAATTCAGGACACTCTCGGAAAGTGTTGCGCTAAAGCGACATCTCCCTCCAAGTCTTCCTGTAGTGGTCAAGTAAAACTGGCCACGGGTTTATAGTTAAGCCAGTATCTTCGCTCTGACTCGTTTGGACTCAAGCCACCGTTGTAATGGTGTGGCCTGACGTTGCTGTAATACCCCAGGATATAGTGGGTGATTGCCAGCTTGGCCTCGGCAAAGTTCCGATAGCCTGTTTCCGGTATCCATTCCGTTTTCAAACTCCTGAAAAATCGCTCCATTGGGCTGTTGTCCCAGCAATTCCCGCGGCGACTCAGGCTTTGGGTTATCTGGTAACGCCACAGCAATTGCCGGAAGGAGCGACTGGTATAGTGACTGCCCTGGTCACTGTGGAACATCACGCCTTTAGGCCTGCCTCGTTGCTCAAATGCCATGTTCAACGCCTGCTTGGTCAACTCGCTGTCCGGTGAGTGCGACATCGCCCAGCCCACGGGTTTACGGGCAAATAAATCCATTACCACGGCCAAATAGGCCCAGCGAGTACCTGTCCAGACATAGGTCACATCGCCGCACCACACTTGGTTAGGTGCCACCACGTCAAACTGGCGGTTCAACCGATTCGGGATGTCGACATGCTCCTGATTGGCTTTCTTATAAGCATGCTTCGGCAATTGGCAACTGACCAATTCCAGCGTCTTCATTAACCGTCCTGCACGGTAGCGGCTTAATGCAAAACCCCGGGCAGTAGCGATATCGGCGATGGTTCTTGCCCCGGCGGAGCCATTGCTCTCACGGTGGATTTGCCGGATTGTGCTGTGTAAACGCACCGCCTTTGGGCATATCCGCTTATCCCGGCTTAACCAATACCTGTAGCTGCTGCGCTGGACATCAAACACCTTGCACAGCCAGACGACCGGGTACTTTTCCCGGTGGCTCTTGTTGAGTTTCTCGATTAGCGAGAAGTGTTCATGGAGTCCGACATCAACAGAGCTGTAGCCTTTTTTAGGACTTCCTTTTCCAATTCCAGCCGTTCAATGCGCTTCTTTAATTCGCGGATTTCAACCTGCTCTGGGGTCATGGGCGAGGCCTTGGGAGACTTGCCTGAACGCTCTTCTCGCAGTTGACTGACCCATTTGCCAATCGTGGAATAGCCCACCCCCATTGCCTGGGCGGCCTCCTTCTGGGAGTAGCCTTGATCAACCACCAGTTGAGCCGTTTCCAGACGGAACTCAGGGCTAAAATTCGGTCCTTTTTTCTTTGCCATTTCGTCACCTACTGCTGCTACGGGTGTAATCATAACAGCTCTAATCAGGTGGCCAAATTCACTATGCCACTACATCCTGACGTTATGAATCTATAAAAACACAATCTTAGTAGTCTCACATAGCACTACGAATAGTACACATTGTTATGAGACGGCTTTCCTCAAACAATATCGAGAACATCAACAACTAGACAACATTTCGCAGTCTAATTTTCTATGTGAGCAATCCTTCAACACTAACACGTTGTTCTAGATGGTTTTATTTGAGTTCTGTATGATTGCCTTTGTATAAACGCGACACTTCAATGGTGGGTTGTGGGATATTATGTAGTTTAGAAAGCGTTATGAGTTAAAAAAGTATCCAGTCGTGCTGCTATAAGTTATAGGTAAAAAGAATCATGGGGCATAAATTACCTCCAGAACAGCTAGAATTATATAAAAGAATTGATGAGATTCTTTATTACAAGTGGGACCCAATCGGAGTATCAGATAGTGGTTGGGCACGAGATGAATACCAGTCTTATTTACCGCAACTATTTAGCTTGGTGATGAAAAGTCAATCACCACAAGAAATCTGCAAGTATCTAACAGAGTCAACTCAGTATATGGGTCTACAACTATCGAGGGATCATGATTTAGCTATTGCTAAGTTAATCCTTGAAGTTAAGGATTCGTTAGATATTGAGTGAATCCAGCGTATCTAAACTCATAACAAGCAATTTAAGAGGGATTCCCAACGCTTGGCATTTTTGCTTCTACTTCAAATTTAGTGTTTATGGCACAATGCGTTAGGTTGGGTGGTAGCGTTGCTCACCCCTTAATTGGGCGTTATGTTTAATCACGTCAAATCAGTTGGTTGTATCTTTTCTTTGCTCCCTCGGCTTGTTAGTTTCGAGTTTGTCGGCAAGTTTGCTTCAGTGGGCGCTGTTTTCCGGACACTTGTTCTTGGCGCTGGAAATTCAGAGCGTTGCCTCAATCAATTTTCGGGCAAGGACGAGGTTGGTTTGGCTGGCTCAATCAATATTTTGATCACAGGTTTTGGGGCTTGAATTGCCGAAATTCAAAGTCTGTTTTTCAAATCTATGAATCGTTTCAGTTTTTTAGGTCTTGGCTTTTGTTTGTGAATCAAAGCTGAGTTAATCTTGGTTTAGGTAAAACGTAAGTTATTGAAGCTTAAACATAACAAACGCTTCAAGAGGGACAGCCAACGCGTGGCATTTTGACTATGCGTTGGTTTTAGTGATTACGGTGTTATGCGGAAGCTTAGTAGTAGCGTTGGCTGCCCCTTAAGCGGGCGTTATGTTCTCGAAGTCATTTAACATTGGAGTTGTAATGAAACTTTTATATAAATATATGTCGAATCCAGAGTATTTTCTGAAGGAAGGATATATCAGAGCTTCTCAATTATCTGCGTTAAATGATCCCTTTGAGGCTACCTATTGCAAAGAAGCTTTGTCTGATCTCTGTCCTTATTTTGAAATATTTGATTCACCGAGTGAACTAATTTCCTATGTTGAGGAAAACAAAAATAAAATTGGCGTGATTAGCTTAACTGAAGCTAAAGATAATTTATTAATGTGGTCGCATTACGCCAATGAACATAGAGGTGCTGTTATTGGATTCTGGGCAAAATCTGCTTTTAACGGAAACATGTTTACCCATTTACATGAGCCAAGGCTTAACTCAACTAGCGTCTTTGACGGTTTTGAAATTTTCCATGGCGAGTGCCTTCCTGTCATGTATCGAAAACAACCTAGATACCGTGTCGATCGTTTTGACTTTGATTATTCAAACATTTCAGCGGAAGGTGAGGATAGAATCCTATTCGAAATTTTCCAACAGAAAAGCGATGAATGGATTTACGAAAAAGAGCACCGAGTTACACTTCGGTTGGATCAAGCTGACAAAATCGTTGTGACTGATGTTCATCGTTTAAAAAACAAACATGTGCTAAGCAAGCTACTTGCTATAGGTAGCGAAGATGAAAATGGTAGGTTTACCGTTTATCTGGATAAAATATCAAATGAAATAGTACGAGAAGCATATGCCAATAATTTGGTTGAGCTTAGCTATGTCCTAGTAGTCTATATCTGTTTAAAGTAGGTCATGTTAACTCCATAATCTATGGGTTAAATGTTAGTCAAAGTACGATCGATAGTTACCAAGCGGATCTGCAAAACTATTGCAACATAGAGCAATGGAAAGCATCTTTAAATCATGACTTTTATACTTTAGAGTTCAGCGAAATAGAACGAACATAACAAACGCTTCAAGAGGGACAGCCAACGCGTGGCATTTTTACCATGCGTTGGTTTTGGTGATTACGGCGTTACGCGGAAAGTTAGTAGTAGCGTTGTCTGCCCCTTAAGCGGGCGTTATATCACAATCACTAACTTCTAACATAAAGAGGTAATCATGAAGAAAATAGAGTTTATTACTTGGGAAGCTTTTGGCGCTGTAGTAGAAAAACACAAAGAAGATCAGCCACTGCTTACAATGAAAGACTATGCACTTATAAATGGATTTGATGTAAAAAACCGTTTAGGTTCAGCAGTTAAAGAACTATTAACCTTAGCCAAATTATACGAGTTTGAGTACAGTCAAACTTCAAGTGGTTACAGATTTTCAAACGCTATTTTGGAAGCCATATTTACTACTGTAATAGTGTCCGCGCATGAGCGTGATGTAATACTTCGTGGTATGTCAGAATTTGCAACAGTTGATGAAGAAGTTGCTGCACTGAAGGTTATGAGCGAGTTAATGATAGAACCACCTAAATACTTGTCAAAGTGATATAACAAGCAATTTAAGAGGGATTCACAACGCTTGGCACTTTTGCTTCTACTTCAAATTTAGTGTTTATGGCACAATGCGTTAGGTTGGGTGGAGGCGTTGTTCACCCCTTAATTGGGCGTTATGTTTAGTCACGTAAAATCAGTTGGTTGCAGATTTTTTTGCTTTCTAATTTTGGTCTTGTCGGCAAGCTGGCTTTCGGTGGTCGCTGTTTTCTGGACTCCAATTCGTGGGCGCTAAAAGTTCAGAGAGTTGCCTCATTGAAATGCAGAGTGTAGGCGAGGTGAGTGAAGTGATTTTGATTTCAAAGTTAAAGCCCGGCTTTTCGGTTTCCCACGTTAAAACTCAAAGTCAGAACATTCAAAATTATGAGTTAATTCAGCTTTTTAGTGTCTGGTTTTGGTTTGCAAAGGTAAGTCGAGTTAAGCTATTGGTATCGCAAACTTAACCCTTTGAGCCTTAAACATAACAAGGCGTTTAAGAGGGATTCATGCCGCGTGGCATTTTTGGTATGCGGTGATTTTTGTGGTGAAAATGGTCTGCGGAAAGTTTGTTTAGGCGGCATTCACCCCTTAACGCGGCGTTATAAGTACTTTTACAATAGGAGATAGACGTGGAGTATGGTGAGTATATTGATTCAGATTATGAAAACTATCTCGTTAAGTGCCCATTCTGCCTAAAAGAGTTGGTATTTAATCGTCGTGAGGATTTACTCACCTTTGAGCCTATAGTGAGAAAGGAAGTTGAGTGTCTCAATACTGAATGTAAGCAAAGTTTTCGTTTAAAAAACGATACTGTCAACTTGGCTTCTGAGTTGTTTCTCCAAGAAGCGGAAAGGTGTTTTTCACAAAAAAAATATATGATGGCAGTTGTTTTATCTACACAAGCAATTGAATCATTTTTCTCTCTATTTTTAAAAGTTCAGTTAACAATTAAGCCATTTTGTGATCCATTAAATTTAGATGGTTCAAATCATGTTTTACACAAGTACACTAAAGTTACAAAATCTTTCCCTTATAAGAAAATGTCAAATACGGTTGTCTCGTATTTATATCACTATGAAAAGCTGAGCTCTGTTAACGAAATAACATGCTTTATTGACTCTTGCAAAGGTAATGTGAAGAAAACAAACTTTCCAATTGATAGTAATATTCAATCTATAATTGATCTTCTCAATAAAGAAGAAATCAGTACTCTGAGAAATAAAGTTGCTCATAAAATGGCATACAGACCAACAAGAGAAGAAGCTGATTATGCGATAGATTATGCTTTCGAAGTTATTTGCAAATTGCAAAATAAGTTTAAAGTTAACTCAGATAAATTTAGTTATTATCAGGCTTCGTACTTATAACAAACGCTTCAAGAGGGACAGCCAACGCGCGGCATTTTTACTATGCGTTGATTTATGTGATTACGGTGTTATGCGCTAAGTTTGTAGTAGCGTTGGCTGCCCCTTAAGCGGGCGTTAGTTTTTAGGAGGTATCATGAAGTCCTCATTGTTTATCAGCTTATTATTTGTTTCTGGGGGAATTTATGCAGAAGCAGTAATTCCTGCACATTGTGAAGTTGTTACTGTCCCACTGCAAAAGTTACAAGCTGGACAAATGGTTCGGGTTGATCAGGGTGAAATGTACGCTTCGATATATATGCGCACGCCTGAAGAAGTGGCGTACTCTTTAAATAGAGACATTAATGAGTTTGATAACAAGTACCCATCTTGGTGGCCTAGTGATAAGTATCCGATCCAACAGATAGGTAATCCTGAACGCTCACTTACGCCTAAGTATTTTGTATTTTGGTCTGGTAGCCCAATGTATTCACATCACGTTAGTTTGATCAAACAGCGAGAAGATTGGCACGTTGAGTCATATGACTTGTCATATCTACCTAACCCTATAGTTCCAGGCTTTATTGATTATCATAATCAAATATATTTTGATGTAACAGGTAGGCCAGTAAGGTGGGGTGAGAAGTCAATGGGTCATAACTATTCTAAACTGCCCTTGTTGATACCAAGTTATGTTTACAACGGTAATGAAAATAGCATTACGATAACTTGTACAAAAAACTAACAAGGCGTTTAAGACGGATTCCCAACGCTTGGCATTTTTGCTTCTACTTCAAATTTAGTGTTTACGGTACAATGCGTTAAGTGCAGTGGTAGCGTTGCTCACCACTTAACGCGGCGTTAGCTTAAAACAATTAAAATCAATTGGTTGTGGTCTTTTCTTTCTTCCTTTGGCCATTCGTTCAGGTTTTTCGGCAAATCAGCATTGGTTGTCAAAGCGAGTTTTGAGTTGCTGCCTCAATTGAGTTTTTGGGCTTAACCGATGTTAGCAAGTTTGGTGCAAAGTCGCTTTGGAAGTGTCGCTTTCGCTTTGAGTTTTGCGAAAACGAGTTTTCAGAATTTACTGGTTTTTAAAGCAAATGAACGGTCACAAAGTTTGAGTCAATTCGGGTTTTCAAACTCAAGCGTTTTGTTGGTTTCCCAAATCGGGTTAATCTCAGCTTTGATAAATCTTAAGGTGCTGAAATTTAAGCTAACAAACTGCTTAAGCGGGATTCGCAATGCGTGGCATTTTCAGCATGCGGTGGGTTTTGTGATTAAGTTGGTATGCGGTAGCTTAAGTAGTGCATTGCTCACCCCTTAGCAGGGCGTTAGCTTAAAACAATGAAAATCAATTGTTTGCATCCTGTTTTTTCTTCCCTTGGCAGCTCGTTTCGGTTTCTCGGCAAATCAACATTGTTTGCCAACGCTAGTTTTGAGTTGCTGCCTCAATTGAATTTTTGGATTGCGCGAGGTTAGCAAGCTTGGCTCAAAGTCGCTTTGACAGTTTTGCTTTCGCTTTGAGTTCTCCGAAGATGAACTCTCAAAATTTACTGGTTTCAAAGCAAATGAACGGCTACAAAGTTTGAGTCAATTCGGGTTTTAAATCTCAGGTGGTTTGTTGGTTTTCCAAATCGGGTTAATCTCAGTTTTGGCAAATCTAAGGTGCTGAAATTTAAGCTAACAAACTGCTTAAGCGGGATTCGCAATGCGTGGCATTTTTAGTATGCGGTGAGTTTTGTGATTAAGTTGGTGTGCGGTAGCTTTTGCAGTGCATTGCTCACCCCTTAGCAGGGCGTTATGCTTAATCACGCAAAGTCAGTGGTTTATGGTTTATCTTTGTTCCCTTGGCTTGTGAGTTTCGTGCTCGTCGGCAAATTAGCTTCAGTGGGCGCTGTGTTCCTGACACTTGTTCTTTGGCGCTGGAAATTCAGAGCGTTGCCTCAATCAATTTTCGGGCAAGCACGAGATTAGGCCAGTTGGCTCCATCAGCAACTTGATCTTAGGTTTTTTCGTTTTAGCTGCCAAAGTTCAAAGTCTGATTTTCAAAATCATGAGTCATTTCAGTTTTTTGGTTTTTGGGTTTTGTTTGTGCATCAAAGCTGAGTTAATCTTGGTTTAGGTAAAACGTAAGTCATTGAAGCTTAAGCATAACAAACGCTTCAAGAGGGACAGCCAACGCGTGGCATTTTTATAATGCGTTGGTTTTTGTGGTTACGTTGTTATGCGGAAAGTTGGTCGTGGCGTTGGCTGCCCCTTAAGCGGGCGTTATACGGTTTTAGGGCTTGGTGAAAAATAGTGTCCAAAGAAGCGATTGAGCTAGCGAAAAATTTGTTAGAGAGTGATGAAAATTACTTAGAGAATATAATTGCACTGTGGCGTATTGGTGGTCAAAAGTATGGGCAGTGCTGGGGTACGGAGTTTCATGTATTCGGTATCATTGAGTCAGAGACGGATCATTTGCCTCTAAACCATGTTAGGTCTAGTTGCTCTTTAGATTTTCTCGAAAAAGCCGATGCAGAACTAGCAGAAACGATAGAGTATTATCGCTCAGATGTTATTGTTGCATGTAATAAGATAATTAGTAGTAAAAGCGTATAACAAGCTGTTCAAGTAGATTCGGCATGCGTGGCATTTTTGGTTTGCGTTGGTTTTAGTGATTACGTAGTGTTGCGGAAGCGCTTGTGGTGCATGCCTCACTACTTAACAGGGCGTTAGCTTAAAACAAATAAAATCAACTGGTTGTGGTCTATTCTTTCTTCCTTTGGTCATTCGTTCAGTTTTCTCGGCAAATCAAGATTGTTTGCCCATGCGAGTTTTGAGCAGTTGCCTCAATTGAGTTTTGGGATTGCACGAGGTTAGCAAGTTTGGGCGCAAAGTCGCTTTGGTAGTATTCCTTTCGCTTTGAGTTTTCCGAAGGTGATCTATCAAAATTTTCGGGTTTTCAAATCGCATGAAAGGCCACAAAGTTTGCGTTATTTCGGGTTTCAAAGCTTAAGTGGTTTGTTGGTTTTCCAAATCGGTTTAATCTCAGGCTTGGTAAATCTAAAGTGCTGAAATTTAAGCTAACAAACTGCTTAAGCGGGATTCGCAATGCGTGGCATTTTCAGCATGCGGTGAGTTTTGTGATTAAGGCGGTGTGCGGTAGCTTTTGCAGTGCATTGCTCACCCCTTAGCAGGGCGTTATGTTTAATCACGTAAAATCAGCCGGTTGCATCTTTTCTTTGCTTTCTCGGTTTTCTAATTTTGGTTTTGTCGGCAAGTTGACTTCAGTGGCCGCTGTTTTCTGGACTCCAATTCGTTGGCGCAAAAAATTCAGAGAGTTGCCTCATTGAAATGCAGTGTTTGGATGAGGTGCGTGCAGCTTGCTCAGTTTTAAAGTTAGAGCTTCAGCTTTCGTTTTCTCACATTGCAACTCAAAGTAAATCCAATCAATTTTATGAGTTAATTCAGTTTATTAGCCTATGGTTTTGGTTTGTAAAGGTAAGTCGAGTTAAGCTTTTTGTTTCGTAAAACTTAACCCTTTGAGCCTTAAACATAACAAGGCGTTCAAGAGGGATTCATGCCGCGTGGCACTTTTGGTATGCGGTGAGTTTTGGCGGTGAAAGTGGTCTGCGGAAAGCTTGTTTAAGCGGCATTCACCCCTTAACGCAGCGTTATGTTTAATCACGTAAAATCAGCCGGTTGCATTTTTTCTTTGTTCCTTCGCATTTCCAATTTTGGTCTTGTCGGCAAGTTGGCTTTCGGTGGTCGCTGTTTTCCGGACTCCAATTCGTGGGCGTGAAAAATTCTGAGAGTTGCCTCATTAAAGCTCAGTGCGGTTGTGATTCGAATAAAGCGTCTTGGTTTCAACGTTTTTGCACCAGCTTTCGGTTTCTCACGCTAAAATCTCAATATCAGTACAATCAAACTTATGAGTTAATTCAGTTTTTTAGCGTTTGGTTTTGGTTTGCAAAGGTAAGTCGAGTTAAGCTCTTAGTATCGCAAACTTAACCCTTTGAGCCTTAAACATAACAAGGCGTTTAAGTGGGATTCATGCCGCGTGGCATTTTTGGTATGCGGTTGGTTTTGGTGGTGAAAGTGGTCTGCGGAAGCTTGGTTTATGCGGCATTCACCCCTTAACGCGGCGTTAGCTTAAAACATTAAAAATCAGTTGTTTGTGGTTTTTCTTTCTTCCTTCGGCCATTCGCTTTGGTTCCTCGGCAAATCCACATTGTTTGTCAACGTGAGTTTCGAACAGTTGCCTCAATTGAGTTTTGGGACTGCGCGAGGTTCGCCAGTTTGGTGCAAAGTCGCTTTGGAGGTTTTGTTTTAGCTTTGAATTTTCCGAAAGTGATTTATCAAAATTTTCGGGTTTTCAAATCGCATGAAAGGCCACAAAGTTTGAGCCAATTCGGGTTTCAAAGCTTAAGTGGTTTGTTGGTTTTCCAAATCGGTTTATTCTCAGGTTTGGTAAGTCTAAGGTGCTGAAATTTAAGCTAACAAGCTGCTTAAGAGGGATTCGCAATGCGTGGCATTTTCAGCATGCTTTGGGTTTTGTGATTAAGGCGGTGTGCGGTAACTTTCGTAGTGCATTGCTCACCCCTTAGCAGGGCGTTATGTTTAATCAATTAAAATCAGTTGCTTGCATCTTTTCTTGGCTTTCTAATTCTTGCTTTGTCGGCAAGTGAACTTGAGTGGTCGCTGTTTTCTGGACTCCGATTCGTGGGCGCTAAAAGTTTAGAGAGTTGCCTCATTGAAATCTAGAGTGTAGGCGAGGTGAGTGAAGTGATTTTGATTTCAAAGTTAAAGCCTCGGTTTTTCACGTTAAAACTCAAAGTCAACACAGTCAAAATTATGAGTTAATTCAGCTTTTTAGCTTCTATTTTTGGTTTTCAAAGATAAGTCGAGTTAAGCTCTTGGTACCGTAAAACTTAACCCTTTGAGTCTTAAACATAACAAGGCGTTTAAGCGGGATTCATGCCGCGTGGCATTTTTGGTTTGCAGTGAGTTTTGGTGGTGAAAGTGGCTTGCGGAAGGTTGGTTTATGCGGCATTCACCCCTTAACGCAGCGTTATGCTTAATCATTTTAAAACAGTGGGTTATGGTTTTTCTTTGCTCCCTCGGCTGGTTAGTTTCGAGTTTGTCGGCAAGTTGGCTTTATTGGGCGCTGTTTTCTGGACACCTATTCTTTGGCGCTGGAAACTCGGAGAATTGCCTCAGTCAATTTTCGGGCAAGCGCGAGGTTAGGGCGGTTGGCTCAATCAGCAATTTGATCTTAGGTTTTTGAGTTTTGACAGCCAAAGTTCAAAGTCTGATTTTCAAAATTATGAGTCATTTCTGTTTTCTATGTTTTGGTTTTTGTTTGTGAATCAAAGCTGAGTTAATCTTGGTTTGGGTAAAACGTAAGCCATTGAAGCTTAAGCATAACAAAGCGTTAAAGAGGGACTTGGCACGCGTGGCATTTTCAGTTTGCGTTGGGTTTAGTGGTTACGGCACTATGCGGTAGCTTTTGTATTGCGTGCCTGCGCCCCTTAACGCGGCGTTAGCTTAAAACAATGAAAATCAATTGTTTTAAGCCTGTTTTTTCTTCCCTTGGAAATCCGTTCAGGTTTCTCGGCAAATCGGCATTGTTTACCAACGCGATTTTTGAGCTGTTGCCTCAATTGAGTTTTGGGCTTGCGCGAGGTTAGCCAGTTTGGCGCAAAGTCGCTTTGGAAGTTTTGCTTTCGCTTTGAGTTCTCCGAAGATGAATTCTCAAAAATCTACTGGTTTCAAAGCAAGTGAACGGCCACAAAGTTTGAGTCATTTCGGGTTTTAAAACTTAGGCAGTTTGCCGGCTTCCCAAATCAGGTTAATCTCGGGCTTAGTAAATCTAAGGTGCTGAAATTTAAGCTAACAAACTGCTTAAGCGGGATTCGCAATGCGTGGCATTTTCAGCATGCGGTGAGTTTTGTGATTGAGTTGGCGTGCGGTAGCTTTTGCAGTGCATTGCTCACCCCTTAGCAGGGCGTTATGTTTAATCACCAAAAATCAGTTGGTTGCATCTTTTCTTTGCTCCCTTGGCTTGTGAGTTTTGTGTTTGTCGGCAAGTTGGCTTCAGTGGGCGCTGTTTTCTGGACACTTATTCTTTGGCGCTAGAAGTTCAGAGAGTTGCCTCAATCAATTTTCAGGCAAGCGCGAGGTTAGGGCGGTTGGCTCAATCAGAAATCTGTTTTAAGTTTCTTGTCAAAGCTTGAAATGTTAAAAGCCCAAGTCTGCTTTTCAAAAGTTATGAGTCAATTCAGTTTTTTAGGTTTTGCCTTTTGTTTGTGAGTCAATGCTGGGTTAATCTTGGTTTTGGTAAAACGTAACTCATTGAAGCTTAAACATAACAAACGGTTCAAGAGGGACAGCCAACGCGCGGCATTTTTATCATGCGTTGGTTTTTGTGGTTACAGTGTTATGCGGAAGCTTGGTAATGGCGTTGGCTGCCCCTTAACCGGGCGTTATGCTCGTTCGAGGTGGACTAATTTCCACCTCATACTTGTTGTTACTTAGTGTTTGTAACAACTTGGTCTAGATAGAACTCAATCGACTGTATAGGAAAGGCCTTAATCTTGTCATATGAACCAATGTCAGGTTTAACTAAAACACTCGGGTAACCCATGCGTGTTAACTGATTGGATTGTTCAGCATTGATCGAAGTAGTGTTTACAGAAGCGAAGTACTTTCGCGTGCTCTTGTATGCCCATAAGGTTGAGAACTTGATGCCCGCAATCTCGTAAACGCCATTTGAGATGTATTCAGGTGAGTTTTTGTCAAACATTGTCGTTTCCTCTGAAAAGTTAACAGGTGCTACATCAAACCTGATGGGTGGTAAAGGCTAAGTGTTCATACGTTGGCATAACAATCAATTAAAGTCGGACTGCTAACCTGTGGCATTTTTGGTTCTGGTTGGCGGCGGTGTTTACGGTGGCCCGGTTTGAGTTTCGTGGTGTTAGCAGCCGCTTAATTGGGCGTTAGCTTAAAACAATAAAAATCAATTGTTTGCAGCCTGTTTTTTCTTCCTCTGGCCATTCGTGCAGGTTTCTCGGCAAATCAGCATTGTTTGCCAACGCGAGTTTCGAGCAGTTGCCTCAATTGAGTTTTGGGATTGCGCGAGGTTAGCAAATTTGGCGCAAAGTCGCTTTGGCAGTTTTACTTTCGCTTTGAGTTTTCCGAAAATGAGTTCTCAAAATTTACTGGTTTTCAAAGCGCATGAACGGCCACAAAGTTTGAGTCATTTCGGGTTTTAAAGTTCAGGTGGTTTGTTGGTTTTCCAAATCGGTGCAACCTCAGGCTTGGTAAATCTAAGGTGCTGAAATTTAAGCTAACAAACTGCTTAAGAGGGATTCGCAATGCGTGGCATTTTCAGCATGCGGTGAGTTTTGTGATTAAGTTGGTGTGCGGTAGCTTTTGTAGTGCATTGCTCACCCCTTAGCAGGGCGTTAGAACACCAGTTATGAAGATACCCCTGACTTGCAGGGGTATAGATTAATGAAGTCGCTATTTGTTAGAGCTACGTACCAAAAAACACCAACATTTATAACCGTAATCATTAGCGTCCAACAACTCTTCGCTATTTTTCTTACGGCGGTAGCGACATTTCACCCATTTGTAACCTAATGGAGCTTCACCAGTTTGGATATCTTTCATGATAATTCCTCTCACCACGGCGGTTACCAAGCCGTAGATCTTGCTTTTTTGAAAGGAATTTACTATCTTAGTTACGCCAATAAGTTCGGATAGCAGGTAACCATTCCTATATTCGAATTAACAGGACTTCCTTTAGGAAGTCCTGTTATTACTTCTCATTAACACAAGCTTTGACAAACGCTGCAATACGTTCGGCTTCTTCTGCTGTCAGATTAGTTGGTAAATCTGTAATTTTAACCATTACTCCCGCTCGCAATGGAAAAGGCAGTGTGTAAGTCTCTACAGTTTCTTCTTTCACTTTAACTTGCTCCAGTTTGTTAGTTGGTGCCGCACTAGGCTTTTCATTTTTGCTTGACTGAATGTCGCTAGGCTTTGCGTGTGGTTCATAACCATCGCCTAGACGCACATAGTTAAAAAATTCAGTTAACCCTTTATTCAGACGACTTCTGTAAGTTGTTACAGTGCCTTCTGATAGGTCTTTCCCGTTTCTTGTTTTGAACATTTCAACTAGTTCATCAACGGTGAATTGTGAGAGATCTTTCCCTTCTTCAGGGCTCAGCACAGACAGTACGTTAAGTGGAGCGCCTTTCCAGTTGACAAGTGTTGAATCTTTAATTAGTTGATTGCTTTCAATGTAATCAATGAAACTTTTGTAATTTTCCACTGAGTAAGCTAATTCTGACATAGCGTTCTCCTCTCTTGATTTTTCCTAAGTCTACAGGCAAATCTTTTTCTGATCAACTGCGATGAATCAAAAAATCTTTTTGATTCTTTTTGTTTGATTTGTTGTTGATTTTTAACAAGGTTGCTCGAGTTAACTTGTTGAAAATATTGGTGGCTTTGGTGTTCTAACAATCAATTTAAGAGGGATTCTCAACGCTTGGCGTTTTTGGTTTTACTTTAAATTTAGTGTTTATGGCACAATGCGTTTGGTTTGGGTGGAGGCGTTGTTCACCCCTTAATTGGGCGTTATACCTTACTGGAGAAAGTAACATGGAGTTAGTTGTACCATCACTAGAGTTTGAGTCTGCATTTGCTAGTTTCTATGATGACTTTGCTAAAAATGATGCCGAAAATGCAGAATATTACTATGAAGGTAAATCTGATTTTCCAAGGTATGTTCAGCGCTTGTTGGATGAAGCGAAGGGAGTCAACTTACCTGAAGGCTATGTGCCATGTAGCCATTTCTGGCTAGTAAACACAGACAAAACTATTCTAGGTGCTATTCGAGTTCGCCATAATATTGAAAATGAGTTCCTCTCTTTAGAGGCAGGGCATATTGGTTATGATATTGCTCCTTCATCTCGTGGCGAAGGTAAAGGGAAATTAATGCTAAAACTGGTTCTACCTAAGGCCAAAGAGTTAGGCATTTACCAAGCATTAGTCACTGCTGACGAGGATAATAACGCCTCAAGAAAAGTCATTGAAGCCAACGGTGGTCAGTTTGAGAAAATCGTAATGGGTAAGGTGTTTCCAAATCCTTTAGCCAGGTATTGGATTAGCTGTAAGTAACGGTATAACAAAGCGTTTAAGAGGGATTTGGCATGCGTGGCATTTTTAGTATGCGTTGGGTTCAGTGTTTAAGGCTCTGTGCGGTAGCTTTTGTATTGCGTGCCTGCACCCCTTAACGCGGCGTTAGCTTAAAACAATAAAAATCAATTGGTTGCAGCCTGTTTTTTCTTCCCTCGGCAGTTCGTTCAGGTTTCTCGGCAAATCGGCATTGTTTGCCAACGCGAGTTTTGAGCTGTTGCCTCAATTGAGTTTTGGGGCTGCGCGAGGTTGGTAAGTTTGGTGCAAGGTCGCTTTGGAAATTTTGCTTTCGCTTTGAGTTTTCCGAAAGTGATTTCTCAAAATTTTCGGGTTTCAAAGCCAATGGACAGTCACAAAGTTTGAGTATATTCGGGTTTCAAAACTTAGGTTGCTTGCCAGTTTTGCAAATCAGGTTAATCTAGGGCTTATAGATCTAAGGTGCTGAAATTTAAGCTAACAAACTGCTTAAGAGGGATTCGCAATGCGTGGCATTTTCAGCATGCGGTGGGTTTTGTGATTAAGTTGGTATGCGGTAGCTTTAGTCGTGCATTGCTCACCCCTTAGCAGGGCGTTAGCTTAAAACATTAGAAATCAGTTGTTTGTGGTTTTTTCTTTCTTCCTTTGACCATTCGTTCAGGTTTTCGGCAAATCAGCATTGTTTGCCAACGCAAGTCTTGAGAAGTTGCCTCAATTGAGTTTTGGGCTTGCGTGAGGTTAGCCAGTTTGGTGCAAAGTCGCGTTGGAAGTTTTGCTTTCGCTTTGAGTTTTCCGAAAGTGATTTATCAAAATTTTCGGGTTTTCAAATCGCATGAAAGGCCACAAAGTTTGAATCAATTTGGGTTTTAAAACTTAAGTGGTTTGCCGGTTTCCTAAATCGGATTAATCTTAGGTTTAGTAAATCTTAAGGTGCTGAAATTTAAGCTAACAAACTGCTTAAGAGGGATTCGCAATGCGTGGCATTTTCAGCATGCGGCGGGTTTTGTGATTCAGGTGGTGTGCGGTAGCTCTTGCAGTGCATTGCTCACCCCTTAGCAGGGCGTTAGCTTAAAACATTAAAAATCAGTTGTTTATGGTTTTTTCTTTCTTCCATTGGCAATTCGTTCAGGTTTCTCGGCAAATCAGCATTGTTTGCCAACGCGAGTTTTTAGCCGTTGCCTCAATGGAGTTTTGGGATTGCGCGAGGTTAGCAAGCTTGGCTCAAAGTCGCTTTGGCAGTTTTGCTTTTGCTTTGAGTTTCCCGAAAGTGATCTATCAAAATTTTCGGGTTTTCAAATCGCACGAAAGGCCACAAAGTTTGAGTCAATTCGGGTTTTAAAACGCAGGTGGTTTGCCAGTTTCCTAAATCGGGTTAGTCTCAGGTTTAGTAAATCTTAAGGTGCTTAAATTTAAGCTAACAAACTGCTTAAGAGGGATTCGCAATGCGTGGCATTTTTAGCATGCGGCGGTTTTCGTGATTAAGTCGGTGTGCGGTAGATTTCGTAGTGCATTGCTCACCCCTTAGCAGGGCGTTATGCCGTTAGAATTGTTGTGATAGAGGTAAGTGAATTGAGTTCGATAAAAGATTACTTATTCGAGATGCAAGAGCTACAAGCTGATGAGTGGATCAGAGAAAGGCTCAGCGATGACTCGCTTGATGAAGACTCAGACGAATATCAGGAGTTAGCGGAAGAGTATTCAAATTACCAAGAGCATTTACGTGAAGAAGCTGAATGGCAGGCGGAGTTGCAATGGTTGAAAGATAATGGGTCATCAAATATTCACAGCATATTTGTTAGTGAACTTGATGCCTTGAGAATCATGTTTGACAGTAACTTAAATAACCCTCAAAAAAAGGCTTTCCTACTCCATACAAACATTGTTGTAAAAATGTCATATGCATACGCGGTTACACTGCTTGAGTCATACTTAGGTGATACCTTGCGAGCTCTCATTTCTCAGGATGAACAGTTGTTAAAAAATGCATTACGCAAATTCAAAGTGCTTAAAAACGTTAAACTAGCTGATGTAGCTGAAACAGATTTAGACATTAAATCTCTAGTTTTACGATATGTCGGTGACGTCCTGTATCACAATATCCCAAATGTCATAGAAATGTATGAGCAAGTTTTAGGGGTTAAACTCGAAATTGATATATCTAAAGTAATTAAAATCACAAAGTTAAGACACGATATTGTTCATCGAAATGGCAGAACTATTGATGGCAGTACGATTAGTATAGGTGCTCAAGACTTTACTCAAGCAATTAGTGATATCAAAGAGTTTACAGGAGCACTGCAACGAGCCATCAACGATAATCAAACGGCATAACAAACTGTTTAAGAGTGATTCGCAACGCGTGGCTTTTTTACTATGCGTTGAGTTTAGTGTTTAAGGTGGTATGCGGGTGCTTCGGTATTGCGTTGCTCACACCTTAACAGGGCGTTATAAGAATTGGAGAGGTTAGTCTGTGTCAATTTTTCATTACACTGATTTAAACGCAGTTAAATCAATTATAGAAACTAGAAAACTGAGGTTAACTGATAGCCGATATTTGAATGACTCAAAAGAACTATCTGATGGGCTTACCTTTATTTATGAGGCAATCGAAAATGGTATTTGGTCGGAAAGTTCTAGAGAACAACGTAAAAGAGCCATTGAGTATATAAAGTCTGAAATTAATGAGTATTTGCTTTACGGGACAGAAGAAGATCCAATTTTTATCTGTTCTTTTAGTTCAAAATCGGATCTCTTGAGTCAGTGGCGTTCATATGGAATGTTTGCAATTGAGTTTGAAGAACTTGACCTTGAGAATGAAGGTTTCAACCTCAGGAAGTGCTTATATGACAGTGACGAAAAGCGGGAAAACGCCAGGCAAGCAACAAAGGAAGCAGTGCTAGGTTTAGAATCTTTTTTCCATAGAAATGATGGACGGTTTTTCGGTGATGCATTTGATTTTGTTCCCAAACTGATTGAGCTAGCATCAGTTTTTAAAGATTCTGGTTTTGCAGAAGAAAGTGAAATTAGACATACTGAGGTTATCGGAGAAACAGATCCAAACATCAAGTTTCGTGTTAAAGGTAATATTTTAGTCCCTTATATTGAAAAAGAAATTTTCCTACCTTCAATCAAGGCTATTCATGTTGGTCCAGTTCCTGATAGGAAAATGGTTGTTAATTCGTTAGAACAATATATTCGTTTTATATGGAGCCAACACGAAGGAGAATGGGGCTGGTCAGAACATCATATAGAAATCATCGAGTCCAAAATACCATACCGTGGGTAAATTCTTATAACAAACGCTTCAAGAGGGACAGCCAACGCGTGGCATTTTTACCATGCGTTGGTTTTTGTGGTTACGGTGTTATGCGGCAAGTTGGTAATAGCGTTGGCTGCCCCTTAAGCGGGCGTTAGGTTTAGTTCAAAGGATTGTAAATGAGCAAGGTATTTGGAGTTATTTCTTTAGCAGTGGTGGTGTCATTCTTCTTTATAGTAAGTGTTGCTGGTGAAAACAGTCGTGCAGATGAGATTATAGGTGAATTATTGATCAAGCTTAAGAATGAAGACTTTTCAAGTGAATGCATTAAGGTTGTTGCTGGTAGCAACCAAAACTTCGATTCACACTGTGATCAAGATATGTTTGTTTTCACTGTCAGCTTGCTGAAAAGATTTGATTTACTTGACGGTAGTAACTTTTCCATCAATCTTAAAAAAGAAAATTACTGGTTCCCTTTTACCAATAATCAAGGGATAAAGGTTAGCTTAAACCTGTCACAGACTGAGGAAAGTAGTTTTTTAAAGTTATCAAATGACCTCGACTATGTAACAGATCTATTTGTGGTCAAACGAACAGGTTTTAAGTGGCAGATAGACTCAATTACTATAAATGAACCCGAGCTAGCGAAAATTTTCAGCGACACCAAGAAGCAAATCGATTTCCAAAAGTACCTTGTCCAGTTAGATTCTGGCTATCAGTTAAATGAAATGGTCATACATCAAGGGGAATTCGCTGATATAGACCGGCTATTACTTAAATTCAGTGTAGAAAAACTGCTTAAGTACTTTGAGTCCCAAAAACCTAACAAACTGCTTAAGAGGGATTCGCAATGCGTGGCATTTTCAGTATGCGGTGAGTTTCGTGATGAAGGTGGTGTGCAGTAGCTCTTGTCGTGCATTGCTCACCCCTTAGCAGGGCGTTAGCTTAAAACAATGAAAATCAATTGGTTGTGGTCTTTTCTTTCTTCCTTTGGCCTTTCGTTCAGGTTTTTCGGCAAATCAGCATTGGTTGTCAAAGCGAGTTCTGAGCCATTGCCTCAATTGAATTTTGGGATTGCACGAGGTTAGGAAGCTTGGCGCAAAGTCGCTTTGGAAGTTTTGCATTCGCTTTGAGTTTTCTGAAAGTGATTTCTCAAAATTTTCGGTTTTTCAAATCGCATGAAAGGTCACAAAGTTTGAGCCAATTCGGGTTTCAAAACTCAAGTGGTTTGTTGGTTTTCCAAATCAGGTTAATCTCGGGCTTAGTAAATCTAAGGTGCTGAAATTTAAGCTAACAAACTGCTTAAGTGGGATTCGCAATGCGTGGCATTTTTAGCATGCGGTGAGTTTTGTGATTAAGTTGGTGTGCGGTATCTTTTGTAGTGCATTGCTCACCCCTTAGCAGAGCGTTAGGTGAAAGGTGTCCAATAGATGAGTCTTTCTTTGAAAATTTTTGCTCTAGTAATCTTGGTAAGTACAGTATTAGGTTGCAAAGATAAAGCTGCCACTTATGCAAACCCGCCAAGTAGTCTTGTTGAGCAATTGGAGGCCTACTATCCGCTGTCATTAAAGTATGTGAAAGCAAATGAGCAGATAGCTTTATCTCAAGGTGTTCCGTTGTTGCCTCAATACTTAGAAATGGCAGATAAAATTGGGATTAAAAATCCCGAAAAAGTCAGGGTTCTCTATGCAGAGCGGCTTCCTTTGCCTGAAAATAAGTCATTACTTTTTCAAATGCAGCGGCTTGGTCTCGATTCTCCATATTTTACAGGAACAACGTTTGGTTACGGTATTTGGATTTCCAACAAAATGAAAGGCAACAAGCTGTTAATTGCCCATGAACTGATTCACGTTAAGCAAATGGAAGAGGTAGGGCTTGAAGAGTTTACAAAGAAATATTTGCTGCAATTGGCCATTTTTGGTTATTCAGAAGCACCAATAGAAATTGAAGCTTATGAGAATGCAGCGGGATATTTGTAGCTTTGTCGTGGTTAAGAATTTCACCTAACAAACGCCTCAAGAGGGACTGTCAACGCGTGGCGTTTCCAGTCCCAATGAGCCGCGGTGGTTACGGTTGTTGTGTTTGAGTTTTGTGGTAATGCGTTGTCAGCCCCTTAGGCGGGCGTTAGCTTCTTAAAGGCAGGAATCATCAAAATCCAAGCTCAATCGTTCTGAAAAATCCGCTTTTAGCGTTCAAATTTCACAATTTGGCTTTTGAGTTTTCTTGATGCTGATTTGGTCGAACGTGTTGAAAATTCAGTCGTTTCAAAATCGCTGAAAACTAGCAAGCCTAGATGCTTCAACGCTGTTGGATGTTCAACACTCAAAGTTTGGTTTCACAAAAGGCTGCATCATCGCTGTGATCTGGTTTTCTTTGTCGCGGACTCTTAACCGTGGCCAACTTAGCTTTGATCGTTTTGAGTTTTGAAAGCTCACTTCACAGCTTTTGGCGTTGGATGTGTGTTTGCTTGATGCTTTTGCGTAAAATGCATTTCAAGCAAAAGTGGTTAAAAGTCATTTTGAAACAATAGGCTACGAAGCTAACAAACGCCTCAAGAGGGACTGTCAACGCGTAGCGTTTCCAGTCCCATTGAGCCGCGGTGGTTTCGGTTGTTGTGTTTGAGTTTAGTGGTAATGCGTTGCCAGCCCCTTAGGCGGGCGTTATGTGTAAAGGAGTAATCCAGCAATGTCTTTAGAGTTTTACGATGAGTTACTCAAAAGTGAGCGTTTTTGTGAAAGTTTGGGGCGATTGTTATTGATGTCTGGAAAGTTGGAATCGGCATTAAAATCAATTGTTCTTACGAGTAGTGTTAAAGTGGGATACAACCTTAAGCGAGCTATGTTAGGTCAGCTTGTTGGGAGCTGTAAAGAACATGAATTAGTTACTGATGAGCTTAGCGAAATTTTGGCGTTTATATTGGTTCGTCGGAACTACCTTACTCATAATCTTTATCCTTTGTTTAACGACGAAATTGAATACACTTTATTGCCTAAAGACAACTTACACCCTGATGATGCAGAGTATTATTTCCCCAGATGTGTTGAAGAGTTAATAGCCCATATAGAGTTCGCAATTGACTATATCAATGAACGGGATTAACACATAACAAACAGTTTAAGAGGGATTCAGCACGCATGGCATTTTTGGTATGCGGTGGCTTCGGTGTTGAATTGCTATGCAGCGGCTTAGTCATTGCGTGCTTCACCCCTTAACTGGGCGTTAGCTTTCAGGAGTAATATGAACATTTTAGAGGCTGACTATGGCCTTGGTCCGCTAGTCGATGTAGAGAAAACGATCCAAGCTGGTATCGCAAAGTTGTTCGAGAGAAACCGCACTGAACCTTGGTTTGATGGATTGTGGATGAATGAGTACGGTGAAGTTCTTTATGGCTCTTTGCTTGTTTCAGCGCAAGCTTATTGTGTTGGTAGCTTGCGGGATATTAACGAGATCCGAGTTAGTCTGGGGCTTAATAAATTAACCAAAGAGAAAGCGTATGAGACTCATCGTGTAAAAGTTCAGGGTTATTCGTTAATAGAGCTGGTTAATTGTGCAGCTAATTACTTCAAGCATCGAGATGAGTGGAGCGATACTTGGCCTGAAAATTACACCACACGTGTTCTAACTGCATTCTCAATGGACTGTGAGTTTCTGATTAATGAAATTCAAGGGTTTATTGACTCAGAGTATGGCTACAAAACACTTTCCGACTTAGTGTCAGAGTGGAGAAGTGACTTAATTGAACAATCAAAAAATGAAAGCTAACAAACAATTTAAGAGGGATTCCCAACGCTTGGCATTTTTGCTTCTACTTCAAATTTAGTGGTTACGGTACACTGCTTTAGGTTGGGTGGTAGGCGTTGCTCACCCCTTAATTGGGCGTTATGCGTAAAAGAGGAGTTATAGTTTGGGTGCATGGAGTGAAGACAATTTTGGCAATGATAGTGCCAGTGACTGGATCTGGGAATTGGAGAAATCAAAAGGGTTAAATACTCTACTGTCACCGATACAATTGGTGTTAAATGAGAATGAGTACTTGGAAGTAGATATTTGCTCCGAAGCTTTAGCTGCTTCAGAAGTGATTGCTGCGGCGATAACAAGCGACCACACTTTGTTGCCAGATGAAGCTCGAAATTGGCTTAATCGTAAGCAAGGTTGGCTAATTGGTCGTAAGCCTCAAGTAACAGCAGAGCATGCGAAACAAGCTCTAATGGCAGTTCAAAAAGTACTTTCAAACTCTGAGCTTCAAGAACTCTGGGAAGAGGATGGAGTTAATGAAAAATGGAGAACAATTCAAAATAATCTCATTGCCAAGTTAGAAAACGCATAACAAAGCGTTTAAGACAGATTCGCAACGCTCGGCGTTTTCGGTTTGCTTTGAATTTAGTGTTTACGGCACAATGGTTTAGGTTAAGTGAAAGCGTTGCTCACTACTTAACGCGGCGTTAGCTTAAAACATTAAAAATCAGTTGTTTGTGGTTTTTTCTTTCTTCCTTTGACCATTCGTTCAGGTTTTCGGCAAATCAGCATTGTTTGCCAACGCAAGTCTTGAGAAGTTGCCTCAATTGAGTTTTGGGCTTGCGTGAGGTTAGCCAGTTTGGTGCAAAGTCGCGTTGGAAGTTTTGCTTTCGCTTTGAGTTTTCCGAAAGTGATTTATCAAAATTTTCGGGTTTTCAAATCGCATGAAAGGCCACAAAGTTTGAATCAATTTGGGTTTTAAAACTTAAGTGGTTTGCCGGTTTCCTAAATCGGATTAATCTCAGGTTTAGTAAATCTTAAGGTGCTGAAATTTAAGCTAACAAACTGCTTAAGAGGGATTCGCAATGCGTGGCATTTTCAGCATGCGGCGGGTTTTGTGATTCAGGTGGTGTGCGGTAGCTCTTGCAGTGCATTGCTCACCCCTTAGCAGGGCGTTATACCACTAGGGAGAATATAGTGCGTGATCAACTAAAACACCTTACTGAAGAAGATTATTGGGTATATGGAATATCCGAGTCAGATTTTGATCATGTGCTTACTTTGGTTCGCGAAATGATCGATGCTAGAAACGAACAGTATGAATCGAATGCAGCAAGGATCAGGAGTGAAAGCCCTGATGTAGCTGATGACATACTAGATGATGTCGCTTATTACACCTACACCGATAACCGGTATTTGTGGCAGTTTGCTCTTTGGCGTTTACAAGGGTTGATTGAGGCTGTTATTGCACATCAACTTCTTCCTCTGAAAAATAACAAAAAGTTGTTTGGGCTTAAGGCTAAGCTCGATGCTCTGCAAAAGTTAGGTTACAGCATTTCTTTGCAGGAAATTGATGAGTTACTGCTATGGGCGAATTAGCGAAATGCGATTTCTCATGCTCCTCCTGAGCAATTTGGACCTGCGCCTTTATGGGAAGAAGATATCGTTGAGTATCAAAAATTTGTTAAAGGTCTGTACTTAAGGTGGAGCTCGGAAATGCCTGAAGAACAAGTGGTATAACAATCAATTTAAGAGGGATTCTCAACGCTTGGCATTTTGGCTTCTACTTCAAATTTAGTGTTTATGACACAATGCTTTTGGTTTGGGTGGAGGCGTTGTTCACCCCTTAATTGGGCGTTATAAGCCAAAGAGGAATCATGGAAAATTCGTTAATACTTGTTGCTCTGAGTGAGGGGCAAATCTCCCAAGCTAAAGCGGTCAATGGACAGCGTAAGAAGATTACCCATGCATTACTTTGTGGTTCTTATGGGCAAATGTTTGGCACTGAGAAACAGTGCTCGAAATACTACAACGTATGGAAAGATATTTTCAAAGATCTATTTGCCGAGTCAAAGACTGTGCAGGTTTGTGATGTAATTCATTACGAATCAACTTTTGATTTAGTTAACATTCTAATATCTGCTTCTGACAAAAAGAAACAGGCTAATAATTGTATTAAACCAACTAAAAGCCAGAAACCTCAGCCAAAAGAAAAGAAAGGGTTTTGGGCGCGTATCTTTGGGTAGGCTTATAACAAACTGTTCAAGAGGGATTCGCAACGCGTGGCATTTTCACTATGCGTTGGTTTTAGTGATTAAGTTGGTGTGCGGAGGCATCGGTATTGCGTTGCTCACACCTTAACAGGGCGTTATATGCCAGTAATCAAAAAGTCGATAGCAGCGATAATCTCATCTCTGAAAGTGCTTAAGTCTGCGACGGGCTCAACT
The DNA here is from genome assembly GCF_009665415.1 of Vibrio cidicii. NCBI lineage: Bacteria > Pseudomonadati > Pseudomonadota > Gammaproteobacteria > Vibrionales > Vibrionaceae > Vibrio > Vibrio cidicii. The sequence continues at coordinate 304,801 of NZ_CP035921.1, read as the reverse complement.
AAGATTTTGGTTGGTACGCTTGCCATTTGTTGAGTAAGAATGACAAAGTCACCTTGTTCAATATGGATCGTTGGACACAAATGGCTTGGTGCTTTCTTTTCTAGTAAATCAAGTGGTGTAAGTGGTATCACCAATCGAGTATTTAGCGTATTGAGCAGCTCACTTTGTACGTCAACAAAATAGGGATAAGCGGTAGACGTACTTTTGTCGAGATTTTCGTAAAGGGTAAATTGAGACATCAGAATACTCGGTATGAATCAGAAAAAAGGCCATGTTTCTCAGTAAGTTCGTTACAAGCTTCAATGGCTTCGGCATTTTGTTCTAGCCATTCAGCTTTCAATCTAGAGGAAACTTCTTTTTCTAAGGCTTTTTCCATCGTAGCGGATAGATTGATATTAAGGCGTTTAGCTTCAGCAAGTAACTCACTGTTTAAGCTAAGATTGGTAGCCTTTTTGGGTGCTTGTGTACTAAACGTGGTTCTCATGCAGTTACTCCGTGCGTATTCTAAATGCGTATTGATTATAGTGGTAAAAATGGCATATAACAAACGCCTCAAGAGGGACTGTCAACGCGTGGCGTTTCCAGTCCCATTGAGCCGCGGTGGTTTCGGTTGTTGTGTTTGGGTCTTGTGGTAATGCGTTGCCAGCCCCTTAGGCGGGCGTTAGCTTAAAACAATAAAAATCAATTGTTTGCAGCCTGTTTTTTTCTTCCCTTGGCAGTTCGTTCAGGTTTTTCGGCAAATCAGCATTGGTTGTCAAAGCGAGTTTTGGGTTGTTGCCTCAATTGAATTTTGGGATTGCACGAGGTTAGGAAGCTTGGCGCAAAGTCGCTTTGGAAGTTTTGCTTTCGCTTTGAGTTTCCCGAAAGTGATCTATCAAAATTTTCGGGTTTTCAAATCGCATGAAAGGCCACAAAGCTTGAGCCAATTCGGGTTTTAAAACTCAAGCGGTTTGTTGGTTTCCTAAATCAGGTTAATCTCGGGCTTAGTAAATCTAAGGTTCTGAAATTTAAGCTAACAAACTGCTTAAGCGGGATTCGCAATGCGTGGCATTTTTAGCATGCGGTGAGTTTTGTGATTAAGGCGGTGTGCGGTAGCTTTCGTAGTGCATTGCTCACCCCTTAGCAGGGCGTTATGTGATTAGGTAACTAAAACGGCCCTTTGGAGTTGAGGATCGTTATAATTTGTAGCTCGACTCAATGCTCTGGAGTTTCTAGCAAGTGAATAGCACTTTCGACGGCGTTACTCATTGCTTGTTCCGTTTCTAGCTTGCCTGAACTGGCAGGTCCAAGCGCTCGAGCATACAAAGCGAGCTGTTTATCAAAGGGCAAATCCAACTGCTCGTAAAGATTTTGTCGAATTTTCGCATGTTGTTCGGGGTCTTGATTTGCAAGGCTTACAAGAGTTTCATAAATCAGGGCTTTCATGTGATGTCCATTTTATTATAGTTTACGGGGTGCATAAGATTGTACTCGTCAAGCGATAGTAATGCTAACGTAACAATCACATAACAAGGCGTTAAAGAGGGATTCGTGCCGCGTGGCATTTTTAGTTTGCGGTGATTTTTGTGGTGAAAGTGGCCTGCGGAAAGTTGGTTTGTGCGGCACTCACCCCTTAACGCGGCGTTATACGCTTTATGGAAAATGATACAAAAAGGACGTTATGAAGTTATCTGAGTTACAAAGTCATATAAAAGAATTCGATTATGCGCCAGAGCAATCTGAACACTATTTTTTAAAACTAATCGAAGAAGTTGGTGAATTATCGGAATCTATTCGCAAAGGCAAAAGTGGGCAACCAACGCTAGATGAGCTCAAAGGTTCAGTCGCAGAAGAGTTATATGACGTTTTGTATTATGTTTGTGCTCTAGCCAATATTCACGGTGTAAACCTTGAGAAAACGCATGAACTAAAAGAAGTTTTGAATAAAGTTAAGTACAACCGATAGGACGCGTATAACAAATTGTTCAAGAGGGATTCAGCACGCGTGGCATTTTTACTATGCGTTGGTTTTAGTGATTAAGGCGGTATGCGGTAGTATCGGTGTTGCGTGCTTCACCCCTTAACAAGGCGTTAGGCGCTATTCACTTTAGGATTAGGGATGAACGTAGAATTTAAAGTGATCAATTTGGCGCAAGACTATGATTTTTGCGTAGCTGCTCGAAAGGATGCTTACTATTGCAGTTTCGAGACCTTTTCGGGTTTTGATGATTTCATAGCAGGTTATCGAGAACGAATTCAAGAAAGGCAATCTGGAGCAGGTTGGTTTTACATCCATATCTGGTTGGATGGAAAATTGGTAGGGCAGTTAGAGTTTCGTTCTTTTTCACCCGAGCCAGAGACCGGTTATGTTCATTTAGTTTACTTGTTGCCTGAAGTTCGCGGTTCTGGTTTGAGTCAGCAAGTTCAGGTCTACCTCGAATCAGAATTAGCACGAGCTGGCTGTAATCGAGCTGTGCTTTCCGTGAGTAGAACGAACGCAAGGGCGTTAAGGTTCTATAAGCGTAATGGTTGGGTATATTGTCGCCCTAATCCGAAGCACGATGAAACCGATTTTTACCAATTGCAGCTGCGCGCCTAACAAAGCGTTAAAGAGGGACTTGGCACGCGTGGCATTTTCAATTTGCGTTGGGTTTAGTGGTTAAGGTGTGATGCGGTCACTTTTGTATTGCGTGCCTGCGCCCCTTAACGCGGCGTTAGGGCTTAGGAGACTTAATTGAAGTTACCAACTCATACTAAAAATGCTGTTGCTATTACAGCTAAAATTCAAAGCCTTGGCATTTCATTACTTGTCCAACAAAAGATAGGCACTTTTGCTATTGTATGGGGCATGTTTGAATCTCACTTAGAAAGAGCTGTATGGTGCCTACAAAATGAAAAAATCGAAGGTAAGCGCCCGTCTACAGATAAAACGTCAGCTCACACTTGGATAGATGTTTTATCTAATGGGCGTTCTGACTTAGATTCTGAAGCAAATGCAGTACTGCACTGTGCGGCTAAAGCTGCTAAAGATTTAATGAGTTATCGGCACTCTTTATTTCATGGATACCTTGTTCCTTTGGGAGGCACTGCGATGTTTATACGCAATCCTACTTGGCATGGGGAAATCAGGAATAGAGAAGCTGGTGATGCTCATATTGATGAAAATATTATTGATTTGGCAATAGATGCGGCTTGGGTTTTATTTCGGGTAGTTATCGCTGTAACAAAGCTCGAAGATAAATTTTGTACTTCAGAAATCGAACAATTAGCCAATGAAGTTAATCGAATTCGTAATAACGCCAATGAAGTTCGTCACCTTAGTTATTTGTATAACCAAGAGAAGTACTAAGGTCGCGGACAGTTCGCCCTAACAAACGCCTCAAGAGGGACTGTCAACGCGTGGCGTTTCCAGTCCCAATGAGCCGCGGTGGTTTCGGTTGTTGTGTTTGAGTTTAGTGGTAATGCGTTGCCAGCCCCTTAGGCGGGCGTTAGCAGTACACGGTGGTAAATCAGTATGGAACATGACAAATCGAGATATTTTTTCTACGAGCCTGAAAATTCGATTCGTCGTGAGTCGATGTTAATGAACAAATTATTGTTTGATCTACAGTTAGCCTATGCGATGAAGGGGTATTACCTCAAAGCTTACCGTACTGATGTCGATGATAATGGCTATGACTTAGTCCTTGATTCTGAAGATATAAGCAGAAAGGTTCAGGTCAAATCGACAATGGTTGATTCCTCCACTAAGTCTTGGGATATAGCTAAAGGTGTACTGCGTCCCGAGCTTCACCAAATGCGTAAGCATTCTATGTGGTCTAATTTGACTGCGGGTATTGGTGGGGGAGTAATTTTGCAAGAAGTCACATTGAATCAAGATGACATTGATGTAAATTATTACTATACCGATTTGGTTATTCTCTCGCTCTACTGCTTTGAGATCATCGGGAACAAAGTGAACCATAAAAGTGCTCGTAGGGTTATAGGTGAGCTTCATCATGAACATTTCCATGACAAGGTAGCACTTTCAAAAAGCTGCTTTCTCAAGCTTAAATCACCGTCTGCCTTGCTAGAGTTAATGGGATTTACTCAAAGTCGGATGTACGGGGATATTATTTACAAATTGCAGTGTATTAATAATCCAAAACATCGTTCAGCGCCACACGAGTACTATCGAGAAAAAATTGTACAGTTGATAAATTCAGTAAAGTACTGCTAACAATCAATTTAAGAGGGATTCCCAACGCTTGGCATTTTGGGTTCTACTTCAATTTTAGTGTCTATGGCACAATGCGTTAGGTTGGGTGGTAGCGTTGCTCACCCCTTAATTGGGCGTTATGCTTAATCATGTAAAGTCAGTGGGTTATGATTTTTCTTTGTTCCCTCGGCTTTTCAGTTTTGTGTTTGTCGGCAAGTCGGCTTTTTTGAGCGCTGTTTTTCGGACATCAATTCTTTGGCGCTGGAAATTCAGAGAATTGCCTCATTCAATTCTCGGGCAAGCGCGAGGTTAGGGCGGTTGGCTCAATCAGAAATCCATTTTTAGGTTTTCAAACTTCAAACCAGATTTGCCAAAATTCCGAGCCTAATTATCAAAACTATGATTCATTTCGGTTTTCTACGTTTTGGCTTTTGTTTCTGAATCAAAGTCGAGTTAATCTTGGTTCTAGTTAATCGTAAGCCTTTGAAGCTTAAGCATAACAAGGCGTTTAAGCGGGATTCATGCCGCATGGCATTTTTGGTATGCGGTTGGTTTTGGTGGTGAAAGTGGTCTGCGGAAGCTTGGTTTATGCGGCACTCACCCCTTAACGCAGCGTTATGTGTATTTGGAGATCGAGGTATGGAACATAACTTTGAACGGTTAAAAGAGCACATTTTACCTTTGTCCAACTCAAGTGAGTTTCATCTCGCAAAGAATGAATGGTTGCTTGTTGGTGTAGAAATTCAGGAAGACTTTGACTGTTGCCCTTGTGGTCAGCCGATAAAAGAGCTTTGTTATATTAAAAATCAACTAAACGGCAATAAAACTTACGTAGGGAATGTGTGTGTAAACAGGTTTATCGGCATTGACACTGGTAACTTATTTGCAGGTCTCAAACGCATAGCCAAAGATGTAAATGCTAATGCCAACGAAGATCTAATTATCCATTCTTATAGACTAGGTTACATATACGAAAGTGAGTACCACTTTTTGATGAAGACAAAACGTACACGTAGTCTTTCGGAAAAGCAGCTTGCTTGGAAACAAAAAATTAACCGCCGCATACTCAATCATACAGTGGTAAGAAAAGACACATAACAAACGCTTCAAGAGGGACAGTCAACGCGTTGCATTTTTATTATGCGTTGATTTTTGTGGTTATGGTGTTATGCGGAAAGTGAGTAGTAGCGTTGTCTGCCCCTTAAGCGGGCGTTATGCATATTAGAGAAAATTATGAACTCATACACGAGCGAATGTAAAAGATTGTCTATCAACGCACGAGCAGCAATTGGTTTGCTCATCTTTGAACGTTTTTGTGTTCTTCATGGCTTGAAACTTCAAGAAAATCAAGATTTTTTGGATCATTTATGGAGTTGGTTTTTAGTTGATGGTCCAGACGAATTCGAACCTTGGGAATCTAAAAGAACCACTTTGGTCAATTGTGGGCTAGGTGATGAATTTCCCGAGGGCTTATTACATTCCCTTGCTCAAAATGGTGTTGGTGAAAGCCAGTTTAGAACTATTGTTGGGGGAATAACAGATATATTATGGGGTAATTTTTGGGGAGCTGCTGAAAACGAATTATCAATGGCTGCACTTGAAAATGTCATTTCAGCTAGTGGTTTAGAGCAGTTTCCCGTTTTAACACCTTTCAAGTTCTCATTGTTTTCACAAAACGGTGGCTGGGGTGAAAAAGTTACGTCTCAGGATTTGGAATTTTGGCGAACCTGTGTGAAATATGCATAACAAAGCGTTTAAGAGGGATTTGGCACGCGTGGCATTTTCAGTTTGCGTTAGGTTTGGTGGTTACGGCACTGTGCGGTAGCTTTTGTGTTGCGTGCCTGCACCCCTTAACGCGGCGTTATGTTTAATCACCAAAAATCAGTGGATTATGATTTTTCTTTGTTCCCTCGGCTGATTGGTTTTGTTTTTGTCGGCAGTTGGCTTCAGCGGGCGCTGTTTTCCGGACAATTATTCTTTGGCGCTGGAAGTTCAGAGAATTGCCTCAATCAATTTTCGGGTAAGCGCGAGGTTAGGGCGGCTGGCTCAATCAGTATTTTAACCACAAGTTTTTGGGCTTGAATTGCCAAAATTCGAAGTCTGTTTTTCAAATCTATGAGTCGTTTCAGTTTTCTGGGTTTTGGCTTTTGTTTGTGAGTCAATGCTGGGTTAATCTTGGTTTAGGTAAAACGTAAGTCATTGAAGCTTAAACATAACAAACGGTTCAAGAGGGACAGCCAACGCGTGGCATTTTCACTATGCGTTGGTTTTTGTGGTTACGGTGTTATGCGGAAGCTTGGTAATGGCGTTGGCTGCCCCTTAACCGGGCGTTATGCTTAATCATTTCAAAACAGTGGCTTATGGTTTTTCTTTGTTCCCTCGGCTGGTTGGTTTCGAGTTTGTCGGCAAGTTGGCTTTATTGGGCGCTGTTTTCCGGACACCTATTCTTTGGCGCTGGAAACTCGGAGAATTGCCTCAGTCAATTTTCGGGCAAACGCGAGGTTAGGGCGGTTGGCTCAATCAGCAATTTGATCTTAGGTTTTTGAGTTTTGACAGCCAAAGTTCAAAGTCTGATTTTCAAAATTATGAGTCATTTCTGTTTTCTATGTTTTGGTTTTTGTTTGTGAATCAAAGCTGAGTTAATCTTGGTTTGGGTTAAACGTAAGCCATTGAAGCTTAAGCATAACAAAGCGTTAAAGAGGGACTTGGCACGCGTGGCATTTTCAGTTTGCGTTGGATTTAGTGGTTACGGCACTATGCGGTAGCTTTTGTATTGCGTGCCTGCGCCCCTTAACGCGGCGTTAGCTGCCTACTGGCGAATATGTTCCTTTAGCTGTACAAGTTGAGTTGTGAATACTATACTTGTTCCGTAAACAGTGCATGTGGGAGGTTCTATGAGAATCGTTTCTTTTACAGAAGCTAGGAATAGTTTAAAAGCAGTCTTGGATGCCGTTGTGAATGATGCTGATACAACCGTTATCACTCGACGTGATTCAGAAGATGCCGTGGTTATGTCGCTGGATTATTACAATAGTCTAATGGAAACCGTACATTTGCTTCGCTCTCCAGCGAACGCTGAACATCTAAACCGTTCCATTGCCCAGTTCAAAGCGGGAAAAGTTACCCAAAGAGATCTGATTGATGAGTAGTCGTTTACTGTCATGGACAGATGAGTCCTGGGATGACTACTTGTACTGGCAAACACAAGACAAAAAAACACTCAAGCGGATCAATAAAATCATCAATGATGTTAAGCGTTCACCGTTTGAAGGCATTGGTAAACCAGAGCCTCTAAAGGAAAATCTATCTGGTTTTTGGTCTCGACGGATCGATGATACCAATAGACTGGTTTATGCTGTTGATGATAATGCAATAACGGTTATTTCGTGTCGCTACCATTATTGAACCAACTGACTAAAGGCAGCTAACAAACGCTTCAAGAGGGACAGCCAACGCGCGGCATTTTTACAATGCGTTGTTTGTTGTGATTACGTTGTTATGCGGAAAGTTGGTAGTAGCGTTGTCTGCCCCTTAAGCGGGCGTTATGTTTAATCACCAAAAATCAGTGGGTTATGGTTTTTCTTTGCTCCCTTGGCTTGTGAGTTTTGTGTTTCTCGGCAAGTTGGATTCAGCGGGCGCGGTTTTCCGGACAATTATTCTTTGGCGCTGGAAATTCAGAGAATTGCCTCAATCAATTTTTGGGCAAGCGCGAGGTTGGTTCGGCTGGCTCAATCAGTATTTTAATCACAGGTTTTAGGGCTTGAATTGCCGAAATTCAAAGTCTGTTTTTCAAATCTATGAGTCGTTTCAGTTTTCTGGGTTTTGGCTTTTGTATGTGAATCAAAGCTAAGTTAATCTTGGTTTTGGTAAAACGTAAGTCATTGAAGCTTAAACATAACAAAGCGTTAAAGAGGGACTTGGCACGCGTGGCATTTTTAGTTTGCGTTGGGTTTAGTGGTTACGGCACTGTGCGGTAGCTTTTGTATTGCGTGCCTGCGCCCCTTAACGCGGCGTTATGCTTAATCACTTAAAATCAGTGGTTTATGATTTTTCTTTGTTCCCCAGGCTTGTTTGTTTCGAGTTTTTCGGCAAGTCGGCTCCAGTGGGCGCTGTTTTCCGGACACTTATTCTTTGGCGCTAAAAACTCTGAGAATTGCCTCAATCAATTCTCGGGCAAGCGCGAGGTTAGGGCGGTTGGCTCAATCAGAAATCCATTTCTAGGTTTTCAAACTTCAAACCAGATTTGTCAAAATTCCGAGCCTGATTATCAAAACTATGATTCATTTCGGTTTTCTACGTTTTGGCTTTTGTTTGTAAATCAAAGTCGAGTTAATCTTGGTTCTAGTAAAACGTAACCCATTGAAGCTTAAGCATAACAAGGCGTTCAAGAGGGATTCATGCCGCGTGGCATTTTTAGTATGCGGTGAGTTTTGGTGGTGAAGGTGGCTTGCGGAAGGTTGGTTTATGCGGCATTCACCCCTTAACGCAGCGTTAGGAATATTGAAATGAAGCAACATAGTGTACAAGAAGCATACTTAAAATCCTTTGAAGATAATGGCCGCATCTGGGCTCATGAAATGGCGACAAAACCTCCACGTCATATACCAGCAAAAAAATGCACTATGGAGGTTGATTTTCAGAATCACGATACCGAGCACTTTCAAAATCGAAATATTGAGAAGCCAGCAATTGAAGTTATACGTGCTCTACAAAAAGGTGAACCGATAGACAACGATAAGGCCGAAAAGCTATTTATGTGGTCTGAACTTCATTTATTGAGGAATCAAAAGTTTAGGTCATATGACGAAATGGACTATTCTAAAAATTATCATTATCTGACCGAAATTGAATCTAAGTTTCGTAGATACTTTTGCTATTTATCTGTTTATAGGTGTTCTGGTGAAGAGTATTTTATAACATCAGATAACCCAGTAATGGATCTTTCTGTTAATGGTTTTTTGGTACGGATCTTTTCTTTGTCACCAGATTGTTTGGTGTTGATGTCACCGATTCCCGAACTTTTGAAAACAGACATTAGTTTTCCAGAAATGGTTAACTCGTCACTATATGCTAATAGGTATAAGTATGTGTTTAGCAATAGGAGAGTTTTGCCTCTGGAAAGTTACGAACTTAATGCTACGAAATTCAGGCTAAAAGGTTCATTAACAACTCAAAGGTTTGTGGGCTAATATTCCTAACAAACGCTTCAAGAGGGACAGCCAACGCGCGGCATTTTTATTATGCGTTGGTTTTTGTGGTTACGGTGTTATGCGGTAAGTTGGTAGTAGCGTTGGCTGCCCCTTAAGCGGGCGTTAGCTTAAAACAATAAAAATCAGTTGTTTGTGGTCTTTTCTTTCTTCCTTTGGCAATTTGTTCAGGTTTTTCGGCAAATCAGCATTGTTTGTCAACGTGAGTTTCGAGCTGTTGCCTCAATTGAGCTTTGAGATTGCACGAGGTCAGTCAGTTTGGCGCAAAGTCGCTTTGGAAGTTTTGCTTTCGCTTTGAGTTTGGCGAACATGTGTTGTCAAAAATTATTGGTTTTCAAAGCAAATGAACGGCCACAAAGTTTGAGTCAATTCGGGTTTTAAAACTTAGGCAGTTTGCCGGCTTCCCAAATCAGGTTAATCTCGGATTTGGTTAATCTAAGATGCTGAAATTTAAGCTAACAAACTGTTCAAGCAGATTCGGCATGCGTGGCATTTTTGGTTTGCGTTGGTTTTAGTGATTACGTAGTGTTGCGGAAGCTTTCGTAGTGCATGCCTCACTACTTAACAGGGCGTTAGCACTCTTAGGAGAACAAATGAAATCAGGCGAAAAATGCCCAATATGTTCATCTTTCAGGGAATTGCCACATCATTTATATGAGTTGTCAGAATTTTGTCGGTTTTTAAACAACCACAATGAGTATAAAAGGCGTGGTGAAAGTCGAATAGTAGAAACCAAGGTGATCAGTGATTGGTTGAAGTTAGCCGCAGAACTTGAAGTGGTGGAAATAAACTCATGGAGGTTTGGTGATGATACGGCTGCTATGTATTGCCGACCTGTAGCGGACGAGTATGAATCAAATTCTAAGCATTTTACAGCATACTCTACAGCTTTGACCCGGTTCATTTTTGTATCGAATGCACTAGAAGAAGCTTATCGTTTTGTTGATAGCCATTACTTAATGTTTCCTTCGGTTGTCAAACTAGACGAACGAAAAAAACTTAGGGATGCGAGTTTGAGAGCTGCGTTTTTAGTAGATCAACTCAAAGAAACAGCGTTGCCATTAAATTTTAAGCATGCGATTTCGAACCTCAGGCTTACATTCGAATACTATCATTCCATATTTCAAACATCTCTATCTGGTATGAAGGGTGTCGAAACTACTGACAATAGCTATGGTTTACACTTGGTTCGTAATCTGCGAAATCACGTGGCACATGGAGTTTTCCCTATTTTAGATAATCCAGAATACTGGGGTAGTAGTGAAATAAGTCGAACTAAGCTCATTGCTTTACTATTCCATGCTTGCCGAGTTGCTGCATTGTACATACAAGCGCTATTACATAAGTATAACGATGGGTTTCAGCATGATGATTATGATCATATCGCTTCAATGGATTGGGATGATTGCTATGAAGAACATTTTATTAAAAACTGTACAGTTGATTTGTCTTTGAGTCTCCATTCTAAATGCGACTTTAGTTTTGAGAACCCATATGGCTACAAGTGCTAACAAACAATTTAAGAGGGATTCCCAACGCTCGGCATTTTTGGTTCTACTGCAAGTTTAGTGTTTATGGCACAATGCTTTAGGTTGGGTGGTAGCGTTGCTCACCCCTTAATTGGGCGTTATGCTTAATCAAACAAAATCAGTGGTTTATGGTTTTTCTATGTTCCCTCGGCTTTTCAGTTCGGTGTTTGTCGGCAAGTTGGCTTTTTTGAGCGCTGTTTTTCGGACACTTATTCTTTGGCGCTGAAAACTATGAGTATTGCCTCAATCAATTTTCGGGTAAGCGCGAGGTTAGGGCGGTTGGCTCTGTAGTGGCATAGTGAATTTGGCCACCTGATTAGAGCTGTTATGATTACACCCGTAGCAGCAGTAGGTGACGAAATGGCAAAGAAAAAAGGACCGAATTTTAGCCCTGAGTTCCGTCTGGAAACGGCTCAACTGGTGGTTGATCAAGGCTACTCCCAGAAGGAGGCCGCCCAGGCAATGGGGGTGGGCTATTCCACGATTGGCAAATGGGTCAGTCAACTGCGAGAAGAGCGTTCAGGCAAGTCTCCCAAGGCCTCGCCCATGACCCCAGAGCAGGTTGAAATCCGCGAATTAAAGAAGCGCATTGAACGGCTGGAATTGGAAAAGGAAGTCCTAAAAAAGGCTACAGCTCTGTTGATGTCGGACTCCATGAACACTTCTCGCTAATCGAGAAACTCAACAAGAGCCACCGGGAAAAGTACCCGGTCGTCTGGCTGTGCAAGGTGTTTGATGTCCAGCGCAGCAGCTACAGGTATTGGTTAAGCCGGGATAAGCGGATATGCCCAAAGGCGGTGCGTTTACACAGCACAATCCGGCAAATCCACCGTGAGAGCAATGGCTCCGCCGGGGCAAGAACCATCGCCGATATCGCTACTGCCCGGGGTTTTGCATTAAGCCGCTACCGTGCAGGACGGTTAATGAAGACGCTGGAATTGGTCAGTTGCCAATTGCCGAAGCATGCTTATAAGAAAGCCAATCAGGAGCATGTCGACATCCCGAATCGGTTGAACCGCCAGTTTGACGTGGTGGCACCTAACCAAGTGTGGTGCGGCGATGTGACCTATGTCTGGACAGGTACTCGCTGGGCCTATTTGGCCGTGGTAATGGATTTATTTGCCCGTAAACCCGTGGGCTGGGCGATGTCGCACTCACCGGACAGCGAGTTGACCAAGCAGGCGTTGAACATGGCATTTGAGCAACGAGGCAGGCCTAAAGGCGTGATGTTCCACAGTGACCAGGGCAGTCACTATACCAGTCGCTCCTTCCGGCAATTGCTGTGGCGTTACCAGATAACCCAAAGCCTGAGTCGCCGCGGGAATTGCTGGGACAACAGCCCAATGGAGCGATTTTTCAGGAGTTTGAAAACGGAATGGATACCGGAAACAGGCTATCGGAACTTTGCCGAGGCCAAGCTGGCAATCACCCACTATATCCTGGGGTATTACAGCAACGTCAGGCCACACCATTACAACGGTGGCTTGAGTCCAAACGAGTCAGAGCGAAGATACTGGCTTAACTATAAACCCGTGGCCAGTTTTACTTGACCACTACATAGAGATCTCTCATCATTCTGGGATTTCATTCAACCGAAGTTTCGTTCATACCAAGAACGTCGTTCGTTTTTAGATCAGGAGTTTGTCGATCTACTAAATTTCTTAGAGTTAGGTGCGCCAAGTGCTCCCCAAGCAGTTCCTACGACTCAAACTCAGCAAGTCCCAAAACAGGTAGTAAATGTTTCAAATGTGACTTCATCATTTCAAGTTCAACCGAAAAAGAAGAATAAAGTTTTTATCGTCCATGGACGCGATAACGAAGCGAAGCAGGAAATTGCTCGTCACATTGAGAGCCTTGGTTTAGAAGCTATTATACTGCATGAACAAGCTAGCAGTGGCATGACAATCATTGAAAAAATTGAGCATTACTCAGGTGAAGCTGACTTTGCTTTAGTGCTTTATACCGCCTGTGATAAAGGTAGAGGTGTTCATGAAAATAATGTACCGCCGAAACTAAGAGCACGTCAGAACGTAGTATTTGAACATGGCTATCTTATGGCAAAACTGGGACGCAGAAATGTAACAGCATTGGTTAAAGGTGACATTGAAACACCTAATGATATAAGTGGTGTCGTATACGTTGGTATGGATAGCTACGGAGCTTGGAAAGCTGAAGTCGTAAAAGAGCTACAGGCCTGTGGCTACAACGTCTAGCAAGTGTTACATAACAAACGCTTTAAGACGGATTCGCAACGCGTGGCATTTTTGCTATGCGTTGATTTTAGTGATTAAGGTGGTGTGCGGAAACATCGTATTGCGTTGCTCACCACTTAAGCGGGCGTTATGCCTAAGGTGAAATTGATGATAAGGCAGCTTGATGCTAATGAAAAATCAGTGGTTGAACTGTCAGAGCGTTGCTTCGATGAACTTCGTCAAGTTTACAGGCCAACTGAGCTCGCAGTTAGCAATAAAAACAGTGCTAAAAGTGAGTGGAGTTGCTTTGGTTTCCATGTTGATGAGGTTTTAGTTGGAGTAGTTGAAGCTAAACAGGTTGGCTCAGAATTACAGCTTAGCTCGTTAGCAGTCGCATCAAGTTTTCGCCAAAAAGGTGTAGCTAGAAAGCTCGTAGATTTCGTTGTTACACAGTTTAAGTCTATTAACTCAGTCTCGGTTTGGTGTGTTGAGCAAACAGGTAATGTCGCAGTTTTTAAGGCACTAGGCTTTAATGTGGTTCAACGTTTTGATTCAGACTTTTTCATACTTTCCGACGGTTCAAAAGCGGTAGAAGTTCAGTTAAAACAAAAAGTAACGGCATAACAAAGCGTTTAAGAGGGACTTGGCACGCGTGGCATTTTCAATTTGCGTTGTGTTTAGTGGTTAAGGTGTTATGCGGTCACTTTTGTATTGTGTGCCTGCGCCCCTTAACGCGGCGTTAGCTTAAAACAATGAAAATCAATCGGTTGTGGTCTTTTCTTTCTTCCGTTGGCCATTCGTTCAGTTTTTTCGGCAACTCAGCATTGTTTGCCAATACGAGTTTTGAGCTGTTGCCTCAATTGAATTTTGGGATTGCGCGAGGTTAGCAAGTTTGGCGCAAAGTCGCTTTGGAAGTTTTGCTTTCGCTTTGAGTTTTCCGAAAGTGATTTATCAAAATTTTTGGGTTTCCAAATCGCATGAAAGGCCACAAAGTTTGAGTCATTTCGGGTTTTAAATCTCAGGTGGTTTGTTGGTTTTCCAAATCGGGTTAATCTCAGGTTTGTTAAATTTAAGGTGCTGAAATTTAAGCTAACAAACTGTTCAAGCAGATTCGGCATGCGTGGCATTTTTGGTTTGCATTGGTTTTAGTGATTACGTAGTGTTGCGGAGACTCTTGTAGTGCATGCCTCACTACTTAACAGGGCGTTAGGCGCTATTCACTTTAGGATTAGGGATGAAAGTAGAGTTTAAAGTGATCAATTTGGCGCAAGATTATGATTTTTGCGTAGCCGCTCGAAAGGACGCTTACTATTGCAGCTTCGAAACCTACTCGGGTTTTGATGATTTCATAGCTGGTTATCGAGAACGAATCCAAGAAAGGCAATCTGAAGCAGGTTGGTTTTACATCCATATTTGGTTGGATGGACAACTGGCAGGGCAGTTAGAGTTTCGTTCTTTTTCGCCCGAGCCAGATACCGGTTATGTTCATTTGATTTACTTGTTGCCTGAAATTCGAGGTTCTTAACGCGGCGTTAGGCTTATAGAGCGAGAAACTATGAAAATATTATATTCAGGCGGTCTACAAATCCGCTCTAATGATGCACAAGAGCGATTGTTAAATGTTAATACTTTTTTAGATGGTGAGTTGGCTTTCCACAACTTATATCGAGAAGTTAAAGCAAGTGATTTTCCTATTGCTCAGGATTGCTTTGGTGACCAGTTTTTTATTCGAGATAATTTGGTAGTTAAATTGAATGCCGAAACTGGTGATATTGATGAATTTAGTTGTACTTGGGAACAGTTTTTGGCTTGGGTTGACGAGGACCCAATTGAAAGGTTGAGCATTCCAAATGACTTGGATTTAAAGGTTGGTCAACTATTATTTGCGTATCCACCTTTCTGCACTGCAGAGGGAAATAATGCATGTATAAAAGCAATAGATGGTGTCGAGCTAATCAGGTTCCACGCTAATTTTGCGAAGCAGATAAACGGCAAATAATAAGCCTAACAAACTGCTTAAGCGGGATTCGCAATGCGTGGCATTTTCAGTATGCGGTGAGTTTCGTGATTAAGGTGGTGTACAGTAGCTTTTGTAGTGCATTGCTCACCCCTTAGCAGGGCGTTAGCTGGTAAGTGGAATATTCATCAGAAAAAGGATTGTCTATGTTTAAAGAACCAATAAAGTCATCATTTGCAACGGTACAAATAGGTGTGGCAAAGGCGGACGGTAAGCTGTCGTTGACGGATACAGAGGTTGTTTTTGTCCCATTTAACGAGCAGCTTGGCCTCGGTCCCTACCATATCAAGCGTGATGAAATAAAGTCAGTGATTCAAGATGTGGGTAAGGGTGGTGGAATCATTCCGATCACAACTGAGGCAATTCGAATCACTTTATCAAATGATTCAACGTTTGTTTTTATCACGGCTAATCCGAAACAGTGGGTCGAAATTTTCAGTGAAATTACCAGCTAACAAAGCGTTTAAGAGGGATTCATGCCGCGTGGCATTTTTGGTTTGCAATGAGTTTTGGTGGTGAAAGTGGTGTGCGGAAACTTGGTTTAGGCGGCATTCACCCCTTAACGCAGCGTTAGGCAAATCCAAGGAGTTTAAGATGAAACTGACATGCCATTGTGAAAATGTAACTCTTATTTTGAGTGAAATTCCAACAGAAGTTGGTGAGTGTAATTGTTCAATTTGTCGACGTTATGCTGCTTCTTGGGCGTATTTTTCTCCGGAACAAGTCGAAGTCACCATGACAAAACCAACAGATATCTACTGTTGGGGTGACAAAGAAGTCGAATTTCATCGGTGTTCAGTTTGTGGTTGCATTACTCATTATGTAACTACAGCCAAATGTCTGGATAAAATCTTGGCCGTAAACATGCGAATGGCTGAAGCAGAAGTATTGTCAGGTATTGCAGTGAGAAATATCAATGGCGCATCGTACTAATTTGCCTAACAAAGCGTTAAAGAGGGACTTGGCACGCGTGGCATTTTCAGTTTGCGGTAAGTTTAGTGGTTAAGGTGTGATGCGGTCACGTTTGTATTGCGTGCCTGTGCCCCTTAACGCAGCGTTATATCGCACGGAGAAATAAATGAATCAGGGGTTGTCAAAACACGAGAAATTAATAGCATGGGTATCTGGCTTGGGGGTTCCAATAGCTTTAATGATATCAAGCTCTATTGTATCGACGTCAATTGAAACAACAAAAGTCGATTCGGAATATGTGAAGATAGCGATTAATATATTATCTAATGGAAACCAAAAAGAAATGACAAAAGAAGATAAAGCTGTTCGGTCATGGGCCATCCGAGTCTTAGATTCAAAATCGCCAGTAAAGTTTTCAGAGGAAGAAAAAATGGCATTCATAGATAATAAAGTAGCTTTCCCTTCCCTGGATGCTTTAAATTTCAATGCCTTGGAGGCTGAGTTTCGTATACGTCAACTTAATGAGCAGTTAATGAATGTTCAAGCTAATGGTGAGTAGCGATATAACAAACAATTTAAGAGTGATTCAGCACGCGTGGCATTTTTGGTTTGGGTCAATTTTAGTGATTACGGCGCTCAAATTGAGAGTCGCGCTAACGTGCTTCACACCTTAATTGGGCGTTATGTGATTAGAAAACTAAAACGGCCCTTTGGCGTTGTGGGCCGTTATAATTTGTAACTCGACTCAATGCTCAGGAGTTTCTAGCAAGTGAATAGCACTTTCGACGGCGTTACTCATTGCTTGTTCAGTTTCCAGCTTGCCTGAACTGGCAGGTCCAAGTACTCGAGCATACAAAGCGAGCTGTTTATCAAAGGGTAAATCCAACTGCTCGTAAAGATTTTGCCGAATTTTCGCATGTTGTTCGGGGTCTTGATTTGCAAGGCTTACAAGAGTTTCATAAATCAGGGCTTTCATGTGATGTCCATTTTATTATAGTTAACGGGGTGCATAAGATTGTACTCGTCAAGCGGCAGTAATGCTAACGTAACAATCACATAACAAGGCGTTAAAGAGGGATTCGTGCCGCGTGGCATTTTTGGTATGCAGCGATTTTTGTGGTGAAATTGGTCTGCGGAAAGCTGGCTTATGCGGCACTCACCCCTTAACGCGGCGTTATGCTTAATCACCAAAAGTCAGTGGTTTATGGTTTTTCTTTGCTCCCTCAGCTTTTCAGTTTGGTGTTTGTCGGCAAGTTGGCTGTTTTGAGCGCTGTTTTTCGGACATCAATTCTTTGGCGCTGAAAATTCTGAGTGTTACCTCATTCTATTCACGGGCAAGCGCGAGGTTAGTGCGGCTGGCTCAATCAGAAATCCATTTTTAGTTTTTTAACTCCAAGCCAGTTTTGCCAAAATCCGAAGTCTGATTATTAAAACTATGATTCATTTCGGTTTTCTACGTTTTGGCTTTTGTTTCTGAATCAAAGTCGAGTTAATCTTGTTTTCAGAAAAACGTAACCCATTGAAGCTTAAGCATAACAAAGCGTTTAAGTGGGATTTGGCACGCGTGGCATTTTCAGTTTGCGTTGGGTTTGGTGATTAAGTCGCTGTGCGGTAGCTTTTGTAGTGCGTGCCTGCACCCCTTAACGCGGCGTTATGCAAATATTCAAATCAGCCCATTTCTCAATGCTTATGTCTTAGGCTATAGATGTAAATAAATTGGCTAACTGGCCAAAGCATTCTGGTAAACTGCGTCCAAACTAAGCGGTATTATTAGGACCAAAGCAATGAGCCAAGATCAGCCAAACAACCCTTTACATGGATTAACGTTAGAGAAAATCCTTGTTCGCTTACAAGAGCACTATGGTTGGGAAGGGTTAGACAGAGAAATTCAAATTAACTGTTTTTACAGCAATCCATCAATCAAATCTTCTCTCAAGTTTTTGCGTCGCACACAGTGGGCGAGAGACAAGGTTGAGGCTTTGTATATAGATACGTTTTGCCGTTAGAACATTTGCATAACAAAGCGTTTAAGAGGGATTCATGCCGCGTGGCATTTTTGGTTTGCGGTGGTTTTGGTGGTGAAAGTGGTCTGCGGAAAGTTGGTTTAGGCGGCATTCACCCCTTAACGCGGCGTTATAAGCCAATTTCTACAATAGCTTAGTGCTAACTTTTTAAAGTGACTTCCAGTAAGTATGTCCCTAGCCTTGATTCCGTCGGAAGTGAGTACGATCTCGGAATTACAGTTTTGGGTGTTGTAACCTGAATGGGTTTTTAAATGAATAAATATATAACTGTAAGGAAATACAAATGGAATGGGATGATGTTGGTGGGCCATTAACTTACTTTGGAACAGTTCCAGTTGATATGGATAGTGACATAGAAGTTGGTGAGCACGCTAAGCTTAAGGCTGGAGATATTGAAGTTAAAGTCCGAATAATTAATGTATTAGACGACTCGTTTGAAGGTGAAGTCACTGAAATTGGCCCGGACCCTCGCATTGAAGCTGATGGTTTAAGAAGAGGTGATGTGATCGATTTTATAGAGCAAAACATAGTCACTTTGTACAGAGGCTAGGCTTATAACAAAGCATTTAAGAGTGATTCCCAACGCTTGGCACTTTTCATTCCATCGTTGGGTCTCGTGTTTACAGTGTCATTGTTAAGTTTCGTGGTAGCGTTGCTCACACCTTAATGCGGCGTTAGAATTTTGGAGGAAATAATGGCCAAATCGAAAGAACAAAAAATCAGACAGGCACTGAGTCGTTATTCTGATTTATACAGTGAAAAGAAAGGTAAATCACTTTCAGGTGATTTTCTTCAAGTGAGTAAAATTTTAGAACGATTATCTGAATCAGATACTGATGCTTTTAATGTTTTGTATTGGCACATCGAACAAGTCATAGAGCTTGAATCTATTGTCGCTGAACGTGGTAAAAGAATCAGTGTGTTGCAAAAAGGGCAGCTACAGCCTAAAGAAAAAGACAAACGAAAGGCAAAAGAAATCAAGCCTGAAAATTTTGCGTGCCAAGATTTATCTGGAAAGGACTTTCATAAAAAAGAATTATTCCAAGCTAATTTCAATAAATGCTTGCTTAAAAAAACTAACTTTAGAGCCAGTAAAGCGATGCTTGCTCGTTTTACTGGGGCAAATTTGGAGGGTGCTGATTTTACTGGAGCAAAACTCGATAAGGCAAACTTCTCTGGTGCAAATTTAACTAATGCTATTTTCAAGTCAGCTAAATTAGCAGGTGCAAACTTCGACGATGCTATTCTTGATGGGGCGGTTTTTGATGGGTCAAATTATAAACAAGCCCGTGGAATAAAATTCTAACAAAGCATTTAAGAGTGATTCCCAACGCTTGGCATTTTTCATTCCGTCGTTGGGTTCAGTGTTTACGGTGGTAAGGTTAAGTTTCGTAGTAGCGTTGCTCACACCTTAATGCGGCGTTAGCTTAAAACAATAAAAATCAATTGTTTGCAGCCTGTTTTTTCTTCCCTTGGCAGCTGTAGTGGTCAAGTAAAACTGGCCACGGGTTTATAGTTAAGCCAGTATCTTCGCTCTGACTCGTTTGGACTCAAGCCACCGTTGTAATGGTGTGGCCTGACGTTGCTGTAATACCCCAGGATATAGTGGGTGATTGCCAGCTTGGCCTCGGCAAAGTTCCGATAGCCTGTTTCCGGTATCCATTCCGTTTTCAAACTCCTGAAAAATCGCTCCATTGGGCTGTTGTCCCAGCAATTCCCGCGGCGACTCAGGCTTTGGGTTATCTGGTAACGCCACAGCAATTGCCGGAAGGAGCGACTGGTATAGTGACTGCCCTGGTCACTGTGGAACATCACGCCTTTAGGCCTGCCTCGTTGCTCAAATGCCATGTTCAACGCCTGCTTGGTCAACTCGCTGTCCGGTGAGTGCGACATCGCCCAGCCCACGGGTTTACGGGCAAATAAATCCATTACCACGGCCAAATAGGCCCAGCGAGTACCTGTCCAGACATAGGTCACATCGCCGCACCACACTTGGTTAGGTGCCACCACGTCAAACTGGCGGTTCAACCGATTCGGGATGTCGACATGCTCCTGATTGGCTTTCTTATAAGCATGCTTCGGCAATTGGCAACTGACCAATTCCAGCGTCTTCATTAACCGTCCTGCACGGTAGCGGCTTAATGCAAAACCCCGGGCAGTAGCGATATCGGCGATGGTTCTTGCCCCGGCGGAGCCATTGCTCTCACGGTGGATTTGCCGGATTGTGCTGTGTAAACGCACCGCCTTTGGGCATATCCGCTTATCCCGGCTTAACCAATACCTGTAGCTGCTGCGCTGGACATCAAACACCTTGCACAGCCAGACGACCGGGTACTTTTCCCGGTGGCTCTTGTTGAGTTTCTCGATTAGCGAGAAGTGTTCATGGAGTCCGACATCAACAGAGCTGTAGCCTTTTTTAGGACTTCCTTTTCCAATTCCAGCCGTTCAATGCGCTTCTTTAATTCGCGGATTTCAACCTGCTCTGGGGTCATGGGCGAGGCCTTGGGAGACTTGCCTGAACGCTCTTCTCGCAGTTGACTGACCCATTTGCCAATCGTGGAATAGCCCACCCCCATTGCCTGGGCGGCCTCCTTCTGGGAGTAGCCTTGATCAACCACCAGTTGAGCCGTTTCCAGACGGAACTCAGGGCTAAAATTCGGTCCTTTTTTCTTTGCCATTTCGTCACCTACTGCTGCTACGGGTGTAATCATAACAGCTCTAATCAGGTGGCCAAATTCACTATGCCACTACAAGCTCGTTTCGGTTTCTCGGCAAATCAGCATTTTTTGCCAACGCGAGTTTCGAACTGTTGCCTCAATTGAGTTTTTGGGTTGCTCGAGGTTAGCCAGGTTGGCGCAAAGTCGCTTTGGAAGCTTTGCTTTCGCTTTGAGTTTTCCGAAAGTGATTGCTCAAAATTTTCGGTTTTTCAAATCGCATGAAAGGTCACAAAGTTTGAGTCATTTCGGTTTTTAAAACTCAGGTGGTTTGTCGTTTTACCAAGCTGGGTTAGTCTCGGGTTTGGTAAATCTAAGATGCTGAAATTTAAGCTAACAAACTGCTTAAGCGGGATTCGCAATGCGTGGCATTTTTAGCATGCGGTGAGTTTTGTGACTAAGTTGGTGTGCGGTAGCTTTTGCAGTGCATTGCTCACCCCTTAGCAGGGCGTTATACCTTACTGGAGAAAGTAACATGGAGTTAGTTGTACCATCACTAGAGTTTGAGTCTGCATTTTCTAGTTTCTATGATGACTTTGCTAAAAATGATGCCGAAAATGCAGAATATTACTATGAAGGTAAATCTGATTTTCCAAGGTATGTTCAGCGCTTGTTGGATGAAGCGAAGGGAGTCAACTTACCTGAAGGCTATGTACCATGTAGTCATTTCTGGCTAGTAAACACAGACAAAACTATTCTAGGTGCTATTCGAGTTCGCCATAATATTGAAAATGAGTTCCTCTCTTTAGAGGCTGGGCATATTGGTTATGATATTGCTCCTTCATCTCGTGGCGAAGGTAAAGGGAAATTAATGCTAAAACTGGTTCTACCTAAGGCCAAAGAGTTAGGCATTGACCAAGCATTAGTCACTGCTGACGAGGATAATAACGCCTCAAGAAAAGTCATTGAAGCCAACGGTGGTCAGTTTGAGAAAATCGTAATGGGTAAGGTGTTTCCAAATCCTTTAGCCAGGTATTGGATTAGCTGTAAGTAACGGTATAACAAAGCGTTTAAGAGGGATTTGGCACGCGTGGCATTTTTAGTATGCGTTGGGTCCAGTGTTTAAGGCGCTGTGCGGTAGCTTTTGTATTGTGTGCCTGCACCCCTTAACGCGGCGTTATGTGTTTATGGCGAATGTCTTATGGAGGAGATAATGAAAGATCCAGATATTGAATTCTCGAATTGGAAACTAGAGAGGAAAAAGGGAATTCTTAGGTTTGTTGTACTCACTTCGCTTCCCGCTATATTAGGCGTGATGATCGGACGAAGTATTGAACCTATATTTGTGTCTGAAACAGCTTGGAGTTGGGTGCAAACCACTGAAATATTATTGAGTGGCTGTTGGGCTGCGGTTGGTTCCATTGCTCTCAGTTTAGTGATTTGGCAGTGGCGTGAGAGAAAGTATAAACGTCATATAGCCCAATTTAAGCAACACACATAACAAACGCCTCAAGAGGGACTGTCAACGCGTGGCGTTTCCAGTCCCATTGAGCCGCGGTGGTTGCAGTTGTTGTGTTTGAGTTTAGTGGCATGCGTTGCCAGCCCCTTAGGCGGGCGTTATACGAAATTAAATAAGTACAGGAGTACACATGAAAAGACATTTCGACATAATTGGAGCACCTTTTAATCAACTGGGTTTTGTGACAACTCAAGAAAATACAGTTGATGGTTTGCGACGAATGGATGAAATGTCATGGGTAGGCCTCACTGATTGGATCCAAGTCAGAAATGATAGGTGGGGTGCTGATATCATTGACCAAGGTGATGTTGAAATCTCCGATGAGGTTTATTCTTTGATTTCCTGTGGTAGCAAAGATGAAGCATTACGAATGTATGCGCATTACCTAAAAAGAAAGGTGCTGGAAAGTTATTCGAATAATCGGATCCCCATAACAATTGGTGGCGACCATTCGATAGCGGTTGGAACCGTTCAAGCAGTCCTTGGTCATTATCAAAAGGGCAAAGGTAACAAAATTGCGATTGTTTGGGTTGATGCTCATGCGGATTGCAATAATACACTCGACAGTAATTTGCACGGTAAGCCGCTGGCATTATTGATGAATCAATATGTTCATAACGGTTGGTCAATTCCTCAGGAGATAGCTTTACAGCCTCAAGATGTTTTTTATGTAGGTGTCCGAGATTTAATGCAATGTGAACATCAGCTTATAAAAAAGCTCAACATGACCAATATCGACATGATGTGTATTGAACAGCAAGGGGTTAATGTTGTAGTTCGGACTTTAATGGAAAAGTTAGAGAATGAGTATGACGGCATTTATTTGTCATTCGATTACGATGTTTTAGATGGTTCTCTATTCCGCGCATGTGCTACGCCGAATGTCGGCGGGTTAACTGCAAGAGAGTCCCTCTATTTGGTTCACTCGATTGCCTCAAGCGACAAGTTCATTGGCGCTGAGTTTGTTGAATATATGCCAGAGCGAGATGCTAATGGTGTATCAAAGGAACTAATGGTAAAACTTATCGATGCAGCTTTGGGGTTCAAGTCGTAATTTCGTATAACAAAGCGTTCAAGAGGGACAGCCAACGCGTGGCATTTTTAATGTGCGTTGGTTTTTGTGGTTCCGGTGTTATGCGTTAAGTTGGTAGTGGCGTTGGCTGCCCCTTAACGCGGCGTTATGCTTAATCATTTCAAAACAGTGGTTTATGGCTTTTCTTTGCTCCCTCGGCTGGTTGGTTTCGAGTTTGTCGGCAAGTTAGCTTCAGTGGGCGCTGTTTTCTGGACACTTATTCTTTGGCGCTAAAAATTCTAAGAGTTGCCTCAGTTAATTTTCGGGCAAGCGCTAGGTGAGGGCGGCTGGCTCAATCGGAAATTTGATCTTAGGTTTTTGAGTTTTGACTGCCAAAGTTCAAAGTCTGATTTTCAAAATTATGAGTCATTTCTGTTTTCTACGTTTTGGTTTTTGTTTGTGAACCAAAGTCGAGTTAACCTTGGCTTGGGTAAAACGTAAGCCATTGAAGCTTAAGCATAACAAAGCGTTAAAGAGGGACTTGGCACGCGTGGCATTTTCAGTTTGCGTTGGGTTTAGTGGTTACGGCACTGTGCGGTAGCTTTTGTATTGCGTGCCTGCGCCCCTTAACGCGGCGTTATGTATCACATGAGGATTTATGGAATTAGCTAGCTTTAAAGACGATTTCTGGCAGCTTCGAAACGGAGAAGCATGCCATAGAGATCATCCTGATACTTTTTGGATTCCTTCCTTAAACGATAGGAAAGCCTTGAAAGTTGGGGATGCTGCTAAAGTAATTTTGGAAATCGAGTGTGAAGATGAAGCTGGTGAAATTCACATTGAATCTGAGCGAGGGTACTTAATCGTATCTGAAATTGTCGGCGATAAGTTTATCGGCATACTGGATTTCCAACCTTGTTGCGTTGAACCGAATGAAGAAAGTGTATATCTGGGTTTTGGTGTGGAAATTCCTTTTGGCCTAGAACATATCATCGATATAGATCGACCACCACAAGACTATATTGATTGGCAATTAGGCCAAAAGCCAGAGAAAGTCTGGTATCGTAGGTGATACATAACAAACTGCTTAAGAGGGATTCGCAATGCGTGGCATTTTCAGCATGCGTTGGGTTTTCGTGATTAAGGCGGTGTGCGGTAGCTTTCGTAGTGCATTGCTCACCCCTTAGCAGGGCGTTATGTGACTATCGCTAAAACGGCTCTTGGGGATAAGAGCCGTTATGGACGTGGTAAGGATCAGTGTTCAGGAATTTCTAATAATTGAACAACGCTATCTACAGCATTGCTGATAGCTTCGTGGTTTTCTAATTTTCCTGAGCTGGCTGGCCCGAGAGCACCTGCATACAAAGCCAGTTGTTTATCAAAAGGCAAGTCCAACTGTTCATAAAGGTTTTGTCTTATGGTTGCATGTTGTTCTGGGTCTTGGTTTGCAAGGTTTACAAGCGTTTCATAAATGAGGGCTTTCATGTAATGTCCATTTTATTATAGTTTACGGGGTGCATATCATTGTACGCGTGTAGAGCTTGTAATTCTTACGCAACAATCACATAACAAGGCGTTTAAGAGGGATTCATGCCGCGTGGCATTTTTGGTTTGCGGTGATTTTGGTGGTGAAAATGGCTTGCGGGAAGTTGGTTTGTGCGGCATTCACCCCTTAACGCGGCGTTATGCTTAATCAAGTAAAATCAGTGGTTTATGGTTTTTCTTTGCTCCCTCGGCTTTTCAGTTTTGTGTTTGTCGGCAAGTTGGCTTCAGTGGGCGCTGTTTTCTGGACACTTATTCTTTGGCGCTAAAAATTCTGAGAGTTGCCTCAGTCAATTTTCGGGCAAGCGCGAGGTTATGGCGGTTGGCTCAATCAGAAATTTGATCTTAGGTTTTTGAGTTTTGACTGCCAAAGTTCAAAGTCTGATTTTCAAAATTATGAGTCATTTCTGTTTTCTACGTTTTGGCTTTTGTTTCTGAATCGAAGTCGAGTTAATCTTGGTTCTAGTTAATCGTAACCTATTGAAGCTTAAGCATAACAAAGCGTTTAAGTGGGATTTGGCACGCGTGGCATTTTCGGTTTGCGTTGGGTTCAGTGATTAAGGTGCTGTGCGGTAGCTTTTGTAGTGCGTGCCTGCACCCCTTAACGCGGCGTTAGCTTCTTAAAGGCTGGAATCATCAAAATCCAAACTCAATCGTTCTGAAAAATCAACTTTTAGCATTCAAATTGCACAAGTTGGCTTTTGCGTATTTTCTTGATACTGATTTGGTCGAACGTGTTGAAAGTTCAGTGGTTTCAAAGTCGCTGAAAATCATCAAACCTCGAAGCTTCAATGTTGTAGGATGTTCCACACAGAAAGTTTGGTTTCATAAAAGGCTGCATCATCGCTGTGATCTGGTTTTCTTTGTCGCGGAGTCTTAACCGTGGCCAACTTAACCTTGATCGTTTTGAGTTTTGGCAGCCAACCTCACAGCTTTTGGCGTTGGACGTGTGTTTGTGTGATGCTTTTGCGTAAAATGCCTTTCAAGTAAATGTGTTAAAAGCCATTGTGAAACAATAGGCTACGAAGCTAACAAACGCCTCAAGAGGGACTGTCAACGCGCGGCGTTTCCAGTCCCATTGAGCCGCGGTGGTTTCGGCTGTTGTGTTTGAGTTTTATGTTATGCGTTGCCAGCCCCTTAGGCGGGCGTTAGCTTAAAACAATAAAAATCAATTGGTTGAGGTTTTTATTTCTTCCCTTGGCCATTCGTTTTGGTTTATCGGCAAATCAGCATTGTTTGCCAACGCGATTTTTGAGCTGTTGCCTCAATTGAGTTTTGGGCTTGCGCGAGGTTAGCCAGTTTGGCGCAAAGTCGCTTTGGAAGTTTTGCTTTCGCTTTGAGTTCTCCAAAGATGAATTCTCAAAAATCTACTGGTTTCAAAGCAAGTGAACGGCCACAAAGTTTGAGTCATTTCGGGTTTTAAAACTCAGGTGGTTTGTCGTTTTTCCATACTGGGTTAGTCTCGGGTTTGGTCAATCTAAGGTGCTAAAATTTAAGCTAACAAATTGCTTAAGCGGGATTCGCAATGCGTGGCATTTTGGGTATGTGTAGTGGCATAGTGAATTTGGCCACCTGATTAGAGCTGTTATGATTACACCCGTAGCAGCAGTAGGTGACGAAATGGCAAAGAAAAAAGGACCGAATTTTAGCCCTGAGTTCCGTCTGGAAACGGCTCAACTGGTGGTTGATCAAGGCTACTCCCAGAAGGAGGCCGCCCAGGCAATGGGGGTGGGCTATTCCACGATTGGCAAATGGGTCAGTCAACTGCGAGAAGAGCGTTCAGGCAAGTCTCCCAAGGCCTCGCCCATGACCCCAGAGCAGGTTGAAATCCGCGAATTAAAGAAGCGCATTGAACGGCTGGAATTGGAAAAGGAAGTCCTAAAAAAGGCTACAGCTCTGTTGATGTCGGACTCCATGAACACTTCTCGCTAATCGAGAAACTCAACAAGAGCCACCGGGAAAAGTACCCGGTCGTCTGGCTGTGCAAGGTGTTTGATGTCCAGCGCAGCAGCTACAGGTATTGGTTAAGCCGGGATAAGCGGATATGCCCAAAGGCGGTGCGTTTACACAGCACAATCCGGCAAATCCACCGTGAGAGCAATGGCTCCGCCGGGGCAAGAACCATCGCCGATATCGCTACTGCCCGGGGTTTTGCATTAAGCCGCTACCGTGCAGGACGGTTAATGAAGACGCTGGAATTGGTCAGTTGCCAATTGCCGAAGCATGCTTATAAGAAAGCCAATCAGGAGCATGTCGACATCCCGAATCGGTTGAACCGCCAGTTTGACGTGGTGGCACCTAACCAAGTGTGGTGCGGCGATGTGACCTATGTCTGGACAGGTACTCGCTGGGCCTATTTGGCCGTGGTAATGGATTTATTTGCCCGTAAACCCGTGGGCTGGGCGATGTCGCACTCACCGGACAGCGAGTTGACCAAGCAGGCGTTGAACATGGCATTTGAGCAACGAGGCAGGCCTAAAGGCGTGATGTTCCACAGTGACCAGGGCAGTCACTATACCAGTCGCTCCTTCCGGCAATTGCTGTGGCGTTACCAGATAACCCAAAGCCTGAGTCGCCGCGGGAATTGCTGGGACAACAGCCCAATGGAGCGATTTTTCAGGAGTTTGAAAACGGAATGGATACCGGAAACAGGCTATCGGAACTTTGCCGAGGCCAAGCTGGCAATCACCCACTATATCCTGGGGTATTACAGCAACGTCAGGCCACACCATTACAACGGTGGCTTGAGTCCAAACGAGTCAGAGCGAAGATACTGGCTTAACTATAAACCCGTGGCCAGTTTTACTTGACCACTACAAAGCAAGTGAACGGCCACAAAGTTTGAGTCATTTCGGGTTTTAAAACTTAGGCAGTTTGCCGGCTTCCCAAATCAGGTTAATCTCGGGCTTAGTAAATCTAAGGTGCTGAAATTTAAGCTAACAAACTGCTTAAGCGGGATTCGCAATGCGTGGCATTTTCAGCATGCGGTGAGTTTTGTGATTGAGTTGGCGTGCGGTAGCTTTTGCAGTGCATTGCTCACCCCTTAGCAGGGCGTTAGGCAATACATGATAACGATAGAAAAAGGAAATTTTATGAGTAAAAAATTCAAGAATGTGAGCATGAATTCCGGCGATTTAACGGTTAAGGTGGATCATGCGGTTGTTACTTTCCATCTTAAACCTGGCGCAGAATTTAGCATCGAGGCAGGAGATAATGCGGATATCGAATTCTCAAGCCCTAATTCAGAAAAGCAGTTAGTTATTGAACCCGTTTTATAATTGCTTATTGGCATGCTCAGCTTTTGCCTAACAAGCTGCTTAAGCGGGATTCGCAATGCGTGGCATTTTCAGCATGCGGTGAGTTTTGTGATTAAGTTGGTGTGCGGTAGCTTTTGCAGTGCATTGCTCACCCCTTAGCAGGGCGTTATGTAACAAGGAGAGTTCAGCTAAATGGAAGTAGTATCTGAAAGGCTGCGGATGAAGCCATTATCGGAAAATGACTGGCCTTTATTTCTGCAACTCCATACGAATCCTAGTGTTATTTCACTTTGTTTCGATGAACTGCCAAAGTCAGAAATTGAGAGTAAGTTTAAATCTCGATTAGTACCATGGTTTGTAAAGTCGAAGCATTGGCTATGTTTAGTTGTTGTCGAGTCCAAAACGGATAAAGCAGTAGGTATAACAGGTTTTTGTGTTAACGATTCTGTTGCTGAAGTTGGGTTTATGTTTTTGCCCGAATATCATGGACTCGGGTATGGTACAGAGTCACTGCAAGCTCTCATAAATTATTCAATGTCAGAGTTTGGCATCGATAAATACAGTGCAGTTGTCACTGAGGGTAACATTGGTTCCGAAAAGGTACTTACAAAAGTGGGTTTTGTACTCGATAGGATAGTGCCTCAAGCTTATGAAATCGGTGGTAATTTGTACGCAGACCATGTCTATCAATACGCGTAAAATTGTTACATAACAAAGCGTTTAAGCGGGATTCATGCCGCGTGGCATTTTTGGTATGCGGAGATTTTTGTGGTGAAAGTGGCGTGCGGAAGCTTGGTTTATGCGGCATTCACCCCTTAACGCGGCGTTAGCTATTTTAATAAAAACATGGAGCTTCATCGAAGTGAGAATAGAACCCAAATTCAGCGATATTGACTTAGATGTTTGTGAGTCTTCTGAAATTATTGAGTGTACCAAATATGTTAGCCCAGAACAGAGCAGGTTAAATAAACCCTTGGCAAGTCCTGGAAGACGTTATTGCGGTCAGTTCTTAGATCTGATAATTTCTTGGTTATTATTGTTATTGTTATTGTTAATGTTTCTGTTAAATGAAATGGGCTCATCTAGGGAGCAAACTGATTTTATATCAATTTTGGTTTCAGCAATCTATTTGATTTTTTCAGACGCATTACCACGAGGTCAAAGTGTCGGAAAATTAATGCTAGGGATGTCGGTAATTGATAAAGAATCTGGTGAATACTGTTCCCTATGGCAGTCTTTTATTCGAAATATTCTCAATCCATTAATAGGATTAATTGATGCTATTTTTATTCTTTCTAGAAAGCGTCAGAGAATAGGTGATTTAGCTGCGAATACGATTGTTGTAAAAAATAGCTAACAAACTGCTTAAGAGGGATTCGCAATGCGTGGCATTTTCGGCATGCTGTGGGTTTCGTGATTAAGGTGGTGTGCGGTAGCTTTAGCAGTGCATTGCTCACCCCTTAGCAGGGCGTTAGTTGCCAGTCAGCAACAAATCAGTCGTTTGGAAATTTTTGTTTCTGATGTAGTACACGCATTATTCGAATTTTAGAACCATCAACCCAATACGAAACAATCATTGATATCTCAGGGATAATAAGCAATCTGCCTCTAATGCCATCACGCTGAACACCCATTAGTGGTTGCTCAAGCAAATTTTCAACTTTGGCTTCTATGAGCTCATCCGTTTTTTCAGCGGCTGCTGGGTTAAAGTCGTAAAGAAATTTGAAAATTTTCTCACGATCATTGAGAGATGCTTCTTCCCAGAAAATCATGCGTGGCCTCGATTTCGGATTTTAGCTTTACGTTCAGCCATTCGTGCTTTGGCTATGTCATGTTCAATGAATACTGCTTTTCCTGAGTCGAACTTCTCAAATGCTTGATTCACTTGTTCAGTTAGCCATGCATCGTGAGATAATGCCTTGCGTTGCTGCTCAGCCAATTGTTCAGTGAGTTCACGGCAAGCATCGCTAAGAGTTCGACCTTGGCTTTCAGCCATTTGTTGAGCTAAACGTTTTGTTTCTTCGTCTACACGAAATTGAATTCTAGTATCCATGGTGAGCTCCTTTGTTGTGTGTACAAATGTTAGCACTGGTGTTGGGGTAGGGCAACTAACAAACGCTTCAAGAGGGACAGCCAACGCGTGGCATTTTTACTATGCGTTGGTTTTTGTGATTACGGTGTGATGCGGAAAGTTGGTAGTAGCGTTGGCTGCCCCTTAAGCGGGCGTTATGCTTAATCACCCAAAATCAGTGGTTTATGATTGTTCTTTATTCCCTTGGCTTGTGAGTTTCGTGCTCGTCGGCAAGTTGGCTTTTTTGAGCGCTGTTTTGCGGACACTTATTCTTTGGCGCTAGAAAATCAGAGAGTTGCATCATTCAATTTTCGGGCAAGCGCGAGGTTAGGGCGGTTGGCTCAATCAGAGATTTGATCTTAGGTTTTTTCGTTTTAGCTGCCAAATTTCAAAGTCTGATTTTCAAAATCATGAGTCATTTCAGTTTTTTGGTTTTTGGCTTTTGTTTGTGAATCAAAGTCGAGTTAATCTTGTTTTTAGTAAAACGTAAGTCATTGAAGCTTAAGCATAACAAGGCGTTTAAGCGGGATTCATGCCGCGTGGCATTTTTAGTTTGCGGTGAGTTTTGGTGGTGAAAGTGTTCTGCGGAAAGCTGGTTTAGGCGGCATTCACCCCTTAACGCAGCGTTATAAGCTATCCGTAATTGTAGGTTTGGAGAGTTAGGTGTACGAAACCCGTAAAGCTGAAAATAGTGACTATGAGTTCCTATTCGAACTTAAGAAATCAGCAGAATTTGAACCAATCAAAGCTGTATTTGGTTGGGACGAAAGTGTTCAAAGAGAAATTCATCACAATGAGTGGGTCGAAGAAAAGCCAACCATCATCGAAGTCGATGGAGTCGCCGTGGGCAGTTACTTGGTGCAGTACCATTCTGAGAATCTGTACTTTGGTCGCTTTTTCCTATTACCAGAACATCAGGGTAAAGGAATTGGTAGCCAAGTATTAAAAGCTGTCATTGAGCTTGCTGAACAAAAGTCGTTACCGATAAAGCTTTGCTACTTACAAGGAAACCGAGTAGGGCAACTTTACAAAAGGTTTGGCTTTGAGGTTACAGGGCAGGACGAACAGTTCGTGCACATGCTCAAACCACGCTTATAACAAACTGTTTAAGAGTGATTCGCAACGCGTGGCATTTTTACTATGCGTTGCGTTTGGTGTTTAAGGTGGTATGCGGCAGCATCGGTATTGCGTTGCTCACACCTTAACAGGGCGTTATGCTTAATCATTTTAAAACAGTGGTTTATGGTTTTTCTTTGTTCCCTCGGCTGGTTGGTTTCGAGTTTGTCGGCAAGTTGGCTTTATTGGGCGCTGTTTTCCGGACACCTATTCTTTGGCGCTGGAAACTCGGAGAATTGCCTCAGTCAATTTTCGGGCAAACGCGAGGTTAGGGCGGTTGGCTCAATCAGCAATTTGATCTTAGGTTTTTGAGTTTTGACAGCCAAAGTTCAAAGTCTGATTTTCAAAATTATGAGTCATTTCTGTTTTCTATGTTTTGGTTTTTGTTTGTGAATCAAAGCTGAGTTAATCTTGGTTTGGGTAAAACGTAAGCCATTGAAGCTTAAGCATAACAAAGCGTTAAAGAGGGACTTGGCACGCGTGGCATTTTCAGTTTGCGTTGGGTTTAGTGGTTACGGCACTATGCGGTAGCTTTTGTATTGCGTGCCTGCGCCCCTTAACGCGGCGTTATGAGGAATATGGATATCAAATTACGACCAATAGAAAGTGAAGAATTCGATAGTCTTTTTTCTGTTGTAAAGCAGGGCATTTATTCACATGTTGATGCCGTTTTTGGTTGGGATGATGACTTTCAACGCAACCGTCTAAAAAGAGACTATGACCCTAGTTGGTTTCACTGGGTAGAACAAGGAGGTCAGCGAATTGGCATGTTGTGTTTCAAACCTTATGACAATGCAATTCATGTTCATCTACTGGTTGTTTTTCCCGAGTTTCAGAACCAAAAATTTGGGCAAAAGATAATGAATTATGTCCATAGTCGTGCGGATGCTGAGGGGAGAAACCGGGTGACGTTATCCAGCTTTATCCGAAATGAGGCCGCGGTAAGATTTTACAAATCGCTTGGTTATCAGCTCATTGATAGTGATGAATGTTTCTATTCTTTGTCGCTTCAAATTTCCTCATAACAAACGCCTCAAGAGGGACTGTCAACGCGTGGCGTTTCCAGTCCCAATGAGCCGCGGTGGTTGCAGTTGTTGTGTTTGAGTTTGGTGGTTTGCGTTGCCAGCCCCTTAGGCGGGCGTTATGTGCAAGGAGGCAAAATGACCAAAGTGTACTTATTCGATTGGGGCGATACACTAATGATCGATTTCCCAGATCAAACAGGGAAAATGTGTGATTGGGAAAATATCCAAGCTGTAAACGGTGCACTGCAAACCCTAGAAGCACTGTCGACACAACATCAAATCTATGTCGCTACGAATGCCGCTGATTCAACAGAAAGTGATATAAAATTGGCTTTCGACCGAGTAGGTTTATCTCCTTTTATCTCAGGCTACTTTTGCAAATCTAACCTTGGTATTGGCAAAGGTGCTCCGGAATTCTTCAATCGAATTATCAGCACATTAAACGTAGAGCCTAAATCGGTGGTTATGGTCGGTGACTCATACGACAAAGATATTGAGCCAGCAGTCACAGTCGGCATCCAAGCTATTTGGTTTAATCCTATGGGCAAGGTTGCTCAGGGTAGTCATGAAGTAAAAGAAATCAGGAAGTTGTCTGAACTTTGCACATAACAAAGCGTTAAAGAGGGACTTGGCACGCGTGGCATTTTCGGTTTGCAGTTTGTTTAGTGGTTAAGGCGTCATGCGGTGACTTTTGTATTGCGTGCCTGCGCCCCTTAACGCGGCGTTACATTCTTAATCAACATTGCACATATGGTATGCAATGCTGTATTATGAGCGGATATGATTATTGTGTAAGCAAGTGGTGATAAAAATGCAGGGTAATTTAAGTATTAAGGGCATCACAGTCCAAAATATCTATACGCAATACTTAGCTGGTAACTTTGTAATAAATCGACGTTATCAACGTAAGTTGGTCTGGAGTATTGAAGAAAAAGAAAAGTTTATAGATTCTTTGATGAATAGCTTTCCTATACCAATGATAATAACTGCTTCACACAGAAAATCAGATGGTACAAATGCATCTGAGATCCTTGATGGTATGCAAAGGTTGAATGCAATAACCTCATTTATTGAGGGAGAATTTCCAGTAAATGGAAAGTATTTCAACTTATCAGCTGTTGCTCAAACAAAACGAAAACTAGATGCAGGTAAACTCAAACAAAATAGTCCAATGCTAGATTTAGATAGCTGCAGTTTAGTCCTTGACTATCCAGTGCCTTTCTCTGTTTGTGATACCAATGAACCTAAAAAAATAGATGAAAGCTTCCGTCGTATAAATACCGGAGGTAGAACGCTATCACTCCAAGATGTTCGCCAAGCAGGTTCACTTGGTATAATTCCTGACATAATTAGGGATGCTGCGATATATATACGTAAAGATAGTTCAAGGACAAGTATATTAGACTTGTCAAATATGAAAAATATTAGCCTGAGTAATAAAGGACTTTCTTATGGTATAAAATTAGAAAATATTTTTTGGGTTAAGCATTCAATTATTACATACGAAAATGTTAGGAAGTCGAGAGATGAAGAGTTAGTTGCTCACCTTCTTGCGTACATAGCATCAAAAGATGGTGCTGTGACGACTTCGGGATATCTAGATGCTATTTATGACTCTAACAGCGATGAAAGCAAAGACCTGCAAAGAAAAATAAATAAGCAAGGCTACGACACGGTATATAAACATTTTTGCATAGTGTTTGATGAGTTGTCTAAAGTATTAGACTATTGCGATAGCAGTTTTAGCAAACTGGCTTATTCAGGAAAAGCGACGAAAATAAAATTAGTATTTCAAGTTGTATTTATTGCTTTTTATAAAGCAATTATCGAGTCAAACTTGAAAGTTGGGAACTATAAAAATCTATGTAATTCTTTGAATAATATTTATGATAGCCATCTAACAGCAATCGACAATGATAAAGCGTGGAATAGTAAGACGAGAGAGAAACTATCTAATGCAATATTTGGTGTTATTAAAGAACACTTTTCTGCACGGTCTGGAGTTGATAGAAACCTTAGTAACTGGGTCGAGAATCTAGAAAATATTCTTAATGAATCACAAACTGAGCAAGTTTGTTATGATTTCAAGATGGGTTTGAACAAAATTGTTGATGGTTCTGGTGATTTTCAAGCTAAGACCCTTTCTCGAATAATAAAAACACTTGTAGCAATGACTAATACAAAGGTTGGTGATTGTTATGTAATTTTAGGTGTTGCTGATAATGAATCTGATGCAAAGTTGCATGAAAAACATTATAAATCATCATATATTAATCATGGTCATTTTAGTATAGTTGGCATAGATCGTGAGGCGAGCAAGTATCATGGTGATCTTGACAAGTATATGAAAAAAATCATTGATTTAGTTGACAAGGAGCCTATATCTCCTTATTTCAAAAATATCATTAAGTCACATATGGTTCCATTTACTTATTCCGACAAAGAAATATTCTTATTTAAGGCATTTCGAGGAGACAAACCAGAAATGTATGCTGAAAAGTATGTTAAACGTACTCTTTCTCATAATGAACAAATTCCGCCAGAAGAACTATTTGATTTCTTTGAGTTCTTTAAAACAGAAAGTTCATTAGCCCAAAAAATATAACAAAGCATTTAAGAGTGATTCCCAACGCTTGGCATTTTTCATTCCAGCGTTGGGTTTTGTGTTTACGGTGGTTTGGTTAAGTTTCGTGGTAGCGTTGCTCACACCTTAATGCGGCGTTAGCCCTCAAGAGTAAATTGGAGAAATTGTGTCCTTATTAGCTGGAATATCTATAACTATAGACTTTGACTACTCATGTATTGACGAGCGTTTGACGAAAGAGTATTTGGCTGACTTAGTACAATCTAATGCTAGAGACATCTATGGCTCAGAAGTAAAATGTTATGTCGAACTGTCCGAAGGTAGTGTAAAAGCGAATTTACTAATCGTAGGTTCAATCTATGCAGCAATTTGTGGTTATGGAAGCTTTAGAAGCGGAATTGATTACATAATAAAAGATGCCAAGTTGATAAAAGATCTTTTCGCTAGTCAGTTAATCCGAAAAGGCATGCATGAAGAAGATATAATTGACTTGCGGCGTATTCATTCTGCACCAGATAAAATTCGTCGTGTAATACTCGCAATTGAAAGACTCGAAAGTAATATAGGAAAATTGTCTCCAGAAGTGGTAAAGGCTGAACTGCATAAGATTCATACGTCGGTCAGAAACATGAGTCATGCTTTAGATGATCGAGACTACGAGTTGTTTGTATCATCACTTAAAGAAGAATATGTCCCAGTAGATAGACGGTTACCTGAATCAAAAATGAATCAGAAACTTTTCGCTCGGGACGAAGATACAAGGTTTATTTTACCGACAGTCTTGGGCAAAGAGGGCTAACAAACGCTTCAAGAGGGACAGCCAACGCGTGGCATTTTTATTATGCGTTGGTTTTGGTGATTACGGTATTATGCGGTAAGTTGGTAGTAGCGTTGGCTGCCCCTTAAGCGGGCGTTATGTAACTAGGAGAAAAAATGAACATCAGTGAAATTAATGGTTTTGAGGTTACGGGGTTCGTCGTTCGTACGACTAATGCAGATGAAATGAATCCTATGACTGCAAAAATCGGAAATCTTTGGGAAAAGTTTTACTTAAATGCAGCTCCAAAGTTAACCGACAAGTC
Organism: Vibrio cidicii; assembly: GCF_009665415.1. Classification (NCBI taxonomy): domain Bacteria; kingdom Pseudomonadati; phylum Pseudomonadota; class Gammaproteobacteria; order Vibrionales; family Vibrionaceae; genus Vibrio; species Vibrio cidicii. The sequence continues at coordinate 268,881 of NZ_CP035921.1, read as the reverse complement.
AAAAGTGTATGGTTTATACACAAACTATGAATCTGATTTTACTGGTGCTTTCGATGTTATCGCTTGTTCGGACACATTATCAGCACAATTATTGTCAGAATCAGTAAAAACGAATGTTTCCTCTGGTAAGTACGTGACTTTTTCAGCTACTGGTGAAATGCCACAAGTAGTTATCGATTTGTGGAATGAGGTTTGGAATTATTTTGCTTCTGAACACTGTCCTCACGAACGAGCGTATACAACAGACTTTGAGTATTACAAAAGTGCTAATTCTGTAGAAATCTCTATTGCCGTTAGATAGTTACATAACAAACGGTTCAAGAGGGACAGCCAACGCGTGGCATTTTTATTATGCGTTGGTTTTAGTGGTTACGGTGTTATGCGGAAGCTTGGTAATGGCGTTGGCTGCCCCTTAACCGGGCGTTATGCTTAATCAAGTAAAATCAGTGGTTTATGGTTTTTCTTTGCTCCCTCGGCTTTTCAGTTTTGTGTTTGTCGGCAAGTTGGCTTCAGTGAGCGCTGTTTTCTGGACACTTATTCTTTGGCGCTAAAAATTCTGAGAGTTGCCTCAGTCAATTTTCGGGCAAGTGCGAGGTTAGGGCGGTTGGCTCAATCAGAAATCCATTTCTAGGTTTCAAACTTCAAACTAGATTTGCCAAAATCCCGAGTCTGATCATCAAAACTATGAGTCATTTCGGTTTTCTACGTTTTGGCTTTTGTTTCTGAATCAAAGTCGAGTTAATCTTGTTTCCAGAAAAACGTAACCAATTGAAGCTTAAGCATAACAAGGCGTTTAAGCGGGATTCATGCCGCGTGGCATTTTTGGTATGCGGTTGGTTTTGGTGGTGAAAGTGGCTTGCGGAAGGTTGGTTTATGCGGCACTCACCCCTTAACGCGGCGTTAGTTTGCTACAAAGAATCGGGAAGTATCGAGGAAGATATGAAAGTAGATATTAGACCAGCCAAGGAAGACGAACTGGAATCTCTCCATTCTTTGGTTATTTCAAATGATGAATGGATGAAGTTCAATGGTCCTTATTTTCCATATTCTCACCCAACATTAGAACAGTTTGAAAGTTCATCATTTCAACGTTTAGTCGCTGGCTCAGACTTACAATTAATTACTGTTGACGATATTCCTGTTGGAACGGTTAGTTGCTACTGGGAATGTGAAGAAACTCGTTGGCTTGAAGCTGGTGTAGTTATTTACGATGCACAGTATTGGGGTAAGGGAATTGCTGCGCTTGCTCTACCTTTATGGGTATCGTACTTGTTCGAAACTAAAGAGATCGAGAGGGTTGGTTTAACCACTTGGTCGGGTAATCCTCGAATGATGTCTTTGGCCTTGAAACTGGGTTTTCAGCAAGAAGCGAGACTTAGAAAGGTTCGTTACTACAATGGTGAATACTATGACTCCGTCAAATATGGTGTGTTACGGTCGGAGTGGTCAGAACGCAACTAACAAGCAATTTAAGAGGGATTCACAACGCTTGGCATTTTTGCTTCTACTTCAAATTTAGTGTTTATGGCACAATGCTTTAGGTTGGGTGGAGGCGTTGTTCACCCCTTAATTGGGCGTTATGCTTAATCACGTAAAATCAGTGGTTTATGGTTTTCCTTTGTACCCTCGGCTTTTCTGTTTTGTGTTTGTCGGCAAGCCGGCTTTTTTGAGCGCTGTTTTTCGGACACTTATTCTTTGGCGCTGGAAATTCAGAGAATTGCCTCAATCAATTTTCGGGTAAGTGCGAGGTTAGGGCGGCTGGCTCAATCAGAAATCCATTTTTAGGTTTTTAAACTCCAAACTAGATTTGCCAAAATCCCAAGTCTGATTATTAAAACCATGATTCATTTCGGTTTTCTACGTTTTGGCTTTTGTGTGTAAATCAAAGTCGAGTTAATCTTGGTTCTGGTCAAACGTAAGTCATTGAAGCTTAAGCATAACAAAGCGTTTAAGAGGGATTCATGCCGCGTGGCATTTTTGGTTTGCAGTGAATTTTGGTGGTGAAAGTGGTTTGCAGAAGCTTGGTTTATGCGGCATTCACCCCTTAACGCGGCGTTATGTACTTTTCTAAAATCCTTCCTACAAATCAAACTTGTGCACAGTGTTATTATGCGTTAGTCTTTGTCTATGGATGCACAATGAGACAGTGCAAGTTGCAATGGCATTAGAATTTAAAGATAAGTGGTTAGAACAGTTTTACGAGGATGATAAACGACATCGTTTAATTCCAAGTAGCATAGAGAATGCTCTATTTCGGAAGCTGGAAATCTTAGATGCAGCCCAAGCTGAATCTGACTTAAGAATTCCACCGGGTAATCGTTTTGAACATCTTGAAGGAAATCTTAAAGGTTGGTGTTCAATTCGAGTGAACAAACAGTATCGTTTGATTTTTCAGTGGGTTGATGGTGTTGCACTAAATACTTACTTAGACCCACATAAGTATTGAGGTAACGACTATGCGTAAGACAAAACGTCGTCCAGTTAGCGTTGGGGAAATGTTAAAAGTTGAATTTCTTGAACCAATGGGCATCACATCAAAAGCGCTCGCTGAAGCGATGGGCGTACACAGAAATACGGTGAGTAATTTGATTAATGGTGGTGTGTTAACAGCTCCGGTAGCAATCAAGTTAGCAGCGGCACTAGGTAATACACCAGAGTTTTGGCTTAATATTCAACATGCAGTTGATCTTTGGGACACGAGAAATCGTTATCAAGAAGAAGCAAAATTTGTAAAGCCGTTGTTTGTTTCGCTGGAACAAAGCGCACGTACATAACAAACGCCTCAAGAGGGACTGTCAACGCGTAGCGTTTCCAGTCCCATTGAGCCGCAGTGATTTCGGTTGTGGTGTTTGAGTTTTGTGTTAATGCGTTCCCAGCCCCTTAGGCGGGCGTTAGCTTAAAGCAATGAAAATCAATTGTTTGCAGCCTGTTTTTTCTTCCCTTGGCAGCTCGTTTCGGTTTCTCGGCAAATCAGCATTGTTTGCCAACACGAGTTTCGAGCTATTGCCTCAATTGAGTTTTGGGGCTGTGCGAGGTTAGTACGTTTGGTGCAAAGTCGCTTTGGAAATTTTGCTTTCGCTTTGAGTTCTCAGAAAATGATCTATCAAAATTTGTTGGTTTTCAAAGCACATGAAAGGCCACAAAATTTGAGTTTTTTCGGGTTTTGAGCTTCAAGCGGTTTGTTGGTTTTCCAAATCAGGTTAATCTCGGGCTTAGTGAATCTAAGGTGCTGAAATTTAAGCTAACAAACTGCTTAAGCGGGATTCGCAATGCGTGGCATTTTCAGCATGCGGTGAGTTTTGTGATTAAGTTGGTGTGCGTTAGCTTTTGCAGTGCATTGCTCACCCCTTAGCAGGGCGTTAGCTTAAAACAATGAAAATCAATTGGTTGTAGCCTGTTTTTTCTTCCCTTGGCAGTTCGTTCAGGTTTTTCGGCAAATCAGCATTGTTTGTCAATGCGAGTTTTGAGCTGTTGCCTCAATTGAGTTTTGGGATTTTGCGAGGTTAGCCAGTTTGGCGCAAAGTCGCTTTGGCAAATTTGCTTTCGCTTTGAGTTCTCCGAAGATGAATTCTCAAAAATTTACTGGTTTCAAAGCAAATGAATGGCCACAAAGTTTGAGTTATTTCGGGTTTTAAAACTCTGGTAGTTTGCCGGCTTTCCAAATCAGGTTAATCTCGGGCTTAGTAAATCTAAGGTGCTGAAATTTAAGCTAACAAACTGTTCAAGCAGATTCGGCATGCGTGGCATTTTTGGTTTGCAGCGGTTTTAGTGATTACGTAGTGTGCGGAAGCTCTTGTAGTGCATGCCTCACTACTTAACAGGGCGTTATGTGCTTATTGAAAATAGTTAGTTTCAGAGGATTATATTTGAAAAAAGAATTTGTATTTTGCTTGACTGCTGTTTTGATGTTTGGCTGTAAAGTGGAGGTAAATAGTGAAATAAACACTAATACCCGGAACATTACTATGTATAAAAACATTACCAGTAGTTGTGTAGAGGGTTTTTTAAGGGATGATCATCGGTTTAGTTCAGTGTTAGTAATAGGTAACAAAGTTACCACTTATTACAAAATCATCAAAATTGAAGTCGCAACTGATCAAGACAAGTTTTCTTTAAGTTCATCTTACATACAAATTGGGAACTCAGACGATACAGAGACTCTCAGTCGTGAATTACTAGAAAGCGTAAGGTCTGGAATTTTGAAGTCATGTGTAACTAGCACATAACAAGGCGTTTAAGCGGGATTCATGCCGCGTGGCATTTTTGGTATGCGGTGGTTTTTGGTGGTGAAAGTGGTCTGCGGAAGGTTGGTTTAGGCGGCATTCACCCCTTAACGCAGCGTTATGTAACAAGGAGGGTTCAGCTAAATGGAAGTAGTATCTGAAAGGCTGCGGATGAAGCCATTATCGGAAAATGACTGGCCTTTATTTCTGCAACTCCATACGAATCCTAGTGTTATTTCACTTTGTTTTGATGAACTGCCAAAGTCAGAAATTGAGAGTAAATTTAAATCTCGATTAGCACCTTGGTTTGTAAAGTCGAAGCATTGGCTATGTTTAGTTGTTGTCGAGTCCAAAACGGACAAAGCAGTAGGTATAACAGGTTTTTGTGTTAACGATTCTGTTGCTGAAGTTGGGTTTATGTTTTTGCCCGAATATCATGGACTCGGGTATGGTACAGAGTCACTGCAAGCTCTCATAAATTATTCAATGTCAGAGTTTGGCATCGATAAATACAGTGCAGTTGTCACTGAGGGTAACATTGGTTCCGAAAAGGTACTTACAAAAGTGGGTTTTGTGCTCGATAGGATAGTGCCTCAAGCTTATGAAATCGGTGGTCATTTGTACGCAGACCATGTCTATCAATACGTGTAAAATTGTTACATAACAAGGCGTTTAAGCGGGATTCATGCCGCGTGGCATTTTTGGTTTGCGGTGATTTTTGTGGTGAAAGTGGTGTGCGGAAACTTGGTTTATGCGGCACTCACCCCTTAACGCGGCGTTAAGTTTCAAGAGGTAACTATGGACGATAGGTTTAAATCTTGGGTTGCAATGGCTAGCCATTTCATTGGTGAGCACTTTGATCATTGCAAACCTTTTCTAGATAAAGATTTTCAAAACATGCATCCCATGGTTAGGTTTGTAACTACCCAGTTGTACTTATCTTGTCACTTTAGCTCAGAGAGTTCACTTATTTTGTTGCAGCACGGTCAAGAGTGGGATGCTGAAATTATTAACCGTACGATAATTGAAGGTGTTACCAAGTACATTTACATGCTGAATGGCTCTGAAGAGGAAGTGCTAACGAAAGTTAATGAATATTGGGAGATTCTTCCCAGTTATTCTGCTATTAAACGAAGTGATCGTGCGAGTTCTTTGCTAGCAGAAGTCGACCCACAAGATATGCATAATTGGATTTCAATTCAAGATCTAACACTAGAACCAGAACAAGTGGACAGTATTCGAGGTGATACAAATAAGCAGCAACGAAAACTGCTAGAACAAAAGTGGTCGTTTAGCCACATCATACAAGAGTTTAGCAAGTCTAATGATGCGAGGCTTAATCCTTTGATCCATCTAGGCTATAACTACGGGATGAGTAGTCACCTTATCCATAAAGATGGTGACGGTGTTGCTATGGTGTGGGAGCGATGTGTACGTACGACAGAAGAACAAGCGTGGGTTAAAGCCGCGCATATAGCTCGGTCTATTTCTGATCTCTGCACTTTTGCTGAAATGCGTTCACTATTTCTATTTCAGTTTTGTGGTGAAAATCCAGATTTTTCCAACACCTTGAGACAAAACTATGAGCCACTGTTTGCAAATTTAAAAGCCGCATTGCAAGAATTTAATACCAACGAATATGAAACTTAACAAACTGTTTAAGAGTGATTCGCAACGCGTGGCATTTTTACTATGCGTTGGTTTTAGTTTTTAAGGTGGTATGCGGAGGCTCTGGTATTGCGTTGCTCACACCTTAACAGGGCGTTATGCGCCCAAAATTGGATTCACATCCATGCTTTTGTGAAGGATACGGATAATCTCAATATTTTGACTGCCGATCTGACGATAAAATATTACGTGGCTTCCTTGTGGAAACTTTCTGTAGCCATCGCGAATTTCGTCACAGGCTTTACCAATGTCAGGATTTTCGGCTAACAGCCAAAATGAGTCATCAAACTGTTTTAGATAAATATTTCGCTGTTCGCGACCCCAACGTCGAGAGGTAAACAAGGCTATATCTCTTAAATCAGATTTCGCCTTGTTAGTTAACTGAAATGGTCTCATTTTCTCTCTTCGCTATCTAACTCATTGATAAACGAATCAAGGTCATAATCCGCAACTCCACTTTCTTCGCCCTCAACAAGCAACTGGCGTAAAGTGTTCATTTTAGTTTCTTGGGTTTCAAGTAAACGTAAAGCAGAACGAATAACTTCACTTGCAGAGCCATAGCGGCCGCTTTGGATTTGATTAGCAATAAAACCGTCAAAATGGTCACCCAAAGTAATACTAGTGTTCTTAGCCATAACTTAGTCCTCAGTACCAATAGATACCTAATTATGGTATTAGTTGAGCTTGGATGCAAGGCGCATAACAAAGCGTTCAAGTGGGACTTGGCACGCGTGGCATTTTTGGCTTGCAGTTTATTTAGTGGTTAGGGTGTGATGCGGTAACGTTTGTAGTGCGTGCCTGCGCCCCTTAACGCAGCGTTATATTCTTTCGGCTGAAGTTTGAACTGTCTCGCTGAACTTGCTTTTTCGTTCCGAACATTGGGGTTCATGTTGCATACTCATTTCCGGAGGGAAATTGTATGAAAACATTGATAGTTAAGAATACGCTGTTTACACTTTTGGCTGGCTTTTCCATAGTATGGCTAATCTCGTTGGGTAAGTTTTTTGTGACGGCATCGCAATACCCTGTGGATTATTTATATCTGGTTTTTGGTGTAGCTTTGGCTATTCTTATATCTGTTTATACCGTCAGAGACTTACAACAAAACTTTTGGCACAAGTCGTTTGGGATTTACTTTACATATTATTTTGGGGCATTGGGCCTGTTTGCTGATGGACATCAGGCAGGGTGGAGCCATAGTGATAGCTTTCTGGATAAGTTATTCATGTCGGGTATTTACATTTTTGTCTTTTCGCTCTCGTTTATAGTTCCACTAGTCATTGGGCTACTGGCTTTCGTTCAAGCATACCTTCTCTCCATTGCAGTTGAAAATAGACGAATATAACAAACAATTTAAGAGTGATTCAGCACGCGTGGCATTTCTACTATGCGTTAGGTTTAGTGATTAAGGCGATATGCAGCAGCATCGGTATTGCGTGCTTCACACCTTAATTGGGCGTTAGCTTAAAACAATAAAAATCAATTGGTTGTGGTTGTAGTGGTCAAGTAAAACTGGCCACGGGTTTATAGTTAAGCCAGTATCTTCGCTCTGACTCGTTTGGACTCAAGCCACCGTTGTAATGGTGTGGCCTGACGTTGCTGTAATACCCCAGGATATAGTGGGTGATTGCCAGCTTGGCCTCGGCAAAGTTCCGATAGCCTGTTTCCGGTATCCATTCCGTTTTCAAACTCCTGAAAAATCGCTCCATTGGGCTGTTGTCCCAGCAATTCCCGCGGCGACTCAGGCTTTGGGTTATCTGGTAACGCCACAGCAATTGCCGGAAGGAGCGACTGGTATAGTGACTGCCCTGGTCACTGTGGAACATCACGCCTTTAGGCCTGCCTCGTTGCTCAAATGCCATGTTCAACGCCTGCTTGGTCAACTCGCTGTCCGGTGAGTGCGACATCGCCCAGCCCACGGGTTTACGGGCAAATAAATCCATTACCACGGCCAAATAGGCCCAGCGAGTACCTGTCCAGACATAGGTCACATCGCCGCACCACACTTGGTTAGGTGCCACCACGTCAAACTGGCGGTTCAACCGATTCGGGATGTCGACATGCTCCTGATTGGCTTTCTTATAAGCATGCTTCGGCAATTGGCAACTGACCAATTCCAGCGTCTTCATTAACCGTCCTGCACGGTAGCGGCTTAATGCAAAACCCCGGGCAGTAGCGATATCGGCGATGGTTCTTGCCCCGGCGGAGCCATTGCTCTCACGGTGGATTTGCCGGATTGTGCTGTGTAAACGCACCGCCTTTGGGCATATCCGCTTATCCCGGCTTAACCAATACCTGTAGCTGCTGCGCTGGACATCAAACACCTTGCACAGCCAGACGACCGGGTACTTTTCCCGGTGGCTCTTGTTGAGTTTCTCGATTAGCGAGAAGTGTTCATGGAGTCCGACATCAACAGAGCTGTAGCCTTTTTTAGGACTTCCTTTTCCAATTCCAGCCGTTCAATGCGCTTCTTTAATTCGCGGATTTCAACCTGCTCTGGGGTCATGGGCGAGGCCTTGGGAGACTTGCCTGAACGCTCTTCTCGCAGTTGACTGACCCATTTGCCAATCGTGGAATAGCCCACCCCCATTGCCTGGGCGGCCTCCTTCTGGGAGTAGCCTTGATCAACCACCAGTTGAGCCGTTTCCAGACGGAACTCAGGGCTAAAATTCGGTCCTTTTTTCTTTGCCATTTCGTCACCTACTGCTGCTACGGGTGTAATCATAACAGCTCTAATCAGGTGGCCAAATTCACTATGCCACTACAGGTCTTTTCTTTCTTCCTTTGGCCATTTGTTCTGGTTTCTCGGCAAATCAGCATTGTTTGCCAATGCAAGTTTTGAGCAGTTGCCTCAATTGAATCTTGGGATTGTACGAGGTCAGCAAGTTTGGTGCAAAGTCGCTTTGGTAGTTTTGCATTCGCTTTGAGTTTTCCGAAAGTGTGTTATCAAAATTTACAGGTTTCAAAGCAAACGAATTGCTACAAAGTTTGAGTCAATTCGGGTTTTAAATCTCAGGTAGTTTGCCAGTTTTCTAAATCAAGTTAATCTCAGGTTTGATCAATCTAAGGTGCTGAAATTTAAGCTAACAAACTGCTTAAGCGGGATTCGCAATGCGTGGCATTTTTAGCATGCGGTGAGTTTTGTGATTAAAGCGTTGTGCGGTAGCTTTTGCAGTGCATTGCTCACCCCTTAGCAGGGCGTTATGCCTTTTAGGAGAAATACATGACTATCCCAAAGCATTCAAAGCTTTATAGTTATACGCAAGGCTCTTATTTTGCTGACAGTTTCTCTCGTGAGATCCCATACACGAATCAGACAGCTTTTGATGTTTATCTTGAAATCGCCAAGCAAACACCGCGCTGGGTTTCTTTCTTAATGGAAATGAGAAACCGTATTGTATCGATGTTCGGCCTGAAGCATTTAGGTCGATTTCAGGATGCGACTTTAGAGGCCGGTGTTAATGACGTCAAAGTGGGCGAACGGATAGGTATCTTCACGCTCGTAAGTAACGAAGAGCATGAAATTATTCTGGAGGACAGCGATAAGCATCTCGATGTGAGAGTGTCGTTTCTGCTGGACGTAAAAGGTGACAAAGTCACTGCTCATGCGACAACTGTAGTGCATGTCCACAACTTGTTTGGCAAAGCTTACATGCTTGTCGTAGCGCCGATCCATAAAGTTATTGTCCCAAATTCATTGAAAACTTTGGCACAGGCATAACAAAGCGTTAAAGCGGGACTTGGCACACGTGGCATTTTCAATTTGCGTTGGGTTTAGTGGTTAAGTTGTCATGCGGTCACTTTTGTATTGCGTGCCTGCGCCCCTTAACGCGGCGTTATGCTTAATCACGCAAAATCAGTGCTTTATGGTTTTTCCTTGTTCCCTTGGCTTTTCAGTTCGGTGTTTGTCGGCAAGTTTACTTTTGTGAGCGCTATTTTCTGGACATCCATTCTTGGGCGCTAAAAATTCCGAGAGTTGCCTCAATCAATTGTTGGGCAAGTGTGAGGTTAGGTCGGTTGACTCAATCAGAAATCCATTTCTAGGTTTCAAACTTCAAACTAGATTTGCTAAAAATCCGAGCCTGATTATTAAAACTATGATTCATTTCGGTTTTCTAATCTTTGCCTTTTGTTTGTGAATCAAAGTCGAGTTAATCTTAGTTCTATTAAAACATAACCCATTGAAGCTTAAGCATAACAAAGCGTTTAAGAGGGATTTGGCACGCGTGGCATTTTCGGTTTGCGTTGGGTTCAGTGATTAAGTCGCTGTGCGGTAGCTTTTGTAGTGCGTGCCTGCACCCCTTAACGCGGCGTTATAAGCCAATTTCTACAATAGCTTAGTGCTAACTTTTTAAAGTGACTTCCAGTAAGTATGTCCCTAGCCTTGATTCCGTCGGAAGTGAGTACGATCTCGGAATTACAGTTTTGGGTGTTGTAACCTGAATGGGTTTTTAAATGAATAAATATATAACTGTAAGGAAATACAAATGGAATGGGATGATGTTGGTGGGCCATTAACTTACTTTGGAACAGTTCCAGTTGATATGGATAGTGACATAGAAGTTGGTGAGCACGCTAAGCTTAAGGCTGGAGATATTGAAGTTAAAGTCCGAATAATTAATGTATTAGACGACTCGTTTGAAGGTGAAGTCACTGAAATTGGCCCGGACCCTCGCATTGAAGCTGATGGTTTAAGAAGAGGTGATGTGATCGATTTTATAGAGCAAAACATAGTCACTTTGTACAGAGGCTAGGCTTATAACAAAGCATTTAAGAGTGATTCCCAACGCTTGGCACTTTTCATTCCATCGTTGGGTCTCGTGTTTACAGTGTCATTGTTAAGTTTCGTGGTAGCGTTGCTCACACCTTAATGCGGCGTTATGAGTACAAGCAATGTTAGAAGTGTATTTAGGTATTAGTGTTATTGTTGGGCTGGTTGTCATTTATGATGGTTATCTAGTCATAAAAAACTCTGGTGTTATCAAAGTAGGTCAGTTTTCTATAGTTACGACGACTATAGAGTTTCTATGGATAATTGTCTCAATAGTCGCTTTATTTAATTTGGAGTTTCAAAATTGGCAGAGACTAATTCCTGTTTTTTATGTTACTCATAATGTTCTTGGGTGGGCTTACGGGGTCTGGTTGGTCGCACAAAATCCAACTGAACAAAGTGGTCAAACTACCGTCCCTATGTGGTACGCAAAATTTGGTTTTAACTTTGGTGTCGTTTTTACACTTAGTAGTCTTTTAGTTCAGTACCAAATGTACTCATAACAAACAATTTAAGAGGGATTCCCAACGCTTGGCATTTTTGCTTTTACTTCAATTTTAGTGGTTACGGTGTAATGCTTTAGGTTGGATGGTAGCGTTGGTCACCCCTTAATTGGGCGTTAGCTTAAAACAATAAAAATCAATTGTTTGCAGCCTGTTTTTTCTTCCCTTGGCAGCTCGTTTCGGTTTCTCGGCAAATCAGCATTGTTTGCCAACGCGAGTTTTGAGTTGCTGCCTCAATTGAGTTTTTGGGCTTAACCGAGGTTAGCAAGTTTGGTGCAAAGTCGCTTTGGAAGTGTCGCTTTCGCTTTGAGTCTTGCGAAAACGAGTTTTCAGAATTTACTGGTTTTTAAAGCAAATGAACGGCCACAAAGTTTGAGTCAATTCGGGTTTTAAAACTTAGGCAGTTTGCCGGCTTCCCAAATCAGGCTAATCTCGGATTTGGTTAATCTAAGATGCTGAAATTTAAGCTAACAAACTGTTCAAGCAGATTCGGCATGCGTGGCATTTTTGGTTTGCGTTGGTTTTAGTGATTACGTAGTGTTGCGGAAGCTTTTGTAGTGCATGCCTCACTACTTAACAGGGCGTTATGCTTAATCATTTCAAAACAGTGGTTTATGGCTTTTCTTTGCTCCCTCGGCTGGTTGGTTTCGAGTTTGTCGGCAAGTTAGCTTCAGTGGGCGCTGTTTTCTGGACACTTATTCTTTGGCGCTAAAAATTCTAAGAGTTGCCTCAGTTAATTTTCGGGCAAGCGCTAGGTGAGGGCGGCTGGCTCAATCGGAAATTTGATCTTAGGTTTTTGAGTTTTGACTGCCAAAGTTCAAAGTCTGATTTTCAAAATTATGAGTCATTTCTGTTTTCTACGTTTTGGTTTTTGTTTGTGAACCAAAGTCGAGTTAACCTTGGCTTGGGTAAAACGTAAGCCATTGAAGCTTAAGCATAACAAAGCGTTAAAGAGGGACTTGGCACGCGTGGCATTTTCAGTTTGCGTTGGGTTTAGTGGTTACGGCACTGTGCGGTAGCTTTTGTATTGCGTGCCTGCGCCCCTTAACGCGGCGTTAGCTTAAAACAATTAAAATCAATTAGTTGTGGTCTTTTCTTTCTTCCTTTAGCCATTTGTTCTGGTTTCTCGGCCAATCAGCATTGTTTGCCAATGCAAGTTTTGAGCAGTTGCCTCAATTGAATCTTGGGATTGTACGAGGTCAGCAAGTTTGGTGCAAAGTCGCTTTGGTAGTTTTGCATTCGCTTTGAGTTTTCCGAAAGTGATCTATCAAAATTTTCGGGTTTTCAAAGCGCATAAAATGCTTCAAAGTTTGAGTCATTTCGGGTTTTAAATCTCAGGCAGTTTGCCAGTTTTCCAAATCAGGTTAATCTTAGGTTTGGTCAATCTAAGGTGCTGAAATTTAAGCTAACAAACTGCTTAAGAGGGATTCGCAATGCGTGGCATTTTCAGCATGCGGTGGGTTTTGTGATTAAGTCGGTGTGCGGTAGCTTTCGTAGTGCATTGCTCACCCCTTAGCAGGGCGTTATGCTTAATCATTCTAAAACAGTGGTTTATGGCTTTTCTTTGCTCCCTCGGCTGGTTGGTTTCGAGTTTGTCGGCAAGTTGGCTTCAGTGGGCGCGGTTTTCCGGACAATTATTCTTTGGCGCTGGAAATTCTGAGAGTTGCCTCAGTCAATTTTCGGGCAAGCGCGAGGTTAGGGTGGTTGGCTCAATCAGAAATTTGATCTTAGGTTTTTGAGTTTTGACTGCCAAAGTTCAAAGTCTGATTTTCAAAATTATGAGTCATTTCGGTTTTCTGTGTTTTGGTTTTTGTTTGTGAATCAAAGTCGAGTTAATCTTGGTTTAGGTAAAACGTAAGTCATTGAAGCTTAAGCATAACAAAGCGTTAAAGAGGGACTTGGCACGCGTGGCATTTTCAGTTTGCGTTGGGTTTAGTGGTTAAGTTGTCATGCGGTCATTTTTGTATTGCGTGCCTGCGCCCCTTAACGCGGCGTTAGCTTAAAACAATGAAAATCAATTGTTTGCATCCTGTTTTTTCTTCCCTTGGCAGCTCGTTTCGGTTTCTCGGCAAATCAACATTGTTTGCCAACGCTAGTTTTGAGTTGCTGCCTCAATTGAGTTTTTGGGCTTAACCGAGGTTAGCAAGTTTGGTGCAAAGTTGCTTTGGAAGAGTCGCTTTGAGTTTTGCGAAAACGAGTTTTCAAAATTTACTGGTTTTTAAAGCAAATGAACGGTCACAAAGTTTGAGTCAATTCGGGTTTTAAAACTTAGGCAGTTTGCCGGCTTCCCAAATCAGGTTAATCTCGGGCTTAGCAAATCTAAGATGCTGAAATTTAAGCTAACAAACTGCTTAAGCGGGATTCGCAATGCGTGGCATTTTTAGCATGCGGTGGGTTTTGTGATTAAGTTGGTATGCGGTAGCTTAAGTAGTGCATTGCTCACCCCTTAGCAGGGCGTTAGCTTAAAACAATAAAAATCAATTGTTTGCAGCCTGTTTTTTCTTCCCTCGGCAGTTTGTTCAGGTTTTTAGGCAAATCAGCATTGGTTATCAATGCGAGTTTTGGGTTGTTGCCTCAATTGAATTTTGGGGCTGCGCGAGGTTAGCCAGTTTGGCGCAAAGTCGCTTTGGAAGTTTTGCATTCGCTTTGAGTTTTCCTAAAGTGATTTCTCAAAATTTTCGGTTTTTCAAATCGCATGAAAGGTCACAAAGTCTGAGCCAATTCGGGTTTCAAAACTCAAGTAGTTTGCCGGTTTTCCAAATCAGGTTAATCTCTGGCTTAGTAAATCTAAGGTGCTGAAATTTAAGCTAACAAACTGCTTAAGCGGGATTCGCAATGCGTGGCATTTTCAGCATGCGATGGGTTTTGTGATTAAGTCGCTGTTCGGTAGCTCTTGTTGTGCATTGCTCACCCCTTAGCAGGGCGTTATGCTTAATCACGAAAAATCAGTGGCTTATCATTTTTCTTTGTTCCCTCGGCTTGTTAGTTTCGAGTTTGTCGGCAAGTTGGCTTCAGTAGGCGCTGTTTTCCGGACACTCATTCTTTGGCGGTGAAAATTCAGAGAATTGCCTCAATCAGTTTTCTCGTAAGCGCGAGGTTAGGGCGGTTGGTTCAATCAGAGATTTGATCTCAGGTTTTTGTGTTTTAGCTGCGAAAGTTCAAAGCCAGAGTTTCAAAATTATGAGTCATTTCGGTTTTCTACGTTTTGGCTTTTGCTTGTGAATCAAAGCCGAGTTAATCTTGGTTCTGTTAAAACGTAAGTTATTGAAGCTTAAGCATAACAAACGCTTTAAGACGGATTCGCAACGCGTGGCATTTGTGGTTTGCGGTAAACTTAGTGATTTAGGTGGTGTGCTGTAACATCGTATTGCGTTGCTCACCACTTAAGCGGGCGTTAGCTTAAAACAATTAAAATCAATTGGTTGTGGTCTTTTCTTTCTTCCATTGGCAATTCGTTTCGGTTTATCGGCAAATCGGCATTGTTTGCCAATGCGGTTTTGAGCTGTTGCCTCAATTGAATTTTGGGATTGCGCGAGGTTAGTAAGTTTGGCGCAAAGTCGCTTTGGAGGTTTTGCTTTCGCTTTGAGTTTTCCGAAAGTGACTTCTCAAAATTTTCGGTTTTTCAAATCGCATGAAAGGTCACAAAGTTTGAGCCAATTCGGGTTTCAAAACTCAAGTGGTTTGTAGGTTTTCTAAATCGGTTTAATCTCAAGTTTGGTAAATCTCAGGTGGTGAAATTTAAGCTAACAAACTGCTTAAGCGGGATTCGCAATGCGTGGCATTTTTAGCATGCGGTGAGTTTCGTGATTAAGTTGGTGTGCGGTAGCTTTTGTAGTGCATTGCTCACCCCTTAGCAGGGCGTTAGCTTTAAAACAATGAAAATCAATTGTTTGCAGCCTGTTTTTTCTTCCCTTGGCAGCTCGTTTCGGTTTCTCGGCAAATCAACATTGTTTGCCAACGCGAGTTTTGAGTTGCTGCCTCAATTGAGTTTTTGGGCTTAACCGAGGTTAGCAAGTTTGGTGCAAAGTCGCTTTGGAAGTGTCGCTTTCGCTTTGAGTTTTGCGAAAACGAGTTTTCAGAATTTACTGGTTTTTAAAGCAAATGAACGGCCACAAAGTTTGAGTCAATTCGGGTTTTAAAACTTAGGCAGTTTGCCGGCTTCCCAAATCAGGTTAATCTCGGATTTGGTTAATCTAAGATGCTGAAATTTAAGCTAACAATGTAGTGGTCAAGTAAAACTGGCCACGGGTTTATAGTTAAGCCAGTATCTTCGCTCTGACTCGTTTGGACTCAAGCCACCGTTGTAATGGTGTGGCCTGACGTTGCTGTAATACCCCAGGATATAGTGGGTGATTGCCAGCTTGGCCTCGGCAAAGTTCCGATAGCCTGTTTCCGGTATCCATTCCGTTTTCAAACTCCTGAAAAATCGCTCCATTGGGCTGTTGTCCCAGCAATTCCCGCGGCGACTCAGGCTTTGGGTTATCTGGTAACGCCACAGCAATTGCCGGAAGGAGCGACTGGTATAGTGACTGCCCTGGTCACTGTGGAACATCACGCCTTTAGGCCTGCCTCGTTGCTCAAATGCCATGTTCAACGCCTGCTTGGTCAACTCGCTGTCCGGTGAGTGCGACATCGCCCAGCCCACGGGTTTACGGGCAAATAAATCCATTACCACGGCCAAATAGGCCCAGCGAGTACCTGTCCAGACATAGGTCACATCGCCGCACCACACTTGGTTAGGTGCCACCACGTCAAACTGGCGGTTCAACCGATTCGGGATGTCGACATGCTCCTGATTGGCTTTCTTATAAGCATGCTTCGGCAATTGGCAACTGACCAATTCCAGCGTCTTCATTAACCGTCCTGCACGGTAGCGGCTTAATGCAAAACCCCGGGCAGTAGCGATATCGGCGATGGTTCTTGCCCCGGCGGAGCCATTGCTCTCACGGTGGATTTGCCGGATTGTGCTGTGTAAACGCACCGCCTTTGGGCATATCCGCTTATCCCGGCTTAACCAATACCTGTAGCTGCTGCGCTGGACATCAAACACCTTGCACAGCCAGACGACCGGGTACTTTTCCCGGTGGCTCTTGTTGAGTTTCTCGATTAGCGAGAAGTGTTCATGGAGTCCGACATCAACAGAGCTGTAGCCTTTTTTAGGACTTCCTTTTCCAATTCCAGCCGTTCAATGCGCTTCTTTAATTCGCGGATTTCAACCTGCTCTGGGGTCATGGGCGAGGCCTTGGGAGACTTGCCTGAACGCTCTTCTCGCAGTTGACTGACCCATTTGCCAATCGTGGAATAGCCCACCCCCATTGCCTGGGCGGCCTCCTTCTGGGAGTAGCCTTGATCAACCACCAGTTGAGCCGTTTCCAGACGGAACTCAGGGCTAAAATTCGGTCCTTTTTTCTTTGCCATTTCGTCACCTACTGCTGCTACGGGTGTAATCATAACAGCTCTAATCAGGTGGCCAAATTCACTATGCCACTACACAAACTGTTCAAGCAGATTCGGCATGCGTGGCATTTTTGGTTTGCGTTGGTTTTAGTGATTACGTAGTGTTGCGGAAGCTTTCGTAGTGCATGCCTCACTACTTAACAGGGCGTTATGCTTAATCAAGTAAAATCAGTGGTTTATGGTTTTTCTCTGTTCCCTCAGCTTTTCAGTTTTGTGTTTGTCGGCAAGTTGGCTTTTTTGAGCGCTGTTTTTCGGACATTTATTCTTTGGCGCTAGAAAATCAGAGAGTTGCCTCATTCAATTTTCGGGCAAGCGCGAGGTTAGGGCGGTTAGCTCAATCAGAAATCCATTTTTCGTTTTTAAACTCCAAGCCAGTTTTGCCAAAATCCGAAGTCTGATTATTAAAACTATGATTCATTTCGGTTTTCTAAGTTTTGGCTTTTGTTTCTGAATCAAAGTCGAGTTAATCTTGTTTCCAGAAAACGTAACCCATTGAAGCTTAAGCATAACAAAGCGTTTAAGTGGGATTTGGCACGCGTGGCATTTTCGGTTTGCGTTGGGTTCAGTGATTAAGTCGCTGTGCGGTAGCTTTTGTAGTGCGTGCCTGCACCCCTTAACGCGGCGTTATGTGATATTTTCAAAAAGGGTATTAGATGTTTAAAAAGATAGCTTTATTTCTTCCAATGATAGGCTTGGTGGGATGCGAGTTACCCAAGCCTGAGTACTTGCCACTAAATGGTGAATCATATTCAGATGTGACGATTGATACAGAAGTTAAGATTGCTGTTAATAAACCCGTGTATTTTCATACTGATGAGTTGTGTAGTTATGATAGTGCAAAGTTAATAGGGTTTGTTTCTAAGTCAGATGGCCCGCTGTATTTTAAAGATGAAGTGGTGAAAACAAGAGTTAAATCAGATTCGAAGGTTTATTTGTCATTACCTTTAGATTATGTTTCTTACTATGATGCAAACAGAGTGACCATACGATATTCTCAGCCTATTTTTTCCTTTATACCAGAGGTAGGTGTTTCATATAAACTAGTAATCAATCCATATGATGTAAACTTATACATCGATGATGGGTTTGGAAACATGTCAAACCGTACGGAAATAGGCGAATTAATTAAAGGGTGTGAAATTACCACTGAAAATCAAGGTGAAGGTGTTAAGGTGTTTTACTTAAAGCCGGCAAGTGGTTGAATTCACATAACAAACAGTTTAAGTGGGATTCAGCACGCGTGGCATTTTTAGCATGCGATTATTTCGGTGTTGACGTGCCATGCGGTTACATTGGTATTGCGTGCTTCACCCCTTAACTGGGCGTTAGGCTTATAGAACGAGAAACTATGAAAATATTATATTCAGGCGGTCTACAAATCCGCTCTAATGATGCACAAGAGCGATTGTTAAATGTTAATACTTTCTTAGATGGTGAGTTGGCTTTCCACAACTTATATCGAGAAGTTAAAGCAAGTGATTTTCCTATTGCTCAGGATTGCTTTGGTGACCAGTTTTTTATTCGAGATAATTTGGTAGTTAAATTGAATGCCGAATCTGGTGATATTGATGAATTTGGTTGTACTTGGGAACAGTTTTTGGCTTGGGTTGACGAGGATCCAATTGAAAGGTTGAGCATTCCAAACGATTTGGATTTAAAGGTTGGTCAGCTATTATTCGCGTATCCACCTTTCTGCACTACAGAGGGAAATAATGCATCTATAAAAGCAATAGATGGTGTCGAGCTAATCAGGTTCCACGCTAATTTTGCGAAGCAGATAAACGGTGAATAATAAGCCTAACAAACTGTTCAAGCAGATTCGGCATGCGTGGCATTTTTGGTTTGCAGCGGTTTTAGTGATTACGTAGTGTTGCAGAAGCTTTTGTAGTGCATGCCTCACTACTTAACAGGGCGTTAGGTTTAGTTCAAAGGATTGTAAATGAGCAAGGTATTTGGAGTTATTTCTTTAGCAGTGGTGGTGTCATTCTTCTTTATAGTAAGTGTTGCTGGTGAAAACAGTCGTGCAGATGAGATTATAGGTGAATTATTGATCAAGCTTAAGAATGAAGACTTTTCAAGTGAATGCATTAAGGTTGTTGCTGGTAGCAACCAAAACTTCGATTCACACTGTGATCAAGATATGTTTGTTTTCACTGTCAGCTTGCTGAAAAGATTTGATTTACTTGACGGTAGTAACTTTTCCATCAATCTTAAAAAAGAAAATTACTGGTTCCCTTTTACCAATAATCAAGGGATAAAGGTTAGCTTAAACCTGTCACAGACTGAGGAAAGTAGTTTTTTAAAGTTATCAAATGACCTCGACTATGTAACAGATCTATTTGTGGTCAAACGAACAGGTTTTAAGTGGCAGATAGACTCAATTACTATAAATGAACCCGAGCTAGCGAAAATTTTCAGCGACACCAAGAAGCAAATCGATTTCCAAAAGTACCTTGTCCAGTTAGATTCTGGCTATCAGTTAAATGAAATGGTCATACATCAAGGGGAATTCGCTGATATAGACCGGCTATTACTTAAATTCAGTGTAGAAAAACTGCTTAAGTACTTTGAGTCCCAAAAACCTAACAAACTGCTTAAGAGGGATTCGCAATGCGTGGCATTTTCAGTATGCGGTGAGTTTCGTGATGAAGGTGGTGTGCAGTAGCTCTTGTCGTGCATTGCTCACCCCTTAGCAGGGCGTTATACCTTATCGGAGAAAATTACATGGAGTTAGTTGTACCATCGCAGGAGTTTAAGTCTGCTTTTGAATGTTTCTATGAGGACTTTGCTCAAAACGATGTTGAAAATGCTGAGTACTACCTCGAAGGTAAAATTGATTTTTCCAAATATGTTCAGCGCTTGAGTGACGAAGCTGCGGGTATAAACTTACGTGACGGTTATGTACCATGTAGTCATTTTTGGCTTATAGATAGCACAAGGTCTATCCTCGGAGCTATTCGGGTTCGTCATAATATCAGCAATGATTTCCTTTCTTTAGAAGCTGGGCATATTGGCTACGATATAGCACCCTCATTTCGTGGAAAGGGCAACGGCAAGTTAATGCTGAAGTTGGCGCTTTCGAAAGCTGCCGCTCTTGGCATCAAACGAGCACTGCTGACTGCTGATGAAGATAACTTTGCATCGCGTTGTGTCATTGAAGCTAACGGCGGTGAGTTTGAAAAAATCGTTATAGGAAAGGTTTTCCCAAATCCTTTGGCTAGGTATTGGGTCAACTGTGAGTAACGGTATAACAAAGCGTTAAAGAGGGACTTGGCACGCGTGGCATTTTCAATTTGCGTTGGGTTTAGTGGTTAAGGTGGTATGCGGCCACTTTTGTATTGTGTGCCTGCGCCCCTTAACGCAGCGTTAGGTATAGGAAACACATACTTTAAGGATTGTGAATAAAACATGAATGTTTTTTGTCGAAATTGTGGGCAGAGAATTCCAGAGGCTGCTAATGTATGTGGCTTTTGTAATTATAAGCAAGAGTTCAAATCGTCCCGAGATACTACACATAGAAATTCAGATGGCGTGGTTGCCTTCTTTGTCTGTTTGCTCTTTGGTTGGTTAGGTATTCACAGATTCGTGTATGGAAAAATTGGTACAGGAATATTGATGTTTTTGACCGGAGGTGGTTGTGGTATTTGGTGGTTTGTAGACATCATTAGGATCGGAGTCTGCAACAATTTTACTGACTCCAAAGGAAGGCCATTGAGCCTTATTCATAGCAACTAGTCCTTGTCATCAAGATACCTAACAAAGCATTCAAGAGGGACAGTCAACGCGTGGCGAGTTTGTTTTAAATCTTGGCATCTATGTTTACGGTGGCAAATTTAAGTTTAGTGGTAGCGCGTTGCTGCCCCTTAATGCGGCGTTAGCTTGAAACAATAAAAATCAATTGTTTGCAGCCTGTTTTTTCTTCCCTTGGCAGCTCGTTTCGGTTTCTCGGCAAATCAGCATTGTTTGCCAACGCGAGTTTTGAGTTGCTGCCTCAATTGAGTTTTTGGGCTTAACCGAGGTTAGCAAGTTTGGTGCAAAGTCGCTTTGGAAGTGTCGCTTTCGCTTTGAGTTTTGCGAAAACGAGTTTTCAGAATTTACTGGTTTTTAAAGCAGATGAACGGCCACAAAGTTTGAGTCAATTCGGGTTTTAAAACTTAGGCAGTTTGCCGGCTTCCTAAATCAGGTTAATCTCGGATTTGGTTAATCTAAGATGCTGAAATTTAAGCTAACAAACTGTTCAAGCAGATTCGGCATGCGTGGCATTTTTGGTTTGCGTTGGTTTTAGTGATTACGTAGTGTTGCGGAAGCTTTCGTAGTGCATGCCTCACTACTTAACAGGGCGTTAGCTTAAAACAATAAAAATCAATTGGTTGTGGTCTTTTCTTTCTTCCTTTGGCCATTCGTTCAGGTTTTTCGGCAAATCAGCATTGTTTATCAATGCGAGTTTTGAGCAGTTGCCTAAATTGATTTTTGGGAATGCGCGAGGTCAGTAAGTTTGGCGCAACGTCGCTTTGGAAGTTTTGTGTTCGCTGCGAGTTCTCCGAAAATGAATTCTCAAAATTTACTGGTTTCAAAGCAAATGAACGTTCACAAAGTTTGAGTCAATTCGGATTTTAAAACTCAGATAGTTTGTCGGTTTTCCAAATCAGGTTAATCTCGGGCTTAGTAAATCTAAGGTGCTGAAATTTAAGCTAACAAACTGTTCAAGCAGATTCGGCATGCGTGGCATTTTTGGTTTGCAGCGGTTTTAGTGATTACGTAGTGTTGCAGAAGCTTTTGTAGTGCATGCCTCACTACTTAACAGGGCGTTAGCTTAAAACATTAAAAATCAGTTGTTTGTGGTTTTTCCTTTCTTCCCTTGGCAGTTTCTTCAGGTTTCTCGGCAAATCAACATTGTTTGCCAATGCAAGTTTTGAGCATTTGCCTCAATTGAGCTTTGGTGTTGCGCGAGGTTAGCCAGCTTGGCGCAAAGTCGCTTTGGAAGTTTGGCGTTCGCTTTGAGTTTCCCGAAAATGATTTATCAAAATTTTCGGGTTTTCAAATCGCACGAAAGGCCACAAACTTTGAGTCAATTCGGGTTTTAAATCTCAGGTGGTTTGTTGGTTTTCCAAATCGGGTTAATCTCAGTTTTGGCAAATCTAAGGTGCTGAAATTTAAGCTAACAAACTGCTTAAGAGGGATTCGCAATGCGTGGCATTTTCAGCTTGCGGTGAGTTTTGTGATTAAGGCGGTGTGCGGTAGCTTTCGTAGTGCATTGCTCACCCCTTAGCAGGGCGTTAGCTTAAAACAAATAAAATCAATTGGTTGTGGTTTTTCATTTCTTCCTTTGGCAATTTGTTCAGGTTTTTCGGCAAATCGGCATTGTTTGCCAACGCGAGTTTTGAGCTGTTGCCTCAATTGAGTTTTGGGGCTGCGCGAGGTTGGTAAGTTTGGTGCAAGGTCGCTTTGGAAATTTTGCTTTCGCTTTGAGGAGTTTTCCGAAAGTGATTGCTCAAAATTTTCGGTTTTTCAAATCGCATGAAAGGTCACAAAGTTTGAGCCAATTCGGGTTTCAAAACTCAAGTGGTTTGCCAGTTTTCTAAATCAAGTTAATCTCAGGTTTGGTAAATCTAAAGTGCTGAAATTTAAGCTAACAAACTGCTTAAGCGGGATTCGCAATGCGTGGCATTTTTATCATGCGGTGGGTTTCGTGATTAAGGCGGTGTGCGGTAGCTTTTGCAGTGCATTGCTCACCCCTTAACGCAGCGTTATGTGTAAGGAGGTCAAATTGTCAGAAAAAGTGCTTTTTGCAGATTTCGCAAATACTGATTTGGTTGAGTTTAAATACAACATCGACCCTTGGGATTCTTCGACCAGTTCAATTGAAATGGTTGTTCATGACAGGGCTGGTACTTTTAGAAAATTTAAGTTTAATAAAGTGTCTAATTTAACCATAGAGGAAGGGTGTAGTGGTCAAGTAAAACTGGCCACGGGTTTATAGTTAAGCCAGTATCTTCGCTCTGACTCGTTTGGACTCAAGCCACCGTTGTAATGGTGTGGCCTGACGTTGCTGTAATACCCCAGGATATAGTGGGTGATTGCCAGCTTGGCCTCGGCAAAGTTCCGATAGCCTGTTTCCGGTATCCATTCCGTTTTCAAACTCCTGAAAAATCGCTCCATTGGGCTGTTGTCCCAGCAATTCCCGCGGCGACTCAGGCTTTGGGTTATCTGGTAACGCCACAGCAATTGCCGGAAGGAGCGACTGGTATAGTGACTGCCCTGGTCACTGTGGAACATCACGCCTTTAGGCCTGCCTCGTTGCTCAAATGCCATGTTCAACGCCTGCTTGGTCAACTCGCTGTCCGGTGAGTGCGACATCGCCCAGCCCACGGGTTTACGGGCAAATAAATCCATTACCACGGCCAAATAGGCCCAGCGAGTACCTGTCCAGACATAGGTCACATCGCCGCACCACACTTGGTTAGGTGCCACCACGTCAAACTGGCGGTTCAACCGATTCGGGATGTCGACATGCTCCTGATTGGCTTTCTTATAAGCATGCTTCGGCAATTGGCAACTGACCAATTCCAGCGTCTTCATTAACCGTCCTGCACGGTAGCGGCTTAATGCAAAACCCCGGGCAGTAGCGATATCGGCGATGGTTCTTGCCCCGGCGGAGCCATTGCTCTCACGGTGGATTTGCCGGATTGTGCTGTGTAAACGCACCGCCTTTGGGCATATCCGCTTATCCCGGCTTAACCAATACCTGTAGCTGCTGCGCTGGACATCAAACACCTTGCACAGCCAGACGACCGGGTACTTTTCCCGGTGGCTCTTGTTGAGTTTCTCGATTAGCGAGAAGTGTTCATGGAGTCCGACATCAACAGAGCTGTAGCCTTTTTTAGGACTTCCTTTTCCAATTCCAGCCGTTCAATGCGCTTCTTTAATTCGCGGATTTCAACCTGCTCTGGGGTCATGGGCGAGGCCTTGGGAGACTTGCCTGAACGCTCTTCTCGCAGTTGACTGACCCATTTGCCAATCGTGGAATAGCCCACCCCCATTGCCTGGGCGGCCTCCTTCTGGGAGTAGCCTTGATCAACCACCAGTTGAGCCGTTTCCAGACGGAACTCAGGGCTAAAATTCGGTCCTTTTTTCTTTGCCATTTCGTCACCTACTGCTGCTACGGGTGTAATCATAACAGCTCTAATCAGGTGGCCAAATTCACTATGCCACTACAGGGTTTACAGGTTACTTAGGCGGTACAGCTATCGTGGACATAAGTTGTCGTCAATGGTCACATGCTCAAATCGAAATTCAAAACTTTGAATCGGACCCTAGTATCAACTTTTTGGCAATGACAGTAGAAGTATCAGATGTTGCGGGAAATTACACATAACAAACTATTCAAGTAGATTCGGCATGCGTGGCACTTTTGGTTTGCAGCGGTTTTAGTGATTACGTAGTGTTGCGGAAGCTTTTGTAGTGCATGCCTCACTACTTAACAGGGCGTTAGGCAATACATGATAACGATAGAAAAAGGAAATGTTATGAGTAAAAAATTCAAGAATGTGAGCATGAATTCCGGTGATTTAACGGTTAAGGTGGATCATGCGGTTGTTACTTTCCATCTTAAATCTGGCGCAGAATTTAGCATCGAGGCAGGAGATAATGCGGATATCGAATTCTCAAGCTCTAATTCAGAAAAGCAGTTAGTTATTGAACCCGTTTTATAATTGCTTATTGGCATGCTTAGCTTTTGCCTAACAAACTGCTTAAGCGGGATTTGCAATGCGTGGCATTTTTAGCATGCGGTGGGTTTTGTGATTAAGGCGGTGTGCGGTAGCTTTTGTAGTGCATTGCTCACCCCTTAGCAGGGCGTTATATGCATGGAGGCAGACGGTGATCAAAACAGAACATTTGGAGTTGAGACAATTTACTCAGCGAGATCGCGATGAAGTAGTTGTGCTCCTACAAGATGCTGACTTTATGGCATTTTCTCCTACTGGAGGTATGAGCAGTGAACAAGCTGAAACTCGTTTTGACGCGCTAGTTAATGCATTTCACAATTGTAGTGGCATAGTGAATTTGGCCACCTGATTAGAGCTGTTATGATTACACCCGTAGCAGCAGTAGGTGACGAAATGGCAAAGAAAAAAGGACCGAATTTTAGCCCTGAGTTCCGTCTGGAAACGGCTCAACTGGTGGTTGATCAAGGCTACTCCCAGAAGGAGGCCGCCCAGGCAATGGGGGTGGGCTATTCCACGATTGGCAAATGGGTCAGTCAACTGCGAGAAGAGCGTTCAGGCAAGTCTCCCAAGGCCTCGCCCATGACCCCAGAGCAGGTTGAAATCCGCGAATTAAAGAAGCGCATTGAACGGCTGGAATTGGAAAAGGAAGTCCTAAAAAAGGCTACAGCTCTGTTGATGTCGGACTCCATGAACACTTCTCGCTAATCGAGAAACTCAACAAGAGCCACCGGGAAAAGTACCCGGTCGTCTGGCTGTGCAAGGTGTTTGATGTCCAGCGCAGCAGCTACAGGTATTGGTTAAGCCGGGATAAGCGGATATGCCCAAAGGCGGTGCGTTTACACAGCACAATCCGGCAAATCCACCGTGAGAGCAATGGCTCCGCCGGGGCAAGAACCATCGCCGATATCGCTACTGCCCGGGGTTTTGCATTAAGCCGCTACCGTGCAGGACGGTTAATGAAGACGCTGGAATTGGTCAGTTGCCAATTGCCGAAGCATGCTTATAAGAAAGCCAATCAGGAGCATGTCGACATCCCGAATCGGTTGAACCGCCAGTTTGACGTGGTGGCACCTAACCAAGTGTGGTGCGGCGATGTGACCTATGTCTGGACAGGTACTCGCTGGGCCTATTTGGCCGTGGTAATGGATTTATTTGCCCGTAAACCCGTGGGCTGGGCGATGTCGCACTCACCGGACAGCGAGTTGACCAAGCAGGCGTTGAACATGGCATTTGAGCAACGAGGCAGGCCTAAAGGCGTGATGTTCCACAGTGACCAGGGCAGTCACTATACCAGTCGCTCCTTCCGGCAATTGCTGTGGCGTTACCAGATAACCCAAAGCCTGAGTCGCCGCGGGAATTGCTGGGACAACAGCCCAATGGAGCGATTTTTCAGGAGTTTGAAAACGGAATGGATACCGGAAACAGGCTATCGGAACTTTGCCGAGGCCAAGCTGGCAATCACCCACTATATCCTGGGGTATTACAGCAACGTCAGGCCACACCATTACAACGGTGGCTTGAGTCCAAACGAGTCAGAGCGAAGATACTGGCTTAACTATAAACCCGTGGCCAGTTTTACTTGACCACTACAATGAACACTTCTCGCTAATCGAGAAACTCAACAAGAGCCACCGGGAAAAGTACCCGGTCGTCTGGCTGTGCAAGGTGTTTGATGTCCAGCGCAGCAGCTACAGGTATTGGTTAAGCCGGGATAAGCGGATATGCCCAAAGGCGGTGCGTTTACACAGCACAATCCGGCAAATCCACCGTGAGAGCAATGGCTCCGCCGGGGCAAGAACCATCGCCGATATCGCTACTGCCCGGGGTTTTGCATTAAGCCGCTACCGTGCAGGACGGTTAATGAAGACGCTGGAATTGGTCAGTTGCCAATTGCCGAAGCATGCTTATAAGAAAGCCAATCAGGAGCATGTCGACATCCCGAATCGGTTGAACCGCCAGTTTGACGTGGTGGCACCTAACCAAGTGTGGTGCGGCGATGTGACCTATGTCTGGACAGGTACTCGCTGGGCCTATTTGGCCGTGGTAATGGATTTATTTGCCCGTAAACCCGTGGGCTGGGCGATGTCGCACTCACCGGACAGCGAGTTGACCAAGCAGGCGTTGAACATGGCATTTGAGCAACGAGGCAGGCCTAAAGGCGTGATGTTCCACAGTGACCAGGGCAGTCACTATACCAGTCGCTCCTTCCGGCAATTGCTGTGGCGTTACCAGATAACCCAAAGCCTGAGTCGCCGCGGGAATTGCTGGGACAACAGCCCAATGGAGCGATTTTTCAGGAGTTTGAAAACGGAATGGATACCGGAAACAGGCTATCGGAACTTTGCCGAGGCCAAGCTGGCAATCACCCACTATATCCTGGGGTATTACAGCAACGTCAGGCCACACCATTACAACGGTGGCTTGAGTCCAAACGAGTCAGAGCGAAGATACTGGCTTAACTATAAACCCGTGGCCAGTTTTACTTGACCACTACACAATAAAGGCATCGGAAAGTTTTGTGTTATAGAGCGTTCAACTGGTGAGCTAATTGGTTACTGTGGTCTAGAGTCATATGACTATAACGGCGAAACTGTAGTGGAACTCGGGTACAGGCTCAAGGTTTCAGCCAGAGGTAAAGGGTACGCGTTTGAAGCTAGTTCTGCAGTTTTATCTTTTGCTCGTCAAGTTGGTTATTCGAAAGTTCTCGCTTTAACTGAACCTGAAAATGTGCTGTCTCAGCACATACTATTAAAGCTCGGGTTCGAAGCATGTGGTGAAGGTTTCTATCAAAATATGCCAGTAAATTACTTTGAAAAATGCATATAACAAACGCTTTAAGACGGATTCGCAACGCTCGGCGGTTTTAGTTTGAATCGGCTTAAGTGTTTACGGTGCAATAATGAGTGTCTTGGTAGAGTTGCTCACCACTTAAGCGGGCGTTAGCTTCTTAAAGACAGAAATCATCAAAATCCAAGTTCAATCGTTCTGAAAACTCAGCTTTTAGCGTTCAAATTTCACAACTTGGCTTTCGAATTTGTCGGATGCTGACTTGGTAGAAAGCGTTGAAAGTTCAGTAGTTTCAAAGTCGCTGAAAACCATCAAGCTTCGATGCTTCAATGTTGTTGGATGCTCCACACGGAAAGTTTGATTTCACAAAGGCTGCATCATCGCTGAAAGTGTGCTTTCTTTGTCGCGGACTCTTAACCGTGGCCAACTTAGCCTTGAGCGTTTTGAGTTTTGGCAGCCAACTTCACAGCTTTTGGTGTTGGACGTGTGTTTGTGTGATGCTTTTGCGTAAAATCACTTTCAAGCAAAGGTGTTTAAAAGTTATTGGGAAACAATAGGCTACGAAGCTAACAAACGCCTCAAGAGGGACTGTCAACGCGCGGCGTTTCCAGTCCCATTGAGCCGCGGTGGTTACGGTTGTTGTGTTTGAGTTTAGTGGTAATGCGTTGTCAGCCCCTTAGGCGGGCGTTATGTTTAATCACCAAAAATCAGTGGATTATGATTTTTCTTTGTTCCCTCGGCTTGTTGGTTTTGTGCTTGTCGGCAAGTTGGCTTCAGCGGGCGCTGTTTTCCGGACAATTATTCTTTGGCGCTGGAAATTCAGAGAATTGCCTCAATCAATTTTCAGGCAAGCGCGAGGTTAGGGCGGTTGGCTCAATCAGTATTTTGATTACAGGTTTTTGTGCTTGAATTGCCGAAATTCTAATTCTGTTTTTCAAATCTATGAGTCGTTTCAGTTTTCTGGGTTTTGGCTTTTGTATGTAAATCAAAGCCGAGTTAATCTTGGTGTTGGAAAAACGTAAGTCATTGAAGCTTAAACATAACAAACGGTTAAAGAGGGACAGCCAACGCGTGGCATTTTTATTATGCGTTGGTTTTTGTGGTTACGGTGTTATGCGGAAGCTTGGTAATGGCGTTGGCTGCCCCTTAACCGGGCGTTATGAGGCTATAGGAAAACAAAGATGAATCACGATGAGTTCAACCAATTTTGTCGTTCCTTTCCTGCTACTACATACGTAGTGCAATGGGGTGGCTCTCATGTTTGGAAAGTGGCTGGAAAAGTGTTTTCTATTGGCAGTATCGGCAAGGATCAGCAACCAGTTTTTACTTTCAAAACATCGGATTTGAACTTTGATTATCTGAGTGAGCACGATGGTTATATTCCCGCCCCTTACTTCGCCAACCGAGGTATGAAGTGGATCCAACAAACGGAGACGTCAGGTGTATTAGACGAAGAGTTGAAGTATTACTTGTCTGAGTCCTACCGTCTTGTTGTGCTCGGACTTAGTAAAAGGTTACAGAAAGAGTTGGGAATTACGCCAAGAGCAAACGGTGAATCCGCCTCATAACAAACGCCTCAAGAGGGACTGTCAACGCGTGGCGTTTCCAGTCCCATTGAGCCGCGGTGGTTACAGTTGTTGTGTTTGAGTTTAGCGTTATGCGTTGCCAGCCCCTTAGGCGGGCGTTAGGCATAAGGAGAAATTAATGAAACGTGATTGGGCATTGATTCGAGATATATTATTGAAAGTTGAGGAGCTTACGCCTGATGAGGAGGTTTGCCTATGTCACTTCGATGAAGGACTTGCTTATCAAGTCTCTTATCATGTGAAGTTATTAGAACAAGCTGGGATATTAGATGTACTCATTTCTCGAGGAGATGATAATGGTGCTGCAGACTTTCTCATAAGAAGTTTGACATTGTCGGGACATGAGTTTTTGGATGCTATTAGGCCCCAAAGTGTGTTTACTCAAGTTATTGATAAGATTACGTCAGAAGGTCGAGCGTTAACTTTTGATGTTATTAAGAGTGTTGCAGTCTCATTGTCAATCTCAGGCATTGCCTAACAAACGCTTCAAGAGGGACAGCCAACGCGTGGCATTTTTACTATGCGTTGGTTTTTGTGGTTACGGTGTTATGCGGAAAGTTAGTAGTAGCGTTGGCTGCCCCTTAAGCGGGCGTTATGTTTCTAGAAGGTTTAAATGAAAGCTCACAATGATAAAGCTCTGAGACAGAAATACTCAGTGCGTTTAATGTCCAACCATAAGTGGAATAAGTTCTTCCTTACAATGGCAGAGCATGGAGCAGATTTTTCTGGTATCGAGTACCACTTTACAGATAGTGAAAAAGTATTCTCTGGTCACGCTCCTAGTAAGAAACAAGTGTGGGATTCGGCAATTGATGATCCGGCTCGAGGCTGTGGTGGACCTGTTGAGTACAAGTACATTGAACGTATATTCATCCCAAGAAGTTATTCATATCAACCATATGAACATGCTCCTACTGCTCACCGTGATCTGAACTTAGAGAGGTTTCTGATTGAACTCTGCAAGGTTGGAGAATTTCCAATAATAAGAACTGAAAGCGGCATCGAAATCTTGGGCTACGAAACATAACAAACTGTTTAAGTAGATTCGGCATGCGTGGCAATTTTGGTTTGCGTTGATTTTAGTGATGACGTAGTGTTGCGGAAGCTTTTGTAGTGCATGCCTCACTACTTAACAGGGCGTTAGCTTAAAACAATAAAAATCAATTGTTTGCAGCCTGTTTTTTCTTCCCTTGGCAGTTCGTTCAGGTTATTTCGGCAAATCAGCATTGTTTGCCAACGTGAATTTTGAGTTGTTGCCTCCATTGGGTTTTTGGGTTGCTCGAGGTTAACCAGATTGGCGCAAAGTCGCTTTGGAAGTTTTGCATTCGCTTTGGGTTTTCCGAAAGTGATTTATCAAAATTTTCGGATTTTCAAATCGCATGAAAGGTCACAAATTTTGAGCCAATTCGGGTTTCAAAGTTCAAGTGGTTTGCCAGTTTTCCAAATCAGGTTAGTCTCGGGTTTGGTAAATCTATGGTGCTGAAATTTAAGCTAACAAACTGCTTAAGAGGGATTCGCAATGCGTGGCATTTTCAGCATGCGGTGAGTTTTGTGATTAAGTTGGTGTGCGGTTGCTTTCGTAGTGCATTGCTCACCCCTTAGCAGGGCGTTAGCTTAAAACAATAAAAATCAATTGGTTGAGGTTTTTATTTCTTCCCTTGGCCATTCGTTTTGGTTTATCGGCAAATCAGCATTGTTTGCCAACGCGATTTTTGAGCTGTTGCCTCAATTGAGTTTTGGGCTTGCGCGAGGTTAGCCAGTTTGGCGCAAAGTCGCTTTGGAAGTTTTGCTTTCGCTTTGAGTTCTCCAAAGATGAATTCTCAAAAATCTACTGGTTTCAAAGCAAGTGAACGGCCACAAAGTTTGAGTCATTTCGGGTTTTAAAACTCAGGTGGTTTGTCGTTTTTCTATACTGGGTTAGTCTCGGGTTTGGTCAATCTAAGGTGCTAAAATTTAAGCTAACAAACTGCTTAAGCGGGATTCGCAATGCGTGGCATTTTGGGTATGTGGTGAGTTTTGTGATTAAGTTGACGTGCGGTAGCTTTTGCAGTGCATTGCTCACCCCTTAGCAGGGCGTTAGCTTCTTAAAGGCTAGAATCATCAAAATCTAAGCTCATTTGTTGTGAAAATTCAGCTTTAAGCGTTCAAGTCGCACTATTTGGCTTTTTAGCTTTGCCTGATGCTGATTTGGTAGAAAGTGTTGAATGTTCAGCAGTTTTCAAGTCGCTGAAACCTATCAAGCTTTGATGCTTCAGTGTTGTTGGACGCTCAGCGCGGTCAGCTTAGTTTTACAAAATACAGCATCATCACTGTGATCTGGCTTTCTTTGTCGCGGACTCTTAACCGTGGCCAACTTAACCTTGAGTGTTTTGAGTTTTGGCAGCCAACTTCACAGCTTTTGGTGTTGGACGTGTGTTTGCTTGATGCTTTTGCGTAAAATCACTTTCAAGCAAAGGTGTTTAAAAGTTATTTGGAAACAATAGGCTACGAAGCTAACAAACGCCTCAAGAGGGACTGTCAACGCGAGGCGTTTCCAGTCCCATTGAGCCGCGGTGGTTTCGGTTGTCGTGATTGAGTTTTGTGTTATGCGTTGTCAGCCCCTTAGGCGAGCGTTAGCTTAAAACAAGTAAAATCAATTGGTTGTGGTTTTTCCCTTCTTCCTTTGGCCATTCGTTCTGGTTTCTCGGCAAATCAGCATTGTTTGCCAACACGAGTTTTGAGCCGTTGCCTCAATTGAGTTTTGGGATTGCGCGAGGTGAGCCATTTTGCCGCAAAGTCGCTTTGGAAGTGTCTCTTTCGCTTTGAGTTTTGCGAAAACGAGCTTTCAAAATTTACTGATTTTCAGAGTAAATGAACGGTCACAAAGTTTGATTCATTTCGGGTTTTAAAGTTCAGGTGGTTTGTTGGTTTTCCAAATCGGTGTAATCTCAGGCTTGGTAAATCTAAGGTGCTGAAATTTAAGCTAACAAACTGTTCAAGCAGATTCAGCATGCGTGGCATTTTTGGTTTACAGCGGTTTTAGTGATTACGTAGTGTTGCAGAAGCTTTTGTAGTGCATGCCTCACTACTTAACAGGGCGTTATGTGCTTTCGGAGAAAACGATGAATAAGTATCTAATCATCATATTAGCTAGTCTTTCGTTTGGTGCTCTTGCTGCAGAAGAGTCCATTGACTGTAATAATGCGATGACCACAATCGAGATAAACCAATGTGGCGCTATTGAACTAGAGTCAGCACAAGTTAAATTAGACAAATATCTAAGGACTAGCTTTGAGCATAACTCTCATGACCCAGAACTGATCGCGGCAATTAAGCTTGCGCAACAGGATTGGCAAGCATATATGTCCTCTCACTGTGATTCGGTTTATACGCAATGGCGTGATGGAACTATTCGTGGAATTATGGCGATATCATGCAAAACTAAGCTAACTAAACAAAGAACGCACGAGTTATGGGAAAACTTTTTAACTTATATGGACAGTACCCCACCAGTTTTACCGGAGCCAAGTGTAGAGTAGGTTTCAACCACGCACATAACAAACTGTTCAAGAGGGATTCGCAACGCGTGGCATTTTTACTATGCGTTGGTTTTAGTTATTAAGGTGGTATGCGGCGGCTTCGGTATTGCGTTGCTCACCCCTTAACAGGGCGTTATGTGTTTTTTAGCTAGTCCCAATCGAAACAAGCACATAGAATGGGCAAACTTGTTTCCAACTTAGTTTTCAGCATGAATAGATCAACCATGTTTGGGATTATGGCATCACTATTAGGATTGGCAGCTTTAATCTTTACTGTGATGGACGGCTCACACTTTCCAGTAATTCAATGGCCATATGAAGCATATCAAGGCTTAGTATTTTCGTTTGTTTGGGGCTTTGGCGTATCAGCGACGGTTGGATATTTACTATCAATCCTAGTTTTCATAGGTGTTGCTGTTGTTTGCTTTGCGGTTGGTCATAAAATATCGCGTAGCATGTTTGGACGAGGCTAACTTTAGCTTAGAGTTCATACACATAACAAACGCCTCAAGAGGGACTGTCAACGCGCGGCGTTTCCAGTCCCTATGAGCCGCGGTGGTTACGGTTGTTGTGTTTGAGTTTAGTGTTATGCGTTGTCAGCCCCTTAGGCGGGCGTTATGAGGCTATAGAAAAACAAAGATGAATCACGATGAGTTCAACCAATTTTGTCGTTCCTTTCCTGCTACTACATACGTGGTGCAATGGGGTGGCTCCCATGTTTGGAAAGTGGCGGGAAAAGTGTTTTCTATTGGCAGTATCGGCAAGGATCAGCAACCCGTTTTTACTTTCAAAACATCGGATTTGAACTTTGAGTATCTGAGTGAGCACGATGGTTATATTCCCGCCCCTTACTTCGCTAACCGAGGTATGAAGTGGATCCAACAAACGGAGACGTCAGGTGTATTAGACGAAGAGTTGAAGTATTACTTGTCTGAGTCCTACCGTCTTGTTGTGCTCGGGCTTAGTAAAAGGTTACAGAAAGAGTTGGGAATTACGTCAAGAGCAGACGGTGAATCCGCCTCATAACAAACGCCTCAAGAGGGACTGTCAACGCGTGGCGTTTCCAGTCCCATTGAGCCGCGGTGGTTGCAGTTGTTGTGTTTGAATTTAGTGGTAATGCGTTGCCAGCCCCTTAGGCGGGCGTTATGCTTAATCCATTAAAATCAAGTGTTTGTGGTTTTCGTTCCCTTTGGCATGTTGTTCAGGTTTTGTCGGCAATTCAATATTGTTTTTCGCTGCCTAATGAAACGGCAATGTATCTGGCGTTGTAAATTCTGAGTGATTGCCTCATTGGGTTCTTTAGTCTGCGCGAGTTGAGTTTTGCTCTTTCAAGTTGCTTTGAGCAGTTTGGTGCCTTTACTTGCAGGCTAAAAGTTAGTTGGCAATTGAGCATTGTTTTTCGCTGCCTAATGAAACAGCAATGTGTCTATCGCTTCAAGTTTCAGCGTGATTGCCTCATTGAGTTATTGTGCTCATGCGTGGTGAGTAGGTTTGTCGGAGAGGGTTTCCACTTTGGCTGATTTGCAGGATGAAACCCTGTATTGGTCAGTTTATAGGTAAAGTTTTAGTTAGTTCTAACTCAAGAGAATTCGAGGTTTGGTTAATTATTTCAATGAGTTATTCTTGGTTTGGTTCAAATGTAAAGTGTTGAAGCTTAAGCATAACAAACGCCTCAAGAGGGACTGTCAACGCGCGGCGTTTCCAGTCCCATTGAGCCGCGGTGGTTTCGGTTGTGGTGTTTGAGTTTAGTGGTCATGCGTTGTCAGCCCCTTAGGCGGGCGTTAGCTTAAAACAATGAAAATCAATTGTTTGCAGCCTGTTTTTTCTTCCTCTGGCCATTCGTTCAGGCTTCTCGGCAAATCAGCATTGTTTGCCAACGCGAGTTTTGAGGAGTTGCCTCAATTGAGTTGTGGGATTGCGCGAGGTGAGCCATTTTGCCGTAAAGTCGCTTTGGAAGTGTCGTTTTCGCTTTGAGTTTTGCGAAAACGAGTTTTCAAAATTTACTGATCTTCAAAACAAATGAATGGCCACAAAGTTTGAGTCAATTCGGGTTTTAAAATTTAGGCAGTTTGCCGGCTTCCCAAATCAGGTTAATCTCGGGCTTAGTAAATCTAAGGTGCTGAAATTTAAGCTAACAAACTGTTCAAGCAGATTCGGCATGCGTGGCATTTTTGGTTTGCGTTGGTTTTAGTGATTACGTAGTGTTGCGGAAGCTTTCGTAGTGCATGCCTCACTACTTAACAGGGCGTTATGTTTAGTCACGTAAAATCAGTTGGTTGCATCTTTTCTTTGCTTTCTCAGCTTTCTAATTTTGGTCTTCTCGGCAAGTTACGTTTAGTGGTCGCTGTTTTCTGGGCTCCAATTCGTGGGCGCTAAAAATTCAGAGAGTTGCCTCATTAAAGTTCAGTGCGTTTGAGAGTCGAATGAAGCGATGTTAGTTTCAACGTTTGAGCACCAGCTTTCGGTTTCTCACGCTAAAATCTCAATGTCAGTACAATCAAATTTATGAGTTAATTCAGCTTTTTAGCTTCTAACTTTGGTTTTCAAAGATAAGTCGAGTTAAGCTCTTGGTATCGTAAAACTTAACCGTTCGAGTCTTAAACATAACAAGGCGTTTAAGCGGGATTCATGCCGCGTGGCATTTTTGGTTTGCGGTGATTTTTGTGGTGAAAGTGGTGTGCGGAAACTTGGTTTAGGCGGCACTCACCCCTTAACGCAGCGTTAGCCGTCAAGGAGTAATAATTGAGTAGTATATTCGCGTTTAAGTGTTCTTCCTGTGAGGAGATTCATGAGGGCTCGCCCAGTTTTGGATTCAGAGCGCCTGATCCTTACCTCGAGCAGCCAGAAGAAGTACAAAATGAAGGTAAGCTAGGCTCAGACTTGTGCTACTACAAAGATGAAGATGGTTACCATTACTTTATCAGAGTAATCTTGGAAATACCGATTATTGGAGTAGAAGACCCTTTTATGTGGGGTGTTTGGGTGTCTCTCAGTGAGTCTAGCTATAACCATTACGTAGAAACGTATGAACAACCAGATATCAACCGAACCTACTTTGGGTGGTTGTGCAATTATTTACCTTACTATGAGACTACGTATGCTTTGGCCACTGATGTACATCCACGACTAGATGGTGCTCGTCCCTTTATCGTACTTCATGAAACTGACCATGAATTACATGAAGATTTTATGAAAGGTATTGAAATAAGCAAAGCTCAGAAAATCGCAGAACTTTGCATGCACGGCTAACAATCAATTTAAGAGTGATTCCCCACGCTCGGCATTTTTGGTTTGGGTTTAGTTAAGTGTTTACGCTGTCCAAATTGAGTGTAGTGGTAGCGTGGCTCACACCTTAATTGGGCGTTATGCTTAATCACCAACAATCAGTGGTTTATGGTCTTTCTTTGTTCCCTTGGCTGGTTAGTTTTGTGTTTCTCGGCAAGTTGGCTCAGTGGGCGTTGTTTTCCGGACAATTATTCTTTGGCGCTGGAAATTCAGAGAATTGCCTCAATCAATTTTCGGGTAAGCGCGCGGTTGGTTCGGCTGGCTCAATCAGTATTTTAACCACAAGTTTTTGGGCTTGAATTGCCGAAATTCAAAGTCTGTTTTTCAAATCTATGAGTCGTTTCAGTTTTTCAGGTCTTGGCTTTTGTTTGTGAATCAAAGCTGAGTTAATCTTGGTTTTGGTAAAACGTAAGTCATTGAAGCTTAAGCATAACAAACGGTTCAAGAGGGACGGTCAACGCGTGGCATTTTTATTATGCGTTGGTTTTTGTGGTTACGGTGTTATGCGGAAGCTTGGTAATGGCGTTGGCTGCCCCTTAACCGGGCGTTATGTTTAAGAGGCAATGCATGAAAGTTAATGTTGGCGACATTATCGCAATTCCAATTCAAGAGCATCAATTTGTATTTGGCCGCGTTTACAATGACGCTACGATTGCAATATATGACTTTTTGTCTAGTACAGATAACTCACATGAAGTGGCGTGTAAAAATAAGATACTTATGTTTTCAGGTTTCTTTGATAGCTCTATAAAAAGTCAGCAATGGAAAATTGTAGGTCATATTAGTTTTCTCAGTGCTGAAGAAGCTTGGGCTCCTCCGGTATATATACAGGATATTTTGGATTCTAATAAGTATCGTATTTATCATAAAGGAGTCATGGAAAGCTGCTCAAAGTCAGAAACCCTAGGCATGGAAAGGCAAGTGATGAGAAAACCAGAGGAGCTCATTGAAGCGATAAAAGCAAGACTGATGGTTAAAAATTAAACATAACAAAGCGTTCAAGCGGGATTCGTGCCGCGTGGCATTTTTGGTATGCAGTGAGTTTTGTGGTGAAAGTGGTCTGCGTAAAGCTGGTTTAGGCGGCACTCACCCCTTAACGCGGCGTTATGTTTAGTCACGTAAAATCAGTTGGTTGCATCTTTTCTTTGCTTTCTCAGCTTTCTAATTTTGGTCTTGTCGGCAAGTTACGTTTAGTGGTCGCTGTATTCTGGACTCCAATTCGTGGGCGCTAAAAATTCAGAGAGTTGCCTCATTAAAGTTCAGTGCGTTTGTGAGTCGAATGAAGCGATGTTAGTTTCAACGTTTGAGCACCAGTTTTCGGTTTCTCACGCTAAAACTTTAATATCAGTACAATCAAAATTATGAGTTAATTCAGCTTTTTAGCTTCTAACTTTGGTTTTCAAAGATAAGTCGAGTTAAGCTCTTGGTATCGCAAAACTTAACCCTTTGAGTCTTAAACATAACAAGGCGTTTAAGCGGGATTCATGCCGCGTGGCATTTTTGGTTTGCAGTGAGTTTTTGTGGTGAAGGTGGTCTGCGGAAAGTTGGTTTATGCGGCATTCACCCCTTAACGCGGCGTTAGCTTAAAACATTAAGAGTCAATTGGTTGTGATCTTTCCTTTCTTCCTTTGACAGTTCGTTCAGGTTTCTCGGCAAATCAGCATTGTTTGACAACGCAAGTTTTGAGCAGTTGCCTCAATCGAATTTTGAGAATGCGCGAGGTCGGTCAGTTTGGTGCAAAGTCGCTTTGGAAGTTTTGCTTTCGCTTTGAGTTTTGCGAAAGTGATGTATCAAAATTTGTTGATTTTTAAAGCAAATGAAAGGCCACAAAGCTTGAGCCAACTCGGGTTTCAAAACTCAAGTGGTTTGTTGGTTTTCCAAATCGGTTTGATCTCAGTTTTGGTAAATCTAAGGTGCTGAAATTTAAGCTAACAAACTGCTTAAGAGGGATTCGCAATGCGTGGCATTTTCAGCATGCGGTGGGTTTTGTGATTAAAGCGGTGTGCGGTAGCTTTTGTAGTGCATTGCTCACCCCTTAGCAGGGCGTTAGTTTACATATCAAATTCAGAGGACGAAAATGAAAATTAGATCGGCTGAAGCGTCAGATTTAGACTCACTCTTGCGTCTAAATTATCAGATTGGAATCATGCACTTTGAAAATGCACCAGAAGCATTTGTTGAACCGTCATCTGAAGAAAAAGAGTTCCTTCTTCAAGCTCTAAATGATCAATCAAGGCTCTTTCTTGTTGCTGAATTTACTGGTGATGTTGTTGGCTTTGTGACAGCGAAAGTAACTCAAAATGAAGCTATCCCGTTTTTAGTTAAAACACCAATTTGTCGTGTTGGCACAATTGTAGTTGATGAAAGTGTCAGAGTTTCAGGTATAGGAACCCAACTAATGGATCAATGCAATGACTGGGCTAAATCGCAAGGTGCAGAGCAAATTAGGCTAGAGGTCATGGCTTTCAATAAGTGTGCACAAAACTTTTATGCGAAACTAGGCTTTGAAGAGCAGTCAAAAACAATGTGGAAAACTGTAAACTAACAAACTGTTCAAGAGGGATTCGCAACGCGTGGCATTTTTACTATGCGTTGGTTTTAGTGTTTAAGGTGGAATGCGGCAACTTCGGTATTGCGCTGCTCACCCCTTAACAGGGCGTTAGCCTTATTAAAAGGAAACTTTATGAAATCAGCAGTTCTTGTTATTGATGTGCAAAGTATTTTGTTCGACCCAGCACCTCAACCCTTTGAAAGAAATGAGATATTAACTCGTATCAATACAATCACAGATTGGGCACGCCAAAAAGATATCCCTGTCATCTTTATTCAGCATGAACAAACGGGTACACCAATCGAACATGGCAGTGAAGGTTGGAAACTGCAGTCATCATTACACTTTGAAAGTGATGACCATTTTGTTCGTAAAACAACACCAGATTCATTTTTACGCACCAGTTTGGAGTCTCTACTGCAAGAGCTCAGCATTGAGCATCTTTACGTTTGCGGTTACGCAACAGAGTTCTGCGTCGATACAACCGTGCGTCGAGCGGCTGGATTGGGCTATTCAGTGGAGCTAATATCAGATGCTCATACAACTCAAAACAAATCGCATTTGTCAGGTGAACAAATTCGAGCGCATCACAATGCGACCTTACCTAGTATATCTAGCTTTGGTGTAAAGATTGCTGTGGTATCGACAGAAAACTTGACCTCATAAGGCTAACAAACTGTTCAAGTAGATTCGGCATGCGTGGCATTTTTGATTTGCGTTGGTTTTAGTGATTACGTAGTGTTGCGGAAGCTTTCGTAGTGCATGCCTCACTACTTAACAGGACGTTATGCTTAATCATTTTAAAACAGTGGGTTATGGTTTTTCTTTGCTCCCTCGGCTGGTTAGTTTCGAGTTTGTCGGCAAGTTGGCTTTATTGGGCGCTGTTTTCTGGACACCTATTCTTTGGCGCTGGAAACTCGGAGAATTGCCTCAGTCAATTTTCGGGCAAGCGCGAGGTTAGGGCGGTTGGCTCAATCAGCAATTTGATCTTAGGTTTTTGAGTTTTGACAGCCAAAGTTCAAAGTCTGATTTTCAAAATTATGAGTCATTTCTGTTTTCTATGTTTTGGTTTTTGTTTGTGAATCAAAGCTGAGTTAATCTTGGTTTGGGTAAAACGTAAGCCATTGAAGCTTAAGCATAACAAAGCGTTAAAGAGGGACTTGGCACGCGTGGCATTTTCAGTTTGCGTTGGGTTTAGTGGTTACGG
Organism: Vibrio cidicii; assembly: GCF_009665415.1. Lineage (NCBI taxonomy): Bacteria > Pseudomonadati > Pseudomonadota > Gammaproteobacteria > Vibrionales > Vibrionaceae > Vibrio > Vibrio cidicii. The sequence continues at coordinate 229,598 of NZ_CP035921.1, read as the reverse complement.
CACTATGCGGTAGCTTTTGTATTGCGTGCCTGCGCCCCTTAACGCGGCGTTATGTACTTTATGGAGTTACAGTGTGGAAACAATAAAAATTAAGACGCAGGGTGTTTCTGAAGACTACGAAACAGCAACTGGTGATTTCGAGCTATTAGATAGGGGAGAAGTTACGCATAGCAATCTCAGAGATATCCTAGATAAGCTATCAAGACTATCAGTGCCAGACGGTGATGATGTTTGTGAACCTAGCATTAATGTTGACGTCGAAGGGGAAGGGAATCTAAATTTTTATGGTGATTCCGGTGTGATTAGATGCTTAGATTCCCAACAAGAATCAATGTCATCACAGGAGGCTCTTCAAATTATCTTGGGTGAAGTAACACTTGCTGAGTTTGATGCAAAGCATGGGTACATGCCCAAACGAAATAACTATAAGTTCATAGCCATATCTATTGTTTTCCTGGTTGTAATTGCTAGCTTGGTGTTGGCACGTACATAACAAAGCGTTAAAGAGGGACTTGGCACGCGTGGCATTTTCATTTTGCGTTGGGTTTAGTGGTTACGGCACTATGCGGTAGCTTTTGTATTGCGTGCCTGCGCCCCTTAACGCGGCGTTAGCTTAAAACAAGTAAAATCAATTGGTTGTGGTTTTTTCCTTCTTCCTTTGGCCATTCGTTCTGGTTTCTCGGCAAATCAGCATTGTTTGCCAACACGAGTTTTGAGCCGTTGCCTCAATTGAGTTTTGGGATTGCGCGAGGTGAGCCATTTTGCCGCAAAGTCGCTTTGGAAGTGTCTCTTTCGCTTTGAGTTTTGCGAAAACGAGCTTTCAAAATTTACTGATTTTCAGAGTAAATGAACGGTCACAAAGTTTGATTCATTTCGGGTTTTAAAGTTCAGGTGGTTTGTTGGTTTTCCAAATCGGTGTAATCTCAGGCTTGGTAAATCTAAGGTGCTGAAATTTAAGCTAACAAACTGTTCAAGCAGATTCAGCATGCGTGGCATTTTTGGTTTACAGCGGTTTTAGTGATTACGTAGTGTTGCAGAAGCTTTTGTAGTGCATGCCTCACTACTTAACAGGGCGTTAGCTTAAAACATTAAAAATCAGTTGTTTGTGGTTTTTTCTTTCTTCCTTTGGCTATTCGCTCTGGTTCCTCGGCAAATCCACATTGTTTGTCAACGTGAGTTTAGAGCAGTTGCCTCAATTGAGTTTTGGGACTGCGCGAGGTTAGTCAATTTGGTGCAAAGTCGCTTTGGAAGTTTTGTTCTCGCTTTGAGTTTTCCGAAAGTGATTTGTCAAAATTAACTGGTTTCAAAATCGCATGAAAGGTCACAAAGTTTGAGTCAATTCGGGTTTTAAAACTCAGGTAGTTTGCCGGCTTTCCAAATCAGGTTAATCTCGGGCTTAGTAAATCTAAGGTGCTGAAATTTAAGCTAACAAACTGTTCAAGCAGATTCGGCATGCGTGGCATTTTTGGTTTGCGTTGGTTTTAGTGATTACGTAGTGTTGCGGAAGCTTTTGTAGTGCATGCCTCACTACTTAACAGGGCGTTATGTGTTCTTCCAACACCAGCGTATCTACTGGTGTTGGGTTACTAGAAAAACTTCTACCAGCTCTAAATCATAGATCCTCTAGGACAGCCAATTGAAATCACTTCCCCGTAACTTGTTGTAGGCGTGAACATCATGGCCAAGTCAAAGGGAAGCAAAACAACATCTGTAGCTAAAGACAGTGGTACTTCCAATGCAACTAAAGGACTCAATGCGTAGTCAACAGCGGTTCCCCGAAAGAAGCAAGGCAGACGGACGACTGACAATGCCGTTCCGGAAAATGGTTTGCCATAACCCCCTTGTCCATGTGCCGCCATGGATGAACAGCCTGACGTTAAAGCAATAAGTAGTATTGATAGTGCTATTTTTGAATGTTTAAAAAAACTGAATTTCATTTTACCTAGACCTTAGCTAACGTTTTATTAATCAATGATTTTGAGCTAACTTTATAGCTAATGTTGATTGTTTTCTAATAATTGATCTTTTTTAAATCAAAAAATGTGCAGTTGACAAAGAAACACTAATTTTCATAGAGTTAGCAAACACATAACAAGGCGTTTAAGCGGGATTCATGCCGCGTGGCATTTTTAGTATGCGGTTGGTTTTTGTGGTGAAAGTGGTCTGCGGGAATTTGGTTTAGGCGGCATTCACCCCTTAACGCAGCGTTAGCTTAAAACAATAAAAATCAATTGTTTGCAGCCTGTTATTTCTTCCCTTGGCAGCTCGTTTCGGTTTCTCGGCAAATCAGCATTTTTTGCCAACGCGAGTTTCGAGCTGTTGCCTCAATTGAATTTTGGGATTGCGCGAGGTTAGTAAGTTTGACGCAAAGTCGTTTTGGAAGTTTTGCTTTCGCTCTGAGTCCTTCAAAAATGATTTATCAAAATTTTTGGGGTTTCAAAACGTATGAAATGCCACAAAGTTTGAGTCATTTCGGGTTTTAAAACGCAGGTGGTTTGCCAGTTTCCTAAATCAGGTTAATCTTGGGCTTAGTAAATCTAAGGTGCTGAAATTTAAGCTAACAAACTGCTTAAGCGGGATTCGCAATGCGTGGCATTTTTAGCATGCGGTGAGTTTTGTGATTAAGTCGGTGTGCGGTAGCTTTTGTAGTGTATTGCTCACCCCTTAGCAGGGCGTTAGCTTAAAACAATAAAAATCAATTGTTTGCTGCTTGTTCTTTCTTCCCTTGGCAATTTGTTCAGGTTTCTCGGCAAATCGGCATTGTTTACCAACGCGAGTTTTTAGCGGTTGCCTCAATTGAATTTTTGGATTGCGAGAGGTTAGCCAGTTTGGCGCAAAGTCGCTTTGGAAGTTTTGATTTCGCTTTGAGTTTTCCGGAAGTGAATTCTCAAAATTTACTGGTTTCCAAAGCAAATGAATGGCTACAAAGTTTGAGTCAATTCGGGTTTTCAAACTCAAGTGTTTTGCTGGTTTTCCAAGTCAGGTTAACCTTGATTTTGGTAAATCTTAAGGTGCTGAAATTTAAGCTAACAAACTGCTTAAGTGGGATTCGCAATGCGTGGCATTTTTAGCATGCGGTGAGTTTTGTGATTAAGGCGGTGTGCGGTGGCTTTGGTAGTGCATTGCTCACCCCTTAGCAGGGCGTTAGCTTAAAACAATAAAAATCAGTTGTTTGCAGCCTGTTTTTTCTTCCCTTGGCAGCTCGTTTCGGTTTCTCGGCAAATCAGCATTTTTTGCCAACGCGAGTTTCGAGCTGTTGCCTCAATTGAGTTTTTGGGTTGCTCGAGGTTAGCCAGGTTGGCGCAAAGTTGCTTTGGAAGTTTTGTGTTCGCTTTGAGTTCTCCGAAAATGAATTCTCAAAATTTACTGGTTTCAAAGCAAATGAACGGTCACAAAGTTTGAGTCAATGCGGGTTTTAAAGCTCAGGTAGTTTGTCGGTTTTCCAAATCAGGTTAATCTCGGGCTTAGTAAATCTAAGGTGCTGAAATTTAAGCTAACAAACTGCTTAAGCGGGATTCGCAATGCGTGGCATTTTTATCATGCGGCGGGTTTTGTGGTTAAGGCGGTGTGCGGTAGCTTTTGTAGTGCATTGCTCACCCCTTAGCAGGGCGTTAGCTTTCAGGAGTAATATGAACATTTTAGAGGCTGACTATGGCCTTGGTCCGCTAGTCGATGTAGAGAAAACGATCCAAGCTGGTATCGCAAAGTTGTTCGAGAGAAACCGCACTGAACCTTGGTTTGATGGATTGTGGATGAATGAGTACGGTGAAGTTCTTTATGGCTCTTTGCTTGTTTCAGCGCAAGCTTATTGTGTTGGTAGCTTGCGGGATATTAACGAGATCCGAGTTAGTCTGGGGCTTAATAAATTAACCAAAGAGAAAGCGTATGAGACTCATCGTGTAAAAGTTCAGGGTTATTCGTTAATAGAGCTGGTTAATTGTGCAGCTAATTACTTCAAGCATCGAGATGAGTGGAGCGATACTTGGCCTGAAAATTACACCACACGTGTTCTAACTGCATTCTCAATGGACTGTGAGTTTCTGATTAATGAAATTCAAGGGTTTATTGACTCAGAGTATGGCTACAAAACACTTTCCGACTTAGTGTCAGAGTGGAGAAGTGACTTAATTGAACAATCAAAAAATGAAAGCTAACAAACAATTTAAGAGGGATTCCCAACGCTTGGCATTTTTGCTTCTACTTCAAATTTAGTGGTTACGGTACACTGCTTTAGGTTGGGTGGTAGGCGTTGCTCACCCCTTAATTGGGCGTTATGCTTAATCAAGTAAAATCAGTGGGTTATGGTTTTTCTTTGTTCCCTCAGCTTGTCAGTTTGGTGTTTGTCGGCAAGTCGGCTTTTGTGGGCGCTATTTTCTGGACATCCATTCTTGGGCGCTAAAAATTCTGAGAGTTGCCTCAATTAATTCTTGAACAACTACGCGGGTAGGGCGGCTGGCTCAATCAGAAATCCATTTCTAGGTTTTTAAACTCCAAGCCAGTTTTGCCAAAATCCGAAGTCTGATTGTTAAAACTATGATTTATTTCGGTTTTCTACGTTTTGGCTTTTGTTTGTAAATCAAAGCTGAGTTAATCTTGTTTTTAGTAAAACGTAACCCATTGAAGCTTAAGCATAACAAGGCGTTTAAGTGGGATTCATGCCGCGTGGCATTTTGGGTATGCGGTGAATTTTGGTGGTGAAAGTGGTCTGCGGAAAGTTGGTTTAGGCGGCACTCACCCCTTAACGCAGCGTTAGCTTAAAACATTAAAAATCAGTTGTTTATGGTTTTTTCTTTCTTCCATTGGCAATTCGTTCAGGTTTGTCGGCAAATCAGCATTGTTTGCCAACGCGAGTTTTTAGCCGTTGCCTCAATGGAGTTTTGGGATTGCGCGAGGTTAGCAAGCTTGGCTCAAAGTCGCTTTGGCAGTTTTGCTTTTGCTTTGAGTTTCCCGAAAGTGATCTATCAAAATTTTCGGGTTTTCAAATCGCACGAAAGGCCACAAAGTTTGAGTCAATTCGGGTTTTAAAACGCAGGTGGTTTGCCAGTTTCCTAAATCGGGTTAGTCTCAGGTTTAGTAAATCTTAAGGTGCTGAAATTTAAGCTAACAAACTGCTTAAGAGGGATTCGCAATGCGTGGCATTTTTAGCATGCGGCGGTTTTCGTGATTAAGTCGGTGTGCGGTAGCTTTCGTAGTGCATTGCTCACCCCTTAGCAGGGCGTTATGTGCAAGGAGGCAAAATGACCAAAGTGTACTTATTCGATTGGGGTGATACGCTAATGATCGATTTCCCAGCTCAAAGAGGGAAAATGTGTGATTGGGAAAATATCCAAGCTGTAAACGGTGCGCTGCAAACCCTAGAAGCACTGTCGAAACAACATCAAATCTATGTCGCTACTAATGCCGCTGACTCAACAGAAAGTGATATAAAATTGGCTTTCGACCGAGTAGGTTTATCTGCTTTTATCTCAGGCTACTTTTGCAAAGCTAACCTTGGTATTGGCAAAGGTGCTCCGGACTTCTTTAATCGAATTATCGAAACTCTAAACGTTGAGCCAAAATCGGTGGTTATGGTTGGTGACTCTTACGACAAAGATATTGAGCCAGCAGTTACAGCCGGCATCCAAGCTATCTGGTTTAATCCTATGGGTAAGGTAGGTCAGGGAAGTCTCGAAGTTCAAGAAATCAGGCGTTTGTCGGAACTTTGCACATAACAAAGCGTTTAAGACAGATTCGCAACGCGTGGCATTTTTGGTTTTATTCAGCTTAAGTGTTTATGGCACAATAGTTTAGGTTCAGTGGTCACGTTGCTCACTACTTAACGCGGCGTTAGCTATTTTAATAAAAACATGGAGCTTCATCGAAGTGAGAATAGAACCCAAATTCAGCGATATTGACTTAGATGTTTGTGAGTCTTCTGAAATTATTGAGTGTACCAAATATGTTAGCCCAGAACAGAGCAGGTTAAATAAACCCTTGGCAAGTCCAGGAAGGCGTTATTGTGGTCAGTTCTTAGATCTGATAATTTCTTGGTTATTATTGTTATTGTTAATGTTTCTGTTAAATGAAATGGGCTCATCTAGGGAGCAAACTGATTTTATATCAATTTTGGTTTCAGCAATCTATTTGATTTTTTCAGACGCATTACCACGAGGTCAAAGTGTCGGAAAATTAATGCTAGGGATGTCGGTAATTGATAAAGAATCTGGTGAATACTGTTCCCTATGGCAGTCTTTTATTCGAAATATTCTCAATCCATTAATAGGATTAATTGATGCTATTTTTATTCTTTCTAGAAAGCGTCAGAGAATAGGTGATTTAGCTGCGAATACGATTGTTGTAAAAAATAGCTAACAAACTGCTTAAGAGGGATTCGCAATGCGTGGCATTTTCGGCATGCTGTGGGTTTCGTGATTAAGGTGGTGTGCGGTAGCTTTAGCAGTGCATTGCTCACCCCTTAGCAGGGCGTTATGCGACTGGGCAAAAAAATCTTCTATATCTCTCTTTCTCGCTCTCTTTGGCAGTCGGTTTTCGGTGTCGGTAATTTAGCATTGTCGGCCTAAATTCTTGAATCACTCAGGCCTTAAAATATGCCAAATTTCGTGGGTTGCCTCATTGGTATTCAGTATTTGGCCGTGGCGAGTTTGACTGGCGTAAAGTGTGGCAGGGGCAAGTTTATCGGTAGTTCTTCTTCGCTGGTCTGCCGCCGCGTTGAGTTTCTCGAAACAAAAGCTTAGTCACTAGCCGAAATTCACCATTAGTCACTTGTTGGAAGTTGGTCTGTAACATAGTGATTTCGGCTGTTTGGTGAATCACAAAAAGTACTTGGTTTGTTTGTGGTTTTTCGTGTGTAAGGTAATCTTCATCTGCCCAGTTTGGCTTGGTCGGTGAATTCGCATAACAAACAATTCAAGCAGACCCTCAACGCGTGGCACTTTTGGTTTGCGTCGGGTTTTGTGTTTACGTTGCTATGCGGAAGGTGAGCCAGGGCGTTTCGGGCTACTTAATTGGGCGTTATGCGCTAATTGGAAAAATGACAGGAGTTAACAATGAATCAGCATGAAAAACTCAATTATGTAGAGTTTGCAGCGAAAGACTTAGAGTCAACGAAAGCGTTCTTTTCAAAGGTTTTTGGCTGGGAATTTGTTGGCTATGGGCCTGAATACGCAGCTTTTTCAAATGAAGGTTTAGATGGTGGTTTTTTCAAATCTGAGCGTTCTAGTCGGACGGAAAGTGGTGGTGCACTTTTAGTTTTCTATAGTTCAGACATTGAAGCAACATTGGATAAAGTTGTGAAAAATGGCGGTGAAATCATCCGTCCAATTTTTGAATTTCCTGGAGGTTGTCGTTTTCATTTTGTGGAGCCAAGTGGTAATGAATTTGCTGTTTGGTCTGAAGCACGCGCATAACAAAGCGTTAAAGTGGGATTCATGCCGCGTGGCATTTTTGGTTTGCGGTGAGTTTTGGTGGTGAAAGTGGTATGCGGAAACTTGGTTTATGCGGCACTCACCCCTTAACGCGGCGTTATGTGCATGGAGGCAGTAATGAACATTGGTATCTATATTTACGATGAGGCCGAAGTTCTCGACTTTTCAGGACCTTTCGAAGTTTTCAGTACAGCTAAACGATTAGGTGCTGGAAGTTGGAATGTATTTTTAGTCTCAGAAACCTTGGAACCAGTGAAAGCCAGAGGTGGTTTTACTGTTTTACCCGACTATTCGTTTCAGAATCACCCTCAAATTGACCTATTAATCGTTGTTGGCGGTGTCCATAGGAACGAAATGAATAAGTCCAATGTGCTTCATTGGGTTGCATCAGTGGATAAGCATGCTAAACATATTGCATCAGTTTGTACCGGAGCATTCATATTAGCTAATGCCGGTTTGCTGAAAGGACTTGCTGTTACGACTCACTGGGAGGATATTCCTGAGTTGAAACAACGGTTTCCTGACTTAGTCGTTGTGGAAGATAAACGTTGGATAACAGCAAGCAAGTACACAACGTCGGGTGGTATATCTGCGGGCATTGATATGAGTTTGTTCTTGGTATCAAAGTTTCATAGTCAAAGCCATGCTGAATTGGTTGCTCATCAAATGGAGTACAACTGGCAAAAATGCACATAACAAACGCCTCAAGAGGGACTGTCAACGCGTGGCGTTTCCAGTCCCATTGAGCCGCGGTGGTTACGGTTGTTGTGATTGAGTTTAGTGGTATGCGTTGTCAGCCCCTTAGGCGGGCGTTATGGCGCTTATTTGTGCTCAGCATACTCACCGAGCACAAAAATGGCGAAACTAATTGTGGGGGACAGAAAAATATCTTAGATAATATGCGTCATTTAGATCTTTATGAGCAATGTTGACATCTTTACAAACTGCTTTTAGCAGTGCGATGAGTTTGTCATTAGCTAATTGAGGACTCTTTTGATTCATTGGTGTACATGCAACCTGCCAAAATGCATCCATTGCTGTTATTACCTCCTTTGAATCAGCGAAAACTATGAATATTTCGTTCATCGCTTGCTGGAAGTCTGACGACGATATGTTAAATCGATTACCAATGAGTCTTCTAGCGGTATCAACTTTTAGTTTTCGCCTTTCAAGACGGCTATAAAATACGAATGATATTAGTACGCCAATTAGTCCCGATAGTAGTGATGCAATGATAGTTGCTATAACAATAGAGTTTTCCATATTTCCCCGTATTACCAGATGGTTACATGTGATATTTTACTATTGGATTGTGCTATAACCAAGCACGAAAGTCAGGGGTGGCATTTTAGCAATGCGCCCTAACAAACGCTTTAAGACGGATTCGCAACGCGTGGCATTTTCACCATGCGTTGATTCTAGTGATTTAGGTGGTTTGCGGAAACATTGCATTGCGTTGCTCACCACTTAAGCGGGCGTTAGCAGTATAGGAGGAAAATTGGAAACTTTATCAAAAGTTGAAATAACACTGTTAGCGGTGTTTCTTGGTTGGTTCTTAGGTCAGGGAGCTGAGCTTTTAAAGTCCTATTGGAAGCGTAGGGTGTTACTAAAGGCTTTTTATAACGAGTTAGGTGACATATCTGATCACTTAAATGAATCAATGAGTAAATGTGAAGCAGGGTTAATAAATTTGCTAAAAACTCGTCAATCATCAGTTTCCCCGCATCCAGTCGTTCGCCCAATTTATGATAATTACTACAAAGACATTTGTACTTTTTTAAGTCCTGAGCAACGGAAAATTGTAAATCAAATTCATGGACATGTTTCGGGCTTCAATGAGCGTCTCAGTAGTTCAGGTGAACAGAAAAATTTAGACACAAACTTTATGAGCATGTATACGGATGCTGCTTGGGCTAAAGAATCAATAAGCTATCTAATTGAGTACAAAGGCAGCAAGTTACTTGCGGATGATCTTTCAAAAATTGAGTCAATTAATAAGGATTTTCAGCGCGTTTGGAATGGATATATACGTGGATAGAATACTGCTAACAAGGCGTTTAAGACGGATTCACAACGCTTGGCATTTTTAGTTTTAATCGGTTTTAGTGTTTACGACACAATGGTTTAGGTTAGGTGGTCGCGTTGTTCACCACTTAACGCGGCGTTAGGGCAATAGGAGTATATTTTGAACAGTGATGATATTGGCTCGATCATTGAGTGCTTTATATCGAAAGAGAGTGCACTAAACGATGTTAAGAACTTTTTTATTGCCAATAAAATGGAATCACTCTCATTTCTGGCGGGAGTTGTATCTTTAGTTATTGCTTTGATTGCAGCTCTGTTAGGTGACGCTACCACTTCTTACATATCGTTGTTTGCTTTTTTTGCATTTCTTGTACTGTATTCATTGTCCTCATTCATTTCTACAGTTCGCTTCTTCGTGGGTGCAACAAAAGAAACTTTAAAAAATATAAATGAAAGATATCGGTCGGACTATATAGTCGCGGAAGAAATTTCAACCTTCGGCGGTGACAGCATAGACTGTGTTAAGGTTCTATTTGAGGATCGCATTAGGTATTTAGAATCAAGGGTAGGTTTCCTTGTTGGAATTGTTGATAAACTTGGTATTGTTCCAGCTATCATCATGATCTACTTGGCATATGTTAAAGCATTGGGTTCTGAAGCAATATTCAACTTATCACCTTTAATCACAGGCATCGTTTCTGGAGTTTATTTAGGAGCAATTACAGCTCGTATTGTAATTGATGCTTTGCGAGACAAAATAGGCATCTTAGAGCTTTCGAAAAAAATATCTCAAAAGCGCAAGGGGTTCAAATTGCCCTAACAAACTGTTTAAGAGTGATTCGCAACGCGTGGCATTGTCATCATGCGTTGGTTTAAGTGATTAAGGTGGTATGCGGCGGCATTGGTATTGCGCTGCTCACACCTTAACAGGGCGTTAGGTTTAAGGTTGTTCATGGAAATCAAAGAGTTTAGTGCCTGTAATCTTGAATCGTTGAGAAAGCTCTACTTGGACTCTAGACGAGATAGTTTCCCATGGCTCAAGACGGATAGTTTTCGGCTAGAAGACTTCGATCGCGATACTCAAGGTGAACGAATTTGGTTGTCTGAGGTTTTAGGTAATATTGCCGGCTTCATATCCATTTGGGAGCCTGACAATTTTGTCCATCATCTCTATGTTGCAACTGAATATCAGGGGCAAGGTGTGGGCTCGATGCTACTTAACGGCGCAAAAGCGAAATATGGCAACTTAAGTCTTAAGTGCATGGTTCAAAATCAGAAAGCACTTAACTTTTATTCGTCACAAGGTTTTGAAATTGTGTCGCAAGTGGACGATGAATTGGGTGGTTACTACTATATGAGCTTCGGCGCACAAACCTAACAAACGCCTCAAGAGGGACTGTCAACGCGTGGCGTTTCCAGTCCCATTGAGCCGCGGTGGTTACGGTTGTTGTGTTTGAGTTTGGTTGTTATGCGTTGCCAGCCCCTTAGGCGGGCGTTAGGGCTCTAGGAGAGTAATGTGAGTATTTCGACAAAGAAGTTGTTTCTTAGTTACTTACGTCAGCTAAGAATTATCGTTGATAAAACCCCAGACAGTTTTTTCCTAGACATACTGTCAGAAGGAATGTTTTCTCTTGAATTGAACGCACAAGTTGCAGCTAACTTTCTGTTGAGGGGATATTGCCCGCTTGTCTCTGTCAATGTACGTTCCTTTGAACTGGCAGCATCGGGTAAAGACTCTGTCTGTCGGTTGTTGGACCAGGTAAACGTTTATCTTGAGTCGTTACCAGAAGTACTTGAGTTTGATGACTTGAAAGTCTTATCAGATAGTGCTGGTTTCTCAGAAGTTAAACTTCCTCAAAGTCGTTTTATCTTTGAGTATATAATTCCTAACTACATGTTTCATGTAAGCATGGTCTATGCAATCGCTAGGAAAAATGGTGTTCCTTTAAGTAAAGGGGACTTTGATGGTTGGCATAGTTATCCAGTCGGTTTTAAGTTCGAGCCCTAACAAAGCGTTAAAGAGGGACTTGGCACGCGTGGCATTTTCAATTTGCCTTGTGTTTAGTGGTTAAGGTGTTATGCGGTTACTTTTGTATTGCTTGCCTGCGCCCCTTAACGCGGCGTTATGAGTTTAGGAGGAAAAATGTATATCTGGAACATCGAAGGTTTAAAAAAAGATATTAAAGTTGGAAGGTTGACTGAAAAAGATAGATTTATATATATGTTCCTAACGTTTATCTTTACTTCGTTGTGTTTAGAAATTGCTTTAAGAACCCCTGTTGGGTCGAGAAATATATGGGATACCATCAATTCTCTATCTTATTTTTTGATCCCAGTATTGGGCACATTCTTGGCTTATAGATCAAATGGGGCTGACAATGGTACTGACTTCCTGGGACGATTTTTTAGTATTAGCTTTGTCGTTACAGTTAGGTTCTGTGCTCTATTAATACCGATGCTTCTTTTTTTGTCAGCTTACTATATGTCGGTTGCTACTGAAAATGATGCACTGGTAAGTTCAGCCGAGGACACTTTACCTTTTATAGCTTGGCTAGGCTTACTTTACTATCAAGTAGTTAAGCATGTTGGCGAGGTAACACACTCATAACAAAGCGTTAAAGTGGGATTTGGCACGCGTGGCATTTTCGGTTTGCGTTGGGTTCAGTGATTAAGTCGCTGTGCGGTAGCTTTTGTAGTGCGTGCCTGCACCCCTTAACGCGGCGTTATGTGTAGGAGGAAGTGTGGAACTAGCAACACATGAGAAAGATGGTTACTTTCTTGAGGATGGAGAGCTACTTAACAAAGAATACCCTGACACGTTTTGGATTCCTAGTTCTGATGCTAGATCTTCAATTAAGTTAGGATCTATTGTTAAGCTTATCTTCAATATGCTTGAACCTGACTCTGAAGAAGGGGCTTTCATTGAACGAATGTGGGTGGAAGTCAAAGGACTAGAGAAAGGTTTATATGTAGGTACATTGGACAACGATCCATATGGGAACGTATTACTTAAATACGGTGATGATGTCGTATTTGGTCCTGAGCATATTATTGATATCTACGAAGAATAAACACATAACAAGGCGTTTAAGCGGGATTCATGCCGCGTGGCATTTTTGGTATGCGGTTGGTTTTTGTGGTGAAAGTGCTCTGCGGAAACTTGGTTTATGCGGCATTCACCCCTTAACGCAGCGTTATAGCTCTTATCTGAACTAGTTCTTGCCATCTGTACGCTTGGTGCGTACACTTTCTGTATGAAAAGTGTATTTGTCGAATCAACAATTTTTGAAAAGTACCGAGATGAGTATCTCAGTGATGAGGAGTATAGGCTCTTTCAAGCAGAGCTAATGCTAAATCCCAAACTGGGTGATGTGATTCAAGGTACTGGCGGTTTGCGAAAAATTCGAGTTGCGAGTAAAGGTAAGGGAAAGCGTGGTGGTTCACGGATTATCTATTACTTTCTCGATGAAAAGAGGCGTTTCTATTTGCTAACCATTTACGGCAAAAATGAAATGTCCGATTTGAATGCAAATCAAAGGAAACAACTAATGGCTTTTATGGAGGTTTGGCGCAATGAGCAATCGTGATTTATTTGCAGAGTTAAGCTCAGCTCTTGTTGAGGCTAAACAGCATTCAGAAGGTAAGCTTACGCTGAAAACACATCATGTGAATGACGTGGGAGAGTTGAACATCTCACCGGATGAAATCGTGAGTATTCGCGAGCAGTTTAATATGTCCCGCGGAGTTTTCGCTCGGTTACTTCATACGTCTTCACGCACATTAGAAAACTGGGAACAAGGTCGTAGCGTGCCAAATGGTCAAGCGGTCACTCTTTTAAAGTTAGTACAGCGTCATCCAGAAACGTTGTCACACATAGCTGAGCTATAACAAACGCTTCAAGAGGGACAGCCAACGCATGGCATTTTTACTATGCGTTGGTTTTCGTGGTTACTGAGTTATGCGGAGAGTCAGTAGTAGCGTTGGCTGCCCCTTAAGCGGGCGTTAGCCTTATTAAAAGGAAACTTTATGAAATCAGCAGTTCTTGTTATTGATGTGCAAAGTATTTTGTTCGACCCAACACCTCAACCGTTTGAAAGAAATGAGGTATTAACTCGTATCAATACAATCACAGATTGGGCACGCCAAAAAGATATCCCTGTCATCTTTATTCAGCATGAACAAACGGGTACACCAATCGAACATGGTAGTGAAGGTTGGAAACTGCAGTCATCATTACACGTTGAAAGTGATGACCATTTTGTTCGTAAAACAACACCAGATTCATTTTTACGCACCAACTTGGAGTCTCTACTGCAAGAGCTCAGCATTGAGCATCTTTACGTTTGCGGTTACGCAACAGAGTTCTGCGTCGATACAACCGTGCGTCGAGCGGCTGGATTGGGCTATTCAGTGGAGCTAATATCAGATGCTCATACAACTCAAAACAAATCGCATTTGTCAGGTGAACAAATTCGAGCGCATCACAATGCGACCTTACCGAGTATATCTAGCTTTGGTGTAAAGATTGCTGTGGTATCGACAGAAAACTTGACCTCATAAGGCTAACAAACTGTTCAAGTAGATTCGGCATGCGTGGCATTTTTGGTTTGCATTGGTTTTAGTGATTACGTAGTGTTGCGGAAACTTTTGTAGTGCATGCCTCACTACTTAACAGGGCGTTAGCTATTATTGGTTTACAAGGAATATTTGAAAATGAAGAAAGTCTTTATGGGGTCGTTGCTGACTCTTATGGTTTCTAGTAATGCATTGGCGGGAGTTTACTCGGACGAGTTGGCAAAATGCTTGGTGAGTTCCACAACTAAGGCGGACAGAGTAGAACTTGTTAAATGGATGTTTTCTGCAGCTTCGGCACATCCAGCGGTGAAAACAATCTCTTCAATAACTCCAGCGCAAATGGACGAAGCAAACAAAAATGTTGCTCATCTTTTCATGCGTCTGACGACAGAGTCTTGCTTGGAACAAACTAAAAATGCTATTGCTTATGAAGGCGCGATGGCGTTTCAAAGTAGTTTTCAAGTTCTAGGTCAAGTTGCAGGTCAGGAAATGTTTGCTAGTCCAGAAGTTACAGCAGGTATGGCAGGCTTAGAGAAGCATTTAGATGAAGATAAGCTATCCGTAATAATGTCTGAAAAATAATAGCTAACAAGCAATTTAAGAGGGATTCACAACGCTTGGCATTTTTGCTTCTGCTTCAAATTTAGTGTTTATGGCACAATGTTTTAGTTTTGGGTGTAGCGTTGTTCACCCCTTAATTGGGCGTTAGCTTAAAACAATTAAAATCAATTGGTTGTGGTCTTTTCTTTCTTCCTTTGGCCATTCGTTCAGGTTTTTCGGCAAATCAGCATTGGTTGTCAAAGCGAGTTTTGGGTTGTTGCCTCAATTGAATTTTGGGATTGCACGAGGTTAGGAAGCTTGGCGCAAAGTCGCTTTGGAAGTTTTGCATTCGCTTTGAGTTTTCTGAAAGTGATTTCTCAAAATTTTCGGTTTTTCAAATCGTATGAAAGGTCACAAGGTTTGAGCCAATTCGGGTTTCAAAACTCAAGTGGTTTGTTGGTTTTCCAAATCAGGTTAATCTCGGGCTTAGTAAATCTAAGGTGCTGAAATTTAAGCTAACAAACTGCTTAAGTGGGATTCGCAATGCGTGGCATTTTCAGCATGCGGTGAGTTTTGTGATTAAGGCGGTGTGCGGTAGCTTTTGTAGTGCATTGCTCACCCCTTAGCAGGGCGTTATAAGGCTTGAAGGAATATGGAACTAAATTGCCTAATTGACTCAGATTTACTCTCACTTAATCAGAGTTTTGATGATACCTATATCGAAATGCTATTCCTTCTAGAGTCTGACCAGAAGGTCAAGCTATTAGTCAGTAATAAGCAAGGTAAAGCGATAACTGTCCGTTTTAAGGGTATGCAGTTATCCGCAAGCAAGACGACTTTAAATGACATACCAACATTGGGTGAAGTTGAAGGAATATCTTATTTGCAAGGCTCTCTTTCTTTGGAAGGTGACTTTGGACTAATTGACGTTGATGGTCACGATATTGTCCTTGAGCCCGCCTTATAACAAAGCGTTTAAGAGGGATTCATGCCGCGTGGCATTTTTGGTATGCGGTGGTTTTGGTGGTGAAAGTGGTTTGCAGAAAGTTGGCTTATGCGGCATTCACCCCTTAACGCGGCGTTAGCTTAAAACAATAAAAATCAATTGTTTGCAGCCTGTTTTTTCTTCCCTTGGCAGCTCGTTTCGGTTTCTCGGCAAACCAGCATTTTTTGCCAACGCGAGTTTCGAGCTGTTGCCTCAATTGAGTTTTGGGGCTGCGCGAGGTTGGTAAGTTTGGTGCAACGTCGCTTTGGAAATTTTGCTTTCGCTTTGAGTTCTCAGAAAATGAATTCTCAGAATTTACAGGTTTCAAAGTCAATGGACAGTCACAAAGTTTGAGTCAATACGGGTTTTAAAGCTCAGGTAGTTTGTCGGTTTTCCAAATCAGGTTAATCTCGGGCTTAGCAAATCTAAGGTGCTGAAATTTAAGCTAACAAACTGCTTAAGCGGGATTCGCAATGCGTGGCATTTTCAGCATGCGGTGAGTTTTGTGATTCAGGCGGTGTGCGGTAGCTTTTGCAGTGCATTGCTCACCCCTTAGCAGGGCGTTATGCTTAATCATTTTAAAACAGTGGTTTATGGTTTTTCTTTGCTCCCTCGGCTGGTTGGTTTCGAGTTTGTCGGCAAGTTAGCTTCAGTGGGCGCGGTCTTCTGGACACTTATTCTTTGGCGCTAAACATTCTGAGTGTTGCCTCAGTCAATTTTCGGGCAAGCGCGAGGTTAGGGTGGTTGGTTCAATCAGAAAATTGATCTTAGGTTTTTTCGTTTTAGCTGCCAAAGTTCAAAGTCTGATTTTCAAAATCATGAGTCAATTCAGCTTTTGGTTTTTTGGGCTTTGTTTGTGCATCAAAGCTGAGTTAATCTTGGTTTGGGTAAAACGTAAGCCATTGAAGCTTAAGCATAACAAAGCGTTAAAGAGGGACTTGGCACGCGTGGCATTTTCAGTTTGCGTTGGGTTTAGTGGTTACGGCACTGTGCGGTAGCTTTTGTATTGCGTGCCTGCGCCCCTTAACGCGGCGTTAGCTTAAAACAATGAAAATCAATTGTTTGCATCCTGTTTTTTCTTCCCTTGGCAGCTCGTCTCGGTTTCTCGGCAAATCAGCATTGTTTGCCAACGCGAGTTTCGAGCTGTTGCCTCAATTGAGTTTTGGGATTGCGCGAGGTTAGCAAATTTGGCGCAAAGTCGCTTTGGCAGTTTTACTTTCGCTTTGAGTTTTCCGAAAATGAATTCTCAAAATTTACTGGTTTTCAAAGCGCATGAACGGCCACAAAGTTTGAGTCATTTTGGGTTTTAAAACTTAGACAGTTTGCCGGCTTCCCAAATCAGGTTAATCTCGGATTTGGTTAATCTAAGATGCTGAAATTTAAGCTAACAAACTGTTCAAGCAGATTCGGCATGCGTGGCATTTTTGGTTTGCGTTGGTTTTAGTGATTACGTAGTGTTGCGGAAGCTTTCGTAGGGCATGCCTCACTAATTAACAGGGCGTTATAGCGCTCGATAAAATTGAATATGGATGGTCATGGATAATATCGAAAAAGAGCTTTATCAAGCAGCAATAGAACTAGTAAATATGCGATACCCTTCTGGTTGGGGTGGTGCTGCGGCTGTTAGAACAGAGTCAGGAAAAATATTAACAAGCATTGCTCCTGATACTAAAAACGATGCTCTTTCACTATGCATGGAAGTGGGAGCGTATTTAGAGGCTCACAAACTCAATGAGCGAGTGACCCACTCATTATGTCTGTGTCGTGAGAACGAGAACGAGAACGATGAATTTCTAATCTTGTCACCATGCGGAGTTTGCCAAGAGCGCCTTGTCTACTGGGGTGGGGATGTCAAAGCAGCAATTACGACTCCAGAGAATGCATTAGTTTTCAAAACTATACGAGAATTAATGCCTCATCACTGGTCACTTGTAAACGGCAAAGCGCTATAACAAACTGTTTAAGAGGGATTCGCAACGCGTGGCATTTTCACTATGCGTTGGTTTTAGTGTTTAAGGTGGTATGCGGCGGCATCGGCATTGCGTTGCTCACCCCTTAACAGGGCGTTAGCTTAAAACAATAAAAATCAATTGGTTGTAGCCTGTTTTTTCTTCCCTTGGCAGTTCGTTCAGGTTTCTCGGCAAATCGCATTGTTTGCCAACGCGAGTTTTGAGCAGTTGCCTCAATTGAATTTTTGGATTGCGCGAGGTTAGCAAGTTTGGCGCAAAGCCGCTTTGGAGGTTTTGCATTCGCTTTGAGTTTTCTGAAAGTGATTTCTCAAAATTTTCGGTTTTTCAAATCGCATGAAAGGTCACAAAGTTTGAGCCAATTCGGGTTTCAAAACTCAAGTGGTTTGTTGGTTTTCCAAATCAGGTTAATCTCGGGCTTAGTAAATCTAAGGTGCTGAAATTTAAGCTAACAAACTGCTTAAGCGGGATTCGCAATGCGTGGCATTTTTAGCATGCGGTGAGTTTCGTGATTAAGTTGGTGTGCGGTAGCTTTTGTAGTGCATTGCTCACCCCTTAGCAGGGCGTTAGTTTCTCTCAGGAAAAATCATCAAAAATTCAAGCACAAGGCTATGAAAAATCAGCCTTAAGTGTTCAAGTCGCACAATTAGGCTTTTGAGTTTTTTTGATGCTGATTTGGTAAAAAGCGTTGAAAGTTCAGCAGTTTCAAAGTCGCTGAAAGCCAAAAAAATTCGATGCTTCAACGTTGTGGATGTTCAGCACGGTCAACTTGATTTCACAAAAGGCAGCATTGTCGCTGAAATCGCGCTTTCTTTGTTGGAAATTCGGTAAGTGTAGTGGTCAAGTAAAACTGGCCACGGGTTTATAGTTAAGCCAGTATCTTCGCTCTGACTCGTTTGGACTCAAGCCACCGTTGTAATGGTGTGGCCTGACGTTGCTGTAATACCCCAGGATATAGTGGGTGATTGCCAGCTTGGCCTCGGCAAAGTTCCGATAGCCTGTTTCCGGTATCCATTCCGTTTTCAAACTCCTGAAAAATCGCTCCATTGGGCTGTTGTCCCAGCAATTCCCGCGGCGACTCAGGCTTTGGGTTATCTGGTAACGCCACAGCAATTGCCGGAAGGAGCGACTGGTATAGTGACTGCCCTGGTCACTGTGGAACATCACGCCTTTAGGCCTGCCTCGTTGCTCAAATGCCATGTTCAACGCCTGCTTGGTCAACTCGCTGTCCGGTGAGTGCGACATCGCCCAGCCCACGGGTTTACGGGCAAATAAATCCATTACCACGGCCAAATAGGCCCAGCGAGTACCTGTCCAGACATAGGTCACATCGCCGCACCACACTTGGTTAGGTGCCACCACGTCAAACTGGCGGTTCAACCGATTCGGGATGTCGACATGCTCCTGATTGGCTTTCTTATAAGCATGCTTCGGCAATTGGCAACTGACCAATTCCAGCGTCTTCATTAACCGTCCTGCACGGTAGCGGCTTAATGCAAAACCCCGGGCAGTAGCGATATCGGCGATGGTTCTTGCCCCGGCGGAGCCATTGCTCTCACGGTGGATTTGCCGGATTGTGCTGTGTAAACGCACCGCCTTTGGGCATATCCGCTTATCCCGGCTTAACCAATACCTGTAGCTGCTGCGCTGGACATCAAACACCTTGCACAGCCAGACGACCGGGTACTTTTCCCGGTGGCTCTTGTTGAGTTTCTCGATTAGCGAGAAGTGTTCATGGAGTCCGACATCAACAGAGCTGTAGCCTTTTTTAGGACTTCCTTTTCCAATTCCAGCCGTTCAATGCGCTTCTTTAATTCGCGGATTTCAACCTGCTCTGGGGTCATGGGCGAGGCCTTGGGAGACTTGCCTGAACGCTCTTCTCGCAGTTGACTGACCCATTTGCCAATCGTGGAATAGCCCACCCCCATTGCCTGGGCGGCCTCCTTCTGGGAGTAGCCTTGATCAACCACCAGTTGAGCCGTTTCCAGACGGAACTCAGGGCTAAAATTCGGTCCTTTTTTCTTTGCCATTTCGTCACCTACTGCTGCTACGGGTGTAATCATAACAGCTCTAATCAGGTGGCCAAATTCACTATGCCACTACAGTGGCCAACTTAACCTTGATCGCTTTGAGTTTTGGCAGCCAACGTCACAGCTTTTGGCGTTGGACGTGTGTTTGCTCAATACCTTTGCGTAAAATAGCTTTCAAGAAAATGTGTTTAAAAAAATTATTGTTAAACAATATGCTGCGAAACTAACAAACGCCTCAAGAGGGACTGTCAACGCGTGGCGTTTCCAGTCCCATTGAGCCGCGGTGGTTACGGTTGTTGTGTTTGAGTTTAGTGGTAATGCGTTGCCAGCCCCTTAGGCGGGCGTTATAAAACAGAAGGGTTTTTGCAATGTCAAACAACTTGAAAGAAATTTTACTCAATGAAGATGACATTGGGAGAGTAATAAAGAGCCATATTTATATGGAGAACTTGATTTATGAATTTATAGATCACCGCGTAGTTGATAGCCAACCATTGAAAGCAATGAATCTTGATTATTACTCAGCTATTCACCTTGCCGTTTCTTTAGGACTACCTAAAAAATTATTACCACCGCTAAAATGTCTAGGCAGTATTAGAAATAGCTTCGCTCATCGAGTGAGCCAAAAGTTAAGTAAAAATGAAATTAACGCAATCTATAAGTCATTTTCACAGTCAGATAAGTTAGAGTTTAATGAACAAATGGCATTGTCATGTTTTAGTTGGGTTTCAGAGGGAAAAACATGGCGAGACAATAGCGTGAAAATGCAGTATGTAATGTTGTTTATGCATTTAATTTATTTAGTAGAAGCTGCGTCAATTTTGGTTAAGTCTCAAAAAGTTTTATAACAAGGCGTTTAAGCGGGATTCATGCCGCGTGGCATTTTTGGTTTGCAGTGAGTTCTGGTGGTGAAAGTGGTCTGCGGAAGCTTGGTTTATGCGGCATTCACCCCTTAACGCAGCGTTATATTCTCCCTCGCCCCGTAAACTTTCCGTACGAATTGAATGTGCTTTAAGTTTGGCCTATAATCGATCAACTGACGGAATGTATCCGTACGCAGGAGGGGTTATGGCAACGGCACGTTTGGATATCCGCCTTGATGAAGAGATCAAGGCAAAAGCCGAAAAGGCATCGGCTTTACTTGGTTTAAAAAGTCTCACTGAATATGTGGTGAGACTTATGGACGAAGATGCGACTCATGTTATTGAGGAGCATGAAAGTATTACGGTTAAAGACAGTGTTTTTGACGAGTTTATGGCTGCGTGTAATAAAGTAAAAGCACCGAATCAAGCTTTGCTTGAAGCTGTTAAATTTACAGAGAAGAGCGGTATCAAGTGAGTTGGGGCAAAGAGTTTGTAGAACTTAGTAAATCAAAGCATGACCGCGACTCATTTGACTGTGGTGAGCAAGAGCTAAACACATTTATCAAAACTCAAGCTGCAAAGCACATGCAAGCAGGTATTAGCCGAACAATGGTTTTACCTAGTGCTCAACCACTGTTAAATCAAAAATTCGCTATTTGTGCCTTTTATAGTGTTGCACCGAGCTCAATCAGCCGAGAAACATTACCGACACAATTAGCAAAGAAACTACCGAGGTATCCAATCCCTGTTTTTCTGTTGGCTCAGTTAGCTGTGCACAAAGAATTTCACGGTTCTGGACTTGGAAAGGTCAGTCTAATCCGTGCGCTGAAGTACTTGTGGGAAGTGAATCATCACATGAGGGCATACGCAATAGTTGTGGATTGTCTGACAGATTCCGCTCAAGCGTTCTATACGAAGTTCGGCTTTGAAGTATTGTGCGAACATAATGAGCGTATTCGTATGTTCTTACCGATGAAAACGGTAGAACAACTTTTTAATCAATAGGCTACGAATATAACAAACGCTTCAAGAGGGACAGCCAACGCGCGGCATTTTTACTATGCGTTGGTTGTTGTGATTACGTTGTTATGCGGAAAGTTGGTAGTAGCGTTGGCTGCCCCTTAAGCGGGCGTTAGCTTAAAACAATAAAAATCAATTGGTTGTGGTTTTTCATTTCTTCCTTTGGCAATTCGTTCAGGTTTTTCGGCAAATCCGCATTATTTGACAACGCGAGTTTTGAGCTGTTGCCTCAATTGAGTTTTGGGATTGTGCGAGGTTAGCCAGTTTGTCGCAAAGTCGCTTTGGTAGTATGTAGTGGTCAAGTAAAACTGGCCACGGGTTTATAGTTAAGCCAGTATCTTCGCTCTGACTCGTTTGGACTCAAGCCACCGTTGTAATGGTGTGGCCTGACGTTGCTGTAATACCCCAGGATATAGTGGGTGATTGCCAGCTTGGCCTCGGCAAAGTTCCGATAGCCTGTTTCCGGTATCCATTCCGTTTTCAAACTCCTGAAAAATCGCTCCATTGGGCTGTTGTCCCAGCAATTCCCGCGGCGACTCAGGCTTTGGGTTATCTGGTAACGCCACAGCAATTGCCGGAAGGAGCGACTGGTATAGTGACTGCCCTGGTCACTGTGGAACATCACGCCTTTAGGCCTGCCTCGTTGCTCAAATGCCATGTTCAACGCCTGCTTGGTCAACTCGCTGTCCGGTGAGTGCGACATCGCCCAGCCCACGGGTTTACGGGCAAATAAATCCATTACCACGGCCAAATAGGCCCAGCGAGTACCTGTCCAGACATAGGTCACATCGCCGCACCACACTTGGTTAGGTGCCACCACGTCAAACTGGCGGTTCAACCGATTCGGGATGTCGACATGCTCCTGATTGGCTTTCTTATAAGCATGCTTCGGCAATTGGCAACTGACCAATTCCAGCGTCTTCATTAACCGTCCTGCACGGTAGCGGCTTAATGCAAAACCCCGGGCAGTAGCGATATCGGCGATGGTTCTTGCCCCGGCGGAGCCATTGCTCTCACGGTGGATTTGCCGGATTGTGCTGTGTAAACGCACCGCCTTTGGGCATATCCGCTTATCCCGGCTTAACCAATACCTGTAGCTGCTGCGCTGGACATCAAACACCTTG
The DNA here is from genome assembly GCF_009665415.1 of Vibrio cidicii. NCBI lineage: Bacteria > Pseudomonadati > Pseudomonadota > Gammaproteobacteria > Vibrionales > Vibrionaceae > Vibrio > Vibrio cidicii. The sequence goes on along the minus strand of NZ_CP035921.1, from coordinate 207,045 downwards.
CACAGCCAGACGACCGGGTACTTTTCCCGGTGGCTCTTGTTGAGTTTCTCGATTAGCGAGAAGTGTTCATGGAGTCCGACATCAACAGAGCTGTAGCCTTTTTTAGGACTTCCTTTTCCAATTCCAGCCGTTCAATGCGCTTCTTTAATTCGCGGATTTCAACCTGCTCTGGGGTCATGGGCGAGGCCTTGGGAGACTTGCCTGAACGCTCTTCTCGCAGTTGACTGACCCATTTGCCAATCGTGGAATAGCCCACCCCCATTGCCTGGGCGGCCTCCTTCTGGGAGTAGCCTTGATCAACCACCAGTTGAGCCGTTTCCAGACGGAACTCAGGGCTAAAATTCGGTCCTTTTTTCTTTGCCATTTCGTCACCTACTGCTGCTACGGGTGTAATCATAACAGCTCTAATCAGGTGGCCAAATTCACTATGCCACTACAGTATTCCTTTCGCTTTGAGTTTTCTGAAGGTGATCTATCAAAATTTTCGGGTTTTCAAATCGCATGAAAGGCCACAAAGTTTGAGTCAATGCGGGTTTCAAAACTCAAGTGGTTTTCCGGCTTTTCAAATCAAGTTAATCTTAGGTTTGGTAAATCTAAGGTGTTGAAATTTAAGCTAACAAACTGCTTAAGCGGGATTCGCAATGCGTGGCATTTTTGGCATGCGGTAAGTTTTGTGATTAAGTCGGTGTGCGGTAACTTTTGCAGTGCATTGCTCACCCCTTAGCAGGGCGTTATGTTTATCGGAGAAGTTCATGGTCAATTGGCCTTGTATTCTGAAATTAGATGGTGACGATGAGCTTGTTTATTTGGGTTCTGAAGCTGATTTGAATTGCGAGTGTGTGGATTTGATCGTTGGTCCAAGCGATCGAGTCATTGATTCTGAAGGTTTCGTCTATTCAATAGTTTCAGATGGCTCAGCAGTTAACTTGATTGGAAACTCAATCCAGATTTCAGCAGAGGAAGCGTCTAGATTGATTCAACGTCATGAGTTTTGTTTAGCGGAAGTCTGTTTGACAAAAATTCAGTTTGAAACAGTCGCTGATGCATTTAACTGTTTGAAATCTTAGGCTAAATAAACATAACAAAGCGTTAAAGAGGGACTTGGCACGCGTGGCATTTTCAGTTTGCGTTGGGTTTAGTGGTTACGGCACTGTGCGGTAGCTTTTGTATTGCGTGCCTGCGCCCCTTAACGCGGCGTTATGGCGCAGGGCAAAAATCAGCTAAGGAAGTATATGAGCGAGAAAGTAAAAGTAGCCTTGGACTGGCTGAAAAGTCTTTTGGAATCGGAGAGTATCGAATACCAAATTGTCGGTGGTTTAGCGGCTACAATTCATGGTGGTAGTCGTGAAATTGCAGATATTGATCTCTATATCCATAACTCAGATGCAAATAAAATACTTGCTCACGTTGCCCCGTATATTTCTAAACCGCTTACTCACTACTCGGAATATGGCTGGGATTTAGAGTATTTTCAGCTAGTCTATCAAAATCAAAAAATTGAAATAGGCTTGGCTCTCAATACAAAAATCCAGTCATCGTTGGACGGTTCGTGGCACCAACTGGAAATCGACTTTTCAAAGTCAGTTGCCAAAAGCTATCAAGGCATCGAATTACAGGTTATCCCAGTCCACCAATTGGTAGAGTACAAGCGGATATTGGGTAGGGAAGTAGACCTAATTGACATTCAACAACTAGCTTCAAGTTCAGCGCCATAACAAACAATTTAAGAGGGATTCCCAACGCTTGGCATTTTTGTATCTACTTGAAATTTAGTGTTTACGGTACAATGCGTTAGGTAAGGTGGTAGCGTTGCTCACCCCTTAATTGGGCGTTAGCTTAAAACAATAAAAATCAATTGTTTGCAGCCTGTTTTTTCTTTCTCTGGCCATTCGTTCAGGTTTTTCGGCAAATCAGCATTGTTTGCCAACGCGAGTTTCGAGCAGTTGCCTCAATTGAGTTTTGGGATTGCGCGAGGTTAGCAAATTTAGCGCAAAGTCGCTTTGGAAGTTCTGCTTTCGCTTTGATTCTTCCGAAAATGATTTATCGAAATTTTCCGGGTTTTCAAAACGTATGAAATGCCACAAAGTTTGAGTCATTTCGGGTTTTAAAACGCAGGAGGTTTGCCTGTTTCCTAAATCAGGTTAATCTTGGGCTTAGTAAATCTAAGGTGCTGAAATTTAAGCTAACAAACTGCTTAAGCGGGATTCGCAATGCGTGGCATTTTTAGCATGCGGTGGGTTTTGTGATTAAGGCGGTGTGCGGTAGCTTTTGTAGTGCATTGCTCACCCCTTAGCAGGGCGTTATCTGCCATTCCTTAACAATTGAGGAAAATATGAGCTACGAAAAAAATGTTGTTTTTAGCTTAGATGAAGATTTATTGACAACTTTGATAAACTTATCGATTTCATTAGAAAAAATACAAGATGGCAATCACTATTTTTTCAAATGGGCTATGATTTCAGCGCATAATGCTGTTCAAACTGCTATGTGCTTATGTTTAATGGTAGTAGATTCGAAGTTGGTAAGAAAAAAAGAAACTTATGACAAGGATTATGGTGATTTAGACACGATACAATGGCTTTACAAAAAGCTACTAGATCCTAGGTTTGCTATTTATATCGGTAGTAAAACAATAGATCCAAATGATTTTCCGATTGCAACTATAGAAAGGCTACAGCAGGTTAGAAACACTTTTATTCACCAGCAACCATCACACTACTTCTTTACTAGAATAGAGTTGGTCGAGTTAATTGATTTCTCAACAAAACTTGTTAAGTTTCTTGTTTCAGAAAGTGAACGCATGGCTTTAGGTTCAATAAAAGCTTCAATAGAACAAGAAATAAGCAATGTAGAAAGGCAGATAACAAATTGTTAAAGAGGGACTTGCAACGCGTGGCATTGTTAGTTTGCGTTGAGTTTTGTGTTTAAGGAGCTATGCGGAAATTACGTGTTGCGTTGCTGCGCCCCTTAACAAAGCGTTATGTGATATTTTCAAAAAGGGTATTAGATGTTTAAAAAGATAGCTTTATTTCTTCCAATGATAGGCTTGGTGGGATGCGAGTTACCCAAGCCTGAGTACTTGCCACTAAATGGTGAATCATATTCAGATGTGACGATTGATACAGAAGTTAAGATTGCTGTTAATAAACCCGTGTATTTTCATACTGATGAGTTGTGTAGTTATGATAGTGCAAAGTTAATAGGGTTTGTTTCTAAGTCAGATGGCCCGCTGTATTTTAAAGATGAAGTGGTGAAAACAAGAGTTAAATCAGATTCGAAGGTTTATTTGTCATTACCTTTAGATTATGTTTCTTACTATGATGCAAACAGAGTGACCATACGATATTCTCAGCCTATTTTTTCCTTTATACCAGAGGTAGGTGTTTCATATAAACTAGTAATCAATCCATATGATGTAAACTTATACATCGATGATGGGTTTGGAAACATGTCAAACCGTACGGAAATAGGCGAATTAATTAAAGGGTGTGAAATTACCACTGAAAATCAAGGTGAAGGTGTTAAGGTGTTTTACTTAAAGCCGGCAAGTGGTTGAATTCACATAACAAACAGTTTAAGTGGGATTCAGCACGCGTGGCATTTTTAGCATGCGATTATTTCGGTGTTGACGTGCCATGCGGTTACATTGGTATTGCGTGCTTCACCCCTTAACTGGGCGTTATGTGTTTACTCGGCAAATACGCGAATTCTATGGTTGTCAGGATCAATCGCAACAAATGTTATGCCGTAAATTTGCTCGATTGGATCCAACAGGAACTGAATACCTTTATTACTCCAGTCTTGGAACAAGCAATGCAGAGCATCTCGGTTTTTAATCAAAATTGAAATTTCTGTGCCGCCGCCAGTAATGCTTGAACTCGGATTGCAGTGAGCAAGTTGTTTAAGTTCTAATAGTGGGCCATCTGGCAATTTAAATGAAACAAAAGTAGGTGAAAGCACCTTAGCCTTGCAGGGTAGAATCTTTTCGTAAAACTCTTGGCTTGTTTGAATGCTCTCGACGTAAAGCACGATAGAATCAATAGTAATCATGGTATATCCCTTACGGTTCAATGTGGCGATTACTCTATACTTTTCTCGAGTCAGAAATTGTCAGTAGCGTGTAGAACACACACATAACAAGGCGTTTAAGAGGGATTCATGCCGCGTGGCATTTTTGGTATGCGGTTGGTTTTGGTGGTGAAAGTGGTCTGCGGAAGGTTGGTTTATGCGGCATTCACCCCTTAACGCGGCGTTAGCTTAAAACAATGAAAATCAATTGTTTGCAGCCTGTTTTTTCTTCCCTTGGAAATCCGTTCAGGTTTCTCGGCAAATCGGCATTGTTTACCAACGCGATTTTTGAGCTGTTGCCTCAATTGAGTTTTGGGCTTGCGCGAGGTTAGCCAGTTTGGCGCAAAGTCGCTTTGGAAGTTTTGCTTTCGCTTTGAGTTCTCCGAAGATGAATTCTCAAAAATCTACTGGTTTCAAAGCAAGTGAACGGCCACAAAGTTTGAGTCATTTCGGGTTTTAAAACTTAGGCAGTTTGCCGGCTTCCCAAATCAGGTTAATCTCGGGCTTAGTAAATCTAAGGTGCTGAAATTTAAGCTAACAAACTGCTTAAGCGGGATTCGCAATGCGTGGCATTTTCAGCATGCGGTGAGTTTTGTGATTGAGTTGGCGTGCGGTAGCTTTTGCAGTGCATTGCTCACCCCTTAGCAGGGCGTTAGCTTAAAACAATAAAAATCAATTGTTTGCAGCCTGTTTTTTTCTTCCCTTGGCAGTTCGTTCAGGTTTCTCGGCAAATCAGCATTGTTTGGCAACGTGAATTTTGAGTTGTTGCCTCAATTGGGTTTTGGGGCTGCACGAGGTTAGCCAGTTTGGCGCAAAGTCGCTTTGGTAGTTTTGCTTTCGCTTTGAGTTTTCTGAAAGTGTTTTATCAAAAATTTCGGGTTTTCAAATCGCATGAAACGCCACAAAGTTTGAACCAATACGGGTTTCAAAATTCAGGCAGTTTGTCGGTTTCCCAAATCAGGTTAATCTCAGGTTTGGTAAATTTAAGGTGCTGAAATTTAAGCTAACAAACTGCTTAAGCGGGATTCGCAATGCGTGGCATTTTTAGCATGCGGTGAGTTTTGTGATTAAGGCGGTGCGCGTTAGCTTTTGCAGTGCATTGCTCACCCCTTAGCAGGGCGTTATGTTTAATCACCAAAAATCAGTGGATTATGGTTTTTCTTTGTTCCCTCGGCTGATTGGTTTCGGTTTCGCGTTTGTCGGCAAGTTGGCACTTGTGAGCGCTGTTTACCGGACATCTATTCTTTGACGCTGGAAATTCAGAGAGTTGCCTCAGTCGATTTTCGAGTAGGCGCGAGGTTGGTTCGGCTGGCTCAATCAATATTTTGATCACAGGTTTTGGGGCTTGAATTACCGAAATTCAAAGTCTGTTTTTCAAATCTATGAGTCGTTTCAGTTTTTCAGGTCTTGGCTTTTGTTTGTCAGTCAAAACCGAGTTAATCTTGGTTTTGGTAAAACGTAAGTCATTGAAGCTTAAACATAACAAACGGTTCAAGAGGGACAGCCAACGCGTGGCATTTTCACTATGCGTTGGTTTTGTGGTTACGGTGTTATGCGGAAGCATGGTAATGGCGTTGGCTGCCCCTTAACCGGGCGTTATGAGCACCCCAATAAAATGGTTCAGTAGTAATGTTTTATAAAGAGCGAGAAGCTACAGTTGACGACTATGAGTTTCTCTTTGAATTAAAGAAATTAGCAGAGTTTGATGCAATAAAGTCAGTGTTCGGTTGGGATGAAAGCTTGCAATGGAAGTTGCATTTGGCAGAGTGGAACGAGGCAAAACCAACAATCATAGAAATTGATGGAAAGCGTGCAGGTAGTTATCTCCTTCAAAACAAAGGTGACAGCCTATACTTTGGCCGATTTTTCTTGCTTCCAGAATTTCATGGTAAAGGTATTGGCTCAAGCATCCTAAAACAGTGTATTGCGATAGCTTCAAAAGAAAATAAACGTATAGAACTGTGTTATTTACAAGGTAGTCGAGTTGCTAATTTGTATGGTCGTCATGGTTTTTCAGTTACATCTGAAAACGAAAATTTTGTGTTTATGGAGCGTTTGGCTTCGTGCTCATAACAAGGCGTTTAAGAGGGATTCATGCCGCGTGGCATTTTTGGTTTGCAGTGAGTTTTGGTGGTGAAAGTGGTCTGCGGAAGCTTGGTTTATACGGCATTCACCCCTTAACGCAGCGTTATGCCTAAGGTGAAATTGATGATTAAGCAGCTTGATGCAAATGAAAAATCAGTGGTTGAACTGTCAGAGCGTTGCTTCGACGAACTGCGTCAAGTTTACAGGCCAACCGAGCTCGCAGTTAGCAATAAAAACAATGCTAAAAGTGAGTGGAGTTGTTTTGGTTTCCATGTTGATCAGGTTTTAATTGGAATAGTTGAAGCTAGACAGGTTGGCTCAGAATTACAGCTTAGTTCGTTAGCAGTCGCACCAAGTTTTCGCCAAAAAGGTGTAGCGAGAAAGCTCGTCGATTTCGTTGTTACACAGTTTAAGCGTATTGACTCAGTCTCAGTTTGGTGTGTTGAGCAAACAGGTAATGTCGCTGTATTTAAGGCGCTAGGCTTTGATGTAGTTCAACGTTTTGATTCAGACTTCTTCATACTTTCCGACGGTTCAAAAGCGGTAGAAGTTCAGTTAAAACAAAATGTAGCGGCATAACAAAGCGTTAAAGAGGGACTTGGCACGCGTGGCATTTTTGGTTTGCAGTTTTTTTAGTGGTTAAGGTGTTATGCAGCAACTTTTGTATTGCGTGCCTGCGCCCCTTAACGCGGCGTTAGCTTAAAACATTAAAAATCAGTTGTTTGTGTTTTTTTCTTTCTTCCCTTGGTAATTCGTTCAGGTTTTTCGTCAAATCAGCATTGTTTGCCAGCGTGAATTTCTAGCTGCTGCCTCAATTGAGTTTTGGGAATGCGCGAGGTCGGTCAGTTTGGTGCAAAGTCGCTTTGGAAGTTTTGCTTTCGCTTTGAGTTTTGTGAACATGTGTTATCAAAATTTATGGTTTTCAAAGCAAATGAACAGTCACAAAGTTTGAATAAATTCGGTTTTCAAAACTCAAGTGGTTTGTTGGTTTTCCAAATCAGGTTAATCTTGGGCTTGGTAAATCTTAAAGTGCTGAAATTTAAGCTAACAAACTGCTTAAGTGGGATTCGCAATGCGTGGGATTTTCAGCATGCGGTGAGTTTTGTGATTAAAGCGGCGTGCGGTAGCTTTTGCAGTGCATCGCTCACCCCTTAGCAGGGCGTTATGTTTCAGAGCTCACTAATATAGAAAGGATTCACAAATGGCATATCAGCTAATTGTAATTGATGGTCCATCATGCGTTGGCAAAACGCAGTTAGCGAAAGAATTACAAAAGCAACTATCTCACGAAGTCTGGCTCAATTTCTCAATTGACACCATCGTTTATACCTTGCCTCAGGCGATTCTAGATGGGTGTAATTATGAAAATAAATGGGATACTTTTGACCGCAATGCGTTATTGGCTGGTACATTTTCGTGCGTAAAAAGTTTAGTAGACTGCGGAAATAAAGTGATTTTTGATAACGTTGTATCAACGGATCGTCGAGCGAATGAATTACTAGGCTACTTAAATGATTTCCGTGTTTTCTATGTTGGTTTGACCGCTGACTGGGAGTGTTTAGAGCAACGTGCTAATGAACGTGAAGATCGTACATTGGTTGAAGTAAAACATGGATATGAGACCTCACCAAAGCACCTACCTTACGATATTCTACTAGATATGACACAACGTGATTCGGTGTCAGTTGCTGAAGAAGTTATCAGGGTAATGACCCAAAAGTATAAAGTATCATCGCACCCGAAAAATGAAACATAACAAGGCGTTCAAGTGGGATTCATGCCGCGTGGCATTTTTGGCATGCGGTTAGTTTTGGTGGTGAAGGTGGTCTGCGGAAAGTTGGTTTAGGCGGCATTCACCCCTTAACGCGGCGTTATGAGTTTAGGAGGAAAAATGTATATCTGGAACATCGAAGGTTTAAAAAAAGATATTAAAGTTGGAAGGTTGACTGAAAAAGATAGATTTATATATATGTTCCTAACGTTTATCTTTACTTCGTTGTGTTTTGAAATTGCTCTAAGAACCCCTGTTGGGTCGAGAAATATATGGGATACCATCAATTCTCTATCTTATTTTTTGATCCCAGTATTGGGCACATTCTTGGCTTATAGATCAAATGGGGCTGACAATGGTACTGACTTCCTGGGACGATTTTTTAGTATTAGCTTTGTCGTTACAGTTAGGTTCTGTGCTCTATTAATACCGATGCTTCTTTTTTTGTCAGCTTACTATATGTCGGTTGCTACTAAAAATGATGCACGGGTAAGTTCAGCCGAGGACACTTTACCTTTTATAGCTTGGCTAGGCTTACTTTACTATCAAGTAGTTAAGCATGTTGGCGAGGTAACACACTCATAACAAAGCGTTAAAGTGGGATTTGGCACGCGTGGCATTTTCGGTTTGCGTTGGGTTCAGTGATTAAGTCGCTGTGCGGTAGCTTTTGTAGTGCGTGCCGGCACCCCTTAACGCGGCGTTATGCTTAATCATTTTAAAGCAGTGGTTTATGGTTTTTCTTTGCTCCCTCGGCTGGTTGGTTTCGAGTTTGTCGGCAAGTTGGCTTTATTGGGCGCTGTTTTCCGGACACCTATTCTTTGGCGCTGGAAACTCGGAGAATTGCCTCAGTCAATTTTCGGGCAAACGCGAGGTTAGGGCGGTTGGCTCAATCAGCAATTTGATCTTAGGTTTTTGAGTTTTGACAGCCAAAGTTCAAAGTCTGATTTTCAAAATTATGAGTCATTTCTGTTTTCTATGTTTTGGTTTTTGTTTGTGAATCAAAGCTGAGTTAATCTTGGTTTGGGTAAAACGTAAGCCATTGAAGCTTAAGCATAACAAAGCGTTAAAGAGGGACTTGGCACGCGTGGCATTTTCAGTTTGCGTTGGGTTTAGTGGTTACGGCACTATGCGGTAGCTTTTGTATTGCGTGCCTGCGCCCCTTAACGCGGCGTTAGCTTCTCAAAGGCTGGAATCATCAAAATCCAAACTCAATCGTTCTGAAAAATCAGCTTTTAGCGTTCAAATTGTACAACTTGGCTTTCGAGTCTTTCAGATGCTGACTTGGTAGAAAGTGCTGAATGTTCAGCAGCTTGAAAGTTGCTGAAAGCCATCAAACCTCGATGCTTCAATGTTGTTGGATGCTCCACACGGAAAGTTTGGTTTCACAAAGGCTGCATCATCGCTGAAAGTGAGTTTCCTTTGTCGCGGACTCTTAACCGTGGCCAACTTAGCCTAGATCGTTATAAGTTTTGGCAGCCAACTTCACAGCTTTTGGCGTTGTATGTGTGATGCATTTGCGTACAATATATTTCAAGCAAATTTGTTTAAAAAGTCATTAGCAAACAATGGGCTACGAAGCTAACAAACGCCTCAAGAGGGACTGTCAACGCGTGGCGTTTCCAGTCCCATTGAGCCGCGGTGGTTATGGTTGTTGTGATTGAGTTTGGTGGCATGCGTTGCCAGCCCCTTAGGCGGGCGTTAGCTTAAAACAATAAAAACCAATTGTTTGCAGCCTGTTTTTTCTTCCCTTGGCAGCTCGTTTCGGTTTCTCGGCAAATCAGCATTGTTTGCCAGCGCGAGTTTTGAGTTGCTGCCTCAATTGAGTTTTTGGGCTTAACCGATGTTAGCAAGTTTGGTGCAAAGTCGTTTTGGAAGTGTCGCTTTCGCTTTGAGTTTTGCGAAAACGAGTTTTCAGAATTTACTGGTTTTTAAAGCAAATGAACGGCCACAAAGTTTGAGTCAATTCGGGTTTCAAAACTTAGGCAGTTTGCGGCTTCCGAAATCAGGTTAATCTCGGGCTTAGTAAATCTAAGATGCTGAAATTTAAGCTAACAAACTGTTCAAGCAGATTCGGCATACGTGGCATTTTTGATTTGCGTTGGTTTTAGTGATTACGTAGTGTTGCGGAAGCTTTCGTAGTGCATGCCTCACTACTTAACAGGGCGTTATGCCCCTGTCGTAATTTACTCAATAATTAACAATTTTCGTTAAATTTGGGCTTAATCAAATTGCAAGGTTTCTAACAACGTTATTGTCGAGTTTAAATTGAAATAACTTGGAACTGGCTTCAATGGAACGTTGCGGGAAATGTAAGCAATTCACTCGAACAAAAGAGAATGACAAGGATTTATGCGGAGCTTTGGAACAGGCAACTACAGCAGATAGGCAGGCTTGTCAGTTTTATATACCCAAAAATTTGAGCTTTTTCCAAGGCAAGCAGGATTCAAAATCGTAGCAAACAAAAGGCACGGGCATAACAAACTGTTCAAGCAGATTCGGCATGCGTGGCATTTTTGGTTTGCGTTGGTTTTAGTGATGACGTAGTGTTGCGGAAGCTTTCGTAGTGCATGCCTCACTACTTAACAGGGCGTTATGTTTTAGATGGTCCTATAAACAACGATAGTACTCTATTTATCTATCTGATTTAAAATTGATTTTGTTGATTACTGTGCTATAAATTTGTACTAGTGCTTTAAATGTTATAAACAAGGTGAAATAAATGGGCTTTGAAGAATATACAGCTTTAATTACTCAGATTAACAAACAATTAGAACAGATAGCGTCTTTAACTGCTAACCAAGCTCTGGCTGGCTGTGCTGATGAAAGTAATCCTAATTTTGTTGCGTTAATGAAACGCCATCAAAAACTAATACAAGAAAGTGATAGATTATCGAAAGAGATGATAAGCAAGTTTCAGTAGACGTTTAACCCCAAACATAACAAACGCTTCAAGAGGGACAGCCAACGCGCGGCATGTTTGCTGTGCGTTGGTTTTTGTGATTACGCATGTTATGCGGCAGGTTAGTAGTAGCGTTGTCTGCCCCTTAAGCGGGCGTTATGTTCTAGGGAGAAATTATGATTTACACGACAACGGAAACTATTCCTGGCAAGGAAATAGAAGCAGTTCTGGGTATTGTTAATGGGAATGTGGTCCAGTCTAAACATATAGGTCGCGATATCATGGCTGGCTTAAAAGGTATTGTGGGTGGCGAGCTTAAAGGTTATACCGAGATGTTGATGGAAGCCAGAAACATAGCGGTAGAACGATTAATCGAAGATGCAGTAAAGTTAAATGCCGATGCAATAGTGGGAATTCGTTTTACAACTAGCTCAGTTACTGATGGCGCATCAGAAATCCTAGTGTTTGGTACGGCAGTTAAACTCCGAACATAACAAGCAATTTAAGAGTGATTCGGCACGCGTGGCATTTTTGCTATACATGGGCTTTAGTGATTCAGGTGGTATGCGGAAGCATTGGTATTGCGTGCCTCACACCTTAATTGGGCGTTATGCTTAATCACTAAAAATCGGTGGTTTATGTTTTTTCTTTGTTCCATCGGCTGGTTAGTTTTGAGTTTGTCGGCAAGTTGGCTTCAGTGGGCGCTGTTTTCCGGACACTTGTTCTTTGGCGCTGGAAATTCAGAGCGTTGCCTCAATCAATTTTCGGGCAAGCGCGAGGTTAGGGCGGTTGGCTCAATCAGCAATTTGATCTTAGGTTTTTTGAGTTTTAGCCGCCAAATTTCAAAGTCTGATTTTCAAAAATCATGAGTTATTTCAGCTTTTTAGGTTTTGCTTTTTGTTAGCTAATCCTAGTCGAGTTAATCTTGGTTTTGGTAAAAATGTGGGCGTTGAAGCTTAAGCATAACAAAGCGTTTAAGCGGGATTCGTGCCGCGTGGCATTTTTGGTATGCGGTGATTTTTGTGGTTAAAATGGTCTGCGGAAAGCTAGTTTATGCGGCACTCACCCCTTAACGCGGCGTTATGTGCCCAATTGACTCATTAGAATAAATCACTATGTGAACCAATGCGCGCTAGTTGTAGTTGATCGTTAAAAACTCGATAGATTAACACTAGGTCGGGTTTAATGTGGCAGTCTCGAAATCCAACCCAATTTCCAGTTAACGGATGGTCAACATTCTTGGGTTCAAGCTTTTCGCCGCGTTGCAGCTTAGAAATAACATTGCCGACTTCAATGATGTCTGAAATCGGCATCTTAGTTATCTTTTTGAAATCTTTCTTAAACTGTGTGGAGTATTCGAGTTTATACATGCTTAACTTTGCCTTCAGTAAGCTCATTCAGCATAGCTTCAACGGATTCAGCTTTATGTCCTTTTCCTTCAACGAGCTCTTGAATTGCAGATGCAGTAACCTCATTAGGCTGTGGAACTCGCAGCTCAAAAGGGATTCCACCATGATTAATAACCGCTTTTGCAAATAACTTTATGGCCTGTGATGTACTTAGACCCATCTCATCGCAGACGTTTGTGAACGCAATTTTCGTGTCGTGGTCAATGCGCGTGCTCAGCATTTCTGTTCTCATAAATAGTACCTTTGTGCATACAATGTATTACATAGTTAGACAAAGTATATGTGCACATAACAAACGGTTCAAGAGGGACAGCCAACGCGCGGCATTTTTACTATGCGTTGGTCTTTGTGGTTTACGGTGTTATGCGTTAAGTTGTCAGTGGCGTTGGCTGCCCCTTAACCGGGCGTTAGCCGTCATCAATAAACAAAGTTTGCCTAATGAGTAAAAAGGGTGTAGTTTTTACTCATGATTAAATTTGAATTTGATGAAAACAAAAGCAGAAGTAATCTCGAAAAGCACGGTATTGATTTTCATACAGCTCAAGGGTTGTGGAATGATTCAGATCTTATCGAGATCCCTGCTAACACGAGTGATGAGCCCAGATATTTGGTTGTCGGCTTACTAAACGGTAAGCATTGGTCAGGAGTAATTACCTACCGAGGTACGAATATCAGGATCATCTCAGTTCGGCGTTCACGGAAAGCGGAGGTAAGCCTTTATGAAAGCGCATGAATTTGATGCCAAGTTTGAAAGTGACGACGATGATATCGTAATGGACTTGGATCTATCGCAAGCTAAAAGACCGATGCATAAGCAAAAACGAGTCAATGTAGATTTTCCAGCCTGGATGCTTGAGTCCTTGGACAGAGAAGCGAGTCGTATTGGTGTAACACGTCAATCAATCATTAAAATTTGGCTGGCAGAAAGGTTAGAGAGCGTGTCTCATCATTCAAGTGTGAGATAAACGGCTAACAAAGCATTTAAGAGGGACTCACAACGCGTGGCATTTTTGCCATGCGTTTGTTTTGTGCGCCGAGCATGGCGTTGATCTAGGAGGTGAAAGTCCTCTACGGGCTCAGTCGAGCGAGAACCGTTAGCCTATGCAAGGGTGTTCACCGTGAGGTGAAACCTGAAGGAAGCAAACGGCAAAACTTGGTTGTGACGAACAGAAACCTGATAGTAGGCCTGTACAACTTGGGTAACCTAGCAATAGATAGAATAGCCCAATGCCTCGACGGGAAGTGTGTATAGGTAAATCAGGCATGACCAAGGGAAAGAGCAACGTCTTACCTCGGGAGATCTCATTGCCTGTCTCAGATGAGACTAATACAGCAGTGATGTTGTGTGATGGGCAATGAGAAGTCAGCAGAAGGCATAGTACTTTGAGGAAGTACAACTCAAAGGAAGGCCTGAACTGAATATATCAAGAAGCAGTCACTAGACACTCAATCATGTGGAGTCATAGCAAGATGAAAATCATCTCTACGTCCCAATGGGCAATACCGCAAGTAAAGCTCATGGTCACGAAGAATGACAAGCATGATCGGCGTAGAAAGGAGGACGAGTCTTGGTGACCCCCACTGCGCTGATGGAACAAATCAGCTCCTCAGCGAATTTGAACCATGCCCTTCGACGCGTGAAGAAGAACAAGGGGTGCGCAGGTGTCGACAGACTCGACATCACAGCGACCATTTCTAAACTTCGGCAAGCTTCAAATGGGCAAGCGCTCCGCCAGAGTCTTCTGGACGGAAGCTACCAACCTCAACCTGTTCTGGGTGTAGAAATCCCCAAGCCGAATGGTGGCGTCAGGCAATTAGGTATCCCCACGGTACTGGATAGGATAGTCCAACAGGCGATCACATCAGTACTGTCAGACATCTATGAGCCGAGGTTCTCCAACAGCAGCTACGGGTTCAGGCCGAACCGCAGTGCGCATCATGCGCTTGCGGCAGCAAGCCGCTATATCAGAGAAGGGCGGGGTTATGTAGTGGATATCGATCTAGCCAAATACTTCGACACGGTGAACCATGATAGGCTGATGCGCAGATTATCTAAGGACATTAGTGATAAACGAGTATTAAAGCTCATCAGGTCCTATCTACAGGCAGGCTTAATGCGAGATGGGTTAGTAGAGCGAAGACAACGAGGAACACCACAGGGTGGGCCATTATCTCCGTTACTTTCCAATATCGTATTAGATGAACTGGACAAAGAGTTAGAGCGAAGAGGGCATAAGTTCTGTCGATATGCAGATGACTGCCAAATCTACGTTCGTAGTGAGGAAGCCGCCCATCGAGTCAAAGAGTCGATAACGGAGTTCTTGGAGCAGAAGCTAAAGCTCACGGTAAATCGAGAGAAAAGTGCAGCAACAAGAGTGACGGAGCGAGCCTACCTAAGTCATAGCTTCAAGATAGACGGAACTCTCCTGATATCAAAACCGGCACAAGCTCAAATGAAGCAGCGAGTGCGGAAAATAACGAAGCGAAATCGAGGTCGAGAGTTGTCGGTAATCATCACCGAGTTAACCCAATACCTACGAGGTTGGCAGCACTACTTCAAGCTCGCCCTAGGTCAAAGTGCGATGCAGCGCTTGGACGAATGGATACGGCGTCGGTTGAGATGCTACCGCCTGAAACAGCGCAAACGCAGATACAGCATAGCGACATGGTTACAACGCCAAGGTGTAACAGAGCGAAATGCGTGGAAGCTGGCGATGTCAGATAAAGGGTGGTGGCACTTAGCCCTCTCGCCCCAGTTGAATCACGCCATGCCAATCAAATGGTTCAAGGAGAGGGGATTGTACTCATTGAGAGATGGGTATGAGTCACTAAAGGTATATTCGGAACCGCCGTATGCGACCCACGCTTGTACGGTGGTGTGAGAGGATGGAGGCCGTGAGGCCTCCTCCTACTCGATTGTGATGAATTTGCTATGCATTGAGTGCTTTTGTGCGTTGTTCGCCCCTTAATGCGGCGTTATAGTACATCAGCGATCGTACTTGAAGCCCTAAGGAGTGTTTTATTACAAAGGTTTACTGGACTCTTGAAAGAGTCAAAGAAGAAGCTCAAAAGTATACTAAGCCTAGTGAATTCAAAGCTAAGTCAGGAGGCGCATACTCGGCAGCGCGAAGAAATGGTTGGTTGAGTGAAATTTGTTCTCACATGAGCTATACACCTAAAGGTTATTGGAATTATGAGAATTGTTTGGCAGTTGCCAAACAGTGTAAAACAAGAAGTGAATTTCAATATGGTACGGGTAATAAAAGTGCTTATGGGGCAGCTCAAAAAAACGGTTGGTTATCAGATATGTACCAGCATATTGAAGATACACGCAAGCCCAAAGGCTACTGGAGTGTTGAGCGTGTAAAAGCTAAAGCAACGAAATATTCGAGTAGAGTTGACTTTGAGAACAATGCTCCAACTGCTTATGGTATAGCTCTTAGAGAAAAAATCATGGATGATATATGTACACATATGGAGAGTATTGGCGACAGAGCTAATCGCTGTATTTATGTTATTCATAGTATAGAAAAAAACCAAGCTTATATTGGGTTAACATTTTCTTTCACAAAAAGAATGGTGGAACATAAAAATGGACATAGTCGCTCAACGGCTATGCTAGTCAAATATGCTGATACAGAATATGTGCAATTAACTGATTATGTGCCAGCAAAAGAAGCTGCAAAGCTTGAAGCTCATTTTGTTCAAGTTTATATGGAAAAAGGTTTTGAAGTTCTAAATAGCGACGGTGCTCTTGGAGCGCTTGGTGGTCGAGAGCCGTGGGATTACGAAAGAATACAACTTGAAGCTCGAAAGTATAAAACAAGAATTGACTTTAAACGAGGAGCTTCAAGTGCATATCGTATAGCTTGTAAAAAAGGTTGGATTGATGAAGTAACAAATCATATGCCTAAAAAAGTAATTTGGTCATTTGAAAATGTGAAAAACGAAGCTCTAAAGTATCAAACAAGGAAAGAGTTCGAAAAAGGCAATAACTCTGCTTATGTGGTGGCGTGTCGTAACGGGTGGGCTGATGAAGTTTGCTCCCATATGGTGAGACAGAAGCCGATGTCTACAAAAAGATGGACTAAAGAGTTAATTCTTGATGTGGCTCGGAGGTATGAATCAAAATCATTGTTTAGAAAAGAAAATAAAGGTGCGTACGCATCTGCATGTCGTAACCAGTGGATAAATGAAGTTTATGCCATAATCAATAATAACTTATCTAAAACATGAACTATAACAAACAATTTAAGAGTGATTCAGCACGCTTGGCATTTTGGGTTTGAGTCAAATTTAGTGATTACGGCGTCTAATTTGAGTGTCGTGGTAGCGTGCTTCACACCTTAATTGGGCGTTATGTGCCTAATAGTTTTCATCATCTAAGCTAGTTGTCTTACAAGGAAATCATATGTTTAGAGTAATATATGAGTGGCGAGTGCCTATTGATAAAATGGATGAATTTCAAAAAGTCTGGCGTTCTACAACTGACTCTATTCATCATACAGTCGAAGGTGCTCTTGGCAGTTTTATGCTTAACTCCTTTGAGAAACCAGAAAAGGTACTAACGATTGCTAAGTGGCGCTCTCGACAAGATTGGGAGTTGTTTTGGGAAAATAGTAATCCTGAAAAAATGCAGAAAATGCGTGAAATCGCTGAACGAATTTCGGTTGAGTCATTCGATGAAATAGAAGATCGGACCAAATCATGACCCCGGCACATAACAAAGCGTTAAAGAGGGACTTGGCACGCGTGGCATTTTTGGCTTGCGTTGGGTTTAGTGGTTAAGTTGTCATGCGGTAACTTTTGTATTGCGTGCCTGCGCCCCTTAACGCGGCGTTAGGCATCTGATGGAGAAATGATGAAATACCCAGAAGTATTAGATCCAAGTATGGTAGGCGAGTACTCCGCTCTTTCAAAAGCAGGCGGAGGCTATGTATGGGATGCAGTTTTAGAGTATCGAGTTTGGTTTCACGATGAATCTGGTGATGACTATTATTATGTTTTCGACAATGCCGAGGGTGCATTAGACTTTTGTAGCCAAGAGTCTGGAGCAGAGTCGCCATTGGCTTTAATTCTTCAGAGAGAATACATTGATGAGCCTGAGCAAGGTAAGTACATTCATGTAAAGGAAGAGCGGATAACTGAGTGGCCAATCGAATTTCTGAGACGTCCCAAAAGAACAAAAGAAACGATCCCTGACTTTTTAGCCCCTAATGCGCCCGCTAACAAACTCGATATTATTCGTGGTTTTGCAAGAAAAAATGCCTAACAAGGCGTTTAAGCGGGATTCATGCCGCGTGGCATTTTTGGTATGCGGTGCTTTTGGTGGTGAAAGTGGTCTGCGGAAACTTGGTTTAGGCGGCACTCACCCCTTAACGCAGCGTTAGCTTAAAACAATAAAAAATCAATTGTTTGCTGCTTGTTCTTTCTTCCATTGGCAATTCGCTCAAGTTTATCGGCAAATCAGTATTGTTTGCCAACGCGATTTTTTAGCGGTTGCCTCAATGGCGTTTTGGGATTGAGCGAGGTTAGCCAACTTGGTGCAAAGTTGCTTTGAAAGTTTTGCTTTCGCTGTGAGTTTTCCTAAAGTGAGCTATCAAAATTTACTGATTTTCAAAGAGCACAAAATGCAACAAAGTTTGAGTCAATTCGGGTTTTAAAACTTAGGCAGTTTTCCGGCTTCCCAAATGAGGTTAATCTTGGGTTTGGTTAATCTAAGGTGCTGAAATTTAAGCTAACAAACTGCTTAAGCGGGATTCGCAATGCGTGGCATTTTTAGCATGCGGTGAGTTTTGTGATTAAGTTGGTGTGCGGTAGCTTTTGCAGTGCATTGCTCACCCCTTAGCAGGGCGTTATAACTCAAGGGGAAATTGTGAAACTGAAGAATATCAAAGGTGTGGCTAAGAACTTTACCCTATCATTTTTTAGTGGCGAAAATTACATCGATGGTGGGTTTGTCCGTGATGATATCTTCAAACTAGCTAATCTTAAGGCAGGTGATTTAGTGAGAATTAGTTGGATTCCGACTAAAGATGAAGAGCTGTTTAAGCTAACGCCTAGAGTACGTAAGACGGTTCTCGCTTATCGCAAGTGGCTACCTAAGTTGTGCGAATCTCACAGTTTACCTATCGAATGCTTCGAAGAATTTTATATATCGGCTTATCGTGCTGATAACCATCAGGTGTACGTCGAAGCGGTAGTTGTGGATCTAAATGGAAAAATCTATCAGCTGCCAATTTGGGTTTGAGTTATAACAAACTGTTCAAGCAGATTCGGCATGCGTGGCATTTTTGGTTTGCAGTGGGTTTTGTGATTACGGCGTATTGCAGAAGCTTTTGTATAGCATGCCTCACTACTTAACAGGGCGTTAGCTTAAAGCAATAAAAATCAATGGGTTGTGGTTTTTTCTTTCTTCCCTTGGCAGTTGGTTCAGGCTTCTCGGCAAGTCAGTATTGTTTGTTAACGTGAATTTCAAGCTGTTGCCTCAATTGAGTTTTGGGCTTGCGCGAGGTTAGCAAGTTTGGCGCAAAGTCGCTTTGGAAGTTTTGCTTTCGCTTTGAGTTTTCCGAAAGTGATTTCTCAAAATTTTCGGTTTTTCAAATCGCATGAAAGGTCACAAAGTTTGAGCCAATTCGGGTTTCAAAACTCAAGTAGTTTGCCGGTTTTCCAAATCAGGTTAATCTCGGGCTTAGTAAATCTAAGGTGCTGAAATTTAAGCTAACAAACTGTTCAAGCAGATTCGGCATGCGTGGCATTTTTGGTTTGCAGCGGTTTTAGTGATTACGTAGTGTTGCAGAAGCTTTTGTAGTGCATGCCTCACTACTTAACAGGGCGTTATGTGCTTTTGAGGATAGTTGACATGGAAGTAGTAAAAGCGAGTCTAGATTTAGCTCCGATATTAGCGAGTTACGCGAAAGAATGTTTGGAGTCCGGTATCCCTAAATATTCCGGCGTTGAGCAAGATCCTGAAGCTTATTTATCAAGTTTGGTTGAACGTTCTAAAGCAACTTCTGAATTACCAAACGGTTATTTACCAAGCACAACTTATTATTGCGTATCTGACTCTGAAATCTTAGGCGCTATTCGAGTTCGTAAAGGTACTAATGCCAACGTAGAAAATGTCATTGGGCATGTTGGCTACGAAACTAGACCGTCAGTTCGTGGTAAAGGTGTAGCCTCATTTCTCCTCGCTTGGGTGCGAGACCATGTTGTCACTGACTCAGTTATTGTTACTTGTTCAATTGACAATCCAGCGTCTCAAAAGGTTATCGAAAACTGCGGCGGTGAGTACCTTGGCAACTACACAAGTGAAACCGAGGGCATTGTAAGGCGCTACCGTTTAGCACGCACATAACAAAGCATTCAAGAGTGATTCGCAACGCTTGGCAGTTTCGCTTCACTCAAGTATAGCCAAGCGCCGCTCACACCTTAATGCGGCGTTAGCTTAAAACAATAAAAATCAATTGTTTGCAGCCTGTTTTTTCTTCCCTTGGAAATCCGTTCAGGTTTCTCGGCAAATCGGCATTGTTTACCAACGCGATTTTTGAGCTGTTGCCTCAATTGAGTTTTGGAGGTGCTGAAATTTAAGCTAACAAACTGCTTAAGCGGGATTCGCAATGCGTGGCATTTTCAGCATGCGGTGAGTTTTGTGATTAAGGTGGTTTGCGGTAGCTTTCGTAGTGCATTGCTCACCCCTTAGCAGGGCGTTAGTTTACCAGTGAAGATCATCACCCTAAATCCAATCCTAGGGTGAAATCTTAATTACAGGTGGTTCTGCGGAAGTTGTGATTGACCGAGTACAGCAATAACTAAAATGAAGCCATCTTCTTTTGTAAAGTAAGCGGTATGCTTGCCCACAGGGAAATAAAAACCACTTGGGTATATCTCATCGCAACTGCGACCAACAGCTGGGTTGTCAGCAAGCATTTGAAACCCTGTTAGTAAGGTATCTTTGTAGCTTCGCCATTGCATCTCAGAGAAATTGTTGACGGTATAGTTTTTGATTTTTTGTAAATGGGTCTGTGCTAATTTACTTAGCTTATATTTATTCTTTTGCATAATGGGTTATAAGGCGTTTAAAAAGTCTTCACCATCAACCACATTGCCTTGTGCCAAGTCTTGCTTAGCTGACTCGAAACAATGTCTCAGGTAATCAGTTTTCATTGCCTCCAGCTCTTCATAGTCCTTAATCGACATAACAACTACGGCATCTTTGCTATTTTTGCTAATTTTCACTGGCTCACGTTGAGCGCTCAGAAGTAACTCACCAAAGTTACGTTTGGCATCATTTGCTGTTAATGTGTGCATGATTACTCTCCAAATCTGGAATCACAGTAAGATTATAGTTATTCGCATGAAATGGTCAATATGATTAAATCGTGCGATTTGTGCGAAAGGTAAACTAACAAACAATTTAAGAGGGATTCCCAACGCTTGGCGTTTTTGCTTCTACTTCAATTTTTGTGTTGATGGCACAATGCCTTAGGTTGGGTGGTAGCGTTGTTCACCCCTTAATTGGGCGTTAGCTTAAAACAATGAAAATCAATTGTTTGCAGCCTTTTTTTTCTTCCTCAGGCCATTCGTTCAGGTTTCTCGGCAAATCAGCATTGTTTGCCAACGCGAGTTTTGAGCAGTTGCCTCAATTGAGTTTTGGGATTGCGCGAGGTGAGCCATTTTGCCGTAAAGTCGCTTTGGAAGTGTCGCTTTCGCTTTGAATTTTGCGAAAACGAGTTTTCAAAATTTACTGATTTTCAAAGCAAATGAACGGCCACAAAGTTTGAGTCATTTCGGGTTTTAAAACTCAGGTGGTTTGTCGTTTTTCCAAACTAGGTTAATCTCGGATTTGGTCAACCTAAGGTGCTGAAATTTAAGCTAACAAACTGCTTAAGTGGGATTCGCAATGCGTGGCATTTTTAGCATGCGGTGAGTTTTGTGATTAAAGCATTGTGCGGTAGCTTTTGCAGTGCATTGCTCACCCCTTAGCAGGGCGTTAGCTTAAAACAATAAAAATCAATTGTTTGCAGCCTGTTTTTTCTTCCCTTGGCAGTTCGTTCAGGTTATTTCGGCAAATCAGCATTGTTTGGTAACGTGACTTTTGAGTTGTTGCCTCAATTGGGTTTTGGGGCTGCACGAGGTTAGCCAGTTTGGCGCAAAGTCGCTTTGGAAGTTTTGCATTCGCTTTGAGTTTTCTGAAAGTGAGTTATCAAAGTTTTCGGGTTTTCAAATCGCATGAAAGGCCACAGAGTTTGAGCCAATTCGGGTTTTAAAACTCAAGCGGTTTGTTGGTTTCCCAAATCGGGTTAATCTCAGCTTTGGCAAATCTAAGGTGCTGAAATTTAAGCTAACAAACTGCTTAAGCGGGATTCGCAATGCGTGGCATTTTCAGCATGCGGTGAGTTTTGTGATTAAGTTGGTATGCGGTAGCTTTAGTAATGCATTGCTCACCCCTTAGCAGGGCGTTAGGCATCAAGGAGGATGAATGAATCGTCGAGAGAACAAATGTCTCATAGCATCTTCAGCGTGTTGCTTTTTGGCAGCATTAGCTCATTTGGGATGTATTGTGTTTGGAGCTGACTGGTATCGAATGTTCGGGGCTGGAGAAGCGATGGCACAAATGGCGGATCAAGGACTTTGGTACCCTACATTGGTCACGCTTACAATTGCAGCAGTTTTGTGTATCTGGGGCACTTTTGCGTTGGCGGGGGCGGGCGTAATAAAGAAACTTCCATTTACACGTTCCATTTTAGTAGTGACAACAGGTGTTTTTCTCCTGAGAGCATTTTCATTTCCGGCACTAATGCCAAGCTTTCCAGATAATTCCTTAACTTTTTGGCTGGTAAGTTCAGGTATCTGTTTGTTAATAGGTAGCTTGTTTGCAGTGGGTACGAAACAAGAGTGGTCTAGGCTCACTCAGGCAAATGCCTAACAAACTGTTTAAGAGTGATTCGCAACGCGTGGCATTTTTACTATGCGTTGGTTTTAGTGTTTAAGGTGGTATGCGGCGGCATCGGTATTGCGTTGCTCACACCTTAACAGGGCGTTAGCTTAAAACAATAAAAATCAATTGTTTGCGGCCTGTTTTTTCTTCCTCTGGCCATTCGTTCAGGTTTCTCGGCAAATCAGCATTGTTTACCAACGCGAGTTTTGAGCAGTTGCCTCAATTGAGTTTTGGGATTGCGCGAGGTGAGCCATTTTGCCGTAAAGTCGCTTTGGAAGTGTCGCTTTCGCTTTGAATTTTGCGAAAACGAGCTTTCAAAATTTATTGATTTTCAGAGCAAATGAACAGTCACAAAGTTTGAGTCATTTCGGGTTTTAAAGTTCAGGTGATTTGTTGGTTTTCCAAATCGGTGTAATCTCAGGCTTGGTAAATCTAAGGTGCTGAAATTTAAGCTAACAAACTGCTTAAGCGGGATTCGCAATGCGTGGCATTTTTAGCATGCAGTGAGTTTTGTGGTTAAGTTGGTGTGCGGTAACTTTTGCAGTGCATTGCTCACCCCTTAGCAGGGCGTTATGTTTAATCACCAAAAATCAGTTGGTTGCATCTTTTCTTTGCTCCCTTGGCTTGTGAGTTTTGTGTTTGTCGGCAAGTTGGCTTCAGTGGGCGCTGTTTTCTGGACACTTATTCTTTGGCGCTAGAAGTTCAGAGAGTTGCCTCAATCAATTTTCAGGCAAGCGCGAGGTTAGGGCGGTTGGCTCAATCAGAAATCTGTTTTAAGTTTCTTGTCAAAGCTTGAAATGTTAAAAGCCCAAGTCTGCTTTTCAAAAGTTATGAGTCAATTCAGTTTTTTAGGTTTTGCCTTTTGTTTGTGAGTCAATGCTGGGTTAATCTTGGTTTTGGTAAAACGTAACTCATTGAAGCTTAAACATAACAAACGGTTCAAGAGGGACAGCCAACGCGCGGCATTTTTATCATGCGTTGGTTTTTGTGGTTACAGTGTTATGCGGAAGCTTGGTAATGGCGTTGGCTGCCCCTTAACCGGGCGTTAGCTTCTTAAAGCGAAAATCATGAAAATCTGGGTTTAATTGCTTTGAAAAATCAGCTTTTAGCATTCAAATTTCACAACTTAGCTTTCGAGTTTTTCTGATGCTGATTTGGTAGAAAGTGTTGAGAGTTCAGTGGTTTCAAAGTCGCTGAAAATCATCAAACCTCGAAGCTTCAATGTTGTTGGATGTTCCACACAGAAAGTTTGGTTTCATAAAAGGCTGCATCATCGCTGTGATCTGGTTTTCTTTGTCGCGGACTCTTAACCGTGGCCAACTTAACCTTGATCGTTTTGAGTTTTGGCAGCCAACTTCACAGCTTTTGGCGTTGGACGTGTGTTTGTGTGATGCTTCTGCGTAAAATAGCTTTCAAGCAAATGTGTTTAAAAATCATTGTTAAACAATAGGCTACGAAGCTAACAAATGCCTCAAGAGGGACTGTCAACGCGCGGCGTTTCCAGTCCTATTGAGCCGCGGTGGTTGCAGTTGTTGTGTTTGAGTTTAGTGGTAATGCGTTGTCAGCCCCTTAGGCGGGCGTTAAGTTTTTAGGGAGCTTATGGTGTACGATTACGAAAAAGACGTTAAGCAAGCATGTTCGCTACTAAATGAGCTAGAAGGTGCTTTAGTAATATCGATACTTGTTAATGTAGTAGAGCCTGAATTCAATGTTGTTTATCTAAACACAGACAAAGGTGTTTATGCTCTTCATGGAGAAGTCGGTGGTGAGTATTTGGGAGTCAGACGGCTAAATGAACTTCCAGACATGACTGAACAGGAAGGCTATATTATTTGTAAATACCCGCCATTTTCAATGTTTGAAGGACGTACGATCTCACAAGCTCGGCAAGTAGGCTCTGCATGGAACGGGCATGGTTTTGAGTTCACTTTTGACGGTGTTTTTTCGAAATCCATGCTCGTTCAGTCGATCTATTGTGGTACTAAACCAGATGAACTCGCAGACTGCTTAAGACTTGGAGTTGGTCATTATGAAAACACATGGTCAAAAACTTAACAATCAATTAAAGTCGGACTGCTAACTGTAGTGGTCAAGTAAAACTGGCCACGGGTTTATAGTTAAGCCAGTATCTTCGCTCTGACTCGTTTGGACTCAAGCCACCGTTGTAATGGTGTGGCCTGACGTTGCTGTAATACCCCAGGATATAGTGGGTGATTGCCAGCTTGGCCTCGGCAAAGTTCCGATAGCCTGTTTCCGGTATCCATTCCGTTTTCAAACTCCTGAAAAATCGCTCCATTGGGCTGTTGTCCCAGCAATTCCCGCGGCGACTCAGGCTTTGGGTTATCTGGTAACGCCACAGCAATTGCCGGAAGGAGCGACTGGTATAGTGACTGCCCTGGTCACTGTGGAACATCACGCCTTTAGGCCTGCCTCGTTGCTCAAATGCCATGTTCAACGCCTGCTTGGTCAACTCGCTGTCCGGTGAGTGCGACATCGCCCAGCCCACGGGTTTACGGGCAAATAAATCCATTACCACGGCCAAATAGGCCCAGCGAGTACCTGTCCAGACATAGGTCACATCGCCGCACCACACTTGGTTAGGTGCCACCACGTCAAACTGGCGGTTCAACCGATTCGGGATGTCGACATGCTCCTGATTGGCTTTCTTATAAGCATGCTTCGGCAATTGGCAACTGACCAATTCCAGCGTCTTCATTAACCGTCCTGCACGGTAGCGGCTTAATGCAAAACCCCGGGCAGTAGCGATATCGGCGATGGTTCTTGCCCCGGCGGAGCCATTGCTCTCACGGTGGATTTGCCGGATTGTGCTGTGTAAACGCACCGCCTTTGGGCATATCCGCTTATCCCGGCTTAACCAATACCTGTAGCTGCTGCGCTGGACATCAAACACCTTGCACAGCCAGACGACCGGGTACTTTTCCCGGTGGCTCTTGTTGAGTTTCTCGATTAGCGAGAAGTGTTCATGGAGTCCGACATCAACAGAGCTGTAGCCTTTTTTAGGACTTCCTTTTCCAATTCCAGCCGTTCAATGCGCTTCTTTAATTCGCGGATTTCAACCTGCTCTGGGGTCATGGGCGAGGCCTTGGGAGACTTGCCTGAACGCTCTTCTCGCAGTTGACTGACCCATTTGCCAATCGTGGAATAGCCCACCCCCATTGCCTGGGCGGCCTCCTTCTGGGAGTAGCCTTGATCAACCACCAGTTGAGCCGTTTCCAGACGGAACTCAGGGCTAAAATTCGGTCCTTTTTTCTTTGCCATTTCGTCACCTACTGCTGCTACGGGTGTAATCATAACAGCTCTAATCAGGTGGCCAAATTCACTATGCCACTACAAACCTGTGGCATTTTTAGTTCCGTTTAGCGGCAGTGTTTATGGTGGCCTAGTGGAGTTTCGTGGTATTAGCAGCCGCTTAATTGGGCGTTATGAGGCTATAGGAAAACAAAGATGAATCACGATGAGTTCAACCAATTTTGTCGTTCCTTTCCTGCTACTACATACGTAGTGCAATGGGGTGGCTCTCATGTTTGGAAAGTGGCTGGAAAAGTGTTTTCTATTGGCAGTATCGGCAAGGATCAGCAACCAGTTTTTACTTTCAAAACATCGGATTTGAACTTTGATTATCTGAGTGAGCACGATGGTTATATTCCCGCCCCTTACTTCGCCAACCGAGGTATGAAGTGGATCCAACAAACGGAGACGTCAGGTGTATTAGACGAAGAGTTGAAGTATTACTTGTCTGAGTCCTACCGTCTTGTTGTGCTCGGACTTAGTAAAAGGTTACAGAAAGAGTTGGGAATTACGCCAAGAGCAAACGGTGAATCCGCCTCATAACAAACGCCTCAAGAGGGACTGTCAACGCGTGGCGTTTCCAGTCCCATTGAGCCGCGGTGGTTACAGTTGTTGTGTTTGAGTTTAGCGTTATGCGTTGCCAGCCCCTTAGGCGGGCGTTATGCTGCTAGGAGTAAAAATGTTGAGATTTGACCAAGGCAACGCTCGATTTAATTGTCGTAGTGCTGCCGTGATAATTGATGAAGATCATGTGTTGTTGCATAGACTTGTAGGCGATCCTTTTTGGGCATTACCGGGCGGTAAAGTAGAGTTCTTTGAAAACTCAGACGATACATTGAAAAGAGAACTGCTTGAAGAGTTATCTATCGACTCAGTTGTTGAAAGACACCTTTGGTATGTTGAAAGCTTTTTTGAATTTTCTGGTAAAAAGTATCACGAATTAGCCAATTACTTTTTGGTGCGTTTGAGTTCTCCACAGAAGTTGCCAAAAACCGAGGCTTTTCGTGGTATAGAGTCTGACGTAGATTTAGAGTTTCGCTGGTTCCCATTAACTGATTTAGCAAACATCGATATTAGACCTAGGTTTTTATGCTCAGGCTTATTAGATTTACCGCCTGAAACAAGGTACATCAAGCTAAATGAGAGCGCAGCATAACAAGCAATTTAAGCAGACTGTCAACGCTTGGCATTTTTAGTTCGGTTCAGCTTAAGTGATTTCGGTGTTCAATTTGAGTGTATTGGTAGCGTTGTCAGCTACTTAATTGGGCGTTAGCTTAAAACAATAAAAATCAATTGTTTGCAGCCTGTTTTTTCTTCCCTTGGCAGTTCGTTCAGGTTATTTCGGCAAATCAGCATTGTTTGCCAACGTGAATTTTGAGTTGTTGCCTCCATTGGGTTTTTGGGTTGCTCGAGGTTAACCAGATTGGCGCAAAGTCGCTTTGGAAGTTTTGCATTCGCTTTGGGTTTTCCGAAAGTGATTTATCAAAATTTTCGGATTTTCAAATCGCATGAAAGGTCACAAATTTTGAGCCAATTCGGGTTTCAAAGTTCAAGTGGTTTGCCAGTTTTCCAAATCAGGTTAGTCTCGGGTTTGGTAAATCTATGGTGCTGAAATTTAAGCTAACAAACTGCTTAAGAGGGATTCGCAATGCGTGGCATTTTCAGCATGCGGTGAGTTTTGTGATTAAGTTGGTGTGCGGTTGCTTTCGTAGTGCATTGCTCACCCCTTAGCAGGGCGTTATGTTTATCGGAGAAGTTCATGGTCAATTGGCCTGGTATTCTGAAATTAGATGGTGACGATGAGCTTGTTTATTTGGGTTCTGAAGCTGATTTGAATTGCGAGTGTTTGGATTTGATCGTTAGTCCAAGCGATCGAGTCATTGATTCTGAAGGTTTTGTCTATTCAATTGTTTCAGATGGCTCAGTAGTTAACTTGATTGGAAACTCAATCCAGATTTCAGCAGAGGAAGCGTCTAGATTGATTCAACGTCATGAGTTCTGTTTAGCGGAAGTCTGTTTGACAAAAATTCAGTTTGAAACAGTCGCTGAAGCATTTAACTGTTTGAAATCTTGGGCTAAATAAACATAACAAAGCGTTAAAGAGGGACTTGGCACGCGTGGCATTTTCGGCTTGAAGTTTGTTTAGTGGTTAAGGTGTTATGCAGCAACTTTTGTAGTGCGTGCCTGCGCCCCTTAACGCGGCGTTAGCTGCCTACTGGCGAATATGTTCCTTTAGCTGTACAAGTTGAGTTCTAAATACTATACTTGTTCCGTAAACAGTACATGTGGGAGGTTCTATGAGAATCGTTTCTTTTACAGAAGCTAGGAATAGTTTAAAAGCAGTCTTGGATGCCGTTGTGAATGATGCGGATACAACCGTCATCACTCGACGTGATTCAGAAGATGCCGTGGTTATGTCGCTGGATTATTACAATAGTCTAATGGAAACCGTACATTTGCTTCGCTCTCCAGCGAACGCTGAACATCTAAACCGTTCCATTGCCCAGTTCAAAGCGGGAAAAGTTACCCAAAGAGATCTGATTGATGAGTAGTCGTTTACTGTCATGGACAGATGAGTCCTGGGATGACTACTTGTACTGGCAAACACAAGACAAAAAAACACTCAAGCGGATCAATAAAATCATCAATGATGTTAAGCGTTCACCGTTTGAAGGCATTGGTAAACCAGAGCCTCTAAAGGAAAATCTATCTGGTTTTTGGTCTCGACGGATCGATGATACAAATAGACTGGTTTATGCTGTTGATGATAATGCAATAACGGTTATTTCGTGTCGCTACCATTATTGAACCAACTGACTAAAGGCAGCTAACAAACGCCTCAAGAGGGACTGTCAACGCGTGGCGTTTCCAGTCCCAATGAGCCGCGGTGGTTACGGTTGTTGTGTTTAAGTCTAGTGTTATGCGTTGCCAGCCCCTTAGGCGGGCGTTAGGCGCTATTCACTTTAGGATTAGGGATGAAAGTAGAGTTTAAAGTGATCAATTTGGCGCAAGATTATGATTTTTGCGTAGCCGCTCGAAAGGACGCTTACTATTGCAGCTTCGAAACCTACTCGGGTTTTGATGATTTCATAGCTGGTTATCGAGAACGAATCCAAGAAAGGCAATCTGAAGCAGGTTGGTTTTACATCCATATTTGGTTGGATGGACAACTGGCAGGGCAGTTAGAGTTTCGTTCTTTTTCGCCCGAGCCAGATACCGGTTATGTTCATTTGATTTACTTGTTGCCTGAAATTCGAGGTTCTTAACGCGGCGTTAGGCTTATAGAGCGAGAAACTATGAAAATATTATATTCAGGCGGTCTACAAATCCGCTCTAATGATGCACAAGAGCGATTGTTAAATGTTAATACTTTTTTAGATGGTGAGTTGGCTTTCCACAACTTATATCGAGAAGTTAAAGCAAGTGATTTTCCTATTGCTCAGGATTGCTTTGGTGACCAGTTTTTTATTCGAGATAATTTGGTAGTTAAATTGAATGCCGAAACTGGTGATATTGATGAATTTAGTTGTACTTGGGAACAGTTTTTGGCTTGGGTTGACGAGGACCCAATTGAAAGGTTGAGCATTCCAAATGACTTGGATTTAAAGGTTGGTCAACTATTATTTGCGTATCCACCTTTCTGCACTGCAGAGGGAAATAATGCATGTATAAAAGCAATAGATGGTGTCGAGCTAATCAGGTTCCACGCTAATTTTGCGAAGCAGATAAACGGCAAATAATAAGCCTAACAAACTGCTTAAGCGGGATTCGCAATGCGTGGCATTTTCAGTATGCGGTGAGTTTCGTGATTAAGGTGGTGTACAGTAGCTTTTGTAGTGCATTGCTCACCCCTTAGCAGGGCGTTAGGTGTTACAGGGCGTTAGGTGTTACAGGGCGTTAGTGCTAGAGGAAAAATTATGGAAATGATTAAAGCGTTAGAAATTATCTCAGCGTTATCAGACGGAGTTAACCCTGAAACTGGTGAAGATTTATCGGATGAAAGTTGTTTCAACCAACCACAAATAATTCGAGCTTTGTGTGTGGCAAAGCAAAATCTCGAAGCATCAATTGCTGCTGAGAAGCGCAAATCCGATTTACCCGAGAATGCTGGTAAACCATGGAAGTCAGACGAAGATGAAATGCTGTCTAAAGGGTTTGACTCAGGTTTAAGTATTGATGAACTATCAAAATCTCATAAAAGGACAAAAGGCTCTATTGCTTCTAGGTTAGTCCGTTTAGGTAAAGTTAATGAGCGCTCAGATGTTTATGTCAGAGAATCAACGGCATAAAAACACCTAACAAACTGTTCAAGAGGGATTCGCAACGCGTGGCATTTTTGGTTTGCGTTAGTTTTAGTGATTACGTAGTGTTGCGGAAGCTTAAGTAGTGCATGCCTCACTACTTAACAGGGCGTTAGCTTAAAACAATAAAAATCAATGGGTTGTGGTCTTTTTTTCTTCCTTTGGCCATTCGTTCAGGTTTTTCGGCAAATCAGCATTGTTTATCAATGCGAGTTTTGAGCAGTTGCCTCAATTGGTTTTTGGGAATGCGCGAGGTCAGTAAGTTTGGCGCAACGTCGCTTTGGAAATTTTGCTTTCGCTTTGAGTTCTCAGAAAATGAATTCTCAAACTTTACAGGTTTCAAAGTCAATGGACAGTCACAAAGTTTGAGTCAATGCGGGTTTTAAAGCTCAGGTAGTTTGTCGGTTTTCCAAATCAGGTTAATCTCGGGCTTAGCAAATCTAAGGTGCTGAAATTTAAGCTAACAAACTGCTTAAGCGGGATTCGCAATGCGTGGCATTTTCAGCATGCGGTGAGTTTTGTGATTAAGGCGGTGTGCGGTAGCTTTTGCAGTGCATTGCTCACCCCTTAGCAGGGCGTTATGCCTAAGGTGAAATTGATGATAAGGCAGCTTGATGCTAATGAAAAATCGGTGGTTGAACTGTCAGAGCGTTTCTTCGATGAACTTCGTCAAGTTTACAGGCCAACTGAGCTCGCAGTTAGCAATAAAAACAGTGCTAAAAGTGAGTGGAGTTGCTTTGGTTTCCATGTTGATGAGATTTTAGTTGGAGTAGTTGAAGCTAAACAGGTTGGCTCAGAATTACAGCTTAGCTCGTTAGCAGTCGCACCAAGTTTTCGCCAAAAAGGTGTAGCTAGAAAGCTCGTAGATTTCGTTGTTACACAGTTTAAGTCTATTAACTCAGTCTCGGTTTGGTGTGTTGAGCAAACAGGTAATGTCGCAGTTTTTAAGGCACTAGGCTTTAATGTGGTTCAACGTTTTGATTCAGACTTTTTCATACTTTCCGACGGTTCAAAAGCGGTAGAAGTTCAGTTAAAGCAAAAAGTAACGGCATAACAAAGCGTTTAAGAGGGACTTGGCACGCGTGGCATTTTCAATTTGCGTTGTGTTTAGTGGTTAAGGTGTTATGCGGTCACTTTTGTATTGCGTGCCTGCGCCCCTTAACGCGGCGTTAGGTTTAAGGTTGTTCATGGAAATCAATGAGTTTAGTGCCAGTCATCTCGAATCTTTGAGAAAGCTCTACTTGGACTCTAGACGAGATAGTTTCCCATGGCTCAAGACGGAGAGCTTTCGGCTAGAAGACTTCGATCGTGATAGTCAAGGTGAACGAATTTGGTTGTCTGAGGTTTTGGGGAATGTTGTTGGATTCATTTCTATTTGGGAGCCTGACAATTTTGTCCATCATCTCTATGTTGCAACCGAATATCAGGGGCAAGGTGTAGGCTCGATGCTGCTTAACGACGCAAAAATGAAATATGGCAACTTAAGCCTTAAGTGCATGGTTCAAAATCAAAAAGCACTCAACTTTTATTTGTCGCAAGGTTTTGAAATTGTGTCGCAAGTGGATGATGAATTGGGTGGTTATTACTACATGAACTTCGGAGCACAAACCTAACAAACGCCTCAAGAGGGACTGTCAACGCGTGGCGTTTCCAGTCCCATTGAGCCGCGGTGGTTGCAGTTGTTGTGTTTGGTTTTAGTGGTATGCGTTGCCAGCCCCTTAGGCGGGCGTTAGGTTTAGTTCAAAGGATTGTTAATGAACAAGGTATTTGGAGTTATTTCTTTAGCATTGGTTGTGTCATTCTTTTTTTTAGTGAGTGTTGCAGGTGAAAACAGTCGTGCAGACGAGATTATAGGTGAATTATTTATCAAGCTTAAGAACGAAGATTTCTCAAGTGAATGCATTAAGGTTGTTGTTGGTAACGCCCCAAACTTCGATTCACAGTGTGATCAAGACATGTTTGTTTTCACTGTTAGCTTGCTGAAAAGATTTGATTTACGTGACGGTGGCAACTTTTCCATCAATCTTAAAAAAGAAAATTACTGGTTTCCTTTTACCAATAATCAAGGGATAAAGGTTAGCTTAAACCTATCACAGACTGAGAAAAGTAGTTTTTTAAAGTTATCAAATGACCTCGACTATGTAACAGATCTATTTGTGGTCAAACGAACAGGTTTTAAGTGGCAGATAGACTCAATTACTATAAATGAACCCGAGCTAGCGAAAATTTTCAGCGACACCAAGAAGCAAATCGATTTCCAAAAGTACCTTGTCCAGTTAGATTCTGGCTATAAGTTAAATGAAATGGTCATACATCAAGGGGAATTTGCTGATATAGACCGGCTATTGCTTAAATTCAGTGTAGAAAAACTGCTTAAGTACTTTGAGTCCCAAAAACCTAACAAACTGCTTAAGAGGGATTCGCAATGCGTGGCATTTTCAGTATGCGGTGAGTTTCGTGATGAAGGTGGTGTGCAGTAGCTCTTGTCGTGCATTGCTCACCCCTTAGCAGGGCGTTAGCTTAAAACAATAAAATCAATTGTTTGCAGCCGGTTTTTTCTTCCCTTGGCAGTTCGTTCAGGTTATTTCGGCAAATCAGCATTGTTTGCCAACGTGAATTTTGAGTTGTTGCCTCAATTGGGTTTTGGGGCTGCACGAGGTTAGCCAGTTTGGCGCAAAGTCGCTTTGGTAGTTTTGCTTTCGCTTTGAGTTTTCTGAAAGTGTTTTATCAAAAATTTCGGGTTTTCAAATCGCATGAAGGCTACAAAGTTTGAACCAATACGGGTTTCAAAATTCAGGCAGTTTGTCGGTTTCCCAAATCAGGTTAATCTCAGGTTTGGTAAATTTAAGGTGTTGAAATTTAAGCTAACAAACTGCTTAAGCGGGATTCGCAATGCGTGGCATTTTCAGCATGCTGTGAGTTTTGTGATTAAGGCGGTGTGCGTTAGCTTTTGCAGTGCATTGCTCACCCCTTAGCAGGGCGTTATGCCACCTTCAATTAACTTTTCTATAAGGAAATAAATGAAATTATCAAATTTGGCGTTTTTGAGTTGTATGGTTTTTACGCAAAATGTGTACGCGAGTGCGGAACCGAGTATCAACGAGCCAGAACGAGAGTTTTATATTGGTCTGGGGCTTTCATTTGCGAACACTATTATGTTGGAAAGTGGTGGCATATCACTTGAAGAAAATAGTGATTTTGGTAAGTCTGGTTTTGGGCTTTCTGCTGGATATGAATTTACGACTCACAAACAGGTTAGTATTGACGTAGAGGCTGAATATCGTCAGCTTGGTAAAGTGAATTATTCAAATATTCTAGATGTTTCGGGTAGTGGGGTGTTTGTTAACGTTAAACCGAAGCTATTTGTGAACTATGAATTTGGTGATGTTTATCTTGCTCCATTTGGTGGTGTTGGTTTAGTGAAAGTCGATGCCAAATCCCCCATAAACAATATTGCAGAGTCTGAAACCGAGTTAGGTTATCAATTGGGCATAGAGCTTGGTTTTAAAGTGAACAGGTCGATGGACATAATGATTGGCTATCGCTCAGCTCAGGTCGAAGTTGACAGCGTAACTATCAGTTTTGGCAGTGGTTATCTTGGTGGTAGATATTACTTCTAAGTACGGAGTGGCGGTGGCATAACAAACGCCTCAAGAGGGACTGTCAACGCGTAGCGTTTCCAGTCCCATTGAGCCGCGGTGGTTTCGGTTGTTGTGTTTGAGTTTGGCGGTATGCGTTGTCAGCCCCTTAGGCGGGCGTTATGTGCCCAGTCAGGAGTAACGAATAGGAATATTATGAGAATTACAGGCTTTGATGTGTTTGATGAGAATGGTGATGCACTAGATGCCGATACACATGGAAACAACGTAGCTTTTAGTTGTTTTGCATGTGGGCACCCCGTCTTGGCCGTTTGCTTAGATAATCAAAGGGGTTCAGATGAAGATCACCCAGCAAACTGTAAAGGCAAAGACTGTAATGCCGCTTATGTTTTGGATGTACGTGAACGAATGGAAAAATCTATATTTTCAACGTAAATTCAGGCACATAACAAAGCATTTAAGAGTGATTCCCAACGCATGGCATTTTTCATTCCATCGTTGGGTTTAGTGTTTACGGTGGTCTGGTTGAGTTTCGTGGTTGCGTTGCTCACACCTTAATGCGGCGTTAGCTTAAAACAAGTAAAATCAATTGGTTGTGGTTTTTCCCTTCTTCCTTTGGCCATTCGTTCTGGTTTCTCGGCAAATCAGCATTGTTTGCCAACACGAGTTTTGAGCCGTTGCCTCAATTGAGTTTTGGGATTGCGCGAGGTGAGCCATTTTGCCGCAAAGTCGCTTTGGAAGTGTCTCTTTCGCTTTGAGTTTTGCGAAAACGAGCTTTCAAAATTTACTGATTTTCAGAGTAAATGAACGGTCACAAAGTTTGATTCATTTCGGGTTTTAAAGTTCAGGTGGTTTGTTGGTTTTCCAAATCGGTGTAATCTCAGGCTTGGTAAATCTAAGGTGCTGAAATTTAAGCTAACAAACTGTTCAAGCAGATTCAGCATGCGTGGCATTTTTGGTTTACAGCGGTTTTAGTGATTACGTAGTGTTGCAGAAGCTTTTGTAGTGCATGCCTCACTACTTAACAGGGCGTTAGCTTAAAACAATAAAAATCAATTGTTTGCAGCCTGTTTTTTCTTCCCTTGGCAATTTGTTCAGGTTTTTCGGCAAATCGGCATTGTTTGTCAATGCGAGTTTTGAGCTGTTGCCTCAATTGAGTTTTGGGATTGCGTGAGGTTAGTCAGTTTTGCGCAAAGTCGCTTTGGAAGTTTTGCTTTCGCTTTGAGTTTTCCGAAATTGATTTATCAAAATTTACAGGTTTCAAAGTAAACAAATGGCCACAAAGTTTGAATCAATTCGGGTTTTAAAACTCATGCGGTTTGTCGGTTTCCCAAATCAGGTTAACCTCGGGTTTGGTAAATCTAAAGTGCTGAAATTTAAGCTAACAAACTGCTTAAGCGGGATTCGCAATGCGTGGCATTTTTGGTATGCGGTGAGTTTTGTGATTAAGTTGTCGTGCGGTAGCTTTTGCAGTGCATTGCTCACCCCTTAGCAGGGCGTTATGTTAATGCTGAAAAATCTATAAATTAGTCAAAAGGTTAATCCTGAAAAGTTGTATAAACTGAAGCTGATTGGCCGTGTTCGCAGGCTTCAATTCTGAGAACGATTTAGTTTCAACCAAACGCTTCAATCTGCTGCGTCAGCCAAGTCGTTTCAGAATCGTCGATGTTGCCCCAATCGTTGTCACAAACTGGTTTGCAATGACCTGATTTGAACGGAAAGTCTGAATCAAAATTCTTGGTCGTTAGTCGTTAAAAATCAGAAACTCTATTGGTCTTGAAGTGAGCATTTGATTTATTATCAAGTGGTTATGCGATAGAGTTTGAGTCTGTTTTGATGTTGTCTCAGAAAGCAACGTTGAAAATTAACATAACAAACGGTTCAAGAGGGACTGTCAACGTGTGGCATTTTCGGTAAGCTTGGGCTCTTGTTGTTACGTTGCCAGCCCCTTAATCGGGCGTTATGTTTAATCACCAACAATCAGTGGATTATGGTTTTTCTTTGTTCCCTCAGGGAAACCGCATGAAGGTCGTTGATATATAAGGGCTGCGGTGATGCTTAGAATGAGTTACCAATGCCTCATTAATCTCAGTTTTTATATGTAACCCAATGAAATTTAAGATCACCTTGAAGATCATTTCTGTTGTTTTGTAATAGCTCCTAGACAATATAGGAGCCTAAATATGAGCGAGTTAATCAACCCATTTATGCATTTCCAAATCATTAAAGACTATCGACAAGAAAGCAAAGTAGAACATAAATTATCAGACATTATTTTGCTGACAATTTGTGGTGTTTTGTCGGGTCACGATAGCTGGGATGGCATTATCGATTTTGGTCATGCTCGCTTAGATTTCCTTAAAAGATATGGTCACTTTGAAGCTGGAATTCCTTCTGCGGATACGCTGTCTCGTGTGATGGGTATGATTAATCCTGTAGCTTTGCAAAGAAGCTTCATTGCCTGGATGAAGGACTGCCATACACTGACGGATGGTGAAGTTATTGCCATCGACGGTAAAACATTACGCGGCTCTTATGACCGCTCGAAAGGCAAAGGAACGATCCATATGGTGAACGCTTTTGCTACAGCAAATGGAATGAGCATTGGGCAACAGAAGGTTGATTCTAAGAGTAACGAGATTACCGCGATCCCCAAGCTACTTGACTTGCTAGATGTCAAAGGCTGCTTGATTACGATTGATGCAATGGGCTGCCAAAAGAAAATAGTGCAGAAAATCCTTGATAAAGAAGCGGATTATTTATTGGCGGTCAAAGGTAATCAGGGAATGCTTGAGCAAGCCTTTGATGATTATTTTTGAATGGACATGCTTCAAGACTTCGACGGTAGTTCTTATAGTACTCAAGAAAAAAGTCACGGAAGAATAGAAACGAGAGTGGCTTTAGTGAATCGCGATTTGTCGGTTTTGGGTGATATTGAACATGAATGGCCTGGGCTAAAATCAATGGGCATCGTGGCTTCAATTCGACAAGAATCGGCAGTAGCAACAGAGCAAGATGTGAGTATTCGTTACTACATATGCTCTAAAGAATTGGAAGCTCAAACGTTACTTGAAGCGACTCGTTCTCACTGGGGTGTAGAGGTCATGCATTGGTCACTTGATAGCGCATTTTGTGAGGACAATTCGCGTATTAGAGCGGACGATCGAGCAGAGGCTTTTGCAAGGATCAGGCAGATATGTTTGAACCTATTAAAGAGCGAAACCACGTTTAAAGGTGGTATCAAACGTAAACGGATGAACTGCGCAATGGACGAAAAGTACCTAAGTAAGGTTCTTGAAAGCCTTACGTGACGGTGATGTTCATGCGGTTTCCGTGGTGTATACTTAGCCAAGTTTTACTTACATTGAAGAAGAACACCATGACAGCATTGACAGATAACATGTGGAATATGAAGCCAAATATACCGTTGGCTAAACAACTTGCCAAAAGAGATGTACCAGCTTTGGTTTATGACGCTGTTAACCTCGAGGGTGTTGCAATGACTTTACCTGAGGTGCAAACCATTCTTGATGGGATCACCGTAGGCGGCCATCGTATTAGTGATCAAAATATGGCAATGAACCAAGCTCGAGCATGGGAACTCATTTTTGGCTTAGTTGATCAAGGTGAGTTTCAATTTAATAAAGAAACCGCCTTAAAAATCCACAATATCGCTGGCAAAGAAGAAGCGTTAGAGTGGGGCAAATTTCGCTCTGGTTACGTTTCTATTACGGGTTCAGAGTATGAGCCTCCTGCTCCAGATGCGTTGGACGAAAAATGGCTTGAAGTTGAGAGTCAGGTGAATAGCGAATCTGATGTTTACGATCAAGCAATTACTGCATTTTTACAAATGGCACGCGCTCAATTTTTTTGGGATGTTAACAAACGTACAGGCCGGTTCATGATGAACGGTATTTTGTTAGCTAACGGTTTCCCTATCATTAATGTGCAAGCCAAGCGTCAGCAAGAGTTTAATACGCTCATGCTCGACTTCTATTCTTCTAATGACATGACAGCAATGAATAAGTTTTTACGTAGCTGTTTGGATGAAAAAATTATTCGTAATTTCAAGCTAGATCTGAAAATCGGCTAACAAACGCTTCAAGAGGGACAGCCAACGCGCGGCATTTTTACCATGCGTTGGTTTTTGTGATTACGAAGTTATGCCGAAAGTTGGTTGTAGCGTTGGCTGCCCCTTAAGCGGGCGTTAGGTGTTACAGGGCGTTAGTGCTAGAGGAAAAATTATGGAAATGATTAAAGCGTTAGAAATTATCTCAGCGTTATCAGACGGAGTTAACCCTGAAACTGGTGAAGATTTATCGGATGAAAGTTGTTTCAACCAACCACAAATAATTCGAGCTTTGTGTGTGGCAAAGCAAAATCTCGAAGCATCAATTGCTGCTGAGAAGCGCAAATCCGATTTACCCGAGAATGCTGGTAAACCATGGAAGTCAGACGAAGATGAAATGCTGTCTAAAGGGTTTGACTCAGGTTTAAGTATTGATGAACTATCAAAATCTCATAAAAGGACAAAAGGCTCTATTGCTTCTAGGTTAGTCCGTTTAGGTAAAGTTAATGAGCGCTCAGATGTTTATGTCAGAGAATCAACGGCATAAAAACACCTAACAAACTGTTCAAGAGGGATTCGCAACGCATGGCATTTTTACTATGCGTTTGCTTATGTGTTTAAGGCGTTATGCGGTGGCTTCGGTATTGCGTTGCTCACCCCTTAACAGGGCGTTAGCTTCTCAAAGGCTGGAATCATCAAAATCCAAACTCAATCGTTCTGAAAAATCAGCTTTTAGCGTTCAAATTGTACAACTTGGCTTTCGAGTCTTTCAGATGCTGACTTGGTAGAAAGTGCTGAATGTTCAGCAGCTTGAAAGTTGCTGAAAGCCATCAAACCTCGATGCTTCAATGTTGTTGGATGCTCCACACGGAAAGTTTGGTTTCACAAAGGCTGCATCATCGCTGAAAGTGAGTTTCCTTTGTCGCGGACTCTTAACCGTGGCCAACTTAGCCTAGATCGTTATAAGTTTTGGCAGCCAACTTCACAGCTTTTGGCGTTGTATGTGTGATGCATTTGCGTACAATATATTTCAAGCAAATTTGTTTAAAAAGTCATTAGCAAACAATGGGCTACGAAGCTAACAAACGCCTCAAGAGGGACTGTCAACGCGTGGCGTTTCCAGTCCCATTGAGCCGCGGTGGTTATGGTTGTTGTGATTGAGTTTGGTGGCATGCGTTGCCAGCCCCTTAGGCGGGCGTTATGGCGCAGGGCAAAAATCAGCTAAGGAAGTATATGAGCGAGAAAGTAAAAGTAGCCTTGGACTGGCTGAAAAGTCTTTTGGAATCGGAGAGTATCGAATACCAAATTGTCGGTGGTTTAGCGGCTACAATTCATGGTGGTAGTCGTGAAATTGCAGATATTGATCTCTATATCCATAACTCAGATGCAAATAAAATACTTGCTCACGTTGCCCCGTATATTTCTAAACCGCTTACTCACTACTCGGAATATGGCTGGGATTTAGAGTATTTTCAGCTAAATAGCTGTTCCTAAATGTAGATCACCGGTGTGTAAAAAAGAAGGGAACTCGGTACCGTTTGAGCGATCTGATCAGTCGCCAAACATACAAACCCGCAACCGTTACCGAGTTCCCATGATTCTAACATTACCTGACCGCGCTGAACGACGTCGTATCACTAAAAAGATGCATAAAACTAAGGATAAAGACCATTGCCGACGCTTGAATGCCATATTGCTGCTTTCTCAAGGGCATTCTGTTACCACAGTCTCGAAGATTCTGGTTGCAGCCCGCTCTTCTATAGGACGCTGGATTCACTGGTACACGGAATGCGGCATCGATGGCTTGGAAAGCTCAACTCGAGGCAGAGCCGCGACGCTTCCATTTCTTCAAATTGCCGCTGTATTGACCGCTTTACTCGCACTGAATCCTCAAAGTCTGGGATATCAGCGTTCACGTTGGAGTACCGAGCTAATGGCAATAGAAGTGAATTGTAGTGGCATAGTGAATTTGGCCACCTGATTAGAGGTGTTAAGATACACCTCATAGGATTACAGGTGAAACTATGACCAAGCGTACCAGACGCACTTTCAGTGCGGAATTCAAACTCGAAGCAGCGCAACTTGTTCTCGACCAAAACTACACCGTTGTTGAAGCCGCAAAAGCCATGGGTGTGGGTAAATCGACAATGGATAAGTGGGTAAGACAGCTCAAGCAAGAAAGAATGGGAGTAGCACCTCAAGCCTCACCAATGACACCAGAG
This sequence comes from Vibrio cidicii, assembly GCF_009665415.1. Taxonomy (NCBI): domain Bacteria; kingdom Pseudomonadati; phylum Pseudomonadota; class Gammaproteobacteria; order Vibrionales; family Vibrionaceae; genus Vibrio; species Vibrio cidicii. The sequence continues at coordinate 167,373 of NZ_CP035921.1, read as the reverse complement.
CAAATTGAGATACGAGAGCTGAAGAAGAAACTTGCACGCCTTGAAGAGCACAATGAAATATTAAAAAAGGCTACAGCTCTCTTGATGTCGGACTCACTGAACAACTCTCGATAATCGAGAAACTCAGGCAGAGCTTTAACGTAACAACCCTGTGTCATGTGTTCAGTGTCCACCGCAGCAGTTACAAATACTGGCGTTGTCGCCCGAAGCGTGTTTCTCCAGAGTTGGTGAAGCTAAAAAGTCTTATTAAAGAAATTCATATGGCAAGCAACGGCTCTGCTGGTGCGAGAAGCATTGCCGACATGGTGACAGCTCAAGGTATAAAACTGACACGTTATCGAGCTTCTAAGATAATGAAATTATTAGGGCTGGTAAGCTGTCAAACACCGAAGCACCGATATCGAAAGGCATCACAAGAGCACGTAGAGATCCCCGACCATCTGTCTCGACAATTTGCCGTTACCGCCCCCAACCAAGTCTGGGTCGGTGATGTGACGTATGTCTGGACGGGACTGCGCTGGATGTATCTTGCTGTTGTCATCGACCTGTTCGCGAGAAAGCCAATTGGTTGGGCGATGTCAGTCTCGCCTGATAGCAAGTTGACAGGAAAGGCACTCTCTATGGCGTTTGAATCACGAGGTAAGCCCAAAGGCGTGATGTTCCACAGCGACCAAGGAAGTCATTACACCCGTCGTTCTTATCGGCAACTGTTGTGGCGTTATCAAATCAAGCAAAGCTTATCGAGGCGAGGTAATTGCTGGGACAACAGTCCGATGGAACGGTTCTTCAGAAGCTTAAAGACAGAATGGATACCAGTGTCGGGTTATCGGAGTTTTAGCGAAGCGAGAGAACATACAACTCGATACATCACGGGCTACTACAGCCAACTCAGGCCACATCAATATAATGGTGGTCTAACACCCAATGAGTCTGAACGACTGTATTGGGAAAATTCTAAAACCGTGGCCAATTTTAGTTGACCACTACAGAACTAATACAGATAAACTATTACGGAAAGTTCAGGCGAAGCGAATTAGACTCGGTATTCAGACATTTCAACAAGACTTTAGTACGTTGGGCGAGAAGGAAATTCAAATCGCTAAAATGTCACAAAAGTCGAACCGTAGCGTTCTTTGATAAGCTATCGGCTCAATGTCCTAGATTGTTTCCTCACTGGACATTTGGTTCAGCAAGAAGTATTACTTGATGGGAGCCGTATGAGCTGAGAGGTTCACGTACGGTTCTGCGAGAGGCTGCTGGGGAGGTTCCGGTGGCCTACTCACCTCACGCTAATTCCCCAGATATTGAAATTAATCCAAGTCGAAGACCGAGTTATCAGCCTAGATGCCATGGGATGTCAAAGAGCCATAGCGGAAGATATTGTTCTTAGAGGTGGCGACTACTTAATGTCCGTTAAGGATAATCAGCCCCGTTTACATGCTCTTTTTCAATCTCATTTTTCTTTTGAGAAACTGGCAGAATATTCGTCTCAGGCAGTAGAGCAAGAAGAGGTAGGTAAACGTGGTCGTAAAGTGATAAGGACATACATCACGGTCCCATTTACCCAAGAATTTGGTGATTTTGCTGTTGATTGGAAAGGTTTAACAACATTATGTATAGCAGTGACTTACCAGCAATTGAATGATGAATCATCAGGAAGTATTGGCATACGGTATTTCATCTCATCGAAGGAACTGACGCCAGTCAGTTTTGGCGAACTGTGTCGTGGTCATTGGGGTGTAGAGAGTATGCATTGGTGGCTGGATTGTGTGATGAGAGAAGATGATAGCCGCATTACTTATCAGCATGCGGCAGAGAATCTTTTGCGCATACGTCAAATGTGCATGAACTTGATAAAGTTAGTAGAAATGAAAGGCACTTTGAAAAGGCGGCAATTGAAATGTGCGTTAAATACAGAGTTTCGAGAGCACGTGTTATTTGGGACTTAACAATTATTTAACTCATGCGCAAGCCGTGCGTTCTCACTGGGGTGTAGAGGTCATGCATTGGTCACTTGATACTGCATTTTGTGAGGACAATTCGCGTATTAGAGCGGACGATCGAGCAGAGGCTTTTGCAAGGATCAGGCAGATATGTTTGAACCTATTAAAGAGCAAAACCACGTTTAAAGGTGGTATCAAACGTAAACGGATGAACTGCGCAATGGACGAAAAGTACCTAAGTAAGGTTCTTGAAAGCCTTACGTGACGCTGATGTTCATGCGGTTTCCGTGCGGAAAGTGCTAAGGCCATTTGGGTAATTCGTTTGGTATTTGTTAATGACGGTCTTTATGTGGAGACGGAAAGATGAGCGATATGCTCTCCTGGTGCAAAGCGGCTGTTCTTTGCACCAGACAGCCTAACGTTTAGAGGTGAAAATCACCGGCACGTTCAGGCTGATAAACAACATCGATGATTTCGATGGTTTTTTCTTGTCCACTCGGCATTGGCCAGGTTAGCTGTTGGCCGACAGACAATCCAAGCAGGGCACTTCCTACAGGGGCAAAGATCGAGATGTCTTCACTACTGCGAACTTGATCAGGGTAAACTAGCGTTTTTTCCATACTGTTATCGCTGCCAACAAATTTAAAGCAGACTGTGGAATTCATGGTAACCACGTTGCTTGGCATGTCACTGGAAGTCATTACGGTTGCTCGGTCGAGCTCATCTTCCAATTTCTCTAGCTCTGCAGACCATTGGGTTGCCTTTTCCAGTAATGTGCTAATACGGTCCATATCGAGTGTGGATACGATGATCGAAGGTTTGTTTGTCATTGATTTGCTCCTAAATGAAATGCCGCCCCAATAAAATTAGGGCGGCATAGGAAATACAGGTAATTTTGTCACTTCATGTGAGTAACACAAACAAGCCGTACCATTGTAATCGATATGTGTTTTGTTTTCTATCTCTGTACAACGGCTTGATGACTTGTTATCCAATTGTAAATAGGGCAATCTGTCCTATTAGTTGCTTGAGCGCAAGGTTTTTTACCGACTGGTGAGATTCGCGTTCTACTTTCAGACACCGCATTTTACATAAGGATAAACATGTCTTTTCGTGACCGATTATTGGCCTTAACTATTGTGATGGTGTGGGGCGTGAATTTTGTGGTGATCAAAGTGGGGTTGCAAGGCATGCCGCCGCTACTCTTGGCAGGTTTACGATTCGCTTTGGTGGTTTTCCCGGCGATCTTGTTTATTCCACGCCCTAAGCTGCCGCTAAAATGGCTGTGCGCTTATGGGCTGACCATCAGCTTTGGGCAATTTGCGCTGCTTTTTTGGGCGTTGAATGTGGGACTTGCGGCGGGGTTAGCATCGCTGCTATTACAAGCACAAGCTTTTATCACCTTGCTTTTTGGTGTATTGCTGCTTAAAGAGCGCGTTCGCCTACACAATGTTATTGCGGTGAGCATTGCTGGTATTGGTATTTATTTACTGGCGGCGGCTCAAGAGCAAGGCAGTGCTTCTGTCACGCAGTTTACCTTGGTGCTGATTTTGGGGGCCGCGACGTGCTGGGCGCTGGGTAACATTACCAACAAGGTGATCATGCAACGTTACGTGGTACCGACAATGTCTCTGATCGTTTGGAGTGCTTTGGTGCCAACCGTTGCATTTTTTATCGCTTCTTTTGTGGTGGAAGGGCCGTCGCAGATTGTCGATTCATTGGTGCATATTGAGTGGCACAATGTGCTGTCGATTGTTTACCTTTCGTTGCTCGCAACCATCGTTGGTTATGGTGGCTGGAGCAACTTGTTAAGTCGCTATCCAACCGCCATGGTTGCTCCGCTTTCACTCTTGGTTCCGGTATTTGGTTTGCTTAGTGCGTGGGTATTATTGGATGAAAACCTCAGCGTGTTCCAAATACTCGGTGTTGTGGTGATTGCGCTTGGTCTGGTGATTAATGTGTTCGGGCAACAATGGTTCTGCGCCAGAGCCACGCAAAAAGCGGCGACGGCGGAGAAATAGCCAAAAGAGAAAAGTTGTTTTCCGATCCAGTTTTGCTCTCAGCTCTTCAAGCGAAAATTTGAAGAGCTGATTTTTTTGTCTTTATTCGGATTAGTTAGCCAAATAATCCGCCATGATTTTGTCGACGTCGATGCGTTTTAGCCCTTGATTTAGAATCTCCTGCCAACGTTGGCCATCTTGGTTATTAGTAAACGCAACGTGGAGAGATTTCTCGACAAGCAGTTTCGGGTTCATCTGCAAATCGGCTTTGAAAGGTTGTAAAGCAGGCGTGTTGTCGAGCAAATATTGGAAAACGTTACTGTCGATGACGGCCAGTGGAATACGCTTGTGCCCTAACTTAGTTAGGTTTTGGCTATCACTGTTTACTGCTTCGGATTTCAACGTGCCGTTGGCGATCATTTGATCGAGTTCATCGGTGTTCACATAACCGCGTACCACGCCGATGGTATACGACTTGAGGTCGGCCAAAGCAGACCATTGTACTGGCTTCGCTTTATTTTCAGCAAAGCCTAGAGGGCCAAGGCCGATGGAATCAGAAAAAAGCAAGTCGCTGGATTCAAAAAGATATTCAGGAAAGTAGCCTGCGTAGCGAGCGTCGTTTTTAGCCAAATGAACCGCTCGTTCCCACGGATAGAACTCGACTTTCAGTTCATGCCCCATCTCTTTAAGCGCAGCGCTAACGACCGCAATCGAAGCACCTTTCTGTTTTAGCTGTGGTGAGGAGTAGGGCGGCCACTCAAGTGAGGTGAGAGTAAGTACATCGGCTTTGAGCAATGGAGAAAAAATAAGGGCCAGTGAAATCAATGCCTGTTTTAATAGTGTCATGCGATTTTCCTCTGTCAGGGTTTCTTTGAGCATAGTTAAAGCGACACAAGAATCAAACGCTTGCTGGTCACTTTTCGATTTCTTAAAAGCTTATTGTTAAAGTTGGATTACTTGGTTTCTACCAGCGTGTTTGGCCTGATACATGGCTTTATCTGCTGCTTCCAACAGTTCGTCGAGTGTTGTTTGCGAGGAGCATTCAGCCACGCCAATACTGACGGTCATTTGAATCGTGTGATGTTTTTCCAATAGAGGATTTTCCATCACTGCTTTGCGGATGGCATAAGCTTTATACATAGCGTGGCTGCGATTATAACGAGAGAGTACGAGAGCAAACTCTTCGCCGCCGATGCGGCAAAAAATGTCTCTTTCGGATAAGTATTGATCGCACAAGCGAACAAAATGAATCAGCGCTTTGTCGCCAATTTTGTGGCCAAAGGTGTCGTTGATGGCCTTAAAATGGTCGAGGTCTAAAACTAGGACGAAAAAGCGTTCATTGTTCTTACGAGCGGAGGCAAACTCTTTGCCAGCTTGCTCCATAAAATGACGGCGATTACTCACATTGGTCAGGCTATCTCGTGTGGCTTCGAGATAAATTTTATTCTCATAGGCGCTGCGGTTTTTTTCTTCTGCCAAGAGGATGAAACGGGTCACAACAACTGCCACCAGTGAAAAGAGAATAATGACCAGTGTAATATTTGGCAGTACGGTGGTGCTGGGCAAATTCGGTGCCCAAAGGATCTTCGCCACTGGCGTGCCCGTTGGTGAAAGCAGCGTCATGCTTTCTTCATTTTTGCCGACAACGTACGTGGTTGGCACAACATGAAGATGACCCAAATTGTATTTCTTGGCTAAATGTAAGATGTAGTCGTTATCCATCTTAATTCCAATGGCCAGAAAACCATTTTGCCGTGGTTGGTAATTGGATTCATCAATAAAGGGGCCAACAACGATCAGATAGAGATCGTTATTGATCGTGATGTAGCCGCTGGTGAGCTTTTTTTCTTCTTCATTTGGATAGTTTGTGTCACTGAGTTGATTAAAATCATCGTTCATAATCTCATCAACGGTTAATGCTTGACTATTTTCATTATTGACTAACAGTGACTTATTGAGCCTTTTTTCAAATGCCAAGCTAAAAGCTAGATCATAGCTATTAATTAAAAAGCTACCAGTATTGATTCTTATCCATTCTTCGTCGTTTTCGTGAAATATTTTAAAATAGGCTTCATCCCAATAAGTATATTCGCTCAATATATCTTGATGATGCTTTTTTTCTACGTTTAATGCTAGCGAAACGCGTTGTTTGAACTCAGATGAAGACATGTCATCCAAAGAAATCAGGATGTAATAGAGGCTGCCAATGATAGCGACAGCGAGCATGAAAAATAGCCAAGAAATAACGGATAACACAGATCTTGTGGAAACAAAGCTGCGATCAACCAGTCTTATCATGCTTGCTTGTCCTTTCTCTCGTCGCGACGATTCAAATGTGTTGAGTATAGTTTAGTTTGCTAAAATGCGTAAATTTTTCAGCAAGGTATCTTAGCTCAAAGAACAATTGATATTTAAAGTTAGTGACAATGATCACTAATAGTAAAAGTTGGGTAGATCAGCCATGCATAGAAGATAACGAATCGAATGGCTTTATCCTATTTGATTATAAAAATATTAATCTATTTAAAAATCATGAAAATTAATTATTAAATAGTATTGATGAGGTTTCAACTTATTTCTTTTTGGTTGTTTCTATTTTATTAGCAATGAAAGAAGAATGTTTTCCTATTTTTCTAAAAGAGGGAAATATCTTATTTTCGACAGGGGATTTTTATTTTCAATATCGCGCTAGTAATAAATTCATCAGGTGAATTTCTTGTTTGCAAGCAAATCTGTTCGGTGATGAAATATTCCCTTCTAAAAAGTAATGTTTTTAGCGTTTAAAATACTATTTGTGAAATGTAAGTTTTCGCAATCAGAGGGTGAGCTTCATTTTTGATACAAGCATAATTGCGCGAATGTAACAAAGTATTGCGTTGTGTAACAATTTGACCACATGAAAAATAGTGTTTTTGTTTTCGTGTTGCAGATTGTGACCCAATTGCATGCGGCGATGCATATGCTCAACAAAAATAAAATTCTAATGACTATAACGACCTTATTGCACCTAGCTTGTAACGCACAAGTGTGGCCAATAAAGGTCATCAAGACATCGAGAAAGTAAATGAAAGCCTCAAGATATATACGCATCTTGCCGAGGGCTGGGCTTGCTATTGTCGCGCTCATGCTCTGCGGATGCGATTATGCTTTGCTCAATCCGAAAGGCGCTATTGGTGTACAGGAAAAAGAGTTGATCATTACAGCTCTGTTGTTGATGCTCATTGTGGTTATCCCCGTGATCCTAATGACTATCTACTTCTCCTTTAAATACCGTGCAGCGAATACGGAAGAAGAGTATGCACCTGAATGGTCTCACTCGACCAAAATTGAGGTGGTGGTATGGACGATCCCTATCATCATCATCGCGGTGCTTGCCACCATCACTTGGCGTTCTACCCATGATTTGGAGCCCTCAAAACCGCTGGTCAGCGATGTCAAACCGATGACCATCGAAGTGGTCTCCTTGGATTGGCAGTGGCTGTTTATCTACCCAGAGCAGCATATCGCGACGACCAATCATGTTGTGTTTCCTAAAGATGTGCCTATCGAGTTTAAGCTCACCTCAGACAACATTATGAACTCCTTCTTCATTCCAAGTTTGGGCAGCCAGATTTACGCGATGCCAGGTATGGTGACGCGCCTGCACTTGATTGCCAATCATGATGGCGATTTTGATGGTGTTGCCGCGAGCTACAGCGGTGAAGGGTTCTCGCACATGAAGTTTACCGCGACCGCAACGGCCGATCAGGCGAGCTTTGATGCTTGGGTTAACCAAGTGAAATCGAGCCCTGAACAATTGCCGGATCTGCCTGCATACAAGGCGTTGGCGCAGCCAACTATTGATGCACCAGTGAAGTACTTCTCCACTGTCGTCCCCGAACTGTTCGCCAACGTGGTGACTCAGTATCCGGGCTCAATGAACGCGAGCTTTGATGCGGCTTGTCTGGTCGAAGATGAAGGATAACCCATGTTTGGTAGATTAACGCTTGAATCGATTCCGTATCATGAACCTATCATCATGATTACGTTGGCCGTGGTTGCCCTGGCGGGTCTTGCAGTGGTGGCTTTCGTCACCAAAGCAGGCAAATGGCAATATTTATGGAATGAATGGTTTACCTCGGTAGATCACAAAAAACTGGGCTTTATGTACATTGCCGTTGCGATGGTGATGCTACTACGCGGTTTTGCCGATGCGGTAATGATGCGTAGCCAACAACTGCTTTCCTCGGCAGGCGAGGCGGGCTACTTACCGCAGCACCACTACGATCAGATCTTCACCGCACACGGTGTGATTATGATTTTCTTTGTTGCCATGCCGCTGGTGATTGGTCTGATGAACATCATTGTTCCACTGCAGATTGGTGCCCGTGACGTTGCTTTCCCATACCTAAACAACTTGAGCTTTTGGCTGTTTATGGTTGGGGTGGTGCTGACCAACTTGTCGCTTGGTCTCGGTGAGTTTGGCCGTACGGGTTGGCTGGCGTATCCGCCGCTGTCTGGTATTGATGCCAGCCCAGGCGTCGGGGTCGACTACTGGATTTGGGCGCTGCAAATTTCCGGTGTGGGAACGACGCTCTCTGGGGTGAACTTCTTTGTCACCATTTTGCGGATGCGTGCGCCATCCATGCCGATGATGAAGATGCCTGTGTTCACTTGGGCTTCTCTCTGCTCTAATATTTTGATCATCATTTCGTTCCCGATCCTGACCGTGACGATCGCGCTGCTGACGTTGGATCGCTACCTCGGCATGCACTTCTTCACCAATGACATGGGCGGCAACATGATGATGTATGTCAACCTGATTTGGGCTTGGGGCCACCCAGAAGTGTACATCCTTGTGCTGCCAGTCTTCGGCGTGTTCTCGGAAGTGACCGCGACATTTGCGCGTAAGAAACTGTTTGGTTACACCTCTTTGGTGTGGGCAACGATTGTGATTACTGTGCTGGCTTTCGTGGTTTGGTTGCATCACTTCTTTACCATGGGTTCTGGCGCAAACGTAAACGCCTTCTTTGGTATCGCTACCATGATCATTTCCATCCCGACTGGGGTGAAAATCTTTAACTGGCTGTTCACCATGTACAAAGGCCGCATCAAATTCACCACGCCAATGCTTTGGACCGTGGGCTTTTTGATCACCTTTACCATTGGTGGTATGACTGGCGTATTGATGTCTGTACCGGGCGCTGATTTCGTGCTGCACAACTCGGTATTTTTGATTGCGCATTTCCATAACGTGATCATCGGCGGGGTGGTGTTTGGCTGTTTCGCTGCGATAACGTACTGGTTCCCGAAAGCGACCGGTTTCACGCTCAACGAAGCGTGGGGCAAGCGTGCATTCTACTGCTGGATTATCGGCTTCTGTATGGCCTTCTTGCCGCTGTATGCGCTCGGCTTTATGGGCATGACGCGTCGTATCAGCCAAGATCTTAACCCTGAGTTCTTCCCTCTGCTGGCGATTGCCGCAGCAGGTACGGCGGTGATCGCGCTGGGCGTTTTGTGCCAGTTCGTGCAGATTTTTGTCAGCGTTCGCGATCGCAAGCAGAACCTTGACCTGACTGGCGACCCGTGGGATGCACGTACGCTGGAGTGGTCAACCTCTTCTCCACCGCCATTCTATAACTTCGCCATTTTGCCGAAAGGCGACGAGATTGATGCTTTCTGGTATCAGAAGCAGCGTGGTGAGTTTGATCCAATGAACGAGGTCGAGTATGAGCCAATCCACATGCCGAAAAATACCCCAACGGGGATGTATGTTTCCGCGTGGGCAATGGCCTTTGGCTTTGCGATGATCTGGTACATCTGGTGGCTGGCGGCGGCAAGCTTGGTCGGCATTGTGATCACCTGTATCAGACATAGCTACAACGACGACGTGGATTACTACGTGCAAGTGGACGAAATCAAAGCGATTGAAGCTGAGCGACGTGCAAAATGGGCACAAGCGAAGCAGGCTCACAACGCGCCAGAGAAGAAAGATGAGATGGAGGTGACCTATGCACGCTGATGCTCACACTCACGATCACCACGATACCGGTGGCAACAAGCTATTCGGTTTCTGGATCTACCTGATGAGTGACTGCATTCTGTTTGCCACTCTGTTTGCCACTTACGCCGTGTTGGTTTCTGCCAATGCGGGCGGGCCGATCGGCAAAGATATTTTTGAATTGCCGTTCGTTTTCACCGAAACCATGTTACTACTGCTGAGCAGTATCACCTTTGGTTTTGGCATGATTGCGATGAAACGTCGCGATGTGACGACGATGAAGCGTTGGCTCGCCATCACTTTCTTGCTCGGCTTGGGCTTTATTGCCATGGAGATCTACGAGTTTCATCACCTGATTGCAGCAGGGTTTGGCCCGCAGCGCAGCGCGTTCCTCTCTGCTTTCTTCACGTTGGTGGGCACACATGGTCTGCACGTGAGCTTTGGTTTGATCTGGCTGGCGGTGTGCTACCACCAACTGAGCACTAAAGGTCTCAATGCCATGATGGAAACGCGTTTCCAATGCTTGAGCTTGTTCTGGCACTTCCTCGACATCGTCTGGATCTGTGTCTTCACCATCGTTTACCTGTTAGGAGTAATGTAATGAGCAATCAACATGCAGATACAGGTGCGCGCGATTACGTAAAAGGGTTTGTGTTTGCACTGGTTCTAACCGTGATCCCTTTCTACTTTGCGTGGTCACAAAGCCTGCCACAAGCGGTAACCTACGCTGTGCTCCTTGGCTGTGCTGTGGTGCAGATCGTCGTTCACTTTGCCTACTTCCTACACATGGAAGTGAAAAGTGAAGATGGCCGCTGGAACATGGTCTCCCTAGTGTTCAGTGCGATTGTGGTGCTTATTCTGGTCGCAGGCTCTCTGTGGATCATGTGGCACTTGCATCAAAACATGATGTTAAAGGTGTGAGATGCTGAAAAGTTACCTGTCTATTACTAAGCCAGGCATCATTTTCGGTAATCTGATTTCCGTTGCAGCGGGGTTTTTCCTCGCTGCAAAAACGGAAGGCGCAAACTGGGGACTGATGGGGCCAACCTTATTTGGCGTAGCGCTGGTGATTGCCTCTGGCTGCGTGATCAACAATATTTTTGATCGCGATATCGATGTCAAAATGGCGCGTACTGCGAAGCGCGACTTAGTGTTGGGTAAAGTCAACAGCGACCACGCGTTTGTCTACGCTTTGGTGATGCTGCTGGCGGGGACCGCCACCTTGTATACCTTGGTCAACCCACTCTCGACGGTGATCGTGCTGCTTGGCTACGTGTTTTACGTCTTTTTCTACACCATGATCTACAAACGCACCTCAGTGTACGGCACGCTGGTGGGCAGCATCTCTGGTGCCGTACCGCCACTGGTCGGCTATTTAGCCGTGACCAACTACATTGATATTGAAGCCGTACTGCTGTTTGTCTTGTTCAGCCTGTGGCAAATGCCGCACTCCTACGCTATCGCCATGTTCCGTTTAAACGACTATCGCCAAGCGGGCATTCCGGTATTGCCTGTGATTGACGGGATTGAAAAAGCGCAGCGCCACATGAAAGCGTATGTGGTGGCGTTTGCCGTTGTTGCGCTCGCCTTGTTTGCTCTTGGCAGTGCGGGGTATGAGTATCTGGCCGTGGCGTCGTTGGTTAGTGGCTATTGGCTTCTTGTCACCTTTAAACCTGTGACGCAGCAGAATTACGAAAGCTGGGCGCGCTCGGTGTTTAAAATTTCGCTGCTGGTAGTGATGAGCATCAGCGGTGTGTTAGGCATGGAGCTGTTGCCGCTCTCGATCTAAACTTTCTGCTTTTACAGGGGCGCAGCGTGTTCCGCTGCGCCCATTGCTTTATTCCAAGTTACCTTCTTGCGTCATTCTCTCACTATTGCGACTCAACAGACGGTCGAAATGCGGATTGCCCTGCAAGCTTTCTAAATCGGGCTCGTTGTTGATCAAATCGCGGATGGAAGGGCTGGCGTCAATCGCACGTTGCAGATCTTCAATCGCTTGCTCTTCTACCCCCAATCGCGAATAGGCACAAGCACGTTGGTAGAGCGCCGGGCCGTTGGTGTTGTCCATCTCCAGCACGCGATTACATAGGCTCAGTGCCCAGTTGTATTCTCTGATCTCCATCGCAGCGTCGGCTTTATAAGTTAACGCTTCCAAATCGCCCGGGCGAATGGCAAGAATTTCATCGTACACATCGATTCTTTGCTCTGCGGTAGGCATGCTTTGTGCGCGCAGCCATAAATTGTGGATCTCGTTGATGATCTCAATTTCTCGGTTGTTTTCGCTGATGATGCGAGTTTTGCGCTTCAAATCTCGTTCAAGCGCGATGAACTTCTTTTCGTATTTTTCTGCAATGGTTTCCAAACGCTTGTCGGCCATCTCTTTGGTGTTGTGCTTGAATTCACGCAGCGATTGCCAACCGACAAAAGCGATCAGCGACGCAACCCCGGCGATAATGTAGAAAAAGTAGGTGACCGTGACGTTGGCATAGTTGAGTGATTTATCCGCCACCGACAGCTCGCGATCGGTGATCTGTACCGTTAGGCGTCTTTCCAAATCCTGCTGGTCTTGGCGCAGCGCTTTGAGTTCATCCAGTATGTACCTTTCCATCAGTGGTCGGTCGAGCAGTTCGCTTTGTGAATAGCTTTGCTCTTCTGCGATGGCTGGCACGAGCAAGCTCATCAGCGCGATCAGAGTGAGTAAAATTCGCATATCGATATCCAATTGTTTTGTCTTGATTGTTTTCTGAGAGTGGCCCCTTCTGATTAGGATAATAAATTTAGAGTACGAATTATTTTAAAAACGGACAACCATCCTGTTAAGTGTGATCAAGGTCACGAAATGAGGTGTTTAACGTTAAGGTATAAAGGATTTTTCTGAGTAATCAAGCCAATTAGAGAATCTTCCCTCATCTCTTAATGAGCGTTTTGTTGTTAGATTAAAGTTTTGTGTTCTAATTATTTAGTTTGCGTTTATGGGTTATTTTATGTGATAATAATCACGTTTTTGGCGATGAAAAGGCCATTTATTTGCTTTTTAACCGCCGATAATGGCCATAATAAATAGGAATTTTAATTAGAGCTCGATGGAAATGTATCTGCATATGATTACTTCTGCTCCCTGGGTGATGTACCCTGAAATTGCACAACACTCAGCCAATAAATGGACCTTTAGACAACCGAAAGTGACCGATGGCGATGCGATCTACAGTTTGATCGCCGATTGTCCGCCACTGGATATGAACTCATCCTACTGCAATTTTCTGCAATCGACCCACTTTCGCCAAACCTGCATCGTTGCCGAACACCAAGGCGATGTCGCGGGTTTTATCTCCGGCTATCAGAAACCGGAAGAGCCTGACGTACTGTTCGTTTGGCAAGTTGCGGTGGCGCCTCGCTATCGCGGTAAGGGCTTGGCATTTCGCATGCTCGACAAGCTACTCAATCGCCAGCAGCTTAAACAGGTTCGAGCGGTCGAAACCACCATTACCGAACAAAATCAAGCCTCTTGGGCGCTGTTTGAAAAGCTGGATGAGCAGCACGGCAAACGAGGCAAAGTAACTACTTTTCTCGATGAAGACGCCCATTTTAAAGGCAAACACGATACGGAATACCTCTATCGTATTCCGCTAGACACTCCTCAATAAATAGGAATCAAAAACGGTCTCAACATGGATATTTTTACTCAGCAAGAATCCAACGTTCGTTCATATTCAAACCACTTTCCGGTGGTCTTTCACAAAGCTAAAGGGTGTTGGCTGGAAACGGAAAATGGAGAGCGCTACTTAGATTTCCTTGCCGGTGCAGGATCTCTCAACTACGGCCACAACAACCCTGTGCTAAAACAAGCGCTACTCGAATACATTGAAATGGACGGCTTAACCCACGGGTTAGACATGCACTCCAGTGCCAAAGCCACCTTTTTGGACACCTTCCAACGCATAATTCTGCAACCTAGATCGCTTAACTACAAAATGCAGTTTACAGGTCCAACGGGGACCAACGCGGTGGAAGCGGCGCTAAAACTGGCGCGTAAAGTGAAAGGCAGAAGCAATGTGGTGGCTTTCACCAATGGTTTTCACGGCTGTAGCGCAGGAGCGCTGGCGGCGACAGGTAACCAGCACCATCGCCAAGGCGCGGGCATGACTTTGCCTAACATCACTCGTATTCCGTTTGAAGGCTATGCGGGTGTCGACGGGCTGGCGCTGTTTGAAACCATGCTCGGTGACAACTCTGCGGGTATGGATAAACCAGCGGCAGTGCTGTTAGAAACCGTGCAGGGGGAAGGGGGCTTAAACGCCGCGTCGACCTCTTGGCTTAAACGCCTTAGTGCGCTCTGTAAGCGCCACGATATTTTGCTGATTGTCGATGACATTCAAGCCGGTTGTGGTCGCACAGGGACGTTTTTCAGCTTTGAACCAGCGGGCATCGTGCCCGATATGGTGACGCTGTCGAAATCGCTCAGCGGTTATGGTTTACCGATGGCGGTGCTGCTGCTCAAACCAGAGCTTGATGTTTGGAAACCCGGTGAACACAACGGCACGTTTCGCGGTAATAACCACGCCTTCGTCACCGCGACCAGCGCGCTGGAAATCTACTGGTCGAATGATGACTTTAGCCGTCACATTCAGCAATGTGCCCAGCAAGTGAGTGACGTTGTCACTCGGACGGTGCAGCGTTTTCCGGAACTGTTCGTACGCCAAAAAGGGCGAGGCATGATGAGTGGTATTGAGTGCCAAAACGGTGAAGTTGCCAGAGCCATTGCTGCCGACTGCTTTGAGAAAAGAATGGTGATTGAAACCGCCGGGCCAAATGATGAAGTGGTGAAGTTTTTCTCACCTCTGACCATCACCGAAAGCGAGCTCAAACAAGGGCTAGAGATCTTCGAACAGGCGGTCGAATCCGTCGCAGCCAGCCATTTTAAAAACGTCGGTTAACTAAGGAAGAACAATGATTGTAAGAACGCTAGAAGAGTGCCAAAACAGCGAACGTCGTGTGGTCGCACAAAACTGGGAAAGTGTGCGCATGCTACTTAAAGACGACAATATGGGTTTTTCGTTCCATATCACCACGATTTATCAAGATAGCGAAACCCATATCCACTACAAAAACCACCTTGAATCGGTGTACTGCATCAGAGGTGAAGGCGAGATCGAAGTGGTGGGTGGCAAGACCTATCCAATCAAACCCGGCACCTTGTACATCCTCGATCAGCATGACGAACATTTCCTGCGCGCCTACAAAGACAAAGAGATGGTGATGGCGTGTGTGTTTAATCCGCCAATCACTGGCGCAGAGGTGCACGACGAGCACGGCGTCTATCCGCTGGTTGACTGATTCAACCTTGAAGTGGAGCGCCTTGCTGTTCCACTTCTTCTCCCTCTCCCCACGTTAGTAACTAACCAAGGAATCTTCATGATTTATACCGTAGAAAAAATCGGCGGTACTTCAATGACAGCGTTTGACGCTGTGTTAGACAACATCATCCTGCGCCCCGCCAATCCTTACCATCGTGTGTTTGTCGTTTCGGCTTACGGCGGCATGACTGATGCGCTCCTCGAAGGCAAAAAAACCGCCAAACCGGGCGTTTACCAACACATTGCCAAGCGCAACGACGAGTGGCAGGAGTCGCTGTGTGAAGTGGAGCAGCGCATGCTGCTGATGAATGAAAACATCTTTGCCGATCCGATGAATCGACTGCGTGCTGACAAATTTATCCGTTCGCGCATCGCTGAAGCGCGTAACTGCATTACCAATATTTTAGAAACCTGCCAGTATGGGCAGTTTTCTTTGCGCCACTATTTGCCGCAAATTCGCGAGTTTCTCGCCTCAATTGGTGAAGCGCATAGCGCGTTTAATACTGCGCTCAAGTTAAAAAGCGTCGGCATCAACGCGCGTTTTGTCGATCTCTCGGGCTGGAATACCGAAGAACCCAAATCTTTGGATGAGACGATCAACACGGCGTTTGCCAGCATCGACCTGACACAAGAGCTGCCAATCGTCACGGGCTACGCGTACTGTAAAGAAGGGTTGATGAGCACCTACGATCGCGGTTATAGCGAGATGACCTTTAGCCGTATTGCCTCACTCACCAATGCTGATCTGGCGGTGATTCACAAAGAGTACCATTTGAGCTCCGCCGATCCGCGTGTGGTAGGTCCGGGCAAAGTGTTACCCATTGGCCACACCAACTATGATGTTGCCGATCAACTGGCGAATTTGGGGATGGAAGCGATCCACCCTAATGCGGCGGCGGGTCTGCGTGAAAGTGGCATTGAACTGCAGATCAAAAACACTTTTGAACCTGAACATCCGGGCACGCTGATCTCGGCAGACTACGTACCACAAACGGAGAAAGTGGAGATCATTGCAGGTAAAGAGAAGGTATTTGCTCTGCATCTTTTTGACCAAACCATGGTCGGTCAGGTGGATAATGTCAGTTATGAGTTGATGGAAATCATCTCCGAGGCACGAGTGAGTTTGATTGGTAAAGAGATGAACGCTAACTCAATCACCTATTATCTGGGTGGCAGTGCAGAAAATCTTAACCAAGTGCTGTACAAAGCGGAAAAGCGCTACCCCAAAGCGTCGACAAAAGGGCGTATGGTGGCGTTGATTTCCGCCATAGGTTCGCAAATGGATACCAATAAAACGCTGGCCAAAGGGGTGAGCTGCTTAATGAGTAACGGCGTGACGCCAGCAGCACTGCACTCGTCCATGCGCAACGTCAATGTGCAGTTTGTGGTCAGTGACAAAGAGTATCGCAAAGCGATCTGTGCCCTGCATGAGACGTTTTTTGAAACGAAAATGGCCGCGCCAATCAAAACCGAACAGGTGGCATAAGCCGCCTAGCCACAAGGTTCATCCAGATTGTGCTAGTAAAATAAGGGAGGCTTGCCTATCGCAAGCCTCCCTTATTTGATGGTGCATGGTCAATGTGTTTCAGCCGTAAAGCACGTTTACTGTGACTGCTGGTGGCAAAAACTGGCTACGTTTAGATCTCCGCGGGGCAGCGTGGAAAACAGATGCCCAGATTGCGCAGCAAACTCCGCTACTTTCTCTTGCATCGCGATGCTGAACTGATGGTTTTCAGCCACCAAACACCAGAAGCCGCTTGATACTGCCAACTCAAAATCGCTGATCGGCGTGTTGGAGATATCCAGCTCTCTTAGCTGGAGCAGCTCACCAATATCTAGGCTGGTCAAGGGGTTATTGTTTAGTTCCACTTCAAACACGTTAATCGCCTTAACCACATCCACACTTTGCAACTGATTATTAGCTAAAGAGAGGTAAGTGAGTCGGCTGCCTTCTGGCAATGTCACGCTTCCTAACTGGTTGTCGTTTGCGGTCAGCTCAAAGGTTTGAGGGTTGTGAGTCAGATCCAGCGTTTTGAGCTGGTTCCCTTGTACATCAAGCACGACCAGATCAGGGTTAGCGGAGATATCCAGCGTCGACAATTGGTTGTCTGCCAACATCAATTGTTGCAACTTAGGGTGCTTACTCGCATCAAACTGCTTGAGACTCATGCCGGATGCTCCCAGTATTTCTAGATTGTTCAGCGCGGCAAAATCCACACTGGTCACGCCACTGTAACTGATATCCAAACTGTGCAACTGCGTTACATCACCAGTAAGCTGAGTCAAACTTGGCACCTTTTCCATTAGCAAGGTTGTCAGTTTCTCGTTGTGGCTGAAATCGAGCGCTTTCAGCTTGGTGTCACTGGCCCATAGTTGTTCCAGCTCTACAAAAGGACGCAGATTTAACGTGCTGATTGGGTTTTTATCCAAGATGAGCATTTTCAGCGGAATCCCCTCAGCAAAAGTAAGGGCAGTGAGTTGGTTATCGGATGCGGAGAAGGTCGTCAGCGCGGTGAGCTCGGACATATCAAGTGCAGCGAGCTGGTTACCATTGACGGCCAACGCAATCAGAGCTGGCATTTTAGTCAAATTGAGCTCAGATAACTGGTTCTGCGTCAAGATTAAACGCTGCAAAGAAGGCATGTCAGCCAATTGCAGCGTGGCCAATTCCGTGGAGCGAATTGCGACCGCTTCCAACGCGGTTGTGGCGGTTAAGTCGAGCGCAGGTAGTTTTGATTCACGAATGTCTAAATCAGTCAGTGCGCTGCTGTAAGACAGATCAAGGCTTTGCAACTGTGCGAGTTTTTCTATTCTCAAGCTTTGTAAGTCGGCCAGCGGTTTCAGGTCGACATGACTCAACGCACTGAGATACAGGGTAAGTTGCTCAATATCAGGGGTGTAGTTGGCATTGAAATCGCTGAGTTTCGGTGAGCGGATGATCATATTACGAAGATTCGGAAAAGCGGCGAGATCCATTGTGGTACTGATTTCATACCTGATAGGGCACTCAAGAGTCACCACGTCGGTGACTGCGCTCCAGTGATGATGATCTCGCAGGTTTTCGACACAGCGTTGCATTTCTGGGTCACGATAGCGGATCGAAGAGAAGCTGCCATCTTTGGGCACAATGGTGAGATCTACCGAACTCACACTGCGCCCGTGTTGATCATCAACCACCTGCACTGAAATGCGGATTTTATTGGCAGCCCCGGGCTGATACGCGGGGACAGTCAGTTGAGCTTCAGCGCTATCTTCGTTGCTCAGGCTTGCCTCTGGTCCTGATAATTGCGCCCAGCTGTACTCTGTAATTGTACCGTCGCTGTCACTCGCGTTGGCCGTTACTGTCAATGGGGTGCCTTCTTGGACCGTTTGGTTGTCACCAAGTGAAACGACGGGTCTTTGGTTGCCGTTGTTGGCGTGCACCGTAATCACCTGACCAGATTTGGCGCTGGCGCCAAGATTGTCGGTGACTTTGACATCAAACTGAATGAGCTCGTCTTTATCGACGTCGGGAACCGCAAAGGTGGGATTAAATGAGGTTGGGTCTGACAGTGTGACTGTTGGTCCACTCAGTTGCTGCCAATAGATATTGGCTATGCTGCCATCGCTATCGGTAGCACTGGCGTGTAAGCGTACTTCTTGGGCTCCTTCTTGCACCGCAAAAGGTTTTTCAAGATAAAGGACAGGCGCTTGGTTTTGACTGTTATCGGGTTGATATTTGACCGTGACGGCAACGGTGTCGGTTGCTTGTTGCCCTTTCGGATCGGTGACGGTTAATCGGAAGGCATAACGGGTATCAACCACCACTTGAGGTGTCTCAAAGGTAAGTTGTTCACTGTCGATGCCTTGAAGGTTGAGAGTAGGGCCTTCAATTTGCTGCCATTGGAATGTCAGTACATCGCCATCAGGATCACTGTGTTGAGCCAGCAATTCGATCGGTAGTAAAGGTTCGGTGGTGATATCTTGGCCCAGCTCAACTGACGGTGGGCGGTTTTGTGGTGTAGCAGGTGTATCGGCAGATCCGCCCGAGTCACCACCACAGGCGCTCAGTACGCTGACGGTTGCCGCCAGTAAGGTTTTTTTCAGCATGACTTTCTCGCTTGATGTTTTTATAAAAGTAATTTCCGTATATAAAACCATCACCATATTGATGGGGTTAATATGTAATCGATTGCTTTGGCTGGTTTGTGTGAAGTGAGTTCAAGTTATGAGCATTAACTGCCGCAAGTGCAAAGTATTGGTTGACGTTAAAATGAGCAAAAAAAGCGAGCCCGATGGCTCGCTTGAGGAAGGTGTTTGATGTTAGCCACGACCAAGCATGCGAGCCATGGTCGCGTCTTTATCCACCCATTGATGTTTTAATACCGCCAGTATGTGCACCAGCAGTATCGCGATGATAATCGGCGGCGCGGTGTGGTGAATCACTGAGCCAACTTCTTGCATCCATGGCGTTTTTTCACTGGCAGTCACTAAGGTGAAACCAAATACCTCGAGCGCCCGTCCTGCCCCAATATTCATCACCACACCAGAAATAGGCATGGCTAAAGTGGCTAATAGTAGTAAACCATGGACGGCTTTTGCGGCTTTCTCTTGCCATGCGGGCATCGGTGCGACAGGGGAAATCGCCCCTTCTTTGACGCGCCACACGATGCGAGCGATTGCCAACATCAGCACCAGCACGCCGAAGGATTTGTGTAACGCCACAATTTCGCCTTTTTCCGGCCCGCGAGGTAAGTCAGACATATACGCACCGACGGCAAACACGGTGATAAACGCTAAGGCAATTATCCAGTGCAGTGCAACCGACAGTTTTGAGTAGCTTTTATTATTGCTCATCATCCATTTCCCTATGTTGCTGTTTGTAGTTAAAAGTAAAGATAAAACAAGTATATGAATCTTGTTGTGTCTTAAAAGCGATCGTCTGCACAAAGTTTGAGCAAGCGTTTGAGGTTAAGACGGTTTTTAAACGCACGAGCGAACTTGGGATATGAATTATTTATGACGATTGCCAATTGCTATTGACCCAGTGGCGATAAAAAATAATATATACGCATATCCACATATGGAGATAATCATGTTACCTCATCAATTCTTTAAACTGTTGGCCGATGAAACGCGCGTGCGCTGCTTGCTGATGATCGCTCGTGAGCAGCGAGTGTGTGTCGCTGAGTTGACTCAAGCGCTTGGTGAGAGTCAGCCAAAGGTATCGCGTCACTTAGCGCTGCTGCGCTCAAGTGGCATTGTGACCGATCTTCGTCAAGGGCAGTGGGTATTTTACCGTTTAGCGGAAGATCTACCCGGTTGGATGAGAAAGCAGATTCAGGGCTTGGTGGAATCCAAGTGCTTAAAGCAAGAATACCAGCAAGATATTGAGCGGCTGGCGGCGATGGTTGATCGCCCACAGTGCTGTGTTTAATTAAGGAAAAAAGCATGTCTATAAAAGTCGGAATTAATGGATTTGGTCGTATCGGTCGTTTGGCATTGCGCGCGGCGTTCGACTGGCCAGAAGTTGAGTTTGTGCAGATCAACGATGTCGCGGGGGATGCCGCAACCTTAGCGCATCTGCTGGAATTTGATTCAGTACAGGGCCGCTGGCACCATGCGGTAAGTCATGAAGGTGAACAGATCGTCATTAATGGCAAAGTGATCAAGACCTCGCAGCAAAAATTGATTGAAGCGGTCGATTGGTCTGGCTGTGATGTCGTGATTGAAGCGACAGGAAAACATCGTAAGAGTGAATTTCTCAACCAATACCTCGCGCAAGGCGTGAAACGTGTGGTGGTTTCGGCTCCGGTAAAAGAAGAGGGCATCGCCAATATCGTGGTCGGTGTAAACGACCATATTTTCGACCCAGACAAGCACCGCATTGTTACCGCCGCGTCGTGCACGACCAACTGCATCGCGCCGGTGGTGAAGGTGATTCACGAGAGCTTGGGCATCGAGCAGTCTTCGTTTACCACCATTCATGATTTAACCAACACGCAAACCATTTTGGATGCGCCGCACAAAGATCTGCGCCGTGCTCGCGCCTGTGGCATGAGCCTGATCCCAACGACCACGGGTTCGGCGACCGCGATTGTGGAAATTTTCCCTGATCTAAAAGACAAAATTAATGGTCACGCAGTGCGTGTTCCACTGGCGAATGCGTCGCTGACCGACATCATTTTTGATGTGAAACGTGACACCACCGCCGAAGAGGTCAATGCACTACTTAAAGCCGCGTCACAAAACGAACTTCAGGGCATTTTGGGCTTTGAAGAGCGTCCTTTGGTGTCGATTGACTATCGGGGTGACCAGCGCTCAACCATCGTTGATGCGTTGTCGACCATGGTTGTCGGTAAGCGCATGGTGAAAATCTACGCGTGGTACGACAATGAAATGGGCTACGCCACTCGCACTGCGGAGCTCGTGCGCAAAGTCGGTTTGGCGTAAGGAGAGCAGAAATGACACATCCAACATGGGAACTGCCGCTCGAAGGCGGCGCGGCGCTGATTTTAACGCCTTGCCCAGGAACTAAAGGGACCTCGCTGGCAGACTCCCTTTCACAGCTCAAAGCACAAGGCGTGACGGCGATTGTCACGGCGATTAACCAGCACGAAATGGCGGAAAAAGGCGTTGAGGCTTTGCCTTGTGAAGCAGAGCAAGCAGGCATGCAATGGTTTCACGCGCCGATCGAGGACGATTGTGCGCCGGAAGCAGAGTTTGAGCAGCAATGGCAAAGTATCGCTCCGCAACTGCATGACGCGCTGAAAAAGGGCGAAAAAGTGGCCCTGCACTGCATGGGTGGTTCGGGGCGAACCGGGCTTTTGGCCGCGCATCTGCTGCTAGAGCAAGGATGGTCCTTAGAAGCGATCATCAGTAAAGTGCAGGCGCTCAGACCGGGGGCCTTTACCAAAGCGGTGCAGGTAGAGTACATCTCAAGCGTCGTCAAAGCATAATGAATGAGCGGCATTGGCCGCTCTTTTTCTCAGAGTGAAAAACATGTTTTCTCAGTTAAATCATCATGTTCGCCAATACATGTTGGTGACATTCAACTACTGGAATTTCACCGTCACCGATGGTGCACTGCGCATGCTGGTGGTGCTCTATTTCTACGATCTCGGTTACTCCTCACTGGCCATTGCCTCGTTGTTCCTTTTTTATGAATTTTTCGGCGTAGTGACCAACTTGGTTGGCGGCTGGTTAGGGGCTAGGCTCGGGCTCAATCGCACCATGAACATTGGACTTGCGCTGCAAATAGTCGCGTTGTTGATGCTCGCGGTGCCTTCGGCGTGGCTGACCATTCCTTGGGTTATGGCGGCGCAGGCGCTGTCTGGGATCGCCAAAGATCTCAACAAAATGAGCGCCAAAAGTGCAATTAAGACTTTTGTGCCTGAGAATGCCCAAGGGGCTTTGTATAAGTGGATTGCGATCCTGACAGGCTCGAAAAATGCGCTCAAGGGCGGCGGCTTTTTCTTGGGCGGCGCTTTGCTCTCGCTGATTGGCTTTCAATACGCAGTGCTAGCGATGGCAAGCGTATTGACGCTGGTGTTTATCGGCAGCGTGCTGAGCCTCAAAGCGGAGATGGGCAAAGCGAAAAATAAGCCAAAATTTTCCGAGATTTTCTCCAAATCCTCTAGCGTCAACATTCTCTCTGCGGCAAGGCTCTTTCTGTTTGGCGCTCGCGACGTGTGGTTTGTCATTGCCTTGCCGATTTATCTTGGCAGTGTGTTTGGTTGGGATCACAGCGCAGTCGGTGGCTTTCTTGCGTTATGGGTGATCGGCTATGGCGTCATTCAAGGCATCGCGCCGCGCATTACCGGAGTAAAAGGGGCGGGCAAAGCGCCCGATGGACACTCTGCCATTGGCTGGGCGGCGCTGCTGTCACTGGTCACCTTCGCCGTGGCTTTGGGCGTGCAAAGCAGCTGGCATCCGCAATTGGTGATTGTCGTCGGCTTGATGGTGTTTGGCGCGGTATTTGCGATTAACTCGGCGCTGCACTCTTACTTGATTGTCAGCTACGCCAAAGATGACGGTGTGTCGCTGGATGTGGGCTTTTACTACATGGCCAACGCAATGGGGCGTTTGATTGGTACGATACTCTCTGGCTGGGTGTTTCAAAGCTGGGGGATGGCGGCGTGCTTATGGGTTTCACTGGCGTCTTTAGTGCTCACCACGGTGATTTCGTTTGGCTTGCCGAAATCTCAGCAGCGCGCTGTGACGCAATAAGTGTCAAAAGGCAAACTATTGAAAGAAATAAAAAAGGTGTCGAGCGATCGACACCTTTTGATCATAAAGGACTGTGTTCAATAAAGAACGATTTAGCTTTGTTTACGGATGAGGTAGTCAAACGCGCCTAAGCTTGCTTTCGCACCTTCACCCATCGCAATGATGATCTGTTTGTAAGGGACTGTGGTTGCATCCCCCGCAGCAAACACACCATCCATGCTCGTTTCACCGCGGCTGCCGATTTCAATCTCGCCACGGGCAGAGAGTTCAACCGCGGAATCTTTCAGCCATTCGGTGTTAGGCACCAAGCCGATTTGCACAAAGATACCAGACAGCTCAAGCTGCTTAATTTCATCCGTGTGGCGGTCTTTGTATTTCAAGCCAGTCACACGAGTACCATCACCCACCACTTCGGTGGTTTGAGCCATGGTGATGATGTCGATGTTTGGCATTGAATTCGCTTTGTTAATCAGTACTTGGTCTGCGCGCAGTACGTCAGCAAATTCCAGTACGGTCACGTGTTCGACGATACCCGCCAGGTCGATTGCCGCTTCGATACCTGAGTTACCACCACCGATAACCGCGGTTTTCTTGCCTTTGAACAGTGGGCCGTCACAGTGCGGGCAGTACGCCACACCTTTGTTGCGGTATTCTTGTTCGCCAGGAACGTTCATTTCACGCCAGCGAGCCCCCGGGCTTAAGATGACACTATTACTTTTCAGTGTCGCGCCGCTTTGCAGGTTCACATGGATCTTGCCATCTGCGGTGAACTCAGCACCCATCAGCTTCTCAGCTTGCTGCTCAGTGATGATGTCCACGCCGTACTCTTTCAGGTGTTCACCCAAATTCGCCGCCAGCTTTGGACCTTCCGTGTGTTTCACCGAGATGAAGTTTTCGATCGCCATGGTGTCCATCACCTGACCACCCAAACGCTGCGCCACGATGCCGGTGCGAATGCCTTTACGTGCTGCGTAAATCGCTGCCGCTGCACCTGCAGGGCCACCACCAACAACAAGTACATCGTATGGGGCTTTTTCGCTCAGGCTTGCGGCTGCTTTTTCTGCCGCGCCGTCATCCAGCTTGTTGAGGATTTCAGTCAGCGTCATACGGCCTTGACCAAACAGTTCACCGTTAATGAACACACTTGGCACAGCCATGATGTCACGATTTTTCACTTCATCTTGGAACAGCGCGCCGTCAATCATGGTGGCGCGGATGTCCGGGTTAATAGCCGCCATCATGTTGAACGCTTGCACCACGTCAGGACAGTTTTGGCAAGAGAGAGAAATGAACACTTCGACGTCGAGCTTTTTGCCGAGTTTGGCGATTTGCTCAATCGTTTCTTGCTCCAGTTTGATAGGGTGACCGCCAGAGTGCAGCAGCGCCAGAACCAGAGAAGTAAATTCATGGCCCATCGGTACACCAGCAAAACGCAGATGTGTGCCTTTGGTTGGATTAGTCACGGTCATGACTGGTTTGCGATCGCTCGCGGCATCGTCACGTTCTACGCTAATCAGTGGGCTAAGTTCAGCGATTTCATTGGCCAGCGCCAAAATGTCTTGTGAGCCTTTGCTTTCATCTAGGCTGACCACTAAACGGACTTGTTCTTTTAAGTTGGTTAGATACTGTGAGAGTTGTTGCTTGATCGCTTGGTCTAGCATACGAAATACCTTTTTTATTAATTATGAGAGTGGTCACTCTGGATAAAAGGGGGAGAGCGGACCGGGCATTTAGGTCGTCAAGTAAAACACCCAGTTCGCTCTCGAACACATTAGTAATCCAAGATTGTCTTAATCAAAAGATTACTGGTCAGGCTTGGTTAGATTTTGCCAACGAGGTCTAGTGAAGGAGCCAGAGTCTGCTCGCCTTCTTTCCATTTCGCTGGACATACTTCGCCCGGGTGAGAAGCAACGTACTGTGCGGCTTTCACTTTACGCATCAGGTCTTCTGCGTCACGGCCGATACCTTCTGCGGTGATTTCCATTGCCTGGATAACGCCTTCTGGGTCAATCAGGAAGGTTGCACGGTCTGCCAGACCTTGGCCTTCACGCATCACACCGAAGTTGTTGGTGATGTTGCCAGTTTGGTCGCCAACCATGTAGTAGTTGATTTTGCCGATAGTGTCAGAGCTGTCGTGCCATGCTTTGTGAGTAAAGTGCGTGTCAGTCGATACTGAGTACACTTCAACGCCACGTGATTGAAGTTCTGCGTAGTGATCCGCTAGGTCGCCAAGTTCCGTTGGACATACGAAAGTGAAGTCCGCTGGATAGAAGAAAAATACTGCCCATTTGCCCAGAACGTCTTGTTCAGTGATCTCAACGAACTCACCTTGTTTGAATGCGGTTGCGCTAAATGGTTTGATTTTAGTATTAATCATGTTGCGAGTTTCCTTTAAGTTATTGGTTTGGAATGTTTTGTCTTCGGGATGTATATTCCCATCCGAACGCCGTTTTGGAAAATCGCTTGTGGCTATTCTATTGATAGGCTCTTTCTATAGGAAAAAGCCAATGGTTGTCACAGTTTGATAGGCAAAGGGCATCAATATGACCTTTGTAGGCTCGGATGCTTTAGGATAAAGCCTAACGATATGCTTTTGAGAGATAAGGAAATCAATATGCAGTTGCAAGCCGAACAGATTCCCCTAATTTGCAGTGCCTTAGCCAAGATCAGAATTGAAGCCGATTTAACCCTTTTGCCGAAATACCCCCACTTTGCGGGTAAACCCTATCCGCTTGGGCGTTGCAAAGAGATCCGCGATCTGGTCTATCAGATGCTTTTAGTGCACTTGCAGACCAAGCACGATGAGGTATTGCAGCCACTGCGTGAGGCGTTGAACAATGGCGAGAAGTTAGTGCCGGTATGGGGCTCTCTGCGGGATGAGTACTTTCAAAATGCCTTGGTGCTCGGGGAGTGGTACATTGATGTTTCCAACGATACCGTCAACCCCAACAAGCCTCGCGTCGAGATTGTGCGCCTCAGTGAGGCTGATTTTCATCCCATCCGCTCGTTTGAGAAATTTATCGAAGTAGCAGAAAAATATTGGCAGGTTG
This sequence comes from Vibrio cidicii, assembly GCF_009665415.1. NCBI lineage: Bacteria > Pseudomonadati > Pseudomonadota > Gammaproteobacteria > Vibrionales > Vibrionaceae > Vibrio > Vibrio cidicii. The sequence continues at coordinate 140,838 of NZ_CP035921.1, read as the reverse complement.
ATGTGTATAAGAACACTCTCTTTCCTGCGTTAGCTCCCTTCTTTCCTTTAGTGTGTGTGAGTAAAGAGAGTGGTGCCAGTTGGCTCGCTGCCGCTAACGACGACATGATTGCCGTGGCGATGAACAGCCAGTTTTCTGCTTCCAAACAGATACTGCAACAACTGCCGACGCTGCCTCAGTCGATTGCGCAAAAATGGTTGAGCCACGCCAATGCCGAGCTTGACCCTTTGCTTACGGACGCGGGAGATAGCGAGCAAATGTGCATCGAGTATCAAGATCGCTCTCAAGACTTGCAGTTTCGAGACCAAGCCGTGCTGGCCTATCTTAAGTTGCCGAAGATGGTTTGATAGGCGTCACTTATTGCTGGGGCTTGGCTGCGCGATTCATGCGTTGACTGGCTAACGCTAACGCGACTTTGGAGGTCGGAAGGCGTCCAAGTGCTTGGCAGATTTGCCAACCGGCTTCAGCAACCGCGGGTAGATCGACGCCAGTCTCGATGCCGAGCCCTTGACAGAGGTAAAGCACATCTTCGGTCGCCACGTTGCCTGCTGCCCCTTTGGCATACGGGCAGCCGCCAAGGCCTGCCACACTGCTGTCGATGGTGGCAACGCCCATGGTGAGCGCCTGATACAAGTTTGCCAGTGCCTGTCCCCACGTATCGTGGAAATGCACTGCCAGTTGTGCCACAGAGACTTCTTTTTTTACCGCGTCTAACATGCGCGCAATGCGCAGCGGCGTGCCAGTGCCAATGGTATCGCCAAGGGAAATCTCATAGCAGCCCAGGGCGAGTAAATCCGCCGCGACGCTGGCGACCTGTTCGGGTTGGGTCGCGCCGTCATAAGGGCAGTCAGCGACGCAAGAGAGATAGCCTCGCACCGGAATATGATGCGCTTTTGCTGCCTGCATCAAAGGCTCGAAGCGTTTGAGGCTTTCAGCAATGGAACAGTTGATGTTGCGCTGGCAAAAACCTTGTGATGCGGAAGTGAAAATCGCCACTTGATCAGCGCCGCTGGCGAGTGCCTGCTCAAAGCCTTGCAGGTTGGGCGTCAGCGCCGAATAAACCACTCCTGTACGGCGTTCAATTTTGGCCAATACTTCTGCCGAGTCAGCCATTTGCGGTACCCATTTGGCCGAGACAAACGCGCCCGCTTCGATCTGCTTAAGGCCGGTGCGAGACAGTTGATCTATCAGCGCGATCTTACTCTCGGTACTGAGGCGAGCTTCATTTTGCAAGCCATCACGTGCGCCGACTTCGACAATCTTGACCGATTTTGCTAACAAACGGTTCATAGGCTACCTCACGGGGTGTCTTTCGCTGGCCAATCTTTTGGCACCCAAGCAGGCGCGCGCTTGCTGAAAAAGGCGTTAAGTCCTTCTTGGCCTTCTGGCGATACGCGGATCTGGGCTATCAAGGCGATGGTGTGTTCAATCAGTTCAGGAGTGATGGACTGGTTATCGCACTGCTGACACAAGCGTTTGGCCTGAGTCAACGCGTTTGGTCCATTGTGCAGCAAGCGATGCAACAGCTCATCCAGTACCTCGTGCAGCGCATATGGCTGCGAACCCACGACCTGATGCAGCAGCCCCAAACGCAGTGCGTTGGCCGCGTCAAGGGTTTCCGCACTCAGCATATAGCGCCTTGCTTGACGCTGGCCGATGGCACGGCATACATAAGGTCCAATGGTGGCAGGGATCAGGCCAAGCTTGACTTCGCTGAGGCAAAAGCGTGCATCTTGGGTGGCGATGGCGATATCGCAGCAGCAAATGAGCCCGAGTGCGCCGCCAAAAGCGCTGCCATGCACCAGCGCAATGGTGGGATGGGGGAAGCTATCGAGCGTTTGCATCAGTCGCGCGAGCTCGGACGCGTCTTGATAGTTGTGCTCTTTCGACTGCCCAGCCATTGAACCCATCCACAACAGATCGGCACCTGCGGAAAAATGCTGACCGTTGGCTTGCAGAACTAATACACGCACCGACGGATCAGCGCTTAAGCGTTCAAGCTCGACAAGCAAATGGGCGATCATCACCCCATCGAAAGCGTTGTGTTTCTCGACTCGGTTGAGCGTGAGGGTTGCCACGCCTTGAGCGGATACGTTACACAGCACATCGTGTTGGCGCTCGTTCATCTTTGCCTCCTTGGTCGAGATCCATGGCTCGCTTACATGCGAAAGATACCAAACTCACTTTCAGGGATGGGCGCGCGCAGCGCAGCGCTCAGCGCATGGCCCAGTACATCGCGGGTTTCGACCGGATCCAAAATGCCGTCGTCCCATAATCTTGCGCTGGCGTAGTAGGGGCTGCCTTGGGTGTCGTACAACTCGACAATCGAATCGCGAAACGCTTTGGCTTCCTCATCGGGCCAAGTTTCCTGCTGACGTGCTTTGACTTCACGCCGCACCTGCGTCAGTACCCCCGCCGCCTGTTCGCCGCCCATCACGGAAATACGCGCATTCGGCCACATCCACATCATGGTCGGATCGTAAGCTCGCCCGCACATGCCGTAGTTGCCCGCGCCGTAGGAGCCGCCAATGATCACGGTGAACTTCGGTACATCGGCACAGGCGACTGCCATTACCAGCTTGGCGCCGTGCTTGGCAATGCCTTCCGCTTCGACTTTTTTCCCCACCATAAATCCAGTGACGTTTTGCAAAAACAGCAGCGGGATCTTGCGTTTAGCACAGAGCTCAATAAAGTGCGCCCCCTTTTGCGCCGATTCGGAAAACAGAATGCCGTTGTTGGCAACAATGCCAATGCGATGGCCGTGAAGTTGGGCAAAACCGCACACCAGTGAGCTGCCATACAGCGCTTTAAACTCATCAAACGCTGAATCGTCCACCAAGCGGGCGATGATTTCGCGCACATCGAATGATAATCGCAGGTCGGCGTTAACGATACCGTACATCTCTTTGGCATCGTAACGTGGCGGCAAGACATCGTGATTCAGCGGAGAAGGAGACTGATTGGCGCTGGCAATTGCTTGACGCGCCAGCGCCAGCGCGTGCGCATCGTCCTGTGCATAGTAATCGGCCACGCCAGACTTTTTACAGTGCACATCCGCGCCGCCCAGCTCTTCATCAGTGACGACTTCACCAGTCGCGGCTTTCACCAGCGGCGGGCCAGCGAGAAAAATGGTTCCTTGCTGTTTGACGATGATCGCCACATCCGCCATCGCCGGAATGTACGCGCCGCCTGCGGTACACAGCCCCATCACCACGGCTATCTGCGGGATGCCTTTTGCCGACATGCGCGCCTGATGATAAAAAATGCGGCCAAAATGCTCGCGATCAGGAAACACTTCCGCCTGATGGGGCAGATTTGCCCCGCCAGAGTCGACCAGATAGACGCAAGGAAGCTGGCAGCGCTCGGCAATTTGCTGCGCGCGCAGGTGCTTTTTCACGGTTAAAGGATAATAAGTACCGCCTTTAACCGCCGAATCGTTGGCGATCACCATGCAATCGATGCCGTGAATTTTGCCAATCCCAGCGACAACACCTGCGCAGGGGATGGCTTCGTCGTACACTTGCCACGCGGCAAACTGGCCGATTTCGAGAAAAGTTGAGTCTGCATCGAGTAGGCGTTGTACGCGTTCGCGGACCGGAAGCTTGCCTTTTTGCCTCTGGCGTTCGATGGCTTTTTCTCCCGCGCCGAGTTTCAATGCTTCTCGGTGAGTGAGCAGCTGGTCCACCAGTTCGCTCATGCGGGCAAAGTTCGCTTGGTACAAATCCGATTCGAGTTTGGTTTTGCTTGTAATGACTGCCATTGTTTCTTGCCTCTTTAGCGCGATTCTGCAAACAGCTCACGGCCAATCAGAATACGGCGGATCTCGGAAGTTCCCGCGCCAATTTCGTAGAGCTTGGCATCGCGCAGCAAACGACCTGCCGGGAATTCGTTGATGTAGCCGTTGCCTCCGAGCAGTTGAATCGCGTCCAGTGCCATCTGCGTGGCGAGTTCGGCGGCGTACAAAATAGCGCCTGCGGAATCTTTGCGTGTCACTTCTCCGCGATCGCACGCCGCCGCCACGGTATAGACATAAGCGCGCGCCGCGTTGCAGCGGGTGTACATGTCGGCGACTTTGCCTTGGACCAACTGGAACTCGCCAATCGCCTGACCAAACTGTTTGCGATCGTGCACGTAGGGCAAAACCAGATCGAGACAGGCTTGCATAATGCCGAGCGGCCCAGCCGCGAGCACCACCCGTTCATAGTCAAGCCCGCTCATCAGCACTTCAACGCCGCGGTTGATTTTGCCCAGCACGTTCTCAGCCGGAACGCGGCAGTTTTCAAACACCAGCTCGCAGGTGTTGGAGCCGCGCATGCCGAGTTTGTCGAGCTTTTGCGCATGGTGAAAACCGGGGAAATCACGCTCGACAATAAACGCGGTGATGCCACGGGATTTGGCGCTGGGGTCAGTTTTGGCGTAGACGATGACAACGTTGGCGTCCGGGCCATTGGTGATCCACATTTTGCTGCCGTTGAGCACAAAATGGTCGCCATGGTGCTCCGCTTTCAGCTGCATGCTGACCACATCCGAGCCGGCATTGGGTTCACTCATTGCCAGCGCGCCCACCCAAGAGCCATCGAGCAATTTGGGCAGATACTTTTTGCGCTGCTCGGTTGTGCCATTACGAAACAGCTGGTTGACGCACAAATTGGAGTGCGCGCCGTAACTCAAGGCAACCGAGGCCGAGGAGCGGCTGATCTCTTCCATCGCGATCACGTGGGCGAGATAACCCATTTGCGCGCCGCCATCGCTTTCATCCACCGTGACGCCCAGTAAACCCATCTCGCCAAACAATGGCCACAGGTGATTAGGAAATTGGTTTTCCTTATCAATTTGCGCGGCGATCGGCGCGATATGCTCGCTGGCAAATGCGCTGACCTGCTCACGCAGTAGTTGTAATGTTTCACCAAGCCCAAAGTTGAGCATCTGATACTGGCTGTTCATAACACCTCCGTGTTCTCCTGTTTTGAGTGGTGCAGGAGAGGGGAACGAAAGGTAAAAATGCGTCAGCGAGCGCCTTTGAGCGCCAGTTCACAGCGCTCTTTTGCCGCCTCCAGTTCACCCATCACCACGCCGATGTCGTCAAGTTGGCGCTGCAATAGCGCCTTCTTGTCATCGATGATGTTGAGCATTTTCACCAACTGTGTTTCGCCTTGTTGAGCATCGTAAAGCTCAAACAATTCGCGAATCTCCGCCAGAGAGAAACCCAAACGTTTGCCGCGCAGGATCAATTTCAAACGAATCTTGTCCCGGCGTGAGTAAACGCGCACAGTGCCTCGGCGCTCTGGCTGTATTAATCCCATATCTTCGTAAAAGCGAATACTTCTGGTGGTAATCTCGAACTCTTTCGCGAGATCACTGATCTTAAAAGTTTCCACCTGGTCTCCTCCAACGGTTGGTTGTAGCTGTCCGACTTTCAGCGATGAGGAACGACGGTACTGTCAATCACCTGTTACAGTTCAGGTGAAAATTTATCGTTGTTGTTATTTTGTTTCTTTACGTTTACGTAAATGTTAGTGCTATGCTTACGTAAACGTCAAGAAACCACAGGGCGAAAAATCGCCGGGTTGAAATGACCAGACAGGGCATTGCCCGTCCGTCGCCGTATTCAGTTGTACCCGCATCGCTATCAATTTGTGGTCACCACTTTCGTTAAAAGAGAACGAGACATGGAAAAAGCCATATGGATAGTGTCGGCCAAACGAACCCCGCAAGGGCGGTTCCAAGGCGCACTCAAAGAGTATTCTGCTCCTCAGCTGGGCGGCTTTGCGATCAAAGCAGCACTGAGCGCCACCAGCAAAGCAATTGAAAAAGTCGATGAAGTGTTGATGGGTTGTGTGCTGCCCGCAGGCTGCGGACAAGCGCCTGCCCGTCAAGCGGCGCTTAATGCCGGGCTACCGCTTTCGGTGGGCGCAACTACGCTCAACAAAGTGTGCGGTTCTGGCATGAAAGCGGTGATGCTGGCACACGATCTGATCAAAGCGGGCAGTGCGCGATCGGTCATTGCTGGCGGAATGGAGAGCATGACCAATGCCCCGTATCTACTGAGCAATGCGCGCAGCGGCATGCGTATGGGCCATCAAACCACGTTCGATCACATGTTTTATGATGGTTTGCAAGATGCCTATGAAGGCCATCTGATGGGTGTTTATGCGCAGCAAATCGCGGACAAGCTGCAATTTACCCGTCAGCAGATGGATGAATGGGCGGCGCTCTCGGCCAAGCGTGCTTGGGAAGCGCAAGAGCAACAACTGTTTGTCGCGGAGATGACGCCGCTCGCCTTTGGCAAAAATGGCGAGCTGCTGGATTACGACGAGCATCCACGTTCAATCACACTTGAAAAAATCCCATTGCTCAAACCCGCCTTTGCCGAAGGCGGCAGTGTTACGGCCGCTAACGCCAGCGCCATTGCAGATGGCGCCGCTGCGCTGCTTTTGATGGATGAAGAGTCGGCCCGCTCACAAGGCTTAGAGCCACTCGCCATTCTTCGCGGCCACAGCACCCATGCGAGAAAACCAGCCGAATTTACTTTGGCGCCGGTTTACGCCATCGAGCAACTGCTCTCTAAACTCGATTGGTCGAGCGACGAAGTGGATTTGTGGGAGATCAACGAAGCGTTCGCCGTAGTGACGCAAATCGCCGTCAAACAACTTGGCTTGGAGATGGAAAAAGTCAACGTCAAAGGCGGAGCGTGCGCTTTAGGGCATCCGATCGGTGCCAGCGGGGCGCGTATTCTGGTCACGTTGATCCACAGTTTGCGCCAGTTGCAAGCGCTCGGCGTCGATGGTGACCGCACCCAACCCAAAGTGATGCGTGGTGTCGCTTCACTGTGCATCGGCGGCGGTGAAGCGACCGCTATCGGCATTGAGATCCCATTACCCTAAAGAGCAATCACCCACATCGTGAAACTGAATGCGCTGGACGATAAAGCCATTACTCGCGTGCAGCGCCTAACACTGACAAGGACAACGTTATGCTAAACCCGGTTCCTTTATTGATTGATGGCGAATTTCGTCAGTCGGCCACCACCGAATGGTTAGAGGTCACTAATCCTGCGACCAATGAGGTGATCGCCTCGCTGCCTTGCGCCAGCGACGAAGAGATGCAGCAAGCGGTTGCCAGTGCTGCAGAGGCTTTTCAAACTTGGAAACACGTCGCGCTGCCTGAGCGCGCTCGTCTGATGCTGCGTTATCAACATCTGCTCAAAGAACATCATGATTCGCTGGCGCAGACCCTGTCTCTAGAGACAGGCAAAACACTGGCTGACGCGAAAGGCGATGTGTGGCGCGGCATCGAAGTGGTGGAGCAGGCGGCCAATATTGCCAGCAATATGATGGGCGAAATGGTAGAAAACGTTGCGACCGACATCGACACCTACTCTATGATCCAACCGCTCGGTGTGTGTTGCGGCATTACCCCGTTTAACTTTCCGGCCATGATCCCGCTGTGGATGTTCCCGCTGGCGATTGCCGCTGGCAACACGTTTGTCCTTAAACCCTCCGAGCAAGTGCCGCTCACCGCCATGCGTTTGGCCGAGCTGTTTGCGCAGGCTGGCGCACCGAAAGGCGTTTTGCAAATCGTACACGGGCGAAAAGCGCAGGTCGATTTCCTGCTGCAACATCCAGAGATCAAAACCATCTCTTTTGTCGGTTCGGTGAAGGTGGCGCAGTACATTTATCAGCAAGGCACGCAGCATTTTAAACGGGTACAAGCGTTTGCTGGGGCGAAAAACCATATGGTGGTGATGCCAGATGCCAACAAAGATCAAGTGATTAATAACTTAGTCGGAGCTTCGGTCGGCGCGGCCGGTCAGCGCTGCATGGCGATTTCGGTCGCTGTGCTGGTGGGCGGGGCGAAAGCGTGGCTTCCTGAGCTAAAAGCGGCGATGAGCCGCGTTCAGCCCGGCGCGTGGAACGACAGCAATGCCGCTTATGGACCGCTGATCAGCCTCCAAGCGAAAGATCGGGTGCATCGCCTGATCCAAGAGGGCATCGACCAAGGTGCCGTGTGTGAGCTGGATGGGCGTCACTGCCAAGTTGCCGGTTTGCCAAATGGCAACTGGGTTGGCCCGACGCTGTTTAGCGGCGTGAATACCGAGATGAGCATTTATCGCGAAGAGATTTTCGGCCCCGTGTTGGTCTGCCTTGAAGCCGACTCGCTCGAAGAGGCGATCGAGCTTATCAACCGCAACCCTTACGGCAACGGCACTTCGATTTTCACCGCCAATGGTGCGGCGGCGCGCAAATTTCAGCATGAGATTCAGGTGGGGCAAGTGGGGATCAACGTACCAATCCCGGTGCCTTTGCCCTTCTTCTCCTTTACTGGTTGGCGAGGCAGTTTCTACGGCGATCTGCACGCTTACGGCAAACAGGCGGTGCGCTTTTTCACCGAAACCAAAACCGTCACCGCGCGTTGGTTCGATGACGACATTCCAACTGGTCCGAATCTGACCATCAACTTGAGATAACCCTTAGCCTGTCAAACTGGGAGTTCGCTATGGATTTTGAACTGAATGAAGAACAACGCGCGTTTGCCGACACGGCGAGTGAATTTGCTAAAGCACGTTTAGCCCCGATGGCGGCTAAGTGGGATGAAGAACACATCTTCCCTAAAGAGGTGCTGCGCGAGGCAGGGGAACTTGGCTTTTTGTCACTGTATACCCCTGAAGAACAGGGCGGGCTCGGTTTGAGTCGCCTTGATGCTTCGATCATTTTCGAGCAGTTGGCGATGGGGTGCACCTCGACCACTGCCTTTATGACCATCCACAACATGGTGACTTGGATGGTGGCCAGTTTTGCCAGTGATGAAGCCAAAACGCAGTTTTGCCCCAAGTTGGTCACGGGGGAATGGCTGGGCTCTTACTGTCTCACCGAACCGAATGCCGGATCGGATGCGGCATCGCTCACCACGAGCGCGCAAAAGCACGGCGATCACTATCTGTTGAGCGGGAGCAAAGCGTTTATCTCAGGCGCTGGCGACACCGATGTGTTGGTGGTGATGGCGCGCACAGGCGAAGCGGGTGCCAAAGGCATCTCTGCGTTTGTCATTCCAGCCAACGCAGAAGGGATCAGCTACGGGCGCAGAGAGCCGAAAATGGGCTGGAACAGCCAGCCGACCCGCTCAGTCACTTTTGATCAGGTCAAAGTGCCGCTCACCGCGCTGCTTGGCGAAGAAGGGCAAGGTTTTACTTTTGCGATGAAAGGGCTAGATGGTGGTCGCATCAACATCGCCACCTGTTCACTGGGTACGGCGCAGCAAGCGCTCAATCAAGCAACGCAATACCTGCAAGAGCGCAAGCAGTTTGGCAAAAATCTGGCGCAATTTCAGGGGCTGCAATTTAAGCTCGCGGACATGGCAACTGAGCTGGTTGCGGCGCGTCAACTGGTGCGCTATGCGGCAAGTAAACTTGATCGTCACGATGCAGAGGCCACGGCTTACTGCGCGATGGCGAAACGCTTTGCGACGGATGTCGGTTTTCAGGTGTGCGACGCAGCGCTGCAACTCTACGGTGGCTACGGTTACATCAAAGAGTATCCGCTGGAGCGCCATTTTCGCGATGTTCGGGTGCACCAAATTCTCGAAGGAACCAATGAAATCATGCGGTTAATTATTGCCCGTCGGCTTTTGCATGAAGGTGCGGAGCTTCTGTAAGCGATTAACCTCAACTCATTTTGCTAAGGAATTGTGATGACTTCTGATAAATATTCACCTCAATCGGCTGCACCGGATACCGCGACAGAAGCGGCGATTGGTTTTCATCTCCATCACCATGTGGCGGTGGTGACGATGAACAATCCGCCTGCCAATACTTGGACCGAACAAAGTTTGCAGCAGCTCAAAACCCTTGTGCAGTCACTCAACCTCAATAATGAAGTGTATGCCTTAGTGCTAACGGGAAAAGGGGAGAAGTTTTTCTCGGCTGGCGCGGATCTCAAGCTGTTTGCCGATGGCGATAAAGCGCGCGCGCTGAAAATGGCGCGCCTGTTTGGGCAGGCGTTTGAAACCTTGTCGGCATTTCGTGGTGTGTCGATTGCGGCCATCAACGGATACGCCATGGGCGGTGGCCTTGAAGCGGCGCTCGCCTGTGACATTCGTATTGCTGAAGAGCAAGCGGTGATGGCACTGCCTGAAGCCAAGGTGGGTCTGCTGCCCTGCGCGGGCGGCACGCAAAATCTGACCGCTTTGGTGGGCGAAGGGTGGGCCAAGCGGGTGATTTTGTGCGGCGAACAGCTCAGCGCTGCCAAAGCGCAACAGATTGGTTTAGTCGAAGAGGTGGTTGCTAAAGGTGAAGCGCTCAACTGTGCGATTGCCATGGCTGAATCGGTCGCCAATCAGTCGCCCTCTTCCGTGGCCGCGTGCAAAAAACTCATCCAGCAAACGCGTTTTGCCCCGCTGGCTCAGGGGCTGATTAAAGAGCGCGAATACTTTCTTGATCTGTTCGATACTGAAGATCAGACCGAAGGCGTGCAGGCATTTTTGCAAAAGCGTCCACCTGTATGGAAAAACCGCTGAGTTGCGCTGGGGAGTGTGTAAACCCAAGGAGGCACTATGACAGGCCAAGTTATTTTTACCGAGCGACCTTGCAGTGAAGGTGATTACAAAATCGCCATCGCAACGCTCGACAATACCGCATCGCTCAATGCCCTGACTTACCCTATGTTGGAGCAACTGAACCAACAGCTAGAACGCTGGCATGAAGACGACAGCATCGTGTGCGTGTTTCTCGAAGGCGCGGGTGAGAAAGCGTTTTGTGCAGGCGGCGATGTGCGCGCCATGTACCAAGTGATGGAAAGTGAGCCGAAGGCGTCCATTTCGCGTTTTCTCACAGACTATTTCACCTTGGAGTATCGCTGCGACTATCTGATTCACACCTACACTAAGCCGATCATCGGTTGGGGACGAGGCATTGTCATGGGGGGGGCATGGGGCTTTTCATGGGCACCAGCCACAAAGTGGTGACGCCAGAGTCGCGTTTGGCGATGCCGGAAATCAGCATCGGGCTTTACCCGGATGTCGGTGCGACATGGTTTCTCAACCGTCTTGATCCGGGCATCGGGCTGTTTCTCGGTTTGACGGGAGTGATGGTCAATGCCAGTGACGCGTTGTCTATCCACTTTGCCGATCATCTGCTGCTGGCCAAAGAGCGTGATGGCCTGCTGGAACAGTTGCAGCATGCCTCTTGGCCTACTGCCGAAGATCATTACGATGTGGTCACCGAGCTACTGGAAAATCTTGCTCAGCAGGCTGATGACCAGCGACCAGTGCAACAATTGATGCCGCATTTTGATGCAATTCAACAGGCCTGCCTACAAGACCAGCTGCAAAGCGTGGTGCAAGCTGTCATGACGTTACCTTCCAGCCCATGGCTTGATCGCGCCAAGCAGAACTTGGCAGAGGGCAGTGCCATTAGCGCGCACATTTGTCACCGACAGATGACGCGCTACAGCGAGCTGTCATTAGCCGACTGTTTCCGTTTGGAGCTTGGCGTCTCAGTGCAATGTGGCTTACTTGGTGAATTTCGGGAAGGGGTGCGAGCGAGGCTAATCGATAAAGACGGTCAGCCAAACTGGCTGTTCAACAATGTCGCCGATGTCGACAGCAGCGTGATTGACGCTTTGTTTACTTCACTGTGGCCTGAGCAGGCACACCCGTTGGTCAATTTAGGCAAACATGGCCTTTGAGCCTGTGAACAATCAACCATAAAGAGTTAGGAGGAGTCACATGAACCAAGTGGCATTTATTGGTCTTGGCAATATGGGCTCGCCGATGGCGGCGAACTTAATCAAAGCGGGTTGCATGCTGCGCGTGTTCGACCTCAATCAAGCGGCGATGGCAAAACTGGCTAAACTGGGCGCAACCGCGTGCGAGTCTATTGAGCAAGCCGTGCAGGGTGTAGACACGGTGATCACCATGTTGCCTGCTGGCGAGCACGTTCGCGCGGTTTATCTGGGTGACCATCAAGGCAATGCTGGGCTGCTCACTTTGCTTGCGCCAAAAACGCTGCTGATTGACTCCTCTACTATCGATCCCCAATCGGCAAAAACGGTGGCCGCCGAGGCGCAAAAGCAGGGGCTGGAATTTGTCGACGCGCCAGTTTCTGGCGGCGTGGCAGGCGCGCAGGCGGGGACGCTCACCTTCATCGTTGGTGGTACGCAAGCGGCGTTTGACAAGGCGCAAACCATTCTTCAGCACATGGGCAAAAACATCTTTCACGCTGGCGGTGCAGGCGATGGGCAAATGGCAAAAATCTGTAACAACCTGATGCTGGGTATTTTGATGTCTGGAACTTGTGAAGCGCTGAGTTTGGGAATAGATAACGGCCTCGATCCTAAGGTGCTGTCCAACATCATGCTGCAAAGCTCCGGGCGCAACTGGGCGTTAGAGCTCTACAATCCATGCCCCGGCGTGATGGAAAACGCGCCCGCGAGCAAGCAGTACCAACCCGGCTTTACCTGTCGCTTGATGGTGAAAGATCTTGGTTTGGGACTGGATGCCGCCTCTCAAAGTCACTCCTCCGTGCCAATGGGCGCTTTGGCGCGCAACCTATTCGCTTTTCATAATGCTGCTGGTAACAGCGAGTTGGATTTCTCCAGTCTGTTTCAGTTTTACGCCAAACAAACGCGCTGATGCGCCTCAATCAACACAGGAGAGGAAAGATGAACTTAAAAGAGAGTGTGATTGCGATAACGGGCGCAGGGCAGGGGCTTGGGCAGATGATGGCGGTGACGCTAGCGCATGCAGGGGCGGAATTGGCGCTGCTTGATCTCAATGAAGAAGGGCTGCGCCACACTCAAGAGCAGTGCCATATGCTGGGTACCAAGGCTTTGATCTACAAAATGAATGTGACCGATGAAGCCGAAGTTGAGCAAGCGTTTGACGATATTGTGCGTGATTTTGGTCAGCTAGATGGCTTAGTGAACAACGCTGGCATTTTGCGTGATGGCATGCTGGTCAAAGTGAGTGACGGGCAAGTCAGCAAAATGTCGCTTGAGCAGTTTAATTCGGTGATCAACGTCAATTTGACAGGCACTTTTCTCTGTGGTCGAGAAGCGGCGGTGAAGATGATCGAAACCGATCGCAAAGGGGTGATTATTAATATTTCCAGTGTTTCGCGCGCAGGAAATATCGGCCAAAGCAACTATTCGGCGTCAAAAGCCGCCGTTGCGACGCTGGCCACCACTTGGGCAAAAGAGTTGGCGCGCTATGGCATCCGCGCAGCGGCAATTGCGCCCGGAGTGATTCATACCGCCATGGCAGATCAAATGAAGCCGGAAGCCATCGCCCGTTTGGAAAAAATGATCCCTGTCGGACGCATGGGCGAAGCGAGCGAAATCGCGCACACGGTCAAGTTCATTTTAGAAAACGACTACATCACTGGCCGAGTGCTGGAGGTTGATGGTGGCATCCGCATGTAGCGCTCTCACTGTTGATCAGCAAAGCCTGCCGAGTTTGGGCTTTGCTGCTCTTGTTTCACGCCAGTGCACTGACTTTTTACTCCTAGGGCAACATGGACTGAATATAATTTTTCCGGTTCCATTTACTCATTAGAATTACCGCGGAGAGATGTACAGCAACGGCGATGAAAGTGAGATTGGCGAATACTTCATGCGTCTCTTCCAACCACTCTTCACCCCAAAACATATCACTACCCATTAACCAGCCGCTCACTGCCGTTGCGATGATCAATCCCCACAATAGCCAGATCATCACCGCGCCCGCAGGATTGTGACCAAGGTGGTTATCTTGCCGTTCACTCAGCACCTCTTTCAGGTGTAACACCGCTGCTGATGGGGAAGGGAGAAAACGGCTCAATCGCGCTGGTGATTGCGCCACTAGCCCCCAAAGTAGCCGGATACCGACACTGAGCAGGATTAGATATCCCGCCCACTTATGCAGATCGCTTCCCTCTTCTAAAGCAAAGAAATTGGCAAAGAAAAGCAGTGCGACCATCCAATGGGTTGCTCGCACAACCCAGTCCCATTTGAACGTGTTAGTCATCTAGCTCTTCCTTCACTTTGCTCATGTCGGTTGGATTAAAGTAGATCTCTACGCGTTTGTTCTCTTTGTTATAGCCATAAAGCTCGTAGCAACTGGTCTTGGTTTTCTTAAAGACTTTGATTTTGTAACCCATTTCTTCAACCTGAGTTTTGGCTTGCTCAAAGTTAATCCATTGAGACTCCGGCTCTTTTGTACACTGTGGATCCGCCAACGCGCTGAATGCGCTGCCGAGTGAAAGAAGTGCTGTCGTTGCCAGTAGAAGTGTTTTTTTCATGATTCAGTCCTTGTTTGGGTGTCTACAGGATGAATCGTACGGAGCAAAACTTAAGAGTTGCTTAAAATTTAAAGTATAGAAAAAGCTCTAGAGCAATAAAAAGTGTGCTGACAAAAAGCTCAGTGGTTGCTGTAAAACAGCCACGACATTGATTGGCAGCGCCCCTTGATAGGGGGGACGGAATTATGTAAAAGCATCAGAATAAATATGGCTATTTTAAATCGTATCGATCTCCATAAAATAACGTCATCCGTGCGAATTAATTTCGAATAACAACGTTATTGGTTATTGATATTAAATTTTTAATGTTATTTTGATGCAAACCTCAAAGTTTTGAAAATTATACATGCATTTTATTATTCATTTCGTTAAGTTCCGTGGCGACATTTTTTACACTGGATTGATGTAATTTAGATGTTGTTAATGTATGGCTTATCAGGAATTTCATAGGGAAAAAATGAAAATAAAAAAAATTAGGAAAGTTGGATTGCTTTTCGCTCTACCTATTATCGGTTGTCAGAGTTTAGGTGCACCAGATCAAGAATATGTATATGTAGCCAAAAAACTTTCAGATGATGTCACTGAGTATCTAAAAAGCGATGACTTTACACAGGGTAGTAATCACGAGGTTTCTTACTATTTTGATGAGTCCCAATCTCTGATTGATGTAACTATAAAAGCTCACCCAGATACGGAATTTATTCGCTCGGGAGCTGAACGTCGGGCTTTAAAAAGATTGTGTACTAGTACTGATAATTGGCAAACCTTCATAAGAGAAAGCGGAGTTGGAGTAAAGTATCATTATAAAGATGAAAGAAAGATCTCAACTATCGGGCCTTGGAATTCAGATGTCTGTAACAATCAGTTAAGCGGCCAGTAAGTTTCTTATACTTGCCAATGGTTGGAATAACGTGATGAAGTAACGGTTTATGTTGCTTTGTCTGTAAACCACTTCTGTAAGAATTCGATACATAAAACCAGCTTAGCAGGAACATGATGCCTCGCAGGGTAGAGCGCGTACAACGTTAATTGAGGCTTGCTCGACTCTGCGAGAATTTCGACCACTTCACCTTTGGTAATCGCGTCTTGCGCGACAAAATCTGGGATGAAACCAATCCCTAACCCTCTCTTGATTGACTCCATCATGAACAGTGTGCTGTTTACTTTCAGTCGACCGCTGATGCTTACACCATCTTCTATCGGCCACACGTTTTTGCTTTGAAAGTAGCTGTAGACGAAGCAGTTGTGCTCTGTCAGATCTCTAGGTATCAGAATTTTCGGATGACTGGCAAGATAACCTGGAGAAGCACACACCTTATAGCTGAATTGGGTGAGTGGTTTGCCAACATAATGGAGATCAATTGGCTGGCTTGATGCTCGAAAACCCAAATCAAAACCGTGCTCAACCAGGTCTAGCTGCTCATCACCAAGGTGAATATCGAGATCAATGTCGGGATGGGCAAGCATAAAGTCGGCAAACAAACTGGATAAATCAGTGATTCCCAATGCCATTGGAGCATTTATTTTCAGCTTTCCACGCAGGTTTTGCTGTAAGTCCTGAGCAAAATTGTCTGCGTCAGCAAGCTTTTCCAAAATCTCTTTTGCACGCTGCAAATAGCCTTCGCCAACAGGCGTTAACTGAACATTACGGGTAGAACGGTGAAGTAATCGAGCTCCGATATCGGCTTCCAAACGAGAAATTTCTTTGCTTATCATGGATTTGGATGTGCCTGTTTGCTCTGCAACTTTGGTAAAACTGCCCAAGTTGGCTAAACGGACAAAGAGTTCGATAGCGCGTAGTTTATCCATCCTAGCATTCCTTTTTGAGTATCATTGTTTTCATTTTGAGAACAGTCTATCCACATTGTATGTATATATGAAGACAAAACTCTAGGCTAGCATGAACACGTCACTCAGAACTGGCCAATGGCTAACCATCGGTGATAACCACTTTCTAGTTAAGGAGAACGTTATGTACACACTCTATTATTCCCCTGGCACGTGTGCCATCGCTACGCAGGTAATTTTGTTTGAGTTAGGACAAGAGGTAAAAATTGTCGACCGAGCGCACCTCAGCGATTTTTCAGAAATAACGCCAGTTAAAGCGGTTCCCGTTTTGGTCGATGGCGAACGCACGCTAACGGAAGGCGCGGCGATTATTCTTTATTTGTTGGCTAAGCATCAAAATTCTTTGTTGCCAACCCAAGGTTTTGAACGTCAAGAGGCGATTCAGAACCTAATGTTCGCGAATGCCACTATGCATCCCGCATACAGCCGCCTGTTTTTTATCGCTGCAAATATCGACGATGAGGTCGTTAAACAATCGACTCTGAATAAGGCGGCGGATGCGATATCGGCTTTGTGGGACTATGTGGAAAATAACTTGCAAACCAAAATGTATCTCGGTGGAGATTCCCCCAGTGCGGCGGATATTCTGCTCGCGGTGTATGCGACCTGGGGTGACTATTTTCCCGTTGATATCAGGATAGGGATTCGTTCTCGTCAAATGATTGAATCCGTGCATGTGATGCCGAGTTTTCAGCGTACGATTGAAGCGCAACGTATCGAATCAGAGCACAATGAGGACTAACGATGGCTACACCTGTTGATAATGATGATCACCAGCAAATAGTGGCAATCATCAAACATTACTTTGATGGATTGCATCGGGGAGATGTTGCCTTGCTTGGCCGTATTTTCCATTCGGACGTTTACCTTAAAGCTCCAAATAACAGGCGCAGTATTGCTCAGTGGCTCTCCGATGTAGCGGAAAGACAAAGCCCAGAAAAGCTAGGCCTTGCCTTTCGATTTGAAATTGAGTCTATCGATATTGTGAAAGATCAAGCAATGGTGAAGGTGTATTGTCCGCTTTATCGCTTTAACTATATTGATTTTTTGGGACTTCTTAAGGAAGAAGGACGCTGGTCTATTGTCAGTAAAATGTACACCGACGTGTCGGTTTAGATAAGGAGAAACTGCGATGCCTTATATTAATGTCAAAGTCACTAACGAGGGTGTGACCAAAGCGCAGAAGCAAGCAATCATCAAGGGGTGTACCCAATTGATGGTCGATATACTAAACAAGGAACCGGAAAAGACCTTCGTGGTTATTGATGAAGTCAATACAGACAACTGGGGAATTGGCTTTGAGCAGGTGACGGAGTTGAGGCGCTAGATTGTTGTATTGTTAAAAAAATAAAATCCCCCTCACGTAGAGGGGGACTGTGACACAAAGGTCTATCTTAGCAAAGATCAAATCGATCGGCGTTCATTACTTTGGTCCATGCGGCAACAAAGTCTTTGACGAATTTCTCTTTGTTGTCGTCCTGTGCGTACACTTCGGCATAAGCACGTAGGATGGAGTTAGAGCCAAACACCAGATCAACACGAGTGGCTGTCCACTTCACTTTGCCGCTCTTACGTTCAACAATCTCGTAAGAGTTGCGACCGGTAGGTTTCCAGGTGTAACTCATGTCGGTGAGGTTAACGAAGAAATCGTTGGTCAACGCACCCACGCGGTCAGTAAACACACCGTGTTGGCTGCCGCCGTAGTTGGTGCCGAGCACACGCATGCCACCAATTAGCACCGTCATTTCTGGAGCGGTGAGGCGCAGCAGTTGCGCTTTGTCGAGCAACATTTCTTCCGGTGTGACCACATAATGCTTTTTCTGCCAGTTACGGAAACCATCCGCGAGAGGCTCAAGCACTTCAAAGGACTCAACATCGGTTTGTTCGATTGTCGCATCGCCGCGTCCCGGTGCGAACGGTACGGTCACATTCACGCCCGCGGATTTGGCCGCTTGTTCGATACCTACGTTACCGGCTAGAACAATCGTATCAGCAATGCTGATGCCGAATTCAGCGGCAATTTTCTCTAATACCGCCAGCACTTTGCCAAGACGCGCAGGCTCGTTACCTTGCCAATCTTTTTGTGGAGCGAGGCGAATACGCGCTCCGTTGGCACCACCACGTTTATCGGAACCACGGAAAGTACGAGCGCTATCCCAAGCGGTGCTGACCATTTCACTGATGCTTAGACCGCTCGCCGCGATTTTTGCTTTGACCGCATTGACATCATAGTCTTTACGACCTGCTGGAACAGGGTCTTGCCAGATCAACTCTTCTGCCGGAACATCTGGGCCAAAGTAGCGCGCTTTCGGTCCCATATCGCGGTGAGTGAGCTTAAACCAAGCTCGTGCAAACACTTCTGAGAAGTAAGCGGGATCTTGGTAGAAGCGCTCTGAAATCTTGCGATATTCAGGGTCCACTTTCAGAGCCATATCGGCATCGGTCATCATTGGGTTGTAGCGAATACTTGGGTCTTCCACATCAACTGGCTTGTCTTCCTCTTTGATGTTGACAGGTTCCCATTGCCATGCGCCGGCTGGGCTCTTCGCTAGTTGCCACTCGTAAGTGAACAGTAGGTAGAAGAAACCGTTATCCCATTTGGTTGGGTGAGTGGTCCATGCACCTTCGATACCACTGGTGACGGTGTTTCGACCAACACCACGGCTGGTATGATTATTCCAACCCAAGCCTTGTTCGTGCAGTTCAGCGCCTTCAGGATCAGGGCCAAGGTTGGCAGCGTTACCATTACCGTGCGCTTTACCCACGGTATGACCGCCAGCTGTTAATGCGACTGTCTCTTCATCATTCATCGCCATGCGAGCGAAGGTGACACGCATGTCGTGCGCGGTTTTGAGTGGATCTGGGTTTCCATCTACACCTTCAGGGTTGACGTAAATAAGCCCCATCATGACAGCCGCGAGTGGATTTTCAAGATCGCGCTGGCCGGAGTAGCGGCTATTTTCACCACCTGACGGCGCCAGCCACTCTTTTTCAGAACCCCAGTAAGTGTCTTTTTCTGGATGCCAGATATCTTCGCGGCCAAAGGCAAAACCAAAGGTTTTGAGGCCCATCGATTCATAAGCCATGTTACCAGCAAGGATCATCAAATCCGCCCAGCTGATTTTGTTACCGTACTTTTGTTTGATAGGCCACAGCAAACGGCGTGCTTTGTCCAAGTTGGCGTTATCTGGCCATGAATTCAGTGGGGCAAAACGTTGATTACCGGTACCGCCTCCGCCGCGACCATCGGCAATACGGTAAGTGCCCGCAGAGTGCCATGCCATACGAATCATCAAACCGCCGTAGTGTCCCCAGTCGGCCGGCCACCATTCTTGGCTGTTGGTCATTAACGCTTTCAGATCGCGCTTTAGCGCTTCTACATCAAGCTTTTTCAGCTCTTCGCGATAGTTGAAATCAGCACCAAGTGGATTGGTTTTGCTGTCATGCTGATGAAGGATGTCTAAGTTTAGCGCTTTAGGCCACCAGTCCATATTAGAGGTGCCTGTTGACGTTGCACCGCCGTGCATCACAGGGCATTGGCCACTAGAACCTGTTTGATCGTTATGCATTATATTGCTCCTTGCCTAATTGTATGATCACTCGAAAGCAGAAAATCAGCTTGTATTCGAATGAGTTGAGATACTGTGTTGACGGTTAGAGTCTAGACATAGAATGCAGCTAAAACTAATTAGAAATACCGATACTTGTGATAGGTAACATTGACCATCATCTCGTTATGGTTATTTATAAATGTAACCAGTTACAGAAACCGGTTACATTGTAAGAAAGTTTAAGTTATAGTGTCAGCAGTTTGAACTGGCTAACAATGAATTACCAATTTTGAGAGAGAGGTCATCTATGGCTAAGTCTATTTTTCCTAACGATTTTTTATGGGGTGGTGCGGTAGCGGCGCATCAAGTAGAAGGCGGTTGGGATCAAGGTGGTAAAGGCGTGAGTATTGTTGATGTGCTGACTCGCGGTGCGCACGAAGTGCCACGTCGTATTACCGATGGGGTTATGGAAGGCGAATTTTACCCAAACCATCAAGCGGTCGATTTCTATCACCACTACAAAGAAGATATCGCGCTGTTTGCTGAGATGGGTTTTAAGTGTTTCCGCACGTCTATTGCGTGGACACGGATTTTCCCAAATGGCGATGAAGCCGAGCCCAATGAAGCAGGTTTACAGTTTTATGATGATCTGTTTGATGAGCTGTTAAAGCATAAGATTGAACCTGTCATTACGTTGTCACACTTTGAAATGCCGCTGCACTTGGTGAAGCAGTATGGCAGTTGGCTCAACCGCGACTTGATTGATCACTTCACTAAATTTGCGCAAGTGGTTATGACCCGTTACCAACATAAGGTGAAATACTGGATCACCTTTAATGAGATCAATAACCAACGCAACTGGAAGCTGCCGATCTTTGGTTATTGTAACTCAGGCATGCTTTACGCTGAGCAAGACCACCCAGAACAAGCGATGTACCAAGTGCTACATCACCAATTTATTGCCAGTGCATTAGTGGTGAAACTGGGGCACGAGATCAATCCGGATTTTAAAATTGGCAGCATGATCCACATGATGCCGCTGTATCCTGCCACCTCACGTCCGGAAGATGTGTTGTTGGCACAAGAGTTAATGCGTGAGAAATATCTGTTCAGTGATGTACAGGTTCGTGGCTATTACCCCAGTTATCTGCGTAAAGAGTGGCAGCGCAAGGGGATTGAAGTTGTGATGCAAGATGGTGATGAGCAGATCCTGCGCCAAGGCTGCGCGGATTATCTTGCCATCAGCTACTACATGACCAACATAGTCTCTGCCGCGCCAGAGCAAGAGGGCGAAACCACCTCTTTGTTTGAAACTAGCCGCTTAAATCCGTATCTTCCTGCGTCCGATTGGGGATGGCAGATTGATCCAGATGGCCTGCGTTATGCGCTTTCTGAGCTGTATGAGCGTTACCAAAAGCCGATTTTTATCGTCGAAAATGGCTTAGGTGCCTACGACACCGTTGAAGAAGACGGCTCAGTCCAAGATGACTATCGCATCAATTACTTAGCGGCGCACATTGAAGCCGTGAAGCAGGCGATTAATCATGATGGCGTTGATGTGATGGGTTATACTCCTTGGGGCTGTATTGACTGCGTATCCTTTACCACTGGCGAATACAAAAAGCGTTATGGCTTCATCTATGTTGACAAACATGATGATGGAAGTGGTACATTTGCCCGTTCGAAGAAGAAAAGCTTCTACTGGTATCAAAATGTGATCGCCACCAATGGCAATGAGATTTAATCGCCGTTTTGAGCGAGATGTTATACAGAGGCGCAATAGCGCCTCTTTTAGTGAGGAAAATATGGCAACCATAACAGATGTGTGTGCACTGGCAGGCGTTTCTAAGGCGACAGTGTCACGGGTTATCAATGGCAGCGAGCAAGTGAAACCGAAAACGCGCGAAGCCGTGCATGCGGCGATGCGTCAGCTTGGCTATCAACCTAATACACTGGCTCAAGCGCTCGCAACCAATACCTCGCACTCGATAGGTTTGGTACTTCCTCACTTTGAAAGTAGCTATTTTGGCAGCGTCCTGCACCATGCTGAGCAAGAGACACAAAAAGCGGGTAAGAAACTGCTGGTGGTCAACAGTAAAAACAGTGCAGCAGGTGAACGTGAAGCAGTTGAAACCCTAGCCGCCCAGCGCTGCGATGCGGTTTTACTTTACAGTCGCCATTTATCGCAGGATGAACTGGTTAGCTTGCAGCAACAGATACAACGGCCGTTATTGATCCTCAATAGACGTTTGACCAGCTCTCATTTATACAGCTTTGGCCTCGATCAACAGCAGGTGACGTCACTGGCGATGGATCATTTACTCTCCCTTGGACACAGACAGATCGCTTGTATTGCGTCGCCATTACAGAGTGAAACGGGCAAAATTCGTTTTCATGGCTATCAAAAAGCGCTGCAAGCTAAGGGCATTGAGATTAACACCAATTTAGTGATTGAGAGTAATAATACGCTCTCTGGTGGTTATGACGCGATGAACGAGTTACTACAAACAGATGAAACGTTTACCGCGGTTTTTGCAAGCAACGATGATATGGCGTTAGGCGCAATACGCGCACTGTACGATCACGGGAAAAAAGTGCCTAGCGATATCGCGGTAATAGGTATCGATAATGAGCCTGCAGCCGCTTATGCGATACCGAGTTTATCAACGGTCAGCCTGCCGATCGTTACCTTAAGTAAAGATGCGACACTTTGTGCTCTCAAGCTCGCCAACAAGGAAACTGTGCCTGTCGAGCATCGTGTTTACCAAAGCGAATTAGTGATTCGAGAATCAACCAGCAAACAAGGTTGATTCAATGAGAGCGAACAAAAATACCCACCAAAGTCGGTGGGTATTTTTATTACAACTTATTTGAAACAACCTCTTGAACGCAAAAAGGCGTTAAGAGGTAAAGCGTTCAGGGAAATCAGAGAAGATCGCATCGACTTTGTCAAAATAACGAAACTTATCTGGCTGGTTGAGGGTAAAACACCAGATCTGATATCCGCCACGGCGCAAGTCGAGAATGTGTTTTTCTGTAATCCAGCGATAGTTTAAGTTGCAACTGAACGCGTTGACTTCTTTCAGCACTTGTCTGTCGCGCTGCGACAGACGTTCACTTAGCACGGCCAATCGGTAACCCGGGCAGTGTTTATGTAACTGCAAAATCACCTCGTGGCTAAAGCTAGAGAGCAAGATTTTGTCGGTAGTAAGTGGGCTATCATCAAGCAACTCTTTAAGGTTGCGTACGATACCACTCAATTCGTGGCGATCGACTTTCACTTCAATGTTTAAGCCCAAATCATACTCAGCCGCCATTTTTAGCAGCGATTCCAATGTCATGATCGGTTCATCATTGAACTTGGGGTCAAACCAACCGCCAAAGTCTAAATCTTGTAATTCTTCCAGCGTGTGCTCATCGACGCGGCCTTTGCCGTTGCTACAACGGTCGATGGTGTGGTCGTGGCAAACCACCAACACACCATCTTTGGTTGGCTGAACGTCAATTTCAACCCAACTGAGACCAAGATCAATCGCGGCTTGCACACTTGCCCGCGTATTTTCTGGATAAGAACCTGCCACACCACGGTGGCCGACAATCATTGGAGGCATTGTTTTTCCTTAAAAAATCATACCAAAAAGCGGGTATGGATAACTTGGCGACACTGTCACAGCAGAAACGCCACTAGTGTGACTCAAAGCACAAAAATCCATTGCATTTCAGACAGTTCACTCTCATAAAACGCAGCATATCGCCCTTGTGGTCTTTTGTCTTCAAGCGAAGCGTAATATTTTTGCGTTCAAGCCAATTTGCTCAAACAGTAAAGACTTAATGAATAGGTAAGCGAAATAAGCAAAGGGGTCTGCCTAAAAAAGACAAACCCCAAAGTAGAACGTATAAGTTGCAGAGTGTTTGCGAATTACACACCAGCACGTTTGAGTAGGCCAGCCATCAGCGCAGAACTAGAACGCACTTGTTTGGCTTTATTTCCCAACGTTTTTGCCAGCGCTATGTTATCGATACTTTTGGCAATGTAAGACATTGAGCTATAGAGATCCGTGGCCGATTTGATTTTTGCTTTGTCGTTTAGTGGTGCGAGAAGCTGAACCATTTGAGTTCCGCTCATGCCTTTATCGTTCGCATAGTCTTCCACGGCATTAAGTAGTTGATCAAGATCGATCATCGCTTCAGCACTTTCGATGCCTTGCTTTTTCATCTCTTTCTGATTGCGCTTACGCATTTGCTTGATCACAAAAGAAGGCGTATTGGCTTTTTTGTAAACCACGTAACCAAGCAGGGCAACCACAGCAATACCCCCTAAAACATAACCCCATATTGAACCTGAAGATTCAACCACAGGTTGTAGGGTTTCGACGGTATACTCCACGGTAGTTGGTGCATCAGACATAAAAATTACCTTTGAAAATGGCTTCGGTTTGGAAGCGTAATACTAAAATTCACTGGCGCAGGCTCGCATTGCGGTGCATCAAATTAATATGAATAACCCTCTCATGAGAGAGGGTCTGTTAACTCATACTGTGATCATTGGGATTTGGACGGAAATAACAAGCCAACTTGCTACAAATTGTAAAAAGAGTCGCCCTAAATCACATTTTCCTGGTGTGAATGAGTGAAAACTCAGCAGCAAAGATTATTTTTGACTAGCATTGCGCTCCGTTTTTACGCAGGAGTAGCGGACGATTTCATCCACCAGTTCGCGTATTTCTGGCGGCGTATAGTGAACCGCTTGTCGACTGCTGCGCGACTGAGACGGCGCCTGCGCCAACTCTCGTTTAGTCGCGGGTTTATGTGAACGCTGGATCACCTGATACAAGCTGTCCGCACCTTCAATGATCTGCCATCTTTTATCCCAAAAACTGCCCATACTGGTGCCTCCTATGCTTCAATTTGGTGCAAAACTTTGTTTAAAAAGGGCGAAGTACGCCGAATTTATCCTCTGAAACGATTAGGGCAATTTTCAGGCCAAAGTGACATGGTTCTAAGTTATTTTAACTCTGTTCAATTGATTAGCTTTAACCAAAACGCCAACTCTTGTCGTAAGTGTGTATAATTCTTAGCGGTTTATTTTTTTAAAGGCGGCATCATCGCGAGGTTACTTCAATGACAAAGGCAAAATTGACGTTAATTCGTGGCTTACCTGGTTCAGGTAAAAGTACCTTGGCGCAAAAGCTGGCCAGACAAGAGCAGGCGGTACACATTGAAACGGATATGTTTTTCGTCGATGCAAACGGAGAGTATCATTTCGATCCGCAAAGGCTAAGTGAAGCACACCAATGGTGTTTAGCGCGTACCATTGAGTTTCTACAAAATCAGCAGCATGTCATTGTCAGCAATACATTTGTACGCCACTGGGAACTGGCACCATACCGCCGATACGCCAAAAAAAACTGTATTCCGCTTAACGTTCTGGTTTGCAACGGTAATTACGCTAGCGTTCATCAAGTGTCAGTGCAAACAATAGAGAAAATGCGGAAAAACTGGCAAGACTAAACTCAATTCCGATTTAATGTGCTATGTCGCATCTGTAACTGAAATACGATGTTTGTTAGCGCCGGAATTCCCCTATTAAACTCGCAACAGTAATGTGCTCAGCTTGCCCGAGATGCGCAATTCGCCCCCAATCTGAATCATAGAAAATGATGATTCACGAGGATTAACGCGATGCGTCTTACCATCTTAGCTTCTTGCCTGTTGGCTACTTTCGCTACCCATGCTGAAGGTGTTTCACCACCTCCAGAGACAAAGATTGTGCTAGCCGAAAACTACCAAGGCGGAATTAACATCGATGAGTACTGGTACAGCGAAAAACTGGATGGCATTCGTGCCTATTGGACAGGGGAACAGCTCCAAACTCGCAGTGGCAAGAAAATCCACGCACCTGCCTGGTTTGTGCAGGCGTTGCCCAACTATCCATTAGATGGTGAGCTTTGGGCTGGGCGAGGTCACTTTCATCTTGTGCAGCAAACTGTGTTAGATACCACCCCGGTCGACCACGCATGGCAGCAAATTCGCTTTATGCTTTTTGATTCTCCGCATACAGCAGGTGATTACCGCAAGCGTTATCATCACATTACTGATTTGGTTCGAACAATGGGTGTCCAACATATCCAATACGTTGAACATATGCCGATACAAAGTGAACAGGCGCTGTTTGTACACTTAGATGAACTAGATCACCAGCAAGGTGAGGGAATAATGCTGCGTAAAATTAGCAGTCGCTATCAAGCAGGTCGCAGCTCTGATTTACTCAAACTCAAGCGTTATCAAGACGATGACGCGGTGGTGATTGGCTATAAACCCGGCAGTGGGCGCCTTATGGGTAAAATGGGCGCTATTTTGGTTCGACTGGGGGATGGGACGGAATTTTATATTGGTAGTGGGTTTACCGATGTGCAACGCGAAACGCCACCAGCGATCGGCAGTACGATTACATTTCGTTATAACGGTCTAACTCAAAATGGCATTCCTAAGTTTGCTCGTTACTTGCGCCAGCGCGTTACTCAATAAGTGTGGACTACTGAACAGGGTTTTGGCAGCGCTGAAAGAGTTGCTGCCAAAACTGAATGTGTTCTAGATTGGCCTGGCGAAATTCTTGATGAGCTTCTTGGAGCCGATATGCCGAGTTTTGCTCTTCAAATGCCGCAATGATGATGGGCAAATGGTTATTCAATTGATAGTAAGCTGCGTCAAGTTCGGCATTATATGCTTGAATCGACTTTATGTAGTATTCATGAAAAACGTTGCGCAGGTAGTTAAAACGAGTTTGATCCCGGTTAGGACCGCAGTGAATTGAAGAAATATGCTTCGATAGCATATCAGTGGTGAGATTCAGCCAACGTGTTGAGCGTTGCAGCGAGTAGTACAAAGCGCCAATCAGCGGCGATCTCTCTAATGCTTCTTGGTATGGGTAGACCAACAGAGTAACCGGTTCATCCGCCGTAATTGCGGTGCCTATTTGCGCAAAAATAGACAAGGCGCTATTAATCTCACTCCACTGACTTTGTTGTCCCTCTACCAACCACTGATGGCCACTCAGTTGTTTTCTCATTGCATCACTGGTCAAAATTAAGTTTCGCAAATGGACGGACAAGTGATCCTGTTTGATCTTGGCAAGATCGTCCAATTGTGCCCTCAAGCGAGCCGAGAGCGAGTCAGACATTAGGCATCGACTTAGGGTATCACTTAAACGTAGTTGATAGTCGAAATCTTGGAACTGATCCCAAACTTTTCCAAGAGAGGAGTTCTTTTCAGCAACGATCTGAAAAAGGCCACAATCACGTAATTCATAGCTATCCAGTAAACCGAGAGATAAGCGAGGCAGTTCACTATATAGCTGTCTTTTATCCTCGAGTGTGATGGCAAAGGAGGTGGGAGGTGTTGGCGCATCTGCCTCTAAAACGTTGGCAAGACGTCCTGCATAGGTGACAAAGCGATCTTCAATACCTCCATTGTCGATGCAGGCAGTCAGCGAAAAGAGGGGAAATAAGAGTAAGCAAGCACGCCGCAACATAGTCATCCTCAATAACATCCCATGTTTAGGATAGTATAAAGCCGGCGTTCACCGGCTTGAATTGTGGAGTTAATAGCCAAGCAGATAGCTATTTTCCTACCAGTTGCAACTGTATGTCGTCACTTTGCTTGTGCAACCAATGCAGACGTAATCCTAACATTAACGCGGCCGCTGAGAGGCCGACGATGAAACCAATCCAAAAACCCTGAGCCCCCATTGGTTCAACAATCCAATCGGTGATGCCAAGCACATAACCCGTTGGTAAACCCAGCAGCCAATACGCAACAAACGTACGATTAAAGATGGCCTTCATATCTTTGTAACCACGAAGCGCTCCTGCTGCAATAACTTGAATCGCATCTGTGCATTGATAGATGGCCGAAAAGAGCAGTAGTTGCATCGCGAGATGGATCACCGCTTGGTTATCGGTATAGAGCAACGCAATCGGCTCACGCAGTAGCACGGTTGCTGTCGCAGTGAGTACCGCGGTCAACAGTCCAACCATCAGTCCTACATGGGAAGCCACTCTTGCGCCTTCAGTGCTGGCTTCGCCAAGTTTATGACCAACTCGAATGCTGGTCGCTGCGCCAATACTCATCGGAAGCATAAACAGCAGGGACGAAAAGTTGATTGCTACTTGGTGAGCTGCAACCACCACAGAGCCGAGCGGTGCCACCATCAAAGCAACAACGGCAAAAAGAGTGACTTCAAAAAATAGTGCGGCCGCGACAGGGAAACCAAGTTTAAAGAGTTTGATTTGAGCGCTCAGATTAGGGTGATACCAAACATGGAATAGCTTCACCTGCTTTAGCCTTTGTGACGTCGTCACATAAAGCAGCAACATGAAGAACATGATCCAGTAGACAATCGCCGTTGCCACACCACAGCCAACACCACCAAGTGCGGGCGCACCAAGCTTGCCGTAGACAAACATCCAGTTGAGCGGAATATTGAGCAACAAACCGAAAAAGCCGATGACCATCGCGGGCTTAGTTAAAGAGAGTCCATCGGTTAAGCTACGCAGTGTTTGAAACAGCAGAAAAGCAGGTACAGCAAAGATGACCGCGTGGATATAGCCTACTGTTTTGGTGGCTAATGCGGCTTCAACATCCATCAGGCTTACAATTCGTTCCGTCTGGAAAAGCACAGCGATGATAGGCACACTGATAAGCAGTGCCATCACAGCGCCTTGCTGGATTTCATATGGCACGTTGTCACGTTTACCGGCACCATTGAGCTGAGCAACAACTGGAACCAAGGCCATCAACAGGCCAATGCCAAACAGAATTGAAGGAAACCAAATGCTTGAGGCAACGGAAACGGCTGCCATATCAATGGCACTCACGCCGCCGGCCATCACGGTATCGACAAAACCCATACCGGTTTGTGCAACGGAAGCGATTAATACTGGTGTCGCTAGCCTGACGAGGCTGGATGCTTCTTTTTTGTAATCTTGCACGTGTACTCCACTAGATAGGTAAATATGTTATAAGGTCTTACTGCATTTCCGGGGCAGACAAAGGTACGTAACCTATGGAGTGGTTGAGCTGATGAACATTCAGCACAGGTATCATTTCGGGAAAGTTGTCTGGTATTGAGCGTAGGCCAGAACAATGAGTATGATTTTTTTGAAGCCTCCGGAATATTGATCCAGGATAATAATGGAATCTTAAACTACGCGCTAGAAAAAAGAGGTTGTATAGCATGTTTACAGGCATTGTTCAGGGAATGGCCGAAGTGGTCATCATTGAAAAGAAAGAACAATTTCAGACTCATACACTCCGTCTATGTAATGAAATGCTAGAAGGGTTAAACATCGGTGCGTCAGTGGCCCACAATGGCTGTTGCTTAACCGTGACTCGCATTGACGGTGAACTGGTCAGTTTTGACCTGATGCAGCAAACCCTACGACTGACCAATTTAGGTGACTTACAACCAGGCGACGAAGTGAATATTGAGCGAGCCGCGAAATTTGGTGATGAGATTGGTGGACACAGCATGTCAGGCCATATCAGCAATACCGCTTTAATCGAAGAAGTGATAGATAGCCCCAACAACCGCACTGTTTGGTTTAGCTTGCCAGTAAAGCAGATGAAATACGTGCTCGAAAAAGGTTTTATTGGTGTGGATGGTTGCTCATTAACTATCGGTGAAGTGGTGGAAAATCGCTTTTCCGTGCATCTCATTCCGGAGACATTAAATCGAACTCTGTTTGGCGTAAGAAAGGTTGGAGAGCGAGTGAATATCGAATTTGACCCGCAAACCCAAGCCATTGTGGATACCACAGAACGTGTATTGGCGGCAAAAGGCTTAGTTTAACCACACACCGCCACATTGGTGTGGCGGTTACCTTCTATCAGAAAACCTGCTCGTCGTCGGCATCTATCGTTAATTGAATGGTGTCTTGCATTTCGTCAACCATCATATTGAGGTGGATTGCGTGGCAACAGGCCGGACAGTCATCATAAAAGTCCTGACTGCCGTTGCTCGCATCTAATGTAATACCGATAAGATGCCCACAATGAGGGCATTTGATGTGTTTTTCAGTGTAGTTACGCATACTTCTTTTCCTTACGTCTATTCTGGTTTATTTAACAAACGTGGCGAGTGACGAAATACTTGCTAGCCAAAGCGCTAAAAAGCCAGTTTGTTTGTACACAACCGCACTACGCTCTGAATTCATGTTAGGCAGGAAAGTTGATGTTCGACTCAAAATAAGTGCAAAGTATGACAAAAAACTCAATACATAGACGAACAGACAGAAGATAAAGTGATATGACTCGAAAAATGTCATCGTTGAACTGAAAACGATGACATTCTCGATCTAGCGACACTGGCTAAGCATTGAGTTTATACGTTCGACTCAGTAAGAGAGAACATTGTCAACTGCCTTCTGTGCTTGTTCTAGATAATGACCGCCAAACTGATTGCAATGATTGAGGAGATGGTAAAGATTATAAATTTCTCGGCGCTGCGCGTAACCAAATGGGAGTGGCGCTAAGCTCTCATAGCCTTGGTAAAACTCAGGCTGAAAACCGCCAAATAGCTCCGTCATGGCAATATCGCATTCACGATCACCCCAGTAGCTCGCCGGATCAAAACAGATTGGGCCACAGGCAGATAGCGCGACGTTTCCATTCCATAAATCGCCATGCAATAGGGAAGGGCGAGGGTTGTGGCTAATAAGCTGACGTTTGACGACTTCGACAATCTCATCGAGCACACCAAAGTTGATGCCTTTTTCACGTAAGAGTTGTAATTGCCAACCGATGCGTTGTTCCGCAAAAAAAGTGTGCCATTTTTTATGCCAAGCATTGGGTTGTAGCACTGCGCCAATGAAGTTGTCTTGGTCAAAACCATACTCTTTTTGCTCTCCCCACAAATGCAACCTCGCGAGCTGTTGACCCAATTGATAGCTGCTCTGCGCGTCTTCAAGTGGTTTCGTCGGGAGATAGTTGAGAATAATAAAAGCATTCGATTTAGAGACACCAGTCAAAATTAACTCAGGCAAATGGATGGTGCAGGTTTCTCGTAGCTGACGAAGATTTTCGGCTTCTCCTTCAAACTTTTGTAGGAACTCTCGTTCGTTGACTTTGACGAAATAACGTTGTTCACCATCGCTAATCATAAAGCAGTCACTGATATCACCGCCTGCAAGCGGGATCTTTTCTACAATCTCGTAAGAGAACATCAAAGTGTCTGAAAGTTGCTCTGAAATCGCTTGCCACATAAAGCCTCCCATTTGACGACGCTGGTTTCAGTCTAAGTGTATGCTAGAAGGAGAAACAAAATGTCGCCATTTCACAAACTTCAGCAATAATTAGGTAATTTTACGAAAGAAAATAACTCAAATGTGAATTTAGTCGCTTATCTGCTCGCATTTTCGCCTATTTCCCTCTAGAGCATTTTTTCTTCGACCAGTATTATTCATTTTTTGATATTGGTTCCACGGTCTGTATGAAAATTCTCATTTGCGATGATTCGGCGGTTGCAAGGAAGTCAATTAGTCGATCAATTGTATGCGATAGTTCTGTGCATCTTATCGAAGCGCAAGATGGCTATGAAGCACTGCAGATCATGATGGAACAAAATATCGATGTACTATTTTTGGACCTCACCATGCCAGTGATGGACGGTTTTGAGCTGTTAGCCAGTTTGCCCGTCAGTCAGTACAAAACGCGCGTGGTGGTGGTCTCTGGGGATGTGCAAAGGGAAGCGAAACAACGCTGTTTGAACATGGGCGCGATGGCCTTTGTTGAAAAGCCCTTCAGCGATGAAGAAGCTGAACCGCTCTTTCTGCAACTCGGGCTACGCTATACCAACCCTCATGTTAAACCTGTTCTTAAAGCTGAAGCGCTCACCACACCACTTTTAAAATTTAAAGAGATCGCCAATATAGCCCTAGGTAAAGGCGCGGCGATTATGGCAGACCATCTCAACGAATTTATTCAACTACCTGTACCTAGTGTTGGACCTCTGACTAGTGGTGAACTGTATATGACCATGGTAGACGTAGTTAAAAGAGAGGGCTCTGTCGCGGTCTCACAGCGTTTTGTTGGTGGCGGGATTCATGGTGAAGCTTTAGTTTGCCTTCGTGGCAGTGATATTGATCAAATCGGTGAGAAGCTCGGTTACCACAAAGACTTTACTACCCATAACGAGGTGATTCTCAACATTGCCAACTTACTGGTCTCTTCTTTTTTAACTTCGCTTGGTGGACATCTCGACAAATCTTTCTCATTGCGTCAGCCTGCCATCATTGATACGGTGATTCCGGATGTCGATTGCGGACAAGAATCAGATGAACTCTTTACCATCGAATATACCTATTTTGCCGAAAGCATGGATTTCGAATGTGAGGTTCTATTTCTCATTGATAGCCCTTCGGTTGCCATCATCTACGACATTATGGAGACATTATGACTTCGGACTTAACGCTCGATATTGCCGATTTTCACTGGGTAACCCAAATTCTCGATACCATGGACTCAGGCTTGGTTGTTATCGATCGCTCATTTCAAGTGTGTGTCTGGAACAGCTTCATGCAGTCCTACAGCGGTGTCATGTCACAGCACATTTTAGGTAAAAGCCTCTTTGAGTGTTTCAATGAGTTGCCACGCGTCTGGTTGGAGACCAAGGTAAATACCGCCGCTGAACTGGCGACGCGCTCTTTCTCTAGTTGGGAAAACCGTCCTTATCTATTTAAGTTTCATAACTTTTCGCCAGTCTCACATGGCAGCACCTATATGTATCAAGACATCGTTATCACGCCATTGCGTTCTCTGTGTGGTCAGGTGACACACATAGCGATTCAGATTAATGATGTATCCGAAATCGCTCGTAATAAGATTCACCTTAAAGAGACCAATCAGCATCTGTCTGAAATGAGTCGCCGTGATGGGTTGACTGGGCTGTATAATCGGGCGTATTGGGAACAGTCGATGAAAGAAGAATTTAATCGAATGCAGTTTCTCGATACACATAGCTCTCTAGTTATTTTCGATATCGACCATTTTAAACGCGTCAATGATACCTATGGCCATCACGCAGGCGATGAAGTGATTCGTAAAACGTCTAATATGCTGAAAAAAACCGCTCGCAACAGTGATTTGTGTGGGCGCTACGGCGGTGAGGAGTTTACGGTTTTATTGCCAAACACCAGTGCCGATCAAGCGCGTTATTTCGCTGAACGCCTACGTAAACGAATCGAGCAAGAAATCGTCCGAGTAGAAGATTTCGTGATCAACTACACAATCAGCTTGGGTGTGTGCGAATTTAACCCCGCGTTTTCCGGTTATATAGAATGGTTGAAATGTGCAGATAAGGCGCTTTATCTGGCAAAAGAGAGCGGTCGCAACCAAACTTGTGTTTACGAAGAGTGATCTCTGTTCGCTTTTGATGGAAAGTACGCCATTTGATCAAATTCTGCGATTTATAATTGATTAAGTTGGTGAAATTTCCCAGACATGTCTTAGTATTAACTTAGACAAAAAAGTTGTAAGCTTACGCATGATGTAAGCATTCAGACGGAGAAGAAGAGTGGTTGTTGAAACCGATGGATACTTAGCTCTCATAGAGCACCTTGCCTTGAATCTTGATGTATTCGCGTCTGACGTTGGCGATACAGGCACAGAAACCATAGAAGATGTGATCACAGACATGATTGCATCCAACATCATGGCTCTTTTTGAACAAAACCCAGAACTGCATTCCAGCATCCGTTTCAAATTGCTGAAAGAGGCAGATATGGTCGCAGACGATTTGGGTGAAGTGCTGGCGGGTGTTTGGCATAAGAAAGCGACAAACGAACAGATCAATTTTCTTGATGAGTACATTGCACTAGTAAAAAACCTATTTGACAGTGCTGTGGCTAAGTACGATTGATACTACTGGGTCGGAAGAGTTAGAGAGTAACTCTTCTGACCTGCCAAAATTTATCCGCCCAGTAAGGGTTATCAAGCCGTGAAATGATTACTCCCTTCGTTGTTGATGCATGCATAAACTGCAACCCGCCTAAATATATTCCTACGTGATAGTCCGATTTACTGGTTTTAAAGAACAGCAAGTCTCCCTGTTGCTTCTGCTGCCATTCAATCTTTCGGCTCGCATCAAACTGCTCTCTCGTGGTTCTGGGTAGAGTAAATTGGTAGGCTTGGCTGAAGGCATGCTGAACAAAAGCCGAACAATCGACGCCATCTTTATCACTCCCACCAAACTGATATGGTGTGCCATGCCATTCGAGATAAAATGACTGTAGCTGAGGGTTGTTGGCTAAAACGTGCTCAGAAAGATTCATGTTATCGACTTCTCTGTTAGCCACCTTCGTCTGGCTACATCCACCAACAAGCAAAATCATTAGCAAAATTAAATAATTAAATTGTTTCATATGTAATCAGGATGTCTTTTTACTGTCATGTAACTGTCACGAACGGTCCATAAACTTGGCAGTAAATCACACTTTGTCTCATCCTTGTGACTTGATACTTTGGTTAATGTATGAATCCGCCCAAAACTAAACGTGCTTCTCTCTCTTTGATCCAGGCGATCAGCGTGCTGTTTCTCTCTATCATCCTCCTCGTCTTTGCACTCTCGATATCGAGTTACAACGGTGTGCAAAAAATAGGTACACAGTTTAGCACCTTGTCGACCCAAGCTTTACCACTTGCGATGAATAACGCCAAACTCACCCAGAATATTCTCGAACAGGTGAAGTTGCTCAACTATGGCGCCTCGCTCAAAGACCCCAGTGAATTGCAAGCAACGCGCAGTAAAATCGCACAACTAACGTCAGAAACATCTCTATATATTGAACGCGTGATGGCCATCACCAGCGCTTTTGAACAGATGATCTCCCCGCAACAACAGCAACAATTACAAAGTAATGTCGATGCGATTGCCCAGATCACGTCAGACATCTTGGCAAGACAAGCAAAAGCGATCGAAAACCAGCAAAACATTGACCAAGCGATTAGCAGTTTTCGCTATGGTCTCAGTTCTATTGGTCCAGAAATGAATCGTATCAGCTCATTTTTGAGTGTCGATAATCCAGAGTCAAGCGATGCAGCAAACCGCTTTAGTGCTGGGGCAAGCTCGATGGAAAGCACGTTTCTCATGCTAATGATGCAAAGCGATCCTGAAAAGGCGGAGGGCGAGTATCGTGAAATGCGTAACCGTATCGCTGGGATCCGCCTCGCTTATGATGATTTTAAAGAGTGGCACCCAGACGTCATCGAATTTGCTAGCTTGACCGCGCCTTATGAGATGGTGTTGGCCGGTTTTAAAGAACAAGGCGTATTAGCGATGTTGATGGATAGAGTACAAAATCAGCAAGAGCAACAAAGCCAGATCACTCGTGTGACACATCTATCCAATGAAACTATCGAACTACTGAACACGATCTCTGCCACTGCCTCGTCACTTATCCAACAAGGCGAGCAGATTGTAAGTCAAACCATCAGTAATATGAGCCTTACCTTGACGCTCAGTGGGATCATCGTCGTCGGATTGGTGATCAGCTCGTGGCTTGGGTTTCGCGCTTGGGTCAATCGTGGCTTGAAGAATATCCTGAAGCGCCTTTCTGAACTCACACAACATAATTTTACCCAATTTGCTCAAGAGGTTGGCCCGAGGGAAATGCGTGAAGTCGCAAGAAAACTCAACCAAGTCATCAATTCCACCGGTGAATCACTCACGGTCGTTACTCGAAACTGTGAAGCACTCTATCAGACCGCAGAAATCAGCCACGGTGCGGCGGAGTATTCTAGTCAAAGTTTGAACATACAAAATGATGCTTTATCGGCGATGGTGGCGACGGTCACTGAACTGGAAGCCTCAATCAGAGAGATAGCGTCTGTTACCAGCGCCTCTTACGATGATGCCAAAACAGCGACAGAAAATACGCAACGTGGAGTTAGAGTGGTCGAAGGAAGTCTCAATCGCTTGATGCTGCTGGAACAATCCCTGAACATCAACGAAGAAGCGATGCACGAGCTGGATTTACGCGTTAAGGCGATTCGTGAAATGGTCGACCTGATCAGCGGCATCGCTGATAACACCAACTTGTTGGCGTTGAACGCGGCAATTGAAGCTGCCCGTGCGGGTGAGCAAGGACGCGGATTTGCGGTCGTCGCCGATGAAGTGCGTAAACTAGCCAGCGATACCTCTAAACAAACGTCAAACATTAGCGAAATGATGAGTGAGTTGATAACGGCGGCTGAAAAAAGCCGTCAATCCGTCGAAGAGTCGCGTAAGGGAATGGCAGAGGCGCTCGCCGCGAGCAGTGAAGTGAAAGTCGCCTTCAGCGATATTGAGACCGCCGTTGGGCATATTCGCGAGCGTGTCGAACAAATTACTTTGTCGACAGAAGAGCAACAACGTGCGACGTCAGAAGTCTCTCGCGCCATTACCCATGTTTCAGAGCAGGGCGATCAAACTAGGCAACAGCTGGAGTCGATGGTAGAAAGCTCGCAACACGTTTCCGATATTGCGGGTCAGCAACAAGAGATGCTGCATAAGTATCAGTTGGCGAGCTAGGTCTAGCCAAAGTTATCTAGCCAAGACAACAAAAAAGCTCAATCACAGTATTGAGCTTTTTACTTTTCTGAAAATGATCTACTGGCGCTTAGTCTGGTAGCGAAAGGGCTGGGTTAGCATTTTATCTAACCACTGTTCTCGAGCTTTTCTAATTTCAGGCACACCGATTTGTACCCTCTGATGGCCGAGCTTCGGTTGAGCGACGTAGGTACGGAAAAGCCTATCCCACAACGAAAGGAAAAAACCAAAATTGGAATGCGTTTCTCGCACAATCACTGAATGATGCACCCGATGCATGTCAGGCGTTACAATCACTTTTCTCATCACCGCATCAAGCCTAAGTGGCAGCTTTGCATTGCTGTGATTAAACATCGCACTGGCGTTGAGAATGATTTCAAACACCACAATCGCCAGTGGTGAGACACCTAAAGCGAACACACTGCCGATTTTGATCATCATAGACAGAAGAATTTCTATCGGATGGAAGCGAGTACCTGTAGTGACATCGATATCTAAATCAGCATGATGCATGCGGTGCAGACGCCACAACCAAGGCAGCCTGTGAAACAACAAATGCTGCAGATAGATGATGAGATCGAGTATAAACACGCAAACTAATACATTCGCCCACATAGGCAGAGAGAGCTGATGGAAAATGCCTACTTGCTGATCTTGGGCGATCTTAGCGGCTTCAAAAGCCGTCAGGGGCAGTAAAAGCGCAATGATCAAGCCGTTAAGGGCGACCAAAGTGAGGTTGTTCAACCAACGTACCGTTTTAGGAGCGGTCAACGCTTTTCGCGGTCGGTAGTGCTCCCAAGCGGCACAAATCAACAAAACAGCAATAAAAATGGTTAAGCGAAGAGTGGAGGGGTCGTTAAAACTCGGCTCGGTCATAGGATTCCTTTAATTTGTCCGATTGAGAGTAGTGTTGAGCTTGTCGCGCCTTATCAGTAGAATCCAGCTCTCTTTTATTTGAGCCTAGTTCATCATGAGATTGCACGCTTTTCATCGTTTATACCAGTACCGTCAGTCCATCTCAACCAAGCCATTTCAAGCGCGAGGATGTAATGTTGTGCGCTGCCGAAATTGCCAAGTCGCCCTTGAGCACTGCTTGTGCGACGTTCAGCCCGATGTACCGACCGATATTGCGTGCATGTTGATCGTTTCTGACAATGAGGTGTTTAAACCAAGCAACACGGGGCGCTTGATTGCTGATGTGGTGCAAGAAACTTACGTTTATCAATGGAACCGCACCGAACCAGACCATAACATGCTCACTTTATTACAGTGTGATGATTATCAGCCTGTGATCGTTTTCCCCGGGGACTATGTTGATCAACCAGAGCGTTTGCTGAAGCAGTTGGATTCCAACCTGTTAATACGTGAGTCGTCCAAGCATGATCACCGCAAATGGCTTCTGATCTTCATTGATGGCAGTTGGCGTGAAGCGAGAAAAATCTTTCGTCGATCCAATTATCTGCAAAATCTGCCTGTGCTCTCCATCAACCCCGATCGTCTGTCTCAATATCAAATGCGCCGCTCAGACAACGAACAGCATCTGTCGACCGCAGAAGTGGCGTCATTAGTACTCTGCCAAGCTGGCGAAACATATGCCAGCCAGTGTCTGCAAAGTTGGTTTGAAACCTTTCGCGAAAGTTACCTGCTGAGTAAAAGCCGTGCCAAACAGAATGAGAACAAACCTTTTCTAGCTGAGTACTTGCGTAGCTTCAAAAGCGAGACATCACTCTAACTTATGCCTTAATGCTGTTGAGTAGTTGCGCAAACGATATCAGTCAGCGGATAAATTCTGCCTGTGTCACGGTTTGTAGGCTTAGAGATATGGATAATGCGCAGATATTTATTATCTTTTGACTCCAACTTCTTAGGAGTCTGACACGTCTTTTCAGGAGAGAACACATGTACTACGGCTTTGATGTCGGTGGCACTAAAATTGAGTTTGGTGCATTTAATGAAAAACTAGAGCGCGTTGCAACGGAGCGTGTTCCGACGCCTACCGATGATTACTCACTGCTGATTGATACCATCGTCGGTCTAGTTGAAAAGTACGATGCGCAGTTCGGCTGCGAAGGTAAAATCGGTTTAGGTCTACCGGGGATGGAAGATGCTGACGATGCAACGGTGTTGACGGTAAATGTCCCTGCAGCAAAAGGCAAACCACTGCGTGCTGATTTAGAGGCGCGTATTGGCCGTAGCGTAAAAATTGAAAACGATGCCAACTGTTTTGCTTTGTCTGAAGCGTGGGATGAAGAGTTGCAAGATTCGCCATCGGTGATGGGGCTTATTCTTGGTACAGGCTTTGGCGGTGGTTTGATCTACGACGGCAAAGTGTTCTCTGGTCGTAACAACGTGGCAGGTGAGCTGGGTCATATGCGTTTGCCGATTGATGCATGGTTCCATCTTGGAGAAAAAGCGCCACTGCTTGGCTGTGGGTGCGGTAAGAAAGGCTGTCTTGATAGCTATCTTTCAGGTCGTGGCTTTGAGCTGCTTTACGCTCACTACTATGGTGAAGAGAAAAAAGCCATCGACATTATTCAAGCAAACGCCGCAGGCGATGAGAAAGCGGTGGAACATGTTGAGCGCTTTATGGAGTTGCTGGCGATCTGCTTTGCCAATATCTTTACCGCAAACGATCCGCACGTGGTTGCACTGGGCGGCGGTCTGTCTAACTTTGATCTCATTTACGACGAGATGCCAAAACGCGTGCCTAAGTATTTGTTGTCTGTGGCGAAATGTCCGAAGATCATCAAAGCAAAACATGGTGATTCAGGCGGTGTTCGTGGCGCAGCCTTCTTAAATATCAAAGGATAAATTCAACAAAGGCTTGCATCTGCAAGCCTTTATTTTATGTTCAGTCGCGCTTCTTTTTACCTACGCCCAAGTTATCTTTCTGCTTGAGCGTAATCAACTCAAA
The DNA here is from genome assembly GCF_009665415.1 of Vibrio cidicii. Classification (NCBI taxonomy): domain Bacteria; kingdom Pseudomonadati; phylum Pseudomonadota; class Gammaproteobacteria; order Vibrionales; family Vibrionaceae; genus Vibrio; species Vibrio cidicii. The sequence continues at coordinate 101,671 of NZ_CP035921.1, read as the reverse complement.
TCCCAACTTCTTGAAGTGATTATCGCGATAATTGCGCACCGACTTGGTATCTGAAATCGCTTCGAGCTGCTGCTCCATTTTCAAATAAGCCGAGATGTCGATGCCTTCCGCTTCTGCAACCGCTTCGTGAATATTACGATGTTTTTCGTAGGAAAAAGGCAGTGTTTTCTCAACGCCCTTGTAGATGTAAATTAGAGTGCGAACCATCAGTTTCTCTCGCAATGAAAAAGGCCAACGAGTTGGCCTTGATTTAAATTGGCTAGATTTTGCCTTGAAGTGGATAGATTGTCACGCATTCTCCGGCTTTCAGCGTATCCACAGCTGCGGGGACGACGATCAGACAGTTGATATTCTCTTTACTCTGTATCGTTAACCAAGAGGCCAGACTCTCAAACGAGTGCATCACCGGTGTCACCTGAGTGATTCCTATGTTATCCACCGTCAAAGAGCCAGAGTAAAATTCGACCTCTCCCTGAATGGCCTTAATCCCTTGAGTTAATCGCGCTTTTTGTCCGGTAACCAGATGACCTCGCTCGCCACGAAGTTTACGCAGCATAGGTGCAACGGTTGAAAGAAAATAGCCTTGCAAACCTTCGAGGGTTGTATCCATCAAGAAAAGCAGTTTTTGCTTAACGAATTGCAGAGAGAAGCCACTGGCGTCAATCACTGTATTAAGACCACGCACTATGTGTTGCCAGCTCTTAGCGCTCCCAATGAGGATGATAACCTCATTCAGGTTTAGCACCTCTTCAAAGACTTCTATTTGTTGTTGACACTTCTCAGCATCCACAACGTGCGCGTTTACCTCACAACCGAGCGTATGCAGCATGCCAAGAAGAACAGCATGACAAGTTTGAGAGTCGTTACCGTCTAGCGACAGTAGTGCGACACGTGGTTTTCGTATGACCTGACAGCGCTTGATCCCTAAAGCAGATAGGGAAGAGAGATGTGTCTGCGTCAGTAGTGCACCGCCACCCGTGACAACGTCACCATCATGAAGTATCGGTAGGGCCAACACGCGCCCATAGGCATCAGCGAGGGGAATCGTTTCGCTCTCAGCGAGCGGCTTTAGTTTAGAAAGGATACGCTCAATGCCGCTCTCTTGCGTCAACATATCTTGCGACACGTCATCTACTGTTGGGTGCTCTTTAGAGTGACATTGCTCTCGCGCGTAGCGAAGAACAAACTCGGCAATCGAGTCGAGATCATTGATGTTCATTTGCGGCAAGGTCGTCTCTAAGTGATTGGCATCAGATGCAATCGCAATGATGTTTTCATCGTGCGGGTACAACCACGGTTTACCGACTTCCTCGCGGTGCAACTCAATCTTATTAAAGACGATATTCTTGCAGCCCTCGACCAGCAATAAATCCAGTTTGCTGTGATCAAAACGGCTAAGCAGATAGGCAAATTCAGCTTCAGCTTGCGGCGTTTCTGTCATTAAAGCAAAGCGCTTGTGCGAGGCGATCAGCATTTGCGACGCACCAGCTTTGCGCAGACGGTAACTGTCTTTGCCGGGCTTATCGACATCAAAATCATGGTGGGCGTGTTTTAATACACCCACTCTTAAGCCCGCTTCAGTAAGTTTTGGCAGTAGCGCTTCAAGCAGAGTGGTTTTTCCAGTACCGGAATACGCTGCGAAACCGAGTAAAGGGAGAGATGATTTATGCATCATGAACAGATTTTCCAAACTGGGCTAATTCTTGTGGCGTATTCAGATTCACAAAACATTGTGGCGAATCACTGAAGTCCACATATCGTGCATGGCATTGTGAAAAAAACAGCCCCATTTTTCGCTCGCCACGCTGTAAAAATACAGTCAACGCGGGAAGTATACGTTTGTGGCAAAGTGCAAAGACAGGTTGTGGATGATGCCCATCGTGGGCGACCCAAATATCGCTGGATTCGTCAACCGACCTACAGAAACGCTCAACCAAGTCGAAACTGATATTTGGGCTGTCACAAGGCACAAAGCCAACCCAATCTGTTTCTATATGATTGAGCGCGGCATGCATTCCTCCAAGAGGCCCTTGGAATCCTTCAATATGATCCGCAAATACCGGAGCGAACGCTTGGTAGCGCGATTGGTTACGATTGGCGTTGATAAAAATACGGTCGGTTTGCGGCGCAAGGTGCTCAATAACATGTTGAATCAGCGGTTTGTGGTTAAGTTCAATAAACCCTTTGTCATCGCCTCCCATTCGGGAGGCTTGCCCTCCGGCAAGAATGACCCACGTGGTCTGTGTTGGTTGCAGCATATTGATTCTCTTTGCTTGAAACTGGGTCTAGCCACTTCAAAATTGCTGCAGACTTTAGCAGAAATCCTCAGGAATTTCCCCAAGCAAGACGCCAACTAATGAAAGAAACACATCTATCGCCCGCTTGCCCGGCAAAGCTGTTAAACTTACGCGCTTTCTTTGCTACACAACGTAATCAATGCTTGCAGTCAGCTCGTTGAACAAGTAACGTTGCGCAGTTTTTTTATTTGATACTGGACACAAAAGGTACAGGTTTTGATTTCTACAGCAAACATCACTCAACAATTTGGCGCTAAGCCACTGTTTGAAAACATCTCGGTTAAATTTGGCGAGGGCAACCGCTATGGTTTAATCGGCGCAAATGGTTGTGGTAAATCAACCTTTATGAAAATCCTTAGCGGTGAGCTGGAACCCAGTGCCGGAAACGTGAGCTACGATCCGAATGAACGTGTTGCCAAACTGAACCAGAACCAATTTGCTTATGAAGAGTTTACGGTTATTGATACCGTGATCATGGGCCACAAAGAACTTTGGAAAGTTAAGCAAGAACGTGACCGCATTTACTCGTTACCGGAAATGAGTGAAGAAGATGGGATGAAAGTGGCTGACCTTGAGGTTGAGTTTGCCGAAATGGACGGCTACATGGCCGAAGCAAAAGCGGGGGAACTGCTTTTGGCGGTAGGTATCCCGATGGAGCAGCACTTTGGTTTAATGAGCGAGGTGGCACCAGGTTGGAAACTGCGTGTTCTTTTGGCGCAAGTGCTGTTTGCTGATCCAGATATCATGCTATTGGACGAACCCACCAACAACTTGGACATTGATACCATCCGTTGGCTAGAAGACACGCTCAACGAGCGCAACTGCACCATGATTATCATTTCGCATGACCGTCACTTCCTGAATTCGGTGTGCACTCACATGGCCGATCTGGACTATGGTGAGCTTCGTGTTTATCCAGGCAACTACGATGAATACATGACCGCAGCCACTCAAGCACGCGAGCGTTTATTAGCCGACAATGCGAAGAAGAAAGCACAAATTGCCGAACTGCAAACCTTCGTAGCGCGCTTCTCGGCCAACGCGTCAAAAGCAAAGCAGGCAACTTCTCGTGCTAAGCAGATTGATAAGATCAAACTGGATGAAGTGAAAGCTTCAAGCCGTCAAAACCCATTTATTCGCTTCGAGCAATCGAAAGAGCTGTTCCGTAACGCACTGGAAGTTGAAAACCTGAGCCAAGGTTTTGATCAAGACCTTTTTGCCGGCTTCAATGCCATTTTTGAGGTAGGTGAGCGTGTTGCCATTATCGGTGAAAACGGTGTCGGTAAAACAACCTTACTCAACACACTGGCAGGCGTGCTAGAGCCTCGTACAGGCAGCTACAAATGGTCTGAAAACTCAAACATTGGTTACTACGCACAAGACCACGCGCACGAGTTTGCTGAAGACATGAACCTAATGGAGTGGATGGGGCAGTGGCGTCAGGAAGGCGACGATGAACAAGTGGTACGTAGCTACCTTGGTCGCATGCTGTTTGGCCAAGACGACATTAAGAAATCCGTAAAAGTGCTTTCCGGTGGTGAGCAGGGGCGTATGCTTCTCGGTAAGATCATGATGCACAAACCTAACATGTTGCTGATGGACGAACCGACCAACCACATGGACATGGAATCGATCGAATCACTCAACAATGCGCTGGAGCAGTATAAAGGTACGTTGTTCTTCGTATCACATGACCGCGTCTTTGTTGACTCTCTAGCCACACGGATTATCGAGATCCGCAATGGCAAGATAACCGATTTCAAAGGTACTTACGCCGAGTTCCTAAAATCTCGCGGTGTCGACTAAGCGACACCGATTGTTCTCATTAAAAAAGTCCCCTCGCATAAACGAGGGGATTTTTATTCTTGATTCTATCCATTACCTTATTGCACGCAATGAGTGCGCTTGTTTTTGGTGCACTCGAACCAATTGAGTGCAAAATCTCTCTTCGCTATTTTATACATTTCGTTTACGTAGAAAAAATATTGATAATTTTCATATAGATGTGATTTATCAATAGAAAGACCAATAGTTGGAACATTCTTTGCTGTATGTAGCGCTCAATTGATTTTCTCACCATCATGGTGATGACAAAGTTTTCTGATGCACAGGATAAGTGCACTACATAAACGGAGAGTTCTAACAATGAGTGTTACCGCCAGTCAGGTTCAAGGAGCCGTTCAAACCCTGACCCAAAGTTCTGACACACTGTTCCTCCTTCTAGGAGCGATCATGGTGTTTTTGATGCATGCCGGTTTTGCTTTTCTTGAAGTGGGAACAGTACGACAAAAAAACCAAGTAAACGCACTAGTCAAGATCATCGCCGATTTCGGTATCTCTGCGATCGCCTATTTTTTTATTGGTTATTGGGTGGCTTATGGAGGCACTTTCCTCGCTGATGCCAATACCCTGTCACAGGGTAACGGATACGAACTGGTCAAGTTCTTTTTTCTACTGACGTTTGCGGCGGCGATTCCGGCGATTGTTTCTGGTGGTATCGCCGAGCGAGCGCGTTTTTATCCTGTCTTGATTGCGACTTTTTTTACCGTCGGTTTAGTTTACCCGCTGTTTGAAGGCATCATTTGGAACGGTAATTTTGGCGTTCAAGCGTGGTTTGAAAGTCAATTTGGCGCAGGGTTTCACGACTTCGCGGGTTCTGTAGTAGTGCATGGCGTTGGTGGCTGGATTGCACTGGTTGCGGTTTTGTTCCTTGGCATGCGAAAAGGGCGCGTACGTGCAGGAAAGCACACTAACTTTGCTCCTTCCAACATTCCATTTCTTGCATTGGGTGCATGGATCCTGTGTGTTGGTTGGTTTGGTTTCAACGTCATGTCGGCCCAAACCCTAAACGGCATCAGTGGTTTAGTCGCGATGAACTCTCTCATGGCGATGGCTGGTGGTATTGTTGCGGCGCTTATTGCAGGTAAGAATGACCCGGGGTTTATCCACAACGGACCATTAGCTGGGCTGGTGGCAGTGTGCGCGGGCTCCGATCTCATGCATCCGATTGGTGCGCTCGTTACTGGCTTGATTGCAGGCGCATTGTTCGTTTACCTCTTCACTTACTTACAGAACAAAACAAAAATTGATGACGTACTCGGGGTTTGGCCGCTGCATGGTCTTTGTGGAGCTTGGGGTGGTATTGCGGCTGGCATTTTCGGCCAAAGCGCGTTAGGCGGTTTGGGCGGGGTGAGTTTAAGCGTACAAATTCTTGGCACGCTAATGGGCATTAGTGTAGCGTTGGTTGGTGCTGTACTTGTTTATGGTGCAATCCACAAAGCCAGTGGACTGCGCCTTTCTGAGGAAGATGAGTTTAACGGCGCCGATTTGGCCATTCACAAGATATCTGCCACTAACATGGAATAATAAACTCCTTGCAACAGTGTGAAAGGGGCCGCATTGTCGGCCCCTTTTGGTATCAGTTCACATTATTGCCTCTTAACGCTAGCAATTGCGACCATCGTCTAACCCTCATCACTATTGTTGTTATTCCTGCAGTGCTACTCTATTAACAAAAGATAGCGAGTGTCGTGTCTGAGTTTTTCTCTCGTTCATCTTCGCGCGACTATCACCACTTCGAGAAACAAGGATGTAACATGAATTTCCCATACCGAAATATTGTTGTATTAACGGGTGCTGGAATCTCTGCTGAGTCAGGCATTCAGACTTTTAGAGCACAAGATGGCCTTTGGGAAAACCACCGCATTGAAGATGTCGCCACCCCAGAGGGTTTTGCTAAAAATCCTGATCTAGTCCAAGAGTTCTATAACCAGCGGCGACGTAAACTGCAGGGCGAGCATATTGAACCCAATGCAGCGCACAAAGCGCTGGGCCGTTTGGAACAAGAGTTGGATGGCAAGGTTACTATCATTACTCAGAACATTGATAATCTGCACGAACGAGGGGGGAGCAAAAACATCATCCATATGCACGGTGAGCTACTCAAAAGTCGTTGCAGTGTCTCTAATCAGGTGATTGAACAGAGTGGAGACATTCTTACAGGAGATTTGTGTCATTGCTGCCAACTACCAGCTCAGATGAGGCCACACATTGTCTGGTTTGGTGAAATGCCGCTCAGAATGGGGGATATCTATGCCGCGCTTGAAGAGGCTGACCTGTTTATATCTATCGGTACCTCGGGAGTGGTTTATCCCGCTGCTGGATTTGTACATGATGCGAAAATGCATGGTGCGCATACCATAGAAATCAACCTGGAGCCGAGTGCACTGGAGAGTGAGTTTGCCGAAAAACGCTATGGTAAGGCGAGTGTTGAAGTTCCACGCTTGGTAGAAGAGTTGTTAGCCCATACCGACTCTCAAGCAGCGGTTTGAGAGCGAACAGCTAAGAAAGCGGCACTACACCGCTTTTCTTGTTCTTGTAGATGTGGACTAGTTATCCACTTTCAATTTTTGGAAGTACTCATCGTATAACACGCTGGCTTCACCGACTTCATCTTGCCAAACCCCATTATCCATCACAGATTGTGGTGGGAAGATGTTTGGATCGTTAGCAAACGCTTTAGGTAGCAGAGGGTAAGCGCTTTTCACTGGCGTCGGATAACCAATTTCCATCGCAATTTTCGCTGCATTTTCAGGACGCAGAAGGAAATCGATCATTTTATGGGCGGCATCAACATTCTTTGCTTGTGCTGGAATGGCTAGGCTATCCATCCAAAAAATGGTCCCTTTTTCCGGCCAGATGATCTCAATCTTGGCACCTTCTTGGCGAGCCATATAGGCTGATCCGTTCCACAACATACCCAGAGACACTTCACCAGCTAAATAGGGGTTTGCTGGAAAATCTGAGTTGAAGACCAGCACATTAGGAATGAGTTTCTTTAATTCCTTAAAAGCCGCGTGAATCTCTTTCGCATCCGTGGTGTTCGGTGAATAACCCAGTTTAGAGAGCGCGATGTGGAAGACCTCGCGAGCATCGTCCATCAACATCAGTTGGCCTTCCCATTGGGTATCCCAAAGATCGCCCCAATTTTTCACTGAGTTTTTGGAAAGCATATCCACATTGATGCCAATGCCCGTTGCCCCCCAAATATAAGGAATAGAGAAGTCGTTACCGGGATCAAAAGGCTTATCCAAATAGTTGCTATCGAGTTCAGCAAAGTGGGAGAGTTTGGCTTTGTCGACTTTCTGTAACATACCTTCTTTGCGCATTTTGGAGACGAAGTAGGTTGAAGGAACCACCAAATCGTAACCACCACCCTGAGTCTTCAGTTTTGCGTACATACTCTCATTGGATTCGTATGTCGAATAGATGACTTTGATACCCGTTTCTTTGGTAAAATCTTCCAACACTTCACTTGGTATATATTCAGACCAGTTGTAGAAATAGAGTTCCTGATCTGCGGAAAAAGAAGGGGTCGATAAGAAAGTAGCAGCACACAATGCGCCGGTATACAGTGCTTTTTTCATTACTGTTCCGCTCATGTTAGCGTGCCCTAAAGGGCAAATGGTTGTAAAAAATAGGCTGAAATTCACGAATTAGACGCGAATAGGTCGGGATTATATCAGTAATAAAAAAAATAGGCAGCTTTTGGCTGCCTAAGTGTTTAGCAATGAAAGCGAGTGTCGTTTTACTGACCGGCTTTCAGCTTCATAAAGTATTCTTCATATTTCACGGTCTTATCGCCAACCGCGGCCTGCCACTCAACGCGATCCAGATCTTCCTGAGATGGGAAGAGTGGGGCGACATCTTTAAACTTCTCGTTAGATGCTTTCACAGCCGTCAGATAGCCAGTGTCGTTAGAGATCTGTTCTGCAATTTCTGGGCGCAGTAAGAAATCAATCATCTTATGTGCCGCTTCAACGTTTTTCGCGCCAGAGCTGATCGCAAAGTTATCAACCCAACCGATACCACCTTCTTTAGGGAAAACTAGCTTGAGTGGTAGGCCCTCTTTCTGTGCGGCGGCGGCACTGCCATTCCAAAGCATGCCAAGACCAACTTCACCAGACATGTATGGCGCACCCGGGTTATCTGAGTTAAATACCAGTACGTTTGGCATCAGTTTTTGCAGCTCGGCATACGCTTCATCGATCTGCTTTTCATCGGTGGTGTTACCTGAGTAGCCCAATTTACGTAGTGCGATGTGGAACACTTCACGTGTATCGTCCATCAGCATGAGTTGGCCTTTTAACTCTGGTTTCCACAGATCTGCCCAGCTTTGGAAATCATTCGGATCATACATATCGGTATTGACCGCAAGACCTGTGATCGCCACAACGTGAGGAATCGAGTAGTCGTTGTTTGGGTCGTAAGGCTTATTCAGATAGTTGCTATCGAGGTTTTTGAAATTGCTCAGCTTAGATTTGTCGATCTTTTGTAGCATGCCTTCATCACGCATCTTAGACACGAAATAAGTTGAAGGCACAACAAGATCATAACCTTGATTGTGAGTCTTTAGCTTTGCATACAAGGTTTCATTTGACTCATAGGTTGAGTAAATCACTTTGATGCCAGTTTCCTTAGTAAACTGCTCTAAGATGCCACTGTTGATGTAAGGTCCCCAGTTCATGAAGACCAGCTCTTTGTTCTCATCTGCGGCAGCAGAAGCAGAAAATAGGGAAAGCGCACATGCACTACCAGCTAATAAAGTAGCCCATTTTTTCATTGACGTTAGCTCCAAACCAAACGTTGCCCGAAGGCTTTTGATAGAAAAACAGAATGACTCGCATCATTCTGTTTCGCGTTTACATAGCAGCAGAAAGCAGCAGGATTATTTCACTTTCTCGCGTGCAATAAGCTGAGAAGTGATCACTAGTGCTAGCGACACCACTAACATAACTGTTGCAAGGGCATTCACTTCCGGTGAAATGCCGACTTTAACCATCGAATAAATCTTCAATGGCAAAATTTCATACGTTGGACCAGTAACAAATGAGCTGATGATTACATCATCTAAAGACAAGGTAAAGCTCAATAGCCAACCAGCAGCAACCGCAGGTTTCGCTAGCGGGAGAATGATTTTTCTTAAAATCACCCACTCACTGGCTCCCAAATCTTTCGCGGCTTCCAACATTTTGACGTCAAAACCATTCAGACGGCTGTAAACTGTCACCACAACAAACGGCAAGCAGAAAGTAATGTGTGCAATCAACAAGGTAAAGAAACCAAGTTGAGCACCCAAAACCAAAAACAGCGCGAGTAACGAAATCGCCATCACGATATCTGGTGACATCATGACAACGAACAGCATTCCGTTCACCGCTTTCTTGCCTTTAAAGTGATAACGGAAAAGGGCAACGGCTGTCAGGCTTCCAATAATAGTAGCTGCTGTAGCAGAAAAGATCGCCACATTAAACGAATGCCAAGCGGCTTGCATTAAGCTGTCATTGTTCATTAGTGCGTGATACCACTTGGTGGTAAATCCGCCCCATTTCATGCCGAACTTGTTTTCGTTAAACGAGTTGGCAATCAAGACTATGATTGGCAAATACAAAAATGCATACACCAGTGTCATAAAGCTAAATCTAATTGTACGTCCCATTAGTCCAGCTCCACTTTCTTATTCAACAGTTTTCCTGCACGGTAGTAGGCGTATAACATAATTGCCATTGCAATGGTCAAGGCAATACTGGTTGCCGCGCCAAATGGCCAATCACGAGCATTGAGCACTTGACTCTTAATTACGTTACCGATCAATAGGTTTTTCGCGCCACCCAGCAAATCGGCAATGTAGAACATGCCAAGAGCGGGCAGTAACACCAACAAACAACCGCCGATGATGCCTGGCATGGTGAGAGGCAAAATCACCTTAGTTAGCGTTTGTAGCTTATTCGCACCCAAATCTTTCGCGGCTTCAATATAGGTGTAATCCAACTTCTCGATCGCCGAATAAAGCGGCAAAATCATAAATGGCAGCAAGATGTAAACGAGGCCAATCATAACCGCAGTTTCGGTGTACATCAGGCGTAGCGGTTTATCAATAATGTCCAAGGTGAGTAGGGCATTATTGAGGATGCCTTGTGTACCTAAAACGATTTTCAAGCCATAAGTGCGGATCAGTGAGTTGGTCCAAAAAGGCACGATCACCAAAAACAGCATAAAAGGACGCCACTTCGCTGGCATCTTGGCCACAATATAGGCAAAGGGATAACCGATAACCAAACAGATCAAGGTCGCTACAATCGCCATGTAAAAAGAGTGCAACAGCACTTTGGCATACAAAGGATCGAGCAATCTCGCGTAGTTATCGAGCGTGAACGTCATCTCTATTAAATTGGCTTCATCACGAGTCAGGAAACTGGTTCCGATGATCATCACGTTTGGGATCAGAACAAACAGCACCAGCCATGAAACAATCAGCGTGATGATGGCGTTTTGTAGACTAAATTTCTTGCTCATCACTTAGCACCACTTCCCAGCTTTCCACCCAAGTAATGGCGACTTTTTGTCCTAGAGAGTGATCTACGTCTGGATCATCTTCATTAAAGAACTCGCTTACCATCACACGCATTCCTGACTCTGTTTCAATGACCGAATCCAGTGTCATGCCTTTGTAGGTCCGTTCAGTCACGTGACCAACGATACCTTTCTCTTCCGATTCCGTGATCTCTTCGATGCGTAAATCTTCAGGACGAAGCAATACTTGCAGCTTTTGACCTTGCGTAATCGGTTCATCGAAGTAGACCACTGAGTCCACCCCTTCGATTTCAGCTCGGATACGTTTCTCGTCAACACGCTCTTTGGCAACCGCTTCGAACACGTTGATTTCACCGATGAAACGCGCAACGAACAGATTCTTAGGATCTTCGTAAATTTCACGTGGGGAGCCATCTTGCTCAATCACACCAGAGCGCATAACGATGATGCGGTCTGACATCGACAAGGCTTCTTCTTGATCGTGGGTGACAAAGATAAAGGTAATACCTAGTTGGCGCTGTAGCTGCTTCAACTCAATTTGCATCTGCTTGCGCAGTTTGTAATCAAGGGCAGAGAGAGATTCATCGAGCAACAGAACTTTAGGCTTGTTGACCACCGCACGTGCGATAGCGATACGTTGTTGCTGACCACCAGAGAGCTGGTGAGGCTTGCGTTGCGCCATGCTCTCTAGGCGAACCATTTTAAGCGCCTCCATAACGCGTGGTTCAATGTCAGCCGAAGGCACTTTTTGCATACGCAGACCAAATGCAACGTTTTCAAACACCGTCATGTGTGGAAATAGCGCATAGCTTTGGAATACCGTGTTGACATGCCTTTGTTCCGCAGGAACATTGGTAACATCCTGATTGTCTATGGTAATTTGGCCTTTATCTGCAGTTTCAAAACCTGCAATCATGCGTAAAACTGTTGTTTTACCGCAACCTGATGGGCCTAGGATCGTTAAAAACTCACCATGATTAACGTCCAGATTTAAATTACCGATGATTTCCTTACCATCGAAACTTTTACTGATGCCAGTCAAGCGGATAACTGGCTGTCCTGCGTTCTGTTTAGCGTTCAACGTCTGTATTTCTCCCACATTGGTCTTGTCAACTAACTAGTACGACCTGTAGCTATTCACATGTAAGGGGCGCATCATAATCACCAAATTTGTGAATTCAAAGTGTTTTCTTATTCGGAAACAGAAAAAGTTTTGCATGCAAAAGTCGATGTTTCTTACCATACTTCCACTAGGTTTTAGCGACACAAACAACCTGTTGATTGCAAGACAAAAATACCTAAGCCAAAACCTTCCGCTACCTATACATTTCAAGCGGTTAATTATCAGCCAAATAGCAAATAATGCAAGGACTGGTAACAAAACAGAGTTTAGCAAAAAGTAGATTTCAGTATAATGAAGACAATTCTAATCAGCCAGTTAGGTAGATAAGGTACGCAATAACCTTGGAATAGACATGAATAACGAATTTGAAAAAGATTTTAACCTTGGTGGCAGCATCGATAGGGCGCTTTCTGGGCAATATGAGTTAAAGGCAGGGGCGATTTTTCAAGAAGCTTGGAAGTTGACCATCCGACATCTTTTCAGCTTTTCCCCCGCTATTATTGCTTTGCTGTTAGTGCAGTTAGCCATTTTTTACATCGCGTTACAATTGCAGTTAGGCGATCCCGCCGTTTTGCTGGATGCGATTCTCGACCCGAACTTGCTCAATGAGCAGATCTTGTCGGCTATCTATATTGCCAATTTTAGTTTCGAGGTGGTGAGCGCACCGATTTTTGCAGGTGTCAGCTTAATGGCTATGAGCCATGCCGCTGGGCTGAAAACTAAAAACCGTCATATTAGCAAAGGGCTGCAATTTACTATTCCTGTGATTCTAGCGACACTGTTCAGCCTGATGCTACAGGGGGTGGCTGGAATGCTTTTACCATTTGTGTCACTCTATTTATCGATGGCATTTAGTTTATCTATCTTGCTGATTTGTGAGAAGAACGTACCACCGATGCGCTCTCTGCTGTTATCATTCAGGGCGATAAATCGCAAAATACTGGTCATTTCGGGGCTCTATTTGCTGGTTATGTTGCTGTTTGTCGTTGCCATTCTTTTTTATGGTATTGGTTTGATTTTCGCGTTGCCGTTCTTTTTCCACCTCAAAGGAATTCTCTATCGAGAGATGTTCGGTATCCGACTCAAGGTCGTTACAGTGCAAGATTCTGGCGATCATAACGATGACAATAATTCACAGGTGTTCAATGCCTAACAACACTTCTCCATCCATTTTTCTTAAAGCGACAGCCATAGCGATGGCTGTCGCTTTTTCATCTATCGGTCCTTATCTTTTTTACGAAGAGCAGCGGCGTGAGTTGGAAGCTCAACAGGATGACACAACAGGAGCCGCGGAAGCGTTGCCTGATTTTGCCTCAATCACAGATACTCGAGAAAAGAAACAGGCATTTTTTGATTATTTACGCCCCAAGATTGCCGCAGAAAATCAAAAAATCCTCAAAGATCGTGAGTTTTTGCTCGCACTGAATGTTGCCGAATCCTCGCAAAAACAAACAGAGAGGGCGTTGCGCCTAGCCAAACGTTACGACGTCACGGTGACAGACAAACAATTGAACCAAGCTTGGCTTAGTGAAATGCTTAAACGCGTTAATGTGCTTCCTGAGTCATTAGTGATGACACAAGCGGCGAATGAATCTGCATGGGGAACGTCACGATTCGCCCGCGAAGCCAATAACCTATTTGGGCAGTGGTGTTACACTCGAGGCTGCGGCGTTGTCCCTTTGCAGCGCAGTGAAGGCGCATTTCACGAAGTGGCCAAATTCTCTTCCGCTCAAGAATCGATTCATCGTTATTTTATGAATGTGAACCGCAACCGAGCTTATGCAGAATTGCGTAATATTCGCCAAAGTTTGGCGGACAAACAGCAGGATCTGTTGAGTGTCGAAACGGCAACCGCCTTAACTCATGGCCTATTGGCCTATTCTGAGCGGGGTATGGATTACGTCCAAGATCTGCAAGCGATGATACGTCACAACAGCGAGTTTTGGAGCCAATAAATAGGATGCAAGTAATGATGAAAAGAAACCTAGCTCTACTAGGATGTGTGATGAGTCTGTTTTCTTCCTTTGGCGTTCAAGCTCAAGAATACATGTTTACTTACTCGAAGTTGTTCTCGCAACTGAAAAACAACACCAAAGAAGGGCATGATGATGTCAAAGTCGGGATCTTCTTTGTCAACCCGCAAACTAAGCAGCTATGTAATATAGAGAAAGCTTGGATGGAAAAGGAACAGCATTACGAAGAGTTTGTTATCCCGTCATCCCAAGAGCTCTTGTTACCACTGGATAATAACTTGAAGTCAGCCAATCCGCTGGTCTTTGTCCACACTCCACAGGATATGCGTTGTGACTATTCACTGGTAGTGATGACTAAAGAGCCGCTCGAAGGGAAAGTAACCTACCAGCAACTAGCCCCTTTGATGCCACAAATGAAGGCTCTTTTAGACGATTTGGGGGGCATGTTTTCCAGTTGGTTTACTCCCGAAGTTAAGGGAGTGACGATGGAATTTGCTAATGGACTCAATAGTAAGGTCACGTTTTCTAACGGTGGCGAAAAAGCGATTGTGAATGGCAAAGTACAAGTTGCGCTAACCGAGATTGGTGAAGAGGGATTTGTACTTTTACCGCAAGCCACCACACGGGTTCTGCCTTACTTGCCTGCGGCAACAAAATAGTCTTCAACAGGAGTAAAAGAGGCTGCCGAAATGGCAGCCTCTTACATTGTATCTTTGAACCAAGCATGTTACACAGACAGATTGGTCACATCGAGTTTAAGTGCGGGATCAAAAGCTTGCACTACGTCGTCTTCGTCTGCGACGACATTCGGCACATCTTCTTTGTCAAAGCCAATATCACCACCATTGATAACACCCGAGTCTTTGTTGATTGATTTGAAATCAAACAATTCAAAGTCCGCCAGATGACTTGGCACAACATTTTGCATCGCTCTGAACATAGTTTCAATTCGTCCTGGGAAACGCTTGTCCCAGTCATTAAGCATCATCTTAATATTCTGACGTTGAAGGTTTGGCTGAGAGCCACACAGATTACATGGGATGATAGGGTAGCCGACCATATCTGCGTATTTAATAATGTCTTTTTCACGGCAATAAGCCAATGGACGAATAACAACGTGCTCTCCATTGTCAGAGACCAGTTTCGGTGGCATTCCTTTAATTTTTCCGCCATAGAACATATTGAGGAAAAGAGTTTCCAAGATATCGTCACGATGATGGCCAAGGGCGATTTTGGTGGCGCCGAGCTCTTTCGCTGTACGATACAAAATGCCACGACGCAAACGAGAGCACAGGGAACACGTAGTTTTCCCTTCGGGAATTTTGTCTTGCACGATGGAGTAAGTGTCCTCTTGGACAATCTTGTACTCAACACCAAGACTTTCTAGATACTCCGGTAACACATGCGCAGGAAACCCCGGCTGTTTTTGATCGAGATTAACAGCAACCAGAGAAAACGAGATTGGGGCACTTTTTTGCAAGCTCAGCAAAATATCCAACATCGTAAAGCTGTCTTTACCACCAGATAAACAGACCATAATGCGATCGCCATCTTCGATCATATTAAAGTCAGCAATCGCTTGTCCGGTATTGCGACGAATGCGCTTTTGAAGCTTATTAAAGTTGTATTGTTGAGCTTTTGTACGCTCTTGAATTTGCTCTGTCATCTGCTGCTAGTCTTAAATTCATCAAAATAAATGAAGTGCGTATGATACGGATAAATTTGTAAGATGCCAGTGTAGACAAGAAAAAATCCCAGCAGTCTTTGCTGGGATTTGTATCGGTTTAGGAAGCGATGTTGGGGTCGAGCGGGCTGACATAACCTTTCGGTTTAAGGGCGAGTACGTCACAGTTGATTTTGTCAATCACGTGTTCAGCCGTATTCCCGATGAAAACCGCAGAGAGCCCGGTTCGCCCAGTTGTCCCCAAAATCACCATAGCGGCATTCAACTTGTCTGCCGACGCGGGGATGATATCTTCTGGTAACCCCTGCTCAACGATGGTGTGCTCTTCATCTATCCCATATTGCTGCCTCAATGCTTTCATCGAGGTAAGATGATGGCCACGTACCGCATCGGTATAGGTCGTCGGGTCAAACTCTGGTAACTCAATGGTAATATTGGCAGGTGTTACGGGATAAGCATTAACCAAGTACGCTTGTGCATCCAGTCTGGATGAAATTTCCAACAACCGCTCAACCATAATGTTATTCAGTTCGATATGTGTCGGGTTATCTGAGCCCACGTTAACTGATGCGATGATATTGGCTTGTTCTGGCCAATCGGCGTTTTTAATCAAGAGTACAGGAACAGGGCACTTACGTAACAAATGCCAATCTGTTGGTGTGAAGATGACCGACTCAAGGACATCGTGTTTACGCGTCCCTTTAATTACGATGTCATGACTGCCTGAAAACACTTCGGCGATGATGGCCTCATAAGGGCGATTATGCCACACCACCTTGATATCAAAGCTCATCGATTCATCAATATACGGCTCTGCAATTTTTCTCATCCACTGCTCGCGTTGATAGATAACACCGCGGCGCATCGCATCACGCTCGTCTAAAGACAGCATAGATGTCATGTCATAGGAGAAATCGTAGATGGATAGAAAGAAAGTAACATGACTCTTCGAGACACTCTTTCTGGCTAATTGTACAGCTCGCGCCAGTGCAGGTTGTTCATCTTTGTTGATGTCGGCAACCACAAGGATTTTACTGTAAATACTCATATGTAAGCCCGCTCATGTTGGAGAACCATATCAGTAACTGTAGCTTAGAAAAGAGATAAATATTAGGAGTTTAGAAGGGTTTTAAACAAAAGTATGATGCAGCTCATCTCTGAGCCACATCATTAAAAATGAATTAGTCGCCGGAGACTCCAGCCAGTTCCATTAATGCACTGTGATCGAGGATAGTAATATATTTACCCTTAACACTGAGTATTTCAGATTTTTGGAATCGTCCGAGAAGACGGCTAATGGTCTCAACGGTCAAACCAAGGTAGTTGCCGATATCACCACGTGTCATAGTCAAACGGAACTCACGAGGGCTGAAGCCACGTTGAGAGAAACGAGTTGAAAGATTATAAAGAAATGCAGCCAAACGTTCTTCTGCATTTTTCTTCGATAGCAGCAGAATCATTTCTTGATCACCTTTAATCTCATTACTCATTAAACGCATGATCTGTTGACGCAGTTTCGGCATTTTGCCTGAAAGGTCATCAAGAATTTCGTATGGGATCTCGCAGACCATCGATGTCTCAAGCGCTTGAGCGAAACTAGGGTGAGCGTCGTCAGTTATCGCATCAAATCCAACCAAGTCACCAGCAAGATGAAAGGCAGTTATCTGCTCATCGCCTTGCTCTGTGATGGTGTAGCTTTTGATAGTACCAGAGCGAATCGCGTAGAGAGAACGTAACTCATCACCCGCCTTAAAAAGCTCTTGTCCTTTTTGGATCGGTTTTTTTCGCTCGATAATCTGATCAAGTTGATCCAATTCAGCTTCATTCAATGTAAATGGGATACAGAGTTGGCTGATACTACAATCTTGACAATGAATCGCACACCCACCGGACTGGATACGCTTTGTCGCAGGTTTTTCAGAAATCATAACAACCTTTCACTATTTGATATACGTCAATATTTTAGCACTGGTGAATACTAAAGGGTAGTAAAAAAGCGTTTGTGCAATGTGAGTTAATAGGCAAGGCCGAGCATCGTTACTGCGCCAAATCCAGTATAAATTCCATACAAGACAAGAATTGTGGCTGAAAGATGTCTAAATGTTAATGACTTTTGAATCCGAGCGAAATACTCCGCACCAATCCCAACCAGTAACATCGCGGGCAAGGTACCCAAACCAAATGACAGCATCATCAAGGCACCGTTTAATGCACTGCCAGAGAGCGCTGACCAAGTGAGGGCAGAGTAGACTAAGCCGCAAGGCAGCCATCCCCAAAGGAAACCAAAAGGGATCGCTTGCAAAGGATGGCGAATAGGCATGAAACGCTGAGTCATTGGCTTGATGAAACGCCAAAGTAGTTGCCCAAGTTTCTCCACGAAGAGAAGTCCGTTCCACCACTTCGCGATATAAAGTGCAACCAGAATCATGAATAAGGCTGCAATCAAGCGCAGCCACGCTAACGATTGATTGAGCCCGGCCATGTCACTGAGAGACGAAATTGTCCCTCCGACAATGGCACCAAACAGCCCATAGCTCAACAAACGCCCCAAATTATAGAAAAGCGTGTTCAATTTTGGCGAAGGATTTTGACTGCCTAGATTGAGCAACGAGGCAATTCCACCACACATTCCCAAACAATGACCAGCGCCCGCTAACCCGATCATCAACGCGCCAAGGTAATCACCATTCATTACCTACTTTCTCTCGCTTTGCTGCTGAGATTTTTGCTCGTCATCAAAGAGTATGTTTGTTCCTTGACGCTCAAGATCTTCAAATTGTTCGCTTTTTACTGCCCAAAGGAAGATCGCGACAGCAACGCAAACCAAAACAATGGCAATCGGAATGAGAATGTACAAGCTTTCCATATTATTTACCTTGCTCTTTGAGCAGTCTGAGCGAATTAGAGACAACGATGATAGAGCTTGCCGACATGCCAACAACGGCGATGTAAGGGGCAACCAATCCAGCAACCGCTAACGGCAAAATTAACAGGTTATAGCCTAGAGACCAAGCCAGATTTTCTCGGATGATTTTTCTAGTGCGCAGTGCGAGTTCTCGAGCTTCGAGTAGTTTATCAAGCCGATCACCAAGCAACGTCAT
This sequence comes from Vibrio cidicii, assembly GCF_009665415.1. Classification (NCBI taxonomy): domain Bacteria; kingdom Pseudomonadati; phylum Pseudomonadota; class Gammaproteobacteria; order Vibrionales; family Vibrionaceae; genus Vibrio; species Vibrio cidicii. Next base: position 83,120 of record NZ_CP035921.1, on the reverse strand, counting down.
ATCTGCTGATGCTTTAGCAACATCAGTACCGCTGCCCATCGCGACCGAAAGGTGAGCACCGGCTAAAGTAGGCGCATCGTTTATACCATCGCCAACCATCATGGTAATGTCTGAAGCATCCAAGCTTTGTAAGTAAGCGAGCTTATCTTCGGGTTTGGCAGACGCTATCACGTGTTCAATGCCCATCGCGCTGACAACTGACGTTGCATTGGCAAGAGAGTCACCGGTGAGCAGTGTTGTTTTTATTCCTGCCTCAGCAAACTTTTGCAAAAATTCTCTGCTCTCTTTACGAATTGGATCGTGATAAAAAAATGTGGCGGCGTGTTTGCCAGCAATAGAAAGATATACCGCATGACTTTCCGGCTGCTCACGCTCTAGTACATATCTGCTGCTACCAATTTTTACTTCTTCACCGTTCCAGTAACCACAAATACCAGCGCCAATGACGTTGGTCACATCGACGGCTTGAACATATGAATCTGCGTATCTAGCAAAAGCGCGAGCAATTGGGTGGTTAGCATGGGATTCCAAACTGCTTGCGATCGCGAGACATTGTGTTTCTGGCCATTCGGCAAAGGTTTCCGTGCGCTGAATCTCGATATCACCTTTGGTTAATGTGCCTGTTTTATCTATCACCAAGTGATTGATTTTACATAAAGTTTCAAACACATGACCTTTTCGCAGTAAGATGCCAAAATTGCCCATACGCGAGGTCGCACAAGTCAAGGCCGTTGGCGTGGCAAGCGAAAGAGCACAAGGGCAGGTTGCCACAAGCACAGATAACATGATCCAAAACGCATCTTCCGGCTTAGTTTGGTGCCAGTAGAGCCAGGTTGCCGCTGAAATGAGCAAAATGACACCGACAAAATAACGTGCAACGACGTCGGCAATTTCGGCGATTTTCGGTTTAGAATGCTGTGCCTCATCTTGAAGTCGAACGATATTTGAAATTACCGAGTCCGCTTTAGAGCAGGCAACCTCCAATACAAAAGATTCATCACCATTGAGCGTACCAGCATAGACAAGATCACCCATCTGTTTAACAACATGGATCGATTCTCCCGTTAGCATAGACTCATCAACATGCACACGCCCTTCCACCACTTTACCATCGGCAGGGATATGCTCGCCGGGCAAAACACGGATTTGATCGCCAACTTTCAAACTTTTGACTGGGACCTGTTTCCCCTCAAGAGTGGTTGCAATTGCTGGGATCAACTTGAGCAAATTTCCACTGGCGGCGGCGGCTTTTCTCCGGGCTCTCATCTCCAGAAAACGTCCTACCAAAAGAAAAAAGGTAAACATGGAGATAGATTCAAAAAAGACTTCACCTTGTTCTGTCACGGTGGCGACTAGGCTTGCACAATAAGCAAAGATAAGCGCTATCGACACTGGCACATCCATCCCGAGTGTTCGGCCTTTAATGCTTCGCCAAGCATTAAGATAAAAAGGCAGTGCAGAGTAAAGAAGGACAGGAGTGGCAAAAATTAAGCTCACCCAGCGGAAGTAGTTTTTGAACTCAGGTTCAAGATCGCCAAAAACCTCAAGATAGAGTGCGACCGCCAGCATCATCACCTGCATGGTCGCAAGGCCAGCAATACCTAAACGATAGAGATATTGCTTCATGGTTGCGTGATAGGCCGCTTCTTGTTTGTCCGCTTCAAAAGGAGCGGCTTTGTAGCCCAATTGATGAATTCCAGACAGCAGTTCACTGAGTTTAGTCTTAGATTTATCCCAAGAAAGTAAAGCTCGGTTTGTCGTGGTATTCACTTTTATAGACAAAACCCCTTGCTGGCTATTAACTTGTTTTTCAATTAACCATGCGCATGCCGCGCAAGAAACGCCCTCCAGTGATAGCATTACCTCACAGTAATTGTTGCTGTGGCGAACAAACTCTGACTGGACTTCTTCATTGTCGTAATGCACTAACGCTTTGAGTTGCTCAGGGACTAACTCGACCTTTTCTGCCGGTGCCGTTCGATATTGATAGTAAGAGACTAAGCCATTATCGACGATTGTTTGTGCAACGGTTTCACAACCTGGGCAGCACATTGAACGAACATCGCCCAATATCTCCACTTTGAAATCCGTGTTGGCTGGTACATCTTCACCACAGTGATAACAGGATTTTGTCATAGTGCTAATTCATTAAAAGCGTAGAAGGAGAGGGGAACGTGACACGACCTTGAATCAGCCATTTCTGGTCATGAGGCTGAAGCTCAACGAACCATGGCCCTTCAATGTGGTTATCCAAACGATAGACACCTTTCGCATCAGCGGTTAACAGCTTAGTGAAATCACGATCCGGTAAAGTGCGATGAGTGAAGGTCGCAGTGAGAGCAGGGAAATGAGCCAAGCTTCCTTTATCAAATACGATAGTAACTGCGGTATCATCTGAAGCGATAGTTGCGTTGAGGCCGAGCTCTTTGGCTACTTTTATCTTACTGATATCAACGTTGATCCCTTTACCTTTTTTATAGTAATCCTCCGCAACGAGCGAAACCGAGTTTTTAGAGAAGACTATGACTGTCGCTATCGTCCAAGTCACTACCGTGAGTGGCAAAATGATCAGGAACCACGGCCAGAATTGTTTATACCAAGGCTTTACCATAAAAAAGTTCTCAACAACAAAATGAAATGTAAGGGCTTTAATTTAAAGGAAAGACAGCCCCTGAAGAAGGGGCTGTTATTGAAATGTTACTTATTATTTTCGGTGTTGCTCAGGCTCCAAACGTAAGCGGCAACCAGTTGAACTTTGTCTTCACCTAGAATATCTTTCCAGGCTGGCATTACGCCAGAACGGCCATTCATTACGGTTTCTGTTACATCTGCGCGTGAATCACCAAATAGCCAGTCTTTGTCTGTCAAATCTGGTGCACCAACAGCAGGGTTACCTTTTCCATCGGTACCATGACATGCTGCACAAACGACAAAACGGGATTTGCCTGCTTCGGCTTCGCGAGCATTTACCGAGCGACCCGACAAGCTCAGTACGTAACTAACGACTTCCTGAACACCTTGTTCACCCAGCGCGTCTTTCCAGCCTGGCATCTGACCAACACGGCCATGCATGATGGTTGTAACGATGGCTTGAGGCTCACCACCATACAACCACGCGTTATCAGTTAGGTTAGGAAAACCTTTTTGACCACGCGCATCGGAACCATGGCACTGCGAACAGTTTTGCAAGAACAAACGTTGACCAACTTTAGTTGCTTCTTCATTTGCTGCAATTTCAGGAATAGAACGCAAAGTATTGCCGTTGTACGCAAGACTACGAAACGCTTCACCAAAGTAGGTGTTGGCATCATCAAGCTCTTTTGCATACTGGTTTAGCTGCTTGTTTTGTTGTGCTGACGCGATGGCTTCTTTGTACTCAGCAACAGTACGGACGGTTTGATCTGAACTTTGCCATCCAAGTACCCCTTTGAAGCTTCCCAACCCAGGGAAGAGCGTCAAGTACACAGCAGCAAAAACAAACGTACTGATGAAAAGATAAGTCCACCACTTTGGTAGCGGATTATTCAGCTCGCGAATACCATCGTACTCGTGGCCCATATCTGCACCTTCTTCGACGCCCATTTTATCTTTAGCGCACCAGAAAAGAAGTACAGCACAGCCCACAAGCGTACCGACAGTAATCACGATAATCCAGAGACTCCAGAATGTAGTCATTACTTCGTAACTCCTTGTTGATTAGGGCTAGATTTCTCTTCATCAGCAAACACTAGATTGGCTGCTTCATCAAAACTGGCCTTACGTTTTTTGCTGTAGGCCCAGACGACGATACCAATAAAACTGACAAAAAGTACGACAGTATAAATACTGTGTATTGTACCGAAATCCATAACAACCCCCTTATTTCATTGCATGACCCAAAGACTGAAGGTAGGCGATGACAGCGTCCATCTCCGTTTTTCCTTCAACATCTTTGCCAGCGTTGGCGATTTGCTCATCGGTGTATGGCACACCGAACTGATTGCGGAACAACTCCAGCTTCTTCTGAGTCAATTTGCCATCCAGTACATTCTCAGCTAGCCAAGGGAAACCCGGCATATTTGATTCAGGTACCAGTTCACGAGGGTCAGTTAGGTGGACACGGTGCCATTCGTCCGAATAACGACCACCTACGCGAGCCAAATCTGGACCAGTGCGTTTAGAGCCCCACAGGAATGGATGCTCCCACACACTCTCGCCAGCGACAGAGTAGTGACCATAGCGTTCTGTTTCAGAGCGGAAAGGACGAACCATCTGGCTATGACATACGTTACACCCTTCACGGATGTAAATATCACGGCCTTCCATCTCTAGGGCAGAGTAAGCGCGCAGATTTTCTACAGGCTCTGTGGTTTGTTTTTGGAAAATCAGTGGGGTAATTTCAACAAGAGCTCCCCAGCTAATTGCAAAAACGATAAAAATAGCCAACAAACCGACATTACGTTCAATGATTTCGTGGCGATTATTAGAATTTGAACTCATTCTTCAATCTCCTTATGCCGGTTGTGGAATAGCTTTCAAGCTATGTTTTGGTGCGCTGACAGTTTTGTACGTATTGTAGGCCATCAAGAACATACCAGTTAGGAAGATAAAACCACCTAGGAAACGTACAAAGTAGAATGGGTAAGACGCAGAGACAGATTCGACGAAACTGTAAGTCAACGTACCATCAGAGTTCACTGCACGCCACATCAGACCTTGCATTACGCCAGATATCCACATCGCTACGATGTACAGGACAGTACCAATTGTCGCTAACCAGAAGTGAACGTTGATCAGACCAACAGAGTACATACGTTCTTGACCAAACAGACGTGGGATCAAGTGGTAAACAGAACCGATAGAAACCATTGCAACCCAGCCCAACGCACCAGAGTGAACGTGACCGATGGTCCAGTCTGTGTAGTGTGATAGCGCGTTAACAGTCTTAATCGACATCATCGGACCTTCAAAGGTGGACATACCATAGAAAGAAAGAGAAACAATCAAGAAACGCAGGATAGGATCGTAGCGCAACTTATGCCATGCACCAGAAAGTGTCATGATACCGTTGATCATACCACCCCATGAAGGTGCAAATAACACAAGTGACATCACCATGCCTAAAGACTGAGTCCAGTCTGGCAGAGCAGTGTAGTGCAAGTGGTGAGGACCAGCCCAGATGTAAAGAGAAACGAGTGCCCAAAAGTGAACGATTGACAAACGGTAAGAATAAACAGGACGTTCAGCTTGCTTAGGAACGAAGTAGTACATCATCCCTAAGAAGCCAGCTGTAAGTAGGAAACCTACCGCGTTGTGGCCATACCACCACTGCACCATAGCATCCACAGCGCCAGAATAAATCGAATATGATTTAGTCAAAGAGACAGGAATTGCCATGCTGTTCACAATGTGCAGAACAGCAACAGTGATAATAAAGGCTCCAAAGAACCAGTTCGCCACGTAAATATGAGAGGTCTTACGTTTGATTAATGTTCCGAAGAACACCACAGCGTAAGAGACCCATACCGCCGCGATCGCGATGTCGATAGGCCATTCTAACTCTGCATACTCTTTTCCCGATGTTAGACCGAGAGGTAGAGTAATCGCTGCAGAGAGGATGATCGCCTGCCAACCCCAAAAGGTAAAGGCAACCAAAGGTCCACCGAAGAGACGAGTTTGACAGGTGCGCTGTACAACATAATAGGATGTTGCGAACAGGGCGCTAGTACCAAACGCGAAAATTACCGCGTTAGTATGCAATGGACGTAAACGACTGTACGTCAACCACGGCGTATCAAAGTTAAGCTGTGGCCATACTAACTGAGCGGCAATCAAAACACCAACAGCCATACCAACAATACCCCATAGAATGGTCACTAGGGTAAACTGGCGAACGACTGTATAGTTGTAGTTTTGTTCAAGCTGCTTTTCTTGGCTCATTTGCATGCTTCCAATTTCTAATTAACTACACTTTACTTCCAACACGACTTGCGTCGTAATGCCACCCAAACCAGCTCAAGAAACTAAGTCATTTCATGACGTTATTTCCCTTGCCGACTTTAAAGAAAAGTGGCATTTTCAGCCTGCAACTATACTTGAATTAACAAATCAATGACAGAGTAGTAACCTTACTGACGCTCAGGAATTGCTCTTTTATTTAAAAACTTTGAAGTTTGTAACAAGGAAATTGGGAAAAATGGCAGCGCAAAAGTTAACAATGGCAAGGCTCGCACAAATATTGCTCATCCTCACGGTATTAGTCATCGCCTTTATCTGGCGTACATTGAAATATGAGTCACTACAAATGTTGGATTGTTCACAAAACCAGCCATGTGAATTAACAATTTCTCAAGAAAAGTTAGAATTAAAGCGAGAAAATGATGGCATACGGATTCAACTGCCTAAAAATGGCACTTTTAAAATTGATTTAAATCAAAAACAGTATTCTATAACTCGTGATGAAGAAAGTATTCTTCTTAGCACGCAAAGCTATCCTGTCACTTTTTACATCCGAGCGAATGACGTCACTATCGCCAAGGTTATATACAGATAAATCTGACGTAGCACTCGAAATTTCACCCCCTAATCACTCATCACCCTTAGCAATACAAGGAAGTGGTGGTATAAAGGAAGTCAATTTACAAATTCATAAATTAGACAATGCGTTGCCAAACTGTATTTAGCCATGAGCTTGATGAAACCAAAGCGATTAGCGAGTTTCGCATAAAAATCAGCAATAAGCACCTCGCTATGCTCATTTGCTATTACACAGAAGAGTATTGTTGTGACAAGTTACAACACGCATTTAAGGTTCTCTTTCCAGACATCCCATTTCATGGATCAAGTTCATGTCAAGCGATTATGACAGAACATGGTTTTCATCCCGGCCCAGTAGTCGGTGTATTTGCGATATTCGATAGTGGTGCCAACAATGCCTATGGCACAGGAATCTCTGTGGCAGAGAACCAGCTACAGACGGTTAACCACAATGTCGAACATGTACTTGAAATGGCACTCTGCCATGCCAATCGGCAGAGTGAAGTGCCTAGCCTTATCCTTTTGCATTCAACTCCGGGCAATGAAGAAGAAATCATCCAAGCTTTAGATCCGTACTTTGGCACTTTGGTGCCCATTATTGGTGGTAGTGCTGCAGATAATCAAATCAAAGGGGCCTGGTCTATTTTTACCTCTCAGGGCACGAGCAGAAATGGGATTAGCTTGACGGTTTTCTTTTCATCTCAATCCATCTACACCGGATTTAGTGCGGGTCATATTCCAACAGAGGCAACCGGAAAAGCAACCAAAGTGAAAGGGCGAGAACTGATCGAGATTGACAATCGCCCTGCGGCTAGTGTTTATAAAGATTGGGCAGAGCTTCATTTCAAGGAGAATGAAAAGCATAACATTATCTTCGATGTCGCAACCGCATATCCGCTCGGGCGAGTCGCTGGCCATCTTTATGATCATCCTTATTTTATCCTTTCCCATCCCATTCGCGAGACAGAGCAAGGGGGAATTGAGCTGTTTTCAAAGATAGACGAGGGCGATAGACTCTATTTGATGCGAGGTTGCAAAGAGCAACTGATACGCCGAGCTGCGCGAGTGGTCAATGCAGCATTTTGGCAAAAGCTAGAAGACTCCAATAAGATTGGCGTAATTAATATCTTCTGTGCCGGTTCAATGATCCAAATACGCCAAGACATTGAAGCCGTACTCGCACAGTTAGCCGATGAGCTCAATGGCAAACCTTTTATTTGTCCTTTTACTTTTGGGGAGCAAGGGAGATTTATAGGCGGGGAAAATGGTCATGGCAATTTAATGATCTCTTCAGCCATCTTCCATTCACCATATGACGCATAAAATAGAAAACACCTTCATTCAAGAAGAGCTGCAAGAAGCGCTGGCTGAGCTAAAAGAGAGTAGGGAGCGTGAGAAAAGATTGGCAGAAGAGAACAAAGCCATTCTTAGCGCTATTTCCGCCATGAGTGAAGCTAAAAATCGCCATGAAATATTTTCTGGCTTAAAACGCGTATTGAAAAAATACATAGATTTTGATGACTTTGTTGTACTTTCTCGCCACTGTGAAGAACCTTCATTCTCTACACTACTGACCACCAATCGCGTTTTTGCTCATATAGCATGGTCTGAAGGCGACAAATTCAACCGTGCTTTAGGCGGTGATTGCATCCTGCTGTTCGAGCCCTACAAATCCGATGAATTCCGAAACATCAACAGTTTCATTCAAACTCACATCGGTTCCGTCTTGTTAACAGGCATAGACGCAGAAGTCACCCAATCCGTAATTCTTTTAATAGGTAATCAGCAAGGGCAATTTAGCATTGAGTCAAAGGAGACATTGAAACGTTTTTTACCTTTGGTTGAACGCGCTGTTATCGACATTGAGCACAAAGAAAAGTTACAACGTATCGTAGAGGCACGAACTCACGAGTTGGCCATGGCGAGAGAAGAATCAGAGCGAGCCAATAAGGCGAAATCTGAGTTTCTTGCCATGATGAGCCATGAGCTTCGAACACCGCTAAACTCCGTATTGGGCATGCTAGATCTACTCAAGGATTCCAGCATATCTAGATACCAAGGTGATGTTATACAACAAATAGAAAGCTCCGCGGAGCTCTTGTTAGCACTCATCAGTGATATTCTAGATATATCCAAGATTGAATCAGGTAACTTTTCTTTATTAGAACAATGGACTAATTTAAGTGACACTGCAACTTCCGTATTGAGACAGCAACAGCAACTTGCGGAAAGCAAAGGGCTCAGTTTTCACTTCAATTTACACTTTGATCCACACAAGGAATATTGGCTTGACCCAATACGCATTTCACAGATTCTATTTAATCTCGTCGGCAACGCGGTCAAGTTTACGCAGACAGGTGAAATACACATTCGTCTATCTATCGAGAAGAATAAGCTGACATTGGTCGTCAAAGACACCGGCATTGGTATAGAAGAGGACAAGATTTCATCACTGTTTGTTGCATTTAAACAGGCAGATAGCTCAATCACACGCAAGTTTGGCGGTACAGGCTTAGGGCTCGCGATCACCAAGCACCTCGTAGAATTAATGTCAGGAACTATTTCGGTTTCTAGTGAGTTTGGTAAGGGCTCGGAGTTTTTAGTATGTTTACCAGTCAAAGAGCTAAGACGAAATAAGGGCGATAACACCACTAGAGCTTATTCATTCAATAAGGGCTTGAACATACTCGTAGTTGAAGACACCAAGTCTAATCAGATGGTCATTAAGCTGCTACTGTCGAAGCTAGGACACAAGGTATTTATGGCCAACAATGGCAGTGAAGCCATTAATTTTATTGAAAAAAATGAAGTTCCACTAGATATGGTGCTCATGGACGTCTCAATGCCAGTCATGGATGGACTAACAGCCACGCGCACTCTGAGAAGCAACGGTTTTCAGGTGCCGATTGTTGCACTAACAGCACACGCTCTAGAAAGCGATCGTCAAAATTGTTTGGGCGCTGGAATGGATAGTTTTATTGCAAAGCCAGTCAGAATGCATGAATTGGAAAATATCATCCAAACACTCCGCAACACTGAACCTTAGCAGCAATGCTTGAACTTAATATAGAACAAAACAAGCGCAGATTGTTTTGTTCTATATTATGGATTTTATGGTAAATCAGTTATGTTCAATTGCGACGTCGATATAAGAGAAAAGTGTAGGTGCACAAGATTGGGGTGTGTATTAATTTAACATAATATACATAATACGCACCAAGATAGACAAAAAAGAAAGGTAACTAATGCAATTAAATCAATACGTTACCTTTACTTTTTGCCTGCCATTTCATGCTATTTTTTGGTTCTCTGTTAGCCTCTCAAATGCGCCAATTGCACGCTGATTCTTGGAGCGTTCAGCGATGATTGCCAACAAAACCAAATCTACATCTAAATCAAGCATTTCAGCGATTTCGCAAGCCATTTCATCACTCATTGTGCCGCCATTTCTCCATTTGTTAACTGTAGAATGGTTAATCTCTAGGAATCTGGCAACGTGCCTATCACTAAGTAATTGTTTTTCAATGCGTAATCGGTTGAGTAAATCAAGCGTTGTTATCATAAATTTCCCTCCAAATCCTAGTATAGAACAGCCTGTACACTGTATAGCAACCAGTCGACACCCATTTAGAAATGATCTTAAATGTGATCGTCCAAGCCGTGATGGTTCCGACATCTATCAAAATTGCCCTTAGCTATCTGAGTGAGTCGAACGCGTTGACGGTACTAAGGGCACCCCAACACTTGATAGATGCGGCAGATTTGGACGGGGATTTTGATTAGATAAACAAGGACATTAACCATGCATACCACACCCGAACAACTGATTACCTTCCAAGCTCATACTGCGAGGCTAATTCAGCGAATCACTGAGCTAAACATCAAGACGCCTCATTCAATTGAATTCAATCTTAGAAAATCAGAAACAGGCCACCGTGAGCACGTTCAACTAGGTATCCGTTGGTTTGTGAATGGTGACTACTTTGCTGAACCTCAAACCCCAAACTCAGATTTATCGTTTGCTCATAGCTGGATGACTATAGAACAGCTAAACAAATGGTTTCTTGATGCAAATATCGCCCTTGATTTACTCGAAGTTGAACTGAAGGCGGCATAATACACCATGCTCACCAAACCGTCTTATCTTGAACTGGTTACCAAGTATAACAAGGCTGCTGCAAAAGCAGTGGCCGAAGGTAGACAAGTTTATCTACACAAAGGTAAGTCCGATGTTTTCCGCGTATTCATGAAACATGGTGCGCTCTCCCACCCTGCGATTATCAACCGCGTCTCAAAAGAACATGGTATTGACACATTTAAGCGTCAAAACCGTCGCGACAATTTTACTAAGCTATGTCTCTGGATTGCTGCAAATGTTTGCTTGGAAACCAGAACCTTCTCAAGCAATGGTACTCAGGGCCAAATTGCAGAGGCAATCGAGGTCGATCAATCGACCGTTTCCCGACTTCTAGAACTGATGATCAAAATGCGCGTCATTGCGCCAGCTTTTCATGGCAAACATGACCAAACCGCAAAAGGCGCTGGAACTGTTTTTGATAAGAACGGGATACCTTTCAATAACGTTTATGTTGTTCTTGATGATTTCGGCTATCTAGCTGGCTCTGTTGCCGGGTTAAAGCTTGAAATGGCCTTCAAAAATGCAGATCAAAAGGCATTCATCAAAACGGGCTGGCAGCTTCACGAACGATTGCTCACGGTGAGAAATACGCTGTGGGAAGGGACAATAGAGCGCCGCACCAAGAATATTACAACGGGTTGTCTCAAGCGTACGATTGCTAAAATAACCGACCGTTCAAGAGCCGTTCAAATCATTTTCGAGCGCATGAAAAAGCGCGGTGAAGATCTTCTACTCAATGAGTTCGAACTAGACCGCATAATCAATGCAAGGCTACGCTCTTGCGGCTTCTCAGCTTAACGATATCCGGTTGATTCCGGAGCTTAATGCGATCCCTTTCCTAAATTCTTGCCCTTTCTGATGCTGATTTACGCCGTTTAAGGCCTACTTTCTCACTGATACATTCCCATTATTCAAAATTCGCCATGTAGGCAGCAGAACCAATGCCAATATTTGGTTTTTTAGTGCATACAGGGATTGAGGTTTTAGCGCATATCACGGGAAAAATAGCGCATAACCTTTCTTATCAATTAAGAAATAGTAAGTAGAAATATAATAAGTTATCACCTCAAAATCGGCGATAAGAGGGATAAATGAAGCGTGCTTCTATGTCGCAAGCGACATGCGCACTTAGGGGGCTGCACCACTGCAACTGACGTCGAAAGGCTTCAGCGATCGCTTTTGATGTATTGGCCGTTTATATCGCTTCGCGATGGCCTAGCAAGGTAAGGAGGCAAATTTGAGCGTGTTGGCGGTATTGAAAAAAATGTCATTGAAAACGTCATTGAATACGTCATATGACGTTTTTTTCAGATATGAAAAGACCACCCGCAGGTGGTCTTAATCGGCTGTTACGGGCTAAAGTGGCGCGCTTCCCCAGATAAAGTGGTCATTGTTTGCCATTATCCCGAGAATGTAGGTCGTTCCTCCTTTTGTAACAGTCAGAAGCCTTGCACCATAACCGTTACCGTTAAAGCCTGCATCTGTACAGTTTGATGCGCTCACATTGGTAGCGCTGTAATAGCTATCCACACGGGTAAGTTTGCCGCTAATGGTGCAAATGCCGTTGATAGTAAAGGTTCCGTCTTGCTCTATCGTCCATGTTGAGCCGTCAACCGGGTTGGTGTGCGTTCCGAGCATATCGGCCAGCGCAACGCTATCCGGGGCGCGGTCAAATGAGTAAATCAGGTTTGTTCCGTTGAGTACACCATTGGCCGTTGCGCCCAGCTCACTAAATGTAATCTTGGCTTCAACATCTGCGCTATACGTGGTTAATGCGGGGGAAACGAAACTTAAGCCTTTGGTGGTCAATGTGTTGCCGCTGATGCTGTGCGTGTCATTCACTAAGAACTCGTTGTTAACATAGTCACCGATGAGCACCGAACCTAATGGCAAATCGCTATCAACCAACATCACAACTAAATCCGTGTTGTTAACGTAGATACCGTCTTTTTTGTAGGTGGTGTCTTGGCTCGATGCACCGGAGCCACTACCACCGCCGCCACAGCCCACAAGAGCCGCCGAAGTTGCCAACGCCAATAACGCTTTTTTCATGGGAAATTCCTTTTGTTTTCATTACGTAATGTCTGAATGACGGCGCATATTATGGCGGAAAAGGCTAAGGCGTGGCTTGTGTCGGTGGTTGGCTTTGCGACTCAATTCTTGGAATTATTTGTAGGCAGAAATCATCTACAAAATGGGGGCCAGAAGTAATGTGAGATTACATTTCGGAAAACCAATTGCGTATGCTAGAGTCGAAGAATATTTTTTTGTATTTTAAATCAAGATGGCTTATGTGGTGATATATCTATTCGAGCCGTGAACTTTGGCCCTAAAGCCGATTTACGTCAATTGTTAAGATGATAAAAGGAGGAATTATGAAAAATGAAAAATGAAAAAGCCACGACGAAGCGCAGCTTCTTCAAAGGGTGTTGTTTACCGCAAAGATTGCCGTCCGACACGGTAAACAGCCAAATAAATATGCCAAGGAGATCTATATGATCAAACTTCTAATCGCGCTCATCGAGCTCTGTAGAGCAGTACTTGAGCTGCTGCTGGCGAGTATAAACTTGCCAAGTTGATAACACAGTTCACCTCTGTTCCTAGGCAAATGTAAATATAGGAACAGGGGTGAGTGTAATCTAAAATTACAACTCCATCAAGACAACAGAGTGTTAATCATGCATTGCTGTGAACCTAAGTGGTGAGGACTAGCAAACTGTCTATTGCTAGCATATCGCGTTGCCGCTACCATAGAAATCGATGGATTCGTAACCACTTCACGGCTTGTTTCTTAAACGTCAGTTAGGGAAATAAGCATGGCTTTACAAAATTACTCGCAACAAATGGCAAAGCTGGCGCTCTACCGTCAGGCTTTGCCTCCGCCCCATCCTTTCAATTTGTTACCCTGTAGCGAAATATTCAGCTTTGTTCGCATTGGCGGTCAGCTATGCGCTGAACAAACCGCGTTGAATACCTCCATTCTTACCCATTTAACCCAACTCGAAGCGGCAAACGATGCCGTATATACCGAGCTGCTTACTCAATAACCTTACCGCCGGGAGGCAGGAAATATGAATAAACTCTCTATCAATGAATGTCAGCGCGCATTGGCGGCGCTCGATGCAGCTGATCAACTCACAGCCAGCGTTAGCGCTGAAATAGAACGCTTCAAAGCAATGGATATGAAAGACGTGATGTCCAAAGCCACTAAAGCGCTTTTCAGTGGCAACCTTTCCCCCGAGGCGTTGGGCTTGCCGTCGAATTTCTTCGCTCAACTGGAACAACTCTCCAAACTCAACAACGTAGCGCGAAGCAAATACCGCGAACACATCCAAACAAACCTTGCAGAATTGAGCCAAGTGCAAGACGTCAACGGGGGTGAGCATGAGTAAGCACCCTAACCCGGTCAGAGGCCATGTGCGCTGCCCGGTTTGCGCTACCCCTTCAACCGTTCATCGTGTAGGCGAAGGCAAACTGATTGCCGAAGGTGAACCGACCAAAAACGGGCGCAACCTCGGCTTGCATTACTATCGTTGTCCGAACTGTGGCAATAGCGCCATGAGCAAAACCATTGATAGCTACATTGTTGCAAACATGGTGAGCGATGAAAGTCAGCTTAACGCCCTTTTAACCGCTGTCTCAACCGAAGTAACCGACACCCTTACACCGCTAGAAAACAACGCTCAACCGGAGGCAATCAACGCTGATTCGGTTGAACTGCTGTTAGCTGATGAAGGTGACGACAGCAGCAATGATGCGGCTTCCAACGCGATTGCAACGGTTGAAAGCTCGGTTAACGCCCCCGTTGAACCGTTGCCACTGTTCACGGTTAAGCGTGTTCTCACGGTGCTTGGTGTGTTGGTTTTCGTGGTCTGGATGCTCGGGAAACTCGTTCCAAAAAAACAACCGGAGGCGCAACCGAATGCAAATGTTTGAAGGCGAACAAGAGATGAACTTCCCCGGCGCGGCGGCTAACGATGATTGGGGCGATTTCAGCACAGTTATTTCTCAGTTAGAGAGCCATGAGAAAAGCGAAGCCGATGCGATAGACTCGGCAACCGTTGAAGCAACCGAAAGCGTGAGCCCGGAAGCGTTTGAGGGGCTGCTTAGTGTGGTGTTTACCGTTACCGAACAAGCAACCTCGATCATTTCCGGGATTGATTTCGCCTTTGATGAAAAAGGCAAATCGGAAGTGATTAAGGCGGCAATTCCGGTGATCAACAAACACGGTAGCTCAATATTAGGGATGTTTGGTAACTACATCGAGGAAGCAACGCTACTCCTTGCCGTTCTCGCGCTTATCTACACCTCAAAGCGGCACGTGGCACAACTGAAACTGTTAAGAGCACAACAGGAGGCCGTCAATGGTGAAAAAGACCAAGCAGCCGCTAAAGCTGCCTAATCCGGTTAACTCGAATCCGTCGCTCGATGCCGAGCATATTATTTACGTGGCGGGTACTGGCGGAGGGAAAACCTCCGCCGTTAAACATTTGAGTTTTGTCCCGAAAGCGTCGCAAGCGGTGTTCTTTGACCCCTACCGTAATTACGCCGGGCAAAAGTTTCAGGGGCAACAGTGCCACGGTACAAGCTCACGGCTGGCGTTCATCAAGTCGCTTTTGATGGCTCGTAAGCGCGGCCAATCGTTCAAACTTGCTTATGTGCCTGAGTTTGGTGCGTGTGCCGATGAGTTAGAGTTTTTTTCCTCGGTCGTTTGGTCGATGGGTAACGGCCATGCGCCTAAGTTGCATGTGGTCATTGAAGAACTCGCAAGCTGTGTCGAAAGCTCCGGTAAATTACTCGGCAAAGCGGGCGAACTGTGGCGCGGTGGCCGTCAGTTTGGGCTTGTCTGTCATAGCGTGTTTCAAAAAGGCCAAGAGGTGCCGAAAACCGTCACTGATCAATCTTCTACATGGTGGATTGGCGCGGTGAACTCGGTCGCTGATGCTCGATACCTCGCTGATAAAAAAGGCTTGAACGTCAGAGAGATAGAGTCGCTGATTTCGGCCAAAGTGAACAAAGAGCGTATCAATAAACCGATTGCCGAATATCTACTGGTGAAAGATGGTATCGGCAATGTTTCCAAGCAAGCGTTTAACTGTGCGAACGGCCAGAAAGTCGCGCTTTCCTACCGCTAATTAACTGTGATTTTGTTCACAATTCAACCTATAGGTTACGCGCTTAACCTATAGGTTTTATCCCATTCCCTCCCCGCTTTTTTTGGCTTTTGATAACCGGGCAATTTGATTATTTGTTCCACACATTGAAAGGCTAACTATGAAGAAAGAACACAAAACCATGCTGTTTACGGTGGTTGTTGCGTTGGTGATTATCGCCATTATCAACAACGTCGCACCGCTTGAGCCGCTGAAAAAGCAGCTTAACGGCAATTCAGGCTGGTTCTAAGGGGGATACATGGAATTACTAGAAACCTTGTTTAACCCTCGTCCAAAAGAACTGGATCCGGTTGAAGGTGTTGCATGGGGAAATCAGGCGACATTGCGCCTTGTCTCCGGCCCGACTTATCAAAATGTTGAGTTGGTGACGAACATTACCGACCCGGCAGATATTGAACGTGTACGCATCACTCACAACGGCAAAGAGATCGTGTCTCTCTCTGGTCAAGACATCATTGATTTGCGCGAACACCGTAAGAAGTACGTTGAACCGGGACGCTACATGATTGCGTTCTGTGATCTGCTGATGCGTACCAAAATGGGCGTTCGCCAAGGTGAGCTGGTGACGCTACCGGGTGAGATCTGGTTTGTTTACATCCAGCTCAAAGCAAAATCGGGTGTCGCTGCGCCAAGTATTCGCGCTCGTGCTCACATCACCGAGGCGCAATCACAGCGCGTCTTTATGCCGCGTATCTATTCGCTGACGTGGTTTGCCAGTGCCGAAGGTCGCACCCCGTTTGATTGGGCGGAGCGTTCCCCTTACCTGCACCTCAAGCGCATTCACTTCAAAGACGACTCGATTACCCGCATTCGTGTGCTGCGTGATGACCGTGAAGAAATGAACGTGAACAAGGTCGATAACGCCTTTGATTTGGCCGATGCCGAGCTTGAGCAAAACGTGGGCTGGTTCTCGCTTGATTTCGTGCGTACCGGGTTTGGTGCGGAAGGAAAACTCAGCACCTTTGCAACGCGTTCCCTTCAGTTTGAAGTGGAGAAAACCGCGCCGGGTAGTGTGCCGGTGATTGTTGAAGCCATCGAGCAAGTCGCAATCCCACAAACCACCAAGTAAGGGGGTTGTATGAGCTGGTTAGACAAACTCTCTGATGCTGGCGGCGAACTGCTAAACGCGGTGACAGACGCCAGTGGGAATTGGCTCAACGGTGCGGTTGAACAGTCGCTTGATAAGAAACCGCAAAGCAACCCGGATGAAGCGCGAAAAACAGAAGTGCAAGGGCAAACCGCCGACGGCCAGCCCTTGCAAACGCCCAATGCTTTAATTCAGCCCTCTATGGACAACATTAAGGTATTCGGGGCGCTATTCATCGCGTTCATGTTGGTTGTGTTTCTCGTCGTGCAAGGTAAACGCTAATGCCCTATCTACTCATGGCGGCGTTTGTCGGCGGTGGTTATGTCGGTTTTAAGCTGTCCGGTGGTTCGGACAAGCTTATTACGCTCATCATCATCGCTGCGGTTCTCTACATGTTAACTAAGGGGGGGAAATGATCCCAAACGTCACAAACTCGGGAACTATGCCTATTACAGGAGGGCATGCAGGGCCTTCCACTGCAACCAGTACCAACAATAGCGGCCAAAGCGTGGGCGCCATCAGTATGGGGAGCCCTAGCGGGGTAAATCCTTGGTTGATTGGTGGTGTAGTTATCGTTCTCGCCTTTTTGATGTTGAGAAAGAAATGATCCGTTTGGCGAACCAATCCGAGGCACTGATAAGGTTAGAAACGGCGTTTCGCGCCTGTCCTGACGATTTCGCTGACCTGAAACGAAGTGTGCAAGCTGGTAGCGTCAGTTTGTACCAGATTCAGGGGGATGGCTACGACATCACCGTGGCGGGTGAAGTGGTTGGAGAGAGTTATTTTCTCTGGGGTGTCGCCGGGTTCGGCGTCATTCCCGCTATCAAAGAACTTTCTCAGATTGTCAGACGCTCCGGTTTATCCAGTGTCAGCGCGGTGACTTATTTCCCCGCTTTAGCTCGTTTAGTTCGGCGATTGAATACCCAAGAGCAACAAGACGGTGAAATAACTTTAATGAAAATGAGAGTGTGATTATGGGTGGTAAATCGAAATCCAGTAACACCACGAATTCAACCAACGTCAGCGGCCAGAACGCGATAAGCGGCGACAATCT
This sequence comes from Vibrio cidicii, assembly GCF_009665415.1. Lineage (NCBI taxonomy): Bacteria > Pseudomonadati > Pseudomonadota > Gammaproteobacteria > Vibrionales > Vibrionaceae > Vibrio > Vibrio cidicii. The sequence continues at coordinate 65,151 of NZ_CP035921.1, read as the reverse complement.
CGGTACCGCAATCAGTGGCGTAAACAATTCGACAATCAATGTCACCGCTACCGACCACGGTGCAATAGACAAAGCGTTTGCTCTTGGCGGTGAGTTGATTAATCAGACCGGGGAAATCTTTGATAGTGCTATCGGCTTTGCAGGCCAAGTAAACAAAGACTCGATGCAATTTGCGGGGAAAGCGCTCGACAACATCGCATCGAGTAACAGCGAAAATCTGCAAATGCTGGCGGGATTATCAGGCAGTCAGTCAAAACAAAACACTGACAACCTGAACGCGATTATGGACTTAGCGAAGTTTAAACAAGACGGCGGCGCAAGTAATAACCGACAACAGCAACTACTTCTGTTGGTGGTGATCGTGATTGTGCTTGGTCTAATCACAATGATGGCGGTGAAAAAACAATGATTGTCAGTGTTAAAGCCTATCAGCCCCTACCCGTTTTGATCTCGGGTCAATGGCTGCACCTTGAAGCAGCAGAGCAGCCAATCACTTTAGAGAGTGAAAACGGTGACCGCGTCACGCTGCGTAAAAATGCGGTGGTGAAATCTCAAAGCGTGATTGGTCGTGTGCTTATCCATTCTACGATTGACCAAGAAATCACCCTCGAATTTGGTTATGGCGATTATACCCCGCCGCAAAATATCCAAGGCCAAACGGTTTTAGTCTCTGAGCTGCCAGCGATTCAGGTCGCGCCCGGTCAATCGATCGCGATTGAGAGCTTACCGCCTGTTGAAGTATCTCAACTGCCAGCGGTCGAGATTGCAGCAAACCAAAGCGTGACTGTGAATCAATTGCCAGCGGTAGAGATTGCCGCTAACCAAAGCGTTGCAGTGTCACAAATTCCGGCGGTCGAACTCGCACCAGAGCAAAGCGTCAAAGTGACCTCCTTGCCCGTGGTTCGCATTGCAGCCAATCAAGCTGTGAAGGTGACGGAAAGCGATCAACTTGGCGTATTTGATTCGCTTCTACCGTTTAGCGTAGCCGCGAATAGTGAGCGAAAACGGCTGTATATCAAGGCCAAAGCAACCAACGCACAAGATGTTTTGATTAATGGGGTTTATCCCCTTACCCCCGGCGAGAAAATCGAGCTGGCGACACGTGCCGCCGTTGAGTTTACAGGCTTAGAAACCGACGGCGTGTCCATTTTGGAGATTTAACACTATGTCATTGAAAGACTTATTACCTACAGGTAGCCCACAAAACAAAATTGAGTATCTTGCCGATCTCATTGAGTCTCGTCTTGGACAGTCAAGTCTAACTATGAACTTGCTACCGAATGGCGAAATGAACTTGAACATGGCTTTGATGCCCAATCCGCCGTTTATCAACACCAATGAAGCGCTACCTTTCGACTTAACGCGAACACTGGAATATGGTCGAAATGCTATTGCTGCCGGGTTTGGTTGGGGTTATGAAATCAGTAATACTCCGGATAGCTCCGGTTACTGTATTCATGAGATCAGCAACAAATTGCCCTATAGTCGTATTGAGAGCATTCCCCAAAACAACGGCGTTTTGAAATGTGTGAGCAATGGTGATGGTGTGGCTTATACCGTTTTTAGCGCGCCGCAAGGTGGGAAAGCCTTAAACGCCCTCAAAGGAAGAATGCTTATTGGCACAGCCAGTAACGCTGAGGTTACAGTGGGTCTAGCGTTGCTGATTATTGACCCAAATACAGGCAAGGTAAAAATTGCACCTCAGAAGAACACTTACTTACATGTATATACAAAAGCGTCGAGCGAGCATTACCTTAATCCGACATGGATAGAAACTCCCGAGTTGACTTGTCAATTGGACGGTGGCGAGGGGATATACGCTTTGTATGCTCACGTCAAGAATGACTCTGTTTTCATGGTCTACGGTGCGGAAGCGTTCCATAGTTCGGAAGAGACAAACCCCAAAAACGGTACTACAGTCACGCTATCGAATCCGATAGCGATGCAGCAGTATCAAGACTATTTCCGGTTAGTCAAAAAAGACTGTACCGAACTCGTCGCACAGTGCCGTCTACGCTGGAAGTTTCCACGAAACTTTTCCTACACCTTTGCACCAGAACACCACATCAGTACTTACCACAACCGAAGCTATGAAGTCGGTTCGGGCAAAACTGCGCAGATTGTCGAATACGGTTCAAATTACCTTGTGATTGAATACTCTCAAGCTCTATTCGATGAGTTAAATGATCATTCAGTATTGAGTGTGTCGTATAGCGCAAATCCTGTCGGAATTTGGTTTTATGAAGCCTAATTTAACACTCGCACTTACCGCAGGAGTTGCTTTGCTACTCCTGCTTACCAAAGGAGATTCTAACATGCCGAGAGGTATCAGAAATCGCAACCCGGGCAACATCGAGGACAACGGCACCGCTTGGCGTGGCCGCATGGGTAATGATGGCCGTTTTATCATCTTCGATACGCCTGAAAATGGAATCCGTGCCATTGCTCGGATCATTCAGACCTACCGCACCAAACACGGCCTCAATACCCTCGAAGGTATTATCAACCGTTGGGCGCCACCTCATGAAAACAATACAGATGCTTATGTTCGCCATGCAGAAAAGGCACTCAATATTTCGCGTCACGACGCAATCGGCCAGCAGCATCTAGCGCCGCTGATTAAGGTGATCATCAAGCATGAAAATGGTGTACAGCCATATAGTGACAGGGTAATTCGCGATGGTATTGCAGCGGTTTAATCAACAACTGGCTCTAACTGCGTTCTTGCTGGTGCTGCTTTATCTCATGTGGCGCTGGTTCCGTGGCCGTCTATCGCAAAGCGTAGATAGTGCGCTCGATGTCGTTACCGAACCCACGGGCGAATTACTGAGTGACATCACCGCCGCGCTGAATGGGCATGTGCCTGTAGAGCTGCAACCGTTGATTATTCAAGAGCACCATATCACCGCAGATTATACGCTCACCCCGGAGGCTGAAACGGTGTATTGGAAAATCGGCGGTTATCAGCCCCTACTTTACAAGCTGTTCGGCGGAGTTGGCCGACCGATGAAAACGCGATACAGGCACCTAATCGGCGAACCCATCACAGAGGCGATCTTATGATAACAAGCATCTTTACATTGCTAACGGGCGGAATCGAAGCCTACCGCCAGCACAAACAAAACAAGGCAAACGAGCTCAAACGAAAAGATGAGTTTGAGCAGCAAAGACACAATAAGAACTTGGAAAGGCTACAAGCTGGCGACACACAAGCGACTAGCCTAGATGAACTCAGCATCAAAACTCGAGGCTGGAAAGATGAGTTTCTTTTCATCTTCTTCATTCCGATTGTGATGTGTTTCATTCCTGGATACGCGCAGTATGTCCACCAAGGCTTTGCTAGCCTTAAAGAGATACCGCAGCCGTATTGGTGGGTAATCGGGGCCATAGTGATCGATACGCTTGGCATGCGCTCGATGCTTCGCTACTTGCTCGAATACTACTCAAGCCGTAGGGGGAAATGATGGATTTCAGTTTATTGGCTGGTTGGACTATTACCCCGGACACGTTAATCAGTTTATGGGTTGCTATATCGCTGACGAAAGTGACCAACGCCCATAATTTAAGAATCACTATTTTAGAACAAGAGAGAAAGAAAGATGGCAACTAAAAAACAGGCTTTAAAAACAAACGGCACGTTGAAAAAAGGTTTTCGATTTGGCAAAGGTGGCCGCATTATTGAGGCTAAGAAACCAACAACAAAACGCAAAGTGCGTCGCAAATAATATGTATAAAGCCCCGCAAGGGGCTTTATTTTGGCCTAATTAATGCCCTATTAGAAAATCTGCGCAAATAACGAACAGATCTAGAATTCGTTTTTTTTCGCCTGAACTGAACGACGTTATGACCGAGGGACATCTTTATATCGAGTTCCATCAAGTCATAAGCCGATATCGCCCGACCTCCGGGAGTGTAAATCACATCCCCTTTTATCTTAAAGTCCCGCCATGCCTTGGTTGTAGGCAGGTAGCCACGATGCATAACCAACAGCAGCCGGACGACAGAAAGCGGCCAGTTGCGCTTGGTTTTCCAGTTGCGAACCGTTTGAACAGACACGCCGAAATATTCCGCCACCTCTTTGTCACTATCAAAATGCCAAAGTAATAAGTCGGAAACGTGGTTTATATGTAGGTCGAAGTTATAGAGCTCGTCTCTTACCTTTTTACACATGTGATCTTTGTCTCATTTTATTTAAATGGACAAAAATCATATTTTTAGATGATATACCCGACAACAAACCCAAAGCACCTATTTTATAACAAATTGAAAAATTTCGAGGTGCTTAATAGGTCGTTAATCCGCTAATAATAATATAATTATTAGTAGATTAGGTATTTTACATAACCTGCACATAATACGAACTGCGATAACAAAGTGACAGGGTCACTGATACCTAGTGCTAATGCTCCACAAGTCATCGAAAATGAAACTTCTACCACCTTCAAGCCCCCTTAATGTGATAAAACGTGAGCTATTTAGACAACATGATACGCCCAGGAACCCGGGCTTGGATTTCTTTTAGTGCAGGTCCAGGCATCTGTACACGAGCAAACCAATACGGCTTGTGCTTCTCCACAAAGGCATTGCTCTGATTCAGACCGTCATAAATGGAATACGCGCGAGCTTGCGCTAAAGCTGCGCCGGCGATACTTCTATTTTCGACTGGCACCTTATCTAAATCTTCCTGTACAGCTGTTTTAACAAACATTGAGTTGGGTGACCAATCTAATGAATCCAAAACGCGTTGCGACAACTGAGCTTCAAGTTCATGAATGACTTTTGGTAGAAAAGATATATTCGCCATCACTTCTGCACAGGCATAGTACTCTTCGCGTTTGTCTTGTTCACGATACTTAACCATCGTTTCGACTAACGCATCTTCGAACGTGTGAGTAAAATGATTAGCAATTAAAAACTGGCCAACGGTTCTCAATACACCAAGAAGTATTCCAACATCTGGTTCTTTGAAACCTGCGTCAGACAAACGCATTCGAGTGACATTCGCGGTGACTATCATATGCTGCCACATTTTGGGTGCGATTAACTTAGTATTCGCATCAGACCATTTGAGCATCGGTCTGGCCATCAATACCGGAAACAGTAATCTGCAATTTTCGATACCTATTTGACCGATTGCGACTTTAGCATCGGTAACTCCTTTAGCTGCCTTCCCTATACGTTCGCAGAATTTTGGATTAGAGACTAAATCAACGACACTTGAGCTGAGTTGATTGCTTAATGTAGTTAGTGTACTTAATTTGCTAAAGCTCAAAGATGGGGAGTAAGCGAAAGACGCCAGATGATCAAAGTGCGGAATTCCGTTATACAGTTTATCTATTGGATTACTAAGTAGTTTTTTTACTAAGAGGTGTTCGGTATGCCGACTTACATCCGCAACAACTTTTCTGAGGGTATTTTGGCGATCCTGTACTCTTTCTCGTTTTTCCTTAACTCTAGCTTGCTCACACTCGAGCAAAATACGTTGATTACGAGTGATCCGCTCATTTTCAGAAAAGATGACATCATCGCAGTAGCGACCTTGTAAACTGAGCAAGCTGTCAACATTAGACTGATCGAGCAAATACTTAATGCTCACCAACCATTTTGCGTGGCGTACTTCAACTTCATTCGCAACCTGCTCTGCAATATCTACCGCTTCTTTGGTATATCGCCTATTCGCTAAAAGCAAAACACTCTTCCTTGAACTATATTTGATATACCTAATTTTATTACATAAACGCATAACTTGGGATGTTTATGTGACGTTAGTTCCGAATATTGTGATTGAAAGTTACAAGAAAAATAGTAATTCATTCAACGTAATGTACTTAGGTGAATTACAAGCATGCTTTCAGCCTGGCGATAACGATAACGAGAGCCGATCTTTAGATATGTCTTACCCGCCGTGCAAACCTTTTGATCGCCAATACCAGAAACTCGCTTCACGATGGCATACTTGTCTGTATGCTCTAGATAAATGACCAAGTCACAGTAGCCTTCATAGGAATTGAACTGTTTATTTACTTTCGCTTGCAACTGCTTTTTTATCTTTGCCGCAACAGGATTCCTTGCAGAATCGTCAGCAGAAGATGGAAAAGCGAAACAAATTGCGAGCAAAAAAGTGACACTGTATCTCATTACTTTTCCTTCTTGAAGAAAAAGTCCGAGATTAGCGCGTCACCCTTTTGATTTGAAGATGATTGTTTACGCTTCTCGCGTGAATCGAAATAACGATGAAACTGAGATGTTTCTCAGGCGTGCTTTTTCCCTTTGCTTGATTTAAAGCCTTGGTGTGGGAAGACATTTCTAATGCGCTGCTGAACTTTTTTTGGCACTTGCTCGCTGAAAACCAACTTCATCCCTGTACGCTGGCTGTAAACTTTTAGCTCGCCATCAAAGGGAGTCTTGTCACCAATCTCCTGCAAATTATGGCGAAATGATGGTGGCAAATTTCCTTTAACCGCATTGATATGACCTTGCTTAAAGCTAATTTTCAAAACAGGTCTATCGATGGCGACTAACCAAAAGATCAACACCGCTGCAATCACGATAACATAAAGCATAACGCCCTCCTTGGTTTAGTCTGATAGCAGTTTACTTAAATCTTCTTTTAAGCTGGTAACCGCAGCACTGGCTTTTTCGCTACGCGAAGCTTCACTCAGCAAATATTCAATCGCATCAGATAAAGTGCATCCCAACTCATTTGCCCGAAATGAAAGCTTCTCCCACACGCGATAATCGAGATCTATCGACTTTTTCTTTGTGTGAATCTGCTCTGCGTTAAAATGTCGTTTACGTTTGGCGCGAATGGCTTGCTTAAGCTTTTTATCTAGATCGAGAGCCATATGACGTTCAATCCACTCGATTACTTGCGTAGGTTGATGCTCCAATCGTCGAAGCTCAGCCACTGCAGCATCCGCTTCACTGGAATCGATGTGACGGGTAATCGCTTCTCCATCCTTCCATTTATTGACAAGATATTGCCACTTCCAGCCACATTCTAAATTCTCTAACTGTTGATATTTCATCTCTTCCATCCCAGCACGTTTATGGTGACAGCGTAACTCAAGCCACGTCAGTTCTCAAGCTAGAGAAGATGCCAAGTAGAGTCAGATCAACCTTTTTCTTTCATCTAGGCGTGCTCGTGGCAATTTACCTGCAGAATTTCATGATTCTGATATACTCCGCTGCAATTCCCGTTGATAAAGAATGTAGATGAACCAAGTTAACTGGCAACTCGTAACGCCTCAATTCGACCATTTTCGCCATTCCCTTTCCGAGCTTCACAACATTGAACAGACAGACTACTTAGAGCTGCAACCCAGAGCCGCTTCAGCACTTGAATCCTTTACGATGTCTTCTGTAATGCACCGCTTCCTACTCATCAACTGCGGAGACAACTCTGTATTCAGAGGTCTTATCAAAGAAGCACTACTGGAAACGGTAACTAATCATAACGTGCTGTCGACCGAATCTTTAGCGGCAGATCAATTATTTGACACTTACCGACTCGATAAAAACGGACAAATAGAGATGCTACCGGGCCAACTCTCACAAGTAGCAAACGGTATTCTGATTGTCTCTGCCAATATGATTCTAGCAAATCCGCTGCTTTGGCCAAAAATTAAAGCAGCGATGCTTGGTGAGCCAGTGTTACCGAAACCGTTAAAAGCAGAATGGGCTTCCCAACAAGTTGAACCTGTTGTTTATCAAAGCAAAATGGTGATCACTGGCGACAGAAATCAACTAGCAGAACTGGACTATCTTGATGAAGACCTGCTTTCTGTTCTTTCAATGTACACTGAGTTAGAGGAAGATTTTCATCTTGATGATGACAACCTTACTCCTTACATCGGCTATTTAAAGTGGTTATGCAATAGATATGAGTTACCCTCTTTTGATCAGGATGCACTTTTGCGTTTGCTTACAGCCGGTGTGAGAGAGACGGAAGATCAACATTACCTACCCCTGTCTCCACTTTGGCTACGCAACATACTTTCTCTTGCGGCCATTGAATCGGATAACTACCTCATAACTGGGGAAAATATGGATCGAGCGATTGAAGAGAAGCAGTTTAGAGAGTCCTATCTTCCTCATCGTGCTATTGATGATATTCTTGATGGACAGGTAATTATTGAAACCACGGGCGAACAGATCGGGCAGATTAATGGATTAACCGTGATTGATGTTACAGGGCACCCAGTTTCTTACGGCGAGCCAGCACGAATTTCATGCGTTATACATTTTGGCGATGGTGATGTTTCGGATGTCGAACGTAAAGCAGAACTTGGAGGCAATCTACACGCGAAAGGCATGATGATCATGCAGGCGTTTTTAAGTAGTGCACTGCGACTTGATGAACCATTACCCTACTCCGCTTCGATTGTATTTGAGCAGTCTTATAGTGAAGTTGATGGTGACAGTGCCTCTCTCGCTGAACTCTGTTGTTTAGTAAGCGCACTGTCCGAACAGCCAATTGACCAGCAAATCGCAGTCACAGGAGCGGTAGACCAGTTTGGTCGCGTTCAAGCTGTTGGTGGATTGAATGAAAAAATTGAAGGCTTCTACCAAGTATGTAAACATCAAGGGTTTACAGGTGAACAAGGCGTTATTCTTCCAGAAACGAACTTAAAACATCTTGCGCTACATAAAGAGGTCGTCGAGAGCATTAAAGCGGAAGAATTTCATATTTGGGCGGTATCTTCTATTGATGAAGTGATTCCGCTGATTATGGGAAAACCATTTAGAGGCGAAGAAGACAGTGTGTTAAGTATGATAGCTGAGCGCATTGAGAATTTCGCTAAACATGACCATGCTCAAGGCCTTGTTGAACGTATTAAAAACTGGTTTGTCTAGTACTCATCGGAGTTGTTTAGCGTACACGCGTTCACTAAGATGCTTTGGTCAAAAATTGGAGTATACAGACAATGCAAAACAAACGTGAATCATATACCCGAGAAGATCTGTTGGCATCTAGCCAAGGAGAACTTTTTGGTCCTGGTTATCCGCAGCTCCCTGCACCAAATATGCTTATGATGGATCGCGTGACCAAAATGTCAGAGACAGAGGGCGATTTTGGCAAAGGTTTGATCTTAGCTGAGTTGGACATCAAACCGGATTTATGGTTCTTTGATTGCCACTTTCCTGGTGACCCTGTAATGCCAGGTTGCTTAGGCTTAGATGCAATGTGGCAACTTGTTGGTTTCTTTCTTGGTTGGGTTGGAGGCCAAGGTAAAGGCCGTGCATTGGGTGTCGGTGAAGTTAAGTTTACCGGACAAATCTTACCAACAGCAAAAAAAGTCACTTACGAAATTCATATGAAGCGTGTCGTAAACCGCAAATTAGTGATGGGTTTAGCGGATGGTCGTGTTCTTGTTGATGGCAAAGAAATTTATGTCGCAAAAGATTTGAAAGTCGGCTTGTTCCAAGATACGTCTGCATTTTAGTTTCATTGATTTTATAGCGGCCCTATATGAGCCGCTTATTTTACCATCAGAAAATTTAGTTATAGTGCGTCATGATTAAAATTAGGAAAAGAAAAGGCTCACTAACAAGTGAGCCTTTCTTGTAAATCCTTCTAGTTGTATGTGGACATCATTTATAGAGACCAGAGTGCTTGTCATTTCTGGCGTCACGCCAACCACCTAACCAATACGAGCGAGCATCCATCTGCTGATAAGGACACTCCTCCTGAGACCTACCGTTTAAGCCAGCCTTGTAGCCTTGGGATTGTGCTCGATCTAGGCGATCACGCTTTTGTCTCTTCATAATTTTTTACCTCATACGGTCCATTATAACTAACGTACTACTATGAAAGTTTGATGGAGTTTTTGTGACTCCACAATTAAGAATCGATCACTTACGAACATTTCTCAAGGTATAAAAAAGGCACAGAGTCAAAAATGTGAACCTGTGCCTAGTTTAAAAATTAGCCTATTTTCTGCGGAAACCTAAAAACGCTAACAGTGTCAAAGAAAACCAACCAAGTCCAGCACCTTTACGCTCAGCGGCTGCTTTATCAACAGGTCTCACTTCGATGTCTGCTGATGCCGCACCTGCAATTGGAACTAATTTGACAGCTACAATCGTTTCAGTTTTGCTGCCACCACCACAGTAGGCATTATGTGATGTAGAATCATAACCACCATCACACTTAATCGCAGTAGCAGAAATCACGCCCGCATCATTAATATCTGATGCATCTACGACTCTGTATTGGTTATTGCTCGTCGGCGCATTACTGCCATTGGTGAGATCATCCAAAAACCATGCTTTGCCGTTAAAGATATCACGTCGCTCTTGATTCGCTCCAAAGCCATCATATGGAAAGATAAAACCGCGCTTTCTCCGCTCTTTACCATCAATTTCACGGGTGTCTTCAGCATCGACTTGACCAACAATCTCGTTGTAATTATTGATCCCGCCCATTTTGCCACCAGCACCCGAGAAGAATAGATTATCTAACGAAGTTAAAAAGGTCGCCGAAATAGAGTCTGCTGTGACATCTTCGATTAAAAACAATCGATTAGCCGCCGCTCCTTCTGAGGGTTTTGAACCAGAACGCTTGGCTTCACCGACAGCGACAAATTTGTCATTGACGTTGGTCACAACAGAGTTGCTATGAATAATGTCGCTACCAATTTTCATCTGAGCGCCACTCACCACTTTCGTTGTCCAAGTCGTTTTATCAAAAGCGCTATCATCGATAGTTCCGACAAAGACACTGGCATTGAGATAGTTGTCATCAGAAAAGGTGTTGTAACCCACCCCGTAGATGGTTTTACCGTCACTTGAAAGAGCAAAATCTCTCATACTACCTTGTGCGAGACGATTTCCATCTCTATCCCCACCTTGAGGCCAAACAATTTGGCTAACGTTGCCATTTTGATCCCAAATCGCTGCTTTGGAAGTGTGGTGAGGACCATAGTCATTCGTTGCAGATGTGGCAACGCTGCCAGAAGTGTAAGAGTCGTCTGTTTTCCAAGCTCGAGATTGATAGAAATCCCCATTTGGCATAACAGGAGCAACGACAGTATTGCGAGTTTCTAAAGCCGTTTGATCAGCTTTTACCACACTCTGATTGCCTACTGGCAAACCAGCTTCAGTCAAGCTATTGATAATGTTATTGTATTTATTAGTGTAAGCATTGGGAGCCCCTTCAACAAAGGCCAGCGCGTTCGATGTATACTCTTTACTCAGCTCTTTTGACCATGGAGCCCAGTGAACGGAAGCCCAAGTATCGCAAGTTGAGTAACGCAATTCGCGAAAACAATAGGTTCTGAAATCATCGTAATCTTGGATGTAACTGAAGGCAGGATCCATGGCAAATGGCACTTCTTCACGATAGCTAACCCCATCGACAGATATTCTCGTCTCCAAAGCCAGTTTAAATTGCTCATCACCACAAGCGGCAGCATTGTCAAAGCAGCCTTTATCAAACGGTAGCGTTTTTCCGCTATCCTGATAGACGTTTCCAGCTTGAATGGCAACACCATAGGCTTCGTTGTACGAAGAAGTGCTGCCATTTTGGGCTGGGTCAACTTCCACAACTTTGTATAGCGCGGCGTTTGCCTGCATTGCACTACCCACCAGCAGTGCTACGGTCGTCATTTTGAATTTCATACTGCAATTCATTGGTTTTTAACTATCCTGTTGCATTGCTTCGAGCTCTTCCCATCTCTCGAAAGCGATTTCTAATTCCTGCTCCAAAGCGGTTAACTTATCGAGTACTGGTTGCGTTTTCTCTACAGGCTGCGAGAAGAAATCGGCAGAGTTGACCTGCTCTTGCAAAACTTCAATGTCGGTCTCTAGCTGTTCCAATCGCGCAGGTAGCGCTTCCAACTCTCTCTGGAGCTTATACGATAACTTCTTCGAGGTGTTCTTTACTGGCGCTGTTTTGGGAGTATCCTCAACCACTTTCGCTTTAGGAGATTGTTTTGTCTCAATTTCCCTTGCCAAGATCGCCTGAGAACGTTGTTGCTGCGCGTCGTGATAACCGCCGACAAACTCTTCAATCCGTCCTTCACCTTCAAAGATCCAACTTGTGGTTACGGTGTTGTCGACAAATTGTCGATCGTGACTAACCAAAAGCAGTGTACCCTGATAATTGGCAAGTAATTCTTCCAAAAGTTCCAACGTTTCAATATCTAAATCATTGGTCGGTTCGTCAAGAATCAATAAGTTGTTAGGTTTAAGAAAAATACGCGCGAGCAAGAGCCGGTTTTTCTCGCCACCAGAGAGCGCTTTGACTGGGGTTCTGGCACGCTTGGGCGAAAAGAGAAAATCTTGCAAATAACTCAATGCATGTCTATCACGCCCACCAACCGTCACTTCCTGTTTACCATCGGCCAGATTGTCGATCACGGTTTTTTCTGGATCTAAAATCTCACGGTACTGGTCAAAGTAAGCAACTTCAAGTTTAGTACCACAATGAAGCTGCCCGGCATCTGGCGACAATTGGCCAAGCAACAATTTCAGCACTGTACTTTTGCCGCACCCATTTGGACCAATCAATGCGATGCGATCACCACGCATGATATTGAAGCTAAAATCATCAACGATTGTCTTACCATCAAAGGCAAAATGGATATTTTTCGCCTCAAAGACGATCTTGCCCGAACGCGATGCATCATCAATCTGGATCTTCGCTTTACCTTGCACTTCCACGCGATTTTGGCGCTCTTCACGCAGTTTTTTTAATGCGCGAACACGTCCTTCGTTACGGGTTCTGCGTGCCTTAATGCCTTGACGAATCCAAACTTCTTCTTGGGCGAGTTTCTTGTCGAATTCTGCATTCTGCATCTCTTCAACCCGAAGCATCTCTTCTTTTTCTACCAAGTAGTTATCGTAGTCACCCGGGAAAGAGGCGAGCTTACCACGGTCAAGATCGACGATACGTGTCGCCATCGCCTTGATAAAGGCACGGTCGTGAGAGATAAAGATGATAGAACCACGGAAATCTTTTAAAAACGTTTCTAACCATTCGATCGTCGTGACATCTAAATGGTTAGTCGGTTCATCCAGCAGCAAGACATCTGGATCGCAAACCAATGCTTTGGCCAGAGCCGCTTTACGCTGCCAACCACCGGACAAATCGGTCAGCTTAGTCTCTGCGTTAAGCTGAAGGGCCGCCAAAACGTGGCTCACTCGATCATCAAAACGCCACGCATTAGCGTGATCCAGTTGTTCTTGCACTCTGGCAAGCTGGTTTATATTTTTCTCACTTGGGTCAACCGCAACAAGATCCAGAAGATCATGGTAGATCTTTAACTGCTGGCCGATTTCTGCCAACCCACCAGCAACATAATCATAAACTGTTCCCGATTCATTTCTTGGCGGATCTTGCTCTAGACGCGATACCACTACATCTTGCGTGATCTGAAATTTGCCATCGTCCATTTGGATTTCACCAGCAAGCACCTTCATTAAGGTCGATTTACCTGCTCCATTACGGCCAACTAAACAGACTCTTTCATTTTCTTGTAAGGCAAAATCCGCTTTATCGAGCAGAGGATGGTCACCAAATGCCAGTTGACCATTATGAATGGTAAGTAATGCCATTATCTTCCAACCATTGAGTTAATTCTTTGAGATCAAAAGGCCAATTGATTTCGGCCCCTTGGTAATGCAATACAGGAATGGTGACACCGTAACGAGAAAACAACCCATCATCGAAAGCAATGTCGATAATCTCGAGTTTATCCCCTATTCCTGCTTGATTTGCGAGCTCAAGGGCCATCTCACAGAGATGGCAGCCTTGTGTGCTGTAGAGTATCACCAATGCATTCACCATTAGTTCTGATGCGTAACCAACCAGCAGTTATGGATCTGTTTGTTGCGTTCAAAATCGAGTGGTAACGTCTGTGAAGAAATATTTTGAGCGTTCAAACCTAGCTCTAGAAGCGATTCCAAGTCCATTTTGAAGTGGCGCTTATTATTGGAGAAGACAATCGTTCCTCCCGGTCTGAGCAGACGCTTTAGGTTTTTCATCAGTTTGATGTGATCACGTTGTACATCGAAAGAAGCTTCCATCCGTTTCGAATTGGAGAATGTCGGTGGGTCAATGAAAATAAGATCATACTGCCCCTGCGCGTTCTCTAGCCACTGCAGACAGTCAGCTTGCTCAAACTTATGTTGATTGCCTACACAACCATTTAACGCCATGTTGTCTTTTGCCCATTGCAGATAGGTTTTGGACATATCGACGGTCGTCGTAGAACGAGCACCGCCTTTAGCCGCGTGCACCGTCGCGCTACCTGTATAAGCAAACAGATTCAAGAAATCCTTGCCTTGTGCCATTTCACCAAGACGACGACGAGTGATCTTGTGATCAAGAAACAAGCCCGTATCGAGGTAATCGTAAAGATTAACAATGAGTTTAACGCCATATTCGTTGACTTCCATCGTCTGTGCGACTTGAGCCATTTTCTGGTATTGATTGCGTCCTTTTTGCTTTTCACGCACCTTAAGCACGACTTTGTTCGCTTCAATGCCCGTCACCTGTATGGTGGCACGAATAATATCCGTTAGGCGACGTTTCGCTTTTTCCTCTGGAACGTCTTTAGGGGCCGCATACTCTTGAATCACAATATGATCGAGATAAATATCAATCGCCACATTGTATTCAGGAAGATCAGCGTCATAGATGCGATAGCAATCCAGTTGTTCTTTCTTTGCCCACTTGCCCACTTTGCCGATATTTTTCTTCAGTCGGTTGGCAAAATCAGGGGCAATGGAAAGAGGTGTATCAGCCCCTTCAATCTGTTCGGCGCTTCTTTGCGCTATGGTGTAGTTCTTTTGGTGACAAGGTAACGCACCGTTGTTCAATTTAAACTGCTTATCAGCACGCATACGCAGACAGCTTAATAGCTCATCTGAACTCGAGAAGATGGAGGCAGTACAACCTCCAAACTCAGACTTAAGCTGTCCACCAAACGCGGTGTAAAGTGCAATTAAGCCTGGTTCTGTACCCAAACGCTCACCGTATGGGGGGTTAGATACAATAACGCCATGGTCGAAACCTTGCGGACGTGACAGCGTTGCCGCATCACCCAATTTAAATTCAATCAGCTCAGCCACACCTGCACGTCGCGCGTTTTCACGTGCAATGCCAAGGACTTTTTCATCGTTATCAAAGCCATAAAACTTTGCGTCAACTTTTTTGACACCACGTCGAGCGGTGACACTCGCTTCTGATTTTATCTGTGCCCACACTTCAGGTTCAAAATCTTCTAAGCACTCAAACACCCACTTCTCACGCTTCACACCTGGAGCCATGTTCGCAGCCATCATTGCCGCTTCTATCAGGAGAGTCCCTGAACCACACATTGGGTCGAGGAGTGGTTGAGTTGGGTTCCAGCCAGAGCGAAGGATGATTGCGGCAGCCAGCGTTTCACGCAGTGGCGCTTTTCCCGAAGCCGGACGGTAGCCGCGTTGATGTAATCCGCTACCGACCATGTCAATGCCCAAAATTGCTTTGTCTTTGTGTAGCCTCACGTGCAAACGCACGTCTGGTCTTTCTTTGCTAATGTTCGGGCGAGGCAATCCTTTCTTTTCAAAACAGTCCACCACACCGTCTTTCACTTTCATCGCACCGTACTGGCTATTTCTTATTTCACGGTTGGTTCCGTTGAAATCGACAATGAACTTTTTCGTGCTATGGAACTGATTTACCCAGTTAATCGCGACGGTTGCCAGATAAAGATCCATATCATCCTGACAGGTAAACTCAGAAAGGATTCTTACGAAACGAGAAGCAAGACGGCTCCACAAACAGCAACGATAAATCTGCTCATTTGAAGCAGAAAATTTCACCCCTGCCTGTACGGGTTTGGCGTCTGTGATCCCTAGATTCGTCAGTTCTTCAGCAAGAAGGTTTTCTAACCCATTTGAGGTAACAGCAAGATATTGGTTCATAGCGTTCTTTAGCAATTAAAAATGGTGCTGATTATACCTGATATTCTTTTCAATGCCTCGTATTTCAAAGGTTTTCTCCTCCACTAACTCAGGTGACAAACAACTGCTCAACTTCTAAGCGGTCATTCCCTTTCAAATGTTATGGCTCAGGTCACTGTCAACTCCATCTCTTATCCAGATTAATTGGCCCACAAGCAAAGTGAATACTTATTTACATTAAATTTGGTATACACCAGACCAAAATCTGACGTGTAACTTACTTACCGATCGGGCAAAACAGGGAACAATTGGCGGTTATTTGTCCGCCATCGTCCTAATTCGGGAGGTTAAATGGGAAGAAAAAATTGGCTCAAAATCACACAGTCGAACCTAGAAAAAGTAGAGATATGTTTTGTAGACGTAATTGAGGGGCAAAAAAAATCGACCTCATGGGTCGATAAGTGCAAACAATAGGAACGAAAATAAAGGAAAGTTTTACCCAACAAGGGCCATAGGAAGACATAAATCGGCTTGATTAGGAACGCTCATTCGATCGTGCATCACTTTAATCGCTTCACCGTAAGCCAATGACTTTTCAGCCGTTAATAAGAAGCCCGTCAGCTGCACTGGGCACACCAAACTTGCATTGTCCCCTGCTTCTAAAACAATAAACAGCCCTCGATTGAAGCTATTGGACAATAGCACCAGTTCCCCTTCTACCGGTTGATGCTCTGCTGTACTTGCATCAAAGAACCAGCTCTTAGGTTGAACAGGCTTGTGAAACCGCTTTGCCGCCACGCAATACAGTGTGAGCTCATCCTTACGATATTCATTAAGCTCTAGATAAGCGAGCCCTTCTTTGAAGGTTTGAAATGCACTGGCGTCGTCTACCGTGAACTCATTTTGCGAAAATGCACAATCTACAAGATGTTTCTTGGTCAGGTTTGTTTGGAAGACGTAGGTATCCCCCAAATCAAGCATCAAACAAGCCGAGCACTTGTCGAAATACCATTTCCATTTATCACTTGGTTTAAGCATTATTCCATTCTCACGTTAGCTCAGAATTAAGGAGGTAAACGCTTAATTACCTTCCAGTACTTTTGATTCTACAAACCAACGGATAAAAAAAAAGAGGAAACACGTTCCTCTTTCTTTCGTAATAAGACTTGATTTCTCAGTAGCTTATCGCTTGTAACTTACAGATTTTTAACAATATCGCGTACCAGACCTGGCCCATGGTAAATAAAGCCAGAATAAACCTGAACTAGATTCGCCCCCGCCATCATTTTCTCTTTCGCGGCGACAAATGAATCAATACCGCCAACACCGATGATAGGAATGTCACCCTGTAACTCCTGATGAAGTAGACGGACAACTTCGGTACTGCGCGATTGCAGAGGACGGCCACTTAACCCTCCCGCCTCATTGGCGTACTTCATTCCTTCCACAATACTGCGATCAAGAGTGGTGTTGGTCGCGATCACACCATCGATCTTATTTTTGATCAACGATTGGCAAATCTGCTTAATTTCTTCATCCGTAAGATCCGGCGCGATCTTCAGTGTCAACGGGACATATTTGCTGTACTTTTCTGCTAGCTCTTGTTGTCTGCGTTTCAACGCGGACAAGAGTTCATCTAATGCTTCACCATATTGTAGGGAGCGCAATCCTGGTGTATTGGGTGATGAAATATTCACCGCGATATAGCCAGCGTATTCGTACACTTTATCCATACAGATGAGGTAATCCTCTACCCCTTTCTCAATCGGCGTATCTTTATTTTTGCCAATATTGATCCCAAGAATACAGCTGTACTTGGCTTTTTTAACATTCTCAATCAGGTAATCAACACCTTCATTATTGAAGCCCATACGATTGATAATGCCCTCGGCATTGACTAGGCGGAACAAGCGTGGTTTGTCATTGCCAGATTGAGGTCGTGGCGTGACGGTACCGACTTCGACAAACCCAAACCCCATCGCGTCAAACGCTTCAATGCATTCTCCATTTTTATCAAGCCCCGCGGCCAAGCCGACAGGATTACGGAAGGTTAATCCCATACACTCAACAGGACGATGTGGAAGTTGTTGACGATAGAATAGATCGAGAGGTGTTCCAGTGAAACGTTTGAAATTTTGAATGGCAAGGTCATGCGCCTTTTCGGCATCCAATTGAAAAAAGCCAGCTCTGGCTAGACGGTAAAGCATTGTGCCTCCGAAAGAAAAAAGCCCCGTGTAAACGGGGTGGTATTATTTACTTAAAATTGGCGCAATTCAAACAAAATACGGCGATTATTGATAAATGCAACCATCTTTTATTTAATATCTTTAATTATCAGTCCCTTATAGTTAAGAACAATGTAGGTGCATATTGAAAGATAACAAAGCAATCGTTTGAGTGGATACGAAAAGAGACACCGTAACGTGTAAATGGTCACTTTATAATCTCAGAGTAATAAAAAAGCCCCTTTCGGGGCTTTAAAGTTATCTAACGGGTAAAAACCTAATCATTTGCACTGCAATTGAGGTTAAGTAATACCAATTCACGCAGAGCCACTGAGAATTTAGCAAATTCGTGAACACTACCCACCTTGAACTCATTTAAAATGCTTTCCCAGCGATGTAGTGACGTTTCGTTGCGCTCCATCCATTCATCGAGTGCTTCGATCACATCAAACTCTCCATCAGCACTACGACAGTTAAGCACTTGCGCAGTTAATAAACGTTGCTGCCAATCTAAATCTTCACGGAACGCCGCTCGCGCCAATGCTTGCCAGTTGTTATCAACGGCCTGACTGTTGATCTGTTTGAGGAACCAATGCAGTGAAAGGCGATCACCCAGATTAAAATACAACTTCGATGCTTGCTCGACGGTTTTGCCCTTCTCTCTGGCGACCGCAGAAATATCCAAAGCCGACTGCAAACTAGAAAGACGTGACACTCTGTTGGCCAAACTCGCGTCTACCCCACGCTCAATCCAAGAACGCGCCAGCTCTTCATGCTCTTCCACTTCGGCTGAGACCAACATCTCATCTAAGCTGCGAGTGATCACATCCACATCAGCGCGGTAACGTTCAATCAACTCACTGACGTTGTTCTTACCACTGCGGTTACGCAGTAACCAGCGAGCAACACGACGTAGCATGCGACGCACGTTAAACATAATTTCGTACTGTGCGTCCGCGGAAGCGACGTTATCGAGATCGCGGGTTTTCTCTAAAATGTCACCGAGATCGTAGATTTCTCTTGCTGCGCTGTATGCATTAGCAATGTCAACAACGGTGGCTCCTGTCTCTTCCTGCAATCGCGTAACGAAATTACATCCCATTTCGTTAACCATTTGGTTTGCAAGAGCCGTTGCAATGATCTCTGCACGAAGCGGATGAGACGACATCTGCTGCGTATACTTATTACGTAGCTCACTTGGGAAATACGCGACAAGCTGCTTGGCATGGAACTCGTCGTTGGCGATATCGTCGTTAGCCAATTGCTCTTTCAGCACCATTTTGCCGTAAGCAACCAATACAGCTAACTCTGGGCGAGTCAGGCCACGTCCTGTTTTTTCTCGTTCCAGTAGTGTCTCGTCATCTGGAATACTTTCTAGCGCACGATCAAGATAGCCCGCTTTTTCCATGGTGTGAATAAAGCGAATTTGCTCTTTGACAACACTGACACCTTGTTGCTCGGTGACAGAAATTGACTCGGATTGACGGTAAGCATCATCAAGAACGATCTCGCCAACTTCCTCTTCCATGGATTCCAATATGGCGTTGCGCTGTTTGATCGTCATATCGCCATTGGAAACCAAGCCATTGAGGAAGATCTTGATGTTCACTTCGTTATCAGAACAATCTACACCACCTACGTTGTCGACAAAGTCAGTGTTAACCCGGCCGCCGTTCAACGCATACTCAATACGACCTTTCTGCGTCATGCCCAAGTTGCCGCCTTCACCGACAATACGGGCTTGTAGATCACGTCCATCAATACGCAGCACATCGTTGGCACGGTCACCAACGTCTGTATGCGTTTCTGTCGATGCCTTGACATAGGTACCGATGCCACCGTTCCATAGTAGATCAACTTCCATTTTCAGGATCATCTTGATCAACTCGTTTGGTGCCAGAGACGCCTTCTTAGTAGACAGCATCTTCTGAATTTCAGGCGTCAGTGTAATCGACTTAGCACGGCGAGAGAAAATACCGCCACCTTTAGAAATCAGCTCAGCGTTATAATCTTCCCAGCTTGAGCGAGGCAGGTTGAATAGACGGTTACGCTCTTCCCAACTGGTTGCGGAGTCTGGATTTGGATCAATGAAAATGTGCAGGTGGTTAAACGCGGCCAGCAAGCGGATATGCTTGGAGAGCAGCATACCATTACCAAATACGTCACCCGCCATATCGCCAATTCCGACTGCGGTAAAGTCTGTCGACTGACAGTCAATGCCCATTTCACGGAAGTGACGTTTCACCGACTCCCAACCACCTTTTGCGGTGATGCCCATCGCCTTGTGGTCGTAGCCGTTTGAGCCACCGGAAGCAAACGCATCACCCAGCCAGAAGTTGTACTCTGCCGATACTGAGTTCGCCAAATCAGAGAATGTCGCCGTCCCTTTATCCGCCGCGACAACCAAATAAGGGTCGTCTTCATCATGTCGCACTACATTTTTCGGTGGAACCACTTCCCCTTCGATAATGTTATCTGAGACATCCAAGAGCGCGCGGATAAACTGTTTGTAGCAACGTTGACCTTCGGCAAAGATTTCATCACGAGTGGTCATGCTAGGCTGACGTTTACAAACAAAACCACCTTTCGCCCCCACGGGCACAATCACGGTATTCTTAACTTGCTGAGCTTTAACCAGACCCAAGATTTCAGTACGGAAATCTTCTTGACGGTCTGACCAACGCAAACCACCACGAGCAACTTTGCCACCACGCAAGTGGACGCCTTCGATATCCGGTGCGTAAACAAAAATTTCAAACGCCGGGACAGGTTGTGGGATCTCAGGGATCTCGCTTGGTTTCATTTTCAGAGACAACCACGGTTTCGGCTGTTTCTTGTCATCCACTTGGTAATAGTTGGTGCGAAGCGTGGCTAGGATCATTTCCATGTAGCGACGAATGATGCGATCATCATCCAAGCTCTCAACATGATCCAATTGTTCCGTCATCGCTTTGATGAGATCTTGCTGCCCTTTCTCCGAGCCTTTGTATTTCGGATCAAAACGCTTAACAAACAGCTCCACCAGAGCTTTAGCCAAATCTGGGTAATGGCTTAAGGTATCTTCGATATATTGTTGACTAAATGGGAAGCCCACTTGACGCATATAGCGGGCGTAAGCACGAAGGATGGAAATTTCACGACCTGTAAGGGACGCACCAAGCACCAAGCGGTTGAAGCCATCGCTCTCCAGCTCACCCGCCCAAATCGCGGCGAATGCTTGTTGGAAACGATCGCGTGCTTCACGCAGATCCATCACTTTGTCGCTCTTATGCAACATGGAGAAATCAAGGATCCAGAATGTCTGACCGTTAGTTTTGTGGATCTCATACGGCGATTCGCCGATCACTCGTAGACCTAAATTTTCGAGCATTGGCATTACATCAGACAGATGGATCGGCTCGTCACGATGATACAGTTTCAGACGCACTGCTTTGGAATCCGCCGCTAACTCTTGTGGGCGATAAAACAGCATCCCTAATTTATGTTCATCACTGAGTGATTCCAAACGCTCAATATCGTCCACTGCGCTACCTGGCATCATTGCTTCTTTATAAGAACGCGGGAACGCCTTCATGTACTCTTTTGATAGTGGTAAGCCTTTGCTTTCGCCAAAGTTAGCAATGATGGAGTCTTTAAGGCGATCATCCCAAGATGAGGATACTTCCATTAGGTTTTGCTCGATATTCTTTACGTCTACGTCGATGTTGTTGTTGTCTACCCGAACAATGTAGTGGGTACGCGCCAGAGGGCTTTCGGAGAAGAATGTAGTGAACTCCACTTCTTGCTCGCCACCAAAATATTGCTTCAGGATACGCTGGGTCTGACGACGAAGTTCGGTGTTATAACGATCTTTGGTCACGTAAACCATAGCGCTAAAGAAACGACCAAACGGGTCTTTACGCACGAAAAGACGCAGAAGATCTCGATCGTGCATTTGCACCACGCCCATGCCGACTTCAAGAAGCTCTTCTTCGCTTGCTTGGATTAGCTCATCACGTGGGTAGTTTTCAAGAATGTTGTGCAGTGCTTTGTAGGAATACGAACCGTGACGGTAGCCGCTCGCTTCAAGAATGCGCCCCACTTTCTCACGAATCAGTGGGATAGAAGAAACGGCTTGGTTGTAAACAGCGGAAGTGTAAAGCCCTGTAAAACGATGTTCACCGATAACTTTGCCGTTTTTATCAAATTTCTTAATGCCGATATAGTCGTTGTATGCGGGTCTGTGAATTCTTGAAGGCTTGTTGCCTTTGGTGATAATCAGCGCGTAAGGTTTTTTCGCTTCTAGACGAGCAGAATCGGAAAGCTCAGACAGCTTCACACCGCGAACTCGTTTTTCGTCTGCAAATAGGCCAAGGCCTTTTTCTGCCGTTGGAAGTAACTCGCTGTCGCCATCGACATTGCTCAGGTCATATTCCTTATAACCCATGAACGTGAAGTTGTGGTCCCCTAACCAACGAAGAAAGGCAATGCTTTCATCGAAGCGTTCATCGTTCACGGCAATAACCGATTTCTGTTTTTCCAGTTGTGTCGTCACTTCTTTGAGACGCTCAACCATTGGTTGCCAAGCGTTCACCACCAAGCGAGTGTCAGAAAGCACATCGAGCAGTTCCTGCTTTAGTGTCTGCATCTCTTCTTTTTTGCTCAGACGATCCACTTCGATATGGAACAGTGACTGAAGCACGCCGCCTTTACCGTTGACCTCAGTCACCGCGCCTTTACTATCACGTGTGATTTGCGTTGGGTTGTTGAGCATCAAGTGACAAGAGAGATCCAAACGACTCAAGGTCATTTTGATGGAATCGACCAAAAATGGGCTGTCCGGAATAACGACTTCAACAATAGTGTGGGTAGATTGCCAACCTTGGCGACTCACTGTTGGGTTAAACACCCTGACAGAGATCTCTTCCGGTTTTTTCTCATTGATATGATGCCAGAGGCTAACAACAGCGCCATAAAGATCCGATTCGTTACGCTCAATCAAATCGTCGTTGGACATATTACTAAATAAGTGTTGAGCTAATTTAGTGACTAAAGGCTGGTGAGATAGCTCGAGTTTGTCCTGAATCAGTTGATACACTTTTTCAAGCAGAACCGGCACTACATTTTCACGCGCGGTCATATTCACACTCCACATTAGAATAGTTTTTTGTAGGGGACACTTAGCATTAAATCGGCTTAAAAGACCTAATAACTAAGCATAGGTAATGCATGTGCTTATTGTAAAAGCATTATTGAATTTTAGTTAATAGAATTAACGAACTTGGCAGGTGAAATGTTTGAGAATGTGATTGAGATTCCTGTTTAACTCGCTGTTAAACGGAGGAGTTACAGAGTTTCTAACTTTATAAACTTATTATTTTGGTCAGTTGTTAGTCTGAACCGACCTCTAAGCCCCAATTGGCTAAGAAACGGCCTAAAACGCGTTGCCGGGAGTTGTATCCTAAGCCCATTGTCTGTGACAACTTGCACCGAGCTCGCCGCACCCGAATAGTGTGCGAGGAAGGTCTGATAGCTGATATTTAAGCTGAAGTAATATTGATTCATCGTTTGCAAACAAGCAGCTGACACGAGGCCAGCTGCATATGATTTAACCTTTAGCTTTCTAGCGCTTTGCTCACTTTTTCGAACAGATCTTTCGCCAGATTATCCATCGCTTTGAGTGATTCTAACTCAGCACGCATCAGTGCTTTACGCTCATCATCGTACTTGGCCAGTTTAAGCAATGGGTCAATAAGTCGAGACGCAACCTGCGGATTGGTGCTGTTGAGCTCGCGTAGAATTTCTCCCGCGAAACGGTAGCCGCTACCCGATTTATCATGGAAATGAACAGGGTTGAGATTCAAGAAAGAGCCCACCAAACTGCGAGTACGGTTGGGGTTTTTCAGGCTAAATGCTTCATGCTGCATTGTCTGCTTAACCACCTCCAGGGCATTTGCAGCAGGGTTGCAACCTTGAATCATGAACCACTTATCCATAACCAGGCCATCGTGTTTCCACTTGTCACTGTAGTCTTGCATCAAAGCTTCACGACAAGGCAGTTGAGCGTTGTTAGCTGCGGTCATTGCTGCAATGGTGTCGGTCATATTGTTTGCTTGGTAATAATGCTTTTCAACCAGCTCATTACCACCAGCGATTCGCGCTAGATAGCCAAGGCAGATGTTGCGTAGCGCGCGTTTTCCAATCGCAGCATGATCGATACTGTACTGCGCTTGTTTCAAGCTGTGATACACCGCACTAAGCTCTTCTTGCAGTTGATCAGCAAAAATCGCTCGCATACCTTCCAAGGTTTTTGCAATCGCGTCAACATCAACGAGCTTATACCAACCAGAAACTTCGTTATGCTGCGGCAACGATAACACTTCAGCGATAAACGCAGGTTCAAGATCGGCACTGAGCAGTACGCCGCGAAATGCATCCACCACTTCTGTCGCCACTTCGACGTCATCACCTTGCTGCACACGCTGCACGTTGGCGCGAATGTATTTCGCCAACAACATTTGGCTTGCATCCCAACGAGCGAACTCGTTACGCGCATGCGTCATCAGGAACATCAGTTCTTCGTCAGAGTAGTTGTACTCCAGTTTCACTGGTGCAGAAAACTCTCTCAGCAGCGAAGGCACTGGGCATTCGGAGACATTTTCAAACACAAAGGTTTGTTTCTCCGCTTTAACATCGAGCACATTAGAGACGGATTTGCCTTCTACGATAAGCGGGATGACACTACCATCAGCCGCATACAGCTCAATATCGAATGGAATATGAAGAGCGTGCTTTTCTGCTTGGTCTTGCGTTGGCTCAGTGAATTGCTCAACCGTCAGCGCATAAGTCTGCGCTCCGGCATCATATTGGCTGCTCACCCGCACGGTCGGTGTACCAGACTGGCTATACCAAAGACGGAACTGAGTCAGATCAACACCCGTTGCATCTTCCATCGCTGAAACAAAGTCTTCACACGTCGCAGCCGTGCCATCGTGACGCTCAAAGTAAAGTTTCATCCCTTTTTGGAAGCCTTCTTCCCCAAGCAAGGTATGATACATACGAATCACTTCACTGCCCTTTTCGTATACGGTCAGGGTGTAGAAGTTATTCATTTCAATCACTTTATCCGGACGGATCGGATGTGACATTGGGCTGGCATCTTCAGCAAACTGCGGGCCGCGGATCACGCGCACATTCTGGATGCGATTAACCGCTCTTGAACCAAGATCAGACGAGAACTCTTGATCACGGAAAACCGTCAAACCTTCTTTCAAACTCAACTGGAACCAATCACGGCAAGTGACACGGTTACCCGTCCAGTTGTGGAAATACTCATGACCAATGACCGCTTCAATACCAAGATAGTCGCTATCTGTCGCAGTCTGAGAGTTAGCCAGAACAAACTTCGAGTTAAAGATGTTGAGACCTTTGTTCTCCATCGCCCCCATGTTGAAGAAATCCACTGCGACTATCATGTAGATATCGAGATCGTACTCTAGGTCGAATCGCTCTTCATCCCACTTCATTGAGTTGATGAGCGAAGTCATCGCGTGTGGAGCTCGGTCTAGATTGCCTTTGTCGACAAAAATTTCCAAATCAACTTTGCGGCCTGATTTCGTGGTATAGATGTCACGCAACACATCGAAGTCACCTGCAACCAGAGCGAATAGATAAGCTGGCTTTGGATGAGGATCTTGCCATTGTACCCAGTGACGTCCACCTTCAAGCTCACCTTGAGCCACACGGTTACCGTTACTCAGCAGGTAAGGATAAGTTGCTTTGTCTGCGATAACTTTGGTGGTGTAACGAGCCAGCACATCTGGACGGTCCAGATAGTAAGTAATGCGACGGAAACCTTCGGCTTCACATTGAGTACAGAATGCGCCGCCTGATTTGTATAGACCTTCCAAGGCGGTGTTCGCCTCAGGATCAATCTCTGTCACAATAGTCAGCTCAAACTCGGTCGGAAGCTGCGATATAACCAGTGAAGCCTCTTTCACTTCATAGGCAGACCAAGCTTCACCGTTAACACTGACAGAACGAAGTTTCAGCGCTTCACCGTCCAATTCAACCACATTGCTCTCGCCCAACTGCTTCACTTGCGAAACGGCCGTTACCAGAGTGTTGTTATCATAAAGATCAAAAGTCAGATCAATATCGGTAATGGTATGCGATGGTGGCGTATAATCTTCGCGATATTTGGCCTGTGGGGTCTGAGACATATCTATAAATCCTTGTACAGTGAATCAAAATGTACCTGCTACCTTTTACGAAGTGCTCATCTTAGTCTCGATAAGCAGACGTGTTTATGCATCTGTGAGTTCAACTATCTGGCAGGTACCGAAAAATTACCCAAGTAAGATGCGGTTGACGAACGAATAAAACAAGTCTTACAACAAAAAAAGAGAGAACTTTATAAAAATCCTCTCTTATCCACACTTTGTACTGTTTACTCATGGTTCAATGCACATTCAACGAACTCGGTTCAGCACCGCTAACATCTCACCGCTTTCTTCTTCCAGAGTCAGCTTGTCACTTTCCAGTGTGTAGGTCGTGTTATGCTCACCGTTCTCATACAACAAAACTAAGTGATTGCCCTCGGTATAATAGACGCCTTGCGTGACGGACTCACTCCCTCCTTCAGAAGTAACGCGGAACATAAAGACAAAATCGGGTTGCAACACCAGATCCACTCGGTTGATTTGATTGGCAATCATCCCCTCACCGGAAAGATGAGCGCTCGACCAAATACCAGCCAGTGCATTGGGCAATCCTTTAGTAAAGGTCACCCCATTTAGATTGAGCATGTGGTGGTTGCTTTCATACTGGTACACTTGAGGTTGATCTGAATTTAGCCCGAGAATAATAGTGTCTTCGTTGGCCGCGTACATCCCTTGCCAGTGGTCGACACTGTAGTCCCGTTTCTGGATGTCGATTTGGAACTGGTAATCTGAACCTAGCGACAGTTTGATCGCTCGGAAATCTTCTCGGCCTGATTCAGGGTTGGGGTTGACTAAATACCAATCACCCAACAAAAGGGGGGTGTCAAATTGAGTGAGATCAGAAGGGGCTTCACCCACTTCATTTGCCTGTGTGACAGGAAACATGATAACTGCAAGGAAAAGTAGGAAATGTCTCATCGTTTTATCTCCAGCTCTTTTCTTACAGCTTAGGTCTGGAGATAAAATAATGCGAAAATTTTAGATCTAAATCACATTATTACGCGATAAAAAATAACAAAACGCTCGTTTAATAGTGCATTCATCAAGATGAAATAGTTTTAATTCAGGAAGGATTTTTGCACATGGAATGATGAAAAAGCGAGCCTAGTGAGGCTCGCTTGAAGGTTTAAGATTTGGCTATCTTAAGCATGTCGACCATAATCGAGACCGATTCATCTAAGTAAGCATCGGGATATTCGTAGTCTTTTGGCACATCATCAAGATTGTCAAAAGGCTTTTTCCCTTCGAGGAGCTGACGCTGATTAATACGATCAAGTCGAGTTTTTTCAGCACTTTCAGATTCTTGCTTACGCACTTTTTCGTTTAAGGACAACTTGTTGTCATCTTTTTCCGCTTTGTACTTAGCAATATCTTCAGCGATGAACTTAAACTCTAGCTGGTTGGCAATTCTCGCATCGTGCTTTAACTTTAATTCGTTGACCAATTCAGCATTACGCTGTAACACCGTATAATCTGCTTTTTCAATGCGGTCCCAAGGCAACGCATTGTCTTCAACGCTCTCGCCTGTCTCTTCCGGATCAACCGCGGTTGGATAGGCGATATCTGGCACAACTCCTTTATTTTGCGTACTCCCGCCGTCAATACGATAGAACTTTTGGATCGTATACTGAACATAGCCGAGCTCTTTATCGAATAAATCATAAATATGATTCAAAGAACGATGTTGTTGTACCGTGCCTTTGCCAAACGAGTTCTCACCCAGAATAATGGCTCTACCGTAATCTTGTAACGCAGCCGCAAAAATTTCCGATGCGGATGCACTGTAGCGATTGACTAATACCAACATTGGACCCGCATAGCTGATTTCTCCGTCGGTATCGGCATTAACTTTCACTCGTCCGTAGCTGTCACGAACTTGAACAACAGGACCTTTCTCAATGAAAAGACCAGTCAATGCCGTCGCCTCTGTAAGCGCTCCACCACCGTTGTTTCGCAAATCAACAATGATGCCGTCGACGCCTTGAGACTTAAGGTCAGTTAACAGCTTATCGGTATCTTTAGACAGACCAACATAAAAACTCGGCACTTCCAGAACACCGATTTTTTTGCCGTCTTTTTCAATTGTCTTTGCTTTTACCGCTCTGTCTTCAAGGCGAATCTTATCTCGAACAATTGTGACCACGTAACTCTTCGCATCTTTACCATCAGGCAAAACTTGCAGATTCACTTTCGTTCCTTTCGGACCTTTGATCAACTGCACAACGTCATCGAGACGCCAGCCAATGATATCGACAATCTCTTTGCCATCCTGGCCAACACCGATGATTCGGTCACCTTCACCAAGCTGTTTACTCTTTGATGCAGGCCCACCAGCCACCAATGAACGAATGACCGTATAATCGTCGGTCATTTGCAGTACGGCACCGATCCCTTCCAGTGACAGATTCATTTCTGATTGGAATTGTTCTGCGTTACGCGGTGACAAATAGCTGGTGTGTGGATCGACTTCACGAGCAAACGCATTCATGTACAACTGGAAAGCGTCTTCGTTACGCGTCTGCGTGATGCGCTTCATCGCGTTGTTGTAACGTTTTTCCAAAACCTCTTTGATCTCTGGCCACTCTTTACCCGTTAATTTCAGGTTAAGCGCATCGTATTTAACGCGCTTGCGCCAAAGCTCATCGAGTTCCGCTTTATCTTTTGGCCAAGCAGACTTGGCTCGATCCAGTTCAATAAAGTCATCGTTATCAAATGTAATTTCCTTATCTAACAGCTTGAGTGCAAATGAGAAACGCTCAAAACGCTTCTTCATGGACAAGTTGTAGACGTCAAAGGCTATCTGATTTTCGCCAGCTTTAAGCTGATCATCAAGCTGAGTTGACCAAGTGGAGAAAGCATCGATATCGGCTTGTGTGAAAATGTTCTTGTTGTAATCGAGCAACTCAATATAGCGCGTAAAAATCGCTTTAGAGAAGTCATCGTTCAGATTGAAATGTTTGTAGTGAGAGCGGGTGAATCGGGAAGTCACTCGCTTGCTCGCGGTTTCATGCTGAATCTCAGGAGCAAGAACGGGAAGATCTTTGAGAGATAATTTGGCTTCAAGAGCCTGAGCTGATGCTGCCAGCCAAAGGCCGGCAGCGATCAGGGTCAATTTTGAACGGCATTTCATGCGTAGGAGTGTCTCCTTTATGCGCGCAAGTGCTCCGCTTTGACAACCATTTGTAGGCCGTTAGCTAGTTGAACACGCACATCATCCTTGTTGATTTCTACGATTGTCGCAGCCATATTGCCCTTGCCCATATTGACGTTGACTGACTTGCCGACAATATATTCATCTGCATTCAGCGCACGCGTTTCAACCGGCTTTTCTGCTGGTTTCTGAGCTTGTGGCTTGTTGTTACGACGTTGTTGTGGTGCTTTTTTTGCCTTAGGCTTATCAGCCTTGCTTTCTTCACGAGCTTTTTGCGCTTGTTCTTTGCGACGAGCTTGAACTTTCGCTTTGCTTTCAGCCAGAGTAGCTTTTGCGTGCTCTACATGTTCTTCTTCCAGAACACCACATGCATTACCATCTAGGTCAACACGTGTTGCGCCCGCTTTAACGCCATGTAAATAGCGCCAAGATGAAGTGTACTGTCTTAACGCTGCACGAAGCTGAGTTTTGCTCACTTTCTCATCGTCGCTCAGACGATCCGCAAGATCTTGAAAAATACCGATTTTAAGTGGCTTTGCTTCACCTTCTAGAGTAAAGCAATTAGGGAAACATTCAGCAATATATGCAATAACTTCTTTGCTGTTTTTTAACTTTTCAGTCATGAGTTGTCCTGGTTAGAGCGGCCTGTCCGCGAGCATTAAGATAAAAATATCCTCGTATTATAGTGACCTGCGAACGAAAAACCACTCTCGTTACCGAATTTATGCTTTGTTCGCGTGGGAATTAAGCAGCTTTTCTACTTCCGCCATAAAAAATGTGAGCCCAGCTTCATCTGTTTCACTGAATCGGCCAACACTTGGGCTATCAATATCTAAAACGCCAGCCAAGGTGCCGTTAATAGAAAATGGCAGTACGATCTCCGAATTGCTCGCCGCATCACACGCAATGTGCCCTTCGAACTGGTGCACATCATGGACACGTTGCACGGTGTTGGTTGCCGCGGCAGTGCCACAAACCCCTTTACCCATAGGAATACGCACACAAGCTGGTTTGCCTTGGAATGGCCCTAGAACCAGTTGTTCTTCTTTATAGAGATAAAAGCCAACCCAGTTCAGATCTTCAAGTTCCATAGAGAGCAAGGCACTGATATTTGATAGATTGGCAATCAAATCGTGTTCAGATTCGATCAAAGCCACGGCTTGCTTCGTCAAGGTTTGGTATTGTTCAATAGTCATATCAACTTCCGATTTTACTGCAAACGCACAGCATGACTACGCTATGCGGGTGTTTCTGAATTTACTTGGGATTCCCATCGAGAACGGCTAGAATGCTCGCTCGAACATAAATAGGACTTATTCTCATTATAATGATTTCCTCAACTGACACTATTAGCCGTTCCTGGTTGATAACACAAGTAAAAAAACATAAGTCAAAGCTTCTGTTTGCCAATTTCATTGCTATTATCGCCACTTTACTCAGCGTGCCTATTCCTCTCTTGATGCCGTTAATGGTCGATGAAGTACTCATGGACCAACCCGGTAAAGGTTTAGAGCTAATGAATGGGGTTTTACCTCAAGCTTGGCAAACTCCGACTGGCTATATCTTCTTTACCCTGTTTTTGGTCGTGTTGATGCGCGCATTGAGCCAAGCATTCAACATTCTTCAAAGCCGCCAATTTACTCTGGTTTCGAAAACCATCACCTACCTGATGCGGGCCAAAATGATCGACAAGCTTGGTAGGATCAGCATTCGACAGTACGAGACAAGAGGCAGCGGCGGAATCAATGCCCACTTGATCACTGACATCGAAACCATCGACCAGTTCATCGGCAGCACACTCGCAAAATTTGTCATCAGCCTGCTAACGGTCATCGGCACAGCCGTCGTCTTGCTGTGGTTGGAATGGCGGCTAGGCCTGTTTATTCTGCTGGTGAATCCGATCGTTATCTACTTCTCCCGCAAGCTTGGCAGCAAGGTCAAGCATCTTAAGCGGCATGAGAACCAAGCGTTCGAACAGTTTCAAAGCCGCTTAGTGGAAACTCTCGATGGCATTTACCAGTTACGAGCGGCCAACAAAGAACGTGAATTTTTGCAAGAGTTGAAACAGCAAGCCGATCAGGTGCGCATCAATGCCGACAAGTACGCCTGGCAGTCGGAAGCCGCTGGACGTGTCTCCTTTTTGCTGTTTTTGATCGGTTTCGAACTCTTTCGCGCCGTTGCTATGTTGATGGTGCTGTTTAGCGATTTAACCATTGGCCAGATTTTTGCCGTGTTTGGCTATCTGTGGTTTATGTTGACCCCCGTACAAGAATTGCTCAGCATTCAGTTTTCTTGGTATAGCGCCAAGGCGGCCCTGACCCGTATCAACGCTCTCCTTGAACTGGAAGAAGAACATAGGCCGATTTCGAAAGTAAATCCTTTCTTAAACGAAGGCGAAGTGGAAGTAAAAGTAGAGCAGGTAAATTTTGCTTACAATAGCGATAATCAGGTGCTCAACAATCTGTCTTTAACTATTCCCGCTGGAAAAAAAGTTGCTTTAGTCGGCGCAAGTGGCGGCGGAAAATCAACCTTGATCCAACTTTTGATTGGGGTCTATCAAGCCAGTAGTGGTCGGATCCTGTACAACGGAGAAACCACTGACGACATTGGATTTGAGATTATCCGCGATCAGATAGCTGTTGTTTTACAACAACCTATACTATTTAATGACAGCTTACGGCATAATCTCACCTTAGGTGGTGCTTACGAAGAGAATGCACTGTGGCATGCACTCGAAGTTGCTCAGCTACAAGATGTCATCACCCAGCTTACTGACGGACTTGAAACACAAGTTGGACGCAACGGTATTCGATTGTCCGGCGGCCAACGCCAGCGCCTAGCCATTGCACGCATGGTGCTGAGCAATCCTAAGTTTGTTATTCTGGACGAGGCGACCTCTGCGCTCGATACCGCAACGGAAGCTGCGCTGCATAAAGCGTTGAATGAATTTCTTCGAGGACGTACCACACTGATTGTTGCCCATCGGCTATCAGCAGTGAAACAGGCGGATATCATCTATGTTTTGGAAGATGGACAGGTTACGCAATCAGGTACCCATTCGGAGCTGGTTGAACAAGACGGGTTATATCAAACACTCTATGGCAGTGTGCAATCTCACGCCTGATACTTTTTTATTGACGCGTTCATCTTCCCTCGCTGAGAGGTCATTATGACCTCTCAATCACCCAACTCAGCCACAAAGCATCGCACGGAAATTACGCAAGTACGCCTATGTCAGGGGTGTGAGTTGCCTGTCGATGTGATTTCGGTTGCTTCCGGCAAAAGCGCCTATTGCCCTCGCTGTGGCACGCAGCTTTACCGCGGTGGTCGACCAAGCCTCTCGGGTAATTTGGCGATTGCCATCACCTGCCTGATGCTGTTTATTCCTTCGCACTTTTTTGACTTTATTAGTATTCGTCTGTTTGGTGTGATGATCCCGGCCACCCTACCCTCAGGAGTGTGGGCGCTGATGGGGGAAGGATACGTTGCACTGTCACTTTTAATTTTCTTTTGTAGCTCTCTTGCCCCGTTTCTGGTGTGCAGTGCTGTGGTACTTGCGCATCTTGCCCTCAAACGAGGCTGGTTTCATCTGCTCAAATATTCGCTTGCTACCGTGCAGACATTAAAGCATTGGATGATGCTGGATGTCTTTCTCGTCAGCATCGCCGTCTCCTGCTTTAAGCTGCAAGACTATTCCGATATTTTTGTGGGCCCTGGGCTTATTGGGCTGTTATTACTGCAGCTTTTTAGCGTGCTACTCATTACACGCGTTAGTGTGCGGCGTTATTGGGAAACTTGGCATGCTGAGCACCGCTACCAATTAGAAGAAAAGCACGTCCACTGTCACTGCTGTCATATGTCTCAACCCGAAGCCGAGCGCTGTATCCGTTGTGACAGTCCGTTGCATCATCGGAAGCCTTATTCTTTGCAAAAGACTTGGGCATTTTTAATTGCCGCGACAATTGCCATTTTTCCTGCAAACTTGATCCCGATTTCGATTCTGATCACCAACGGGCAAAGATTGCAAGACACCATTTTCTCCGGCGTCGCCTCGCTGATCAAAAATGGCATGCATGGCATTGCTGCCATCATATTCATTGCCAGTATTGTTGTGCCCGTGGCCAAGATCCTCGGCTTGGCTTATATCCTGATTTGCATTCACATTAAGCGATCTGTGTATCATCGACAGCGAATGATCATTTACTTTGTGGTCAAGTGGATTGGAAAATGGTCCGTATTGGACCTGTTTGTTATCTCAATTATGATGACCTTAGTGGATCGAGGTCGGATTTTAGATTTTACCCCCGGATATGGTGCGGTCGCTTTTGGTTTAGTGGTCGTTTTTACCATGTTGGCCGCAGAGAGTATCGACCCTCGTCTGATTTGGGACGATTACTCGCAAGCAAAAAAAGATGAGTCTGTGCATGAACACACCTACTAGTTCACAAAATTCTTACACCCCTGACGTGCGTAAAAACCGCGGGATTTCTCCCCTGTGGATACTACCAATCCTGACCATGTTATTGGCTGGCTGGCTCGTTGCCAAAGCGATTCATGATGCCGGTCAGCGTGTGCAGATCTATTTCTCCGATGCACAAGGACTCATTGCAGGTCGCACCACGATTCGTTATCAAGGTCTCGAAGTTGGCATGGTGCGAGATATTAATCTTGCTGAAGATCTTTCGAATATCTACGTCGATGCGGACATCTATCCAGAAGCGACCAAACTGCTCAATCAAAACACTCGGTTTTGGTTAGTAAAACCCACCGCAAGTCTTTCCGGCATTTCTGGGTTGGATGCTTTGGTCTCCGGCAACTACATTGCGATCCAACCGGGTGACTCCAGCGAAGCAGAAACTGTTTTTCACGCGTTAGAGAAAGCGCCAACCGACCTTTTGGCCAATCAAGGTTTAACTCTGAAACTCAAAGCCAAAGATCTGGGTGGCGTCTCAATCGGTTCTAAGATTTTCTATAAAAAGATACCGATCGGTGAAGTGTACAGCTATCAATTGGATGAAGATGGCAAGTCGGTAACCATCCACGCCAGCATTAACGATGAGTATCGACACATCATTAACGACCAAAGCCGCTTTTGGAACGTCAGTGGGATCGGAGCCAGCATCGGTTTTGAAGGTGTGGATGTGCGCTTGGAAAATATGACCGCTCTGCTCGGCGGTGCGATTGCGGTCGATTCCCCCGACGATGGTGGACCGGTGGAGGAGAATAGCGAATTTCGTCTTTACCGCGATCTCAAAACCGCTGGTCGAGGCATTTCTGTCACCATTACGTTACCGGACGACCACAACGTGAGCCCAAACGGTGCGCCGATTATGTATCGCGGGATTGAAGTCGGACAAATCACCGACCTATCGCTTTCAGAAGGGCGCGAAGTGATTGTCGCTTCTGCAGCGATTCAACCTGCGTTCAATGATCTGCTCACCAGTGGCAGTAAGTTTATCCTTGAAGAGGCAAAAGTCTCGCTCTCAGGCGTGGAGAACATTGGCAACTTAGTGCGCGGCAATTTTCTCACTTTGATACCCGGCGATGGAGAACGAACTCGCCGTTTTAATGCCATTCGTAAAACCGAATACAATCAAGAGCAAGCTAAGTCGATTGCCATCCGCTTGTTATCAGACAACTCGTTTGGCTTAGATGTCGGTGCGAATCTGCTCTACAAAGGGATTGTTGTCGGTTCAGTGATCAAAGTTGGGCTGCTTGACGAAGGCTTAGGGCGTAAGCAGCATGAAGTTTACTTTGACGTACTGATTGACAACCAATATGCCCATTTGATTCGCTCGCAAAACCGCTTTTTTGTCACTGGAAGTGCCAGTGCGGAGCTGACTGAATCAGGCTTGAATATTTCCGTTCCACCAGCGAAGCAGCTTTTAACAGGGTCGATAAGCTTTGTGAGCGAGGGCAAGGAGAAAATTAGCCCTTCGTATCAATTACATCAAAGCCGCTCACTGGCCGAGCTGGCAAAGTACAATCAGAGTGGCTCTCAAACTCTGACGCTGTTTTCTGCTGAGTTGCCGCCAATTTCCAAAGGGAGCCCCCTGCTCTATCGTAATCTGCCCGTGGGGAGCGTCTCTGACTTTCAGCTTGCTGAAGGCGGTGTAACGGTCGAGGTCAGCATTGAAAATCGCTACAAACATTTGATTTCCGAGCAAACCGTATTTTGGAATCGCTCTGGAGTAGAAATCGAAGCCAGCCTTGCTGGTGTTGCAATCAAAGCCTCTCCCTTAAAAACCTTAATTCAAGGCGGGATCGCTTTCGATTCTATTCCCGGCATAGAAAACAAAATTGCCGAGAAGTGGAAACTCTACCCAGATCAAAATGAAGCTCGCACATTCGGCCGTATCATTTCGCTCACCACAAATGGGCAACAAACCGTCAGCAAAGGCATGCCCATTCAATACCAAGGTGTCAAAGTGGGTGAAGTTACTCTTGTTGTGCCCGATTTTAAAAGCGGCACGGTGAGCGCCTCAGCCCGGATCTACCCTGAGTATGTCAGTCATATTGCGGTTGAAGGCAGCCATTTCTGGCTAGCCCAACCGTCGTTAGGTATTGGTGGCATAGATAATTTTGATGCACTGCTGACGAAATACATCCATGTCCTGCCAGGCCATGGTCAAGCTCAATACCGTTTTAAGCTAGAAAGCGAGGCCCCCAACTCTCGCGGAGTCGTTTTCACCTTACAAAGTGAGCAACGCGGCTCGATAAAAGTCGGCACGCCAATCCTCTACCGCCAGATGGAAATCGGCCAAGTGACCTCCGTTGAGCTTGGAGAGTTTGCCGATCGCGTGATTTCTACCATCAAGATTGATGCGCAATACGCGTATTTGGTGCGACAAAACAGCGTCTTCTGGAATGCATCCGGAGTCGATGTGTCGATTGGCTTGTCTGGGGCTAGCATTAAGGCAGGAACGCTAGACAGCGTCGTGCGTGGTGGTATCGCATTTGCCACCCCACAACAAAAGCAGCTCGCGCCCCCAGCAAAAAGTGGCCAGTCATTTTTCCTCAATGACAAACCGGAAGAAGATTGGCTCAATTGGCGAACGCCGATACCTAAACCTGAATAACTTGAGTCTTAATCTCTTTCAAATGCAGCCAAATGGCTGCATTTTTCTTATTTTGTCGCTGAACTAATTCGTTTATCATGCCAAGCAAATTTAGCCCTTGGACCATCGCTGTGCATTCTAACGTCTACCTTCCAGCCGCGTTTCTGGAAAAAATCGAATCCATCCTCCCTGCTGACTTAAACATGGCGGACTTTATCGCTTACTGTCAGCAGCCATTGCGTAAAAGCATCCGCGTTAATA
Source organism: Vibrio cidicii (assembly GCF_009665415.1). NCBI lineage: Bacteria > Pseudomonadati > Pseudomonadota > Gammaproteobacteria > Vibrionales > Vibrionaceae > Vibrio > Vibrio cidicii. Next base: position 28,361 of record NZ_CP035921.1, on the reverse strand, counting down.
CCTTAAAAATTTCAGTCGACGCTTTTTTACAACGCGCCAAAGAAAAAGGCTGGCAACTCGCCCCTATCCCGTGGTGTGAAAGCGGATTCTGGATTATCGCCGACGAGAGTGATGTTCCTCTTGGTAACAGCGCGGAACACATGGCTGGCCTGTTCTACATACAAGAAGCAAGCTCTATGTTGCCAGTCAGCGCACTGTTTATGCATCAGGAAAACTACGCCAGTGTCCTCGACACGGCCGCCGCGCCAGGCTCTAAAACCACTCAAATGGCGGCACTGATGAACAACCAAGGTATTTTGGTCGCCAATGAATATTCCGCCAGTCGCGTAAAAGTGCTACACGCCAACATTGAACGCTGCGGAGTGCGAAATGCCGCGTTGAGCAACTTTGATGGTCGCGTATTTGCCGGATGGCTGCCAGAGAGCTTTGATGCCGTGCTGCTGGATGCGCCTTGCTCTGGTGAAGGTACAGTGCGTAAAGATGAAGATGCGATGAAGAACTGGTCACAAGCCTCGGTGGTAGAAATCGCAGCGACACAGCGCGATTTAATCGAAAGTGCCTTTCAAGCACTAAAACCCGGTGGCGTGATGGTTTACTCAACCTGCACCCTCAGCACAGAAGAAAATCAACAAGTTTGTCATCATCTGAAAAACATCTTTGGCGCCGCCGTCGAGTTTGAAAGCCTGAGCTCTCTTTTCGACGGTGCCGAGAAAGCACTGACCGAAGAAGGCTTTCTGCATGTCTTCCCGCAGGTTTATGACAGTGAGGGTTTTTTCGTCGCCAGAATTCGTAAACACCACAGTGTCGATGTGCCAACCGTGCATAAAAAGCTGGGCAAGTTTCCGTTTACCAAGGCGAGTAAAAAAGAACACACGACGATAGAAAAAGCGCTCAGCGACGATCTCGGCATCGCTCTTCCTTCAGATAGCACTATCTGGCTACGTGAGCGAGATGTTTGGTTGTTTCCTAATGCGCTTGAACCGATGCTGGGCGAACTACGCTTTTCTCGGATGGGGATAAAATTGGCCGAAACCCACAAACATGGCTTCCGCTGGCAACATCAAGTCGCTACTTCATTAGCGACAGGCAGTGAAAAATCAGTGTTCGATCTCAACACAGAGCAGGCACGCGAGTGGTTTATGGGACGAGATATCTACCCTGAAAATCACAGCGGGAAAGGAGAAGTGATTGTTCGATACAGCGATGCAGTGATCGGCCTAGGTAAATGGGTTTCTAACCGAATTAAAAATGGCTTGCCGCGCGAACTGGTCCGCGATGGCAACTTATTCTGACTTTTCTCATTGATGTTTTTAGGCTGATTCCAGAATCAGCCTTTTGTCGTCAATTTGGCTAGCAGCATGCACACCCTGTACTACACTTTTAATTAATGCAGTGTTCTTGTGAAATGACATTCCCTTCATGTCAGTATCCAACCAAGGACCTCTGTGTTTAGCGCAGGCTCCCTGAGAGCCATTTCCCCTGGGCCCAAAAATGGAACTTTTTGGGCCTTTTTTTGTAACTTATTTCACCAAACGAATACCATCGGACTCGATCGTAATCACGCCGCTCTTGTATAAGCCGCCAATGGTTTTCTTAAACGTCCCTTTGCTGGTGCGAAACGCAGCGAAGATCTCTTCCGGCGAAGACTTGTCGTTCAAGGCCAAAAAGCCGTCTTTTTTCTGCAGCAGTTGCACCACTTTCTCTGACAAATCATCCATTTTGGCCACGCCCACTTTTTGCAAAGCGAGATCAATCTTGCCATCTTCACGAATGCCTTTTACAAAACCTTTGAGCTTTTTTCCAATGAACAGCTTTCCAAACACATCCGATGGGAAAATCATGCCCCAATGGGCACCATTAACGATCGCCTTGTACCCCAGTTGGCTACGCTCTGCAATGATCAGTTCAACCTCTTGGTTTTGTGAATAATTGGCGGGTGTTTTGTCCAGTAACTTGTTGAATTTCGTCGTACCAACAATGCGCCCAGACGCTTTGTCTGAATAGACATACACCAAGATGCTTTGCCCTGCACTTAAGCGGCCACGCTGTTCACTGTAAGGAACCAGCAGATCTTTCTCTTTGATGCCCCAGTTGACAAAAGCGCCAGTGCTATTCACGCCTTCCACTTTCATCAAGCCCCACTCACCCACCTGAGCAATTGGCGTCTCCGTGGTCGCAGCAAGGTGATTATCAGAATCAAAATAGAGAAACACGTCCAGTTTGTCGCCGACTTGACACTCTTGCGGCGCATGTCGATTAGGCAACATCACGCTGCCATACTCATCCCCATCGAGGAAAACACCAAATTCGGTGCGTTTTATTACTTCTAAGTTGTTAATTTGACCAACTTTAATCATTGAATACATCTCACGGCAAATTTGCAGAGATTATACGTTATCTCTGCTATTCTTGCGCAAGTCCCGATACAATTAATTTTCCACAAAGGGTTTTTCGTTGATTTCTGTAGATAAGCAAGATTCCATCACCTTAAAAATCAGCCACATCATGGGCGCGAGTAAAAAACTGGATCTTGACCTCTATCTCTTCGTTCCGGGTGAACTGGGCCTGACGCCTGAAGTGCTATCCGAATCAGAGTTTTACTACACCTCTATGGGGCAAACGCGTTCCTATTTCAGCGATGAGATCCTGCTGCCTCTCGTTCATAGCCGCCTTGCAAAACGGGGGCGATTATCAAACACACAATATCGTGTCAGCTTAAGTCTTTTTGCCTATCAGTACGTTGTGGCGCTTGATAAAGCAGTAGCCAAACTCAACGATAGATCGGGTGACAGCGTCACTGAAGATCAGGTAGACCAAGTCATCGAGCTGTCGATTGATATTCTCAAGCGCCTACGTCGTTCGATTCCCTATGAAGAAGTGCTAAAACGCTATTACGTGAATATCGATAATTATCTCTCTTGGTACACCGAGCAGAAGTTTTTGTCTTTAGTTGCACATCTGCCACGTGAGGGAGATTACTCGACGATTAAACAGCGTTTGATCACCTTATGCGAAAAAGAACAAGCGCACCGCAAACTGAACAAGTACAACTCACCCAATGTGGTGGAAGACACCACCCGCATGACCAACAAAATGCGTTTGCTGCGACGCTTAATCGAACATCCGATCGTATTGACAGAGAAAACCATTTCGCTTGGCAAAAATATTAAACGCATGATCAAAGGGATTGCGACCGGATTAGTAATGGTGTTCGTTACCACCACGGTGATTACTGCGCGCGATTATCTTGGCGAAATTTCGGCTTCCTTTATTGTCGCCATGTCAGTCATTTATGCTCTACGGGAGATCTTCAAAGACGATCTGCGCGATATGATGTGGCGCTGGATCCGTAAAGGCAAACCAAAATGGCGTCGTCAATACATCGACCCAACCACGGGCAAGCAAGTTGGACAAAAGCTCGAGTGGTTTGACTACACCGTTTTTGCCAAACTGCCTGACAGAATTCAAACCATTCGCAAAAAACGCGTTGTGCAGCGTGAAGAACAGATCTTGCATTATCATGCACAAACAGAGATGAGCACATCGAAGTTTCTCAGCGGCTATGAGCAGACTCGGGAAACCTTGAGCATCAGCTTAAGGCCATTTACTCGTTTGATGGATAAAGGCACCAATCGTATTTATCGTCTTAACGAAGGACAAGTCAGTCGCGAGTCGATAGAAAAACGCCATCTGTTCAACCTGATCATCAAAGAAAGTAGCAAACAGGGAGAGCCGGTTTACTACCGCTGGAAAATTATTATGAACCGCTCAAAAATCGTTGCTATCGAAAAAATTGACCCCGTTGAGTGATAAAACGAACGCTGCTTGTCCATTTTATTCCCAACAGTGCTAAGCTTGTCGCTCTGGTGATATACAAGAGCGGGCAGCGGTTTTATGGCACTTTGTCGTCACAAAACATTCTTACGCTACAATAAAACATACAGCTGGCTTACAATGGCTGAAAAATTCGTTTGAAGTAGAGAACTATTAAAGTGAGCTCAAAACACACCTATTTAGCTTGGCAAATCATTACCGCGAGCCCAGCAGAAAAACTTGTCCTACTTATGCTCGCTGACAATTCGGATTCTACTGGCTATGTCACCATCAATCTTGAAGAAATGGGGCCGCTGTGCTGTTTATCGACCTTTGGCCTTGCTGAATGCCTTCGCTCCTTGTCGCAGCAAAACCTTGTTGAAAAAGTTAAAGTCGAGTACCGACAAGGGGCAGAGTTCCATATCTTCAAAGTGCTACTGAGTTCGCTACAAGCAGAGCAATCTGCACCTGCACCTGCACCTGCACCTGCACCTGCAACACAGACTCAATTCCCTAACTTGCCGATGCAAGCTTTGCAAACGAGGAATCAGACTTTAAATCAGCCACCGCTAGGAAATACGATTTCCACACACGACCTAGATGAGACCGAGATCCCGATGTGGGCTGAGCGTGCTTTTAAGTTTTCCGGCCTAGTAAGCGAACATGTTTTAGTATGGAAAAAGTTTGTACTTTGGCATAAATCCAAAGCCAGTGAACTGTTAACCATTGCCCGACTTGAAAACAAACTTCAATATTGGCTAATAAATGAGAAACTCAATGAAAGACAGCAAACGAAAACCTCAGAACATTCAGGAGATAGAAACCAAACTTCGGCAAATGGGTATAAACCAAAGCTTAGCCCATCTGAGCGATTCAGGCAGCAGCTCATTCAGCGAGGAAAAAAGCCAACGTTTTGACAATGCCATTACCGAAGAGAGCGACAATGAGCCTTCAGACTGGTGCCTGCACGTATTTGGCTCTTTTCTAAGTGTTTATGAAACACAATGGGAGTACCAATATGGCAGTTTGCCAACGGGGAAATTCATTGTTTTTGCTGAATCCATCGACCCAAATGGCCTAAATCGAGTTTTAAAACATTGCCACGAGCGCATCCAACTGGGCAACAGTTGGCCTCCTCAAATGGGGGAACTTTGGGTATTGCGCGATGCTTTAACCAGTGAAGAGCTGTTAGATAGCCGCCTACGTGTTCTATCCAGAAAGCCCGAAAACAAGTTAGAAAAATGGCTAATTCAAAACAAGCTTTATGACTTAAGCCGTGTCGCCGAAAACAAGCTCGATGCTTTATTTAAGAAATATTATCTTGAAGCAAAACGTCTTGAAGAACGAGGCGAACTGAAAACAGAGCTGGTTGAATATGCTCTTCCTAGTCATTCGGTGAAAAACCTCAACGACTTACAAAGAGAAGAATATGAAACACGCCATGGCAAGGCTCTGAATCCGCGTATCCAAAAAATTATCGATGAGAAAAAGTTAAAATCTTAGCAATGGTGTGGCGGAAATTAAGCATGTTCCGCCACTGACTCATCAGGAACACTTTTTGATGGAGAGTGTTAGATCAAATTGCGCCATCGGTTCGCTCCCATGCAAAGTGGGACATAACGCGGTGATACGCACATCCTGATTGATTCGCTCACCCGTTTCCAGCGTTTGTTGCAGCATGCGGTCAATCACGTCTCCATCGTGACAAACAAAGTGCACGTCTGCCTCTGGGCGTTTGAGAAATTCCGCTTTCACGCCTTTGAAAGCCAGCGAAATTTTTTCCCCTTGATTACTCGCTTTGCTCATGGCAAGGAAACCACCCGCCACGTCCGCCCCCACCGCCAACGCACCAAAATACATACTGTTTAGATGATTTTTAGTTCGCTTACGTAGCGGGATTTTGACCTCCACCATTTTTTCATTAATGGCGATGATTTTCGGCCGACAGAGCCAGATCAACGGTACTTTAGTAAAACCGAACATGTTCAGATAGAGATTGGCTTTTTGAATTGGGCTGAGCATCGACATTCTTCCATGAAAACTAGTCAGACCAGTTTGTGCAATCGCATCCGCAATGTCAAAGAGTTGTTAATAAAAAAGAGAGCCAGATTAACAACTCATGACTCCCTCCCTTGGTATTTGCCCGCGTACCAGACAATGTTTAGAAGTGGAATAACTCGACGGAGTCCATATCAAGCAATGCCTGTTGTAAACGCGGCCATTTATCCAGATTCGACAACAAAACTAAAGCGGGTTTATTGACAGTGGCTGCGGATTTTACCGATTTTTGCACCAATTCCAGTACCGCATCATTTTGCGCATCGTAAGCATGTAGATGTGATGGATTGCTTTGGTCGACTGCCAGAGTGAACTGAGCCAAATTCTCAATATTGATCGCCAACCCATCAAAATAGTGCAGCAGTTTATCGCTCAGCAGTGCGGCAGAGGGCGTATCAATACTAAAAATGACTTTCAACCCCTGTAGCCCACGCGGCAAGCCCTGTTCGGCAAGTAAGTCGATGATGGTCGCCGCATCCGCTAAGGTACGTACAAAAGGGACGACGACCTCAACGTCCACACCTTGAGCACGTAACTGCTTGATTGCATCGCACTCTGTCGCAAAAATAGGTTTATAATTTGCATCGCAAAAACGCGACACACCGCGAGCTCCCATCAAAGGGTTGGCTTCCATAGCATCCGCTTGAACCATGCCTAACGAGGCATATTCTGGCAAGGTTAAGTCACTTAGACTCACCCTGACACTCTGTGGCCCTTCGGTTTCATCTGCCAATCTAGATTGCAGCCAGGAAACCCATTCATTGGCTGACAAGTTCTGACTGCGATACCAAGCCGAAGTGGAAAAATAGATTCGCTTTGAACCCTTTTTTTCTGCCGATTGCGGCAAAACAAAATTCAAACTCAGTGCGGGATGAATGCTTCCCTGAACAAAATGCTCCATGACGACTCCAATTGTGTAATTATGTGACCGACGATACCGAGCTTAAAAATAAGTTTCAAGTATATTTATTCATATTTTTGACATATTAAATCATCCATTAACCATGCAAAGAGGTAGAAGACATTCGTTCCCTATCTGGCTGGAATCAAAAGTGAATCCACTTACCAGCTATCCCCTTCACTTGTTTACAGTTTACAACGCAATTAGATTGATAAGTTTATGGCTAAATGGTTTATTCCTTGGTGCAATTCCGTTATCTTTACCGCTTCGCAATAAAAGAACAAAGCTATCACATGCCACTAAAAACCGATGAATTGAGAACCCAACCTTTGGGTCCAATGCCTACCCCTGCGGAGCTGAGCAGTGCACATCCCATCACTGATGATGTGGCAGAACGAATCGCTCAATCACGTAGACAAATTGAAGATATTTTGACAGGAAAAGACAACCGTCTTCTGGTGATTGTCGGCCCTTGTTCGGTGCACGATACCGACGCAGCGATCGACTACGCCACACGTCTAAGCCGAATTCAGGGTCAATATTGCAACGAGCTATTCATTGTGATGCGTACCTACTTCGAAAAGCCCCGTACTGTCGTGGGCTGGAAAGGGCTGATCACCGACCCTAACTTAGATGGCTCTTACGCGCTAGAAGCCGGCCTTCACAAGGCAAGAAAACTGCTGTTGGATATCAACAAACTTGGCTTAGCGACGGCAACCGAGTTTCTTGACATGATCACAGGTCAATACATTGCAGACCTCATCACTTGGGGCGCTATTGGGGCAAGAACCACCGAGTCTCAAATCCATCGAGAAATGGCTTCGGCCCTCTCCTGTCCTGTTGGGTTTAAGAATGGCACAAACGGTAACGTGAAAATCGCGATAGACGCCATTCGCGCTTCCAAGGCTTCTCACTACTTCTACTCGCCTGACAAAAATGGCCGCATGACAGTCTACCGCACCAGCGGTAATCCATTTGGACACATTATCTTACGTGGTGGTGACACTGGGCCAAACTTCGATGCACAGTCGGTAGAAAATGCGTGTAAAGCGCTGGCCGAATTTGATTTGCCACCGCGCCTCATCGTTGACTTTAGCCACGCCAACTGTGAGAAGCAGCACCGTAAGCAGCTCGATGTGGCGAAAGACATTTGTGCTCAAATTCGTGCGGGCAGCACTTACGTGGCAGGTATTATGGCTGAAAGCTTTATTGAAGAAGGCAACCAGCCAATGACAGATTTGAACAACCTGCACTATGGCCAATCCATTACTGACCCATGCTTAGGCTGGGCAGATACCGAACGGATGCTGGAGCTTTTAGCTCAAGCGGTAAAAGAAAGCAGATAAGATTTGTAAATTAAGGATCGTAAACCATGCCGTCATTTGACATTGTTTCTGAAATCGACATCGTTGAATTGCGTAACGCAGTAGATAACTCAAACCGTGAGCTTTCCACTCGTTTTGATTTTCGCAACGTAAAAGCCAGTTTTGAGCTGGTTGAGGAAACGGTGAAAGTTTCCGCTGAAGGTGATTTTCAGCTCAAACAGATGCGCGACATTTTGCGTGGACATCTTGCCAAACGTGGGGTTGACGCCAATTCGATGGATGCCAAACAAGCCGAACAAACTGGCAAAAACTGGCATCAAGATATTGTCTTTCTCCAAGGCATTGACACTCCAATGGCAAAAAAAATCGTTAAGCTGATTAAAGACTCCAAGATGAAAGTTCAAGCGTCAATTCAAGGCGACAAAGTTCGTGTGACGGGTAAAAAGCGTGATGACCTGCAAGAAGCGATCGCCGCGATTCGTGCAGCAGAGCTGGGGCAACCTTTCCAGTTCAATAACTTTCGCGACTAAGTACGCACTGACAACGCAAATTTGACTAGAATCTCGCTGCTAGCGACAACAAAAAGCCTCTCAAGAGGCTTTTTGTTCGTTTACTGACTTATTCTTAGATAACCAAGTCTGTTCCTTGCATAAAATTGAATGCCTGGCTGCGCTCAGGAAACAGAATACACAGGTTACGGTATTCACCTCGACTTTGATTTACCATTTCAGCTAACTGTGCGGAATCGCTATAACTGCGTCGGTTCGCATCACGTCGCACCATTTCCAAAAATCCCTTCTCAAGCTCAGACCAATACAGCACCATCTCTGCTTTTTGCATATAACGCAGTGCTTTAATAGGCAGCAGTTCAACATCCTCACTACAACGTATCCAAACACATTGGCTGCCTTGCTCAAGTGGCGCACAACTGGCTTCGGAAAATACTTGTTCCAACTGACGATTGCCGGTTGCCTCTTGCACATCATTTCGAGCAAAAAATTGTTCCCAGAAGACTCGACGCTCCTCAACACTTGGTAGTAATGACTTGATCACATTACGTTTAGACTCAGCAAAGTCAGCCAATAAACTGAGATTTTGCGGTAATAGCGCTTCCAGTGACTCGCGAATATTACGAATCAGTACAGGCGACGAGCCACCACTGGATATCGCAATTTGAATCCGACCACGGTTGATCATAGACGGAGTAATAAAGTCACAATAAGGTTTGTCGTCCACCACATTGACCAGCACATTATGCGCTTTTGCATCACGGTATACCTGATGATTGAGCTCGGGATTATCCGTTGTTGCCCACACTTGGACGTAATGACGGTTAATCAATTCAGAAGAGTAAAAACTTTTCAGCCAATGGCACTCTCCACTTTTCACCACATCCAGTAGCTCCTCAACCAGGCTTGGTGAGACAATCGTCACTTTAGCACCAGCTTTTAGCAACGCTTCAATTTTTCGGCTTGCTACCTCGCCACCACCTACCACGAGCACAGGTTTGTTTTCCAGATCCATGAAAAGAGGAAAATATCGCATTTCAATCCTTGTTTGTTCTATCTATCTGATGCGTCATCCTAGCAGATTTGGTGCACTGATATCACTAAGCACGTCAACAACAAATAATTTTTGTTCAAATTTCTCTCAATTCGCAGAATATAATGTCAAAAACCATCTCAAGACCACTCTTTTAGACCATATTATTAGAAGTGTAAATAACAAACGCTCTGTTGCACCGCAGTGGTACCTCGTTGCACTATTTACATTAGATTAACATTTGTTCATTCTAGTTACCGCAGGGTTTGTGAGTTCTCTCAAAATTCTTTTTAAATTATATATTTGAGAATTCGAAAATCCTTTCCTACGCTTATAAATAGTTGATTTCCGGATGCCGTTTAAAATGGAAATCAAGCACATAGGGCACACACAACACAGATTGAGCACGTTGTATCAGGTGTCACCTGGTTAAACTTGGATCATACAGGAAGGATACAAATGGCAAATAAATTAACAGTTCTTGCTTCCGTCGTAGCGGCTTCTACTGCAGTTATGTCGTCAAACGCATTTGCAGCAGATAGCACATTGGATAAAGTCACTAAACAAGGCTATTTAACTTGTGGTGTGAGTACTGGTCTTCCAGGCTTCTCTAACCCAAATGCAAAGGGTGAATGGGAAGGTATCGACGTAGAATATTGTCAAGCCATCGCAGCTGCTGTACTGGGTGACAAAACAAAAGTTAAGTATGTTCCTCTCACAGCGAAAGAGCGTTTTACTGCATTACAGTCTGGCGAGATCGATGTTCTCTCTCGCAACACCACTTGGACATTACATCGCGACACGGCATTGGGGCTTAACTTTGTCGGTGTAAACTACTATGACGGCCAAGGCTTCATGGTGAAAAAAGAGTTAGGGATCAAGAGTGCGAAAGAGTTGGACGGCGCGTCCGTGTGCGTTCAATCAGGTACAACAACCGAACTTAACTTAGCAGACTATTTCCGCAACAGCGGTATGAGTTACAAACCAGTCGTTTTTGATACTGCTGCTCAGACATCAAAAGGCTTTGACGCAGGTCGTTGCGATGTATTAACCACCGACCAATCAGGTCTGTATGCGCTGCGCCTCAACTTAGAAAACCCAAGTTCAGCGGTTGTACTGCCTGAGATCATTTCCAAAGAACCTCTTGGACCAGTTGTTCGTCAAGGTGATGATCAATGGTTCAACATCGCGAAATGGACTCTAAACGCGATGATCAATGCTGAAGAATACGGTATTACATCGAAAAATGCAGAGCAGATGCTTAAGTCTGACGATCCAAACATCAAGCGTATTTTGGGTGTTGATGGTCCAAAAGGCAAAGGCTTAGGGATCCGTGATGACTGGGGTTACCAAGTCGTCAAACAAGTTGGTAACTACGGCGAAAGCTTTGAGCGCACTGTTGGTACGGGCTCTCCACTGCAGATCGCTCGTGGTGTCAATGCCCTTTGGAATGCCGGCGGCTTTATGTACGCGCCACCAATCCGTTAATGATAAGAGTCTAGCTAAGAATGGGCGGTATGTAATGCCGCCCTTTTTCTAAGTAATGGATTAGAGGTTATAGCTGTATGAAACCCGACAATAAATCACTTTCCACAGGAGCTGGAAAGCCAGCTTCGGGCACCAATTTGTTTTACAACCCCACTTTTCGCTCGGTGCTGTTTCAGGTCCTAGCCATACTGGCTCTGGTCTTCTTCTTTTATACCATAGTAAACAACGCCCTCAATAACTTAGAGTCACGCGGTATCGCAACAGGTTTTGACTTTTTAAGTCAAGAAGCCGGATTCGGCATCGGCCTCACTTTGATTGAGTATGACGAAACCCACTCTTACGGCACAACGTTTATCGTAGGTTTACTCAATACTGCCTTGGTATCGTTTCTCGGTATTATCGTTGCGACCTTTCTCGGGTTCGTTATTGGTATCGCGCGTTTGTCGACCAACTGGTTAGTAAGCCGCTTTGCCGCCGTCTACATCGAGACGTTTCGTAACATTCCACTGCTGTTGCAGATTTTCTTCTGGTACTTTGCAGTCTTACAGGCGCTTCCTTTACCAAGAGCAAGCATTAGCTTGGGAGAATATGTTTTCCTTAACGTAAGAGGACTGTTTTTCCCCAAACCGCTCTTTGAATCTGGCAGTGCATTTGTTTTCGCCGCGTTAATTGCAGGTGTGTTGGCGACAATTTTTATTGGCATTTGGGCAAAAAACAAACAAAAGCTCACCGGTCAACAAACCCCGATGGGACGCATCGCCTTCTCTTTAGTGATAGTGCTCCCGGTATTGGTTTACTTTATTGCTGGCTCGCCAATCGCATTTGAATACCCTGAACTCAAAGGTTTCAACTTTCGCGGTGGCATTAGCATTATTCCTGAACTGGCTGCTTTATTAGTCGCTCTCAGTATCTATACCGCGGCGTTTATTGCAGAAATTGTTCGCTCTGGTATTAATGCCGTCAGCCATGGCCAGACTGAAGCTGCGATGTCTCTAGGCTTACCTCGAGCGCGCACTTTAAAGCTGGTGATTATTCCTCAAGCGCTGAGAATCATTATTCCACCGTTGACCAGCCAGTACTTGAACCTGACCAAAAACTCCTCACTTGCTATGGCGATAGGTTATCCGGATTTAGTCTCTGTTTTTGCTGGTACAACATTGAACCAAACCGGACAAGCGATTGAGATCATTGCGATGACCATGGCGGTTTATCTAACGTTAAGTCTTTTAACTTCAGCCTTGATGAACCTTTACAACAAGAAAGTTGCGCTGGTGGAGAGATAATATGCAAGTACATCAATTTCAACCGAATCTGCCACCGCCAGCGAACACTGTTGGGATTATTGGTTGGCTACGGAAAAATCTGTTTAATGGCCCTGTAAACTCAATTGTCACTGTGATTCTGGCCTATTTTGCACTGTCAGCACTTTGGCAAATCGTAGATTGGGCGTTCATCAGTGCTGATTGGTCTGGCTTAACCAGAGACGACTGTACACGCGAAGGGGCGTGTTGGGTGTTCATCAGCGTTCGCTGGGAACAATTTATGTATGGCTTTTATCCTCAAGCTGAACTGTGGCGCCCTCGCCTATTCTATGCATCTTTAGCGATTTTCACTGTGCTTTTAGCCTATGAGAAAACACCGAAGCGCACTTGGATTTGGCTCTTTTTCGTCAACATCTATCCATTTATTATCGCTGCTCTGCTATACGGCGGCATATTTGGCCTAGAAGTGGTCGAAACCCACAAATGGGGAGGCTTGTTAGTCACACTGATCATTGCACTGGTTGGCATTGTCGTTTCGCTGCCTATTGGCGTCGCCTTGGCACTAGGAAGGCGCTCAGATATGCCGATCATTCGCAGTATGTGTACCGTCTATATTGAAGTGTGGCGAGGAGTGCCGCTGATTACCGTGCTATTCATGGCGTCAGTCATGTTGCCTCTGTTCTTGTCTGAAGGATCTGAGACTGACAAACTGATCCGTGCATTGATAGGCGTGGTCATGTTCAGCGCCGCCTATATGGCAGAAGTGGTTCGTGGTGGTTTGCAAGCCATACCCAAAGGTCAATATGAAGCGGCTGATGCGCTTGGTTTGAGTTACTGGAAGAAAATGGGGCTAATTATTCTTCCTCAAGCACTGAAGATTACTATCCCCTCAATCGTGAACACCTTTATCGGGCTTTTCAAAGACACCAGCCTGGTACTCATCATCGGTATGTTCGATGTATTAGGCATTGGACAATCAGCCAATACCGACCCCGAATGGCTCGGTTTTGCTACCGAAAGTTATGTATTTGTCGCGTTAGTGTTCTGGATATTTTGTTTTGGCATGTCGAGATATTCGATATGGTTGGAAAACAAACTACACACTGGTCACAAACGATAACTCTGTAAGCTCAAGGACGTATTATGACGCAACAACAAGATTACATGATCCAACTGAAGGATATGAACAAGTGGTACGGTGAGTTTCACGTACTGAAAAACATCAATTTGAATGTCAAAAAGGGCGAGAAAATTGTTATTTGTGGCCCGTCCGGCTCTGGTAAGTCCACCATGATCCGCTGCATCAACCGCTTGGAAGAACACCAAGCAGGGCAAATTATCGTTTCTGGCACTGAATTGACCGAGGACTTAAAAAACATTGAGGCGGTGAGAAAAGAAGTCGGCATGTGTTTTCAGCACTTTAACCTCTTCCCACACCTGACAGTCTTAGAAAACTGCACGCTCGCCCCCATTTGGGTGAAAAAGATGCCTAAAGAAGAAGCGGAAGCGATCGCGATGAAATACCTTGAACGTGTACGCATTCCTGAGCAAGCAGACAAGTTTCCAGGTCAGTTGTCAGGTGGTCAGCAACAGCGTGTTGCGATAGCAAGATCGCTGTGTATGAGTCCTAAAGTGATGCTGTTTGACGAGCCGACCTCCGCGCTGGACCCAGAAATGGTACGTGAGGTCTTAGACGTAATGGTTGAGCTTGCTGAAGAAGGAATGACCATGCTTTGTGTTACCCACGAAATGGGTTTTGCCAAAGAAGTGGCGGACAGAGTGATATTCATGGATGCGGGTGAAATCATTGAAGAGAATAATCCGAAAGATTTCTTCGAAAATCCGCAATCTGATCGAACTCAGAATTTCCTCGCACAAATACTCCACCATTAAAACAGAGAAAAACCAAGAGGTGTTGCGAAACACCTCTTTTTCTTTTACCGATTCGCAATAAAGTGTTACAACTTAAGCGATACATAAGTTACTATTTCTACTATTATTTTGCCTAGTCAGGTACAACGTCAGGCTTGATTTTTGGAACTATCGGCCTCATAAATGTACATATAAGTAAACTGATCTTTTTAAGAGGAAGATTATGAACAGTCCAATGTTTTCTCGTACAACCAGTATGGAAAGTACCCTTCAGACAAATAAAGTACTGAAGAACACCTACTTCCTACTGTCTATGACCTTAGTCACTAGTGCTATTGCAGCAATGGCAACGATGGCGATTGGGATTTCGCCCATCGTGGCGCTCGTCATGCAACTTGCCGCAATTGGTATTCTGTTTTTTGCACTACCACGTAGCATCAACTCTTCAATGGGGGTTGTCTGGACGTTTGTCTTTACAACCCTAATGGGCGGTGCATTAGGTCCAATGCTAACCTACTACGCGTCTATTCCTAGCGGCCCAACCATCATCGCCCAAGCGCTAGGTTTAACCGGCATGGTGTTCCTTGGCCTGTCTGCTTACACCATCACGAGCAAAAAAGATTTCTCTTTTATGCGTAACTTCCTGATGGCCGGCTTGATCATCGTCATCGTCGCCGCCATTATCAACATCTTTGTGGGTTCGACACTGGGTCAGTTGGTTATCAGTAGCGTTTCTGCTCTGGTTTTCTCTGGCTTTATTCTGTACGACACTAGCCGTATCGTACGTGGAGAAGAAACCAACTACGTCAGTGCAACCATCTCGATGTACTTGAACATTCTCAACTTGTTCACTAGCTTGCTAAGTATTCTTGGCATCATGAACGACGATTAATCTCGTTTTCAACATAAAAAAAGCCCGAACTCGGGCTTTTTTTATGCACATATTTTCAATTTATTGGCAATATTAATGCTACTCACCCCGAAAAATTTCTAACCAACTCGCATATATATGCAATTTGAGCTTCTAAAACGCCCTTTTGAACGACGCATTAAATTTAGCCATTCAATTCAATTTGAACAAACTTCGGTTGAGCTATCGACGAAGACTAGGCTACTCTACCCTTCTTTGTCGCCACTTGTCGAAACAACGACGGATATCCACCATGTTTGTTTATAACGGAAAAGAAATTGAAACTGATGCTCAAGGCTACCTGCTCGATCACACGGTGTGGGATGAAGGTATGATCGCCATACTCGCGGAGCAAGAAGGGATTGAATTGACCGACGCACATTTGGAAGTGATCCACTTTGTTCGCAACTTCTATCTGGAATTTAACACCTCTCCTGCGGTGAGAATGCTGGTAAAAGCGATGGAAAAAGCGCATGGTCCAGAAAAAGGAAACAGCAAATACTTATTTAAGCTTTTTAAGCAAGGGCCGGCAAAACAAGCCACGAAATTGGCTGGATTGCCTAAACCCGCAAAATGCTTATAAGCGATCTTGTAACCAAGGATGGCTACAAGATCTCGAACCCATCAAAGTCTCGATAAACACTCTCTTCTCGGCTCAATGCATCAACTTGTGCCGTCTTTGGTCCGTGGGTCAACCAACGAGCAAATGCTTCAAGGCTTTCTTCTTCGCCGCACGCGAACACTTCAACATTGCCGTTGTGCAGATTCTTTGCATAGCCGACTAACCCCAGCTTCAACCCTTGATGTGACGTGTGATAGCGAAAGCCAACGCCCTGAACTATGCCCGAGACCACAAATTTCTCGCATCGTTTTGTCATCCGTATACCTCTCCGTTTTTTTGAGTGATATATTTATCAACTCTATTCACCCCACGAAGGACAGTGGGTCACTACGAGTATAATAATTATGAAAGAAATTCCATTTCGTTGGATTGATAAGTATCTCATCCACTTAAAAATTCAAGAAAAATTCTATTTGCTCTTCCTCCTCCCAGTTTTAGCATTATTGATGCTGACTTTTGTTCTCACCAACGCCGCAGATGCGATGCTAAATGAAGCGTATCAAGATCAGCTCATGCTGGTTAAAGGTCTGATTGAATCGGGAAATTTGACGCGTAATCAAGTCGCTGAACTGCTCTCCGCTTACCCGGCAATAGCAATTGGCAACGGAAAAGACGCGGTTTCGGTGATGAATGGCGCGTTTAGTCTGGTCTCTTCACAGCAAGGCAATTTGTTATCGGCACTCTCAAGTACGCACCTCACTATTATTCTCGGTTCGCTGTTTGTTTTGGCGATGGGTGTCTACTACATCATGACCTTTATTGGCGGCGCGATGTTTACCATGAATAAAGCGCTGAGCACCTTAGCCAGTGGCGATCTCACTGCCCGTATGAACTTCTTTCTGGTGAGAGACGAGTTCAGTACCATTGCAATTACGATCGATAAAGTGGCAGAGCGTGAGCAAAAGATGGTGTTGTCTATCCAAGAATCCGTCGCTTTGATGCAGCAGATCAGCTCAGACTTGAACCAGTCGATGCATAAGAGCTCTGACATTTCAGGCACTCAACAAGAGCACCTCAATTCTTTAGCCAGTGCCACAGAACAGATGGCGTCGACTATCCGTGAAGTCGCCAATTTAGCGCATGATTCCAGCACTCAAACGGAAGATGCACGTAGCGTGGCACAATCTGGTCAGGTGAAAGTGGTGAACACCTTGAGTTCGATTTCTAAACTGTCGACAGAAATTCAATCTGCTTCTCAGGCAGTAGAAGAGCTCGATACCAATGCAGCGCAGATCGATGAAGTGGTCACCACCATCAACGGTATTTCAGAGCAAACTAACCTATTGGCTCTCAACGCCGCGATAGAAGCCGCACGTGCGGGTGAACAAGGGCGTGGTTTTGCGGTCGTGGCGGATGAAGTTCGCGCGTTAGCGGGAAGAACTCAGAAAGCAACCGTCGAAATTCAATCCATGATTGAAGCATTACAACGTAACAGCCAGTCATTAACCAAGCTGATGGAAGTCACCGTGAGCAATGCCAGCCAAGGGCAAGCGTTGATGTCGGAAGTGAATCATGAAATCGCCTCGCTCGCCGATAAGAACCAAACTATCTCCGATAGTAGCTTGCAAATTGCAACTGCCGCTGAAGAGCAAGGCGTCGTGGCCGACAATATTGCAGCAAGCGTGGAGGAAATACGTCATCAGTCCAATCAGGTTTGCGAAATGATCACCATGACATCACGTAATGTCGAGCAACTTCGCACACAAAGTGATGCAATGGAAAGCTTGCTCACTGGGCTGAAAGCTTAACGATCATCCAAGTTAATCAGGCCGCATAACGCGGCCTTTTTGTTATTTGCTTTTCTACGCTGATTCCATGAAAATACCCCACTTTCAAATTTCTTAAGAGTACTGCAATGTCTGCTTCAATCTATTTAGCCAAAGGCCGTGAGAAATCCGTCATCAGACGTCACCCATGGATTTTTTCTCGTGGCATCGACAAGGTGGAAGGCAATCCGCAACTGGGAGAAACCGTTGACGTATTGGCTCACGATGGTAAATGGTTGGCAAAAGCGGCCTACTCTCCTGAATCGCAAATTCGCGCTCGCGTATGGAGCTTTGAAAAACAAGACATTAACAAAGCGTTTTTTGTAAAACGTCTCCAAGACGCGCAGCTTCTTCGTCAAGAAATTATTGAACGTGATGGTTTGACGGGTTATCGCTTGATCGCGGCAGAATCCGATGGAATGCCAGGTGTCACCATCGACCGTTACCAAAATTTCTTTGTCTGCCAACTACTCAGCGCGGGTGCAGAACATCAAAAACAAAATATTGTTGACGCTTTGGTTGAGGTATTTCCTCACTGCAATGTTTACGAACGCTCAGATGTGGCCATTCGTAAAAAAGAGGGACTGAAAGAAACCACTGGTGTGTTACATGGTGAAATGCCGCCTAAATCGGTCGTTATCGAAGAAAATGGCGTAAAAATTAGCGTCGATATTGTCGGCGGCCACAAAACCGGTTTCTACCTCGATCAACGCGACAGTCGCCAGCAAGCGATGAAGTACGTCAAAGATAAAGAGGTATTAAACTGCTTTTCCTATACCGGCGGCTTTGGTCTTTATGCTTTAAAAGGCGGAGCCAAAAGAGTGATCAACGCAGACGTCTCGCAGCCCGCATTGGACACCGCAAAATTCAACGCAGAGTTGAACGAATTTGATATTTCCAAGAAACGCGCCGTGTTCTTAAATGCCGATGTGTTCAAACTGCTACGTGAGTATCGCGACCAAGGCACTCAATTTGACGTGGTGATCATGGACCCACCCAAGTTTGCCGAAAACAAAGCGCAACTCAATGGCGCATGTCGTGGCTATAAAGACATCAACATGCTCGCGATGCAAATTCTAAAACCTGGCGGCACTTTACTGACTTACTCTTGCTCAGGTCTGATGGACCAAGTGTTGTTCCAAAAAATCATTGCCGATGCCGCCATCGATGCAGGTCGAAGCGTTAAGTTTGTCGAACGATTCGAGCAAGCCGCCGATCACCCAACCGACACCGCTTATCCTGAAGGCTTCTACCTCAAAGGGTTTGCGTGTAAGGTGTTGTAAATACAGTATTCTATCTATAAAAATAGCCTCGATTCCCATCGAGGCTATTTTTATTGCAACTTACTTATATTACAGGTTGCTTAGACCAAATTGCAGGCAGCACAAAAAACCGGAGCCCCTATAAGCTCCGGTTTTCGTTATTTTAGTCCTTTAAATGGTTTAGGTTATCCATCAAGCTGCTGGTGATATCCGCTGCCGTCGCACCATCAAAGTCAATCGTTAAGGTTTGTCCTCCTTTGACGATAGTGAGATGAGCATCACCGTTTACATCGGTAACATCAACTTTATACTGACCGCCCTCTCCAGAGCCGTCAGCAAGAGACGAAAGAAGGGCACTAACATCGTCTTGAGTCATATCCTCAAACAGATCAGAGAAATCAAGCTTATCACCTTGCGCGACACTGAAATCTGTGACGCGGTCACTCGCCGTTTCCATATCAACCCATTTAAAGATATCAGCACCTTCACCACCAGTTAAGATGTCATTACCAAGGCCGCCGATTAAGGTGTCGTTGCCACCTTGTCCATAAAGGATATCGTCACCAAGACCACCATCTATAACATCATCGCCACCGCGTTTATCACTTTCAGAATTGAGAAGCTGATGATTATTTCGAACGTACTCATATATCTCAAGGTCTGTAGGTTCTACACCATTTACAGCTTTTAAGAACACAACCAAAGCATCAACCCCTGACCCGTTTGGCAAATCCAAAGGTTTAGTCAGGTTATGTTCCTCCCATGGTAGATTATCCGTGTTTATTGCATCACCAAATAGAACATCACTGCCAGCCCCTCCAGTTACATTATCGTTCCCTACAGGAAGCAGTGATATCTCCTGACTGCCTTCATTCAGAATCGCCGCTAAATCTTCAGCAGTATTAACAATCTCTACTTCACCACTAGGCGCAGTGATAGTCTGTAGCTCAATGTCTGAGAGATATACTGACGCTGAGGTGTTTCTGTCATCCTCATACACTGAAAGCACAAGGCGATACTCTCCTTCTTGTAGTATCTCTGATTCGATTAGACCAAAGCTACTGCCTTGATCAACAATAACCCAAGAGCCAGTTGTTACATTATATTTCTGCACTGCCCAAGCAAATTCATCTCCGGAGCCAAAATCGCTCGCTTTTGCAACACTGAAAGTAACAGATGAAACCGAATCAGAACTCACGGTAAATGTAGAGGTTGTAACAGCCGTAGCATGGCCATCATCTGAGCGATTGCTACTCGAATCGGACAAATATCCATCTGCCATCAGTGCCATACTCGTGGTTGTGTAACTACCACCGGTTGAATTGGTGTTATCAAAATACTTGAGAATATCCTGATTTATACCATCACCGATACCTATCGCACGAACCGTTGCCACATTGGCTAAATCGTGAAAAGCAGAGACAGAGTCGACAAACTCATCGTAATCGGTTTGCGAACCGTTACTGCTGCCGCTCGTTGTCGAAACAGTCGGTACTCCATCCGTCAAGAAAAATACCATATTTTCATAATTTGAAGGTTGTTCATCAAACCAGTCTTTAGCTGTATCAAACGCGCTTTCATAGTTTGTACCTCCTGTTGCATTCAAGCTCTCAATTTTACTATTTACCGTTGCAGCGAGATCATCTACATCTAAATCATCAATATCTAACTTGATTGATGCAGTTGATGCAAAACCTACTAGTGTCAAATTGATAATACCTGGATGCTCAGCGATATCTGCAATCATTGCAATCAGTGCCGCCTTTACAACGTCAAGCCTTGTTTGCTCGCTGTTGGAGTTCAACTTATAACCCATACTACCGGACGTATCGACAACCAGCGCAATATTGTAATTCGTTGGAGCAGTTGTACTTGTTTGTACTCCACCACTATCCCCCAACAACACATCATCGCCATCAAAACCAGAAATGACGTTATCACCATTGGCATTATCCGCAGGACTTACAATAGTACCTGTCTGATCGTGCGCATATTCTGGTCTATCGAGAGGAGTGTCACCATCCATCTCCTGTGCTCCAGCAGTCACAGTCAGTACAGGCGTTGTTCCAACGGGTGCTTCTACCAATACAGTCAGCTTACCTTCCGCATTTAGCTGAGCAGGATCGATAACCCAAGTACCGTCAGCTTGCTTAGTTCCGACAGAGAGTATTACATCATCAGGAACATCACTAACTACAACAGAGGTAACTTTTTCACTACCATCATTGTCATTCAGGTCAATATCGATATTTAGCTGATATATCTCTGCAGTTTTGACTAACTGCCCGTCACTTACTTCAAACTTGCCATCTGCGAAATACAAACTTTCTACACTATAGAAATCATGATTAGCGTTACCCGTACCTTGGTGAATTAAAGTAAAGTCTGATGAACCAGCTGTAGTGAACTGATAGTCACTGCTACTACCAACTAAATATGCCGTGTCAACTCCATTACCACCGTAGTAAGTGGTAGTAGAAGTTGCACTTCGAGAAATAAAGATATCATTACCTGTTTCCCCGACATCATCGCCGATTAAGTTGATAGAATCAGAAACATCTGTACCACCAATTAGGATGTCATTGCCATCACCACCTTGCAGATTTTCTGAAACAGCAGACGAATTGTTACCTACAATAACATCGTTACCAGTACCACCTTGAACAAGCATATGGGAACCGGACCCATAGACGATAGTGTCATTACCACCTAATGCCTGGACCCAAGCTCCGTTGCTAATCAGATAGTCGTCGTCGTCACTTGCTGTGTCATCAGCAAGTTTACCGTCTATCGCAGCAAGCTGAGCTGCCACTAAAGTATCGGCGACATTGCCACTAACAGAACTCAAAGTGGCAGAAACACTCAAGCCATCACTGATTGGAGTGACCAAAGTGGTAACCGTTGCGGTATCGGTCTTGCCTGTACTATCAACGATGGTGTAAGTGAAGCTTGCAGACCCCGTAACACCTTCGTTTGGCGTAAAGATGATCTCTCCTGTCGCAGCATCATATGATACGGCTCCATCGTTTGAACTAAAACCATCAGCAACGATAGAGATAGTGTCACCATCATTAAGATCGTAATCATTGCCCAAAAGCAGTGTGCTATTTAGTACGAGCTCACTACCCTCTTTAGTCGTCAGTGTATCTCCAATCAACGGGTAGTCGTTTAGATCATGCTCACCATTATTGAAGTTGCCGTTAGCATCAACAGTACCTAGATTGACATCGAGTACAGCATTTCCACCCTGATCCCAATACACAATTTCAATCTTATGGTAGCCATCGCTGCTTATCTCAAAGGAGCTATGCATGGTTGTTGTAGGTGATTGATTACGGTCAACTGTCGCTACGGCAACGCCATCAATTAATATTGTATAGCCATCATCTGCTCTCACTTTAAATGCGTAATTGCCTGCTTCTAGATAAACAGAACCACTCATCTTAATCACACCATCTGTATGATTTGCCACTTCGCCCTGTAATGATCCTGCATCATTATTTAGGAAATCAGCAACCTGAGATTTTGAACTCAAGCTATTGTTGTTGGCATCTAATGAGTAATTAATGTCACGCGCTTCAAAGGTAAGTTCTGGGTCTTTACTCGCGATAACATCCAAGGCGTCTTGAACTGACGTCAGATTTCCATTTTCACTGTCATTTGAGCTGTAATAGTAACCCGTCAAACCGCGGTATACAGATACCGTATCGTCCTGTGCAACAGGCGCAGCCGAAGTATCAACAACCACAGTCTGTACAATTGTGGTCTCATTACCCGCTGCATCCACAGCGCTAACAGAAAGATCATTGCTGCCTTCTGATAACGCATCACTGATATGGATGGTGTATTTACCATCTGCGCCTGCGGTATCAGTCACAGTACGAACAGTACCTGTCGCATCCGTGTAGGTAATCGTCACAGTCGCACCTGCGTCCGTTAAGCCAGTAATGAATGGGGTTGAATTGTTAGTGACATTGTCCTCTTTCGAACCGCTATTTGTTTCATCGGTAATTTTCGAAGTAAGAGAAACCGTCGTATCTTTCGAAATATGAACAACTTCTGAATCACCTGTATTACCAGCGCTATCAGTGGCACTTACCACGACGTTTAGTTGTCCATCAGTCAGTTGCGAAACATCTACAATCACTGAGAAATAGTCAGCATTCTCATCACTAGTATCGACCGATATCCCCGAAGAAATCACCATTGGATTACCGTCTTTATCAGTAATTGTAATGGTATCGATAGACGCACCTTTTTCGACAAAACCGGAGATAGTCACATTTCCCTGTTCATCAAAATTAATGACATTATCGCCGCTTATTTCTTCAACAAAAACTTCGATGTCTAAGCTTTGGTCAACTTTATAAACTTCAGTGCTAGCCTTACTGAACTCATTCCCCGCATCATCTGTCCCTGTGACAGTGGCAACAATATGAGGATATTGAAGCGTAGTATTAGCTAACTGAGAACCTAATACTTCGACCGTAAATAGGTACTTACCATCTGCATTTGTATCATTGGAAACCAATGCACGACCAATCTCGACTCCACCAAGAGTAATTGTAACGGTATCGCCAGGTCTAGCATCACCACCTACCCAACCAGTGATAGGAATCAACACACCTTCAGCAGACTCATTGGCATTAATGATTCTGTCATCCGTGATTGGATCTACATCGATGTTGGCGGTTGCTTCGGTGTCCACCGTCACATATTCCGTGATAGTCGCTGGGTTGCCCGCTTTATCACTCACGTCCGCCTTGATGGTCTGAGTGCCTTCCGCTAACGCCTCAACGGCGCTTGCCGGTACTTCCAAGCTCCACGCGTTGCCTGTCACCGTCGCTGTGTATTTCTCACCACCGATGGTCACCGTCACGGTTTGACCGTCTTCCACGTTGGTGGTGGTACCACTGATGGTCAGTGGCTCGTCACTTTCCGCGGCATTGATGATGTCATCGCCTGCGATTGGCGTGGTGATGCCGATGCTCGGCGCTTCGGTATCGACCGTGATGTCATGGCTCGCTTGCGGTGCTGGGTTGCCCGCTTTATCACTCACGTCCGCCTTGATGGTCTGAGTGCCTTCCGCTAACGCCTCAACGGCGCTTGCCGGTACTTCCAAGCTCCACGCGTTGCCTGTCACCGTCGCTGTGTATTTCTCACCACCGATGGTCACCGTCACGGTTTGACCGTCTTCCACGTTGGTGGTGGTACCACTGATGGTCAGTGGCTCGTCACTTTCCGCGGCATTGATGATGTCATCGCCTGCGATTGGCGTGGTGATGCCGATGCTCGGCGCTTCGGTATCGACCGTGATGTCATGGCTCGCTTGCGGTGCTGGGTTGCCCGCTTTATCACTCACGTCCGCCTTGATGGTCTGAGTGCCTTCCGCTAACGCCTCAACGGCGCTTGCCGGTACTTCCAAGCTCCACGCGTTGCCTGTCACCGTCGCTGTGTATTTCTCACCACCGATGGTCACCGTCACGGTTTGACCGTCTTCCACGTTGGTGGTGGTACCACTGATGGTCAGTGGCTCGTCACTTTCCGCGGCATTGATGATGTCATCGCCTGCGATTGGCGTGGTGATGCCGATGCTCGGCGCTTCGGTATCGACCGTGATGTCATGGCTCGCTTGCGGTGCTGGGTTGCCCGCTTTATCACTCACGTCCGCCTTGATGGTCTGAGTGCCTTCCGCTAACGCCTCAACGGCGCTTGCCGGTACTTCCAAGCTCCACGCGTTGCCTGTCACCGTCGCTGTGTATTTCTCACCACCGATGGTCACCGTCACGGTTTGACCGTCTTCCACGTTGGTGGTGGTACCACTGATGGTCAGTGGCTCGTCACTTTCCGCGGCATTGATGATGTCATCGCCTGCGATTGGCGTGGTGATGCCGATGCTCGGCGCTTCGGTATCGACCGTGATGTCATGGCTCGCTTGCGGTGCTGGGTTGCCCGCTTTATCACTCACGTCCGCCTTGATGGTCTGAGTGCCTTCCGCTAACGCCTCAACGGCGCTTGCCGGTACTTCCAAGCTCCACGCGTTGCCTGTCACCGTCGCTGTGTATTTCTCACCACCGATGGTCACCGTCACGGTTTGACCGTCTTCCACGTTGGTGGTGGTACCACTGATGGTCAGTGGCTCGTCACTTTCCGCGGCATTGATGATGTCATCGCCTGCGATTGGCGTGGTGATGCCGATGCTCGGCGCTTCGGTATCGACCGTGATGTCATGGCTCGCTTGCGGTGCTGGGTTGCCCGCTTTATCACTCACGTCCGCCTTGATGGTCTGAGTGCCTTCCGCTAACGCCTCAACGGCGCTTGCCGGTACTTCCAAGCTCCACGCGTTGCCTGTCACCGTCGCTGTGTATTTCTCACCACCGATGGTCACCGTCACGGTTTGACCGTCTTCCACGTTGGTGGTGGTACCACTGATGGTCAGTGGCTCGTCACTTTCCGCGGCATTGATGATGTCATCGCCTGCGATTGGCGTGGTGATGCCGATGCTCGGCGCTTCGGTATCGACCGTGATGTCATGGCTCGCTTGCGGTGCTGGGTTGCCCGCT
The DNA here is from genome assembly GCF_009665415.1 of Vibrio cidicii. Classification (NCBI taxonomy): domain Bacteria; kingdom Pseudomonadati; phylum Pseudomonadota; class Gammaproteobacteria; order Vibrionales; family Vibrionaceae; genus Vibrio; species Vibrio cidicii. The sequence goes on along the minus strand of NZ_CP035921.1, from coordinate 2,977 downwards.
TTATCACTCACGTCCGCCTTGATGGTCTGAGTGCCTTCCGCTAACGCCTCAACGGCGCTTGCCGGTACTTCCAAGCTCCACGCGTTGCCTGTCACCGTCGCTGTGTATTTCTCACCACCGATGGTCACCGTCACGGTTTGACCGTCTTCCACGTTGGTGGTGGTACCACTGATGGTCAGTGGCTCGTCACTTTCCGCGGCATTGATGATGTCATCGCCTGCGATTGGCGTGGTGATGCCGATGCTCGGCGCTTCGGTATCGACCGTGATGTCATGGCTCGCTTGCGGTGCTGGGTTGCCCGCTTTATCACTCACGTCCGCCTTGATGGTCTGAGTGCCTTCCGCTAACGCCTCAACGGCGCTTGCCGGTACTTCCAAGCTCCACGCGTTGCCTGTCACCGTCGCTGTGTATTTCTCACCACCGATGGTCACCGTCACGGTTTGACCGTCTTCCACGTTGGTGGTGGTACCACTGATGGTCAGTGGCTCGTCACTTTCCGCGGCATTGATGATGTCATCGCCTGCGATTGGCGTGGTGATGCCGATGCTCGGCGCTTCGGTATCGACCGTGATGTCATGGCTCGCTTGCGGTGCTGGGTTGCCCGCTTTATCACTCACGTCCGCCTTGATGGTCTGAGTGCCTTCCGCTAACGCCTCAACGGCGCTTGCCGGTACTTCCAAGCTCCACGCGTTGCCTGTCACCGTCGCTGTGTATTTCTCACCACCGATGGTCACCGTCACGGTTTGACCGTCTTCCACGTTGGTGGTGGTACCACTGATGGTCAGTGGCTCGTCACTTTCCGCGGCATTGATGATGTCATCGCCTGCGATTGGCGTGGTGATGCCGATGCTCGGCGCTTCGGTATCGACCGTGATGTCATGGCTCGCTTGCGGTGCTGGGTTGCCCGCTTTATCACTCACGTCCGCCTTGATGGTCTGAGTGCCTTCCGCTAACGCCTCAACGGCGCTTGCCGGTACTTCCAAGCTCCACGCGTTGCCTGTCACCGTCGCTGTGTATTTCTCACCACCGATGGTCACCGTCACGGTTTGACCGTCTTCCACGTTGGTGGTGGTACCACTGATGGTCAGTGGCTCGTCACTTTCCGCGGCATTGATGATGTCATCGCCTGCGATTGGCGTGGTGATGCCGATGCTCGGCGCTTCGGTATCGACCGTGATGTCATGGCTCGCTTGCGGTGCTGGGTTGCCCGCTTTATCACTCACGTCCGCCTTGATGGTCTGAGTGCCTTCCGCTAACGCCTCAACGGCGCTTGCCGGTACTTCCAAGCTCCACGCGTTGCCTGTCACCGTCGCTGTGTATTTCTCACCACCGATGGTCACCGTCACGGTTTGACCGTCTTCCACGTTGGTGGTGGTACCACTGATGGTCAGTGGCTCGTCACTTTCCGCGGCATTGATGATGTCATCGCCTGCGATTGGCGTGGTGATGCCGATGCTCGGCGCTTCGGTATCGACCGTGATGTCATGGCTCGCTTGCGGTGCTGGGTTGCCCGCTTTATCACTCACGTCCGCCTTGATGGTCTGAGTGCCTTCCGCTAACGCCTCAACGGCGCTTGCCGGTACTTCCAAGCTCCACGCGTTGCCTGTCACCGTCGCTGTGTATTTCTCACCACCGATGGTCACCGTCACGGTTTGACCGTCTTCCACGTTGGTGGTGGTACCACTGATGGTCAGTGGCTCGTCACTTTCCGCGGCATTGATGATGTCATCGCCTGCGATTGGCGTGGTGATGCCGATGCTCGGCGCTTCGGTATCGACCGTGATGTCATGGCTCGCTTGCGGTGCTGGGTTGCCCGCTTTATCACTCACGTCCGCCTTGATGGTCTGAGTGCCTTCCGCTAACGCCTCAACGGCGCTTGCCGGTACTTCCAAGCTCCACGCGTTGCCTGTCACCGTCGCTGTGTATTTCTCACCACCGATGGTCACCGTCACGGTTTGACCGTCTTCCACGTTGGTGGTGGTACCACTGATGGTCAGTGGCTCGTCACTTTCCGCGGCATTGATGATGTCATCGCCTGCGATTGGCGTGGTGATGCCGATGCTCGGCGCTTCGGTATCGACCGTGATGTCATGGCTCGCTTGCGGTGCTGGGTTGCCCGCTTTATCACTCACGTCCGCCTTGATGGTCTGAGTGCCTTCCGCTAACGCCTCAACGGCGCTTGCCGGTACTTCCAAGCTCCACGCGTTGCCTGTCACCGTCGCTGTGTATTTCTCACCACCGATGGTCACCGTCACGGTTTGACCGTCTTCCACGTTGGTGGTGTACCACTGATGGTCAGTGGCTCGTCACTTTCCGCGGCATTGATGATGTCATCGCCTGCGATTGGCGTGGTGATGCCGATGCTCGGCGCTTCGGTATCGACCGTGATGTCATGGCTCGCTTGCGGTGCTGGGTTGCCCGCTTTATCACTCACGTCCGCCTTGATGGTCTGAGTGCCTTCCGCTAACGCTCAACGGCGCTTGCCGGTACTTCCAAGCTCCACGCGTTGCCTGTCACCGTCGCTGTGTATTTCTCACCACCGATGGTCACCGTCACGGTTTGACCGTCTTCCACGTTGGTGGTGGTACCACTGATGGTCAGTGGCTCGTCACTTTCCGCGGCATTGATGATGTCATCGCCTGCGATTGCGTGGTGATGCCGATGCTCGGCGCTTCGGTATCGACCGTGATGTCATGGCTCGCTTGCGGTGCTGGGTTGCCCGCTTTATCACTCACGTCCGCCTTGATGGTCTGAGTGCCTTCCGCTAACGCCTCAACGGCGCTTGCCGGTACTTCCAAGCTCCACGCGTTGCCTGTCACCGTCGCTGTGTATTTCTCACCACCGATGGTCACCGTCACGGTTTGACCGTCTTCCACGTTGGTGGTGGTACCACTGATGGTCAGTGGCTCGTCACTTTCCGCGGCATTGATGATGTCATCGCCTGCGATTGGCGTGGTGATGCCGATGCTCGGCGCTT